>OZ244209.1:4800000-6935128 GCA_965216885.1 Pirellulaceae bacterium | reverse complement strand
ACGAAATTCGCAACCATGACCGTACGAAAAAACACGCGAATGGTGGCATCCAACTCTTTCGCAACGAACTGATCGATGCCGAACGAGGACTGGCCAGTTTGACCGGTCGAGAACGGTCGCCATTTACGAAGGTGGTCGATGAAAACGGAAAGCCAACGACGCCACTGTTGTTGATCGACTGGGTGGAAATCGATGGTCCGTTACTCACGGAAGCAGACAAAGCTAAACGCAGGGACGTCATGCCAGAAAGTAACGCTGATCGATCCGAACAGCTCGCATGTCTGCGGCGTTTTGCGGAACGAGCTTGGCGGCGGCCGGTTTCGGTGGACGAGATCGAACCCTACGTTCAACTTGTGGCCGCAGAACGCGAAGCTGGCGAGTCATTCCGTGACGCCTACCGCTCGGCCTTGGCTGCCCTTCTGGTATCTCGTAGCTTCTTCAATCTGGAGCAGGGTTCGCCAAACGAAAATCGCCAGCACCTGACAGACTTCGAACTGGCGAGTCGTCTTTCCTATTTCCTTTGGAGCTCGATGCCGGATGACGAGCTGTTCAACGCGGCGCGAAACGGCAAGCTAACGTCGCCCGAAGGGTTGTCCGAGCAACTGGATCGCATGCTGGTCGATTCTAAAACCGATCGCTTCCTCGACTCATTTCCCAAACAATGGTTGCAGTTGCACCGCGTCGGCATGTTTCAGCCAGACCCCGGACTCTATCCGAACTACGGCCCGGATTTGGAAGAGAGCATGGTGCGAGAGACCACCGAGTACTTTGCCGAGATGTTTCGCACGAACTTGCCGCTGCGAGAGGCTGTCGATTCGAACTGGACGATGCTCGACCGTCGACTCGCGCGTCACTACGGTGTTTCTCAGCCAGCGAAGCTAACCATGAGTCGCGTTGAAGTGCCCAGCGAGTCTGGACGCGGCGGCATTCTGACGCATGCCTCGATCCTTTCCCTTACGTCCGATGGAACACGCCACCGTCCCGTCCATCGCGGAGCATGGTTGTCCGAGGCGATCCTCGCATACACTCCGCCGCCGCCACCTCCCAACGTTGATCCGCTCGAACCCGTTACCAGCAACGAAGCGAAAACGACGATCCGTTCCAAGTTAGAAGCCCACGCGACCGACCCGAATTGCGTCTCATGCCATGCAAAGATCGACCCATTCGGACTGGCATTCGAGAACTTCGACGCCATCGGTCGTTGGCGAGATGTCGAACGCGTCGAGGGCGGTCACGGCGACAACCCGCCCGTCGATGCGTCCGGTACACTACCCGATGGCCGGTCGTTTTCTGGCCCGCACGAATTCAAAAAACTACTTGCAGCAAATGAAGAACGACTGGCCCACGCATTCGTGGAGCAGTTGGCCACGTACGCCCTCCGCCGCGTCACGACGGTCGACGACAAAGAGCAACTGCAAGCCATCGTTAAGTCCGCAAAGGAAGATGGCTATGGCGTGCGGACATTGATTCGCGGTCTGGCGACATCAAAATTGTTCAGGCAACGATAGGCGGCAACCCAATTTTAGAAAAGAAGAACATGAAACGACGCATACACTCCTACGCATTCTTGATCGTGTGCTTGATTGTTGCATCCACCACATGCGCGAACGACGAAGAAACGGCGAAGGTGTCACTCCGAGTTGCGACGGCTCAGATTCCGGTAACGAACTCGATTTCGGAAAACAGTGCCACGATTCATCGCGCGTTGGATGTCGCTATCAAAGAAAAGGCAGACATCCTGCTGACGCCGGAAGGTTCGCTTAGCGGTTACACACCGAAGTTTGACCAAGCTGAGGTTGAAAAAGAGCTCGCAAAGATCATCAAGCGAGCCAGTGAAGCGGGTGTCGCGTTAGCTTTGGGAACCTGCTACGTCGAGCCAGACGACAAGAAGTGCTACAACCAAATTCGCTTTTACGATCGTTCCGGCAAGTTCCTTGGCTTTCACAGCAAGACCTTGTTGTGCGGTAGCTTTTCGGAACCTCCTCAGGGTGAGATCAACGACTACGCCACTCGTCCGCTACGCACCTTCGAAATCAAAGGTATCCGCGTCGGCGGCCTGATCTGCAACGACATGTGGGCCAATCCACAATGCACGCCCATGCCCGATCCACATTTGAGCCAGAAGCTATCGAAAGCCGGAGCCCAGATCATCTTCCATGCAATCAACGGAGGTCGCGATGGTGGTAAATGGTCGACCGAGGTTTTCTGGCCGTACCACGAAACCAACATGCGCATGCGAGCCGCGGCGGGGCGCGTCTGGGTAGTCAGTGCGGACAATTCATTTCCGCACACGGCTCCCTGCTCCGCGCCATCAGGCGTGTTGAAGCCCGATGGTCAATGGGCCAAACAGTCTCCACGCAAGGGCGAACACGTAACGGTTCATACGATTGAGCTCGCGCGAAAGCGGTAGACAAAAAGTAGCTCGGCTGTCCCCAGCCGAGAGTTCCCTGCATTGAGTTACTTTACTTTTCGGCTGGGGACAGCCGAGCTACTTTGGATTTGCAAAGCAGAATCTCACTACCGCCTTAACTCCCTTTGCCACGATTCATACTCACGAAGACAGTCGTCGTCGCTGACGAACTTCTTCCAAACCAATCGACCGCGATAGCCATACTCTCGACCCACTTCAACATCGTGTATGACGTATTGGAAATCCCAGGCTGGTTTTCGGCGTTCGTCTTGGACTTTGAATTTGAACAGGCTGAACCGGATTTCGTCCGACTTCGAATAAGTGCGATCGAACATCAGCATCAACGACATGTCGTTGGCGGCGCGACCAAAGTAAAACGGCTTTGTGAATCGCGGCCAGTCGTAGCTCCAAACGTTCAGCTTGAAGTTGTGGTCTGAGTCGTATTCGAGTGGCGGGGCAGACACGTGACGATAGGTACCGCCACCTATGTGGTCGCGGTGTGTATTCGGAGCAGACCCCGCGATCCACTTTTCGTCACCTTCTGCATTTGCTTTACCGAGAAAGTGAAGAGCCACGTCATCGACTTGATTCATATAGTTGGCCCAAAAGAAGATTCCGTAGCCGCGTTTCCCAAATTTCGTGCGGTCATGCGGAATACACTTAAACTCAAAATCAACGTAGTGCGGTGCAACGACGGAATAGCGTAGGCTACTGGAAACATCCCACGGACTATCTTCGCGGCGACGACGCAATTCGACCGTTCTTTCGTCGATACGGTGGAGCGTGTATTTGCCGTGGCGTGGAGTGAACTTATTGCGTTCTTCGTTGTGACCGGAAATGATGTGCTCGAAGTTCAGACCTGCAGAGCTTCCTGTGGCAGACGGGTCATACGCGTCGTAACCATCGGCATCCTTCAGATTGAATAGGCTTTGTAAGCCGCTGAGCACTTTGGGTGATTCCGAGTTGTCACGAAAAAGGACCGAGAGGTCGCCATGCTCCGCAAGAATCGACCCGACTGGCTTCTTATCGTTTGCAACAATAGCGTCGGGAGACAACTGCGTTGCTCGGTCGCTTGCGGCTTGACCGGCGGCAGCAGATGGATTGTTTGCATTTCTCGTTTGGTTGCGTTCCGGCAACTCACGGCGATACTCGTCCAGTTGCAGACCGATCTTTTCAAGAGGAATCGCTCGAAAGCCTTTTTTGAAAGCCGGGGAATCCTTCTTTAGACGGAAGTCCTTGATCCCGTTCTTTTCTTCAGACACAAATCCGGGTTCCTCGCCAACCAGATTATCAGCCAAATCCAGTTCGTCCGGCTCAGCATGCCATGAGACGTGAAGCCACTTACCGCCCACGCAGATGTTTCGCTTTACAACGTTGTGTTCAGGCGGCACTCCCTTGAAGTCGTCACCCACGTTGAGTGGGGCACCGGTTTTGCCGAAATACGCATCGAGACTCTTCAAAGCCGGATAGCGCTGGCGGTAAAGAGCCGAAGGCATTTCTGCGAGGCTCTTGCCCAGACCGATCACGTTGTTGCGCCAGGTCGTGGAAGCGTCGAGCCCGCGGCCGTCCATTCGCAATGTGGGATCGCAGTCTACGAAGATGTTGTTCTCAACGTGATGGTCGCGGCCACCGCCAAGGAACACTGCCCAGTGCACCTTGTAGAAAACGTTTCCATATATCTCGGTGCCACTCATGCAGTCGTCCATGTAGACGCCCATAGATCCACCGCTTCCTGCAGTGTGGGTGTGGTGGATGTAGTTATGGCGGATGCGGTTGCCGCGAAAGGTATAGTTGCGTCCCGCGTAGATCGCGCCGACGTCGCCGGTTTCCATGGCAATGTGGTGGATCTCGTTGAATTCAATTGAATGATCATTGCCGCTAAACAGAATCGCGCAATGCGGATGGTCGTGAATCAGACAATGGGCGACACGCTGACCGACACCCTGCATATGAACCGCGGGTACATAGCACTTTGACCAACGCCCCTGACGCTGGAAATGACAGTTCTGGACAAAATGCCCGCCGGGTGTGAGCGTCTCGCGATCGCCGCCCGTCATGTCGATGCCGCCATCTCCAGTATCAAAGATGTCGCATCCAATCACACCATGATCGTTGCCGCCCGCGATCTTTATTCCCCAATCGCCAATGTTCCGAATGGTGCACCCAGCCAGCCGATTACGGGACCCACCTTGCATCTCGACGGCATTGCCGCGCGTGGCTTCGAGTGTCAACCCGCGGAAGCTAAGGTGTGAAACGTCCTTCAGGCGCAGCAGCGGTTCTTCAGACAACGACAGCAGCGGTTCTTCAGACAACGACAGCAGCGATTCTCCTGAAGCAATCGGCTTGGGTGGCCAGAAGTAGACGATCGCGTGCTTACGATCTAGAAACCATTCGCCCGGTTGGTCCAGTTCCTCCAAAACATTTAAGAAGTAGAACCGCTGGCCTTTTCGAAAACCGTAGGTGCCATGTGGCGGAGCCGTTTTCAGTAAGTGACGGTCGAGATCGATCGACGCGATACGCTCGTACGAATTCGCCCAGTCCCACGACCAATATCCGTGAATCCAAATGTCGTCAACGCCCTTCCATCCGCGTGGCCGTTCCCCTTTGTAGTTAAAGCCATCGACCAGCTTGCCGGTTTTGCCACCGTGCCCATCGCCAATCGCAGAGTCCTGAGGAAAGTCTGCGATTTTCTCCCAGCTACCTTCGTTCGGCCATCGCGCTAGCGTCATTGGTCTTCCAGCGAAAAACAGTTCGCAGTGGGCGGGCGTTGTCGTCCGCCCAAAGCCACGCGATTGCATTTCGCCGAATTCGGTAACGCCGAGAGCTCGCAAATCACATTGCCAAACCTGTCCGCGGGCCGCGGAAGGCAGCCGCTTCAACACGTCCGCGTCTGTCACGGTTTTGAATCCCGCAAGTTTGCGCCCACCGAGCAGACGTACGCGCTCACCCTCCACCGCGCGCCAAACGATTGGCTGCTCCTTACTACCACTGTCGACGTCTGTCAGTTCCAGTGCGCCAGTGCGTACGTAATCACCACCGCGCAACCACACCGTAACACCGCCGTCGAGGGGCGAGCTTTTTTTCTTCAAACTCCGAATCGCGTCTCGCGCGGCTTCCAGCGTGCGAAAAGGTGCAGCGTTTGTGCCAGGATTTGTGTCAGAGCCATTCGTAGCGACATAAAAATCGGCGGCCAAACTGCGCTGGGCGTGACTCGCCGTCAAAATCGAAGACAGCAAAACGAAGACGAGAATATGTTGGTTCATGCTCACGGTCTTTGTCGGGGATGAAGTTGCTTCACGGCCAAATCGTGAGTTTCCGGTCTCGGCCACCCGCGATATAGTCCGTCAGATGCAGTCGAGCGAGATACTTACCGGTCATGATGCTCGCCCTCGTAGGTGAGCAAACGTGGCAGGCTGCATAGCTGCTACTAAAACGCATGCCATCGCGGACCAGTTGGTCCAGGCACGGAGTTTCGTATAAATCGCTTCCCAAGTATCCCGCATCTTTCCAACCCATATCATCTGCGAGGACGAAGAGAATGCTGGGCGATTGCTTAGCGGCAGTTGCAAACGGCAATGCCGTCAGACAGTGAGCAACAAAGAGCGTTATGAGCAAGACTGTTCGTTGAACGGACACGTGATTTCCCCGGCGGACAGTGATCGCGTTTATCAAGTCGGTACTCTAACATTTGTGTCCATGGGCGTAACGCGATTGCCCTGAAACTTTACTCGTACAGTTGGCTAGTCATGATAGAACCAATGTGCGTTGTTGGGTTCGTCTTCGCTTTAGTCAGAACAGATGTTTTTGCGCAAGACGAAAAGCCATCGGTTGCTCATGTTCGTGTGCGGGGGACCTTGCAATAGACCGTGCGACCAATCGTGCCGATGATCAAAGGTCGTAGCCGACGCCCACAACTGTCGTGACCTTAGTCAGTTGGACCACATGGCCGTTTCAATTTCCTGAGATTTCTCTTGCGCTAGACCGCTGCAGATTGGAGGTTCTCCTCCGTGCGGTCGGTTGCATCATCTTCGGAGCTTAGCAATTGGAGCAAATCTGCATCGGGGAAAACGACCTCTGCGCCTGGCGCTCAAGTGAAATCGCATAAAAACCACGCGGCCGAAGCTGCTTCGGTCACATTGGCCAAAGCGGAAAACGGACATCTGTTGGTCCATCTGAACAGCAACTCTTCACGCTTTGCGAAGAATTTTTTGTGCGGCGTCGCATGGCAACCTCCAGGCGACGACCGCGTCGGTGGCGCGACCACTGTCAACTGCGCTTTGGAGGCACCCTCGTCTATTTCCAGGGATGGCCGGACTTCACGCTCGTACAGATTTGGATTACCCGCAACCGTCTTTCGTCCGGGGAACGTTGCGAATTGGGCCGCCAAGTTACGCCGGCAGCTGATGCACCCCACGCTTCGAAGAAAGCTGCGCAACCTGCAGCGGTCTCCCGCGAGTGTTAGCTGTCGTAACGAATCAGAAACCACTCGCCCGATAGCTGACGGCTTCGTTTTGCAGAATAGTGAGTATCGAAACTGTTCACAAACTCGGTCCGACCCGTTCGTTCTTTACACCGAACCAGCCAGGTGTCGTGATTGGGATTCGCGAGCTGAAGGCGGAGAATCTTGCCGTCCCTCGATTTCTCGACGGCAACAATTCTTAGCTTGCCTATCGGGACTGGCTCACCTGCCAGAATCAGCGAGACCGGATTTTCTTTCGGATACCCAAGCACTATTCCGAGTTCTGGATAGTCCCCATCGCCGGATGGCCAGTTCTCATCGAGCGCCTTTGCGAGCTGCGTTGCCGCCGAGACTTCTGATGACACTCGCCGGGCGTGGCCATACCAATACAGGTCTTGTCTACCGAGCCAGGCGGCCAGCCACCCGCAGACCAGAAAGATGAGAATCAACCACGCTCGCAGAGAACGCGACTCGCGACGGCCGCGCCAAAGCCCGATGAGCATCGTAAGGAAAGTAGCACCAACCAAACCTGCTCCCAAGAACGGTAGCCAACGAATGCTCGCGTTTTCCGCTTTGGCAACTTGCGTGGCAAACCCTTCGACATCGGTAATCGCAGTGCGCGAGCCGTCGAAGAACAACACCCAGCCAAGAAAAGCAAGTAACAGTAGTCCGTTGGCGAAGGGAGCAATTCGTTGAACGGCCGCGCGGAGTCGAAACCGAGGTGGCTCATCGTTCATCAGAGGTGCTACTTCGAAGTCTGTTCGACGGGCGTCTTGCAGTGGGACAACGCCAGCAAAGCGAAGGACGTGCACAGGTTCTTGTCGTTCTCAAACCATTGGCGGTTCGTGTTCACCCAAGCTCCGTCGTCGCCCTGACGCTCTGCCAATTCCTGCACAAGGTCTTTTCTCCAATCGTGTTTCGAATTGCCAGATTCAATTTGATCCAGCTTCGAAGCTTCGAGCGCCTTGCCAAACGTGTTGTAATAATAGAACAGACCAGCCGATCCTTGCCCCGGATTGTCTATCAAAGAATAGTTCTTGCTAATCCAGCCCAGTGCCGCTTTCGTGCGAGGATCGTCCTTCGTCAGCCCAGCGTAGACAAGGCTTTTGAAACCGTGGTAGGTCATCGACCCGGAACTCCGCAGCCCACCGTTGGCTGTGGACCGCTCCTCATCAACCGATTCGGTCGGAACAGCGTAATAGAATCCACCGTCATTCACTTTGTCCGCAAACTGTGTGTCGTTACCGGCACCTTCCAGATTCTGACACCGTGTGATGAATGCCAGGGCACTCTGAATCGCCGGATCATTGTCCCCGACGTCGAGCGCCTTGAGAGCTTCAATCATATACGCGGTGTTGGAGAGATCGGGACGTTCGGGTCCACCGTAGCCAACACCACCGAAGTGCGGATCTGACTTTTCGACCTTCCCGTCGGCTCCGATTTGTAAGCCACGAACGAAGCTTTCCGCGTTCTTGAGGATTTTGTCGTAGCGTTTGTCACCGGCGACACGATTGGCTTCGCTCAGGCAAAGTATGGCCACGCAAGTTTCGTAGTTGCGTAGTCGATCCCCCAGGTAAATTCCACCATCCGGTTTAACGAAACCCTCCAGGGCCTTCAGTCCTTTTGCGACCAGCGGGTCATTGAGCGGTCGACCATGACGCAATGCGGCGGTGACTGCCAGCGAAGTAATTCCCGAGCCGGCTCGAGGAGACAGCGTTCCGTTCTTGTCCTGGCTCGCGGTCAGAAACGCAAGTCCTCGTTCCGCGATCTTTTCAGCGGAAGCATTCAGCTCTTGTGCTTCGGCGGTTGCGGAGCACAAAAAGGCGGCAACCCCAACGAGTAGAAATCTTCGAATCATGTCGTTCTCCCTGTTTCCATGTCGCAGTTTCCGTGTCGCAGTTTCCGTGTCGCAGTTTCCGTGTCGCAGTTTCCATGTCGCTCAATCAAGCGAAATTTGTTCACCGCCGCGGCGAGTCGCGGCCGCACGCCACACGGGAAGTCCAATTGCCTCGTCGATATTTCGCACGGAACCGTCCAGCATCACAACTTGTACCATGTTCTCGTGAAAACTTCGCGACGTGATGATTGCAAATGACGGTGACCCCGCGCTTCCGTTCTTCCCTTCTTGCCATGAATTATAGTCCGCATCAACAACGCCAACTTCTTCGCCTGCATCGTAAACCACGAAGCTGTTGGGCGTCAGCGCCGCAGTAAAGCCGGTGTGATGCACTCGACCGTCCGGCCATTCCGTGTGCCCTGTGTTCTTGAACTGTGCTCCTGAAGCCACAATCGCCGCGGCTTCCTCAGGCGTTGTTGGTGGTACGTCCGTCGAAGGGCCACCGTTTCGCATGTACGGTTGCCACGCTTTGACCTCTGCCGCAAGCAGCGTCTTGCTCGTGCCATCGATGACCCTGGCGAGTTTCATTTGGCTATTCGGATAGAACAAACCGTCGCCGCCTCGCCGAGTCTCTGGATCGAATACGAACCACGTTCCGAAGTTAAACCCGAAGTTCGTCGCGAAGAGTCTTGCTCGTCCTTTGCCGGGATCTCGCATCTGTTCCGCGCCGCCGTCGGACGGACATTGGTAAGCGGGAATCTGAAGACCATCGATCGCCATTTGATAGTCCCAGGCGTCGTCCAGGTTCACATTGTCATAGAGACTCGCTTCTTCCAAATAGGGCAGGACTCGACCGTGCACGCCCCACGAACCGTTGTTCGCCGTCGAGCTGACCGAAAGATTAACCTCGGCACTTGATGGCAGATGCCCGCGGGCCGACTCGAAGTTCAGTACCGCGAGCGCGAGTTGTCGCAGGTTGTTCTTGCACTGCGTTCTCCTTGCTGCCTCGCGAGCGGCTTGAACCGCGGGTAACAAGAGTGCCACCAGCATCGCGATGATGGCAATCACCACCAAAAGTTCGACTAGCGTAAATCCCGTTCTACTTCGGCTTGCACGAAACATTGCGTGTCTCCTTTCTCTGAGCCCGCGTGATAGAGAGCAAGAACGGTGCCGCCAAGATCCGTACAAATAACCGGGCAAAATCGCCGAAAGACACGCTTTCGCGACGTCATTTGTCGAAGAAACCGACACCAGTGGCGAACTGATCGACAAATCGGCACTCACACTGGTTGTGCTAAAATGGCAGGATGCGTCTTCCCATCCGTTTTCAGATCCTGCTTCCAACGTCCATCGTGATGGTCGCCGTCGTGCTGGGGAGTTTCACGGTTAGCTTGTGGATCGCGCAGCGGTCAGCGAAGACCCGCATTCAACGGCGAATTGACGACGTCACGCAAATTCTCGAACAGACGACTTTTCCACTCACCGACCCGGTCTTACAGCAGATGTCCGGACTGACAGGTGCCGACTTCGTGTTGGTGGATGAAGCCGGTGGCGTCACCGGGACCAGCGACGCTTCGCTGACACCGCCTTCGGCCTTGAACGTCGATCCGCCTGGAACTTTCGAGCTAGATGAGGTCACAATCGCTGACGGGCGATACTTCCATCGCGTTTTGCCCTTGAGCAACACACGCCACACAACGAGCCTGCGACTCCATGCTTTCTTCCCGGCTGACGAATACCGACGCATTTGGCAGCGAGCCCTGGTTCCAACGCTCGTCGCGGCCGGCACCGCGTTGGTCGCGGCCATTGGTTGTGCCTACTGGGTAGGAGGTTCGGTCAGCAAATCGACTCAAGGGATCGTCAACCAATTGCGAAGTATCTCCGGCGGAAACTTCGCACCTTCGAAACTGCCTCGTCGTGACGACGAACTACTGGACATCGCTACCGAAATAAATCGCACGGCCGAAATGCTCCATCAATACGAATCTGATATTCGCGACGGCGAACGTATGAAGACGATGGTCGCGATGGGAGCCGGTATCGCACATCAGATTCGGAACTCGGCGACAGGCTGTCGCATGGCGCTGGATATCTTCGAAGACGAAAACGAACCGTCCGACGATGAAGCACTCGCCGTTGCGCGCCGACAGCTTTCCTTGATGGAAAATTACTTGCAGAGGTTCCTGCTGCTTGCCAAAGTCGAACCGCATCATGTCGAGTGGGCCACGACGGACCTTCGCGATACGGTTGGTCAAGCGATAGCGCTCGTGCGGCATTCAGCAAAGCATTTGGGTGTCGACGTTGCGTGGAAACCGAACGGGAAGCCGCAACCTTTGCATGGTGACCAGGTCGCGATCGAACAGGCAATCGTGAACCTGCTGTTGAATGCGATCGAAGCAGCGTCATCCTCGGCAGCGGATGCGTCTTCAAGCGGCGATTCACTCACAGCTCGGGTGCGAATCGAGGTACAGAATTCGGCAGGCGAAATGGTTGAGATCGTCGTTGGTGATAACGGAGTCGGGCCGAAAACAAACGAAGACGTCTTTGCTCCTTTCATCTCCGAAAAGAAGAGCGGCGTCGGTTTGGGACTCGCTGTGGTCAGGGAAGTTGCAAAAGAACACGGCGGCAATGCGACCTGGCAGCGAAGGGATGGCTGGACCGAGTTCGTGATGACGTTGCCTCTCACGACGGAGGCCGTGACTTAGATGTCGAACCTACTTATCGTCGATGACGAAGAAGCGATCTGCTGGGGACTCGCGAAAGTCGTCCAGGGACTTGGGCATACGCCAATCACGAAGTCATCGGCCGAAGCCGCATTGAAACTGGCAGGCGACACAAGCCCGGCGGCGATCGTGCTCGACGTCCGACTTCCCGGCATCAGCGGCCTGGAAGCCATGTCGCAGCTTCGCGACCACTTTGGTGCTGTGCCCATCATCGTCATCACGGCACATGGCGATTTGGAAACGGCTGTCGATTCTGTTCGCAACGGAGCTTTCGAGTACGTTGTCAAACCGTTCGAAACCGATGAGATTCGCCAGCTAATCCTTCGAGCACTCGAAGTCAGCACGAATTCGGAAACAGAAGACCGGACGCAAACGCCATTCGATCCGCCGGCGGCAATCGACGGTATGGCGGGCAAGAGCCGAGTGATGCAGGACGTCTTTGCCCGTATTGCTCTCGCGGCGAACTCGGACGCCGGAGTCTTGATTCAGGGTGAAAGCGGAACCGGCAAAGAGTTGGCGGCTCGGGCGGTGCACCGTTACAGCAATCGGAGCGAAGGTCCATTCGTCCCGGTCAACCTGGCAGCGCTCAGCAGTTCCGTCGCCGAAAGCGAACTCTTCGGACACGTCCGCGGCGCGTTCACCGGCGCTGAAACGGAACGAGACGGGCTACTCCGGCAAGCCAACGGTGGCACACTCTTCATCGACGAAGTGGGTGACATTCCGGCTGAGATGCAAGTCAAACTATTACGAGCTCTTGAGCACGGTGTATTTACACCAGTCGGCGGGACCCAACCTGTCGAAAGTGACTTTCGCATCGTTTCGGCGACCAATGCAGATCTTCTGGAGGCGATCAGGCAAAAGGTGTTCCGTCACGATCTCTTCTACCGACTGTCGGCATTTCGAGTTGAGATTCCCCCTTTGAGAGAAAGGGACAACGACGCCGTATTGCTCGCAAGACAATTCGCGGTATCGCTGGGTGACGGGAGGCAATCGATTTCGCCAGACGCGGAGCGGGAAATTATCGCTCGAACCTGGCACGGCAATGTCCGTGAATTGCGTAACGCCATCGAGCACGCTCTCGTCCTCGCGCGCGGTGGCCCAATCGAAGCTCGTCACTTGCCAGAGCCGTTGTTGTTGCCCAATTCCGACTTCCGCGAGTGCCCTGAGGAAGAGGACCTGACGGTGGAAATCCGGCGCTGGATCGAAACCCGAATGAACGCAGGCGAAACGGCGAGTGAAATTCATGCGATCATCAACGCCATGGTCGAGCAGCCCCTCTTCGAAGCTGCGCTGGCTCGTCACGGCGGCAACTTCTCCGCCGCGGCCAAAGACCTTGGCATCCACCGCACGACGCTGCGCAAGAAGATGGCCGACTAGAGCTCAAGCCAATCCTGCCGCGCTTCTCACAGGTTTGAGTAGCATCGTTTTCGAGTGATCAGGCTCCCGTACGGCTGCGAGTCGCGAAACGAGCAGCGGTCTCGTACAAGAAAAGTCATGCACAACGAAGGCCAGACAACTTCGCTACGCCTTTGTCACCTGTCCCGGTGTGTCGGAGCGAGCGCAGTTGGCGTCTCCTTGGCCGGATTCTTCTACTGAATATTCTTGGAAGCGCAGACCGCGATTACACCTGAGCTGACCGCCTTGTGCACAAAGACATAATGTACTTGCCCAACGACAAAAGGAGTTAACCAAGTAGCCTAACTTCGCGCCAAACGTGCTCGTATCGCTGGTAGATATCACGACTCCAATCGGGATGGTTGCCGATACTAAAGTTCGTGAGGTTCCGTTCGCCCCAGATCGTCCAGACAATGCGACACCCACGACTTTCGGCGTATGCTCGCAACAAGTCCGATCGCAGGTACAAGACATTGCCGTCTTCATTGAAACCCTTAGGAGGCGCCAGTGAGATCGATGCCAGTGAACCGTCGGGAGCAAATTGATTAAAGCCCGAAGCCGCGGACGTTAATCCGTACTCTCTCGAGAAAGATAAACTCGGGACAGAGAATCCACCTACGTTGTTGGCTGCACTGTGGTAATCTTGCCAAGAGTATCGATGGCTGAGTGTTTCGACAGCGATGCCGGAATTACGACCACCGATTGTCCCAATATACGGCCCATTCTCATCATAGTCTTCACTCGCGCAGAACTCAGGACTCCACGGTATTTCGCCGGCGAACGTGTAGTAGTCACTTGGCTCCTCTGGAATGTAGTGATTGCCCAAGTAGTCTCTCGATTTGAGTAGACCTACGAGCTGATCGGTTTCTTCTGCCAGAACAAGGATTGCCCTGATGAAGCCGAATGTGCTGCGTCCGTTAATCCGATCCTCTCGCCGAAGGTAGCCATCAACCGAAATCCAAGTTCCAGTCGCATCCTCAAATGATTCCATCACTTGTAGCTCGTTCGGGACGTGAATTCGCCCTGAAGCAAGCCATTCTCGATTATCACTCTGGTCCGGCTGCAACCAGCAACTGATCTCGATCTCCAGCGGCCGTGGTTTAAGAGGAAACGATGGGTCGATGTCAGTAACGGGGCTGCCCCACTGCGTTCGCCTGTCGTTCGGAATTTCCCCGGCATCGGCTAACACACCCGCTTTCTCTTGCACTGCGCAACGTGCATATTTCATCGCGTAAGTATCGGTAAGACTTGGTTCTGGCGACCGCCGGTATCTGCTCTGGGAGAGCTGAGAATCGATATTCCGAAACTTCTCAGCACGCCACCCAAGTGCGTGGATTCGCCCGTTGATCTCTTTCATCGCATCATTGAAGCCGTCAGGATCGTCTTGGTACTTACGCCGATCTTCGAACAGCCTACCGACCTCGTCATGTTCGAAGTCCATATCGAGGTGGCCAGAATACTGTTGTTGCACACTAGACGCATGGACGTAGTCTGCCTGTTCGAAAACGAGCCGTCGCTGTGCCGGGAAAGCGGTCGTCTCAAGGCCGGGTAAATGTTGAGCGAAGTCGAAGATACCCTGCACATATTGTCGAGATGTCCAATGATTTGTTGGAGATTTAGCACCGCAGCTGAGCAAATGTGCGGCAAGCTGCTCAAGAAGCCATTGAAAGTCAGTAGCAAAGGCACCGCTCGGATTCTGATTTCCCATTACGACACCATATGTCGCAGCTAACATTCGCTCGGAAATGTAGGGATCATCAATCTTCAGCGAGGAAACGACCAATTCGAAAAACGGGCGTGGGGCGCCAAGTCCATACCAATAGAGGGCACGTGTGGCATGATCGCGAAAGTAGCGAACAGAACTTGTCAGATACCAGCATGTCCACATGGCCAGCAGTCGGTCACTTTCGTTCCGTTGTGAAGATCGCCGCCAGTCTTGCTCAACAACCTCTATATCTTTGAGAAGAGCTTCCCGATTGCGTCGAACCCATTCCGTCCAGTTCAGGTCACGGTCGGCGACACTCAGACCCATCAACGCGCCGTTCAAGAACTCACTATTCATCGGATGGTTTGCAATCGATCGAGTTGTCATCAGTGTCCTGAATGCACTTCCATCGAGAGGCTGTTTCTGAAGTTCGGCCACCGTATCTTCGTCAATCAACTCCGCCGGGAGATCTATCGAGTCAATAAGAACTTTTGCCCGGGAACGTTCTGGTACGATCTTCCAAAGTGGTGAGCGGTATTTTTCTGCGAATAGTCCTACCAACGCCGCAACAATGTCTTCTGCGAGAGGGTGATGATCTCGGGTAGACGTATCCAGTCGCGACCAGTGGCTGTCAATCAGCTTGCGCACAGAATCGACAGTCTGGTTGTGAGTAATTGCGTCGGCTACAACGAAACCGGCAAACGCGTCGTAAAGGATTGCACTGACCTGATTTCCGCTCGGCGTTTCCTGTATATGCAATCGGCGGACTAAGTCCCGCGATAGAACTCCCTCTTCCTCGAGGACACGGGCAAGACTACTTTGCCAGTCGCGAGGACCGTCGCCAACCAACTCACGAAGTTTGTCGAAGTCAAATGCACGCGCATTCGAGTCCCAAAGCTCGGCCCCGACGCGACGGAGCGCACCCACAACATCATCTTTCGCCATCCCCAGTTTTTCTGCCGCACGCATTGCCACAACTTCACGGTACTTTCCAAAAACTGCGTTGAGCGATCGGGGGATACTTTCAACGCCTACCGTATGCTCTCTTTCTGAGTTGGTGGCTTGGCAGAATAGACTCAGGAATAAGGGCGAACGGAATTGTTGCCAAGGCAACAGCGCGTCCGTTGGATCAATCTTGTAGTACTCAAAGTACGTCTCGACAGCTTCTTGCCGATCGTAAGTGAAACCTGAGAGGTGGATGGTGGAGACTTCTTCAGGTAGCGCTTCTTCCGCTACCGCGGAGCGAAGTGTAAGGATCACCGCGCAGTTAGCTAACCGATTTGTCTTTGCCTCCAGTGTGGCAATTTGGTCCATCCACGTTCTCGGGTCTTCCGCTTCGTTTAGTCCGTCGATTACAAGTGGGATCTTGCGGTCTAGCCTTGCTCCAGCAGCATCGATGGCCTCCAGCAACTCATCTACTCCTGAACCACCGAACTCTATGCGATCTACCAATTCGACGAGAGAACCGTTCTGCGACAAATATTTTCCCTGAAGCAGTATGCCACCGGGTTGTTCGCCTGAAGGCTTGGTGAGTTCCGCCGCAAGATAGGTTTTCCCGAATCCAGCATCGCCTACTACAGCGATTAGGTTGACATCTATCCTACGTTGGAGGCGCTGGAGAACGTCAAAGTAGTTCCCCAAGTGCCACATCGCAGCCGTGATTGGAGTACTAGCAGGAAGATTAACGGTTCGCAGTGTCGCCGCCAACTTAGCTACATCAGGTTTTGAGACGGTTGGCCTTACAAACGCGTCCAACAGCTTCCTGATTTCTCGCAATGACCCTTCGTCTAACGCCGAGGCGAGATTGTTGAGATGATCGCTCGAAGCTTGCAATGTTTGTGCAAACTGACTGACCAACAACTGTTCGTCCTCACGCAGTTGATCCAAGAATGCCTCAATCCGCTGCACGCGACGACGCAGGTCACTTCCCACTTGACGAATCTCTGGCCATGTACCGGGTGCGCCCAGTACGCCTTTGATTTTCGTTTCCGCGTCAACTTCAACATGCAGAGCAGGCTCCCACCTCTTCTTGATTGGCGCCATTGCCTCTTCGTGAAGCTTGCAGAAGTCTGCTTCGGTGAATACGAGTTCCCCAAAGTATGTCTGACGAAGAACCTCCGCTCCAGATAGAAGGCCGAGAACCTCTTCTTCGGACCAGTGCCGCAGCTTGAACTTTGACTCGATGGCAAAGAACCACTTCTGATCCTCAGGAGTCAGCCGCTTTCTCGTCCAGAGAACCCAGTCAGTTAAGTCTGGTAGGTGCTTCTCGGTTGTGCGGATCGCATCTTCGACTTTGGTTCGCCGCCGTTTGCCGATCTGCTTTCCGGAGACGTCAGTGTACCATCGACATTGCCACCCCCAATGCGATGGGGGCTTTCCTAAATCACATGATTGGCCAACCTTCAGATGGAACTCGACCCCGGCCTGCTGCGTAAACGATCGAAAGTCCCCATGCCTTTCATAGTTTCGGCGTACCAGTTCCCGACACAGCAACTCAAAGTTGGTCGTCTGTGCTCCGGGCAGTCGCTCAAAGACAGTCCAATCTAATTCGGCCAAAGTCAAAACGTTACTCTTCTTCGTCGCCGGGATAGTTATGGGCCGAATAGACTTGCACTCGGGCGCCCTTGTTAACCATGAGCTTGATGAAGCCTCCGATCTCGACGTCGTCCGTCCAGAAGTGTAGTTCCTTACCTTTCTTTTCAATGTTTGGTTGATTCAAAGCGAAATCGGCGATGTCGCTTGGCGAGAGGAAGTGCAAATCTCGCTGATGGAGTCGATCTTCGGTCTCGTCCGAGTACCTTTCGTTCTTCGACCAGTGTTTGACGATGTCGTTGGAGTAGTCGTCACTTGCTTGTCCACTTATTTCATCAATGAGCCGTTGGACACTCTCCGCCTCTTCGGCGGTCTTGAACTCTCCGATCATGACGATCGCAGCCGAATGTTCGGATCCGTGGCCAAACCATACTTTCATTTGATCCTCCCTTCGTAGTGGAAAATGGCAGAGAGTATTCCCTCCGCAGGAATCCGTGCGGTGGTCGTCAAGTCGTATGAATTCGAGCACACATGGCCATGGGCTGATACGAACGCGTAAGCTCGAAGGCCTTTGTCGGCATCATGAGGATCGGCAAGCGGAACGGCATCACATACTCCGTATTCTGAGATGCCAAGTCTCAGAGAACCGCGGTAATCACGAATCCAACGATTCATCACACAGGTCGTCTCTTGGCTTAACCCTTGCGAAGATATCTCCGGCAACAGCAGAAACTCGCTGGCGCCGGCAGCTAGAGCAATCTCAACGGCAGCATCGAGTTCCGAAACCGTTCTGTCATTTACCACGAAGTTTATCCCGAACTGCGAGACACTTGCGACAAGCTGTAGCTGCGTCAGGAAGGTGCGAAAGGGTCTTTGTCTGAAGTACTCGTATGTGCCGTTCACGCCATCCATCGACAATCGAATGAAGTTCACGTTTCCGGATAGCTCTTCTGCCAAACCTGATGTCAGTCTGTGTCCGTGGGTCGTGAAACTAACGCTCATGTCCGATGCGTTTGTGCAGTGACGACACAACTCGACGAAGTCTGGGTATAGTGTAGGCTCCCCTCCGCCAAACCCGACTCCGAGGCATCCGTTTTCATCTAGCTCTTGGATCCAGCCGCGCAACCGCGTGAGGTCTAAGGAAGCTGGGCTCTTTGCCGCGTAACAAAACGGACACGTTAGATCGCATGCGTTTGTAAGTGCGAACGAGACGAAACGAGGAGCAAGAGATTGTTGATCAGTCGGCACATCGACTTCGTCGACCAGAACATTGAGTCCGGAATGCCGATCAAAGAAGTGCAGACCGTCCCCACTCAAACGCAGCTTCATGCTTTCGCCTCCTGTCTGAACGAGATAGCCTAGGCTAGGCTCCAAACATTCAGTTTATTCTTGCATGCCAGTTTGTACGAGAGCTAAACGAAATGAGTGCACTCAATATAGCTGCGGACGGGCCAGCAACGCTCCCGGCGATGGGGCCGGACAGAGAATCCAGTAATGCGCTCGGTCACATCGACCGAAGAGAAAACGGGCATCTATCAGTCAGTCGATCTGAACGTCAACTCTTTGCCGTTTTGGTAGTGGAATTGTGACTCGCGCCGCAACTTCCCGCCGAAGAACCGCGAACGTGGCGACGAACTCGGGCAACTTCGAGCAGCACGCTATCTTCAGCGAATAGACATTCTTCTTTAAGTTCGCTGGTGGCGATTTCCTCATCGGTGTTCCTCCGACGTGGGCACCGATGCGTGTTGACCGCGTCTTCAAGAGACGGACTCCACATCACCCCATAACGTCTCAGCTGCGTCAAGCAAACGGAACATGTTGGCACCGTCGGCGGGTGGTGGCAGCTGTGCCAAGTGATCGCAGGGTCGAGCTTTTCGGCGATTGTAAGCGGCACGCCAAGTCGGTTCGTATCGCAGCGAACGTTCGAAAGTCTTGACGCACCCGAAACACAGGGGATAAAAGCGGCCTCTGTGGAACTACACTGTGTTTTCGTTAAGGTTGATTCGTAACACTCGCATTTGAGACCGCAACAAATGACGCTTCGAATTGCTCCTTCCTATGCGTCCTGTCGCGGGCGATTTGAATCGCTCGAGGTTCGCAATCTGCTGACAACCGTTTCGCTGGAACCGAGCAGCGACAACTCACTGTTCGAGGATGCCCAGGGAACGTTGTCCAACGGTGTGGGCGAATTCCTGTTCGCAGGACGCACGAAGCAATCACCGGGCCGAAGCTTGCGACGAGCAGCGGTGAAATTTGATCTGGCCGGACAGATTCCCGCCGGAGCCACCATCAACAGTGTGTCGCTGAGTTTGACGCTGTCGAAATCGATCTCGTCCGACGTATCAATGGGCCTCCATCGACTGACGGAAGACTGGGGTGAAGGGGTGTCCAATGCCAACGGACCGGAAGGGAAGGGCACCGATGCCACGCCGGGCGACACGACCTGGACACATCGAAATTTCCCCACCGAACCGTGGTCTACCAACGGCGGTACTTTCGAATCCGTGGCCAGTGCATCGACGAGTGTGGGAGCAATCAATCAGGCCTACACGTGGACTTCGGACGAAATGATTTCTGACGTGTCGGCATGGCTGGATGATCCGGACGCGAACTTTGGCTGGATCGTCATCGGAGACGAAGCGACCGACGGCACGGCCAAACGATTTAACTCGCGAGAAAACTCCGACGCGGCAACGCGGCCCACGTTGACGATTGATTTCACCGAACCGCAGTCCTTGCCAACACTGTCGATCAAGGAAGGCGCGGCGATTGAAAACGGAACGGACGCCGTATCGTTCGAGATTTCGCTTTCGGAAGCTCCCGCCGAAACGGTGAGCGTCGACTTTACGACGCAGGACGGTACCGCAACGGCCGGTAATGACTTTGTCGCTCAGTCCGGAACCCTGCAGTTCGGTCCCAATGATCCGCTCACGCAGACGGTCACCATTCAAGTGGTCGACAACAACGTGACGGAGGCGGACGAACAGTTTTCGCTTCTGCTACAGGATCCGGTCGGTGCCGAACTGGTGACCAACATGGCAACGGGATCGATTGTCGACAATGATCCGCAACCAACCATCCGCATCGGCGATCTGCCCGTGGACGAGGGGATGGCTGACACATCGTCGGCAGTCCTGTTGGTACAGCTTTCCAATCCATCCGCCTTCGAAATTACCGTCGACTACGAGACGACTGCCGAAACCGCGCAAGCCAATGACTTCGTATCAACGTCTGGCACACTGACGTTCGCACCCGGGGAAGTGTCGGCGGCGGTCTCCGTCGAAGTGGTTGGCGATACGGAATTTGAAACAGACGAGACGGTCCTCATCCGCCTTTCCAATGCCAGCGCCGCGACAATCGACGACGCGCTGGCGACACTGACGATCAGGAATGACGATGTTTCGAGTACACCGTGGCAGAATCTGAGCCAACCGCTCGATACCGACGGAGATCAGGGCATCACGGCCAGTGACGTGTTGCTGATCATTCAATACATCAATGCAAATGGTGCCGGAGCTGTTCCAGTCGCTTCCGGTCCGGGTGTGCCACCACCGTTCTATGACGTCACCGGCGACAACCAAATAACACCTCGCGATGCGTTGGCGATTATCAACTTCATCAATACCGAGGGACCCGTTAATCCTCCGCAGGCTACCCGCGATCTGGCGTTCGCCCTGATGCTATCCGAGGACGACGACAAATCTTGAAGGGCACGCGGTGTCCTTGTTCCTGGGGCTAGTTGCCGGGGCTGATTTTTGAACCTGACTACTGAGCCTCGTTCAGAATGTCGCCACCCAGCGAATGCCAAATACATCCACGTCTTCGGTATCGTCGGTGGGGAAATTCCAGTGTTCGTGGTTGAAGATCAATTGCCCGCCGCCCAGGTTCGTGGTCAGGCCCCACGTGAATCGTTCGATGGAGGAGTCGCCAAAGAAATCACGGTGTTCCAGCGTGTCGTATCGCACCAGCGCGCTGAGGTGAGGGTTCTCCAGCAATAGCAGTTCCAGTTCCGCGACGATGCCGTAGGAAATCTGTCGCTGGCCAAACACCGACCCGTTCCGTCGCATGGCGTATTCAAAGTAGAGCCGCGCGTTGTCGTCCAACAGACGGGCCGTGGCATCGCCGCCGACCAGGTGATAGTTCAGCGGAGTGCTACCCTCGTCTTCCAGGCGCCCGGCCATCAGCGAACCACCCACCAGGAACGCCTGGTTACTGAGCGTCGCGCGACCTCCGTAGCCAGCGTGTCGATTGTTGTCCGTGTAGCTGCGGCTGCGAGTGAAGTTGACACCCGAGCCACCGCCCTGAAGTCCGTTGACCGCAAAGCCATCGAGATTGATCTTCCAGTCGTTTCGCAGCGGAATCATCGTGTGCAAGTCGACGCCTTCATCGGAATAGGGCATCGGCAAGACGGGAGGACGTGCTCCGTCGGCATTGACCTGGCGACCCATATTGAACATCAACGGGTTGGTTACCGTTCGATAGGCGCCTGGATGACTCATGGTGTGATACTGGCCAAACGGCACCACCAGGCGGCCAGCACGAATCTCGGCTTCGACCTGCGACTTGCATTCCTCGGGGCGGGGATCTCGCTTCCTGGCGGCATACATCAGATCGAATGTAGCCACGGCCTCCACCAACTCAAGCGTAAATCCGCTGCCGTTGGATTGATCGCTGTGGCAACTGGTGCAAGTGGTAACACGAGCTCGAAGCGGACCTTCCGGCTGCCAGTCCATGGTGACCCACGCGTCCGCGAAGAAGTTTGGGTTTTCGAGATTGTCGTTGCCGCCGCGCCACAACGTGGAGATCGTCCCGCTGAGATTCAATCCGGAGCCCATGTCGTCGCCGGTCACGGACATATCCGCCTCGGTCGATGAATCACCGCCCGCGGGAGCACTCAAAGAAGCCAGATAAACGGCGATTGGGCGGACATCGGATGTCGACACATTCGCTCCGTCCATGCGTGCCATGCGCCGCACGGTAGCCAGCCAGCCGGACAGCGACTTCCGCTTGTTCAGTGCCCGTCCCGCGTCGTGACATTGTGTACACGAAGACCGAAACGCCGACTGACCACGGGCGACATCCTGCGGATCGAATTGGGGCGCACGGCTACCACTTTCTTCTGCTGAATCGTCTGTTGAAGACTTCTCGCCGGCGGCACGACCTTCGTTGGTCATGCCACCCATCGAGTGATCACTATCGCGATCGTCGTTTCGATCCACGTCCGTCTTGTCGGGCGGACCGAGCGATGCGAGATACGTCGCAATCGGAACGAAACTCGATTGAGGTATCGTGGCATCTTCCTGAGCCGCCATACTTTCGACCGTCGCCAGCCAATCGACATAAGACTTACGTTGGTCGGTCGCTTGCTCCGCTTCGTGACACTGTGTGCACGATTCCGCGAAGAGACGCTTGCCTTCCGTTACCAACGGCTGAGCGAACGGGTGACTGAGCGGAGTGTTGGCGGCTCTTGCTTCAACGCGGGAAGTTGGCGGGTTGGAGGGTTCGCCGGCTTGCGGACTCTCTTCCAGCAGCGCAACTTCGTGCCAGTCAAAGATGTCGGTAAGCGGCGGGGCGACGTCCGAAGACTGCGCTCGCAATACGGTGGCTAGAAAGACCACCAGGCAGATTGAAATAGGGGCACGGAGAAGCACGACAGATCTCGCTAGCTCTGCTGTCCCCCTCGACATTTCGCTACGCAATACATGCCTTATCGTTTGCGGCAGAAGCGGACTTTAGGGTGTACGCAAACTTTGCGGGCCAAGGCACTGGCGGGGCATGACTTTGGTCGGGAACTCGAATCGGGCCTTCGATGAGCCAACACATGCCCCGAAAAAAATCAGATGAAACGATCAACGCATCCCGCCATCGAGCTGTTCCCCTTGCCCAATTCATCCGGGCGCAAACGTCATAACCGCAAAGGTCATCACGGCGGACAGCACATCGAGCGCGGCCTTGCGGCTTTCAGCGGAACTCGAAGCAAAAAGGGGTACATTTCAGTGCAACGATTCAACAGTGCATCGTTCTGTTGGAGGCTGTGTTGCATTTTCGCTGGAGCCAATCGAGAGGCGGATCATGAATCTCTTCCGTGCATTTTCGTCGACGTCGTTACTGGTTTGCCTCGCTGTCGGAGCGGTTCAGGCTCAACCCGGCCCTCAATATCCCAACGGACGTCACTACCGCGGCGGTGTCGGTGTGATTGGAATCGACGTTGGTGGATATGGCTATCCGTCGCAACCGAGATTCCGTTCACGCACGCGAGCGGTCTACGGGGCACCGGGTTCCCACATCGTCCGGCAGTACGGTTACGACTTCGATCCGGCTGTCGACCAACCCGGATTCGTCGAACTACCCCAGGCCGCGTACTCGGGGGCGAACTCGTCGACCGTCGTACCGGCACAGCCTGTCGTCAATCAACAGAAGAACCTCATCCCAACCAACGCGGCGGCAGAGAGCTTTCAGCGAGCGGCTGAATCCGCTTTGCGAGTAAACGATATCGAATACGCCCGACAATCGGTGGAACGTGCGATCAAGAGCGATCCGAACAACGGGTTGCTGAAGCTGTTCGCCTCGCATCTCCATTTCGTTGTCGGGGACTTTGCGAAGTCGGTTCAGATTCTGGATGAAGCAACGCGTTTGACGCCAGCGACCAATTGGGACTTCATCGTCAGGAACGTCCAGTGGCTCGATGGTCGCGACAAATACACCGTGCAATTGAATCGACTGGGTCAGTATCTCAATCGAAATCCCAAAGATCAGAACGCCCGGGTTCTGTACGCCTTTCATATCGGCAACGACCGGCAGGTAAGTGTCGCTCACGATCACCTCGCCGCAGTTTTGCAGCTGGATCCAAACAACACGTTGGCGACGCGAATCATGAATGAGGTCGCGATGAAGATGGAAGGACGCATCGACGATCGAGGCTTCCCGATTCAAACTTCGCCCACGTCATCTCCATCTTCGGGTCGATTGCGATCCGTACGGATTCAGAACAGGACCGGCACGATGAATATTGGGGTCGGGCGCCCCGACGCCGCGGCCGATCAGTTCGGCAACTAACGTACGAGCTTTCACCTTCTCGGACGGGATCCCGGCACGGGGGATGATGCGAAGCGCAATCGCCCCCGGATTCTCTAGGTTCACTGCAGCCTATCGGCTAAACTACGCAGCACAGCGACAGCCATCCGGGCGGTCGTAGACGTATCCGCTGTGAAGTTTCATGCGCCGTTTGCCTCAGATTCCCGCCTTTTTGCTCTTCTTGCTGATCGGACTGTCGCTGTTCGCCGGCTGCGGTAAAGGCGATCCCGAGTACTTTGGGACTATTCGTCCACTTCATCCGGCGGACGAGATCTGGATCAACAACAGCAACGAACCTGAATGGCTGGACCCCGGCAAGTGTTCGGATAGCACCGGCGGCGAAGTCATCTGGAATATTTTCTCGGGGCTGGTCGAGCTGCATCCGGCAACGCTGGATCCAATGCCAGACATCGCGGAACGTTGGGAAATCAGCGAAGACGGCAAGACCTACACGTTCCATCTGCGGCAATCGGAATGGAGCGATGGTACTCCGGTCACGGCCCACGATTTTGAATGGTCGTGGAAGCGTGTTCTCGATCCGGCCACCGCTTCCAAGTACGCGACCATTATGTACCCGATTCGGGACGCCGACGTGTTCAACAGTCAGGCGCTGGTAATTGAAGGCGCGGCCACTTCGGCCACCGACGAATCGATCACGAGTTGGGTTCAGGCAGCCATTCCGGTCGACCACGTCAAACGTTCCGGCGATGCGATTTACGTCTTCGTCAACGAACAGGACGCAACCGACGACCAGCCCGCCATCACACGTGACGACGCGGTACAACAGCTTCATGGCACCTCGCTGGAAGGCAGCAAGATTTCGGTCCGTATCGCGGACTCGTCCGTCGTCGGTGTGAATGCCGGCGATGACGATACGCTGATCGTCCACCTTGAATATCCCGTGCCCTACTTCCTGAACCTGACGGGCTTCTACACCTTCATGCCGATCCCCCGGCATTTGCTGGAGCGGCTGGAGACAGAAGGCCAGAATCCTGATCTCTGGACGCGCACGGAAAATATCGTCAGCAACGGACCGTATCGGATGACGGAATGGAAATTCCGCCAGTACATGCTCTTCGAAAAGAACGAAAAATACTGGAACGCCGACGCGCCCCATCTCTTCCGCGGTAAGAAAGTTCGCGTGTTGATGATCGAGAGCTACAACACCGCGCTCAACATGTACTGCGCGGGTGAGATCGACTGGCTGGGCTCACAGGCGATGGTACCATCGGAATTCATGGACCGCATGAAGACCTACAAGGACCACGACAACAGCCGCTATCTGGGAATCTACTTTTACTGGTTCAATACCGATATCGAACCGACGAACAACCCGCTGGTCCGCAAAGCCCTTTCGCTGGCGATTGATCGCGAACAGATTACCAGTTTCGTGACACGTGCCGGACAGATTCCCATGGCCAGTGCGGTACCGGATGGATTGGCCGGTTACGACGGGCTGGAAATGCCGTTGTTTGATCCGGCGGCCGCCAAACAGGCACTCGCGGAGGCCGGCTATCCCGAAGGCAAGGGACTGCCGCAGATCACGTTGATCTACAACACGACAGAACAGCACAAGCAGATTGCTTCCGCAGCACAGCAGATGTGGAAAGAGAATCTGGGCATCGACGTTCTGATCGAAAACCAGGAATGGAAAGTCTATCTCAACCGACTCCAACAGATGGACTTCCAGGTTGCCCGACTGGGCTGGATTGGCGACTATGCCGACCCCAACACGTTCCTGGATTTATTCGTCTCCAACAATGGCAACAACCATTCAAACTGGAAAGACGAAAAGTTTGATCAAATGCTGCTGGATGCCAACCGACAGGTTGATCGCCAAAAACGACTCGATGGTTTGCGCAAAGCGGAAGCGTACGCGATGTCGCAGTATCCGATGCTTCCCATTTACGTTTACACCAAACCCTCCATGGTGAAGCCGTATCTCGGTGGCTTTTTTGGCAATGACATGGATCGCCATCAGTGGAAATATTTCTACATCGACGAAGACTGGTACGACGGTAAGCCGGCGACGATCAAGGATGATCCCGTACCACCCATGGTCGCTCCCACTGGAGGTCAACTCTAGTCATGGCACGTTTTGCATTGGGCCGAGTGCTCGGTTTGATACCCACGATGTTTGTGATCATCACGATCTCATTCTTCATCATCCGGCTGGCACCCGGATCACCCTTCAGCAGCGAAAAAGCACTGCCTCCTCAGGTACTGGAAGACCTGAAAGAGAAGTACGGTTTCGACAAAGGACTGTTTGCGCAGTACGTCAATTACTTTGGAAATCTCATGCAGGGTGATCTTGGTCTGTCGACGAAGTACCCGCAGCGGAGCGTCAACGAGATCATCGCCGACGGCTTTCCAGTAACCCTGACGCTGGCTTCGGTAGCGCTTATCTGGGCACTACTGATTGGCGTCACGGCGGGAATCATTGGTGCGGTGCGCCAAAACACAATCTGGGATTATGGTGCCATGACCAGTGCGATGTTGGGCATCAGCATTCCCACCTTTGTGCTGGGGCCGTTATTGGTGCTCTTGTTCTCGCTGTCTTCCTATGTCCTGCCACCGGGTGGATGGGGTAGTTGGCGACACATCATTCTTCCTGCGTTGACGCTCGGTACGGTTCGCGCTGCCTACATCGCACGACTCACTCGCGCCGGCATGCTGGAAGTGGTAGGCTCGGATTTCGTTCGCACCGCGCGAGCAAAAGGTCTGCCGGAACGCATGATCATCTGGCGACACATGCTGAAGGGCGGACTGTTGCCGGTCGTGACGTATCTGGGACCGGCGATCTCGTTCATGATGGTCGGCAGCATTGTCGTGGAAAAGATCTTCAACACACCCGGGATTGGTCCGTATCTCGTTGATGCCACCACCAACCGAGACTACTTCCTGGTCATGGGAATCGTCGTGCTGGAGTCCACCTTTCTGCTGTTGATGAACTTGCTGGTGGACCTGGCGTACGGTTTCCTCGATCCACGCATACGCTACGACTAGTCCGCTACGGACAGGCAAGTTGGACACTCAACGATGAATATCACAGAAGTGCAAAACATGAGCTTAAACCATTGGAGACCCTTCGCGTGAGTAGTGCCGACGTGATTGCACACCACGACGACCTGATCGAAGGGACGTCGCTCTGGCTGGATGCGTGGAAGCGATTGCGGAAGAACCGCATGTCGCTGATTTGTGGATACGTCGTCTTTGCGATTGTGCTTGCGTGTATCTTCGGACCGTTTGTGATGAAGGCACTCGGTTACGACTATCAGACCCAGAATCTCGAATACGGTGCGCATCCGCCCTCGCTGAAGCACTGGTTTGGCACGGATTTTTTCGGACGTGATCTGTTTACTCGCGTGTTGTATGGCGGCCGCGTCAGCCTGATGGTTGGCTTCCTGGCTGCCACTGTTTCGGCGACGATCGGCACGATTTACGGAGCCATTTCTGGCTACGCCGGAGGTCGAGTCGATCAGATCATGATGCGGATCGTCGATATTCTCTATTCGCTGCCGTACATGTTTCTGGTGATCATTCTGGTGACCTTTTTCGGACGTCGCCTGGAACTGGTGTTCATCGCGTTGGGCTTTGTCGGCTGGTTGATGACCGCGCGTATCGTCCGTGGACAGGTCCTCAGTCTGAAGCAGCAGGAATTCGTCCAGGCCGCTCGCAGCATTGGTGTCTCGGATACTTCGATTGTGCTGCGACATCTGATTCCCAACACGCTTGGTCCAATCATCATCTACTTCACGTTGACCGTGCCGACCATGATTTTGCAGGAAGCGTTCCTGTCATTCCTTGGTTTGGGTGTCCAGGAACCACTGCCCAGCCTTGGCGCCCTCATCAACGACGGAGCCAGTCAGATGGTCGTCTTTTGGTGGCAGCTGGTTTTCCCGGGCTGCGTGATGGCGCTGCTCCTGTTCTCCCTGAACTTTCTCGGCGACGGATTGCGTGATGCGCTGGACCCTCGCATGAAATAACCCGATCGGCACCTCGCGAACCACTATGACCCAGCTACTATCCATTCAGAATCTGCATACGCACTTTCGCACCGAAGATGGTGTCGTGAAAGCCGTTGACGGTGTGTCGCTGGAACTGGCAGAAGGCGAAACACTGGGCATCGTTGGCGAGAGTGGATCGGGCAAGAGCGTCACGTGCCTGTCGATGTTGCGACTGGTTCCCAGTCCGCCGGCATTCTTTCCCGCGGGCGAAGTGCTGTTCGAAGGCAACGACCTGCTGACACAGGACGATGCGGGAATGGATGCCATTCGCGGGAATCAGATCGCGATGATCTTTCAGGATCCCATGACGTGTCTGAATCCCTATCTCACGGTCGAACGGCAGTTGACCGAGGTCCTCGCAACGCATCGGAAAATGGGGCGATCCGAAGCTCGTAAACAGTGCATCGAGATGCTGGGCCGCGTTGGCATTCCCTCGCCGGACAAACGCATCGACCAGTACCCGCATGAGTACTCCGGCGGCATGCGGCAACGCGTCATGATTGCGATGGCGCTGCTGTGCAAACCCAAACTTCTGATCGCCGACGAACCGACGACCGCACTGGACGTGACCATTCAGGCGCAGATTCTGGAACTGATTGACGAACTGAAACGCGATCTGAACATGAGCGTCATTCTGATTACTCACGATCTGGGCGTGGTCGCCGGAACGACGGATCGCATCGCCGTGATGTATGCCGGTCGCATCGTCGAGCAAGGAACGACCGAAGAGGTCTTCGAAAATCCGTTGCATCCCTACACGCGCGGTTTGCTGCGAAGTGTACCGCGACTGGATCAACAGGATTCCGAACTGGAAATGATTCCCGGACTGCCGCCGGATCTTTCCGCGTTGCCCGGTGGGTGTCCGTTTCATCCCCGGTGCGAGCTGGCCGGCGAGCGTTGCAAGTCCGACTACCCGGAAGTCGTCGAGCTGCCGTCCGGTCATCGATCCGCCTGCTGGGAATCGGAGGTGACGGCATGACGCAGCCCTTGTTGCAGGTCCGTGACCTGAAAATGCACTTTCCCGTTTCCCGGGGACTCTTTGGCGGCCCGCCCGCGCAGGTGAAGGCCGTTGACGGCGTGTCGTTTGGAATGAAAACCGGCGAGACTCTGGGCCTGGTGGGCGAATCCGGCTGCGGCAAGTCCACCACCGGTCGAGCGATCCTACAACTGCTGCAGCCTACGTCCGGGTCCGTTCAGTTTGAAGGACGCGAACTGACGAACATGTGGCAACGCTCGTTCGGACGCTGGACGTGGAGTCCGGAGCTTCGACAACTGCGTCGCGAAATGCAGATCATTTTTCAGGATCCCTACGCCAGCCTGAATCCACGCATGACGGTAGAGAACATTGTTTCCGAACCGATGCGAACTTTTCAAACGGTTCCCGCCGCGGAGAGGCGACAGCAAGTTCAGGAGCTACTTCGTCGCGTTGGCATGGATCCCCGCTACATTCGCCGCTATCCACACGAGTTCTCCGGTGGCCAGCGTCAACGTATCGGTATCGCGCGAGCTCTGGCGCTGAAGCCAAAACTGATTGTGGCAGACGAGCCAATCAGTGCGCTGGACGTATCGATCCAGGCACAGATCATGAATCTGCTGCAGGAGATTCAGGACGAATTCCAACTCACGTATCTCTTTATTGCTCACGATCTTTCGGCCGTGCGTCACATTAGCGATCGCATCGCCGTCATGTATCTCGGACGGCTTGTTGAGTTGGCCGATCGAAACGCAATCTATTCCTCGCCCTCGCATCCCTATACGCAGGCCCTGATTTCGGCGATTCCGATTCCAGATCCGAAAGTCGAACGGAAACGCGAACGAATCGTGCTGAAGGGCGATGTTCCCAGCCCCATGAATCCGCCCACCGGCTGCTACTTTCATACTCGCTGTCCACTCAAGGAAGCACGCTGTGAAACCGAGCAACCGCAGCTTCGCGAAATCGCCGACGGTCATCAGGTCGCGTGTCACGTCGTGTAACAAACTGGTGGCAATGCGACCGATCCCACAGGCGAAGCTTGCCTAACCGGTCGTTTCGTCGCACCCACTAATGGTTTCACAACCGGTATCTCGATAACCAGAGAACGACGCATTTCTACGTCAGTTTCTGATCGGACCGGGCAAATGTCATTCAGCAACAGCATCTCCGCGCGACTCGTTCTTGCGATGCTGGCGCTAGCAACTCTCTTCACGGGTTGCTCGCGGACGCGGTACCGATTGCAGGCTGACAACGAAGCCTACTGTGTCATCAACGAGCGAAATTTTGACGCGCGTTGGCACAACGCCGACACGTCGATCGAACTCGATCCCCGCAGTCGATACTTCGATCCGTACGACCCGGACTGCCCGCCGATGCCCCAGGACGATCCGACGTCGCACGCCTACATGCAATGTGTGGATGGCAAGAAAGGGTGGAAGTACTGGCACGACAACGGTGTTCGCCTTGAACTGGAAAATCCCGCGTGGCAGGACGCGCTGGGTGAGTATGTGGATCTCAACGAAGACGGAGCCGTGAAGCTGGACCTGGATTCAGCGCTAAAGCTGGCCTATGTCCATTCGCCCCTGAACCAGTCGCAACTGGAAACGATGTACCTTTCAGCGCTGGATGTCACGGCCGAGCGATTTCGGCTCGATACGCAGTACTTCGGAGGCTACAACGTTTCGTACGATCACAACGGAAAGCTGATTCCAGCGGGCCTCAGTTTTGATTCCACCACGGGCCAGTATGTCATTTCGTCGCCGTTCGAAAGCGTCGAAAGCAATCGGCTCACGGTCGGTCGTCCCTTTGCCGGCAATCCAGCACTGCAGGCTTCACGTCGATTTGCCACAGCGGGGCAACTGGTCGTGGGATTTGCGAATTCGTTCGTCTTTGAGTTTACCGGACCGAACGTTGGGTTGGCTTCATCGCTGGCGAACTTCACCTTCCTGCAACCGTTGTTGCGAGGTGCGGGTCGAGACATTGCGCTCGAAGATCTGACGCGAGACGAACGGGCGTTGTTGGGCAACCTTCGCGCCTACGCGCAGTTTCGACAGGGTTTTTACACGCAAGTCGCAATTGGCGAGATTGGCGTGTCTGGGCCTCAACGATTCGGCCAGACCACGAACGTCAATGTATTTTCCGGGCAGGGTTTTCTGGGTGGCTACGCCGGACTGTTACAGCAGCTACAGGAAATTCGAAACTCGGAAGACAACCTCAACTTGCAGATTCGCACACTCCAGCAACTGGAAGCGTTGTTGGACGTGGGCGTTATCGACCTCGTGCAGGTCGACCAGTTTCGACAGAACGTCGAAAGCGAAAGGGCCCGTCTGCTGCAGACACGAAACAGCTTCCAGCGTTCACTGGACCTCTACAAGACCAATACGCTGGGCTTGCCACCGGACACGCCGATCGAACTGGATGACGGGCTGATCCAACAGTTCCAACTGGTTCCGCCGGAGTCCACCGAAATCCAGGATGCGATCGGAGCCTTGCAGGACCGGGTAGGTCAGTTGCCCGCCGACGTCGATGAAGCGAACGTTCGGAATCTGGTGAGTGATGCTCAGGAGCTAATCGAACTGGTAAAGCTGCAGATTGGCAGCATCGAAAACGATCTCCAGCGGATGAATGATTCCATCCCGATGCGGCAAAAGTCTCTGACAGAAGAAGAGCAACAGACCTTCGCACGCGACCGCGAACAGCTTGAGAAAACGCTGCTTGATCTGAACTACAAGTTCGACGAAGCCGACGTGGAACTACAGTCGCTGGAGTCGAAACTGACGGCCACAACCAGCCGGGAAGTGGCGAGACAGCTGGTCGTGTGGCTTGGAAATCTCCTCCGTTACGCGCAACGGAGCGTACTGGTTCAGGCCCGCGCACGGTTGGAAGCGGTTACCGTCGACGACATCGATCTTCAGTCGCGTGATGCCTTCGATATCGCGTTGTCGAATCGTCTGGACTTTATGAACGGTCGCGCGGCACTCGTGGACACCTGGCGGCAAATTCAGGTCCGGGCCGACGCGTTGCAATCGGTACTCAACCTCACAGCCAGTGGTGATATTCGCACGGCTCGCGACAATCCTGCCAGTTTCCGTGCACCCACGGGCAGCTTTTCGGCGGGCGTCGAATTCGACGCGCCGCTGACCCGATTGCTGGAACGCAATGGCTATCGCGAATCGCTGATCAACTATCAACAGGACCGTCGCGACTTCATACAGTCACGCGATGCTCTGCACCTTGGTCTGCGAACGCTACTTCGTGACATTCGACAGCTCCGTACCAACCTGGAAATTCAGCGTCGTGCGGTGGCAATCGCCATTCGTCGCGTCGACCTCACGCGCGCCAGCCTGTACGCTCCCGTGCCGCCACCTCGACCAGGACAACGTGCTGCACAGTTCGGTCCGACGTCCGCAATCAACCTGCTGTCATCACTGGGTTCCCTACGGGATACGCAGAACAACTTCCTCCGAGCGTGGTTGAACTATTACGCTGCCCGGATGCGACTGGCCAGGGAATTGGGCGTCATGACGCTCGATTCGGACGGCGCGTGGATTGAAACTCCGCCACCAGGAAGCCGTGATGACGCCGCGACGACCGTGGACGATTCGACGAGCGGCGAGGGTAGCACTGATGACCTGGAACGGCGGATCGAGGAAGAAACCGAACGCCTGCAACAACCGGATGGTCGCATCGACGACGACGCACTACCGCCACCGATTCCCGTTCGCCCCGATAATGCGACCGCGGCCAACCAGTTCGATATGAAGCTGCTACCAACACTGCCCGAGGAAAGTCCAGCCGACGATTTGGTGGGACGAGCTGCGCCTCCGCTGCCCGCATTGCGTGACCCGCTAGAATTTGAAGTTCGAGCTCTGCCGCCGGACGTTCCCGAGTCATTCTCCGAGTAGTTTGCAGATTTCTGAATACTCCGCATCAGAGCGTAAACATCCGGGAAATCTGAGGCAAAAAGCGAACGATTGTGCGGCGTAAAGTGGTTCCAGACTGCACCAGACGTGGCATTCGAGTTACGTTTTGAGACACCTGCCTTAGTCGTTTCGGCTAGAATACAAGAGTGTCATTTGCTTCGCTGAGTGTTTGCTGGGAGCGTTCGTCGATGGGAATCGGCGAATTGGCAAACGACCACAATCCCACCGGCTGTTCCCCACTCGTATGCCCTCCTGCGCCGCATTTGCAACGGCGTGAAAGCCATGTCGACGGATATCGTTCCACCATCGCAGGGACCAAGGACCGAGCGCCCCACGGCGGCCGCGAACGTCAGGACCCAAAAGAAGTCGGGCCAACGATTGTCCCAACTTCTATTTGGCGGCGGACTGTTACTGGTCCTGGCCGTCGCTGCGGCGATGTTGATCCTGCCTGGATTGAAAACCGATCGCGGACCGAAGCTGTTGCACAACGTGCAACGTGGCGATCTTACCGTCACGATCACCGAACAGGGGACTTTGGAAAGTTCCGACAATACGGAAATCAAATGTCGCGTGCGTGGCTTCAGCACGGTGACGTGGGTCATTCCCAGTGGAACGGTCGTCGAGGAAGGCGATGAGCTTGTGCGGCTGGATACACGCACCATGGAAGAGGCCGTCAGTCTTAGCAAGACCAACGTTCACACGGCAGTGGCGACGCTGGAAAAATCCAAAGCCAACGTCGCGCGCTCTGAAATCGCCGTGCAAGCTTACCTGGAAGGTCGCTTCGTTTCGCAGTTGAAGATGCTCGAAAAAGAGATCGTCATCGCCGAATCGAATCTCAATACCGCGCGAGAAATGCAGCAACAGTCAGAAGCGCTGTTCAAAAAGGGCTATGTCACCGATCTGGAAGTGCAGGGCAACGCCTATGCGGTGACCGAAGCCGAACTGGAGTTGAACGTCAAGAAAACCGAATTGGACGTGCTGCAAAAGTACACGAAAAAAATGCAGCTCGAGACGCTCAATGGAAACCTGATTGCCAACAAGTCCAAACTACAGGCCGACGTCGCAGGACTGGCGATGGACACGGCGCGACGCGATCGCGCACTGGAAGAATTGGCCGCGTGTGAGGTCAGGGCCGAACGATCGGGATTGGTGATCTATCCCTCGGCCGCAGCATGGAAGGACTCGCCCGACATCGCCGAAGGTGCAACGGTTCGGAAGGATCAAATCCTGCTGTTGATGCCGGACCTCGAAAAGATGCAGGTCAAGGTTGGCATTCACGAATCCATGATTGAGCGCATGTCGCCGGGACTCAAGGCACGCGTTACGCTGCCCGATCGCACGCTGATGGCGGAAGTTTCTTCGGTCGCCACCGTCACGCGACCGGCGGGATGGTGGACGGGCAACGTCGTCAAGTACGACACGATTATCAAACTTCCTTCCGACCAGGGGCTCAAGCCCGGCATGAGTGCCGAAGTGGAAATCATCCTTGCCGAGCACGTCGACGTGTTGACGGTTCCGGTCGTCGCCGTCGTCGAAACGGAAGAGGGATTCTACTGTTGGGTGAAGACCGACGATGGTGTTCAACGTCGGTCCATCAAACTGGGCGACAGCAACAATGTGTTCGTCATCGTCGACTCCGGCTTGAAGGAAGGTGATCAAATTGTGCTCAATCCTCTAGCCTATGTGGACGACGCGCAGGACAACGTATTGAGAACACTCGATCAGAAGTCCGACGACATCATCAATGTCGGCGATACGGAAAACGGAAACGCGACGGAATCGGCGACGCCGACCGACGACAACAACGAAGCGGAGCCAGCCGATCAGGCCGCCCGCTTCGAACTCGATGGGAAACCCACCGGGGCGCCTACAACGCTGGAGGCGCAGCATGTCAGCTAATATCGGCGACGCACCAGGACGCAACTCCAAACTGTGGCTGATTGGCGGACTCGTGACCGTCATCGCGGCGACCGCGTGGGCGATTTGGCCAGCCCGTGGTTCGTCAGAGATAGCCGGCACCGCACTCACGCATCGCGTAACGCGTGGCGATTTGCAGGTGATCGTCCGCGAGCAGGGAACGCTTGAGAGCGGTGAGAATACCGAAATCAAATGCAAGGTTCGCGGTCAGAACACAGTGATCTCGGTCGTGGAAGGCGGGACGGAGGTCAAGAAGGGCGATGTGCTCGTTCGACTGGACACACTGTTCATCGAAGAACAGATCAACGAACGATCGAAGTACGCGTTATGGTCTCGCTCGGCGTCCGAACGTTCAAAAGCCGACGTCGCACGAGCCGAACTGGCCGTTTCGGAATACCTGGGCGGAGAAGATGAGAACGGGCGGTTTCAATCGCAATTGATGACACTGGAAAAAGATCTGGCCATCTCGGAATCCAATCTGCGTACCGCCCAGAATATGTTGGATCACGCGGCGGTGATGGCGGAGCGCGGCTATGTCAGCAAGCTTGATGTGGAGCAAAAAGAATTCAACGTGACGCAGGCGAAGTTGGAAGTGGAGGTCAAGAAGACCAACATCGACGTACTGCAAAAGTTCACTCGGAAAGAAGAACTCGAGACGCTGCGTGGGACGTTGGCCGCCGACAGGGCTCGACATGAAGCCGACGTCGAACGGGCCTTCGCGGACGCACAACGTCGAGATCGAGCGCTCGAAGAGTTGGGCTACTGTGTCATCAAGGCACCACGCGATGGCCTTGTCATTTATCCGTCCGCCGCAAAATGGAAGACCGCACCGGACATCGAGGAGGGTGCCTCCGTCCACAAGGATCAGATTCTGTTGTTGATGCCTGACCTCTCGCAGATGCAGGTGAAAGTGGGCGTCCATGAGTCGATCATCGACCGCGTTCACAAAGGCCTTCCCGCTCGGGTCGTACTAACCGATCGAAAGATCGACGGCGAGGTCTCTTCCGTTGCAACCGTAACGCAGCCCGCCGGATGGTGGACGGGTAACGTCGTCAAGTACGACACCATCGTGGCGCTGCCGAATGTGGGGAACCTGAAACCGGGGATGAGCGCCGAAGTGCAGATTATCATCGCCACGCATCGCGACGTTCTGAAGATACCGGTCGCGGCGGTGACCGAGACGGACGGATCCTACTTTTGCTGGGTGAAGACGACCGACGGTCCCGAGAAACGCCAGATTACGCTCGGCGACAGCAATGACGTTTTCATTGTCGTAGAAGAAGGCATCAGCGAAGGCGATGACGTTTTCCTGAATCCGCTCGCATTCATCGAGGAAGCGCAGGAGGACGTGCTGCAACCCATCGCTTCCGGTGCGAGCGACGAAGCTCCGGCAGACGCAAAGGACTCCACCGCAAAGGACTCCACCGCGGAGGAGTCCGCCACTGCGGATCCTACCGACGTTGATTCGAATCCACCGTCCACTCCTGATTCGGACACGGCGGCACCGTGAAAAGCTCATTCTTCCAGACCGTTCAGCTCGGCCTCAAGAGTCTGATGCTGCAAAAAATGCGTGCCGGATTGGCGGCGCTGGGCATTTTCATCGGCACGACGACCGTCATCTGGCTGGTGGCGATGGGCGAGGGCGTCAGCCACCGCGCCCAGCAACAAATCAAGGAGTTGGGTGCCACCAACATCATCCTGCGCACCAAGCGTCCCAACGAAGGAAGCGACGGCGAGAATGCCAACGAACGCGTCAAAATCTACGGGCTGCTGCGAGATGACTACCGGCGTGTCATGGCCAATATTCCCAGCATTCGCCGCGCGGTGCCGATGCGTGAAGTGCGTTTCGAATTGCGATACGAAAACCGGACCAGTGATTCGATTCTCGTGGGCTGCGTTGAGGAGTACCTCGAGCTGAATCGTCTGGAAATTGGTCGCGGTCGCTGGCTGAATCGACGGGATCGTGGCAAAAAGGTCGTCGTGCTGGCCGATGGCACGGCGAAAAAGCTCTTTCCCTTCGAAGATCCCGTCGGCAAAACGATCTGGGTCGGCAGCGAGTTCTACACGGTCATCGGCCAGACTAAATCTCGCACCGCATCCGCCGCCATTGGCGGAAGTCTGGACGCGCGCGACTACAACATGGACGCCTACATCCCGCTGGACACTCTTCGCAATCGAGTGGGAGATTTGGTGGTCAAGCGAGTTGGCGGCGACTTCCAGGGTGAGCAGGTCGAGCTGAGTCAGATCACGGTGAGTGTCGACGATGTCGAGCTTGTCGATGAAACGGCATCGATCATCAACACGTTGCTCAAAAAGTACCACGTCAAAGAAGACTACGCCGTGGTCGTACCCAAGGAACTACTGCGGCAGGCCGAACGAACCCGAGCCATGTTCAACGTGTTGCTGGTCGTTATCGCAGGCATCTCCTTGCTGGTGGGCGGAATTGGCATCATGAACATCATGCTGGCCACAGTTACCGAACGCACTCGCGAGATCGGCATCCGGCGAGCGTTGGGGGCCACGCGGGGACACATCATTCAACAATTCATCATTGAAACGGTCGTGCTCACGGCCAGCGGTGGATTGCTGGGCGTCCTGTTTGGGCTGATGTGTGGACCGATTTTCCACGGCACGCGAACCATCATTTCAATGATGTCGCCCGATCTGTTGCCGCCCATCGTGCATTCGCTGGAACCACGCATCGCACCGTGGTCCATCATTTTGTCCCTGTTCATTTCGGTGGGAGTCGGCCTGTTGTTTGGCGTCTTCCCCGCACGGCAGGCGGCTCAGATGGATCCGATTGAAGCCCTGCGTCACGAGTAATCTGACGACGACACGAGTACACTGGCGACACACTCGTCGTTGCCAATTCACCTGCTCGTAGAGATTCCCGTGGCGAAGAAAGAGTCCTTTCGCGAACTACCCGTGATCGCCTATGCAACGCTGTCCCGTTGGCTGGCGTGGCTGGAGAAAAACCACCAGCGCGACGCGGGCATCTGGATCAAGCTGGCAAAAAAGAACCGCGGCATCCGGACCATCTCGTACGAAGAAGCTCGTGAGGGAGCACTCATGTACGGCTGGATCGATGGCCAGATTCAGCGTTGGGATGAGGACTACTATCTGATTCGATGCACTCCGCGGCGACCGGCCAGCAAATGGTCGAAGATCAACCGCGAGATTGCGACAGGACTGATTCGCCAGAAGAAGATGCAACCCTCTGGCATGGCGCAAGTGAAAAAGGCGCGAGCTGACGGACGGTGGGAGGCAGCCTACGACTCGGCGTCGACGATGAAAGTACCGGCCGAGCTGCAAAAGCTGCTGAACCGCAACGCAACGGCGCGGAAGAATTTCGAGCAACTGGACAGTGCCAACCGCTACGCTTTCCTCTATCGAATTCAGGGAGCAAAGCGCGAGGAAACACGGAAGAAGCATATCGACCGCGCCTTTGAAATGCTGAAAGCGGACGAGGTGTACTTGCCGGATCGGAGGAAGAAGTCGGTGAAAAAGAAGGCGACCACGAAGAAGAAAGCCGGACGGGTTGGCGACAGTAAGGTGACGACAAGTAAGGCTGCGACAAGACAGGCTGCGACGAAAAAGGCAGTGACGAAAAAGATGGCCGCGAAACCCAAAAAGGCGACGAATCGATCCGCCCATTCATGGATCGCGCTGCTCCGCGGAGTCAACGTGGCGGGGAAAAACAAAATCAAAATGGCCGAGCTGCGCGAAGTGCTCTCGGCGGCCGGATTCAATAACGTGTCCACGTACATCCAAAGCGGCAACATTTTGTTTACGGCAACGGGAACCGCCCGCAAACTGGAAGAGACTGTTCATCAGCAGATCGCAAAACACTTCGGATATGACGTGCCGGTACTCGTTCGACCGACAAAGTTCTTTGCCGACATCGTCAAGCACTGTCCGTACGCGGCAGAAGACACGCAGTTCGTACACGCCACGATTCTGAAGGCAACTCCCAAGAAATCGCTTCTGACATCAATTCAGAAACTCGATTTCGGCAGCGATTCTTTTCGCGTCCGGAAAGATGTCGTGTATGTCTGTTGTCCAGACGGTTATGGCAAAACCAGGTTGAACAACCAGTTCTTCGAGTCAAAACTGGAGCAGCCGGCGACCACACGAAACTGGAAGTCCATCAACAAGCTGATTGAACTGAGCGACTAGACGCCCGGCAACGAATGGCTGCCAGCACACCACGCTCACGGTTTGCGCTTGCGACGACTGCGGCTGCGACGGTCGAATCGAATGCGGCAGCCTATCGCGACAGTCTCGGTGACTTCGATTGGCTTGTCGGCCAGCGTCGCCACGACGGCCGCTTCGACGAAACGCTTTTTGACTTTCTTTGCGTCGGTACTGTCGTCGAAGGCTCCCATGTAGACGACCTTGCGCTCCTTGTTGAGGACGAAGAATTCGGGCGTCGTGATGGCTCCGTAGTCCTTCGCGAGCTTTTGGGTTTCGTCAAACAGATAGGGAAACGGAAACTTCTTTTCCTGCGCCCGCTCTTTCATCGCCGGTAACAGATCTTCTTCGACCTTGTTGACGTTGATCGCAACCAAAGCCACGGTAGGCGGTGCTTTTGGCTGAGTGGTCGTGGTTGGTCCGGAATCTTCCGAAGCAGGCTTGGTCGCGACTTGCCCTTCGGCTTTGGTCTTTGGCACGCAGAATCTGGTCGCGAAATCGATGATGCGATCTTCGTACTCGGTGGCGTACCCACAGCTGTTGCAGGTGAAAACCACCACGACGACCTCCGATTCCTTGAGGTCTTCCAGCGAATGCTGTTTGCCGTCGACACCCGGAAGATCTGACCATTTCGGGGCCGCCTGACCGATATCGATATCAATGTTGTACTTCCCGGCGCACGCATTCCCGGCGAATAACATGGCGAGACAGGCGACGGTGGCGATGAGCGGCAATTTTGGCATTTGAGGCATGATTTGCTTCGCGAATTCTGTTTTCCGGAACCTGACCCGATTTGGTAAACTCCGGGCTGAACTTCAGAGTTCAATTATGGCCGTACGATCCCGAGGGCAAAACAATGGCACGACACCGTAATTCGGCTTTTCCAACCGGAGCCGTATGGATCTCCGTAGTTGCCGCGGCGACCGTGCTGACCAGCGTGGGTATTGCCGTAACTGTCTGGAATCAAACACCTTCCGCTGAAACGTTGGCCGCGGGGAAGGTTCTTTTTGAGCATGAATTTACGGTCAACGACCCGCTGTGCGGCGATGGCGACGGGCTGGGACCGGTCTTTAACGAAAAATCCTGTGTTGCCTGCCACTTCATGGGCGGCGTGGGCGGAGCGGGTACCAACGAATTTAACGCGGTCGGTTTCGAGGCGTTTCCGGTGCCGGGTCGATCCGAAATTGTGTCGGGCGGCATCCACATGTTCGCCACCAATTCGGCATTCGAAGAACATGCGCGACTTTTGGAAGATCGGTTTCCGCCGATTCCGTTTGCTGTTGAAGTGGTGAATGGTTGTGCGACTTCGACGCAGTCTCGCGACTTTGATCCCGTGCAGATCGACGAAGTGAATACACCGCCGTTGTTCGGTTTGGGGCTGATTGAAAAGATTTCCAGCGCATCGATTGCCATGCATGGCGCTCGACGTTCCCTGGGCAAAGTCTCTCGAGAGTTCGAAGGAGAATTCGGCGGAACGGGCATTGGGCGCGTTCGTGTTCGCAGCGGAAACCGAGTTGGCAGATTCGGCTGGAAGGGTCAATTCGCCACGGTCGAGGAGTTCGTGGCGAATGCCTGTGCGATGGAATTGGGTCTGACGAATCCGAAGGTCGCTCAGCCAATTCCACGCCTGTACCAACCAGATTCGGACGCCAAACTGGATATGACCAAGAAGCAACTCTATGAGTTGGTTTCGTTCGTGAAGAGCCTGCCTGCGCCGCAACAGATCCTGCCGGAGGACCCACGTCGTCGGGAGGCCGCGATCCTTGGCGAAGAGCTATTCGTCAGTATTGGTTGTGCTGAATGTCATGTGCCGAATATGGGCGGTGTTGAGGGCGTTTACAGCGATTTTCATCTCTACGAAGTCGAACACGAAGAGGATTTCGACGAGTACGTGGAACCCGATTTTGACCCTGAATTCACGCTACCATTTGAACACCCACGTCCGTCGGAATGGAAGACTCCGCCGCTGTGGGGCGTCGCGGATTCCCAGCCTTATTTCCACGACGGGCAGTCCCCAACACTGGAGGCTGCGATCAAGCGGCATGGTCGGGATGGCCGCTTCTCCCGCGAACAGTTCCTGCAACTGAATGGTCCGGAGCAGCACGCGGTGATCGAATTCCTACGTTCGTTACGGGCTCCGCAAATGCCCGAGTCCGCGGAGTAGGCCGGCGACTTGCTGGCGACCTGATGTCCAAATCGATCTATCTCGACAATAACTCGACGACCCCGATGCTTCCCGAAGTCGTCGAGGCGATGGCCAACTGCCTCCAGCAAGGCTATCTGAATCCCGCCAGCCAACACGGCTCCGGCCGAGCGGCTCGACGGGTACTTGAATCGGCGCGGGAGGACATCGCCCGGGTACTCGGTGCGTCGTTGGAGGCGCCCGTTCAGGATCAACTGATCATCACGAGTGGTGGAACGGAATCCAACAATCTGGCAATTCGCGGTCTCGTCCGCGCGCCGGGTGAGATTCTGGTCAGCGGAATCGAGCACCCCAGCGCACTTGCCGCGGTGGACGAACTTAAATCATCCGGATATTCCGTGCGAGAGATTCCCACGGCTCCATCCGGACACATCGACCCGGAAGTTGTCCGCGGACTGTTCAACGACAAGACGCGACTTGTCTGTGTAATGCTGGGGAATAACGAGGTTGGCACGCTGCAGCCGGTCCAACAAATTGCCGAAATCTGCAATGAAACGAGTGTGCCAATACACTGCGACGCGGTGCAGGTTGTGGGCAAGTTACCGACAGATTTTCAACAATTGGGCGTTTCGACGCTGGCTTTTTCTGCTCACAAATTTCATGGCCCCCGAGGTGTGGGCGGTCTGATCGTCCGAAATCGAACGAACCTGCGTCCGTTGCTGGTTGGTGGTTCACAACAGCTGGGTATTCGACCCGGCACGGAATCCGTTGCTAGCGTGGTTGGAATGGCAAAGGCCCTCGAACTGTTTGTGGCCGAAGAGGAATCGCGCGAGGAACGAATGCGACGATTGCGAGATCAATTGCAGCAAGAATTGTTGGATGGCTGCGATTGTCGCCAAAATGGGTCGGAACCGCGTTTGCCGCACACTTTGAACCTGTCTTTTCCGGGCCTTGACCGCCAGGCGTTGGTGATGGCCCTCGACCTTGCGGGCGTGGAGGCTTCGACGGGTTCTGCCTGTACGAGTGGATCGAGCGAACCCTCGCACGTTTTGCAGGCCATGGGCTGTGATTTGGAGACCGTCGAGAGTTCAATTCGCTTCAGCTTGGGAAGTCTCACCAAGGCGGAAGAAATCAGCGACGCGGCAAGTCGTATCTTGACTGTTGTGGGGCACTTACGTTCGGGAAAATAGGGGCCCAAACGACCAATTGGCACTCGCCGGGACGGGGAAAAACGAGTACAATTCCGGGTCGTCAATGGGGGATCTGAGAACAGATTTCTCACGCCCTTCTGAGCCACTTTTTGTTCGGCTCGGGGCTTCGCGTCCGCGATCAGGGACAGAGCGGTTTTGCCATGAAGCCTCCCTCGTAAACATGCCAGTCAACAATCAAGCAGACGTTTCGCCAACACTCAAGCTGGCCGACGGTGAAGAAATCCACTGCGGCCCAGAGAACGCTCTGCTGCGCCATGTTGTTGAACAGCTCTTCACGCAGTTTCAGGTTGATGCCGATTGCTGTGACGAATCGTGGTTGCCGCTTGTTTTGTATGGCGAGTCTTTGTGCGGCAAGTCGTTGATTGCGCACGGCCTTGCCAACGCGTGGAAACAACAGTTTCCAAAAGACAAAGTCATCGTGCTGACGGCCGCGGATCTTGCCCGCTCGTTTCGCCGCAATTCACTGGGCGACGACATTGACAGTCTGACTCGCAAACTACGGTCTGCGCGATTGTTGGTTGTCGACGACCTGCAGTTGCTGACCGGGAAGAACACCGCGGATAGCTGGTTAACGGAACTACTGGACTATCGCATTCACCATCGCAAACCCGTGATTGCGACCTGCAGTTCGACCATCGCTACTTCAAAACTCTCGGATCGATTGCGAAGCCGACTTTCTTCCGGACTGTCGATCTGTATCTCCTTGCCGTACGCCGCGACACGCAAGGAAGTCATCCTACGTTCCGCTCAATCCTTTGATCTCACGCTGGTTGACGAGACCGTCGATCAACTCGTTGAACTCACCAACGGCAAGCCTGTCAGTGGCATTCAGTCGGTCGTCGCGTCGATCAACTCGGATGTACTGGAACTCGACGCTGACCAGAATGATTCTACCCATGAGGCAATCATTCACAGTCTGGTACGAACGACTGCCAGGCGTTTTGGAATTCGCGTCGTCGACATGAAGGGCAGTTCACGCCGCAAGAACACCGTGCTCGCCCGCGCTGTGGCCATGTTCCTGATCCGCCAGATTACGCCACTGAGCCTTGTCGAGGTCGGCCGGCTGTTTGGCAACCGGGATCACTCGACGGTGCGACACGCCTGCGAAAAGATCCGCAAGCAGATCGTTTCGGATGATTCCATACGCGAAGCGGTTACTTCGATCTGTCGTTCGCTGGACATTCGCATGCCGACTTCATGGTTCCAAATGCTGGATGATCAATGTGCATAACCTGACGATTGGTGTCGCTTGCTGACACGCTTTTGACGCGATACCGAACGAACGACAAAAAACGACAATTTTGGAAACACTTCCGCACAAGACAACACACGACACAACAACAGAAAAACCAGTTATCCACGGCGATCCTGTCGACGCAATCTGTTTGCTGGAAATGGGTTACAAACCAGAATTCCACCAATCGACAGCACCCACCGGCGCCTTAATACTACTGCTCAATTCAAATATAGAGAGAACGTTACGTTCCAAAGCGAACTAAAGGACTGTCATGAAAATCACCTGCAACCGTGAACAACTACTTGGATCATTTCAGACTGCCGCCACCATCGCTCCATCGCGAAGCCCAAAACCAATCCTCCAGAACATCAAGATCGAAGCCAAAAAGGACCAGACAATCCTGATGGCAACCGACATGGAACTGGGGATTCGGATCGTCGTTCAGGACGTCGAGGTTCAGACTGAAGGTTCCGCCGTTTTACCCGTGGGCCGCTTTGGCTCGCTGCTTCGCGAGAACAGTGATGAGAAGCTGAACATTACCGCCGACGATCAGGGTATTGTCGTCAAAGGTGAACGCAGCGAATTCAAGTTGCCGGCTCAGAACCCGGACGAGTTTCCCAACGTGGAAGAATTCGTCGATGAGGCTTACTTTGAAATCCCGGCCGTTACGCTCAAGGAACTCATTCGTCGCACGCTGTTCGCCACCGATACCGAGAGCAGCCGCTATGCACTCGGTGGGGTCCTGCTTGAATTCGACAAGGACAAGATCACCGCCGTTGGCACAGACGGTCGTCGACTCGCGAAGATGGAAGGTGCCATCAAGACGGTTGGCAAGTACAAGGGCAGCGATTCGATGACCATCGTGCCGTCGAAGTCCATGCAACTGATCGATCGTGCTCTCGTCGCGGACGCCGATGCTTCCGTGCATGTGGTAGCTCGACCCAATGACGTACTCATCAAATCGGCCAACGCGACCATCTACTCGCGATTGGTAGACGGAAGATTCCCCAAATGGCGAGACGTCATTCCCGGGGATCGCAATGGTGCCACGATCGAAATGAACGTGGGTCCCGTGTTTTCTGCTGTGAGGCAGGCTTCGATCGTCAGTAGCGATGAGAGTCGTGGAATCGACTTTTCCTTTGGCAACGGCAGTCTTGTACTGTCCGGCAATACCGCTGAAATCGGAGAGTCGCGAGTCGAGTTGCCGATTTCCTACGAAGGCGACGACATTGTGCTTTCGCTGGATCACCGGTTCGTTTCGGACTTCATGAAAGTGTTGCCCAACGACGGCGTTTTCTCGGTCAATGTGTCCGACAGCGACAGTGCTGCTCTATGCACAACCGCGGACGGTTACAGCTACGTGTTGATGCCTTTGGCAAGAGATCGAGTCGCCAAATCGGCCTAACAGGTTCGTTGCGACCACTTCGACCAATTGAGGAACAGAACAGCAAAGTATGGGTGAAGCCAGGAAGCCAACGAGACCACGCGATCCGCAAAAGATCGGCGACGTGATTACGGACTTGTTGGCGCGACGGGGCTACGCTCAGGTGGCGGCTCACGAGGAATGCCAGGAAGCCTGGCGAACCGTCGTGGGGAAGATGGAAAAATTCTCGCGAACTTCGGAAGTGAAGCGAGGAGTATTACATGTCATTGTCAGTAACTCGGTAGTGATGCAGGAACTGACGTTCCGAAAACGGGAATTGATTCAGTCGATGGCGACGGAATTGCCAGAGCACAAAATCAAGGACATCCGGTTTCGGGTTGGTGCAATCAAATAAGGGCACGCGAAGTAAAGTATGAGTACAGATAATCCCGGCCAAAGTGATCCGACAGTCTCCAAAGGCAAGCAGGCAAACGAGGAGTACAACTCCGACGACTTGCAGCGACTGTCCGACCTTGAGCACGTGCGTGAACGACCGAGTATGTATATCGGTGACACGACATCGCGCGGATTGCACCATCTGGTTTACGAGGTGGTCGATAACTCGATTGACGAAGCCATGGCGGGCTTTGCGTCGAAGGTTACCGTGACTATCAACGAAGACGGTTCGGTGACGGTCGAGGATGACGGACGCGGAATTCCCGTGGACCGGCACGAACAACTGTCCGAACAGGAAGATCGTGAAATCTCGACGCTGGAAGGCGTGATGACCTTCCTCAAGTTTGGTGGCAAGTTTGAAAAAGGTGCCTACCAGACCTCCGGTGGACTTCACGGAGTTGGCGTGACGGTGGTGAACTTTCTGTCGGAATGGGCCAACGTCGAAGTCCATCGCGACGGCGAGGTCCATCAGCAGGAATTCGAACGCGGAGTGCCGACCGGGCCCGTCAAACAGACGGGTATCAAGACAAAACGCCGAGGTACCAAGACGACGTTCAAACCCGACGCGCAGATTTTCCAGACAACGAAATACGTCTACGACATTCTGTACAAACGACTTCAGGAGCTGGCGTTTCTGAACAAAGGTGTGCGGATCATCTACAAGGACGCTCGCAACGATGAGGGTGACGAATTCCACTACGAAAACGGAATCATCGAATTCGTAGCACATCTGAATCGAGCCAGTGATGCTCTGCATTCGGACGTCGTCTACATCGCCGGCGAGACGGAAGACGACGAAGGGCAGTTCGTTGGCTATGAAGTGGCTATCCAGTATTGCAGCGAATTCGTCGAAAACGTGCAGAGTTATGTGAACAACATTCACACTCACGAAGGTGGAACGCACGTTTCCGGATTCCGTTCCGCTCTGACCCGTACGCTGAACAACTACGGCAAAAAAGAAGGCGTCATCAAGGACGTCCAGCCGACCGGCGACGACTTCCGCGAAGGCATTACGGCCGTGATTTCGATGCGAGTTCCGCATCCGCAATTCGAAGGGCAGACGAAAACCAAGCTTGGTAACAACGAGGTCGAAGGCATCGTCACGACAGCCGTGGGAGAAGCGTTGGCGACCTACCTTGAAGAGAATCCAAGAAACGCCAAGAACATCGTCAAGAAGGGCATCCTCGCAGCGGAAGCTCGTGAGGCGGCTCGCAAAGCCCGACAACTACTGCGCGAACGAAAAGGTGTGCTTTCGACCGGTGGCCTGCCGGGCAAACTGAGAGACTGCAGTAGCAAGGATGTGGATCGCTGCGAACTGTACCTGGTGGAGGGCGATTCGGCCGGTGGCAGTGCCGAAGGTGGTCGCATGCGTGAGTACCAGGCGATTCTTCCGCTTCGTGGAAAAATCATCAACGCCTACAAACATCGCGAAGAAAAAGTGCTCGGTAACGAGGAAGTTCGTTCGATGATTCAGGCCATCGGTGTCGGGATCGGCGAAGAACAGGACATGTCCAAACGCCGCTACAGCAAGATCATCATCATGACGGACGCCGACGTGGACGGATCACACATCCGCACGTTGCTGCTCTGTTTCTTCTATCGGCAGATGTACGAACTGGTGTCAAAGGGTTACGTGTATGTCGCGCAGCCGCCACTGTTCCGTGTCAAACAGGGTCGCAAGACATACTACGTTCAAACCGACGAAGAGATGCGTAGTCAGTTGCTGGAGAAGGGCCTCGGAGATTCCGTTTTCGACCCCGGTGACGGCCGAGCGATCGAAGGTGACGAAATGCGCGATCTCTGCAACATTCTGAGCGGCATGGAAGAAGCCATCATTGTGCTGGAACGACGTGGTATTCCGTTGCGATCTCACGCGATGCGTCAGGATGCCACTACCAACAACCTGCCCGTGTATCGTGTCTTCGTTGACGGCATTGAACACTGGATCAACACGCGCAAGGAACTCGATGCTTTCCTTGCTGAAAATGGTGGTCAGTTGGAAGCAGACGAAGACGCGGCCAAGTCGGACGACGAATCGGCAGAAGGCGCAACCGACGGCGAAGCGGAAGACGAATCCAAGCCTCGCATTCGTATCGTCGAATTACACGAAGTTCGCACGATTAATTCGGGATTGTCCGACCTTGCGAAATACACGTTCGACATCAACGCGCTGATTCCCGAAGATCGAACGGGCATTGAAGAGCCACGTTTCGTCTTGCGTCGTGGTGAGAACGAAACGGGACTGGAAGATCTCCGTGGCTTGCTCCCGGCGATTCGGGCGGCGGGTGAAAAGGGACTTCAGGTCACTCGCTTTAAGGGGCTGGGCGAAATGAACGCGGAAGAGTTGCGAGAGACAACTCTCGATCCGGAGAACAGAACGTTGCTCAAGGTGTCCATGCAGGATGCCGGGGCGGCGGACGAAATGTTCCGCGTTCTGATGGGCGACAAGGTGGAACCAAGACGCGAATTCATCGAGAAGCACGCTCTGGAAGTGAAGAATCTCGACGTGTAATTCGATCTCGCCCTACTTTCGGGTGAGACCCCGCGTGCGTTCACTGTTTCACAGTGCCGCGTTGGGTGTGTCGCGAAACAACCTACCCGCTCACGCGTACCAACAAGAAAGTCACTCTACGTTGAGTTTGTGGAGTCGGCTAGAATGTGGGCAGGCGTCATGCTGCGCTTCAACTTTTCCTACGGTAGCAAGATCATGTCGAACATCCGCGGAACTTTCCTACTGCTTGCAATTCTCATTGGTTCGTTGGTCGGTTGTGGCCCAAAAACAGCCGACACCAATACACCACCCGCTTCCACTGACCAGTCCACAGTGGGTGACAGTTCAGGCGGCACCGCCGTTCAACCGCTAAGTCGCAAAGCGTCACCGGACGGCCTGAAGGAATTGCGATTTCCGGTCCCCAGTGATGGTCCGCGGTCGATGGATCCCGCAGATGGTTCAACGCTTTACGACAACCGTTGTATCGCGCAGGTGTACGAGACGCTGTTGCAGACGAAATATCTGAAGCGACCCTTCGAGCAGGAACCGTTACTGCTGGAAAAGATGCCGGAGATATCCTCCGATGGTTTGACGTATCACTTCACGCTGAAGAAGGGTGTGAAGTTTCACGACGATCCCTGTTTCCCGGATGGCAAGGGACGTGAGGTAGTTTCCAGCGACGTGATTTACTCGCTCAAGCGACTGGGTGATTCGGACGTGTCGCTGAAGAACTGGTGGCTGCTGGAGAACACAATCGTTGGGCTCGATGCCTATCGCGACGAGCAAAATACAGCAGACGTATTTGACTACGACGCGCCTGTTGAAGGCATGAAGGTCATCAACGATCAGGAATTTGAGATTACTCTGAAGGAGCCCGTGACGCGTTTCATGTGGCTGCTGGGTATGTTCCAGACCTCGATTGTGCCGCGCGAGGCAGTCGAAGAATACAAGACCCGTTTCGCTCGGCATCCCGTCGGTACGGGTCCCTACATGATGGACGAAGCCGACTGGGTACCCAAACAAAAGATGGTGCTGAACCGGAATCCGAATTACCACGAGTGCTTCTACCCGGAAGAGCACATGCCGGAGGATGAGCAGCGCGACTTGCACCTTTCGGCCGGAAAGAAGCTGCCACTTATTGATCGCATCACGATCGGTTTCTTTGTGGAAACTCAGCCCATGTGGTTGCAGTTCATGAGCGGTAACCTCGATTTCACAACCGTGCCCAAAGACAATCACAGCGAAGCGTTCACGCGTCGCTGGAAGGTCAAACCGAAGATGAAACAATTGGGCATTGAAGGTTTTCCGGTACCACTGTTGGACTTCATCTTTCTCGGCTTCAACATGGAAGATCCGATCCTTGGTGGAGATTCCGAAAAGAGCAAATACCTGCGACAGGCGATTGCACTGGCCATCGACTGGGATGAGCGTAACAACGTTTTCTACAACGACACGGCTCGAATTTATGACGGCGTAGTTCCGCCCGGACTGGCAGGTTATCCGGAAGAGGGCATGGCCAAAAATAACTATCGCGGGCCTGATTTGCAGCGTGCTCGCGAGTTGTTGGCCAAGGCGGGCTATCCCGAGGGCAAGGGTCTGGAAAAGATCAACTACTACACGTCGGTCGAAGGTCCGGGCAACGAGATGGCGGAAATGACGGTCCAACACCTCAAGAAGATTGGTGTTGAGCTGAACCCGCGTCTTGATGTGTTTTCCTCGTTTATCGAATCGGTGAACAACAAGAAGGCACCAATTTTTTCGTTCGCCTGGGGTAGCGACTACCCGGATCCGGAAAACAACTTGCAGATGTTTTACGGGCCCAATGAATCGCCCGGTTCGAATCACTTCAACTACAAGAACGCAGAGTTCGACAAGCTCTACGAGCAAATTCGTGTGATGCTGCCATCCGAAGAACGCACCAAACTTGTCGAACGCATGCAGGAAATTCTCATCGAGGACTCGCCTTACATCGGGTCGATGGCGCGGTACCGTTTCATGCTTGTACAACCATGGTTGAAGAACTGTAAACCGACCGAACAGATCTTCAACACGTTCAAGTACTTCGATATCGAAGAGTAATTTGCCACGATGTAAGCTGCTCGCAACGCTGTGATCACCTGAAGATTGCCACGAACAGCGAGACCCTCCCGTACACCAGGAAGTTGGCATGCTGGCCTATACGATCAGAAAACTTGCCTACAACGTTCCCGTATTTCTCACCATCATCATGTTGGTGATGCTGGCGTTGCGTGTGAACGATCCGGTTTACACCTTCCTTGGTAAAAATGCCAAGCCTGAGGACATCGCGGAAAAGCGAGCTCAGATTGGGCTCGATAAACCCTTCATCGTGCAATACGCGCGGTTCCTGACGACGTTCGATCTGCAAACGGAAAGTTGGGGACAGCCCGGCAGTACGGTCGGCGAAATCCTGGGAGCGTCCGTACGACCAAGTCTTGCCGTAACGCTGCCGACGTTGTTGCTCACGACGTCCATCTCGATTGTGATTGGGCTGATATCCGCTTTTTTCCGGGGAACGTATATCGATCGTTCGCTGGTGATTTTCGCGGTACTGGGAATGAGCATCAGTTTTCTGGTGTACATCATTTTCGGTCAGTACTACGGAGCGTATCGACTAAATGAAGCACTCGGTCAGGAACTGTTCGCGATTTCGGGCTATGAGCCCGGTGCGGCGAACTGGGTCCACTACTGTTTGCTACCGGTGTTGATTGGTTTGATTGTGGGTATGGGTTATGACACGCGATTCTATCGAGCGGTAATGGTGGAAGAGTCGCAAAAAGAGTACATCACCACGGCACTCGCAAAGGGTGCCAGCAAGTCGAAAGTGATGTTCGCTCATATGCTGAAGAACGCCATGATTCCGATCATCACCAGAATCGCGATCTCGTTGCCGTTCCTGATTGCAGGATCGATTTTGCTGGAGACGTTTTTCAATATTCCCGGCATGGGTCGTGAACTGATTACGGCCGTACGTGGAAAAGACTTTCCGATGGTTCAGGGTTTCACGGCCATTTTCGCTGGCGTCTACATTCTGACGATCATCCTGACTGACATCCTCTATGCACTGGTCGATCCCCGAGTTCGTCTTTCATGATTCGTCGTCTGCTTAAACGTCGTGACGTACGTAAGTTCCTTGGTAACAAGCTGGCCGTGGTGTCGCTGTTCCTGGTGGGTGTTTACGCTGTCACGGCCGTTCTTGTCAGCGGGTTTGGCTTTGTGCCGCGAGAAGATTGCTTTCGTATCGTTGGTCCAAAATCGTCGGCTCCAGAATTTCTGGGACAGGGTGGAGCCGCCGAACGATTGCGGCAGGCTGAGTTTCGCATCAACCGAATCGACAAGGGCTTAAAGCAACACGACAAGTGGCTCAAGCGACAGCGAGTGGAAGGTGGGTCACCCACGGAGGAGGCGGAAAACGAATCCTTCGACAAGGTGCTCGATGATATCGCTCTTGGTCAATTGCAGGTCGTTCGCAAGACACCGGACGAATTGCAGGACATGGTCGATTCCGCTTGGGACATTTTCGACGAGCTGGAATCGGATACTCTCGCCGACACTCCGGAAACGCTTTCAAAGCTCGCCGAACTGGAGAGCATCACCGATCAGTTCTTTGCTGCTCCTGACGGCGGCGCCCAATTCAGTCGCCGGTTGGAGACACTTCTTGGAACAGACAATCAGGGTCGTTCCATATTTCTTCGTGCCTTGTATTCCATCGGTGTCGCCATGCAGGTGGGTGTCGTCGTGGGCATTGTATCTGTGTTGATTGGCAGCGTCCTTGGCGGGGCAGCGGGCTATTTTGGCGGCTTTGTGGACACGATGATTACATGGCTGTTCACGACCTTCTCTTCTATCCCCAGCCTGGTGCTGCTGGTGCTATTGGCGTACATGTTCACCGGTTCGAAATTTGAAGGCACCTTGTTCCCGCTGTACATCGCGTTTATTGCGACGTACTGGATTGGACCCTGTCGGCAGATTCGTGGTGAGACGCTCAAGATCAAGGAGCTTGAGTATGTACATGCCGCACAGGCACTGGGACTGAATCGATTTACTATCCTGTTGCGACACATTCTGCCCAATGCCGTTCACCTGATGTTGATCAACTTTTCGTTGCTCTTCATCGGAGCGATTAAAGGCGAAGTTATCCTCACGTACCTTGGGCTGGGACTCAAACCCGGTGCAGGAACCAGCTGGGGAATCATGATTTCCCAGGCACGACCCGAAGTCATTCAGGGCTTTTTCTGGCAGATCGGTACGGCCACGTTTCTGATGTTCGTACTCGTTCTTGCCTTCAATATTCTCTCGGATGCTTTGCAGGATGCGTTCGATCCAAAGAGCCTCTAACCACATCGCCAACGTATTTCATCCGTGACCAAAGATCCCGTACTGACCGTTCGAAATCTGACCACCAGTTTCCGTACCGACCGAGGTGTCGTGACGGCGGTGGATGACGTGTCATTCGAACTCTATCCGGGCGAGAGTCTGGGTGTTGTCGGCGAATCCGGCTGCGGAAAAACGGTCACCAGCAAATCTATCATGCGACTGCTGCCGCCCGAGGTCACGATTTTCGGTGACCACAGCAGCGTCAACTACGAAGACAGGAATCTGCTGAAGGCGAACGAGAACCACATGCGCTACGTGCGTGGTAACGAGATCGCCATGATTTTTCAGGAGCCCATGACGGCCCTGAATCCTGTGTTTACCGTTGGTTGGCAACTGGATGAGGCGCTGAAGTACCACACGAAACTCGATGGTCGCGGACGGCGCCAACGTGCTGTCGAAATGCTGAGACTGGTGGAAATGCCCAACCCGGAACGTCGACTGGACGAGTACCCTCATCAGCTGTCCGGCGGCATGCGACAACGCGTCATGATTGCGATGGCGTTGTGCTGCGAACCCAAGATCCTCATCGCTGATGAACCAACGACGGCGCTGGACGTCACGATTCAGGCTCAAATTCTGCGACTAATGGCCGAGCTACAGTCGAAGACGGGCACGGCCGTCCTGCTGGTCACACACGACCTTGGTGTTGTCGCACAGACATGTGATCGCGTGATGGTGATGTACGCCGGTCGTGTGGTGGAATCGGCATCGGTCGAAGACATCTTTCGACGACCCCAACACCCTTATACCAAGGCTCTCCTTGCCTCGATTCCGCAACCCGGAAGAAAACCCGAAGGCGGTCGATTGCCGGCGATTGAGGGAGTTGTTCCAAGTCTCTTTAATCTGCCCAGCGGCTGTCGGTTTCACGATCGCTGTGGATATTGCGAACAGAAGTGTATTGATGAGGAACCCGAGCTGACCGTGAATGATGATCGCGTCGTCCGTTGCCATTTTCCTCTGGAGGAGACGGAATAATGGCGTTGATCGAAGTTCGAAATCTGGTCAAGCACTTTCCCAAACGTGGTGGCGTCTTCAATCGCGTCGTGGCCAAGGTTCACGCCGTTACGGATGTCAGCTTTGATGTGCGACAGGGGGAAACGCTGGGCGTCGTGGGCGAATCGGGCTGCGGGAAATCGACGCTGGGAAAAGTCGTCATGCGACTGCTGGAACCGACCTCCGGTAGCATCAAGTACGACGGGGATGAAATTGGTCAGCTATCGTACAACCAGTTGATGCCGTTTCGTCGCAAGATGCAGATCATCTTTCAGGATCCCAACTCGTCCTTGAATCCGCGAATGACGGTCGAATCCATTTTGCGAGAAGCCGTCTCGCTGCATTCGGTTGTCGAAAAAGGCGAGATGCGAGAGTACATCGATGGTTTGCTGAAGAAAGTTGGTTTGCGAGTCGACGATCGCGAAAAGTATCCACACGAATTCTCCGGTGGGCAGAAACAGCGTATCGGTATCGCGCGTGCCTTATCGATCAAGCCGGACTTCATTTTCGCGGACGAACCGGTCTCGGCGCTCGACGTTTCCATTCAGGCACAGGTTCTGAACCTGATGCTCGATCTGAAAGAAGAGTTGTCACTGACGATGTTGTTCGTCTCGCACGATCTGAAGGTCATCGATTTCTTCTGCGATCGGATGCTGGTCATGTATCTCGGTCGGCTGGTGGAAGAGATGCCATGCGATGACATTCATGCAGAAGCCAAACATCCGTATACCCAGGCGTTGTTAAAGGCGAACCCAATCACCGATCCCAGCCAACGGAAGGATTTGTTCATTCTGGAAGGCGACGTGCCCAGTCCCTACGATCCGCCGCCGGGATGTCCATTCACCACGCGTTGCCCGCTGGTCGAGGATCGCTGTCACCAGTCGATGCCGCCGCTCGTTCAGATCGGTGAAGATCATCGCGTGGCCTGTCACGTCGTTCACGACGAATTCGCCGACAAATAGGGCGGCTCTACAGACCGGTGCAGTCGGCCATTTTTTGTGACGCATCTTCCGCGTTTGCGGTACGCTTTCTGAAAAAAGATCCGGAATCTTTTGCACGTTCCTTGCGCCGATCACGCTTTAGGGGTGTCAGAAGTTCACGAAAGCGAGCCAAAATTGGCTGAAATCACCCAAATACTGCAGCGTTTGTCCGCCGGCGATCGACATGCGATTGGAGAACTGACGCCGCTGGTTTATCAGCAGATGCGGCAGATCGCACAACGCCAAATCACGTCGGAAAACGACGCTCGCCGATGGGATGCCACCGAGCTGGTTCACGAAGCCTATCTGCGAATGATCGGTGATTCGGCATTGGCATGGAAAGATCGAGCTCATTTCTTTGCGGCAGCGGCGATGGCGATTCGACGAGTATTGGTCGACAACGCGCGGAAGTTGAAAACGCAAAAACGCGGCGGCGAAGCTCAGCCCGTCAATCTCGACGTGCAGGGTTTTGGTGATGACAACAAAGGCTTCCAGCTCCTGGAACTCGATGATGCACTCACCCGGCTCAAGTCACTCAGCGAACGACAGGCTCAAATTGTTGAGCTGCGTTTCTTTGGTGGTTTGACGCAGGATGAAATCGCCGAGCTACTGGAGGTGTCCCGCCGCACGGTTGCTGGCGATTGGGCGATGGCCCGAGCGTGGCTGTATCGTGAACTGACTTCGTAGACCGGTTCTTACCGCCAACCATTCGGAGTAACCCATGATTTTCGCTCGTCAGTTATCCATCACCGTCTTCGCGATTGCACTCGGTTCCTCGAGCGTGATTGCGGAGGAGTGGTCGCAGTTCGGTGGTCCGGATCACGATTTTCGTTTGTCGGCTTCCATGCCCATGAAGTCGGTTCCCACCAAACGCTGGCAGCAGACGCTGGGACCGGGTATGTCGGGCGTTGTCGTTCGAGGCAACGTGCTCTATTCGCATTTCCTCGTGCCGTTTACGGAATCCGAAATGCAGAAACCGGAATCCGAAAGGACACATCGCGAAGCCATCGTGGCGATGGACAAAGATAACGGTCGCGAATTGTGGCGACACGAATACGATGCGGGCTGGATCGATTCGCAGCAGGCTTTCGGTGGTCGATCCCGCGCGCCGCAGGCGACTCCGGCCGTGAACGATAACGTGGTGATTACTATCGGCTTTACCGGGATCATGCACTGCCTTGATCGACATTCGGGCAGAACCGTTTGGCGAAAGGATCTGGTCGAATCTTTCAAAGCCGTTCCGGTTCAATTCGGATTCTCGGCCAGCCCGCTGATCGACGGCGACCGAGTGATTGTGTTATCCGGTGGTCAAAAGGGAGGCCTTGTCTGTGTCTCGCTAGAGACCGGAAAGACGATCTGGAATCTGGGCTGCAATGAAGCCAGCTATGCAACTCCCGTGCTTTGGAATCACAAAGATGGTCGGCAGATCGTCTTCGCGACGCGAAATCGAATTGTGGGAGTGAACGCCGCTGATGGCACGCAGTTGTGGGAATACACCATGCCGGGCAAGGGGCTGACGAATGTACCGACTCCCTTGCCGGTCGACGAGACAGGCATTGTGATTTCCGGGCAAGGCATCAAGGGTATGCGGCGACTGGATATCGAACGAGCAAAAACGGGCTACGTTGTTGAAGAAGCCTGGCAGAGCGGTTCGCAGTTTTTCTACTGTAACTGGATTCTGCATGATGGAACCATTCTCGGCTGCGACGGCAACCTCTTGTTGGTGATCGACTCGTCCAACGGGGAATTGTTGAATCGCCACCGCGGCTATAACGATTCCAACCTGTTGAAGACCGGTTCCCGGTTACTGGCCTATCATGGAAACGGCGAGTTGACGTTCTTCAGCCTGACACCGAACACCATGGAAGCCGGATCGAAATACTCGGTGTTTGATGATCGCTGTTGGACGCCACCGACACCGGACGGTTCGTTCTTGTATTGTCGTGGCGGTGATCAGTTGCTCTGTTTGGATCTCGAGGGCGGAGATCCACGAGCGGCGTTGAAATCGCTGCGAATTCGCAAGCGTCGGCTCGCCATGCGTTCAGATACGGATGAATCGAAACCAATCGTCCATCGCGATCCAGTGAATGAAATCCTCGCGGTTGGGGAAGCGGACGGAGCAGAGGCTGCGTGGAAGTTGTACAACGAGATTCGGGACGACGATCCGGATTCCATTTCGTTCAAGCAGCGTCTCGAGCTGGCGGAGGTTGCCAAAGCCGAAGGGCTCACCGAATTTTCGCAACTCATCATGCGGCACGCCAAAGAAGACTTTCCCGGTGAAATGAAAGGCACTCGTAAACCATCGAAGGAAAAGACGCGTGGCAAAAACGGTCTCGTCTATCTGGAGTTTGCTTTGCGAGCCGCTGGCGACAAGACGATTCAGGCCTTTGTGAAGGGGCCGGCCGAACATCCCTTCAGCTATGGTTTGCCGATTCGTCCCGGCAAGACGCGGCTGGAAAAGTGGCCCGTGGGAACTCGGCTCTACCGCACGCACCTTGGTATCCGAAAAAATCTGTTGCTGACCGTGGAAGAGGATTTCGCGGGGCGTACGATAGACGTGTCGCTCGAAACCAGCCCGGAAACTCAGCCATGACTCCGCAGCAATTCGAACACGTGCAGCGTCTGTTCCTGCAACTGCGGGATGCAACGACCGATGATCGTGACGAGCGTCTGGCAGCCGAAGACGAAGTGATTCGCGCAGAAGTACTTTCACTTTTACAGGCCGATGGTTCGTGCGGTGCGTTCCTTGAATCGGGAGTTTCATTCGAAGCTACGGCCAATTCGTTGGCCGCCGAGGCAAGTGTTGACGGCTCCGAGTCGACTAGGATTTCGCCCCGCGACGAACGGGAAGTTCGTGAAATCGGACCGTATCGGATTCTGCAGAAGATTGGTGAAGGCGGGTTTGGCGCGGTCTACATGGCCGAACAACACGAGCCCATTCATCGCAAGGTTGCCATCAAGCTTGTGAAACCGGGCATGGATTCAAAGCAGGTGCTGGCGAGATTTCAGGCCGAACGCCAGGCACTGGCGCTGATGGATCACGCGTCGATCGCAAAAATTTTCGACGTGGGTACGACCCAAAGCGGCTTGCCCTATTTTGTGATGGAGCTGGTGCGCGGTGTTCCGATTGACGAATTTTGTGATCAACAGTCGTTGGGATTGCAGGACCGGTTGCAGTTGTTCCGCCAGGTTTGCGAAGCCGTTCATCACGCCCATCGCAAGGGAGTCATTCATCGCGACCTGAAACCGTCCAACGTGCTGGTAGGCATGGGCGAAAGTGAACCAATCGCCAAGGTGATCGACTTCGGTATCGCCAAGGCGCTGGATGCGCGGCTGACCGATGCGACGCTGTTCACCGAATTCGGCCAGATGGTTGGAACGCTGGAATACATGAGTCCCGAGCAGGCGGAAATGTCGGCGATCGACGTGGATACGCGGACGGACGTCTATTCGCTGGGAGTTCTGCTCTACCGGCTGCTGACAGGTGCGACTCCCATCAGCAAGGATGAGCTGCTGCGGAAGGGGATGTTTGAGATTCCCCGACTGATTCGTGAAACGGAACCGCTCCGGCCCAGCTCAAGGGTAACGACGCAGCTTTCAACATCCGGCGGCTCGATTCGCAACGCGGATATGGCCCACTTGCAGCAAGGCGATCTCGACTGGATCACGATGAAGTGCCTTTCCAAGGATCGTCGCGAGCGATACGACTCGGCACGCGAATTGTCCAGCGATATCGATAATTTCACCCGTGGTCTGCCAGTCACAGCGCATCCTCCTTCGGTTGTTTATCGCGTGCGAAAATTCGTGCGCAGGAATCGCATCGCGGTAATGCTGGGTATGATCATGCTGGGTAGCTCGCTACTGGGTATCGCGGGCCTGGCGATTGGCGAAAGTCGTGCGCGAAAGGCACTTCGACAGTCCGAGGAGAATCTGGAGAATGCCCAAGAGGCACGCTTTGAGGCGGATCTGGCCGCTCGACTCCTTGCGGAGAGCATTTATTCGGAACTCGTTGAATCGGCGTGGCGGGCTGCCGAGGAAAACAACCAGGATCGAGCGACGGAGCTGCTGGATTCGTGCGCGACGAACTTGCGAGGCTGGGAGTGGAATTTCGTCCGCGCGCGGGCCAATGAGAAGAGTGAGACGGCCCTTCGGAGTTCCGGGTTGGCGGGCGTAACCAGACTTGGTGTCGACGCGTCGGGGCGGTACCTGGCCTGCACACTGGTCAATGGAAATGTCGAACTGCGAGATCTGCGGACGCAACGGGTTGTTCGCGAGTTTGATCTGGAAACCAAAATCTCGACGACGACGTTCTCAAGAGACCATCTGGTGATTGGAACGGCGGCGGGCGATCTGCACTGGTATCGCCTGGAAGACTGGACGTTGGAGAAAGAACAGTCGCTGGGTGCGGGCGGAATCTATGACATCGAGTTTACCGAGTCGGAAGATCGATATGCGGTCGCCACCGGTGGCGCATGGATCAAAATCTTCGACAAGTCGAACGAGTTGCAACGCGAGTGGAAGCTTGCCGCGCGACAATCGAAAATCCTGTTCGACGATTCCGACGGCGCGGTCATCGGTGCGGGGTTGGACGGGCAACTGTATCGCTGCCGATTGTCGGAGGCGGAATACGAGAGCTGGTTCATATCGTCCTCGAGTCTGAATGGGCTTGTTCGAGTTTCCGATCAGTTCGTCGGGGTGCTCACCAGCAGCGCGATCCTGCAAATTGATCTTCGCAATCCCGATACGACACCGCAGGAACTTTTGCGAACCCGCGGTATTGCCACGAGCATCGCCAACAATGGTTCCGGCTGCTTGATGGTTGGCAACGGTGACGGCCGAACCACTCTGCACGACCTTCAAGGTAATGTTCTGAACCAGCGGGCGTTGGGTGCTTCCGTGGGTCAGTTGGTTTGGGACAACGCGGGGGAACGCTTTTTAGTGGGCCTCGCTGACGGCAGGATTGTGTCGCGGTTTCCGGAAAACGGGGACCGCGTGAATTCCGGGGTCACTACCGATGGCCAGATCATCTCACAGAATCGTGCGATCCTCGTGGACGATGGCGGTTGGTTGCACGTGAATCGCCTGGCCGGATCGGAATCCATCCGCAAGATTCGGGCACACCAGCAGGCAATCTGGAACGTTGCGGTAGATGCCGGGGAGAAGACCGTGGTTACCATCGGTGAAGACGCAGCTCTGCGAGCCTGGAATTTCCCGCAATTGACGCCTCGTTTTGACTCCGATATCGGTTGGGGAGTTCGTGACACGGTTCTGGGCATCGATGGAGACTGGCTGGCCGGTCCGCCGCCATCCGGTGACGACTATGTACAAGAAGGCACAATTGGCCTTTGGGATGCCGAGTCGGGCGAGTGCATTCGAGAACTGACGGGGCACACGAATTGGGTTCTCAAACTGGCGGTGTCGGAGAATGGCCGGTACCTGATTTCAGGTTCTGAAGATGGAACGACGCGAGTTTGGGACACGACGACGTGGCGAACGCTTCATACGATCTCGCCTGAAATGCGCTCGTCGGCCGAACATCTCGTTGCGGACAACAACGGGCGGCTTTACATCGGCCATCGCGATGGTTGGATCACTTGCTGGAATCTGAAGACGGGCCAACAAGTTGCTGAATGGGCGGTCTTTGGAGACGCACTGACGTCCATGTCACTCACACGCGACGGCCGGTTGCTGGCGACTTCGCGGTCCGGAGAAAACCTGAAAGTGCTCCTGGCGTCGACCGGCGAGCGTCTGGTCTCGCTAAACCTCGGCGTCGGCTACGTGAGGTACTTCGCCGTTTCGCAGGACGGCCGTGACATCGTGTGGTCCGGCAAGACGGGAACGAAACGCGTGGTCTCGATAGATGTTCGCTAGGGCGTTGAACGCAAAGCCTGCCGAGACGAACCATGGAACCGGATCTAGGCGAGGATGTCGTGCACAACGTTGCCGTGGACATCGGTCAGTCGGAAATCGCGACCCTGGTATCGATAGGTGAGTTTCTCGTGATCGAAACCCAGCGAATGCAGGATGGTCGCTTGTAGGTCGTGAACGTGAACGGGATTTTCCGTGATGCGAAAACCCAGTTCATCAGTTTGGCCGTAGTTCACTCCAGGTTTGACGCCACCACCGGCAAGAAACATCGAGTAGCAATCCGGGTAGTGATCGCGTCCCAGCACGCTGCCCTTGGAGGTGCGTCCCTCGCGAAACGGTGTGCGACCAAACTCGCCGCTGAAGACGATCAGTGTCGAATCCAGCAGGCCGCGATTTTTCAGATCACCCAGTAGAGCGGATACCGCCTGGTCGGTGCCATGACATTTCTTCGTGAGTCCGTCGCGAAGATCTTCTTTCGGATTGGTGCCGTGGAAATCCCAGCCCCAATCGAAGATTTGCACAAAACGAACGCCCTTTTCAACCATTCGCCGCGCGAGCAGACAGTTGTTGCCGAAACTGGATTCGCCTGGCGTCGCACCGTAGGCATCCAGCGTATTCTGTGTTTCCTGCGTGATGTCCATCGCTTCCGGAACGGACATTTGCATGCGAAACGCCAGCTCGTATTGCGCCATCCGCGTGAGCGTTTCCGGATCGCCCAGCTCGTTTGCCTGAAGTTGATTGAGATGATTGAGCGTATCGAGCGACTTACGACGCAGCGTGCGGTCCATGCCTGCCGGATCAGAAACAAACAGGACGGGATCGCCCTTGGATCGGCATTGAACGCCCTGATAGACGGAAGGCAAAAATCCGCTGCCCCACGCCGTCTTGCCGGCACTTGGATTCGAACCGCCGCTGATCAGCACGACGAATCCCGGCAAGTCCTGGTTGGGTGAACCAATTCCGTAGGTGACCCACGAACCCAGCGAAGGCCGACCGACTCGTGGCGAGCCGGTGTACAGCATCAACTGCGCAGGTGCGTGATTGAACTGTTCGGTATGCATGGAGTGGACGACGGCCAGTTCGTCGGTCCACTTCGAAAGTTGTGGCATCGCATCGGACAACCACGTGCCGCTTTCACCGTGCTGTTTGAACTTGCGGGGCGTACCGAGCAACTTGGGCGTGCCGCTGGTAAAGGCAAACTTGCGACCGGCCAGAAACTCATCGGGACACTCCTGTCCGGTGCGTTTCACCAGCTCGGGCTTGTAGTCGAAAATGTCCAGGTTGGGCGGTGAGCCAGCCATGTGCAAGAAGATCACACTCTTGGCTTTTGGTTCGAAGTGAGTTTTACGTGGTGCGAGGGGCGCGGGAGCGTTACTACCCATCGACTCCTCGGCCAGCAGCGTACTGAGGGCCATGCCACCCAGTCCGACCTGACAGTCACGAAAGAAATGCCGACGGGTCTTGAGCAGTCCGTGTTCGATCGCCGCGTTGTCGGTTGAATCGCCAAACATGATTTTTACCAGATTGTTGTTTGCAGTAGTTTCGCTTGCGCGAGGTGCGTTTATCGGGGAGCCAGGGTCTCATCAAGGTTCAGCAGCACGTTGCCAATCACCGTCCACGTCGCCAGTTCCGGCACATCGAATTTGTCAGTCTTCCCCAGCGGTTCAAAAGCCATTTTGGTTGCCGCGTCAGGATCCGAGTTAAACGTTGCCAGAGTTTCGTCGTACAGTTTGCGGACTCCGTCTCGCTCTGCTGCGCTCGGGGCCCGGGCGACAACGGTGCGAAATGCAAAGTCGACCCGCGAAGACCAGTCGTGCTCGGCGACGAGAATCCGACGGGCCAGTGCCTGTGCAGCCTCGATAAATACCGGATCGTTCAGCGTCACCAGCGCCTGCAGCGGCGTGTTTGTGCGAATGCGTCGCACGGTGCAGAATTCGCGACTGGGGGCGTCGAACGTGGTCATGGAAGGGTAGGGCGTTGTGCGTCGCCAGCTTGTGTAGAGCCCGCGACGATAGCGATCTTCGCCGTTGCTGGTCGCCCAGTCCGTCGATCCTCCGAATGCGGACCGTAGACCAAGATTGGGTCGTGGTGGTTTGACGGAAGGACCGTGCATTTTGGAAGACAGCAGCCCACTGACGGCGAGCGCCTGATCACGAATCATTTCTCCCGGCATGCGAAAGCGGGGACCACGCGCCAACCAGCGGTTGGAACGATCGGCATCCGCCATTTTGGGAGTTGAGATTCCGGAAGATCGGCGGTACGCAGCGGAGGTGACGATTTCGCGAATCAACCATTTCGTGTCCCAGTCGTTCTGCATCAATTCGGCAGCCAGGTAGTCCAACAGCAGCGGGTGCGAAGGCAAATCGCCCTGAATCCCAAAATCTTCACTCGTGACGACCAGACCGGTTCCAAAGAGCAGCTCCCAATAACGGTTCACGACCACTCGTGCGGTCAGCGGGTTGTCCTGCGCGACCAGCCAGCTGGCCATTTGCAGTCGGCCGGGTTCGCCATCCATGTTGTGCAATACCGAGGGAACGCCAGGTTTGACGGCCCGATCTTTCACTCGGAAATTACCGCGAACGTGAATGTGAGTCTCTCGTCGCTTGTCGCTTTCCAGCTCACGCATGATGGGGGTGCGAATGCCGCGAATCGACCGCAGCTCTTTCTGCAGTTTCTCGCGTTGCTTCTTGTTCGCGTCGTCCGCCTTGTCATCGTCAGCTTTCAAAGCGACAAGTTGCGTTTCCAGATTTTGTTTCTGTTGTTGTTGGGCGGGCGTCAGTTCCTCCAACCATGGACTTTCGTCGCCCCGGTCCGCGTCGGCAGTGTTATTCAGAATGGCAAAAAAGCGGAAGTACTCTTCCTGCGAGATGTCGTCATATTTGTGGTCGTGACACTGAGCACAACCCATCGTCAGGCCCATCCAGACCTGCATGGTCGTGTTCACGCGGTCGACGAGCGCGGCGGTGCGAAATTCCTCGTCGTCCGTTCCGCCTTCGCTGTTGGTCATCGTGTTGCGATGGAAGGCCGTCGCCAGCAACTGTTCCGTCGTTGGATTGGGCAGCAAGTCGCCGGCAATCTGTTCAATCGTGAATTGATCGAAGGTCAGGTTGGCGTTGTACGCGTCAATCACCCAATCGCGATATCGCCAGATGGTGCGGGCCGGGTCCTGGGCGTAACCGGCCGAGTCGGCGTAGCGAGCAATGTCCAGCCAGACGCGAGCCCAACGTTCACCGAATCGCGGCGATGCGAGGAGTCGCTCGACCAGTTTTTCATAGGCATCGGGATCCGATGAAAGCCGGAATGCTTCCACTTCGGCAATCGTCGGCGGCAATCCCGTTAACGCCAGCGACACGCGTCGAATCAGGGTCGACTTGTCGGCTTCTGCGTTCGGTTCGAGTTGCTGTTCTTGGAGCCGTTCGAGAACGAACCGGTCAATGGCCGTTCCACCATCGTTCGATGGCAATGGCGATCGGCGAATGGGTTGCAGCGACCAATGTCGATCGTAGTCTGCTCCCTCAGCAATCCAGCGTTCGAGTAGCTCGATTTCATGTTCCTTGAGTCCGGGACCGATATCGGCCGGCGGCATGCGCAGGTCTTCGTCGTCCGTGCGCAATCGTTCGATGAGCTGGCTGGCGGCCGGGTCTCCGGAAACGATGGCGTGGTCGCCGCTGTCCAGTTCGCGGGTGGCTGCATCCTGTCGATCCAGGCGGAGACCAGCTTCGCGCGTTTCGGCGTCGGGACCATGACATCGAAAGCAGTTGTTCGCCAACAGCGGACGGATGTCCCGATTGAAGTTGACCGGTTCATTCGCGCTTGCGAACGTCGGTGCGATCGATAGCAGCAGGAACGTGAGAAGTACGATTCGCGACAACATGGGTGGCAGGTATCGGCGGGCTGTTGAGGGGCGAGACGAAATCCGAATTGGATTCCGCGTAATCCTTACAAGTATCGCACCCTGCCGACGGTCGGTCCACACAAAAACGTCGTTCGCGAATCAATAGATACGGCGGGCGACGGGAAATTCCGCGACTATCCGGACTCGGCGGACTTGATGATCGGTTCCGGCAGCGATTCGCCCTCGGGAACGAACTTCATGGAGACCGAATTGACGCAGTGTCGCACGTTCTTTTGCGTCATCCGTTCACCTTCGAAAACGTGTCCGAGGTGACCCTCGCAATTCTTGCAAACGATCTCGACCCGAAAGCCATCTGCGTCCATGTGGCGTTCGACGGCACCTTCGATTTCGTCATCGAACGCGGGCCAACCACAGTTACTGTGAAACTTGTGGGTGGACTTGTAAAGCGCCGCGTTGCAACGGCGACAGATGTAGGTCCCCGCGTCTTCGGTATCCGTGTACTCGCCAACGAAGGCTCGTTCGGTTCCCTTGTTCAAAATGACGTACTGCTCCATCTCATTGAGCTCGTTGTATTTGGGAGCTTCTTCTTCGGCCATCTTGTTTGGCTCCGTGGGCGTCGTTTCGTCGAGACTTGGGCTAACCGGTTCCAGCGGATTGGTTCCCACGTTGTCCGCTTGCGTGCATCCAAGGGTTACGGTCGCAACCAAAACAAAGATGGTGATCCAGTTCTTCGACATCACGGCGCCTCGCGGGGTACATGGGAATCGGCAATCGATACGTAATTATTGCCTATCGGATGGCTTTTGGTAGGCGGATTTGGCCAGCGGCGGCCGCGATTTCGAAATACCGGCGCAATTCTTTCTGATTGACGTGAACGGATGAAGTCACTTTTCTCCTCAGCAGTCGTGTAACTTTCTCATCGTTCCGGATTTGTGGCGAATTGGAATCGTTTGGAGCCAGACGGCATCGCTACCTAAGATGAGACGGTCGGCTCGGTCGAGTCAGGTTTTCATTCGCCATCCGGGAAACGCAACCGCCATGTTTCGAATAACGGCAATCGGTCAGTTGCTTGTTTTGACGTCGCTCGCTGGGTTGGTTCACGGCGTCGAGCCCGAGGATGTTCGCATCTCGTCAACCGAATATCTCGTGACCGATCAGAACGTGGTTGGTACCACAATTCAGCTGGATACTACCGACGAGGGCGAGCCTCAGCGTTTCGAGCAACAAGGTGGTTCGGTCCGCGTCGCAGAGCTGCTGATCGACAACGGTGAATACAACATCAGCGACGGAACTCTCAGCGTCGAACAGTTAGCCCTTGGCGATCCAACGTCGGATAGTTTTTCGATGCTCAACCAGGGTGACGGAACGCTTCTCCTTCGGGCTGATGATCCGGTGTCGGTGACGCATCTGGATTTCAGGTCGGCGGGTGGGCATCTGACTCCGATGCGCTACATCTATCCATTTCACAGCACGGAATCCAATACTGCTCACCACATAAGGCTACAAAGGGTTCCCATATTTCCTCTGGAATTTGAAGAATTGACGCTCCACCTTCAATACAACGGAACGGACCAGGGAGATCTTGCGGTAACCTTCGGCGAACACAGTGACCGAGTACTCTCCACAACATTCAATCAGGTGGGCGGTGATGTGCAGGTTCAGGGCGACCTACTGCTTTGTGTTCCGCCAACAGCACCAATCATTGTTTATGACCTCAGCGATGGGACCTATGAGCAGATGAGCTATGAGCTGTCCGGCGGCTCGTTGGAAGTGGGCGGTGACTTGATCGTCGGGAGTCTTGGAGCGGCACCCACGTCATTCATCCAGAGAGCTGGACATTCAAATATCAGTGGCACTCTGGCGATTACCGATCAGGGGAGCAGGGTTGAGCTGCTTGGCGGACGAATGGAAGTTGGCAGTCTGATTTTCAACAACGGTCGAGTTGCCCGGGGCTACAACTTCATTATGCACCCGGACGTAGAACTGGTTGTCCACGAAAAGATGTCCTACCACTCGTCGTTGTTCTACGTACCGGAGGGCAACACATCGGAGTCGGAGCCGACCATTCGGTTGAACGGAGCTCATCTGGAGATGACGGATGGCGACATTCATGAATGGGTTCGGCTGAACCTGATCGCAACGGGCGGCATGGAGGAAACAACGAGGATTGAAGCGATAAGCGCCGATCGTGGGCCGGGCAATTCGGGGTCACAAATGGCGTCCCTGACGATTGGTGAAGATGAGCCTACATACGTGCAGCTGGTGGATGATCGATACAACGATCAAAACGATGTGAATGCCCTCTACGTTGACACATTGACCCTGGCACCCGGGTCAGTTCTGGATCTCAATCGAGTTAACGTGTACTACAACCATCTGGAAATGGGTGAGGGCGCCCAGATTGTTAACCCAAGCGGGAATTGCGTCGACTTCCGCAGGATTACACCCTCTGATCTCCACTGTGTGGTCGCGGATGCCCTGGAGCATCTTCTGTCGGAACTTGGCCTGGCACACGGCGACCTGAACCTGGACGGCGAAGTCGGATTTGATGACTTTTTGATTCTGTCGGGCAATTTCGATTCGCAGGTGGAAGACTATCGTGACGGCGATCTGACGCGTGATGGATCTGTTGGATTCGATGATTTCCTTGAATTCAGCCGCAACTATACCGCGACGGGACAAGCTTGGTACGAATCCGAGTCTGGATCCTGGGAGCGTGGCGTTCCTTCGGGCGCCTCCGGTTTTGCGGCCGTGCCAGAGCCGGATCTCAAGCTACACTGGAGTATCGGATTGCTTTGCCTTGCAGGTTTCTCACTGGCATCGCGTCCGGCGTATCGCACCGCCATCGTTCCTCAGTCGCTTCGGTCGAATAGAGATCATTCATGAAGTCGTTGCTTCCGCTCGTCGTCCTGTTGTTCGGTTTGCTTTCCAACGGCTGGGCCAAAACGATTGAACTGAACGTCGTCGCCAGTGGTCGAGCACCCTTCAATGCCACGCAGGAATGGGCCCGAGCGTTGGCTCGGTTGAAATCCGTTCGCGTCCGGGCCAGTGGTCAGGGGAGCACGCGTCCGGACATCACACAGTCCGGGGACATCATTCGAGTCACCGGCGTTATTGATGGTTCCAATCGACTCGTCGTACCGGGCAAGAGTTTTACCAAGAGCCAGATCGCCACACTGCAGTCGTGGCTGGACGCTCAACGGAAAGGTGAAGCGAACGGGACCAGCGGTGGCGGCAAGAATCGTTTCGGTCTGACAAAGGCCCAGTTGGAGACGGCTCGGGTTACCTTGAAGAGTCCGCTGTCGGCGTCAACGAAAGACCAAACCGTCGACAAGGTCGTCAGTAGCATTTCACGTCAGATCGGTTTGCCGGTCAGCATCACCGGCAGCTTGAGAACCGCGTTGATGGATGTGAGAGTGCCAGAAGAATGGCAGGGTTTTTCGTGCGGGACGTCCATCGCTGCGGCATTGCGTCCGCTGGAACTGGTGATGGTCCCGCGAGTTGGCCGCGGCGGAAAAATCGAAATGCAGATTGTTCCCGATCAGGCCGTGAAAGAAGGTTGGCCCGTTGGCTGGCCGTCCACACTGAAGAAGCGAGAACTGATTCCGAAGATCTACGACCCCTTACCGATCGACATTTCGGAAACGCCGATTGCCAAAATCATCGCGGCGATTGCCTCACGGATCGATACAGCCGTGTTCTATGACTGGGCTTTGTTGGACTTGCTGGAAATTGATCCGGCGAACGCAAAAGTAACGCATTATTCAAAGCGGACGATCTACACGAAAGCGATCAGCCTGACGCTGGCGAAGGCGCAACTGAAACACGAAATTCGCGTGGATGAACGCGGCAAGCCCTTCATCTGGATCTTGCCCCGGCGGGTTCCGAAAACACGGGCGAAGCCGTAGTCCCCGGTTTACTCGGTTTCGGATGCTTCCGAGTCGTCGGATTCCTCGGACGTGCTTTCGCCGTCTTCATCGCCCGCGTCTTCGTCGCCTGCATCGGTCGCATCCGACGTAGGCTCCTGAAGCTCACGCCATGGCTTCTTTTGCTTGTAGCTTTCCAGCTCGTTCTTCAGTTGCTGCAGGGTTTCCGGCGGCGTCGTTGCGCCACCCAGTTCCACAGCTCGTCCGGACCATTCCAGCGCCTTGTCGAAGTCGCCTGATTCCGCGTAGGCGGCCGCCAGCGTGCTGAGGATATGAGCCTGTTTGTATTCCGTGACCTTGCAGGCGGAAGTCGCCAATTCGATGGCTCGATCGGCATCGCGGAGTTCGTCCTTGGGCGACGTTGCAAGCACCCACGCGAGATTGTTCAGCACTCCGTCTTCCTTGGAGTTGATCTTCAGTGCCTGGTCGTAATCGCCAATCGCTCCGGCGTGATCACCGATTCCCAGATAGGCATCCGCACGCGTTCGCAGGGCCAGGAATTTGGCATTCGTTGTTCGTCGACCGCGGGGTGCGTCGGCGGATCGATCGATGACTTTGGAAAGCACTTCGATCGAGTTCTTGTTCTGATTGGTGGCAAGGTAGGTGGTGCCGAGTTGCAGCAGGTAATCCGGGTCGGGCGACCGCTCGTCCTCTTTCGCGTTCATTTCGTCCAGCTCGGCGAATCGCTTCATCTCGCTGATCGCCTTGTCGAACTTGCCTTCTGACCGAACCGTGATCCGCTGCAGTACAGAAGTCGTGATGCCCTGTCCCTGAAGCTCGCGTGCCATCCCGTAGTCCTTGGCAGCCGCTTCCTTGGCGCCTTTGTCGTAGTGGACTTCGGCACGGTCAAGGAAAGCAATGAAGCTGTCAGGCTGAATGTCGATGGCTTCGTTCAGATCGTCGATCGCCTTTTCATATTCCTTCATCTGATGGTAGAGTCGACCACGCAGGATGAAGAGGCTGCCGGCACGCGGGTTCTTTTCGATGGCCTTGTTGGCGTTGGCGAGTGCTTCTTCGTAGTTCCCCAGTCGACCGAGGAGTTCGGCAACGGCCTGAAGCGCGTCGGGATCTTCCGGATTTTGCTCCAGCAGTTTCGTGAAGTCGGAGATTGCTTCTTCACGAACCTTTTTGGCTTCGTCCAGTTTTCCGGAAGCGGCCAGGATTTCTCCGTCAACGAGTCGTCGCTTGCCACGTAATCGCCATGCGTCCGTGTTGCCCGGATCTGCTTCGATGGCCTTGTTCAGAAAATCCATGCCACTGGATCGGTCTGCGTAACCCGCTCGCAGAACGTAAGCTTTGGACTGCGTTGTTTTGTCGTCCTCCAGCAGTTCGATAGCACGGTCGGCGGACTTCCGGCCCTTCTGCATATCTGTCTGACTGATTCGTTGGCCGGTACTGACCGCTTCCAGCCGGGCGATCATCATATGGACCAGTGGCAAGCTGTCGTCAAATTCCAGTACCTTGTACAGATCATCCAGGGCAAATTTCTTCAGCATGGCGGGACGCTGCGTCCGCTCGCGAGGATCGAAGAGTGCCTGGGCGAAACGCGATCCATGCTGAAAGAGCGTCGCGGTCACGAGGGACCTGGCCAGCTTTTCACTGTCTTCGTCCAATCCTTTTTCAATCGCTGATTCGCACAACTCGATAACCTGTTCGAGGTCGGCCATCGAGGAAGCACTCAGCTTCAGCGAGGTTGCGGCGTCAAGATCCGCCTGTCCTGTCGCGTCGCCTTCCTGTGCATGGACGGCAAAAGGAGTGGACAGAATCACTGACAGCGCCACGGCGGCGATAGCAGACTGTATTGGGAACGGGCGAAGCATTGGAAACTCCAGTTGGACGTTGGTTGCCATAACGCATTATGGGCGCGCTGAGCCACGGAGGAAAGCGCAACGTGCTCCCCGTGCTCGTTGTTCGTCGAAAACAGGCCGGATGGTCAGGATACGTCGTCCTGCGACCACTCGCCGTCGATTTGCCGCCACATTTTACCCGTTGGGTTCTTGTCGGCGAGGGTTGTCGGCAATCGCCCGGGGCGAACGTTGTCGTAGCACTCCAACATCGCAAAGCGGACCAGCGAGGCGGGAATCCCAACGGCCGTGAAGCCGGGATGCCCTGTCGCAGGGAAGGGGCCGCCATGATTCATGGCTGGCGATACGGCCACGCCGGTCGGCATTTTATCGTTGAGCAGTCGCCCCACTTTCGGACGCAAGGATTCCGCCACTCGGTCGTAGGCTTCGTCGTCTGCCCCGGATTTCGCCGAGTAGACACACCCGGTCAGATTTCCTTCCATCGAATCAATGACGTTGCATGCCTCGTCGAGATCACTGGCAATCAGAAACAGGGCAGCATTGCCGAAGGCTTCGGTCTGAAAAATTTCTGGATCCGAAAGAAATTTGCTTCCATCCACTTTAAGAACCGTATTGGCACAACTGAAGCCCGCACCACTGGCCGTTGATCCGCCGACCAACTCGGTTGCGCCGGCATTTTTCAGTACGCCGATGTTCTCGCCCAGCGACCTTTCCACACCCGCCGAAAGCAACGTGCCAATAGGGGCATCCTTGTAGCGATCCGCCACGGAATTCACAAACGCGTCGGACGATTCGCCTGCTAACAGGACCGCAATGCCGGGGTTCGTGCAAAACTGACCGGTCCCCATCAAACCGCTGGTCTTGTATTCGTCGGCAATCTCATCGGCTCGTTCCGCCAACGCGCCGGGCAGAATGACAACGGGGTTTACGCTGGACAGTTCCAGATAGATCGGTTTGCCCACTGCATCGGCAGCCGCCTTGAGCTTCAGCCCCGCACTGCGGCTGCCCGTGTAGCCGGTAGCACCCACGCGAATATCCGACACGAGCTTCTCGCCGTCCGCGTGGTCGGTGCGATAGATGAGTTGCACGATGCTGTTGGGGACATCGGTTGCCGTTGCGGCTTCAAGCGCTTCCTCGGCAAAGATGCGGGTCGTGCCCGGGTGAGACGAATTGGCTTTGCCGATCACAGGATTGCCCGCGGCGATCGCAGCGGCAAAATCACCACCAGAAACGCTGCCGAAAGCAAACGGGAAATTGTTGGGTCCGAAGACGCAGATTGGCCCCAGGGCACCCAGTTGCGAACGGATTCCGGTTGCTGTGTCGATGATGCAATTCTTCCACGATCCGTCTCGCGCGGCATTGGCTGCCTGACGAAGTTGGCCCGTCGTCCTGGGCAATTCACCGTCCGCCAGTCGGGGCGACTTCGGCAGCGCGGTCTCGGCGTTGGCCATTTCCACGAGATCGTCCTTGCGAGCTTCAATGCGATCCGCGAACGCTTCCAGGAATTGGGCGATCTGTTCACCGGACAGCTTTCGCATCGCTTTCGCGGCTTCCACGGCGGCATCTAGCGCCGCGTCGCAATCGGACCAGTCACTAACCGGATAGTCTTCCGCAATCGGCTCGCGAGTGGATGGATTGTCCGCCTGAAAGGTACGTGAGGAACTGGCTTCGCGCCATTCGCCGGCTATGAGAACGGGATGTGCCATGGGTTTCGATGTCTTTTGTACTGTTGAGTAAATCTTCGGGAATGGACCATTCGACCGATACGGCGCGGGACAATCAAGGGGTTGAACCGCTCGCGGCGGATGGGCGTGGCCACGCGGGCCCGGAGAAGCGTCAGAACGGCGGAGTCCGAACCGGACACCTGGCCACTATTTGGCGAATCGACCCCGTGGCGAGCGCCGGACCCGGCCGTTTTTCACGACCACGCCTTCCTCTTCCAGCCGCTGCTGCTGGGTTTCCGGGTCACAGGGAGCCAGTTTGCCACAGGCATAAACGACGCGCCACCACGGCAGACTGGCGATGGCCTTGGACAGCAATGCTCCGGCCGCTCGTGGCGCATCCGGTCGGCCAGCTCGTTCGGCAATGTCGCCATAGCTGACGACTTCGCCATCCTTCAACGCCGCGACCGCAACGGTCAAAGCCTGCTCCAGTTCGGTGGCGGAACCGAGCGAAGCAGAACCGCGGGATCCAGAACCGGAGGCAGAACTGCGGGATCGGCGTTTCGATTTCATGGCTTCGTGAATACGGTGGGCTGGTAGAATCGACAGCCGTGATGATACCGTTTTCACTCAGGGAACTCACCCATGTGTCGTAACATCAAAACGCTCTTTAATTTTGACCCGCCCGCCACAGAAGAGGAAATTCGGGCAGCCAGTCTGCAGTTTGTCAGAAAGCTGAGTGGCTTCAACAAGCCTTCGAAAGTCAACGAAGTGGCCTTCCACGCGGCCGTCGAAGCTGTGACACAATCTGCATCCGAACTGTTGTCTCAACTCTCTACGACGGCGGATCCCAAGAACCGCGAAGTCGAAGCGGAAAAAGCCCGAGCACGTAATGCGAAAAGGTTTGGCAAGCAGCCTCGTTAGCTCCGCAAGCACGCCGTTGGCTATCGTCCACTTTGAACGCGGCGATGGATCCGCTGCGTACACATCAACCGTGGTGTGTCGTTAGCGTTGGGTGATGGTGCGTGCAGGAGCCACGGATGGCAGAAGAAGACATCGCCGGCCTTTCCCGTGAGTTCGCGGACGACCAGGGAAGCTCCCTCGACTTCGCCCCGCTGTTGGTTGATCCACTCTTCGGATGTCTGCGTCGTCACGGCCTGCGAGGCAGTTTCAAAAAAAGGATGACTCTGCATGAGCGTCGTCCTCGCGCGACTCATTTTCTGCAACACATCGGCGGGTTGCTGTTGTGCGAATGTTTCGATCACGCGCGGTGAACCTTCCATGACCATCGTCGCTCCGCCACCGGGTTCGTGGTCGGCCAGGAGTGCAAAGATCTGTACGCCGGAGAGTCGGCCTGACGGCATTTCGTATTCGTAGTCGGTGTGCCATTGCACCGTTTTAACTTCGATCTGTCGCTGGAAAAGGCTGTCCCACGACCACGCGCGATCCGCCGAGGGAAACGTGGCCAGAATGTGCCAGGATGCCGGGCGAATCCAGTTCATGGGTTCCAGCAACTGATCGAGTACCGATTCCACGATGGCAGGATCGAAGTCCACAAATGCGGCTTTGCGTTTGAGTTCGCTGATCTTCATCACGATTCCCTCGGTCCATGTGGTCGGGTCGTCGCGACGGAAGCGGTGGTGGCTCTCCATGAAGTTCCAGAATTCGTCCACCAACGCGTTGGACTGCTGGTTGGTAAACGCTGCGCTGACCCGCGTGAATCCCAACGCGAAGAATTCGTCCCGTTGCTGCGGAGAAAGCATGAGGTGGCCTTCTGGTGGAATGGGCCCGTGGATTTTGCCTACACTGGAATCACGAGATAACAGTATTACGTGTTTGGCGAGGCGGGTGACAGCATGAAACGCTCGAATGACGTGGATGTGAACCCGTACCAGTCACCGACGGCCAGTTCGCTGGAAGGTTCGCTGGAAAATCTGAATCTGCCACGAACCGAGGTCGCGGAGATTACGCCCGAGTTGTTGGCGGATGCGCATTTCGTCCGTTTCGGAACGGCCTCCCTCTTGATACGATTCTTCGCCATCGTGGTTGGATGTATGTGCGTGGCGCTGGTGGTCACGATCCTGATTCGCGAACGAATGCAGAATTACCGAATGTGGCTGGTCACGGCCATTATCGGCGTTCCCGGATCAATGCTGGTGTTATGGGGATTCGTGGGGAAACTCATCACCAGGCAGTCGCTGTGTAGTTGGTACTCGGTCAGTGGAAAGAACCGGTACACAATGGAGCTGGAATTCGGGCACGAAGCGCTGACGGTGACCGGGCCGCGTGGTTCCGCTCGCTACGCATGGAGCGACCTCAAATGGAAGGGCTCGGGCGACGACGTGGTGCTCGCGTGGGCCGATTCCCGACATCCCATCATCCTGCCTATGCGTACTTTTTCAGCCGAGACGCAGGAGTTTGTCTGCATGTTACGAACGGGTCCGTGACAGTCCGGTTTAACAGACCGTCGTCGATTGAAAATGGCCGCCGACGAATTGCTTCGAGGGCGGCCATGAGCACGAGATGCGGTTCCGCGGCTGTTGTTCGCGCGGCTGTTGTTCGCACGACTGTTGTTCGCACGGCTGTCGCCGCTATCGTTTAGGTGGCATTGCTTCGCGGACCATTCCGCCGCGATCGTCATCCAGTACCAGCAACGAGAATCGTTTCACAAAGTCCAGTTCGTTCGTGCTCAGTGACGAATAGTCAAACCGGCCACGCAGGTCGGTATAGCCGTCCTTGAAGAACTGCGTGCGGCCGTCTTTCAGTTCGGCGTAGACTTTGACATAGGTCTTCGAGACGGGACGACCGGTCTTGGTGTCGGTGACCTTGAGCTGGCCGTAGTTGTCGGACATCTGCACCGTCAGCGAATTCGAGAAATAAGCTTGCGATCGAGTCACGCCATTGGCCACACATTCGATCAGCAGATTGCGATTGAGGAATTTTTCCGGCACCGGAATCGCGTGTTTTGAAGCGTCCGCGGGGAGCGTCACTTGCGCGGAGTCGTTCGGCTGAATGTGTGAAAACTGACCGACGGATCCGCTCAGCTGCTGCACGAACGGATTGCTGCTGAACAGTAGCTCGAGATCGATCAGGTAGTAGTTCACTTCCAGCGTATCGACGTTCTGGTAGTCCACATGAATCTGCTTGTCTTCCACGACGAACTCAAAGCTGGTCTGCTGCGCCGCGGCGGCGGTTTGGCTTTGCGTGCGATCCTTCTCGTCGACGACAAGGGTTTCCTTGCCGTCCAGTTCGTCGAGCATACTCTTCACGTTCGCGAACGCCTTCTCCCATTTCGGCACGGGATAGTTCACGTACTGCGTCACGATCTGTCGGGCCTGCGACGGCTCGTCGCGGAAGCAATCGAGATACGCCGCGAAATAATCGTATTGAATCTGGGTCTCCAGATTTCCTCGCTGCACACCACCGAACATGCTCATGGCTTCACCAACCCGATCCTGCAGCAGGAGGTAGTAAGTCATCGCCATGCGATCCTCGTCATTCAGCTCGCGGCGGTACTTCAACACGTTCAACAGTGCGTGGTACTGAGCTTCAAAGCGATTGTTGAGAATCTGGCGGCGATCACCCAGTTGATGGGCACGAGCATTCACCAGCGGCTTGTAATCGAGATGCTGGTAGGTCTTGTGGGCCACTGGGTTCACCGAGACCAGATCGGATTCAATCACCTGTCCGCAACGCGACAGGAATTTTCGTTCCTGCTTCAGCCAGGTTGCGATCGCGTCGCTGTCATTGTGCTTCAGGCCATAGGCCCACAACGCTGACGAGTAGGCATGTCGGTCGCGAAGAAGTTCAATCGTCTTGCGGAAGAACGAGCGGTCGATCATGCGGAACGCGATGCGGTCCAGCTTCAGCTCATGCACGTTGTTCTTCTTCAGGTACTCGAGGACATCATCGTTGCTGGCGAATTGCGAGACATAGTCCCACGATTGCGTGTCCACGTTGGTCGGCTTGTCGACCACTTTCATGGTGACGGCCGTTGCGTGGGCCAGCAGTGTTTCTTCCTGAGCCACGTGAGCGGGGAAGTGTGGGAATTCGCCTGCCGATGGGAAGTAGAAGAAGTACTCCTGCGTCTGTGTCTGGAACGGTCCCAGATCGATGTCGACGGTACGGGTTGATTTCGAACCGTTCGCGGGCATCGAGGCCAACGGAATTTGCGTTAGCAACTGCACGCGACGCGGCGTCGACGTGGGATTGGTGAGCACGATCTGGCAGCCGTAGACAACGTGGCTGAGGAACTCGTCCGTCACAAATTTGTCTTCTCGGACACCGCCCACCATGCGATAACGATCGTCCGATCGGAAGAAGTTCTGCGTGATCAGCATGGGCGAATCACCGTCGTTTTCCGTATCGGCAGAACGGGTTTCCCGGATCTGTTCGTGGAACACAATCATGGGACTGGCAGAGGTCAGTGTCATGCGTCCATCGGCGTACTCTGTGTTGTGTTCCGAGCCTTCGAATGGCAGATCCAACAGGCTCATGGCGAACATCATTTCCGTGAAATTGCTCGTTGCTGTCGGCCAGTTGATGCTGAAGAACGGCGAGTCCTTGCGACGTTGTGAATAGTCATGCCAGAACGAATTGACCTTCACCAGTTGTCCGTTTTGCTGCTGGATGGGTAGACGCCAGTAGTTGTTTTCCGCCCACTCCTGAGTCTTTTCCAGTTTCTCGTAGAGTTGTCGTCGACCACGATTGGAGACCGACAGATCGTCGAAGAATAACGCCTCGTTCTCGGCGCGGTCGGGCTGGGCATAGTACCGACTTCGACTGAGTTCTAGAAAGTCTCGAGCGTCGCTATCCGCTTCGGATTTCATCTCCAGACCGCGACCGGCCAACCCGCCGCGTCCGTATCCGGCGCCGCCACCGCCCATCATGCCGCCCCCCATGCCATTGCTCATGGCAGATTGCGGAGCGGGCGCGGCAAAGCGAGGTTGAGCACCGGATTTACGCCTACGTGAAAGGGCTTTCGACCGTTCCTCGATCAGGCCGAACTTGTCGAAGCTCGCATCGAGTGACTTGCCGAGAATGGCTGATTCGAACTGTCGGTTCCAGCGTGTCACATCACGCGGCTGCAGACCGAACAAGTCATCGATCAAACGTTTTACGCGAACGTCCTCGCCGTCCAGTCGTTCACCCAGCAACAGACGCTCGGCCGTATTCAGTTGGGCATACTCCCACGGTTGCAGGAACGGAGTCAGATCGAACTCCAACAACCAGTAATCAAGGAACGTCTTGTGGAGTTTGTTTTCGAGATATGGTCCGACCACTTCGCGGAAGAACTGCGGGTCCTTTTTGTAGACGAAGAAGTTCAATTCGTGACAGGCAAATTCGGAATACTTCTCGCGCTTTTCGTCGGTCGTCATGCTCGGCCAGTTCAACACGAACTGAAACTTGCCCAGCACATCGTTCGCCGTCAGCGTGGAGTACAACGCATAGACGCTGGAGAGACTGTCGTACGTATCGAAGCGACCGGAAGTAATGTCGGCCAGCTCGAATTGCTCACCCTCCCGCAGGGCAGTGATCGACTTCTGTTGCGTGTAGTGCTTTTCCGGGTCCAGTCCGTTGGCCAACCGTAAATCTCGAAACGGCATGCCAAGCTGCTTCAGGGCCAGTGAACGATACACCGTGGTTAGCGGATCGATGGCGACGACGTGAAAATGGTGATGGGCGCCCAATTCGTCTTTGGGAATCGTGATGCGACCGTCTTCATCCGGAGTCAGATTGGCGTGCAGCAACGTGGACTCACCGAGGAAATCCAGATTTGCAAAATCCGCCGTGCCCTGTTTTCGAGCCAGTTTGGCCTGGGCGGCTTCCTCCATCATCGCTTCGCTGGCGAGCTCATCGGCGGCCGCGAAATCCTCACCGCGTTGAGCCGACTGGGTCGTGGTTTCCGTCGTACGAATCGGCCATGAGTTCAGCAACAGGGTGGGGCGATCGAGCATACTGCCGGGATATTTGGTCGCGTACGCTCGTTCAAGGACGTACTTGAGTTCGTCGCCCAACGTTCGGCCGGCCATGAAGTAGCTTCGCTGCGACGGTTTGCTGGATGCGACCAGGTCGTTTTCGCGAATTTCACTGAAGGTCGAGAACGCGTCGAAAGCTGGCACAAAGTGCGATGCATAGACGTGAACACGAGTGAATTTCGATGCGTTCGCCAGTTCGATCTTTAGTCCGTCGGCGTCCGCGCGAAGGCCCGTCAGTTGGACGGGATTCAGCTTTCGCGTTTGGAGGCGACGGTAGCTGCCCAACACGTGTCCGGACTCATCCTTGCCACGCGTGACGCGAATTCGGTAGACGGTGCGATCCAGTTTGAGACTGTAGTTGCCTGATTTCAGGTTATTGAGCTCGACGAACTGATCGCCGACGCGAACCTTGTTCGACGCGTCGCTGGCGAAGATTCCCCCGCGAACTTCGTAGAGCGATAGATCACCGGCCTTGAGACGATCGCCTCGCATGTGCGGGATCTGAATCGAATCACCCTCGACGGCGTGCAGAGTTCGCGTCGCCGTACGTCGATCGGCGATGATCGGCCACGCTTTCTGCTGGGTACCCGGGCCGCTCGCCTTGATGCTGGTGATGTCATCGAGCGATGGCAGGCTGATGGTTCCATTTTCATCCGTTGCCAGACTGACGCGAACTGGATCGGTGAACAGTCGATGCCGCAGCTCGACCCGGATTGGTCGATGAGGTCGCGTCTCGCCGGTCTTGCCCAGCAACTGCAGCAAATACGTGTCGCCCACTTTCACCAGGTGCAGATCGTCGATCCTGTCAGACTTTTCGATCTGGTTGATGGCTATGGCGTGCTTGTCCGCCAGCGAATGTGTCTTGCGACCATCTTCAATTTTGGCGCTGACGCTGACTTCGATGGATGCCAGTCGATCCGGTACGAAAAAGACCAGCGGCGTGTCCTTCGCTTCGGACAGTTTCACATCGTCAAATTGCTTCTCCGCGCTGACGCCGTCGATAGTGGTGGAACGGATGGTGACCTTGACGTCTTCCAGCAGTCCCAGCGAAACCGGCGAACCGGCCACACGCAAATCCGACCGTAGCATGACGACCGCTTCCTGCTGGGGTAGCAGGGATTCGCGATCGATGTAGGCAGCGGCGTTGAACCGATAGTCCGGGCCGTGATGTTCAAAATGATGCAATGACGAGAGTCCCTGATGCGACAGGACAATTGCCTGACGACCCGGGTTTTGACTGTAGGGGACAAGGATATGTCCGTTGTCGTCGGCCTTGAAATGTTGGCCCGACATCCACAATGTGGCGTCGTCGACCTTTTCAAGGTTGTCATCCAATACCGTAAATCGATGCCCGAGCGCCGTCATCTCCGTCAGGTAGTGCAGTTCGCCCTTGCGAATCACGGCGCGGCTGCTTTTACCGTTCCCAATGAAGTCGATCACGTACACGCCCGGCTTCTGCAGATCGGGAAACTCGAAGTGCCGTTTCTTTCGCAGGACGGGTGCTTCGTCGTACTCCCACGTGACTTCGTGGTTCGCAATCAGGCCATCGAGGGCGATATCCGTGTTCACCTGACGGCCGTAACGCTGATAGAAGTTTCGCGTATTGACCTCGTAGACTTTGACGATCAGCTTTTCCACGTTCTTCACGAACAGATCAAGCTGCACGGGGTCGTTGGCCCGGAATACCTGAGGGTTGGTCGGGGCGAAATCCAGATCGACGCGGTCCTTCAACTGTTGATACTCGGCCGGCGGCATTAGCGAATACCACTTTTCAGGATTCCCCAGTCCAGCGGTAATTTTGGCTTCCGCGTAAACGCGATGCAGGAAGTGGTCTCGAATGTAGTTCGAATACCTGGAGTAGCTGTTTTCCGTCTGGAAGAAGTGCAACAGGTAGCGTCGTACCAGCGGCTCGTCACGGACGATTGGTGGCAACTTGGTGGTGTTGCCGGGATCAAGTTTCAAATCGACCGGATACCGTCGTGCCGCTGTGTCCTGCAACAGACGGGGCTGAATGTAATTCGTGTTACGCGGCAGACTGAGGTATTCCAGAAAACGCTGCTTGTTGTACTTGCCCTGTTTTTCGCCTAGCACCAACCAGTTGAAGAGCACGTGTGCCTTGAGCGAATTGTGGGAGACATTGAGACCCTCGACGAAGTTCCACATGCGACCAAGGTACGCATCCAGTTCGTTGGCATCGTTCAACCAGTCAACGTCCGGGTTGGGCTGTAGCTTTTGCAGATATGCGTTGACGAAGTTGGTCTCATTCTGGGTCTTCGGTCGGCGAACGGCCAGGTCATCCAGTTGGTCCAGCAACAGAAGCCGGTGAATGGGCAGCGAGCCAAATCCGCGCGAGCCTTTGTGGTTGAGGTCCGCGACAATCAGGTCGATGAGTTCGGGATGAGTTGGTCGCCGCAGTCTCGATAGCAGCTCGCGACGTCGCGTGGGATCGAGATCCTTGGAGAGCAGCCCGTCCAGTGCATCGGCCGTAAAACCCTTGACGCCTTTATGACGTCGCAGGGCGGCCGCTTTCAGGGTTGCGTAGCTGATTGTGGTGGGATTCAGTTCGACGGGAAGTTTGGGCTTCGACTCCAACTGATCGCGTTGGTGGCTCAGATTGGGTCCGATTTGTTGGATCAGATAGTCGATCGTTTTCTTTGGATTGCTGGAATAGGTCAGCAACATCTGACGATGGCGAATTTGTTTTAGCTGGCGGGTCTCGCCCTTTCGCTGCTGCCAGATTTTCAACAGCTTTTCCACTTCCTTGTACTGCTGCGTGTTCTGCAGATGCAGACATTGATAAAAGTAGTAAACATCCGTGCCGGGAATAAGTTGACTGATGGAGTCGGAGCGATCTCCGGACAGGACAAAGTCCTCGACGAAATCGATTTCGCCGGCTCTCGTTTCAGCTTGATTCAATACAGTTGCCGTCATTGCGAGGAATAGAACTAGTAGGAACTTCATAAGAGCCTTCTCCAATGCTTGCGGTTCATGCCGGTCATCTCCACCGGTCCACCAACGTGCTTTGTGCGTTGTCGGCAGAAATGGTGACTGACGAAGCAAATCGCCCAAAACGTGGCCTGTATATCGAACTGATCCGGAAATATACGTCTTGCTGGGGTGAATTTGGCGATATTTGCCAAGCTGCCCGCGGTTCGTCGAAGATTCAGACGCCATCGTATGCCTCAAAGTTCCCAAGTGGATGTAAGCAATTTGTAAAGCTGGAAAATGGCCGGTTTGGTGGCTCAAATCGTGGAAAGTTCGCAGGGGACAGTTTCCGCCGACGGGCACAATTCCGGGTGATCTGGCTCCCATGACTGGGACCAAATGACAGGCTCCAATGTGTCACTTACGGACCAGGGACCGCCCTGTTACAGAATTCGGAAGTGGCCCATTTCACACGAGGCCATCAGTTCCTTCAGGCTCTTCACCGTGCGATTATTTGGTTCATCCTGGTTTGGCAACGCTGGCCATGGCTCGGCTGTTCCGCTTCAACTCGCGGCATTGGGCCAACGTGGTCTTCGGTCTCCACGACCCGAAAACAGGCTCCCTGTGCCTTTGTTGTTTTCCGAGTAATCACCGACAAACACAATCTGCGTTGACTGGCTTAGGCGGTGCCGTCATAGGAGCACTCGCCGGCGCTTTGCCAACCATTTGGATTGCGAAAAAAGCAATTCTCGACTGCGTTCGACCAGACAAAGCTCGAAACGCTTCAGAAGAAGATCGAGCGACTCGAAGCGGTTGTCGCGCAAGTGAGCTCCGTCATGATGGAAGTCGGCATGGGCGAGGTTTTGCCGCAGCAGATGGTCGGACACGCATGGTCGCATTTGGCGAGAAGGTCGCTACGGCGCGTCAGGGTTGCCATTATCTGCCGAAATCAATTCCAGAAGAACTGGATGACACAAACAGCAAGACGGCGGACTATTCTTCGCTGGCAAGACTGGGCAGGAACTAAATGTTGACGAGGTTAATGCACTCACGAAGCGGATGGGCAAGGCAGAATCAGAGCTTCGCCGAGATCACGAACACGCTACGCGTCTGGCAGGCGGAGGTCGAATACCTAACGACGAAACGTCAATGATCACTGGAATACGCAGATAAATAGGTCCATGACGGAATTTTGTGGGTCATGTAGAATTCTCCGAGCAGGAGAACCACGATGGAAGAGAAAGATTTCTACCAGCAGATTCTAGGGCTTGAGTCACCTTGGTTTGTTGCAGATGTGAAGTTGGATACAGCGAAACAGCAGGTTGATATCCGCGTCGAGCACGCGGAGGGTACCAGGTTTTGCTGCCCTGACTGCAACAAGTCTTTGGCTTGTTACGATCACACGCCGCCGCGTAAATGGCGTCATCTGGACACGATGCAGTTCAAGACGATGCTCAATGCGGCTATCCCGAGAGTGGAGTGCCCGGAGCACGGAGTGAAGCAAGCCGCTGTTCCTTGGGCGGGCAAGAACAGTCGCTTCACCTTACTCTTTTAACGTTTTTCGATCGATGTACTGCTCGTCACACAGAACCCTGTGATTGTCGAGTAGGCTACTTTGGCAATCGGGAATTCCAATTCAATGAGCGGCAAACAATCCAGCATGGCGTTCGGGGGGCATTCGCCCACTCGACAGCAGTCGATTTATGTTATTTGCAATATTTTTGCAATATTGCAATTGTGTAATCGATGGAATTGGATATAGTCTTTCGGCAACCATGAGTGTGAACGTATTGTCAATAGTCTGTTCACACCGAAGGTTTAGTTTCCGCGCCATCGAGGGTGTCTTGGCTCTTATGAGGTCTAATGTGATGCGATACGATTTCTTACTCCCTTACTCCCTTACTCCGATGCTTGAGTGTAGCACCGGTCCGCGTTCGGGCTTTGCCGTGTATTTCTAGCGCGCAGTTGGCCGGGCTCAGCTGCACCAGAAGCTATCGTGCCGCGATTGCGAACACACTTTGTCTATTGATCTGTTTGTCCTCGATCTGCGGGAGTAGCAACGCAGCGGACTTCACATTGATCAGCGCTCATACAGAAGCTCAGTTTGGTGTCACTGCGACGGATACTGACATCTCGCTCGTCCCTGCTACTGCGCCCGGTACATCGTGGCGAATAACCTATGACACTGATGCGGGGGATGTCCCTGCTGATTTGCACCATTCTGGTTTCGTGTTTCCGGGAAAGTCCCCGTACAAAACAGCATCAGTTGGTAGGATTGGTGATGCGTCCGGCAAAATGTGGACGCTGGGGACAGCGGGCCATGCGCTTCCGGCCTTCGAGTATGCAAAAGCGGGCATCTTTGTTGACTGGAATGCGTACATCAAGAACACGAATGGCGGTCATGAAACCGTTGAAGAAGATTTCTCAGGTGCATCCGAAGCGGTGGTAGCCCAAAATGGAAAGCAAGAAACTCTGGCCTTCGCCATTCAGGTCAAGGTTTCACAAAGGGAGTCGCAGGGCCAAAGTTTCTTTCCAGGGAACGAGCCGGCAGCTTATAGTAATGTCGATTGGGGAGAAGACGATTTTAATTTCGTCGTGCAATTCGACCCTGCTCTCTACCCTTTCGATCCCATTAAATGGATCGTGTATGTCGACGGATGGCTGATGGGGCCCGCTTATAGCCTTTCCCCTACGGCAGGAGATACTATCCAGCCGGCAGAATTGGGGCCGACTGGCCGGGTTAAGATTGAGTCAGGTGTCGCAACTCAGGGGGCGGGCTGGTCGGCTGTCCCCGGAGTGCAAGTCGGCTCCAAGGTTATTAAAGAGACTACGGAATCCGTGACGTGGATATGGAAAGGAAGCTAACAATGTCAAAGACGTTCTTCCTGGTCACCACGCTCTTGCTCATGACAAGCACGACGCACGCGGTGCAGCCGGGTATCCTCGTGCCGGCCATCGGCATTTTGATGCTACCGGACAATGCGCTCACCTATGACGTGGATGCCCGGAGAGTAGCGGATGCATACCGGCAGCGGTTTCATTCGAGTCAGTACCAGCACTTAATTGGGCAGAGTCAGGGACAGCAGCAAGCTGACCCCGCAAAGTATTTTCAATCGACTTTCAAAGAGCGTACTGCGGAAGTTCGTGCGATAAATGAGAAGATAATGGAATTCTGCCTCGCCCAAATGGATGAAAAACATCACGATGATTTTCGCCGAAAGCTGTCGCTAGGGTTGGTTCTGGGTGGCTCCATCGATGACTTCATTCGATTGCATAATTTGGAAGATCGAATTCCGATAAAGGACTACGTTGCAGCGGTTGAACTGCGGAACAAGCTTAAAGCTGATCAAGAAGAACGTGTTTTGCAGGCAGGATATCACGAAATTTGTGACCTCGTTCTGAAAAGCCGATTTGAAGTGCCCAAGTTGGTAGGCGAACAGTTTGAGGGTGGTCTGACCTGGGGGGAGGACGCGGCTCGGCGATCGTCCGTGACGATCATGCCGGGCATTAACTTCAGCGACACCTTCCTGCACCTTTTGTTTCGTCCCAAAGTGCAAGTAGATTTGGGGCTGACCGTCGAACAGACGAAAATTCTCAATGAGGCAAAGCCACACCTGCTGCGGGAATTTGCAATGTTCGAAATCATGGATGGAGGAGCTGAGCTTCGTGGCATCTATGCGAGGCACGACGCGGCAATGAGGGAACTCAAATCAGACTTTCACGCGTGGGAAAAGGTGTTCAAGGACGCATTGGATGCGACGAACAAATACCTGACTACCGAGCAGCGCCTTCGATATCGTCAGATCGTTTTTCAGCATCTCGTGTTTGTCGGCAATAGCCACGCATTCGCGTTCACATTGGCGGGGAACAATATGTCACTCCGTCAACTTTTGACCGAAAGTGCGAAATTGCAGACGGCTGTGAATGTGGCAAAGCACTACGTTCGACGGGAGTTACAGATTCGGGACGGCAAGGAAGTGTTTTCGGCGCTTGTGCCGCCAAAGCGGCTCGAACGAATTCTTGGAAAAATATCAATTACTCGGACCTACAAGGAAGTTCCTGGGTACGGTGGAGTGCATTCGTTCGTCGATGGAGGAGAACTGGAGGAAATTAGACGACGAATCGTGAAGCGAATCACACAGGTCGAAACTCCGGGAAATCCACGAAGAAGCGATCGCTGAAGTCTTGTGGGCGAGGGAAAGAGGGTCAGGCTACTTTTCCCTCTTTCTTGAGGGAGATAAAGGGGGTGGGGTGCGCCGAGATGAAACCGGCTTGGAATAGGTAATGCGAGTTTCTTACGAGGAAAGTTTAGCCAACTACCTTGGCATCCAGCGGAGGGGCGACGGGGGTGAACACGTTGTCTTGAGCGTCCGTGTGGAGGGTAACGCAGGCCAGGTATTGAGCTCCGAAATCACCCCTTCCGTGTGCCGATCTTGTCCTGACATGGAGAAGGCAACATCGTTGTTACCGCAGTGGCAAGGTAACAACGGACGCGGCGGACTCTGTGACCCTGTGCATTCGTGGAAATTCCAATCGCTAGAACCGGGAGGTCCCATCGGTTTCCATCTCAACTCGAGGCATATTTCGAGGAGCTGGAACGATCAGAAAACGCCTCAGTCGGTAACGCTGATATGAACGCGGATGGGAATTCAGATGAATCGATAGTACCTGCGAAGCGGGCGAACAAAGGTCGAGCCAATTCCTTGGCCACTGAACGACCGGCGGAGTTCGAACCTTTCTTTTTTGAGGTGATCCCATTCGGCGGCTAGTTCACGACGTCGATCGACAGATCGTCCAGCCACACGATTCCCGGCGCCTGTGACACGATGGAGATGTTCATCGTCTGGGAGTCGTCATTGGCCGCATGTTCGAACTCGGCGGACAGTTCCGTCCAGTCCCACGAGCCGGATCGCATCTCGAGAACGGGATTCTCCCAATTGGCGTTCACCACAATCGAGATTGCCTGCTTGGAAACGTTTTCGCCTCTTGCCTGACATTGAATTCGGTAGCGATGTTTGCCGGGCAGGCAGGGAATCGTCTGTTCGGTCGTGGCGAAACTACCTTCCTGGCGCGGTGACTGATGCTCGATTTTCAATGCCGTGTGTTGCTGGTCGCTGGCAATCGTAGCGCGGGAACGACAACCCGCACGATTCCACCAAAGAGGTTTGCCGCGAGCGTTGGCCCAGTGCTTTTCAAAGCCCAGTTCGAAACCGCCATTGAACAGTGGCAGACGTTTAATGGTGGAATTGATCGTGGGGTGCTGAGTCCACGCGCCCAGCATCTCCGCTGTCATGTCGGCCAGCTGGTCACTGCGGCGTGCGATGCGTTGCCAATCGGCGTCCGGGTGTCGTTCGATGCCGGCCATCACGACGGACTTCACTTCATCGATGCGGTCCAATTCGATTAGAGCCCGACACTTGCCAAAATCGGCGGCCGTCCTCTGTAGCTGATTTCGCGCACAGCGACTGGCTGCCTCCCAGCGGGCAGCGGCTGCTTCCCACGCCTGCCGTGATTCCAGGAGTATCGCGTGATGCTGTTGGGCGAAGAAGCGTTCCGGATCGAGTTCCATCGCGCGTTGCAGATCGCTTTCCGCCAGGTCGTCCTCGCCCAGTCGCAGCCGAGCGGCTCCGCGAACGGCAAACCCAAAAGCATCGTTTGGATGAACACGTAGCAGCTCGTCGCATGCTCCTATCGCTTTCGCGTAATCGCGTTTCTCAAACCGGCAAATGGCCAGCAGCCCGACAATGCCGGGCCCGCGTTGGCCTCGTTTGAATCGGCTATTCGCAATCGCATGTTTTCGCCGCAGTTCGGTACTGTCGAACCGGAGGAGAGACAGGTTGGCGAGCAGGTTGGCATCACGAGCCAGTTCGAAGTAACGAATCCAGTTGGCTGCCGCGTCCTCGACGCCACGGAGTTCGTAAATCGCGTTACCGTGAAACAGATGCGAGAGCGGATCGTGCGGGGCCAGCAGCAGGGCGCGATTGCTGTCCTGAATCGACAACTGCAGAAGCTGCTTTTTCTGTCGGTCTTTGATCGCGTCACTGAGCTTGGTCTTCTCGACGAACCGCGACTCAAAATAGAGCGATTTGGAACGAATCAGATAAGCCCAGTGGGCCTCCGGGCGGATGGCGATCGCCTGTGACGCAGTATCCTGTGCACCGCCATAGTCACCATCCGAGAAGCGAACGGCGGCGTACATCGCGTGCAGAACGTAGTTGTTGGGATCCAACAGGCAGGCAGCCTGAAATGCCTCGTCGACCATATCAGGGTCTTCGCGAATGGGACTGCGGATGACGCGACCAATCAGATCGGTGTGTTGTTCCGCGGCGCCAAACAGGCCGATCAGCATGGCGTCTGTCGAGTTGGCGTATTCGATCCCGTGCGCGTCCAGTTCGACGGTTTTCCCTGCTTTCAGATCGTTCAGGAAGTCGCGAGACCAAACCAGACTTGCCGCTGGCCGATAGCCTTGCACAAATTCAATAAACTCCAGGCACCCGTCTACCTCCTGGACAACCAGTGGGCTGCGAAACGGTTTGCCCGACGTTGCGAACGATGCGATCGCCGACACGGGATTGGAAACCTGTTCCTTCGCCAACGTGTAGAGGAGCAGCTTCATGCGCAACACATTCATCATCAACAGATCGGAATAGATGCGATCGCGCAGTCGATCCAGTTCGGCGGCACTCATGTATTCGGCCGGCAGATGATTCCACCAGTCGCCGTGTTGAAACACACCGAGTGCCGTGAGCGCATTACGCAGCGTGCCGTAACTGAGTGCGTCCTGTTCGGTGCCCATCGACTCCTGGCCCAAAATGGAGGCCGCTTCATAGTTGCTCAGGCTCTCGGCAACTTGCAGCGCCTGTCGGGACAGCGTGAGCCGATCGGACAGTTCGGGTTCGGACATCAGCGCATCGCAAGCCTGTCCCAACGCACTGGCGGCGGTCTCGTAGTTACCTTCTTTCATGGCCCGCAGCGAGGTGGCGTACAGCGAATTGGCGGTTGCTTCCGTTGCTGCGATGCGTGTTTCCCGCTGCTGCTTCAGTTCCAGATTCCGTTGTGCATCGTGACTCCAGTAGTACGTGCCGGCGGCCGCGCCCAGACTCAACAGCACCGTCGCGACGGCCAGTGCGACCAGTCCGGTTCGATGTCGCCGACTCCAACGACCAACACGCTCCAGCGACGAATCCTCATGCGCCAGCACGCGTTCATCGCCCAGCCAGCGTTCCACGTCCTCTTTCAGTTCGTTGGCCGAGGGATAGCGTTCATGGCGATGCAGCGCCATGGCCTTCAGGCAAATGGATTCAAGCGCCGGCGGAATGCTGGTGGTTTCCCGGGGGCGACGGAACGTACCGTGGCGAATCTGTTCCAGTACTTCGTTAGCCGGCGCGTCATGCGGTGGTCGGCCGGTTAGCAGGTGATAAAGAGTTGCACCCAGACAGTAGACGTCGCTGGCCGGAGCGATTCGATGCACGGCGCCCGATGCCTGTTCGGGGCTCATGTACTGCGGCGTCCCGACGGCGCTGCCCAGTCGGGTTGGCGCCGATCCGCTGCCGGACCCAAGGTCGATCATCGATTCACTGTCCAGGCGTCGTTCGTCGGCGCCGGCGAATTTGGCGAGTCCCCAATCGACGACCAGCGTCTCGCCATACTTGCCCAGCATGATGTTCGCGGGTTTGATATCGCGGTGAATGATTCCTCGACTGTGGGCGTAACCGATCGTGTTGCAAACATCAACGAACTGCCCCAGGAGCTGACGAAGCTTCAGTCGCGCGTCCAGTCCACCGGGTTGAACGAATTCCTGATGAAACGCCTCGATGGCTACCTGCAAACTGTCGCCGCGTACGAGTCGCATGGCGTAGTAGGGATTGCCGTCCGAGTTCTCGCCCATCGCGTAGACGGGCACGACGCCAGGGTGTTCCAGTCGCGCGGTAATTTCAGCTTCCCGCAGGAATCGTTCGCGGTATTCGATACTTTCCAGCCAACGTTCGCGAATCTGTTTGATGGCAACGCGTCGTTGCAGTTGCCGATCATGGGCCACAAAGACCTCGCCCAGTCCGCCGCGAGCGTGGGACTGCAGGATGTCAAATCGAGCCACTTCGTTGGCGGACTTCGATTCCGAAGTACTGGAACCTGGTGCGTTGGAATCAGGCGAGTTGGAATCAGGCGCATTAGAGGTTGCAGCGTTCGATCTGCCGTGCGGTGTACGGCTGCCTGGCAATTCGCTTCCCGAGCCCACCCGGTCGAGCGTGTTCTTGAGCTGACCAAACAGCGCGTCTGGCACGCTGTCCCATGCCTCTTCGCCCAATTCCTGTTCCTGCAGAAAATCGACGATGCTTTCCACGTTTCCCCGCGTTATTGCACGGGACTGGAGGAGGTAATCGTCGACGGACTGGCCGGATTCGAGGCACACGCGGAGAGCATTCGCCAGCGTTTCCTCGTCCAGATGCTCGCGATGAAAGGCTTCCAGAGCGAAGGCAATTTGCTGATCGATGGAGCCGAGCGACATTGAATTATCCAAAAAGCGGATTGCAACCAATCCAGAAAGCCGAAGACAGACTCGAGTAGTTATGATACTTCACGATATCTGACCGTTCGACTCCCAAGCTGCCGATCTGTGGTTGTGGCCCAAATTCATGAATGACCATCGTCTAAGCCAGATTGAAACTGCGTGGTCCATTGTCCGTCGAGCACACGGTGAGGAGTCGCTGGTCGCCCGCTCCGCGCAGGAGCAACTGCTGGAACAATATGGCTCGGCCATTCAGCGTTATCTGTTGGCAGCGTTGCGAGATCCGTCGGCTGCGGACGATGTGTACCAGGACTTTGCCGTCCGATTCGTGCGAGGAGATTTTCATCGCGCTTCGCAAGACCGCGGTCGATTCCGTAGCTTCCTCAAAACGTCGTTGTTTCGGCTGGTGGCCGACCACTACCGAAGCCGTCAGAAGCATCGGGCGATCGAACTGGGAAATGAGGGCATCGTCGCGGAAGATTCGGATGATGCTCTGCACCGTGAACGGGAATTCACACAGGTTTGGCGAGACGAAATGCTCAAGCGCGCATGGGACGCGCTATTGGTGGCGGAGCAGGAGGCCGGCAAACCCTGGTTCAGTGTGATGCAATTGCGTGTGCAAAATCCGCAGATGCGATCCACGGCATTGGCCGAGGCACTGGGTACACAGATTGGCAAGAAAATCACTCCTGCCAACGCACGCGTGTTGCTGCACCGTGCACGCGAGAAGTTTTCGAATCTGTTGATTGACTGTGTGTCCAATTCGCTGAATTCGACGGAGCTCCATGAGGTTGAGGAGGAACTGGCCGAACTGGAATTGCTCGAATATTGCCAGAATGTACTGGAGCAACGCAGGTCAGAGTAAATTGAATCGAAATGTAGGCGGATTGCTGGTTGGAAAGTGGATTCTGCCTGTCGAACGGGGTGGGTAGCGGGACGGTGGCCTTACAGGGTGAGCTTTTCGTCGCCGCTTTCGGCAAAAAGCATGTTCAAAAAGGTGTAATCGTCCTGATTTCTGACGTGCATTGCTGCTCCGGCCGAGAACCGAAATCGTTGTTGCCTCGAATTTCCGCGGCTACAATGCGGCCAGACGAATACGAAACTTCTCTTCGCCGATCTACGGATCTCCCTTGGCGAATTTGTTTGAGTTTTGCGTTTAACTACGGATGGATCTGCGGCAGACGTCTGCCGTCAGCCTCCCGCCCTTGATTGATGTGGGTGTATGGCTCTTCGCAACAACCAATCCTTGTTAACTGTTTTACCGTGCCGTCTCAGCAGTCTGCTGGGTTCAACCGCCGTTTTCGTCGTGCTTCATCTCTGTGCCTCGCTCGCCATCTCGGCTGAGTTCTCCGAAGCGCAGAAGCTCTATTTTGCCGGCGAGTACAAAGCGTGTGCTGGCGTTGCCAACGCGGAAGTCGAACGCGGTGTCTGGAACGAAAAATGGCCGGCACTGTTGTTGGAATGCCAACTCACGCTGGGCGAATACGAAAAGGCCGAGGCGATTTATGAAGTTGCCAAGGCGCGTTTCAAGAACAGCATCGCGCTGCGGATGATTGGTCACCGCGTCAAGAATTTTGTCGGCAAACCGGAAGAAGCTGGTTTGCAGTACGCCGAAATCGTCGAACTGGTGCAACGTGCTCCGTGGCGATACTCGTCTTCTTCGGATCGCGTCATTTTGGGTCGCTTCCTGTTGGATAGTGGCGAGGATGCACGGGAAGTTCTTGAACTGGCGTACGACCGGGCGAGAAAATCCAATCCAAAACTGGCAGACATCTATATAGCCACTGCCGAGCTCGCGCTAAGCAAGCATGACTATGCCGAAGCGGCCAAATCATTGAAAACGGCCGTCGAGCTTCAGCCGGATAACCCGTACGTCCATCTGTTGTTAGGTAAGACGTGGGAGTCCTCGGATCCGGGAAAGGCAGCCGCGTCCGTCGATAAAGCGCTGGAACTGAATCGTGACCATCTACCCAGCCTGCTATTCCAGGCCGACCATTTTATCGATGGTGAAAAATTTGATGCCGCCAGGGACACGCTCGACAAGGTCCTGAAGATCAACAAGCGACTGCCCGAAGCGCACGCGTACCTGGCGGTGATTTCGCATCTTCAGGGCGACGAGGAAAACGAAAAGAAGTCACGCGACAAAGCGCTGGAGCCCTGGCCTACGAATGCAGCGGTCGACTATTTGATCGGTCGAAAGTTATCGAGGAACTATCGCTTTGCCGAAGGCGCGGCGTATCAACGTCGTGCTCTGGAATTCGATCCCAATTTGTTGGTTGCCAAATTGCAACTCTCTCAGGATCTGTTGCGACTGGGTGAGGAGGAAGAAGGCTGGCAGTTGGCCGACGAGGTCCATGAAAAGGACGGTTACAACGTGGTCGCCTATAACGCCGTCACGCTTCGTGATGCCATGCGTAACTTCGCGACGATCGAAACCGATCGATTCATTCTGCGGATGGACGCTCGAGAATCTCGCATCTACGGACAGCAGGTTCTGGATTTGCTGAACGAAGCTCATGACTTCTTCTGTGACAAATATGAAGTCACGATTGATGGCCCGGTGATTGTCGAAATCTTCCCGCAACAGAAGGATTTTGCGATTCGGACGTTTGGACTGCCCGGTGGGGCAGGCTACCTGGGTGTCTGTTTTGGTCGCGTCGTGACCGCCAACAGTCCCTCGTCGCAGGGCGAGCGTCCCGCTAACTGGCGCAGCGTGTTGTGGCATGAATTCTGTCACGTCGTGACGCTGGAGAAGACTCGCAACAAAATGCCTCGCTGGGTGAGCGAAGGCATTTCGACTTACGAAGAGCAGGAAAAGAACGATGGTTGGGGCGAACGGCTGAACACGGCGTACCGCTTGATGATCGCCAGCGACGAGGAGCTGAGGCCACTGAGCCAGTTGAGCGCTTCTTTTCTCAACCCGAAGTCGCCGCAGCATTTGCAGTTCGCCTACTTCGAATCGTCCCTGGCAATCCGGTTTCTGATTGAGCGCCACGGTTTGCCGACGCTCAAGCGTGTGCTGACTGATCTTGGTGTGGGGATGTCGGTGAACGAGTCGCTGGGCCGTTATGTGGGCTCTTTGGAAAAACTCGATCAGGACTTCGCCGAGTACGCGCGTCGATTCGTCGACCGGATTGGTCCCGACGTAGACTGGCAGTATCACGAGGAAGTCGACTCCTTCGACCTGTCGCAAACCAAAGCCTGGGTGGACGATCATCCCAACAACTACCAGTCGATGGTTCGATACGCCAGGCTGGCAATCGAAGCTGCCGATTACGACACGGCGGAAAAGGTGCTGTTGGAATTGAGGCAGCTCCATCCGGACGATCGGGACGGAAGCGGCACGTTGGCGCTTTTGGGTTTGCTATATCGAAAAACAGAGCAACCGGAAAAGGAGCTGGAAGCGCTCTCCGAGTTGGCTCGACTGAGCGATCGCGGGCTTGAGGTTTACGCGCGTCTGATTGAGTTGCACCAAGCCAACGGTGACTGGGAAAGCGTGCGAGAAAACGCCGCACGTTATCTCTCGGTACAGCCCATTCTTCCCTTTGGGCACGAATGGTTGGGCAAGGCTGCCGAGCAACTTGGACGGCCCGATGAGTTGGCGCAGTCGCTAACGGCGCTGTTGGAAATGGATCCCGTTGACCCGGCAGAAGTTCACTTTCAAATTGCGAAAGCTCATCAAGAGAGCGGCAACCGCCGGGACGCCAGGCGGCAGGTGCTGATGGCGCTGGAATACGCGCCGCGATACCGCGAGGCACAGCGACTACTGCTGACGCTTGTGAAGGGCGATGGTCAGGATGCGACAGGGAATGGTGATGCCGAATCGGATGTCGATGATTTCGATAGCGTGGCGGAAACCGACGCTTTGGCCGTTCTTGCTGAATCCGACGTTGAACCAGACGAAGCAAGCGTTGACCAGGCCGAGTCAAATGCTGAGCCGGACGAGGCAGATGATCCTGTATCCGAAACGGGAGACAATTGAATGGAGTCGATCACACGGAAAAGAGTCATCGCGATTGGGTTGCTGTTGGGCGTCGTTTCCGTTTGCGTTGCGCAACGAGGGCGAGGCGGGCGCGGTTGGGGCCGTGGTCCGCAAACGATCGAAGAGGGTCGACTGGCCGCGGGCATTGAAAAATGGCCAGTGAAGGAAGGCTTCCTGCATGACACATTTACATTCGCTCGGGTCGAGTATTCCTCCGGCTGGGGCGGCAATGGCTGGCGTACCGACTTTCCCGATAGCGACCTGAACTTCTCATTGCGTCTTCAACAACTGACTTCCTTGAAGGTAAATCCTGATCCCGTCGTGGTGAAGCTTTCGGACGAGGAACTCTTCAACTATCCGTTCGTATACATGATTGAACCCGGTGGGATTCATCTGTTTCCCGAAGAGGTGGCGGGGTTGCGTAGATACTGTCTGAACGGCGGATTCATGATGGTCGACGATTTTTGGGGTGACCGCGAGTACAACGTTTTTTACCACCAGATCAAACGGGCGTTTCCGGACCGCGAAGTCGAGGAACTGCCGATCACACACGAGATTTTTCACAACGTCTACGATCTCGATGAAAAGCCACAGATCCCGTCGATTGGCTGGATGTACGATGGAAACACGTGGGAAGTGCGGAAGGGGCCGAGTGCTCGTGAAGTGCACTTTCGCGCGATCAAGGACGACGATGGAAGGATCATGGTCCTGATCTGCCACAACACAGATCTGGGCGACGGATGGGAGCGTGAAGGTTCGAATCGCGAGTACTTTGAAAAGTTCTCCGTGAAGAAGGCCTACCCCATGGGAATCAATATCGTCACGTATGCCATGACACACTGACCTGCACGGGTTTGAACGTTAACGCGGCCCGATTTCAGGGCTGCTTGTAACACAGACAGAAAGCGAAACTTTGAACGCAGATACATATCAGCAAGAGCAGGAAATCGTTGAACTGATTCGATCCAGCCGCGAAAAGATCGATCAGCAGCTCTCCAAGGTCATCGTGGGCCAGAAGGATGTCATCGAGCAGCTGTTGGTCACGCTGTTTGCTGGCGGTCATTGCCTGATTACCGGTGCACCGGGACTCGCCAAGACGTTGCTGGTCAGTTCTATCGCCCAGATTTTCCACCTCGATTTCAAACGCATTCAGTTCACGCCCGACCTGATGCCAGCGGACATTACGGGGATGGAGATCCTGGAGGACAAGGGTGACGGTTCGCGTCGCATGCAGTTCATGAAGGGGCCCATTTTCTCCAACGTGATTTTGGCGGACGAGATCAACCGAACACCGCCCAAGACACAGGCCGCTCTGCTGGAAGCCATGCAGGAACATCAGGTGACCGCGGCGGGGGAACGTCACAAGCTGGATGAACCCTTCTTTGTCCTCGCGACGCAAAACCCGATCGAGATGGAGGGAACCTATCCGCTTCCAGAAGCTCAACTCGATCGATTCATGTTCAATATCCTGATTGACTACCTGCCGGAAGCCGACGAAGTTTCCGTCGTCATGTCGACGACTTCGAAGAAACCCGATCCGATTGAACCGTTGTTCACCGGCGAAGACGTCATCCGCTTCCACGAAGTCGTCCGACGCGTCCCGGTCTCGGAGGATGTTGCCACGTACGCTGTGAAGCTGGCGTCCTCCAGTCGACCCGGCCGCGAGGGAACGCCGCAGTTCGTCAACGACTGGGTCAGTTGGGGTGCTGGTCTGCGAGCCGCACAAACGCTGGTGTTGGGAGGAAAGGCCCGCGCGTTGCTGCATGGCCGTTCGCACGTCACCATCGAAGACATTCAGGCTCTTGCGCACCCAACACTGCGTCATCGCGTGCTCATTGGCTACAAAGCGGAAGCGGAGGGCGTCACGGTCGACGACGTTATTGATCGACTTCTGAAGGAACAGTAAACCTCGCAAGGTCGCAGTCGTATTCCGTCCGTCATCATCAGTCCGCCACCATGAACCAACCGCAACGCACATTTCCGGATCCTTCGGCCTTGATGAAGATCAAGAGTCTGACGTTGCGAGCGAAAGCGGTCTCGGACGGATTTCAGTCGGGCATTCACCGTTCGCCCTATCACGGATTCTCTGCCGAATTCAGCGAGTACCGCCAGTATTCGCCCGGCGACGATCCCAAGTATCTGGACTGGCGTTTGTTTGCCCGCAGCGATCGCTACTTCATCAAGAAGTTTGAGGACGAAACCAACCGTCGCTGTCACCTGTTGGTCGATCTCAGCAAGTCGATGCAATTCACATCGGGCGAGTACAGCAAAGCCGATTACGCTCGCACGCTGGCCGCGACGTTGGCTTACTTTCTGGCCAATCAGCGTGACAGTGTTGGCTTGTTGCTGTTTGCTGACGAGATCCTCGATTACCACGAAGCACGTTTTCGACCCGGCCATATGGGCCGACTCCTGGCTTCGCTGGACCGCACGACCGAAGGCCAAGAAACCGACCTGCAAAAGCCGCTTTCACAGATTGCCCGAACCGTGAACCGGCGCGGACTGGTCGTCCTGATTTCTGACATGTTGGCGGATGTAACAGCGCTGCAAAACAATCTTGGATACCTTCGTTCCCGCGGTCATGACATTTTGGTGCTGCGGATTCTCGATCCCGCTGAACTGGACTATCCGTTCGAAGATGCCAACATGGTCCGTGACCTTGAGAGCGGCCGCGACATCTACGTCGAACCGGCGCAAGCCCGCCAGCAATACATGGAAAACTTTGCGGCACACGAAGCCAGCATCCAGGACGCATGTCAGCGGCTTGGTGCCGAGTATTCCCGGATGCTGACGAATGAACCAATTGAAAATGGACTTTTTGATGTGTTGCGGAGTCAGATGCAACGCGGTCGAAAAATCATGCGACGCACTCGATCCGGAGGGCGGGCATGAGTTGGCTCTTTCCATTGTACGCGCTCGGGGCTCTGGCACTCGCCGCGCCGGTCCTGTTCCACATGTTCCAGCGTCGGCCTCACGGCCAGCAGGAATTCAGTTCGCTGATGTTTTTGGAGGCCACGCCTCCGCGACTCACGCGTCGTAGTCGATTGAGCGATTGGTTGCTGCTGTTGCTACGAGCCAGTGTTCTGCTGCTGTTGGCGGCGGCCTTTGCACGACCGTTCCTGCGTTCGTCCTCGTTGTTGGACCTTGATGCTTCGGCTCGCAGCGTAGCGCTGTTGGTGGATACCAGTGCCAGCATGCGGCGGGACGGAATCTGGGATCGTACGCAGGAGTCAGTTTCGAAGGTCGTCAGTGAGCTACGACCCACCGACCAGGTCATGTTGATTGGATTCGACCGGGATCCGGAAACACTGATCAGTTTCGAGGCATGGGAAGAGACGGACGCGTCCCAGCGAATCCCGCTGGTCACAGCACAGACGGCGGGGCTGCAGCCTTCGTGGTACGCGACCGATTTTTCAGCCGCCATGATCGAGGCGAGCGACGCGTTGCTACAGCAACGACTGGTGGAGGATAGCAAGCAGCCGCTGCAGGTGGTTGTCTTCACTGATTTGCAGGAAGGTTCGGACCTCGCCGGATTACAAACGTACGAATGGCCGGAAGATGTCACCATTGATATTCGAACAGTGGTCCCCGAAAAGAAAACGAATGCATCGATTCAGTCGCTGCCTCCGGAGCCGGGCGAAACGGACGCTTCCCAGATTCGGGTGATTGTGCGCAACGAAGCCGAAAGTGATCGCGGCCAGTTTCAACTGACATGGAACACTCCCGACGCGAGACCGGTTGACGTTTACGTTCCGCCGGGACAAACACGGGTTGCAAAAATCACGCAGCCCAGCGGTGCGATACACCTTTCCCTGACGGGAGACGACAACACGTTCGACAACGAGTTGTACCTGTCGGAAACGACTCCCATTAAACAGAAGCTCTACTATTTTGGTGACGAGTCGGATTCGGATCAGGCTGGCCTGTTCTTCTATCTGAAGCAGAGTTCGCTGGATACGCGGTTGCGAGAAGTCACGATTGAACGACCTCAGCCTCAGTCGCTGGCAACGGCGACGCCTGAACAATGTCCGCTGATCGTCGTTTCCAAACCACTGGTTGGAAATGCGTTGACGGATCTGAATCGTTACGTCTCTCGCGGTGGTCGTTTGTTGATTGTGTTGACCGAGAGGCTGGGCGATTCGGCCGCCGTTGAGTTTCTGGGTAACGTTCTGCGACTGGCGAATGTCGAGGTCATCAATTCCGACGACCGCGACTATTCGCTGCTGTCGCAGATCGACTTCCAACACGCGTTGTTTCAGCCGTTCGCAGATCCCCGCTTCAGTGATTTTTCCAGGATTCAGTTCTGGTCGCATCGCCGAATCGCCTCGACGGACGACGATCCATGGACGATCCTTGCGGGGCTCGATGATGACACTCCCGCACTCGTGGAGAAGAAGCTGGATGCCGGAACCGCATGGGTGCTGACCAGTGGCTGGCAACCGATCGAAAGTCGGCTGGCACTCAGTAGCAAGTTCATCCCGCTGCTGCATGGTTTTTACGGCGGAGTTACCGAGTCCACCACGCCCACAGTTTCGTACCGTGTTGGCCAACCGATTGAAATCCCCGAAATTGCAGAACCTTCCACGGTGCTTGGTCCGCAGGGGCAGGTGTACTCGCTGGATGAGAAGGCCACCAGTTTTGACGATGTCGAAGAACCCGGCATCTATACACTGAAACAAAACGGTCGCGAGACTGCGTTGGCCGTGAATCTCACCCGCAACGAAAGCCACACGACGGCCATGATGCCTGACCAGCTGGAACAGCTTGGTTTGAAGTTGGGCGAGCAGAAATCGTTGGACGCGATGAAAAAAGAGAAGCGTCTGATGCGAAACAAGGAACTTGAGAGCAATCAGAAACTGTGGCGATGGGGCGTGCTCGCCGCGTTAGTTGCTGTGGCAATGGAAACTTGGATGGCGGGCCGACTTGCTCGTCCTGCCTTCAACTGAGCCCGGAGGAAACTATGAGTCTGCTGGAAGAACAGATCGGTGAGGTTGCGAAGCGATTTCGTAGTCTTGATCTCTGGCGCAGCATTTCCATCATCATTGGCTTCCTGGCGATTGCCGGTGTGGCGATGTTGTTGATGCAGATATCAGGTATGTACGTTCACCCGCTCAGCGGTTGGGCTCTCTTGCTGGCTGGTGCGGCTGGAATGGCGGTATCTGGAATCACGGCCTACTGCGCCCACCGCGATCAGCGTGTGATCGCCCACAAGATCGAGGAAGAGTTTCCCGAACTCGATCACCGTCTCCTGACGACGCTTGATGAAGTGGAACGCAACGAGGGCAAGCCGTTGGGCTTTCTGCAGCACGCGGTCTTTCAGGAGACCATTGCGCACTCCTATCACAATCCGTGGTGGAATACCGTTTCTCCGAAGTTACTGAGCGCCTTTCGCAGTCGCGGTCTGGCGGCGATTTGCATGGTGATGGCCTGCGGCGTCGGACTGATGAACATCTCACCGCCGGCAGAGGCACTCGTTTCGGACAAGGACAAGAAGCAGGACTTTTCGCCCGATTCGGCGAACTTTGAAATCCAGGTCGAACCCGGTAACGGAGAGATCGAGCGAGGTTCCAACCTGATCGTGATGGCCCGGTTCGGAAAACATACGCCCAAGGAAGCGTTTCTGGTCGCGTCCAGCGATGGCGACGAGATGCGTTTGCCGATGAGTCGCAGCCTCGATGATCCGCTGTTTGGGGTGACGGTCTCGGACGTTCAAGATCCCGTCGACTACCACGTCGTCTACGGCAGTCACAAGTCGGAATCGTACCGCGTTACAGTCTTCACGTACCCGGAACTGATTCGAGCGGACGCGATGCTGGAAATGCCTCGCTACACGGGTTTGGCCGACAAGCGGATTGAGGACACACGACGCGTGAGTGTCGTCGAAGGAACTCGCGTGACGTGGAATCTGCACGTCAACAAGCCGGGTGTTTCGGTCGAGTTGATTCCGGAGTCTCAAACCGAAGAAGTGATTCCCTTGTTGCTGGATACGACCGATCCGTTGAATCATCTCGTGTCGCTCGACCTGGCCAGGACGACTTCATGGAAAGTGAAACTGGTCGATGCCGATGGCAGAGAAAATCGGGTAAAGCCGACGCTGAAAGCGACCGTCACGCCCAACCGACCGCCCAACCTCAAGCTGGAGTTGGCTCGGGATGCCAGCGTTTCGCCGCTGGAAGAGTTTCTGGTGAAGGCCACCGTTTCCGATGACTATGGACTGCAGCGGTATGGTTTGAACTATACGCTCGCCAGTGCTTCTCCTCAGGACATCATTCTGGGCGAAGAGGCCAAGCGTCGTGAGAAAAAGTCCGCCGCCCATATGCTTGATTTTGAAGCCATGGCCGCGGAGCCGGATCAGTTGCTGTCCTACTATTTCTGGGCGGAAGACAGCGATGCCCAGGGCAACGTGCGACGTACGCTCAGTGACATGTTCTTTGCCGAAGTTCGCCACTTCGAAGAAATCTTCCGGCAGGGTGAGCAGCAGCCGGGCGGGCAACAACAGCAACAACAACAGCAGCAAGGTCAACAGCAATCGCAGAACGCGGCCGACGCCGAGCAGTTGGCTGAATTGCAGAAGCAGATCATTAACGCCACGTGGGGATTGATTCGTCGCGAAGTGGCCGTATCGGTATCGCCCGAGTACGCCGAAGATGTTTCGGTGATTGTGGAATCGCAACAGGCAGCATCGGCTCAACTCCAGGAATTGGCCCAGGAGCTGGAAGACCGCGAATCGCAGCAATTCGCCATGGATGTGCAAACGCACATGCAGGAGTCGCTGCGCGAATTGATGACGGCGTTCTCCGACGTCGATGTCGAAGCGTTGACTCCCGCCATGCAGGCGCAACGTAATGCCTACCAGGCGTTGTTGAAACTGCGAGCACGTGAGCACGAAGTGGTTCAACAACAGCAAGGTCAACAGCAACAGCAGCAGCAACAACAGAGTGCGTCGCGGCAACGATTCCAGCAGCAGCTTCAGCAACTGGAATTGCAGAACGACCAGAACCGCTACGAACAGGAACAGCAGGCTCAGGAGGAAGAGGACGAGGCGGAAACCGAAATGCGGCAGGCGTTGAGTCGCCTCCGCGAATTGGCGCAACGCCAGAAGGACCTCAATCAACAGCTTCAGGAATTACAGAACGCGCTGGAGCAGGCCGAGTCGGAAGCGGAACGCGAGGAGATCGAACGTCAGCTCAAGCGTCTCCGTGACCAGCAGCAGGAATTGCTGCGGGACGTCGACGAACTGACGGAACGGCTCGAGGAATCGTCGGATCAGGAAGCACTCCAGCAAACGCAGGAACAGTTGCAGGAAACACGTGAGCAGTTGCGAGAATCCGCCGAGTCCCTGGAGAAGGGTGAAGTCACACCGGCGCTTGCCTCGGGCACGCGGGCTCAGCAACAACTGGAAGAAATGAAGGAGGAGTTGCGACGCGAGTCCGCCAATCAGTTTGAAGAACAGATGCGAGACATGCGAGAACGTGCCCGTGAACTGGAGTCCCGCCAGCAGGAAATTGGCGAACAGATGGATCAACAGGCCGAATCAGAAGAACGCGGTCGTGGATTGCGGGACGAGGAAACCGAGGTTGAAGAAGATCTGGGCGATGCCCTGCGAGAACAGAATCAGAAACTGAATGAGCTGATGCAGGAGATTGAAGGCACCGTAAGGGAAGCCGAGGAATCCGAGCCGCTGTTGGCGGAGAACCTGTACGAAGCGTTCCGTGATATTGAACGAGATCAGGTGCAGGAGCAGCTCGATCGGGCTGCGGAACTGTCCGATCGAGGATTGGCCAATCCAGCACAGCAGTTGGAATCCCAGGCACGCGAGAGCATTACCAATTTCCGCGAGACCATCGATCGTGCTGCCGAGAGTGTCTTGGGTGACGAGCTGGATTCGTTGCGAACGGCAGAACGAATGCTGCAGAATCTGGAGCGGCAGCTCGATAGCGAAATCAATCAGTTCAATCCTCCCGAGCCAGGACGTGGCGATCCAACGCAGAATCCCGAGGGCGAACCGTCTGAACCGCAGGGCGAACGCCAGCCTGGGGAGGATCAACAGTCCCGACAGGAAGGTGACCAGAATCGCGAAGGGGATCCGTCAGAACGCGAGAGGCAGGAACGTCAGCCGGGAGAACGTCAGCCGGGCGAAGGGCAGGGCGAACAGTCGGAGCAGCAACCTCAGGACCAGCCGCCCAATTCCGGGCAGGGTCAACCGTCTGAGCAGCAGGACTCGGAGCAGTCCGGTCAGCCCGGCGAACAGCAAAACCAGCCGCCCAACGAAAACCAAGAGCCAGGCGAAAGCCAACAGCCAGGTGAGAGCCCGGGGCAGGGCGGTGGAGGCGGGCAGCAGCCGCAGGATTCCGAAGATCAGGAACCTCGAAATGGCGAACCGCAAGATCCGCAGCGTCAGGCTCGCGATCGTCAGACGGTCAGCCAGTCGCTGCGCCAGGGCGGGAACCGTCAGCAACGCCAGGACGGTGGCGGACTGGCCGGCTGGGAGCAACTCGATGTGGCTCCCATCACCGGAGAAGATTTTCGCGAGTGGTCTGATGGCCTGCGCGACGTTGAAGAAATCGTCGACGATCCCGAATTGCGAGCGGAAGCGGCGCGGATTCGCGAACGAGCCCGTGGGTTCCGCGGTGAATTCAAACGCCACTCCGAAGAACCTCGCTGGGATCTGATCAAGAAAATGGTTTCGGATCCGTTGCGAGAGCTGAGGCAGGAAGTCACGGCCGAATTGCTACGACGTTCGGCGGAGAAGAACGCCCTGGTGCCAATTGATCGTGATCCCGTACCCGAGCAGTTTACCGAACAGGTTCGCCGCTACTACGAAAACCTTGGAAAGGGCGAATGATGGAACTGCTGGTTGCAAATCATTCGCTGCTGGCCGAATTGGTGATTGGATCCCGTGACTGGATTCCGACCGCCGTGGTGGCAGGTGCGATCATCGCGTTGTTGACGCTGTGGTCCTACCGACGCTCGAGCATGTCGCCGGGGACGATCGCGTTGGCGATTCTACTGAAGGCTGCCGGAGTTGCGTTGCTGGCCATTTGCCTGATCGAACCGCTATTCAGCGGCGTTCGCCCGCGACCGGGTGCCAACTTGTTCGTGGTCCTGACCGACAACAGTCAGAGCATGACGGTGCAGTCGGGTAGTGCCGTGCGTGGTGATGCGTTGCGATCGCTGCTGGACGAATTGTCTTCATGGCGAACGCGTCTAAAACAGGATTTCGACGTTCGCGACTATATGTTCGACGGACAACTCAAGCATATTGATACTCCGGAGGAGATCGTTTTCGATGGTTCGTCGTCTGCTCTGAACACGGCGCTTAACACGATTGAGACGCGATTTCGGGAACGTCCTGTCGCCGGCGTGCTGTTGTTGACCGACGGGAACGCCACCGACCTGATTGAAGCGGACGAGTATCGATTTCCAATCTATCCCGTCGTCGACACGGATTCCGCCGAGATCAAGGACGTAAGAGTTCGTCAGATGGCGGTCGCCCAGACGAACTTTGAAGCCTCCCCCGTGACCGTGACGGCCCAGGTCGCCAGCCAGGGTTATCGCGGCGAAGAAATGATTGCGAGGATCGTTAGTGCCAGCGGGAAAGTGCTGCAGGAGCAGAAGGCCACGGTGAAGAGCGATGACGATCAGGAGTTTCGGTTCCGTTTCCGGCCGGACGAATCGGGGCTCAGTTTTGCGAAGATGGAGGTCTTTCCAGCCAATGCGAAACGCAAGTTTGAAGAAGCCGATCCGGATGGCGAATTGACGCTGTCGAACAACCAACGCTGGATGACCGTGGATCGGGGCGGTGGACCATTTCGCGTGCTGTATGTTTCCGGGCGGCCACACTGGGAATTCAAATACCTGCGCCGCGCGCTCGACGAGGATGATGAAATCAAGCTGACGGGCTTGATTCGCATCGCCAAAGAGCAACCCAAATTCACGTTTCAGGATCGCGGTGGACTGAGCGATCGCAACGAGCTCTTTGAGGGCTTTGATGGCAAGGATGATGAGGACGCGGAGACGTACGACCAGACCGTATTCATTCGGTTAGGCGTGGAAGATTCCGCGGACCTGGCCGACGGATTTCCTCGAGATTCCGAAGAACTGTTCAAGTATCACGCAGTCATTCTGGATGATATGGAGGCGAGTTTCTTTTCCGCCGATCAGATGCTGCTATTGCGGCGGTTTGTTAACCAGCGCGGCGGTGGTTTGATGATGCTTGGTGGTATCGATAGTTTTGAAAGCGGTGGCTATCAGAAAACACCAGTCGGCGAGGCTCTGCCGGTCTACCTCGGCAAGTCCGGCAACATTGGGAACCTTCGAGACGGGGAGAGCTATAGCTGGGAATTGACGCGAGAAGGCTGGTTGCAAGACTGGACGCGTCTACGTTCCACGGAGGCGGAAGAGAAAAAACGTTTGACGGAAGTTCCGGGATCTCAGGTCGTGAACCTCGTAGCGGGGCTCAAGCCGGGTGCATCGCTGTTAGCGGCGATGAGGTCGCCAAAGGGCGATGTCGTTCCCGCACTCGCCACGCAGCGATTCGGCAAGGGCCGAACTGCTGCGCTGCTCACTGGCGAGATGTGGAAGTGGGGTTTGAGCGCCAAAGACCCGAAGCAACAGGATCTTCAACAACTGTGGCGACAGATCATTCGGTGGTTGGTGGCGGATGTACCCAAACGTGTGAAGATCTCCGCCGATCGTCCGAAGGGTGCGGTTGGATCGACGAAACTGACCGTGTCCGTTCAGGATCAGGAATTCCTCCCGCACGACAACGCGGACGTGATGGTAAAAATCAAAACACCGACGCAGGAAGAAGTGGAACTGAGCGCCGAGCCGTCCGATACCGCGGCTGGTGACTACACCGTTGACTACTGGCCTCGTGAAGAGGGACCGTACCGGGCAACGGCAGTGGTGACCACGGCGGATGGCGAGGACCTTGATCCCAAGGAAGCGGGATGGACTTCGCAGCCGGCTGCCGACGAGTTTCGCGAGCTGAATACGAACCGCGAAATGCTGCAGTCCCTGGCGGAAAAGTCCGGTGGCGAGGTGGTGCAGGTTGGAAACCTCGATGCCTTTGTCGCCAAACTGCCATCGAAGAAAGTACCGATCACGGAAAAATGGGTTTATCCTGTCTGGCATCAATGGTGGGTCCTGACGCTGGCCTTGATCTGCCTTTCGGGTGAATGGGGAATTCGACGAATGCGAGGGATGCCGTAATGCCTCGAACAGTATTGCAATTGTTGATTTGTAGCCTGTTGGTTGGGTTCACAACCTGCAGCCTCGGGCAGGAGTTGGCTGCGCCGGGCGCTGCGGAAGATGCAACGAAGACCACCGAAGTGACCGCGAGCTCGGGGGCTGATGCCGAGGCTGCCGCGGAGACTGACGAAGTTGCTACCGCCGTGGAGGACGTGGCTACTGCCGATGAATCAAAGACCGGAAAGATGGTGTTGGTTGTTGGTGCAGGAGGTGCGCCGGAATACCAGGCGGCTTTTTCCGAGTGGGCGGAAAACTGGAAGCTGGCTGCTCAGCAATCCGGGCTCGATTTCGTTGCGATTGGAACTTCGTCCACGGACGGGAATGACCGTGACGTGCTCAAGGAGGAGCTTGAAAAGAGTTTCGGCGAGTCTGCGCAGCCGCTGTGGTTGGTGATGATTGGGCATGGAACACACGATCGCAACGTGACCAAATTCAATTTGCGGGGACCGGATGTATCCGCTGCTGATTTGCAGGAGTGGTTGGCACCTGCCGAACGGCCGCTGATTGTGATCGGCGGATTTTCGTGCAGCGGCGGGATGCTGAACACGTTGCAGGGCGAGAACCGAGTTGTGATTACGGCGACCAATAGCGGCGTCGAGCTCAACTATTCGCGGTTTGGTGGATTTCTCGCCGAGGCCGTGGGGGACCTGGAGGCTGACCTTGATCATGACGACCAGGTAAGTCTGCTGGAGGCGTATTTGTTGGCTTCTTCGAATGTCGCCCGGTTTTACGAGTCCGATGCACGCCTGGCGACCGAGCATTCGCTGCTGGAGGACAATCACGACGGAAAGGGAACGTCGGCCGATTTCTTCGTGGGCATTCGCGCAAGCGGAAGAGCCAAAGATGGATCGGCGCTCGACGGCCGTCTGGCGCATCGTTACATCCTGATTCCTTCCGAGAACGCGCCGAATCTTTCACCGGCGCAGCTGGCGGAACGCGATCGACTGGAAAGTGAGATTGAGTCGCTACGTGATCGCAAGACTTCGCTGTCGGAGGACGATTACTTTGATCAGCTGGAAGCGTTGATGATCTCGATGGCGAAACTCTACAACGCCGAGTGACGCGAGCGTTACTGCACTCGTTCGTTCCACCATGCCTGGACGGCAATGTCTTTGGAGAACAGCAGGTGTGGTTGCTGGTCAGACGAAAGCGATAGCCAGTCGAACATTGTGTCGACTTCTGATTCCAGCTCGGCGTGTTGCAGGGGCCACGGTGGATGGTCAATTTCACCGCGCAGTACTCGTCCTTTGCGATCCGCCGTGTAAAGGCAGTACCTTGCCGTCAGCCAGTATTCGAGTGTCCCGGGCTTGGCGTAGAAGACGTCGCCGATGGGTCGATAGCGTGCTTTGAACGTGGCCATCGGTTCGTTGCGATGCGTCCGAAGGCTGTCATAGTGATACCAGCCCGCCCTTTTTTCGATTGATATCCTGGCGTCCATGTACGGCAGGAAAAAGGCCGTTCGCGCCAGTCTTACCGCGATCGGATTGGTGGCGTCGAGGCTGAAGAACCAGACCCCGGGTTTGCCTTGCAGGGTGACGTAGGTGCGGATATTAAGCTCAGGAAAAGCGGACATCCCGGGCACGGCCGGAATCCCCCGAGGAGCTACATCCGTCATGCGAAACGGTACGATCGCAACCCACGCTTTGCCGTCGTAGGTATCGAGCGTCACGTTGTCCGGCAACAGACAGGAGATCTCCTCCGGTTCGAACGACCAATGGGCAAACAACAGGTCGTGCCACCCCATTCGCATTACATGGGACCGTTTGGGAAGTGGCCAGGTACGATCAGAATCCATCAATTTGCCGTAAGTTGAGCTTGAACGTTTCGTTTTTTCATCAAAGTTTGCCGCGGTCCGCTGGCTTTGCGAACTAGGTTTGTTATGCCCCATCCCCATCAACGCGACCGCAAACTTTCTGGTGAGTAAACATGATCGACGTGCAGGATTTCAGAAAGGCCTACGGCAACACGCTGGCCGTGACCGGGCTGACGTTTCACATTGCACCTCAGCAGGTTTGGGGGCTGGTGGGGCACAACGGAGCTGGCAAAACGACGACCATGCGAGCGATCTCCGGGTTGCTCCCGCCCAGTTCCGGGACGCTGTCGGTCGATGGCTTTGATGTAGCGTCGAATTCCATGGAAGCAAGGAGTCGGCTGGCATACATGCCGGACGACCCTCAGCTTTTTGAATCTCTGTCAGTCGGCGATCACCTTCGATTTACGGCGGCAGCATATCAGATACAGGATTATAGTGACGATGCTGCGCGGCTGCTGGAGTATTTCGAACTTACAGGAAAAGTGGATACACCTGCCGAGGATCTTTCGCGCGGAATGCGACAGAAGCTGGCGATCTGTTGCGGTTACCTTCAGCAGCCCAAGGCGATTCTCTTTGACGAACCCTTCACGGGGCTCGATCCGCTGGCAATCCGCCGACTCAAGGAATCGATCTCCGAACGCGCCGCCGCTGGTGCAGCCGTGATGGTCAGTTCGCACCTGTTGGCGATGGTGGAAGATCTTTGCACGCACTTCCTGATGTTGGCCCACGGTCGTCCCACTTTCTGTGGAACACGGGATGAGCTGATGAATCAGCACGGTGCGGATGCGTCGCTGGAGGAAATTTTCTTCAGTGCGACCAGCCTCTCGGAGGAGGTGTCTGGTGAACTTGTCTGCGAGGCGGGCGACGTGCCTGATGAAAGCTCCGACGCTGAAGCCGAACGACCAGAAGCTCAAATCGTTTCGGAGGTCACGCGTGTCTGAAGTATTGCTGAATCCGGGAATGTCCGGTCGATCCGGCCCCGAATCGTTTCGGATCTGGCTGGACGCCCCGTTGCGTCAGTTATTGCTGATGCAGTCGCGAGGCAAGGTCCGGCAGACGTGGAAGAAACTGATGTCACCGCGCCGGGCGATTCCCACGATGATCGTTGGCGCCATGATGGTGCTGTATGTCATTCAGATCTACATCGCGTTGGCGCTGAACACGTCGACGACGCGCGTGCCAGTGGAGTCGATTGCGCCGATCGGCCTGTTTTCCATTCTGTGCATGAAGCTACTTGGTGTTTGCATCGATCGGGAAAAGTCGGGAGCCGGTTTTCGGCACGAAGAAATTCATACCTTGTTGGGTGGTCCCTTTTCACACCAGCAGGTTCGACTCTATCGTGTCTGTGGCCACGCGGTGAGCATCTTCTTCACATCTGTCTTTGCCGCGATTTTCTTCGGGCTGCACGTGAAGTCGTTGATTGCTTCGCTGAGCGGGGCCTACCTTGCGATGATGTTCACGTATCTCATTTATTCCACGATCGCCGTGGTAGCGGTTAACGTGCCCGAGCGAACATACCAGTGGGTTCGCAATGTGTGCGTCGCCGCGGCATTGGGAACACTGGCATATGTGCTTTATCGCGTCTCTCTGTTAGAGGTTCGCAATCTGGCGTTTGTGAAGGCGATTGGGGATGAAGCCATTGTGCTGTCGAATTCGGCGGTGGGGAGTGTGCTGCTGTCGCCGTTTTCGATCTTCACGAACGTGATCATCGCTGAAACTCCGTCGCAGTGGGCGGGTTGGATGGTGCCAGCTCTGTTATTGAATTACGGCTCGCTTCAGTTGTTGATGCGACTGGAAGTTGCCTTCGATAAATGGGCTCAGCAGCGCGAGCGGAAAGATTTTGTGGCCAATCGCAACTCATTGGTCTATCTCGATTCACGGTATCAGAAGCTCAAGGCGAACCTGTTCGGCAAGTCGGTGCCGTGGTTCGGAGGTTCGGGGCCGATCGTGTGGCGACAGCTCAAGGGGCTCTCGCGACTGAAGGGTGGCCTCGGTTGGTTGCTGATTCCGCTGGGCATCGCGTTTGCGGTCGGCGGCTACGTTGCCTACGACCCTGAAGTAGGAGCGACGCAGACGATCGCCGTCATCGTGGTGCTGACATCCGTCTTCCTGCCGGGGCTCCTGCCATTCGATTTCCGTGGCGATCTCAAGGGACTTTCGGCGCTGAAGATGATGCCGCTGCAGCCGTTGAGCGTCGTATTGGGACAGCTGGTTGTCCCGGTGGTGTTGCTGACTGGATTTCAGTTTCTTGCTCTTTCCTCGTTGGTCCTGCATGATTCGACGCTCGTTCCCAGCCTGTTGATTACGATCTGTTTTTTGGTGCCAACGAACACAATCATCATCGCCCTGGAGAACCTGATCTTTCTCATGTACCCGTACCGGGTTGCTGAATTTGACGCTCAGGCGACGGTCCGTCGCATCGTGATGCTGATGGCCAAATTTTGCGTGGTGTTCCTTGCGGTGTTGGTTTCGTTGCTGGCGGGTTTGGGTGTGCTGGGATTGAAGATGGCGGTGCAATCGAACGCGTGGCTGGCGGATACCTTCATGACGCTTCGTTGGCCCCTGTTAATTACCACGCAACTTGCGGCCCTCTGGGCTGCGACGTCGATTGTCGTCTGGACGACATGCTGGGCTTATCGCCGGTTTGACCTGAGTGAGGATCTTCCGGCATAGAGTTGATCTGGTCTGATCATGCGCGCGACCCGGCGGTCTTCGGTAGTCTCGCTCCCCGTTTGCGGGGTCGCCGCCGGGAAATTTGAAACCATCGGGTTTTTCGTTCGGACGTTATGTGCAAATTGCGAGGCGACGTGACTTTTGGACTCTCATCGGGCATTTCGTTCCTGAGCAAGCTACTTTTAAACAAATGCCCTAGCAAAACGTCAGATGACCATGTCGCAAGAACAGAATGAACACACTGTTGCTCTTCCGGAACTGGTTCCGGATCGCGACGATTCCACGATTGCCCTTTCCGAACTCGCTCCAGATCGGGGCGATTCCACAATCGCCGTTGAGGGGTTATCGCCCGCGCAGAATGATCTCTCGTATTCTGTAGTCGACGATTCTGAGGACGATCGCCGCAATGGCCACCGCTTCCCTCGGGCCGTAGGGTTGGGCTTGGCCCAGTTGCGGGTGGGGAGAAAGACAGTCGTGGTTGAGGTGCTTGATGAGTCGGCCGGAGGCTTCATGGTTGCGGCGATGCGGATCCCGGGAAAAGCCAGCTCGACGGCACTTGTGGACCTGATCACGACAGCAGGATTGCATCCGACACGAGTCATCTGGCGTCGCAACGTTGACGGCCGGGTACGACTTGGGTTGCAACGCTTACCTGAAAACATCGTGCGACGAAAAGACACCTCCTGGTTGGGCTTCTTGCTGACCGCCATCGTTTTTGGTTTGGCCCTTGGCTATCTGGCCGCTTCGCAGGACCAGGAAGCGTTGGTGCAGCGAATCATCGAAGCCAGTCGTCGCGGAGAGATGACGAATCCGCATGTTTCACCGGTCAGCGATGCTTCCGATGGCGATCGCGAGTAGAACGGCATCCGAAGCAGCCATGCCAAATTGAGCTGGTCAATCCAGATCCAGTTGGCGAAATATCGGCGCGTGGCGATAGTAGACTTCCAGCGTACAGACGGCCATCGCGGTGGAGTAGATTCGACCGCCCTGTGAAGCGTGTCCTCCGCGCGGATCCCAACTACCGGCTTCGTGGCCTCTGCGGATCTGCGACCGAACCAGTATGTCTCGCATGGACAGGTTCCACTTCTTCCAGGGGTTTCCGCCGTAGTGGTGCATGACTTGCGTGGCGTAGTACCAGTAGTAGAAATTGGTGCCGTGTCGATTGGGTTCGTGTTCGCGCGAAAGATAGCGTACGCCAAGATCCAGCGGAGCAAAGCCTTTCTTCCAGCCCATGTACATGCGACACAGCAGGGCTTCTGCCGTCATCACATGAGTTGGCTTGCGTTCGGGTTGGTAGGCATAACGCGAGCCGTCGTCATACTGCACGGAATCAAGATACGCATACGCCAGCGTAAAGGCATCCTGCGGAACTTCCAGACGAGCCGCCCGCGCACTTTGCATGGCCATGAGTTGCCAGCCCAGTACGCTGGTATCGCCGGCATCACCGGGATGGTATCTCCAACCACCGGCGCGATGCTGGGCATCAAGAATGAAGTCGATGGAACGTTGGGCTGCGTCACGCAACTGCTCGTCACCCGTCAGCGCGTAAGCCTCACAGAGCACGATGGCTCCCTGACCATGCGCGTACATACCGGGATTGCCGTTGGCGCCGGCTCGCAGGTCGCCGTCCGATTTCTGGTTCTCGATCAACCAGCGCAGGCCCTTGGCCACGTTGTCGCGATAGATGCCGGACTGGTGAGTTTGTCCCGCTCCCAGAAAAGGCAGGAGCGCGAGACTGGTTCCGGCGGAATCACTGCGAACACTGGAGCGACCACCACATTTGCCCCCACATCCGTCGCATTGTGAAAAACGATGCAGGCTCCAGCTGCCGTCTTCGCTCTGGTGCTGTGCCAGCCATCGCAAGCCACGAGCAACAGCGGCTTCCGTGAGTGTTGTCCCACCCTCTCGCTGGATGACCTCAACGCGAACTCGCGGATCGCGCGCGGCGAGTGTACGGTTGGCTGCGTCGGTTGAACGTAGCACCTGTTTCACCTGCTCAACGGGCGCCCGATTCGAGCGGGTACCCGGTGCGACACGAAGCTCGCGCGCGGCCTGGTCGGCTTTAAGCATTGCGGCGTGCTCACGAGGTGTCTTGGGAGCTTCCGATTTGGGGATTGGCAGGTCGTATTCGAAGCGATCTTCAGGCTTCTGAATCTCCACGCTGCCACCCGAACGAACCCACCGGTTGGCTTCTGTCGAGAGTGTGATGTACGGATCTTCTTCCGGGTCACCCTCAAAAAACAGCAAAGCCAACAGAGCCAGTAGCGCCATGTGAAACAACATGCTCACCAGCCACGCTGGCATTTGTTCGAACCAGTTACGCCACGTGTTTCGCCTTTCGGGTCGTACCGCCGGCATGGCCGTGAGGCGAGTGGAAGAAGACCGTGGCGCGTTGTGTCGTTTCGGTTCTTCTCGATTTGGCAAGCGTGGTGTTGGCGTCTCGGCTGGGAAGCCGCGTTGCGAGGGCGGTGCGGCCGTCGCGTGTTTTGCGGACGGGTTTCGCAACATCGAATGCAGACGCCGTTCCTGGGCCTTCGTCAATTCGATGCTGCATCCACACTTCCAACAGTCCGCGATCAGCAGCCACGTGCGAATCGAAACGGGGGCTCCGCAATCGGGGCAAGCGCACATGACCGTTTCGCCATCCAGCCAGAACTCCTGTGGCGCGCGGGGGCTGAAAACGGCCCGCTCCGCAGCGGCAACGAAGACATCTCGTTTGGGCATGTTTCGTCCTGGCCGGGAAGTGTCGATGGGGCTGGAAACGGTGGTTTCAAACTGGTTCTACTTCAACCAGAAAGGATTCGAGTGAAGAATGCAAGTATTGCGATAAATGTTGGACTCGCGGGAACGATATCCACATCTCCAGGGTTGTCGTTTTGAACGGTTCAGGCGGGCTGATTTTTCGGGCAATCGTCAGCGGCGGTTGCGAACTGGGCGTCAATGGCGGTGACTTTGGAATCGCAACTGCTAACATAGGGCAGGCCAGATCACGGAGATTACGGAACAGGGGAAGCATGACGATTGATTCGCAAGCATTGATTGAACAACTGGAAGCGAACATTTCCAAGGCGGTATACGGCAAGGAAGAAGCAGTCAAGTTGTGTTTGGTCGCGTTGCTGGCGGGCGAACACGTGTTGCTTGAAGACGTACCGGGTGTTGGCAAGACGCTGATGGCAAAGGCACTGGCGCGAAGCGTATCCGGAACTTTCGCACGCATTCAGTTTACGCCGGACCTGCTGCCCAGCGACATCATCGGCAGCAGCGTTTTCAATACGAACGAGAACACCTTTTCGTTCAACCAGGGGCCCATCTTTTCCAACGTTGTGCTGGCAGACGAAGTCAACCGTACTCCGCCGCGAACGCAAAGCGCCCTACTGGAAGCCATGAGCGACCGCCAGGTATCGGCGGACGGAGAAACGCACGAACTGCCTTCGCCGTTCATGGTCGTGGCGACGCAAAACCCGTTTGAGTTCGAGGGAACCTATCCGTTACCAGAAAGTCAGTTGGACCGTTTCCTCATCCGCATTTCGTTGGGTTACCCCGACCGCGATGCGGAAAAAAAGGTGCTCGAGAATCATCGGCAGAGGATGCCCGTTGATGCGCTGGAACCTGCCGTCTCTGCCGAACAGATTGTGCAGCTACAGCAGGCGGTGCGTGACGTGCGCGTTGACGGAAGTATTCACGATTACCTGTTGGATATCGTCGCTGCCACGCGTGAATCCGAGGAGCTGCATGTCGGCGTTAGCACGCGGGCTGCGATCAGCCTTTCACGAGCTGCGCAGAGTCTGGCGCTGGTGCGTGGGCGTGATTACGTTGTTCCCGACGATATCAAGGACCTCGCCGTTCCCGGTCTCTCGCATCGCGTGATCTCCAAGCAGTTCTTGCACGGCGGTCAGCGTGAGGCAATCGAAGGAATCATCCGTCGACTTGTGGACACGGTGGCCGTCCCTGCCTAGGCCGCTCGAATCGCTGCGGCGTCGGTCGGCGATTTGAGTGACGACATGGCTTGAAGATCCGGCCAGGTGACGTCACGACGACAGCCAGCATCAGCATTGGAACTGAGAATCGAGATATGAGTCAGCACAGCAAGGTGGCGATCACCCGGGAAGGCTGGTACTACCTCGGGATGTTCGGATTTATCGTTGCCGGTGCCATGATCCGCGACATCAACTTGCTGTACATCATGGCCGGTATGATGCTGGGGCCATTGTTGTTCAGCCTCTATGCATCCACCAAATCGCTGCGTGGCCTTTCGGTGCGACGCCGCTTTCAGCCGCTGATCGGGGTTGGTTTTCCGTTATACGTCGACGTCCTTGCAGAAAAGGCAGAAGGAACTTCCCGTGCTTATTCCGCGATTGTTCACGACAGGGTGCGTCGGGAAGGGGGAAAGCGTCGCGACTCAGTAGGTGCGAGGCTTCTGCTTCCTCATGTCGCGATTGGTGGGTCGGCAGAAACATCGTGGCGGACGACCTTTCGCCAGCGAGGTCGATATCGACTGGGGCCCATGCGAGTGAGCACGACGATGCCGCTCGGGCTTATTCAGGCCAGTACCGGCGGCAACGAAGACGAGTGGGTGCTTGTCAGTCCACGTATTGGAACGGTCTCGCCGGCATGGTCGCGGCACCTGGAAACGCGAAACGATGGCGGACAGCGATCTTCACGGCGTCGCGGAAGTGCCGAGGGCGATTTCTATGGAATGCGCGAGTGGCGTGATGGCGACAGTCGAAACTGGATTCACTGGAGGACGTCCGCCAAACGAAACAAACTCACGGTCCGGCAGTACGAACAACGAATCAATCAGGACCTGGTGGTCATCCTTGATCTGTTTCAGCCTTCGTCGGGCGACGGCAGGGATGACATCGAGCTGGCCGTCAGTTTCGCCGCCACTCTGGTGATGGACTATGGAAGGCATGGGTCGACGCATCTAACGGTCACCAGTGCCAGTGAAGCCAGTTTTCTGTTGGAGGGAACTTCGTCGCCCGTGCTACGGCATGAACTGATGGAGCGATTGTCGATGGTCGAGCCAACCACGAAGGACTCGTTGCCGGAAGTGATGGCCAGGGCGCTCTCTCGATCGTCGACACAGGCCCGAGTCGTCCTCGTTTCCACCCGCGACGTCGACCTCAATGACACGGACGCATTCGACGTCGTCTGGAAACGCACCGACATTCGTCGATCACTAAGCGATGTGGTGAAGGTCAATACTTCGGATCCCAAATTCGACAGTTGGTTTAGCATGGAGCCATTGCCAGAAAACGCCCAGGTTGCGGAGGAATCGCCCGAAGCGTCATCCGAAACGCCCGACATGGATGAGGTGGAGGCATGAAAACCGAACAGCGACTGCAGGTTTGTGTTGCCTTGATGGCGTCCCTCGCGACGCTGATGTTGGGCACGAGTCAGGACAGCACGGTTCTGCCCGTGTTGGCGATGTTGGCTGCCGTTCTGGCGCTGATTTTCACCGACTTTCTGGAATGGTTTCAGTTGCATCGGTTCGTCGCGGGAATTGCGGGCCTGATCGCAGGCATCAACGCATTGCTGCAGTCGCAAACCGGCGGGCTGGAAACACAGTTTCTGAGTGTGGCGAATCTGCTGATTCATTTGCAGATCATCTTGCTCTTTCAGAAGAAGACGACGCGAATCTACTGGCAATTGATCACGCTAAGCCTGCTGCAGGTGGTCGTCGCGGCGGCGTTGAACTTGTTCGTGCTGTTTGGTCCGCTTTTGATTCTGTACACGACGGTTGCCATTTTCGGCCTGTTGTTGTTCTTCAACTATCGCCAGCGACTGAAGTTTCAGCCTGAAAACCTGCCTTCCCGCGAAAGCCGGGATCGAAGCATTCATGTCGAATTGCCCCAGCGGGTTCATTATGCGGGGGAAACGCTACCGGGTGGTCGACAGCGAATTCGTGCTGGCTACCTGCGCCATTTCCTGCTGCTGGCGATCAGCACGGTGATTGTCTCGGCGGGTGTTTTCCTGTTGATGCCGCGTTTTGGAAATTCGGTCTGGAAAGCGGATTCGGCCAAAGCACGCACGGGCATTTCCGACGGCGAGATGGACCTCGAAGATGTGGGATCGATTTACGAAAGTCCCGCGGTCGTCATGCGGGTCAGCTTTTTGGATACCGCAACCGGTGAGCCCTATGCCGTCAGTGGATATCCCTATTTTCGCGGTGGCGTGCTTGATGCCTATGATGACGGCAAGTGGTCTAACCGTCGTAAACGCGAGTTGGAAGAATCCAATAGCATGAACGCGCTCCGCAAGCCACAACGGATTTACTCCGCCGTACGGCAGAACGTCCACCTCCAGTCCTCCCGGGTCCGAACTGTATTCACCGTCGCTCCCGCCTGTGCACTCGATGACACTTCGAAATCGATGCGTATCAGCAACCGCACGCTTGAGGTGCGCTATTTCCCAAAGGCGGACGAGGACCAGGTCGAGTACTCGATTGGTACGCTGGGATTTCGCAATGGTCAGCAGAGTCAGTATTCACCGAATTATCTGCCTCCACCGGGATCGTTTGGAGACGATCGGCAGCGAGACTTTTCTACCGTTCGTCGGAACCTTCGCGCATTGACGGCAGTCGCCGATGAGGTGGTGGCTGAGATACCGCCGGAAAACGTGATGGAACGGGCGCGCAAGCTGGAGGCGTACTTCACCAATGGTCGGCAGGGTTTCCGCTATTCCCTGGACCCCAGTCCCGACCGCAATCGCGAAGCCGATCCAGTGGAGGACTTTGTCGTCAATCACAAGACGGGACACTGCCAGTTCTTTGCCAGTGCGCTTGCGTTGATGCTTCGCAGTCAGGGCATCCAGTCCCGGATTGTGCAGGGCTACCGGGCGGATTCGTACAATGTCGTTGGCGGCTACTATCAGCTTCGTGAGATGGATGCTCATGCGTGGGTGGAGGTTGAGATTCCCGCGGACCAGGTGCCCAGCGACGAGATTCTGCCGGCCGAGGGAATCGACGGAAAAGCATGGATGCGTTTGGATCCGACGCCGGGCGACACGTTTGTTGCCCAGTCCGTGGCCGTGAGTCCTTGGCGGCAACAGTTCAGCGATACCATGGACTATATGCAGTTGCTGTGGTCGGAGTACGTACTTGGGCTTAACGAGAAGCGCCAGCAGCAGGCGATTTACGAACCGATCAAGAACGCATTTCGAAATCTGCGCGAACTGATCTTCAGTCGCGACATCTGGCTGGCGCGTTGGGAGGCGATCCGCGAGCGCCTGCAGGGCGACTTTTTTACCCAGGAGAATGTGCGAGATTCGGTGGTTGCGGTCGCTGTACTGACGATTGCCTTTTACCTGTTGCGATTCGTTGCGCGGCTGTTGTGGCAGCTTTTCTCCGGTCAGCTTCGCAAGAGCGCGTTGCGTCGGGGGCCGAAAGTTGAGTTTTATCGTCGATTGGAGTCGATTCTGGCCAAACATGGGTTTCGCCGCCACGCTCAGCAGACACCCGGGGAATTTGCCGTCGCGGTGGGCAATCAGTTGCGGGGAATGGCGGGCGATTCCGACGACAAGACGCTGGCGGAGATTCCCGCGAAGGTTGTCGAGCTTTTTTATCAGGTCCGCTTTGGTGGTGACCGACTAGACACCGACGATATGCAACGATTAGAAAACTGGCTCGGAACACTGCAGCGTTCGCTGTCGGCAAGATGAACTGACACTGGTTGGGCACTGGTCCCGGTTCGTGGCAGCCTGAATCTGATTTCAGGTGTATCTGGCCGGGTTCCGTGGACACCGAAAACTTTGTGACCTCTATTCAGACCAAAAGAACATCCCATGGAAGCCGGAATTGTTGGCTTGCCCAATGTTGGCAAAAGCACGCTGTTCAACGCATTGACTTCATCGCAGGCGGCGCAGAGTGAGAACTATCCTTTCTGCACCATTGAACCCAACGAAGGCATGGTGAGCGTGCCCGATAGTCGGCTGACGACCATTACGGAATACATCGTGCCGCAGAAGGTGATTCCGGCGATGCTTAAGTTGGTCGACATTGCCGGCATCGTGAAGGGGGCCAGCGAAGGTGAGGGATTGGGCAATAAATTCCTCAGTCACATTCGCGAAGTGGATGCCATCCTTCAGGTTGTGCGTTGTTTTGAAGACTCGGACGTCACCCATGTCGACGGGAAAGTCGATCCGCTTTCTGACATCGCGACGATCGAGATGGAGTTGATGTTGGCGGACATGCAGACGCTGGAAAACGCTCTGACAAAAGCCGTCAAGAAAGCAAAGAGTCAGGACAAGGACGCGAAACGGCAGGTCGAGACGATCAAGAAATGTTCCGAGCACCTGTCGGAGGACAAGCCGTTGCGACAGTTGAAGCTCAATGAACTGGAGCTGAAAGATGTTCGCAGTTTCGGGCTACTGACAGCCAAGCCCATTCTGTTCGTCGCCAATGTTGATGAAGACGATTTGGAGGGCAAGAGCCCGCTGGTCGACAAGGTTCGTGAACACGCGAACAAGGTAGGCGCAGGAGTAGTCCCGATCTGCGCCAAGCTGGAATCCGAGATCGCGGAACTTGATGAAGGCGATCGCAACGAAACGCTTGAATCCCTGGGGCTCGCCGAGCCGGCACTGGCTGTTCTGGCGCGAGCGGCCTACAACACGCTGGGATTGCAGAGTTACTTTACTGCGGGCGAGAAGGAAGTTCGTGCGTGGACGATTCCCGTCGGAGCCACTGCACCTCAGGCTGCTGGCGTCATTCACACGGACTTCGAGCGTGGCTTTATCCGGGCCGAAGTCTATTCGCTGGCCGATCTCGAGGAACACAAGGACGAGAAGACCTTGCGTTCGGTCGGAAAGTTGCGAGTGGAAGGCAAGGAGTATGTCATGCAGGACGGCGACATCTGCCACTTCCTTTTCAACGTGTAAGTCGCCATGATCTTCGAACATTTGCGGCGAAACAGGACGGTATGAACGAATCTCTACCACGACCCATGATTCGCCTCGATCAGTTTCTGAAGCTGACCGGATTGGTAGCGACCGGCGGTCAGGCGAAGCTCGTGATTCAGGGTGGCGAAGTGCAGGTCAACGGCGAAGTCGAAACTCGCCGCCGTCGACAACTACATCCCGGCGATCTGGTTGCGTGGTCGGGCGAGGAGTTCGCGGTGGAAATGGCCTCCGAGGAAGACGACGCAGAGGCTGACGAATTCTTCGAGTTTGAAGATCCGGCTACTTGAGGGCGGCTACTTGAGGGCTTTGGAATTCACCCGCGCCTGCCGTTCCTCCTTCGTCAGAAACGCGACGCTGCTGGTGATCGCTTCGTCGATACCCGAGAAGCGATCCATCTGCGACGCTTCCAGTGTGAAGATGAACGAGAGTCGTTGGCCGCTGTCATCGGAAAGGTGGTAGTAGATCCAGCGGATGGGCGTCTCGGCAACAGCACCGTCCGCTTCAACTCGCATGATTCGCACGCCCTGGCCGTTCACTTTCTGGCTGGCGGATACGATTTGTTTACAGTTCTTGGCCAACGCCGACTGGACATCGTCGCGGAACGCTTCGAGTCTCACCTGTTTGCCGGGGACGGAGCGGTTGAGCAAATCGATCTTGCAGGTCGCCAACAAATCGCCGCTGTCCACCATCCGCATCTGAGTCGTCGACTCCCGTGCCGAAATCAGGTGCCAGCGGCGGTCGTGTACCATCCGATAGAGATTGTCGTTGGCCACGAAACCCAGCAGTTGATCTCCCGCAGTGCGGCGTAGCGGCACGTTCTTCAGCGCGTTCTTCGAGACGACCTGGGACGAATCAATGGCCTGACGAGCGGTCCGAATGCGGGTCGTGACTTCAAAACCCGGTGCAGAAAAACCGACTTCCCGCTTCTCCTTCAGAGCCAACGCCAGCCATTTGACGATCCGAGCCTCGCGATCGAAGAGGTAGTTGCCCACGACCTCAATGCGGGTTGCGACACCCTCGACCTGACCCTCAATCGAGCCGGAAATTGACACCTTCACTTCTTCATCGTTGATGCTCGAGATCTCCGCAATCAAATCGCCCTTGGTCAGCTTTTCGATTCTCAGCAACTGAGCGGCAGTCGTTGCATTGATCTTCCATGACGATTCTTTTTGGATGGGCTCATCCGCAAGAGCCTCGCCCGGTAGCAACTGCTCGGGCGGAAAAGCACTTCCGGGTACGTCCAGCAATTCGAGCTCCTCCCGGGTTAAAGGACCGTATCCCGAAGCGTAGCGATCAAGAAAGCTCTCGCCAGAAAGCGTGATAAGGTTGCGATCCTTGCGAAGGCGGGTCGTACGTTCGTTGCCATCCACTTTGAAGTCGACTTTGGCGTTCCAGTAGTGACGCACCGAGTCGCCATCGGCCGCCAGGCCTCTTTCGTCGTAAAACATTTCCGCGTCCACGCTCATCGGAATCGCAGATGACTCGCCGGTTTTCGAAGCAATCGTGAGTGAACCCGCCACTTCGACCACGGTCTTTACTCTGAACATCGCACCCACATGGGATACGGGCGCCATGAGGACTTCGTTGGCGAGCGTTGGCATGGCGAGGCAAACGATGCCGAACATGCTGAAGAAAAATGAGCCGATTCGCAGTTTTTTTACGTCGAAACTCATGGCGAGCAGCGTCCTTGTATGTGTGGGAGCAACCGTTCCCTGGTGGGTAACCTCGTTCGCATAACTAACTATCGACCGAAGCGACCCTCCGAATTGATCAACGAAGTTGGCGCCGCAAATTTGAAAATCAGAAGCGCGCTGTCGTTTACCTTTGTAAAGATAGGTAATCGAGGTTGAGTTTCTTGGTTGAATTGCGGCAGCCGAAAATAGATTTTCCAGGACAGTTGGTAACCGGCGCAAGCACTTGCGCAGCAAGACACTTCCGTCAATTCGAAGCTAGGCAGTTGCGAGGAAAATTGCTTAACAAGCTCGAATTGGGGGCAAACTTCGTCAACCGAAAACGAATTAGTAGCGTAGTTGGATTAGGATGAGGCCGTCGTCAAGTCAAGTGACAGGGCGATGTCCCATCTACGGCAGGCGGGTTTGTTATCAGCAGGCTCAAACGTCAGAACAACCAATGGTGGCAGGAACAGGCCATCACACGGTGGGAACGTCAGTTGGGCGACCTTATCAGGGCGCAAGGAGCACCAACGGACGAGGAGGTAAAAGAAAATGGCAAAGGCACGATATCGCAGCGCGATTGTCGAGCAGCTTCTCGATCAGCAGAAGCGGTTCGCTCCACGCGAACGCAAAATGGAACAGATTGATCGGGCGGAGCGTCTGCTCACCGAAATTTCGGACGAGCGATCGTATCCCTACGAGTACATCTGCTTCCGCATCACGGATTATCGACCCGAATCGAATCCACAATTGTCTGTATCCGGCAAGGAGTTGAAGCACGATCTCCAGCTCTTTATCGAGGATCTCAGCGATGCCGCTGACATTTCGATCGCCGAGATACCGCAGCAGGTGCATACGGTCGACGATCTCGCTAAACGATTCAATGTTTCGACGAAAACCATTTCTCGCTGGCGTCGACAGGGGTTGGTCAGTCGCCGCCTGTTCTTCGGCAAACGGAAGCGTGTTGGTTTTCTCGATAGTAGCGTGCAGCGATTCGTTTCAAATTGCGGGGCGAAAATCGAACGCGGTGAGAAATTCAGTCAGCTGACCGATCAGGAGAAAGGCGACATCATCCAGCGAGCCCGACGGCTGGCTCGGACCGGTGGTTGTCCTTCCGAAATCACGCGACGCATTTCTCAGCACATGAATCGAAGCGTGGAGACAATTCGATATACGCTGAAGCAGTTTGATCAGCAGCACCCTGATCTCGCTATCTTCCCGGACAAGACGGGGCCACTCACCGAGGATGTAAAGGTTCGCATCTTTGAACAGTACCGTCGTGGTGTATCGGTTGATGATTTGTGCAATCGTTTCTGCCGCACGAAGACTTCGATCTATCGCGTCATCAACGAGATGCGTGCGAATCACATCATGGAATTGCCGTTGGACTTCATGGACAACGAGTGTTTCCGTGAAGCTGGTATCGAATCCACGATCCTTTCGGAGATGCCAAAATCGGATGCTCCGGCGAAAAAAGTGCGTATTCCCAGCGGATTGCCACCTTATTTGGCTTCGCTATACGACGTTCCGCTGCTCAACCGCGAGCAGGAAGGCCACCTGTTCAGGAAGTTTAACTACCTGAAATTCCGGGCCGCGAAGCTGCGAGAGGAGCTGGATCCAGCCAAGGCACGAAGTAGCCATATGGATCGGATCGAGCACTATTACGGTGAGGCCGTGAAGGTCAAAAACCGCATCGTGCAATCGAACCTGCGACTCGTCGTGTCCATCGCCAAGCGGCATGTATCGGCGACGGAGGAGTTCTTCGGCCTCGTCAGTGATGGGAATATGTCGCTGATCCGAGCGGTCGAGAAGTTTGATTATGCCCGTGGCAACAAGTTCAGTACTTATGCCAGCTGGGCAATCATGAAGAACTTCGCTCGGACGATCCCGACGGAATTCAGGCAGCGAGATCGCTTCCGGACCAGTCAGGACGAAATGTTCTCGGCGACCGTCGACAAGCGTAGTGACCAATTCGAGCTGGAAAGTGCTCAGCAGTTGCGGGAAACACAGATCAACCGCATTCTGTCCGCGCTGGATGAGCGCGAGCAGAAGATCATCATTTCCCGCTTTGGTCTGGACCACTCCAAGGAGCCGCAGACGCTGAAAGAAGTTGGGGCCGATTTGGGTGTCACGAAGGAGCGAATTCGCCAGATTGAAACTCGGGCGCTCGATAAACTTCGGCTCGCCGCCCACGAGGAACGCATCGACGCTCCCGACATGTAGAGGGCGTTAAGGTCGACTTCCTTGGGGCGTCGTCCAATCGGAAAAACTGCAAGGCCGGCCTTTTTTAAGGTTCGGCCTTTTTCTGTTTGGGAAATCCCCGATCCTTCTGGATTTATCGCCTGTCTCTCTTGATCGAAAGGTCTGAATTTGCAAGCTTTCCGGGTGTCGCGCGGTGGTGCTTGGTAAGTTTGATTTGAGTTGGTCTGGGCATTCGCACGACGATAGAAATTCGGTGAAGTCATATTGCAAAGAATGCAGCTTTGGATATAGTGACCGGTTTTCCAAGTTCGAAAACTTGAACTCCATTGCTAGCGTAGCTCAATTGGCAGAGCAGCGGTTTTGTAAACCGCAGGTTGTGGGTTCAAGTCCCTCCGCTAGCTTTCCGTATTCAGCTCTTGCTGGTCGCGAAATTTTGTGATGCGGTGGCGATATTTGAGTGCGGGAGGTTGCCCGAGTGGTTAAAGGGGGCGGACTGTAAATCCGTTGGTTATGCCTTCGCAGGTTCGAATCCTGCACCTCCCACTCTGCCGGCGATTTCCGGTAGGTGATATTTGAGATGTTGGGCGGCTGGGTTTCGGCCTGGAGTGAGATTTTGTTGTGCGGGTGTAGCTCAATGGTAGAGCCACAGCCTTCCAAGCTGAAGACGAGGGTTCGATTCCCTTCACCCGCTTTCGCTGAAGAGGCTAAAGAGTTAGGTTATCGGGGCTGATGATTTGGTGTCCGTGGCAGGTAGACTTGCTGCTGTAGCTCAGTTGGTAGAGCGCGTCCTTGGTAAGGACGAGGTCACGGGTCCGACTCCCGTCAGCAGCCTTGTGTTTGTTTTTGTTGATTCATGCGGTGGCTTTTGCCACGCACATAAATTTTAGATCGCTATTTCCATTGGGTAGGTAGAGAGCATGGCCAAGGAGAATTTTGAACGTACTAAGCCGCACGTGAATGTCGGCACCATTGGGCACATTGACCATGGTAAGACAACCACGACGGGTGCGATCCTTGCGGTTCAGGCTGCCAAGGGTTTGGCTGAGGCGAAGGGTTATTCCGAGATCGCCAAGGGTGGTACGGTACGTGACGAGACCAAGACGGTGACGATTGCTGTAGCTCACGTTGAGTATGAGACAGACAATCGTCACTATGCTCATATTGACTGCCCGGGTCACGCTGACTTTGTCAAGAACATGATCACTGGTGCGGCTCAGATGGACGGGGCGATCCTCGTTGTTTCGGCTGCGGATGGCCCAATGCCTCAGACGAAAGAGCACGTGTTGCTTGCTCGTCAGGTTGATGTGCCTGCGATCGTGGTCTTCATGAACAAGGTTGATCTTGTTGATGATGAGGAGTTGCTCGATCTTGTTGAGCTAGAGATTCGTGAGTTGCTCAGTAAGTACAGCTTCCCGGGTGATGATCTTCCTGTTGTCCGTGGGTCGGCTTTGCCTGCCTACAATAAGCCCGCTGATCCTGATGCGAGTGCATGTATTTCCGAGCTCATGGATGCGATTGATTCGTACATTCCTGAGCCAGAGCGTGATGATGCCAAGCCGTTCTTGATGGCTGTTGAGGATGTCTTCTCGATCGAGGGTCGTGGTACGGTTGCGACTGGTCGTATTGAGCGGGGTGTTGTCAAGCCCGGTGAAGAGATTGAGATCATTGGTCTGAAGGAAGAGAACATGAAGACGACCGTTACTGGCGTCGAGATGTTCCGTAAGCTTCTGGACGAAGGTCGTGCTGGCGACAATGTTGGTTGCCTGCTTCGTGGTGTTAAGCGTGAAGAGATTGAGCGTGGGCAGGTTCTTGCCAAGCCGGGTTCGATTACTCCGCACATGAAGTTTGAGGCTGAGGTCTACTGCCTTTCGAAGGATGAGGGTGGTCGACACACTCCGTTCTTCAGTGGCTATCGCCCGCAGTTCTACTTCCGTACGACGGACGTAACCGGGACGGCTAATCTGGTTGGTGCTGAAATGTGCATGCCGGGTGATAACGTCAAGGTGACTGTTGAGCTTCATAAGCCGATCGCGATGGACGATGGTGTTCGTTTCGCGATTCGCGAGGGTGGCCGGACCGTTGGGTCGGGTGTTGTTACGAAGATTGTTGCCTAGGTGAGGTTCTCCGGGTTGAGCTGCGAGATCCGGGCGAGTTTGACTCAATAGGGGTGTAGCTCAATTGGCAGAGCACTGGTTTCCAAAACCAGCGGTTGCGGGTTCAAGTCCCTCCGCCCCTGCCACACAGCGATGTATTGCGAGAAGGTGCACTTGGTGGCCTTCTCGCACTGTTTTTTCAACTGGATGGTTCCGTTATGGCAACAAAAGAAAAAGCGATTAGTCCGTCGGCTGGTGGTTCCGGTTCGTCGGGTTCTGGTTCGCTCATACCGCCCGAACTGTTTCAGTTGGGTGCCTATAAGCGCAACCAGGGTCGGACGGTCAGGTTGGTTACTGCGGTTACCTTTGGGGTGATCGTGGCGTTGTCGTCGTGGCGTCTTTACGACACGTTGTCGACGTCGGCTCCGTCTTGGCAGTGGATCGGGCCTGGTTTGATGCTCTTTGTTGGGTGGTGGCTGTCCTATCGTGTTGTGAACGTGCCGCGGTTTGCGGACTTCCTGATTGCGGTTGAGGCGGAGATGACGAAAGTCTCTTGGCCTACGCAGACAGAGCTGTTTCGTGCGTCCGCGGTTGTGATTATTTTTATCGTCTCGTTGGCTGGCTTGTTGTTTGTCTTTGATTTGATTTGGCGAACGCTGTTTCAGTTTCTCGGGATTATCGGCTAGGTGGCTTTGGCTATAGGGTTTTTGGACGACTTTCGTGATGGATGATCTGGACAAGACTGTCGATGGTGAGCAGCTCCCTGTTGAGGGTGAGGTGTCGGCTGAGGCTGTTGGTGAAGGGTCGGTGGGCGAGGCCGTTGAGTCCGAAGCCGTTGAGTCCGAAGCCGTTGAGTCCGAAGCCGTTGAGTCCGAAGCCGTTGAGTCCGAAGTCGTTGAGTCCGAAGCCGTTGAGGTCTCTGGCTCTAGTGGTCCGCTTGAGGAGGTTTCGGATGAAGATGACGACCTCACAATGGACTGGTATATCCTGAAGGTGCAGAGCAATCGCGAGAATACGATTTGCGATGCCCTGCGGCGTCGTGTTGCGGTGGAGGGGCTGGATCGCTATTTCGGCGAAATTATGGTGCCCACCGAGGACATTGCGGAGTTCAAGAACGGTAAGAAGAAGGTAGTAAAGCGGAAGTTGTATCCGGGCTACATTGTGGCTCACATGGTCATTAATGACGACACGTGGTTTCTCGTGCGTGAAACGCCAGGTATTGGTGACTTCACGGGTTCGCAAGGCAAGCCGAGTCCGATGCTGAAGCACGAAGTGGATCGCATTGTTAAGTCGGCGAATCCGGATGAAGAAGACGATCAGCAGGTCAAGACGGCGATTCCGTTCAAGATGGGTGATCGTGTTCGAATCAAGGAAGGGACTTTCGAGAACTTTGAGGGTGACGTTGAAGGGATTGATGAGGCCAATGGTCGTGTCACCGTAATGATCAGTATTTTTGGCCGCTCCACTCCATTCGAGGCGGAGCATTGGCAGATCGAAGCGATTTAGGTGGCGTGCCACCTTCGCGAGAGGCGTCCCTTCGGGTAAGAAAGAATCATGGCGAAGCAGTTAGTTGGTCAAGCGAAGTTCCAGGTTCCGGGTGGTCAAGCTACTCCAGCGCCGCCCGTAGGTACCTCGCTTGGTAAGTTTGGTATTAATCTCGGTCAGTTCGTGCAGGCGTTCAATGACCGCACGAAGGAGTTTGCGGGCACTCCAATTCCTGTCGTGGTGAGCGTCTACAATGATCGCTCGTTCGACTTCATTACGAAGAGTCCGCCAGCGGCCTCGCTTCTCAAGAAGGCGGCTGGAATTGCCAAGGGATCTGGCGTTCCCAATCTCGACAAGGTGGCCAAGGTGACCATCGCGCAGATTGACGATATCTGTAAGGCGAAAATGGCTGACCTGAACGCCGGTAGTCTTGAAGCTGCCAGGCAGATGATCGCGGGCACTGCTCGCAGTATGGGTATCGACGTGGTGGACGAATAGTCCGTTTCTGTCGGCTTGGCTGGTTCTCACCCACGAAAGTGTGTCATGGCAAAAAATACAAAACGTTATCGGGCTATGGTCGGAGAGGGCGGCGTCTCGGAAGAGGCGATGGCTCTGGATGCGGCGATTGCAAAGTTGAAAACTTACAACACCACGAAATTTGATCAGACGGTGGAGATTGCGGCTCGCTTGGGGGTTGATCCCAAGCAGGCGGATCAGATCGTGCGTGGTTCGATTGTGCTGCCTCATGGTATTGGCAAGAGTCAGCGGGTCGTGGTCTTTGCGAAGGGCGACATGGTCAAAGCCGCCGAGGAGGCGGGTGCTGATCATGTCGGTCAGGAAGATCTCGCCCAGAAGATCAAAGGCGGCTGGACGGATTTTGATGCCTGTATTGCTGCACCTGACATGATGGGTGTCGTCGGGCCTCTTGGTAAAGTGTTGGGTCCTCGTGGCCTGATGCCGAATCCGCGAGCAGGTACGGTCACTCCTGAGATTGGCAAGGTTGTTGCTGAATATAAGGCTGGTAAGGTCGAGTTTCGTAATGACTCAGCTGGCATCGTGCATGCGGTGGTTGGGAAGCTGAGTTTCGATGAGAAGACGCTGACTGAAAATGCTCAGGCGATGATCGACTTGATTCATTCGATGAAGCCGAGTGCGGTGAAGGGTACCTATCTTCGTGGTTTGACGATTAGTGCCACGATGAGTCCCAGCGTAAGGATTTCGGCGTAAGGGTCCCGCGTTAACTGGCGGGTGGGCTTCTTGATGCTGTTCTGCGGTTTGGCCGCGAAAGAAACTGTTATGAGCAAATACGTTAAAGAACTGATTACGAACGAGCTGGGGACGAAGCTCGACTCGATTGACGACGCGTTGTTGGTGGACGTCATTGGGATGGATGCGAATCAATCGGTTGCCTTACGTAAGGAATTGCGTGAGAAAAGTATCGACCTGATGGTCGTGAAGAAGAGTCTCGCTCGGCGTGCGAAAGAGGGCACGCCATTGGCTACAGCGCTAAGCGACATGGAGGGTAGTTTGGCTGTTTGTTGGGGAAGCGAAGATTTCGTTTCTCTGGCAAAAGAAGTCACGCGTCTTCACGAGGACGAGGATAATTTTCCTCAGTTCGCGACGCGTGGTGGGGTCATGGATGGCGAACAACTGACGCCGGAGCGTGTCAAGGAGATCAGCAAGTGGCCCAGCCGTGCTGAGCAGCTCAGTCTGTTGGTGGGTCAGATTCTTGGTCCAGGTGCAACGTTGGCGGCGGCCATCAAGGGTCCCGGTGCCACGTTGGCGGGTCAGATCAAGCAAAAGTCGGAAGGCGACGAATAGGCGTATTCGCATCCTCCGTAAACATAAAAGTCCATAGTTCACTCATTCGTACAAAGCCGTATTTCGGCGCCAGAAAGGAACCCAGTCATGTCAGAAGAAGCAACAGCAACTGTTGAAGTCCCGGAAAACCTCAAAACCATTGGAGATCAGATCGCGGGTCTGACTCTGAAAGAAGCCAAAGATCTTAGTGACTATCTGAAGGATGCTCACGGGATCGAAGCTGCTGCAGGTGGTGGCGCTGTCGTCATGGCTGGTGGCGGTGGAGATGGCGGTGGCGAAGCGGCCGCAGAGCAGACTGAGTTTGATGTCGTGCTCACTGGTTTCGGTGACAAGAAGATCGCCGTCATCAAAGAGGTTCGTGGTATCACGGGTCTTGGGCTGAAAGAGGCCAAGGAAATGGTCGAAGGCGTGCCTAGCAAGATCAAGGAAGGCGTGTCGAAAGAAGACGCCGAAGAGGCGAAAAAGAAGATCGAAGAGGCTGGCGGTTCGGTCGAAATCAAGTAGTTTCTTGATGAAAGTTGGCTTTTCCGCAATTTTGGCAGCGTTTCTGGCGTTGCCAGTTTGCGGAATGCCAGCAAAAATGTCCCGTTTGGTCGACTTGGTGGCTTGAGTAAGATGCGGCTCCAGTCACTTTACTGTAGCACCTAGGCGAAATCGGTTTGATTTCGAAGTCCAGTCCTCTATATGGCGTACCGGCTCGCGCGGGTGACGCTATTGCTTTCGTTGAAGCCGTTCGGTGGCTTCGATTTGATGCTGCGCGCCTGACGGCTATCGATAACGTCGGTGGTCGAGGTTCGGTTTGCGCGTCTGAGAACACCCTGAAGGAGTAACTGCGTCGATGGCAACTTCCGCACAGCGAAGATTGAGTCCCACAGAGGTTCGTCGATACGGCACTGGTCGAGATCAGCATATATCTCCTGACCTGACGGAAATCCAGACCAAAAGCTTCTCGGAGTTTCTTCAGAAGGATGTGCCGCTCGATAAGCGCAAGGACCAGGGGATCGAGAGCGTGCTGCGCGAGATCTTCCCGGTGGAGAGCTATGACAAGACTCTCAGTCTGGATTTCGTAAAGTACGAGCTGGGTAAGCCTCGCTATACGCCGGAAGAGTGTCGCCAGTTGCGGCTGACTTATGGCATGCCGTTCCGCGTGTGGTTGCGGCTCAATAAGGAGCAGCCGGTCGAAGAGGAAGTTTATCTCGGCGACATTCCGATCATGATGGGCGGCGGTGAATTTATCATCAACGGTGCCGAGCGTGTTGTTGTCAGTCAGTTGCACCGGAGTCCGGGTGTCGACTTTGTGCTTGAGGCGGACACGACGTCGGATCGTAAGTTTCCCAGTTGTCGGATCATTCCCGAGCGTGGTAGCTGGATCGAGCTAAACGTCACGAAGAAGGACAGCATCACGGTCCGGATCGACCAGAGCGGCAAGTTCTCAATCATGACTTTGCTGCGAGCGATGGATCCCAAGTTTGGTTCCGACACGGACTTGATGCGATGTTTCTACGAGACGTCGTCGGCGAAGATCTCGGACGGCCGCAGTGTGTCCAAGATCGAAAACAAGATTGCAGTGGATGATGTCATCTACCCGGTCGGAAGTGACCGCGCCGGAGAGATCATTGTCGAAGCTGGTCACAAGATCACGAAGAATGCCGCCGAGACGATCTGTACTTCGGGTGTCAAAAAAGTCGAAGTGCTCGAGCCGCCCAAAGTGCCCCTGGTGTTTAATGCGTTGGCTGATGACAACACGTCCAGCCATGAAGAGGCATTGTTGCGGATTTATCAGCGACTACGTCCGGGAAACCCGCCGCAGTTGGAGAAGGCGCGGCAGTTGTTCCAGGAAAAGTTCTTCGATGTGAATCGTTATCGCCTTGGTCGTGTTGGGCGATTCCGTATCAATCGCAAGCTTGAGCTGGACGCTTCAGAGAAGGAGATGACTCTGCGGCCGGATGATCTCGTGGCGTCGATCAAATATCTGCTGGAGCTGGCGTCGGCCGGCGATGCAATGATTGACGATATTGACCACTTGGGAAATCGTCGGTTGCGAACCATCTGCGAGTTGGCCTGTGATGAAATGCGTAAGGGCTTTCTGAAGTTGCGTCGTACCGTCCAGGAGCGAATGAGTCTCAAGGATCAGGAGGACATGACGCCTCGTAGTTTGATCAACCCGAAGAGCATCTCGGCTGCGATTGAATACTTCTTTGGTCGTGGTGAACTTTCGCAGGTTGTCGACCAGACGAATCCGCTGTCGATGCTGACGCACGAACGGCGTCTCTCCGCGTTGGGCCCGGGTGGTCTTAACCGTAAGCGAGCTGGTTTCGAAGTTCGCGACGTTCACATTTCTCACTATGGTCGAATCTGTCCGATTGAAACGCCGGAAGGTACGAACATCGGTCTGATTTCCAGTCTCGCAATTTACGCCGGCGTAGATGACTACGGCTTCCTTGTCACGCCGTACCGAGTGGTGAATAAAGGGGCGGTAACGGACGAGGTAGTTTGGTTGCGAGCTGACGAGGAGTCGGAGGAGTTCGTCGCGCCGGCGGACGTGGAGACCAAGGGTGGTGTCATTCAGGGCGAAAATATTATCGCTCGTCACCACAGTGATTTTGAGATCGTGGATCCAACCGAGATCACTTACACCGACGTTGCACCCAGCCAGATGGTTGGCGTGTCGGCTGGTCTGATTCCATTCCTTGAGCACGATGATGCCAACCGTGCTCTGATGGGTTCGAACATGCAGCGGCAGGCCGTTCCTCTGCTGGTGGCCGAGCCACCGATTGTCGGCACGGGCATGGAGCGTCGAGTGGCTGAAAACTCGAGCATGGTGATTCGTGCGAAGCGAGCCGGGAAGGTCACGTTCGTCGATGCTACGCGAATTGAAATTGGCAACGACGTTTACGAGATGAAGAAGTACCAGGGCCTGAACGAGCGGACTTCGCTCAATCAAAAACCTCTGGTGCGGATGCATGACAAGATTGAAAAAGGGCAGGTGATTGCCGACGGTGCCGCGACCCACAAGGGTGAACTGGCGTTGGGCCGTAATGTTCTTGTTGGGTTCATGTCGTTCGACGGATTCAACTTCGAGGATGCGATTATCCTCAGTGAAGAGCTCGTCAAGGCGGACACGTACACGTCCATTCATATCGAAGAATTTGATATCGAGATTCGTGAGACCAAGCTGGGCCGCGAGGAATTCACTCGTGACATTCCCAACGTCAGCGAGAAGGCTCTCCGGAATCTCGACGAGAGCGGTATCGTTCAGGTGGGTACCTACGTTCGACCGGGCGACATTCTGGTCGGAAAGGTTTCGCCGAAATCCAAGACGGAGCTTACGCCTGAAGAGAAGTTGCTGCACGCGATCTTTGGTCGTGCCGGCGAGGATGTGAAGAACGATTCGCTTGAGGTGCCATCGGGCATTGAAGGGATCGTTATCAACAGCCAGAGGTTCTCACGCCGCATGAGTCTTTCGGACGACGAGCGAAAGCAGTTCGAGCAGGAACTGAAGGACGTCGAAACCGAAGGAAATGCTCGCGTCGTTGAGCAGTTCAAGGAGATGGTCGATGCCATGGAGGCAGCGATCGGTAAGACGTTGACGGACGAAGACGGCACGCCTCTCGCCAAAGATCAGGACGAGAAGTTTATCGTCGAACGAGCGGCTCAGTTTACGGTCGAATCCATCACTTCGAAAATGCGGAGTGAGGATCACAAATCGAAGGTCGAAGGCATCTACAAGAGCCACTGGACTGCCGTGGAGACCGCACTGGATGAGCGTGATCGCAAGCTGAACAGTATGAAGCGTGGTGACGAGCTTCGCAGTGGTGTCTTGCAGATGGTCAAGGTCTACATCGCAACGAAGCGTTGTATTTCGGTCGGTGACAAGATGGCCGGTCGACACGGTAACAAGGGTGTGATCTCCAAGATTCTGCGTGTCGAAGACATGCCGTTCCTTGAGGACGGTACTCCATTGCAGATTCTTCTGAATCCGCTGGGTGTTCCGAGTCGTATGAACGTCGGTCAGATTCTCGAGACACACCTTGGTTGGGCTGGAGCCAAGTTGGGCTTCCAGGCAATCACGCCCGTCTTTGATGGTGCGACGGAGGAAGACATCAACAACGCTCTCGAGGAAGCCGGATTGCCTCGCCACGGAAAGGCCCGATTGTTCGATGGTCGAACGGGCGAGCCGATGGATCAGGAGACGACCGTTGGTTACATCTACATGCTCAAGCTTCACCACCTCGTGGACGAGAAGGTTCATGCTCGCAGCACGGGACCTTACTCGCTCATTACGCAGCAGCCTCTGGGCGGCAAGGCGAGGTTCGGTGGGCAGCGTTTCGGAGAGATGGAAGTTTGGGCGCTCGAAGCGTACGGAGCTGCCTACATCCTTCAGGAATTGCTCACCGTGAAGAGTGATGACGTTGAAGGGCGTACGAAGATCTACGAGTCGATGGTCAAGGGCGAGAACACGCTCGAGGCCGGAACGCCTGCCAGCTTCGACGTTCTTACCAATGAAATTCGGGGGCTTGCATTGAACATGCAGCTGGAGAAGCGTCGGGTTTAATCTCGACGCGGCTTCTATCGGATTTCAACGCTTTTTATACACACGACCGGTTTACCGACAAAAAACGAGGGACAAAGCATGAGCACCGTCGCTGAAAATTCTTACGATCGCATTAACGACTATGCGTCCGTGAAGATCAGTCTTGCACGTCCACACGATATTCGCAGTTGGTCCTTTGGCGAAGTCAAGAAGCCCGAGACCATCAACTACCGAACTTACCGTCCTGAGAAGGATGGCTTGTTCTGCGAGCGTATTTTTGGTCCCGAGAAGGATTGGGAGTGTGCCTGCGGCAAGTATCGCGGCATGAAGTACAAGGGGATGATTTGCGATCGCTGCGGTGTGAAAGTGACTCACAGCCGCGTTCGTCGAAAGCGGATGGGCCACATTGAGTTGGCGGCGCCCGTTGTACATATCTGGTTTTTCAAGGCGATGCCAAGTCGACTTGGCAACCTGTTGGCCATGAAAACCAGCAGCCTTGAAAAGGTGATTTACTTCCAGGATTACGTGGTCGTCAATCCTGGCGAAACGGACCTTGAGGCTCAGCAGCTTCTCACAGAAGAAGAGTACCGAGCCGCTCGGGAGCAGTATGGCGAAGGAAGTTTTGAAGCCGACATGGGTGCCGAAGCGGTTCGCAAGCTGCTAACCGGACTCGACCTTGTTGGGCTGTCCGAGCGTCTCCGTAAGGAGCTCGAGGAAACGGGCTCGCGCCAGAAGGCCAAGGATCTCACCAATCGGTTGAAGATTGTTGAGGCGATTCGTGACAGTGATAACAAGCCCGAGTGGATGGTGCTCGATGTGATTCCGGTTATTCCGCCGGATCTGCGTCCGTTGGTTCTGTTGGACTCGGGTAATTTTGCCACGAGTGACCTGAACGATCTGTATCGACGAATTATCAACCGCAACAACCGACTGCGGAAGCTGGTCGACTTGAACGCACCCGAGGTCATCATTCGCAACGAGAAGCGAATGTTGCAGCAGTCCGTGGATGCGTTGTTCGACAACAACCGTTGCAAGCGTCCCGTGCTCGGTAGCAGCAATCGACCGCTGAAATCGCTCACCGACATGATCAAGGGTAAGCAGGGTCGATTTCGTGAGAACCTGCTCGGCAAGCGTGTGGACTATTCCGCTCGAAGTGTGATCGTTGTGGGCCCGCGTCTGCGGATGCACCAGTGTGGCCTGCCGAAAAAGGTCGCCCTCGAACTGTACCAGCCATTCATCATTCGCAAGCTCAAGGAGTTGGGTCACGCCGACACCATCAAGAGCGCGAAGAAGATGCTCGAGCGCAAGGACGAAGAGGTTTGGGATATCCTCGAAGCCGTCATTCGAAATCACCCGGTCATGCTCAACCGTGCACCAACGTTGCACCGTATGGGTATCCAGGCGTTCGAACCGACGCTCGTTGAGGGTAACGCGATCAACCTCCATCCGCTGGCGTGCAAGGGATTCAACGCTGACTTCGACGGCGACCAGATGGCGGTACACTTGCCGCTGTCGATTGAAGCCCAGGTTGAAGCACACACGTTGATGTTGTCGACCAACAACATTTTCGGTCCAGCGAACGGCAAGCCAATTATGAGTCCTTCGCAGGACATCGTGATGGGTTGTTATTTTGTGTCGATGATGGTGCCCAATCGCAAAGGCGAGGGCATGACCTTCTCGTCCATGGAGGAGGCGGATCTCGCGTACTCGCTGGATATTCTTCACCTGCATGCAAAAATCAAGGTGAAGCTGCCGCCCGGACGACGCGTCAATTCCAAGGACGATACCAAGCCGCAGGAACCCGGTGCGATTGTCGAGACGTCCGTCGGACGAATTCTCTTCAACATGATCCTTCCGGACGGGATGGATTTCTACAACATTGGACTGCGGTCCGGTGAGTTGGCTTCCGTCATTTCCGACTGCTATGCGGTTCTGGGGCGAAGCGAAACGATTGATCTGCTGGACGACATGAAGGCGCTTGGGTTCCGTGAGAGTACCAGGAGTGGACTGTCATTCGCGACAGACGACCTCGTCACGCCGGAATCCAAGACCAAGATCATCGCCGCTGCCGAAAAGCAGGTGTTGAAATACAAGAAGCTGTACGAGCGTGGCATCATCACGGATGTCGAGCGATACAACCAGGTGCTCGATCAATGGACGCATGCTCGCGAGCAGATTACGGGCGAGATGATGGCGGTGATGGAGGCTGACTACCGTGGCGGTACTGGCTACATCAATCCTGTTTATCTGATGGCTCACTCTGGTGCTCGTGGTGGTGTCGAGCAGATTCGTCAGTTGGCCGGTATGCGTGGTCTGATGGCCAAGCCGTCCGGTGCGATTATTGAGACGCCTATTAAGGCTAACTTCCGCGAAGGCCTGTCTGTTCTCGAGTACTTCTCGTCAACGCACGGTGCCCGAAAAGGTTTGGCGGATACGGCTCTGAAAACGGCGGACTCCGGATACCTGACTCGTAAGCTGGCCGACGTCGCTCAGAACGTGGTTATCACACAGGAAGACTGTGGAACGACGCAGGGTATTACCAAGGGAATTATCTATCGCGGCGAGAAAGTCGAAGTGGGGCTTTCCGATGCGATCCTTGGACGCGTCAGTCGGCAGAACATTGTGAACCCGGTTACGGACGAAGTGATCGTTCGTGATGGCGAACTTGTCACGGCCGAAGTGGCTCGCAAGATCGAGTTGATGGGGCTCGAGCGAATTCAGGTTCGTAGTCCGATGACTTGCGAAGCGGCCCTTGGTATCTGCCGTCGTTGTTATGGAATGGATATGTCGACCGGAGCCATGGTCGAAGAAGGCATGGCGGTTGGGATCATTGGTGCCCAGTCGATTGGGGAACCTGGTACGCAACTGACGATGCGTACCTTCCACATCGGTGGTGTGGCTCAGACGGATGTCGAGGACCATGAAACCAAGTGTAAGAAGGCGGGTATTATCCAGTTCACCCGAATGCGATTCGTGACCAACGAAGAAGGTCAAAAAGTCGCTCTTACGCGAAACGGCGAGATTTGCATCCTCGATCCGAAGGGTCGTGAACTCGAGAAACACGAAGTTCCGACCGGTGCGACCCTGATGGTCGATGAGGGCCAGGAAGTCAAAGCGGGGGCCGTTTTGTGTGAGTGGGATCCGCAGAGTATTCCAATCATCTCCGAGGTCGCCGGTAAAGTTCGCTACGAGGACGTCGTGGATGGCGACACGATGCGTGTCGAAAAGGATCCGGGCGGTCACGAGCGAAAAATTATCGCGGACCACAAAGGTGAATTGCATCCGCAGGTCGTGGTTGAAGACGCTGACGGGAAGCCTTTGGATGTGTACTACCTTCCTGAACGAGCCCACATCAACGTGGACGAGGGAATCGAGATTGCGGCAGGTACGGTCCTTGCGAAAACACCTCGTGAGGCTTCCGGTATCAAGGACATCACCGGGGGTCTGCCTCGTGTGACCGAAATCTTCGAAGCTCGAAAGCCCAAGGAACCGTCGGTTATTGCTGAGGTCGACGGAGAGGTCGAACTGCTTGCCGAGAAGAAGCGTGGTAAGCGAACGATCATCGTCCGTAGTGAAACGGGCATCGAACGCGAGCATCTTGTTCCGCACGGTAAACGATTCCTGGTGCACACCGGTGACTACGTGAAGGCCGGTCAGTCGCTGATTGAAGGCCCACTGGTGCCGCACGATATCCTGCGGATTTCCGGTGAAGAGGCTGTGCAGCAATACCTCGTACACGAGGTGCAGAGTGTCTATCGAAGTCAGCGTGTTGAAATCAACGACAAGCACATCGAGATCATCATCGCTCGAATGTTGCGTAAGGTGAAAATCGAAAATCCCGGTGATACCAGTCTGTTGCCGGGCAGCATCATGGACCGGTTTGACTTCCGGGCCGTCAACGAGAACCTTTCGAAGTGCCTGCGGATTACTCACAAGGGCGATAGTGATTTTGCGGAAGGCGACATTGTTCCGAAGGATGCTATCGAACAGGCCAACACGCAGATTGAAGCTCTCGGTGGCGACTCCGCAAAAGGGGCTCGTCCAAAGTACGCGACAGCCAGTACGCAGTTGTTGGGAATTACGAAAGCAGCCGTGCAAAGCTCCAGCTTTATCTCGGCGGCCAGTTTCCAGGAAACGACCAAGGTGCTCACCGAAGCGGCTCTCGCGGGCAAGACCGACGATCTCGTAGGTCTGAAGGAAAACGTGATTCTCGGTCACTTGATTCCTGCCGGCACAGGGTTCCGGTCTTTCCAGGAGTCCGAGGTGCGGATCAATCCCGAGGCTCTCGAGGCATTGGCCGCGCAGAAAGTGCGAACGCTCGAGGAAGATTTCCCATTGCTTCAGGATGGCGGCGGAGGCGAAGTTGGTCAGCCAGCACCGTCTCCAATTGGTGGCGATTCATTCGCATCGCCGCCCCCGGCTTCGTCCGCTGTTCTGCCGCCTTCGCCAAGTCTCGAACAGATCTTTGCGAATGCTCCAGCTCCAGCTCCGGCTCCGGCTCCGGCTGCACCCGTAGCACCGGAGACCCCGCCTTCGATTTTGCCGGAGACGCCGCCAGCGGAATCCGGTATGACGACGCCTGAGCCACCGGCTGTGGATCCGTTTCCGCCGGTGACCACCGATCCATTCCCGCCAGCCAGTGACGCGATTCTTCCAGAGTCGGAGCCCAAGCTGGGTGGTGACGGTGATTCGGCTGATGGGACGACCGGTCCGGAAGGCGATCAGCCGTAGCGAGACAAGATGGTAAGTTGCGAAGGGGCTGCTGGATTTGACAGCCCTGCCGCGGAAGAAAAAGATAAGCCGGACGCATGGACGTCGAAGGGTGGCTTGACACAGGACGGGGTAACGGTATTGTGATGAGTTCCCCGTATAGCGATTTCGTACACATAGGCAGCGACAATGCCCACAATTAATCAACTGGTTCGCAAGCGGCGCAAGTCCAAACGGGCGCAGAGTAAGGCTCCGGTTCTGGATCGATGTCCCCAGAAGCGAGGCGTATGTCTGCAAGTTCGTACGATGACGCCGAAGAAGCCTAACTCGGCGTTGCGGAAGATTACACGTGTCCGTTTGTCGAACGGCAAAGAAGTGACTGTTTACATTCCGGGTGAAGGCCACAGCCTGCAGGAGCACTCGATTGTTCTCGTGCGTGGTGGTCGTGTTCGTGACTTGCCTGGTGTTCGCTACCAGGTTGTTCGCGGGGCATTGGACTCGCTGGGTGTTGAAGGTCGGAAGCGTACTCGCAGTCGCTACGGAACGAAGAAGGGTTAAGAGAAATGGGTCGAATTACCGCCAGTCGGACGCAACTCAAAGGCGATCCACGGTTTGAGTCGCTGCTCGCCAGCAAGTTTATCAATTGCCTGATGTACGATGGCAAGAAGACGACTGCACAACGCGTCTTCTACGATGCGTTGCAGATCATCAAGGAAAAAGTGGGCGGCGAAGAGCCGATCGAGGTCTTCAATCAGGCCATCGAGAACGTAAAGCCGCACATCGAAGTACGCAGTAAGCGTGTTGGTGGTGCCGCCTACCAGGTTCCCATGCAAGTGAACAAGACGCGTCAGCAGTCGCTGGCGTTTCGCTGGCTTCTCGCCGCCGTGCGGGACAAAAAGGGCCGCCCGATGGCTGAGAAGCTCTCTGAGGAGCTGATGGCAGCGTATCGCAAGGAAGGCGCCGCCATGTCGAAGCGGGAAAATGTTCACCGAATGGCAGAAGCCAACAAGGCATTCGCTCACTTTGCTTGGTAGGTCGAGCTGGAGCGGTATTGAAAACGTCGCCATGTGCGGCGTTTTTTTATGCGCCAGTGATGCTTAAGCTTGTGGGGCTTCGCGGTCGAATACCGTCAGCATGTCGTTCGCTGGTCTGCGTCGTTTGGTCACGCCGCGTGACCGACTATCATCTTGAAGTCTCGACTCACTCTCCCGGATTGTTGGTATGTCACGCAAACTTGAGAACATTCGCAATATTGGCATCATTGCCCACATCGATGCTGGCAAGACGACGATGACCGAGCGGATGTTGTTTTGCTCAGGAGCGACACACCGGTTGGGGGAAGTTGATAAGGGAACGACCGAAACGGACTTCGATGAAGAGGAGCAGAAACGCGGCATCACGATCTACTCGGCTGCCGTTACGTTCCCGTGGCGGGACAAGATCTTCAATCTCATCGATACACCGGGCCATGTGGACTTCACTGCGGAGGTGGAGCGCAGCCTGAGGGTCCTTGATGGTGGTGTCGTGGTGTTTAGTGCTCGCGAGGGTGTGGAGGCTCAGAGCGAGACCGTCTGGCGGCAGGCGGATAAGTATGAGGTGCCTCGCATCGCGTTCATCAACAAGATGGATCGCGAGGGCGCAAACTTTGCTGGCACGCTCTCGGATATTGGTAAGCGGCTGCAGGCCAATCCGGTTGCGCTACAGATTCCGATTGGCGCAGGGCCGCCGCACATCGAAAACGCTTTTCGCGGCGTAATTGATCTGGTCGCTATGAAGAGGCTCACGTTTTCTGATGATGGCAGGAAGGTTGAGCAGGCGGACATCCCAGAGGAGCTGCTGGTAGATGCCGAGCTGGCTCGTGAGGAGATGCTCGAGCGGATTTACGACTTTGACGATGAGTTGATGGAGCTCGGTATGGAGAAGCAGGAGATCCCGGAGGGCGTGATTCATCGCGCAGTCCGGTCGGCGACTCTGGCGAGGGAAATTCAGCCCGTTCTTTGTGGTTCTGCGCTGGATTACATCGGGATTCCGCCCGTATTGGACGCGGTGGCGAGATATCTACCGAGTCCCGCTGACAAGCCGCCCGTAACGGGGCTCGCAAGGGATAAGAAAAAGAAGGAGGAGGTCGAGGTTACCCGCAAGCCTTCGACGAAAGATCCGTTTTGCGGTTTGGTGTTCAAGGTGGTGGCGGAAAAGACAGGGGATCTGTCGTTCGTGCGGGTGTATTCGGGGGCTCTCAAGGCCAACTCTCGCGTGCTGAATCCGGGCAAGGAAAAGAAGGAGAATGTGGCGCAGCTTTGGCGAATTCAGGCCGCCCGCAAGGAGCAGACGGACATCGTGGAGACCGGTGACATCGTGGGGATTATTGGCCTGCGCAATTCTGTCACCGGCGACACGCTGTGCGATCCTCAGCATCCCGTACTGCTGGAATCGATTGTGTTTCCGGATACCGTCATCTCGATGGCAATAGAGCCTGAAACTACTGCCGAACGGAAGAAGTTGGCGGAGGTGTTGGAGCTGATGAAGCGACAGGACCCCACTTTCCGGGCTGTCGAAAGCGAAGAGTCGGGGCAGACCCTGATTAGTGGCATGGGGGAATTGCATCTCGAAGTCATCAAGAACCGTTTGCTGCGGGACTTCAATCTCAAGGTGAAGTTCCACAAGCAGCGGGTAAATTACCGGGAAACGATCGCCAATGCCGTCGAGGTGGAGGGTGCGTGCAATCGTCTGATGGCGGGGCAGCAGCTCTCGGCCAGTATTCGCCTCAAAATGGAGCCCAACGAGAAAAGCCCCTCGGTCGTCGCCACCAGTCGCTGCTCGCCGGAGGAGGTGCCTGGGGAGTTTTTGGTGGCTGCTTTGGAGGAGCTTGAGGGCCGTGGTGAAGGTGGAGGCTCGATCGGTGGTTTTCCGTTGTCTCAGCTCAAGGTCACGATCTTGGGTGGCAGTGCAGACGAAAATTCAAGCGATGTTGCTTTTCGAATAGCGGCTGGGGACGCGTTTGAGAAGGGGCTGACGGCCGGGAGTCCGGTGCTGCTTGAGCCGATTATGAAGCTCGAGATTACGACGCCGGAAGACCACATGGGGGACCTTGTGGGGGACTTGCAGCAGCGTCGCGGAATCGTGTCTAACACGGAAAATCGTGGGAATATCTACGTGATTGAAGCGGAAGCGCCGCTCGCTGAGTTGTTTGGGTATAGCTCGGCAATGCGCAGCCTGAGCAAAGGCCTGGCTGGTTGCTCGATGGAGCCGCTGCGTTACGCTCCTGCGCCACCGAGTGTTGCTGAGGGATTTGCCTTTTAGGTAAGTGGCTGGCCTCCTTTGCCAGGAAATTTTGGCAACAGAGGCCAAGTGGGTGTTGACTGGATTTTTCATCAGCGATATTCTAGCCTGCTTCCACCTTGACCGAAGTCGAGGGTAGTGGGGAACACGCGTTAATTCATTGAAGGCGTACGGCAGGGTTCAAAGTGGCGCAGGCACACGAAGTAATTCGAATCCGCATGGAAGCGTACGATCATCTGGTTCTTGATCAGAGCGCTAGGGATATTGTGGATACGGCGAAGCGCACGAACTCGGAAGTTCATGGTCCGATTCCGTTGCCTACCCGGATTGAACGTTACACCGTTCTGTCGGGGCCGCACGTAAACAAGAAAGCGCGTCAGCAGTTTGAGATTCGAACTCACAAGCGGCTGATTGACATTGTTCAGGCGACAGCCAAGACGATTGAGGCTTTGAATAAGCTCAGTCTTCCGGCTGGTGTCGACATTAAAATCAAAGCATCCTCTCGTTAGGGTGCGGTAGCTTCCGGAAAAGAATATGGCTGGAAGTCAGTTGGGTAAGCTGCGGGGCTAGTGCTTCCGTTGTCTCCCGGTTGGCAGGCATAGCAGGGACTTAATTCGATGGCAAAAGGTATTCTCGGCCGTAAGGTCGGTATGACGCAGGTGTATGATGAGAGTGGCGCGGTTGTTCCGGTCACTGTCATTCAGGCCGGTCCCTGTCATGTGACACAGATTCGTAGCGTCGATCGCGATGGCTACGAGGGCGTTCAGTTGGGGTATCTTGATAAGCCCCGTCGCCTTGCCAGTCGCAGTGAGCGCGGGCATGTTGCGAAGCTCAGTAGTAAGCGTGCCAAGTCGCGAGCGAATTCCGGCATTGAGTTGGTTGCGAAGCCCGATTGCGAGCCGAAGCGTTTCGTTCGTGAGGTCCGCGGTTCCGCTGAGGGCTATGAGCTCGGCCAGGAAGTCAAGGTTGATGTTCTTGAGGGCGTCGCTGCTGTTGACGTTGTTGGTACGAGCAAGGGTCGCGGCTTTGCTGGTGTTATGAAGCGACACAACTTCTCGGGTCAGCGTGCGACTCACGGCGTGAAGAAGGTTCATCGCCATGCGGGCGGTACTGGTTGCAGTGCCTATCCGAGTCGCGTCATGAAGGGTCGCAAGATGGCCGGGCAGTATGGTAATGCCCGTTCGACGGTTCGCAATGTCAAGGTTGTGAGTGTCGATGTTGACAACGATCTGCTTGTTGTTCGCGGAGCGGTTCCCGGTCCGAATGGTGGTTACGTGTTTGTTCGTGAGACGAACATGCTGCGTTAGTCGCTGTCTTTCGGTGAAGCTGGTTCAGTCAGGAAACGGTAATGGCAAGTTTAACGGTATATGATTCGAAGGGCGGTGAGGTCGGTACTTACGAGATCGATCCCGCTGATATCGCGCCGCGTGTTAGTAAGCAGTTGCTTCACGATGCGGTTGTGATGTACCAGGCTAATCGTCGGCAGGGTTCGCATAAGACGAAGTCGCGGGCCGAGGTGTCTGGTACGAGCAAGAAGATGTATCGCCAGAAGGGTACTGGTAATGCTCGTGCTGGTGCGAAGCGGAGTGGTGTTCGTCGGGGTGGTGGGCACATTTTTGCTCGTCGTCCTCGCGACTACTCGTACCGCATGCCCCGGAAGGCCGTTCAGTTGGCTACTCGGATGGCAATTGCTTCCAAGCTTCAGGACGGTGAAGTGGTGGTTGTTGATCAGTTGAGTTTCGAAAAGCCGGCGACTCGCGAAATGGCTGCGACCTTGAAGGCCTTGAAGCTCGATGGTGTCACGACGCTCATTGCACTTGCCGAGCATGATGCGAACGCGTATCGCAGTTCCCGGAATATTACTGGTGTTTCGATGTCGCCTGTTGCGGATCTGAATGCACTGGATGTTTTGTCGCCGCGGCGAATGTTGGTGACGAAAGCTGCTTTGGATGCAATTAAAGAGCGGGCGTCAAAGGCTGCTTCGGGTAATGGTTCGTCCTCTGGTGGGGAAGGGTAAGTCGCATGGCAATCAAGGTACCTGAGGCGAAGAAAAGTCGCATACAGCTCGCCCCTCATCAGGTGGTCTTGCGGCCGCTTGTTACCGAAAAGGGTGTGCATCGCGTCGAGCGGCATAATCAGTATGCCTTCGAGGTGAATCCGCTTGCGGACAAACTTGAGATTCGCGCTGCGATCGAAGAGTTGTTTGATGTTTCGGTTACGAAAATCCGAACGCAGAATCGCAAGGGCAAGCCTCGTCGTTATCGGTTTAAGTTTGGTTCGACGAAGTCGTGGAAGAAAGCGATTGTGACGCTGGGCCCAGAGGATCGCATCGACTTCTTTTAATGGTCGTTCAGCCGTTGGGCTGTGGTTTGGTCGATGGGCTAGTTTAAGTCTTCAACAAAAAATAGGCACATGGGTATTCGAAAGTACAAGCCGACTTCACCGGGGCGTCGCAATGCGACTGTCAGCGATTTTGCTTCGCTGACGCCGGGTGCCAAGCCGGAGAAGTCATTGCTTCGCCCTTTGGTGAAGACCGGTGGCCGAAATAATCAGGGTCGCATTACTGTGCGGCACCGGGGTGGCGGTCATAAGCGGCGATATCGAGTTATCGATTTCCTTCGTAATAAAGACGGCGTTCCGGCCCGTGTTGCGTCCATTCAGTATGACCCGAATCGGAGTGCCCGGATTGCTCTGTTGCACTACGTGGACGGCGAGAAGCGATACATTATCGCTCCTGATGGCTTGACGGCAGGCGCAACGGTTATGTCCGGTGCTACAGCACCGGCGTCGGTTGGGAATGCGTTGCCGCTGCGAAATATTCCGCTCAGTACGTCGGTTCATAATATTGAGTTGCAAGCTGGTCGTGGTGGCGTCTTGTGTCGGAGTGCAGGCACGAGTGCGACGCTTATGGCTCGCGAGGGGACTTGGGCTCAGATCTCGCTCCCTAGTGGTGAGATTCGCCGTATACCATCTGCTTGCAAGGCTACGGTGGGTAAGGTTGGCAATTCGGATCACATGAATGTTGTGCTCGGCAAAGCCGGTCGCAAGCGTTGGTTGGGTCGTCGCCCGCATGTTCGTGGTACGGCCATGAATCCAGTGGATCACCCGCACGGTGGTGGTGAGGGTCGGACTAAGGGTGGTCGTCATCCGGTTAGTCCTTCGGGTGTTCCGGCGAAGGGTGGTTCGACTCGTAAGAAACGTAAGCCGTCGAATGCTTCGATCGTTCGTCGTCGTCGCTCGAAGCGTTATGGGCAGTTGAAGAAGGGTTAATCGGTCATGAGTCGTTCGCTGAAAAAGGGTCCGTACGTAGATCCAAAGCTGTACGCGAAGGTGGCGAAGCAACGCGAAGGTGGCGATGCTTCACCGATCAAGACGTGGGCTCGGGCCTGCACGATCGTGCCAGAGTTTGTTGGTGTGACCTTCATGGTTCACAACGGCAAGCAGCATTTGAAGGTATCTGTTTCGGAAGACATGGTTGGCCATAAGCTCGGTGAGTTTGCTCCAACGCGAACATTTCGTGGTCATGGTGGCAAGGGCAAGCGTTAAGCCGTTGTCTGTAACTTAAGGCAGTTCAGTTATGTATCCATCAACTCATCGATACGCCCGGATCAGCCCGCGGAAAGTTCGTCCGTTGGCAGACATGATTCGCGGCAAGTTTGCCGACGAGGCCTTGGAGATTCTCCGGTATCAGCCCCATCGCGGTGCCAGGATGCTGGAGAACGTGATCAAGAGTGCTCTGGGTAGTGCTCAGGATCCGGACAATCCAAAGAACAAGGGTCGCACTGTCGACGTGGAGGGTCTTGTTGTGTCCAAGGCCTTGGTTGATGGTGGTCCGATGTTCAAGCGAGTTCGTCCTCGGTCGCGAGGTCAGGCGTTCCTGATCAAGAAGCGTTTTTCGCACATTCACGTCACGCTCGAGGAGCTCTGAACAGCTTTGGGCTGAGCCTTGATTGCAGGGTTGGAGAATACAGATGGGACAAAAAGTAAATCCAGTCGGTTTCCGCACGGGTGTGATGATTGGCTGGAAGAGTCGCTGGTATGCGTCCAAGCAGGAGTTTGCTGGCTTGCTGCTGGAAGACACCAAGATTCGGAACTTCATTAAGAAGCATCCGAAGAAGACGCAGTACCGCCAGGCGGGTATCGACAAGATTGAAGTCGAGCGTACGCGTGACGAAGTGAAGGTGACTTTGCATTGTGCTCGTCCCGGATTGATCATTGGTAAGAAGGGTCAGGAGATTGAGTTTCTCCAAGGCGAACTTCAGGGCCAGATCGGTCGACGGGTGAATCTCAAGATTCAGGAGATTTCACGACCTGAGCTGCAAGCGCAGTTGGTTGCGGAAGAAATTGCAGAACAGCTCGCGAAGCGAGCGAGTTTCCGTCGCACGATGAAGCGTGCGATGGAGCAGACCATGGAGGCCGGGGCTAAGGGCATTAAGGTGCAATTGGCTGGTCGACTTGGTGGTGCAGAAATGGCACGGCGAGAAAAGCAGATTTCAGGTTCGATTCCGCTCAGTACTTTGCGGGCAAAGATCGACTGGGGCTTCGCCGAGGCAATGACCGCCCAGGGGCACATTGGCGTGCAGGTCTGGGTCAATCAGGGTTTTTACGCTATGGGAGATGACAAAGATGGCGATGATGCCGAAGAGGGTAAAGCATCGAAAAAGCCAGCGCGGTCGTATAAAAGGTAACGCGACGCGTGGTAATAGAGTCGTCTTTGGTGAGTTCGGCCTGCAGGCAATGCAAGGTGGATGGATCAAGGCGGCGACGATCGAGGCTGGTCGTATTGCTGCCCAGCAGTACATTCGCGGTATGGGGCGACTTTATATTCGTCTATTCCCGCACAAGTCGGTGACCTCCACTCCGCTGGAAACCCGTATGGGTAAAGGTAAGGGTGAGCCCGACTACTGGGTGGCTGTCGTGAAGCCGGGGACGATTATGTACGAATTGGGTGGTGTCAGTGAAGAGCAGGCTCGAGTTTGTCTGGCTCGACTGGCTCACAAGATGCCAATTCCGGTTCGATTCGTTCGCAAGCGTGCGATGTAGTTTGTGGGTTCAGTGAAACCTGTCGGGTAGTGGGTGAAGTGATGAAGGCAAGTGAGCTTCGGGACATGAGTGACGAGCAGTTGGGGCTGACTTTGAAAGAAGCAGCGGACAGCTACTTTCGTCTTCGTACTCAAGGGCAAACAGAGCGACTCGATGCTCCAAGTGAGCTGCGTAAGAGCCGCCGACTGATTGCTCGAGTCAAAACAATTCAACGAGAACGCGAGCTGATGGCTGAAGCGAAGGCTTCGGCGGTGAGTGCTCCGGCTGCAGCGGAAACAAGCGAGTAAACACGATGCCAAAGAAAATCGCCGTTGGTGTAGTTACCAGCGACAAAATGGCCAAGACACGACGGGTCGAAATCGCTCGAAAAGTGAAGCACCCGAAGTACGGAAAAATCATTCGAAAACGCACCGTCTGCTATGTGCATGACGAGGCGGAAGAGTCGGGTGTGGGTGACACCGTCGAGATTGTGGAATCGCGGCCGCTGTCCAAGTTGAAGCGATGGAGCCTAGTGCGGGTCGTAGAGAAGAGCCGTCTGGTGGACGTGGCTGCTTTGCGTGCGGCTCACCAGGTGGGTGGCACTGAGGCGACCGCAGTCGCAGACGCGCCGGCAGAAACCGGTGAGGCAGAGGGCGAGGCTTCCAGTTAGGAAGCTGTCAGAAAGAGCTTAGTAATGATTCAACAAGAAACACGACTCGCGGTCGCTGATAACACGGGTGCCAAGGAAGTAGCTTGCATCAAGGTACTTGGTGGCTCTCGTAGGCGGTTTGCTGGTTTGGGTGATGTCATTGTCTGCAGCGTGAAGAGCGTTGTGCCGGGAAGCGATGTGAAGAAGAAGGCTGTAGTGCGAGCGGTGGTCGTGCGATGCAAGTCGCCAACCCGTCGCACGGATGGCAGTTACATCCGCTTTGACAGCAATGCTGTGGTGTTGATTGATAATGATCGCAATCCTCGTGGTACTCGTATCTTCGGAGCGGTTGCACGAGAGCTTCGCGAGCAGAACTTCATGAAAATTGTCAGTCTTGCGAACGAGGTGGTCTGATGCACATTCGAGTAAATGACACGGTCAAGGTAATTACCGGGGCTGACAAAGGTGTTGAAGGGAAAGTGGTAAGCGTCGACCATCAGGCTGGAAAGCTGGTGGTTGAGGGCGTCAATCGCGTATTTAAGCACGTTCGACGAAGTCAGCGAAATCCGCAGGGCGGACGACTTTCGAAGGAAATGCCAATTCAGCTGTCCAACGTTCTTAGGGTTTGTGCTTCGTGTGGGGCCGCGTCGAAGACGGGGGCACGCTACACGGATGACGGCAGCAAAGAACGCTACTGCAAGAAGTGCGGCACCTCGGGTGGCTTGATAGCCCCAGCTCGAGCAGCGTACGCGAAGAAATAACAAGATTTGAAACTGGCTTGGGCCGGGGGAAGAGTTATGGCGACGCCACGACTTCAGGAAAAATACGAGAAAGAGATCCTTCCAGCACTCAAAGAAAAGCTGGAACGATCGAACCGCTTGGCACTGCCAAAGCTTGAGAAGATCGTCATCAGCATGGGTGTCGGGTCTGCGATCTCGGAGAAGAAGCACATTGAAGAATGTGTGGATACTCTGGGGCAGATTTCGGGGCAAAAGCCGGTGGTGACGAGAGCCCGCAAATCGATTGCAGGCTTCAAGCTTCGCGAGGGCGTGCCCATTGGATGCAAGGTGACGTTGCGTGGTCGTAGGATGTACGAGTTTGCGGATCGTTTGATTTCCGTCGCTCTGCCGCGTGTCCGTGACTTCCGGGGTCTGAATCCCAAGGGTTTCGACGGCAACGGAAATTACAGCATGGGCCTGACGGAACAGTTGGTGTTCCCTGAGCTCAACCCGGACAAATACCTGCGTCCGCAGGGATTGAACATTACGTTTGTGACGACGACCAGCAGTAACGACGAAGCGAAGGTTTTGCTCGATCTGTTGGGCCTTCCTTACAAACGAGAAGATGAAGAGAAAGATGCGGTCGGTGCAGCTTAATGACGCTCCAGGCGTTGCAGCATCGGGAGTGAGAACTACCACCCAGAGACCCAGGTAATCATTCGTGGCAAGTAAATCAAAAATAGCAAAGGCTAATCGGGTGCCTAAGTTTTCATCGAGGCATGAGCGTCGATGTGGATTGTGCGGACGACCTCGAGCTGTTTATCGCAAGTTCGGTATCTGCCGTATCTGCTTTCGAAAGATGGCAGATCAGGGTTTGATTCCAGGTGTTCGCAAGGCGAGTTGGTAGAAGGGGATAAATACCATGATGACCGATCCTATCGCTGACATGTTGACTCGTATCCGCAATGGAGTGAGCGTTGAACGCCCACACGTTGAGATGCCACTTTCCAAGGTGAAACGTGGTGTCGCGGATGTGCTGAAGCGTGAAGGCTACATCTGGGACTGGCAGGAAGTTGAAGGCGCGCCGACTAACGGGCTGCGACTGGATCTTAAGTACGGCCCCAATGGTGAGCGGGTGATTCGCAAGATCAAGCGAGTTAGTAAGCCGGGTCGGCGAGTTTACTCGCGTGCCGGTGATTTGGCGCCAGTTCTCAATGGCTTGGGTATTTCCGTGGTGAGTACAAGTCGTGGCGTGCTGAGTGACCGTGAGGCCCGACAGCGAAACCTGGGCGGCGAAGTTCTGTGTGAAATCTGGTAGCCAGGCTGTCAGTACGTATTTAGAAAGTCGAATCGATGTCACGCATTGGAAGAAAACCTGTCGTTGTCCCCGCCGACGTGAAAGTGTCGGTGTCCGGTGGTACGGTGTCGGTCGAAGGGCCCAAGGGCAAACTCGAGCGTGAGTTCCGCTCGGAAGTCGGAGTCGCATTCGACGAGGAAAAGAAAGAAATCGTTGTTGAGGCGAAGGGGAGTGATCGGATTGCCCGGTCATTGCACGGGCTGACCCGTTCGCTGGTCAACAACATGGTGATTGGCGTGAAGGAAGGCTTCGAGAAGAAGCTGGAGGTTGTCGGTGTTGGTTACCTGGCTGCCGTGAAGGGCGACCAGCTTCAGATGCGAGTAGGTTTCGCCAACGAGATACACAAGAAAATCCCAAAGGGGTTGACCGTGACGTGCCCTGACCAGAACCACATTGTCGTGCAAGGTTGCGACAAGCAGATGGTCGGTCAATTTGCGGCGGAAGTACGTGCAGCCCGTAAGCCGGAACCCTATAAGGGTAAAGGTGTCCGTTACGACGGCGAACAAGTCAAAATCAAGGCAGGAAAGGCTGCTACCTAGTAGCGAGAACGGCCGGATTTCTGTCTGTCAACTGGTGTACGAAGAGTTGAGAATATGGACCACAACAGAGCGATCGGAAAACAGCGTAAGCGTCGTGCTTTTCGCGTTCGAAAGCGAATCCATGGGACTGCGGAGCGACCGCGCCTGATGGTGAATCGAACTCACAAGCATATGTACTGTCAGCTGATCAATGATGTAGATGGGAAGACCATCGCGTCGGCGAGCAGTCGCGACAAGGATTTGCGTGAGTCGTTGAAGGGTGGCGGTAACAAAGACGCTGCAGTGGCAATCGGTAAAGCGATCGCAGAGAAGGCGACAGCTGCCGGAGTGAAGACAATTTGTTTTGACCGCGGGCAATATAAATACCACGGTCGGGTGGCAGCGTTGGCTGACGCCGTACGTGAAGCAGGGATTTCTCTGTAGACACAACGAGCATCAAGCAAAAAGATTCAAAGCGAGTAAGACATGAATCGAGGCAGGCAGTCAAGGTCCGGCGGTGGCGACAGGCAGCAGCAGGGCGGCTACGAAGAAAAGGTCGTCAAGATCAAGCGTTGTGCGGCCGTCGTAAAGGGTGGCCGTCGTTTCAGCTTTGCTGCGATGGTCGTTGTTGGGGACAAGAAGGGTCGCGTTGGCTACGGCTACGGTAAGGCCAATGAAGTTCCGCCAAGCGTAGAGAAGGCTGTAAAGCAGGCTACGCGCAACATGATCGCAGTCCCGATCGAAGAGGGTACGATTCCTCATGCGGTGAAGGGGCGATTCGGTGCTGCTCGAGTGGTGTTGATTCCGGCCAGTACAGGTACTGGTGTGATCGCGGGTGATGCAGTTCGTGCTGTCTGCGAGTCATCCGGGATCGAGAATATTCTGACGAAGAGCTTTGGCTCGAACAATCCAGTCGTTCTCGTCAAGGCGACAATCAATGCTCTAGAACAGTTGCGAACTCAGCAAGAGGTTGAGCGACTGCGAGGTGTAGCACTGTCATGATTTTGAACGACGTACATAGCGGAATCAAGAAGTTTAAGAAGCGTCGTCGGATCGGCCGCGGCATTGGTTCTGGGCGGGGCAAGACGGCCGCGCGTGGACACAAAGGTCAGCGCTCCCGAGCGGGATGGTCACGTCAGGTGACTTTCCAGGGTGGCACGATGCCCATGATTCGCAGAATTCCCAAGCGGGGATTCACGAACAAGTGGGCGTTGAAGGTGGCTGTGCTCAACGTCGAGCAGCTCGACAAGGTCTTCTCGGAAGGCGACGAAGTGAGCCCAGAGACGATCGCAAAGACGCCGTTGATGGGGCATCGCTACGATGTCCTGAAGATCCTTGGCAATGGTGAGATCACCAAGAAGCTGAAGGTGTCTGCTCACCGATTCAGTAAATCGGCGATTGAGAAGATCGAGAAAGCGGGTGGTGAAGTGAACCACATCGCCGGTCCAACTCCGGTTGAAGAAAAGAAGAAAGCCGCAAAGGAAGCAGCTTCCAAGAAGAAATAGCCCAAGCCTTGCTCGGGTTCCTGAATCTCTGCTAGGGACGGAAAAATCATGTGGGAACGAATTCGCGTCATTTTTACGATTCCTGAGCTTCGACAAAAGATCTTGCTGACACTTTTCTTGTTGGCGATTTATCGAGTCGGGTCGTGGATTCAGCTACCAGTGATTGATCAGGTTGCGATCAACCAGTTTGCCGAGTCGCAAAAATCGGCCGGCGGCTTCAGCCGGTTCGTTGAGTATGCGGCTGTCTTCAGTGCGAGCCGTCTTAGTCAGGTGACAATCTTCGGGCTGGGTATCATGCCGTATATCTCAGCTTCGATTATTTTTCAGCTGCTCGGTAGCGTTTGGAAGCCTCTGGAGGATCTTCAGAAGGAAGGCGAATCCGGCAGGAAGAAGATCAACGAATACACGCGATATGCGACAGTTGTGTTATGCCTGATCCAGAGTGCAGCTTATGTGCGACTGTATGTGATGGGGCAGAATCTAGTCCACGAGTCGTTCACGTCCGAGGCGACGGGAAGTCTGACGTTTGGTTGGCAAATCACGTCGATATTGATGATGACCTGCGGAACGGTGTTCCTGATGTGGTTAGGTGAACAAATAGATGAGTTTGGTATTGGAAACGGTATCAGTCTCTTGATCATGGCGGGTATTCTCGCTCAGATGCCGGCGGCTGGCGTCGAGCTGCTGAATAGCGCCCGAATGGAACTGGTGGGCCTGTTCACGGGTGAGATTGGCATCGAGGCGTTAGTGGTGCTTGCGGTGTTGTTTGTGCTGGTCGTGGTGGGCGTGGTGTTCATCACCTTGGGGCAGCGTCGAATTCCCACCCAAAGTGCAAAGCATGTCCGTGGACGTCGGGTCTACGGCGGATCACGGCAATACCTGCCAATGCGAATCAATCAGGCGGGCGTCATGCCGATCATTTTCGCCGGTAGCCTATTGATGTTTCCGCAGATCATATTCACTTCGATTGGGCAATGGTTGGACATTCCGTTGATGTCCAGTTTGGCGGACATTTTCGGTAGCCCTACATCGCTGGTTTACAACTTGTTGTACGTCGTGATGATTTACTTCTTCTGTTACTTCTGGACGGCCATCATGTTCAATCCAAAGGACATGGCGGACAACCTGAAGACGATGGGTACATTCATTCCGGGATATCGACCGGGCAAGCGAACGGGAGACTATCTCGAGCAGGTCATGGTCCGCATCACCTACGTTGGTGCCGGCTTCCTGGCTCTTGTCGCAATCATTCCCTCGATGATCGCCGGCTCGCTTGGCGTCAGCTTCATGGTCGCCAGTTTCTACGGTGGAACGGGGCTGTTGATCGCAGTGAGCGTGGCATTCGATCTGGTTCAGAAGATCGACAGTCACCTTGTGATGCGAAACTATCGAGGACTGCTCGAGTCGTAGACTGACTCGAATCCGTTGATTGCACCGGGGAATCAATGCGGCGTATTTTTATATTGTTGGGTCCCCCGGGTGTCGGCAAAGGTACGGTAGCCCGAGGCCTTGTAGATGCAGTGCAATGTCGTTGGCTGTCTTCCGGCGACCTGCTGCGGGACATTAAGCGGACGGGATCAGAGATAGGCCGGGCAATCGCCGAATTGATAGACGTGGGTCAGTTTGTGCCTGACGAATTGATAATTGGGCTGATGCAGGAGAGGCTGGACGGATGCCAGGACGCATGTTTGATGCTGGACGGCTTTCCCAGAACGCTCGCACAAGCCAAGTCGCTGGATGAATGGTCGAGGAGTTCGGGCGAAGCGGTTCAGGAAGTGTTTGAGATGCGTGCGTCGTCGACTGAATTGGAAGCTCGGATTCTGAAGCGGTCAGCCGAACAAGAGCGAAATGATGACACATTAGCGACGTTTCGGCGGCGGATGGAGGTTTACCGTGAGAGAACGGCACCTTTGATCGCCTATTATGAAAATCAGGGAAAACTCGTTGTGGTGGACGCGATGGGTCCTCCCGATGAAGTTCAGGAGCGAATCAGTCGGCGCATTCAGAATGGCCTTCCGGTTTCCTCGGCGGAGTCCAAGAAAGAGGCTGGCTAGACCCGAAAGGGACTTGTCGGCTGTTGGTTAAAAAGTTTAAGATGTGCGGTTCCACCAAACTCAAAATAGCGGAGTAGGCCATGAAGGTCAGGGCCAGCGTAAAACGAATCTGCGACAACTGCAAAGTCGTGCGTCGGAAAGGACGAGTCTACGTGATTTGTTCCAATCCACGTCATAAACAGCGTCAGGGTTAAAAATGCCACGTTTACTAGGTGTTGATATACCGAATGATCGCCCCACGGCGGTTTCATTAACGTACCTGTATGGAGTGGGTCCGAAGACAGCGCGTGAGCTCTGTCATAAGGCCGGGGTTGATCCCGTGAAGCGTGCCCGGGATCTGGCCGAAGACGAATTGGGTCGACTCGCAGCATTGCTCGAGCGGGATTACACCGTTGAAGGTCCGTTGCGTCGTCAGGTCAATCAGAGCATTTCGCGACTTCGCGACATTGCCTGTTACCGGGGGCTACGGCATCGTCGTGGTCTACCCGTTCGTGGTCAACGTACGAAGACCAATGCCCGGACACGCAAGGGTCCGAAGAAGACAGTTGCCGGCAAGAAGGGTGTCAAGGATCTGAAGTAACAGATTCCGAGGGGAAGATACAAAATGGCAAAGACAAAGAAGAGAAAAGCTCGGCGCAACGTGACGGTTGCTGTCGCGCATATCAAAGCGACGTTCAACAACACGACCGTCACAATGACCGACACGCGTGGAGACACGCTGTGTTGGGCAAGTGCCGGAACGTGTGGCTTCAAGGGGTCTCGGAAGAGTACTCCGTTCGCTGGCCAATGTGCGGCTCAGCAAGCTGCTGAGAAGGCCATCAAGTTTGGTGTCAAGGACGTCGACGTTCGCGTGAAGGGTCCCGGTTCGGGGCGAGAGAGTGCAATCACGGCACTTCAGGCTGCAGGCTTGAATGTCAAATCTCTTGAAGATTGCACTCCAATTCCACACAACGGTTGTCGCCCACGGAAGAAGCGTCGCGTATAGCGTGGCGGATTTTCCTGCCCAGTATTTGGAACTGTAGCGACGGCAAAGCGAGGATCTAGCAGATGCATATTCGATGGCGTGGTCTTGAACTACCAAGTGTTGTCAATTGTGACCAGGAGTCGTTGACTCCTACCTACGGTCGGTTTCACGCCGAACCCTTTGAGCGTGGTTTTGGTACCACGATTGGAAACAGTCTGCGACGCATTCTGCTTTCGAGTCTTGAAGGCAGCGCTGTAACGCAGATCAAGATTCGAGGTGCTCAGCACGAGTTCACTTCGGTGAAGGGTGTGGTTGAAGATGTTACGGACATCGTGCTGAACGTGAAGTCACTCGTCGTGAAGAAGCACACGTCAGAAACTCGTGTCATCACGATTGATAAATCGACCGCTGGTCCAGTGACCGGTGCCGACGTTCAGACTGATGCGGATGTGGAAGTGATCAACAAGGATCACGTCATTGCCACATTGTCAGCGGACGTGCCATTCTTTGTGGAGATGGTGGTGGAGAATGGACGCGGTTACGTTCCTGCGACGGAGCACAGCACGGTGGAGCATGAGATTGGTGTAATTCCAATCGACGCCGTTTACAGCCCAATCACTCGGGTTCGTTATGAAACGGAAGACACGCGTGTTGGACAGAAGACAAACTACGATCGTCTGACGGTTGAGATCTGGACGAATGGATCCGTGCGACCTGAAATGGCGATGGTGGAAGCGGCGAAAATCTTCCGCAAGCACTTGAATCCGTTCGTACAGCTCAATGAGTTGGGTGCACAGGTACACGCTCCGTCGCGAGGCGGCACTGGTGATGCCGTGCTGGAAGGAAAGCTGAATACCACAATTACGGAATTGCGACTGTCGGTTCGGGCGAGCAATTGTCTTGAATCGGAGGGAATCAACTCGGTTCGCGAGCTCGTGCAGCTTACAGAAGATCAGCTTCTGGAGTTGCGAAACTTTGGGGACACCACGCTTACGGAAGTGCGTGAACGTCTGACGGAACTGGGGCTGCATCTTGGTATGCGAGTTCCTGCTGCAAGCTAACTGCCGAATAATTGGGTTTGCTATAACATGCGACACAGACGAAAAGGCCGACGACTTGGCCGCTCCTCCAGTCACCGAAAAGCAATGTTGAAGAACATGGCGAGCAGCCTGTTTCTCACAGAGCGTGATGCGGAGTTTGATGACAACGCCCCTAAGGTGAAGGGGCGAATCGTAACGACGATGCCCAAGGCGAAAGAGGTTCGACCTCTCGTTGAGCGATGCATTACCATCGCTCGCCGTTCGCTTCAGCACATGGCGGCAGCGGAGGAATTCGCTGTCGATGCTGAACGTGGAACGGATGCCTGGAAGTCGTGGCGATCCAGTGACAAGTACCAACAGTGGAATGCGAAGATCGCTCCGGCGGTTAATGCTCGACGCCGTGTGCTTCGGATGCTTGGTGACAAGCAGGCCGTCAGCATCGTATTTGATGAGATTGCTCCTCGGTTTGCTGATCGACCGGGCGGATACACGCGAATCATGCGACTGGCAAAACCTCGACTCGGCGATGCCGGTCAGCGGGTGGTGCTGGAGTTCGTTGGTGTTCGTGATCGTGTTGTGACCAAGTCGGCCAAGCCGGCGTTCGACGCACCGACCGACGATGCCAAACCTGAAGATGCGGCACCTGAAAGCGAATCCCCAGAGAGTGAAGCACCGGCGGAAGAGACGGCTGCAACTGAGGAAGCTTCGCAAGACGGTGAGACGTCCTGATTCGGGAATTCATCTCGCACTTATGCCAAAATTTTTTTAGCCTTTACCATTCGGTAGAGGCTTTTTTTATTGGTGTCGGTCATGAATCGTGGAATCAATTTCACCGCCAGGATGCGGGATGTTTGCGTTGAGTTGGTGGCTCGTCTTCCTGAGCTGCAACATATTCACGTCAATCAGATAGCGTTCGCTTTTGCCCAGGCCCGCAACCGATCTGCCTACGGTACCTACGCCACGCTAACCCCAATGCGATTCGAAGGCGGTTCGCTGTATACGATGCGACGCGGCCGCAAGTACACCGTTCGGCGGTTGCATGATGAGACGGGCAGCGAGCTGCTGTACATCGTGACCTTCTATATGCCGCGGTTTATGGACGTGGATCTCGTGGAAAAGATCTCCACGGTCATACATGAGCTGTGGCACATCAGTCCTGACTTCAATGGAGACATTCGGCGATTTCCGGGTAGGTGCTACGCACACAGTTCTTCCCAGAAAGAGTACGACCGGGAGATGGACGCCATGGCGGTCCGGTTTCTTGATTCGGATCCACCGGAAGCGGTGATTGGGTTTCTGCGAAATCGCTTTGACGATCTCGTTGATGAGTACGGCCCAATCTACGGTGCGAAAATAAAGCAACCGAAATTGATCCGGTGCGCCTAGCGAGCGATCGTCGCCGGTCGGCTGGCCACTCGGATGTTCGGCGAGTAATTCGCATCGACGTTCACCTGAAGGGTGCCGTTGGTGCTGACCGTGAACCTTCCTTCGACGGGGCCCCGTGTTTCAGAAATAGCGACCGGGCCGGCCAATCGAATCGTCTGTGTTCGGCAGGTCGCCGTTTCGATGGCCAGTTCGCCTTTCATCAGCAGGCTCTTGGTGTTTTCTTCCGAGCTTGTGCGCAACAGCGTTTCGAAGCAGGCGCATTCGACGCCTTTCCTGATTTCCCGCCGCGCGAGCCGGAGCGTCAATCGGTCTGTCTTGCCTGAGTTTCCTGTGAGTCCCAATAGCTCACGGGCGACAGCATCAGGCACTTGAATATTCTGGCCAATGGCAACCGTCTTGCCGTTCAGGAAATCAGCGAGCGGATTGGGTTTACCGAACGCCTCGAAATGTTGTTCAAGAAGACGCTCTTCCTCGCTGGTGACCGGTTTGCCGGTCTCGTCGGCGAAAGAGAGTTTCCCGTCCTGGTTTCTGGTCACGAAGTACGTCGTGTGCGAAACGGGTTGTGTGATTTCCATCTTTCGATTGTCTGCATCCACCTGCGTAGCGGCCTTGCCGTAGGTGACTTTCGCAACGATGGGCCGCCCGCGATCCAGGCGGATGATCGTGACGGTTCGGTTCTGGGTGCGTTTCATGGTCTGCCGCGACTTGTCAACCAGCTGGTTTTGCTGCCGTATGCTGCGTTCCGCGACAAGATCGGCGACGGTCGACTGAACGATCACGTCGTTTTTCTGGGGAGCTCGTTTCGCGAAGACCACGTGATCGGCATGACACTGCTGGACCAGGTTGGCGAAAAGGAAACACAACATCAGCCACATTGGGAAACGGTGCATCACGATCGACCCTTCAAAAACCAAAAACCGGGAAAAAACGCGGCGGATTGTCTGCGAGGCGCCTATTAATGGCAATACGAGTTTCTTGTGAGCGATTTCCTTGGTATCGCAATGTCTTCAAAAACCCTCGTGCCGCGACGGGACAAGGTAGGTAAGCCAGCTTGAACCAGATATGCTTACAATGAGTGCGGGAACGGGAATTCAAGGGGAGCCACACATGCGGAGGGTTGTCGTCTTCGTCGACGAGCTAGCAGTTACTCAATCCGTTACCTCTGCGCTTTCGACGCGAGATGACATCGAGTTGAAGCTTGTGGATTCGACGCAGGAAGCGCTGGATAGCATTGAGGACTCAACCATCCTGCTCACCAATCTGCCGGAGAGCACGGGGGTCGATTTTCTCAAATCGGCTCGCGACGCCGGCTCGGAATATTCCGCTCCGATCGTGATTCTGACTTCGTCGCGTAATGAATCGATTGCCGTCCGTGCGTTGCGCGAGGTGGCGACCAGCTATGTCCCGGTGCGGCTCATTGAAAGCGAGTTGTTGGGAACCATCGATTCCGTGTTCGCGGCGGCCAATGACTACACCAGCCGGACTCGCATTTTGGAATGCCTCACACGATGGCGTACCGAGTTTCTGTTGGAGAACGACCGGAAGCTGATTGCTCCTCTGGTTCGCTATTTCCAGGAGTCGACGCAGCGCCTTGGGCTTCTTTGTTCGTCCAGTGAGGAGACGCGCGTCGGAATCGCGCTGGAGGAAGCGTTGCTGAACAGCATGTACCACGGCAACCTTGAGGTTTCTTCGAAGCTTCGAGAAGAAGACGACACGCGATTCTATGAGCTCGTTGAACTGCGTCGTACGCAGCAGCCATACTGCAAGCGACAGATTCGGGTGCTCGCCGAATTCGGTCGGGATGAGGCCGTGTTTGTCATTGACGATGAGGGACCCGGGTTCGATGTGACGAGTGTGCCGGACCCAACCGATCCAAACAATGTCGAACGAGTCTGTGGTCGCGGCATGTTGCTGATGCGAAATTTCATGGATGAGGTCGAATACAACGAGACCGGAAACAGCGTCCGTCTCGTGAAGCGGAGACAGGAATGTGATTCGCGTTGAGGATCTGACCAAAGTCTATGACGGCGGCGTGATTGGCGTGAACTCGGTTACGTTCTCCATTGAAAGTGGCTCGACGCTCGCGTTGATTGGTCCGAGTGGTTGTGGGAAGACAACTACGCTTCGAATGCTGAACCTGTTGTCGCAGCCGACGCGTGGCAAAATCTGGTTGAACGATCTTCCCATTCTTGAACAGGATCCTATCCGGGTGCGGCGCGGCATCGGCTATGTGCTGCAGGGTGGCGGACTCTTTCCTCATTGGACTGCGGCCCAAAACATCGGCATGGTTCCCAAACTGCTTGAATGGGACCCCGATCGTATCAAGTCAAGGACGACAGAAATGTTGGAGCTGGTCGAACTGGCACCTGAGCAGTTTCGCGACCGGTATCCGGCTGATATGAGTGGTGGCCAGCGGCAACGGGTTGGAATTGCCCGGGCGTTGGCGGGTGATCCGCCGATTGTGTTATGGGACGAGCCTTTCTCCGCGCTTGATCCGGTGACGAGGAACCAGTTGCAACAGGAATTTCTGAGACTGAAAGAGAGTCTCGGCAAGACCATGGTGCTGGTGACGCATGACTTGCACGAGGCGTTCCTTCTGGCAGACCAGGTTCTGATTCTGCGTGACGGTGAAGTGCAGCAGTGCGGGCCGCCGGACGAGATTCAGCGTAGTCCTGCCAACGACTTTGTGCGGGAATTTGTGGAGGCACAGGCCTGATGACACGGCTCTTTCCATCCATCAGAAATGCCGGCCAACTGATTCGAGTGACTGTGTTGGCATCGTTTGTGATCACATTCGCGTCGACCTTCTGCAGCAGCAGCGAGGCGGCGGACGTGGTGATCGCCAGCAAGGCGTTTCCCGAATCACGAATCCTTGCCGAGATTATGGCTCAATTGATTGAGGCCGAGACCGACCTGACCGTGGATCGCAAGTTTGGTTTGGGGGGCACGATGGTCTGCTTCGAAGCCCTGCGTACCGGCCAGGTCGACATCTATCCCGAATACACGGGCACGGGATTGTTGAGCATCCTGAAGCAGGAACTGGGTGACGATCGATCATCGGATGCAATTTTCGGTAGGGTCCGCGAGCAGTTTGCCCGTCAGTTCGAACTCGAGACGCTCGATCGGTTTGGATTCAATAACACGTATGTGCTTGCCTGCCGCAACGCATTGGGCATCACCAGGGTGTCCGAACTTCGCGCTCTGCAGGATTCGGTGCGCGTGCGATTCCAACACGAATTTCTCGAACGCGACGACGGATATCCCGGGATACAGAAGACGTACGGTATCCGGTTTCGTGACGTCCAGGGAATGGAGCACGGACTTGCTTATACGGCGATGGCAGCCGACCAGATTGATGTGATGGATGCCTATTCAACGGACGGAGTGCTGCTGGAATACGAAGACCAGATTACTTTGCTGGAAGACGACCGCGGTCTGTTTCCGCCGTACGACGCTTTTCCGTTGGTTCGAACGGGATTGTTGGAACAGCATCCCGAACTGAAGACGGTACTCGCGAAACTGGGTTCGGCGATACCGCGTGAACAGATGACAGCTATGAACCACAAGGTTTTGAAGGAATCGTCGGTGCCGGAGATTGCTTCTGAATTTCTCGTAGCGAATTCACTCCTCGATCCCGCGCTAGCCGTCAAAGACAGTCAGTGGACGGATCTGCTTTACTTTCTGCGGTTGCTGGGGCAACACATGTTTTTGACACTCACCGCGACCGCGATGGCTACCGTCGTTGGCATTGCGCTTGGGCTGTTGGTGGCACGCAACGAAGCGACCCTTGCCGGGCCGGTGTTGGCGACCGTCGGAGTGTTGCAAACGATTCCCAGTTTGGCATTGTTGGCCTTCCTGATTCCCATTTTCAGTATTGGCATGACCCCGGCGATCATCGCCCTGTTTCTATATGGGTTGTTGCCAATTGTTCGCAACACCTACACCGGCATTATTTCCGTGCCGGCCGACCTGCGGGACGCTGGGCTGGGAATGGGCATGACGCCACGTCAGTTGTTGTGGGATCTGGAGTTGCCGCTGGCGACAAAAACCATCATGGCAGGAATTCGCACGGCGCTGGTGATTAGCGTTGGCACCGCGACGCTGGGCGCATTCATTGGGGCCGGTGGATTTGGCGATCCCATTTTTGCCGGACTGCAACAGAAGGATAACGGCAAGATTCTGTTGGGTGCCATCTCCTCCGCCGGGCTTGCGTTGCTCTGCGACTTTACGATGGCACAGTTGGAAAAACGCCTGGGCCCGCGCGGTCTGGGATCGTGAGTGGCCGTCAGCGGATTCATGTCTCGTGCAGCGAGGCGTGCACGCAAGAATTACAGGTTCGCGGCAGCCTGTTCATCGGAGACAAGCACAAGTTTCGTCAGCTCCGGCGGTGCATTCACCCGTAGGTGTCGCGTCCCGGAAACGCCGCGACTGACGTGCATGAGTGTCGGCTCCTCATAGAACGTTCCGGAGGCATACCGCACGCCGAAGCAACTGGGGCTCAAGACTGGGCCCACGATAGGAAACTGAACCTGACCGCCATGTGTATGTCCCGCCAGCATGAGATCGAAGTCATGTCCGCGTGCCCATGGAATTTGATCCGGAGCGTGTGACAGCAGAATTCGCAGCGGCTTGTTTCCATCCACCGTAGTTGGGCAGTCGCTCATGTCCGCGGCGGGCGCGAACCAGGGGAGTTCGTTTCCGGCGAGGACAACAGGACAACCGTCGATCTCAATCTGCGTCCAGCGTCGACCCAGGTCAACGATTCCCTGAGAAGTTAGCGCGTTGCGAATTCCAAATTCGTCCCGGATGCGAATGTCGTGGTTTCCCAGCACGAAGTACACTCCGTGGTCGGCTCGCAGTTGGCCCAGAATATTGCCCAGCCAGTCCATGCATTCGCGTTTGTCGATCAGGTCGCCAGTCACGGCAATGATGTCCGAATCGAGTTCGACCGCACGGCGAACCACCTCATGGTGAAATTCTTCGGAGATGTCTCCGGTAAAGTGTACGTCCGAAAGGTGCGTGATTGACATTCCGTTCAGGCGCGGGTCGAGTTGCCTGACGATCAGCACCTTTTCATTGACGTGCAGATCCATGATCTCGTTGAATGGAAGTCGGTTCAGCAGTTTCGCAGCGCGCGATTTGATCGGAACGTGACCAAGCTCCTCTTCCATCTTGATGACGGTGGTGTCGTTTGACACCTGCAAGGGTGAAACCTGTCGTGTAATGCTGCGTTGCAGCCACCCGGGAATGAGCGACAGGGCGGCAATCCCGCACACTGCGCAGTGTGCGTAGAGCAACCAGCGGATCGTCGACCAGTAGTCACCGACATACGAAGCCAGCAGTGCTGCATCCACAATCCACACCAGCCAGATGACAGGCGCGATGATGTGCCAAATTCCCCAGAGCACATCCAGCAGCTTGATGAACCAATAGGGCAGGGCGGTCGAGTGCAGCCGGTTGATGATGATCGTGCCCAACGCGACATGGCCAGAGAGCGCGATACCTGCCAACAGAAACTTCATGTGATGATGGAATCGGCAACCGGTTGTCGAAACCGACGCCAACGCGGCCTATTGGGTGGGTTCGCTGGTTGCACGGTAGGTATCGACCATAGTTTCACAAACTTCAAGTAGCTGATCAAGACGGAACGGTTTGTAGAGAACCGCCTTGGGATGAAGTCCCGCCTGGCGAGCCTTGACCATGGCGTGGCCCGGGTCGTAGCCGAAGCCCTTCATCAGCACGAGGGGAGTTGGATCGATGATCTCCCGGAGTTTTAGCAACAGGTCGTATCCCGTCATGTCCGGCAAATTGATATCTGCAATGATGACGTCGTAGCCTTTTTCGTTGCCGACGTTGCGCACCATGAAGACTGCTTCTCCGCCTTCGTGAGCGGTTTCCACGATGCAGCCAAATCGCTCGAGCAGGCTGTGTGCGGCGCCCCGAACGGCTTCGTCGGCGTCGACCACCAGGACTTTGCTCTGTCGCAACAAATGGCGTTCGGGAACCTGCGCGAATTGTGGTACGGCTTCGGCGGGGGCCAACTCCTGTCCCACCTTGTGAATGAGCTGTTTGATGTCACGTGCATTTTGCAGGATGCGCTGCAGACGTTGAACGACACCGGGCTCGTGACCGATGTAGCCTTCCATGACGTTTACGGCGTCATTGAGAATCTCGTCAACCGGAAGCGCGACTTCGCGGTGAATCGCCTCGACACTGGCCTGCGCCGTGTTGGCCTGTTGGGCAACCAGCAGCTCGAGTGTATTGAGGGCGGCGGCAACGTCCCGTGAAAAGATCTCCAAAAACTGCAGGTCACTTTGGGTGAACGCGTGCGGTTCCGGACTCTCTACGTTGAACGTTCCGATGACCGTATCGTGTTGAATCAGGGGCACCGTCATCGAGCTCTTGGCGCCTTCGGACCCTTCGAGGTAGAGCGGGTCTTTGGTGGTGTCTTCGCACAGGTAGCTCTTTGCGGTGGAGGCGACGAAGCCCGTGACGCCGTTATCATCGGTCGACGCGTGCAGCGGTCGGTTGGCTGCCTCGTCGATCAGGCCGAGCGACAACAGCGGCATGAGCTCACCGCTTTCGGAGCCCAGCAACCGAATTTCCACCACGTCGTAGTTAAGGAGATCCTGTGTGAAGTGGATGATGTTGGACTTCAGCAATTCAATGCGGTCCTCCACTTCCATGTTGAAGACTTCTTCGGTCGTCAGGTCGGCCAGTTCGACGCCGGCTTTGTGAATAGCGGCCAGCTTTTCCTGATGCAATGTCTCGGTGGACACATCGCGTATCGTGACGATCAGCTCGGCGGTCAGGTTGGGTTGTGGCGAATCGACAGGAACCGCGTGCACATGGTAGTACAGGTTCTCGCTACATCGAAGAGTTGATGATCGAGAACGTTGGGATGCAATCGCCGCAGCGAACGGGCATACGTCCGACCCTAACGTTTCGCGACTCTCAAACACATCGTAGAAATTCTGGCCCAGGATCTGGCTGCTTGTGGTTGAGCGATTGACCCAGTCGTTGGCCCAGACGATTCTCTTCTCGCGGTCCAGCAGCACGAGGCCATCTGGAATTCGCTCGAGGATGCTCTTGCTTTGCAGCAACGAGCCGATGTCTGGGTGCTGCGAATCCGAGTCTTCTGAACCGGAGTCTTCCGAATAGATGAGAACGCTGTCGTACGGTTCGCCCACAAGTCGGGCCAGCGCTTCGGACGAATTCGAAGCCTCTACAACTTCATAAGACGAAGCTCGCAATTGGTCGATCATCGCATCGTCTCTTAGAGACGGATCGCCGATGCACAGGATTTTTGGCTTAGCGGCCAATCTCACCTACTCCTCGCCTGCTTGTTCCACTAACCGAATTATAGGTGCGCGGACGGCATGGTTCTGCAATTCGCCAGCTCGTCCAGATTTTATCGGGCGACCGGACACTTTGAGTGGCCTCAAAAAGCGAATTCGACCCCGTAATTCGCCGATTGAGTTGCGTATCTTAGATCGGTTGATCGGGAGAGGCAAGTTTGTTGCGCATTGCGAGACATTTCGTGCGCTCCCCATATGCGGATCTAACTCGAGCATTTCTCGCTCGCAAAATGCAAATTTCGCCTGGTGTTCGGTTTTGTTGGTGGTGCCGTTGTTTTGCCCGGTATCGAATACAGGGTCGACTGATAGCAGACTCCAGAAGTCTTACGGATTCGTTCGATCCAGAATAACGGTAGAGTCTTTGGTCGCATCGAATCGGAGAAGCAGAATGTGGCGAGCATTCTTTCTGGCAGCGGGTGGAATTCTGGTGTTTACCGGTGTGGAAGCACTGGTTCTGGATCACGCCGTACTCGCCAAGGACAGCGGCTTCAGCGAGACCGTCGTCAAGAACGAGACGGTGCTGGATGATTGGGGTTTCGAAGTCGAGAAACAGGTTGTGACGTCACGACCGAAATCGATCGCCCCGCCCGAATGGGCTCCGTGGAGCATGCTCTCCTCCGGAGCCGTCATCATGCTGTACTCGTTTATGGGCAAATCTGGCGGCGAGTAGCTCCAGTAAAACCCGCAACCGAGCAAGCTACCAGTTCAGTCCAAATTGGCTGCCACCAGAGGGCCGTTCGATACCGCCTTTCAGTGATTTGGCCGGAACCTTCGGAACGTACTGCTCGATCGGTGTGTCATCCTCAGCGTCATCGCTGCCACCTTCGGGTCCACCGGCGGCCTGCTTCATCGACAGGCTGATGCGTTGCGCGTCGGCATCGATCGTGAGTACTTTGACATCGACACGACCCCCCTCTTCGACAACGTGTGACACGCGATTCACTCGCTTGTGCGAGAGCTCCGAGATGTGCACCAGTCCCTCAACGCCCGGCTCCAGCTTCACGAACGCTCCGAAGTCCATGATTTTGGAAACGGTACCCGTCACGACATCGCCAACCGGATACTTGCTTTCGATGCCTTCCCATGGGTGATGAGAAAGGTCCCGATAGGAAAGTCCGATCTTTCCGGTGGTGTCGTCGATTTTCTCGACGCGAACCTTGACCTTCTGACCGACGGAAACGACTTCTTCCGGATGGCGAATATTGTCCCAGCTCAACTGGCTGATGTGGATCAATCCATCAATGCCACCGATGTCGACAAACGCGCCGAATTTTTCCAGTCGCATGACCGTACCCTCGCGGGTTTGGCCAACGGCAAGTTCGGCAAGCAGTTTTTCACGTGCCGCCTCTCGTTCCCGTTCCATGATTGCGCGATGGCTGAGCACGAGGTTGCGGCGTTCTTCGCTGGCTTCGGTCACAACGCATTGCAGTGACTTGTCGACATATTCTTCGAAGTCCGTGACCCGTGCGATGGAAATCTGACTGGCAGGGATGAAGCCGCGGATGCGATTGACTTCGCATTCAAGGCCGCCCTTGTTGTGGCCGGTGATTTTGACTTCGACGACGACGCCTTCCTGCACGTCGCTCCAGTCCACGACGGCGACCGAAGCCCCCGGAACAACCAGCTCGTACATCTGTTCGACATTCGAGAAACCAACGACGACGACTTCGACGACCGTTCCCGGCTCGGGCGGCTCTTCGAACTGCTTCAGAGGAATCATGCCGTTGTGCTGCCCGGGCAATTCAAAGAGCACCGACTCGCGGTAGATCTTGAGGGCCGTTGCCTGGTAGCGCTCGTCGATTTCGACGTCCGCGGATTTCGTTTTGACCTGGCCATCCATCAGGTCCTCGACACTTTCGCCCATTGCGAGGGCGATTTCTTTTTCCAGGTCCTCGTCGGACATATCGAGTTCGATGTCCGGCATTCCGCTGGGCAGCTCAACGGCTGGTTCGTCTTCTGCCGCGGGGACGGGAACCGGTGTTGGAGTTGCGTCGGTTGGCGCGGGTGCCTCGACAGCCGGAGCCGCGACGGGTTCAGGGGCCTGTGCTGCTGTAGCGGCTGGTTCTGCCACAGCCGCTGGTTCGGCTGGGGCTGGTGCCGGACTCTCTGGTGCCGGGCTGCTTGGGATCGGGCTATTTGGCGTCGGACTGACTGGTACGCTCGTCTCAGGTGCCACGCTGTCTGCGGACTGACCGTGAGCCGTTCGATCCGGTTGCTGCTTATGTACGGGTTTTGGAACGACAGGTACGACGTTCTTTTCCTTCTTGTTGGGCGTATCGGGTACATACCCGGGTCGCTGCGACCCAATCTTGATCGATCGTTTGACCTTGGGAGCTTCCGGATCGGGAGTTGACGACTCGTCTGTCATTTTCAGCGCACTTTAAGGAGGCAGGAAACTGGTCTGCCATTGTACCACTGGCAATCTGGCCCACAATATTCGAGTGAAACCGTTCCGACCAGGAAAACCAGCGAGTGCGAAGATGTTCAGCTTTGATTTCACCGCCTATGGCCCCGCAGTTGCCGGATTGTTGTCCGGAGACCGTCTTTGCGAATTGGGCCCCGGTCACCCCAACAAGGCGGCGCACGAAGATTTGGAGGCATTGCGTCGCGCCGATCTCGTTGAGGACGTAAAGGACGCCGACATGGCGGATTGCTGCCTTGCTGGCCTCTGGCTGTGGCACGATTTTCTGGATCGATCGCACGACTTCAGTCAGGAAATTCATTCTAACAGCGGAAGCTACTGGCACGCGATCATGCACCGTCGCGAGCCGGACTATTCCAATTCCAAATATTGGTACCGACGCGTCGGCGACCATGAGATCTTTGCTGATCTTCAGGAGTGCGTGATCGAGCTGGGGCAGGCACATTCCTTGTCGGGAGAGGCTGCCGAGTTCGCGTCGAACGATCAGCTTGATCCCTATGCGTTTGTCGACCTTTGCCAGTCGGTCGCTCGAGGTCGTTCAGACGCCAAATCGTTCTGCCTTGAAGTGGCTCGGTGCGAGTGGCAATTGCTATTCGACTACTGCTATCAACGAGCGTGATCGTTCGCTCCGGCAGCGCAGATTCTGGAAGAACAGATTCGCGAGGATGAAGTGCACGCCTCTCGCGCGGCGTTGCCATCTCAGAGCTCGGCGACGACCGCCTGCCACGCGCTGAACGAATCAACCGGTTCGCTGCAGCGCGCCCACCACTTCAATAACTTGGATGGCTCGATCTGCGTCGCATTGGCAGTCCACGCTTGCGCGGCAACTCCGAGAGTGGTTTCGTCCAGCGCTGCGAGTTCTACGTATTCGGCTGCGGCAATCACCGGGCAGATCATGGCCGCAGCGAGTTTCGGTTGTTCGCCGAGTCGTTCGTAGAGACTGGTCAGCGACAGAAGGTACGCCAGACGTGCCACTTCGGGCAGGACAGGAATTGGATTCGCCAGTACCGCCTCGAAGTGAACAACGGTCGCGGAGGCAACCCGGTTGTTACTTCCCACCTGCGGTACTTCCAGCCTGACTTCGATTTGGTCGTGGATTTCCAGCCACGGCAAAATCTTTCCCAGTCGACTGAGCAGGCCCGGGCCCCGCGCCTCCCACTGTTCGCGGATGGGACGTATCCGCAGTTGGAGTTCCGGATCTTCCGAGGATGGTGACCAAATCAGTTTACAAGTCATTATCGGTGCCGCGTTCATGGAGTAAGCTTTTTCAATTGACCGAAAATGTCTCCGGCGAGCAACTACCGTGCGTAACAGAAGACACCGCTATTTCGTTCTGATCAACGTTTTTCTTGGCAGCCTGTTCTTCGTCGGCCCTGGTGTCGCGACCCGTTCGGTCGCCTCGGCCGAGGACGTGATCGAAGTGACTGTGGACACGACGGCCATCTCGAGGCATCTGTTGCGCAGCTCCGTGACGATACCGGCTCAACCCGGGGCGTTCGCTTTTCGACATCCCGAATGGATTCCAGGAATACACGGGCCCAGCGAGCAGATTCGCAATATTGGCGGACTCAATGTATTTGACGCGTCCGGGAATCGACTGGTGTGGAAGCGCGACCCCGGTCAGCTCACCCGGTTTGAAGTCGACGTGCCGAAGTCCACCGATCACATCCGCGTCGAAATTCTTTACCTGGCGAATCAGCCGACACGGGTTTCGACGGGAGTGGACAGCTACGGCAACGCCGATGTGCTGGCCATCAACATGAATACTTGCCTGGTCTACCCGGACGGAAAGGACTTGCGTGATTTGCAGGTCGATACCAGCGTGCGGTTGCCGGAGAACTTCAAGTTTGCGACCGCGTTGCGAGGCGGTCGCGAGGTTGGCAACAACACCGTTCAGTTCGAGCGTACCTCGGTGGAGGCGTTGGTGGATTCTCCGTTGATTGCAGGTCGAAACTATAACCGGCTGGACGTTGAGGTCAGTGGATTTCCTCGGACTTCCTACCATTTCGTCTCCGAGTCCGCGCGTGCGCTTGAGTTGGATGATGAACTCAAGTCGGGCTACGACCGTCTGATGGTGGAAGCATTCGCGCTGTTTGGAAGTGCGCCGTTTGCTGCCTATGACTTTCTGGTTGTCTGCAGCGATCGCATTCCGGGGATGGGGCTGGAGCACCACGAGAGTTCGCTCAATGGTATCGACGAAGGTGCGCTGACCGACGACGACAAGAAGAAGGGCCGAGCCGTCTATCTGCTCGCCCACGAGCTTGTTCATGCATGGTGCGGAAAGTATCGACGTCCCGCCGGGATGTATCGATCGGACTATCACACGCCCAAGCGAACCGGTGAACTGTGGATCTACGAAGGGCTGACTCAGTATTTGGGCCAGGTGCTCACCGCCCGAGCCGGATTGCTGACATTCGAGGAGCATTTGCAACGTACGGCGGCTCGCGTTGGATATTTGACCAACCGATCGGGTCGCGCCTGGCGGCCACTGGAGGATACGGCGGTCGCGGCCTATACGCTGCGCGGTGGTTCTCGGAGCTGGACAGACCTGCGACGTAGTCAGGACTATTACGACGAAGGCGCGTTCTTCTGGCTGGAAGCCGATGCGATCATCCGTTTGCAGACTGCTGGCGAGAAGAGTCTCGATGACTTTTGCCAACGGTTCTTCGCGTTCGACCCTGACTACCCCAAGGTAAAGCCCTTTGAAATGGCGGAGGTTATTTCGACCTTGTATGAGCTTGTCGACTACGATTGGGCCGGCCTGATTCAACGACGTATCCGCACGGCCGCCCCGGAGCTTTCGGTGGAAGGGTTTCGTATGGCCGGCTATTCATTTGGGCCTGTCAGCGAAAAGCCCGAATACATCTCCAAGAGCGAAAGCGCGCGAGAGAGCATCCTCGCCGAATTCTCCCTGGGAATCATTCTGAAGAACGATGGCGAAATCTCGGCCGTCATTCCGAACGGAATTGGTGATCGAGCGGGCCTTGCCGATGGCATGAACGTGCTGGGAGTGAATGGCATGAAGTTCAGCAAGAAGCGGTTCAATGACGCGCTCAGCGATACTACTTCCCGCGGAGTGCTGGAGCTGCTGCTGGAGGAGGGCGAAGCCTATCGCGTTGTTCGGCTCGAGTATGACGGTGGCCCGCGGTATCCTTCGTTGCAGCCCATCAAAGGAAGCAGTGATATCTTCCGCGACATTTGTGCGCCGACCAGGAAATAATCGAACACGTCCGGCGACCAATCCGTATCGTTGTGACGGGGGGACGATGCTCGCTTCAAACGCGTCTTGTCTGTCACGAGGCCGTTCGCAAAAAACATTGAATGTTCGCATGCTAGCGGCCACGATCTGGCTTGGGCAGGATGCCCTTCGCCTGTTAGACTTCCGCCCCATGCCAGTATGACACTGGCCTCAACATCGAAAGTGTTTCCATGGATGGATCTATGTTTTCGAAACGATTTGCGTTTCTGTTCGCGTTGGGACTAACGGCTGCCATCGCATCGAACGGCTTTGCCCAGAATCGGCCCGCCGGGCCCGTCCAGGGACCACAGCCAACCTACGGACCGCAGCGCCCAGGTACTTCGCAGGCACGCGGTGCGATTCGACAGGCGCGGAATACCGGCAATCCGGCAGGAGCTGCAAGAGAGACGGCACCCATGGGCCCGCCAAAGGGCTTCAATCTGTCTCCCGCGGATCAGAAAGTCGTCGACGACATGCTCGATTTCTGGGAGCAGAAGACGTCTGGCATCAAAACATTCAAAGCCACGTTTGGACGCTGGGTCTACGATCCCGTCTTTGGACCGAAGGACAACGCCGCGACCTTCACGACCGGCGAAATTCGGTACGCATCGCCCGACCGGGGCATGATCAAGGAAAACCAGGTCTACAAGTACGACGCGGAGATGAAGAAGCGTGGCGTAGCGTGGCCGTTCGCCGAACAAAAAGATGTGATTGGCGAACACTGGATTTGCGACGGCAAGTCTGTCTTTGAGTTCAGCCACAAGACCAAGGAGCTAGTCGAAACACGCTTGCCACCGGATATGCAGGGCAAGGCGATCGCGGAAGGTCCGCTGCCATTTATGTTCGGAGCCAAAGCGGCCACCATTAAAGAGCGTTACTGGATCAAACAGCTCCCGCGCAATCCGCAGAAAAATGAACCGTATCATCTGGAGTTCATTCCCAAGCATCGCGGAGCGGACTTTTCACGCGTTCGCATCAAGCTGGACAGTCAGCGATTCCTGCCGACGGAGATGGTCCTTTACGATCTGAACTTGAAAGGTCGATCGGCCTATGCCTTCAAAGACCTGCAGGCCAATGGAACCTCGAATACGGTCAAAAACTTCCTGGGAGCTTTTGTGAGTCCACGGACGCCTCGCGGCTGGCGAAAAACGGTTATCGACGTCGGCTCGCAAGCTCAACAGGCACAGGCACCTGCTGCTCCAAAGCGTTAGAACAGGTTCAAAACCCGGTCTCGACCCTGAACTCGACCGCGCGAGACTGATATTGCCGGCGTACCCACGCTGGCAATGTCGAGTCGAAACTTGCTGTCGCCAACCATGGAAGACGGCCCCGTGTTGCGGCAATGGGAAGCGAAACATTTCCCATTCCGGGGCTGCATCGTATAATTCCGCGTGCTCGTCCCTTGAGGTTCGCGGAATCGCCATGCTTGCGAAACGACCTGTCCTTTGTGCTGTGCTCGCCGTGATGCTGGGCTCGGCCTTCGTTTTCGCCCAGGAAGCCGGTGTTGCCGAGCTTGAGCCTAAGGGCCAGAACGCGGCGGCGGCGGTAAATCCAGGCGACGGTGCCGGCGACGAGCTGGACGCTGCAAACTTGGATCCTCCGATTTTGGATCCCGTCGAGCTGCCCGGTGACGTTGCCCAGCAACAGGGATTCGGCCGACTGGTTCGCATTCCGCTGCCCATCCGCGGTAGCGTTGATACGCAGGTTCGGCGGATGCTGGATCAGATCCTCTCTGAAATACCTCCCGATGGCCCACGTCCTACCGTCGTGCTGGAATTCTGGCCACCTGGCGATGAGAGTGGCGGGAGTAGCGCGTTCGGGCGTTCGCTCGATCTTGCCCGTTACCTTGCCAGTGGCAGGACGAGTGGTATTCGCACGGTGGCATGGATCCCCAAGACAATTCAGGGCCATGCTGTCCTTGTCGCGTTGGCGTGCGAACAGATCGTGATGCACCCGGACGCAAAGATCGGCGCCGCCGGCATCGATGAATCTTCCATCGACCCCACCGTGCGTCGTGGCTACAGCGAGATTGCCGATCGTCGCCGCACCATTCCATCGGCCGTCGCACTCGGAATGTTGGATCCGGAACTGACCGTGCATCGCATCACGACCGCCACCGGTGTCCGCTACGTGCTGTCGGGCGAGTTGCAGGAAATTCAGCGGACGTCGGCGGTCCAGTCGATTGACACCGTGATTCCCGCCGGCGAGCCGGGGTTGTTGGCCGGCGACAAGCTGCGGCTGGACTATGGATTTGTGAGTCACCTTGCCTCGGGTCGCAAGGAACTGGCAGGTGCCCTGGGGCTGTCTCCGGACGACCTGGAAATCGATCCGTCATTGGGTGGCAAGTGGAATGCGGTTCGCGTCGATCTGGATGACGTCATCAGTACCGCATCGGTGAATCAGGCGATGCGAGTGATTGAGGATCGCCTGAATGCCGACACGGTGAATTTCATTTGCGTGGCGATTGACAGCCCGGGCGGTTCGATCGAAGAGAGTCTGCGGATGGCGAATTTTCTTTCGTCACTCGAGTCGTCAAAGATTCGCACGGTTGCCTACGTCGAGAACCAGGCTCGCAGTGATGCCTCGATCATTGCGTTGTCGTGCGATCAACTGGTGATGCTCGAAGATGCCACACTTGGTGGCACCAACGCACGAGAGCTTGACGCCGATCAGGTCGAGCTGGCGACGTACGCGATTCGCGAAATCATGTCATCAAAGAACCGGCGTTGGTCGCTTCCGGTCGCTGCGATCGATCCGGAACTGGCGGTACACGAATATCAGTTGGCCGGGTCCCGTGTGACGGGCTACTTCTGCGACGAAGAGCTGGGCGATGAACCGGATCCGGGTCGCTGGGAGAAAGGCGACGAGCTGGTGTCGCCGACGGAGCTTTTGCGGGTCGATGGAAACGAAGCCCTGGAGCTTGGTTTGGCCCGGCACGTTGTCTCGGGATTCGATGAGTTTCGACAGCGGTATCAACTGGAAGAAGAGCCGGAAGTGCTGGAACCCAATTGGGCGCACGAATTGGTTGCCGCGCTGGCGACTCCGCAGGTCGCAGCGGGGCTGTTGTTCATCGGTTTCTTCGCGATGATTGCGGAACTTTCTGCACCCGGCGTCAGCGTGGGCGGATTCATCGCCACGTTGTGTTTCATGTTGTTCTTCTGGAGCAACTTCTTGCAGGGCACGGCCGGTTGGCTGGAAGTATTGCTGTTCGTGACGGGTCTGGTCTTTATTGCGTTGGAGATTTTCGTGCTGCCGGGGTTCGGGATCTTTGGTCTCGGTGGCGCGATCATGGTGTTGGTGTCATTGATACTGGCGAGTCAAACGTTTGTTATTCCTCGCACGGCGCAGGATTATGGTCAGTTGCCTCGCTCGATGCTGACCGTCGCCGGCGCGATGGCGGGCGTGATGGTGAGCGTGCTACTGCTGCGCAGGTATCTGGAGGAATCTCCGCTCTTTCGTCGCGTGGTGCTGGCGCCGCCGGAGGGTGCTTCGGCGCTTGAGCTGGCGGAAAGAGAGGCGGTTGTCGACTATCGCCATCTACTGGGCACGCAGGGCAGGACTACCACACCACTGTCGCCTTCGGGGAAAGCATTATTCGGGGACGACCTGATCGATGTCGTCAGCGACGGACTGGCGGTGGATAGTGGCGCCACGATCGTCGTGACGGAAGTTGCCGGAAACCGCGTCGTTGTTCGAGAGTCGAATTGATGCAAGCGATCATGATGCCCCTGGGGTTGGTGGCGCTCGGTGTCGTGCTCATCGTGCTGGAAGCCTTCATTCCGTCCGCGGGAGTACTCGCGGTGTTGGCGGCCATTTCGCTGATCGCGGGAGTGATCTATGCGTTCGTGAACGGTGGACTCTATGTCGGTGCGATTTTCATGGTTACTTCCACAGGGTTCGTCGCAGGGCTGATTGCGTGGATGATTCGTACGTGGCCCAGCACTCCCCTCGGGCGAATGATTCTGGTGGAACCCGCCGCGGAAGAAGAGTTGTTGCCGGATCGATCGGAATACGAGCAACTGGTGGGGCGAGTTGGCCAGGCAGAATCGGTCATGCTTCCCGGGGGCTTTGTTGAATTGGAAGGAAAACGCTACGAAGCCATGGCCGACAAGGCGGTCGAAAAAGACACGTGGGTCGAAGTCGTTCGCGTCAAAAATGGGCGAACGCTTGTCGTTCGTGCCGTCAGCGCCGAGGAGGCCCTGAGGTCGCAACAGGCCAAAGCAAATCAACAGGAACCACTGTCCGCACCGATCGATGACGTCATTCCCGATCCGTTTCGCGACAGTTAATGATTGCCGTTTGGGTTGACAATGGCCTGGGGCAGTGATACGACGACAGCTTGATTCAGGTCATATAGAAGGGATACTCCCATGTTGTTTGCTCAGGGCGAACCGGGTGAGCCGGGATTTGGTACTTTCGTCGGTATCGTGGCTGCCGTCGTCATTTTCATCATTTTCCTGATCCTGTTTTTTGTCTTCATGCGGTTCTTCCGCCTCTGGATTCAGGCAAAAACAACCGGCGCCCGAATTACGATTTTTGATCTGATCGGAATGACTTTCCGAAAAGTGAATCCGACGATCATCACTCAAAGCAAGATCATGGCCGTTCAGGCCGGTATCGATGAATCCGGGGGGATGACCAGCAAGGCCCTGGAAGCTCACTATCTGGCCGGTGGCAATGTGCCCCAGGTTGTCCGCGCGATGATTGCGGCGCGCAAGGCCAAGACGATCATGCTGACCTTCCGTGAGGCGACGGCGATTGATCTCGCCGGTCGTGACGTATTGGAAGCCGTTCAGACCAGCGTGTATCCCAAGGTGATCGACTGCCCGGCGAAAGGTTCCAAGCGACCTTCTCTGGATGCCGTGGCGAAGGATGGGATTCAGATGAAGGTCAAGGCGCGAGTCACCGTGCGTGCCAACCTGCAGCGACTCATTGGTGGAGCGACCGAGGAGACCATTACGGCTCGCGTTGGCGAAGGGATCGTCAGCGCCATCGGTTCGGCAGAAAGCCACAAAGCCGTGCTTCAGAATCCTGACATGATTTCCAAGGCCGTTTTGGCCAAACGCCTGGATGCCAATACAGCATTTGAGATTGTGTCCATCGACATCGCGGACATTGACGTTGGCGACAACATTGGTGCTCGCCTGCAGGCGGATCGTGCCGAGGCGGACACGCGAGTAGCTCGTGCCAGGGCAGAAGGTCGCCGGGCCATGGCGATCGCCGTCGAACAGGAAAAATCGGCGGAAATTGAGGAAGCCAAAGCTAAACTGGTAGAAGCCGAAGCCGAAGTACCTCTGGCGATGGCCGAGTCGTTCCGCAGCGGAAAGCTGGGGATTCTCGATTATTACAAGATGCGTAACGTTCAGGCCGATACCGACATGCGTTCGTCGATCGCTGGCACGGGATCGTAAACACAGCTTCCGGGAGTCATGACTCTTGTTATTTCAGCCACTACTGGCAGAAGGCGGAGATATTCTGGGCCTGATTGTCTGGGCCGTGATCATCGGTGTCTCCGTACTGAGCAAGATCATCGGCGCTGCGAAAAAAGGTCAGCCCCAGAAACCTCCGGCGCGCCGACCGGCACAGCCTCCGCGAGCCCACGCGCCACCTGCGCAAAGACCGGGTGGTAGACCCGTCGGGGGCGGCATCGAATCCGAGATCGAGGATTTCCTGAATCAGGCCCGTGGTGGAGGCGCAAAACCGCCGCCACAGCCCGATCTTCCACCTCCCGGCGGCGTGCGACCGCGAATCGTGCAGGCGGTTAGTGTGGAGGAAGATATTGTTCCCGGGGAAAATTTCGGCAGGGGGCTCAGAGAGCATGTTGCCGAACACATCGGGCAGGACTCGATCTCCACACGCGACGCCCAGCTGGGCGACACGGTGGAAGCGGCCGATGAAAAAATCGAGGATCACCTCAATCAGGTCTTCAATCATGATGTTGGCCATCTGGCACATGTTGAATCGGTAGATTCCTCCGTCGCCGACGGAACGGATGCTGTGTCGTGGGAGCCGACCAATGATGACGGTCCCACTGCCGCGGACAAAATCAGAAACATGCTGAAGACTCCCGAAAGCGTTCGCGACGTGTTCATCGTTTCGGAAATCCTGAAGCGACCTGAACTGTAAGATCGCGTTTTGTCAGCACCTCGATAGCACGGAGCTATTTCCTTGAGCGACACGTCCCCTGGCAACACAAGAATTGGATGGATTGGCACTGGGGTCATGGGCGCGAGTATGTGCGGCCATTTGATCGATGCCGGCTACACCGCGACCATCTATACTCGAACGGAATCAAAGGCTTCTGCACTCCTGGAGAAAGGTGCGACGTGGGCGTCCACACCGAAGGAAGTGGCGGAAGCAAGCGACATCGTGTTTACGATTGTGGGCTTTCCTCATGATGTTCGCGAGGTCATCCTTGGATCAAATGGCGTCGTAGCGGGACTCGGCAAAGGCAACATCGTCGTCGACATGACGACCAGTGAACCGTCTCTGGCGGTGGAGATTGCCGCCGCAGCCGAGGCCAAAGATGCCCACAGCATTGATGCACCCGTTTCCGGCGGAGACGTTGGTGCGAAGGAAGCTCGACTCTCGATCATGGTTGGTGGTCACGACGCCCCGGTTAAATCGGTGATGCCCCTGTTTGAAATCATGGGCAAGACGATTGTGCATCAGGGTGGCCCCGGCGCCGGGCAGCACACGAAAATGGTCAATCAGACGCTCATCGCTACCAATATGATTGGCGTCTGTGAGGCCTTGCTCTATGCCCACCGGGCAGGTTTGGATCTATCGACCGTGATGCAATCCGTGGCCTCCGGGGCGGCGGGTAGTTGGTCGCTTTCGAATCTGGGACCTCGCATTATCGACAACAATTTCGACCCGGGTTTCTTTGTGGAACACTTCATCAAGGATATGGGGATTGCATTGTCGGAAGCCAAACGCATGAACCTCTCGCTACCAGGACTCGCATTGGCTCACCAACTTTACGTGGCACTGGCTGCTCAGGGACATGCGAAAGATGGCACCCACGCGCTGCAGTTGGCTCTGTCGTCCATGTCAGGAATCGCATGGCGTGAGCGCTAGACGAACCATTTCGCAGTCTTCACTTTGCCTTGCTTTGGCTTCTTTGTGCGTGCTCTTTGCGTGCAGCGGATGCTACCGAAAACCGACCGTCACCGTCGGAGATTCCAACGATGGAACGAACAGCGCGGCCACGGAAGAGGTAGCAGGGCCCAGCCACGTTGGCAGCGAACGTTGTGCGGAATGTCACGAGGAGATTGCCACGTCGTATGCCGGTCATTCGATGGGGCGGTCCGCAGCCGAGTTGACGCCCGATTTCTCACCTCAGGGTGACATGGCCTTCAAGGCGGGACGCTTTCAGTATTCTGCTCGACTGGAAAACGAACACTGGATTCACCGACAGGGGCGGATCGCAAAAAACGGCCGCGAAGTCGCACCCGTCGAACTGATTGCCAGCCATGTGATTGGATCGGGTAACCACGGTCAATCGTTTCTGATCAATCGCGGTGGCCATCTCTTCATGTCACCCATGACATGGTATCCGGACGAAGACACGTGGGCGCTCTCTCCCGGATACGAGACAAACAACTCCGAGTTCAATCGCCCGGTTGTCGAAGTTTGCCTTTACTGTCACACGGACGTCGCGTCTCCCGTCGCCAACACGTTGAACCTTTACGAAGATCCTCCCATTGCTGCGCATGCGATTGGGTGCGAACGATGTCACGGCCCTGGCAGTGAACACGTGGCGAAACAGGAATCAACCGCTACGGGGGAGGGCGAGGATGATTCGATCGTCAATCCCGGTCGATTGCCTCACGACTTGCGAGAAGCCGTCTGTCAGCAATGTCATCTCTCGGGCTTGGCGCGAGTGAAGAAGCCCGGCAAGTCACTCTGGGATTTCAAACCCGGCAGTCGACTGGAATCGGCCTACACGATTTTTACCGGCGGTTCGAAAGCCGGCTTTGTAAGTCACGTCGAACAGATGTATTCCAGCAAGTGTTTTCAGATGTCCGACCAGGCGATGGGGTGCATCACGTGTCATGATCCCCATGGGCTGCCGTCGGAGAACGAGCGGGTGCAGTTCTATCGTGATCGTTGCCTGCAATGTCACACAGAGGAGTCCTGTGTCGAGTCGTCGGAAACTCGCCTTGCGAAGACGACCGAAGATAGTTGCATCGTATGTCACATGCCCAACATCGAAACCGAGGTGATTCACGCCGCTTCCACCAATCACGCGATTCCGCGTTCAACGGCGACCGCACAGTTGGAAGAAAGTGCGGGATCGCTGGTTGCTTTTCCTGCGGACGAAGTTGCCACACCAACCACTCGCGATCGAGCCCTGGCAACAATCGTTGCCTATGGAAACAACCGTGAACTGTTTTCGGAAGCGCAGGTTGTCGCGGCACTGCCGGCGTTGAAGGAGGCGTTTGCCGCCAATCCTCAGGACTTTGAAGCCGCCGAAGCGCTCGCGGATCTCCTGCTGACCGCCAACGAGATCGAGTCAGCGTTGCAAGTCTGTCGACAGGTTTTGGCTGTGGCGCCTCGTCGCGAGCAAACGTTGGTGATCGCGGCGGACACCTACAGCCAGCTACAGAATTTCGGTCAGGCCATTCCCCTGTGGAAACAAGCCATTCAGGTCAATCCGTACATGGCCCGATACTGGTACAAGCTTGGTCAGGCCTATGCGGCCATGCAGCAGTGGCAACTGTGTTTGCAGACGGCCGGCGATGCCAAAAAGCGTTTTCCGACCAGCATTGGAGTACGACACCTGCTGATGCAGTCACATTTTGCGTTGGGGGACTCGGACGCTGCCGCCGCCGAATTTCGGGAGGTCGAGCAGTTCAATCCGCCGGGAATAACTTCAATGCGTCGCTGGTTCGAAGCACAACAAGCCGCGTCAGCAACACCCTGACGGATACGTCGCAGCGTGCGAACGGCGGTGACCGGTTTCGGCAAAGGTGGGCTTAATCGCTACAGCCGCTGCATCCGTTTGGTTTTGTTGTGTTTTCGCAACGCGTAGAGTTTGACGGTGCCCCGGGCGCGGGTACTCTTCGTAGTTCGGCGGAGTCGCGCCGAACTGGGTAGCGAAGATCGGAGGACTCTCGCCCATGATTCCAGCAGACAATCAAGATCAACTGTGTGTGGAACCGTCTCCGCTGGCGGTGGAGGATCGCCCCGCCGACCACATTCTGATAATCGATGATGACCAGGATCAGTCGACGGTGCTGAAACATCGATTCACTCGACAGGGCTTCCGCGTATCCATCTGCGACACCTGTCAGGCAGGAACGGAAGCCGTTGCCACGGAGGTTCCGGATCTTGTGTTGCTCGATGTTTCGCTCCCGGATGGCGATGGTCTGGAGATGTGTGCCGATTTGAGTGATGGCGATCAGACCTCGGATATTCCGGTGATCATCGTCAGCGGTACGGAAAAGCCGGATATTGTCCGCCGGGCGAGGGCCGCTGGATGTCGCTACTTTGTCCGTAAGCCCTATGATCCCAACGCTTTATTGATCCTTGCCGAGGACGCGATTGCTCAATCTCGCGAATGGTAGCGACTGATCTCGAGTCGACTCCCCTTTTCAAATGACCGGCTTTCCCTGTAAAGTGGAAGGCTCGCTACATGTTTGATTTTAAATCTCGGGAGAGTGAATTGGGTACCAAGAAAACAGGAAAAGGCCGCCGCAAGGTCGGACGTAAGAAACGTCGCATGCGAGCCAAGATCCGACATCGCAAAAAATAGGCGATCACTATCCGCGAGACAGCTCCAGGCTGTCTTTCCTGCGAATTTCTCTCTTTCGCTGTTTCAGTGACGCTGGTCGCGTTTGCGCGCCCAGATGCTCCGCTGCAATTCGGCCCGTCAAACCAGATTCATGGATGATGTGGTGGTGTCGGGTTGGCTCGGTTTCCGATGTCAGAATTGGACAAGTTGTTAGACTTGATGAGTGGTCTTCGACACGGACCGGATCGATAACTGCATGGCTGCGATATCTACAAAGAAGCTGAGTCGAGATTTCAAAGTCGCCCGCGATGACGCCGGAGTTCCTCATGTGAAGGCAAACTCCTGGCTGGATGCGGTGTATGCGCTGGGCTATATGCACGCGCTGGATCGTGGGACTCAGCTTCTCTTTTCCAGAGCGGTTGCCAGCGGCGCGGCTGCCGAGCGGATTTCTGACCGCAAAGAGCTCCGTGAGACGGATCGGTTCTTTCGTCGCATCGGACTGCATCGAAATCTGACACGCGAAGCAGACTCGCTGGAACAGCACACGCGCGACCAATTGCTGTCGTACTGCGATGGGATCAACGATGGAGTGGCGGCGGCCGGCCGGTCGTTGCCGATGTGGGCCACAGGATTTCATCCTCAGCCCTGGGACCCCGAGGCGGTGCTGCTGGTTGGGCAATTGCTCAGTTTCGGCGGACTGGCGATTGGGCAGATGCAGAACGAGCGTTTGCTACTGGAGCTGATTCACGCCGGCGTGGACGACGAGGGCCTGAAGGAACTGTATTCGCCTCGCCTGGACAACGCGGACTTTGACCTGCTTCGACAAGTAAAGATGTCCAATCAACTGTCGAATGATGCGTTGGAGATGATGAGCGATTTGCCTCGTTTGGCGGGAAGCAATGCCTGGGCCGTGCGGGGCGATCGAACGGCCAGCGGATCGGCCATGCTCTGTTCGGATCCGCATCTGGAAGTAAACCGCCTGCCGGGTATCTGGTACGAGGCGGTGCTGGAGTGGGACGACCGGTTTGTCATGGGGGCAACGTTACCGGGTTGTCCACTGTTTGCCGTCGCCCGGACCGACAAATTGGCCTGGGGTGTTACCTATATGAAGGGCGACACGATCGATTTCTTTGTCGAGGATTGTCGTCCGGGGGGCGAGACGGGTTGGCAGTATCGCCGCAATGATCAGTGGCTGGATTTTGAAGCTCGCGAAGAAACGATCGCGCCCCAAAGTCGTCAGCCGGATGTCGTGACCGTCTATGAGAACAGCCAGGGTGTCCTGGAGAGTGACCCGGAAGAGGCCGGCAAGTATCTGTCGATCTCCTGGACCGGTTCGTGGCCGGGTTCGGGTAAGGCGATTGCCACATGGTTGGACGTCGTGGCCTCCGGTAGTACGCGTGAAGCCATGGACGTCGCGCGCGAGTGTCCTCAGCCGACGCTGTGCTTCGTGTTTGCTGATAGTCAGAACCACATTGGTTTGCAGGGCACGGGACGCTTTCCCAAGCGACGTGACCCGGAATCCGGTCTGGCTCCTTTGCCGGCGTGGGATTCTGAGAATCACTGGCAGGGCTTTCTGGACAACCGTCTCTTGCCAAGTTTCTATGATCCCGAAGAAGGATTCATCGCGACGGCGAACGAAGGCTGGAATCCTGCGGACGGTCCTTTGCTGGTGACGCAACTGCTGCCGGATCATCGCAAGCGACGCATTGACGAACGCCTTCATGAACTGCCGCAAGCGACGCTGGAGGACATGCAGGCGCTGCAGTACGACGTCATCAATCTCCATGCGCGAAAAATGCTGCCACGTTTCCTGCCATGGGTCCCCGATGGTGACATGAAAGACCGACTGGCGGATTGGGATTTCAGTTTTGACATCGAAAGTCGCGAGGCGGTCTTCTTTCAGCGTTTGTATATCAATCTGATCATTGAACTGTTCGGACACGAAAAAGCGATCGGTTGGCGGCGAATCATCTATCTCTGCACGCGTGGTGGTTTCTCCAACATGATCATGACGTTGGCGGATCGTGTGATCCTGAACGACGAATCAATTTGGTGGCACGGCCGCGATAAATCGGAATTGGTGCGCAAGGCATATGAACGCACGCTGGAACAGCCCGAGCAGAAATGGGGTGAATTCAATCACTTTCATTTTGCGGACCGGTTCTTCGGTCGGCGTCGCGTGGGCCGACTACTGGGCTTTGACAGTCCACGGCAGCCGATGCCCGGATGTGCGGCGACACCCTTTCAAGGCCACGTATTCCAGACGGCCAAGAACGAGCAGACGTTTGCTCCCTCCTACCACTTTGTCGCGGACCTTGGGACTCGCGAAGCATGGACGAATCTGCCTGGGGGCCCCAGTGAAAGTCGGTTTTCGAGGTACTACAAGTCGGACGTCGAACGCTGGCAAAAGGGTGAATACAAGCGTCTGTCGCCTGAGCAGGAGGTCTGATGCGACGATGGAATGTGGTATGCTCGAATCATGAACAGCGCGTTGCCCCCCGATGACTCCTACTCTGATGATGCACTCGATGGGTCGCCGATTTCTGACTCACCTGAGTCCGGACCGGCGGCAGCTTCACAACCAAACGGGTTGGGGCCATACCTTGCAAAGCCGGTCGAATCGCCGATGCGAAGTCCGGTGGCGCGTTTCAGCGGACGCGAACTAAAAACCGCCAGGACCAGTTGGTACCTCCCGGCTTTCCTGTTTGTGGTCACCTGCCTGTCGACGTTCTTCGCCGGTGCGATGTCCTGGGAGCCGCATCAGATACTCGGAGCGTTGGAATTTCAGGAGCCCGCAACCGTCGCAATGTTGGCGCGGCAAACGATCCTGCGTTTTGCGGGACAGGGTTTTGTTTACATGCTATGCGTGATCACGATTCTGTTTGCGCACGAAATGGGGCATTACATCGCGACGCGCATTTACCGCGTCCCTTCCACGCTTCCGTTTTTCATTCCCTTTCCCATTGCCCCGGTTGGAACGATGGGTGCCGTGATCGCCATGAAAGGGCAGCAGGCAAATCGTAAAGAGATTTTCGACATCGGCATCGCCGGCCCCCTGGCGGGGCTTGTGTTCGCGATTCCGATCATGTGGTTCGGCGTGGCACAGATGGAGCCCGGTGTTGCTGGTACGGGATCGTACCAATACGATCTGCCATTAATGGTGCGGTGGATGTATGCGGTCCTGCATCCCGACGCGCCGGCAGTTACAGCGGTCTACGCAAGTCAGGTGAATGCCATGTTCATGGCGGGGTGGGTCGGCCTGTTGATCACGGGGCTCAACATGCTGCCGGTTAGCCAACTTGACGGTGGCCACGTTACCTACACGCTGTTTGGATCCTACAGTCGCTGGATTGCGATCGTGTTCGTTTTGGTGGCGATCGGTTACATGGCTTACACAAAGACCTTTATCTGGGCGCTCATGCTGGTCCTGATCTTTCTGATCGGATTGTTTCATCCACCAACGTCGGACGATACCGTGAAGCTTGGAACGGGCCGCGTTGTATTGGGGCTTTTTTCGTTGCTCATTCCGGTGTTATGCTTTCCGCCGCGCGGTTTGATGCCCATCTAGGCAACCCGGACGCACCAGGTCAGACAACCCGGACGCACAGGTCAGGCAACGTGGACTCACACAGGTCTCACGGTTCGCTGAATGGATTGCGGACAACAGTTCTTGACTGGCTGAACGTGCGCGGTGACTGTTTTGTTTGGTGCCAAAGTTCGCCATGCAATTGTCCGCTATGATGAGAGCCCACTTCGATACGCCTACACGGATTTCCTCATGTCCCTGATTCGATTTGCGATTTTGCCGATCTTGTTCCAGATGGTTCTGGCGGTCACGGTCACGGCGGCCGAACAACCGAACATCCTCTACATCATGTCCGACGACCATGCGGCTCATGCAATTGGAGCCTATGGCGGGCGGCTCGCGAAACTCGATCCGACCCCCAATCTCGATCGACTCGCTCGCGAGGGTGTGCGTCTGGCCAACTGCTTTTGCACCAACGCCATCTGCGTACCCAGTCGCGCTACGATTATCACGGGGCAGTACAGTCACAAGAACGGCGCTCGGACGCTGAACAACGGGATTACACCCGACAATCAAACACTGGCGCATTCCCTGAAGGCGGCCGGATACGAAACGGCTGTCGTCGGCAAGTGGCATCTGAAGCATGAACCCGGTCCGTTCGACTTTTACCAGGTGCTGCCGGGCCAAGGCTCGTACTTCAATCCGATTTTTCGCATCCGCGGGCCCAAGCCCTGGCCCGGAAACACGGTGCGCGTAGCCAAATATGACTGCGTTCATTCGTCTGATGCAATCACGGACATATCGCTGAAGTGGTTGAAATCCAGAAAGCAGAAGAGCAAACCGTTCTTCCTGATGCATCAATACAAAGCTCCGCACGACAACTTTGAAAATGCCGAGCGATACGACTTCCTCTACGAAGACATCGACATTCCGGAACCCGAAAGCCTACGTACTCGCGGGGCGCACGGCCCCATCGGCAAACCGGCATATGGAACGTCGGTGACGAAACGCAATACCCGACGCAACATGGGGCATCACATGTTTGTCGACCGCACGTTGGGGGACGAGGAGTACACGTCCGCTGCCTACCAACGCTATCTGAAGAAGTTTCTACGGACCGTGAAGGGTGTTGATGACGGCATCGGTCGAGTGCTAAAGCATCTGGAGTCGACTGGGGAACTGGACAACACCGTCATCATCTACACGGCCGACCAGGGCTTCATGCTTGGCGAACATGACTACATCGACAAACGCTGGATGTACGAAGAGTCACTGCGGATGCCGTTTATCATTCGCTACCCAAAACGATTCAAGCCGTCTGTGAATCAGGACATTATCAACAATGTGGACTTTGCCCCGACACTGTTGGAGCTGGCGGGCGTGAAGGAAATGCCCGAGACATTTCAGGGGCGAAGCTTCGTTTCCAATCTGGAAGGCAATACGCCGGACGATTGGCGGCAGACGACCTACTATCGCTACTGGATGCACATGGCCCACCATGACAATCCGGCGCATTATGGTATTCGGACGCGGACACACAAGTTGATCTTCTTCTATGGTTTGCCACTCGATGCCGCCGGTGCGAAAGACGTACCGACTCCGGCACACTGGGAGTTGTACGACCTGACCAAAGATCCGCACGAGATGAACAACGTTTACGAAGAGGCCATCTATCAGGATGTTGTGGCCGAGCTGAAGAAGGAGCTGCTCTCCATCAAAGAGCACATTGGCGATCGCGATGAAGGCTATTCGGAATTGATGAAGGTTCGGGAACAACTTTGGTAGAGGTCAACGCAATGCGAAATCTGACAACGGCGGCTCTGGTATTGGCGTTTGCTGTGCCCTTGATGGCACAGTTCAACTACGACGAATCGAAAGTTCCTGCGTATGAGCTGCCCGATCCGCTGCTGAATGCAGAGGGAAAGCGAGTTGAATCGCCCGGCGAATGGACTGCCTCGCAGCGTAACTACATCATGACGCAGGTCTCGGAGAACGTGTATGGCGTTCGGCCGGACGTCGAGGTGCAGCAGGAGGTGGTGTCCGTCGAAAGCAAGACGATCGGCGAAACGCTGCGCAAGCAGGTTACGCTTCGCCTCAAGCGAAATGGCAAGCACGTTGACCTACACCTTTTGATCTATCTTCCCGCGGCAGCGAAAAAACCGGTTCCCGCGTTTGTGGGATTGAACTTCAACGGCAATCACACGATCACGGATGATCTGGACGTCCCCGTTACGAAGAGTTGGGTTCGCAACGACAAGAAGAAGGGCTACGTCGACAACAAAGCTTCCGAATCGTCGCGTGGCAGCGCGAAGTCACGATGGCCGTACAAACAGATTACGGCCCGGGGTTACGGGCTGGTGACCATGTACTATGGCGACATCGATCCGGATTTTCATGATGAGTTTGGCAATGGCGTCGATGTTCTCTTTTCCGACATCGATCGCAATGACACCAGTTGGGGGTCGATTAGTTCGTGGTCGTGGGGATTGTCGCGAGCCCTCGACTACCTCGAGAAAGATGACCACGTTGATGGAAAGCACGTCGCCGTGATGGGGCACTCGCGACTTGGCAAGACATCGCTCTGGGCGGGTGCGACGGATGAGCGTTTCGCGCTGGTGGTTTCGAACAACTCGGGTTGTGGCGGCGCGGCTCTCAGTCGACGGGAGTTCGGCGAGACGGTGAAGCGAATCAACACGAGCTTTCCGCACTGGTTCTGCGGCAAATTCAAACACTTCAACGAGCGTGTGGGCTCGTTGCCGGTTGACCAGCATTCGCTCGTCGCTTTGATTGCTCCGCGGCCGGTATTGATTTGCAGTGCTGAAGAAGACCGTTGGGCGGATCCGCGAGGCGAATTCCTCGCCGGTGTTGGTGCGGACGCCGTCTATCGATTGTTGGGGACCGATGGCATGGTTGCCAACGAGTGGCCGGCTGTGAACCACCCGGTGCTCAGTCGAATTGGCTACCACATTCGTCCCGGCAAGCACGACGTGAAACTCGAAGACTGGCAGGTTTACATGGACTTCGCCGACCGACACTTTGGGCGCAAATAACGGCGCCGGTGCCAGCAACGGAACGACTGCACTGTTTTGCGGTTCCGCTTTGATTGTTGCTCCGCTTTGATTGCTGCTCCGCTTTGATTGCGGTTCCCTTCTCGATTGCGGCGAACGGCGAACCAGCTTTTGAGAGTTGTTCTGAACTGAAGTCTCAACTTCGTTCACGCTCGGGTCGATTCTGATGAAGTGGCAGTTTGCGCGATTGCGCTCGTGCCGCGGCATCGGATAGCTAGCAGTGAAAGAGCACGGACGCGATGATTCACAAGAAACAACATTTTGATTGCGTGGTGATTGGTGGCGGCCACAACGGCCTCGTGACGGCGGCCTACCTTGCGAAGGCCGGCAAGTCGGTGTGCGTGCTGGAGCGTCGGCACATCCTTGGCGGCTGTGCGTGTACCGAGGAAATTTGGCCGGGCTACCGCGTCTCGACGGCGGCTTACGTCATTAGTCTCTTCCTTCCGGAAATCACGCGTGAGTTGCGATTGAAGCAGTACGGGCTGGAGGTGCTGCCACGGAACCCGTCTTCGTTTACCCCGCTGCTGGATGGTCGTTCGCTGACGCTGGGGCCGGACATGGTGCAGAGTCAGCGGGAGATCTCCAAGTTCAGTCGTCGTGATGCGGAAGCGTATCCGAAGTACAACGCATTGCTTGAACGTGTGGCTCGGGTCTTGGAACCGACACTCAACAAGAGTGCTCCCGATCCGCTGCCGATGTCGAAAGAGTGGCGCAAGATCGGCGTTGGAAAGCGACTTCGCGACGGGGCCAAGATGCTGGAGATGTATCAGGCCCTGGACGGTTTGGGAGAGGATCTGCCGGAAGCAATCGAGTTGTTGACAGGCGCCGCCCGTCCGATTTTGGAACGCTGGTTTGAAGCCGAGGTGCTTCGTGCGACGCTGGCGACGGATGCCATCATTGGAGCGTTCGCGTCGATCTCTTCTCCCGGTACGGCTTATGTCCTGTTGCATCACGTGATGGGCGAAGCCGGTGGTGCACGTGGAGTCTGGGGATACGTTCGCGGCGGAATGGGCGGGCTTGCGGACGCACTGGAAGGCGCCTGCAAGGATCTGCGTGTGCAAATTCGACGCGAGTCGCCCGTGGCTTCCATCGTGACGGACAACGGATCTGCATCGGGTGTTATTCTCGAGGACGGCACTCAGATCGAGGCGGACGTGGTGGCTTCCAGCGTGGATGCCCATCTGACGTTCGAGCGATTTCTGGGTCCGAACGTGTTGCCGGAATCGTTCCGAAAAGCGATCTCCCGAATCGACTATGCTTCCGCTTCGGCGAAGATCAATCTGGCGCTCAGCGAACCACCAAGCTTTTCCGCGAAGCCCTCGGGAGGTTCGCTGGTCGATCATCATCGGGGCACGATGCACATTTCGCCCACGATGGATTTTCTCGAACGAGCGTATGACGACGCCAAGTATGGCCGCCCCAGCAAGGAGCCGGTGCTGGAAATGACAATGGCGAGCAGCGTGGACGATTCGCTGGCGCCGGAAGGCAAGCATGTCATGTCGATCTTCGTTCAGTTTGCTCCCTACAACCTTGCGGAAGGTAGTTGGGACGAGGAAAAGGAGTCGTTCGCCGATCGTTGCATCGAGCTGATTTCGCGCTACGCTCCGAATCTCCCCGGGTCGATCGAGCACCGACAGGTCCTCAGCCCACTCGATCTGGAGCGACGTTTTGGTCTCACTGGCGGCAACATTATGCAGGGTGCGATGAACTTCAATCAGCTCTTCATGATGCGTCCGGTTCCGGGCTGGTCGGATCATCGAACTCCCGTAAAGAATCTCTACTTGTGCGGAGCGGCCAGTCACCCCGGAGGCGGTGTGATGGGGGCGTGCGGGAAGAATGCGGCCACGGAGATCTTGCGTGACCACTAGACGGTCGGTTTAAGCGGCCTGTTCAGCCTTGGCGGCCCATGCACGCGGTTGGTCACCGTTCTGGTTGGTCTGGATCGGTTCTTGTTGGTTTGGAATGGGTTGGGTTGTCCGGGTTGCGTGGGGTTTTTTGATCGCGGTGTGTTGCACGAATCAACAATTCACCCAATGTCGCCTCATGACCACTGGTTGCGACGTAAACTTCCTACAACGAGCCGGAGATTGCGGCTTAAAGAACACATACGTTGTCCAGAAGGTCTGTCATGTCCGTCATGAATAACCACCAGGTGAACATTCTTGTTGCTGATCCCGATGCAGCGGCACGGGGCCAGATTCACGAGATCCTCATGGAGGACGGGTACGCTTGTCGCGCGGTGGGAACGGCTGACGCAGCCATTCGCTCGGCTGCCGAGAAGGCTCCCAGCCTGTTGATCTGCGACGTGAATCTTGGCGACGACAGCGGACTGGAGCTGTTCAAGACACTACGAAAAACGATTGATTGCTCCGTGGTATTTACCAGCGACTCGCGTCGACCGGAGACCATGGAACTCGCCCGAAAAGCTGGCGGCACGTATTTCCTCAGCAAGCCTTTCGATCCCACGGTATTGATGGAATTGGTCGACAAGGCGCTCTGGATGCCACATCTCGTGCGTCGCCACGTTGACTCCTCGGCCCACAAGCTGAAGGCTCCAACTTTCTCACCTTCCGGCTCCCCGTCGTCGATTCGGCATGGGTCCTAATCCGGGATCTTCATCATTCGGCGACTGAAAATCGCACACAATTCGGCAGAGACCCACGGACCGAGGACGCCACAAAGCGACTCGGTCCTTTTTCGTGTTCACCAGCCAAAACTACCCCGCTCGTTGACGATCTGGCGTAATTACAGGTAAACTTCCGGGTTCGAAAAACGCAAAAAACGAATCCAGAAGAGATACCATGAATCAAGAAGCACTTGCCAGTGCGGCGACGATCGCCCGCGGATTGGCGATCGATGCCATTCACGCCTGCAGTTCCGGACACCTTGGTTTGCCATTGGGTGCCGCAGAAGTCGGCGCCGTCCTGTTCGGTGAAACCTTGCGATACAATCCCGCGCAACCCAAGTGGTTGAATCGCGACCGCTTCATCCTGTCGGCGGGACACGGCAGCATGTTCATCTATAGCTGGTTGCACCTGTCCGGTTACGACCTTCCGCTCGAGGAAGTAAAGAACTTCCGTCAGCTTCACAGCACCACTCCCGGTCACCCGGAATTCGGTGAGACTCCGGGCGTCGAAGCGACGACGGGTCCATTGGGGCAGGGAGTTGGAAACGCAGTGGGTTATGCCGTATCGGGCAAGATGGCCGCTGCGAAATTCAACACGGCCGAACACACAATCTTCGATCATCACGTGGTTGCACTTGCTGGTGATGGTTGTCTCCAGGAAGGCATCTCGGCCGAAGCTGCGGCGTTCGCCGGGCACACCGGGCTGGACAACCTGATCCTGATCTATGATTCGAATGACGTCACGCTGGACGCCATGGCGGATGTGACGCAAAGCGAAGACACCGCCAAGCGATTTGAGTCTTACGGATTCGAAGTGCAGACGGTCGACGGACATGATCTGGCTGCATTTGCCAAAGCTTTCGAGACGGCCAAAGCCAACGACAATGGCAAGCCCAAGATGATCATCGCGAAGACCGAAATTGGCCGCGGTATTCCGGAAGTTGCCGGGACAGCCAAAGGCCATGGCGAGGGCGGTGCGAAGTTCGCTGAATCGGCACGCGAGGGACTGGGGCTGCCCAAAGAAACGTTCCATGTCTCTGACGAGGTGAAGGCTTACTTTGCCGAGCATCAGAAGAAACTTGCCGCTGAATACGACGAGTGGTCCGCGACATTCGAAGCGTGGCGTGCTGCGAATCCGGAACTGGCCAAGCAACTGGACGATGGCGTTGGCAACAAGCTGCCTGCGGATCTGCTTGATTCGATTCCGGCCTTTGCGGAAGACTACAAGGATGCGACGCGTGGTGCTGGCGGAGTCGTGTTGAACGCGATTGCTGATTCCGTTCCCATGATGTTCACCGGTAGTGCGGATCTGTTTGGGTCCACCAAAAACTACCTCAAGGAAAAAGGCGACTTTGGTCGCGAGGACTATTCGGGCCGCAATCTCTGGTTTGGGATTCGCGAGCATGCGATGGGGGCGTTGTTGAACGGAGCTGCCTACGACGGAATTTTCCGGGCGTCCGGGGCGACGTTTGCTGTATTCGCCGACTACCTGCGTCCGTCGATTCGACTGGCCGCACTGGCGAACCTTCCAGTGCTCTACATCTTTACGCACGATTCCGTTGGTGTTGGCGAAGATGGTCCGACTCACCAGCCGGTCGAAACCTGCAGCGGACTCCGGGTCATTCCCGGGTTGGACGTGATTCGGCCTGGCGATCCCGAAGAAGTGGCTGGAGCCGTGGCCGCAGGACTTCAACGAGCCGATGGCCCAACTCTGCTGATGCTCACGCGTCAGAAGATTCCCACGTTGAACCAGGTCGATATCAAGACCCGTCGCGAGGGTGTCGCCATGGGTGGCTATGTTTGCGTTCGTGAAACCGGTCCGCTTGAGGTCATCCTGATCGGCACGGGCAGCGAACTTCAGCACGCCATCGACGCGGCGAAAGAAATTGGACCCGGGGCGCGTGTTGTATCGATGCCTTGCATGGAGCGTTTTGATCGTCAGTCCGACGCCTACCGTGAGGAAGTTCTGCCCGCTGCGTGCGACAAACGTGTTGCCATTGAAGCTGGCGTTACGGGACTCTGGTACAAGTACGTCGGTGCAGCCGGCAAGGTGATTGGCATCGAACGATTCGGTATCAGTGCACCGGGCGATACCGTCATGTCAGAACTGGGAATCACTTCATCGGCCTTGGTCGATGCGGCTAAATCTCTCTAGATGACTCGGCAGTGACTCCGTCGGGGCGACAGGAAAATGGAAGAGAATCCCTATCGCCCCAGTTTGGAATACGGCAACAATCCGGACTTCGTACCCCCGCCGGCTGTGTTGGGGGCGAAGCCTGTGTCCGTGACGGTCTTTGGGGTTCTGCACCTCATATTCGGCGGCTTCGGTCTGCTGTCCGCCATCTCCATGGTTGGCATGATGGCGTTCGTCGCAGGGCAGAGCAATCAGCCGATGACGCAATGGGTTGTCGTTACGGCGAACGGGCTTCTAAATCTCGCTACCAGTTGTTTGCTGCTGGCCGGAGGCGTGGGCCTGCTACGCTGGAAGCCGTTTGGGCGAAAGTTGTCGGTCATCTACGGCTACGTGTCTGTGGTTGGGAAGATTCTGATGACGGTGGCCAACCTGGTCATGCAGTTTCTTGTAATGACCGAGGCTGCGAACATGCCGCCCAACATGCTGGCCATCACCATTGCCGGCACCATCATCGGCCTGTTTGTCGGGCTGACGTATCCCATTCTCGTGCTGGTGTTCATGAACACGCAAAAAGTACGAGCCGCGTTAGCCGAGGACACGATCACGTCACTCTGACGGTCGTTTTCTTTTCTTGGGCATCAAATTCGAGGTGTCGGGATCCCGGAACTTAGCTTGTTCCCTGCGGGGATCCTCGTATGATCGAACGTAGTTACTTATGGGGGGTGTTAGTTCCCCCGTGGGTTGATTCCGTATTGGAGTTTCACTGAGGCGAAAAACGATGACCGAGAATCCCTACGAGTCGGTGACCCATGATGCCGAGTTGGCTCCGCCGCCGGGTGTCGAGCCACCCGTTTCGATCAAAGTACTGGGCATCATCAATCTCGTTTTTTCGGTACTGGGGATATGTGGCATGGTCTTCACGGGGGTCATGTTCCTTGGCAATGTCGTTCCTCAGGACCCAAATTTCCCCAACCCGACGATGGATGCGTTCAATAACAATCCTGGCTACAGAACCTTCATGATTGTGTCCATGGTTCTGGGGTTCATTTTTTCCATTGTGCTGGCGGCCGGTGGCGTGGGCTTGTTGCAGAGTCGTCGGTATGGCAGATCTGCTTCGATTGCCTACGCGTGGTATGCCATCATTGGTGCCGTGGTGGGAATTGTTGTGAACTACTTTTTCCTGATTGGGCCCATGATCGAACAGGCTCAACAGGCGGAAGGCCCTCAGCGGGGAGCGGCCGTTGGCGGCGCCATCGGAGGCGCTGTTGGCGGAGTTATTGGGTCGTGCATGGGCATGGCATACCCGATCGTTCTGCTATTCTTCATGAGTCGCCCGAACGTCATTCGAGCGTTGAAGTAACCTTCGAGAGAATTGGGCGAGAGGAATAGGGATGGCAACTCCATCGATCGTGCGTATCTGGATTTCTCCTTCGACCGGAGAGCCGACCACCAGCGTTGAAGAGATTGAGGCGATCGAAAACAAAGGGCTGGTGGGCGATCGCTACTACCTTGGCAAGGGTTACTACACCGGCGACAAGGTGTGGGACGCGCACGTTACGCTGATCGAACAGGAGGCTCATGATGCCGCCAGCTCGCAGGTCGCGGAACCGTTTGCGACGGATTGCCTGCGGCGGAACGTGGTGACCCAAGGGATTGACCTCATGTCATTGATTGGCAGCCAGTTTCAGATTGGTGACGCGATTTTTGAGGGCACAAAATTCTGGCCTCCGTGCAGTTACATCAATTCGCTCAACCCGGGCCGAGATGTTTTGAAGAAATTCGCCAAGTCTTCGGGGATCGGTGCTAACGTGGTAAGAAGTGGCATTTTTCGCGTTGGTGACGAAATTCGTACGCTGTGATTCTGCTGAGTTTTTGTTGCGTTGAAATTGCTGGCAGTTCTGCTGGCAGATTTGCCCTCAGATTTACGCCGGAGGGGCGAATGCTGCTAGCGAACGGTTGCTCGTTGGACACGTAAACAAACTGGTACAGGTCGGTTTTTTCGGGTGTGCCTATAGTGGAAACATTGACGTGGCGCAGTCTCGTTAAGATAATTCAGACATTCGGTCTTAGGATCGGGCCGAGGTTTCCTTTGGGATCTGGAACGTCCCTGAGGGTCTGGCGTACGTAGGATTCTGCATCTCCATTTACACCACCAGACAGCCTCTGTCGTTGGGGATGGCCGAGTCGCCGTAGTAGAAAACCGGGCATTTTTCCGTTTCAACCCTGACGCGGAAGCGGCATGCGCCCCTACGGCAGCAATAACAGAGAAGAACAGGTTGGATAATGGACGTTGGAGAAATCCTGCTGGATAACGGCTTACTGGACGAGCGACAACTGACCGTGGCACGCGATAGTCAGCGTAACGGTAACAGCATTCTCGATACGGCTATCGATCTGGGGTTCGTCAAAGAAGAGAACGCGTTGCAGGCGATTGGCAACGTTGTGGGCCTGGACTACGTCGATCTGACCAAGCAAAACGTTGACACTTCTTTGCTCGAGGGCTTCCCTCAAAAGATCATCTACCGCGATTCCCTGTTTCCGGTCAGTCGTGAAAACGGCAGCATCACGGTCGCCACCAGCAATCCCTTCGACCTCTATCCGCTGGACGAAGTGAGCACCGTCACGGGGCTATCTGTGATTCCCGTCCTTGCTGGCAAACGCGAAATCGCGAAGCTCATCAAGGATCATCTTGGCGTTGGTAGCGAGACGATCGAAGGCCTCCTGCAGGCTGCTGAAGACGATGACGACGCTGTCGAGCTGTTAAGTGATATTGAGACCGACGGGTCCGAACTGTCGGAGATGGCTCAGGAAGCTTCCGTCATTCGGCTTGTGAACGAAATCCTGCTGGAAGCGGTGGAGTCACGCACGAGTGACGTTCACATCGAGTCTCAGCCTTCGGGAATTGCAATTCGCTACCGTATCGACGGAATGCTGCATCCCCAGCCGGTTCCGCCCGAAATCAATCGATTTCATGCGGCGATCATCAGTCGACTGAAGATCATGGCACGCCTGAACATCGCCGAAAAGCGATTGCCTCAGGACGGTCGTATGAAGCTGAAAGTCCATGGCCGCGACATTGACGTTCGTGTCTCGGTGATCCCCATGATCAACGGGGAAGGCATCGTCATGCGTATCCTGGACAAGGGTGCGATGGTCTTTGACCTGCGTGGACTTGGCATGCCGCAGGATGTGTTTGAAACCTTCCATGAACTGATCACCATGCCGCACGGGATCGTGCTCGTCACGGGACCAACCGGTTCGGGTAAGACAACGACGCTTTACAGTTCGTTGCTGGAAATTAAAAAGCCCGAAACAAAAATCATCACGACCGAAGACCCGGTCGAGTATCAGCTGGAAGGCATCAATCAGATTCAGGTGCACTCGAAAATCGGGCTGACGTTCGCAGCCTCGCTTCGGTCCATCCTGCGTCACGACCCGGACGTGGTGCTGGTTGGTGAGATTCGTGACCAGGAAACCGCGGAAAATGCGATTCAGGCTTCGCTAACCGGTCACCTGGTATTCAGTACCCTTCACACGAACGATTCTGCCGGATCGTACACGCGACTGGTCGACATGGGTGTTGAGCCGTTTTTGGTTGCCAGTACGGTCGAGGGCGTCATGGCCCAGCGGCTTGTAAGGCGTTTATGCCCGGAATGTTGTGAGGAATACCGTCCAACACATGACGAATTGCCCAAAGACTTCCCGTATGAACTATTGGAGGAGGCCGGCGGCACTCTAAAGCGGTCGGTTGGCTGCCGTTCCTGCCGACACGTTGGGTATTCCGGCCGTAGTGGTATCTACGAATTGCTGGTAGCGAACGAGGAAATTCGGGATGTCGCGGACCGACGTGGTAGCACGTGGGACGTGAAACAGGCCGCCATCAAGGCGGGAATGAAGACGCTGCGGCAAGATGCCTACCGTAAGACTGTTGAAGGAACGACCACACTCGATGAAGTTGCCCGTGTCACGAAAGGTGACAGGGCCTAAGCAGCCACAAGCTGCATAGCCTTCGGAAGCCAGAACCATGCCCGCCTTTGCATATGTTGCCCGAAATCTCGAAGGACAACGTGTCACCGGCACGTTGACCGCGCAGACCGAGCGCGATGCCATCTCGCAGTTGTCGGGCAAGTCCCTGTTCCCGCTGGAAGTAGCGCCGGAAAAGCCCAAGCGTTCCTTCTCGTTTGGTGGCGGTCGCGTAAAGGGACAGGTGCTGGCGAACGTCTATTCGCAGATGGCGTCGCTCCTTCAAAGTGGCGTTCCCCTGCTGCGAACACTCAAGATTCTTGAAGACCAGTCCTCCAACGCACGACTGTCCTCAACGCTGGAAGATGTCCACCATCGTGTCGAAGACGGAGCGACGCTTGGAGACGCCATGGCGCGTCACGAAAGGATCTTCGGCGAGCTGGCGATCAGCATGATCAAGGCTGGCGGCGAAGGTGGCTTCCTGGAAGACGCCCTTGAGCGAATTGCTGCATTCACCGAACAACAGGAAGATCTGAAGAGTCGTACGACCGGTGCGATGGCTTATCCCGTTTTCCTCGCTATCGTCGGCTGCGTTGTACTAACGGGTTTGTTGATTTTCTTCGTTCCCAACTTCGCGCCGATCTTTGACGATCTTCGCCAACAGGGCGAGCTGCCGGCATTGACCGATTACCTGTTGTTCACCAGTGATTTCATGAAGAACTGGTGGTACATCATCCTGGTTGTCATGGTCATTGCCTTCGCTGCCATACGCCAGTACGTGACAACCAAAGAAGGCCGTCGCCAGTTGGACTTCCTGAAGCTGAAGATTCCACTGATCGGTCCCGTCTTCCAGAGTCTTTCGGTTGCAAGATTCTGTCGTGTCCTGGGTACGTTGATTCGCAACGGCGTGCCGATTTTGCGTTCGCTGGACATTAGTCGCGACGCCTGCGGAAACAAGATTCTCTCCGAGGCGATCGAAAGCGCTTCGGACAATATTTCATCCGGTGAATCCCTGGCTCAGCCGCTGGCCAAGTCAGGCCATTTTCCCCGGACGGTTTGTGAGATGATCAGCGTGGCGGAAGAAGCCAATACGCTGGATAACGTACTGATCCAGATTTCTGACAATCTGGAAAAACGAACCGAGCGGAAACTCGACCTCGTCGTCAAGTTGCTCGAACCAATTATGTTGTTGATTCTGGCGAGTGTGATCCTTGTGGTGGTGATCGCCTTGCTGTTGCCAATTCTGAAAATGAGCAGCACCGTTTAGGCTGCCGAACCATTGTGAGTGAAAAAATGAGAAAGCGTACTTCACGAAGTCGTCGAGCTGGTCTGACCCTGATGGAAGTCATGCTGGTTCTGGTAATCCTTGGGATTCTGGGCTCGATGGCAGCCATGTTCGTCAGCAGTGCCCGTAAGGACGCGTTGCGCAAAACGACCAAGGCTGAGATCGATGTCCTGGTCAATGCGATCGACCGATACAGCCTCAATATGCTGACCTATCCCCAGCAGCAGGACGGACTCCAGGCGTTGCTGACCAAGCCATCCAGCGATACGAACAATCGTTGGGCCGGTCCTTACATCAAGCCGAACAACGACCTTAAGGATGCGTGGGGCAACACCTACGAGTACGAACTGCAGGATTACGGAAACGGAGCCGGAGGCTTCCTGATTACGTCCGCTGGTCCGGATGGAAGTTCCGGCTCAGAAGACGACGTCACGTCCGACGACCAGTTCTAGTCGTCGCCTGGCGAACAAGATGATCGATTGCAGTCCGCCGGCATCAAGTGGCCGGCGGATGTCGTTACTGAACAACAACCCGGAACTCCGACATGAGCACCGTAGCAACTCGCTGTGACGGCAATCGACGCGGTTTCACGTTGTTGGAAGTCGTGCTCGTGTTGGCGATCATCGTTGCGGTGGGCGCGGTTGCCGCCCCAATTTTTCAGGGAACGCTCCGTGGCGAACGACTGCGCAAGGGTGTCGAACTGATTTCGATCGACTGGACGCGCACTCGAGCCAAGGCAATGGAGATGGGCGAGACGCAAGTCTGGCTTTGCGAACTCTCCGACGGCTCCTATTCGTCCTCGGTTTACTCGGGCGTGCAGGGTCTTTCTCCCAGCGACGCCGCAAGCCTTGTCAGTGCCTCGACGGGGCTCTCGTCCTCGGACGCTTCCTCCGGAAGTTTTGGTCAGTCGGCAATGCCCGACGGTGTCAGTATCAGCGACGTGCTGATCAGCGATGCCGATACGGTTGTCATGATGTCCCAGTCAACGAACTCCATGGAGTCGGGTTCCGCGACGATCTTCTTCTATCCGGACGGGACCAGCAGTAGCGCCCGGCTGACGGTGACCAACGAAGAAGAGCAGACGATGTCAGTCATGCTAAACGGTTTGTCGGGGACGATTCGTGTGGCTCGCGGAGAATCGCAATGACTCACCGCGACCTTCCAATCCGAAATGGCCGACGTCAGCGTCGACGCAAGGGGCTGTCGCTGCTGGAGATCGTCCTTGCGCTCGCTTTGGCGGCGATTGCGATTTCGCTGCTTTCGCAGTTGGTGTCAGCTGGAAATCGCGCCGCGGCTTCGGCTCGTGACCGATCGAAGGCTGTCCTGGTTGCACAGTCGGTCATGGCAGAATACGTGGCCGGAATCGCCGAGCCCGTGTCCACATCGGCAGTTTGGGAATTGGATCCCATGTGGAGCTACGACGTTGCCGTTTCACTCAATACGAGCTCCACGATCTACATCATCACGGTCACTGCCACGCACAATGTGGAATCGGCATCACCGGCAACTTTCTCTCTGACGCAGTGGCTGGCCATTCCGCCAGAACCCGAGGAGGAGGAAGAGGAGGTGGATGCGATCTGATGATATCCCGATTCCGTACAACTCGAACGAAGAACCGCAAAGCCTTCACGCTGCTGGAGACCATTCTCGCGGTCGCGCTGTCAGCGCTCTTGATTGGATTGATCGCCGCCGGGATGCGGATCTACACCCGGATCGTCGCGGACCGACGAGCAGACGTTGTGAATGCGCAGACAGCTCGTGTGATTCTGCATCGCATCGCCAACGATCTTCGCGGGGCATACAATCCGCCAGACGAGGGCGAAGGAGGCGGTGATCTAGCTGCCGACGCGGGAGGTGGCGACGATCTTTCTGCTGGCGACGGCACGACCGGCACGGAAACGGAAGTCTCGGATGCGACGTTTGATCTTGCCAGTACCACCGTACAACCGACGCCCGGCGTCTACGGCAACGCAAATGAAATTCAGATCGACGTATTTGGCCAATACGCGAATCCCGTCCGATACGACATGCTGACCAATGCGGGCTTCGACCCCATGGCGTCGAATCTGCTTAGCGACCCCAAGGTCGTCACCTACTATCTACGCGCTGCGGACGGTTCGGAACTGAGTGGCACGCCGCTGCAGTCGGATGGGGATTCCATATCGGTTCGCAAGACGATTCTTGCTCGGCGCGTTCAGGGACGGGCGCAGGCTTCCTACGATACTGCGATGGCGGGAATGGGAGACGCTCAGTCAGGCGAACAGATGCTCAGTGACCAGGTCGTGTCGATTCAGTTCGCCTATCACGACGGCTACGACTGGTTGGACGAATGGGACTCGTCGCTCAATGGCGGTCTGCCGATTGCCGTGAGCATTACGCTGACGGTTGTCGACGAGGCTGCGACGGACAGTACGGACGTCAACACTTTGACGGAAGACAATATCTACACGCTGACGGTACGGCTGCCTGCGGCGGAGGCACCGGTGGAAGAAGATCTGACAGGGCTTTGAAATGACCAAACAACGGACTGAAAACACCCAGCGAGAGTTTTTGTCGAACGTCGTGACGGTTACCGACCCATCGGGCGGTCGACGCGTTGCAGGCAGCGGCGAGTCACGTCGCGGCGTGGCGTTGATCATGGTCCTTGTGTTGATCGTGATGATCTCTCTGGCGGCCTATACGTTCGCCGGGAAGATGGCCGCTCAGGAACGCGGAACTGAGATGGCGGCACGAAGGGTCCAGGCGGAAGCCGCCGTTGCTTCGGGCGTTGAATACATCAAGGACTATCTGTCCATGCTGCCGGAAGACCGGGCTGCGGTCGGCGGCCACTGGGACAACGTTTATTTCAAGGACGTTGCGGTTTCGGACAGCACGGATGGCGACTTCATTCGTTTTTCGATCGTCTCCGTATTACAGGATCAGTATGGCGAGCCTACCGCCTGGCGGTTTGGGCTCACGGATGAAGGTTCGAAAATCAACATCAACACGATCGCCACGTCAGACCTCTACAAGCTGCCAGAGAGTGAAGAGGATGCTGGTGGCGGCGAAGGTGGTGACGAAGGTGAAGGAGAGGGCGGCGAAGAAGGCGGAGAAGGCGGTGGCGAAGAGGGAGGTGGCGAAGGTGGTGGTCCGGAACCGCCTGACGAAGGAGAACCGGCGCCCGATCGGGGCGGGCCCGCAGAGGATGCCGCAGTCGGGGGCAGGGGAGTCGATGATCTTTCAGATGACATCGTGGTTGATCCGGCTCAAAACGTGCTAATGCAGTTGCCTGGCATGACCGAAACAATCGCCGATTCGATTCTCGACTGGATTGATGAGGATGATGAGACGCGACCGGCTGGTGCCGAGGCGGATGTGTACTCGGCGGTTGCCGGCTACGAGCCTACGAACGGGCCGATATCCAGCCTCGATGAACTCTTGCTGGTGCAGGGCGTCACGATGGACTTGCTCTATGGCGCCGATCGCAACCACAACGGTTTGATCGATGAAGGCGAAGTGGAGGCAGCTGCCGCACTCGGTGGTGTGGAAAGCTCGATGGCGCGTGGGTGGTCCGCTTACCTGACGGTCAGCAGCAAGGACTACCTCGAGCAGGCCGAAGAGACCATCGACATCAATGGTGACGACCTCGAAGCTCTGTATGACGATCTGATTGCTGCGGGGTTCGAAGAAGACTTGTCTGCCTACATCGTTGCGTTCCGTCAGAACGGCGCGTTTGAGGCGGAAATCCCCGAGGATCCGGAGGAGGACTTCGAGCTGCCGGTTCCAGAGAGTATTTCCGGGTTGCAGCCTTCGTTCAGCGGTGGTGACGGAAAATTCTCCAGTGTCCTGGATATTATTGGTACCTCGACGGAAGCACAGTTTGAGGGTGAACAGGACAAAATTCTTGTCGCATCACCCTATGGCGAGGATTCCGATTTGAATTCGATCATGCCGCTTCTGATGTCAACGCTTGTCGCCGGTGAGTCCGAAGGTACCGGCCGCATCAACGCAAATCACTGTTCGTCATCAGTTTTATCCGGGCTACCAGATATCGAATTCGCGACCGTTCAGAATATTTTGCTTTCGCAGGATCCGGGCGGTACCAGTGGCGATCTAAACTATCTTTATCCAACGTGGCCGCTCGCCGTCGGGGCTGCGACACTGGATGAGATGAAAGCTCTGCTGCCTTACGTTTCAGGTACTGGGTCGGTGTATCGTGCCCAGGTGATTGGTTACTCCGATGTGCCCGGTGTTTACGCTCGAGCGGAAGTCGTAATTGACGCTTCCGGCGATGTACCCAAGTTATTATCGTGGAGAGACCTCTCGCATTTGGGGGCAGGTTTCAATGTCGAAACACTCACGGCGGAATAGCACAACCAAGCGGACAGCCTTTGGAACAGGCTTTGAAATTTGAACCGACTTTAAACGTCGCGGCACCGTACGAACCCAGGTAGCTCGTACGCAACAACTACTTACCAAAGTCAGCCAACCAGAGTCATCAATCATGCCAAGACTACTCGCTCTCGACTGGGACCGCATTGAGGCCCGCATTGTCGTGGCCCGAACCCAGGGCGATGGAGGCATTGCCGTCGACAAGGCCGTGACGGTGCCGCTGCAGTTCGACGGTCAGGACAACGAGGGGCTCGAAGAGCAGTTGTCGAAAGCTTTGTCGACACTGAACGTCGGGAAGAGCCAGGCACTGACGGCCATCGGTCGATCGCTGCTTGAGTTGCGAACGATGAACCTGCCGCCCGCTCCGGACGAAGATCTGCCGGACATGGTGCGATTTCAGGCGATGCGTGAGTTCTCGTCGCTACAAGAAGAGAGTCCTCTGGACTTTGTGCCCCTCCGCGATGCAGGCCAGGAGCCCGGCGAAGTACTCGCTGCCGCAATTCCACTCGAGCTCTCGCGGCAGGTGCAGGCAGCACTTGTCGGCAAGGGGCACGAACCGACCAGAACGGCCATGCGACCGGCATCCGCGGCTTCGCTGGCAATTCGACGACAGCCTTCGGCCGCGACCGGCCACACGCTCGTTATCGCTCAGCAGGCCGACTCGGCCGAGCTGGCCGTGGCAACGAACGGGGCAGTCGTCTTTACACGATCATTTCGTTTGCCTCCGGGCTGGCACCCCGGCGAGACGGGCGAACCGCTCCTGGGCGAAGTTCGCCGTACAATCGCCGCCGCACAGAACCAGCTTGGTGGGGCAAAGATTGACCGCATCGTGATGTTCGGCACCGAACCGGAGCACACCAGTCTCCGCGAACGTATTGCGGATCGAACGAATCTCGAAGTGACCGTTCTGGATCCCTTCGAGGGGATCAGTGTGTCCGGCGCATCTCCGGAGCAACCCGAGCGTTTCGCGGCGCTTGTGGGCATGTTGCGGGACGAAGCATCCGGTACGCCACCGGTTCTGGATTTTCAGAATCCTCGCAAACGCCCCATACCCGAATCGAATCGTCGACAGCACGTACTGGCCATCGCGGCAGTCGCCACCGTTGTGCTGGGGCTGATGTTCCTGGTGTGGTGGAAACACAATGATTTGAATACCGCTATCGCTCAACGAAAGAGTGCGATTAACAAGCTCTCACGTGAAAACCGAGCGATGGGTGGCACGGTCGCACTCGCAAAGAAGCTGCGGGAGTGGAAGCAGGGCGACAAGAACTGGCTGGACGAGTTGGTGCATCTTTCGTCTAGCGAAGAATTGGCGGCCGAAGACTTTCGGCTTGAATCACTTACCGCACGCACCCAGCGTGACTTTCTGGGGGCCATTACGATTCGTGGCCGGTCAAAAGATATTGAAGCGAGGCAGAAGCTTCAGAATGAATTGACCGACGACCATCACAAGGTTGTTCCGGGACTGGTTTCGAACGACGCCCGGGAGGATGCTCGATATCCATTCCTGTTCACGACGACGATGCAGACCGATCGAGCTATCCCCATTAATCCGCCACCACCCGCCAAGCCGGTCGCGGATTCCATACCCACTGCCGTCATTCCCGCGGACGCGGCTGCCGAAACAGCTGCCCCTGAAACACAAAGTAACGAGGAACAGGAATAAGCCATGTCCGATCGAGAAAAAATACTCGGAATCGCCGTTGGTGGTCTGCTGGCCCTGTTCGCTGTGTTCGGTATCTACCGAATGGTGAATTCCGGCTTTGAGAGCAAGCATGAAGAAATTGCCGACCTGAATTCAAAACTGAAAGTGGAGAAAGGCATCAACCTCGCGGCCATGCGTGACCGCGCGGAAGTTGCCGAATTCCAGCGTCGCTCGCTGCCAGGAAATGCCGAGGCGGCTCACCTTGAATTCGTCCACTGGCTGGAGTTGCAGGTCAAAGAAGTCGGCCTGACCAAGGAATCGGTCAACTTTGACGCGATCCCGCGTACGAAAGAAAAGTTCAAGGAACTCAGCTACACCGTCATGGGGCTTGGTGATATCCGGCAGGTTTCTGAATTGCTGTATCGAATCCATTCCGCCGACAACCTGCACCGAGTCCGGACGCTCGATCTGGTGAAGCAGAAAGAAGCCAACCAACTGAAAATCAACATGCGAGTCGACGCTCTGAGTATGGCCGACATGGAGGGCACTCCCAAGGTGCCGGTTGGCGAAGTCGACAAGACCAAGCTGGCCATGAGTCTCGATGAGTATCGTGACATCCTCTCGGCCCGGAATCTGTTCTCGCCCGCGAATCAGGCACCACGATTCGCACGACTCCGAACGCAGGAAGTCGAGATTGGCAAGCGGCTCAGCTACAAGGTCAGTGCCGAGGACCCAGAAGAACACGATCTTGTGTTCCAGATTGGCGAAGACGCGCCGTCCTCCATGGACATCTCGAAGTCGGGCACGCTCACCTGGCGACCCAAGGAAGAGGGTGAATACGAGTTCAAGGTTTACGTCGCCGACAAGGGAATCCCATCCAAGGAAGACGTCGCGACGTTGAAAGTCCGCGTCATCCCCGAACGCGAGCCCGAACCCGAAGAGAAAGAAGAAGAGTTCGACGATGCGACACTGGCCATCCTGACGGCGATCGTCCAGGGGGCTCGCGATCCCATGCCGCAAATGTGCATGTACCTGCGAAGCAAGGACGAGAGCAAATACCTGCAGCAGGGTGACCGCATTCGCATTGGAAAGTGGAAAGGCGAGGTCGTTGAAGTGGACCCCGATCGTAACCTGGTTCGACTTTCGAATGACGAAGGTGAATTCGAACTGCGTCTGGGAGAAGCACTGGCCGACGCCCGATTGGTCGAGCCACTCTAATCGTCAAACCGTTCTGGTCGTCGTTCCAGGATCGGCGACCGTTGAACCATTGGCTAGTTCACCAATTTCAGCGTGCCCCAAAGACTTGGGTCCGTCTGAAAGGGATACTCGGAACCCAACGACAACGTTTGCCACCCGAGCTCCCGATCGGTGATCGCGTAGTAGAATCCCAGTTTCGGATGTTCATTGGGATCGAATCCGGTCATCGCGACGGCGGGGATGAAACCCTGCATCACGTAGCCATCAACTCGCTTCTCTCCGCGAACTTTCAACGTGCCGCGATTAGGCTGACCGGGATTGTCTTTGGCGCGGTTTATGTTCAGCAATTCGGCGACAGGATTCTGCTGCTGGTTGCCCTCGCCCTGCGGCAGGAATATGAACTGATGGCAGAATCGACTCGCGCGGTGCACGTTCAGCGTATTGCGAGTATCAATCCACAACGTCAGGCCGTCGCTCTCTTCCAGTCGTGACTCGCGACACCAGGGTGCCTGTTTCTTGTCACGGACTCGAAGGTTGAAGATGAAGCCCTCGGCCGACCACGCCAGTCGCAGGTCTCCGAAAGGGCGTCCGTCCGCCAACTCGGCCTGAAAACTGGGAACCGTATATTTGGCGGTCAGGTCCAGTCCGTCCGTCTCCGACCATGACTTGCTGGTCGATCGACAGGGAACGGCGAAGCGAAACAGAAACGGCGGAGTAATGAGTTGTTCTGACATGTGGGTTATTTGTCGCCATGAAAGTCGCGGATGATTTTCCAGGCTTCCTCGGGCGAGTCGGCGTAGTCGACCAAATCCAGGTGTTCGTCGCGAATCACGCCTTCGTCGGCAAGCACCTGAAAATCGATGACGCTCTTCCAGTACTCGGTGCCGTAAAGAATGATGGGGATGTCCTGCATGCGTTGCGTTTGTCGCAGCGTGAGAGCGTTGAACAGTTCGTCCAGCGTGCCAAAGCCTCCCGGGAATGTGACCAACGCTTCGGCTCGCATCAGGAAGTGCATCTTCCGCAGTGCGAAATAGTCGAACTGGAAACAGAGTTCCGGAGTGATATACGGATTGGGGGCCTGTTCGTCCGGCAAGGTAATGTTGAGCCCAATCGACTTGGCTCCCGCCTCCCACGCGCCGCGGTTTCCAGCTTCCATGATGCCGGGACCACCTCCCGTGATGACGACATAGTCGCAACGTCCGTCGACCTGGCATGTCGAGGAGACCAAATGCGCGAATTCACGGGCTTCATTGTAGAAGCGAACTTTCTTCAGGCGATTTTCCGAACGGACGACTTCACGCTGCAGCTTCTTGTCGTTGGGCGATTTTGCGGCCGCGTCTTTCGCCTTCTGCAGCCGCATCTCGGCTTCTTCTTTTTCGACGACCTGCGTTCCGCCAAACAGGACCACGGTGGAACCCACACCTTCCTTGACCAGGGTCATTTCCGGCTTCAGCAATTCGAGCTGCATACGAACCGGTCGCAGCTCGGGAAGATTGAGAAACTCAATGTCTTCGTGCGCCACGCGGTAGCTGGGTGAGTTGATCAGATCGACCAGGTTTTTCTTGAGTGCTTCGTCCACCAAACGTCCCTCGGGTTCCACTGCCTGAATTCGCCGTCGAAGGATGGTTTCAACTGCGTTACAATCACTCGCTACAGTACGAATGAACAGCACTAGGGTACTCGCGAGCGGAAGAACGGAAAAGACATGCATAACGCACCAGCTGATATTGCCACTCCGACAGATGATGGCGCCAACTACGATGTGGTTGTGGTCGGTATTGGCCAGGATCTGACGATGTCCGCCGCGGTGCAGGCGATCAATGACGCCTGTGGCAATGCGATCGGTCGATTGGTGGAATGCGGCGAAATCACGGGAAAAGTGGGTGATTCTACCGTCATTTTGGCCCCCTCCGGTTTGTCGTCGACGCATCTGGTCGTCGTTGGTCTGGGAAATCAGACGGACGTGCGGGCCGCCTTCCGCGCGGCGGCGGCCGGGTTGAAGGCCGTCACGGATAAACCAAGATCACGGGTATTTGTCGAGTTTTCCTGCATTCAGGACGAGTCACTCCAGGAAGCGGCCGTTGCTGGCGCGATCGTTGGCTCCGCAGGACAGGACCTCTATCGCGAAGAAAAGAAAAGAGTCCGGCCGGAATCCGTGTTCTGGTCCGGCTTTTCCTCGGAGGTCTGTGAGCGAGGGCAGGACCTTGGCGAGAGCATCAATCTGACTCGACGACTGGTCAACATGCCCGCGGGACATATGTATCCGGAATCGTTTGCGGAAGAAGCACTCCTCGTGGCCGAGGAGAACGGACTGGGAATCGAGATCTGGGATGAGTCCCAGTTGCAGCAGCAACGCTGCGAAGCGCTGTTGGCCGTGGCTCGCGCTTCGGCACGACCTCCGCGTCTGGTGATTGTCCAGTACCGCGGCGGAGCGGACGACGCTCTGCCCCTGGCACTCGTCGGGAAAGGCGTCACGTTTGATTCGGGCGGTCTTTCGTTGAAGCCGTCCGAAGGCATGAAAACCATGAAGTGCGACATGGCGGGCGCCGCGACGGTTCTGGGTGCGGTTCGCGCCATTGCCCGATTGAAGATTCCCATTAACGTCGTTGGCATCATGGGGCTGGTTGAAAACATGGTCGGCCCCGACTCGTACAAGCTGGGCGACGTACTGACGGCCCGCAGTGGTCGCACAATCGAAGTGCTCAATACCGACGCCGAAGGCCGACTGGTGCTGGCGGACGCGTTGGATGTGGCCGTCGAAATGAAGCCGGAACGCATTGTGGATCTTGCGACTCTCACCGGCGCGTGTGTTGTCGCACTGGGCACAGAAGTTACCGGTGCCATGACCAATAACCAGGAGCTATGCGATCAACTACTATCGGCCGCCGGGCACGCCGGAGAGGACGCCTGGCAACTGCCGATGTTCCCTGAATTTGGCAAACAGATCCGCAGTGAAATTGCAGACATCAAGAACATCGGCGAAGGTCGCTGGGGAGGAGCCATCACGGCTGCCAAGCTGCTGGAGGAATTTGTGGCCGACGTGCCATGGGTCCATCTCGACATTGCCGGACCCAGCTTCCTGGATAAACCCAAACCGTGGATGGATGGTGGCGGCAGTGGCGTGATGGTGCGGTCATTAGTGGAACTGGCCCGGCGACTCGCTTAACGGCGAAACGTCAGGATGTCGCGGTTGCAGTTTCTTCCGCCAACATCTCGACGGCGTCGTCTTCTCGCACCCGCTGCGGCGCCGTCAGTCGCGTGGCTTCTACTTCTCGTGCAGCAAGCACAAGATTGAGTGTGAACATCAGAAATCCGGCGAGGCCCATGGCGCGAACGACTGGTGCCATGACCCAGCTTCCGTTGATCGTTTCATAAAGCGTCCAGATCCAGTTTACGGACTGGAGACTGGAATAGTCCGCGTTCCGGAAATTCTGCAGCCAGAATTGCAAGAACGTTGGAATCGCGGCGGCACCGATCAGCAACAGGACGTTCACCAGCACGACGGCAAGGATTCCGAAATCGGCGACTCGACGTAAGCCCAGCGTGATAATCCGTCCAAGGCCCAGATAGAACGCCATGTAGGACCACATGAGAATTCCAAATGGATTCAGGTCGTCGACGTTGGCCGCAATATCGGGGAAGTTTGCCGCTGCATAGATGTTGGAAGCCAGCACAAAAATCACAAACGCAAAGAAGGAAGTCATCGCAAACACATAGCCGGTCGCCGAACCCGGGTTAAACCACGTCAGAAAAGTGCGACCGAGAAACGAATGAGGAAGGTCTCGCCGAGCCCTCGGTGACAACTGCCCGACATCACCGGTCAACATGATGCCGTAGAGTGTCCAGACGATCCCAGCCACCGTCAGTGTGACGATGGGGACTTCCTCTTCCCGGACGACACACCACAGGTAGGTCATCCATCCCATGTAAAGCATTAATTGAACGAATAGCGTGACGCGGATGTTGGTCGATCGGTTGTCGGTGACGAAGGAGTTTTGTGCCGCGGCGATCTGAATTAGCAACGTGACCACGGTTGCATACAACGTGAGTACGGCGGCGACCCCAATCCAGAATTCCAGTTGGCCAATCACGGCCGTACCTTCAAACAGCAGCGACATCATCAGGAAGCCCCATGACCATCCGCCAATCGCCAGCAGCACGATGAGGAGCACCGACGACAGGGCTTGCCACTGTCGGGAACGATTCATGCCGGCAAACACGAGTCCGACACAGCTGAACAGGACGGATGCCAGAAAGGTACCAACAAGGATCACGACGATCGTACCCAGGTCCAGACCTCGCAACAGGTACGTAAACGCGATGCAGGGAGCCAGCGCGGCGTAGTAGACCAGCATCTGCATCAGCGCGCTACCGAGCTTCCCGGTTACGATCTGTCGCGCCGTCAGGGAAGTGATGGATAGCAACTCGTAGGTGCCATCTTCTCTCTCGGTCGACAGCGATCGAAAGGCGGAAAACGGTACGACCAGCAACAATGGAATCGCAAGGATGACGAAGTAGCCAACCAACATGAATCGGCCGCTGGGGAGGTAGTACACGTAGGGCATCATCAAAGATATGCCCACAAACGACCAACCGGCCGCGAATAGCAGCACCAGCCAGAACGAAGCCGTAAATTGTCGACTCTTGAGTGCCTGCCGGGTTTCCTTCACCAGAATTGGATTCAGGAAGTCGCCCGTGCGCGACAGAAAATCATCCACGGAATCCATCCACGTTCGCTCGAAGGGCGATTGGACGATTGGTGTGTGCGGTTCGGACTGCGGCATGGAGCCGGGATCAATAGTTTGGCTCATTGGACGATTCCCTTGGTGACCTCCATAAACACATCCTCCAGCGACTTTTGCTCGCTGCGGAATTCGGCCACCTCAAAGTTGGCGTCGACGAGCTGCTTGAGCATTGCCACTTCGTCCGAGCGCTGACCTTCGTGTACGAACTGAACAAGCTGTCCGTCGATGCGAACTCCGCGGACATCAGCGTTTTCCTCAAGGAAGCCGGCGAGGCCTTCTGCGTTGTGGAGGACGCGCACGACAACGTCGCGTTCGACCGTATCGCGCTCAGCTCCGCGCTGAATTTCGTCGACCGTTCCCGTCGCCAGCAACTGGCCTTTTTCGATGATGCCAACGCGGTCACACATTTCGGCCAGTTCCGTCAGAATGTGGCTGCTGACGAGCACCGTTTTTCCATCCGCGGCCAACTGACGAATCATCACGCGAAGTTCAATTCTCGCTCGTGGGTCCAGACCGGCTGCGGGTTCATCGAGAATCAGAACGGCGGGGTCGTGAACCATCGAACGGCCCAGGCAAAGCCGTTGTTTCATGCCTTTGGACAGTCCCCGAATCGGCTTCTCTGCGAGTTTGTCGAGCCCCGTGAAGCTCATCGCATGTCGTAGTGCCTTATGCCGTTCGCGTCCGACCAGACCGTAGGCTCGAGCAAAAAAGTCGAGGTACTCATAGCAGTTGACGTTGGGATAAGTGCCAAAGTAGTCGGGCATGAAGCCCAGACGCTTGCGGACACGATCGGGGTCATTGAGGCACGAGAACCCGTCGATTCTCGCGTCCCCATACGTCGGTAGATCCAGCGTCGACAGGATTCGCATGCTGGTTGTCTTGCCCGCGCCATTGGGGCCGATGTATCCGAACACCTCTCCCTTGGGAATGGAGAACGATACATCGCTGACCGCTCGAGTATCACCAAAGAAGCGGTGCAATCGATGAAGTTCAATCATCGGGTGAGTAGCAACCGTTGCAACCATCTACCAACTCCCTGCAATCACGTGAAATCCTGCCATCTGTTTGCCGTCCGTTCCGTGATGTACGAACGCGGGAGCTGCTGTTGTGAGCAGCAGGTAGGTGTTCGGCTTCGCATCGGTGAAGAAGTTGGGCAGCTTCGAACCATGGGAACTGATCATCCGGTTCAACAAAGCCGTGTTGCTGGAGGGCGGTGCGCTATTCGAGTAGTAGCGATACTGTCCTCCGTTCATGAACATTGGATTTACCGTCTTGTCCAGGCCCTCGGGCGGTTTGGGTTTGTTCGCAAGGGCAATTTGGTAGTACTGCTGCCGGGCCTCTTCGTCTTCGGCGGACGCGAGTTTGAATTGTTGGTCGACGTCGGTATTGGTCGCGAAGTAAAGGTCGCCGTTGCCATCGCGAATCCATGCGTGTGTCACGGGTACGCCAACGCCGTTGGTGGCGTTCGCGATGGAGTTTCCGTCTCCGCCGAAAGCGATCTGGACGCCGGCTTCGGTGGGTTCAACATTGGTTGTGAGGAATTGCATCGTGGCCCGCGGTCGCATGTAGCCTTTTTGTAGCCGTCTCGTTTTCTGACGGGTGACAATCGACTCCTCGCGTTCGAGGTTGTAGTCGTAGTACGGCGTCACGGGATAGACGCAGGTATGATCCGGGAAAACGAGTCCACCGGAAGGAGCGATGGCGGCAAGGTATGCATGACGCGAATGGGTGGCGGCCACAGCCTGGTCCGTGCGCTGGTCTAACTCCGTGTAACTGTTGAGCCGCAATCGTGTCGAGATTCCGTCGCTCACCAAGGCGTAACCCAGCATCAACAGCGTTGTCAGCATGGCGGCAATGCCAACCGTCAACGGTAGCAGAAAGAACCGCTTCGACTTCTTGAGGAGCCAGATGTTTACCGGACCAATGCAGATAATGAAGAGCGTGATCACTCCAAGAAATGATTCGACCGGCGAGGCTCCAAAACCGGGAATCATGAAATCCCAGTAGTCGTCATTGGCCCTCAGCAGGGAAACGCCATGGCGATCACCCCATGTGAGTCGATCGGTGCCAATGGACGCCAGAACCCATTGCCAGAATTCGACGTTTTCCTCGTAGGGATCTGCCAGAGGGATGGTGGCAACGCGTCCCATGCCGTGCGTCCCAAGGAGGACATCAGGCAGTTTCGACAGGTTCCTCCTGTTGGAATTGGGTTTCTGCACATTCGTTGGCGATACCATTTCGGAGAATGAAAGGCGGGCGTTGCGAAACTGTAGCTTGTTGGCCGGAGTCCATTTCAGCGGACGGAACAGGTTGACCGTGCCCTCCGCAACGTTCTCCGCATCAAACACGATGAGGTTGCCACCATTGCGTATGAAGTAATCCACAGCTTGAAATCGTTCGGGAAACGATTCGGCAAGCTCCTCAAGGTCGTTGAGTGAAATGGCAATGAGATCGACGCCCGACAGGCCGATGTATTTCGACGGCAGGTCGGTGGGCGGGATAATCTCCACGTTCCCAATTCGCTGCAGGTCCGTGAGAGTTTCGTAGTCCGTCGCCCGTTCAGATTTGATGTCTCGGTTCTGTTGCTCCTGAGTGTAGTTTCGCCGCTGGTATTCCGTCCCCATGAACCGGAACTTCCTGGTGTCGGGAAGATTGGATGTTTGCTCTTTCGCCAGTTGTCGGACGAGGGCAGTGCGATCTACGTGGAGTGACGGAGCATCCGTATCGACGATGAGTAGGCAAGGTGAGTCCAGGTTGATGCTACTGTTGGTCTGAGCGGCGTTCCGGGTCATGCTGAGGTCTTTCAGCATACGACCACCTTCATAGAATTCGGCTCGAAAGGCGCTCCATGGACTCTGCTGGGGAATGTAGAAAGTTCTTGTAACTTCCTTTTTCCCCTCCGGAATTTCCATTTCTACTTCGACGCGCAGCGGCTCCTTGAACGTACTGTGACTTTCCGGCAACAGTGCGATTTTGATCGTGCGATCGCGTTTTGCCCGGCGCGCCGAAAGACTAATCTTGACCGGGCGGTAGCCAAATCCGTCGACCCATCGCGTGTCAATTTCGGCAATGATCCCGTTCTTCAGCTTTTGGCCGTTGAAAGGCAGGACGATCTTGTAGCCCGAACCGGCAACGCACGGCGTGGTTGCGACGGCCGAGATGAGAATGCAGGAAACAACAATCGATCGCCAAAAATCCGGCACGTTCCGATGGTGGTTCATGTCTATTTCTGCTCGTTGGCGAAAGGATTGACGGGAACTTCCTGCGGCGGAAACTGTCCATCGACGACGAAGGGATTCTCGGATTTCTGCGGTGGAAAGACTGATCGCGTTGCACGCGCCAATCCATAGGCGGCTGCGAAAGCTGCCCCAAAAGCCACCAGCGTGGCGACGCCCAGTAGGAGCGTCGATGTCACGGCGATCGCCCATAGCTCACCAAGAAACGCCTGACGGGCGATCGTGAAAACCAGTCCCCCTACGGTCATGAAGAGCAACACCCAACGAATCGAGAACTGCGGTACGAGCATGAGTCACCGTAAAAGTGGGAAACGCATCGAGTCTGCGATTGTTACAGTTTGACGGTCCTGTTTCAAGACATTGCGTCTTAACTGGAGGGTTTAGACGCCACCACTGCTGGTTTCGGATGGCGGGCCAGAATATTGCAGCCTACATGGAGGCAGGTATTGGAATGCAGAGCCTGACGCTGCACTCCAACGCGGCGGCTGACCGAAGATAGCGGAGCGGCAAGCGGCTCGAAGGGGCCTGCGAGGCCATTGAGGCTATGGTGAGCCGGAAGCCCCTGTCGCTGCCGGAGTCGTTTGCGGTGTTTGTTCCGGAGCGGTCTGCGATGTTGGCGGAGTGGTCGGCGGCGACGCCTGGAGCTTGGCACTACGCAGCAGCTTAAACCACGCCTGGGCTTCGGCGTTGGGTATCTGTGCGACCTTCCTGCCGTATGCGATTCGGTGAATGTCCTTCTGTCCGGAGATCAGACGGACGATCTCGTGCTGGGCCTCACGACCCTCGCCCGCCTTTTCGCGCCAATGGAACATGACATCGGTCTCGGAGTCTGCGAGCAGTTGGAAGTCGATCTCCGCGTTCGCTTTGCGGAGGTTTGCTTCGATTTCCGTTGCCATTTTCTTTGGTGATGTTTTGGTCGACATGTTGTAGAGCCGTTGCACCGTGTAGAGCTCTTTCCACTTCTGTACGGCTTCTCCGGCGGGCACGTATTCCGTGAGCGACTGAAGGCGGTTGATGGCGCGATAGCCAAGTCGCCAGCGGGCCTTGTCATCAAAATTGATTTCTACGACATCAAGAGGTCTGGCGTTGGCCGGGTCCAGTCCGCGGGGGTCCACGATCGCAAAGAGTCGCCCTTTCTGGAAATGGATCTGCATAAATCCATACTCCACGATCAGGCGTTCGGCATTACCTGTCTGCTTGTCCGGTTCGCCCAACAGCCGCACGACTTCGGCTTGCGGTAACCCCGGATTCATCAATCCGCGGTTGTCAAAATCGTTCCACAGCGACAGGAAATGGCGCACTCCGGGTTCGTAAAACGGATTCAGTCGAACGGCCTGTCGAAGCTGTACCCACGCCGGACCGTATTGCTTGTCCTGTGCGTAGGCGAAACCCAACAGATGCCGAAACTGTCCGTTCTCCGGATGGCGACGTGCGGCGGCAAGAAACGTCTGGATCGCAGCCTTGTAGTTTTTGGCGTTGATCTGTTCGTTGCCCTTCATCACTGCAGCGCGAGCTTCTGGCGAGATGGCCTGTTCCGGGGCGCTACCAGCCGTCGGCGGTGCTGTCTGGGCAGGTGGAGTCGCTTGCCCGAATGCCACGGACGAGAAGGCAAAAAGCAGCAGCAAGGTCAGACGCATCATGGCTTGGTTTCGCAAGGGAAGTGGGACGCACACCACACCTTCGAACATGTCTGCTTCTGTGTCAACAACGGCGCGATTGGGCGGAAGTAAGCTAGCGGAACCACGAGAGTTACGTGAGCACTAGCCTGGTGTCATGCGGGCAATAAAGCTAACCAGGCAAGCCGCGAACCCAACGAGACCCAGAAGTCCCAGCCACTTACCTGGCCGCCGTGTGGGGTCGCTCAGAGCAATCATGCCGGACGTCGCGGATGCCATGACACAGAAGGCGGCGAACCATCCAAAAATCGTGGTCACGTCCGTCGATACTTGCTGCCACGTCGCAATCGCGATGACCCAGAAGATGACTCCAAATACAACCCACAGCAGTGCGGCGATACCTGCGCGACTGAGGGGAAGACGACCCGCATTGCGGCCGGACGCGGCTTCCGTCTCGGCTGGTTGTGCTTCGGTGCCCAATTCGTCGGAGCTGGCTGGTGGCTGTCCGGCAACGCCCGGTTTCTTCCTGCCGAATAGCACAACGGCCCACAGCCCCAGGAAGATGGCGACGCATACGACCACAACCACGCTCTTGCGTACATCCATCATGGATTCTTGCACGAACATTCCGGTGGCCCCGACGGCAAGGTAGATGCCCCACGCGACCAGCGCCAGCATGATTCCCGAAATCATTCGCCAGGATACGTTCATGGTGGCTTCCATTGTCTTTCTGCGTCCGGTGATTACGTACGGCGAAGTGAGCAGTTGTTTGAGCAGTCGCTTGAGCCGTTACTAGAGTATTTTCAGCTCGGAGAATTCGTCCAGCGTCACCGTCGTCCGCTCGCCGTCTGGTCGTTCAACTACGATAACGTCGCTGAAGACCTTGTCATCGTGGTTTCTTCGTCGATGGAGTCCGTGTCGTCGGCGCTCTACGTGCACGACGGTACCGGTGGTGACCGTCTCCCACGAGCGAAAGCCGACCTTCACTTCGTGCTTCAGTTCGATTTCATCGCCTGGCTGCAGCTTTTCAAACACGTTCAGCGTTTGCAGATGTTTTTCATCCATAATTTGCACCGCAGAAACCCTGCCAAGTTAACGGAAGTGGCGGAATGGCCTCTGCCACCCCGCCACTGAATTCTACGGTCTGCGTTTCGCTGCGGACATACAGAACGGATGAATCCGTTCGCGAACATCCAACATGCGTTGGTCGATCAGACTTCTTTCGAATCGATCCACTTCATGAGGCGACGAAGGTTCAGGCCGACCTCTTCGACACCATGCGTTCGCTCGATGCGACGACGGGCCTTGAATGCAGCGGCGCCACCCTTGTTCTCCAAAATCCACTCTTTGGCGAATTCGCCGGTCTGGATTTCTTCAAGGATCTTCTTCATTTCCTTACGGGTTTCGTCGGTGACGATCCGCTTGCCGCGAGTGTAGTCGCCGAATTCAGCGGTGTTTGACACGCTGTAACGCATGTAGTTCAGGCCACCTTCGTAGAACAGATCCACGATCAGCTTCAGCTCGTGAAGACATTCGAAGTAGGCCATTTCTGGCTGATAGCCGGCTTCTACCAACGTGTCAAAGCCTGCCTTAACCAGTTCGCTGACACCACCGCAAAGCACAACCTGCTCGCCAAACAGATCCGTTTCGGTCTCTTCGGCGATCGTGGTTTCGATGACACCACCGCGTGTGCCGCCGATCCCTTTGGCATAGGCCAGGCCGGCTTTCTTGGTCGCTTCTCCGGCACCTTCACCAAGTGCGATCAGGCACGGAACGCCGCCACCTTTTTCGTATTCGCTGCGGACAAGGTGTCCGGGGCCTTTAGGGGCAACCAGCAGGGTGTCGACACCTTTGGGGGCTTCTACCTGACCGAAGTGAATGTTGAAGCCGTGCGAGCACATCAGGATGTTGCCGGGCTCCAGATTATCGCGAATTTCGGCGAGATAGACGTCCGCCTGGACTTCGTCAGGAAGCAGAATGTTGACGATGTCTGCTTTCTTGGTCGCATCCGCTGCCGACATGGGTTCGAAGCCGTGGCTTTTGGCCAGGTCGTAGTTAGGACCACCGGGACGTTGGCCGACGATCACGTTCAGCCCGCTGTCTCTCAGGTTCTGTGCCTGTGCATGGCCCTGCGATCCGTAGCCAATGATGGCGATGGTTTTTCCAGAGAGGTCGGCAAGGTCAGCGTCATTGTCGTAGTAGATAGTTGCAGCCATCGGAATCTTTCGTCGGTCGTTCGTCGCGAACATACCGTTTGGTTGAGGGTTCAGACCGTTACCGCCAGGTCAATTGGAATCCTGCGGTACTCAGCTTTTGTAACGGTTTCAGAAACAGTCGAATGAATATCGTCGCGCTACTGGGGGACGGTCGCCTTGCGTTGTGCGGCGTCCGCCAGTCGTTTTGCGTCACTGCGTACCATCGCGATCCGTCCCGTGCGTACCAGTTCGGTGATCCCGAATGGTCGCATGCTGTTGATGAACGCTTCGATTTTGCTTTCACGCCCGGAGATTTCGACCATCACCTCGTCGGTGCCGACGTCGACGATACTGCCGCGAAAGATATCCGTCAGTTCGCGAATCTCAGATCGCTTGCCGGCCGGGGCTTTCACCTTGATCAGCATCAGATCACGCTCGACGTAGTCGAGGGAACTGACGTCCACAACTTTGACGACCGTTACGATCTTCTCAAGTTGCTTTCGAATCTGCTCCAGCACGCTATCGTCACCGACGACCACGAATGTCATTCGGGAGAGCTCGGGCTCCTCGGTTTCGCCCACAGCAAGCGAATCAATATTGAAACCTCGCGAGGCCAGCATGCCAGAGATGTGTGCAAGCACGCCAGGTACGTTTTGGACGAGAGCGGAGACTACGTGACGCATCAGAGCGAATCGCTATGTCGAGAATCAAGGGGTAAAAACAAGCCCGTATAGTAAACCGGGGCCCTACAACGAACAAGGCGCCGGATTCGGCGGCAAGGCATAGTTTGAAAGCTGGTTTGGAAGCTGACAGGACCCATTTTGCACCGGTCTGGTTCGCACCCTTGAACACGGCGGAGTCGCCCCGGCCGGCAGTTTTTACGGAGATCCCGGAATTCCAGGGGAATGCTGGCCCGAGTTTTCGTGCTTCTTTCCACCCCGGCAGGTAAAATCCGGTGGCTCTGGCACGCTCGTGGCCGTTAGGCTCGCTGCTCCCGTCTCTGCTAGCAGCTGGCTGCGGAGTCAGCGCTTTCGTCAAAGTTTCACAGGTTCCACAGTCGAAGAATTAGGTGACCGGCATGTCTTCCGATTTGCAGGATCAGACCAAAATCGAAACCAGGCTGCGTCGAACCCGCAATTCCTCGACGTCAGAGCCCGATTCACCCAAGTCCTGCAACCTGTATGTCGAACTGGGGGATCAACTGGCTTATCCAGCCGAAGACCCGTTTGCGCACAAGATGGAATTCCGCGTCGATCTCTCGATGTTCCGCGGTCCGCTGGACTTGTTGCTGTTCCTCGTGCGCAAACACGAACTCGATATTCAGAACATTCCCATTTCCATGGTGACCGAACAGTACATCCAATATATGGACGTGCTGGAAGAAATGAGCGTCGATGAGGTGGGCGATTTTGTCGAAGTCGCCAGTCTGCTGATCGAAATCAAGTCGCGGATGGTTTTGCCGCGAGTCGAAGAAAATGTCGACGGTCAGCAGATCGACGACGATCCTCGTCAGGAGCTTGTCGAGCGACTGCTGGAGTACAAGAAGTACAAAGATGCCGCCAGCATGCTGGGCGAGTCGGGGCATGAGTGGCAGCAGCGGTTTCCACGGGTTGCCAACGACCTGCCATCCAGAACCGTGGACCCGGGTGAACAACCGATCCACGAAGTGGAACTCTGGGATCTGGTCAGCGCTATTGGTCGCGTGATGCGCGAGTCCGAGCGGCTGAAACCGCAAACCAAAATCGTCTATGACGACACGCCGATCAGCGTGTACATGCAGCGCATCCATGAAACGTTGATTAGCGAAGGCATCGTACACTTCACCAGCATGTTCGAACCGGGCATGCACAAGGCGCGAATGATTGGCATCTTCCTCGCGATTCTGGAACTCACCAGGAATTACGGCGTGGTCGTTGAGCAACGAGGTCTGCATGGCGAAATGATCATGCGACGCGGCGACAACTTTAAGACCAGCCTCGAGATGACAGAAGTCTTTTCCGGCTTTAACGAGCAGGATTCAGCAGAGCCGGATGCGAATGACGCGGACTCAGAAGTTGTCGAGTCGTCAGGCCAGGAAGTGTCGACCGCCAAACCTCGCTGAGCAAGCTTCCAGTTCCGCCTCGAGTCACTCCTGAACAGCCGGAGCTGCAACGGTGAAGTATCAGAACTATCACTCCAATGAACTCAAGCTGAGCGATGTTCTGGCGCTCGATCGAACCCGCTTGGCAAACGAACGCACGTTCCTCGCTTATCTTCGTGCGGCCATCATGCTGGGCGTCTCGGCAGTTTCGATCCTGAAGTTGCTACCGGACAGTCCCACACTCGTAACGCTGGCATGGGTGATGTTGCCTGCCTCCATCCTGCTGGCGATCTTTGGTGGCATTCGTTCGGCACGCTTGGCGCTTTCGCTGCGCCGTCTTGAGGAAGCTTCGACCGGCAAATCGAGCACTTAAGGGGGGAACGTGCACTTCTGTAGATCGCACGTCATCACCACGTCTCACTTCGGCCAACGGGGCGGAATGCCCATTTTCTTCGCCGAAAAACGCGATGGAAATTTTTTTTCTGGTTTCTGGTAAGGGCTCGGCTGCATTTCCTCGCAGGGGTAGGTGTGAACAAAAACAACACCCTTCACTGCGAGGACAAAACGATGAACCTGCTGAACATCAATCGGACGAACGGCACCAACAACAACCCGTCCAAAAGAACCCTGAGAACGACCAATCGCAACAAGAAACGACTTGGCCTTGAGTCACTCGAGGAACGCAAAGTCTTCAGCGTAAACTTCTACGGCGCGATGGTGCAGGAAGGCGTTCTTCAGATCGGTGGGTCCAATCGCTCGGACAACGTCGTTGTGGCCGAGGAGCACTGCAATGTGGTCGGTCGTAGTTGCGAAATAATTACTGTCGAAATCAACGGCACCATGAACTCATTCTTTGCCGATGACGTCGAGAGTATTGAGTTTTATGGCAAGGGCAACCCGGATCGGTTTGTCAACAACACGTGGCTCCCCAGTGAAGTCCATGGTGGCGAGGGCAACGACGTGCTGATCGGAGGTCGAGCGGCGGATGTGATCTTCGGCGGAAGTGGTAGTGACACCATTGACGGAGGCATGGGCCAGGATGAACTCGACGGTGGGCAAGGAAACGATATCTTGTCCTACAGGAGCCACTCATTCGGCATCTCAGCCAATCTGAATAGTGAAAACACGGGCTACACGAACGTTGCTTGGGCCGGAATTTCGGCAGAATGGTTGGGGGAGATGACGATGGACCGCCAGGTTGGGTTTGAGGTCCTGCATGGAACGGAACATGACGATAATCTCATCGGGTCCCAGGTCCACGGATTTGCAGGTGATGATCGGATCGAGGGTACCTACGACAACGACCGACTGTACGGTGGTGGCGGAGATGACCATCTTATTGGCGGCGATGGCGACGATGTGCTTCGTGGCGGCAACGGCAACGACGAACTCGATGGCTGGGGCGGCAACGACAAGCTCTATGGCGATGCGGGCAACGACCACCTCGATGGCGACAGTGGAAACGATGTACTGTATGGGGGCGATGGTCACGATGTCATCTACGGTGGGTCGGGGCATGATGAACTTCGTGGTGACAATGGCAACGACCGACTGGATGGCGGTACCGGAAACGATTCGCTCTACGGCTGGTCCGGCAACGATCGATTGGACGGAGGCCGCGGGGACGACTACTTGTCCGGTGGCTACGGTGACGACTGGTTGAGAGGTTGGTGGGGCGATGACATCCTGTTGGGATCGCGTGGACATGACCGCCTGTACGGCAACACCGGCAATGACAAACTGTACGGTGGTGACGGGAACGACCATCTGAACGGCGGTATGGGAGGAGATCAGCTCTTTGGAGAAGCTGGCCACGACGCACTGTTCGGCATGCAGGGGCACGACTTTCTGCGTGGCGGTGCCGGCGACGATTACCTGAATGGTGGTTTGGGACGCGATGACAAGGAAGACTAGAGCTGGCTTCCCCACATCAACGAGTAACCAGAAAAAGGCTTCGTCCCCGCGGCGAAGCCTTTTCTCGTTCGCCCCGCCGACAATTGGCAAAGCATGCCAGGCAGCCGACGAACGATTCATCAGATGTCTGTGTGAGATACGGACGCTGCAACGATTGCCACCTCTAGCCCTGGTCGCAGCCAACCATTTTCAGCTGCCCGATGCACCGCACCGGCGTGCCTCCGCAGGGAACCTGCTTGATAGCTAGTCCGACGCCAGCTCCTGGATGGCTTCCAGGGAATATCGGTCCGGTTTGAAATCACCTGCGAGCACGGCCTTGCAGTACTTTTTCAGTGCCAGGGTGCGTTCGTCATTGTCCCCGGCCCATTCACGCAACTGTTTGGTGCGGCGTTCAGCGTTCTTCACCCGGTTGCCTCGAGCGTGCACCATTCCGTACATGATTCGACCAAGCTGCTCGTTGGGCGCAAGTTTGAATACGGGGCTGCCCTTGATTCTCTTGTCCACCTGGCGTTGACGCTCGGCGCGGAGCTCCTGCTGAACTTTCGCCAGGGTGGGTTCTGGTTTTCCGATGGCCTTCGCGATCGATGCCATGATGGTCTGCAGATCGCGGTTGTTGGGTGCCTGGAAGACAAAATTGTCGACGACTTTATTGCCCTTGGCGACGACCACGGTCATGGCAACGTTGCGATTCAGGCCGTAGGAGCCGGGCCCCTCCGCACCGTCAATCGATACGCTCAGCATGGACTTGGAGAAAAATGGACCTCGCCCCCAACCTTTCAGCATCTTCAACATCTTTGGGCGGTCGTCCGTTAACAGCACGATGTGGCTGGTCACTGCCTTGTGCGGTACGGCGTAGAAGTCGACCAACCCCATTCCGTAGATAACTCTGTCGTCGTTACTGAGCTTGTGGACGAAACAAATGAGAGTGACGCCTTCCTCGGTCTCTTTGACGATCTCCACCTCTTTCGCTTCGTCGCCCTTGAAAGTCAGCACCTTGAACGGTCTGACTTTTTCGCCCGGTTGGGGGCCCGAGAAAACCTGTCGCGGCTCAACCTTTTCGATCGCTTGCGGCTCAGCGTCTTTTTCCTGAGCGACGCCCGTGTCTGAAGCCACAACCACCAGGCTGATTGCCAGTACCAGGAGACGCGCTACGGTACGTCGTTTAAAGTTATGGGAGTGGTTCATGTTCGTTCTCGATTGCGAGCGGCAGGTAAACGTATGAGGGCAGACCGTTCCGAGAGGCAGAAACCCCGGCCGCATTGTACGCCTTGGACATCCGAATCGACAGCAATGCAAGATTGCAGAGGTGGGTTGCCGAAAAAGTCGGAACGAAAGCCTGCGATTTGGCATTGGGCCCGATCGAACCGAGCTGGTCTTCCCGGATTGTCTGACGGAAATACTCCGAGCGGAGTAACCTCTACAAACAAAGTGCAAGAAAAGACTTCCACAATGAGAGCCGGGTTTCGGTTGATCGTTGGCTTGCTGTTCATATTTGCTGCGTACCCGGTCGAGCTGCACGCCGAACAGGAATTGAAGACACGGAAAATGATGAAGGTCGCAGATCTGGCCGAAGTCCTTGAAGACGAGGATTGGATTCTTGTTGATACGCGGCCAACGGACGCATTCAACGGTTGGAAGTTGGACGGCATCACGCGAGGAGGTCACCTGCCGGGAGCCGTCGATTTTCCCGCCGGTTGGCTGGATATCGACCATGAAGACAAAGCCGAGCTCCTTTCAACCGCGTTGCGCGCGAAGGGAATCGAACCGCAACGCCATGTCGTGTTGTGCGGTACGAACCAACCGATGCGAGACCGCGTCGCCAAGTACCTTGATGACCTCGGTTTTCAACAGCTCTACGACTTTGACCTCAACGCCTGGGCGAAAGATAAATCGAGACCGCTGCTGCGTCACAAGAGTTTTCAACTCCTGGTCCCCGCGCCAATTGTCAAACAGCTCCTTGATGGAGAGAAGCCAGAAACATTCGAGCGTGCGAAGCGTATCAAGTTCGTCGAGGTGAGCTGGGGAGACGAAGAGGCTTCCTATACGAAGGGACATGTGCCTCGGAGCTTTCACGTTAATACCGATCACTTCGAACCTCCGCCCAGGTGGATGCTTGGCGATCCCGATTTGCTCCAGACGTTTGCCGAGCAATATGGGTTTCATGTGGACGATACGGTCATCCTCTCCGGCGAAGACCCAACGGCGTCCTATCGCCTGGCGATCGTGCTGCGATACATGGGAGTCGCAGACGTGCGCGTGCTCAATGGCGGGTTTGCTGCGTGGAAGGCTGCCGGGCATCCCGTCGAAACCGCGAGGACTCCGCCTTCCAGGTCAAAGGGCTTCGGAGCCAAAATCCCGGGACGACCGCACCTTGTTGTTGGTCAGGAGCAAGTAAAACGCGGGCTTGAGTCTTCCGGAGACTTCACCTTGGTCGATACGCGGACGTGGGCAGAGTTCACGGGCGAGACATCGGGCTACAAGTACCACTCGCGCAAGGGACGTATTCCCGGTTCCGTCTACGGACAAGCCAGCTTCAAGGGAAAGAACTCGCTCACTCCCTACCGCAACATTGATAACACAATGCGAAACGCTGACGAGATTCGCGAGCTCTGGAAACAGTCGGGAATCGACACTCGGAAGCACCTTTCCTTCATGTGTGGAGGAGGTTGGCGAGCGGCAGAGGTGCTGACGTTCGCCCACGTCATGGGGCTTACGGATACGTCGCTGTACAGCGATGGCTGGATTGGCTGGAGCAACGCTCAAGCATCCACAACTGAATAGCTCTGTCTACCAACCTCGCTGCATGCCGGAGCGGGCATTTACGACGAAGAACGGTCCTCTCATGTATCGACCGGCGCGGACGATTCTACGACGAGAAACTTCTTTGGATTCGGCGCTGCGCACAGGGCTGCCTGGCATGCAGCAATGTGCGATGGATCAGTTCATTCCATGGGCTACGCAATGCTGCCGGCAGTACACCAACGGCATTCACGACGGGCGGACGGCCAGCAACTGTCACCATGAATCGGTGCCTTCAGAGTTTATCTACTCCGCAACTCCAATGAAGTGGATGACACCGTTGTTGCTCTCAGCGTCGACGGTACCGACTTGCGCATTCGAATCTCTCGGCCCCAAAGTGTAGGTTCCCGTTCCGCCGTTTCCTCCATAGTCCGTCTTCGCTGCTCTCGTGATCTCGGGACTTGGTGGATTCCTTGGTGAGAATTGAAACTGCCCAGCCCAAGGGTACAACTCGGCCGCTCGCCGACTGGGGCAGTAGAACATGGGATTGGGAGTCTCAATGGATACCTTCAGTCTGAGGCAATCTACCTCCTCATTATCGAAGTCCAGTGACTCGCCTTCGATGAAGGGTAGCGTTCGCCCAATCCAGGAGAGCATGAGACCGAATTGCTCCCGGGAGCCATTGCGAGGTAGGGTGCCGATCGCCGATTCGTAGTTGAGCGCTGCAAGGCCAATCTGTTTCAGGTTGTTCTTGCACTGAACCTGTCGGGCCGATTCACGCGCCGCCTGGACCGCAGGCAACAGCAAGGCAATCAGTAATGCGATGATTGAGATAACGACCAACAGTTCAACGAGCGTGAAAGCACATTGGCGTTTCGGTGCGACAACCATTTGCTCCAGACGTCGATCGTCGGGCATACCGTACCTTACACTGTCAGTTGCGTTTTAGTTGAGTCGTGTGCACACCTTGTGCGAAGAGCAGTATTCAAACAGAAAGTCCAGCCAATGTATCGGCTGGACTTTCTGTTTGGTTTGACTGGGTCATTCGACCTGGCTTTGTGGCCGCGACTAGTTGTCGAAAGCGGCGTCGAACTGAACGTTGCTGGGCGTAAAGTCCATTCGCTTCACGAAAGCGGATGCCTCGGCGGCGCCAAAGTCGCGATCCATTCCGCAGTCTTCCCATTCGACGGAGAGCGGACCCTGGTAGCCAATGTCGTTCAGGGCACGAATGATTTCTTCGAAGTTGACGGCACCACGACCCGGCGAACGGAAGTCCCAACCACGTCGTGGATCACCAAAGTTCAGATGGCTGGCCAAAATGCCCGTGCGGCCATCAAGCAAGGTGATCGCGTCCTTCACGTGGCAGTGGTAGATGCGATCGGGGAATGCACGGATGAAGTCCACTGGATTGACGCCCTGCCACAACAGATGGCTGGGGTCAAAGTTGAATCCAAATTCTTCGCGACCGCCCAATGCATCAAGCGCTCGTTCGGCCGTGTACAGGTCGAACGCGATTTCCGTAGGGTGCACTTCCAATGCGAAGCGAACGCCGCATTCTGCGAACACGTCCAGAATCGGATTGAAGCGATCTGCGAACAGCTTGAAGCCGTCTTCGATCATGGATTCGGGTACTGGCGGGAACGAGTAGTTCAGATGCCAGATACTCGATCCGGTAAAGCCGTTGACAACTTCCACGCCAAATTTCTTGGCGGCCCGAGCAGTCTGTTTCAGCTCCTCGATGGCTCGTTCGTTGACACCAGCGGGATCGCCGTCGCCCCACACGTAGTCCGGCAGGATCGCCTTGTGGCGTTCGTCGATCGTGTCGCAAATCGCCTGTCCAACCAGGTGAGCACTAATGGCTTCGCATTTGAGATTGTGCTTCTCCAACAACGCCCGCTTTTCGGAGCAGTAGTTGTCGTCGGCCATTGCCTTGTCGACTTCAAAGTGATCACCCCAGCATGCCAACTCGATGCCGTCGTAGCCGAATTCGCTGGTCTTGCGACACATTTCTTCGACGCCAAGATCGGCCCACTGACCAGTGAAAAGAGTTACTAGACGACCCATGTTTGTGTCTCCTCCAGACAGACGAGTTGATTTGAAGAGTCCGATATTTTGCGGAGGGCGTTTAACAAAACGTCCATCCGAAGATCCGACCGACTGAGCGGGATATTGTGGCGATCCACTGTCGCCTTCGCAACTACCGGGGTGGGCCGGTTGTGACTGCCGGTTCTGCGCCTAGCGGTTGGAACGCCAGCTGGAATTCCCAAATTCGGGTTTGGAAGCCGTTTTGACCGGTTGCGTCCCCGTATCAAAGCGATTGGGCGACCACGATTCGTTGTCCAGCGTGGCTCGTGAGGCCTTTGCTGCGAGTGCATCGGTAGTGAGATCAACGAGAATCTCACGTTCGGCCTTCAAGGTGCGACCGTCGGGCGTCTGATACGAAACCAGTACCTTCAGCCTGTCATGCTGGGGATCTGCGGCCGGCCAGGGAAGCTGGAAGTGAAGACCTTCGCCAAGCAGCGTTTTCTTCATTCGTTGTTCCGATTCGATCGGGTCGAATTTCCATTTTCCCACTCGAGCGGCCAATCCGGATTTCGATATGTCGCGGACTTCGATTTCCACCTCGCCGGCGACGGCCTGGTACCTTGCGAAAGCGTCCTGCGGTTCCAGCACGACCATGATTCCCTCATGACCTCGCTTACCGTCGAAACTGTATCCACCTGTCAGGCGTTTGTTGAGCAGCACTCGGGTTACGCTAGTGGGCGCGGTATCGGAGCTTTGGTCTTCGAATGGGTTTCCTGCTGGCTTGTCGTTCGCCGGACCCTCGTTGATGCTGGGAACGGGAATCGTTTCGGGCATGCCTTCGAATTTGATGCCCGGCGCGTCCGCTTCATTGTCAGGAATGGCAAGGGGAGCGGCTTCGGTCGGCGTTGCCGTCTCGGGTTTGGCCTCCGTTGGGTTGCCTGGCGCAACGGACGGCTCGCCCGTCTCGATCTGGGGCGGAGTCAGGAAATCGGCGTCATCGAAACCGGACTCTTCGTCGAAGCCGCTGTCGGAACCATCGTCGCCGCCAGAGCCTGATGAACCATCCGAGCCCGAACCATTGGATTTGAGTATCGAATTGCTTTTCCGCGGGCGGGAGTTCGAGTTGGATCCTTCGCCGCGAGCCTCTGCCAGTTCCAGCCGCAGGATGGCATTATTCCTTCGAGCGGAATCGAGTTGTTCGATTGCCCGGTCCAGCTGATCGTCCATGCGATAGAGATTGTCTTCCATCCATCGCAATTCGCTTTCCAGCAGTTCAACGGTCGAGTCCGGTTGCGCAACGACTCGGTCGACAATGCCGGCGGCGACATTACCGGATGCCTTGCCCAGCATTTTTCCGCTGCAGCCGCCGGCGACAGGCAACGCAGCGAGGATCAGACCGATGAGACAGACGCGGTTGTACACAGACTCAGTTGTTCCGAAATTGTTTCGTGGTTCGCTTACGCCGCTCTGATTCGCGGCGCATTGCAGACGATCTAATACAGGATTTAGCGCTGCGCGAAAATAGATCGTTGGCCGGCGAATCAGGAAAGAACCGGGAAGTTCGCGATGCGTGGTGGGTTCTGCTGCCCGCTGGTTGTCCGCGGCTAGCAGTGACGAATACGCTGGAAGAAGCGATGCAGTGCAAGCACACCAGTACAGTCGGGCCACGCAAAGAGTGATTCGCGATTCGATGACGCCCAAAGAAAAAGGCGAGCCATGCTTTCGCGCGGCTCGCCTTGATTTGGATTTGTCGTGTCGACCAGAAACTAGGCGGGTGCTTCGTTCTTGGCGATAACTTTATCGATGAGTTTGTACTCCATGGCTTCGGACGCGGTCATGAAGTTGTCGCGATTCGTGTCAGCCTCGATCGTGTCGTAGGACTGCCCGGTGTGGTGCACGAGGATTTCATTCAGGCGACGTTTAACCTTCTTGAATTCCGTCGCGTGGATCATGATGTCTTCGGCAGTTCCCTGCATGCCAGCCAAGGGCTGGTGAATCATGACACGTGCGTTTGGCAGGGCGTAGCGTTTTCCAGCGGCTCCGGCGGCCAACAGGACGGCTCCCATCGAGGCGGCCTGACCCATGCAGTACGTTGCCACGTCGCAGGAGACGAACTGCATCGTGTCATAGATGGCCATCCCGGCACTGACACTTCCGCCAGGCGAGTTGATGTAGAGCTGTATGTCGGATTTGGGGTCTTCCGATTGAAGGAAGAGCATCTGGGCAACCAGCGTGTTCGCGACTTCGTCGTTCACGCCGGTACCGAGAAAGATGATCCGATCCCGAAGCAATCGGCTGTAGATATCGAAGACTCGCTCTTCGCGGCCCTTACCTTCGACGACGTAGGGAATGAGTGGCATCTTCGTTCTCCGTGAATTGTAACCTGCGAATGCGGAATGGTTCGTGAGCGTTCCGCTGCTATTACTCGTCTTCGAGGTCTTCGATAGGTGGCTTGGAAAGAATGTCGTCGACGATGCCATACTCCTTGGCTTCTTCGGCATTCATGTAAAAGTCACGGTCGGTGTCTTTCGCGACGCGGTCAACCGGTTGTCCTGTGTGAGACGCGAGCACCTCGTTCAACACGGCTCGCGTCTTGATGATCTCGTCAGCCTGAATTTCGATATCGCTGACCTGTCCACCGACTCCGCCGTGAGGCTGGTGGATCATGACTTTCGAGTGAGGGAGTGCAAATCGACGTCCGTCGGTTCCGCCTGCGAGCAGGACAGCTCCACCGCTGGCCGCGAGGCCGACACAGTACGTGGCGACGGGGCAAGTCAGGATGTGCATCGTGTCGTAGATCGCCATCGTGGCGGTCACACTGCCACCGGGCGAATTGATGTAGAAGTGAATTTCCTTACGTTTGTTCTCGCTCTGCAGATATAGCAGCTTCATCACGAGTTCATTCGCATTGCCGTCATAGATCTCACCCTGGAGAAAGACGATGCGATTTTCGAGCAGAAGATCACCGAGCGTCATCTGACGCTGTCGCTGATAGTTCTGGTATGCGTGCGAAATTTCGGGCGGCAGATGGGATAGGTTCATGGGAATTTCGGTTCCTGGATGCACTCGAGGAGAGGAGCAGGGCACACCAAAAAGCGGACTACGGTTCAATTTTGCCGCGCAAGGACACGACAGCGCAAAACTGTTACGTAAAAGTCTACTTCGATGCTTCCCGAACGCCTGGGACAGGCGGGATTTCCCCCCACCGGTCCACTAGCTGAAAATCAGTCAGGTTCGGTCAGTCGCTTCTCGAAGTTGCTCGGAATCACCTCCGTGTTTGGCAACGGGTATCGCAGAATCTTTTGCACCACTGACGATGTGGTCAACAGCGTGTACCTGATTGTCTTCGACCTGGTACGGAACATCCTTGAATTTTGCTGCGTCGGTGATCTTGGCAATCACCTTTCTTTCGATGATCTGATTGCGTAATGCATCCATCAGACCCTGCTTTTCAATTCGGGCACGTACGCGACGAATTGGCTCGCGACTCTGGGCCGCGATAAGTGCAATTTCGGCCTCATAATCCTGAGGCTCTTCCTCGATATCTTCGACTTCGGCGATTCGCTCGAGAATGAAGTGTTCTTTGAGGGCTGTCTTGGTGGACTCCTGGCTGTTCTGACGAAGTTCGTTTTCGTAAGCCCGAATTTCGTCTTCGCCGTAGCCTGCGGATCGCAGTTCCAGAACAGCACGTTCCAGTTCGCGATGCGACTGGCGACGCAGCAAGTCTTGTGGCAAATCCCAGTCTGCCGACTCGGTCAGCATGGATGTAATCTGCTTGCGAATGCGTTGCTGCTGCTGATAGTTGAGCCGACGCTCAAGGTCTGATTTGACAGCGTCTCTCAGATCGCCCTCGGAATCGAAACCGCCGAGACTGGAAAGAGTTGCCTCGTCCAGTTTGGGGAGTTTCATCCTTTTGACGTCGAGGACTTCGATTTCCGCCTTCACGTCCTTGCCGCGGAGGTCTTCGTTCGCCGCCTCATGGCTGATTGTGAGCGTGGTTTCCTTCTTGTCGCCGGCTTTGCTGCCTTTCATCAGTTCGTCGAAACCGTCGCAGAAGGCGTCGGGAAAACTGAGTCGTGGGACGATTCGGACTTCCTCGGTGCACTCGGAAACGGTTTTTCCGTCGTGCGAGAAGGTGATCTGTGCCATCAGGAAGTCATCCGCTTCGGCCTCACCGTCATGCGGAATCAGTTCGGCCATGTCGTTGAGCAGACGCTCGAGATGCTTGTCGATGTCTTTCTTGTCGAAATCACGCGTAGGACGATCGATTTCCATTCCCTTCCAGTCGGGAACGTCGAATTCGGGGCGAACTTCAATGTCGAATTCGAAAGTCAGTGAATCGCTGGGATCCAGGACGATGGCATCGAAGTCAAAATCAGGCTCGCTGATCGCCGCAAATTCTGAATCCGTGGTGACCTGGGCCATGGAATCCATCAGGATCTTGCCCTTCACCTGTTCCGCGACTTCCTCCCGAAATCGATTTTCAACAAGTTTCCTTGGAGCTCGACCGGATCGGAAGCCTGGCACGCTGGCGTTTGGCATCAGTTCCGAGAACGCGTTGTCAAAGTAACGATCAACGTCGCCCTTGGAGACGGTGACTGTGACGTGACGACCGCAGGAACTGGTCGAGTCAATTTTGACATCGAGTTCCAGCTTTGGGGTTTCTTCATTCTCAGATGCCTGAACGGCGATATCAGCAGCGTCGGAACTCATCGGTGTGAGTGGCCTTTGGAAAAGGGACCTCGCCATCACGATTTAGGGGATGACGTCTGTTTTTAGAGGCAGAAGAAGAAAGAGCGGGTGATCGGGTTCGAACCGACGACAACAACGTTGGCAACGTTGTGCTCTACCAACTGAGCTACACCCGCGTTAGCCAAACGACGAATTATATTTTGGCTGTATCGGCTTGCAAGCCCTCCAGCTTGGAAGAGATCGCCGGAACGGAATAATTCCGGATAATCGTTGCCGTCCGACACTGCTAAACTCAATTTTCTTCCCGAATTTAGCCTGAAGATCGGTTTCTTGTGAACTTTCCCTGCAGCCGACCGTCTGATTGGCGGATTTCGAAGGCTCGATGTCGAACGCGATTTGCACGTTTTGTGTCCGCTGGGTAGCATCGGAGTCGAAATCCGTTGTCCATATCAGTCATTCTTATGCACCTTATTCGACTGAATGGTGGCTCAACGAAGGAATCCGACGCCGGCGTCGGTTTGGATGGAAGGCATCTCCAAAGGGTTGAATATGTTGAACGTGAAGCTTGTCGTTGTCGGCGGAGCGACCGAAGGCGACGAATTTCAGCTTGAGCTTCCCGCCATTCTTGGGAGGTCCCGAACCGCATCGGTACCATTGCCCCATCCATTGGTTAGCCGAAACCATTGCGAGTTGTTGGAGATGGACCAACAGCTGTACGTGCGCGACCTGAATTCAACGAACGGCACCTTCGTCGGTAGCGAGCGAGTGAGCGACGATACCGTGCTGGAACACGGTAGCCTGCTCACGATCGGTACCGTGACGTTTCGCGCCTATCTCACGGGTGCCGTGGTGGCCGCCGGCGTCGAACTTGCCGACTCGTGTGCCGGAGGGGTGCCTACCGAATCCGTCGACCGCGAAAGTTGCCGTGAGACTTCCACGATCGCCAGCATCGATACGGGCCGGCTGGATACCGGACAGCTAGGCAAAGGACTAGACACGCCACGTCATAGTGCCACTTCCCGAGTTAGCCACAAAGCAAAATAGCCCTGGATTTGGTCTCCGTCAGGTACCGCGGTCCTGTTGAATTGGCCGCGGAATCGTCATCAGCGGTACTCTCGCCGCGAGTTTGTGGGTTTAGCATCCCTGGATTGCTGGTGTTTCTGGCCGATCGAAACCAGGCTGGAAACCGTACGTCTCAACACACCGGGACTTGCCGCGAGACTTTAGATTGCGGCGACGACGCACTAGAATCGAAAACGGTAGTTGACGATTCGGTCACTACAATTCCTCAACGATCGGAGTCGCGATGTTCTCTGCGCGCCACCTGACAGCGGCTCTACTTCTGCTGTCGACGTTGCTCTATGCCTTACCCTGTTCGGCTCAAAATCGGCTTGGTAGCGAATCCAGTCCCTACCTGCGCATGCACGCGAAGAATCCCGTGCACTGGTTTCCCTGGGGACCGGAAGCGCTCGCCAAGGCAAAGAAAGAGAACAAAGTCATCTTTCTTTCCATCGGTTATTCCAGTTGCTACTGGTGCCACGTGATGGAACGTGAATCCTTTGAAGATGAGGAGATCGCGAAATTCCTCAACGAGAACTTTGTATGCGTCAAAGTCGACCGCGAAGAACGACCGGATCTGGATTCGATCTACATGCTCGCCGTTCAATTGGTCACGGGCCGAGGTGGCTGGCCCATGTCGGTTTTTCTGACTCCAGACACCAAACCGTTTTTTGGGGGTACCTACTTCCCGGCGAGGAATGGAGATCGACCCGGTGCGACGGGCTTTCTTGAGTTGGCCACCAATATCAATGACGTCTGGAAGACCAAGGAGAAGGATCTGCGAGCCAGTAGTGATCAGCTCACCGAAGCCATCGTCGCCAACCTGGACATGCGCGCGGATCCCGCCGCTGAGAAAGTCGAACTGGATGCTTCACTGATTGCCGGAGTGCAGGATTCGCTGTTGCAGCAATTTGATCCGCAGTACGGCGGTTTTGGATTTGACCCGGGGCAGCCGACACGGCCGAAGTTCCCGGAGCCGTCGAATCTGCTGTTCCTGTTGCACCAGGCTCGAGCCGGTGATGCGAAGGCACTGCAGATGGTCGAACTCTCCCTGCAAAAGATGCACAATGGCGGAATCTGGGATCACGTTGGCGGCGGATTTCATCGCTACAGTGTCGATCGATTCTGGTACATCCCGCACTTCGAAAAGATGCTGTACGACAACGGCCAGCTGGCCGTCATCTACACGCAGGCCTACGAACTGACGAAGAAAGAAGAATACAAGCGCGTCGTGGAACGCATGCTCGACTGGGTAGTTCGTGAGATGCGAGACGAAAAAGGTGCCTTCTATTCGGCCCTGGACGCCGAGTCGGAAAAGATCGAAGGCAAGTTCTATCGATGGGAGCAAGCCGAAGTGCAGGAGTTGTTGGGCGACAACTACAAGCAATACGCCAGCATCTATGGCCTGGAGCTGGATCCTAACTTCGAGCATCGATTTTACGTCCCGCAGCTTGCGAAACCGCTCGCCGAAACCGCCACCAAATTGGGAACCACCGAAGCGGAGTTGTGGGCGAAACTCAAACCCATGCACGCTGCGATGTTGGCGGCTCGCGACAAGCGAGCTCGGCCTTTGACGGATACCAAAATTCTGGCCAGCTGGAACGGGCTAATGATTCGCGGACTGGCTGACGCAGGACGCGTGTTCGACCGTCCCGACTACATCAAGGCCGCCGCCGAAGCAGCCAACTTCATTCTGTCTGAAATGCGTACCGCTAACGGTCGTCTCTATCGAACTTACACCGATGGCGAGGCCAAGCTGAACGCCTATCTGGATGACTACGCCTTCCTGTGCGATGGACTGATTGCACTCAACAAGGCAACCGAGGAAAAGGGCTGGCTGGACAACGCCGTCGAACTGACGGACGTGCAAATGCGACTCTTCTATGACGCCGAACGAGGCGGCTTTTACTTTACATCCAACGACCATGAATCGCTGATCGCCCGAGGCAAGATCCCCACCGACGGTGCGCAGCCGGCCGGCAATTCCGTCGCGACGCAGAATCTGGTTTACCTTGCTGCAGCGCTGGACAATGAGAAGTATCGCGCCGCCGCACAGAAGACGCTGGAGACGGCCGCGCCCGTGATGCAGAAGTCACCCCGCGTGGCGCCGCGCATGACATTGGGATTGGCCGAGTTCATGGAATCGAATTCCAAGTGACCGGTTGGGACCCGGCTGGGATTCGGTTGCAATGACGCCGCATTTGATGGTCGCCCAGCTGGGGCGTCGAGATCGGGGTGTCGAATCAAGTCGTCGCCAAACCGCGTCCGCTACATTCGCATCATGTCGCGGAACGCCTGAAGGATTTCCTGCCGGCCTGTCAGCAGCGAGTAACCCACCGCTGCGACCATCATGGCGGACAACACAAGGAAGCTCACGCCCTGCGCGTTGCGCGGCTGTTGGTTGTTCGCCAGTTCCTGCCGCAGACGCAGATAAAGCGTGTTCCAGCCATCCAGATCCTGATCGGCATTGACCGAAGTCAGCATCACGTTGCGGATCCCGGCGTTGCATTCAATGGCGAGTTGAACACCCAGTCGAGGACTGATGACACAGTCTCCCGCCCAACGTGCTTCGCTGTCGCAATCGGAAATGACCTGTTTCAGAATTGGGCGAAGTTGATTCTGTGACATGTTGTAGATCACCAACCGAGGTCGCATGAGCAACACCGTCAGGGTAACGATCAGCACGTACAGGATGATCATGGGCAGCCAGACCCAGCCACCGACAATCGAAGCGACCGTTTCTGGAAGAAAAAGTTCCATAGGGCCGACGATTGCGAAACCGGCAACGGCAATCGCCAGCGCCGAAAGGTCGCGTACGCCCGTGGTCACAAACGGTCGTGGAGACAGGTTGATCCAACCGATCAACAACAGATAGGCGGCCAGCGGAACGACCGCGATGCAAAAATGAAGTGAGTCCAAAATCCTGTCCCGTCGGGCTAGCGCTTGCCCTGATCCTTGAGCCATTCGTGTAATACCCAGCCCACCTTCGCCAGCGAAAGGGCCGAGCACTTGTCGGGCGTATCGCCGCGCGTGTGCCAATAGTCCGTGCGTCCATCGCGGCTGCGATACTTGAAATCAATGATGTCACAGGCCGGAATCTTGCCGTACTTGTGAAGCATGATGTGGTCATCAAGGATCTCCGTATTCCACGGCCGATCGATGAACTCCACCACGCCCAGGTCACTTGCCTTGTCCCAGATCGTCTTCACGATCCACCGTGAATCCCGCCAGTGAATTGCGCCATTGCGTTCCTGGTAGAGATCCAGAAACTGATCGCCGACCATGTCGAGCAACACCGCCGCGCGATACTTGTAGGCGCGTTTCTGCTCGCCGGCGTAGGTCTTTGCGAACCATAGCGATCCGAGGAAATACTGTCCCGTGCTTTGGCCATTGACGTCATAGACCAGCTCTTCGCCATCGAATAGCACGAAGTCGACACCCAGTTTTTTTGACTCGAAATTGGGCATATGGCGGCCCAGTTCGGCCAGCACGCCAACGCCGCTGCCGCCGTCGTTCGCACCAAGGAATACTCCTTTGGGATCAACCGGGTCACGATCCGGAAACGGACGCGTGTCATAGTGGGCGCACAGCAGGATTCGTTCTTTGCGGTCCGGGTGCCAACGAACAACGATGTTCGTCATCGGTACGGGAGAACCATCCAGCGGATGACGCACCGAAAACGTCTGAAGTTCGACTTTGCCGCCCAGTTCTTCGAAGTGGGCAATCAGCATTTTCTGCTGCTGCTTCATGCCCTCTGAACCGCTGACCCTAGGGCCGAGGGCACAGACCTTCTTCACCCACTCCAGTGCCGCCTGGCCGTCGAACGGAATCTGCTCGAGCGTCAGAGTGCTCTTTTTCGATTTGCGGAACAACCGACCCTGGCCGTTGGATGGTTGGGCGACAAACAGGTAGCCAACGACGACTACTCCGATCAGAGCCAACGATCCAAGGAACAGCCGGTTGCCGCTACCTCGCGTGGGAGCTTCGCTTGTGGCGTTTTGTTTTGACATCGCCTAGACCATCGTGCTGAGTTCGGTTTGACGCAACACGACCGCCGCCTGCTTGATGGCGTGTTGCTCATCCGTGGTCGTGCTGGAAAGCAGGGGCAGGATTGGACCGGTGTCGGCGATTTCTGCGAGTCGAACCGCGTCATGCAGAACGCGAATCGGATGAATCGAGTTTCGCAGGTCTTCCAGCGGTTCGAACTTCTGTCGCAGGTTGTCCGCGTCGACGTCGTCTTTCGCCTGGAGGGCCTGCAGCATTCGCATCGACATGGCCGGTGCGACACAGACGCATCCTGAAGTGAAGCTCGCCAATCCAAAGTCGCGGACGTGAATGATGGCCGGCTGTTCGCCAATTCCACTGACGATCAATTCGGGGTCGACCTGGCCAACGAGCTCTCGTAGGTAGTCGTCTTTGGCCGGATCCTCCAGCACGATGGCGTACTTGATCATGGAGATCAGTCCGTCGTCGACTAGCTGTTTGACGGTTGGCACATCGATCCAGCCTTCGTGTTTGATGTAGAGCACGACGGGCACACCGGCGGCTTCGACAAATTGTCGTACGGCCGTACCAATGCCCGAGCTGGTGGCGAGCTCACGGTGCGGCAACACCATGACGGTGGGGAAATCGAATTCGCGAATCACGTCTGCCTGATCCATCATCGTGCCATATGCGGGGCCGACCGAGGGGATCACCCAGGTGTCGTCCGCGACCGTTTCCTTCAGCATGGTCAGCAAGTCGGCGTACTCACTGAGTCGGATGTGATAGAAATTCGCGTTGCCGCCGTAGAGGATGGATTTGATTCCGCCGCCCTCGAGGTACTGAATCATGTTGCGGTTTTCGGCCACGTTCAGCGACAGGTCCGCATTCCGCGCCAGCGGAGGTACTGCGATCACGGATTGGGAAATGATCTGTTTGTCGACTTTGGTTTGCATGCTTCGTCTTTTGTTTTAGTAGGGCGTGCGGGAACCAGGTGGAGAGATTTTCTTGTGTCAGAACGTTGAACATCGGAGGCCGCGCCAAGGTGCGACGCATGGGCCGAAATTGGCCCAACTTCATTGTCGTCTAAATTGACGTGAATCGAAAGTCGATCGAGTGGCAGGATTCTGAACACAGATCGATCGCCGGCCGCTTCGGATTTGGAATCGCCGGTCGAACGCCGGCGATTCCATCGAAAAATGCTTTGCTCAGAAGATATCCGGCTCGGGAGCACGAGTTCCTTTGTGAAGGAAATCGAAATCACAGCCGTCATGGGCCTGAGTAACGTGTTTCTCAAACAGTTGCCCGTACCCGCGGTCGTAGCGTGGTGGTGGTGCCTGCCATGCTGCTTTACGCTGCGCCAGCTCCTCGTCGCTGACCAGCAGTTCCAGCCGTCGACCTTCGACATCCAGCTCGATTTCGTCGCCCGTCTGCACCAGTGCCAGTGGTCCGCCAATGTGTGATTCCGGCGAAACATGCAAAACGCATGTGCCGTAGCTGGTGCCACTCATGCGGGCGTCGGAAATCCGGACCATGTCACGCACGCCCTGCTTCAGCAATTTCTGGGGGATCGGCAACATTCCCCATTCGGGAAAGCCCGGCGCGCCCAGCGGTCCGGCGCTACGGAGGACGATGACATCGTCTTTGGTAATGTCCAGCGATTCGTCATTGATGCGGGATTTCAAATCGGGATAGTCATCAAAGACCACGGCTCGGCCGCGATGCTTCAGTAGGTGCGGCTCCGCTGCGGTGGGCTTGATGACGCAACCGTCCGGAGCAAGGTTGCCTCGCAGGACGAACGTCGAACCAGCGCCTCCAACCGGATTGTCCGCGGAGCGAATCACGTTTTCGTCGATCACTTCAGCGTCGGCGATGTCGTCGCCCAGCGTTCCGCCGTTAATGGTGCGAGCAGACAGATCCAGCTTGTCGGTGATCCTTGAGAGCAACGCGGGTAATCCACCAGCGTTGTAGAAGTCCTCCATCAAAAATTCACCACATGGTCGCACATTGGCCAGCACCGAAGTCGTGCGGGATATTTCGTCGAAGCGGTCCATCGTCAGCGGCACTCCAAGGCGACGGGCCATGGCAATGAGGTGCACGATGGCGTTCGTGGAACCGCCGATCGCCATGTCGGTAATGATCGCGTTGTCGAAGGATGCGGCAGAGAGAATGTCGGAAGGCCGCAGCTCCTCCCAGGCGATGTCGACGGCTCGACGGCCCGTTGCGACCGCCAGTCGTTGATGTTCAGCAATGACCGCGGGAATGGCAGAAGCGCCCGGCAGCGTCATGCCCAGCGATTCGGCAATCGAGCTCATCGTGGAAGCGGTGCCCATCGTCATGCAATGTCCGGCGGAGCGTGCGATGCTGTTTTCGATCTGGCACCATGCGTCGTCGCAGAGGTTACCGGCCTGGCGTTCGGCCCAGTATTTCCAGGCATCACTGCCGCTGCCCAATTTTTCTTTTCCCCAATGCGCGGTGAGCATGGGACCGCAGGGAAAATAGATCGCCGGTACATCGGCGGAAATGGCCGCCATGATCAGAGCCGGCGTCGTCTTGTCGCAGCCGCCCATCAGTACCACGGCGTCCAGCGGGTGACAGCGAATGACTTCTTCGGCTTCCATGGCCAGCATGTTGCGGTACAGCATGGTCGTGGGCTTCATCATCATTTCGCCCAGCGACATCACCGGCACTTCAACGGGAAAGCCTCCCGACTGATAGACGCCACGTTTGATCTCTTCGGCCCGCTCGCGAAAGTGCGAATGGCACGTATTGAGGTCACTCCACGTGTTCAGCAACCCAATCACGGGCTTGCCGCGAAAGTCCTTGTCGTCGTATCCCATGCCCTTCAGGCGGGATCGATGTCCGAAGGAGCGTAGGTCATCGGGGCCGAACCAACGGTGACTGCGGAGTTGTTCTGGGTTGCGTTCGGGTGTGGACATACTGCTATTCGGGTGCGGTTGGAGTTGCGGCCAGTCGTTCTTCGGTCGCCAAATGCGAGGGGCGATTGTAACATGATGCTCGTCAGGGAGGTCATGCTCCGCGATGCAAGGCAACAAATCCGTGGCAGCGGATTGAGTGTCATCCACGGTCAACATTATCCAGGCGAAAATTCGATGGACCCACTCTGGCTCTCTTTCCTCGCGATCGTCGTCGTTATCGTGAGCGTGCTGTTCATTCGGTTGCACCCGTTTCTCGCGCTCACCTTTGGCGGATTGATAGTGGCCATTTTTACTCCGCAAGCGCAGTTGGCCAACGTGGCCATTCGCGATGTCGGACTGGAAGTTGAATCCGTGGACGGCGATCAACTGTCGGTTACGTCCGGCAGGCCGGTGACCGGACGGAGTGTCGTTTTCAGGAGGCAGCATGGTAACTTTCGCGAGGTGGGCGAAGTTTTTCTGCGTCGAGCGGAAGTGCAGGGAAGCACGGCGTTGATCGAAGTGGCCAGCGCGGCGGCCGTGGCTGGCGCGGCAAACGCAACGGAAGAGAATCCCGCGGATTCGTTTGTCGTTGCCCTGGGGGACATGCTGGTTCACGAATCCCGCTATCCGGTCGTGATGAAGTCCGTCGAGATTGGACCGGGGCAGCGATTTGCGACGGGCTTTGGCGATACGTGTCGCAAGATTGGAATTCTGATTGCGATGGCGTCGGTGATTGGAACCTGTTTGCTGGAAAGCGGTGCGGCCAGGCGGATTGTGGACGCGACGCGATCGCTGGTTGGTGAAAAGAACACACCGGTTGCTTTTGCAGCCAGCGGATTTGTTGTCGGGATTCCCGTCTTCTTCGACACGGTGTTCTATCTGTTAATGCCGTTGGCGCGAGCGATGCGCGTCAAGACGGGCGGCAACTACCTGTTGTACGTGATGTCGATTGTCGTCGGCGCCACGATGGCCCATTCGTTGGTTCCGCCCACGCCAGGCCCGCTCCTGGTGGCTTCGGAAATCGAAGGCGTGAGCGTGGGGCATATGATTGTCGGTGGGCTGATCGTCGGCATGATTTCGGTCTCGGCCGGTTTCCTTTATTGCCTGTGGGCCAATCGGGTTTGGACGATTCCACTACGTGATGCGGACGGCAAGGAAATCCCGGCACAGCAAATCGCCGATGAGCAGAAGTCCGAGCAGTCCGGCATGTCGCCGGCTGATGGGCAGGACGCGGCGGAGAACGCGGGTGATGTTGCGGCGCCCTCGGTGTTCGTTTCGCTGTTGCCCATTGCGTTGCCGGTCCTGTTTCTGGCGGGCAAGACGTTCGCTGATTCTTTCAAGTCGACACCTCCGCTGTGGCTGGATGCGATCCGACCGGTCATCGATTTCGTGGGTGACAAAAACATCGCGCTGGTAATTGCCGCAATTGTGGCCCTCGCGACGCTGGCGTGGCAGCGCAGTCGGTCAGGGGAGACGGGCCGTTTTGACGGCATACAGCGGGCACTCGCCAGTGGAGGTGTCATCATCCTTATTACTGCTGCGGGCGGTGCGTTCGGGCATGTGTTACGGCAGTGCGGTGTTGCGGAGTCGATCCAGTCGCGGTTTCCGTCTACGCAGGATGGTATCGTTCTGCTGTTCCTCGCGTTCATCGTGACGGCGATTGTGCGGTTCGCTCAGGGATCCGCCACGGTGGCCATGATTACCGGTGTCAGTATTGTTGCCCCAATCGCGACGGGTATCACGTTGCCCTACCATCCGGTGTATCTGGCGTTGGCGATTGGGTGTGGCTCGAAGCCGCTTCCCTGGATGAACGACAGTGGCTTCTGGATTGTGGGGCGGATGAGTGGAATGACGGAGTCGGAAACGCTGAAGACGTTTTCCGTCACGCTGACGATCATGGGAGTCGTTGGTTTTCTGGTAACACTCGCCGGCGCGAAGTTCTTGCCGCTGGTTGGCGGGTAGTGAAGTTTTCGGTTGAGTGTTGGTTATCGATGGAATGGTTTGTCAGAGTGTTTGGTAGCGTTGTAGTTTGAAAGTCGGATTTGGTGATGTCAGAGTCAGATTTGTTGCAGGTTGAGTCCGTTCAGAAACGCGAGTCCAAGTTGCTCGCGTCGTGGGCGATGCACAGCGTTGACTCGGCGGGACGAGCTCATCCCGAAATCGAACACCTCTTTCGTGGGCCCTTCCAGCGGGATCGGGATCGTGTTTTGCACAGCGCGGCGTTTCGGCGGCTGAGTGGCAAGACGCAGGTATTCACCGGTCGCGGTGACTACCACCGAACTCGGTTGACGCACACGATGGAAGTGGCGTCCATTGCCCGCACGATTGGCCGCACCCTGAGATTGAATGAAGATCTGATCGAAGCGCTTGCGTTGCTACATGATATTGGGCATCCGCCGTTTGGGCATGCTGGCGAAGAGGCGCTCGATGAGTTCGCCCGTGACGTCGGCGGCTTCTCGCACAATCAATTTGCGCTGACTCTGGTCGAGGAGCTGGAGCAGCGCTATCCCAGCTACGCGGGGCTGAACCTGACCTTCGAAGTTCTCGGTGGGCAGCATCGTCGGATCGACAAGTCCATCGCTGCGAAGAGCCCTCTGTTGGAAGTCCAGGTTGTCGACCTTGCTGATAGTATCGCCTACAACGCGCACGATGTTGATGATGCGGTCGAGCTGGGTTGGTTGCAGCTGGACGAGTTGTTGGACTTGCCCATCATGGCGAAATGCCTGCAGAGTGTGACGCAGAGGTTTGGCGCTTTGGAAGGGCACGTCTTGCGACGAGCTCTGGTCCATGAATTGGTCAACCTGCAGGTGGCGCATCTAATCTATGAGGCGCAACAGACGCTTCAGGATCTTGCGGGCAAGTCGGCTCTGGATCTGTGTGAAGCGGGAATTCGGCTGGATATTACGGGACCGATTGCGGAACACAAGAGAAACCTGGAAGAGTTTCTTTACGCCCGGCTATACCGGCATGCGAATCTGGTGACGGCCAGGGAAAAGGCTCAGCAGCAGATCAAGGAGCTGGGTGTCATGCTGATGGAAGACGAAAGCAGACTCCCTGAAACATTTCGTTTACGAGCACGTACAAACGGTCTATGCGTCAGTGTCGTTGAATGTATCGCCAGCATGACGGATGAAACATTCCTCGACACGTATCGGCGATTCTCAGGGTAGTCGTACCGGGGAAGTCGGTGATACGATGGAGGCGTTGCATTCCAAGTTCCGTGAACACCGACCCAAAATACGATGGCCCTGATCATTGTTAGAGCTCTGTTCGTCCTGGTGGCGGGTGGCCTTGCTGCCTCGTTGGTCGGGCCTGGTCAACAGGGTGTGTCGGGTGAGCCGCTCCGTTTGTTCGGTGGCATCATGCTGTTGGCGATCGGGCTGATTGCGCTCGATATCTTTATTCCCATCAAGCGAATCGACACGATCACGGCCATCTACTTCGGGCTATTGATGGGGTTGCTGCTGACTTATGTTTTGGGACTGGCGTTAACTCCGTACTTTCCAGACAAGGAATACGAGCTGCGCGCGGTGCAGGCGATATTGGGACTGGTGGTGGTTTACACCAGTACAAGCTTCGTGTTGCAAACGAAGGATGACTTTCGATTCATCATTCCGTACGTCGAGTTTGCGCGCGAAGTCAAAGGGTTGAAGCCCTACATCATCGACACCAGTGTGATCATTGATGGTCGCATCGCGGACGTTGTGGACACCAGCATTCTCGATAATCGGCTGGTGTTGCCGCGTTTCGCGTTGGCGGAGCTTCAGAATATCGCCGACAGCAGCGATAAGCTCAGACGCGATCGCGGCCGTCGCGGGCTGGATATATTGAATCGGCTGCGAAATCACCCGGAGGTTGACTTCACGATCTACGAACGTGAATTCCCGGACATGGCCAGCCAGTCGGTCGACATGAAGTTGGTACTGCTGGCACGCAACCTTGAGGGAAAGCTGATTACGGGTGACTACAACCTGAACAAGATCGCCAAACTACATAACGTGCCGGTGATCAATCTGAACGATGTCGCGAATTCGTTGAAGCCGGTTTACATTCCGGGCGAAGACGTGCAGGTGAAAATCGTCAAGGCCGGCGAGGAAGAGGGGCAGGGCGTTGGCTACCTCGAGGATGGCACGATGATCGTTGTGGAAGGTGGCCGAAAGCACATCAACGAGCAGGTTCGGATGGAGGTCACCAGCGTGCTGCAAACGAGTGCCGGTCGCATGATCTTTGGCCGGATCGCCGCGGATTTCGACAATTTCGCCGAAAACCCGGAAGTTTCTACGAGCTGACGGGATCTACAAAAAGTAGCCGGTGCGGTGGCGGAACGCATCTCGGGAATTTAAATTACCCCGGTCAGGCAACCCACAGGATACCGCTCGACGGTGTTTCGACGTCGGGAGACGTTAGCTGCGGCGTCGGCTGTTTCTTGTTCTTGCACGCGTTCAACCACATGCTTGGTTACGCAACAGATTTTCAATCACGCGTCGGCCCCACGACGCCCTCCAACCGAAGGTATCGAATGAACGTCACGGACATCACGAGCTATTCGTCAAACGGTAAGTCTCTTCCGCTCAGCAAGGTGTGCGCACTTGGTCTGCTGCTTTCTTTTGTTGCTGCGATTGTTGGTTGCAGTGGCGCAGCCGGCGAACAGGATGCGGCGGATCAGTTGAAAAAGATGAGCGCGATCGTCTCCAAGACAGAAGGACGGGTCACTTCCGTTGTGCTTGCAAAGACGTCAGCCCAGGAGATCGACCTTGAAACAGCACTGCCACTGTTGTTGAAGTTCAAGAAGCTGGACTCGTTGGTACTCAATGGTACAAACATCAGCGATGAACAATTGAAGTCCGTCGCGCAACTTCGTTCGCTCGGTTCGCTTCAGTTGATGGATACCCCCATCACGGATGAGGGTGTGAAGGCGATTTCTTCGCTTTCGAACCTCTCGTCTCTCTACGTATCAGGCACAAAAGTGACCAGTGATTGTCTGCCGGAAATCGCCAAGCTTAAGAAGCTCACGGGGCTCGGCATTAACAATACTGCCATTTCTGGGGGGTTTGGTGCATTGGAATCTCTTCCGGAACTGGTTTTATTGGTGGCGGGTAAATTGACGATCAATGCTGAAGATGCGGAGGCTTTGGGTCGTTTGCCTGCGTTGAAGCGACTCGACATTCGGGAAGCCGTCATTGATGATGCCGTTCTGAAGCAACTGCGGAAAAACGTAGAAGATGTCGGTTATTAATGGCAGGTTGGCCAATTTTTGACAATTGGCGACTGACGCTAAATCGGTTAAGATACGGCAGGAATAGCCACACAAAATCTGGGTGCGTTGAAGTTATGTTCAAATTGGGCGTAAAGGCACAATTGTCTGTAATCACACTGGGGATGCTTACGTGCATCGCTGGTTGCTTTGGTGGTCCGGGGCGAATTGAGGCTCCGGAATGGAACGTCGACACCATTACTGACAACTGCATGACGCAGGTGGACGCTGACGGCGATGGATTCGTCACTAAAAAGGAAGCGGAAGAAAACGCCCCGGGATTGGCCTATGCACTTCAGCAGATTGATGCCGACTCGGACAAGAAGTTGAGTCGCGATGAAATCTGGCAGCGATTCCAGGACTATGCAGATTCCAAAGTTGGAATGCAGGGTTTTGGGTTCAGTGTGCTGTACAAAGGTCGCCCGCTAAGGCGCGGAGATCTGAAACTGGTGCCGGAGCCGTTCATGGCAGACTACATTCAGGAAGCTGAGGGAGAAATCACCGACGAATACACTGGCGGAGTGGAATTCGATATCAGCGGTGATGACCTCTTCGGCGTAAATCCGGGAATGTACCGAATTGAAGTTCGTTCTGATGATGTGAACATCAAGCCCAAGTACAATGACGAGACTGTACTTGGGGTTGAAGTCGCTCCCTTCACCAACGAGTTCGAGCCGGTCGGTGGGCTGAAAATCAAGCTGAAGTAGCTTTCAACAAAAGATATTGATTGGGGCACAATCGCAACAACGAAAGGGTAGTTTTTATGAGGAATAAACGAGGTTTCACGCTGGTTGAGTTGCTGGTCGTGATTGCGATCATCGCGATGCTGGTGACGCTGCTTTTGCCTGCCGTTCAGTCGGCACGCGAAGCGGCACGTCGTACGCAATGCATCAACAACCTGAAGAACGTCAGCTTGTCCTGGCTGAACCATGAGAGTGCTCACGGCTTCCTTCCCAGTTCGGGATGGGGTTGGCGTTGGCAAGGTGAGCCTGACCGTGGATTCGGTAAGTCTCAGCCCGGTGGTTGGGCTTACGATATTCTCAGCTTCATGGAAGAACAGGGCATCGCCAACGCAGGTTCCGGACTCACTGGCACCGCCAGAGAGAACGCAATGAAAGTTGCTCTCGTTGCTCCCGTGCCTTCGTTCTCGTGCCCATCCAAGCGAGAAATGCGACCGTATCCTCTCGCTCGTAACAGCTTCCTTGCTCACAACCTGCAGTCTTGTCGACAAGGTAGTTGCCCCAACGTGCGGGCTGACTATCAGGCAAACAGCGGTAACTGGATGCCCAACTCCGGCGGTAACGGTGGTGGCGAAACCGGTGGACCCGGTGCTGGTACAACCAATCCTCCAGTAGCCATGACCAAAGGTTGGCAGCAAAGCTGGAATGGTGTAACTCACCACGTTTCTGAGCTCAAGCTTGGTGCGATCGAAGACGGTACGAGCAAGACAATCTGTGTCGGCGAGAAGTACCTGAACCCTGACCACTACGCAACGGGTACCGGGGCTGCCGATGACCAGCACTTCGCTTGCGGTATCGACCGTGACGTCAATGGTTATCTCATGACGATCACGGTCGGCGGAGCGCGTCGCGACGGTGACAGCGGTATGCCCCAACGTGATCGACCCGGTTTGTCGTTCAACTACAAGTTTGGTGGCCCTCACGAGTCGGGTTGGATGGCAGCGTTTGTTGACGGTCACGTCGACTACATCCAGTACGGCACCGAGCCAGCTCTTGTTTGGGCGATGGGTGGACGCAAAGACGGTGCCGTCATTCCAGGCAGCACCAACTAACGACGCTGAAGTTTAAATTGGAGCCGGCGATCAAATTGGTCGTCGGCTTTTTTTATGCAGCCAGGAGTTGATGGAATGAGACTCGCAACCATCGGAAAGACTGTCGTCCTGACGACGCTCGCTCTTGTCCTGGCTGCAGCAGTTTACATTCTGTTGCCTTCACCAGATGAAGTCGGGACCACCATCTCGGCACAGCCGGTCTCCGGGATGCCAAACGACAGTGCCCCTGCCGGCGAAGATCGCTTCTTTGCTCACAACAAGCTCACCGCATGGTGGGATCGTGAATCGCTGCCCGGGAACGCCACGACGCAGTTGACGGGGCTGACTTCCAGCAACATCCATCCCGACGACTATGTGGGTGCAGATGCCTGTAAGAAGTGCCATCGCAAGAACCACGAGGACTGGTCCCAACACTCACATCGCTGGATGAACGCGATGGCGAATGAGTCCACCGTCAAAGGCGATTTCTCCGGCCCCACGATTTCCTACCTGGGCGGCGAAGCCAAATTCCTGATGGTCGACGGCGAATACCGCATGCATCTCAACAAAGGTGCGATCGATCGAAAGTACCGCATCACGCAAACGATCGGAGCGAGGTTCTTTCAGTACTACGTTGGGAAGATGATTTCCGGGCCTGAACCGGAGGGCCATGCGAACTATGCGATCGATCACGTGATGCCCTTCGGCTACTGGCTGGATCGAAACGAATGGGTGCCGGCAGTCCATATTGGGAATGATGAGCTGCCCGATGGCGAGCGTGAAGATCCATTCGCGACCACGCTGCCGATCATGCCCTTGTCTCCATATTTTCAATGCAACTCGTGCCATACGACGTTTGCGTTGGGAGACGAACTAACAAGGAACTTCTTCGCACTCGGGCGTCATCCGCCGTATGCGATGCACTGGAACATTCCCGGGTTCCTGAAGGAAGCGCACAGCGAGTTTCTGGGTGGTCGCAATCCCAGGAAGGTGTCGAACCGTGACGTCGAAACCTTGCTGATTGGCATGCAGCAATTCGAAGCACCCGAACGGGCAATCACGTTGGGCGTTAGTTGCGAGTCCTGTCATCTTGGATGTAAGGACCATGCCGAAGGACGGCAGGAGAAGCCATCGTTCTTCCCCGTGAGCCCGCATCTGAATGTCGAGTCAGGCGAGCTTCCTACCGGCCGCGAGCCCGCCAACGTCAACTGGGCCTGCGGCCGCTGCCACGCCGGCGAACGACCGTACTACGAGGGCGGCATGTCGACGTGGAACTCCACCGAGTATACCGACGCGACCAAGGGTGGCTGTTACTCGCAACTAACGTGCATCGACTGCCACAATCCGCATCAGGCGATCGGTTCAAAGTGGACGATGACGGAATCACAAAATGATGAGAGTTGTCTGAAATGCCATGAGCAATTGCGTGCCACCGACGCGCTTCAGGCACACACTCACCACGCGGCCGACAGTGTGGGAAGCCACTGTATGAATTGCCATATGCCACGACTGAACGAAGGCTTGCAGGATGTCGTTCGGACACACACGATCTTTTCCCCGACGAACGCCGCGATGTTGGAATCGAATCAGTTGAACGCTTGCAACATCTGTCACGTGGAAGAGTCCATCGACTGGACGACGAAGTATCTCAAAGATTGGTACGGTGCAGAATTCAGCGAGGCCAAGATTCGTGTGACGTATCCCGATCGCGACGGAGCGGTCGCGGACGGGTGGCTGAAGAGTCCCAACGAGGCAGTGCGTCTTGCAGCGACCGATGCGGTGGCAAGGAGCGGAGATACGTCGACGGTCGATTCGTTGATCGAGATCCTCGATGACCCGTTTCTGCTGAATCGTCAGTTTGCTCGAGTTGCCATTGAAGGACGGTTCAAAATCAAGCTCGCCGATTTCGGCTATCATTTCTACATGACACCGGAAGAGCGTCGCGACCCTGTTTCCCGCATTCGCAATCAACTGTTGGACAGCATTTCTGAATGACGGCTCCCGAGAAAACATCTCGCGTCTGGATGTTTCGGCTTATATCTGTCGCCACGCCGGTACTGCTGGGCGGCATCTTCGTGATCTGGCTGCTGTTCCAGCGCGGTTGGTTGGTAACAACCGAAGCGGGCATCGAGTTTCGCCGGCCTCCGCTCTACCTTGAAGAACCGGGCCATGAAATCACCGGTCATCGTTATCTCTATGATACGGAACTTGGTTGGCGCAACATTCCGGACTGGAACGCAACGACGTTCCAGAAGCCGTTGTCGATCAATGCGAAGGGGTTGCGTGCGGGGCGTGATTACTCGTTCGATAAACCTGCCGGCACCAAGCGCATTCTGGTGCTTGGTGATTCGTATGCCTGGGGTTACGGCGTCGCGGATCAGGAATTGTTCAGTGAGCTGCTGGAACGACAACTCACATCTGGCACTGGGACATGGCAGGTTATTAATTCGGGCGTGTCCGGATGGGGCACGGACCAGCAGTACCTTTATCTGAAGAACGAAGGGCTGAAATACCAACCGGACGTGGTCGTCGTTGCTTTCTTCATCGGCAACGATATCGACAACAACGTGGCCGCCACGCAATACGGATTGAACAAACCGGTGCTTGTTGGAAGTGATCTGACACTGCGAAATGTTCCCGTGCCGCGGCCCGGGCAGCCCGTGAACCCTTACGTGCTGGACAAGCTTTCCAAGCTGGATCCGGTTGAGCACTCGGTGCGGATTGTGTCCGCGATTGCCGAAGAGTGTGTGGCGAACGATTGTGAACTCGTATTGATGAAGTTCGGCGTATTCCTCGCGCCGCGATTGCCGTATGCGGTCGACCTCAACCGAAGATTCACCGATGGCGTCCAGGCACTGGGTGCGAATCTGAAATTCCTTGATCTCGATGAGCAGTTTGCCATGAAGGGATTCGACATGGTCAAGCTGACCTCCGGCAATGACGATGGCCACTGGAATGCGTTTGGCCATCAACAGGTCGCGTCGATGCTGGAAACGTTTCTTGTGGAAAATGGCATGTTGGACTAGTTGGTCACTGCCGGACGGTTCAATCCAGTTTGCCTGAGAGCAACGGGAAGAAGGGGCCGTCCAGCGGTTGTCCTTTCGGAATGACGGGCACACTGGCGAGTAGTGGTTCGTCTGTTGTTGAACTCACTCCGTCGCGGACGACATTGATTACCGTTGCTCGTCGGGGTTGGTCGGAGAGATTCTCGAACGATCCGTGGACCATCAGCGGGTGATGGAAGACGCATTCTCCCGCCTTGAGTTCCACGGCGACGGGATTCTGAAATTGCTCCCATTGTTTGTCAGAGAGGACTTTGCGGATTGCGGTCATGTCGCCGGCGAGCCCGGTGATGGGTAGCAGCGGCCAACGATGGCTGCCCGGAATGTAGTGTACGCAGCCGTTTTCTACGGTGCTGTCGTCCAGGCCGATCCAGCAAGTCAGATGGTCAATCGGTTCGGTGCGCGTCCAGTAGGAATAGTCCTGGTGCCACGCGACAACGCCGCCATGTTGGGCCGGTTTGCAAAAAAGTTGGTCATGCCAGAATCGTACTCTGCCGCCAATCAATTGCTCCGCGGGTGTCGTGAACGCACCATTCCATAGTAGGTCGTGAAACGGAATACTGACCCGCCACGCACCCAGGGCATGAAATAGAACGCGATCGGGCACATTGGATTCGTTGGAATGCCACTCGTACCAGAGCTCGTTGTTTTCCTGTTCGGGCTTGATGAGTTCGCTGAGGGCATTTCGCAGCGACTCCAGCTGCGACTCCGTCAATACGCGGATGCCGCCGAGGAAACCGTCACGCTGAAATGACTCGATCTGTTTTGTATCCAGCTGGTACTCGGCGGGAGATGATTCGCCGTCAACAGCGTCAAACAGATCGCCGATTGGGCGGTGATAACTGGATAGATCTGCGGTCATCGGAAATTCGTAGTGCGATTAATTCTGATTGGCGACGAGGTCCACAAAAGTGACCTTCGAAAGCTTGACACTGCCATTGCGTCCGTCTTATGTTCGACGCATTCTTAAGTGCCAGATTGTGGTTGGACGGTCCTTTGCCCCCGCTGCATTATGGCGGATATCCGGCTCCTTCACAGAAAGACCTTGAAGTATGTATCGCGCAATTCTGATTGCCTTGTTTGTGGTTGGTTTCCAGTTTTGTGCACTGGCCGTGGACGAGAGCCCCATGGACATCGAAGTCGTGCCGGCTTTTCCGGATCTTGAGTTTCCCCGACCCGAGGAAACTCCTCACTTTCGACCCGTTGTAATCACGAACGCGAAGGACGGCTCAAACCGAATTTTCTTTGTGTCACAGCAGGGAGCTGTCTACGTCGCACCGAATCGTCAGGACGCCAGGAAGGCAACGACGTTCATCGATATCGAATCCAATGTCGTGTACCGTGACAACAAGAACGAAGAAGGTTTACTGGGACTCGCATTTCATCCTGACTACAAGAAGAACGGCTACTTTTATCTTTACTACACGACCGCCGACGCGGAACAGATGTCGGTCGTCAGCCGTTTTTCGGTATCCAAAGATGATCCAAACAAGGCTGACCCTGAGTCAGAGGTTGAGTTGATGCGAATCAAGCAACCGTTCTGGAATCATAACGGTGGCAGCATCGAATTTGGGCCAGACGGATATCTGTACATCGGGCTGGGTGACGGTGGCGCCGGAAACGACACGTTGATGAATGGACAGAACGTTCAGACGTGGTTGGGGTCGATTCTTCGCATCGATGTGAACAAGCAGCAGCATGGCAAAAAGTACGGCATTCCAGAGGACAATCCATTCGCCGACCAGGCCGGGAAACGCCAGCAGTTGGCAAAGCCAGAAATTTACGCCTATGGATTGCGAAACGTCTGGCGACTTTCCTTCGATATGGAGACAGGTGCGTTCTGGGTAGCTGACGTCGGCCAGAATTTGTGGGAAGAGATCAACATCATTGAGAAGGGCGGCAACTACGGTTGGAATCTCCGCGAGGGGATGCACAAGTTTGGCGTCGTCGGTGCCGATGCCCGCGAAGATCTAATCGATCCGATTTGGGAATATGACCACGAAGTTGGACGATCCATTACCGGTGGGCACGTCTATCGCGGTTCGAAAGTGCCGGCACTGGACGGCTACTATCTGTATGCAGACTACGTGTCCGGGAAGTTCTGGGCCTTGAAGTACAACGAGGAAACTCGGAAAGTCGAGGAGAATCGAGTGGTCCATCGAGCTGAAAATCGGGATTATCCGATCATGGCGTTCGGCATGGACGAACAGGGCGAAGTCTATTGTGGCGACGCATTTGGCAAACTTTATCGATTTCAGGCCAAAAAATAGCCGATGAGGTGGAATTCCCCGGTGATTTGCCGCATTGAAGGACTCCGCGGCGAGTCTTATACTCGGGGATTGCCCCCAGATTAAAATAGGCAGCAGGGAAAGTCCCATGACTATCGACAAGAGCTTGAAGATCCAGCGTGGTCTGATCAAGAACCGTAACGTACTGACTCGAGTAGAGCGACTCACCAAACTTCAGGAAGCGGATCGCTGGCAAGACGGCGATAGCATCTTTGGACTGCCCAAAGTTCGGGTGGACAAGGTCTCGCTGAAGAAGAAGAAGAAGGTCAAGAAGGCCGAAGACGAAAAATAGATCCTGCCATGCGAGTGAAGCTGGAGTACGGCAAGATCGGGTTGGACGTCAATCTGCCTGACGATCGTGTCGTACGATCGCTGTCCTACAAGGACGCGATTCCGTTGTCGGATCCGGCTTCTTCATTCCGGGAAGTTCTTCAAGAACCGACCGGAACTCCGGCTCTGGCAGATCTTGCCAGAGGTCGCCGGGACGCCTGTATCCTCATTTGCGATATCACTCGTCCTGTGCCAAACGAAATGATGCTCCAACCCATGTTGGAGATTCTGGAGTCGTCTGGCATTCCGCGCGACAGGATCACCATTCTGGTCGCTACCGGTCTGCACCGACCCAATGAGGGTGCGGAGTTGGTCGAGCTGGTCGGACAGCACATCGCCGACAACTACCGCTGCGAGAACCACTTTGGAAAAGTGCTGGATGATCACACGTACCTGGGCGAAAGTCCTCGTGGCGTACCGATCTGGATTGATAGGCGCTACGTTGAGGCCGATCTGAAAATTGCGACCGGGTTGATCGAACCACACCTGATGGCAGGCTTTTCCGGTGGTCGCAAGTTGATCTGCCCCGGAGTTGCGGCGCTGGAGACGGTGAAGGTCTGGCACGGTCCGGACTTCCTGGAACACCCGAAAGCTGACTGTGGCATTCTGGAAGGGAATCCCGTCCACGTTGAAAATACCTGGATTGGTCGCCATACCGGATGCGACTTCATCGCCAACGTGGTGATCGATTCACAGCGTCGCCCGTTGAAGTTTGTCGCCGGCGATATGGAGGAGGCATTCCACGAAGGAGTCGACTTCGTTCGCGGAGTCGTACGGGATACGGTCGATGAGCCGGTTGATATCGTGGTCACCAGTGCGGCGGGGTATCCGCTGGATACCACCTTTTATCAATCCGTCAAAGGCATGACGGGGGCACTTGGAATTCTCAAGGATGGTGGCACGATTGTGATTGCTGCCAGTCTTACTGAGGGCATTGGAAGTCCAGAGTTCGAAGGTCTCTTCAGGGAACATCCAAGTCTCGACGTTTTCATTGAACGGATTTTGGGCAAGCAATATTTCGTCATGGACCAGTGGCAACTGGAAGAGCTGGCGAAAGTCCGCCGCAAAGCGAACGTGAAGTTTGTCAGCGATGGTTTACCACCGGAGACGATCAATGGACTGTTCGTCGAAAGCGCGCCCAGTGTCGAGGCGGCCGTGGATGACTGCCTGCAGCAGTATGGGCCGGATGCCAGCATCGCGGTGATTCCCAAGGGCCCCTACGTCCTGGCGGAAGTCGCCTGACGTCTCCTGGACACGATGGCCGGTATCTTGAACCTTGCCTGGCCACTAACAAGGTTGAATTCCACCCAAACTGGCCGACCCTATGCCGACCACGCCAAGCCCCCGGTAGGCCGAATTTCAGGCTTATGTCGGTATTTAGCCTCCAAATCGCCATTGGGGCCTACTTTAGCCTCCATTTGGAGGCCCCACTCGACGCTTCGCGATATTGAAACTTGCCCGTTTCCACAGTCGTCTCTAACCTAGAACTAGGTGGTCCAGCCTGCGCAAAGACCTCCGAACAGACACGGGGCACTCACTGTACACGGCACGACTATGGGACTACTTGGCAAATTTAAATCCATGATGGACTCCGGCGGCGGAAAGCTGGACGTCGACACGCGCTACGAAATGCTGCGAAAGAGTATTTCTGGCACGATGTCACAGTTCCGCATGGTTCGGGATCGCAAAACGAGCGAAATCGTGGGGCTCAAGATTCTCGATGACGAGAAGACGGAGTATTTCGAATCCCGATTCAAGGGACTCAACAAGCCGTCCGAAGGTGAGATTGCCGTTCAGTTGAAGCATCCCAACATCGTGGAGACGTTTGGATATGGTTACACCACAGCCGGGTATCCGTATGTGTTGATGGAGTTCCTTGAAGGGAAGGGCCTCAACTCAATGATCATCGCTCGCGACGAGGCGCTCGATGGTAATCGGTTACAACTCATTCGGCAGATGGTCGAAGCCGTAGGTGCTGTACACGAGGCGGGGTTCATTCACCGCGATGTCTGTCCCCGAAACTTCATTGCCACGAATGATGCAACTTCTCTGAAGCTGATCGATTTTGGGCTCACGTTACCGGCGACGCCCGTGTTCATGCAGCCGGGCAATCGTACGGGCACTCCACAGTACATGGCTCCGGAAATTGCCCGCCGACGCAGTACCGATCATCGCGTCGACATCTTCTCCATGGGCGTCACTTTCTATCAGCTGTGCAGCTTCGAACTTCCGTGGCCAAGTGCAGATATGACCGGGAAGGTGGCACTGCTACATGATTCGAAGGAACCCGTCCCGCTTGCGGAAGTGTGTCCGCAGATTGATCCCAAGCTTGCGGAGATCATTCATCGCTGTATGGCAGCGAAGCCCAGCGATCGTCCGGACGACGTAGCAGTTTTGCAGCGAGATTTGAGTCAGGTCAGTTCGGCGTTCGTCTGATTGGTCAAACCGCGATTCGAAATGCCCTTATCAGCTCAATTGCGCTTGCCGTTCCGAGGATGTCCAAGCCGATGGGCCAGCGGGTCGTGAGACGTACGCTATTGAACCGGCAGCTTTTCCACAAACTGGTTCATGCGATTGGCTAACATTCTGAAGTCCCTGCCAAACACGCGAGTGAATTCCAGGATTCGCTGTTTTTGCGAGTATGGCTGGAAGGGCTCCCGTTTGGCGACGGTCTTCAGGTAGCGGATGTAATCGCGCGGCTGCCGCTCGGAGAGATAGAACGTCAGCGCCCATGCGGTCGCGTAGCCTCGCGCCGGATCGGAGCGAAACGACTTGTCTGATGCAATGTACGAGCTGATCAGGCTCGCGGCGTTTTTTCCGACCAGCCTTCGGTAATCGGCAAGCCGGCCGCGGTTGATTCGATCTTTCTGGTTCTTGTACGAAAATGAATTGTAGATCCCGCGTGCCTCGAACAGGCAACCAAGTCCCTCGGCCATCCACGCGGGTGTCAGTGCTCCGCGTTGGTGGATGCCGGTGTTGAAAGCCGTTTGGTGAGCTGCTTCATGCATCACCGTGGCGATGTTCTCTTCCCATTGCGCACTCTTGCTGCCCGACCCCATGGTGGCATCGAAGAGATAGATGCGATTGGACATGGGCGTGTAGAGCCCGTAGGTGCTGGCCGCGTTTTCCTTCAACACACGACGACAGTAGTCGATGTATTGCGACCGCGAATAGAAGACGACACCGACCAAAGGGAACTGCGGACGTTTCATTGGAAATCCGCGGGTCTTGAAAAAGTGCACCATCGACCGATAGAGGTCTTCAAAGCGATTGGCCCAAAGGTCTCTCGCACCGCGGGGATGCACGATCAGGAATGATCCAGTTCCGGTTACCTCGAACGACTTGCCAAACTCGCGCAACAGCGCACCGCGCATTTCGCCCTGGCTCATGGGTTTGAATCGCGGCAGAACGGTTGGGTTCTTGATGCGGCCGGGCTGAGTCTCCAGCAGATAACCGTTGCGTTTGACGCCGAGGATCGACCGACTGGTATATCCCAGCGGCAAGATAGTTTCTGTGTCGCCGTTGAGTTCGAAACGTAACGCTTCGCCCGCTGCCCCGGAGTTGCAGCATAGCGACAGGAAAGCAAGAGCCAACAGGCTCATCAAAAGGTCGCGTCGGATCGTCGGCAACTGCATCAGAAAGCTCGCAGGGGACACTTGGTCGAAACACGTGATCTACCGGGCGAATGGCGATCAGCTGCGAAACTCTACGTTCCCCCGGGGCCGAATTGACGTGTCTGCGGGCGACCGTGCCAATTTAACTGGTCTCGGGAAGGGCGAATTCGTAGAATCGACTCATAATCATTCGCCAAAATCGACAAAATCGGAGATTGGTATGGGGCGCTCGTTCTTCACCGTAATTCTTGTTGCTCTCTTCAGCCTGCCGGTGCTCTCGCACGCGGCGGACATCGACGAAGGACAGGTTCGCGAGCTGGTGCGTCAGCTGGAGGCTCGAGGTCGCGACAATCGGGACGAAGCAGAAGCAAAGTTGCGGGAAATGGGCGCGGGCGTCCTTTCGTTGCTCCCCGAAATCAATGCACGAACCGGCGGCGAGATGAAGCAGCGTTTGCTGCGTATTCGTGACCATCTGGAAAAGCTGCGGCTGTCTGAGTCGGCGGTCGCGAGCCGCTTTACCCTGAAGGGAACGATGTCGTTGCAGGAGGCCTTCGATCAGATTCTGGAACAAACCGGAAATGAGGTGGTCGATTATCGAGGAAGGCTGAATCAGTCCAGTAGCGACACGGACGTTACCGTTGATCTCAATGACGTGTCGTTCTGGGAAGGGCTGGACGCGGTGCTCGACGAGGCAGGCCTGACGACCTATTCGTTCGTTGGCGAGCCAAGAAAACTGGCCGTCGTCGCTGCAGGCGATGGCGCTGCGAATCGCGCGGGGCGTGGTGCGTACGGCGGACTTTTCCGTGTTGAGCCGACCACCGCAACACTGGAAAGAAATCTCCGTGATGCCAGCGGTGACATATTTCGCGTCAACATCGAAATGATGTGGGAGCCGCGCGTGCTACCGATTCTGATTCGCCAGGATCTCGGCGACATCGAGATGACGACCGATAACGGCGAAACGCTCACGGTGACCTCGACGGGGACCAGTCAGTTGCCGGTACAACCGGGCGTTGCTTCCGTTGATGTACGCCTGCCACTCAGTCTTCCAACACGTGACGCCAAAACGATCAAGTCACTCAAGGGACGTTTCACGGCGCTCGTTCCGGGCGGTGACGTGAAGTTTGAGTTTACGGACCTTGCCGCTCGGAATGTGCAACAGCGCAAGGGTGGCATCACGGTCGTGCTTGACCAGGTCTATCGCAACGACGGAGTGCAGCAGATCAACGTGCTGTTGAGACTCGATCAGGCCGGCGAATCGTTGCAGTCGCATCTGGATTGGGTTGAGAACAACATTGTGCAACTCGTGGATCCCGATGGCAAAGTGGCCGACGAACCCGGCTACGAAAAGTATCGGGAACGCGAATCAGAAGTTGGGTATTCTTACATCTTCCCGATCGATGACGACCTTGAGGGATGGAAGCTGATCTACACAACCCCTGCAGGCATCGCGGAGATTCCTGTGGAGTACGAGATCAAGGACATTCCGCTTCCGTAGAGCAAGGTTCAAACCGCGGAATTCCGATCCCAAAACACTTGTACTGCAGGCTCGCCAGTGTGATTTGCGTCACTCGTGGCGGGATCACGTGGGCTCGCATACAAGCGGGAGTCACTCGGACTCCTCATCGGAACTTTCACTGGCATCCGGTGATTGCCACGAGTCGACGATGTCACGGATGTCGCTGAGCGACATGTTCACGGGAGGGAGCATCTGCGATTCCAGAAGCTGTCCCAGCGACGTTTCGTTTTTGTCCCGCATGGAGATGACGGTTTCCTCCATGGCGACGATCCATGCAGGAACCTCCAGGCCGGCTCCGCTGGGTTCGTTCATGAACACTTCTGCCTGTTCCTTGATGCCGTCGAACGCGGAAAGGCGGATCTCTTCGGACTCGTCGAACATGGCGGGTTCAATCAACGCACAGAGGTGATCGATCATTAGCGGGCGCATGAACTGTTCGCTGATACGTTTCGAAATCGACGGCAACTGCATGGCATATTTCTGCTGGATCTGTTGCAGCCGCAATACGTGCCGTTTTGCTTCGCCCTGGATGCGTTTTCGCAGACTGCGACGCCATTCATCCGCCGTGTCATCTTTGCCGCGGCTGGCGATCACCTGGTGTGCGAGCACGACGGGTCGAAGGTTCCAGACGACGCGATCGTAGCTGATCCGCAGTCGGAGGAAATCCAACAGAGTGTAGAGTTGGTCACCGCGATCCGACTGGGTGGTGGTGCTGTTGTAGTCACGGTATTCCGAGTAGTTCTCGAGGACGGCTTCAAGGATCAGGTTCAGCCGGTCAACAAAATACTCTCGATCGAGGTCATGCTGTAGCGCGTCAAGGATCGACTGGTATTCGTCTTCCTGGCTTTCTTCGACAGCACTCAACCAGCTCTCGACACCCTGATGCAGAATCCCTCGTACGTTGCCGGGATTCAAAAAACGTTGCGTGAACAGGTCGCGTCCGTAGCTTCGAATGAAGGTCACCAGGTCGTCCCATTCGGATTCACCAATGACGCGTTCGAGTACGCTCAGACGCAGCGTTCGGCTGTGTCCCAGCCAGCTCCTCAGTAGTGGCTCCATCATTTCCTCAAGGAAACTCAACAGCCAGTCTTCGACGTCGTCGCCCTCCTCATCCGTTGCCTTGGCGTCAATCAACGCGGTTACAATCGAGCGACAGGCGACTTCGAACAGATCATCAAATTCCGTAATGGCACCGTGGCCGACGGGTTTGAGTTCCATGCGGCGAATGACTTCAATCAGCTCGAACGTTTCTTGTAGCAAACCCAGACGCGGCAGCCAGTAAAGCAGGTTTTGGACAAGTTGCTGTCGTGAACGTACTTCCACGATGGCATCAGGGTCGCCACCTCGATTGAGCGGAACATAGAGGATGGCATTGTCTTCAAGTACGCTCTTGATTTCAGGCCAGAGCTGTTTTGCGCGTTTGGTATCGTTGCGAAGGCAGGCTCCCAACATCCGTGCGAGGTGACGGACGTCCTGGTCCGACGCGCCGGGTTCCGTCGGGGTGTCTCCTTTCACGTCGGCGGCGGCAATCAGAAACTGCAGGCCCTCGGTGACCGAAACCTGCGCACTCATGATCTGTTCGAGCAAGGAGTCCTTGAGCAATCTCATGCGGTCGTAATTGACCACGGCGTCCGGGGACGCTGTCGGCGCGGCGATGCGGTAGCGGCGGACGGATTCGATCAGCTCTGCCAGCCCTTGCGAGGTACGCTGAAGATGGCTGCGAGCCGATTGCAGCAGCTCCTGCATCTGCTGGTAAGTCTCCGGATCAACGGCGTCGCTGGCCTGTGTCGCACGCGCGGAGGACCAGGCGACCGCCATCAGTTTCCACGTTAGCGACAGTTGGTCGATGAACGAAAGGTGGCTGACGATGGGACGGGAGACCTGTTGCAGGTAGTCTTCGTCGTGCGAATCGAAGTCGAAGATGCTGCTTTCCATGCCATCGTCGGTACTGTCACGATACACGACGTTTTCATAAGCCGCGCCAAAACGCTCGTCCTCTTCATCGTCTCCATCCAGGTCCGTTTCCCGTTCCGGTTTATCAGCCGATGGGATCGGATCGGACGTGAAAACGGGAACCTCCCAGAACTCACCCGCGTTCGCTTCAAGGTAGTCGAAAAAGCGACGGACACGTTTCCAGCCGGTCTTCTCACCGTCGGCAGGTATCGTCCCGGTTTCCCGCAACGCAGCGGCCAGCCAATTCAGTGACATCCGAAAAAAGGACGTGTCTCCATGTTCCAGTGGAATGCGATCAGACTGACTGAGCCAATGCATGAGCAGTCCCAGTGCGGCAACCTTGTCATCTCGCGACAACAAGGTGTTGATGACCAGCCAGTAAGCCCGGCACGAATCAAACTTCTGGACGTGCGGTGCCCAGAATCCGATGTCACCGGAAGCTTCACCCTGCAGCTTCCACGCCTGCAGGGCAGTCGCGACGTTTTTGGCAGCGTCAAAAACCTCCATGGGATCTTCGGCGTCCACCGAGTCGATTTCATGAGCGGCGAACTGGTGCCACCATTCGACGAACGAATGAAAGTCTCCACTGGTTTGTTGCGCGATTGCATCCTGTTCGTTGGCAGCGGCTTTGCTCCAGAGCTGAGCGTACAGCTCGTTGGTTTCTTCGACGACGTCCACAAGGTCGTCAACGCGGTAGTCGCGGATGCTGTTTTCGATGCCTCCGAAGAGACAGAAGTTCGCGTCGAATCCGAGGATATTCCATGGGTCGACGATGGCACCGCATTCGATGCCCCGCAGCAAAGCTTCGCGGCTGGCGTTGATGGCCTGCAACGCATCGGCGAGACGTCCTGCTTTCAGGTCGGTGCGGGCCTTCGTCAGATGGCAGTCGATGTCACAGCCAATACGCGCGGACGGAACGTGAATCGTCTGCACCTGCTCGGTTGCCGCTTCGTGATAGTTCATGCGAGCGAAGATTCTCGCCAGATGAACTCGTTGTAGCTGTCGGGCCCGCAACTCGGTGAGCCTGCGATTTAAATCCTGCCGCGCGCCGCCAAACGGTTGCTGCAATCGATTGGCTTCCTCGGTGAGTCGGGCGGATTGCGGGCCATCCAGCTGCCGCAGTAGACGCAGGTAGAATTCGTCGCGATAGCCTGCGATCTGTGCGAGGAGTTTTGCAAGCGAAACGGTCGAGTGATGTGTGCCGGGGCCGTAACCACCAATTCCTGATGACATCAGGATCGTTCCGGCGAGAACTGCCGCTGCCTCGGTGATGAGTTCTTCTTTGGTGAGGCCCTGCGCGGATTCGGTGCGCTCGAGCAAACTGTCGATGGTCAACTGCTGCACGACGAAGCGAGTGTAGAATCCGTCACCGTCGATGTGATGCGGGTCCCATTGCCCGAAGTGATAGTTGGGACGCTTGTTGGCCGGGTGGTCGAAGTCGTACGCTCGTGGGTCCAGCGAAATTTCATTCAGTCGATCGGGGTCGAAATAGGCGGCTCGCAACAACTCCGGATCGGTCCTGCCAAGGTGTTCCAGGCACCTTTCGATGATCGCTGCGTACTTGCCTTTGGCCGCACCGACGCCCTTGATGTAAATCGGAATGGGGCGGACGTATTCGTGGCTGTAGGGTTCGATCTTTTGCGACTCGAGCGTCGCGACCGGGCGATATCCTATGTAGTCGCTCAGTTTGCGAATCGCCCGCTGAATCGTAGCTTCGTCATTCTCGGCGGGCTCCGTCGTCAGCCCCTGTGACAGAATCAGCTCGACCACCCTGCCGACGAAGAGACTATTGAAGATGTACTCTTCCGTTTGGTGTTCCAGCAGATCGGAATGATACGCCGTATAGGCGGGGCAGAACTGCGAAAGCAAATCAAGGCAGCGTTCGGCTTGCCCGATATCGGAGAACGTCGCGGAGCTCTGTTGGAGTTGCTGGAGTTCGTCGTTGAGCGTGTCGACCGCGGCTGACCAGGTTGGTGTGTCGGAATCCGCCGTCACGCGATCGAAGAGTTCGTTGATTCCAGACAGGAATTGCGGGTCGGTCGCACCTGAGGAGAAATTCAGGTAACCGAGGATTCTCTCAAGCCGATTGTCCTCCGACGCTGCCGGGCCGTCCTCCGATTTTCCTGCCATTTTGCTTCCTGTCGTGCCGAGAGACTCTCCGTGGCCAAGACAATCAATCGTAGGTCTCACTTGATTGACGGTCTATGGGGCGGAAAGTAATGTGCCGTGTCAATTTTTGCTAACCAATTGAGCTGGTTTTGTCCTCAATTTACTGGAACAACTGCGATAACTGACTCCGTCGAGTATCATGGAAGTCCGAGTTCAGCGCCGATGGTCAGCGTCCCGATTGGTACGTGGTTGTCGCCATTGTTGCCGTTTGGCAGCCCTGTCGCCTCATAATGCACGGATTCTTTTGATGACAAGAAATCGTTTCCCTCTGTTTTTGATCGCCATCCTCCTTTCGCCCGCTTGCGTGCTCGCACAGGGCGGTGGCTCGCTGGACTATGACGGAGCTCGTCGCGTTGGGCTTGAGCCTGTTTGGAGCCAGGGGGTTTCACTCGGACGCACCGGTCAGGTTACTGACGTCGCTGTCAGCGTCAGCCCAACCATGAGCTATCGTGGTTCGACGGTCGTCGACAAGTTGGGGCGACGGACGTTCTTCTCGGATCGTGATGCCGCGAGCCTGGCGGTCAGCCGTGGGGGCTACGACCAGACGATGCGTCGTGTCGAGATGAAGTCGGCTGAATTGAAGTCGCGTGGCCTGGAGCCGCAAACTGAGGAAACGGAAGTTCCCGATATTACGCTCTACGTTCGTACCGACTTTGGCACGGTTGCCGCGTTTGACGCGGAGACCGGAAAAATGAAATGGTCGACCGTAATCGGCAAGCCCGGCTACCCCAGCTATGGAATCGCGGCGACGGATGAGTTCGTCGTCACGCTAAGCAGTGCCAATATCTATCTGCTGAGCGCCGAAACAGGTCGCGTTCTGGACTCGACGCGAACACGGGGTGTACCCTCGGGAACGCCCACCATCGCGGACAACCGGATCTTTGTCCCCACGTCCCGTGGCTTGATTGACGTTGTGACGACCGATGACATCGCGAATCGCATCTACTCGCTGGGCTCGCCCGGACGAATTGATACCTCGGTGACGATTAGCCCGCAAACGGTTAGCTGGTCGACCAGCGATGGGCGAATCTATGTAGCGGGACCGGAGTCTCCCGGCATACGTTATCACTTCCAGTCTATGGATCAGATCACGACGTCTCCTGTCTATATGGACAAGACGTTGTTCGGCACATCGACGGACGGATTCGCCTATGCGATCAACGAAGCGGATGGCGACCTAAAGTGGCGTTATTCCGCAGGTGGTCCATTGCAGGAGGCGCCTCTGGCGTTGGATGACGAAGTGTTTGTGACCACGATCGACGGAAACATGTCCGCACTGGATGCCGAAACCGGCAAAGCAAAATGGGTGGCGACGGGCGTCAAACGATTTGTTTCGATCAGTGACTCGCGAGTTTACTGTGTCACTTCCGGTAGGACGCTGACCGTGTTCGACAGAGAATCTGGAGGTCGCCTGGGTTCGACTCCGCTCGGGCCCATCGGTTACCCCGTCGTGAACCTGAATTCGGATCGCGTCTATCTGGTCAGCCAGACCGGAGTCTTGCAGTGCTTCCGCGAACCGGGAGCTCGCTGGCCTACGGCTCGCAAACCACCTGTTATCGAAATCGCCGAAGAAGAAACCGACACTGACGAAAACGTCGTGCCTGTGGACGTGCCGGATTCGCCAAGTGCCGAAGTGCCCGCCGCCGATGAGGGTGATCCATTCGAAGGCATGGATAGCGGTGACGATACGGGAGCAGCTGACGACGCCGGGGACGCCGGATTTGATGACAGTGAAGATCCCTTTGGCGATTTTGGCTTCGAAGACGAATCGGGCACCGACGGTGGTGGCGACGCCGCCGATGAAGACCCGTTCGCCGACTTCTAGTCGCCCAGGCGTCAATGCAAAACAGGTAAGCGACGTTCGCGGACCGGTCGGTTTCCGGCTACTGAACGTGACGTCGCCCCTTCATTTGATCGGATCCGGTGACAAATCGTGACCCGGCATTTCCATCCGGTCGCGGCACGGGTTGACCGTTAACTGACCAACCCTTACACCTGACGTCCTTGCATGAGTTCGTATCTTTTGGGGGAAGTCGCGTATGTCATCGCGTATCGAGCGTGCACTGATCAGCGTCAGTGACAAATCCGGACTTGCTGAGTTTGCGGCAGGTCTCCACGCGCTGGGGATTGAGATTTTCAGCACCGGGGGAACGGCCAAACACCTGGCTGAAACGGGAGTCCCCGTTCGCGATGTGTCGGACTACACGAACTTTCCCGAAATGATGGATGGCCGACTGAAGACGCTTCACCCGAAGATCTTTGGCGGAATTCTGTGTCGCCATGATCGACCAGACGACATGTCCGCCATTGCCGAACACGGAATTGCGGCGTTTGGCCTGGTCGTCGTGAACCTGTATCCGTTTCAGGAAACCGTCGCGAAGCCGGACGTCACCTTTGGTGCAGCGATCGAAAAGATCGACATTGGTGGACCCAGTCTCGTTCGGGCGGCTGCGAAGAATCACGCGTTCGTTTCCGTTGCCACCAGTGCGTCCCAGTACCAGGCCATTCTTGAAGAAGTTCAACAACACGGTGCAGTTTCGGATGACCTCCGGGGTCGGCTCGCGGCGGAGGCGTTCGCACATACGGCGGAATATGACACTGCCATCGCCGCCTGGTTCGCAAAGCAGGGAGATGCCGACCAGAGCGCTTTCGCACCGTCAATTTCGTTGCCGCTGAAGCGGAAGTCAACGTTGCGATATGGCGAGAATCCGCATCAGTTGGCAGCACTCTACGAACTGGCCGACGCCCCGGCTGGTTCGAACCTGATTTCTGCCAAACAACTGAATGGCAAGGAGTTGTCCTATAACAATCTGCTCGATGCGGACGCCGCGCTGGCGATCGCACGAAGTCTGCCGGGCATTGGCGTGTCCGTGATCAAGCACAGCAATCCGTGCGGTGCCGCTTCGGGTGCTTCTGTGGGTGAGGCTACGCGGAAGGCGATGGAGGGCGACCCCGTCAGCGCCTTCGGATCGATTCTTGGGTTTAACAACGTCGTCGATGAAGAGGCTGCCGAATTCCTCGCGACGCCGGGACTGTTCGTGGAAGCGATCGTCGCGCCCGAGTTTACTCCTGCCGCTGTCGAAATCCTGACGACGAAACCCAAATGGAAATCCAACGTGCGACTGCTGGAAGTTGGCTCTCTGGACTTGCCGCAGCAGTGTGTCCAGTATCGGCACATCGACGGCGGGATGCTATTACAAGGCGCCGACATTGGTCCGGATCACTACGATCAATGGCAGGTTCCCACGGAGGCTCAGCCGGATGATCAGCAGATGGCCGAACTGAGATTTGCGTGGGCGGTTGTGCGACATGTGAAAAGCAACGCGATCGTCCTATGCCGTGATCAATCGCTCGTTGGTGCCGGCGCTGGCCAGATGAGCCGAGTGGATTCGGTGAAAATTTCGATTCGCAAAGCGGCCGATCGATCGAAGGGCTCCGTGTTGGGCTCCGACGCTTTCTTCCCGTTCCCCGATTCGATTCACGAAGCCGCCGCGGCCGGGGTGACGGCGTTCATTCAACCGGGCGGGTCACGCCGGGACCAGGAAGTCATCGACGCCTGCAATGAGCACGGCCTGCCGATGGTGTTTACTGGTCAGCGACACTTCAAACACTAGGCGAAGTTGTATTCATGACTACGGTGCTCGATAAAATCGTTTCGAAGAAACGCGAGGAAATCGCGGCAGCGAAAGAGCGAACGTCAATCGAGTCGCTGCGGGAACTGCTGGCTGACGCGCCACCGGTCCGGTCTTTCTTTGATGCGTTGGCGGCCGACGGACCCATCAAACTGATCGCGGAAGTCAAAAAGGCCAGTCCCTCCAAGGGCGTCATTCGCGAGGATTTTGATCCTGTTGCGATTGCGAAGTCATACGCCAGCAGCGGCGCGACGTGCATCAGCGTCCTGACGGATGAATCTTTTTTTCAGGGGCATCTCGACTATCTGAAGAACATTCGCAAGGAAGTCGATACGCCGCTGCTTCGCAAGGACTTCATTCTGGATTCCTATCAGTTGGTGGAAGCGCGTGCCGCTGGCGCGGATGCCGTTCTGTTGATCGCCGAGTGCCTGGATGACTGCAATCTTCGCAAGCTCCACAACGAGGCAATTGATCTGGGAATGACGCCGTTGGTCGAATTCTACGAACCGGACAACCTGGCGCGGGTCGTTGAGGCCGGAGCGAGTTTGATCGGAATTAACAACCGTGACCTTCGCACTTTCGAGACGGATCTTCAGCACACGATTCGGCTACGACAGAAGATCGACGCTGACTCGCTGGTCGTCGGTGAGAGTGGTATTCATCACCCGTCAGACGTCAAGCTGTTGTCCGACGCCAATGTGAATGCCATTCTTGTTGGGGAAAGCCTGATGGCGAAGGACGACATTTCCGCTGCCGTGCGCACACTGTTATCCGAAGTGAGCTAGACCTCAAAGGCGCATCATGCTCCGTCAACTGTTGTTCGGCCTGTCGATCATCTGGGCCTCACCGTACAGTTGCATTGGTCTGCTTGTCGGCGGGTTGGGTTGCCTCACCGGCGGGAAAGCACAACGCCAGGGGATGGCGCTCGAATTCCACGGTGGATTGGTGAACCCGTTTCTGCACTACGTTTGCGGTCGTTGGGTTTCCGCGATCACTTTCGGACACACGATTCTCGGCAGGAACGAAGAACTCCTTGCCGCTTGCCGCGAGCATGAATGGGTTCACGTTCGCCAGTATCAGCGATGGGGGCCGTTCTTTGGTCCAGCATATCTGTTGAGTTCGCTGATCGTCTGGATGCAGGGCGGTCGAGCTTACCGCGACAACCATTTCGAAAAAGAAGCTTATGGTGATTGAAGCCGAATGGTGCGAGTGACCTTCGCATCCACCGGCTGCTGTCGTGTTCAGTTTTCGGAACTCATCGGCGAGACCGCGGAGGGTGGTTGATACTCACGGTGACCGGATCAAATGTGAAAGACGGCACTATTTCGGTGAGTGAATTTTCTCTGCGCAGTCCTCTCGCTTCCGCTTTTGGCCAATGAAAGCTGAAACAAGCTGAGTTTGCCGGCGAACTAAGTCCGGGAATGTCCACCCACCGACCTTGCGGCAAATGCGGACTATTTCGATTGGGTTTTCGCCTGAATTCCCGGTCCTGCGGGCGACGTAAAAGGATTCGGCCAGCCCAATAGGTGGCCAAATTGCCAACAGTGATAAACTCATGTTAGACGTTCTGCGTATTGGTGGACGAGGCGCCGTGGTTCGCGTTTAGTAACAGAGGCCTATAGAACGACAGGAATCGCAAGTATGACCGCAATCTCGCGAGCTATGCCAGAGCCAGTTTCGAACAAGCGTTGCCAGCATCGTTCCCACGGGGGCCACGCCATGGGCAGGAGACTCTTGAGAACGGCTTTGCTGTTTGGGTTCGCCTGGTTCTGTGTTGCACCTTCTTTCGCTCAGCTTCCGCCGGCCGTCGTGCTGGAGAAGCCCGTTCCGGAAACGACACGCGACCTGCTGACCATTCAGCAGACCGCGATTGAAGTTGCCGAGCGAATTCGTGAGAGCACTGTTGCTCTGCAGTTGGGCGGCGCGATGGGAAGTGGCGTGATCATCAGTGAAGATGGTTACATTCTGACAGCCGCTCATGTCGTCAGTCGTCCCGGTCGCGATGTAGTCATTACGTTTAACAACGGCGATACAGCGCGAGGCAAGTCGTTGGGCATGCACACGTCTGCCGACGGTGCGCTTGTCAAAATTACGGACGAAGGCAAGTGGCCGCACGTTCCACTCATTGAAAAGTCCGACGCACCGGACGTCGGTGATTGGTGTATTGCTCTCGGGCACCCTGGTGGTTTCGACATCGACCGTGGACCACCGGTTCGTATTGGCCGGGTCATCGACATCCAACCCACCGTGATGCGTACGGACTGTCCAATCGTCAGCGGCGATTCGGGTGGTCCACTGTTTGACATGCAGGGACGTGTGATCGGCATCCACAGTCGAATCACCATGTCGCTGACCGAAAACTATCACGTTCCTGCAATGGCGTATCGCGAGGCATGGGACAAGCTGGTTGCCAGTGAGCTCTATCCCGAGCCCATTCCCAGTCGTCTGCTGGCGTTACTCGATCAGAACAAGGACGGCATGCTGACTCGCGAGGAGCAGCGAACGCGTTACTATCGCGGCGTCTTTGATCGACTGGTCGAACAGTTCGATCTTGGTGACGTCGACGAAATCAGCATTCGCGAAGTGACGACGAAAAAGTTTGGCTGGCGAGAAGCGACGCAGGAATCACTGATTGAGATTCAGGATATTCGCGACCACCTTGGTGAAGAGTTGTCGCAATCGAATTTCGCGCGTGGCTCTCGCGTCGGACGCATTTTCGAACGCAAGTTTGAACACGCGGAGAATGTCACGGTCCGAATCTACTCCGATGGCCGACGAGTGGCCCTGGGAACGATCGTCGATGGCGATGGTTTCATCCTTTCGAAAGCCAGCCGACTCAAGAAAGGCAAGATCGAGTGTCTGTTGCCAGATCGGAACCGCGTGCCCGGGAATATCGTGGCCATTGACGACGACACGGATCTGGCCCTGATCCACATTCCGGCCAACGGACTGGATTCGGCAGACTGGAGCAGTGCTCCTCTTGATCCGGGAACATGGGTGGCCGTGCCGCAAATGAATGGCAGGCTTTCGTCGGTGGTGCAGCCGGAGGGAAGCGGGCCTTCGCGACAGTTGAGCATTGGCATTGTTGGTGTTGGGCCGCGTGCCATCAAACGAACGCCGGCCATGTTGGGGATCGCCGTCGACCCGCGCGTGATCAACGAAGCGGTTGTGGGGCGATTGCTTCCCAAGGGTGGCGCCGCGGAGGCTGGCATGGAGCTGGGTGACGTCGTCGTCAAGGTCGACGAGAAGCTGGTCACGTCGGTCGAAGACATTCGTGAGGCGCTTTCTGATTTTCGTGCTGGCGACAACGTTAGCGTGATCGTCCAGCGTGATGGTGAAGAGGTCGATCTGAATGTGGCGCTTCGCTCGGAGGAATATATCCTCTTCAATCTCGATCAATTCAAAATGAGCGGACGACTTAGTCGCAGGAGAGACGGATTTGAGTCGGTCTTCCAGATGGATGCGGCCGTTCGGCCCGAACACTGTGGCGGCCCGATCATCGACGCCAACGGACAGGTCGTCGGCATCACTATGGCACGAGCGACTCGTGTTGCCAGCTACGGCGTCGGCTACGAAGACATCAAACCCGTGTTGCGACGTTTGCGGAAGCGAGCAGACGTGGTGATGACCGGTTCGTCAGAAAAAACGGAGATCGAATGATGCGACGATACATTGGCGTTCTGTTTCTGATGCTCATGGCATTTCCCTGTGTTGCGCAGCCACCGGGTTCCCGAGGTGGTCCGCGGGTGGATTCCGCCGTGGTGCTGATCGACCTGACGGAGGTTCAACAGGAGCTGGACGTAAATCGTCCGCAACTGGAAATGCTGGAGTCGCTGCAGTCGGACCTGGAGGCACAACTTCGCGGTCGTCGAAGTCGACGTCGGCGAGACCCTGCGGAGCGGCAGAAACAACGCGAGGTGATGACAAAGCTCCTCAAGGTTGTTCTCGACAAGGATCAGTCCAAACGGTTCTCCGAGTTGCAATTGCAATTTGAGTCGTTGTACGCGATCGATCGTGCCGAGTTTGCAAAGGAACTTGAGCTGTCGGAAGAACAGATCGAATCCATTCGCGACATTCGCGAGGACATTGAGTCGGCCGTCGACACGGATGACGTCCTCGAGGATGTGTTGTCGTATAAGCAGATTAAGAAATGGCAGGCCCGGCTGGGAAGGCGGTTTGCCTTTACTGAAGAAGGCATCGCCATTCAGACGCTGTTCTTTCAGACTCGCGGATTTGGTCGATCACGTGGCCGGTAGGTTTTGCTCTCGCAGTAGATCGGCAATCTTGCGTCCGGTCACACTGAGCGGAAACGAATCCAGTTTACGGATCGAGACCCATTCCATTTCGGTTTTTCCGGGCAGCCGTCCGCCCGCATGCCGAGCCTGTTGTACCGACAACGTAATTCGAAATCGCGTTACTCCGTGTTTGATGGTCGTCAGCGATTTCGTTTCTGCGATTTCAAGGTTCGTGAGGCGTTTGACTTCATCCTGAATGTGCGAGCCGCCTTCGGCCGTCGCGAAACGGGGAAAGTCCCACAGACCGGCCCAGCGTTCGTCCTCCTGGCAGCGTCGCAACAGGACACGCTTCTGTTTGAAGATGACGACTGCCGTCTCATGCAGATCTTCGTACTGCATTTTCTTTTTGGGTTTGGGAATCACATCCTGAAGGCCGTTCGCACGCGTCGGACAGATCGAGGCGACCGGACAGATCAGGCACCGCGGTGCTTTGGGCGTACACACGGCACTGCCCAGTTCCATCAGCGCCTGATTGAAGATACCCACGTCCTTCTTTGGCAGGATGTCCTCCGCGAACGCCCACAGGATGTTCTGTCCCTCGCGAGAGGTGGTTTCGCCATCCCAGGCGACGAGGCGACTGTTCAGCCGAATCGTATTGGCTTCCAGAATGGGTTGCCGCTGGTCAAAGGCAATGGAAAGAATCGCGCCGCGTGTGTACCGGCCGATGCCGGGAAGTTCTCCCACGTCGTCCACATTGTCCGGAAAGACGCCGTCGTGATCGGAAACAATTTGCTTGGCGGCTTTGTGTAGCTGTCTCGCACGGCGGTAGTAACCCAGGCCCTCCCACAAACCCAGCACTTTGTCTTCGTCGGCTTTCGCAAGGCTGGCGACGGTGGGAAATGCCGCCGTGAAACGCTCGAAGTAGGGAATGACGGTGGCGACCTGCGTCTGCTGCAGCATGATCTCGCTGATCCAGACATGGTACGGATTGCGAGTTCGCCGCCAGGGCAGATCGCGAGCGTGTTTTGCATACCACTGTTTGAGTTGACGCCGAAACGTACGCTTCCATCCCGCATCCGGCAGCCATTCGAGCGGCGAGTTCTCTGCGTTCATGGTTGACAACCTCTATAGCAGGTGAGGCCAAATCGAATCACTAACCATCAACCCCTTACGTGTGAGTCGAATGACGTCCGCGTCGCGATCAAGGAGGCCCTCGGAACACAGCCAGCCTAACGGTTCGCCGACCAGTTCATCGACGTCACATCCGGTCGCCGCACGGAATGAATTTAGACGCACGCCCTCTAGCATGCGCAGTCCGAAGACGAGGAATTCATGGGCGAATTCCTGCTTGCCGAGCTGTTCAGATTCATCGATCGGCGACTGGTCTTTCTCAACCATCTTTAGCCAGGTGGTCGTGCTCCGGTGATTGGACGTTCTCGCACCGTTCACGAAGGCGGACGCACCGGGACCGACGCCAAAGAACGAGCCGCATCGCCAGTAGTTCTCGTTGTGCCGGCAACGGTGGCCGGGCGATGCAAAGTTGGAAACTTCATAGTGTTCGATACCAGCCGCGGTCACCGTGTCGATCGCGACCTCGTACATTTCGCGTTCAAGGTCTTCGGGCAGTTGTTGCAGTTCGGACTTCTCGCGACGAACAAAGAACTGTGTTCCTGCCTCGTACGTGAGCCCGTAAGTTGAAATGTGATTGGGGTGGAAACTCAAGGCCGTGTTCAGGTCAGCCTCCCACTGTTCGAGCGTTTCGTTGGGGGCTCCGAAAATCAGATCGATTGAAAGGCTGCGGATCGCGGGACGCAGCATCTCGATGCACCTGGCGATGTCGTCCGCGGTGTGGCCCCGCTCGAGCGTTTTTAGCTTCTCGTCTTTGAAGGACTGGACGCCAAGGCTGACGCGGTTAACGTTGGCTGCGCGGAGCACGTCGACCAGTTGCGGAGTGATGTCTTCCGGGTTTGCCTCGACGGAGATCTCAGCGTTCTCCGTCGGCCCAAACGCGCGTTGGACATCGGTCAGAAATCTGGCGAGCGTTTCGGGTGGGAGATGGGTTGGTGTGCCGCCGCCGAAGAACAGCGTGTCGACCGGGTGCGGTCCCTGCAGCCAACCCATTTCCGTGTTGACGGCACTCAGATAGTTTTCGACCAGGTCGTCGCGATTGGCGATCACGGTGAAGTTGCAGTAACCGCAACGGTGTCGGCAGAAGGGCACATGCACATAGGCAGATCGAACGCTCATAGCCACAAGTGTAAGCGACCGTCCAGCATGTCGGGCAATGCCTTGCGGACAATTCGTTCGACCTGTTTGGGGTGATAGCGCGTACTCAGGTGCCCTGCGATAATCAATTTGTTGTTGAACAGCTGTTGGCGTTCGACCAGGTGATCCAGATGAATGTGTCCCAGCTTTCGAATCATCTCGGGGCGATGGTCGGGAGCGACGAACGTCAGTTCCGTGATGAGCACTTCCGTGTTGTAAAAATCCGGATTGTTGTCCAGGCCCCGCGGAGTGCTGTCGCCGAGGTAGCCAAGTCGTGGCAAGCGGGTTTCTTCCGAGACTTCTGTTCCGCCGAGACGGATGTCGCGAATCTGTTCGCCAGTTAGATCCTGGTATTCGGGCTTCAGCTTCTTCCGCCGTTCCCAGACGATGTAGCCTAGCGACGGCACGCTATGATCGGTGGCGACGGCCGTCACGAGCAATTCGCGGGAGAGTTCGATCTCGTCGCCCGCCTTGAGTGGTTTGAGCGAGCAGGGGAGTCGACCCCGGTCGAGCCGACTGAAGGCGCGCAGTACCTGCTGCACGCCGTCGACACATTCTTCGGGCAAATAGATCGTGGGCGGATCCATTTTCATCATGCGTCGACGTGCGATGTAGACGGCGATTGCCGCGATGTGATCCAGATGCGTGTGGGAAACGAACCACGTACCTGTCCCCATGAAGTCCCAGGGCTGCGCTCCGAAATCGAATCCCAGTTTCAGTTCAGGAATCCGCCAGTAGCTCTGTACGGCCGCGCGGGAGTAGCCCTCGATCGTCAGACCGTTGAATTCGAGAGAGCGGTAAGGGACGTTGTCGACCATGGGAAATACGAATAGCCGTTTGAGAGAAGTCGCAGAGTCTAGCTTGAAGAAGCCCAGACTGTAAGGGAGGACACGGTAACTCTGGCTAACGTTCAGACGGCACGGGGTTGAGGCGTGGCGGGCGTTTTGTTGATCAATTCCCGTATCGCCTGGATGGCCCGTTCGAGCTGGGGGTCCGTGAAACCGGTGATGTCGGGAAGCTTCGAGTCCTCCTTGTCGCCGCTACTCGCCGGTTCCTGTGTTTCGCCGTTGATTTTGACTTTGTCCCGTTGCCGTCGCAGGAGCAGGATTTTGGTCATCGTTTCTTCGTCCGTATCGACGGCATAGCCCTCGTTGGGCGATACGCCCCAGCCATCTTCGTCGGTAGCGTCGACGTGTCGATGAATGTTATTTCCGCTGGGTCGCCAGTACGTGGCGACCGTGAGCTTGAGCGCACTTCGCCCACCCTCGAAGGGCACGACGTTCTGCACGGTTCCCTTGCCCCACGAACGTGTTCCCACGACGATCGCTCGACCATTATCCTGAAGACAGGCGGCCGTGATCTCGCTGGCGCTGGCAGAAAAGCCATCGACCAGTACGACCATTGGCAGATCGGGGAAGAGCGTATTGTCCGGGCTGGCTTCATAGTCTCTCTGGTCGGCCGGGTCGCGACCCCGAATGCTGACGATTTTGCCCTCGTCGATGAACAGGTCGCAAATCTCAACGGCCGTGTTGAGCAGTCCTCCACCATTGCCGCGCAGGTCGATGATCAGTCCCTTGATGCGATCTTCCATCGACGAAATGGTGTCCTGCAATTCGCTGGCGGTCTTCTCACCAAATGTCGACAGCCGGATGAAGCCGATTTCGGCATCTTCCTCCAACGTGAATTGCCACGTGCCATCCGGATTCCGCACGTCTCCCAACACGGATGCGACCGGAATGATCGCACGCGTCAGTCGCATTTCGACAGGCTCGGTATCACCGAGGTGCAGCACGGTAACGGTCAGTTCCGTTCCCGGTTCGCCACGCATCAGTTTCACCGCATCGGTCGTCTGAAATCCTTTGGTGTTGGTGTCGTTGATGGCGAGAATCTGATCACCGGCTCGCATTCCGGCAGCGAAAGCGGGTGTATCAGGAAGCGGACTGAGCACCGTCAGTCGGCCTGATTCACGATTGATTTCCACGACGATTCCGACGCCGCCAAATTTCTGATCGATGTCTTCCTGGAACTCAGCCAGTTCTTCGGGATCGATGAAATCCGAGTACGGATCGAGTTGCTGAACCATGCCGTCCATCGCACCTTCGAAGAGATCCCGGTCGTCGACGGGTCGTACGAAGGTGGTGTTAATCTCGCCAATGGCACTCGCCAGGAGCCCGCCATAGTGGTTGCGCGATGCGGTGTGATAGCAAAGCAACGAAGCGGTGGCGGCGAGAATCAGGATAATCAGGTTACGGGATGGCATGGGCGTAGATGATAAGCTTGTCTTGAATCGCCGCATTGCGACACTTGGTTGTCGGGCATCCCATGGCAGTCCAGGTGATGTTGCCGGCAACTTCAACTTCCACTCAGTATACACCGAGCCATGAATTACTTCGCCCACGGTCGGCGGTTCCTCGATCGCCCCTGGTTCCTTGCTGGAACGGCGATTCCTGACTGGATGAATGTCGTGAACCGACGGATTCGAGTCAGGAAGAGATTGGCCGAGCCGCTGCTTGACCATGCGTCAACGCCCTTCCGCGAGCTGGCTGCGGGTGTAACCCAACATCACGTCGACGACGACTGGTTTCATCGCACGTTGGCGTTTGCGGAGCTCTCGTTGCAGTTCACGGTGCAAATTCGTGACGGGATGACGGAGGATCCCGGATTGAGGCCGGGATTTCTGGGACACATCCTGGTGGAATTGTTGTTGGATGATTGCCTCGCGGCCGAGGATCCCGACCAGCTTGCGGCGTACTACGAAACACTGGCGGGGATAGACGCCAGGCAGGTGGCGCTCTTCGTCCACGAAGCAACCGGCAAGTCGGCGGAGGATCTGACGTATTTCATCCCCCGGTTCGTCGAAGTCCGGTTCTTGTATGACTACGCCGACAATGCGAAACTGCTATACCGATTGAATCAGGTCATGGGGCGCGTTGGGTTGTCCCAGATTCCGGACTCGTTTGTGGATTTGTTGCCGCCAATGCGGCAGGCCGTCCGCGAGCGAAAAGACGAACTCCTCACTCCAACTCAGGAAACGCAGCAACGTCATGGCAAAGATCAGCCTGAAACCCAAAATTGAATTTGGCGTCGTCCCTACCCATATCAAGTTTGTCGGTGGTCTGGTTCCCGATGAGAATGGTTCGCTCCCACGCGGCGGCGATGGTCGTCTGCTGTCCGTTGCCGAGCTGGCGAATCTGAAGGAAATCGCTCCGGTTGACTTCAACGCGGCGCAAGTTCCGCTGTTTCCCGGCGTCGATCCAAAGGACACGTCGGATCTGTTCAATGGGATTCGCGACCTTGGTATCAACCCGCACATGATCATGATGGTCGCCGGCGGCAATCCAATGGACCCTGCGGATGAAGACACCGTTTGTCCAATGTTGGTCGACGGCCTGAAGAAGGCACAGGAGTTCGGCGTCGAAAATGTCTCATCGACTTCGATCGAAGAATGGATGAAGCCGGGCGCGCAGGCACTCACGGGTGCAGACTTTGACGCCGCGGTGGCCCAGAACGTGAAGCTGCATACCCGGGCTGTTCGCGAGGCGGAAGCCATGGGAAGCGTGATCAAGGCGTGGCACATCGAGTTTCTGCGTGGGATCGAATTTCAGACGTTCACGGATGTTGGTAAGTGCTGGCAGATTGTGAAAGCGGCGAACGCGGATCTGGGCCAGCCATTCTTCAAGGTGTTGGTGGATGCGGCGCACTGCGGCGATTCGGATTTGTCGATGGAAGAAAACGCAGCGATCGTTCGCGAAATGGCCGACGCAGGCGGGTTCAGCATGTTCCACGCTTCGTCCAAGACGACACGCGGTTGTCTCTCGACCGACGATGGCTGGATTGGCAACCTGTTGACCGAATGTGCCGCGACCGGCAAGTTGGAAGTGGTCTTCGTCGAACTGTTCCACCACGAAGATCCGGCGCTGGAAGGACTTCGCGCTGCTGATCCTCGTCACGGAATTGATACGACCGACGGACGTACCTACAGCGAAGCCGTTTGCGACGGGCTGGCTGACGTCGCGCGACGGCTGAACAACCTGGTCTCGCGTGGAATCATGTCTGCCTAGACGGAATGCTGTCGAAGCTTTGGATTTGCAAGTTGCACGGAAGCCTCGCCGGCGTTTGACGACGACGCAGACCTCGCGAACTCGGATGGAAGTCGATCGCCCATGTCAGACATCGATGACGCGGAAGAAACGACACTCGCCAAACTGAGCCGTGCGTTTGCGCGCGTGATGGGCAAGGGTGACGACTCAGCCGACGAAGCTACCGATGATGCTTCCGGTGACGTGCAAGTGGACGACGGCGCAGTCGCTTCCTCTGACGGGGAGGATGAGTCCGCTCCGGTCGACAACTGTCCGATTTCTCCCGCGACCATTGTGGAAGCGATCCTGTTCGTGGGGCATCCGCAAAACGAGCCGATTACCAGCGACGCGATCGCGAGACTGCTGCGGGGAGTGGAATCCGATGAGGTCGAGGCGATCATTTTTGAACTGAATGAAGATTACGTCGCGACCGGAAAACCGTACACCATTGCCGGTGATGCCGGCGGCTATTCGATGCGGCTGAAGGACGAATTCGAACCGGTCCGTGACCGCTTTTACGGTCGCATTCGGGAAGCGCGGCTCTCGCAACAGGCGATCGACATTCTGGCCGTGGTGGCGTACAACCAGCCCATCACGCTCGAGCAGGTCGACAAGCTGGCCAATAGCCCCGGGTTCAACACCAGTCGAGTGCTGAACCAGCTCGTTCGCCGCGATCTGTTGGCGAAAAGACTCACCGATGACAAGCCTCGTCGGCGGGAATACGTGACTACCGACCGGTTCCTTGCGGTTTTCAACATGTCGTCGATCGAGGATTTGCCACGCAGTGAAGACCCTCAGTAGTTCTTCTTCCCGTGCCGGAATGATGGACTTATCGCACTAACCAGCACGAATAGAGCCGCAATTGGGGAATGCTGTGACCTGTGTGTTGTGGCCTAAGCGGTTTGTGAGTAATGGTTTACGTTGTGAATGGTTGTCGAAAGCAAATTAACTTTGTCACGGTCTCTTGCCGACTCCAGTGCTGTGCGTGATACAATCCGGTGAAAGGCAACACATGCTAACGAGGCAACTCGAATCATCTCATCAGCCAACCTAAGTTCAGCCGGTTCGCGAATTTTCGCATAGTTGATAACCGCTTTCTCTTTGTGCTTCCCCCACGACCGTTTGGTGGTCCCCCTGCTTCAGGATATTCGTATTTATGTCACGGCGTCAGAAACTCATTGATTTGCAAATGACCGGACCTCACGTCCTGCCGTCGTTGCTGATGTGTGATTTTGGCAATCTGGAACGTGAAGTGGCGGCGCTGGATGCGGCCGGCATTCGCTGTCTTCATCTGGATGTGATGGATGGCAATTTCGTTCCGAACATGACCTACGGAATGCCGATTGTTGCGGGCCTTCGCGGACTGACGGAAATGCCGCTGGACGTTCATTTGATGATTGAGCGTCCGGAACGATATCTCGAACAGTTTTACGAAGCTGGTGCTGACGCAATCACGGTTCACATCGAAGCGGTTGAAGATGCGGCGTCGACTTTGAAAGCGATTCGGGATCTTGGCGCCGCGGCGGGGCTGGCATTAAATCCGGATACTCCGCTGGAGGAAGTGACGCCGTATCTTGATCAATGTGATCTTGTGCTGGCAATGAGCGTCAATGCCGGGTTTGGAGGTCAGTCCTTCAATCCCGTCGCGTTGGAGAAGTTGAAGAAGCTAAAAGAAATCAAGCCCGATCACGTTTTGCTGGAAGTTGATGGAGGGGTCAATGCGACCACCATCGCCAGTTGTTCAGAAGCAGGTGCCGACCTCCTGGTCGTTGGTTCGGCAATCTTCAAACAGGATGACTACGGTACCGCCGTTGGTCAGCTGAATACGTTGCTTGCCTAAAGAGGTAATACAGATCCCTGATGACTCGTATTATTTTGCTACGCTCTTGTATGACTGACTTCGACGAAGACGGTCGGATCAAGGGGACGCTGGATATTCCCCTCAACCAGCATGGTGCCGAACAAGCCGCTCGACTTGCGCAGTCTCTGACTGGGCAGGAGGTAGCGGTCGTCTACTACTCGCCATGCCAGTCGGCAGAGGAGACGGCTGTTGTTGTATCCGAAGGGCTGGGTGTGCGCGCCAAAGCTCTGAAGACGATGCACAATCTGGACCAGGGGCTCTGGCAGGGTAAGCTGATCGAAGAGCTGAAGGAAAAGCAAAAGAAAGTTTACCGTCAGGCTCAGGATCAGCCGGAGACCGTGTGTCCGCCTGAAGGCGAAATGGTGTGTGACGCTCAGCTTCGGGTAAAAACGGCAATTGATCGTCTCGTCAAGAAACACAAAAACCAGGTGGTGGCACTCGTCGCGCCTGAACCGCTAACATCGCTGCTCCATAGCTACCTCCAACAAACCGAGCTGGGAGATCTTTGGAACACCGTCTGTGACTGCGGTAGCTGGGTGGCCATCGATGTCGAACCCAAGCAGTTGGCGTCCATGGCTCCAAATCAGTCCTGATAACGGTCGACAGACCGCAGCGTTAGCTGATAAGCTGGGAGGTCACGAATCTTGATGCAAGCTATTTATGGCACTGTCTGACCAACCACCGATCGATGCCGCGGAGACCTCCGGGGCTCCCAAACGCGCGAAACGAGGCGTCCCCGAGGGCGTCTGGAAAAAGTGCAACGGGTGCGGAGCTTCTATCTTTGCTCGCACGTTTGAGCAGAATCTCAACGTGTGCCCCGAGTGCAACTACCATGACAAGGTCTCGGCGAAGGAACGCATTCGTCAGGTGCTGGATGAAGGCACCTTTGAGGAGTGGGACGGCGACCTGATGCCAGCAGATCCGCTGGAGTTTGCCGACAAGAAGCCCTATCGCGATCGACTGAAAGCAGAGCAGCTACGCACCGGACTGGTGGATGCCGCAATTACTGGAACGGGCATGATTCGCGCTCGTCGTGTGGCTTTTGGCGTCACCGACTCGCAGTTCATCATGGGCAGCATGGGTTCCGTCGTGGGCGAACGATTGACCCGCCTGACGGAACGTGCCCGCGAACAGGATTTGCCGCTGATTATCGTCAGCGGTTCTGGCGGTGGAGCTCGCATGCACGAAGGGATTCTGTCTCTGATGCAGATGGCGAAAGTATCCGCCGCTCTGGCTCGCTACGACGACGCCGGTGGCCTGTTCATCTCCGTGCTAACCAATCCAACCATGGGTGGCGTCGCTGCCAGCTTTGCCTCGCTGGGCGATGTCGTCTTTGCCGAGCCCAAGGCTTTGATTGGATTCGCCGGTCCTCGAACGATTCAGGCGACGATCGGCATCAAATTGCCCGAAGGGTTTCAGACCAGCGAGTTTTTGCTGGAGCATGGTTTCATTGACCGCATCGTCGGTCGTGCCAAGTTGAAGCCCGAAATTGCCCGAGTCATCGACTACTGCGGCAAATAACGCTCTCTTCTTTGGATCCGCGGCGATGACTGCTAAAGTCAGAGGGTTCAGAATCTGCCACGGCATTGCCCGGGCTTCGATCCAGACAGGGTACGCGACATGTTGAGACGTGGTAGTAGTTACGGCGGCGGCTACGGACGGCGGACGACGCGCGGCAACGGTATGAAGTTGCGGCTGATAATCGCTGCGGGCATCGCGCTGTTTACGCTGTTTTCGTATATGCGGCAGGCAGACGTGAATCAGATCACGGGCCAGCGACAGCGTGTTGCTCTGGCCAACGAAGAGGACGAGATTGCGCTCGGTTTGCAATCGGCTCCTGCGATGGCACAGCAGCACGGCGGTCTACATCCGGATCAGCGTTTTCAGCAGGCCGTCGATCAGGTCGGACTGAATCTGATTCGCGCCCTGAATCAGCATTGCCAAACCAACAATCGCATTAATCCCTATCAGTTCGATTTTCATTTGCTGGCGGATCAGAACGCCATCAATGCATTCGCTTTGCCTGGCGGACAGTGCTTCATTACCTTCGCATTGCTGGAGCGGCTGGGTAGCTACGAAAAGCCAACCGCGTACGGCGGGTTCGAAGATCGACTGGCCGGGGTGCTGGCACACGAGGTGGGACACGTCATTGACCGCCACGGCAACCAACGCATGGCCAAGCAGAAGCTGACGCAGGGGCTCATTGGCGCGGCGTCGGTAGGCGGTGGCAGCTATGAAAGCGGTCAAATGGCGGCCATGGTCGGAAAGATGATCAATATGAAGTACGGTCGCAATGACGAACTGGAGGCGGACAAATGGGGTGTCAGTCTTGCCGACGCCGCGGGCTACGATGCCCGCGCAATGTTGGATGTGATGGACATTCTCGACGAGTCCTCGCCTGGTGGAGGCCCGCCAGAAATGATGAGTACCCATCCGAAGCCCGCGAATCGAAAAGCCTATATCTCGGGCATCCTCAAGAGCGCAGGAATTGATGTGCAATGAACAGTTCCGTTCTTCGGTTGGTTTACGTAACGTGCGTCGCGTTGCTGTTTTCACTCCCGCTACAAGCAGCCGACGTGATTGAATTTTTTGGATACGATGACTGCATTCAGTTGAAGAATCAGGACACCGAAGTTGTGTTGTGTCCCGCAGCCGGTGGCCGCGTGCTGGTGTACTCGTACAAGGGCAAGAACTCGCTGTATCTTGATCCTGGCGAAGCGGGTTTTGTCTACGATCCGGGCAAGCCGAACCAGCAGGGGAAAATGACGGCTGGTCGATTTGATATCGGTCCCGAGAAGATCATTCCCAAACGCCCTCAGTTGTGGATGGGCCGCTGGAAAGGCGAAGTGACCGGGCCGCGTTCGGCGAGGATGACCAGTGTTCGTGACGAGTCGACCGGGGTTCAGCTGGTTCGTGACTTTGAATTGGCCGAGCAGGGGACGGTGCTGTCATGCACTCAAACCATCGTGAATATCTCGGATCGCACGACGGAATGGTGCCACTGGAGTCGGACGTTTGCACTGGGCAATGGCGTGTGCGTGATTCCGCTAGCGGAGACCTCCAAATTTCCGAATCACTATGTGATGTACGAGGATGGCAGCTCGATCAACCTCCATCCGGAAGATGAGAGCATCCAGCGCCGCGGCAACTTTCTCGTGATATCGGATGTCCCCCGCAAACCCAAGCTGGGCATGGACTCGCACGTCGGCTGGTTCGCCTACGCAATGAAAAATGACCTGTTGTTCATCAAGCGATTCAAAACGTGGCCGGACCGCGTCTACAACGAGGTGGCCGGACTGACGATTTCCATCTGGTATCCCGAGGATCGCCGTGTGGAGCTGGAACCCATCGGCCCACGTGAGCGGCTGAAACCGGGTGAATCGGCGAGCTTCACGGAGGTGTGGGAACTGAAGCCATTCGAATTCCCCAAGGACACTGCCGGCATCGATGTGCAGCGTGTCGCCGAGCTTTCGCAGCCCTAGCGAAAGAAGGAAAAACTGCCGGAGTTGGGTCTGGTGGGCGTCAAACTGGGGCTAAATCGCCCATCTTTGGCACCGCGACACGGCCCCGGTGGAAACCGGGAGTTTGGTTGTAGTGTCTTTGTTGTTTCCTCCGATGATTCCGAACGTAGTGCTTAGCGCTTTGCGATCGGCCATTTGGGGGGAACAACATGGCGGCCCATATTTCGAGTCTGCGCGCAGCGATCAGCTGTGCGACGCTCATATTGATTTCGTTTACATCTGTCTCTCATGCTCAGCGGTTCGCTGATCCCGAGTTTCGGCCATACTTGCTCCGCAATGTGGCCCCTGCGGGAGCAGAAGACTCGTTGCGTCGTTTTCTTGCCGATCGAATCGAAGCGGGAGACCCCATCGAGATCGTGGCGGATGCGCGCACTGGACGCCTGTTGGTCAGTGGACCGGAGCAGGTTCACCAGATGGTTGGCTCCTTCCTGCAGGCGATTGACCAGCCTGCCGCTCAGCCGGAGCTCGCACAGGCGACGCCTCGTACCGTTCGCGGTTATGGGGTTCCCAGTGCCGAGGAGCTCTCGCAGCGAGTGGATTTGCTGAGGAAGATTTTCGCTCAGAATCGCGACGTTCGGATCGCTGCTGACGAGCGAACCCAGCAGGTCGTCGTTCATGCCAGCGAAGACGTTCATCGCCAGATCATCGACAACTGGAACAACCCCGTATTCTTCCAGCAGGCGAACAGCACCCCGCAACGTCTTCCCGAGAGCAACCAGGTTCAACAGGAAGTCGCCGCACAGAATGTCAATCAGCAACTCCAGCTTGAGAATATCAGTTGGCAGGAACTGCTGAAGAGCCTGCGTGGCGTTCAGGGGCAAAATGGTGCGATCACTTCGCCACAGGATGGGACACTCGAACTGAACCTAGTGGCGGGTCCCAATGGTCCGACAACTCGAATGCAGATCGACCAGAACAATCAGGTCGTTCAGATCAGCGGATCGGAACCAGATACGGATCGCTGGAAACGCGTTGTCCAGGCAATGGATAGCCAGCCGGCGAACCCCGGCGAGCTGCAACGGATGGGACGACTTGGGGATGCCCAGCCGTCAACGATCACTCGCACGATCGCGATGCTCGGTGGAGGAGCTGGTCAGCAGGCCATGCGACCTATTGCACAACGCGGCCCCGAGTGGGGCGGAAACGTTGTTCAGCAAATGTTTGGTCAGCAGCGCCAACCCGTTCAGGTTGCTCAGGCTCAGGGCGGTCCACCGCCAGCTCAGCCCGGCGGACAACAGGGCGGCGATGTCGCTCAAATGCTAATGGGTGGTGACGGTGCCGGCAGCTTCCTGGGTCCGGTACGTATCGAATTCCTGGAAGGCACGGACATCTTTATCGTCCGGGGTCAGCAGCGCGATGTTGATCGCGTCATGCAGATCATCAACGATATCGAGCAGTTGACCGTCGACACCGAACCGACCGTGGAAGTCTACACGCTGAAGCACGCCAACAGTGAAGCTTTGGCGGCTCTCATCAATCAGCTCAATGCCACGCCGCTTGCGGCCAGGCAGGGTGATATCAGTGTTAGCCCACTGGTCAAGCCGAACGCATTGTTGTTGATCGGTCGTGACGCAGGTGTTGCGGCGGTGAAGAAGATCATCGAAAAACTCGATGTCGAAGCCAGCGGTGGTGACCAGTTCCGTGTCTTCAAGCTGGTGCATCTTCCCGCGGTCGATGCCGAGCGAACGATTTACAACCTGTACAACGCCAACACGCAGACGACTGGTACGGAGGAGATTCCGACACTGGGACCTCGTGTTCGAGCGGTTGCCGATTTCCGAAGTAACTCGCTTGCCGTGCAGGGGAGTCCTCGTGATATCGAAGAGATTGCCGAGCTGCTGAAAGAAATCGACGTTATTGGAAGTTCGACGGTCAGTGAAGTTCGCGTGTTCTCACTGAAGAACGCCCTCGCGGAAGAAGTGGCCGAGGTGCTCAACGACACGTTGGGAACGGACGAATCGAGTCAGGGCCAACAGGGCTTTGGCAACCAGGGACAGACCGGCGGGGGAACGGGCAATGCCAACACGCAGCCCTTCAGCTCGCGACGAGCCCTGATGCTGGAAATGAAGGTTCTGGATGCCGAAGCAAAAAAGCTTCTGGATCAGGAGATCCTTGAGTCGGGCATTCTCTCCAATGTTGTGGTTTCGTCCAACGACCGAGCCAACTCGGTCGTGGTGGTTTCGCCCAAGGGCAGCATGGACCTGATCGCCGAGATCATTCGTCAGCTTGACGAGTTGCCTGCACAGGAAGCGGAGATTCGCGTCTTCGCGATTGAAAACGGTGACGCGGCGACGCTGATTGAAATGCTCGACACGCTGTTCGCTCAGGACGAGAACGACGACGGACCACTGGTTCAGTCGGCGGCAGGTACCGGCGAAAGTACACTGGTACCGCTTCGGTTTTCGCTTGATCCACGTACCAACAGTATCGTGGCATCGGGCAACGCAGCGGATCTTCGAGTTGTCGAGGCCATCTTGCTGAAGCTCGATTCCAGCGACGTGAGCCGACGCAAGAATACGGTTTACGAATTGCAAATTCAGCAAGCCGACTCCGTGGCGGCTGCGATTTCGGACTTCGTGGCTCTGAAACGGGAAGCCGTTCAGGGAATTGCCGCGGATACGATCAGCCAGTACGAACTGCTCGATCAGGAAGTCGTCGTGGTTTCCGAACCGGACAGTAACAAACTGATTATCAGTGCGACGGAACCGTTCTATAGCGACATCATGGACGTCATTCGCGAACTTGATCGACGTCCAGACATGGTGATGGTTCAGGTGCTGATTGCGGAAGTGGCACTCAACTCGACGGAAGAGATGGGCGTCGAGCTTGGTATCCAGGATTCGCTGCTGTTCAACCGCAGTGTTGTTGGAGCCGACGGTGTGGCGGTTCCTGGATTCAACTTCAACAATCAGGCCCTCGGTGGAAACACGATTGGCGAGGGAACGGCTCGCGACAAGGTTGCCGGCCAGGCGATCGCGGACTTTGGATTGGGACGCAGCAACGGCGAGCTTGGTTATGGCGGACTGGTTCTGTCGGCCAGCAACGAGTCGGTGAGTGTGCTGATTCGAGCATTGCAGGAGGCTCGTCGTCTGGATGTCATCAGCCGTCCGCAGGTCATGATGCTCAACAATACCACCGGTGAAGTTCAGATCGGTGCTCAGGTACCGTTCATCACGGGCACGACCAACAACGGCTTCAACATTCAGAACGAAGTCGAGTTCCAGCAGGTCGGTCTGATTCTGAGCGTCACGCCGCGAATCAGTCCTGACGGACTTGTCGTTCTGGACGTTCTGGCAGAGAAGTCGGACCTCGGTGCCGAAGAAGATGGGATTCCCATCGCGGTCACGGATGGTCAGGTACTGCGAGCTCCGCAGATCAATACGACTCGAGCGAGAACGTACGTTACCGCTCGAGATGGACAGACGGTGATTCTTGGCGGTCTGATCACGAAGGAGCGTGCGGCCTTCGAACGCAAGGTGCCGTACCTCGCGGACATTCCATTCTTCGGACGCCTGTTTCGTACCGATGGAGTTTCCGAGCAGCGCACCGAGTTACTCGTGATTCTGACGCCGCACATCATTCGTGATGAGGCCGACGTGGATCGTATCAACTCGGAAGAGTACGCTCGCATGAGTTGGTGTCTGGGCAACGTCATCGAAACGCACGGTGACATCGGCCCCGGTCGGATGTGGGAGGAAGACGTGGTCTACTCCGACATGGTGGCACCTTCGGCAGGTACGCCCGCCGAAGCGACTCCGATCCAGACGGAGGGCACAATCGAGAACTGGCAAACGCCAGCGACATCGCCAGCACCGATGCCGCAAAGCGTGACACCGGTTCCGGATGCGGCTTATCCGCCACCAACCAATTCCAGCCCGCCAGTGCCTTCGTTGCTGCCCAACCTACCGCAGGTGAAGCAGGACCGAAACATGATGCTGGATGCACCACGGAATGCCGGTGTCTTTCCAAAGTCCGGGAAGGGTCTCTTCAGCCGAAGGGATACGCTCGGACCACCAAGGGCGACGGTGAATGGTGGCGTGCATCAGGCCAGCTTTGACCTTGGGCCTCCCACCGAGGCTCCGACCCGGCATGCTCTCTACCGCTTCGATGAAGTGCCGGAAGAGAACTAGGGGCGAACCACAACGGCGGGCCAGAACGGTCCGCCGTGACGATGGAACGTAACGGCTGGAGTACTGCGTGTTGGTCGCATTCGCGACAGTACCAGTACTCCAGACGGAACGGTCGGGCGTGCGGATCAGCAGATCACTCAACGACTCGGTAACACACGAGTCACCCAAATCGTGAGGACAAGTACCATGAGAAACTCTCATTCCAGAACGATCGTACTGTTGCTGTTGGCATTGTCGACCGGTTGCAGTGCACTGCAGAAGAAGGACGACGGAGTGGAACGCGACTGGTTAGGACGCGAAAAGGAAATCGAATACACGATTCCGTCAAAAGTCGTAGCGATCTGGTCCAACTCGGTTTTCAACGAAGCCGGGAAGGCGCCCGTTCGCGGACTTGGTGGTCGCGTCTACTTTTACAATGCGGAACACCATCCTGTCCGGGTTGACGGCAAGTTGTCTGTGTTCCTCTACGACGATACGGACGCCGAGCCCAATGAGAACCTGAATCAGAAGGCAACCAAGGTCGAGCACTTCACGGCCGAGCAGGTGCGATCAAACTACAGCCCGTCCGAGTTTGGCTCTTCCTACAGCTTTTGGGTGCCGTGGGATTCCGTGGATGGCGAACGCAAGCAGCTTAGTGTGATCCCCGTGTTCACCGACGCAACCGGACACATGCTGGTTGGCGAACAGGCGCGTCACCTGCTACCCGGATCGGAACCGGTCAAGGTGACGGACGAGAACGGCCAGGAGGTCATTCAGGCGAGCTTTGTCGAACACTCGACGAAAACCGTGCAAGTCCGCAACGGTGACGTGAACCGCGGTGAATCGGAGAGCGGCGGAGTGCTTGGAAAGTCATCGACGATCAAGCTCCCCAATTCGATGCAGGAGCGCCTGCGTCGACAGCCGCCGCGCCGGAAGCGGAGTTGGGATATGCGTGAACGTACTCGCCTCAGTGGCGGTCGTGACGAATTCTCAAACGGGAACTCGAGCAGATTTGATGTATCCCAGCCCACCGCGTCGACTCTGCGAGAAAATCGAAAGTTGGAGCAAGCCGAAGCGTTGGAAAAAATGAACAGCGAGGCCGTTGTCCAGACCGGGCCAACGGCTCCCATGCTGACGACGAAGTCGACTACTGCGGGGCTACAGTCAATTCGTTCACAACAGAATCGACGCCAGGCTCCATTTTCGCAAGTTTCTCAGCAACAAGACGGTCTCTCTCGGACGCCACGGTTCCTCGGAGGGTCACTGTTCGATCGTTAGAGACCGACGTAATCCGCGAGCCACCAAGTGCTCGTTTGCTGACGCGAGCTGATTCCGTACTGCTTAGCTGACGGACGCGTTGGAACTGGCCATCGAGTTTCGCCCGCAATGCTGTGGGCGTGACTCGTGGGTAGGTAAAGTCCGGAGCGATGGTCAACTTCGTGCGAAGAATGCGAGTCGGCTGTTGCGTTTGAGGCTGACGGCCCTGTGCACCTTGTTGGCCGCCACCGCCGAATCCTCCGCGACCACCGGCGTTAAAGCCGCCCGCGTTTCCAAAGCCGCCGGCGTTCTGGTTATTGGCACCCTGACCCAGGAAGCCGCCGCCGCCTTGTTCATTTCGATTTAGGAATCCGTCGCTCTGCAAGGCAGTCTCGCGGCTACCGGTCAGGCCCTGAACCGCGTTTGAACCTCCAATACCTTCTGCTGCACCGCCGCCGACTCCACCGCCGCCGAGTCCGCCGGTGGAGATTCCACCCGCAACACCCGCCCCGATTCCGGAGCCGGCAATACCCTGTGCGTGCGAGAACGGCGCCAAGGCGGCAGCCAGAAAACAACCAAGAGTCAAACGAGTGAACATGCGCATTTCAATTCTCCAGGCAGGCGAATATCTCAACTTGGTCATCGGAACCCAATATACCGCAACTGACTCGTGAAAGATGTGATTTCGGCATTTTGGAGATTCACGGGGGTCTCATCCGCAAAATCAGTCTGATGCGGCTGAAACGCAGCCGTCACAGATTGCGCAATCGCGGCGTGCTTCCGAGTGTCCCTTGCTAGCGAATTCCGCGGAATTTGCGTTAAACGAATTTCGACAAACTTCTAAACGGAAGGATCACGCGTTCGTCAACTTGCGACGCTGGACCGCCAACTGGGGCAGGGTTATTCTAGAAACGTGCCCCTCGGTAAGTCTGTCCTCGCATGCGAGTCAAATTCATGGAACGTCGCAAAGGTCCCGTCGTCGACGGTGTCAGCCGGTTTCTAGGTCTGCTGGCGATTGTTGCAGGTTTGGGAGGAGGCTTTGTCCTCTACCAGGAAAATCAGCAGATCAAATCGCAGCTTGCTGAACTTCAGGGTTCAACGACCAACTATGAAGAAGCCAAGTCGTTCAACGAAAAGTGGGACAAGCAGCTCACCGGAGCGATGGACGATTTCAAGACTCGCGCCAACGCGGCACTCGAATTGGATGCGGAAGCAAACCTGAAACGTCAGGAAGCCTTCACCTCCGAAATGGCTGAGCTGCTAGCGGATCGCATGAAGCTGGATGCGATGCAACAACGCGTCGCTCAGGTGGAAAACATTATCACTGCGCCGCGATTGTTGGTCGCGGAGAATCGTCTACGACCCAGGACCGATGGGTCGTCGGTTCAGTCGGTCGTGATCGCCAACGAGGGCGAGTCGGACGCGATCATTCGGGCTGCCCGATTCCGGACCCGTGTCGGTGGTCAGTTTGAGCTGGAAAAGCCATTGACCATGGAGCCGAACCCCGAGGCATTGGCGATAGAGTTTTTGCCAACGGACAACGATGCCCAGACGCTTGGTCGTCATCGGGACTATCAACACACTTTTCTGGCAGCCCAACCTCTGATCCAGCGATTTCAAAGCACGCCATTGCAAGTGACCATCCGTGACTCGCGACATGTTGGTTGGGGCTGGGAAGGGCAGCTGGAGCTTGAATACCAGGACGGCCGGATTTTGGTCGTGCCCGGAGTTCGCGCGTTGTTCGTCGCCAGTGAGAGCGATTCGACCTAGTGGTTCGCTGCCCCATGCCGATCATCACGATTGCTTCATTGAATCGATGAAGTCTTCGATATGGTTGCCAGTTTCTTGCGACGTACCGAATCTCTCGGTACGTTTACCGGACGAATCCTCTCCGACATGCATAAGGCAGCCACCCATGGCATCCCGTGTAGCGATGGAGCCGTCCGACAAAGCGATTCTCGACGAGTTCGAAGGCAAAATCGAACCCGTCAGACGCCCGCTTGGCTATCACTTCGCGGAGCTACTTGTGGCCTGCGTCATGGTGATTCTGCCTTTGATCTACGTAGCCCTGATCGTCCTCGCGGGCTGGGTCGTGTACATGCACGCCATCCACAATGTCTGGATTTTGGCAGAGGGTCGCGGCCGCGGTCGTTTCATGGCGTTCGTCATCTATCTGGCTCCAATCGTGGCGGGTGCGATTCTGGTGGCTTTCATGTTCAAGCCGCTGTTTTCCCGACCAAAACGCGAAGAACGTGACTGGTCGTTGACTCCGGAAGAGGAGCCGTTGTTGTTCGCTTTCGTCAACGAATTGTGTGAAGTCGTTCGTGCGCCAAAGCCCGGTCGCATCGATGTCGACACCAACGTCAACGCATCCGCCTCTTTTCGTCGCGGCATGTTCAGCATGCTGGGAAGCGATCTTGTGCTGACGATTGGATTGCCGCTGGTCGCGGGTTTGAATCTTCGTCAGTTTGCCGGCGTGTTGGCCCATGAATTCGGTCACTTCTCGCAAGGGGCCGGCATGCGACTGACTTACATCATTCGCACGATCAGTCACTGGTTTGCCCGCGTCGTCTATGAGCGGGATGCATGGGACGAATGGCTTGAACAAACAGCGGGTAGTATCGACCTACGTGTCGGGTGGGTCTTGCACCTCGCTCGATTCTTCGTTTGGTTGACTCGAAAGATTCTGTGGGTGCTGATGATGATTGGGCAGATCGTATCCGGCCATATGCTGCGGCAAATGGAGTTTGATGCAGACCGCCACGAAGCCAGGCTTGCCGGCAGCGACGTGTTTGAGTCCACGATGCGTGGCATTACCCGACTTGGTTTTGCCCAGCAGGCGGCGATGTCGGATCTGGGTGAATTCTACGGTGAAGGCCGGCTGAGTGATGACTTTGCCGACCTTGTCGTGATGCGCAGCAACCGTTTCAAGCCCGATCAACTCGCCTTGATCAATGATGAAATCGTCACGAACAAGACAGGCTGGCTAGATACTCATCCAGCCGATGTGGAACGCATCGCCAACGCCCATCGGGAGGAAGCTGCGGGAGTATTCAGGATGGAAGTTCCTGCCGAAGTCCTTTTTCAGGACTTTGCTTCGACATCACGCGAGTATACGACGCGCTTCTACCAGGAAGTCTTTGGGGAAGCATTCTCGCCGGACAAGATGTTCTCGAACGAAGAGCTGTTTGCCTGGCAAGACAAGGTTGATGAGGCGCACCGGGCCATGCGCAGCGTTTTCCTTGGTGAGTTTCCGCTATTCAAGCAACTCGATCTTCCCCGGTTTGATGCGTCGACGGTGGAAATCGAGAAGGCAACGAAAGGCATCAAGGTTGCCAGGCAAAAAATGCTCGAGATGTTTGAGGACTACAGGCAACATAAGACCGCACACGAAAAGGCGTTGGAGCACTGGGTAAACATTGATCAGGGGCGCTGCCTGTGGGAGGCCGGAATTGAATTTGCGGACGACGATTTCTTTAAACCCCTCAACGGGGATGAGAAGATCGCCAAGGCGGAAAAAGAGAATCAGGTCGCGCTCGCCGAAGCGGCAAGCCGTATGCAGCCGTATGAGAAACAGTTGGTCAAACGTATCGCTGTCTGTTTGGGCCTGGCTCAGGCGGGCAGGGTTGATCTTGATGGAGCTACCCGGGAGTTGGTGGGGCAGGTCGATCAGTTACGCGATACGCTCAAGAGAATCGACGTGGAAATGCATTTTGCGAATGCCGTTCGATTGACGACTATCCGAATCGATTCCATTTTCAAACTCATTGCGAGTAATGAGGGCAACGAGGCGCTGGTTGCCGCTGCCCACGCAAACGTTGGCAAAGCACTTTCTGCAAATCGCGCAGCTTTCGAGGCGTTTGACAAGATTGAGTTTCCGTTTGACCATGCCCAGCGTGGAACGTCGATCGCCCGGTATTGCGTCGACGACGTCAACGAGGAGCATCCTGGAGCCGTGCATGCGGCTGGGGAAGCATTGCATGTCCAGATTCCCAGGCTACGAGCGCGGATATTCGGCGTCTTTGGCCAGATTACCGAGGCGGTTGAAGAAGCCTTGGGGTTCGAGCCACTGCCGCAACCAGCGACCGATGACGACTAGCCCGCGTTGGCTTTGAGATTCAGCGGCAACTAGATGTAGTACATGTCGCCGGACTGGACGGACGAGAGCAGCACTTCGAGGCTGATTTCCGCCAATCGCTGCTGATGCTCGTCCACTGCGTTGGACCACGTTTCACGCAGCACGCGAGCGATTGGATTGTCGGTCGCACGGGGCGCCGTCGATTCACCTTCCATGGCGATGACAATGTCCAACAAGCTGATCTCGGCAGGTGGCCTGGCCAGTCGGTAGCCGCCGCTTGCACCCCGCGTGCTACTTACCATTCCGGCACGCTTCAACTGAAGCAGTATCTGAACCAGAAATTGCGACGAGATTTGCTGTTCGTCTGCAATGGACTTCAGGCATACCGGGTGCGGATTCGAATAGTGCTTTGCCAGTTCCAGCAGCGCGAGACAGGCGTTTTGGGTTTTCGCCGAAAGCTGCATGATGAAACTACTCTTTGTCGGATTCGGGCGGGTCTAGCGAATGGAGACCGCACTCGGTCTTTTTGAATCCATCCCAGCGACCTTCACGCTCGTCACCACCGAAGAGCACTGCCCGGGTGCACGGCCAGCAGCCAATGCTGGGATAGCCCTTGTCGTGCAGCGGGTTATAGGGCACGTCGTTTTCTGTGATGTATTTCCAGATGTCGGCCTTGGACAGGTTCGCCAGCGGATTGATTTTGACGAGCTGAAACTTCTTGTCCCAGCCTACGATCGGTGCGCGAGCCCGGTCGGGACTCTGGTCGCGCCGAATGGCGCTGATCCATGCGTGCTTGGTGGCAGCGACCTTCTCGAGTACTACCAGTTTGCGATCGCCGCAGCATTGATCCGGGTTCGATTTGTAGACCGGACCGCCATGCTTTGCTTCGTACTCTTCGACCGACAATTCAGGCTTCATCAGTTCCACGCTGATGCCGTACTTGCGTTCGACCTCGTCACGCAGATCCAGCGTTTCCTGAAACTGATAGCCCGTATCGAGATTGAAGACATGGGTTGATTTGGAAATCTTTGACAGCCGGGCGAGGATCGTCATGCCTTCGGGACCAAATGCAGTTCCCATCGACAATCGGTCACCGAACCGGTCCACACCCCATTTGATGATCTCATCGGGACCGGCCGATTCAAGCTGATCACTGGCTGCTGCGAGTTCGTCGAGCAGTTCGGCGGTGGGCCGGAGTTTTGCTTCCGTGGTCACGCTGGTATTCATCTTTGTCACACTGGTTTGGTTCGCAGACCGGGCATTATTGGAATCTTGATCAGGTAAGTCAAGTATCGCCGCGGTGTACTCGTTTTTATCGGCAGAAGCGGAATCCATGGTTCACGATTCTTTGCTAATGCAGCGTTCAGGACTGCATTTTGGGCGGATTTCGGCAAGTCGGTTCGAACGGCGAGCCCGCAGGCTTGGCCCAGATTGCCGCGTTCGCCAGGATGCGACGGACGTTGGTGTCAAAGTAAATCGGATACGTTTCGTGTCCGGGGCGAAAGTAGACCACCTTTCCTTTACCACGGCGCCAGGTGCAACCACTGCGGAATACTTCGCCGCCTTGAAACCAGCTGATCAAGAACAGTTCGTCCGGAACTGGGATACCAAACTGCTCGCCGTACATCTCGGTTTGCGGTAGCTCGAAGAATTCATCCAGTCCGTCGACGATCGGATGGCCGGGGTCAACCACCCACAGTCGCTCGAGCTCGCCCTCCTCACGCCAGCGAAGCTGACAGTTTGTGCCCATCAAGGCCTTGAAGGGTTTGGAATCGTGGCCGGAATGTAGCACGACCAGCCCCATTCCACCGAGGACCCGTTGTTGAATGCGATCGACAAGAGCATCATCAACCTGGTCATGTGCGGCGTGACCCCACCAGAAAAGGACGTCGGTCGAACCGAGCAGCTCGTCGTTGAGTCCCTGGTCTGGCTGGTCGAGCGTTGCGGTTCGTACAACAAACGAATCGTCGCCGGTCGAACTTTTCGCGAGGTGCTCATTCAGCCCTTCCTGGATGGCTGCGTGAATTCCTTCGGGATAGATCCTTGCGACCTCGGGCTTCTCCCGCTCATGAATGTTTTCGTTCCAGATCACAATGTTGGTTGGCATGTTGATTTCTTCCGGGGCCACGTTCGAGTGCCTCTGTGATAAACTCTGCGGCTCCTGGTACACAATCTCAAAACCTGGTACACAATCTCAAAAACAGACCTCCGATGACGAAACAAACCTATCTTGCCGTAGACATCGGTGCCTCCAGCGGTCGCGTTCTGGCCGGGCAGTTCGACGGCCGACGCATTGCACTCAGTGAGATTCACCGTTTTGAGAACGGGCCCGTCCATCTGCAGGACCGCATGTACTGGGATTTGATTGCGCTATGGAAGGCGGTGCAGACGGGGCTTCGCAAGGCAGCCGACCAGTTTGGTGACTCGGTGAATAGCGTGGGCGTAGACACGTGGGGTGTCGACTATGCGTTGTTGGGGGCCGGCGATGAGCTGCTGGGGAACCCGCGTCACTACCGCGATCCCAAGAACAATGGCATGGTGGAAGCGGCGTTTGAGGTAGTGCCTCGCGCCGAGATTTTTGCAGAGACCGGTCTGCAGTTCATGCAGATCAATTCGCTCTATCAGTTGTTTGCCACCAGGCAAGAGAATCCTCGCCTCATCGACCAGGCGGAAGATTTCCTGATGATTCCCGATGTGTTCAACTGGTTGCTGACCGGTGAGAAGACGAACGAGTTCTCCGACTGCACGACGACGCAGTTGCTGAATCCCCAGACTCGGAAGTGGTCAACGAAACTGCTGAATGCTTTCGAGATTCCGGAGAAGTTGTTTCGTGATGTTACCGACCCGGGTACTGATCTTGGCAAGCTTCAGTCGAGCGTTGCGGACGCCACGAATCTTCGTAATGCGAAGGTGATCGTGCCTGGAACGCATGACACGGCCAGTGCCGTATTGGCGGTTCCTGCAAGAGGCGCGACGTCTGCGAAGCCAGACTGGTGCTATATCAGTAGCGGAACGTGGTCGCTGATGGGCGTTGAGGTCCCGGATCCGATCATCACCGACAAGTGCCTCGAACTGAATTTCACCAACGAAGGTGGCGTCGGCGGAACGGTCCGCGTGCTGAAGAACATTGGCGGGCTATGGCTGATCCAGGAGTGCCGCCGCGTGTGGGCGTTGCAGGGCCGCGAGTACACATGGGAGCAGATGACCCAAATGACGTTTGGCGCGAAGCCGCTGGAGTCACTCATTAATCCCGATGCGCCGGACTTCACTGCCCCCAGGGATATGCCCGAGGCAATTCGTGCGTTCTGTGAGAAAACGAATCAGCCGGTTCCGGTTAGCGATGGAGCTGTCGTGCGATGTGCGCTCGAAAGCCTGGCGATGCGGTACCGTCAGGTGCTGGGCTGGTTGGAAGAGTTGACCGGCGGCAACATCAAGACGATTCACATCGTCGGCGGTGGCACGCAAAACGAGCAACTAAGTCAGATGGCGGCGAACGCCTGTAACCGTGCGGTCGTCGCCGGTCCGATTGAAGCCACGGCGATTGGAAACGCCATGCTTCAAGCCATTGCGATGGGGGCCGTCGATTCCATTGAAGCCGCGCGACAGATCGTCGCGGAGAGTTTTGAAGTCAACTCTTATGAGCCCCAGTCGCCCGAGCAGTGGGACGAGGCATTCGTGCGATTCGAGCGGCTCACTCAATGAACGCGGAGCCACGTTGCTTCAACCGAGTACCGAGTAAATCGAAGTGTCGCCGTGTTGCCGGGCAAACGCCAGTTTTGCACGCTGGAACGAGCGTTGTAGCCGATCGGACGACGTACTGAGATATTCGTAACCCAACGGGCTGCAGCGCTGCGACAATCGCAGAAACTCATCGCTGAAGTGTGCCCGGTGCCGGGCAATGGACTGATGCATCAACAACACGCAATTCCTGAAGATCAGCTCCCGCATCAGGCATGATTCCGCTGACGAAAATCGTGCCACCCGCTCGAGGACTTGATGCATGAAGCAGAACATGCGGTCCGCCAGACTATCGAGATCGGTGTTGCGACGCACCGCGTCCGTGAAGAGCGTGGAATGCTGGCAAGCATGGTCGCGACCCACATCCTGAAGGTCATCCAGGAGTTGCAGGAACACGCCGTAACCAAAGATGAAATCGGCTTGCAACGGAGGCGTTTCGGGATTGAGGAGGTACCCGTGCGCGAGGACGGACGTACCGCCCTTGCGAATGCTGATTGCCAGCAGTTCCTCCGCCGTCAGCGTTTGCTGCTGTTGTTGTTGAAGGCTATCTCGCTGGGCCGAATGGATCGCCAACAGGCTGTCGTAGACGTTCCGTGTCGAATCACGTTTGTGGTCGCTTTCGATGCACGCCACAAGATCTGATAGCGCACGTTGTCGTGCGGTCCTCGGGCCCGACGAAGATCCCTTCAGTCGACTCTCCAGCCATTCGTTGAAGTCACGTTTGTCGCCAGGTGAAAGTTCTGTGTCGTCGAGGTAGTTATCGGTGTACGGGTATAACATGCTGTAGGCGAAAACGGATTCCGAGCACGTCACGTCCTGGCCCAGGAGTGTCTGGATGCTGTTCATGACCCAGACGTTGCGCAGGGCCTGATGCAGATCGTCGATGTTGATACTTTCGTCAAAGGCTTTCGCACGTCTGACGAACTCTCGCGTTGCGTCGATGTTCTCTACCGTGAAGAGCACGTTGGTGAGGGCATCGGAATAGCCGAGCGCACGTTGACAGAACTCGCGAAAAAGCCGTCCGATCTGAAGTCGCCACTGCTGCTGCGTTTGTGGTTCGGTGGGGAACGTTGCAAGCTGATCTTCGATTTTCCCAACGAGCTGGTCGCAATACAGTTCATTCGCCCGTTGTTCGTCCGGGCTGTATTTCGCTTCCGTGTCGAGCGGCTTTGCCGGCGTCTCCTTCCACAGCGTCGCATAGTCCTGTGTCAGTTGTTCAACACGTTCACCAAACGTCAAACTGGTTTTGTCGGGATTCAGATCCAACCGCCGCCCCCTGTGAATGGAAATTGATAGTTCGTTTCGCTCGATCCTGAATTCGCTCGGGTCGCTGATTTATTTCAGCGCAGCACGCCAAAATCCCGCGTATTGTAGCGATTTTGAACGACGCAGCGTGTGCTACCGGACGTCGCCTTGCGTTAAGATCGAACGTAGCAGTACACTCCGCCGCCACTTCCTCGGACAGAAATCGCCATGTCTTTTCGATACCCGGTTTTCGTACTGCTCTTTGTGCTGCTGTTCGGTTCTGCCGTGTTCGCTCAACCCGTGCCTCGACCTGTCGACACGTTGTTGGTTTGCGCGCCGCAGCTCCGTGAGGCCGCGCAGTCATGGATTGACTTTCGTACCGAGCAGGGACATCAGATCGCGGTGCTCTCGGGCGCGGCGACGAAGGCACAGATCAAACAGGAAATCGTCAGGCTTGCGCGGACCGGCTTGCGAACAGTCGTTATCGCCGGCGACGCTCCGGCGCGTACAAAGAAACTGGATACGCATGTGGAGACGCATCGCGTACCGTCGACCGTCATTCGCAAGTGGGGCGCGGAACCGGCCTTTGCCTCGGACGCGTACTATGCCGACGTTGATGATGACGGGACGCCCGAACTGTCGGTGGGGCGACTGAGTGCTGACAGTCCGGAAGAACTGGCCACGATCGTGGGCAAGATCATTGCCTATGAACGCAATCCTGATTTTGGTGTGTGGCGTCGCCGCGTGAACTTCATCGCGGGTGTGGGCGGCTTCGGGATGATTGCGGACAAGCTTCTGGAAACCTCGGCCAAGAAGTTTATCACCGACGGAATTCCGGCGGCTTATCGGACTTCCATGACGCAGGCCAGTTGGCGTAGTCCCTATTCGCCGGATCCAAGGTTGTTTCAGGCTCAGACGATCGAGCGACTGAACGAGGGAAGTTTGGCGTGGATCTATCTCGGCCACGGGCAGAAACGTGGGCTCGACTACTATCGGGTCCCGGATGGCGGACTGCCCATTTTTTCCACGCGTGAGGTTCCGCAGGTCGCGTCGCGCAACGGATCACCCATTGCCGTGTTCCTTTCGTGCTATGCCGGTGCGTTTGATGTCGAGCCAGATTGCCTGGCGGAGGAACTGCTGGAAGCACCCGGTGGACCGGTGGCCGTGATTGCGGGGACCAACGTCACGATGCCCTACGCGATGACGGTGATGGGCAATTCAATGTTGCACGAGCTGTTCACGGAGAAACGTGCGACCATTGGCGAAGTGCTCCTGTACGCCAAACAGGAACTCGCCAAACCAACGGAGGAAAAGCCAACGGGACTGGTCGATCAATTGGCGAAGGTGATCAGCCCCGATCCCGATCTGCTCGATGAGGAACGTGCGGAACACGTGCAGTTGTTTCAGTTGTTGGGCGATCCACTGATGCGAATTCGGTATCCGAAGACGGTGTCACTGGAGGTGGAGGAATACGGAGACTCGGGCGGGACGGTGGCGGTTTCCGGTACGTCAGAAGTTGATGGCCCGTGCGTCGTCGAGCTGGTTTGTCGTCGCGACCGGCTGACGTTTCGACCGGAACGGAGACCGAAATTTGAATTGACCGACAAATGGTTGCGATCGCTGCAGGCGACGTACGCACGGGCGAACGATACGCAATGGAGTTCGGTCCAGCACACGATTCAGCAGGGACAATTTAACGTGACGCTGCCGATTCCCGACGACGCCATTGGGCTCAGTCATGTTCGCGTCTTCGTGAAAGGCGAACGTGATTTTGCCATGGGTGCGGCCGACATCTATCTACGGCAACCACCGGTGGAAGAAGAGGACGAGCCTACGATTCCGGTAACCGCCGAAACACTCGACCCACAATCAGTAAGGCAATGAACAACAGTAGCGAGCCCAGCAAGAACGGCGCCCCTGCCAACTGAAAGGGAGCTCGGTCGGAAGTGAAGTAGCCAAAAATTCCCGTGGTGAAGAGCAGGGGAGCCACGATGTTCGTGAGGCTGACCAGCGAGGTCAGCGCTCCCTGGATTTTTCCCTGATCCGAGGGTGGCACAGCGCCGGCAACGATGCTCTGAATGGCCGGCCCGCAAATTCCGCCCAGCGAGCCAAACGCGATGAAGGCAAGGATCATCCACGGTTGTGTCGCCAGTCCATAGCCGGCAAATGTGACGGCAGAAATGGCGAGGCCATAGACGACGGTCTGCCGCTCGCCGAACCGCTTGATCGCGGGCCGCACCAACCCGCCCTGAACGATCACCGCCATGACGCCTACCAGGCCCAGCACCAATCCGTTGGTCAGTTCGCTCCAGTTGAAGAGGAAGATCGTGTAGAGGACCCAGACGTTTTCGAGTCCACGTTGGGCCAGCGACTGACAGACAAACGCCTTGGACAATCCGGAAACGACGGGATACTCGCCCAGCAATCGAATGGTGCCAAACGGATTGGCTCGCGACAGTTCGAACTTGCTGCGATTTTCCGGCGCCAGTGACTCGGGAAGAATAAAGTACCCGTAGAGCCAGTTCACCAGCGCCAGTCCGGCGGACACAAAGAACGGCAACCGTAAACTGTAGGCGCCCAGGATGCCGCCGAACGCCGGTCCAAAGATAAAACCCAGCCCAAACATGACGCCCGCCAGCCCGAAATTTCTTGCGCGGTTGTCGGGAGTGGAAATGTCGGCGATGTAGGCGTGGGCGGTCGTGAAACTGGCGCCCATGACTCCGGCAACCACTCGCCCCAGGAACAGCCACGTCACATTGGGTGCGAATCCCTGAATCAGAAAATCGATGCCCAGTCCAAACAGCGAGGCCAGCAGGATCGGTCTGCGGCCGAAGCGATCCGAGAGTGCTCCCATCACTGGTGCGAAGAAAAACTGCATCAGGGCGTACGACGCCCCAATCACGCCGACGTACCAGCTGGCCGTGTCCGTGTCGCCGCCAACAAACTCCTGAATGAGCGCCGGGAGAACGGGAATGACAATGCCGATTCCCAACACGTCGATGAACAACGTGATCAGGATGAACGCCATCGCGGCCTGACGTTTGGGAGGCGGTTCATTCATGGGGTAATTCGACGGTTTGCGGAAGGAGGCAACATACTCGCTAGGGACAGCGATCACCACTGCCAGCGACCGATGAACGGAAGAAGGCTTCGCTTTGAGGGACTTTCGTGATTTCCTCACACTTGCCGCTGCAATTTCTGCAGATAACAGTTATTCATGGAAGCAGACCAACCGCCAGAGGAATGCAGACGGAGGAGACCCGTGGTAGCTCGTTATCCTGAACCGACCGACGGTTATCCGGTCATCTCGTTGAAAGATACGGATCGCGCTTTGTCGTCGGATGCACGAATCCAGAACAACACCCGCTACATGTATTTCAAGACGATTGCGCGCGGGGGCAAGTGCGTGATTCAGTCGTGCAAGGATCGGTTCCTTGGTCGAGTCGTCTGCTACAAGACCCTGCACAGCGAGATTGCTGACGACGAATACGAACAGCAGCGATTCCTCCGCGAAGCGCGTGTGACGGCGATGCTGCAGCATCCGAATACGCCGCCGGTGTACGAACTGGGACGCGATACCAACGGACACTACTACTTCACGATGAAACTGATCGCCGGCGCGACGCTGCGCGAGGTCTTTGATCAACTACGCGCGGGTGAGAAACTGGCAGTCGCTTCATGGGATTTGGAGCGCTTGCTGGACGTGCTCATTCAGGTGCTCCAGGCATTGGACTACGCTCACATGCACGGCGTCGTGCATCGCGACATCAAGCCGGAGAATGTTGTCGTCGGTCGGTTCGGCGAAGTCCTGCTGCTGGACTGGGGACTTGCCAAAGTCTGGGATCAGACCAAGCCGATGTCGCCGCCCGCCGCGGAATCGCCCGTGGAGGACGTGTCGCTGACGGCACAGGGACCCCTGCAGGCGACACCGCTGTACATGTCACCGGAGCAGATTACCGAATCACCGGAGATCGACCATCGCACGGATATCTACAGTCTGGGGTCGGTCCTGTTTGAGATGCTGACGTTGCAGCACATGGCGTGGGGAGACACCCTGGAGGAAATGTTGGAGAACACCCAGTATTCGGCGCCGCCCCTGCCGAGTCTCGTTAGCCCGGATCGTGAGATTCCTTCAATGCTGGAAACTTTGTGCATGCGATGTGTTCAGAAAGACCCCGATCATCGCATCCAGCATGTGCGCGAGATCATTCACGAGCTGCTGTACTGGAAGCGTCTGCAGGCGTCCATTCGGCCTGTTCTGTAGCGGGCGAGGTGAATGTCCGCAGCATGTCTGCCCCTTTCATAGCGTGCTGCTCTGGCGACGCAGGCACTAGTCGCCCGCGCCAGAATATGCCAATATCTCGGCTAAACGAGGCAGACTTTCAACTCAGGATTTGATGATGAGTAAGACGCGGACAGAAACCGATTCGATGGGCGATGTGAAGGTTCCGGCAAAGGCCTACTACGGGGCTCAGACACAACGTGCCGTGGAAAACTTTCCGATCTCCGGGTGGCAGTTGCCGCCATCGATGATTCACGCGATGGGCTGGGTCAAACTCGCTTGTGGGATTGCAAACCGGGACCTTGGCAAGCTAACCGGTACGGGCAAATCTCCGCTCGATGACAAACAGGTCGAATCAATGCTGGAAGCCTGTCGGGAAGTGGCCGAAGGTAAGCTCGATGATGAATTTCCGGTCGATGTCTTTCAGACCGGATCGGGCACGTCCAGCAACATGAATGTGAACGAAGTCATCTCGAATCGCGCGATTGAGATTCACGGCGGTGATCGTTTTGATGCGACGAAGACGATTCATCCCAACGACCACGTGAACATGGGGCAAAGTACCAACGACACGTTTCCGACGGCAATTCACGTTGCGGTCGCCCTGCAGATCAAGCAGGAGTTGCTGCCGGGGTTGGACGCCCTGCGCAAGGCGCTTTCCAGGAAGGCCGCCGAGTGGGATCAGGTCATCAAGATCGGTCGCACACACCTGATGGATGCGACACCCCTGCGGCTCGGGCAGGAGTTTGGTGGATTCGCGCGCCAGATCGAACTTTCCATCGAACGCGCCCAACGAGCGTTGGATGCCGTTCGCGAACTGCCTGTAGGTGGAACGGCCGTTGGATCGGGCATCAACACGCATCCCGAATTCGGCGGCCGCGTTGCTTCGGCGCTGACTGGCGAAACCGACATTCCATTTGGTGAGGCAGCCAATCACTTCGAAGCCAACGCGCAGCGTGACGGGCTGGTTGAATGCCATGGCCAACTGAAAACGATCGCGGTGACGATGATGAATCTTGCCAACAACATTCGCATCCTCGGTTCTGGCCCGCGTTGCGGTTACTACGAAGTCAAGCTCCCCAGTCGCCAGCCTGGTAGCAGCATTATGCCTGGCAAGGTGAATCCCGTGATGTGCGAAAGCATGATGCAGGTTGCCGCCAAGGTGATGGGCAACGACGGAACCATTTCGTCGTGCGGGGCGATTGGTGGTCAGTTTCAACTGAACATCATGATGCCCGTGATGGCCTACACCACGCTGGAGAGCATCCAGTTGCTGGCAACCAGTGCTCGGGCGTTCGTCGAGTTCTGCGTGGATGAGATGGAAGCCAATGAGGAGGCCTGCGAGGCAGCGGTCGAGCAGAGTCTTTCGATGGTCACCAGCCTCAATCCCTATATCGGATACGAGAAGGCGTCCAAGCTAGCGAAGCAGGCATTCAAGGAAGGCAAAACGATTCGCGAGCTTTGCGTCGAGGAAAAGATACTCAAAGAGGACGAGCTCAAGGAAGCCCTCGATCCGATGCGGATGACAGAACCGCAGGCGTAATGTGACTCGTCGTGCAAGCTAACCTGATTTCAGCCGCAATACGTGTGGTGGCCGTGTGGGTCTTCTGGTAAACATCCCGCACGCCGCATGTTGCGCGGCTTGATTTCAGAATTGCATTTCGAGGTACTCAAGGATGAGAACTCGTCCGTTTCCCGGTAGATTGACGGCGATTGCCCTAACGTTGGTACTGTCTTGCGGGTTGTTTGCTCAACAACCACAAGCCGCGGGGACTACCGAGAGTTGCGCCGCGCTTTCAAAACAGGCGCACCAACTGGCCAACACTGCGAAAACGCTGCAGGAGTTCACTGAAGCGTTGCGAATTCTCGGCAAGGCGGCGAAAGCCAATCCAACGCCCGAGCAGAGTGCATACATCAACAAGCTTGCCGGTTGGTCTTACAACAAGCGTGGCGAGACGTTGGTGAAACTGGCGGAAGAAACTGCCGGTGCGGATCAGAAACGAGCCGCCGAGTACGAGCAAGCAGCGATCAATGACTTCGGTCTTGCGATTCGATTCGACCAGGAACAATGGAAGCCGCGCTTCAATCGCGCTGTCAGCATTGCCGTGCTGGGCGATTACAAGACGGCTCTGACCGACCTTGAGTTTGTGCTGCAGAAGCAACCCATGCACAAAAACGCGCTCTTCAATCGCGGTGAGATCCTGTTGCAGCTTGGTGAGTACGAAAGAGCCGTAACGGACTACTCCAAAGTGATCGAGCAGGATGCCAACGATGCAGCCGCGTATGCTGGTCGTGGAATTGCTCTATCGGCGATTGGCGATTCAGCCAAAGCCATGCTGGATCTCAACTCGGTCATTCGACTACAGCCCGAAAACGCGACAGCCTACGTTGACCGTGCTGACCTGCACGCTTCCATGGGAAACTGGGAGCGAGCGGCGGGTGACTACCGCGTGGCGATTGGACTCGATGATTCCATCGGCCGAGCGTACCAGAACGTGGCGTGGCTGATGTCGACCTGTCCGGAAAAGCGATTCCGCAATCCAGCGCTGGCCGTTCGGGCCGCGAAGAAAGCTCTGGAGCTGGAAGGCAAAAACTACCTTGGTCTCGATACGCTTGCCGCGGCACTGGCCAGTACTGGCGATTTCCGCCAGGCGTACACCGTGCAGCAACAGGCGCTCGCCGGGGCACCCAAGAACGAGCAGACAGAGTTGTCGCAGCGGCTGGATCTCTACAAACGCGAGCGACCGTTCATTGAACGCCCCGTCGACAGTAATGTTCGCCTCGCGTCGGGACAGGAAGACGCTGCAAAGTAGCTGCGGGTTTGATCGGCTCACTGCCGGCCAAATTCAGTTCCGCTCGATGGATGGCAGTCTGAACAGAACGTTTCACACTCGGCTCCTGACGATCGCGTCGGGGGCCGTTTTTCATTCAAAGACTTCGCCCCAATCGATGCGAAATCGATGTCCGCACGGGCAGTCGACTTTTCTCGACAGAAACCCGGTTGGCACGACGCTACTGCGACCGCATCCGGGGCATTCCACCTTGAACTTGCGTGACAATGACGCAAACGTTTCTTCCGGCACTTTCTCAAACTGAATGTCCTCGGGCTGGAGTTCGGTGAGGAGTTCTTTTGTCACCGGCGCCAGCATGGCGATGCGGTTGGCCAGGTTGCGGATGGCGTCCTCGAAGATGTTCCGCACCAGACGACCATTCCCGAAGTGCTCGTCTCGCTGTTCGTGAATGTGGGTCGCCCCCAGCAGGAACTTGGCCCGCGTCTCTGCCGGCAGGACGTACTGATTCTGTCCGCTCATCAGTTCCATGATGCGTCCCAGATCGGCGGGCGAATAGTCCTCAAAGTGGACGCGGCGACTGAATCGCGAACGCAGGCCCGGGTTGGCATCCAACAACTGTTCAATCTGAACCGGGTAGCCAGCGAGGATAACGACCAGGCGATCTCGATCGTCTTCCATTCGTTTGAGCAGCGTCTGCACGGCCTCGTGACCGTAGGGGTCCTCGTTGCCATCCGCGACCAGGGTGTAGGCTTCATCGATGAACAGAATTCCGTCGATGGCTTCGTCGATGCGTTTGTTCGTTTTGGGACCAGTCTGCCCGGCGAATTCAGCGACCAGTCCGGAGCGATCCGTTTCGATGACGTGCCCCTTTTCCAGAATGTTCATCGCACCAAGAATCTGTCCGACGATTCGCGCCACGGTGGTCTTGCCGGTTCCGGGATTTCCTGTGTAGATCGAATGCAGACTGAGGGCGGTGGACGGGAGGCCAGCCTGTTGGCGGTTCTTTTGCAGCAACAGATAGTTGATGAGTGATTCGACTTCCTGCTTGATGCCGGAGAGCCCGATGAGTTTGGTGAGTTCCTGACGGGCGTCGTCGAGCGTGATCTCTGGAGCCTGCGTTGGGACGGGGGGAGGCTTGCCGGTGGAATCAAGTTCGCACTTTTGTCGAAGCTTCTGGTTGCCCGCGCGTATTTCGGCCACCGCCTTCGTGCCAGATTGTTGTGCGTGATCGTGATCCTGCTCTGCGTACGGGATGGCTCTCAGGTGGTTGTCCAACTGCTCCTGTATCGACTGAAGGACACGCGATTCGGCGGGCGTCACCTTGCCGTCGGCTTTGGCGATGAGGTTTGCCGAGCGAATGATGACCGTTTCAAGTCGACCGATACGATCGCGCAGCGGTTCGATTTCGGTGTACGGACGAACGAGGCTGTACCACTTCAGGCTGGAAGCCTGTTCCGACAGTCGCAACATGGTCTGCTTCAGATCGGACTCATCGAGCAGTCGTCCCCAGACGTGCAGGATCAGTTCGCGCGCGAAGGCTTTCTCTGCAGAGGCCCACGAGCGGTCGGCTTCCGAGACGCTGAAGAATGTTTTGACGGCCAGCCCGCGATGTAGATCGTCCATCAAGCGGACAAAACGTTCCGGGGAGTCGGGGATGAGTTCCGGGTGATCGTTGGCGCAGAACTGCCCGGAATCGACGTAGAGGTTGCGGCAGTCGGTCAGCGTTTGCCGGTACTCGGCGAGAAGGGCGTCAAATTCGTTTCGCATGCTTTTCGCCGTAGAGTGGAGCGGTAGCTAGAGGGGGTAATTCGGGGTTTTCCGGGCGAATCTTCCCCACTTTTCCCCGATTGTCTTGGGGGAAGCCTACGACGGCAACCGATTCCGCGGTGAAAACCTGGTCTCGCTGGGCGAAAGCCACAGGTTCGCCGTGTCCGTTTGGCCCTGTTTGCGGATGGGGAATCGATGTGCGCGTCTTTCCCGATCCCGATAACTGGCAAGGTCTTGCGCTTTGTGACCTCGGGATATTTCATCAAAACTTCGCTAATGTGATCTTCCCGAAACGTCGAAACCGAATAAGATTAGGGGCTTGACAGGCACGTGCGCATTGCCAATCTGCGGTCGCCCAATGGCGTGACCAAAGTTTCTGCACGCTGCAGGAGCTCCTTGCCCTCATGATGGATCACTTTGAACCGAACGTTCAAAGCGACGTCGCTGTCGTTAGCTAACACTGGCTTCGGTATCGGATACTTCCTACCACAACTTTTCAGAACCATGAACCTTAAGAAACTACGTAACATCGGTATCTCTGCCCACATCGACTCGGGCAAGACGACGCTCAGCGAGCGTATCCTGTTCTACGCCGGACGAATTCACAAGATTGAAGACGTTCGTGGTGGTGGTGACGGTGCCACGATGGACCACATGGAACTGGAGAAGGAGCGTGGTATCACGATCACCAGTGCGGCGACTTCGCTGCAGTGGGAAGATTACAACATCAACCTGATTGATACTCCGGGCCACGTTGACTTCACCGTTGAGGTCGAGCGTTCGCTACGTGTCCTCGATGGTGCCATTCTGGTGCTCTGTTCGGTGGGTGGCGTGCAAAGCCAGTCGATGACCGTGGATCGCCAGATGAAGCGATACAAGGTTCCGCGTCTGGCCTTCATCAACAAGATGGACCGTACGGGTGCCAATCCGGATTCGGTTGTCGAACAGGTACGTGCCAAGCTTGGTGCGGACGCTGTTGCCTATCAGTTGCCGATCGGCCTGGAAGACAATTTCCAGGGCGTCGTCGACCTGATCGCGATGAAGGCTTACTTCTTCGATGGCGACAATGGCGAGACCGTTCGCGTTGAAGACATTCCTGCTGACATGCAGGAAGAAGCAACGGAGGCTCGTGCCGCCATGCTGGAGTCGTTGTCGATGTACAGCGATGAGCTCATGGAAGCTCTGCTTGGTGAGGAAGAGATTTCCGAAAAGCAGATCCACGAGATCACCCGTAAGGCCGTGATCGAACAGTCGTTCACGCCCGTCTTCATGGGTTCAGCATTCAAGAACAAGGGCGTTCAGCCGCTGCTTGATGCCATTACGCGTTACTTGCCCGATCCAACCGAGCGAGACAACGAAGGTAATGATCCGAAAGAAGACGGCAAGAAAATGGCCATCGAATCGGATCCGAACAAACCCTTGATCGCCATGGCGTTCAAGATCACCGACGACGAGTACGGTCAATTGACCTACACCCGTATTTACCAGGGTAAGTGCGAGAAGGGTGGCACGTACTACAACCAGCGTACTGGCAAGAAAGAACGTTTCTCGCGTATCGTTCGAATGCACTCGAACAAGCGTGAAGAGATTGATACCGCTTCCGCAGGCGACATCGTCGCGATCATGGGCATCGACTGTGCATCGGGTGATACCTACTGCGACGAGCCGAAATTCTGCTCGCTGGAGAATATCTATGTTGCCGACCCGGTGATCAAGATCTCCGTCGAACCAAAATCTCGGGACAACGCGGACAAACTCGGGAAGGCTCTACAGCGTTTCCGCAAGGAAGACCCGACGTTCCATGTCATGACCGATGACGAAACGAATGAGACGCTCATCGCCGGTATGGGCGAGCTGCACCTCGAAGTTTATGTCGAACGTATCAAGCGTGAGTATGGCGTTGAAGTGGATACGGGAGCACCGAAGGTGAGCTACCGTGAGTCCGCTACCAAGCCTGTCGAGTTTGATCACAAACGTAAGAAGCAGACGGGTGGTTCGGGTCAGTACGGTCACATCATTGGCACGATCAGTCCCATGACCGACGAAGACCGGGAAGAAGCCGAAGGCGAGTTCCTGTTTGTCGACAAGGTGACCGGCGGCCGCATTCCCAAGAACTTCATTCCGGCGATCGGAAAGGGATTCGAGGAAATGATGGTGAAAGGCCCATTGGCCGAGTATCCCGTGGTGGGCATCAAGGTCCAGCTCGACGATGGTACCTATCACGATGTTGACTCCAGCGACATGGCGTTCAAGCTGACTGCTCGCGAGTGCTTCCGGGAATATTTCGGTCGCATGAAGCCGGTTTTGCTCGAGCCGTTGATGCTGATGGAAATCGAATGCCCGGAAGAATTCCAGGGTGGCGTCGTTGGTCAGGTTGCCACGAAGCGTGGTATCGTCGATTCGACCAAGACGGAAAATGGCGTGACGACGATTATCGCTCACGTACCGTTGGCCGAGACGTTTGGCTACTCGACCGAACTGCGTAGTAATACTCAGGGTCAGGGTTCATTCAGCATGGAGCTTTACAAGTACGCTCCCGTGCCTGCCAACATTCAGGAAGAGATCATTATCGAGCGTCGCAAAGAGAAGGAACTGGTTGGCGCGAAGTAACGCAATCTTCATCTGAAACACATTTAATGCGTGGTCGATTTTCGGCCACGCATTTTTTTTTGTGTCGCCTTTTGTCAACACGCGATTTGTGCAAACTCAACTGAACGTCGATGCCAGTGAGCTAGGTTTTTCTGTGCTGACTAGAAGACGATTTTTGCACTGATTGGGTTTCGCATGTTACGTCCTGCCACCAAGTTCGCCCCTCGTACGAATTCCGAGTTTCAGCTGGCGTGGGACGCCGGCTTCCGAAATGCAGAGTTCTGGTTGGACCTGGACCTGATTCGCGACTGGGAAGCACGAGCGCTCATCGCCAGTGAATTCCCGATGCATTACGCACTGCATTTCCCGAATCGCGGCGAGTTCTCCATGTCGGACCTGCAGCAGGCGGTTAACTTCTATCGCGCACTCAACTGCTCGGCGATGGTTATTCATCAGCCCATGTTCGACCGCTACGGCGAACAGTTGTTTGAAATCGATTCAGAACTGCGACTTGGCATTGAGAACCATGATCTCACCAGCGACTCGCAATTCGAACGGTGGGCGGAAGAATCCCGTTGGCTGACGCTGGACGTGGAGCACCTGTGGATTTACACCGCCGGCGACAGCTCGCTAAAGAAGCTGATGAAATACATGGACCGTTTCCTTGCGAAATACGGCGACAAGCTGGTGCATGTGCACTTGCCGGGATATCAGCCCGGATACAAGGTTCATCGACCGCAGTACTGTTCGCGTAAAATGGTGCTGCAGGTTTTCAACATGCTGGCGGACGCGAATTTTACAGGCTTGATCGTCAGTGAAACGGCGAACCGGTATCAGAATCTCGAAGAACTTCAGATGGACGTGCTCCTACATCGTCACTGGATGAACACGCGACGGTTGGCTGGTGAGAAGGTCAAGGAAGGAAGCAAGAAAGCTCCTGCCAACGACCTTGCGGACAGCGACCGCAAACTCATCAAGGCGTAGTCTGCACCACGATCGGTGTTTCTCGACGACGGATTCTAATCGTCGATGGTGTGTTTCGAGCCAGTTGGTTCGCGCACCGAGCCAGATACGTGTCAGCTCTTCGGCAGTTCCGCCGGTGGTGAGTTGGCCGATTCCGTGTTGCGTTTTTGCCTCGACGAAAATGGGGATAACCCTGGACCCGGCGGGTAAATGTCCTATTGTTGACTGTTGCGAGGGACTTCATACCCTCACGAAGTGCAGCAACGTCGTGCCGAAAACTTCTTGTCTGAGACGCGCTGTTCTGCGCGACAACTGAAAGGGACCCGTATGCGTCTGGACGCAATTCCCGTGGGCGTAAATCCGCCCGCTGATGTCAATGTTGTGGTCGAAGTTTCGTTGGGCGGAGATCCCATCAAATACGAAATGGACAAGGCCGCCGGGGCGTTGGTAGTCGATCGGTTCCTGTATACGCCGATGGTTTATCCAGGCAATTACGGATTTGTGCCAGGCACCTTGTCCGAAGACAACGATCCGCTGGACGTGCTGGTTTGCAACATGCGACCGGTTGTCCCCGGTGCCGTTATCAACTGCCGACCGATCGGTGTGCTTGTGATGGAGGACGACGGAGGGTTCGATGAAAAGATCCTCGCCGTACCGTCTCACCGTGTGACGCCGCGTTACGAGGACGTGCGTGAAATCGATGACTTGCCGGAAATTGTGACCAGCAAGATTGAGTTCTTCTTCAAGCACTACAAGGATCTGGAGCCTGACAAGTGGGTGAACATCAAGGCGTGGGGTGATGCAACGCACGCCCGGCGGTTGATCGTGGAAGCCATCCAGCGTGCCCAGGCAGATGGGACGAGGGCGAAACCGACCGTCACCGACGCATCGCCCGAGTCCAAAGCAGTTGGTCAGCAACTCATTTCGACCGAATGCGTCACTCGGTAGTTTCGTCTGGTTCGCGAATTTCAGTTTCGCGAATCTCGCTTCTGCTCCAAATCCCCGCGAGTACCGTACCCGTCAGCATGCAGCCGAATGTGTACAGTGCGGGTGGAACGAGCACGAGCGTATCATCGGGAAAGAGTGAGGCGACGAGCACCGTGCCCAGACCTGCGTTTTGCATGCCGACTTCCAGCGTGAGTGCGCGTCGCATGGATTCCGGGATCTGCATCAGTCGGCCACTAAAATTGCCTGCCGCGTAACCTGCCAGATTCAGCGTCACGAGGGCTCCAACGACAACTGGATTCAACTCACCAAGCCGATCACGGTTCGCGGCAACGACAAAGGCAATGATCCACAGGATCGTCAGGTTGGCGACGATGGATCCGACGACGGTTGCGATCTGCTTCTGCCCGGGAAACAGTCGCGAAATGCCAAAGCCAACGGAAACCGGAAGCACCACCATCCAGGTCAGCTCTTTCGCTGACTTCAGAAATGTTTCGGGGGCGACCGAATCTCCTAGCGTGAGGCTAAGTGCCATGGGAACCACCAACGGCGAGAGCAGCGTGGCGGTGGTGGTCAGCCCGACCGAATAGCTGGTATTCCCGCGTGCCATCAGAGTCAGCACGTTGGACGCCATGGCTCCAGGCACACAGCCCACCATCATCATGCCAACGAACAGGCTGCCTTCCAGTTGAAACAGTTTCGCCAGCGACCAGGCCAGCAGCGGCATGGCGATGTACTGGGTTGCCGTGCCACCGAATACGGTTGGCCACCGCCCAAGCACCTGTCGTACTTCTTCAATGGGTAGCATCCAGCCAATCGCGAACATGGTGACCACGATTAGCCACGGTAGAGCGGGCTTGGACTGGGAAAATATGTCGATCGGCAGCAGTCTGTCGGCAAAGTACGCGACGCCTGAGAGCGCTACCAGCCACCACAGCAGATACTTTTCGATGATGTCCCTGATAGCATTCATGGATCTCGTTTGCCGTAGGTCACAGAATCGGCATCTCGTAGAATGGAGTCCGGAATTTCCGCGTACAGGCGGTTCGAAAACAACGCGACGACGCAAGGATGTGATTCTATGTTGCGATGGAGCCAGATGACACAGGTTGCGTTCATTGTCGCGTTAACATTGACGCTGGCGATTACGCACGCGAGTACGCAGGCGGACTCGATCCCCGCGTCGTGGTCCGAAGACGCGGAGCTGCGCGATGTCCATTTTGCGGACCGACAATACGGCTGGGCCGTGGGCGATCTTGGGACGGTTTGGCACACGCAGGATGGCGGCGAAGTCTGGCGGCGACAGGAGACTCCGGTCGACTGCCAACTATCCACCGTCCATTTTGTCGATCGCAAGACGGGATATGCTGCCGGCGGCAAAGTCGTACCCATCACACATCGGTCAAAGTGCGTACTGCTGAAGACAACGGACGGTGGGAAGACCTGGGAGCAGGTTTCTGGCTTGTTGTTGCCGTGGGTGACGCGGCTTCACTTTAGCGACGCCAGAAACGGGTTGGCCGTGGGCATGGCGACCGCTATTCACCCCAGCGGCGCATGGAAAACAGGCGACGGCGGGAAAACGTGGAATCCCATTCGAGGAGTAGCGGGTTCTCACTGGAGCGACGCCGCATTCGTCGGTGATACGGCGATGCTGGTTTCGCGCGATGGGCTGGGTGCCTCCCTGTCGGGAGGCCGCCTGCATCCACTTCAATTCCCCACGCCGAGTGCCTTCGCAACCGATCGATGCACGGCGATGTTGAACGCGCAGTTCGCATTCGTCGCCGGCACGCGTCTCGCGGCAACCGGAGATGCCGGGCAATCGTGGCAAACATTGGGGAACGTTGGTCCGTCGTTTGAATCACGCTCCATCGCGACGACGGAGAACGGCATTTGGCAGGTGGGAAGTCCGGGTACCCGGATTGTTCATTCGTCGGATCTGGGTGGAACGTGGTTGGCCGCGAAGTCGCCGGTAACGTTACCACTTCATCGTATCCGGTTTCAGGAATCGGGAACGGTTGGTTGGGCTGTGGGATCGCGGGGTACCATTCTTGGTTCCAAAGATGGTGGAGCGACGTGGCAACAGAAACGGGGCGGCGCCAAACGAGTGGCGCTGTTGGGAGTTTTCGCGGATGAACAGAGCATCCCGTGGGAAGTGCTGGCCGAAGCGTCAACAAAGGATGCATGGCGAGTCCATATTGTGGTGTTGGCGGCGCGGCACAAGGCGGCAGCCAATCTGTTCGAGTGTGATTTGCAACATCGACTTCAGGCGGCCGCTGCGGAGATCGGAGCCACGGCGGAGTTGCTGACCAATCTGTCCTACCCGGATTCTGCAACGGACGTGACCGCGTCGGAACTACTCGCTTACTGGAATGGAGTTTCCGCGAATGTAACGCAGGATCTGTCCGAGCGAATTGCACAGCGGTTGCGCGTCTACCGACCCGATGTAGTTCTCGATTCCGAAGCGAACGCCGAAAACGGGGCGACGACGGGAGCTCAGCGTTTTCTGAATCAGCTGGTCGCGAACGCTTGCGAGTACGCGTCGAAACCCGACGTTTTTCCGCAACAAATCCAGCTGGGGCTGCAGCCGTGGAAAGTTACCCGACATGTCACCATGAAGAAGACAGAAGGGCTCCCTGCGTCGCTGGATTCGATCGCCAGCGTTCGTGGCGATTCCGTTGCCAGTCTTGCTTCTCGCGCCAGTCGACTGGTTCGTAGGACGCCCGCGTCACGATTCGCGTGGTCTCTGTTTGGTCTCGACGACAACGGCACAGTTCGAAATGTAGGACGCTATCCGCTGAGCGGTCTGGGGACGGCCTACGATACCGCGCAGCGACGCCCGCGAACCATTCATTCGATAAACGTGGCGGCAAGGACCAAAGCCATTCAACGTCAGGCTCAGACTCGCCGCATGTTGTCGGCCGAGAAGGTGGCCGGACGCGGTCAAAATCGGTTGCAGCAGATCGAGCGTTTGCTGCCGGACTCCAACGTCGCGGCCGAACTGATGTTCGAGCTCGCGAACCGGCAAGCGGTCGCCGATCCCGCGGAAGCCGAGGAAATCTACCGCCATCTGATTTCGAAGCATTCAACGCATCCGCTGGCGGAACCGTCGCTCATGTGGCTCGTCCGTTGGCATACCAGTATCGAACGCAAATGGCGCAGGGAACGAAAGGAGATCGTTCCCAAACCCGAACCGGTCGTTCGAGTTGACCCTGCCGTTCAGCAAGCCAGTGCCGAAGTACCCGTCCAGGAAGATGCAGCGCTGGCTCTTCCGCTGGACGACGAAGAAGCGGCATTGCTGAAGACCCTGGACGAAATGGAAGCACGAGGCGAACTGGGTTTCCTTACCGAACTGGATGCCCTCGATAGTCTTGATGCGTTGGGCGGACCGTCCAACAACGGTAACCCTCAAGCAGACCCAGATGGGACAGCGGTTCCGAACGAGTCGCTTGCTCCGTTTTCGCCTCGATTGCAAACGGCCCTGCAGTTGGCAAGGCAGGTCAAGACGAAACGCCCGGATCTCTATGGCGAACCCAGTATTGCGTTTCCCTTCGCGTCGGCATTGCGACTGGACGGGCAAACCAAAGCGGCAGAAGGCTTCTATCGGCGACTTGGCAGCCTGCCTTCCCGGTCGCTTTGGCGTGCGACTGCCAGCTATGAACTGAACGATGTATTGGGGCGATCCCTGGAATCATCGACGGCATGGGTTTGTCCTCGTGTGGAGTCCCGGCCTCATCTTGATGGTCAGTTCGATGAGGACTGTTGGCTCTCGGCGCCGGTCGTGGAGCTGACGAACCGCAAGGGACTGCCGCCGACACAACTCAAGATGGCGCATGATGAACGGTATCTCTACATTGCCGCGGCGTGTCCGAAGCGCGCAGGAGCGCGATATCTGCCAGCTCGACGACCGCGTCCACGTGATGCGAACCTGTCAAAAATGGATCGATTGCAGTTCGCGATTGACGTTAATCGGGACTACAGCAGTTGGTGGTCGCTGGAAGTTGACCACCGTGGCTGGACCAACGAATCCTTATTGGGGGATGTCTCATGGAACCCGCAATATTTCGTGGCTTCGCACGATGACGAAGAAGCATGGACGGTCGAAGTGGCAATTCCGCTCGATGAACTCGGTCCGGAGGGTTTTCGCGACGGGCATTGGGCGATTGGCGTTCGACGTCTCGTTCCGGAGATCGCGACGGAGTCCTGGCAGCCAGGCATGTCGGCAGATTCACTGGGACTGCAGGGGATTTTGAGCCTGGAATAGGCAATTCAACGGTCCGACCGTCGCCCAGGAAATGTTATCCTTACGAACTCGCTGACGGGCAAATTCCGCTTTCTGAGATTGATTGATGAAGAGAACTACGGCTCCATTACTCTTTGCGGTACTGCTAGTCGCGGTATGTGCGACGAGCGTCTTCGCTGTCGGTGGTGCAGCGCCAACAGGGAACTCAGAGGGTACTTACGAGAATTCCGATCTCGTGCTGTGCATTGTCTATGCGACGGTTGCTTTGCTGTTTTCGTCGTTGTGCTCGGTCGCCGAGGCGGTCCTGCTGAGCATATCGCCATCGTATGTTGCCAACCTTGAAAAGGAAGGTGGCAAGAGCGCTGCCGATATCAAGGGCGTCAAGAAGAACGTCGACCGGTCACTGGCTGCGATTCTCACACTGAACACGATCGCCCATACGATTGGCTCGGGCGGTGCCGGTGCCTACGCCGCCAGGTACTGGGGTGACAAGTACGTGGGCGTCGCCATGATTGTGCTCACGCTATTGATCCTGTTCGTGTCGGAGATCATTCCGAAGACGATCGGTGCGGTGTACTGGCGCGGCCTCGCTCCGTTGACGGCCAAGTTTATTCAGTTCCTGAACTTCGTCCTGTATCCGTTCATTTTCATTTCCGAGCTGATCACCAAGTGGCTCACTGGCGGTCATAGCCACCATGCGTTCAGCCGCGATGAGTTTACTGCGATGGCGGACATCGGAGCGGAGGGCGGCCACCTCGACGAGAAAGAGTCGCGCATCCTCAAGAACCTGTTCCGGTTTCCGGATCTGTGCGCAGAGGACATCATGACTCCCAGTACTGTCGTTTTTGCCTTGCAGGAAGACCTGACAGCGCACGAAGTTCTGGAGCAGCACGAGAAGATTTTCTTTTCGCGAATCCCCATCTACGGCGAGAACCGCGACAGCGTGACGGGTTTCGTGCTGAAGTCGGAATTGTTGCTGGATGACATTCGCAACGAAGGCACGACGAAACTTCGTGACTTTCGCAAACGTGAACTTCGAGGGGTGTTGGACAGCACGCGGTTGAGTACGGTGCTGGAAAAGCTGCTGGACAATCGCGAGCACATTCTGCTGGTCGTTGACAAGTACGGCGGCATGGAAGGCGTTGTGACGCTGGAGGATGTCGTCGAAACCCTGATTGGGATCGAGATTGTTGACGAGGCAGACAATGACGTCGACATGCGCAAGGTTGCTCGTGACAAGTGGAGCGGCCGGATGGCAAAGCTTGGTATCGACGTGGGAGAACTCATGGACGATCCTGCTTTGCAACGAAAAATTGCCGAACCACTGCAACTCGAAGACAAGAAACAGGACGATGAATCCTGATTCACATTGTGCACCTGGTTACATTGCGGGCCCGATGGATGTCCCGATAGCGGCAATTGCAGCGTAGAATCCTGGCTGACAAACTACTGACAGGGAGTGCACGTCCATAGAATCCGTTGCCACGAAATCAGTACAGGACCGTCGTCCGGTTCGCTACCAGTCGCTTGATGATTTACTTGCGGATGCTCGGCAGCTTGCCTCTTCCGAAGTGGAAATGTTGGGGAACTGGAATCTCGGGCAGATCCTGAAACATCTCGCTGCGGCCTACGAGGGTTCGATCGACGGCCTGGATGTGAAGGTCCCCTGGCTGATGAAATTCATGGCCAAGCTTCTTATGAAAAAGAAATTCCTTGAGGATGCGGTTCCTCCGGGGTTCAAGATTACGGGAGCCAACCGAAAGGTGCTTGTCGCTCCGGACTCAATCTCCACCGACGAGGGACTGGCAGCTCTGGAAAAAGCCGTCGAACGTCTCAAGACCGAAACGACGCGGGCCAATCATCCAGTGTTTGACGGGCTCTCCGTCGATGAGTGGAATGCCTTTCACCTGCGTCATGCAGAGATGCACATGAGCTTCGCTCGGCCGGTCACGTCAACGTCGTGATGCGATCGGCCAATGCCATGCCAAGTGGGTCGTCGTCGCGCTCGCAGAACCCAAGGTGCAAGTGACGCCGCCAGCCTTCAGCATATTCAAACTTACCTGAAATCACGCCGGCCTGACGATCGAGATCGCGTAGCGTTTGCAGGTAGGAATCGTGCCCCTGACTTTCGTCGAGCCACTTCTTCTGGGACTGGTGAGCGGCCAGCATGGCAACCTTTCTTTCAACGACGTCCGTTACGTCAACGCAGAAGTCCGGACGCACGGGCTGCCCCAGCTGATCGTGATGCGAGTAGGGTTGCGCGTGATAAATCGTTGTCCGCTTTTGAATCGCCGGGCGTGGCGGGTCGACCGGAAAATTGGGCATGCCGCGACTGAATGCCGCCGTCACTGCCAGGCGACAAGTATTGGTGTGGTCCTCCATGTAGTCCGTCGGAGAATGTGTCAGGATGACGTCCGGTTCGGTCTCTCGAATTACCGACGCGACTTTCGCCAGAGTTGGACGGTCGTAGAATATCTCCAGATCGTTGCATAGGCTCTCGTGGAAATGGGCGCCAATGCTGCTGGCGGCGGTGTGTGCTTCGTCCTGGCGAATGGACTTGATCTCCTCGACGGAATACTGGCTGGTTCCGCAGCAGCCGTTGGCGAGATTCCAATAGTGGATATCAAATCCCGCATCGGCCAGCAGCATGAGCGTTCCGGCCATGAGAAACTCAATGTCATCCGGGTGGGCGGCAATTGCGATGGCAGTCTTCATGCACTGATTGTAGTCACTCCTCCACAATCTGCTTCACATCGAGTAGGCTCCTGCGTGGACTGATCGTGACGTGTCATGGAGGGGACGATGCCTTTTCTGATTGGAACCGACGAAGCTGGCTACGGGCCCAACCTTGGTCCTCTTGTCGTGTCGGCGACGGTGTGGCGCGTCGAATCTCTTTCACAGATGGATCTGTTTTCCTGCCTCTCCGGTGTCGTTCGTCGGGCCGGAGAGAACAACGTCGATGAATCCCAGATCGTCATCGGCGATTCCAAGGAGCTCTACAAACCGGGAAAAGGGCTGTCGGGACTCGAACAGGGTGTGCTGACGTGTCTGGCTGCGATTCAAAAACAGCCTCACGAGTGGAAGCAAATCTGGGAAGAGGTGGCGACGGAGGATTGTGAAGGTCTTTCTGAAATCCCCTGGTACCACAACTACGAAGGTCCATTGCCAGTGGATCTGCCGACGAGTCAGCTGAGCAAAAAGGTCGAACATTTTACGAGCGAATCTCGGCGGGCGAAGAGTGAGTTGACTCAGATTCGCAGCCGCGTAGTGGTGCCGGAACGCTTCAATGAGTTGGTGGAAGAATACGGCAACAAGGCATCGGCGCTATCGCACACGACCTTGCAGTTGGTCCGAGGGCTGTTGAAGGAGATTCCCGATGATGAACCAGTCCACGTTCTTTGCGACAAACATGGCGGCCGCAAAATGTACGGACCGCTGCTGAACGAGACGTTTCCAGACACGCTGGCAATCGTCCGACACGAAGAGCCGCGTGAAAGCGCCTATCAGTTGGGGCAGGGCGACGCTCGCCGTGAGTTTGTGTTTCGAGCGAAGGCCGATGAAGGTTTTCTTCCTTCGGCGCTGGCATCCATGTTGTCCAAGTATCTACGCGAACTGGCGATGAAGGCTTTCAACGAATTCTGGGTTTCGCGCGTTGATGACCTGCAACCGACCGCGGGCTATCCGGTTGATGCGAAACGCTACAAGCGACAGATTACGCCGGTTCAGAAAAAGTTGGGTATCGACGATCGCATGCTCTGGCGATGCCGCTAGTGGCGATGGCCAGGGAAAACTTGGGTTAGCCGCGAACCATCGATATGCCGTACCGAATCGCATCTGCCAACGCTTCGACATCCTGTAGCGTGTTGTACATACCGAAACTCGCTCGCGTCGTCGCCGGCACGCCCAGTCGCTCGTGAAGCACCATCGCGCAGTGATGCCCGTGACGCGTGAAGACGCCCCGGTCGTCCAGCCTCATCGCAAGATCCTCCGTTGAGACCCCGTCGATACTGAAGCTGACGATCGCGCCTTTCCGGTCAACCGCAGGGCCGTGAATCGTCAGTCCCGGGATCTCCTGCAATTGCTCTGTCGCCGCAAGCAGGAGTGCTTGCTCGTGTTTCTGGATTTCGTCGTAGCCCACGGAGGCGACGAAATCGATTGCCGCGCCGAGGCCAATGATTTCGACGATCGGCATGGTCCCCGCCTCGAATTTCGCCGGAGGATCGGACCACGTCGAGCCGTCTCGCCCCACAGACTGGATCATGTGTCCGCCATAGAGGAACGGATCCATCTCACGAAGCAGATCGTACTTGCCGTACAGCACACCAACTCCCGATGGTCCGTAAAGCTTGTGGCCTGAGAACGACAGGAAATCCACACCCAGTGCTGCGACGTCCGGTCGCTCGTGCGGGATGCTCTGTGCTGCATCCACGAAAATCAGCGCACCGTGTGAATGCGCTTTTTCGACCAGGTCCGCGATGGGATTCACGGTGCCCAGCACATTCGACATGCTCGCCACGGCAACGATTGCCGTGTTATCGGTGATGTGGTTTTCGATTGATTCACGGTCCAGCAGTCGGTCGTCATCAACGGGGATGATTTTTAGAGTCGCGCCACGCTCTTTTGCAATCGCCTGCCACGGAACGAAGTTCGCGTGGTGCTCCATTTCCGTGATCACCACTTCGTCGCCAGGCTTGAGGTTCTTGCGCCCCCAGGACTGTGCCGCCAGATTGATGGACATCGTCGTGCCAGAAGTGAAGACGATTTCTTCCGTTCGGTTTGCTCCGATCAGACTGGCAGCCTTCGCACGGGCGGCTTCGATTTCGTCGTCCACGCGTTGCCCGAAGTAGTACTTGCCACGAAACGCGTTTGCGTAGTACTGCTCTTGTACTTCGGCAAGCTTGTCGATCACGACTTGTGGCTTTTGTGCGGAAGCTCCACTATCGAGAAAGACAGGAAGTCGGCCATTGGGCAGGGGCCGTTGCAGGATTGGAAATTCTTTCGCAATGTCGGCAATGGGACGCGAGCGGGAAGGGAAGGGCGGGACGTTGGTGCGTTCGCGGGAATCGCTCACTTCTGCACCGATCGAATCGGCGCAGAATTTTCGGATGGTCTTCACCAGGGAGAACAGTCCGTTCTTGCGCTGCGGAAGAATGAGTTTCCCAACGCCCATGCTATCGAAGACTTCGACATAGTCGATATCGAGTATCTGCTGCGGCGTGCGATCGCGGTACATCTCAAGCACCACGTAGATCAGCCCTTTGACCACGAAAGCATCGCTGTCGGCATGGATCAGAACGGTTCCGTCTTCTCGCAGGTGGTTGTCCACCCAGACCCGGCTTTGGCAGCCAGGCACGAGGTTGCTTTCGACATAGACGGCTTCCGGGATCTTGGGAATATCACGACCGAGTTCGTCGAGAAGCTCGCAGGCCTCGCGTTCATCCGCGCAGTCGGCGAAGTCTTCGACCAGTTCATTTATTGCGCTCAACATTCATCTCCCAGATCGGGTCCACCGAAGGTTGGATCATCCTGGTCTTCGTCGGATGTTGCTTCCAGCGAAGCGTGAATGGCATCCAGTGTGACCTGACAACAGGGGACCTGTTTGGGTTCGATCTCCATTTCGACAAGCGTGGGTAAGCTTTCCACCGAAACCGATCGAATGCCGTCCGTCGACATGCCTTCCAGTCGCTCAACCAGCATCGAGGCAACGGCCTGACTGAGTTGACACCCTTCGCCATCAAACCATACTTCCTGCACTACGTCGTCGATGATCCGCAATTCGACGGCGACAACATCACCACAGGTTTCGTTCCTGGCTTCCGCAAAGTGGGTCGGTCGTTCACACCGTCCACGATGATATGGATCTTCGAAGTGATCCTGAATTCGCTGTTCGTTCTTTCCGATGCTCATCTAGGTAGTGTAGGCGCGGCGGATCGATGGGACTACTTGCAAACCGGTACGACATTCAAGCGATTCGCGGTTCCAGTTATGACTTGCTCGTACCAATGAAGTTGTAGTACGGCACACGAATGAAAGGGATGTACGGCACCTTGGCGCGGTGTTCGGTGAACAACGCGGTATCGAAATGCCGCATCAGATAGGGCACGTGATCTGCCGAGGGGAACACGTTGTCGTTGCTAAACCACATGGGCCAGAAATTGCGAGTAAACCAGTTGTGTCGCTTCAGGTTCTCCTGCGGAAACTTGCGAGACACATAGAAGTCAACGACACCAACTTTTCCGTCCGGCTTGAGCATTCGCTGGGCATTTTCGAGGGCGCCGAACCAGTCGGGAATCATCGTCAGCGAGTAGGAGAACGTCACGATGTCGGCGCCGCCTTCAGGCTGCCAGGTGGTCGCATCTGCCGCGACCGCTTCGACGTTTGGCCAACCTCGTTCTTCCGCCCGACGCGTTGCCACATCCAGCAACGATTCCGAAAGGTCGACGACGTAGACTTTGGAGAGCTGGTGGATGCGGTCTCCCAGGTATTCAAGATTCGACCCCGTGCCGCCTCCCATTTCGACCCAGACGCCGCCCTCGGGAATCGTCAGCTGATCGTAAAGCTCCTGTCGTCCCTTCAGCAGCCGCTTGCGAAAATCGTCGTACGCCTCAGCCTGACCGCTGTAGAAGCTCTCCATCCGGTCCGCATGGTTGTCGCCGCGAACGGGCTTGAGGATCAGGTGATAGAGAACGCGTAGATCTGACAGGATTGCCATCGCAATGCACTCGCTGGTGCGGGCATCCTGCCCTTGATCATCAAGAAAAAGGGCGAACACATGTTCGCCCCGTTGAACGTTAAGTCATCAGACGTCGCTGCCCATCAGGCTGCGATGTCTGCGATGTAGAAGCTGCCGTAGGTGTGGACTCGATCCAGTTCGTGCAACTCGTTGGCAAGGTCCGTGTTGTAGGTGAGTAGTTCACCCAGCTCGCGATTCTGTCCGTTGAGTTGCACATTGACGCGGTCCACGAAGTCGGTCTTCAATCCACCGCTGCGCCACAGAACGCGTGCATCGGGTGTGGCTCGCATCAGAATCGCCTGCCACTCCGACTCGAGCAGTGGATAGAACTGCGTCGACAGCCAGTCCATGTGATCCAGGAGAACAAAACGAGAAATCGGCACGTCGTTCTTACGAAGGAAGCCTTCAACCGAATCCGTGTAGGTCGAGACTCGGTCGACGAGCCCGCCCTTCAGGGCCTGAAAATTATCAGGCTTGAGATACTCGGGGCAGCATTGATCGGTGTATTCGCCCGTCAGGTAAACACGCCAGAAGTAGTTGTCCGAAATCGGCAGCTTGGCGAAGACGGATTCAACGCAGTCCTGCACAAATTGCACGATGCCACCGTCGTAGTGTTTGTCGACCTGTTGCCGCTGAGCCCGTGGTACGCCGACCATCGAAAGCGTCGCGTCCTGCCCCATCGCAAAGTTCAACGGCTTGGTCCAAAACCTGTCACGAAGGTGACCGTCGTAGATCTCGCGCTGGACGTTGACGTCGTCTGCCGAAAGCAGCTCATTGATCCAGGGACGCACTCGAACGATGCGATCCACGTAGAAATTGATGAAGCGTGCGAATCGCCCCGATGTTCCAAAGAAGTAGAACGACTTCTGCTTGTCGAAGAGTTTGATCTTCTTGTCCCAGTAACCTCGCGACCATGGCGTCAGAGATGAACGCAATGCCTGTCGATAGATCGTCGCCGCGTTCTCATGACTGCCCTGTCCGAACATGGCAAAGAAGTCTTCAAACTCGAGATGGCGAATGCCGGCCATCTTCAATTCGAGCAACGCGTTCTGTCGGGGGTTCATGTCGACAGCGTGGACTGCATTTGGGCCAGTCAAGGCATAGTCGAGTGCATTGCAACCGGCGGACGTGATTACAAGGATGTTGTCCTTCGGACCGATATCCATTGCGACGCGATCGAGTCGCGGATCTTCCCAGCATGTGTTGTACACCAGGTTATTCTGGTGGACAAAATTGAACATGCGTACGTTTAACCAATCGACGAGTGCCATTGCTATGGCTCCTTGGGGGGATCATCAAGACCTGGCGACCGTCAGTCTTTTCGAGTCGTCATCTGTTGGGGTGGTGCATCCTGCGAATCCGTGTTAGCCGCAGATTCTAGCGAAGATTACTTCGAGGGGGTAGCAGCGCGACCAAACCTGGAAAAGAAAGCAGCCGCGATTCACAGGAATACGCGGCTGCGGTGAGTTTGTCGTTCGCGGCGAGTGGGCTAATTCACTTCCCAGGTATCGCCCGAGTTGTACATGGCATTCAGGTCGCCAGAGCCCTTCTTTTCGACGGCGGCGGAAATCTGGGCATTCAACTGCTCGTCGTATTTTGGCTTGTCGACCGCTCGGAAAACGCCGATTGGTTCCGGGAATTCAGGGTACCGCATTCGGCTGAGCGTGTAAGCCAGGCTGGGCTCGGTCGCCTTTTCGTCGTGGAAAAGCAGGTCATCTTCGGTAATGCCTTTGCCCAGTTCCACAACCTCAGGCTCCATTCCGTTCAGGCGAATGCCCTTGTCACGGTTCTTGCCAAAAATCAGCGGCTTTCCGTGTTCCAGCTCGATGACGGTGTCAGCCTTGGTGGCTTTGTCTGTGGCGTAGCTGAATGCTCCATCGTTGAAGATGTTGCAGTTTTGGTAGACCTCTACGAACGCCGTACCTTTGTGCTCGGCAGCTCGCTTGAGTGTTGAGCTGAGGTGCTTGATGTTGGTGTCGATCGAACGGGCGACGAAGCTGCCTTCGCAACCGATGGCAATGGACGCCGGGAACAGTGGATTGTCGACCGAACCCATCGGCGTACTCTTGGTGACTTTGCCCAGCGGCGAAGTCGGCGAGTACTGACCTTTGGTGAGTCCATAGATACGGTTGTTGAACATCACGATGTTGATGTCCAGGTTTCGTCGGATGGCGTGCATCAGGTGATTACCACCGATGCTGAGGCCGTCACCATCACCGGTGATGACCCAAACCATAAGGTCGGGACGCACGGTCTTCAGACCGGTCGCCACGGCCGGTGCACGACCGTGAATACTGTGCATCCCATACGTGTTCATGTAGTACGGAAAACGGCTGGAGCAGCCAATTCCGGAAACGAACGCGATCTTTTCACGCGGCACGCCAAGGGTTGGCATGACCTTTTTCATCTGCGCGAGGATCGAGTAGTCGCCGCATCCTGGGCACCAACGAATGTCCTGGTCACTCGCGAAATCTTTGGCTTCGAGAACTGGTAGGTCGATCGACATGTTTGTAACGGTTTATGTTTGGCGGAATGAAGTTGGTGAATTGCTGACGTCAGGGGAAGGTCAGCTTCAGATTGTTTCTTTGATCGTGGCGACCAATTCGGTCACCGTGAAAGGCTTACCTTTGACTTTGTTGAACCCGATTGCGTCGCAGAGATACTCGGCACGAATCAGCAGCCGCAACTGACCTCGGTTCAGTTCGGGAATCAGAACTTTCTTGTAGTTCTTCAGAATGTCGCCCAGATTGCTGGGGAACGGATTCAGCCAACGGAGGTGTGCGTGCGCGACGGAGAGTCCCTCGGCCTGGCAGCGGTTGACGGCCGTGTAGCACGAACCGTAGGTGCCACCCCAACTGAGGACCAGCAGGTCGCCCGAATCGGGTCCGTGAACTTCCTGATCGCCAATGAATCCTGCGACGTTCTTGACCTTCTGATCTCGCAACTCACACATGTGATGGTGGTTGTCAGGGTCGTAGCTAACGTTACCCGAGATGTCGTCTTTTTCGAGTCCACCAACGCGGTGCATCAGACCTGGTGTACCAGGTACTGCCCATGGCCGAGCGAGATTTTCGTCCCGCATGTATGGCTGGAACTTGTCGCCATCGTTGGGTTCCGTCGGATGATTGACTTCGATTTTCTCGAGCGAGTCGAAGTCGACAATTTTCCATGGTTCCGAGCCGTTGGCGATGTAGCCGTCGGTCAGGATCATGACGGGCACCATCAGCTTCGACGAGATTCGCCAGGCTTCACATGCGACCTCGAAGCAATCCGAAGGACTGCGGGCCGCGATGACAGGCATGGGGCATTCGCCATTTCGACCGAACATGGCCTGGTAGAGGTCCGACTGCTCCGTCTTGGTGGGGAGGCCCGTGCTGGGGCCGCCGCGTTGCACATTGATGATGAGCATGGGCAGTTCGAGCATAACGCCCAGTCCCAGTGCCTCACCTTTGAGAGCAATACCCGGTCCGCTGGAAGTCGTGATGGCCATGGCACCGCCGAAAGCCGCACCGATGGTCGACGTGATGGCGGCGATTTCGTCTTCCGCCTGGAACGTACGCACACCGAAGTTCTTGAATGAAGCGAGGTAGTGCAGGATGTCACTGGCAGGCGTGATGGGATAGCTACCCAGGAACAGGTCTTTTCCGCTGAGTTTGGAAGCGGTAACCAGTCCCCATGCAAGGGCTTCGTTGCCCATCATGTTGCGGTACTTGCCCTCGGGCAGTTTGGCTCTGTCAACTTTGAAGCTACTGACGAACGCGTCGGTCGTTTCACCGTAGTTCCATCCCGCCTTGAGGGCGTTGGTGTTGGCTTCTACGATTTCCGGCTTCTTGGCGAACTTCGTCTGGATGAAACGCAGGGTCGGTTCGAGGCTACGTCCATAGAGCCAGTAGACCAGTCCCATCGCCACGAAGTTACGGCAGCGATCGGCGATCTTGGGGCTGAGTTTCTTGCCGTCGGAATCCGTGCAGGCTTCCACAGCGTTGCGCGTCAGCTTGGTAATGTCGACCTTGATCAACTGATAGGAGCTGAGGCTGTTGTCATCGAGCGGACTGGTTTCGTAGCCTGCCTGCTCCAATCCTTTGGCCGTAAAGGCGGCTTCGTCGACGATCAGTGTTCCGCCGTTTTGCAGGTCGGCAAGGTTGGACTTCAGTGCGGCCGGGTTCATCGCGACCAAGGCATCAAGCTCGTCACCGGGCGTGAAGATATCGGTGGAAGCGAAGTGCACCTGGAATCCACTAACGCCGGCAAGCGTTCCACGCGGAGCGCGAATCTCGGCCGGGAAGTCGGGGAACGTGGCGACGTCACAACCGGCAAGTGCCGATGTGTTTGTCAGCTGCGTTCCGGCAAGCTGCATCCCATCACCCGAGTCGCCGGCGAATCGAACAGTCGCCTTCTCGAGTTTGATGGTTTCTTTTGAGGTCTCAGTAAGCCCTTCAGTAGTCGACATGGTCTGGATCGCCGTGTTCAGGAAAGCTTTGACGGTGGATTATTTGACGTGAGGTTGCAAACGGCAACTCGATCAAAACGAAAGTTAGTGTATTGTTTCGCCGTGTTGGCGAGCGAGGAAAAGGCCGGTAGCGGAGTACCGTTCATCTCTCGCGGGGGACGCATCTTGTGGTTGCCGAAAATCAGGTTCGCACCAACAGTTCTCTTCGGCGTTCGTCGATTCGGTCCCAAATGAATCTGATTCAGAAACACCATACTTCTTTTTACCGACTCAATGACGTTCGCCAGCTCATTGCGCTTGGCGATGGCGTGGGTGCGGTCGATGAGGTCTGAGTGAAGTGACACGGTGGTTTCGTGATTTGCCAAAGTTGCCGGCACGGTTTTGAAAGCGTCCCACCGCTCGGACAGAGATGGTGAAAGCTTGGAGAAGCCGATCGGACACTCGAGCGGTGAGCGTTAGGAGTTCAAATGGACTCGTAAGAGTAGAACCTATCGACAGAGACGGTGAGGGAGTGGTCCGCCAGTTCCCGAACTATACACACGCCACTCCGTCGTTTGAAGCACAAATCCCACTCTTGCCGGACTTTTCAAACACTTTTCTGAGTCGGCCCGACGGCCCGTCCTATTCAGGTCAGCGGTCGCAATCAGCGACCAATTCGGGTTGCCGGACTCGCGTCCACGTGGGCTCGAGATGGCACCTTGGATAGGATCAAACCTAGCTGTCGAGTGTGCTATTCCCAGGACTACGGTTCCTGGTCGGGAGTATAAAATTTCGTGATATCGATACCTCCCATTTCCTCCTCCTCCAGCAGCTTGATGCGTTGCTCCAGACGCTCCATCCGCCGCATCAGTAGAGGAATGGTTTCCGACGTTCTGTCCACTTTTTCCAGTCTCGGCGCCTTGGGGTAGCCAAGATGCCTCTGCAGTGCGGCAAACAGAAGAAGGGGGTCCTTGCGACGATTGGCGAGCGCGATCTTGCCTTCTTTCGTGCCGAACAGTATTGGTTTTTCTGGAGTTGGGTCCGGCTCGGTGCGAGCCCGTTGTTGTAGATAATGCTGGCTGCGTACGTAGATAAGTTCGCCCAGTCCCACCAGTCCGATGCTGCGACGGACTTCGTGGATCCACTCGGCCCAGTCTTCGGTGTAAATTGGATCGGCCGCCATAGCGCTCAGTCCCTGGTCGTATCCCAGCCGGTTTTTGCAGAGAACTTCGAACTGATACATAAACACGGCCTGCGGTTCGGCTCCCTTCGCCATGAACTCGGCGAGGAATCGCAGGATGTTCAGGGCGACGCGCATATCAAAACGTCCTGTTTCCGATTCCGCCGCACTGACCACGTAGCTCTGATAGCGAGTGAAGTAGTGCCCCAGTTGCTGCATTGCCGGCCCGAAACAACCAGACAGCTTCATCTCGCCCAGCATGTAGTTGATTGCCATCGGAAGCTTCGTCGTTGACAGAACTTCTTCCTGGCTGACTCGGAAAACTTCCTGGACAGTTACGTTTTCCTCCAGTCGCTCGACAAGAACCCGGAAGAAATACGCCTGCTCCACATACTCGTCTCGTGACAGCATGTTCAATTTGCTTTCATCGTTGCGCCAAGTTGCTCGTTCAGGAAGTTGATTGCCTGCTTCCTCGCATTCACGTTAATGAAGGCTCCGAGGTGGTCGGCATCGGCAATCACATGAAGTTCCGCGGGTACACCCTTACTGGAAAGCGACTCCATCATCTTTTGAGCACTCGTTAATGGAACGATACGATCTGTTTTCCCATGGAAGAGAAAGACGGGCGGATCCTGTTTGTCCACGAAGGTTACCGGACTCGCTGCAATATAGCGGTCGGGTCTCCGGGCACGCGAGTCGCCCAGCCAGAACGCGAGCCGTTCGGATTTCTCCGGTACCCAGCTGAACTCGCAGGGCGTACCGCCCGCGACGACGGCACGGATTTGCGGCAACTCGCCAGTCGCTGCTTTCAGGGCCGCTGTATCCTGCTTCATCGCCAGCAGGCATGCGAGATGCGCTCCGGCAGAGTACCCATACGCCGCAACTCGTCGGGTATCGAAACCGAACCGATCCGACTTTTCGGCGATCCATCGCAGTGCCAGCTGGCAGTCTTCCAGTTGAGCTGGAAACTTGTGCGTTGGTGCCAGTCGATAGTTGATGGCGACGACCGCGTAACCCGACTCGGCTGCATGGCGGGCATGCAAGGCCACGTTCGATTTGCTCCCGGAAAACCATGCTCCTCCGTGTACCATCAGAATTGTCGGGAACGGACCATCGCCATTGGGAAGGTACAGATCGGCGAGCAGCTTTTTGGTTTTTGCTGCGACAGGTTGCGGATTCCCAGCTTCCTGCGGTTGTGGCTTGAGCGGTAATTGGAACGTTCCGTACGTGACGCTGTAGATGGTCCGGTATTCCGCGTCATTGGAGATCAGCAGCCCTGAATCTTCCGATTCTTCTGCCGAAACAGGCAGGACCACGACACTCGCCACCATTGCGACAACGATGGAGGTGATTCGGGTCGAGCGAACGAAGGATGAAACGGACGAATTGGGAATCATGGTAGAACCGTTAACCGCGACACGTGTCGTGAAGGTTGAGACAGACGGGACAGTCAGACATTCATCCCACGCCTATAATAGTACGATGCTACCTAACGAGTAGACCAATCAGGTGTGGACCAATCGGGAGTGGAAGCAGTGACAGACGATTTTTCGCAGGTGGAAGCCGCCATCACCGCAATTGCTGCCGGTAAGGTTGTCATCGTCCTCGACGACGAGGATAGGGAAAACGAGGGGGACTTTATCTGCGCCGCCAGCAAATGTACGCCCGAGATCGTGAATTTCATGATCACCAATGGGCGGGGAATGCTGTGCGTCCCCATGCTGCCGGACAAAGCAGAGCAGTTGAAACTCGAACCGCTCAAGACGACCGGTCCTGCTCGCGCGTTGACCACGGCTTTTACCGTCGCCGTTGATCACCATTCTGTGCACACCGGAATCACGACCGAAGAGAGATGTCGCACCATTCATGGTCTGGCCGATCCAAAATCGGGATCGGATGACTTCGTGACTCCCGGCCATGTGCATCCCCTGATTGCCAAAGAGGGTGGTGTGCTACGTCGCGCCGGCCACACCGAGGCGGCGGTGGATCTGATGCGACTGGCGGGCGTTGAGCCTGTTGGTGTGCTGATCGAAATTCTGAATGAATCGGGAGATCGAGCCAGCCGCGATCAATTGGCGGCGATGGCCAGTGAGCACGGTTTCGTGATGATTACGATCGAGCAACTGATTCGCTATCGTCGTCGCAGCGAGCAACTCGTTTTTCGCTCCGGCGAAGCCGAGCTGCCCACGAAGCGGGGGCTCTTCAAGATCGTCGGATACGGCGTAAAGTACGAGGCGCAGGAACCCGTTGCCCTCGTGATGGGTGATCTCTCGCAGGAGGACGCTCCGCTGGTGCGAATGCACTCCTCCTGCTTTACCGGCGACCTGATTGATTCGCTGCGTTGTGATTGCGGTGACCAATTGAACATGGCGCTCGACATGATCAGCCGCGAAGGTTGCGGTGTGCTGGTCTATCTACCGCAGGAAGGGCGTGGGATTGGATTGGCCGAGAAGATCAAAGCCTATGCACTTCAGGATGAGGGGCTCGATACGGTGGAAGCGAATCTGGCGCTGGGCTACAAGGCCGACCCGCGCGACTATGGCGTTGGAATTCAGATTCTCAAGGACCTTGGACTTTCCAAGGTACGCCTCATGACGAACAACCCCAAGAAAACGGACGCCTTCATCTACGGTGGGTTTGAGCTTGAGGCGGATCAGGTGCCCATCACGCCGCCGATCAACGAACACAACGTCGGCTACCTGAAGACAAAGCGCGACAAGATGGGGCACACGCTGCCCACCGATTCCAATGACTGATCGATGTGCCGGGGGCCGGTTGTCCGCCGGTGCAATCGGCGCAACCTTCCTGTCCGGAAGGGGCCTTTCCGCGAGTTGCAAAAAGTCAACGTGATCGTGACAGCCTTGCCTATCGCGACAGCTACCTTTAACCGTTGCATCTTCGCTCAGCGGTTAAGTCATGCCTGTCGTTCGTATATCTCTGTTGTTTGCATGGGCGTTGATGCCCTTGTGCGGTATCGCCAACGGTGTGGAGCTGGACTTCGACCGCTACCGGGAATACGCCACCTGGAGTCAGGGTGAACATGCCTTGATTGCGGATTTGGCGGACCGCTCTCTTGATCAGCACTCGACTCTGGAAGCGGCATTGTCGGCGGCCGGAACCAGCCGTCAACGAATTGCTGAATTGCAGAAAGTCATGCGGGAGAGCTCATCTCGCTGCCGGGCGAAGCTGGGTTCCGAACGATCCACGAGGCGTCGGCTACAAGTCGTTTTTCAGCACTTGTCGGACGAATTTCTGACGGGCGAATACCGCGCCGAGCTCTATGATTCGGGACGCACGTTGGCCAAGGGCGACTTCAATTGCCTGACCGCCACGATCCTGTTTCAGGCTCTATGCAGGGCAAATTCGATTGAAGTGGAAGCTGCGTGGCAACCAGCTCACGTGCGGTGCTGGGTTCCCGTCGCCGGCGGGACAGGGTACCTCGTTGAAACCACGGCCTCGTCGCCGCGGAATGCGATTGGTCCACTGAGTCTACAGCAAGATCATTCACACCGACTGCTCAGTGACGCGGAACTCGTTGGCAAGGTCTACTACAACCGCGGTGTTAGCACGATGAAGACGGGGGCGTATCCGACGGCATTGATTTCGACGTGGGCCGGCTGCCTGATCGACCCGCGGGATCAACCGGCTCACAGCAACCTGCGTGCGTGTCTCAACAACTGGGCGTTGGCTGCGTACCAGAACAAGGATCTTCCGCTCGCCAGGCAATTGCTGGAGGAGGGTATTCGACTCGACCCCAGTTATGAGCCGTTCCTGAAAAATCGCGAAATCCTGTCCGCCCAATCGGCCTCTAGGAATCGTTGAATCACGGCGGAAAGCAGGGATCGGGTGGCGATTGGCTGGCGAACGGCTGGCTCAATTTGTGATTCGCAGATTTGACCATACCCCATCTGTGACGTAGATGTTTAGAAGCGGCCTGCTCGTCTCCGAATATGTCGGGGCAGCCGTTCGGCACAATGATGTCGCTGCCGCTCGCATTCTCAACCTCCTGTGGTAGTGCGAGTTGGTTTCTTCAAGATCTGCATCCATGATTTCCCGAGGCTCATATGAGTTCAGCGGTGATTGAATCGACTCGTTGGGTTGTCTCCGACCATTCGGATCGAGCGATTACGGACTTCGTAGAACGCGTCCTGATGCTTACGCAACCGGTCCGTCACCACGAACGACGCCGCGATAAACGTACGGCATTTCCAAGCTTGCTAACGCTGACACCGATTGGCGACACATCCATGGCTGTGTCGGGCGAGCCCGTGACGGTGGCGGGTAAATACCTGGCAGGCAGAGGGCTCGATTTTCACCATACGTTTCCGCTGCCGTTCAAACGAGCCATTGTTTCGTTCGACGATGAACTGGCCCTCGATTCCCACTTCGTGCTCAATATCGCGTGGTGCCGTTTCTTGCGCCCGGGCTGGTACGACAGTGGCGGCCGATTTACCCACATTGTGAGGTGTTCGGATGATCCGATTCCTTTGCCAAATTCAGGGCTTGAATCACTAGATTGAAGATTTTGCGATTTTTAGAGAAAACCGATTGCGAAAAGTGAGATTCGATTCTAACTTTTCGTGCTCGACCAAATGAGTGGTCTAACCTTCTGGCTCCGCAATTGAGCCTAGGAGGTCATTTTGCTACCGACAGGATTTTGGTCCTTGTCGTTTACGATAAGGGCCGTCCCCGAATACGGGACGGCTTCTCTTTTTTCTGGCTGACCGCTTCCCTGCGATGCGGAAACTCGCTCGACGCGAAATGCGTGGAATTGCGGATAAGTTGCGTTTGCAGCCGTAATCCGGTTACTCTCTCCGGTGTCTCATTTGCATTCCGGAAAGGGAGAGCTCGTCGTGCCTGATTGGTCCTATCTCACCGTTGGCCAATCCGCTCTGTTCCGAATCTCACCGTCTGCCGCCCGCGAAGTTGTATTGGGCATGCTGGGCACCACCAGCCGTTTGCCATTTGGCGGCAACATCATCGATTTTATGGGGCACATGCGAGTCAAAGGAGCTGAATCAAAATTTGGCTCGCCGCGATTTCGCGTGTCCGGTCCCGTTTGTATGGGGACCTGCATCGATCCCGATTTGAAGGCGCTGAACGCATTCGAAAGATTCGGCTTTGGAGCGATGTTGATTGGACCTTTTTCCAATGATCCATCGTCACCCAATACGATTTCTTCTCCTGTCACCCGCGATGATGTGGCTCACTCGTTGACCGCGCCAAACGAGGGCAGCACGCTGACGCTCGAGCAAGCCGCCGGCAGGCTTCGGTCGAGGAGGGTATCGGAAGTTTGTGTTTTCTTGCGGCCGGCTGTCGGTGACCCGGAGTCGATTGGTCAGCAGCTGGCGTCGTTGGGGGATCTTGTTGACGCGGTCGTCGTACCGCTCGAGTTGGCGAACCGTGTCGCCGTACAATCCGAGGGCGTGCATGTATTGGCGCATGTCAGGGCTGAAGACCTGGATGAGTCTGCGGACCTTACCCGTTCCCTGTCGGATCAAACTGAGATTGGCTTCTTCGTCGACGGGGCGATCCTGCACGACGAATGTCACAAGTTAGGGGCGCAACTATTGGATGGCACGCATCGAACGGTATTGAAGCTACGGTCGCTTGTCGGCGACCAGCCCTTCATTCTGGCTCAGGGAGGAATTCACGAACCGCAGGATGCCATTTCGCTGGTGGATGTTGGTGCGAATATGGTCACGATCGATTCGGGTATGGTTTTTTACGGACCGGGCCTGGCAAAGCGGATCAACGAGTCGATTGAATTCCTGCGTGAGGAAGAAAACAACGTCGAGGAGGAACCTGCCAAACGGGCACCGGAAGCGGCTCCTCCCAGCGCGAAGGCGTCCTGGTTCTGGATCATGGCGATGGGGCTGGCCATGGTTTTTGGTGGAATCCTTGCCACGGCGATTGCCTTGACGCGAGTGGTGTTGCCCTACGATGAGGCGATGATTGGTATCTCGCGAATCGAACTAGCGGCCATTAACGACCGTCTGCTTGATTTCATGAAACACGACCGTATCACGCTGGCCGGCACGATGTTCAGCGTTGGCGGGCTGTACGTTTCGCTTTCGTGGTTTGCCGTCCGGCGGGGAGCTCATTGGGCCAGCTTTGCCGTTTTCCTATCTGCTTTCACGGGGTTCGTTTCGTTCTTCCTGTTTCTTGGTTTCGGCTATTTCGACCCGTTTCACGCCTTCGTGACGGCCGTGCTATTTCAGTTCTTGTTGTTGGCGGTGTTCAGCGACGATCCCAACCAAAAGCGACACTGTTATCCCGACCTGCGCAATGACAGGGCGTGGCGCCGAGCACTTTGGGGGCAGTTGCTGTTCATCATTCACGGAGCCACGCTGATTGTTGCCGGTCTCGTGATTTGTACGGTGGGCATTACCAGCGTGTTTGTGACCGAAGACATGGAGTTCATGTGCACGACGCCAGAAAAACTGATGTCCGCGAACGCCAACCTGATTCCAATGGTCGCTCATGACCGTGCCACGTTTGGCGGTATGCTGATTTCGTGCGGTATTGCCGTAGCGTTAACGGCGCTGTGGGGAGTCCGCCGCGGCGCGATCTGGATTTGGTGGATGATGCTGGTTTGCGGTGTGACTCCGTACGTCATGACGATCTGGGTCCATCACGCGGTCGGCTACATCGATGTGAAACACCTCGCGCCCGCGTATGGCGGCGTCGCGGCGCTGCTGTTGGGGAGCTGGCTGTGGCGAGCTTACCTGGCGGATCGTAGTGATCTTCTCGCTGGTGCCAAAAGAAAAAAGCCCGCGTCCAGGCGGGCTTTTTCACAGGTGTCTTCAGTTGAAATCAGAAACGAAACCTAGTCGTCATCGATTTCCGCAAGCATACGGGTCAGCGTGTTTGCGTGTACGCCTAACAAGCCAGCCGCTTTGCCTTTGTGACCGTTGGTGGTTCGCAGGGCCTGCCTTACGGCTGCGGCTCGCAGTTCCGCCAGATTCAGGTAGGGCAGTGCGGTGTCACCGGAAAGGATGCTTTGCTGTTGGTCCGGCAGCATGGGTGCACAATCAAGCACATAAGCCTGCTCGATGATGTGCGACAGTTGTCGGATGTTACCGGGCCACCGGAACTGCGCAAATTGCTGCTGCTCTTCTTCGGTCGGCTGCCAGCGGGGACGCTTGTACTTGGCTGCGAACCGACGAGAGAAGAATTCGACGAATTCGGGAATGTCGATCGCTCGCTCACGCAGCGATGGGATCTTCAGTTCGACCATATTCAGTCGGAAGTACAGGTCTTCGCGAAATCGTCCCGCTTCAACCTCTTCGTCCAGACGTCGGTTCGTGGCCGCAACGATCTGTACGTCGATCTTGATCGGGCATGAGGCGCCAACCGGAGTAACTTCCTGCTCCTGCAAAACACGCAGCAGTTTCGGCTGCAGCTCGAGAGGCATCTCGCCGACTTCGTCAAGGAAGACCACTCCCTTGTCCGCAGCGCGGAATACACCCAGTGACGCGCCGAACGCTCCAGTAAACGCGCCCTTCTCGTGGCCGAACAACTGGCTTTCCGCCAGCGTCGACGTGAGGGCGGCGCAGTTCACGGGCACAAATGGCTTGTCTGCACGAGGGCCGTTGTGATGAACCTGACGGGCCCAGATTTCTTTGCCTGTGCCTGTTTCACCAGAAATAAGAATGGTGCAGCCAACTTCGGACGCACGCTCGGCATGCTTGCCAATTCGACGAATTGCAGGTGCATGACCCAGCACGAAGTCCGAATCAACGCGTGATCCGTTCCCGTGCGATGTTTCGCCAGAGAGGGTTGAGGTACCCAATGTTTCCTTCATTATTCACTCCGTTCCGTTGATCACTGGTCGCTAGCGATCACCAGAAGGGTGCATAGTCGAGAGCAAATTGTCGGGAACTCCGCGGCAGCTTCAGTGCAGCTTAGAGTTCATTGCTTTCCACTAGACTTACCCATTTCCAAAAAATCATGATGTGTGTCATAAGTTGCCGGGTTGGGATAATCTGCCCAATCGACAGCGTTCATTCTAGGTCGTCAAAACCAGGAACGCAAGAAAATGTACTGCAGGTCGCCCAAAACAAATAACCGCTACAGATTTCCGTAAGTGACTTGATTGGAAGGGTTTACGCAATCTCGGATGTGAGTGCGGAGAATCTATCGCGTTAAGTTCTGACAACGAATGGCAGGGAATAATGCAAAACGTCGAACACATTGCCAACCTGATTCAACAATCCAAATCGAGCTACGCGTTCACGGGAGCGGGGATAAGTACCGAGAGTGGGATTCCCGACTTTCGATCGCCGGGCGGAGTTTGGGCAAAATACCAACCCGTGTATTTTCAGGATTTCATGGCCGATCTCGAAGCGCGGCGGGAGTACTGGCGGCAGAAGTGTGAAGCTCACACCGAGTTCGCTAACGCTCAGCCGAACGTCGGGCACCAGGTGCTTTCAAAGTGGGAGCGAGCCGGTAAGCTCGCCGGCATCGTGACGCAGAATATTGACGGCCTTCATAAGCTTGCTGGTAGCCGCAACATTGCGGAATTGCACGGCACTGCAAGGGAAGCCGCATGCATGTCATGCGCAGAACGCCGGCCTATCCAGCCGCTGGTAGACGAGTTCATGGAGACGCAGGAACCACCGGCTTGCGAGTCATGCGGTGGCCCGTTGAAGCACGCAACCATCTCGTTTGGGCAATCGCTCGACCCGGCCGTGACTGGCATGGTGCAGGATTGGATGGACCAAGCCGATCTGGTGATTGTGCTCGGGTCTTCCTTGGTCGTCCATCCGGCTGCCGGCTATCCGGCTCAGGCAAAACAGCGCGGTGCGGCGCTGTGCATCATCAATCGTGATCCTACTCCGCTGGACGCGTTGGCGGACGTTGTGATTCGGCAAGGCCTCGGCGAGGCGTTGCAGGCAGTTGATGCATTGATCTGAAGCCAACGGCTACTCGGCGGATTCCTCGCCACTGTCCGGCTCTTCGGTGCGTTCCTTAACAGCGGGAGTTAAATTGGCATCTTTGCGTTTCAGGGTCTTGTCTGTGTCCCGCGCGAAGAACATCAGATGTTGCCACGGCAGACCATCAAACTCTCTCACCAGTTTCAGGCCGTTGGCCGAGTACTCCTTCATGATCTGCTTCTTGCTCATCTTGTGAAGTGGCAGGATCGGCACGTCCGGGTCTTCTTCTCGGTATTCAGCCAACGCGATGACTCCTCCGGGGGCCAGCGAGTCTCGCATGGATTTGAGCATTTGTACTGGATGCGAAAACTCGTGATAGACATCCACGCACAGGATGAGATCAACCTTCCCGACGGGCAAATGAGGATCGGCAATGCCGCCAAGAATGGGTTTGACGTTCTTGATGTCTTGTTCTTCAGCTCGCGCCTGAAGCAGCCGCAGCATGCCTGATTGAATATCGACCGCCAGCACCTGACCCTTCTCGCTTACCTGACGGGCCATTTGCAAAGCATAAAAGCCATTGCCACAGCCCATGTCGCAAACGGTCATGCCGGGCTTCAATTGCAGCTCTTTCAGCAGTGACGCACAATCTTCTTCCGCCTGCCGATTCTTGCGTATCAGCCAGTCCGCTCCCCGGACGCTCATGGTGAACGCGATGCGACGTCCCAGGTATTCGGTGAGCGCGGGGGGCGTTTTCTTGTCTTCGGTCGACTTTTCCGCGTTCTCCTGGGCAGCGAGGGGCAATGCCAGGCACAAGAACGCGACGACCATGAATTCGCGCCTGATGACAGCGTTGACCATTTCGCGACTCCGAATAGATAGAGTGAGGGTAGTGGCTACGGGAAACCGATACTTGGTGGTCGGTTTCGAGAAGATCAGTATAGGTCCGTTAGCAGATTGGCACGTTGGGCTGAATTCCTTGCGGTGTCAAACCGATGCAAAAGATCTTCCGCATAACATCCCAGAAATCGCTTGCCCCGGGAGGCTTGAGGGAGAACAATACTCCGTCTCACAGCCGTTTATCCCGCCTTGCTGTTGAGTCGCCAGGAAGTACCGGGAACACCCGTGTGGTACAGCCACAGCCGCTCCCTTCACCTGCCCGGTACAACTTTTATAGAGGCGTTTTGCCCATATGACCCAAGCGATACGATTGTGTCGAAGTGCGGTCGATTGTTAGGAATTATTTAACGACACCCCCATTAAGGGGTGTTTAACCCAGATGGATGCCATTACATTCTCAGCTCGGGCAAGGTTGCTCGATTGATGTACATGGATCCACCGTAAGTGTTTGAAGAATATGTGTTTATTGGCTATCCAGTATCAACTGGTTCCTGAATCCCCAGTGCTCGTCGCGGCCAATCGCGAAGAGTTCTACGAACGTCCCACCTTGCCTCCTTCGATCCAGTCCGGGAAGCCTCGTATCCTCTGTGGCGTTGATTCACAGGCAGGTGGTACCTGGCTTGGAGTAAATCAAAACGGTCTGTTCGTTGGGGTGTGCAATCGCCGTCGTTCCAAGCCAACCTACCCAACGCGATCGCGTGGTGTACTAACGCGCGAATTGCTGAAGTCCGATTCCGCCCTGCAGGCGCGAGATCGCGCCATGGAAGAGATTTCCAGCGGCAAGTACGACGGTGCCAACTACGTCTGTGTGGATGCGGAAAGCGCTTGGGTCGTACACGGTGGCGACGACCTTGAAGCCGTAGAGCTCCATGAAGGTTTGAACATCATTTCGAACGGTGACGTAAACGACCCGCGGGATGAACGAGTTGAGTTGGCGCGTCGCCTCCTGACTTTGCAAACGCTGGATTCGCCCGTCAAGTTTCTCGCTGTTGCCAGCAAAGTATTTGCTCGTGCACCGGGCCCTCCCGGTCGACCAAGCATGGTCATGCGAGACAAAGATCGCGGAACGGTCTGCTCGACGTTGATATCACTGGGCAAGAAACCACGCGACGCCATCTATCAGTACGCTCCGGGTCCACCGGATCAGTCGAAGTACGAGGATTTCTCGCCGTTCCTGCGAGATATTCTCAGCCGCGGACTGCGAGAGTCAAAGGCCAAGGCGAAGACCGCCTAGCAATAAGACGCACCGGGTCAGGCCACCTTGGTGCGTTTGACCCGGCGGCGTTTCACACGACGAGTTTTCGAGGGCAACCGATACAGTATCGCGTTGCCCTTTTTTCCATCCTCAACGATCGCTTTCATGTGTCGCATGCAATAGGCGACTTTCTGTGCGATCCAGCGTTTCGTATTCATGGCTTTCGCCAATTGCGCCGTGTCGAAGGGTTGCGGTAGCTTCTTCGGTAACAGACGCGTCAGATCCTTTGAGGTCTTGAACGTGTGCGTCTCGATGACTTCGACCAGGCGCTGATCTTCCACGGTGTATTTCTTTGGCGGTCGTCGGCGACGTTTCTTTGATGGCGGAGTTGGATAGCTCCATTCCTCGATGTTGATCAGCGGTACTTCGATGACCAGATTCTTGTGGGGAAAAACGCGCGTGAAGTAGATCAGTTCTTCAAAGATGTCCAACAGTTGACCGCGTTTTGGGCTCTTGCGTCGGCTGATGACACGTTCGCCTTTTCCGGCACAGCGGACCAGTTGCTTTTGAATGACGAGAGGTTTGACGACACGCACCTTGTGCTCGGTGACGAGATCTTCGATTTTTCGGTTGATGGCTGCCAGTGACGAGAACTGGATTTCGATCAGCTCGTCGCCCCGGATGACATCGATGATGTAGCGACCAACACGTTGCTCAACGTGATATTCGCTGGTGGCATACATGAGTTTCAGGCGTTGATGCAGAGAGGTTTCCATACCGGCTCCACGACGGGCTGTTGGCAGTGATCAGGACCGCGAATCGTTGTCAGTCTTTCGGGCATTCTTGCTGGTGGGCATATCCAGCAGATTCTGAATCCGATCGGATAGTTGTGGGCCACGAACGTGGATGTCCACGACTTTTCCATCACGTCCGACCAGCATCACAAAGGGGACCGCCTGGATGCCGTAACGAATCGCGTTCGGGTTTGCATCGAGTCCCGGCGAAATCTCGTCGATGATGGTCGGCCATGGCAGCCGGGCATTCTGCAGGTAGTCGTATGCATTGTCGCGATTGTAATCCACGTTAATTCCCACGATCTCGAAGCCTTCGTCATGGAAGCGATCGTAGTTCGATTTAAGATTGGGCAGGTCGTTCAGCCACGGTGCGGACGTTGACGCCCAGAAATCCACGAGGACGACCTTCCCGTCATATTTCTTCCAGTTGAATGGCTTGCCATCAATGTGGATGCCCTCGATGTCGATTTGCTTGCCGATGACACCCAGACGCTTCTGGGCAAATTGAACGGAGAGTTCGGCCTGTTTACTGAGCTGTTCGTCCTTGTGTCCACGGTAGGCCTTCTTGATTGCGTCGAAGACCTTGCCGGCTTCTTCAAGGTGGCCGTTGAATTCCAGTACCTGTCCGGCATTCAGGGTGTTGTCAAGCGTTTCGACGTTGAGGTTTTCCTTGTCAATCAGCAGGTCGCGGATCGCAAGGAAGAGTGTGCGAACCGCCTTCTTGTCGCCGCCCATTGCTCCAATGACTTTTTCGCGGAACGCCGTTTTCTCAATCAGGTCGCGGGCTTCATCGCCAACGTCCTTATGATCCTTGAAGCGATCTCCGATTTGTTTCAGGACATTCGTGGCGTCGTTGGCGAATCCACGTTCGTTAAGGATGAAGCCTCCGTCCTGCGCCGCGAGGAACTCGGCCTCGCCCGCGTCCTTGTCGGAGAGTAGTTTCTCCAGTTCGGTCATCAGGTCATCCGGCGCATCCGTTTGTCCATAAGCCAGTCGATCAACCTCCAGCCAAAAACGGCTCACGCGGCCCATCCGGGCGAACTCAGGCGAGTTGCCCTTGTTGAGTGCATCAATGAATTCAAGGAAGTTCGTGCCAAGTCCGTTGGGGTCGAGAATTGCGAGGGACTTCAAGGTGTCGAGCTTCGCCTGCACAGCTGCGACCATCAGATTCTCGTCCGTGGAAGCATCGAGGATAATTCGATCGGCTGCAATGAGCCGCGATTTGGACCGGTTAATCTGGTCGGCAATGTACTCCTCGTCGGTGTCTCCGTACGGTTTGAGGGTTGCGACCTGATTGATGTAGTCCAACAACTGCGGCGGAGCGAGATCGGGAACCGGGTAGTCGGCGTGCGCGGTCAGTCCTGTCTCTGGGGTTGCTGCTGGTGGATCAGCCGTTGTCTCTTCGGCAGCCGGTTGTTCGACCTCAGCCGGATCGTTGTCGGAGTTGCTGGCGATTTCTGTTTTGCCACAACCGGCAACGATGACCAGCATCAGGACGACGTAATACGCAATTGCGCTTCGCATGGCTTTCCTCAGTGGGACAGGGTGGTCGGCTTTGTTTGAGATTTTTGCATGCCTGTCGGGAGTTCAAAATGACTCTCAACGATCTGAAACGTTGACGACCGGATGTGGCTTGCACCTGGCTGCCGGATTCTAGGTGAAAGCGATTCCTGTCGCATCCCCGACCGCAGACGTGCTAGCGTCGTCAATCGGCCGCTTCCGCTCCGGCGGTAGGCCATGGGATACCGAAATAGCTATGCAAGAACGCCTTTCGATCACCTTCATGTCGAACGTATTCGACCAGCGCGAGCAGTTTCTCCTGTCCGCTTCGCAGTTTCTGGTTAAGTGCATCCTGGTCTCTTAATTGATGTGGCAAGTCGCTCAGGACTTCCACTTTGGATAGATCCCTGACGTTGGACAGCACGTTGTGCCGGTCGAGCATCGACAGGGCTGTCTCCAGGCGATGGTCATGTTTGTCCCTTGCGTGCAACCGCTCGCGGAGATAATCCATTCCGAAAGCATGAACCTGTTCGAGTTCCGACGTCAGCATGTCATAGACACGGTGGTAAAAGTCGGCGTCCGGGTTGCTCCATCGCATGAATTCCATCTGCGTGGAGAGGTCGCCCTGGTCGTAGAGCAGTTCGCAACGGCTGGGTTCACCGTCCCGTCCCGCGCGGCCGATCTCCTGGTAGTAAGCTTCCATGGAACCGGGCAGGTCGGCGTGCAGCACCATGCGAATATCGGGTTTGTCGATTCCCATCCCGAATGCGTTCGTGGCCAGTACCAGTCGCGAACTGCCATCCATGAAATTTTCCTGGATGCTGCGTCGTTTGTTGCGATCCAGGTCGCCGTGATACACGACGTGGCGAATGCGATCTTCCCGCATCCGGTCACTGAACTCCAACAACGTTCGGATCAGTGTGAAATAGATGATCGTGCTACCGGATTGAGTGATAGGATCTTCCAGAACGCGATTGATGTGCTCGTATTTTTCGTCCGCGGAGAAGACCTCCTCGACAACCAGTTTGAGGTTGGGGCGATCAATGCCTTCATGGAAGAGCTTGATTTTATCCGGCGTCAGCCCCAGCTGACGAACGATGTCTTGCTGAACTTCGGGCGTCGCCGTGGCCGTGAGTGCGATCGTTGTGGGATTCCCCAGCTGCTCGCGAAATTCGGCGAGCCTTGTGTAGTCGGGACGGAAGTCGTGGCCCCATTCGCTAATGCAGTGAGCCTCGTCGACCACCAGTAGTCGAATGTCGCGCTTGCCGATAACCTCCAGGAACTCGGGCTTGCGAAATCGCTCGGGTGTTACGTAGAGGAGCTTGTACTTGCCCTTGGCGACGTTCGAATAACGCTCTTCGCGTTGGACGCGCTGGAGCGATGAGTTGATGAAAGCTGCGTCGACGCCTTTTCGTACCAGTGCATCGACCTGGTCTTTCATGAGGGCAATGAGTGGCGACAGGACAATCACCAGCTCGTCTCCGTGGTTTGGCTTTCCCGGCCAGTCGACGACCGCGGGAATCTGATAGCACAGCGACTTACCCATGCCTGTTGGCATGATCACAAGGGTGTGCTGGTCCTGGATGACGCGGTCCACAATCTGGGCCTGCGTCGCGCGGAACTCCTGATGGCCAAAGATTGACCGCAACGCCTCAAGTGGTGTCATGTTCGCACTCGTAGAAGGCCGCGAGCCAATTCCGCTGGCGGCCTTGTCCTGATTCTGTTCTACCGTGCGTCGCCGCGCTGTCCGTTGATGACCGAAACCGCCTTACTTGTCGAACCAGTTTTTCAACTGGTGTAACGTCGTCGCTCGACCGGCTCTGGCGATGGAAGTGGTCAGCGGAATCTCCTTCGGACAGACCGCCACGCAGTTTTGGGCATTTCCGCAGACCTGAATTCCGCCTTCATCGGTCAGAGCATCAAGGCGATCGGATGCCTGCATTTTGCCGATGGGATGATTGTTGAACAACATCGCCTGGCTGATTGCGTGAGGTCCGATGAAGTTGCGCGAATAGGCTTCGTCCTTGCGGTCTTCGAACTCCTCTTCGGATTCGGACGCTTTCTGCTTGAGTTCAACCTTGGTGTACTGCGGGCAGGCTTCAAGGCAACAACCGCAGCTCATGCATTGGCTGAGCGGGTAGGATTCCTCCTGCTGCTGCCGCGACTGAACGGGGCCGGAACCCAGATCGATGTAGCCGTCGACCGTCACCCACGCCTTCACCTTCTGTAATGCCTTGAACATGCGACCGCGGTCAACGACCAGGTCACGGACGACCGGGAATTTGGTCATCGGTCGCAGTTCGATCGATGTCGTGTCCGAATCAATCAGGTTGTCTACCAATGCCGTGCACGCCTGTCGCACGCGGCCGTTGACGACCATGGTGCAGGCACCGCAGACTTCTTCGAGGCAGTTGCAATCCCACGCCACTGGCGCGACGCTGCTGCCGTCCGCGGATTCGCTCTTGGCCGCAATGCGTTGCAGGACGCTGATGATGTTCAGGCCCTGTTCGTATTCAACCTTATGACGCTCCCAGTAGCTGGATTCACCGGGCGCGGTCTGGCGTAGAATGCGAACTTCAAAGGTATGAGGAGTTTTTACGTGATCAATCATGGATAGGCTCTTGGGAGGAGAGGCACTTAGGCCGATTCGACCGGCTGCTTTTTGGCTTGCCGTTCATTCCAGGTTTCTATGATGACATCGCCGCCAACGATGCCGTACAGTCGCGGTCGAGGAGGAATGGATTCCGTGTCGACATCTTCGTAGTTCAGTTCGGGTTGGTCGCCCTGCCAGGTGGCAACGGTCGATTTCAGCCACTTGCGATTGTTCTCTTCGAATCGGTCGCACCACGCCTCGGCTTGACGCTTTCTCTCGGCAGGGTCGTCAGATTCAACACCGGGCAGCTGGAATTCCGGCTTGTAGTGAGCACCCCGGCACTCGTCGCGCTGGCGAGCTCCCTTTAGCAGTGTCTTCGCCAGTGGGAACATGTCCTTGAGTGCCTTCGTGAAGACGACGTTCTGGTTCGTCCACTGTCCGCTGTCGGCGATGGAACACTTCTTCGCGCGATCTGCCAGTTCGTTGACTTTCTGAATGGCGTCGTCCAGCTGGTCGTTCTTGCGAACAACCGTCGCGGCCGCCGTCATGATGTTGCCAAGTTCCTGGTGCAGCAAGTAAGGATTCTCGCCACCATTGGAATCGTTGAGTAGCGTGTTGTGCTGATCCTGGTGTTGCTTCTGCGCCTTGCTGTAGAACTCGGGCGAGAGGCCCGTACACGATCCGCCGGGCACGGACTTCAGCCAGTTTTGCACACCCGGGCCAACGAACAGTCCTGTAAAGATGCAGCTCAACAGCGAGTTCGCACCCAGGCGGTTGCCGCCGTGATACTGGTAATCGCATTCACCGATGGCAAACAGGCCGGGAATGTTTGTTTGATGATTCGTTGGCGAACCCGGTTGTAAGCCGCCTTCTGCCGTGCGTTCGTAGTCGGCCCACAGTCCGCCCATGCTGTAGTGAACGGCAGGGAAGATTTTCATCGGTTCGTCGCGCGGGTCTACGCCCTGGAACTTCTCGTAGATTTCCAGGATACCGCCCAGTTTGCGATCGAGTTCCGATCGAGAGATGTGGGTCAGATCGAGGTATACGCACTGGCGATCTTTTTCGACGCTGCGTCCTTCGTTAACACAGACGTCAAAGATTTCACGCGTGGCAATATCGCGAGGCACGAGGTTGCCGTATTCGGGATATCGTTCTTCAAGGAAGTAGTAACGCTCGTTTTCAGGAATCGAGCGAGGTGCGCGCGAATCACCGGGCTTGGTAGGAACCCAAACACGACCGCCTTCACCCCGAGCAGATTCGCTCATCAGGCGAAGTTTGTCGGCACCGGGAATTGCCGTCGGGTGAACCTGGACGAATTCCGCGTTGGAGTATTTGGCTCCGACCTGAAACGCGCGACTGACGGCACTGCCGGTACAAGCCATCGACATTGTCGAGCGACCGAAAATCAGACCGCAACCTCCCGTTGCAAGAATGACGGCGTCGGCAGGGAAGGTGCGAATTTCCATTGTGACGAGATTCTGACCCACGCATCCGCGACAGACACCGTTGTCGTCCGTGATGGGGCCGAGGAAATCCCAATATTCGAATTTGCGAACCTTCCCTTCGGCTTCCCAACGCCGGACCTGTTCGTCGAGGGCATAAAGTAGTTGTTGGCCAGTCGTCGCACCGGCGAAGGCAGTTCGTTTGTACAGCGTGCCACCAAACCGACGTCGATCGATGAAGCCTTCCGTAGTTCGATTGAAGGTCACGCCCAACCGGTCCATCAGGTCGATCACCTTGGGAGCCCAGTAGGCCATCTCTTTGACGGGCGGCTGGTGTTGCAGGAAGTCGCCGCCGTAAACCGTATCGTCGAAGTGTTTCCACTCGTCGTCGCCCAGCTGGCGGGTCTGGTCGTTAACCGAGTTAATACCACCCTGAGCACAGACACTGTGGGATCGTTTCACCGGAGTGAGACTCATGATGTCGACACTGACACCAAGCTCGGCGAGCTTCATTGCCGCGGCGAGCCCTGCGAGCCCTCCGCCGATGATCATTACGCGTTGTTCTGCCATGTCGATCTTTTATCCTGTTGCTGCTCCGAACCGAAACGGCGCGGATTTGCGAATTCGCCTCTTGTTTACTTTAGAATTGCCGTCGGCATCGTCGAGCCCTGTCGATCCAGGCTGACCTGGTTGTCGTCGGCGCCCTGGTTTCCCGCAGCCGCGTCGGCATGTTCACCTTCCGCATCGTCCCCGCTGCCATCGTCATGGTCGTCGCCGTGATCTTCGTCAGCGTGAGCCTTCTTATGGCTGTCGGCTTCGATTTCGCCCATCTCGACCTTTTGCTGGAACATGATGTCTTCGATTTCCTTCGCGGCTTGAATGTCCTCTTCATCCATCGAGGCAAAGCCAGTCAGGGCTCCCATGCTGACGAAAGACAGCCCTACGCCAAACGCAATCGCCAACCAGTTGGCGCGTCGCTGTGCAGCCGGGCTGACCCAGATGCCCCATGTGATGCCCATCGTCCACAGACCATTGGCAAGATGGAACACGCACGACAATATGCCGACGGTGTACAGGATCCAGACAATCGGCGAAGCCAACGCCTGGGCGGCCGTCGAGGCGGCGCTATAGGGTTTGAAGTTCGCGCCCCCCAACGGTTTCGCGACGCCTTCCATCCACCAATCGGAATGGAACCAACCGTGCATGTGGAAGACATGCCAGAAGATGAAGACGAACGCCACCATGCCGCTTGCCCTTTGCAGCGAGTAGCGGATGTTGCTGGAGTGCGAATACGTTCCCGTATTTGGCAACCCGCCTTTCACGATGATGACACCGATGACGGCGTGGAAAATCAGCGGCAGAAAAATGAATCCCCATTCGACCAACGGCAGGACAGGGCCCAGCGAGTGAATCTGATAAACCAGGCTCTGGAATTTCTGCGACGACGCCAGAATGCTGGAGTTGGTCAGCAGGTGCACCGTCATGTACGCGCCCACCGGGATCAACCCCGATAGCGAATGGAGTCTGCGAATCAGAAACTCATTGCGTGCCAGGAACGACTGGCTGCTTGAAGATGTCGGCACGACACACTTCTTTCGTGGGAAGGAGGGTCTCACGGCGATGGCACCGTGAATGGTTCGATCAATACAGCCCGGTAGTATCCCCAGAAGCCCAAATTCGGGCAATCCGTTGCAGCGGGATTATGGCCTTTGGCTGGTGTCTTAACCGAAAAAACAATCGTTCGACAACGACCGGAGGTGGATGATCGCCCCCAATCATGCCTGTTGGGGTGCGATCAAAAAGCGACGCTATGGAGGAAACGGTGGTCTGTGGCGAGGTTGCCGCCAACCGTATCGACTGGTGTACCGACCGGTCGACTGGGACTGGCAGGCGCATAGAAACGGCCGCTCGCCCGATTCAAGGCTGCGGCCGATCAATTTGAGCACGTTTTCCGTCGGTACTACTGGACGGCGTCTTTGAGCTTCTTCAGAGCACTGACCTTGACGACGTTCTTCGCCGGCTGTGCCTTGAAAATACGCGTTTCCTTGGTGAAAGGATCGATACCTTCACGTTCGGGCTTCGCTTCTTTGCGGACAACTTTCACCTTCAACATGCCGGGCACATTAAAGACGCCGGGGCCGCCTTCTTTCAGGTTTTCTGCGATGAGTTTGGTCAGTTCGTCAAAGAACCCATTGACCTGTGGCTTTGCGAGGCCAGTCGCATCAGCGAGAGCTGAAATGACCTCTGTCTTCGTCATCGGCTTACTGGCTGTAGCTGACATTTTTCGTCCTTTCGTATCTGAATGCCGAACATCGCGAGTCCGGCGCTTCGAAAATGAAGCATCTGTTTCTGAATGTTGTGCTTTAGAAACTTACCCTTTGGGGTAAGTCCCCGCACGCTTTTTCGCGAAAAACGCCCGCTTTACTGCGCGAATATTGCGATTCTCGCGAATGTCTGGCTGTTTTTGGCGACTCGCGTCACCCAGACCAGCTCCCATCTGCACCTTTATCTTTGTGTTTTTCAGCCGCTCGTCGAGTGAAGGAGGCCGCGATGAGGCGGTTTTTTTCGGGAAAATTGACTCGTGCGACGCGGATCGGTAACGTATAAATGGTTGCCTAGTAAAGGGTTACAGTCGAATCGCCGCAGTAACGATTGGTTGGCCGCTGCATAAACCTGCAAAAGTCGCCATTCCATGCGGGACACCATGACAACAGGAATCGGACGTTTCGCGAGAAAAACGCCGGTTTTGGACCATGATCACGCCCCAACTCCTGATTACCGACGACGACCGCGATTTTCGCGAGACGCTCGGTTCGGTCTTTGAAACGCGAGGGTTCAAAACCATTCTCGCGTCGGACGGGCAGCAGGCTGTCGAAATCGCTCGTAACGAACCGGTGCATTGTGTCCTCATTGACATGCACATGCCGCGGCTAACGGGGCTGGAGGCGATCCATCGCATCAAGGAAGTGCAGGTCGCGATTCCTTGCATTCTGATTTCCGCGGCACTCGACGACGAAATTCGACAGCAGGCCAAGGACGCATTCTCACTGCTGGAGAAACCCGTCAGCTTCAAGAAGGTGACGGACACAGTGCATGTCGCTCTGCAAACGGCGTGGGGCTGGTCGAACAACTAACCCAATCGATTCCCGATTTGATTCTCGGGAACCATGAATTGGCATCGTCATTGTCATCGACGGTCGAAGGTTACAGGCGATCCTTCAGTACCTCGGTTAGCAACCTGAATTCTTCACTGCATTCGGGGCAAATCGCCAGGTGATGCTGCAGCCGTTGCCACTGACGGCTGCTTTTGAACCGACGAGCGTCAGTTCCTTGACGATTTGCGTTCCATTGGGAAATGCGCCGGTCCGCTCGTAGGTTGCGAAGCTCTCCGGGTCCACATACACGTTGTGAAATTCGGGGAAGCTGGCTTTGCCACCGTTCATGTCATGCGGTGTGAGTGGTGTGCCTATGTAGATCCACTTTCGCCAGCCTTCCGGTCGCTCGAGTTGACCATCCGCGGTGAACCTCGGTCCGGAACTGTTGAATGCGGCAAGTCCCGCCCCATTCGCTGATCGAGTGCCATCCTGTGCATGGACGGCGGACGTCGCTGCGAGCGTCGCCGCGACCAATAGCAATTGCCAGAACTTCATTGTTTTGCCCTTCGTTTTTCGTACAAACGGTTCTTTCCGCCCGCCATTGCCTGACCCGAGGTCAACGATGCGTGGCGGCGCGTCTGGGGCGTTAGTGAAGTTCGCGTTGTTGGTCTTACCTCCAAATGGCAGGAAATTCAGAGAAGTTTCTGAATCTATGAAGGGCACGCATCGAGGGCGACGGTTATCGCGTATTCGTGTCGCCCGCCCAGCGTGGACGGTGCAGCAGATGTAGGCCAGGCCGAAACAAGCGGAGCGCCGCCACGGTAAGCTGGCAGCTCGCTGATATCGGATGCCGGAGCGTTGTCTCCCCGGCACTGACCTACTTCATTATTAGATAGGGTTCTTTTGGACCGGCTCTTAGCCCTTCATCGCCTTGTTGGGCGAATCATCAGCGTCCGGTACGACGGGTTTCTTGAAGTGGGCTCGAGCGTGAGTCCCCGGTACGACGCTTGGTCCCTCGGAGTTTTCGTCGACGATTTCCTTCAGCTCAATCGCCTCCACCGACTCGACGTCCATCAGTCGCTCGGCCAGAGCTACCAGTGCCGCACGACGTGCGTGCAGGATTTCGCGAACTCGCTCGAGCGACTCGTCGACGATGCGTTTTACTTCGCGGTCGATTTCCCGAGCGGTCTCTTCACTGAGTGCGTGCATCTTTTCTTCGCCACCGGAACCGGCAAGAAACGCGGGGCCACTATTGTCGCGATACGTGATCCGCCCAAGTCGGCTCATGCCATAGTCCATCACCATGCCGCGAGCGATTTCCGTGGAGCGTTCGAGATCGTTGCTCGCGCCGGTGGAGATCTCCTCGAAGATCATTTCTTCCGCCACGGTGCCGGCCAGCAGCACTTTGATGCGGCTTTCCAGTTCGCCTTGCGTCATCAGATAGCGGTCGCTCTCGGGGCGCTGCATCGTATAACCCAGCGCCGCGAAGCCGCGTGGAATGATTGAAACCTTGTGAACCGGGTCGGTATTCGGCAGGCTGTAGGCGACCAGTGCATGGCCGCTTTCGTGGTAGGCAACGCGAACTTTTTCGTCCTCGTTCATCACACGTTGCTTCTTTTCCAGTCCCGCCGTGACACGTTCGACGCCATCGTTGAATTCGTCCATGCAGACGGCGTTTCTGTCCTTGCGAGCTGCCAGGAGCGCGGCTTCGTTGACGAGGTTGGCAAGATCGGCACCCACAAATCCGGGAGTGATCGCGGCGACCTGGTCGAGCTTTACGCTGGGGTCGAGCTTCACGTTCTTGACGTGTACATCCAGAATGTCTTCGCGACCGCGAACGTCGGGTCGATCGACAAGCACCTGTCGGTCGAAGCGACCGGGACGCATCAGGGCCTGGTCCAGCATCTCGGGCCGGTTGGTTGCGGCGACAACAATGATTCCGAGGTTCGGCTCGAAGCCATCCATTTCAACCAGCAATGCGTTCAGTGTCTGTTCGCGTTCATCGTGACCGCCGACAGCGCCGGTGCCACGGGACTTGCCGAGGGCATCCAGTTCGTCGATGAAGATGATGCAGGGTGCTTTCGCTTCGGCCTGTTGGAACATGTCACGCACTCGGGCAGCACCGACGCCGACAAACATCTCGACGAAGTCCGACCCCGAAAGGCTGAAGAAGGGAACGCCCGCTTCTCCGGCGATTGCCTTGGCGAGCAGTGTCTTGCCAGTGCCTGGAGGTCCCACCAGCAGCACGCCGCGTGGAATTCGGCCACCGAGTCGTTGATATTTCTCGGGCGACTGCAGGAAGCCGACGACTTCCTTGACCTCTTCAACGGCTTCGTCGATGCCGGCGACATCGTTGAACGTGATGGCCAACTCCTCCTGTGCGTAGAGCTTGCCTTTACTTCGTCCGAAGGTCATGGGCGAGCCGGCTCCGCCAAGTCGACGTAGCATGAAATAGATGACGGTCAGGAACAGCAGCGTGACGACAATCGTCGGACCAAACGAGCTCCATGCCGACGGCCCTCCTTCTTCGGAGATGTCGGCGATATTGGCGTCGGCGAGTGCCTGACGGATCTCCGCGGTAGAGCCTTCTTCGTTAAGTTTGTTGGCTTTAAAAGGAATGTAGTCGTTGGCGGTAAGCTTGGAGGGGTCCGCCTTGGGCGTTTCCTTGTCCGGAAAACGCGTGTACCGAGTCACCTTACCGGTGACGGTGTGCGTGCCCAGTTCGACTTCTGAAAGGTTGTTCACATACGTTTCGCTGCCGTCTTGCGGGTTCTTTTCGACGACAACTTCGCCTTCCCGAATGAGCGTCATTAGCTCGGATTTCGTCAGCGTGATCGACTGCGTGTTCATCAGATACACCGCGAGAAACGCTGCGGCGAGACCGAACAACAGGAGCGCAGACAGGAAGTTGAAGTTCGAGTTGCTGCTTTTTTCAGAGTTCATATACGAACGTCTCTTCGGGAGTGAGACTCGGCGAGATTGTGTACGGGGCCGGATTCGGCCGGAAGTGGTTCATTATAACGACGGCCACGAGGGCAAATTGCAACGGATTGCCAGCTAACACGTACTCGTGGGGTACAGGCGTCAGTTCGTGACGAATACACCGATTCTGGCTTGAACTTTTTTGGACATGCTGGACGGCCGTTGCGGCGGACACGTTTTTTTGCGGTATCCATACTTAGGACGGAGTATTCCGGGGCGCGCGCCGTGAAAACGATCGCACTTGCTCGGGAATTCCACGCTTCCTAAAATGCCGAACTTCGGTATTTGCCGGATTTTCCGTCATTTTTCCGGTAACGTCGAACCTCATGGGGCGAACACCTTTCGTCCAATTCATCGGGTTTGGAGTCCTTGGCCCGTTTTTTCTCATTGCCCCAGTCACCGAGATCCTTCCATGACCAACGCTGTTCGCAACGTCGTGGTGCTCGGTTCGACCGGAAGCATCGGTTGCAGCACGCTGGAGGTCGTCGCGGGGCTGGAGGACACGCATGTTGCCGCGATCAGCGCTCACAGCCGACTGGATGCTGCCGCACAGCAGTGTCATCAACACCGCATTCCCAGGCTGATCGCAACCGACGCGTCCGCGGTGGAAAAATTTGATCGGTCAAAGCTCCCCGCAGGAACCGAGCTGGTCACTGGCGAGGACGCGCTGGTGGAAGCCGTATCCGCTCCCGATGTGGACGCCGTCGTATCGGCGATCGTCGGTAGTGCCGGACTTCGGGGTTCGTGGGCGGCCATCGAAGCGGGCAAGCGTGTCGCGCTGGCGAACAAGGAAACGCTGGTCGTTGCCGGCCCGTTAGTAATGGATCTGGCTTCCAAACACGACGCGACCATCATCCCCGTCGACAGCGAGCACAGTGCAATCTTTCAGGCGCTGGAGGCTGGCGAGCGAACGGATCTTGAACGCATTGTGTTGACGGCCAGCGGCGGACCTTTTCGAAACCTGCCCGTTGATCAACTGCAAAGTGTCACGCTCGAACAGGCGCTGCAGCATCCAACGTGGGACATGGGCCCGAAAATTACCATCGACTCCGCCACCATGCTGAACAAGGCGCTCGAGATTGTCGAGGCACGCTGGCTTTTTGGAGTGGAAAGCTCTCAAATAGAAGTCGTCATCCATCCGCAGTCCATCGTCCATTCGATGGTCGAGTACCGTGACGGTTCCGTGATCGCGCAACTGAGCCCTCCGGACATGAAGCTGCCCATCCAGTACGCGTTGTCATGGCCGCGTCGCGTCGAAGGAGTCGCGAAAAAGTTTGACTGGTCAAAGTGCCATGAACTGACCTTTGATCCGCCGGACGTCGAGCGATTTCCGGCCCTGACACTTGGGCATGAAGTGGCCGCCCGGGGTGGAACCACTGGGGCCGTATTGAACGCGGCGAAGGAAAAGGCCGTACAGCTATTTATCGACGGCGAACTTGCGTTTCACGAAATCGTGGGCGTTTGCCGCGAAGTATTGAATCACCATACATTTGACCCGACTCCGTCGCTGGATCAACTGATTCAGGCGGACGACTGGGCTCGCAAAGAGGTAGACCGATGGACGATGGCATCCTGATAGCCTTTCTGAAGGCGTCAACACTGATTTCGTTCATGAAGGGGGCCTTTGGTCTCGGTGTCGTCATCTTCGTGCATGAACTGGGGCACTTTCTGGTCGCCAAGGCATGCGGCGTGAAGTGCGAAAAGTTCTACGTCGGTTTCGATCCACCGCTAAGAATTGCGGGCATCAATCTGCCACGCACCCTGTTCAAGAAACAGTGGGGCGAAACGGAATACGGAATTGGAATTGTGCCTCTGGGTGGCTACGTCAAAATGCTGGGGCAGGATGACAATCCCGCCAACGCAGCCGCGGAAGCCGAACGAATTCGTCTGTCCGGTCAACAGTTGGACCCCCGCAGCTATCCCGCCAAGAGCGTCCCGCAACGGATGGCGATCATATCGGCCGGTGTGATCTTCAACCTGATATTCGGCATTCTGTTCGCGACGGCCGCCTACCGTATGGGCGTCAAATACACGCCGACCGTAGTGGGTGGCGCGAGTGTTGGCGACCCGGCCTGGCTTGCCGGAATCAAACCCGGTGATCGCATTGTTTCCTTGAGCTCCGAGCAACCGGATGACGAGCGGCTGAGGTTCAACAACGATCTTCGCATGAAGATGTTTTCGCTCAATCCGGGCGATACCGTCGATATGCGACTCAAGGATACCGATGGCGAAATTCGCGGTCTGACGGTCAAGCCAGACTCGGGCTACAAGAAGTTGGTGGGCACTCCAACCATTGGAATCTGGATGGCCAAGTCGCCCATCGTCTACGCGGTCGTGGAAGGATCGATCGCCAAGGAAGCTGGGTTATTGCCGGGCGACGTCATCGAGTCGGTGACCGTCGACGGCGCGACGACCAACATCGATACCAAAGGAACGGGCATTGATCTGCAGGCCGCGTTGGCGCGGTCGCAGCATCGTCCCATTACGCTGGGCGTGCGGCGGAAGGATGCCGAGACGGACGTCGAATCGACCGCCAGTGTGACGCTGGGTGTCGATTCCAGTGAGCGATTTGGCATCGAGCTTTCATACGGACCGATCGTCTGTGTGCAGAAAGGGTCGGTGGCCGAGCAGGCGGGTTTGCAGGTAGGCGATGTGATTCAGTCGATCAATGGCCAGCCGGCCGGCGATCCACTCACACTGCCGATTCGAATGCTGGAGTACGTGCAGCAGGACATTCAGTTGGAAGTCTTGCGTGCCGGTCAGCCTGTCACGTTCGATGTCCGTCCCGCGTCGCCCTTGACGCAGTCGGCCGTGCGCCGTCGTGACGGCCCGATTGGTATCGATTCGCTTGGGCTGGGCTACGTCATGCATCCAACGGTGAAGGGTGTCGTTCCGGACAGTCCCGCCAGCCAGGCCGGGATTCAGACTGGCGATGTGCTGGTGTCCGCTCAACTGATCATGCCAGAAACATCCATTCCCGAAGACAGGCGTTGGAAGACGTTTCCGGGGATTCAGGAATATCTGGCGAAACGTGCCAACCGCACGATGTTGGAAGCCTATGAACTGGACAAGGCCGTGTTGGTCGATGAAGACAACAACAACTGGCCGTTCGTCGTGACTTCGGTTCAGGATGCGACGACGAAATTCGAGATCGATCTGAACTATCAGCGAAACGGCGAAGACAAGACGGTCCGCCTGAAGCCTGCCAGGTCCGAAACGACGGTCGACACGTCCCGTGGCTTCATCCTCAAAGGGCTTGAAGAAACACGAACGGCCGCCTCACTGGGTGAAGCCTTCACCTTGGGCCGACGAGAGGTTTGGGAAGGCATGAAGCAGGTTGTCTTCGTCCTCCGCAAAATGCGATCCAACTACAAGAACCTCGGTGGTCCGCTGACGATTGTTGCCGCAGCCACCATGGAAGCCAGCGAAGGTTGGCCGCGTTTGTTTATTTTCCTGACGCTGCTCAGCGCCAACCTCGCCGTGCTGAACTTCCTGCCAATCCCGGTTCTGGACGGAGGCCACATGCTGTTCCTGGCCTACGAAGGGATCGTTGGTAAGCCGGTGGATGAGCGAATTCAGATGTCGCTGACGCTGTTAGGGTTTGGGTTGTTGATGGGGCTGATGGTGTTCGTCTTCACACTGGACATCAATCGCTTCCTTGGATGACGTGGCCGACGATGTCTCGCCCGGAATGGATCATATTTGATGCGGCCGATACGCTGTTGCGTCCGGAGCCGTCGGTTGCCGAAGTCTACAAGTGCGTTGCGGAACGTTACGGCGTGGTCGTTTCGGTCGATGCCATCAAGGCACGATTTCAGCCCGCGATTCGAATCCACTTTGCAGATGCTGTTTCCAATGAGCAGCTGGATCGCGCTCGTTGGCAGCAATTGGTGTTTGAGGTGCTCGAGACAGACGATGCGCGCGTGTTTGACGATTTGTGGCAGCACTTCGCGGAACCGGGCAGTTGGCGATTGTTTGACGACGTGGCGTCGACCTGGAGCTGGTTGGTCGAACAGGGGTTCCGCATCGGCATCGGTTCGAATTTCGACGCGCGGCTCTTGAACATTGTGGCGGCGATGCCACCGCTGGCCGGCGCCGAACAGGTGTTTATTTCTTCAAAGCTGGGCTTCAGAAAACCGGCCACGGAATTCTTTCGTGCGATCGAGCAGCAGCTTGGTGTGGAGCCCGATCAGTTGATGTTGGTCGGTGATAGCCGACATGCGGACTTCGAGGGGGCGGTGCGTGCGGGGTGGTCGGCCGTTTGGCTGGATCGTTCCGCCGGCGGGAGTTCGCAAATCGCTGAGTCGTCAGACGCGATTTCATCATTGGCCGAACTGAAAGTACTGCTTTGCTAGCGTCCCATTGTGGGGCCGAAACGTATTGTTGGTGAGCAGGCGACCGACTACGATTCGTTCGCTCGTCCATTCAAGACCCGCTGTTGGAAAGGAGTCCAGCATGCAACTGACGTTGAAACAGGCCGCCGAGATCGTTGACGGCAAGCTATCCGGTTCAGAACACATCGTCGTGCGCGGCACGGGCACGATCAGCTCGGCCCGCGAGGGCGAAGTTACCTTTGCGGACTCCGCCAAAGCGCTTCAGAAGCTGGAGCACTCGGCCGCCGAAGTCGTGCTGGTGCCGCTCGACCTTGAGCCCGAAGATCGCGCCTACATTCAGGTTGAGGACGTTCGCGAAGCGTTTGCAAAACTGGTCGCCGTGTTTCGCCCACAGCGGCAGTTTGCCCGTACTGGCATCAGCGCTGCGGCAAGCGTGGCGGCGACGGCGAAGATTGCGAACGACGTCGATGTGCACGCGGGTGCCTACATTGGCGAAGACGTTGTGATTGGCGAAGGTACAACCATTCACGCCAACGTTACGGTGATGGATGGTTGCCAGATTGCCGAGAACGTGACGATCTTTCCTGGTGCGGTGCTTTACGAAGACACGATCGTCGGAGCTCGTTGCATCCTGCACGCAAACGTCGTGGTGGGAGCTTACGGGTTTGGTTACGACACCGTTGATGGGGCACATCAGCTGGGAGCTCAGATGGGCTACGTCGAACTGGAAGCCGATGTGGAACTGGGTGCGGCTACGACCGTCGACCGCGGCTCGTACGGCGCGACGACGATTGGGGCCGGGACCAAGATCGACAATCAGGTGCAAGTGGCTCACAACTGCCGCATTGGTCGCCACAACATTCTGTGTGCTCAGGTCGGAATTGCCGGCAGCAGTTCAACGGGCGACTATGTGGTCATGGCTGGACAGGTTGGCATTCCGGATCACTGTCACATCGGTGACCAGGTGACGATTGGTGCCAAGTCGGGCGTGATGCGAGATGTTCCCAGCGGGCAGACGATGCTGGGCATCCCGGCGACACCTGAACGCATGCAGATGCAATTGTTGGCCGCCGTTCAACGGCTTCCGGAGATGCGGAAGCAAGTTCGTGCCATGCAGCGAGTGGTGGACGCGCACGAGGCGCAGCTCAACCCGAAAGACTCAACGCGAGAGGCTGCCTGATTACGTAAGCGGTCGACCCACGTCACGCGACAGCATCAGGTTTGGCTACGAATCGAATGAGCCGAAACGAGAATAACCGGATTGGAATTCTGGCGGGGTGGGGTCGTTATCCCATCATCATCGCCGAAGCACTTCGTGGGCAAGGCGCCGAGATTGTCGGTCTGGGTGTCAAGGATCACGTCGATCCGGCGTTCGCAGATCTGTGTTCGGAATATCGACAGATCGGTGTGGCTCAACTGGGAGCCGCCGTTCGCTTCTACAAACGGCATGCTGTCACACGCGCGACGATGGCCGGGAAAATTCACAAGAAACTCATCTTTGAGAAGTTCCTGTGGATTCGCCACATTCCAGATTTTCTGTTTCTGAAGACGTTTTATCCACATTTCATTACCGGCAGCCGCGACCGAAAAGATGACACCATGTTGGGCACCATCGTCGATGCGTTCGACGAGCATGGGATTCAGTTTGGGCCGGCGACCGACTTTGCACCGGAGCTACTTGTGAAGCAGGGAATGATTGCCGGCCGAGCACTGGGGATGGGCCAAAACAAGGACGTCGAGTTTGGTTGGAAACTGGCGTCGGAAATGGGGCGACTGGATGTCGGTCAGAGTGTCTGTGTGAAGGGTCGCGCCGTGCTCGCCGTCGAGGCGGTGGAGGGCACGGACGAGTGCATCCGTCGCGCGGGGGCACTGTGTCCTTCCGGTGGATTTACGGTCGTGAAGATCGCCAAGCCACAGCAGGACATGCGATTCGATGTTCCTACCGTCGGGGTTGGGACCATTGTGACGATGCACGAAGCTGGCGCCACCGTGTTGGCCATTCAGGCTAACAAAACGATACTTCTGGATGAGCGGGAAGTGCTGGCAGCCGCCAAACGCTTCGGAATCCGGATTGTTGCCCTGGAAGAATCATCAGCAGGCCGCCCAAACCTGCAGCATGCGGCCTGAACGATCGTGCCGTTTGAACTTATCTGTTCGAATGTCGTATTGCCTGATGGGGGCAATGTATCGATTAAGTGGCCGCTTTTTTGCGCGGGCCCATGTGAACCTGCATGAAGGCCGAACCCCGTGCCCCGTACTGGTCGAAATGCGGTATAAATGTCTTCATTCAGCGATCCGTAATCAGTGTGCAGAAAAGCATGAGTTCGACGGCCAAGCCAACTTCCCAATCTTCGACACACCCCGCATCGACGAAGATCAGGTCACTCGATAGTGTCCGGGTTCTCGCGACGGGAGGTTACGTCCCCGACAACGTGGTGCGAAACGAAGATCTTGGCAAACTCGGATACGACGCCGACTGGATCATCCAACGCACCGGGATTAGGGAACGCCGCCACGCTCCCGCGGATATGGCTACCAGCGACATGGCCTATCACGCGGCAAAGCAATGCATCGAACAGATCGATGCCAACGTCGACGAAATCGACTTGCTGATCGTCGCCACGATGACGCCGGATGCACCCATTCCGTCCACCGCCTGTATGGTGCAGGAACAGTTGGGAATTTCGGCGCCGGCGTATGACATCAATGCAGCTTGCGCCGGATTCATGTATGCCCTGGTGACGGGCATGCAGTTCGTGCATTCCGGCGCCAGTCAACTCGCACTGGTCGTGGGATCGGACAAGAACTCGATCATTGTCGACCCGGCCAACAAGAAAACGTTTCCGCTGTTTGGCGACGGGGCAGGTGCCGTGTTGCTGGGTAGCCGTGTCGATGAATCTGCGACAACGACTTACACGTTGGGTGCCGATGGTTCGGGCAAGGACCTCCTGCAGCTTCCCGCCGGCGGTTCGCGACTGCCAATCACGGCCGAGATTCTGGGTACGGAAGATCAGTTCCTGAAAATGGATGGGCGCAGCGTCTTCAAATGGGCAGTGCGAACGGTCGCCGAAACGATTCGCGAAGTCGTGCAACACGCGGGGCTCTCGATCGATGACCTGGACCTTGTGGTCCTTCATCAGGCGAACATGCGAATTCTGCACGCGGCCGCCGATGATCTTGGTATTCCCCACGACAAGCTGGAAATCAACGTCGACCGATATGGCAACACGTCGGCGGCCAGTATTCCGCTGGGTCTGAATGATGCCGCTCGTGCCGGCCGACTCAAGGAAGGCGATCGCATTCTGATGTGCGGTTTTGGCGCCGGACTCGCGTGGGGCACGGCCATTCTGCAGTGGTAGCCAATCGGCCTACGACCCGGCAGTAGCAAGCTTCATTCTGTGGTGTTGCGATTACGCCTCGGCGATTCTTGTTGCTTTCCCGTGACGACCCTGGCACCCTACGAACGCTTCAATTTGGCTGTTCTATTTTTCGCGAAAAAGCTAGGCTTGTTGAAGCAGATGCTGTCCAGAAACCGATCGTCATTTTTCGGCAACTCTGAATTAAATTACCGCTTGATGATCCATATTCGTGCCGTGTTGCTCGCGCACGATTCGCACGAACGTTCGCTCGAACAGGAATCCAACTCATGACCGACAATCCGCTTCTTATTGATGCAGGGCTGCCTGCCTTTGACCGCATTCAACCTGAACACGTCGAGTCGGGCGTCAAAACGATTCTCGAACGATCGGCGCAACTGATTTCGCAGGCGGAATCTGCGCCGCTTGGTGACTGGGACGCATTGATGGAACCGATGCGTCAGATTGATTTGCTGTTCGAATACGGTTGGTCGCCGGTTGGCCACTTGCTGGGCGTTGCGAACAGCGATGCGCTACGCGACGCTCACGAAGCCGCCCTGCCAGAAATTGTGCAGTTCAGTTTGCGAATGAAGCAGAGCAAACCGCTCTATGAGCGTTTCTGTGCGTTGCGAGATTCGGACCAGTGGGACTCGATGGATAACGCGCGCCAGCGGATCGTCACCAAGTCGATCCAGAGTGCTGAACAGGCCGGCATCGCGTTGGAGGGCGACCAACAGTCGCGATTCAACGAGCTGTCGCAGGAGTTGTCGCAACTTGGCAGTGACTTTTCGAACAACGTGCTGGACGCGACGAAAGCCTGGCACCTGGACATTGCTGACAAGGCAGATGTCGAAGGCATGCCCGAGAGCTTCCGCAAGCTGGCGGCCGCAGCCTGGGCCGGCGCTGAAGAAAATGACGGCGAGGCTGATGCGGAAAACGGTCCGTGGCGAGTGAAGCTGGATGGTCCCAGTCTGTCGCCGTTTCTGGAGCACTGTCGCAATCGCGAATTGCGTGAGCAGGTCTATATGGCTTACGTCACACGCGCTTCCAGCGGCGAAGGTAACAATGCCGTGCTGATCGACCGGATTTTAAAGTTGCGTCAGGAGAAGTGTGATCTGTTGGGATACGAGCACTTCGCGGCGCTCAGCCTTTCGCGCAAGATGGCGGGAGATGTGAGTTCGGTGAAGCGCATGTTTGACGATCTGCTTTCCGCGTCCCTGGAAGGTGGGAAGCGCGAGCTACAGGAGATCACGAAACTTGCGAACGACAACGGACACGAAGGCGAGCTGGCACACTGGGACGTTGGTTTTTGGGCCGAGCGAAACCGGGAACAGAAATATGCGTTCACCGACGAAGAGCTGCGACCTTACTTCTCGCTGGAGCGTGTTCTGGACGGCTTGTTCTCGCTATGCAATCGATTGTTTGGCATCACGGTCAAGCCTGCTGAAGGCAAAGCTCCGCTGTGGAACGATGACGTCACCTACTATGAAGTCTTCAACGAAGCCGGCGAGCAGATCGCTGGTTTCTATCTCGATCCTTACTCCCGTCCCGAAAACAAACGTGGCGGAGCATGGATGGATGACTGCATCGCACGGGATGTGACAACCGGCGAAACACGACTGCCGGTCGCGCATCTGATCTGCAATGGAACACCGCCGGTCGGAGATACGCCTTCGCTGATGACGTTCCGGGAAGTCGAAACACTGTTCCACGAGTTTGGTCATGGATTACAACACATGCTGACCACCGTCGATTTGCGAGACGCATCCGGCATCAGCGGTGTTGAATGGGACGCGGTCGAGCTGCCCAGTCAGTTCATGGAGAACTGGTGTTACCACCGTCCGACTTTGCTGGGAATGGCCGTCCATTACGAGACTGGTGAAGTCCTTCCGGATGATCTCTTTGAGAAGATCTGCAAGGCGCGCACCTACCGAGCGGCGTCCGGCATGTTGCGTCAGTTGCAGTTTGGAATGACGGACATGACGTTGCATTCGGGCTTCAAGCCCGGTGACGACAAGTCGGCATTTGATGTCCATGCAGAGATTGCGAAGCAGACATCGCCGATGCCGCCGTTACCGGAGAACCGATTTCTGTGTTCCTTCTCCCATATTTTCGCGGGCGGTTATGCGGCCGGCTACTACAGCTACAAGTGGGCGGAAGTACTGAGTGCCGATGCGTTTGCAGCGTTTGAAGACGCCGGACTGGATGATGAAGCGGCGGTCGCGACAACCGGTCGCAAATTCCGCGACACGGTGCTTGCCGAAGGTGGCAGCCGACACCCCATGGAAATCTATCGCGACTTCCGCGGGCGTGAGCCCAGCACTGAAGCACTATTGCGCCACAACGGCCTGGCGGGTTAGGGCCTGACCGGTTAACGGCTTGGTCGCTGCGAACTGCTAGGCAACTTCCAGGACGGGATCGCCGAGGACGTCGAACTTGGGTTGCACGCCCAGGCCCGGTTCGGTTGACGCGGCCAGACGTCCGTTGTTTCGCTGGGGAGCGCCGTCGGCAATGTCGACGGTACCGTAGCTGTTGAAGTCCGTCGACGTGAAGAGATACTCCGTCGGGCAACTGTGAGCAAAATGACTGATGGCGGCCGTGATGATGTCGCCGCCCCAACTGTCTTCCAGCGTCATGGCGATTCCCAGCGACACGCATAGATCCCGTGCCTGACGGGCTTTCGTCAGTCCGCCAAACTTGCTGATCTTGATATTCACGACGTCCATGGCAAGATCCGCATAGCCGCGCATGAGCACATCCAGTCCGTTGATGGATTCATCCATGACGAAAGGGTGATCCGTGCGGCGACGAATTGTGAGGCACTCGTCGTAGCTGTCGCACGGTTGTTCGATATAGACATCCAGATCCCGTACGGCGCGGACAACCCGAGCCGCTTCGTGCATGAGCCAACCGGTATTCGCGTCACAGACCAGTTTGTCGGTGGGTTCAAGAACTTCTCGCACCGCCCGAATACGCTCGATATCAACGTTGGGATCGCCACCGACCTTCAATTGAAAACGGCGATAGCCTTCGGCGCGATAACCGGCCACGTTCGCCGCCATGGCGTCCGGGGATTCCTGGCTGATGGCGCGATACAGCACGAAGTCATCTCCGTATCGGCCGCCCATCAGGGAACAGCATGGTTGTCCGGTGACCTTCCCCAGCAAGTCCCAGCACGCCATGTCGATGCCCGACTTTACGTACGCATGCCCTCGCATGGCGGCGTCCATACGTTGATTGAGTTGGCCCAGGTGCAATGGGTTCCAGCCAATCAGATGTTGGCCCAACTCCTTGATTCCAGCCCGGACACCCTCGGCATAGGCGGGTAAATAGAACGGTCCAAGTGGACAGACTTCCCCGTATCCAACCTGTCCGCATTCCGTCTCGATGGCGATCACGGTGCTATCAAAGACGTTGACGGACTTGCCGCCGGACCATTTGTAGCTGCCCTCGCGCAGAGGCAAGTCGACCTTATAGGCGGTAATTCGTGCGATCTTCATTTTACGTTCCGGGGGAATGAATCAATTTGGCATCGTACCACTCCCAACGGGGTACTCAATCCCTGACGGATATTGCGTTCGTAGCCTCGTGCGGCAGGGCCACTTGGGAGAAAAAAAGTTGGCTTGTCGACGGAAGGCCGCGAACCACGTTTTAGACTTTAGAAGCAATTACCCATTCGCAGGCACACGTTGCTGAACGGCATTCGCACGTCAGCAAATCAGGTTGGTGAACCCGTCATGCCTGTCTCTCCTTCTTCTGGAGTTACTCGATGAAATTATGGACGCAAACGTCAGCGTTTCTTGTGTTGTCCGCGCTGATCGCGGCGGCGCCAGCTCAGGCGACGACTCCGAAGATCGCATGGTATGGGACACTCAAGGACGGATTCGCGGAAGCGAAGCGCAGCAACCGCCCGATCATGCTGCTTGCCGCCGCGCCGCAATGCCAGAACGTGTCGGGCATGTGGTGACCCGGTAAGCAAAATATGGACGGGAGTTTCCTGTCTGACGAAAACGTAATTCAGGCTTCACGTGACTTTGTGTGCATTCGCGTCGCGATGTACGAGGACGCGGAAGAAGCAAAAGTCCTTCGCAAGATCTACACTCGCGGCGGTGATCTTGAAAACACGGTATTCGCGATGCTTTCACCCGATGGCAAGAAACACCTCTCGCGACCGGGACGCAAGCCTTCCTATCGTTCGCCGTCCAGGATGGCTGCGGCAATGCGGCAGATGGTCCGCGAGAATTATTCATCCGCTCCGGGGAAACGTTGGTCGGATCGGATTCTGCCGGAGATGAAATCTCTGGAACTGGCAATCAACGTTGCTTCCTGCGACAGCTTGCCCACGATTGTGGCGATTGGCAAGAGCGAAGCCGAGTTGGTGAAGTTGCGCAAACAGCTGGTGCCCGTTGCGTGGAACGACGAGCTGGCTGGTCAGTTCGTCTTCGCTTCCGTCAGGTCTGGCGAGGACTTGCGGGCGATCAATGGTCTGGATCGCAGCAAACCCGAAGGCGTCTACCTGTTGGAGCCGGACACCTATGGCATGTCGGGCAAAGTCATGGCGAAGATCGATGTGCGTAATCCACGAGGAGCTCAAAATCAGATTTCCAGGGCGTTGGCTCAATTCGAGCCACCGTCCAAGAACCACCGTCGGCACGTAGCCTCCGGGTTTCAGTTGGGGCTGAGGTGGGAGACCGCGATACCCGTTACGGACAAAGCAGCTGCGAATGCGGCGGCCCGACTTTGGTCGAAGGACTAGACGCTCTGCGCAACCAACGAGCGGATTGATTCGTAAGTATGATCACGCCGAGCCCGTAGATCGGGGTCGGCGTTTTTTCGTTTTGGCCGATATGCACTATGGCCTCTTTCACGATCTCGCAGGATTGGTAGTCTTATTCTCCCGCTTTCAATCACAGGAGAAAAAAGATGTCTGCAGAAGCTCGGCTAGCTGAACTTGGAATTGAACTTCCACCCGCACCCAAACCCGTCGGCGTCTACAAACCGGCGCTCATTGCAGGCGACATGGTCTACATGTCCGGCCATGGACCACTGAAGTCCGACGGAACGTTGATCACGGGACGCATTGGTGCGGACATGGATCAGCAGGCTGGCTACGATGCCGCTCGGCAAACAGGGCTGGCGATGCTGGCGACACTGCAGTCGCATATCGGCAGTCTCGACAAGATCGCACGAGTGATCAAAGTCCTTGGTTTGGTGCGCTGCACCGACGAGTTCGACCAACAGCCGGCCGTCATCAATGGCTGCAGTGAACTGTTCCGTGACGTCTTCGGTGAAGATGCCGGAGTGGGAACACGCAGTGCGCTGGGAACGAACGCTCTGCCGGGCGGCATCGCGGTAGAAATCGAAGCGATCCTGCAACTGAAGTCGTAAGGCAACGGATACTGCCTGGCCCGTCTCTCCATGGGGGAGACGGCTGGCTGGCATAAGGTGAGGCTTGAGAAAGCGTGTTCGTAGTTCCGTTTTTTGGGCGGAACGGCACTGTAACTTGAGCCATACGGTTGTTCCGCCTAAAAGGCGGCACTACGAGCGAACCTGGCGCCGTCCTGCTAGTTGCCGCTGGCTCGAAATCGCACGACACGATGGTTCAACGTGTCACCGACGAACAGCCAGCCATCCTTGTTCACGCAGATCCCGTGCGGGCGATTCATTTGAGTCTCACCTGCGCCGGGGTTTCCATCGCCGGCGATCGTGGTGACTCCACGCGTCTTCCCGTCGATGCGTCGGATGACATGGTTTTCCGTGTCCACGACGTACGCGTTTTTATCGTCGTCCACCACAATGCCTTTCGGGCCATTGAACGAGGCGACACCTGGCGAACCGTCTCGACTGCCTTTCTGGCCACTGCCCGCGACGTGTTCGAGCGAGCCTGATTTCAGGTTCATCTTCCAAACGCTGTTGCCTTCGCGCAGTGCGATCCACAGGATGTCGCTTGTTACGTAGAGCGCTCTAGGCCCCAGCATCGGTTTGCCCGCGGCGGAACCGGCAACCGGAAGTTGCTTTTCGCCATTGCCGGCGATTGTTTCGATCCGGTTGCTCCGCAAGTGGATCCGACGAATGCGATGGTTGCCAATGTCGGCCACGTACAGGTTCCCGTCATTATCGAGCGCGATGCTGTGCGGACGGCGAAACGATGCTTTGATTGCTGGTCCGCCGTCGCCTCCGAAGCCGGGTTGCCCATTACCGGCGACCGTGGAGATCACTCCGGTCCTGGCATCGACGCGGCGGATAATGTGGTTTTGCATTTCCACGAAGTACATATTTCCGGCACGATCGAATCGCACCTCGTAGGGTTCATTGAGGTTCGCTTTGGTGGCCGGCCCGCCGTCTCCCGAGTAGCCCTTTGTGCCCGTTCCAACGACGGTCGAAATCGTACCGTTTGTGAGATCAACGCGACGAATTCGATGATGGCCGACTTCGGTGACGTAGATCGCACCGTCCGGTCCGGTTTCGACTCCGAACGTATCCTTAATGGCAATTTGCGTTGCCATGCCCATGTCGCCATTGTTTTTCGTCGCACCGTTCCCCGCGAGCGTTTGCAGGTCGCCGGCGACGGCGGTGGTCGACACGAGCAGTGCCACAACAATCAGGAGGGAGTGCGTCATTTCAAGCCACGATAGTCAGGTCACACGATAGTCAGGTCACGATAGGTCAGGACAATAGTCTGTTCAGCGTATCAGAGCAGGATGGATGGTTTGCCGGTATCACTCGCCGCGCCGGTCCGCCGCGCCTTGATGCGAACATACGGAGCAGCATAGCGGCTGCGGTGGGCGAATGAATCTCTCGCAGCATCAGGTTTGGCGTGTAGCGGTTCGGTCAGGTCCTCAATCACAAAACCAGCTCGGCAGAGGCAGCCGATCAACTGATCCCACCGGTGCAGGAACTCCAGTGTGCCCTCTTCGCGATGCAGCGAACCTTTGACCGGCGGCAGAGGGCCATCACGGTAGTACGGTTCTTCCAGCATAAACTGGTTGCCGACGGACTGCGTGCCCGTCTGCAGGCTGACGGGTTGCTTGTGCTGGCTGACGTAAATACCACTCGCTCGCGTAACACGAGACACGGCCAGATAGGTTTGACGGATGTCGGCGACGTAGCAGGTGCTGACCGGTTGGATGACCAGATCAAATTCCCCGTCACGGAACATGGACAGGTCGTCCATGCTGGTGTGTACCGTTCGCAGATCGAGCTTGCGTTCGGCCGCAACTTCCCGATCCAGTTCCAGTTGGGCTGAACTGATATCGACCACGGTCACGTCGGCGCCGGCGGCCGCATAGATCGGGCCCTGTCGACCGCCGCCGGCGGCAAGGCAGAGGCAGCGTTTGCCTCGCACATCGCCCAGCCAGCCGCAGGGATCCAGTTCCTTGAGTGTGGTGGCGAAGTCGCTATCTCGCGCTGGGCGGGCGAAACGTTGTTTCTGACGGACCATCGCGTCCCAGGCTCGACGGTTATGTTCGTGCTCGGACATTTACGGACTGTCCACGGTTTGGGCGGCGGCAACGTCCTGACTGTCCCGCGTGCAGAGCGCCGCGAGGATCTTGAGTTCCATTCCCTCGTCCATGAAATGCACAGATCCGTCGGCGTTCAGTCCAAGCGCGCCTCCGGGATGTTCACTGCGAATATCATTTTCCCACGCCGGGGCGCTGGGGTCGTTGATGGCAAACGCTTGATCAAAAATATTGCGGCCGTTGATCCACTGTCCATCGTAAAATCGGGAATCCTCCGAGATCATCAGGGTGTTGGAGAGTCCGTCCCTGATGTGCTCGGTGGTGATCGCAATGTCGTAGAGCATGGTGCCCTTGGGCGGATCGTTGGGCGACGAGATGCGTTCGCCAAAGATGCCGCCGTAGTCACATGGTCCTCGCCCCTGTACCAGGTTGCTGCCACGCAGGCTGGAAGGGCAGAGGTAGACTGGCAGAATTGTCGCGGCACCGGCGGAATTTTCCGGACTGTCAAAGGGCGTCTTCAGGTTCAGCGAATCGTAGAGTGGTTGCTCTTCAAGGAAGGGTAACAGGAACGCCGACCATGCGAGCTGACGTTTTGAATTGTCGCCCCGCAATCGGAATTCGATGCCACCGGTTGGGAAGGCGTTGAACGTCGCATGATGTGCATGCAGAGCAACGCCGATTTGTCGCAGGTTGTTCTGGCACTGCGTCCTGCGCGCCGACATGCGACTCGACTGAACCGCTGGCAAGAGTATCGCGATCAGCATGCCAACGATCGCAATGACCACCAGCAATTCAACCAGCGTGAAACCACGGCGATACGTTGATGGCAGGATGCGGTGCATGCAGAGATTGTCGTCGGATTCGCGAAACGAAAAAAGGCCGGCAACCAGTGCCGGCCTCTTGAAAGTTTTCTTTGTCCGCTTCCTGCTGTTAAGGAAGCTGGTCCAGGATTAGTCGAGGAAGCCAACGAGTTCCTGGCTGCGGCTGGGTTGCTGCAACTTGCGGACGGCTTTGGCTTCGATCTGACGAATACGCTCGCGTGTTACCTTGAAGATGTGTCCGACTTCTTCCAGCGTGTAGCTGTAGCCGTCGCCAAGACCATATCGCAGTTTGATGATCTCACGTTCGCGATAACTGAGCGTCTTGAGAACCTTCGAGATGCGAGTACGCAGCATTTCCTGCGTTGCCCCCATCGCCGGGCTCTCGGCACCGCCGTCCGGCAGCAGGTCTCCGAAGTGACTGTCTTCGCTGTTGCCGACTGGTCGATCAAGGCTGATCGGATAGCGGCTCATGGCGAGGACACGTCGGGCTTCTTCAACAGTTGTTTGACTACGCTTTGCCGTTTCTTCGATGGTTGGTTCGCGACCGAGTTCCTGCAGTAGTTGCCGCGAGCAGTTGCGAACGCGAGACATGGTTTCGACCATGTGAACCGGAATACGGATCGTTCGGCTCTGGTCGGCAACCGCACGCGTGATGGCCTGTCGAATCCACCATGTGGCATACGTGCAGAATTTGAAGCCACGTCGGTATTCGAACTTGTCGACAGCACGCATCAGGCCGGCGTTACCTTCCTGAATCAGATCCAGGAAGCTGAGTCCACGGTTGCGGTACTTCTTGGCGATCGAAACGACCAGTCGAAGGTTACCTTCGGACAGGGCCCGCTTTGCCTTTTGGTACGACGCATACTCGTTCAGGAGAAAGTCGACGCGACTTCGCAGGCTGCTTGGTGTTTCCTGCGTTGCCAGCAGAATGCTGTGTACTTCCTTTATCCATGCCGCCCGTTCCTGTTCAGGCTTGCGGGCTTTCTTGTGTGCGGCAATTTCCTTCAGCAGGTGATCAACACGTTCGCTGAAGTCGGTGAGCGTTTTGATGTACGGCTCGATTCGCTGGGTACGAAGTCCCAGTTCTTCGACAAGACGTACCGCACGGATGCGACCACGACCAAGGTTCTTCCACGCTTCGGCCCGCTTCTTCTTCGGTGTCGACTTGCTCACGGCGGTGAGATAGTTGCGCCGATTCTTCTTAAGCAGTACATCCAGCGTTCGCAGGTTGTGGGGAATCCGGCCGAGGATCTGTTCCTTTTCAAGGTGATCCGTGACCGACACCTGAACCGTACGATCGAACGGCAGTTCGCCCTGGTGCACGCGGCAAAGCACGTTGTACGCCATCTGAATGACGTAGTCGCACGCGAGCAGACGAGTACGGAAGCGCTGGCGAGTTACCTCGATCTCCTTCGCCAGAGCAATTTCTTCCTTACGCGTCAGCAAGGGAATCTCGCCCATTTGAGTGAGATACATGCGAACGGGATCGTCGGACCACGATTCGGCCGTAGCCTCCATCGCTTCCGCTTCGCTTGCTGCGAGCTCTTCTGGAGTTGGGTCTTTTACACCCTCCAGAGCCTGGGCGGCTGTATTCTCGGGATCGGTCGACGACGTGAACTTGTTCTGCAGTTCTGCCGCGGTACCGGTTGAGTCTTCTTCAAAATCTTCAAGCAATGTGTCGAACAACGCCTAGCTCCTTCGGGAAGGTTAGGGCACTACGAACATACAAACTGAACTCAATTAAGTACGCACACACTTGATTGAGTTCAACAACAAATCAACAGTCGACCCCCCGTGGTACTTGAGAGCCAAGCAAGTCTACCACCGTATTCCGTCAAGTCTTGTTTAGCTCTTCATTTGGGAAAAGGTTGTGATCGCGTCGACTGCACCGAGATCGTCAACCGTCGCGGATAGACAAACTCAACCGGTTCGTTGAATTGTCGTGCCGCAATTTGGCAGGTTAGTTTGGGTTTAACATGCCCATCGCATAGCCCAGCATCGATGCTGCAAATTCCTCAGCCATGGCAACCCTGCTGGCCTCTATTTCATTTTCATTTCTACAGAAGGAAAGCAAGCTTTCCGTTTCGCCAGCACTGTGCTCGGTTTGCGGCCTTCGAGGTTCCACGCTATCGCGATGAAGCGATCGTGGAGGAATTTAGCGGTTGCCGTGCCGCAGAGGCTAAAGTGTGCGAACGCTTAAATTTTAATCAGTTGACTAACCGGGTCTAGTGCCAAATTCGGTGCAAAGCGGTTAGAACACTGGAAATTCGGCGTGGTTTGTCATTAGGCCAACGCAGTGTGACAACTGCCGAGCCAAACGTGACTCGTACTGTTTGACGCTCTCGACGACACGTTGGCGAACCAGGTGGTGGACGAGTTAGTATTTAGCAGTGAGTATGTTGAGCCCCGGCGGCTGGAGTTTGGTAAAAAGTGGTTGTCGAATTAGTTGCCACCGGTGGCTGCGGAGAGTATTTTCGCACGAATCCGGGGCAGTCAGGTCGGAAAAGCAGATGAGTCAAAAGTACGCGTTGCCATGCACTTGCGGTAGTACCATCGTCGTTGAACCTCGGCATGCGGGGGGAACGATGACGTGCGAACAGTGCGGCAAGACCGTCGATGTTCCCAAGCTCAGGGAAATCCGCAATCTCGAGCCGGTTCAGGAGGAAGCCCGCCGCAAGCGTACGGGCTGGAGCCGGGCTCAGGGGAATGTATTCGTATTTGGTTTGCTTTGCCTGGTGATTGCCGCAGGTTCCGCCTACTACACCTTCGCGCACCGAATGCACTTCGACGAAGTTGAAAAGCCCCAGATCGAACAGATCCGATTCCAGCTGGATATCGACGATATCACGCTAGTTGACAGTTGGGAATTTTGGAAAAAAGCGAAGGGCGCCCAGATCGCGTCGCGGCCCACGCCCTACTACGTGGAAGCTCGCAAGCAAGTCGCAAGGATGGACCAGTTCCTCAAGTTTTTCGGCGGATTGGCGGCCGTGGGACTGGTCGCGATGGTTGCGTCACTGGTCATTCCATCCTCCGACTAAACGCACGATTGCACGTAGGGGCGGAGAATCTCTGGCGGCCCGTTGCTGGGCTTGAGGCTGCTGCCGTCGCAGAGCATCATCGAGATTGCTGCCGCGGAGATGTCGAGGCTGTCGGCGTGAACCACGCTGAGCCATGAGGGCGATGCTAGCGGCGTACGTTCCCTTCAGGCCTCGCATCGTACTGGACACGCACGTTGATCCAGTGAACCTACGCCGCCGACCGTGCAGCATGAATTGGCAGGTTGTCAGCTGAACGTCCAACCGAAGAGGCTACCGTGCTCTCGGGAACCCACCGGGCTACGATCTCAGCTCAGCAACTCGCTTGTAGGCATTTGTCCCAAGCCGACTCGCGATCGACGCCCGAGTGACACGCCTCTTTCCAAGACCCCGCACTCTTCCCAGACTTCCTCTTGCTTCGCGGCAAACCACGTTGTGGTCGGCTGATATTCAGAAAAGTTGCAAAAAGTGTCGATTTTTGAACTCAGTGGAGCTCGGTCCCGGCCCGGCCGTGGATCCTCGTAAAATTCAGTTGTTTGAACGGCTGTGTCAAACGATATTGACCTGCACCGCTAGCACTGGTAAGCTTATGTGAAGAAACGTGTTGATGCGTAAGCCTATGTCGCGAAAAGGTTTACGCTCAGTTCGGCCGCCTTCTTGGAAACTTCAGAATCAGTCATTGACGGCCGGAGCGGAATCTTTAGAATCTCGCAAATCACCAAATGTTGTGGCTTGGCAATGCCGAGATACAATATATTGGGGTGTGGCAGGGGCATGCCGCTATTTAGCCGGTGTCATTTAGTGCCGAATACTCAAGATGGGTGTTTGGTTGCCCCCTGACCGCGATTCACAGCAATTTCGTGCGTCACCGCAGGCGCACAGTCATGATGACCTATCTGGAGGTGCCGTCAGGATGGCAACAGCTAATCTACCTCGTTCCGCGTCTGACCAAGACCCTGCCAAGTCTTCCAAGTCAGCAAAGTCGAATCCCAAGGGTCTTTCTGTCCCCACCGTCTTCTGTCCAGCCGAAGTCGCCGATCCCTTCGATACAACCGAATGGGAGCTGCGAAAGGCAACGATCAAGGACGAAAATGGTGGAGTTCTCTTCGAGCAGGAAGACTGCGAAGTACCCGCTGACTGGAGTCAACTGGCTACCAATGTTGTCGTCAGCAAGTACTTTTACGGTGAGATTGATACGGACGAAAGAGAGAAAAGTGTCCGACAACTCGTCCATCGCGTGACCCGCACCATCGCCGATTGGGGCATGGAAGATGGGTATTTTGAGACGCCTGAGGATGGCGAGCGGTTCTACAAGGATCTGACCTGGCTGTGCCTGCACCAGCACGGTGCTTTCAACTCGCCGGTTTGGTTCAACGTTGGCCTGTTTCATCAGTACGGCGTATCGACGGATCCGTGTAACTGGCACTGGAATCCGGAAACCGACACCGTCGAGCAGCCCCAGAATCCGTACGTCTATCCACAAGCGTCTGCCTGCTTCATTCAGAGCGTTGGCGACAATATGGAAGACATCATGTCGCTCGCAACCAGCGAGGCGATGCTCTTCAAGTTCGGTTCCGGTACCGGTACCGATCTGTCGACCATCCGTTCGCATCGCGAAAAGTTGTCCGGTGGCGGAAAGCCATCTGGACCACTGAGCTTCATGCGTGTTTATGACCAGATCGCCGCGGTCGTCAAATCGGGCGGCAAGACACGTCGTGCTGCCAAGATGCAATCGCTGAAAGTCTGGCATCCCGATGTCATGGAATTCATCGAGTGCAAACACAAGGAAGAACAGAAGGCACATTGCCTCATCGAGAAGGGCGGCTACGAGTCCAACTTCAACGGTGAAGCGTACAGCTCGATTCTGTTCCAGAACGCGAATCTCTCGGTTCGTCTGACCGACGAGTTCATGAACGTGCTTGCCAAAGACGGCGAATGGCAGACGCGATGGGTCACCGACGGCAAGACCGACGGTCCAAAGTACCAGGCCAAGGAAGTCATGGATCGCATGGCAGAATGTGCATGGCACTGTGGTGATCCCGGCGTTCAGTACGACACGACCATCAATCGTTGGCACACGTGCCCGAACACCGGTCGCATCAACGCCAGCAATCCGTGTTCAGAGTACATGTTCCTCGACAACACGGCCTGCAACCTGGCCAGCATCAACCTGATGAAGTTCCGTCAGGAAGACGGTACGTTTGACGTCAAGCGATTCCGTCACGCCTGTCGACTGTTCTTCGTGGCTCAGGAAATCCTGGTTGATCACGCCAGCTATCCGACTCCGCTGATCGCAGCGAACAGCCACAAGTTCCGACCACTGGGACTTGGTTACTCGAATCTGGGCAGCATGGTTATGACCAACGGTGCCGCCTACGACTCGGATGCCGCTCGTGGCCTTTGTGGTTCGCTGACCGCGATCCTGCATGGTCAGGCGAATCTGACCAGTACCGAACTGGCGTATGCCGTTGGAACCTTCGAAGGCTATCGCGAAAACGAAAAGCCGTTTCTCGATGTGATGCAGATGCATCGTGACGCGGTCGAAGATGTTAACGACGCCGGTCCCAAGTACCTCAAAGACGCCGCTCGCGAAGTGTGGGACGACGTACTTCATGATGGACGCAAGCGAGGTTTCCGGAACGCTCAGGCGACGGTCCTGGCACCGACGGGAACCATCAGCTTCATGATGGATTGCGATACGACCGGAATCGAACCGGACATCGCTCTGGTGAAATACAAGCAGCTCGCTGGTGGCGGGATGCTGAAGATTATCAACCAGAGCGTTCCTCATGCACTGGAAACGCTCGGCTATCGTCAGGGCGAGATCGACGCGATCATCAAGTACATTGATGAGAACGATACGATCGAAGGTGCACCGGGACTTCGCGATGATGACCTGTCGGCCTTCGACTGTGCGTTCAAGCCAGCCAATGGAGTTCGCAGCATCAACTGGCGAGCTCACGTGTCGATGATGGCGGCCGCTCAGCCGTTCCTGTCGGGAGCGATCTCCAAGACGGTCAACATGCCAAACGATGTGACTCCCGATGATATCGCGGAAGCCTATCGTTGGGGTTGGGAACTGGGGCTGAAAGCTCTGGCCATCTACCGTGACGGATCCAAGCAGAGTCAGCCGCTGAACACGTCGAACGACGGCGATCAGGATGGCACCAAAGAAGCTGCCAAAGCCGTTGGCAAGCCTCGCCGCGAACGATTGCCAGAGACACGTCAGTCTCTGACACACAAGTTCAGCGTGGCTGGACACGAGGGCTACATTACCGTTGGTCTCTACGAGGACGGTCGCCCGGGCGAACTGTTCATCACGATGGCCAAGGAAGGTAGTACCGTCGGCGGCCTGATGGACAGCTTCGGCACCGCGATCTCGATCTGTATGCAGTACGGCGTACCGCTTCGGGTTCTGGTCAACAAGTTCTCGCACACTCGATTCGAACCGATGGGGCACACTTCAAACCCCGATATTCGCATCGCGAAGAGCCTGGTCGACTACATCTTCCGGTTCCTGGATATCACGTTCCAGTCAACCAATGGTGCGGGAACCTATCCGGTACCGGAACCAAAGGCCGAGCCGACCTCCAACGGAAACGGCAAAGCCGCTGTCACAGCCACGCCATCGACCAATGGTTCGACGAACGGTTCGGCCGCTTCGAACGGAAGTGCGAATGGCAAAGCCAGCACGGTTGAGAGCAAGGCTTCTACCAACGGTTCGTCCAACGGACAGGCCAATGGTTCGGCCAACGGTCACACCAATGGCGTCGTCGCCAAAGCACTGGCCAAGGCAGAAGAAACTTTGCAGCTGTCAGAAGGCGGCAGCGGGCAGGGCGACCAGTTCGCTCGGTTCCAGAGCGACGCACCGAGTTGCGACAACTGTGGTTCGATCACGGTTCGCAACGGCAATTGCTATCTCTGCCACAATTGTGGAAACAGTATGGGCTGCTCGTAACGGAGCGAGGGGACGGATCCCCCTTGCAGCCTTACTTTGATCAAGCGGGTACCACGCAGCTGCGGGAAGTGGTACCCGCTTTTTTGCGCTAGCACTGCCAGGTGTCACGAAGCGACAACCCTTTCGAAGTTTGCCGCGAGCAACAGGTAGTCGTTGAAGTCGACCGCTCCGTCGTCATCGAAGTCGCCGTCCTCAAAGGTTGCGTCGATTTCTCTTCCGAAGTTCATCGACAGGATCAGGAAGTCATTGAAGTCGACCTGTCCACTGGCATCGGCGTCACCCACCAGCGGTTCATGCACTTCGATGTCGATACTCCAAAGCTCTCTGGAGTGCGTACCGTCGTTGGCGGCGAAGAATATCTGATCTTCGAGTACCGTCAGTTCCGTTGGGCGCGAACCATTAAAGCCAGGCCAAACATCGGCGGCCAGTCGAGTTCCCTCGGTAGTCCCATCGGACTCCCAGAGTTCCGTACCGTGAATCCCATCGTTCACCGTGAACAGGATCTTGTCGCCGAAGGGAGTGAGTTCACTGATGGGATTGGGGTCGTGGAAGCTGGGGTAGCTCGCGTCGAGCAACGGAAATTCATAAACCAGTTCCGCATCCCTAACACCATCGGTACGCCACAGCCTGCCCCCACGGTCGCCAAAGTACAGCCAGTCATTCACCGCGACGAGTTTGTTTGCCGACCATCGTTCGTTTGAGATGTTTTGTACAAGTGTTGTCCCGTCTGGAGTGCCGTCCGACTTCCAAAGTTCCAGTCGTCGGATTGTTGGACGCGCTTGGAAAAACTCCCGCAGGATGTACAGTTCGTCACCGAGCGGTGCGATGCTATGTACGCGACTCAGGCCAAGGTCTTCGACGTTGCCATTGAGATCCGCAACTCGTAGTCTTGAGTCTGCGGCCGTAAAGTAGATCTTCCCATCAGCGTACTCGATCTGTGGCTCTTGCGAACCAATTCCGTATCCTCCGTTGGGTATGTTGCCGGCGATGATGCTGGTTCCGTCAACGGTGCCATCGGACTGCCAGATCTCGGAGATTGAATTCCCGGTCTCATTTTGCGCGTTGCGGACGAAGTAAAGATCGTCGCCGACGTTCGTCATCCCGGTTATCGCGTCGCGCCATTGTTCGGAGGAATCGTCAATCAACAGTTCAGCCTGCATGGTTGTCGCGTCGACGACGGACAATCCATTGGCGCCGTAGATGAAGACTTTGTCTCCAACGGGATGCATTACCGCCAGTTCGTGATTCTCGTTGTGGAATTCGTAGCTTGTGTACGTGTAGTCCGCGGACGATACCACCGATGTTACCGATGGGGAATTGTCGGTAGCGGCTGACGTATACCGCAAGGCACCGTCGTGCTTACCCAGGAAAAACACTCCATTCCCGGAGGCCGTGATTTCCAGCGGATCGGATTCTTGCGTGACTGCTGGGAGTCTCAGGATTTCCGAGGGTTCCAAGGTTTCCAAATCCATCCGATACAGGAATTGCCGGTCAACGAGGATAATGTGACCGTCTATTTCACTCAGTACAACGTACGGTCTGCCCAATGAACGTGAACCCTCGCCAGTAGCGTCAGACATCCACGTCGTGCCGTCTCGATGAAAGAATAGGAGGTCGCCGATGGGCCTCAGATTGTCACCTTCATACTCGGCGAGTGGCCGGAACAGCTGGACGTAGGGAGTAGCACCATCAACGGGAATGAAATGGAATCTTCGCCAGTCGGATCTTGGGTCGTCTTCCGCTACCGGAACAGTTCCTGCCGAAGTGCCGTCCGTGATCCACACAGCTCCGTTAATTTCAAATAATACTCCGTCGTTCACGGGAGTCAGGTACCGCGGCGCGGAACCATCGGGGCCGGGAACGATGTCCTTCACGAGCTGCGTGCCTTCGGTCGTACCGTCCGTCTTCCATAGCTCGTAACCCTGCCCGCCATTGGCAACGAAAATCGCTTCGTCACCGATTGGGGTCAGGCCATATGGCCCACCACCTCTTTCGTCTCCTTCGAAACCCATGATCATATTCGTTTCTCGCGTATCCGGATTCGTTTCCCAGAGACCGTGCTTCGGATCAAGGTTAGAATCCCCACCAGTGAAGAGCCAGCGACCCTGTACTTCCAGTAGTCGACCAATTGGCTTCGACCATGACATGACCATGTCGTGGTATTCCTCCGGAGCTTCACCGTGCTCGGGAGCAATCCACAACCAACTTACGGACCCGGGACAGCAGACATTCACCTCCATAAACAGACGGCCGTCGTGTTCCCGGTACTGGGTGTCGACGAAGGCCATCACATCCGTACCCAGCAAATCCGTGACGAACCTCGTCCCTTCACTGCTGCCATCGGATTTCCAGAGTTGCTGAACTCCCTGGTAGAAATAGTTTTCTGTAGGGTCGTCATCACCGGGAATTCGATCCAGCTGAAAGTAAAGCTCGTCGGCCACGACGTGCGGACTGAATACTCCACCTCCTGCACGGGCTGCCGAGTTGGCGGCGATCTCGCTGATGCGTGACGTCCCTTCCGCCGTTCCGTCCGAACTCCAGAGTTCGATGTCCCCAATTCCGTCGGCGACGAGAAAGTGCAGCTTGCCTTCGAATTGTACGGCTGACGAGACGGTGATGTGGGGCGCGAAGGTGGTGTTCACATCGGCGACCATATGAGCCGAATCCGCGACGACCGAGCGGAGATGTCCGTCGAGCAGACGTCGTGATTCAAGCTGCTCGCCAAAGGGGCTGAATTTGTCCGTTCTGAATTTGTCTGGCCAGAGGCGCATGCGCTTCCTTCGTGTCTTTCATCCGCTTCGATTCGTGATGGAATCGTATTTTCAGGTTCAACGAACGGCCAGAACGTTGCCCAAAGGCTACCAAACACCCCGGACTTACACAAATTTTACAACTGACTTACATCGATCTGACCATTCGGAGGCCGATATTCCGTAGAGTTGAAAGTACAACGGTACTTCAATGAAATTCAGTAAAGGACTCATCATGTTGCGAAGCAGATTCTGGCTCATGGCCAGCAGTATTGTTGTGTTTACCGCGTTCTGCGGTTCGACACTTCTGGGCAAGGGAGTACCTCAGAAAAAGACGGCTGCGCAGAAGGTCCAGCTCGATGTCTCGTTGGCCCATCCAATCATGTTGGCCGACAAGAAGAATACTACCTATGTGAAAATTGGCCTGACCGGATTCGAATTGCCGGACAAGGAAGATCGCGCGCCGGTCAATATCGCACTGGTGATCGACAAGTCCGGCAGTATGCAGGGACCCAAGATCCAAAAAGCCAAGCAGGCTGCCATTGCTGCGATCGATCGATTGCGTTCGTCGGATATCGTTTCCGTGATCGCCTATGACCAGGGCGTTGATGTTGTCCTTCCGGCGACCAAAATGACGGACAAGGAAGTTGCCAAGGAAGCTATTCGCAGGATTTCTGCTGGTGGTTCGACGGCACTCTTCGCCGGTGTCAGCAAGGGAGCCGCCGAGGTGCGCAAGTTCCTCGACAAGGAACGCGTCAACCGAGTGATTCTGCTTTCGGATGGTCAGGCCAACGTGGGGCCTGCTTCGCCCACCGAACTCGGCGAGCTGGGGGCGTCCCTGGTGAAGGAAAGGATCGCCGTCACGACACTTGGTCTGGGGCTCGATTACAACGAAGACCTGATGACGCAGTTGGCCGTGAAGAGTAATGGCAACCACCTGTTCATTGAGAATGCAAACGAGTTGATTGCCATCTTCGACCACGAGTTCAACGATGTGCTTTCCGTGGTCGCTCAGGAAGTCATGATTCAGATCCAGATTCCCGAGGGCGTTCGACCGGTTCGCGTGTTGGGTTATGAAGCCGACATTCGCGGACAGGAAGTTTCTATTCAATTGAATCAGCTCTATGCCGAACAGGAACGCTTCATTCTGATGGAAGTGGAAGTTCCTCCGACTGCCACCGATTCGACGCGTGTTGTGGCGGATGTCGACATCAGCTACGCGAACATGCTGACCAACGCTACCGATCGGCTCTCGACAGCCGCTTCGGTCACATTTTCCGACAAGCCGGAAGTGTGTGCGGCCAGTCGCAATGCGGACGTCGTGGAGAAGTGGGTTCTGCTGTATGCAAATCAGCAAAATCGTATGGCCACAAGATTGCGTGACGAAGGTCGAGTCGAAGAGGCCCGTCGGCTGTTGCTCAGCAATAGCGTGTACCTTGGATCGAACGCCGTCGAGCTGAGTTCTGAAGTGCTTCGTGTGCAGCGTGACCTGAATATCAATCAGTCAAAGGCCATCGATGACAAGAACTGGAAGAAGACTCGCAAGCTGATGCGGCGCGACAACGCGGCCGTCGAACAGCAAGCGCCCGGTGCCAAAGGTGGAATGGGTGGCGGAATGGGCGGCGGCTTCTTCGGAGGCTATGGCGGGAAGTAACGGGCGGCAAGTAATGGGCGGGATGTCGCGATCGGCGACCCGCAGACGAGTTCTGGCCCCTTCCATGCGTGGAAGGGGCTTTTACGTTCGATACCGGCAATTCCGAATCGCCTGCTGCCGCGCCTCGACGCTGGTACCAAGCTAGAATTGCCGTGTCGGCCTTCGTTCGGTCGATGCAACAGATTCAACTTCAACGAAGAATAATTACGTGCAACGCAAGCACATTATCGTTCTGGGATTGCTGGTCGTCGTGCCACTGTTTGCGTTCCTGTTGTTGGGGCGTCGGCTTGTGCAGGCCGACCAGGCACGCACGCAACGGCAGTTCGAAAGCCTGCTGGATGCCAACCTGGCCACGATCGATCGTTCGATTCGCGATTATTTCGATGCGGTACAACAACGCCTGCTGGTTGGTGAACTCGACGCGGACGACGTCGATTCCCTGCGAGCCTTCACTCGGTCCGAGCCGCTGGTCGAACAGATCTTTCTGCTTGATAGCGAGGGCACACTCGCCTATCCCGACCCCAACGGATCGATCAGCGAACGGGAAGCTGGTTACCTGCTGAAAATCGAACAGCTGATCAATGATCGGACGCTCGTTAGGCAGGAATCGACCGAACAGGTCATACCGTCCACGATTTCCGACGATACGCCTCCGTCGAAGTTTCGTGTGCTGCTGCGTAAACGTCCGATGAAAGTCACCTTGAGCAAGGGCCAGTCGGTCCCCATGGCGGATGCCTACACGCCCAGCAGTCCTTCCCGTGATCATGGTTGGTACACGTGGTATTGGGGCAACGGCATTCAGCTAATTCATTGGCGCGTCCTGGACGACGATCGAATTCTGGCAATCGGTCTGCTGCGAGCGAGGTGGATGGCGGACGTGATTGCCATGTTGCCGGATTCCGTCAGCGATGAAGACGAACGAAGCACATCGCCGGCTCAGGTGCGGCTGAGTGATACCGAAGGCAAGACGGTCTATCTGTGGGGCGCCAACAAAGGAATTCCTGAGGACGCTGCACCGGTGACGTCGCTTCGGCTGAGTGCTCCGTTGCGTCCTTGGCAATTGCAACACTTTGGTCCCTCCAGTTCACTGGATATCGGAATGTCCGGTACGCTGATCAATATGCTGGCGATGGGTGGACTGTTGGCCAGTGGTTTGTTGGGGCTGGCGATTTATCTTTCGCGGGAGATCGGTCGAGAGACACGCGAGGCTCGGCAGCGGGTGAACTTTGTCAATCAAGTGTCTCATGAACTGAAGACTCCGCTCACCAACATTCGTATGTACGCGGACATGTTGGAAAACGACCTCGATCGGATTGATCCGGATGATGCCAACGCGCAATCGCATCTGGCCGTCATCACCAGTGAGAGCGGGCGGCTCAGTCGACTGATCAACAACGTGCTCACGTATGCCCGCACAAATCACAATACCGCGGCGCCCCGCATTCAGTCGGGTTCGGTGGATGAAGTGATCGCGGTGGTCATTGAACAATTCCGTCCGTCGCTCGACAAGCTTGGCATTGAAGTCGTTCTGGATCTGGATGCTCAGGATACAGTCGCCCTGGATGTCGACAGCGTTGAACAGATGCTGGGGAATCTGATCAGCAACGTGGAAAAGTATGCGGCGGACGGCAAGCACATGCGGATCGCCAGCCGGTTGCGTGATGATGAAACGACCATCGACGTATCAGACGCCGGGGCCGGCATCAGTCCGTCCTTTGCAAAGCGTATCTTCGAGCCCTTCGAACGCGCTTCGGACCATATCGTTTCCGCGACCGGTACGGGCATTGGATTAGGCATCACGCGGACACTCGCGAGGCGTCACGGTGGCGATTTGATCCTGAAAGAATCAGCCATCGGCGCGTCGTTTCGACTGACATTGAAGACGCCACGCTGCGACGAAAGCAACTCATGAAGGTACTGATTGTTGAAGACGACATGCTGACCCGCGATGGCCTGGCCGAGCTGTTAAATGCCGAAGGCTATGACGTGACCGTCGCCGAGAATGGTGAAGTCGCCGTCGCGCAGTTCGAAGCGGCTCGACCGGACTTTGTGTGTCTGGATGTGATGATGCCCAAGATGAGCGGTTATGAAGTTTGCCGACACATTCGCCAACAGGACGATCAGATTCCGATCATTTTCATCAGTGCCAAGTCCGAAGAAATCGACAAGGTCGTGGGACTTGAGTTGGGCGCGGACGACTTCATCGTCAAACCGTTTGGTGTCAAAGAGGTGCTTGCGAGAATTCGTGCCGTGACGCGTCGCTGTCTTGGCAATCAGCCTACCGAACGAGTCAGCGAATTCATGATGAAGGATTTGTTGGTGCGGCCGGCCGAGCTACGAGCGATACGCGGCGAAGAGACGATCGACCTCAGCCTTCGTGATATCCAGATTCTGCAACTGCTGTTCGAGCAATCCGGCAAGGCAGTCGATCGACAGTCGATGTTCCAGAAGTGTTGGGGATTGCAGCACGTCCAGAATAGCCGAACGCTGGATCAGCATATTTCGCAGCTTCGTAAACGAATCGAGGTTGATGCGAAGTCACCGGAGATTATTAAGACGGTGCATGGCGTCGGCTATCGGTTTGATAATTAGCGCTTCTGCACTATGATCATCGCCATACTCAATTTGAACAGACGTTGGCGATTCACGTGACACAGGCTACGCATCTTTTTTTGGTCCGCCATGGTGAGACCGATTTCAACCTAAAGGGCATCGTGCAGGGGCGAGGTGTCGACACACCGCTCAACGAAAAAGGATTGAGCCAGGCATCCGCGCTGGCCGCTCGATTCGCCGGTGAAAAACTGGAATCCCTTTACAGCAGCCCGCTGACTCGAGCCCGACAGACGGCGCAGCAAGTAGCGCGGTCTTGCGGTTTCACGGAAGACTTTCCCACCGACCCGGACCTGGAAGAGATGTCGTGGGGAATCTTTGAAGGCCAGTCGCACTCGCCCGAACTTACGACGGCCTTTGCTGAAATGAAGCTGCGCTGGCACGAAGGCGAACATGATTTTCGTGTGGAGCGTGGTGAGTCACTACGCCAGGTGCAGTCGCGTGGCGTCGCAGCCATAGACCGCATACTTGCCGCGGAAACGGGTAAGCGAGTGTTGGTCGTGGCTCATGGCCGCTTCCTGCGAATCCTGCTTGCGTCGTTGCTGGAGGAATACGGCATCAAACGCATGGAAGAGCTTGAGCACACGAATACGGGCGTGAACTATCTAGTCCATGATGGACAGAAGTTTCGTGCCGAGTACCTAAACTGCACGAAGCATTTGTCAGATTGACGGGCGCGGAGAATCTTTCGCGCGTGCCGAGCGAACGCCCAATCAACGTCAGGTTGATCGGGCAATAGAAGTCATCGAAGTAGGTCTACTTAAGAGTGGATCACTCCAAAGCAGACCGCTCAAAATCCGTGGGCCGAAACTAGCCGGAGATTTTGCCGATTTTCACTTCGAGGTGCATCTGACGGTGGCCCGTCTTGCGACGCGAGTTCTTACGACGTCGGAACTTCTGCACCACCAGTTTCTTACCAAGCTTGGGGCCGATGACCTCGGCGGAAACCTTGGCACCGGACACATTGGGCGTTCCAATCGTCAGGCCCGCGTCGCCGGAAACAGCCAGCACATTTTCGAAATCGATCGTCGAGCCCTTTTCGGCCTCACGATAGTCAACTGCCAAAACGTCGCCTTCTTTGACGGTGTACTGTCGTCCGCTATCGGAAATGATGGCATACATCGGAATCACGCCCTTGGGTCGCATACTTTGGTAAATCGAAGTCCCGAATCGTAACAAATCGGTTTCGCGCCGTCGAGTCGGTACGCAGCAAACCGCAAGAAAGTGGCCAACTGCCAGCAAAGTCTACGCAGGCTGGCAATTCCGACACCAATACGTCGATCTGCCAAGATCGCCCTGCCGCGTGATTTCGACGGTTTCGCCACATTTGAAGCATGGCTGGCCGCTGCGACCGTAAACCCAAAGTCTCTGTCCATCAGCACTTAGGCGTGTCTGTCGGGCGTGGCCCGCAACGTTCTTTTGCATCAAATTCTGAGCGAGATCGACGATTTCCAGAATGCTGTCATCCGCCAGATCCCGCACTACCGTGAAGGGATTCTGCCCGGTGAGAAACAGAACTTCCGATTTATAGACATTGCCAACACCGCAGACGATCGTCTGATTCATGATCGCGACGCCGATGGGAGCCAGATTGTGAACCCGGAAACGTCCGAGCACCTGTTCGCGGTCTACGTTCAGCATCAGGTCCGGCCCGAGCCGACTCAGATACGGGTGCCGACGAAATCGTGTTGCAGTCAGCAGCTCGAGTGTCTTGGGGGAGAAACAAACGACGGTCGACGTTCGCTCCGTGGGCGTGCAAACATCCATCGAGAGAGCCGCCGCGCGAGGTGACTTTCGCCACGGCTCGCCGGGCTGATAGATGTGCCACGAACCGGTCATGCCCATGTGTGAATGCAGGACGCGTCCGTCATCGAGATGCATCAACAGGTGTTTGCCTTTCGCCTCGACATGATCAAACCTCGCTCCCATCAATTCGGAAGCGCAGGCAAACCGGCCGTTGTCGTTGGCATTCACAACCCGCGAACCATCGAGTTCTGGTCGCAGGCGAACGGCGCTGCGAAAGATCGTATCGCCTTCCGGCATGAATCTACCTATGCCCTTTTGCTATGCCTTCCTGGCTCGCAGGAGAAAGCCTTTCGATGAGGGCACAAATCCGGTCGCGACGAGCGTTTCGTTGATGACCGAATCGCGGGGCGGTTCACCATCGACCTTCGTCACGTAAACGACCTCTCCATCGTCGGAAAGTTTGCGGAAACAATTCATCAATTGGTTGATGGCCTCTGCTCGTTCCGGTTCCGTATCCGGAAGGAACGTCAGCACACTGTCGCGCGTTCGGCCGAGGTACGCCAGCAATGAACCGCGGTGGCATAGGATCCGCGCACCGGCGACTCGATGGGGCCGAGCTCCTGTTTTCGTATCCGGCCAGCGAATGGCGGACCCGTATGGGTTGGCTGGATCTGTGGCCGCAAGGATGCACAGGCCGTCTTCTTCTTCCTCGTCGGTGGCTTCAGGCGGACGTTCCATATCACGCAGTCGGTCCTCGGCACCCGGCGCGGCAAACTGAGCCGCTCCCAGACCCGCCACGAAATAGCCTCGCCGGATTTTGCCCGCCTCCTCCATCGCCTTGAGGATGGGATAGAGCCCCGAGAAACTGCCTACCACGCCTTCGCTGGCTACCATTTCTCTCGTGAGGACTCCATAGCGCTCGATCATCTGCGCCGCCAGTGCCGTTTGCCGTTCTGTCGTTGAGGGCAGCTCGGTACCCGGCGGCAACAACAACGACCAGCGTCCCTCCGAGCCCGGTGTTCGTGCGGCGCGGCGCGAACGAAACGCGCGACGGTTGCGTCGCATCGAGCCTTTGGATTTGCTGCCTTTTTTGTCACGCCGCATGGACCGCAGCGGAGCCAGCGTGTCGTTGGTGATTTCTCCCGCCCACACCAGATCCCACAGCGCATTGAAAACGTCGTTACGAAAGCCACCGATCGTCCGCGCGATGTCGTCGAAAAAGGAAGCTCCTCGTTCGGCCAGCATGGTACGTATCTGATCCTGTAAGTCGCCCTCGACCGTTTCCGTGATCCGGCTGAGTGCGAGATAATCGTCTGCGAGATACAGTCCTACGCGGCCATCGCCCGGGCCCAGCTTCTCAAAGCCACGCCAGATGACTTCGCCGGCGGTACACAGTTCATCGAGATCGCTCACCTTGAAATCGCGAATTCGGGCCGGCAGGATTTCCTTTTCCAATACCGACGCCGGCAACGGGAGTCCCTGCAGTTGTTCGACGACATCCAGAAGTCCGTCCAGCCCACGACGCGGATTGGAAATGGACTGCCACATCGGTAGAAATCGAGCCAGCGCCGTGTGCGAAACGGGCTCAATCTGTTTTCGCAATCGAGCCAGCGACTTTCGCTTGAGTGACCGTAGCACTTCGGCGTCGCACCACTCGCGGCCTCGACCGCCTGGCAGGAATTCACCTTCCAGGATTCGATCTTTCGCCGCCAGTCGCATCAGGGCGTCACGAACGACGGCCTTGCCCATTCCGAATCGGATCGCCACGTCCTCCAACTGAAATGGCACATGCGTCCGTGCGTAACGCGAAACGATGTCCCCCAGCGGATCGTCGACCGACTCCGTAAACGAGTCCGGTAATCCGGGCGGCGGCATAGCTCCCAAAGCGTCTCGAAATCGGGCTGCGTCTTCCGCGGCGGCATAGCGAATCTCGCCCGCGATTCGCAGTGGAATGATTCGTCGGCCGTTCTCCATTTCCTGCAAGGTTGCATCCAGCCGTTTGGCCAGTTCACCGTCGACACGCCGTAGCAGTTCGTCACGTGTAAGATCGCCGATCTTCAACAGCAGTTCGTGGATGCCGTCGTTGCTGTTTGCCGGATACCTGCCATCCAGGCGTTGCAGTTGCAGGCCGACTTCGTCAACCGTGTCGGCATCCAGCAGCTCTCGCAGTTCCGCATCGCCCAGCAGTTCCTTCAGTTGCGAATAGTCCAGCGCCAGCGAACGCGCGCGGCGTTCCGCAAGCGGTGCATCGCCGTCGTAGAGGAAGTTGGCCGTGTAAGTGAACAACAACGTCGAAGCGAAAGGGGAGGGCGAGTTCGAAGCAACACTGCGAACGTTGATCGCACGTCGTTCGATGTCCTGAAGGATCGTTGTCAGCCCGCGAATATCGAAAACATCGCGAAGGCATTCGCGATACGTTTCCAGCAGGATTGGGAAGTTGCGAAACTGCGACGCGACTTTCAGCAGATCGGCCGACTTGCGACGTTGCACCCACAGTGGCGTGCGACGGCCCGGATTCTGTCGTGGTAACAGTAACGCTCGAGCTGCGTTTTCACGAAATCGTGCGGCGAACAGCGCAGTTGTTCCCAGCTCGTTGGTGATCGTTTCTTCCACCGTGTCCGAACGCGGCAGGAGTATATCCAGCGACGGTGGCGAATCGGTACTGGGCATGCGAAACATGATGCCGTCGTCCGTCCAGACCATGTCGACTTCACCGTCCAGGTCCTCGCGGAGCTTTGCCATGACGGCCATTGCCCACGGCGCGTGTACCCGCGAACCAAAAGGTGTGAGGATGGTGACTCGCCAGTCTCCCACTTCATCCATGAACGATTCAATTACGATCGTTCTGTCGCAGGGAACGTCACCAGTCGCTTCGGCCTGGTCCTTCAGGTAGTCGACAAGATTTCGCGCGGCCTTTGCATCCAGTGCGTGTTTTTCAACGAGTTCGGTTTCTGCCTTCGGTCGGGAGAGCTTCAGCAAACGGCGCGTGAGGGCTCCGATGGCTTTGCCGAAATCCAACGGTCGCCCCGGACCATCGCCACGCCAAAAGGGCATGCGTCCCGGTTCACCCGGAGCCGGTGTCACCAGGACGCGGTCGTGCGTGATCTCCATCACACGCCAACTGGATGCTCCCAGCAGAAACACATCGCCCGGCCGCGTTTCGAAGACCATCTCTTCATCCAGTTCGCCGACGCGACTGCTGGACGATTCGTCACCCACCAGAAAGACGCCGTACAAACCGCGATCGGGAATCGTGCCTGCGTTCAGGATGGCGACCCGTTGCGTGCCCTTACGAGGTGAGACTTCGCCCTTGATGCGATCCCAGTTGATCCTTGGCCGCAGCTCCGAAAACTCGTCGGATGGGTATCGACCGGACAACAGATCAAGCACGCTGTCAAATGCCGAACGCGGAAGCTCGCTGAATGGTGCAGCCTGACGAACCGTGGCGAACACGTCGTCGACCGACTGAGCCTCCAGCGAAACCATGGCGACGATCTGTTGGGCGAGCACGTCCAGCGGATTTCGTGGATAGAACGTCTCTTCCACTTCGCCACTGTACATTTTCCGCGTCGCGGCGCTGCAGGCCAGCAGATCGCCGCGGAACTTCGGAAAGATGACTCCTTCGGAAACGGCCCCCACCTGGTGTCCGGCGCGGCCAATGCGTTGAATTCCCGACGCAATCGTGGGCGGTGCTTCGATCTGAATCACCAGATCCACGGCGCCCATGTCGATTCCCAGCTCGAGTGATGACGTGGCTACGATCGCCGGCAGTTGGCCGCGTTTCAGCCGGTCCTCAATCAATAGTCGCATGTCTTTGGCGACGGAACCGTGATGAGCCATCGCCAGCTCTTCCTCGGCCAGTTCGTTGATGGCAGTCGAAAGCCGTTCGGCAAGGCGACGGCTGTTTACGAAGATCATCGTGGAGCGATGAGCCTTAATGAGTTCGACCAGTCGCGGATGAATGGCTGGCCAGATCGACGGCGGCGACGGACCGGCCGCAGCGGGTCCGGATTGCGGTGTTGAGGCGGCCAGTTCCGCCATGTCCTCGACGGGAACTTCAATGGTCAGATCGAGTTGCCGTTTGCGCCCGGCCTCCACGATTTCGACCGGCCGTGGTTTCGGGATATCGCTTGCTGCGGAGACTTCGCAGCCGCCCAGCAACCGCGCGATCTCGTCCAACGGCCGCTGCGTCGCGGAAAGACCGATGCGCTGGATGGATTTGGCATTGGGGTCGCAAGCCAGCCGCAACCTTTCCAGCCGTTCCAGCGAAAGAAAAAGATGAGTTCCTCGCTTGGTCGGCACCATCGAATGGATCTCATCGATGATGATCGTATCGACGGTCGTCAACACACTGCGGGCCCGCGACGTCAGCATCAGATAGAGCGATTCGGGCGTCGTAATCAGGATGTCCGGTGGGTCGCGGGTGATCCGTGTTCGCTCGGCCGACGGCGTATCCCCGGATCGCACGGCCACGGAGGGCACGTGGTGTTCGACTTCGTCACGCAAGGCCGCAACGCGAACGCCGGCCAGGGGCGAGCGTAGATTCCGTTCGACATCGACGCCGAGCGCTTTCAGGGGAGAAATGTAGAGCGTGCGAACGCCCTTGGGCGCATCCTCGGCCCGTGCTTCGCCGAACATGATGCGATTGATGGCGATCAAGAATGCCGAAAGCGTCTTCCCTGATCCCGTCGGCGCCAGCAGGAGTGTGTTGCGACCATCTGCGATTACCGGCCACGACTTTTCCTGTGCCGTCGTTGGCTCAGCGAACGTATCGAGAAACCATCGCCGCAGCGTGGGATGGAAGTACGATAGCTCGGACTCGGTCGCGGTAGTGCTCATGCGTTCATTGTAGGAGCAACCGACCGATCGTGTAGGCGATCCGGAATGGGGTTACCGAACGAGCCACTGAATTGCGGCCGATACCGGTTGCTCGGCCGTCGCGAATTCTGGCTTGCCGTCAAGATTCTGGAAAGGCTGCATGTCTGCCCGAGCTTTTGAAACGTTTTTCGTTCCAACCCACATTTCACCGACGCGACTGAGGCCCAACATGGCCGGCAAGTCGCCGTATTTGATAGCTCCGGGAAGGAAGTCCGGATCTCGCCACGACTTGATGTCGCGAAAACGGAAGTCGCCATCATCAATTGCCAGTCGATCAATGTGTTTGCCCGCGAGTGCGGCGGTCAGGATTGCATACGGGCCAGCACCTTCGATGCCCAGTACGTGTACTTTTTGCGTTCCATGTTCGTCCGTGTCGATCATCTTGATCATGGCCAGCAGGTCGTGAACCCGATGTCCAATCAGCGTTCGGTTGTAGCCAAACGTGTACCCGGCGAAGTCGCGGTCGCTGCCAACCTTGCGTGTCTGTTGAAGGGGATCGGACAGGAACTCGCCCTGTTGAAACAGGTCCGGTGCCACAATCGAATAGCCCTTCTGTAGTAACGTCATGACTTCCTTGCGGTATTTGCCGTTGGCATCAGCAAGGCTCCGCTTGCCGCGACCGGACGTCCAAATCACGATCTCCTTGTTCCATTCTTTGGGATGCAGCATCACCACAGGAAGCTCGTGCTGCCGGCCGTCTTCACTCCATGAGATCTTTTCCGGAAACCGGTAGTAGTCTCCCTCGTCGAACTTCCCGCGGTTGGGGTCCGGCGTGACGTCTCCGATCTCGTCGTAGCTTGTCGCCAGTAGGGTCTTGAGTGCCTGTCTCGCGACTTTGCGAAATTCACCCGGCGACTCGGCTGCCTTGAGAAGTTGTTGATCCGATGCGTTGGAGAGGCTGCGCAGAAACGTGGTTTCGAATTCTTCGCCGCCCGGGGGCGCGGGGTGCTGATCATTCCAGACGGTCAGCTCGTCGATGGAAAGCGGCTCGAAATCCTGTTCGAGGAAATCGTTCGGCACGCCCAGCTTCAGATGCTCGTTCATCCATTCGTACATCGCATTGCGGCTGACGAAATTGAAGTTGTGTGGCCAGTACAGTTCGCGTTCAGGAAAGACTTTGACGTGCGATTTTGACTGATGCAAAGCGTATAGCTTCTGAAGTTCCGGATAGCCTTTGGTTTTGACTTCCACCGTCCAGTCGTCCGCGGTCGTGATGCCCATGGGTTTGGGGGCGAACAGACCGGCGAATTCGATGTTGCCGGTTCCCACTCGCAGGCACGTTGCATTTTCACAAGTGCAGCCGCCCTGCATGGCGGTCGAAACCATCACGGCCGGAAACGATACGGCGACGCGAGGTTCCAGTGCGGCCAGCATCATGGTTTGCGTTCCGCCACCGCTGGCGCCCGTGACGGCGATACGTGAAGCATCCACGTCGGGGAGTTGCACGACGAAGTCGACCGCACGTAGCGAGTTGAAAGTCTGTAGTCCAAAGACGTTTTGCAGTCGCATTTCCGCCTGAGCGGTGAACAGGCCCCAGGCCGCCGGATCTTCCAGTCCTTCACGAGGACTTCGGTGGCGATGAGCCAGCTCGTAGCTGATCTGATTACTGTCGGCGTAACCAAGCATGTCGTAGTGGAAGACGATGCAGCCCATCCTTGCGAGCTGTACACAACGGGCTTGCAGCGGATAGCGGCCGGAAACTTCAAAGCGTTCGGCGCCCATCTTGATCTGGCGAATCACTTCTTCCTCGCCATGATCGTAGAAGCGACCATTGTTGAAATGACCGTGCGGCGAAAGCACGACAGGGAAGGGGCCCTGCTTGTTCCTGGGGCGGTAGAGACTCCCGGTGACGTAGAGGCCGGGGTAGCCTTCAAAGTAGACGCGTTCGACGGTGTACTCGTCGCGCTCCACAAGGCCGTGAATGACCGGTTTGACTTCCGGCCGTTCCGGCATGGGCCACAAGCCACACGAAACGAGAATCCGGCGACGCACCTGTTCCGAACGTGACTTCCACTCATCCAGCGAAGTGGGAACCTGCATCGGAAAGTAACCGTTCAGGTCCTTCAGGTCACCGAGCCTCGCATCGGCCGGCTTTTCGCCGTCGCCGTAAACGTGTGTCGACCCGCTGTTGGTTTCGCCGTACGCGTTGAGAGCCGTCAGGTTGATGAGAACGAAGGTCGCCGCCAATAAGCACTTCATCGTACGCTCGCTTGCAGTGGTGGAGTCGAGTGTGCGTATTGTGTCGGACCCGGGCGTGGACTGCAACAAACACGGTATTGGGAAACGACGATTGGGAAACCGACGGCACGCAGCGATCGTGGGGAAGCCGTCCAACTAGCAGTACGGCAGGTCACCCTTCTGAGCTGCGGAAAGTTCGACCAGCATTTTCGCGACGCCCCCGCTGACAGCGGAAAAATACGTAGCGCCTTTTTCTGCCGTCGCCGCCGAGGGGTCTCCACTGCCGGTATCGGGGTGAACTTTCGACCATGGTCGGGGCGTCCATCCGCCGACTTCCTTGATGGTCTTCAACGCGAACGGGATTCGCTCGCCTGGCCCGGCAAGATCCATGTCCACCCAGTCCGGTCGCAGGTGTTTGAGCAGACTGGTTTCCATTTCGTTGGCATGGTCGCCCGTTCTTTCTTCGAACGTTGCATCATGCACGTCCTGCGCGACCATCCAGAAATTGAGCACGACAACCAGCAGGTCGAACTCGAACTGCAGATCGCGCACGATGGGTTTGAATTCGTTACCGCCGTGTCCGTTCAGAATGACCAGTCGGTCGATACCCTGCGTGGTCAGGCTGGTAGCGACATCTCGCAGAATCGCCTGCGCCGTCGAAGTCGAACAGTGAATGGTGGCGACCTGGTCGAGCTGCTGTCCGTTGTTGCCGAACGGAATCGCGGGCAGCACGATGGGTTTGGCGCCCTGTTCGTAGGCGACCTTTGCAGCCTCCGCGGCAAACTCAGACGCCTGGACGACATCCGTTCCATGCGGCAAATGGTAGTTGTGAGCTTCCGTGGCACCCCAGGGCAGGACGGCGACGTTGGGCTTGTAGTCAAGCAACTGTCGATAGTTGGCTTCGTGCAATATGTAAGGTCGAGCAGTCATCTGATTTCCCGGGGACGGTGTTTTGCCGTGCACTCCAGACCAACATCGCGCGATGGCCGCACGAGCGGGGAGAGAAGAACATCATTCTTCAACCATGGAAGTCACATCGCAAGCCAACCTGTCGGGATCCGGCCGTTTTGCGCACAAAAAAAGTCGCCCGCATTTCTGCGCATAAAAAAGTCGCCCGCATTTCTGCGGACGACCCAGAGAGCAATTCCAGTTGTCGCGAAGCCGTGACTAGCGGCGTCGACGTCGCAGACCAGCGAGTCCGAACATTCCCATCATGATCATGCCCATCGAGGCGGGTTCGGGAATACAGGTCGAGTATTGCTGATAGTGGATGTGGTCGATTTCGATCCCCAATCCAAGATCCATGGTCAACGTCAGCGAAGCAATGCGGCCATCGGTATCCTGAAAACCAAGGAAACGATCTTCTGCTGTTTCGCCCGTAAAGGTTCCGTCCGCCAGGTCACCGGCATCGATGGTGGCCAGCAGCATGCCCATGTCATCAAAAGCTTCAAGCTTGATGTTCGTTGAGGAGCTGTCGCCATCGGTGAATACCAGGCCAGCACTCTTCACGTCTTCCGCGAAATTGATCGTGATAACGTTGTCGTCCGGGCCACTGGCACCGCTAAACCAAGAGTAGCCGCCGTTGCCGTTGCCATCGACGGAACCATCATCGCCGTCGACGGAGTCCGTTACCGAACTCGCAAGACCCGACATGGCGTCTGGTGGCAGGATTTCACCGTTCGGAATGTCCAGAAATGGATCGAGGCTGTTGTCCTCGAAGTCTTCGATTGTCAGCACGCATTGGTCGCAAGCGAAACCGGCGGGTGTGTCGCCGTGTTGAAGATAAGCCGTTGGACCGTAAGACGTGGTTGCCGCGCTAGCCATGGCAGGTAGGGCGGCCAGCAACAAAGTGCCTGCGAAGAGGCGCAGGGTGAAGGTGCGCATAGCGTAAACCTCGGTGAAAAGAAAAATGGATGAGAGTCGCATGGCAGCGACTAATTCCACTATGAACCGGAGGTACAAAGCGTCAATTGAAAATGAACTGCCAGCGGCCGCCTCACCCGTTGGTCATGACGGTTGTTCGTAGCGACTACTTAGCAAGCTCACGACGACGAACATCTCGACAAGAGTTATTCACCGCCCGCGATTGTCGCATCACCCGAAAGGTTGGGGGCCACGGGTGACGCGTAAATCACATGGCCATCAGAGTACGCGACATTGGCGCCACCACCGCCATGGTTACTGCCAATTTCGTTTTGCTTTGTCGAGATCGCGAATGCAGAATTCTTCGCATCGAAGTCAATAGGTTCGTACCACAATACGGTTGAGTTAAGAACTTCGACAACCGAGAGAGTGCGACTCGTTCCATCGGAGATGTCACTCAGGTTAACTTCATTGGCGCCATCGAAAACCATGCCTTCGCCCTCAACGCCCAGATAGTTGGTGATCATGCTCGTGGGACCGTTGGGGGAGCTCGGACAATGAAATACCGGCGGGCAGTTGTTCTGCAGCACGGCCTGATTCTTGGGGCTGTCCCAGGGTTCCGTCAGATCGATCCGACCGTAGAGCGCGTTCTCACCAAGGTAGGGAAGAATTAACACGCGCCAGCTGTGCAGTCGATTTCCGTTCTCATCCACCGAATAGGCAGGTGGAAGATGTCCTTCCGCCGACTCGTAGTTAAGAACTGCTAGCTCGATCTGCCTCAGGTTGTTAATGCACTGGGTGCGCCGAGCCGCTTCCCGAGCCGCCTGGACGGCAGGCAACAAGAGTGCGACCAAAATGCCAATGACCAACAATGCCCCGAAGCCAAGCGCTGCGACGACTGCCACGATGGGAATGACAGAGCCCGCTCCGGAACTGCGTGAGCGTGGAGCATCCGTCATTACGTCGTGAGTGTATTCGCTGGTTATCGTGAGTGTCTCGCCGCACTCGCGACAGGGTCCACTGGTCCCGGCGTACTTTTCATCAGCAACCGTCTTCGCCGCGCAATGGGGACATGTAACTTCAATAGGCATAGTGTTGCTCGTATTTGAGAGGGGCCCTATCCGCTTTTGGTATTCAAAGTCTTTGACGCGATAGCTTGACATCAATCATAAGCAATTGCGTTTCACTTTTATGGTGGCGCTTCACCATTTCGTGGATACCGACCCTAAGTCGTTTGGTGGCTTGGTAGATCGCACGGCGCTTCGATCTCTTGCTTCCCTCAATCGGTGAAGTTGTTTGCGGCCACTGCTGACGGCTGTCGGTGCATTCGCTTCGCCTAACTCGTTCCTGCGCAGTGATTTGCGATTCGAGTCCGGTAGGTATCGCCTTGAATGGCGCGCCGCATGCAAAGAAGGCGTCTGCTGCATTCGGTTTCTGCGGAGTGCGACTGAAGAGTGCTTTCTCGGCATGTGTCCGTATCGAGAGAGCTTTGTATTCGCAGAAGACGAAAACGGAAGTGTGGGAGGCTGATGCGCCGATGTGTATCAGGCTGCGATGCTTTTCGTTGGCTGTTCGGCAGGACGTCGTCTGGATGTGGCTAACAGGGGTACCGGAGTGCACCAGTGCACTACTTGGGTTGAGGATCGTTGTGTCCTTTAGCGTGAAGAAAGGTAGCAGCAGCATGAATGCGTCACAGTCGAACAGCGGCGAAGAAGATTTCACCTATCGATTTGGAGATGACTCGGCCGGCAGAAGCCGATCGAGTCGTGCCAGTCGCCCCAGTCAGGAGCGAAGATCGAGCCATGAATCTCGTCGTCGGGGTAAGGCACCATCACAGCACAATGGCATTCACCGTCGCCGCAAAAAGCGAATTACCTGGTAACGGGTTGAATGTTGATTGTGCAACTGCACGAGGGTGAGTCACTGCGCGCATCTGGCGCGTGTGAGTGATTCGCGTTATTACTGTCGTTTGGCACGGCCGCTTCGCAGGATGCGGGTCGTCGTACCAGTTTTAATCGTTCCGAAGGAAATTAGATGAAATCCAGAGAGCGTACTGGTCCAACCACGTTGGATCAGACCGATCGAGTCAGCGCGCCACAAAGGATGGTGGAAGCGGGCGTTCTGCAATGCCTTGTTTCGTCGGCAAGCCAGACTCGAAGAAACCTGATTTCGCAAGCGGCAACTGATGCTGGGTGGGACGCCGTCGTCTGCACAGCACCAGATGAAGCGTCCGACGCGCTGAAGCGAAACGCGTTTCACTTTGCCATGGTCGACCTTGATGACTGTGGTCAGACGCCTACGGGCGCACGAGAACTTGTCCAAACCCTGATTGCGGATTCGCGGAGAATCCTGGTCGGAGTTTGTGGCCATGAAGCCGATCCGGATGAAGAGATCTGGGCACGGCAGTTGGGAATCTGGCTGTACTTGCCAGGTGTTACAACCTCTTCGGAGGTCGCGATGTTGTGCGAGCAGGCTTTACAGATAGTCAACGCAGAACGTCAGAAAGAAAAGAACGTTTCAGCGCCGTAAGGATGCCGTGGCCCAGCTACGCATCTGACAAAGGCCAATACAGGAGGGCTAACATCAATGGCTGAAGAAAGACGTGACGGAGAAGAGTACGAAGACCAGCGTAGGGCTACAGGTCGGGAAAGTATGCGTCGTCGCTCGCCGGAGAAGACACGAGCCCGAGGCCAAAAACGGGGTGCACCTACGAAGTTCAACGGTATTCATCGCCGTCGATCGAAGCGTTCGTCGTCCTGGTAGTACAAAGAGTTCGATTCGTGCACTGAGTGCCTGAGCCAATTCAGGCGTCGCTCAGGTGTTGCTCAGGCACAAAATCGATAAATGAAAACCGACAAGTGAATCGTGTCTTGATTGACCGATTCGCTTGTCTTTTTTTATGCGCGATTGAGCAAGCGGCGACAAACCAGCATGGTGCCGGCATAGTGATAGTTGGCGCCACCGAGTGGTTCGACGCCTCAGAGAATGCCCGCACCAAAGCCGTCGTCATTGTCTTTCTGAGCTGGCTTGTGCTTGGTGGGGCGCTGGTGTGGGCCTCGCGGTTGTGATTCTGCGGGCTCGACGTGAGAACGTTGTTTTTGCGTTTTGTGTTCGATCACCTTGTTCCCGCCACTGCCGGAGCGGTTGTTGGGCGTCGACTTGTTGTTGGAGAGTGGCGTCGCGGGTTGTGCTTCATTCTCTTCAAAGTCGTAGTAGTCGTCGTACCGTGATACGTAGCCTGGCTGGGCTGCGCGGTCCTTCTCGGAACGGAATTCGGAAATGACACGATTCTGAATCATCTCACGGCATTCCGAGTTGATGGGATGGGCGATATCCGCATACAGCTTGGCGCGGCCATCCTGGTCCTTCATCGCCATGTCGTCTTTCAAACGCAAGCCACACTGATTGCAGTGGGCGGAACGAAGATGATTCTTGCAACCACATTTGGGGCAGTGCGCTGTCAGCTTTCGACTTGGCATCGCAACGAATGGCCCGTTCGTACCCTCGATGATCTTCAGGTCGCGAACCACGAAGCAATCGTCGAACGTAATGGAGCAGAACCCCTGGAGACGGTCATCTGAATCTTCCATCAGTTTGACGCGAACTTCCGTGATCTCCATGGTGTTTCTCCTAACGAGCCGGGTGCGGCCCAATGGTGTTCGCAGCGAAGACCTGCCCGAGCCGAGTTGCCCGGAGCTTTGCCGCGACGTGCATTGCATGTCGTTTGTTTCGACACAAGGCAAAATAGCTTGTTCCACTTCCGCTCATTTGATGACCACAAACGACAAGCTCGTCCATCCGCCTGGCGATCGACTTCAGCCATGGCGTTAGCGACGACGCCGCTTGCTCCAATCGATTGAACATCAATTGCGCAATCGTTGGGGGATTCTGGCCGGTCAGGGCCGCGGTCAATGATTCGCTGTTTTGTGGTTCCGCCGGGACGCTCGCGGCGCGGAACACGTCAGGGGTGCTCAGGCCGAAGTCCGGCATGACAACGACAAAATCCAGCCGCCCGTTCATGGGCAATGGCTCAATGATTTCCCCGCGACCGGTGCACCGGGATAACCCGTTAAACAGGAAGAACGGGACGTCACTCCCCACTCGGGCAGCGATTTCGGATAGCTCCTGTCGCGAACAATTCAGGCCCCACGCTCGATTTGCCGCCACAAGCGCGGCTGCTGCGTCGCTGGATCCTCCGCCCATTCCCGCCATGGCAGGAATTCGTTTGACGAGATGAATATCCGCACCGGCGTCAATATCCGCATGTTCGCGCAGTAACGTGACGGCTTTGTAGGCTATGTTTTGGGAAGCTGGTGGCAGTTCGGACGTCGACGATGATCCGGGTGCCCAGGTGCAAGTCAGGTTGATGTTGTCATCGTCGCGAGCAGTGACGGAAAGACTGTCGTAGATGTTGATTGGTACCATCAACGTTTCGAGTTCATGGAAACCGTCTTCGCGAAGCCCGTGTAATTCAAGAAATAGGTTGAGCTTGGCAGGGGCATCAATGCAAACTCGATCATGCTTGCGAATTGAAGACATTGCTCGCTACCTGTCCCTGGGCGGAATCGGAATCAACGAAAACAAGAACCGTACGGTGGGCGATTGGTAAAGCGTCACAACGGCAAAACAGGATAACCGTTCTTTACACTATCGGTCGATTCTATCCCCGGTAATAAGAGGGTCAACATCAGCTTGGTGATGGTTTATGTCCTATCTTCTTTCAATTACGCCGCTTAACGCGATTTGACGGGCCCATTTTCAGACCAATCGTTCAAGCCAATTAGTCAGTTTGAGAGACTTACCGTGACCGTTCACACCCCGGATGTTGAAGATAACCAGGCGACTGACTTTGAAATGTCATCTGGACCGCTGGTTGCGAGATCCCTCTGTGGTGGTGGCTTAATGGGGCTCGCCAACCTCGTCCCCGGCATTAGTGGAGGCACGATGTTGTTGGCTGCGGGTATTTATCCGCAGTTCATTCAGGCGGTATCTGACGTAACGCGATTGCGACTTCGTTATCGCTCTCTACTGGTGCTGGGGTGTGTCGTCGCGGCAGCCGGTTTGGGCATCCTGTTGTTTGCAGGCACGCTCAAAGGGCTCGTCATTGATCAGCGATGGGTAATGTACAGCCTGTTCATTGGTTTGACCTTGGGCGGTGTACCGGTGGTTTGGAAGCTGGCCCGTCCGGCAAGTCCTGGGTTACTCGTCGCGGCCACGCTATCTTTCCTGGGAATGGTTGGGCTTGCTGTGTTGCAGGCGTACCAGGTTGTTGGTTCAAGCGGATCGAACTACCTGACTCTGTTCATTGCGGGATTGGCCGGAGCAAGTGCGATGATCCTGCCGGGACTTTCCGGTGGTTACCTGTTGTTACTGTTGGGGCAGTACGTCCCCATCCTTTCGAAGATTGATCAATTCAAAGAGGCACTCAAGGCGCGTGATCTTGCGGCCGCCATGGAACCGGCACTTTCCGTCATGGTTCCCGTGGGTATCGGCGTCGTCGTCGGCGTGGCGGTAGTAGGCAACCTGCTTCAGTGGTTGTTGAAAAAGCATCGAAAGCCAACCCTTGGTCTGCTGTTGGGACTCCTGATTGGATCCACGGTCGGTCTGTTTCCCTTTCAACGAGGTGTTGCACCGAAACCTGGTGATGTCATCAAGGGGCAGGCGGTCACGGCGGAACAAATCGAAGCGGGCGACATTGATCCTGAAGACTATCCGACCGAATTCTTCCAACCCAACGGCGGGCAGGTCGCCGGATCGCTGGGACTGATTGTCCTCGGATTTGCGATTACGATGGGCGTCGCGAAAATCGGTGGTGGCAAGGAAACGCAGATCTAGCGGTCGCTCTAGTTGTCGCTTTCACCAACCTTGCACGCAGCGTAAACGTCGAATCAAGCGTCGCGCAGCTTTGTGCGAATCTGCTGCAAGCGTTCCTGCAGTTCCGCTTCGTAACCGCGGTCGACGGGGCGATAGTATTCCCGGTCGACTCCCAGATAGTCCTGGGCTGCGATTCCGTCTTCACTGTTGTGTGAGTATTCATAGCCTTCGCCACTGCCCAGTTGTTCTGCTCCGGCGTAGTGACTGTCTCGAAGGTGTTTGGGTACCGGAAGGATCCGACCTTCATTGATGTCGTACCGTGCTTCGGAAATGGCGACGGTCGCTGCATTGGACTTGGGTGCGCAGGCCAGGTACGCGACTGTTTGTGACAGCGTCAGCTGACACTCGGGAAGCCCCACGAACTCACAGGCCTGCATGGCCGCGACCGCCAGAGACAGCGCTTGCGGATCGGCGTTGCCAATATCTTCACTGGCAAGGATGACGAGACGACGACAGAGGAATCTTACGTCCTCCCCGGCTTCCAACATGCGGGCCAACCAGTAGATCGAAGCATCGGGATCACTTCCCCGGATGCTCTTGATCATCGCACTGACGGTATCGTAGTGATTGTCGCCATCGCGATCGTAGTCCATGAGTTTTTGCTGCATGGAGTTTGCCACCAACTCCGCGGTGAGATGCACGCCATCACCGCTGGACAGCACGGCGATCTCAAGAGCGTTGAGGGCTCGTCGTGCGTCTCCGTCGCATCGGTCGGCGATCAGTTGCAGCGCCTCGCGGTCTACTTCAATGCTTCGATCTCCAAATCCGCGTTCATCCGCCAGCGCCCGATCCAGCAAGGCTTCAATGTCAGTGGGTTCCAGCGAACGGAATTCGAATACCTGGCTGCGACTCACCAGAGCACGGTTGACGGCGAAGAACGGATTGGAGGTCGTCGCTCCAACCAGTGTGATCGTGCCGTCTTCGACATCGTGTAACAGTGCATCCTGTTGGGATTTGTTGAAGCGATGAATTTCATCGATAAACAGCAGCGTGCGAGTGCCATCCGCGGCCAGGTCGTCCTGCGCCCGCTGCAAGACGGCTCGCAGATCCTTGACGCCACTGGTAACGGCACTGAGCTGTGAGAAGGATGACTTTGTCTCCCCCGCCAACAGTCTTGCGAGCGTCGTCTTGCCCGTGCCTGGAGGTCCGTAGAACAAAACCGATCCCAGACGGTCGGCCGAAATCAGTCGCGGCAACAGGCAACCCTCGCCAAGGATGTGCTGTTGACCACAGAATTCTTCCAGCCGCATTGGTCGCATGCGGGCTGCGAGTGGTCGGGCGTTCTCCCTGTTGTTGGCTTCCAGTTGATCAAAAAGCGACATGATGATGCCCGAATTCAAAGTTGGATTTTCTGGCATTAGAACAGACGCCGTTGCCTGGTATCACCAGGGCGGCGAAACAGCGTGGTATCCAGCAACGGAAGCGTTCCGTCAACGCCGTGCTTTCGGGCGAACAGTCGAAACGTCGCCCGAATCTGCCTGGCCATTTCTCCACTGCCAGTCATTCGCGAATTGAACGACACGTCATGCAAATCGCCGCCCCGGATTTGTCGGATGCGGGATTCCACGAGACTCGCCTGGGCGGGGAGCTCGCGTTGCAACCATTGCATGAAAATCTCCTGAACGACTCCGGGTAGGCGAACGACCGAGCTGCCGGTGCTATGTGCTTTCGCGTCGGAGACGGCTTCCAGCATGCGTGGTATCTCCACGTCATTGACGCCCGGAATAATGGGCGACAACAACGCTCGCACGGGCACGCCGTTTTCGGAGAGTGTGCGAATCGTCCGAAGCCGAGCCGCCGGTGAGCTCGTTTGGGGCTCCATCCTTTTTGAAAGCTGCTGATCGAGGGTTGTGAGGCTGATATTCACCTGGACCAGATTGGATGCTGCAAGCTGCTGCAGAATATCGAGGTCGCGCAAAACCAGCGCGTTCTTGGTGACGATGGACACCGGTTGTCCACATGCCAGCGCAACTTCCAGGCATTGTCGCGTGAGTGCGAATCTCTTTTCCGCAGGCTGGTAGCAGTCCGTTCCACCGCTGAAGTTGACGTGTTCACACTGATAGTTTTTACGATTCAGCCAATCGGTGAACAGCTGGGCGGCCTTTGGTTTGTAGAGAATCCTGGTTTCGAAATCCGTGCCGCCGCTAAAGCCCAGGTATTCATGATACGTCCGGGCGTAGCAATAGCTGCAGCCGTGGACACAACCTCGATAGGCATTCAGCGAGTAGCGAAAGTTGAGATCGGGACTGTTGTTTTCGCTGATGATCGACTTCGAATCATCCGGGATGAATTCCGTTGCGATGCGCCTGCTATCAACGTAGTCTTCCTTCCACTCTTCATGGAAGTCTTCCTTCAGGACAACGGATTCAAACCGGTTGGCCGGATTGGAATGGGCCGCCCGTCCTACGATTCTTGTCGAATTCTTCGCCACTTGCACACCTGATGCGTTAATGTATGGATGTACATTAGTGCGGATGTGGGCTAGAAGTCAATAATGCCCTCCGGCGGCAGCAGTGGTTGAAGTGGGCATTCGTCGCATTGGGGCGTTGGCCGGCAATGCTGTTTCCCCGTCTGCACGATCAGGGCGTGGTACTCGTTGAATAATTCTGCGTCCATTGGCAGGTTGGATTCAAACTGGTTTTTCATCGTTTGATAGTTGGCATCCGTGTCGATCCATCCGTGCCGCTTCAGGATTCGCGCCGTGTAGGCGTCGATGACAAAGGTGGGTTGCTCACCGGCATAGAGCAAGATGGAATCGGCCGTTTCTGGCCCAACACCGTTGACTGCGAGTATCCTTTTTCGCAGCTCGTTGAGGGGCGTCTGAAACATCACCTCGATGCTGTTGAACTCTTCGACGATAAACTGGACGACGTTCTTCAGGCGACGCGTCTTGAGGCGATAGTACCCCGCAGGACGAATGAGCGGCTCGAGTTGTTCTGCGGGGGCGCGATGTAACGCATCGAGTTGGAGAAGTCCTGCCGCGCGGAGATTTTCGAGTGCCAATTCCACGTTTCGCCAGTTTGTATTTTGTGTCAGCACGGCGCCGACGATGATCTCAAGCTGGCTTTCTCCCGGCCACCACTTTTGCGGCCCAAACGCCTTGAGCATGCGTTGAAATGCTTCATTCAGTATCAATGGAATCTCCGTGAGGATATGCGAATCAGGAAGTGGTTTGGCCGATAATCAGATTGTGGGGAAATGCCACGGTAGAGTGATGTCCGCGTGATGGAATCCGCATGGTAGAAAAGTGTAAAGACGCCCAGGACGACTATTGGTTGCAATCCACACAACCGTTGCACTGTCTCGCGTTTGTGGGGCCTCTGCTAGTTGTCTACGAAGTTGGGGTCGCCTGCCTGGGCCCCAATGAAATGCGTAACGGCGCGGATGCATGGATGCGCGACCTGGTGAGTCCTTCCGGAGTCGGCGAATACGTCGTCCTTCCGTTGTTGGCGTGCGGCCTGTTCCTTGCGTGGCACCATGTCTCCCGACTCAGTTGGAAACTAAGTCCACAGGTTGTCAGTGGCATGATCTGTGAGAGTTTTGTGACGGGGTTTTGCCTCGTCGTCATCGCTTCGATTCTTGGGAGACTGTTTCACGAGCCGTTCCGATTCGACGCCGAGAGTGTCGCGTTGCGTCTGTCCGAACATGTTCCGCATATGTTGAGTTTTATCGGTGCGGGCATCTACGAAGAACTGTTGTTTCGTCTGGTTCTGTTGACAGGATCGATTTTGGTCTGCAAACGAATTGGCGCGGAGCATACATCTGCGATTGTATTGTCGGTCATCGCGGTGAGTCTGTTGTTTGCTGCTGCGCACTATCGACTGTTCTTCCGCGTGGGACTGGAGTTCTCGTGGTATAGCTTTGTCTTTCGTGCGGTGGCCGGTGTCGTATTTTCCGCTTTGTTTTTATCTCGTGGCATTGGGATCGCGATTGGGGCTCACGCCGTTTACGACATTCTTGTGGCCATGGCCTAGCTCCTGGTGCAAACCGATTTATCCGTTTGATTCTGCGTGTGAGTGGGTACACGGTGCCAGCTTACCCGGCGCCGGTAATCGGGATCCTGAAACTTGCTCTCAGACCGTTTGCCTGTGACGTACGTTAGTTTGAGTCGCCAACAGTCGTGTTGGTGAAACTACGTGTGTGTCAAGCCCCAAAAAAAGTCTGACATGCAAGCACCATTATCTCCCTTTGTCCTGTTTTCGCTGGTGCCTATAATCGGGGAGTGCAGAGTTGATGTGTGCACGAGGAGCGAGATACACTGGAAGTTCACCGCTGTTGTCAGCGGTTTCTTTTTTTAACGGGATTAGACGTGCCTGTCGTACGACCGAAAGTTGCCGAGCTTGCCTTTAAAGTCTACGGACGCGCGCTACATCCTGAACTCTTCGAAGTGTTGCAGACGCGAAAGATCGAACGCAATGGTTTCGAGGCAAAGGTCGACATTACCAGTGCCGGTCACGTCGTTACGTGGTGGTATGAAGGGCAGACTTTGACGGAAGTGGCCACTGCGGCCAATCATCCGCTGCCGGAAAAACGTCGGCTGATGTCGCACCGATTGTCCGGCGGGTTGGACGATTCCTGCAGCTGTCGTGGCGGAGCGAAATACGAAGTTAGCTTTCAGTTGGAACCGGCCGATCCGGAAGTCTTCTGGGCATTCCAACAACAACTGGTGCAAAATGACCAGCGAAAGGGAATGCTTCACACCTTTGATGCCAGCGGACGCGTGCCCATGGGCGCCATCAGCTACATCCACCTTGAGACACGTGCGAAGTCGCTACTAGTCCAGGCTTTCCACACGTTTCCCGACGATTGCGCCATCGTGAAGAGCCAGTCGAAATTCTGCCTCCCCTAAGGCGCTAACTCCGCAAAACAATCGGATGCGGAGTTCAACATGTACTGACGAATCGGCGCAGGACATAAGTTCACGCAATTTTGTTGTACATCTCGTGACCACGACTACACTCGAGAGTGTTCAGGTGACACTAGCAAGTGGGGTTTCCGTGATGAAGGGTCTGGTTGCAGCGATTGTTTTGGTCGGCCTTGTGGCTCCGTCGAATGCCGCATTCGTGTCGATCACCTTTGACGAAGATGCCAACGGAAATCCGTTATCAGCTCCGAGCCTGTTTGTGGATACGGTCGCACTGACGAATGAATTCGAATCGTTGGGAGTGACCTTCAGTGGCCCCACGTTAGATAGCGGCGGCGCCATTCTCGATGTCAGTAGCAATTTTGGCATCGGTGCACGAAGCGGACAAAACTTTTTTGCCGTCAATGATCGATCCAGCTACACCAACGGTGGTCTCGCGACGGGCCCCACGACGCTCACGTTCAGCCAAGCGGTCGATAGCGTCAGCATTTGGGGTGGCGACAGCAGTCAGATTTCATTCCGTATGGATGCCTATGCCGGATCCAGTCTCGTAGGAACCAGCACGGCGTCCGCATTTCGCGGCTATTCGCAACTGAGCGTCATTGGTGTTGGCCCGGTTGACCGCGTGGTCATCAGCGAAACATCCGGTGACGGAACCTACGTATTGGACGATCTCAGTTTCAATACGGTAGACGCCGCGATTCCCGAACCCGGTTCGATTGCCATCTGGAGTTTGTTGGCGTTAGCCTGTGTCGTCGGCAATCGCAGCATCCGTTCGCGTCGCCGCTAGAGCGAAGCCTTGACGCGTTCGAGCGCTTCGTTGACGTTTTCGCGGCTGTTGAAGGCACTCAATCGGAAGTAGCCCTCGCCACTGGCTCCAAAGCCGCTGCCGGGTGTTCCCACAACATGGGCCTTGCCAAGCAATCGGTCGAAGAAGTCCCAGCTGCTGACTCCGTTTGGCGTCTTCAGCCAGACGTAAGGAGCGTTCTCTCCGCCATAGACCGTCAGTCCTGCAGCCTGTAGTCCTTCGCGGAGAAGTTTTGCATTGGTCATGTAGAACTCAATGAGCTGAGCAACCTGCGGTTTGCCTTCGTCGCTGTAGATCGCTTCTGCACCACGTTGCACGACGTAGGAAACTCCGTTGAACTTTGTGCAGTGACGACGGTTCCACAATGCATGGATGGCGGTGTCTTCGCCCGTCGGTGTTTTCCCTTTGAGATCCTTGGGAACGACGGTATACGCACATCGGACGCCCGTAAATCCGGCCTTCTTGCTGAAGCTTCGGAACTCGATGGCAACTTCCCGTGCGCCGTCGATCTCGTAGATGCTATGCGGGATGGAGTCGTCCTGAATGAACGACTCATAGGCAGCATCAAACAGGATGATGGCATTCTCTTTCTGAGCAAACTCGACCCATCGCTTCAGCGTGTCCCTGGTTGCAACGACGCCTGTCGGATTATTGGGGTAGCAGAGGTAGATCAGATCCACGTGCTCGCTGGGGATCTCGGGCACGAAATCGTTTTCCGCCGTGACGGGCATGTAGTGCAGACCCTCGTAGCGCCCCGCGTCGTTCGCTTCGCCCGTTCGCCCGACCATCACGTTGGTGTCGACGTAGACGGGGTAGACCGGATCGAGCACCGCGATCTTGTTGTCGCTGCCGAACACATCCAGAATGTTTCCACTGTCACACTTGGAACCGTCGGAAACGAAGATTTCGTCCGCGGCGATGTCGACGTGTCCGTACTCGTTCTCGGCGATCGCGTCGCGCAGAAAATCGTATCCCTGTTCGGGACCATAACCACGAAACGAACTGCGGTCGCCCATTTCATCGACGGCCGCGTGCATTGCCTTGCGGACCGCATCGGGCAATGGTTCGGTGACGTCCCCGATTCCCAGTTTGATTACGGCAGCGTCAGGATTGGCGGCGGTGAATTCATTCACGCGTCTCGCAATCTCTGGAAAAAGGTAACCCGCCTTGAGCTTGAGGTAGTGGTGATTGACCTGTGCCATGGGAAATCCGAACTGAGTCTGTTGGAAACGGTTTGTTTTGAGGACGGATCAGCCTAAGAAAACGCCCTCGTCTTTGCAATGCGGTGGGTGCTGGAGTTCCAGCATCGGACGACTGCCGAATACATCGGACCTGCCGGGAGGACTGGCGTTTTGCGCCAATCGTCACACCACGGCCGCGACGGCTTTGAAATACGACGGCATTTCCTACGACACCCTTTTCTACGACACCTTTCTTCGCTCAGATGTTCGTCAGGAAATCCGAGATGAAAACGTTCGTACTCGCCGGCTGTTCCAGGGGCGCGAGATGTCCGGCGTCCTCGATACGACAAAAACGGGCGTTGGGCATTTTGTTCGCGAAACTCTCCATTTCATCCGGTGCTGATATGGAGTCCTCCTCGCCGCAAATCACCAGCGTCGGGACCTCGATTTCCGATAGCGCATCGGTCATGTCGACCCGTTCGGACATACCACGCTGTGTCGCTGCGATTCCGTGCGGATCGGTTGCGAGGATCATCTGACGTACCGCATCGACGGTGGAACTCCGATGTTCGTAGGTGGACTTCGCCATCAGTTTGGGCAGCATGGACGTGGCAGCCATTTCGGCGCCCGATGACACAACCTGCGCCGCCATCATCTGTCGACCGCGTCGAACTTCTTCGGTGTCCGCGACCGCTCGGGTGTCGCAAAGGATTAACGCCGCCAATCGATCTCGATGCCGACGCCAAAATTCCCACGCCACATATCCGCCCATCGATAATCCGCAAACGGTCGCGGTTTCGATGTTCAGGGTATCCAGAAGCTTCGCCATGTCGTCGGCCATCGTGGCCATGGTCACCGTACCTTCCGTGACGGCACTTTGGCCGTGACCGCGGAGGTCGGGAATGATCAGTCGGTGACCGTCGGCCAGTGCGAGCTGCCCTGACCACATTGAAGCCGAAAGGGGAAAACCATGCAGGAAGAGCGTGGCCGCGTGATCGGCCGATCCATGGTCATCGTAAGCGATTCGTATTCCATCGAGATCGGCTACGGCTTGCCGTGCGTTGTTCACTATTCTGCTTCCCGTAGTCCTTCGAACTCTTCAAGCTGCCGTCGAATCTGACGCGTGTGGGGTTCGAGTTTGGCGGCGCGTCGTTGGTACTTGATTGCGTTGTCGCGGTCGCCGGTGGTGAAGTAGGCGCGGCCCAGTGTGTCGAGGTAGCCGGCGGATTGCGGTCGAAGTTCCAGTGATCGTCGGCTTTGCTGGACCGCTTTCGTGAGTCGGTCCGAGTTATGAACGCGTCCGGTATTGCTGACCAGCCAGGCAATCTGATTGAGATTCATGGCGACGTCCAGACAGTTTTCAATCTCACCCGAGCGCCGTTGTCGGCGCAAGCGGGCTTCGAAGATTCCGATGGCATCCTGAATGTGATCGTTCGTCTGCTCTTTCCAGTCTGCGTCCGCACGCGGAAGTCGGTGCATGGCGATCAGCACATCGGCGTCTGTCGAATCGGCTTCGACCGCTTTCTTGAGGTGCTCGACCTGTTTTTCGCGGTCACCCAGTTTTCGGAAATGCACCGAGCGAAAGTAGTGCATGCGAGACTTTTTGGACGAGGCATCCGTCGACCGGGATTGCGGGAATGGGTCTTCGACGGCTTTGTCTTCGCCAATAAAAGCAGCGATCGTGTCGGCAGCTTCAAGGTGTCGACCGCGATCATGCAGCAGTTCCGCGAGCACCGTGACTGCCTGGTCTCGATAGTAGTCCGTTCGCCAGTTCTCCTCCGATGCGATCAGCCGCCGATACTCGCGGACCGCCCACTCGGTCAGGCCGCGTTCTTCCAGCCCAAATGCTGCGCTGCGGCGGAGAAAGAACCGTTTCGAATTGTCGGCGATCGCCACATTGGCGTCGGTAGGCTCAAGGTCGTAGGCCCGCTGCGCGAGTTCCTCGGCAAGTTTGGGGTCGGATTCAAGTTTGGATTCTGCGGCGCAATACATCAACTGCGGTAGTCTGTTTCTGGCCTCTTCGAACCGGTCCCAGATCAACTCTTCGAACAGGTCGTTACGTTCGTGGTCCAGCAGCCAGTTTGCGGTCGTAACCAGGCGATAGTCATCCTCTGCGAACAGGGTGACCATCGTTGCTGTCGCAGCCCGGAAGGTTTCCTGATCGTCTAGCGCGATGGCCCGGTTTGCGACCAGCTGATAAAGATCCCCGGCCAATGATCCGGAAGTTCGTGTTTCCGAGACCTTTGTTCGCTCGTGGTCCGCCAGCTCACGTAGCGTGGCGAGGCTCTTTGCTTCCGGTGTTTCGATCAAGGCATGCCAGGCACGAATCCACTGCGCCGAATTCCGATCGCACCCCTTGAGCGAACTGAGCGCGGCGTTTGCCAGCGCCGCTCTTTGCGTAGCCGAATCGACGTCCATGGCCTTCATCAAATCGATCGCAGCCTGCTTTGCAATCAGATCCGACTGTTCATATCGGGCGATGCGAGCAAGCGCCGCAAATCCGTTGCCATCTTCGAGCTTGGAGAGCCAGGTGGTTAGCGAGCGTTTGTCGTCGTCCGGCTTGAAACCGAAATCGCTCACGATCTCGCTGACGATGGGGCGCTCGTCAGGCCTGGTCCAGATGATCTCCAGTTGGCTCAGCAATTGTTGAGCTGCCAGGCTGATTTCCGGAGACTCGTTGTACTGTGCCTCCAGCAGATCATCGATTGCCACGTGACCCAGTTCGCGCAGTTCTGCTTCCGCGAATTTCCGCTGCTGATAGCCTCTGGCGCCGAGTTGTTGAATGAGCTTCGGAACGCGTCTCTCGGTTGCTCGGTCTGCAGAGACAGCGAGATTGGAAATCAGAAAGCAGCAAAGCAACAGGGGCGTGATGTACTTTGCGACCTTCATGAAGTTGTCCGTGTGAATGTTTCGATGTTGGGCTATGCCGGGCCGCCCGAGTCTTCCATTTCCTGGATGTACCGCCGCAGCCGCTCGTTTTCGTCCCGGATATCCTTGAACTGCAGCATGTGTTCGACACGTTTTAACAATGCCAGTTTGTTGACGGGCTTGCAGAGGAAGTCGTCCGTGCCCGCTTCGACGGCGCGTTCAATGTCGCCCAGTTCGTTGAGTGCGGTGACCATCAGGATCATGATGGCTGCAGTTCGGGGGTTTGACTTGAGTTGTTGGCAGACTTCAAACCCGCTGAGCTTGGGCATCATCACATCCAGCAAGATGAGATCTGGCTGGAATGCAGCGACCTTGTCGAGCGTGTCCTGACCGTCCACGGCGAACTCCAGTTCACAATCGACAGCAGCAAGGTACGCCTCCAGCAATTCGCTGTTGGCCTGGTTGTCGTCGGCGATAAGGATGCGGCTGGATTCTGGCATTTCAGTCGATTCCTGGATTTGCAGGACGTGTCCGGCGGTGGCTAGATCGCGGCGTCCGCGGGAACAGGGAACTGGGCTGATAGCTCGCTAACCGATTGGCGAACCTTCTGCAGCACAGCGTCATCCTTGGGACTCTTGAGCGCTTCGAGGATCCAGTTGCCCACTTTGGTCATCTCGTCGGGACCCATCCCACGCGTTGTCAGGGCGGGCGTACCGACGCGAATCCCCGATGGATCGACAGGCTTTCGCTCGTCGAAGGGAATCATGTTCTTGTTGACCGTGATACCGCAGCGGTCGAGGGCTTCTTCGGCCGTGCGACCACCGATTTCCAGTGGCGTAACGTCGACTAGCAGTAGATGGTTGTCGGTGCCACCACTGACCAGTTTCAGTCCACCGGCCAACAGCACCTCTGCGAGTGCCCGTGCGTTGTCGATGATCTTTTGAGCGTAGACCTTGAAGTCCGGCTTGAGTGCTTCGCCAAAACAAATCGCCTTGCCGGCCACGACATGCATCAGGGGACCGCCCTGAGTTCCAGGGAAGACGCTCCGGTCGATTCCCTTCGCGTATTCTTCGCGGCAAAGGCACAGACCGGATCGTGGGCCACGCAACGTCTTGTGCGTTGTGGTCGTGACAAAGTCGGCGACCTTGACCGGGTTGTCGTGAAGTCCGGCGGCAACCAGTCCCGCATAGTGCGCCATGTCTACCATCAACAGGGCGCCAACTTCCTTGGCGATCTCGGCAAACTTTGGATGGGGAATCTCGCGCGGGTAAGCACTCGCACCCGCGACGATCATCTTGGGCTTGTGCTCCCTTGCCAGTTTGGCGACCTGATCGAAGTCCAGCAGATGCGTGTCCTTGCGGACGCCGTAGCTAAGGAAGTTGTACAGCTTTCCCGAAATATTCAGTCGCATGCCGTGCGTCAGGTGACCACCGTGAGCAAGGTCGAGCCCCAGGACGGTATCGCCCGGTTCCAGCGCCGTCAGATAGACCGCCATGTTGGCTTGCGAACCGGCGTGTGGCTGGACGTTGGCATGTTCGGCACCGAACAGTTCTTTCGCCCGATCCCTCGCGATGTTTTCGGTGACGTCGACGTGTTCACAGCCGCCATAGTACCGCCGCCCGGGATAGCCTTCGGCGTACTTGTTGGTGAGCACGCTGCCACAGGCTTCCATCACAGCGGCACTGGTGTAGTTCTCGCTGGCGATGAGCTCGAGGCCGTCACGCTGCCGCTGAATCTCGTTTTCGATTGTTGCCCAGACTTCTGGGTCATGCTTCTGAATGTGGTTCATTTATTGCCTTGCCGTTTCCGATGACTGCTACGCGATATCGTACACGTGAGCAGCAGGTTGCTAAAGAGTGAGTGCCAAAGTCCTGCAGCGAGCGTCCAGGCGGGAAATTCGTGGAGGTTGTTCTTTAGGTTGGTTCTGGATGCCTGTTCTGGGTGTCTATTCGATCGCTCGTGCGTCGCCCCGGTCTGTTGGTTTCGGGGCGGTTGGGAGGGGCTGCTTCCGCATGTTAACCGTGATTTTTCCCTTGTTATCACCCATCCGGTCAGTCCGTTCGTTGATTCGCAGGTACAGAACACCGCCGGTGCCCGAATTGATCACTCCGCGCCTGCCAATGGGTGTCGGTCGGGCCAGCGACGAAGCATCCAACGTATCCGGATTGACGACGGCCGCCAGCAGCATGCCCAAAGGCCGTTGCTGGTAGTACTCGATGGTGACTCCCTGCGGCTCGCTTATCCAGGGGCGGCTGGGCAGGACTTTGTTGCCCGAGCGTTTCGCGGGTTCCTCGGCCAGCTGAAACTGACTGCGTGCTGCAATCTCGATATTGGTATCCGGTGGCACTCGCAACCCGGTTGATTGCCAGCCTCGGTCAACTCGTAATTGGCGCGTCTCGATGGCGTCCCCAAATGCGGAATTCCGGGGTGCGTTCGAAATCGTTTCGGTGCTTGAGTCGTAGCCATAGTCGAGCTGGCTGAGGAAGACCTGCCAGGCGATCTCGAACTCCAGGCGGTTGGCTTCGTAGCCCCGCATGAAGCGAGCCGATACACCATGGGTGGAGAGGTACATTTCTGTTCGCAGCTGATTGAACAGCGGAGCAAATTTGGGATGTCGGTGCCCAAAGGTCTGCAACGCCCAACTCCAGGCGTACGCTTCGACATTCAGGAAGTCTCGAGCCTGAAGATTGACAATCTCCGGAATCGACATGGATTTTCCCTCGGCGAGTTCGTCCTTGATGATCCGGATTCGACCCCAGTGCTCAACCAGCTTCTTGTCCGCGGGGAAGACGCCCATCACCAACTTGCCGTCGACCAGTTGGTGCGTGCCCAGCAGCTCGGCAATGCCTTCGCGATACCACGCTGGTCCAACTCGGCCGAACACCCGATTGGTGGCGGCATGCGTGCCCTCGTGAAGTACGAGATGGCGTCGGTAGTATGGGCCCGGTTGTTCGTAGATCCAGATGCGGTTGAACATCTGAAATCCATTCAGGAACGGCGGAAGGTCGACCGGCAGGAGTCCGTAGTCCTGGAAACGTTGTTTGTCACGAATCACACAGGCCTGGACCTGCCAGCCGTCGAATGTGCTCTCCTGGGTGCCAAAGAAGCGAGCCCATTGGGGAATCGCGGCATCAAACATCTGCGCCAGATTGTCGACATCGGGGGCCGCGGGCAGGTCCGTGAACAGCGTGACGTACTTGCCACGGAGCGTGCGGATGCCGGCCGCCTTGAGGGCTTGGTCGTCGATATCCTGTAATTGCGCGTTGACGTTTTGTGCTTGCAAAATGCCTGGCGGAGACACGACCAGCCACAATGCCGCCATGAACATCGCCCGGACAAAAGCTTTCGACGGGCGTCGAATTGGACGGCTATCGTTCCAGCAGGGCATCACGGTGGTCTCTTGTCCGGTGTATCCCTCAAGTATATGCTTGAGATGCTAAAGACGTAGTGTCTTGATTTGGTTTGGGGCGATGCGATGAATCGATGCCGACAGCTATTCGTACTATGCGGCCTGATTGTCGTTGCAGCGCTTGCGGGTTGCCTCAAGCGTTCCAGCAATGAAGTGATCGTCTACACGGCGCTGGATCGTGAGTTTTCCGAACCGATCCTACGCCGATTTGAGGCCGAGACGGGTATACGGGTTCGCGCCAAATACGATTCTGAATCGACGAAGACGGTTGGGCTGACGACCCGGATCATCGAGGAGAGTCGGAATCAGGCGCGTTGCGACCTGTTCTGGAACAACGAGATCGTAAATACGTTGCGCTTGGATCAGCTGGGGCTGCTCGACGCCTGGCAGTGTGCTGAGGCCGATGCGTTCCCTGTGGAATTCCGGTCGTCTCAACATCGCTGGTACGGCTTTGCGGCGCGAGCCCGAGTGTTGTTGGTGAACATCGATGTTGTGGCGGAGGAGGAGATTCCCGACTCGATTTTTGATTTGCTGGATGAAAAGTGGAAAGGCAAGGTCGCGATGGCCAAACCCTTGTTCGGGACGACCGCCACACACGCGGTGTGTCTTTTCGAAGCACTTGGTGAGGAAAAGGCGACGGACTTTTACCGGCGGTTGAAAGAAAACGACGTCCAGATCCTTTCGGGAAACAAGCAGGTTGCCCGGGATGTGGCGCGAGGCAACGTGGCCTTTGGGATCACAGACACCGACGATGCGATGATCGAACTGGAAGCCGGTTTTCCCGTGCGGATCGTCTATCCTGATTCGCAACCAGGTGGGCTTGGTACGCTGTTTATTCCCAACACGCTCAGTCTGCCGCGAGGTGCGGCAAATTCGGAAAATGCCCGGCAGTTACTTCGGTTTCTGCTTTCGGCAGAAGTCGAAAAGGAGCTAGCAGCCGGTGAGAGCGCACAGATTCCGCTGCACCGAGACGTTCAGGTCGATTTACGTTGCGAGACGCCCACGACCGTTCAGGCCATGCAGGTTGATTTTCAGCAAGCTGCCGCTCGCTGGGACGAGGTAGGCCGGTTTCTCAATGAAACTCTGGTACTTGTCAAGTAACCTTGCCTGGACTGCCAGCAAGTGTCCAAGCCGAAATCACCGTCGAAACAACGGTGTCGATCCGGCAAATTGTATTGGACGTTTTCCGTGGAATCCGGATATCCCGGCCCAAACTGCTGATTTGCGTTTGTGGAGGGTTTCGAACCGGGCTAGAATTCCCGGGAGCCTGATATCGTTCGGGCCGCTTCGTCATCCTTGGAGATTGTTGGACGAATGCAGATCAACATATCGACACGTCACGGTCATCTTAGCCAGGCAACACAAGACAAAATCACTGAGAAGGTTGAAAAGCTGCTGCGGTTTAACGATCGCCTCACAGCTACCGAAGTTACGGTTGATCTTGAACACAAAGAAATGCCAAGTGTCGAATTCCGCGTCAGCGTCGAAAAGGCGGAAGACTTTGTCGCAACCGATGAAAACGAAAGCTTGATCGCTTCCGTTGATTCGTGCTTACATAAGATAGAACAACAACTCAGGAAACATAAAGAGAAACTGATTGGTCACCGTGGCGCGACCGGTCGACGTACACCGATCGAATTCGAAGTCGAAGATGCTGACAGCGAAGCTGATAGCATTGTCGACTGAGTTCTACGCGTGACCGCCGCTCCTCGTCGCCACGAATCAAACGTGGCCGAGTCGGAATATCGCCAGAAGGAACAGACATGAAATTCGCAGATTTTGTATGCACTGCGGCGATTCGCCCGCAGCTGCAAGCTGATGACAAGAATGCAGTTATCGTTGAAATGGTCGGAGCGCTCGTAGAGGCTGGCCAGATTACCGCCGAAGACAAAGCCGAGATTATCGAGGCTGTCATGAAGCGGGAAGAATTGGGAAGTACCGGGATTGGACGCGGTGTCGCCGTTCCCCACACCAAGCATGCGGTTGTGGACAAGCTGGTTGGAACCGTCGGCGTCAGTGCTGACGGGATCGACTTCAACAGTTTGGACGGCGAGAACGTTCAGCTGTTCTTCTTGCTTGTTTCGCCGCCTGATCGCCCCGGTGATCACCTGCGTGCCCTTGAGAACATTACGCGACACCTCCGCGAGAACCAGATGTTTCTGCGATTCCTCAAGCAGTCAAAAACCGCTGAAGATATTCAGCAGTTGCTCGAAGAAGCAGATAACAGTGAGTTTGTCTCGTAACGGACGCTCGCCATTAGCGACGCGTAAAACATGAATTCACGATGAGTGACCAAACCGTAGAGAAAGTGACGCGGCTCGTAAATTCGCAGGGATTGCACATGCGGCCTGCGGACATGTTCGTGCGCCTGGCAAACCAGTTTTCTTCGACGGTTCAAGTAGGAAGAGACGGCAGGTTAGTAGATGGCAAGTCCATCCTCTCGATCCTGACACTTGCGGCAGAGCAGGGAACGGAGTTGAAAGTTGTTGCCAACGGCAACGACGCTCAACAAGCGGCTTCTGCGCTCGCCGAGCTAATCGAGAGTGGCTTTGACGAAGACGTACAAGACGGGACGCAACTGGCAAGCGAGCATTGACTGCCGATCACCTCGGATGGTGATCATGGCACCCCACATGCTTGCGACGATGTCACCCATCGTCATCCGTTGTGTCAGATCCGGAGCGATTGTCGCTGCGGACGAACAACATAATTGAGCAAACGGACAGAAACTCTTCTGATGCGGAATTGCCGCGTTGGATCAGCGACGACCATCTGGTTTCAGATGGTCTGTGCGAGTTCCTGTCGACCAAACGATGCAGATATTACAGGGAATCGCTGTATCGCCCGGAGTGGCGATCGGTGAAGCATTAGTAATCGATCAGGAGGGATTTCGGATCCCTCGCCGGTTCGTCGCAAAAAATGCGGTCGACCATGAATTGCATCGTTGGCGTCAGGCTTCTGCAGCCGTCGCGACCGAACTCAAGCAAAGTCGTGACGACGTTTCGGAGCAGCTTGGAGAGCACTACGGTGCCATCTTTGCCGCTCAGCTTCAGATGCTGGGCGATCCTCATCTCGCCGAAAAAGTCGAAGCCCGGATTCGCGGCCAGCATTGCTCCAGCGAATACGCGGTCAGCCAGGTGCTGAAGGCCTACGCCAAAGTCTTTCAGGGGCTTCCCAACCCGTTTATCGCTCAACGAGCCAACGACGTTTTTGACATTGAGAAACGATTGTTGGGAGAGTTGTTGGGTTGCCGGCACGAGGTGCTGACGAATCTTGCTTCGCCGGCAGTCGTCCTCGCCCACAATCTGACACCCGGTGAAACGGCGCAGATGGATCCCGAGTTTGTGTTGGGGTTCGTTTCCGAAGTCGGTGGTCCTGGCGGTCATACGGCAATCGTCGCCGAGGCCATGGGGATTCCAGCGGTTGTTGGAACGGGCAGTTTCCTCGCCGACGTCACGGGTGGCGATGTCGTGATTGTCGACGGTGATGCCGGGCAGGTCATCGTCCAGCCGAATGACGAAACGCTCGTTCGCTATCGCAGGCAGGCCGAACAGGGTCGCAATGCCGATACCCAGTATCGTTCCATGCGGGAGCTTCCTGCGGAGACATCGTGTGGCACTCCCGTGTCGATCATGGCGAACATTGAATTTCCGCGTGAAGCAGACAGCGGCATCGAACGTGGTGCCGCCGGCATCGGGCTTTATCGAACCGAGTTCCTGTACCTTGGTGTGAAGCAGGAGCCCAGCGAGGAAGACCACTTCAACGCTTACGCCAAAGTCGTGCAGACCATGGGCGATCGTCCCGTCGTGATTCGAACGTTGGACCTTGGTGCCGACAAAATGGGAAGTGTTCGGCACACGTTTGAGGAGCGTAATCCGTTTCTGGGACTTCGTAGTATTCGCATGTCCTTGCGAAACCTGCCGCTGTTTCGAACCCAGCTTCGCGCGATCCTGCGCGCCAGTGCATTGGGCGACATCCGCATCATGTTCCCGCTGGTTAGCACGCTTGATGAATTGCGTCGTGCCAAGGCCTTCCTTGCGGACATCATGGAAGACCTGTCGGACGAAGGGCAACCGTTCAATCGTGAAATTTCCGTGGGGATGATGGTCGAGGTTCCCGCGACGGTGGTGATGCTGGAAAAATTTGCGAAGGAAGTCGACTTCTTCAGTATCGGCACGAATGACCTTGTGCAGTACACGCTGGCGGTCGATCGGGGAAACAAGGAAGTCGCCGGGCTCTACAACAACAGCGATCCCGCCGTCCTCCAATTACTGAAACAGGCAATCGACAAAGCCGGTGCCTCCGGAGTGCCGGCCAGCCTCTGTGGTCAAATGAGTTCCAGTCAGAAGTACACCATGCTGCTGCTGGGGTTGGGCTTGCGCAGTTTCAGCGTCCCACCGACGGCGATCTCCAAGATCAAGGCTGTCTGTCGAGCCGTCAGTCTGGAGCAATGTCGCAGCGTGGCCGAACGGGCTCTTGAAATGGACAGCGCTCTGGAAATTCGCAATTTCCTGAAGGAGGAGCTTCGCCGGGCCGCTCCGTCACTGGATGCTTCCCTCACTCCAATCGAATCCGCTCACGACTCGGTGGTCTCAAAATGACTCAGCAGGATCGCAATGCGACGCCCCCAACCAAAGATGGTTCGACGCCATCGGCGGTTCCGGTTCGGCAACGCATGCGAGTCCGCTTCACCAAGCAGGGGGATTTGCGATTCGTTAGTCATCGCGATCTGGTCCGTGCACTGGAACGTATGTTCAGGCGCGTGGGCGTATCTCTGGCGATGTCGGAAGGGTTTCATCCTCGGCCCAAAATGACGTTCCCGGATGCACTTTCGCTGGGAATTGCTGCCAACAACGAGGTTATGGACATTGTGCTGGCGGAAAGCATGGATCCGGAAGATTTCAAGACCCGGTTGAATGCCACCAGTCCAGATGGTCTGGTAGTCCTCGACGTTACCGAACTGGGTGACGGAGACCGCAAAGCCAAAATCAAACAGGTGACATACGAGTGGGATCCAGGGGATTTCGCTTACGACAAAGAGGCGCTCCAGCAATCGCTGGATGCCCTGTCAGCGCAGGACACACTGACAATCGAGAGAAAAGGAAAACAGATCGAGATTGATCTGAAAGAGACACTTGATGGACTCTGGCTGGACGATGGTCGTTTGATGATGAACATCCGCGTCGTTCAACAGAGTCAACTGCAGCCGCGCGACATTCTCGCGCAGCTCGGCCTTGCGGACGTTACCCGACAAGGCGGCGTTTTGACCCGAACAAGAATCGAGCTTAATTCATGAGAACGCGAAAAAAGGACTCCAGCTGGTCCGAGGACCAGGACAACGATCGCCGCGACGACGCATTTGGCGGTTTCGGTGAAGGCATTGTTCCCATCGCAGAAGAACCTGAAAGCAAAAAGGCCCCGACTGCTGAAGTGGTTGACGATAGCCTCGGCGACGACAGCCGCAGCGGTCGCGAAGAAGGTAGTGGTGAAGAAGGCGGTCGTGAAGAAGGCAGTGGTGAAGAAGGTGGAGGCGAGCGAAAGCGTCGTCGACGTCGACGACGAAGTAGTCGTCGCGAGCGATCTACCGAAGACGCGGTCGTGAGCAGCGATCAGGACTCGGCGGACGTCGTCGACGATGCCGAAGTTGAAGAAGACTCCCGGTCCGAATCCAAATCAGCGCGATCCCGTTCGCGATCACGTGGTGGTCCACGTGGTGGGTCCCGCCGGGGCTCCCGCGGTGATTCTCGCGGTGAATCTCGCTCGCGACGGAATGAACGGCCGCGTCGAGACGACTCGTCACAGGACGAAGTCAGTGATTCGACGGAATCGGACGACGGTGGACGAGACAACGACCGTGGACGAGATGGCGACCGTGGACGAGATGGCAAACGCGATGACCGATCTCGTCGCCGTGATCGGCCTCGTCGTGAGCGCCAAGCTTCCGCTCCCAAGTCGGAGAAGAAGGTCAAGAAAGAGATGCTCGTCAATGCGGCTCAGCCGGAAGAGTGTCGTATTGCGATCATCGAAGACGGTGTACTCGAAGAGCTGTACACGGAGCGCGCGAGTCAGGACAACTACGTTGGAAACATTTACAAGGGCAAGGTCGTCAACCTTGAACCCAGCATTCAGGCTGCCTTTGTTGACTTTGGCGTGGGCAAGAACGGCTTCCTGCATATCAGTGATGTCGAATCGCAGTACTTCCGTCAGGGCGGCTTTGACCCCAAGGACAACTTCGGTCCCGACGGCCGGATGATCTCGGCGGAAGAAGCCAAGAAGCGGGACCAGGGTCGCCGACAACGATTCAGTTCACGTCCACGATACAAGCCACCAATCCAGGAGATCTTCAAACGTGGTGACGAAGTCGTCGTCCAGGTGATCAAGGAAGGTATTGGTACCAAAGGACCGACGCTGTCGACCTACATCAGCATTCCCGGTCGTTACCTGGTGCTGATGCCGGCCCTTGGTCGTGTTGGCGTTTCGCGCAAGATCGAAGATGAAGACGATCGTCGTCGCCTGCGAGATATCCTGCTGGATTTGAATCCCCCCAAGGGACTCGGATTTATCGTGCGAACTGCAGGACAGGGACGCACTCGACGCGATCTTTCGCGAGACCTTTCCTACCTGTTGCGACTGTGGAAAGTGATCAGTCGTCGCATCGAGAAGAAGCCTGCTCCGGTCGATATCTACGAGGAAAGCGACATGATGATCCGGACGATCCGGGACATCCTGACCGCCGATGTCGACAAGATTCTCATCGACAATCCGGACGCTCATGATCGAGCTCGCGAGTTCCTGGAACTGGTAATGCCCAAGTCCGTGGAGAAGCTCGAGAGTTACGAAGGTACCGAGCCACTGTTCCACAAGTATGGTGTCGAACAGGAGATTGCCAACATTCATCGCCGCGAGGTTAAGTTGAAGGATGGCGGCTCGATCGTCGTTGATCAGACCGAGGCGCTGGTTGCCATCGACGTGAACAGCGGTAGCTTCCGAACGGATGACTCGGCAGAGGAGACGGCCTACCAGTTGAACCTGAAGGCCGCAAGAGAAATCGCAAGGCAACTGCGATTGCGAGACCTTGGCGGCGTGATCGTGAATGACTTCATCGATATGCGTAAAGAGCGCCATCGTCGGAATCTGGAGCGTGCCCTGCGTGATGCCGTGGCACGAGATCGCGCTCGCACCAAGATTCTTCGGACCAGTCCATTTGGACTGATCGAAATGACGCGGCAGCGAATTCGCCCAAGCCTCAAACGCAGCGTGTTCAGCGATTGTCCCTGTTGCAGTGGTCGTGGCATGGTGAAGACCGCGGAAAGCATGGCGATCGAAGTTATTCGCACGCTCGCACTTGCCACTCGTAAACAGGAAGTGGCTCACGTCACGATCAAGGTGAACGATGAAGTGGCCGCGTTGCTGAACAATACCAAACGCCGTGAACTGTCGCAGATGGAAGAGACCGGGAACATGGTCGTGCAGATTCTTGGCGACAAGGGCGCGTTTCCGGAGTCTCTGGACATGTCGTGCAAGGACGCAGATGGCCGCGAAGTTCACGTCCCGGTTTAGCCAATCGTAGGTGCCCTCGCTGAACAGTGTTGTTTATCACACGGTTCAGCTTGGGCTGGATTCGCCCCGTTTCGGGCTGGTGGTTTCCTGCCTGCGCCGGTGCGTGGTGTTCATTTTCCCGCAATTTCAGGTCGATTCAATCGCTTGTCATCGGGTTTCGAGCGGTTAGCGGGGTGTGATGCGGCCCTTACCTGGATCTCGGCGCCGCCTTTGTTTTCTCGACAGGCTCAAGTCACCTTGTCATAATCAGCCATTCGGTCATTCCTCAGGGGAGCAGAAGGGTATCGACATGCGAACATTCATCGCCGCGATCAAAATCGTTTGCCTCGTTTCATTTTTGATAGCGCCCATGACGGGCTGTGGTAACGACGGTCGCGAGACTGCTGATCGAATCACTGATGAGGAAGCCGCAGAAATGGGCATGGTCCAGGATCCCACCACGGGTGCCTGGCAGTATCCTTCGGAGGGCCCGTCGGATCCCTACGACACCCAGGATGACGGGTACAGCGACGACGGGTACAGCGACGACGGGTACAGCGACGACGGGTACAGCGACGACGGGTACGACGAAAGTTCCAGTGACGACTCGGCAAGCTCCGACGATGGATACTCGGATGACGGCTATTCCGACGACGGCTATGGAGACGAAGGTTCCGCCGATGCTGGTGGCTCTGGCGATGATGGCTATGGTGACGACGGCTATTCATCGGCTGACAATGGCGGCGGTGACTACGACGATCCCTATGCCGATCCGGCTTATGGCCGACCCGACGAGCAATACGGCAACTATGAAAACGGTGGCCGTCCGGCGGAAGATGACCCGTACGCTGTCAGCAAACCCAGCAGCGCGGATGATGGCTATGGTGACGATGGCTACGGCGATGACCCGTACAGCGACGATGCCTATGCAGATGACGGCGGAAGTGGCAGTGGCGTGTACGCAAACGACATTGCTCCGATCTTGCGAGCCCGGTGCTACAACTGTCACGGCGGTGGACCACGTGGATCCAAAGGTGATCTGACGCTTCACACGCCTGCGGCGCTACAGGCTTCGGGCATCGTGAGTGCCGGCAATCCGGATGACAGCGAGTTGTTCTTCCGGATCACTCAGCCGGAAGGTGAAGATGGCCGCATGCCTCCTCAGGGGCCGCGTCTGTCGGCCGATGAAATTGACACGATTCGAGCATGGATTCAGTCCGGCGCTTCATACGGCGCCGATGGTGGCGATGGCTACGGCGACGATCCCTACAGCAGCGATGGCTATGGTAACGACGCCTATGGTGATCAGCAGGCTCGACGAGCTCCGCCCAAGCCAAAGAATCTGGCCGAGGAAGCCAAGCTTTCCTTCAGTCAGGGCCATGACGCAGAGGCCATGAACCAGTTGTACGCTCAGGCGTTACTGGCGGACTCCGACGTCGCCAAAGCCGTGCTGGAAAAGTACAGGTTTATGAATGTTCTTAGCCGGCCGGTACTCGCAGCCCGCTGGGGAATCGCGATTCAGTACAAGGGCAAAGACGGTTGGACGGGGTCGCCTCGTCCCACGGGTGTTGAGCAGACTCTGCCTGGCGGCCGTGACGGACGCGATAGTGGCCGAGACGATGACGACGAAGAGTTCTTCGGTGACTTCAGCAACCGCACGCTGGACTACTACGGGGGTGACGTCGGAAAAGAGCTCCTGTTGCGATTGCAGCTTCGTATTGAGAACGGGCAGTTCGGTGACATCCTGAAGGATCAACTTGAAGAAGCCCTTGCGGGTGACCGGGATGAGTTCGGCGATGAGTACGGAGCAAGCGTCAACTACGGCGGCGGTGGTGGCTACGGTGGCGGCGGCTACGGCGGTGGTCGGGGTGGTGACGACGATGACAAGCCTGACAGTGACTTGATCGAACAGATCATGCCCGGTGTCACCATGCTTGGTGAGTCAGGGAATCTCCCCACGCTCTTGGAGCGAGCAAAAGAGCAGGGCGTCGATCTGGTGCTGGTTCTGGCGGTTGTCGCCGAGCCGAATCGTCGCATGCGGTACGTGACCAACAAGACGGTCGTCCGGCTCTACGACGGGCTCACGGGCGAATTTATCCGCAAGTCGGGGACCATCAACAACATCAAGGTTCAACAGGCTGATCCCGAAGAAGAGATTATTCAGACGGAGATCGACAAGGTCTTCAAAGAGGGCGGCAAAGAAGTTTTCCTCACCACAGAATTTCCCACTGCAGCCACCGAAAAGGCCGTGATTGGCCGGGTTCGAAATCTCCTGGCACAGGAATCCGCCAATCCATTGTGGAAGCTTGGGGAAGTCAAGTTCTACAACAGTCGCGGTTTGCTGAGGGATTCCCATCTGGCGGCGGCCTACAAGAAGATCGCCCCACAGCAAGCGGAGAAGCTGGTGGGTATCTCGGACGAAAAGGAGATCCGCAGTCTCTTTTCGGACTGGTTGGTAGTCAAAGAATCGGCTGGCCGCGGCGATGATGATGACGAGTTCGACGACGATGATCGAGGTGATCGTCCAAGACGACGACCCGCCTTCCGCTAGTCGGTAGCGTAGGGGCGATGAACTGTCCGCGGATTTCCCAGGTATCGGGTAACTAGCCGCCGCCCACCGGGGGCAGCACCGTTAGTTCGTCGCCTTCAACAAGCACACGGTTCCGATCGCGATCGATCGAGCCGTTAATGCTGAACGCCTGGATCGATTCGTTTTCGATGTCCAGCAGCCTGAGTACGTCGCCGATAGTGGCATCCGCTGGCAATTCGAGCTCGCCGGATTCGGGAGTGTGATCTTTCAGCATTCCCATTAGTTTGATCTGAATCTTCATTCCACTTTTTCGCCCGCTTCTGCGCCCGCTTCTGCGCCCGCTTTGGTGCCCACGTAGGCGGCGTGATGTGCCGAGACCTTCGTTTGTGGCTTCGCTCCGTCAAAGTGATAACCCCGCGTCGTTGCCGGTCGACCGAGTAGCGTCGTCTTCGCCAGCCTGGCGGCAACGCTGGTGCCAATGTAGGCGCGGCGAATGTCGAACGGGTTGTTCTTCAGGAAATCCTTCCAGGGCCCCAACGCCGTTTCGGTCTGCATGAGTCCTTTGACCATGCCGACGTCGGTCAACATACCTACATTGTTGGCTTCGCCGACGAACATGGCGCCGGTAATCTTTTCTCCGGAGAACAGCAGATTCCGATAAACATTGCTCTGTGGGCTGGCGATTTCGAGTGCTTCGGCGGACGTGTCGTCCCAGTTGCCGTAACTCACGCATTGCAGTCCGCAGACGTCGAGCACGTTCATCGAAAGGCTGCCGCGGTAGGCAATGTCCTGCCCGGTCATGTTGGCTCCCGCGACGCGACCGTGGTCGACGGCCGTGGGATGGATCGCGTGAATCTGTCGATCCGAATTGAACATGGCGGGGCCCTGAGCACAGTCGCCTGCCGCGTAGATGTTTGGGTCGCTGGTTCGCAGGTTGTTGTCAACAAGAATGCCGTGATCGGTCTGTAGGCCGGCATTGGCGGCCAGTTCGACGTTGGGTTTGACACCAATTGCCACAACCACGAGATCGGCCTCGATATCGCCATTGGAGGTCGCGACAACTTTCGATCCGTCATCGGCGGCCGAGATGCCCGTGACGCTGGTTCCGGCGTGCACGGTAATGTTCTTCTTGTCCAGCCAGCGATGCACGTACTCGGCGGACGTTGTCGAAAGCATGCGTGGCAACACGTGCGACTCGCGTTCGACGACGGTGAGCTGGCAACCGCGTTTGTGCAGAGCGCTGAGGATGATGAACCCGATGAAGCCGGCACCCACCAGGACGACTCGCGGATTGGACTTGCCTTCCAGTACTTTGAGTCCGGCTTCGACATGGGCAAGGGACCATTTGGGCGTCACGCCTGGCAGGTCGGCACCCGCCACGGGCAGGTCCATGGGACGCGATCCGGTGGCGATCAACAGATTGTCGTAGGTCAACGTCTCACCGCCGTCGGTGGTCACGGATTTGGCGGCGGCATCAATCGCAGCCACGCGCTCTCCGAATCGGGTCGTCACGCCCAATCGCTGAAAGTAGTCGTCGTTACCGGTGTGCGTCTGCTCGCGTGGAATCTGACCAGCCAACCAGTACGGGAGGGCCATGCGGGAATGAGCCGGTTCGTCGCTGATCAGGGTGATGGACGTTTCGGAATCGAACTGTCGAATGGTTTCGATGGCGTTCGTCGCGGCAGGTCCGCCGCCGATGATGATTTGGTGTGTCATGTGGAAACGTTGGGGTTGGGTGTCGGCTGGTGGGGCAACGTGATCGTCGGGGAGTCAGAAACGTCGCCTAGAGCGAAGCGAGACCAAGCTCGGCGAGCTTGTCGGGTGTGGGCACTCCCTCTTCGTCCCATCCGCGTTCGCGATAGTAGATCGGCAGCATCTTGTCGAGTTGCACGACGACACCTTTGGAGGGGCCTTCCGTGTGAGCTTCCTTCAGCAGCCGTTTGGGCAAATTGTCGTCGGCCTTCGTGAGTCCCGCTCGCAGATTGAAGATGCGTTCGAGGTTCCACGTTCGCTCGCCGATTTTCACAAAATCCTCGATGGTGTAGTCGATACCGGTGGCCGCAGCAGAGCAAGGGACCAGCGCTTCCAGCGGTCCGCCGGCGCCGCCCACGAAGAGGCAGATGCCGGTGTTGTCATGAGCGGTCGTGCGATGTTGTTCGCCAACCACCCATTCGCTTTTTCCTTCCGGTACGTGCGGGTCGTACTTGCCGGACGTTTCGATGCCGGGTGTCCACGCCCGGAGGTGACACGCGCCGCGATTACACGTTGCGAAGGCCACGCCCATGCCCTGAAAACCGCGTGGGTCGTAGGCCGGAAACTCCTGCCCCTTCACGCCCATGAACACGTCCGGGTCCTTGAATTTTTCGCCCATCAGTTTCGAACCTTCGGCCAGCTCGTCACCGAAGCCCTCGCGATAGGCCGTCGCCTCGGTCATTCGAACCAGCGCTTCGGGGGAGCCGAACGTCAGTGGCATTTCCACGTCGCTGTCGCCGATCTTGCCGTCCTCATACAGTTCCATCGCCGCGGCCAGTGTCGCGCCCATGGAGATGGGATCCATACCGAGGTCGTTGCACATCCAGTTCGCTTTCAGGACGGCATCCAGTTCGCCCACGCCGGTATCGGCTCCCAACGCCCACGCGGATTCGTATTCGGGGCCCTCGTTGGCTTCCTTCCAGTTTCGCGGATGCATGTTGACCATGAACTTGTCCGCGTCGTCGCCATCCAGTCGAGTGACCCGACCGCAGGCAATCGTACACGCGAAGCAGGCCTTGTTCGTGACCAGCCGGGTGTCCTTGATCGTGTTGCCATTGAGGTTTTCGTATTCCTCGAATTGGCCCTGCTTGAAATTTCGAGTTGGCAGGCCGCCGAATGCCTGGGTCATGTCAATCGTCGCGGCGGTTCCCAGTTCGGCGAACGATTTACGGCCCGGGTTATCCTGCATGGTGCCCCGCATGGCCCACACTGCTTTCATGAAGGCTTCCGGGTTGGCGATCGAGACGCCTCCGGTGCCACGAACGGCGATGGCTTTCAGATTCTTTGAACCCATGACCGTGCCCACGCCGCTACGACCGGCGGCGCGATGCTTGTCGTTCATGATGCAGGCAAATTTGACCAGGTTTTCGCCGGCCGGTCCGATGCTGGCAATCCGCAGGGCAGGTATGCCAAGCTCCGATCGTAGACCGTCTTCGGTGTCGTTGACGCCCTTGCCCCAGTAGTTCGAAGCGTCCCGAAGTTCCACCTGGTCGTCGTGTATGTAGAGGTAGACAGGCTTGGGCGATTTGCCTTCGACGATTAACAGGTCGTAGCCGGCGAACTTGAGTTCCGGGCCCCAGTGCCCACCCGAGTTTGAGGTGGTAATTGCGTTGGTCAACGCGCCCTTGGTGATCACCATGTAACGCGCGCCGCAGGGAACGGGCGTGCCGGTGAGTGGCCCGGTCGCAAAGATCATCTTGTTGTCCGGTGAGAGCGGGTCCACTTTCGGATCGACTTCCTCGACCAGGTAACGATCGCCGAGTCCGCGTCCACCGATGTACTCTTCGAGCCACTCTTTGGGAATCGGCTCGGTCGCGCACGTTCCCTCGGTGAGATTGACTCGCAAGATCTGGCCGGTCCACCCTGACATGATTGTTTCCTCTTTCGCTGTGCTTCGTGAGTCTGCTTGTGCGGGTCGCCGAGCAGGCTGGGCGACGATGCCAATGGGTTAGTCTTTTGCGGCCACGAGACCGGACGTCACTTTTTCGCCCCACGCTTCGAACCACGATCCTACGTCGCTGGCGTCAACGAAGTCGATGGCGTCTGTCGGGCAACTGGTGACGCAAGCAGGATCGCCGCCGCAAAGATTACACTTGGCTGCCTTGTCGTTTTCAGGCAGCGTCCAGACAGTTCCAAAGGGGCATGTGATCGTGCACAGATGACAGCCGATACAAAGCTGGTCCATGACAACCTTGGCGCCCGAGTCTGGGTCGATGGCAATCGCGTTGGTGGGGCAGGTGTTCATGCACCACGCTTCGTCACACTGGACACATGCCAGCGGAGCATAACTGGCCTGCTCGTCGAAGACGCTGACGCGAATCAGTGATTGCGACGGCTGGAACGTTCCGGTTTGCACCCAGGAACAAGCCAGCTCACATTGCATGCACCCGGTGCATTTGTCGGGGACAATCTGAAGCATCTTCGTCATTGCATTCTCCTTCACGCGTATTTCAGGCTGATCTTAGCAAACGCTCGACAGCGTAGCTAGCGCCGCCAATTGCGACGAAGTTTGCGCAACACGAACAATGAAGGGAATCGTCAATCAGGGTGGTTCGCTGGTCGATGACGCTTGTGAAGACCACACCACTCGCGCGGTCTTCGCCGGTTCGAAAGCCAATGCCTCTTTCTGCCGCCTGCCTCAACTGAATTCCCGCCAAACCGATTGCCAAGGAAATTCGCCATGTTGGTTTCCGCCAGCTCTATTCGTCTACGCGTTGCCACGCTGTTGTTGATTGCTGTCGCTGGAACTCTGGTCACCGGAAGCTCGGTTGCCTCTGCCGCGCAGCCTGTGATTCCCGGTACGGGTGTCAAGCTGACAACCGTGGGGGACGATTTCGAAGATCCCGCATGGCGATTCATTCCGAACTTTCCCAAGAGCAGTGACGAGCAGGATGACCAGCGCCGCGAACCTTCCGGTTGGTCACAGAACGGTCGTTGGTACGAAGGCATCAAACGCGGCTGCCCTGATTTCGTCCAACGCGTTCCGACTCCGGCTGGTGGTCTTGAAGGGAGTCAGGGTTCGCTGCTGCTGAGAACAATTCGATCCGGCATTCCCGGCCGGCCCAGCTACAAGATGGAACAGGACGATTTCATCTGCAATGTCTGGCAACGCGTTGGTCGTAAAATCCCTGTGCAGCATACGCCCAGTTGTGTTGTTCGCGTCTTCATGCCGCCGATCGCAACGTGGGAAAATCGAACGGGAGCAACGTTTGGTTATCGGACTTCGCTGGAAACGCACGCCTGGGTTGTGCCCGAGCACAAGAAGGACAAGAAGAACTTCTTCGGGCGTCCCATCAAGCCCAAGAAAGAGTTCACGCTGGAGACCTACTGGCCAGGCATGTTTGTCGAATTCCACAGCGACACCGACCGCAACCGCAAATTCGACAGCGCTTACTGGCGAATTCGTGGCAACACGAACGGCCACGAAGTCCAGGGTCCCAACATCGACATGACCGGTTGGTGGACGTTGGGTATGTCGGTGACGCCCGACGGGATGGTTCACTACTACATCAGCAAAGGCACTGATGACCTGACGGCGGAGGACTATGTGACATCGCAGTTCCCGTACGGTTACAAGGCAGAAACCTTCAAGACGTTCTTCTTCAACGTCTGCAATCGCGACGACGGCCGCACGAAATCGACCGACTGGATCATTGATGATCCGGAAATGTTCGTTGCCACGGCTCCGGCCATCTATCCGGGCACGCAAACGAAGCAGGCCGCGATCCGCACGCCCGCGACGCGAAAGTAGGCGTCACGCGTATTTTGATGCAGCGTCGCCTGGTTGCTGATTCGGCGAGCGCCAACGGGAGTTCTCAGTGAGTACTGGACTACATCATGTGCAGATCACGATTCCCGTTGGCATGGAATCGCAGGCCCGCGACTTTTACTGTGGCGTGATGCAGTTCACGGAAGTGCCAAAGCCCGCGAGCCTGCAGGGACGCGGCGGATTCTGGTTCTCGGCCGGCGATGTCAATGTACATGTCGGTGTGGAAGACGGCGTCGATCGCACGCAGAGCAAGGCTCATGTTGCCTACGAGGTACGTGGACTCGAGCAGTGGCGGCAACTATTGCAAGACGCCGGGATCGCGGTTGTCGAGGGCGTGCCGATTCCAGGTTTTGACCGCTTCGAGTTCCGTGATCCGTTCGGTAACCGCGTTGAGCTCATCGAGCCGGCCGCATGAATCGGAATAGAGCCGACAGGCCATTGCTGTCGACTTGCCTGAACGGCACGTATGGCCCGCACCTATGATCTGGCCATGAGCAATCTTGCTCGGAAAAGAATTGTCCGCGTCAGACGATCACGTTGAGCAACGCGACGAATTCGGGATGATCTCGCATGGGATCGAAGTCCGGTTCATCGTGGACCATTTCGCGATAGTCGGGATCCAGGTCGAAGGATTGCGAGAGGTAGATCAACGCCAACGGAATGTTGTTGGCGAGACTCCAGTAGCATGCGAGGTTGTAATGGATGATGGCTTCATCCGGGCAGACCGCCAGTGCATCTTCCAACGCCTGAATGGCCGAATCGATGCGGTCGAGGCGTTTGTGGCACCAACCCAGTGCCAGCAGGATGTGAATATTCTCGGGCTCGGCATTCTTGGCGGCCGTCAGCGGCGGGATGGCCTCTGCGAATCGTTCCATGACGCGGTACGCCTGGCCCTTGAGATGTAGGCCAATCGCACTTTCCTGCGTCGCCGGCTCAAGCTTTGCCAGCGTTTCCAGAGCTCGATTGGCGATGCGATCGCGAGTTTCTGGTGACAACGGATAGCGGTCCGCCAAAACCATTGCCAGATCGAGGTAGCCCTCAACCTCCTGCAAAAGTTGCTGTCGCTGGATCCTTGAATATGTCGCCACGTTGAACTCCGGTCGTCCGGTCAATCTGAGATGTCCGATTCTACATCGCGGGTTCGGACGACCCAAGTGAGTCACTCATCAATGTTGGCAACCTGGAACGACAACATTTGACGCGAATCGCACCGCCCGTCCGTTTTGGTGCGGAAAGCGTGGGCACGTCTCACCACTATTCCGTATTCGGCATTTCTCGCTGCGGAATCTCTCTCAAAAGCCGCGTTGCCTTTTGCTGGTACTGCTATGCCAGTGAAAAAACGACCTGAGACGTTACGTCGTAATTGTTAACGCTACGATGCGGCGTTCGCGATTCACACGTTTCGCGAATTCGACACCTGGTGGGATTTCTGCATCGCTCTTGCTCGCTACGAGCCCAAAATACCCTCGAGGAGCCTTGGTATGACCTTTGCAAATTTCTTCTGGTGGACAGACCAGAAAGAGAAAAATAGTTGCGAAACCTTGTACTTGCATTTGCTTTGTTGATTGCCGTCATTTGGGGTGCATGCACCGTGGGTGAACGACAGACATCGGGTGCCGTAAATTCGACCGCCGTCAGTCAGGACAGCTGGCGACGGACCAGCGACGGTTGGGAACGTAACACTTCATGGCAGCACCATGAGTGCACTCCAGAAGGTGCGGACTTTTCGCAATTGCACCCCGCGGTTGTTGCGGGTTTTCAGGTACTGGCATCTTGCTGGGGACTGCTGGCATTCTCGCAGACGCGAAGTCAGTTTCGGTCAAGAACATTGAGCAATCGCCTCGATACTTTGATCGGCTAGCGGCATTTTTCAGGAAATCGGAAGATTCCTGTACGGATCCACGAGGGCGTTGTCACTAACGAAGTTAGAGGACAATGACTCTCGATGAGGATCTGGAAATGCGTCTTACCCTACGAACGCTGCTTGCCTATCTCGATGACATTCTTGATCCGCAGGACGCGCGCCTGCTGCAGGACAAGATCGAGGACAGCGAGTTTGCTACTTCGCTGGTCCACCAGATCCGCGGGTCGGTTCGCAGGCTACGACTGGACGCGCCAGCGTTGGATGCACAGGGCATCGGTGGCGATCTGAATTCGGTCGCCGAGTATCTGGATAATGTGCTCCCGCCCGAACAGGTTCCCACGCTTGAGAAAGCCTGTCTGGATAGCGAGGTCAATCTCGGTGAAGTTGCCTCGTGTCACCAGATCCTGACACTTGTGTTGGGTGAGCCCGCCGAAATCAACGACCAACTGCGTAACCGAGCCTACGGGATCGCGGGGACCGGAGGGCAGGCATTGCCCAACGGATCCGGAGTCGCGCACAGTGCGCATGATGCCGTTCCCACACCCGTCATCAACGTGCCGCCGGGTGGCGCACCGGCGCCCGGCAATGGTGGATCCGACGAAGCGGCCACGGGTACGGCAACGAATCCGGAATCGACAAACATTGACGCGACCGGGATTCCGGCGACGGCTCCGATTTCAACGGCTCCTGCTTCTGCTGAGGCGGCAACTGATGCCGCAACGGTCAGCGACTCTGCAACGGCAGCCGATCTGGCGAATGCCCATCCGAGTCGCCGGTTCAAGCAACCGGTCGACGTTCCTTCGACACGCGAAACATGGCGAGCAGAAGCGGAGGAGGGACTTGAGCAGGTTCCCGATGAGGCCGCTGCTGCCGCGCCCGTAGCCCGTAACGTCGCCGCGATCCCTGCCGCCAATACTGCTCCGAAAGAACAGGCTGTTGCGGCCGATGTTTCACTGGCGCCTGTGGCTTCGGCTGCACTCGATGGCTATCCCGAGTACATGGATCGCAAAGGATCGTGGCTTCGATCGGCTTTCATCACGGGTCTTGTTGCGTTACTGATTCTCGCCGGATTGTTGTTCGCGACGGCGCCAATTGACAATGGCTTCCTGTCGCAATGGTTTGGTGGCGAGTCGAAGCTGGTGGTCGATGAGAACGAAATGCCCCCGCAGCCGATCACGGACCCGGTGATTAATACCGAGCCCGAAATTGCCGAACCGGTTGAGGTCGTTGAGGCCAACTCTGCAGGTGAATGGCAACAATCCGAGTCGACTCCGTTCAACGATGCAACGGGACGTGACGCGACCGTTGACGCACCGGCGGCGCCGCAACTTCCGACCGCGACACCGCCGTCCATCCCAATGGAACCATTTGTTTCCGAAGCCGACGTACAGGTCGAACCGCTACCACAACTGATTCCGGACGAACGCTTTCCAGACAATAATCTGACGGCGGAGACGGACGATCGAGCCGCGACTTTCGATCTCTCGCCAACCGAACAGGGTGTCGAAACGGCCAGTACTCAAGATCCGCTTGACGCGCTTCGCAAACCGATTCCGGAGCCCGAACTCGAGGATCCCACGCCGGAAGCGATGGCGACGGCCCGTGATGTTGTTTCGGACGACTTGCCCGATGTTCCGCCAGCTCCAGCGACTACGAACTCAAATGTGGCAAGGGCTGAAGCCTTGAACGTGCCAACCGGCACCAGCTCCGCGCCGTTGATGGATCCCGCCGTCGATTTGACAGAAGCTCCCGTACAACCGCCGGTAGCTGCTCCCGCCACGGAGGACCTCGCCGTCGCGACCAACCGGCTGACTGTGGACACGTTGCGACCCGAGCCGGCTCCCCTGGACGTCGATAACATCGAAACGACCGAGCCACCGCAACCGGCGCCGCCGTCGCGCATCGAGACGACCGTCAAGGACGATCAGCTACTCGTTGTGTTCGATAACGATGTTCGCGAGTGGATTCGTGTTAACTCGCAGGTCCCGTTGGTTGCTGGTGACGTGCTGATGGGCTTGCCGGCGTTTCGTGCGGATATCGAAGTTGGATCGGACCTCGTCTGCACGTTGGTGGATGCCACGCAGATCGAATTGGGGCCCGCTGCTGACCTGACGATGCATCGTGGCAAACTGGTCATCAAGAATCACAACGCCACGCGGCAAGGCATTGTCTACCAGGGCGATCGGATGCTGATCGACATGGAAGAATCGCAAGGTGTTGCGGCACTGGAGGCCGAACGCGTCCATGTTGTTGGTAGCGACGTGATGCAGCCGCCACACACGATCCTGCGACTTCATGCCGTGAAGAAGTCGGTCTCGTTGAAATGGAAAGGCGAGACATTTGATATCGCAGAAGGCGAACATCTGCTTGCCTTTGACAACTATCCACCCCGAATTGAGAAGTCCGGGAATACACGCTGGATCACGTCGTCCGCAGTTTCCCAGGTCGATATGACAGCCGTAAGACGCTGGAATCGTGATCTGGATGAGGCCCGAAATATGCGACTGTGGCTGGAAGAACGTCTGGTCCGTCGCAATTACCAGCGTGCTCTCGCGGCACGTTGCCTGGCCGAGATTGATGAATTCGAGGCCATCGTGGCGGCGCTCAACGATGCCGATCAGAGATCGTTTTGGGACCAGCACGTTGACACGTTGAGGCGGGCACTGGCTCGCGGAAACGACACGGTCGAACGACTTCGACAGGAGCTGGAAAAGGAGTATGGCGAACGTGCAAAATTCATTCTGGAAATGATTCGTGGTTACAACGACCGACAACTGGCTTTGGGGGCTGCCTCCAAACTGGTGAAGTACCTCGATGCAGATTTGCTCGCGCACCGTGTGCTGGCCATTCAAAATCTCCGACGCGTTACGGGTTACAGCCTTGCCTACAAACCGGAGGACATTGCGAACAAGCGTCGCCCGCGAATCAACAGTTGGCAGGGACGCTACAAACAGGGTCGCATCGTTTACAAGGAAAAACCCGACGTCGTACGACTTCACGAGTCCTTCGTGCCTGCTCCGCCAGCTGCCCAAGGCGGCTAGTGGCGGGGTCCCGCTCCAAGGGCGGTGGGCCGTTTACTTTTCGGTCGTGCAATGGAATGCACTGTGATGCGAACGTACCTGTTCCTGTTTCTGATATTGTCGTCGTTGATGGCAGCCACCGGGTGTCGAACAACGCCCATCACCGGCCGTCCCCAAATGCTGTTTCTGCCTGAGGCGGAAGAAATCAGCATGGGACTGACGGCTTTTCAGCAGACGCTGGCCAACGAGCAGCTTTCCAAAGATGAACGACTGACTCAATTGGTTCAACGAGTTGGCAATCGTATCGCGCAGGTTGCCGACCGGCCGGACTACGATTGGGAATTCCAACTCATTGCATCGCCAGAGATGAATGCTTTTGCGCTGCCTGGTGGCAAAGTTGCGATCTATGAGGGCATCTTGCCGGTCTGTCAGAATGAAGCTGGCCTGGCGGTCGTCATGTCGCACGAGATCGGCCATGCACTCGCGCGGCACGGTGGCGAACGTATCAGTCAACAATACGTCGTGTCGGGACTGGGGCAAGCCGTAACGTGGGCCACGAAGAATCGCACGGCAGCCTCGCAACAGCGAATCGCAAACGGGTATGGGATCGCGTCCAAATATGGCGTGACGCTGCCGTTCAGCCGCAAGCACGAATCGGAAGCGGACCATATGGGAATCATTCTCATGGCACAGGCCGGATACGATCCCCGCGAGGCTCCCTTGTTTTGGGAGCGGTTCGGAGAGGCGCAGGCGAACGGGCAGCAGCCCATCGAATTCCTTTCAACGCATCCCGCAGACGCTCGACGAGCCGCGGACTTGCGGGCCATACTGCCCCAGGCGCTTACCGCTTATGAGGTAGCACCAGTTCAGCTCGGTCGTGGCGAGGACCTCGTTCGTCAGGTCGTCACCCGGCCAGCGGCCACCGCTCGCTAGGTCGCCGGCAGCCGCACCCTCCTCGCAATGGGATTCAGGTGCGGTATCATCGGGAACTCCGTCCACTTCCCCTGAGTGGAACGTTGGCCATTCAGGATCCTCCCGGTGATGTTATGAGTTCTGTTTTTGCTGCCGATCATCCGTTGATTACCCATCATCTTGTCAGGCTTCGCGACAAAGAGACGTCGTCAGACGAGTTTCGCAGTCTCATCGGTCGCCTCGCGGGCTTGTTGGCTTACGAAGCGACAAAGGATCTGGCCGTGACGCCGACGACTGTGATGACACCCGTCGCGCAGGCGGAGGGATCCCTGTTGTCCCAGCGAATTGGGATCGTACCGATTCTTCGCGCTGGTTTGGGAATGGTCGATCCGGTGCTCAATTTTATCCCGGCCGCCGAAGTATGGCATCTTGGTTTGTATCGGGATGAGGAAACGGCGCAACCCGTTGAGTACTATCAGAAGTTGCCCGAGAAAGATCCGGTCGATGTCGCGCTGGTACTCGATCCCATGTTGGCGACAGGAGGTTCGGCAACCGTGGCGATTCGCACTCTGGAAAAGTGGGGCGTTAAATCGGTCAAGCTGTGCGCCATCATCGCTGCGGCCGACGGCATTGCCGAAGTTCAGAAACAATGCCCCGATACGCAGATCTACGTTTGCACGATTGACGCCGTCCTGAACGAAGACAAATTCATCGTGCCCGGGCTTGGCGACGCCGGCGACCGCATCTTCAACACGCATCACTAGTCTCGACGACTCCTTTCTGGTCGAAAGTCGAAACACCTCAGGAACGAACATGGAACGACTCATCAGTTGCATCGGTCTGTTTACGATGGTCGGAATTGCGTGGTCAATGAGCAGCCACAAGGAAAAGGTCTCATTGCGGGTCGTGGGTGGCGGGATGTTGCTGCAGTTCGGCCTTGCCTTGCTGGTGCTCAAGACATCCCAGGGGCAATGGCTCTTCCAACAGATGGGCGATGTCTTTAATGCCTTGCTGGACTGCGTCGATGTGGGTTCGCAACAGGTTTTCGGGCCCAGTTTCACAGACCACTTTATTGCCTTCAAGGTTTTGCCGACGATCATTTTCTTTTCATCGTTGATGTCGATCCTGTACTACGTCGGCGTGATCCAGGCACTCGTGAAAGGACTCGCGTGGTTGATGCAGCGGACACTAGGTACCTCCGGTGCCGAGAGCCTGTCCGCTGCCGCCAACATTTTCGTTGGTCAGACCGAAGCACCTCTCGTCGTCCGCCCCTATCTGGCAACGATGACGGATTCAGAATTGATGTCGGTCATGGTGGGCGGATTTGCGACCATCGCCGGCGGAGTGCTGGCGGCGTACATCGGCATGGGAATTGACGCCAGTCATCTGATCACGGCGTCCGTGATCTCGGCGCCCGCGGCGCTGCTAATTGCGAAAGTTATGCAACCCGAGGTGGACGAACCTCGCACGCTTGGCACGGTCAAAGTCGAGTTCGAACGGACGGCTACCAATTTGATTGAAGCGGCAGGGAACGGCGCAATCGACGGCCTGAAGCTCTGCCTGAATGTGGGAGCCATGTTGTTGGTGTTCATCTCTCTGGTCGCGGTGGTCAACGTTTTTCTCGGTTGGCTGGGAGGCACGCTGGGTGTCGAGGAAGCCTGGACGCTGCAGAAGATTCTGGGACTGTTCTTCTATCCGCTGGCCTGGCTGATGGGGATTCCCGAGGACGAGTGTTGGCTGGCCGGCGAGTTGTTGGGCACGAAAATGGCTTTGAACGAATTCGTGGCCTATCAGGATCTGGGGAACATCATTGCCGCCCAAACGGGTGGCGCGACGCCGGCAGATGGTCGTCAACTCAGCGAGCGATCGGTGACGATTCTTACCTATGCACTTTGCGGGTTCGCCAACTTCTCTTCGATTGGCATACAGCTTGGTGGCATCGGCGGTATGGCACCGGAAAGAAAGAGCGATCTCGCTCGTCTTGCCTTGCGGGGTATGCTGGGCGGAACGCTGGCGGCCTTCATGACCGCGTGTATCGCTGGCATGTTGCTGTAGAGACTGCCAATAGCGACGGCCATTGCTTTGGTTCCGCGGCTTGCAGTCCGCTACGCGTCTTCTTCCTCGTCGTCATCAAACGCATCGAAGTCCGACGCGAATGCGTGTGCGGCGGCGGCCGCGTTGATGCCTGAATCGGCGGCTGAATCGGCGGTAGGCTCGGCGGCAGGTTCGGAGTTGAACTGCTGGCTATTCAGGAAGTTGATAACGGCCAACGCGTCGCGTGCAATGATGAAGCCATCGCCATCGGTGTCCATCCACGCCACCGGCGGTGAAGGAGAGACCGGGACGTTGGTAATCTGGCCTGTCGCGCCGTCGCTGACCTGTCGGTCATTGATCTCGTTGATAATGATCAGCGCATCCCGCGGAATCACGAAGCCGTTGTTGTCGACATCGAGATTATTGAGCGGATTCATGTAGGGGAAGTCTCGCTCCGCAATCGAGATGTTCACGGTTGCATCGTTGGAGGCGAGGCCATTGTCGTCGCGAATCAAATAGTCAAACGAAACGTCCCCGAAGAAACCCAAGGCCGGGAGGTACGCCACGCGATCGCCTTCGATCACAACTTCACCACTCGCAGGCGGGCTGGTGATCACAATCGAGCTGGCGACGATGAAGCCATCCGGATCCGAATCATTTCCCATGACGTTGATTCGGACGGGTGTCCCTTCGCTGGTCGAAGCGGAATCATCGATCGCAACGGGCGGTGTGCCATTCTGAAGTGCCGTAATCGTCACCGTTGCAACGTTGGACGACTGATCGTCATTGTCCAGGACCGTGTACTGGAATGAATCGTCAGCGTTCGAGTCAGGCGTGTACGTGACATTCCCGGACGAGTCGTCGATGGACAGCGTACCGGCCGTTGGCTGGCGAACAATCTTAATCGAAGACGGGACCAGATTTCCGTCGAGGTCGACATCATTGTTGAGGATTCCAATGACTGTGGGTGCCTGCCCCATCGTACTGACTTCGTCATTGACCGCGATGGGAGCGTCATTGACCGAAGAGATGTTGATGGTGACGACTGCCGAATTCGATTCCGCGCCCAGGTTGTCGCGTACCGTATAGATGAGCGTGTCGGAACCAAAGAAGTTGGTGATCGGCGTGTATTCGATCAAACCCTCCGGTGTGACCTCGATCGTGCCATTGGCCGGTCCCTGCTTGATGCGAATGGAACCGGGATTCAGGCTGCCGTCCTCATCGAAATCATTGAGCAGCACTCCGATTGCGATCGGCGCGTCTTCGATGGTGTTGGCCGTATCATCGCGGGCAATCGGTGAATCGTTCTCGATGGTAAATCCAAAGTCGATGAGCGATTCCGTTTCTCCGACGGCCACGTCAACATCGTAGACTTCGTCGTTGGGGAATGACAGTTCTTTGCCGCTCACGGGCAACGCGGCAACCCGGTAGCTGCCCTTTGCCAGAGGCTTGAAGGTGTATTCGCCTTCCGCGTCGGTGATGGCAATCGGTTCTGCGACGATGGTCGCCATCAGGTTGTCCAGTCGGCCCTGGTCGCCCGTGTTGGCCGCGGTGTACGCCACGACGTAACTGATGTCGAAGCCATCCCGCTCGATGACCATGACTTCCGATTCGCGGAGCGACAGCATGGTGGTTGTGGTGGAGGCGATTTCGTCTCCGTTGCTGTTGTAGGCGACGAGCACTCCCTGTTCCACGCCATTGGTCGCCCCGGAAATGAAATTGACTTCGACGCGCGATGCCGGTGCGTCAAAGTCCAGTCGCATTCGTCGTTCGTTCGTCCACGCTGCGTCGCCATTGTGTGTGAACAACTTGCCATCCGGGTTGGTCACCTCGTCGGTGGTGGCCATCACAAATTCGTTCGTGGGCTGATTGTCTGCATCGACCGCCGTGATGCGGACATCTTCCGACACGAACTCGAGGACCTGATCGTCCAGGAAGATGTTGGGATTCACCGTTACACTGTCCGTGTCGGCTTCGCCATTTCGATTTGCATCCAGAAAGACAGGGCTGCCCACCAGGGCGCGATCAATCGTGGGTTCATAGACACCCAAAATGCCCGAGTCCTCGAACGCGATGCCGTTGATGCTGGCGGTCCGATTGGCGAAGTCGAGGTTGTTGACGGCCTCCGCGACGTTGACCTGCTGTATTCCCGATTCCGGATTCGTGGTTTCGTAACCCTTCGACTCGACCTGGGCGATGGTCAGCAGGCCATCGGGCAGGTCACTGAATCGATAAAAACCAACTTCCGAGGTGACCGTGGACCGTTCGCTGTTCTGATTGTCTGCGCCCAGATTATCGAAGGTCGCCGAACCAACGCCGACCACGTGAGCGACGACGTAGCGGATGTCCCTGGTGGGACGCTCGATAACAAGTCGTGCGGGCTCGTCGTTGGCCAGACGGTTGGCAGTATCAACGGCCAGTAGATTGCCGTCGTCGTCGTAGGCGTCGATCTGCACGTTCGTGAATGCGTTGCCATCGGCTCCAATGGCGTCCAGTGAAACCGAATCGACCGGGAGGGTAAAGTCGAAGCGTAGTCTTCCACTGCTGGTCCACGTGGTCGAATCATCCTGGCCGAACACAAGATCGCCGGTACTGGTTATGGTGGTCCGGAGCGCACGCACTCGGCCTGTCGGCTCGTTATCGATGCCGGCTGCGGAGGGAAACACCGTCTGACGTGAGTTGTTGAGAACAGCGCCCTCGCTGAATTCATCCGGGTCCATTCCGAAGCCCGATTCGTCCAGCTCGCCATTCAGATTGGCATCCACAAACAACATCACATTATCGATACCCGTCTCTCCCTGACTGCTGTCGAACGTGCCATCGTTATTGAGATCCTCGAACACCGACCCGGACACGGTCGTGAGTGCACGTCGTGCCTCGAGAATTTCAAGTGTCGTACGCCAGACCTTACGTTTTGGTCGATTAGGGAAAGCCACTTCGGCACGCTCCTTGTGAACGTGTTGGAGAAAGATGTCGAATATCGTGGGCCGCGGATGCATGCTATCGCTAGCAGAACCCAGAATTCATGCTACTCGACCCAGATGTTCCGGCAAGCGAATGATGACTTTCACCCGTTTTGCCCGGCGTTTTTGTCATGGTGACAGAATTCTGAGCTTCCCGCCAACGCATCGTAACCTGAATGCTGTCAGCTGTCAGTCTTTGCTGACATTCCGTCGAGGGAGTTGAACTGCCGTGTGTCCGAAACGGCAACGATTCTATACTTGGCGGCCAAGGACAGGATGTTCTTCACCAGTATGGTTCTTCTTGATGTGACGCATGAACGGACACGGACGTCCGAATTCTGAACCGGCACAACGACTTCGTTGCGCAACGCAACTTCGATTTCTGTTGGGATCGCTGCTCGTTATCTGCTGCGCATTGCAACACGCCGGAATCGCCGCCGAGCCGCGAGTGCCCATGGTCGACTTGCGAGTGCAGATCGCATGGGGCGGAAATGAAACAATCCTCTGGAGAGGCGAAATCCGTTGTGACGGTGGCAAATTCTCGAACGTGCGTTTGTTAGGCCTGGACGCTGACCAACCAGGATCGTTCGTGATCGACGATTCAAAGATTCGTATCGAGCCACGATTTTCGAATCGCTACTCCGGGCTGGAAGTTACTGTTTCGGCACCGGCCAACGCGTCACTTGATTTGTCGTTGAAACCAGATATCGAATTGAAGGATCGTGGCACCGTCACGATTCCCCTGTCTCAGTTGTCTACTGAAAGTCGAACGATCGACCTGGGCAACAGCCACCGCATTCGGGTTGGTCGAGTTGCGGGGGACCGTCTACGAGTCCGACTCAACCGACAGCGAATGGTGTTTTCACCGGGCGAGCGGATTAACCTGGATCTGGATCCGCATTTGTTGGGAGAACGTTCCGGAACTCAGCTCAAAGCCCGACTGCGATTGCAGCGGCCCTATGAGCGTCGCAACGAGTTCAAGGACTTCCTTAGCCAGACGGACGAGGACCTGTGGACTCGAACAGAAAACGTACGCGTCGATGAGAATGGCGAGGTCGAGCCGATCACCGGGATCACCATTCCGGTTCCGGAAGAAGAGGGCATCTACGATCTGTTGATCGATCTTCATCGTCGGCTGCCGCTGGCCGGTACGGTCGCGCGGCGGAAACTGCAGTTCGTGGTGATCGATTCGCGACGTCCGGCTCTGATGAGCGACAGCCGTTCGGCGTTGGTCACCGAGTTCAATCCAGCCGAACCACGTTGGTTCGAACGCCTCACGCAGCTTCCGCAATGGGGCATTCTTCCCGGCAGCAAGCGGGGGCCGTGGTTCGAGCAAACGCCGCGTGTGAACAAGATCCAGAACCGCGACTGGACGAGTCTGGCAGAGGACGGCTGGATTGCCTATTCCCTGCCGGTGCGAGATACCAATCTGCCTCACATCGTGGACATCGAGTTTCCGGCAGGTGTGGCGCAGGATGTGGGGATCAGTATCCTGGACGGCGAACACAGTGTCGCCAGTCTTGATTCGGGGGTGGCCATCGGCGACCCGGACCTGAAGTTACCGGACGTGTCGCTGCCCACAGCACCCACGCATCATCGGTTGGTATTCTGGCCGCGAACACACTCGCCTTCCGTGTTAATTACCAACCGCAGCCCCCGGGGTGACGTCAGTTTCGGTCGCATCCGACTGGAAGTGTTCAATAACGGTCTCCCAACCGATACGCCCGCTGTCGAAGGCAAGCGTCGCCGCATCGCCTCGATCGATGGCGATCGACTGAAGGAAATCTTTCACGCCAACAATCCCTGGAATTCCGATACCAAAGTCAGTTTTGATGACTGGCAGACGTTTTACGAAGCCGGAACGCGATTGGTCCAGTACCTGCGATATGCCGGGTACGATGGCGCGAAGATCCTGGTCGCCGGTGATGGCAGTACGATTTTTCCGAGCGAAAAGTTGCATCCCACACCCAGCTTTGATCGCGGGATTTTTGCTGATACCGGGCAGGACCCCTATCGCAAAGACGTCGTCGAGATGCTCATGCGTTTGTTCGACAGGGAGGGGCTGACGTTCATCCCGGCAGTAGAATTCACGACGCCACTGCCCGAACTGGAAAAGCAACTGTCGCTCGGCCACGAATTGTCACAGGGCATCGAGTTGGAGGATCTTCACGGTCGACTTGGTGCAGACTTCCAGAAGCATCGACCCGGTCGGGCTCCATACTACAATCCGCTCGACGAACGGGTTCAGGCGGCGATGGATGAAGTGGTTCGTGCCATCGTATCTCGATATTCGCACCACGCGTCCTACGGCGGACTGTGTGTAAATCTCTCGGACGTTGGCTTTTCACAGTTGCCGGACGTTGCATGGGGTGTTGACGACCGGACGTTGGAGACGTTTCTTCGCGAGTCGTTCCTTCAGCAACCTGGCGGACGTGATGCCAGTCGTGTTGCGGAGCTGAAAAGGTTGTTGCTGCTTCGCGAGTCGACGGAGCTGACGCAAGCCTGGTTCACGTGGCGTAAGGAACGACTTTCGGATCTCTACCGCCGGTTTGCCCTTTCAGCGACGCCAGAACATCCGCTCTATCTCTCGATGGTTGATCTCGTGGACGCCGCACCGTTGCAGCGACATTTACGCCCGGCATGTCCCCGCACGACAACCATGATCGAAGCCATGGCCGAGATCGGATTGGATACCAGGATGCTCAGCGCGATCCCCAATGTCGCACTGATTCAGCCTCATCCGCTCGCGCCGAATTCGCACCTTCATATGCAGGCCGTCAATCTGGAAATCATGGATGAAGATACCGCGGATATCTTTGCCAATTCGCGTGGTTCGGCTTCCCAATTTGCATATGAGTCCTTCCTCGAGCGTCTGAATCAGTTCGATACGCTGGGACCACCGGTCGCAGCGTCACGCAACGTCCACGAATCGTTCGTTGGGTATGCGGGCACCGAATCGCGACGACCCTATGCACGTAGTCTCGCTGCCCATGACGATGTCGTGGTGTTCGACGGTGGCACGACGTTACCGATGGGACAGGAAGCTGCCGTGAAGGGTTTCTTCAAGGTCTTTCGGCAGTTGCCGGCGCGTCCCTTCCAGTTGGTGGAACTGGAAAACGTCGCACCGCTCGCCGTACGAATGGCGACGGTCGCCGGCGAGACGTGGGTGTACGCGGTCAACAAGAGTCCCTGGTCGCTGGAAGTGAATCTTCAGTGGTCGATGCCTCAAGGTTGTGAGGTGTCGGTGCTGGGAGCTGATGACGCGCACATTCAGGAGCTGCTGGATCAGACGGACGCCGATATGAACATCAAGCCTTATGGCCTGGTGGCAATGAAGTTCTCAAGCGACAGGATTGAATTGACCGGCTGCAAAACTCGGGTTCAGCAGAGTGGCGTGCTCAATCACCTGGGTGTGCAGATTGAACAAATCGTTTCTCGCCGCGAACAGATTCAGAAACCGACCGCCGTCGAGTTGTTGCGCGACTCCGGATTTGAATCCAGTCTTGGCGACCCGAACAACACCGCATGGAAGATTTCGTCGCCACGCGGGGGAATTATTGGCAACGACTATCGCGTGGCCGCTTCCGGGAATGCCTCCCTGCACATGCAGTTTGAGAACGGTCCCGTGGCTGCCACAAGCCATGATTTTCAGGCACCGATGACCGGTCGCATGGTGGTTTCGCTGAAGGTGCGAAATCCGGATGGCGGTCCCGTTCCGCTGGTGTTGCGGCTGCTATCCTCGGATCAGAACTATCAGCCTGTTCATCGGTTCGAGCGAAAGTTTGGACCCGAGTTCACCAACGTTGCCCTTCGCTTCTCGGATCTGCCGCTGGATCCAAAACTGCGACTACGACTACAGATCGAACTGATTGGTCCCGGTGAGGTCTGGATCGACGATGTCGAAACGTACGATAAGTGGTTTGGACAGAAAGAGCTTCAGTATCTTGAGCGGATGGTTCAGAACGCACTGTTTCAACGTAAAAAACTGCTGTTGGGTGAGTGCTACGAAACATTGGGCGGCTACTGGCCCCGGTTCCTGTTGCGACATGTTCCATCCGTGGAAGTCGCGGCGAAACCGATACCTGCCGTTGCTCCGTTGCCGGAGCCCGAAAAATCGGGCCGCGCCAAATTAATGGATCGCATGAAGAAATACCTTCGCTTTCGTGTCTACTGATCGATAGCGTACGGACATCATCCGCCACTGCCGGTGGATTTCTGCGGCGTTCTTGTCGATACTGGATGCGAAGGAAACCATGCAAATGATATCAGCTGACAAGACTGACAACGCGGAACTGAAGATTGTTGAAGACGCCACCTGCACTTTCTGTGGTTGCGTCTGTGATGATATCAATCTGTCTGTTAAGGGCCACTCGATCGTAAAGGCCGAACGTGCCTGTGTGCTCGGAAAGGCGTGGTTTCTGAATCACGACATCGAGGATCGGCCCAGCTGCCTCATTGATGGCAAACCCGCCAGCGTCCAGGAAGGCGTTGATCGCGCGGCGCAGATTCTCGTCGATGCCCGCTATCCAATTACTTACGGCCTGAGCGATACGACTGTTGAATCTCAACGTGTTGCTGTCAGTATTTGTGACTGGGTGGGAGGCCTCGTGGATACGACCACCAGCGTCTGTCACGGTCCTTCCGGAATGGCCTTTCAGGGAGTGGGCGAGGTGACGGCCTCGTTGGGCGAAGTCCGCAACCGTGGCGACATGATCATGTTCTGGGGTTCCAATCCCGCCGAAAGTCATCCGCGACATTTTTCGAAATACAGCCTGATGCCCAAGGGCATGTTTCTTCCCAACGGGCGCAAGGATCGCACATGCGTCATCGTTGATGTGCGTAAAACGAAATCGGCCAAGGCGGCCGACATCTTTCTGCAGATCAAACCACGCAAGGACTTTGAAGCACTGTGGACCTTGCGGGCACTGGCGCGAGGCATCGATGTCGATCCCGAACTGACGAAAAAGGAAACGGGCATTGAGCTGTCGGTATGGCAGGATCTGATGGATCGTATGAAGGCCTCGAAGTTTGGTGTCATCTTCTTCGGGATGGGGCTCACGATGACACGCGGGAAGCACGCCAACAGTGAAGCACTGCTGGCCCTGACGCGAGACATGAACGCCCACACCCGATTCGTCTGCAAACCCAATCGGGGCCACGGAAATGTGACCGGAGCCGACAACGTCGTTTCATGGCGAACGGGGTATCCTTTCGGAGTGAATCTTGCCCGTGGCTACCCACGTTTCAATCCGGGAGAGTACACGGCCTCCGACGTACTTGCCCGTCGCGAGGCGGACGCGGCGATGATCATCGCCAGCGATCCCATGGCGAACTTCAGCCAACCCGCTCGTGAGCATCTGAAGTCCATTCCGTATATCGCAATGGATCCCAAGGAAACTCCAACGACAAAGCACGCGGCCGTTGCCTTCAACGTGGCTACCTATGGCATCAACGTACCCGGTACCGTGTATCGCATGGACGATGTGCCCATTCCACTACGGCCCGCGTTCGAATCGCCGCACCCCAGCGACCTGATGGTACTGCAGGGTATTGAAAAACGTGTTCGCGAACTGATTGCGTAGGCTGCGAGTTGGCCTGATTCGACGGGCCTCTGTGAAGGCATGATGGAACGTTGGAGAGAGAGCCTTTCGAAAGCGGGCATTGCGCTCGATTCGAGAACGCAGGAAGCCATTCAAGAGCTGGGCGAAGCGGGGCAGCTTTCTGTCGGCTGGCCGGACTCGAAACTCGCCCGTCATCAGGATTGCCTTGTATGGCGCCGCGTTCGGTCGAAGTCGCCAAACCTGACGTCGCCAAACCTGACGTCGCCAAACCTGACGTCGCGGAAATTGACGTCGATTGTCAGTTCGCGACTCGGGCGGAATCTCGACGGCAAGGACACCGTGTTTCGCGTCGTGCGTCAGGCACTCGCACAACTTGATCCGCGAAGCCAGAGTGTGCTCACGGTCCGCGGCACCGCGACCAATGCCTTTATCTCACGCGCATGCGAACTCTTTGGTGTCGACACGCTGGATGTCGAAGTTGCCCGACCGGGAACTTCGTTGTTCGCATGGGCCAACTCGCTGCTAAAGGGACCTACGGATGACGTTTGTCATGTCTTCGATCCCGACCCCGACAAGAAATTGCCCCTGCGGGACAGCATCGAGGTCCATGAGAGCGATCAGTTGCTGGTGCTGCATGCCCGTCACGGCGGGAATCTGGAAGGGCTGCTGCGAAGTCGACTGACGGAACAAGACGACGGCAAGGGTCGAACGTTCCTTGCCATGGGTGCCGAGCATCTTGTGCCGCGTGACGTCGCACAGCCGTTGATGGATCGAGGTGCCCTTGGCTGGTTGCTGATGGGGGACGATTCACGGCAGTGCCCGCTGATTGGACACGACGTCAAACCGATCGCTCCGATTCTGACCGATCTGCCGAATCCCGAGCGGTTCCTGACGCACTGCACGCGGCGGTCGAAAGGTGCATGGCCGGATCAGGACGCGGACGACTATCTGAATGAACTGATCCTCGGCGCGCCGACGAAGGATCGATCCAGTCTGGCAGCTCTGGGGCGCATCGTCTCCATGCAAAAACTGCTCGCTTCGGAGCTGTCGATTCGCGGAGCAGCTCGGGTGGTCAGCTTTACCGCTGCGACGCTGTCGGATCTGCATTCAATGCGCGTCTTTCGCCCGCATCGTGGCCGTTGGGACTTCGAACCCTATGGGATTTCCATCGACGTCGATTGGCTGGTGAAACGCGGCGCCCGGGAAGTCGTGTACGGCGACGACAAGCTGTGGCAGGAAATGTCGACGGAGGACAGACCGTTCTTTCAAAAGTCGACGTCCGATTCGATTGACTGGACGGTCGAAAAGGAATGGCGGGTGCCGGGCGACCTTGATCTCGCCGAAGTTCCAACTGATGGTGCCGTCGTGTTCGTACCCAATGAGTCGGAAGCCCGCCACATTGCGCAGGTGAGTCGCTGGCCGGTTGTCATTTTGCGGCCGAAGAACGGGCCATAAGAACGGCCCATAGGTCGCCGCGAGTTGATTCACTTCAGCCGGAAAGCATGTGGTAGCAGGTCAGCCAGTTTGTAGTGCGCATCCGTACCTCCGGAAACATCGTGAACAATGACGATCATCTCGGGGCCACAGAATTCCGCGATGAATTGTCGGCACGCGCCGCAGGGGGTGCCACCTCCATCGGTCGCCACGACAATCGCCTCAAAGTCGGTTTCGCCTTCGCTGACAGCTTTTACGATTGCCGTCCGCTCCGCGCAGAAGCACAACCCGTAGGAAGCGTTCTCGACATTGCATCCCTGAAAGATCTTCCCCGACACCGTTCGCAGCGCCGCGCCAACTTGATAGTTGGAATAGGGCGCATAGGCCGCCGCACGCGCTTCGGCGGCAAGTCGAATGAGATCGCCATGTTGTTCGTCAGTCAACGCATCGGTCCTTTGTTGCGAGGGCGATTGAGGTGGAAGTAAGACTTCATGCGATCCGGTCGACCACCAACTGCGGCGCGGCGGTGGCGTGCTCCTTAATCACGACCATATCGGCAAGCGGAGGTAAGTTTCGGGGCGTACGGGAATAGATGCAGGCGAATGGTTGACCCTTTTCGACCGCGTCGCCCACGCTGACCATCCATTTGATTCCCACAGCATGATCGATGGAGTCCGTGACGAGTCGCCGTCCTCCACCCATCGAGACAACGAGGTTTCCGATCGCGGCACAGTCGATTTGCTGGATGCTGCCCGCCATCTCCGCGACGACGGTCTGGCCTTGCAGTTCGCCGTCGACTTTGAATTCATCCAGTCTGCCACCCTGCGCCGTGACCATCGCGGTGAATTTCTCATACGCCATGCCACTGGTCAGTCGTTCCTGCAACATGTGTTCTGCCGCTGCCATGTCGTCAACCAATCGCTCAGCAAGCAATAGCTCGCTCGCCAGTCGGATTGTCAGTTCTCTCACGTCCGCCGGTCCTTCGCCCTGGAGGCAATAAATCGCCTCCTGAACTTCGAGAGCGTTGCCGATGGCCTGGCCGAGCGGCTGAGCCATGTTGGTAATCAGCGCCGTTGTTGCAACGCCGCTCTGTTTTCCTACTTCAACGAGTGCTCGGGCGAGTGACGTGGCGTCCTCCTGCGTTTTCATGAAAGCGCCAGAACCGCACTTCACGTCCAGCACCAGCGAACTGAGATTCTCGGCCAGTTTCTTGCTCATGATGCTGGAGACAATCAGCGGCGGAGAAGGAACCGTCGCTGTGACGTCGCGGAGGGCATAGAGTCTTCGATCTGCCGGAGCCAGTTGATCCGAAGCACCCGTGATGACGCAGCCCACGTCTCCCGTGATCCGTTGCAACTCTTCGATCGAAAGGTTCGTACGAAAGCCCGGTATGGATTCGAGCTTGTCCAGCGTTCCGCCGGTAATGCCGAGTCCTCGGCCGGAAAGCATCGGCACCTGCAGTCCGCAACTGGCCAGCAGGGGCGCGAGTATCAACGAAATCTTGTCGCCAATGCCGCCGGTGGAATGCTTGTCGACCTGGGTCTTTGTATCGGGCCAATCGAGGATGGTGCCACTATGCAGTAACGCCTGAGTCAGTGCGACGGTCTCGGCGGTCGTCATGCCGCGAAAGTAGACTGCCATCGCAAACGCGGACATTTGGTAGTCGGGAATGTGGCCGGCGGAAAACTGCGCGACGAAGTGGGCAATTTCATCGGCCTGCAGTTCGTCGCCGTCGCGTTTCCGTGCAATCAACTGGGCTGGAGTCACACGTTCGCTCACTTGCCCAGAGAAATTACGAAGCCCAACAGATCATTACGCTCACTACACAACTCTCGGTAACGCTGGAAGTCCCCGAGTTGTTCACTGAGGTCATATAGGGTCGGCGCACGCCCGGTGGTTTGAATCCCGGCGGGAATCAGTTCGACGGTGGCTTCGATTGCCTCGGCGGGTTTGCCAATGCGAGCAAGCAGGTCGATGTAGACCTCGATAGGATGCGTACCTTGCTGGTGAGCGTCCGTTGATTTCGCCCGCTCGCGAAAAGCAGTGATCGCTTCGTCAACATTCTGTCCCAGTTGAGCGGCGAAGAAGCGGCCGTACGTTGGGTAGGTATCCTCGAACGGCGGATCGCCGGGATACTGGAGACCCGCATCAAGTCGATCGCCGTAGCGCGCCAGATCCAATGCCAGCTCGATCGATTTCGCGTCCGTGAGTTCGCTGGCGATCTGTACGGTCGAACCGAGATGCGAGGTGTCGATGTGGTAGGCACCATCGGCAAACAGAAACGGTCGATCTTCGACGAGTTCGGCCAGCACGTTCGAATCAGGAACGGAATTCTCTTCGCGCTCAATGTGAGCCTTCACGTTCTCCAGAAGCTCGTCGTGCACATGCGCAACCAGCAGGCGTCCGGCGGCTGCGCGATCGGTCTTGCTGCGACCATACAGGGCCTGTTGCATGGTCGTGATGGCGTTGCAGGTTCCGTAGTGCTGCAAGACCAGAGCGTAACCAGCTTCACAATCGAGCCCTTCGTACAACAACAAGCCCACGATCTGTTCCAGGTTTTCTTCGTCGACGGGGACTTTTGCCAACTCCTCGCGGACCTTCTGGTTTTCGCCCAGGTGTCGGAGATATACCCAACTTTCCTGAACCTGCCCCTCGCGTAGCAGCATGAAGCCGACGTCCCGACATGACGCAAGCAGATCGTCCTCGAGTGCCCGCTGTTGATCTTCGGAAACTGCCTGGGTGTCCTGTTGTAGGAGGTCCATTCCGATGGCGTTTCGCGACTTCATTTTTAGAACTTCGAAAAGCTCGTGATACCGTTTTTCCCCACGCAGCACTTTTTCGGCGGCGTTAAGCGCAGCGGCAAGTCCTCCGGATTCAAATTCAGTGACAAGCTGTTTGAGCATCTGACTCATGTGACGTCAATGTGAGGAGAGGGAGGTCGTGCCAGAGGAGTTCATGCCAACTGGCTAGCTTCTTCAATGTTAGCAGTCTCCTACAACGTGAGACAGTGGCAGGGTAGCATGGCAGCATGAACGAGCACGGAAAAAGCGAAGCCAAAAACTATGCTGGACTGAACGTCGCCGCTTTCGAAAGCCGACGTGCGGACGATATGCAGCGGATGATCGAGAAGTTGGGCGGCGTCCCCAGCGTCAGTCCTTCCATGCGGGAATTGCCGCTGGAAGAGAATCCCGATGCCATTGAGTTCGCAAAGCGGTGCATGACCGGAGAAGTCGACGTCGTGATTGTCATGACGGGAGTTGGCTTCAGGCATTTGTTGGCGGCGGTCGAACGAAGCGTGCCTCGCGATCGGTTTCTTGACTCGCTGCGTGACATCGTGACGGTCGCGCGGGGGCCAAAGCCCGTTGTGGTGATGAAAGAAGTTGACGTCCCGCCAACCCATCGCGTTCCGGCCCCAAACACATGGCGCGAAGTGCTGACGACGCTCGATGCGGAAATGCCGGTCTCCGGTTCGCGAGTTGTGATTCAGGAGTACGGTGTGCCCAATCCCAGCCTGATCGCTGGACTGGAAGCGCGTGGCGCGGATGTTACCAACCTCAAGGTCTACAAGTGGGCGTTGCCGGAAGATTCGCAGCCGTTGCTGAAAAATGCCGAGCGGATTGCCGCGGGCGAAATTGATATCGTGTTGTTCACGTCCGCGCATCAGGTTCGAAACCTGTTGGAGGTTGCTCGCACGGCGGGATTGGAGGAATCTCTGCGATCAGAGCTGCGAAATCTGGTGGTCGCGTCGATTGGTCCCACCACCAGCGAGTGTCTTCGCGATCATGGCCTGCCCGTTGACTTCGAACCAAGTCATGGAAAGATGGGCCAACTTGTTGCGGAGAGCGCCGCTGCCTGTCACGAAATCCTGAGCCGGAAACAGAGGATCGCTGCTGTTATGTCGCAACCGCAAGGTGAAGTTCAAACCAATGCTGCCTGGTACAACAGTCCGTTCATGAAAGCCTGTCGTCGCGAGCCAACGGAGTATACGCCCGTCTGGTTGATGCGACAGGCTGGCCGCTACATGGCCGAATATCGTGAAGTCCGTGCCGAGACGACGTTTCTGGATCTGTGCAAGAATCCGAAACTCTGTTCCGAAGTCATGTGTACGGCGGTCGACAAACTGAATGTGGATGCGGCCATTATCTTTTCGGATCTGCTACCGATCCTCGAACCGATGGGCCTCGATCTGGAATATGCAAAAGGCGAAGGGCCCGTAATTCACAATCCGGTGCGCGAGGCGGTGGACATTGATCGCGTGGCGGCTCTGGAAAACGTCGACTCTTTGCACTTCGTGATGGAAACGGTCAGCCACACGCGGGCCGACATGCCTGATCACATTCCCGTGATTGGTTTTGCCGGTGCACCGTTCACGTTGGCCAGCTATATGATCGAAGGTGGATCCAGTCGCACGTATTTGCACACCAAGACGCTAATGTATCGCGACCCGGGTGCCTGGAAATCGCTGATGCAGCGTTTGGCGCATTCGGTGACGATCTACTTGAATGCTCAAATCCGCAGCGGAGCGCAGGCCGTTCAGCTATTCGACTCATGGGCGGGTTGCCTGAGTCCGGATGACTATCGCAAGTACGCGCTGCCTTATGTGCAGCAGATCATTTCGGGGCTGGACCCGGGTACGCCCGTGATCAACTTCGCCACGGGCAATCCGGCATTGCTGCCCCTGTTGGCCGAAGGTGGTGCGCCGGTAGTGGGTATCGACTGGCGAGTGCGTCTGGATGACGCGTGGAAAACGGTGGGCTATGACAAGGCAGTGCAGGGTAACCTTGACCCCCTGAGTCTACTGGCAGATCGCGAGACGTTGCAGTCACGCGTCGAAGATGTACTGAAGCAGGCCGCTGGTCGGCCCGGTCACATCTTCAATCTGGGACACGGCGTGCTGCAGCAGACGCCTGTTGAGAATGCGCAAGCCGTCGTGGAAATGGTGCACGAACTGAGTCGACGCTAGTTGGCAGTTGCAGTTGCGCGAGAGTCGGCTACTGCGTGTTGATGTAGTCAATCAACAGACGTAGTTGGGCGAGATTGCGTCGGTCGAAGTGAAAGACGAGTCGCTTCATCTCGGCGAGATCCGGCTCGTTCTTTTCCGCCGGTAGTGCGCTGGTCTGCTCGAATGTGCCATCCACCAGGATCGCGGAAAAGTTGGCTGCAATGTGTTGGACGGCGGGCTCGGTGAGCGGTTTCTTCAGGCGCAGAACCAGTTTGTCGTTGACGTACCGCATACTGTGATAGACACGATAGAACTGCACGCAATCGTGGACGGCGTCGGCACAGTTGTCGGTGACTTTGTAGAGCGCCGTGTCATCTGGTGAGATCATGCCACCATCGAGCAGTTCACTGCGCAGGAACTGGTCGAACGTTTTCCAGTAAGTACCGCCTGGAGCATCAAGGAACACAACGGGCACCGGATCGTGTTTTCCCGTCTGGTTGAGCGTCAGGACTTCCATGGCTTCGTCGAGTGTGCCAAATCCACCGGGTAGGCAAACGACCGCATCGCATTCCTTGACGAACATCAGCTTGCGCGTGAAGAAGTACTTCATGTGCACCAGCTTTTCGTCACCTGCAATGATTGGGTTTGCGTCCTGTTCGAACGGCAGCAGAATGTTCAGTCCCATCGAATGTTCGCGACCGGCACCCACATGACCGGCTTCCATGATGCCGGCGGCGGCGCCCGTAATGACCAACCAGTCGTTGGCGGCCATCTCGCGTCCAAATTCAACGGCCATCTGGTAGGCCGGTTGGTCAGGCTTGGTCCGAGCCGATCCAAAGACCGTGACTTTGCGGTACTTGCGGTAGGGAGTGAAGACTTTGAAGGCGTACGCGAGTTCGCGCATGGCCCGACTGATGATTTTCAGATCCCCACGAGTGGAGCCCTGCGACTCGAGCTTGTCCGCCGATTCCTTGATCCGCTCAATGAGGTCACTGACGTGGCGGTTGGGGTGGTTGGGTTTGGACATGTTTGTTTGGGTTCAGATAAAGAAAGCAGTGCGTGGTTGCGCTGCTGGCTTCGTGAATCCTGACGAATGCTCCCCGCACCCGTTTCAAAACGGCACTACGATTGTGATCGAGCCTGCAATACAAGCGTCCCTGGTCGGCGGCGCGTGTTGCGAGAATTGTTCTAGGCGGACCGCCTTAGCTGTCGGTAGGCGGAGATGATTTCATACAGGTCCGTCGAAATGCTCACCTTTTCGTGTTGAAAGTCGTTCAACCAGGTGCGTTGTTTTCTGGCTGCATCACCCAGAGTATCCAGAAGTTCGACGAGCTCGATTTCCACGTTTCCACGGACGTTGGGAGCTTCCTTCAGTGGAACGCTCCGTGAATCTTCTGGACCGTAGTAGACTCGAAGTTGGTGTCTTTCTGGCATCAATTCATCCATTTTGCTTGCTCAGGTTGCGTCTGGATGGCGAGAACCGGTTTCCGGGCTCTCTTCCATTCCGACGAATCTCGTATCGGTTGCCGTTGGCATGAGCATTAAATAAAAGTATCAATCCCGTGTTCTGCGGTAGCATTGCTGGTTTTAGTGGTCATTTAATATGGCTACACTGATGGACCGGTCTCAGTGCGGTGATGCCGGTGTTCGGTCGATTTCTGATTGTTGAAAGGGTTTCCACCAATGAAGTTTCTCTCCTTGATGTCACTGGTTTCCGTTTTGGTTGCTGTCGCGCCGGCGGTAGCAGATCACCACGAATGGCACTCACTATTTGACGGCCGCACTCTGATGGGCTGGCAGTCGAATCCAGAGAACCCGACGGCCTTTTCGATCGAAGATGGCGCGATCAAGGTGCAAGGCGAACGCTCGCATCTGTTCTACGTTGGCACGGTGGCCGACGCCAACTTTCAGGACTTCGAATTCAAGGCGAAAGTAAAGACGATGCCCAAAGCGAATGCTGGCATCTACTTCCATACGAAGTACCAGGAAGACGGCTGGCCGAGCGTTGGCTATGAGGCTCAGGTAAATACGACTCATGGCGACCCCAAGAAGACGGGCAGTCTATACGCCGTAAACAATGTTGATGCCGAAACGCTCAAGACAACCGGTGCCAAAGATGGCGAATGGTTTGACTACTACATTCGTGTTTACGGCAAGCATGTGACGATCAAGATCAATGGCAAGCAACTCGTGGACTACACTCAGCCCGAGAATCCAGAGCGTTCGAAAGACATGAAGGGCCGAATCCTGAAGTCGGGAACCTTTGCAATTCAGGCTCATGACCCGGGAAGCACGGCTTACTTCAAGGACATTCTTGTGCGTCCGCTCAACTAAGGCAGCAACTCACAGAAGACATAATTCATGGCCGAGCCACGGGGCTCGGTCAACTTACCAGGCCGGTGTCGTTCATCTTGCTTGACATCCTGCCGTTTAGCAAACTAGATTGCGCCGCATTGTCCCGATTTCGATTGGACTGTGAGCGCCAAGAAAAGCATGGAAACCATTCCATTGATCGACCTGGAGATGATGGCCCGGCACTTGAAGCTTCCTCTGCCGGGGGTCCAGAATACAGCGGAGCTATTGGAAGAAGGGAACACCGTTCCCTTTATCACGCGTTTTCGAAAAGACCAAACTGGTGGTCTGGACGAACAACAGGTTCGCATGATCGAAGGCGAGCTGAAGCGTGCAAAGCTGCTGGCAGAGCGCAAAGAGACAATCCTTAAATCGATTGAGTCTCGCGGTAAGCTCAACTCAAAGTTGTCCTCGCAAATCGCGGGCACGAAAACGATCAGCGAGTTGGAGGATGTCTATCTTCCCTACAAGCCAAAGAAGCAGTCGCTGGCATCGCTCGCTCGATCACGTGGCCTCGAGCCGCTCGCGACGGCCGTGCTGGAAGCAAAGTCAGATAGCCCTTCTGTAGAAGAGCTCGCGGCCGGCTATGTTGACGAGTCGAAGTCGTTGCCCAATGTCGATGCTGTCATGGAAGGCCTGAAGCATCTGCTCGCGGAACACTTTGGCAATCATCGACAGTTGCGCAGCAAGTTGCGGAAACATCTGTCAAAGCAAGGCAAGCTGGTCAGCAAGAAGATTGACGAACCCGTCGAGCAGCCGGACGCCGACGCGAAGGCACCTGAAGGCAATTCAGATGGTGATGCAGCTGCACCCAGCGAGCCCAAGCCGGCGCCCGTTGCGGAAGGCGACGACGCCAAGACGTCAGATGCAAAACCTGAAGTCAAAGTAGTAGAAGGCAGCGCGCCGGCGGCAACCACTGATTCGGGCGAAGTAAAAGCCGGTGAAGAGTCTGCCTCGGACACCGCTGGTTCGGACACCGCTGCTGCTCAGGAATCGACGGCCGCCGAAACCAAAACCGAAGGCGCCGCGGACAGCGAAACCGCGGAAGCGTCCGTATCAACAGAAGCTTCTTCCACAGCTTCGCCGTCGGCAGAAGCTGGCGCCTCCGAATCCGGAGCCAATGAGGCTGGCTCGACGGATGCGAATGCGTCCAACGATGCTCCCGAAGAGGCCGTCGCGGAAGCCACTTCTGGTACAGAAGCCACTCCTGTAAAAGAAGCCACTCCTGTAAAAGAGGCCAAGGTACCGAAGCAATCGGTTGCCAAGAGCAAGAAGACTCTGGATGCCATCGCTCGTCGTGATCAACGGCGCGAAACGAGACGCCGTCGTCGTGATCGGTTGGTGCAGTCATTCAAGGACTATTTTGATTTCAGTGATCCGATTGGTCGCATTCCGCACCACCGTATTCTCGCCATCAACCGGGGCGAGCGAACGAAGGTCTTACGCGTCAAAATTGAGTGTTCCGACTGGGATCGAATTCAGGCCGAGGCTGCCTCGACGGCAATCCCGGCGGAGCATCCGATGGCGGACTTCCTGCGAGTGTGTCTGCAGGATGCGATGGGGCGACTCTTGCAACCCAGTATCGAACGCGAGGTTCGGCGTCAGCTTACGGATCGCGCAGAAGAACATGCCGTTACGGTTTTCGCACGAAATTTGCGCAAGCTGTTGCTGCAGCCGCCACTCCGCCAGCACCGCGTGGTCGCAATCGATCCCGGATTTCGCAGTGGTTGCAAACTGGTTGCCGTTGACGAATTCGGGCAGATGCTGGGCCACACGTTCATCAACTTGTTGGGCAAGGAACAGCAAAAGCAGAACGGCCGCGCAGGGTTGGCTCAGTTTGTTCAGGAACACAAGGCAACCGTCATCGCCGTTGGCAATGGGGCTGCGTGTCGTGAGACCGAAACGTTGGTCGCCGAAGTTCTCAGCAATGAACTGAAGGACCAGGACATTGGTTATCTGATTGTGAATGAGGCCGGCACCAGCGTCTATTCCACCAGCGAATTGGGACGTGAAGAACTGCCGAACGTGGACGCAACCGTTCGCAGTGCCGTATCCATCGGGCGACGATCGCTCGATCCGCTTTCCGAATTGGTGAAGATCGATCCGGCCAGCATTGGCGTCGGGCTCTATCAGCACGATGTGAAGGCCAAGCATCTCCGCGAGTCGCTGGATGATGTGGTCGAGTCATGTGTGAACTTCGTGGGCGTGAACGTCAACTCGGCCAGTCCCGCTTTGCTACGCCGCGTTTCGGGGCTCAATGCGTTGAAAGCCCGCAAAATCTACGAACACCGTCAGGCAAACGGGCCGTTTCGCAATCGCGAGCAGATCAAGGAAGTCTCTGGTGTGGGCGAGGCCAGCTACGTTCAGGCTGCCGGTTTTCTCAAGATTGTCGATGGCGACAATCCGCTCGATGGCACCTGGATCCATCCGGAAAGCTACCCCGCGGCAATGAAAGTGCTGGAAGCGATTGGTTTCAATGTCGAGGACCTTCGTCAGACGACCTGCGCGAAACCCGAAGATACCAGTGCTGAGGTACCGGAATTTGGGGCAGGTGTTGAATTGCCGACAGAAAGTGATTCAGCGGCTGACGATGCGGCGAAAGCAGCTACCACTGAATCCACGACTGATGAGTCAGCGACCTCGGAAGCCGTTCCGACCGATGCACCTACTGAGGCAGTTGTCGACGTGCCCGTTGAAGCTTCGGCTGATGCGCCTGCTGAGACAGTGGTCGATGCTCCCGCTGAGGCCGTTGCTGATGCTCCTGCTGAACCGGAGTCCGCCTCCGGCGACGCTGCGGCGGCAGAATCGACGGACAAGGTAAGTCCGGTCGCTAAGGTTGAGGCTGCACCGGCAGAGGTGGCGGAGGCCGACGGCACTTCCGCTGACGCAACGGAAGCCAATGCGAGCGACACCACGCCAGCAACGGAGAAGTCCGAACGAGCCGAACGGTTCCGGGAATTGACGGAGAAGATTGCGACCGTTGATGTTGGCCAGCTGGCACCTTCGCTGGGTGTTGGCAAGCTGTCACTGCAGGACATTCTGAACGCGTTGGCTCGGCCGGGTCGGGACCCACGTGAAGACCTGCCACCGCCGATTTTCCGTACCGGAATCCTGAAGCTGGAAGATCTCAAGCCAGGGCTGGAGCTCTCTGGGACGGTTTTGAACGTAGTTGATTTTGGGGCATTTGTTGATATTGGGTTGGTCGACAGCGGATTGATTCACGTCAGCAGGCTTGCCGACCGATTTATTTCAGATCCACACGACATTGTCAGTGTTGGTGACATCCTTCGTGTTTGGGTTGTCGAAGTCGACCAGAAACGTCGGCGCGTCTCGCTGACAGCGATTGAACCGGGAACGGAAAAGCCCAAGACGCCAAAACCTTCGTCTGGCGAGCGGGGCAACAAGGAACGTTCGCGGCGTTCGAAACCCGACAACAAGGAACGCGGTAAGAATCGTCGATTCTCGCGCGGCAAGGGGCAAAAGCCAAAGGAGTTCAAACCCAAACCCAAGGCCAAGCCCAAACCGGTCGTGCCCATTACGAAGGAAATGGAAGAAGGCAAAGAGCCAATGCGGACGTTCGGAGATCTGAAGCAGCTCTTTGAAAAGAAAAAACGGGGTGGATCCCGGTAGTAGCAGTTTCTTCTGCTATCACCCGACGTCAGACATTTCGACCAACATTGGCTCCCGACAGGTACACACCAGGTTTATCCCCCATGACACTGCTTTGCTATGACAGTCTGTTCCTCGAACATGATACGGGCAGTCATCCGGAAAGTGTCGAGCGGTTGCAGACCACCTGGCGTCACCTGACCGACATCGGTCTCGATGAGCAGTGTACGAAGGCGACGTGGTCGGCGGCATCGGAAGAACAGGTCGCTCGCGTTCACCCGACTTCCTACATCAACGTGATTCGCGAATCATCCGAACTGGGTGGCGGCCCCATCGAGGCGGACACGATTCTTTCGCCGCTGAGTCACCACGTTGCGATGCATGCCTCCGGCGCCATTTGCCACTGTGTCGAAGAAGTGGTCGCCGGACGACAGGCAAATGCTCTCAGTCTGGTTCGTCCGCCCGGGCATCACGCTCGACCGGTCAACGCCATGGGGTTCTGTCTTTACAACCACATCGCCGTCGGCGCGCGGCACGCGACGGATGCACTTGGCGTCGATCGTGTGCTGGTGATTGACTGGGATGTGCACCACGGAAATGGCACCCAGGAGATGTTCTACGAGACGGAGAACATCGGTTACTTCTCGATTCATCGTGCCCCCTTCTATCCGGGCACGGGAAAGACCAGCGAAACGGGACGCAACGCTGGACTGGGAAGTACGCTGAATGTCGAACTTGAATTCGGGATCTCACGTGAAGACTTCATAGATTCTTTCCGCCGCGGGCTGGACGATATCGCGGCAAGGATTCGGCCGGATCTGATTCTGGTCAGTGCGGGATTCGATGCCCATCGCAGTGACCCAATTGGTTCGCTCGGTCTGGAGGTCGAAGACTTTGCCGAACTGACGCGGATTGTGATGGACTGTGCCGAGAACTACTGCCAGGGGCGAATTGTGAGCATGCTGGAAGGCGGCTACAACCCCATGATGCTGGCGCAGAGTGTGGAAGCGCATCTCGTCGAACTGCTGAAAACCTAGCTGACCATGGCGTGGTGACGGTCACGTCCGACTGTCATTTTTCTTCGAGCGGCGAAGCTCTTTTCGATGCTTTGGTTCGGTGTTTCGGCCCGAGGTCCCGGATCGGTTGTTCCCGGCCCGTTTGCTCGCTGCGGCTTACTTGGCATCCAGTCGAATTACGCCGTCCCAGTCGGGCGGAGCCATTCGGTTTCGCGATGCGATAAACGTCGTGAGAAAGTCCTTGGACGGATCCGCGGCGGGCACGCGATGGAGTTCTTCCCACGCCGTTTTCCAGTCACCGTCAAGGAAGGCTGTGAGCGCCTTTTCGTAGTATCCAATGTGTTCATCCGTGAGCAATGGATACTGTTCTACGGACGGCAACAGCTCGTGAATCGCAATCGACGATTGCATGCCGTACGGTTGGACAACGGCGAGCCGACGCAGGCGAATCTCGTCCGAGCATCCGCGCAGGCGGTCGGCCGTTTCGGCGTCGACAAGAATGGATGAATTGAGCCACTTTGTCATGCCCTCCAGTCGGGACGCGAGATTGACTGCTGGGCCGAACGCGGTGACTTTGACCTGGTCGACGGTGCCGATCTTGCCTGCGACCACGCGGCCTGACGCGATACCGACTCCGATGCGAAATGAATTGAGCGAGTGCGAATTGTCGGCAGCCACTTTGCGAAATTCCGAATTGATCGCCAACGCCGCGTTGGCGGCGCGGACCGCCGCATCATCCTGGGCGAGCGGCCAACCCCAGAACCCCATCGCCGCGTCGCCGTGGAAGTCACCAATCACTCCGCCCTCGTGCAGGATCCATTTCGTCAGCACGCCCAGTGCATCGCTCACGCGTTGCAACAAACCTCGTAGGTCGTCCGCAAACTGTTCGGTCGTTCGGGAGAAGCCACGTAGATCGCAGAACAGCACCGTTACGTCGACTTCACGAGGTGCCAGAGCATCATCGACATTGCCAAACTCGAGTGCCTTGATAACGGGGTCGGAGAAGAACTGGCCCAGTGCCGACTGACGTTTTCGCAGCTCACCGGCTTCGCAAATGCTGCCCACGGTCGAAGACACAATTTCGGCGAACTTCATGCGTTCCCCCAACTCGGATGCATCCTTCTGCGCCCTGTCGGATGGCTGATCGTCGCCGGCGACATAGATCGCAAACGACTCGCCCGTTCCGATGGAGAACGGAACGCAAAAGGCCCACGCCAGATTTTCGACCGCCGTAAACTCGCTGCTATCTAACGGCTCATCCCATGTGTGGACGACGGATTGCTGGGTTTGAATGGATTTGGCAATCAAACCTCGGCTGGCCTTAACCGCTTTGGCGTCGGTCTGGTCCCAATGCTCGAACGTCACTTTTTCGGTGGCGGGGTCGATCGTGCAGATCGCCGCAGCGCCCGCTTCCGGAATTCCCCTGAAAATGACCCGCAGAACGCGTTCCAGAAGTTCCCTGCGGTCGACAACTGCCGCAAATTCCTCCGGTAGTTGGCTGATGACGGCCAGCCGGTTCCCCGGATCGCGGAATGGCAGGTGACGCAGGTACTCTTGAGAAAACGTCTGTTCCGTGGCCGGCGGTCGGCCGTGGTTGGAGAGATCGACGGACTCGTCGGTGACCGTGAACGTCGTTTTCCCAATGACAAAGTGCTCGCCAGGCTTCAGCCGGAATGACTTTACTTCGACACCCTGAAAGTAGACCGGATTCTTCGTTCGCGGTAATGCCTCGACATGGAGGGCGTCCTTGTCCCAGCGAATCTTCACGTGTTGCCTCGACACATGGTCGTCCCATCGCACCGACCAGGGATCGGAGTCGCGACCGATTGCGACAACCTGACCTTGTGGTACGCGCCGCTTCCAACGGTGTTCCCGTCGGGCTCCCTGAGCAATGAGGTCAGGCATTTCGATTCCTGAGATTGATGTGGTTTCGCTTCACTGTGTCTTCACCAGGCCGGATTGGCGTGCGATTCGTCGCCGAGCACGTTATTTCAAATTCAGATCCACGACATAAGTACGCTTACTTTCGCCGCTTCGGTTCGGATGTCCGATGGAGACCGCACCCCTGTGGAGTGTATTCGTGATGGCCGGCAGGAGGGGCTGGTGGTTTTCAGAAAATGTTTGCTGCGCAGTTGAGGCTTGGTTTCGACATGCATTCTTACGACCCACCGGGACATTCTCCGCGCGTGCATCATGTTCGTCCTGGAAAGTGCGCACACAATTGGTGCCTTCTGGAATTTCCAAAGGGACGAAAGGATGCGGCTTACCGTCAGTCTTACTGTTGATTGTCGACATTTGCAGGATTAAATTGACCCTATCTAAATTGACAACTCGTTCTATTTGTCACGATGGGCACATATTGCGTGGACTATCGAGATTGTCATGGACCGGGCTTGCGCTGGGATGGACATTGAGGAGCACAACGAGTGACGAAGACGCGAAAGCTTAAACGACGACAGACATTACGAGACAGATCATCACAAACCAGGAGGTCGGCCGAATCGAGCAAGCAATTCGAGAATCTCGAAGAACGCATGTTGCTGACGGTCGATTTTGTCCCAGCTCCTCTCGGTGGTGATCAGCCTAACCGAGCGGACCAGGTGGTTGGTTTATCGGCGCCGTTCACGCAGCCGTCGATTGCTCTCAGTACCGTTGATCCCGGGCAATTGTCCGTTGCCAACGAGTCATTTTTTGTGCAGTCTACCAATGCCGGTACAACGTTTGGCCCAGCTTTTGACATTCAGTCGTTGCTGGGTGACGGTGCTGAAGCTGCGGGGAGCGCCGATCTCACCTACACCAGGGAAGGCGAGCTAAAATGGGTTGCGTTGCAGGACGAGCCTTCGGGAACCCGCTCAATTGGTGTGACGTTCCAGAACGGAGCGATGGGTATTTCCACGGTACCCACTTCGGATGGTGGCCTTGCGACGCGTCCGGTGATTGCCTCGGACAACAATCACGCCAGCGACAGTCCTTACTCGGGCTATCTGTACGTTTCGTTCACGGATGAGGCCACCAATCGCGTGCTCCTTTCGCGTTCGGTTGACGGAGTCAATTGGTCCTCACCGGTTGCTGTTTCCGACGTAAACGACACCACGGGCGGCACTTTCGCGCCGGTTGCGCCGGCAGGTGTGACGGTGGCACCGAACGGCGATGTCTACGTGGCGTACCACTATCAGCAACTTTCGACGCCGGTCGAAGGCGCGGACAGTCAATCCAACGCTGATGGTAAGTCAGGACAAGTCATTGTCCGTCGATCGATTGATGGCGGTTTGAGTTTCATTTCCCGCGAGCAGGCGTTCTTGCCCGGGCAAGCGGACGTTAGCCTCAACGTTCAGACGGTAAGTGGCACGATCGATCGGGCGCGATTCTGGAATCAGGGTTCGCGACAACCGACGGTGCTCGCGGACCCCGCTCGTGAAGGTCACATTTACGTGATCGCGTCCGACGATCCGGACAATCTTCATGGGGTTGGCGACGAAGGCAACATTGTATTCGCGCGTTCCACGGATTTCGGTGCGACGTGGGATTCAAGGACAATTGATCTTCGCAATTCCCTGCAAGTCATGCCTCAGGCGGAGATCGATGAATTCGGAAACCTGGTCATCGCCTGGTACGACTCGCGCCGCGAAACATTGCAGGGCAGCGAAGATTTCCGTCTGGATGTCTATGCGACCTACAGCACCGATGGTGGCTCCACCTTCGCGGACTCATTTGTCGTAACCGACGTCAACAACCCGATTGACCCGGTGACGCCCAACACAGGAGTTGTTTTCCCCGGTGCGGATCGCGATCTCGATGGCCGCACGGAAGATGACGGCGACGAGACGTATTCGCTGGGTAGCTACTTTGACATCGAGTTGTTTGGCGGAACAGGCTACGTCGTATGGAACGGAAACGAGCGGGTCATTGGCATTCCGTCGGCGAACCAGGTTTACTTCGACGTCTTCCCGATTTACGGAACGCTGCACGTCGCGGGACTGGATACGGACGATACGTTTCTCGTTCGTACGATGCCCGGCAACGAAGAGTTTCTTGAGGTCTGGGTGAACGGTCAACGCGAGTACGCGGGCCTTCGCGAATCCCTCGTCGGTGGAATCCAGTTCGACGGAATGGCCGGCAATGACACGTTGGTCGTTGACTTCGAAAACAGCGCGGGAGATCCGGTACCTCCCGGCGGAATATTCTTCGACGGAAACATTCCTGAGGGCGGCGCTGGTGTTGGCGACAAGCTCGACATCCTGACCGCCGGTCAGACGATCGATTTTCAGAATGAATCGAGCGACCTGGATGCGGGCCTGTTCGTGATTGGTGATTCAGCCGCCATCAGTTTCGACAGTGTTGAACGAACACAGACGGGCTCGACCGATTACTTGCGACCGGATGCGCTCGAGTCCAATGACAGCTTTGCGACGTCTTCGGTACTCGGTTCAGAACCGGCAGTGACGCTGCGCGATCTGACCATTCATGATCTCGGCGAAGGACAGTCCAACCCTGATTTCTTCCGGGTGACGGCATCCCAGACGGGCATCCTGCTGATCAATTCCTTGTTTGACAACGAGCAGGGCGACCTGGACATGTCCGTGATGGACAGTCGCGGAAACGTGATCGCGGTTGGAGCGGGGACGACCGACGGTGAACGCATTCGCATTCCTGTCGTGGCTCAGGAGTCCTACGTGGTAAGCGTGGTGGGTGCCGACGGTGCGATCAATTCCTACTCGTTGGAAGTCGAGAATTTCGCTGTCCCGGCTCCACAAAGCGTGCAGCTCGATGCTGCCAGCGATTCGGGCATGATGAATGACGACGGTATCACGGCCGATCTGGATCCATCGTTCACGATTCAGGCGGACATGGGAGCTATCATCGAGCAAGGTCTGGTTGTGCTGACCGCAGAAGAGGCAACGGCCGGGGATACTCCAGGTGCCGCTGTCTTCGTTACGGTTCGCGATGCGGAAGCCGGATTGCTGGAAAGTGGCTACGCGACTCCGCTTGGCGATGACCTGTTCAGTTTCGATTCCGGAGCGTTGCCCGATGGTAATTTGGTCGTATCGGCCAGCGTGCATATTTTCGATGTCCGGCAGGACGTTGATGACGACGGTGAAGTTGTGGCGGACCCGGTTGTCGCGCCATCACTCGAGTCGGCTCCGATTCAGATTCAGCTTGATACCGATCCAGGCAAAGTAACGTCGCCCCAGTTGTTGCCCAGCAGCGATAGCGGGATGAGCCGGCGCGACAACGTGACGAACATCATGCAGCCGGCATTTGTTGGCGTCGCGGGTCCCAATGAGAAGGTCCGGGTGTTCGCCAATGGGCTACTCGTCGGTGAGACCGTCGCCGGATCTGACGGGCGATGGGAGATTACCGTCGAACCGTTGACCGACGGCATTTATGACATGACCACGCAGTCGACGGATCTTGCCGGCAATTCAGGTGAGAGTCCCCTGGTCACGCGTGTGGAAATCGACAAGACCGCGCCGAATACTCCCTATCTGGACCTCATTGATGGCAGTGACACGGGCCTGAGTAATTCGGACAACGTGACCGGTGACAATACCTTGTCGTTCACGATGACGACGACCGACGATACAGCGATCGGTCACCTCGACGAATACAACTTCAAGTATCGCATCTATGTCCGACCGGAAGGTGGCGGAGAAGTTCTCGTCTACAACTCCGTGGATGACGACACGATTCCTGCCGAAAACATTCAGGGCGGTTTCACCAATCTTGAGTTCCTGTCAACGACACTGGATGAGTTGCCTGATGGAACACACAACTTCAAGCTGGAAGTCGAAGATCGCGCTGGAAACATTAGCCACGACTTCCTCCTGGACATCGACATTGATACTTCACTGCCGGCGCCGCTCACGCTGGATCTTGTTCCGGAGAGTGATACCGGAATGGACGATGCCGACAACGTTACGCGTTTCAGTCGTCCAACTTTCAATGGCAGCGGTGAGGTCGGAGCCGTCGTCAATCTCTACGCCGGCGATCAACTGATCGGTAACGGAATCGTGGGAGCGGACGCGACTTTCGGTGAACCGGACGACGGCATTGGTGCATGGCAGATCACATCCGGTTCGCTGGACGACGGTGTTCACGTTATCACAGCCACCGTGGTAACGGACAGCGGCGAAGCCAGCAGCGAGCCGCTGACGATTGAAATCGATTCGCTGCAACCCAATACTCCGTCGCTGGATCTGATTCCTGATGACGACTCGGGACACGCGAATTACGACAACATTACGAACGTCTCGACGCCGCAATTCCATTTTGCGACGCAGGACCCGGGGCAATCGACTCACACGAACTCGATGAACTACAAGTATCGACTGTTCGTCAGGTTGGAATCGGGTGCCGAAGAGTTGGTTTACGAATCGGTAGGTGACTCGCAGATTCCCGATTCCGCGACTGATGGCATGTTTACCAGTCTTGAGAGCATGACACGTCAGATATCTCGTGGGCTTCCCGATGGCGTGCACAATTTCAAGCTGGAAGTTGAAGATCGTGCCGGCAACATCAGTGAAGATACGCTACTGAATGTTCAAATCGACACGGTGCTGGAAGGCGACCAGAACTTCGAAATGCTGAGTGCCAGTGATTCGGGGATGTCCGACACGGACCGGGTTACCAACGTCAATCAGCCGTCGTTCTCCGGGCTGGCAGAAGTGGGCGCCGAAGTAACGCTCTTTGCCGACGGCTTCGTCATCGGCACGGCCACCGTTGGTCGGGACGATATTTCACCGGACGACTCGTTGGGTGAATGGACCGTCACCAGCATCCCGCTGGCCGACGGAGTTTATGACATTCAGGCTCGAGTCGAAGACTGGGCTGGAAATGCACTGCAGACGAACACGGTGCAGGTCGAAGTCGATACCGAGGCTCCCAACACGCCTTACCTTGATCTCGATATTTCCAGCGACAACGGGATTTCGGGGACAGACAATGTCACCAGCATCGGTGATTTGCTGTTCAACATGACGACCACCGATCCGCGGCAGGCGGACCACATTGACCAGGATAACTACAAATTCCGTCTGTTCATGCGAACAGCTGATCAGCCAGAAACGCTCGTCTACGATTCCTCGACCGACGATACGCTGGATACTGACCTTGGTTTCACCAGCCTTGAGGCGCTACAAACGACGGTCGAAAATCTGACCGAAGGCGTCTACAACTTCAAGCTTGAAGTGGAAGATCGCGCGGGCAACATCAGCCACGACACGATCCTCGAGGTCATCGTGGGGCCTGGCGACACCGACATTCCCACGACGATCGAGTTGGTTTCGTCCAGTGATACGGGAATGGATTCCGAGGACGGCGTGACTCGCATCAGTGCCCCGGTATTTGCGGGACTGGGCGAAGCAAATGGTTCTGTGCAACTGTTTGCCAACGGCGAACTGGTTGGGACCGGTCGAGTGGGCGGTGATCTGACAGACGGTAGAGAAGGTGACGGCGTTGGGTTGTGGCAGGTGACTGCAGGGGACCTTGACGACGGAATCTACGAAGTGCTCGCTGTCGTCGAGGACGAATTTGGCAACCTTGCCAGTTCGCAAACCGTCACGATCGAAGTTGATACTTTCGCTCCCAACACGCCGTACCTGGATCTCTTGCCCGCAGACGACACCGGTCTGAGCAACCAGGACAACGTAACTGCTAACTTGTTGCCTACATTCCACATGGCAACGTTGGATCCAAATCAGGATGACCACCTAAACCCGTTCAACTACAAATTCCGTTTGTTTGTTCGATTGGACTCGGGGGTGGAGCGGCTCGTTTACGATTCGGCATCGGATGACGGCTTCCCCAGTTCGGCGTACCAGGAAGGCTTCACCAGCCTTGAGAATCTGCGGCGGGAAATTGATCTTGGAGTTCCTGACGGGGTTCACGACTTCAAGCTGGAAGTTGAAGACCGAGCTGGAAATATCAGCGAAGACTTCCTGTTGGGTGTGACGATTGACACGCAGCTATTGCCGTCCGGCGGAGTATCTCTCGATCTGTTGGGTGCCACCGATACGGGCATGAGTGATCGTGATGACGTCACACGCATTGATCGTCCGACGTTCACGGGCGTCGCCGAAGTTGGTGCCACGGTCACCATTTTTGCCAATGGGCAGGTGGTTGGAACGGGAGTCGTCGGCAGCGACGAAACTGATTTCGTCAATGGTGACGGCCTGGGCGTATGGGAAGTTCGCGTCGATGCACTGGATGATGGCAGCTATGAATTTGTGGCGCACATCGAGGACCTCGCAGGGAACTTTGATCGGTCCGAATCGCTCACTGTCGAAATTGATACGACGCAACCCAACACGCCGTTCCTGGATCTGATCAACGACACGGGCTCTTCGGACCACGACGAGATTACTGGCGAGTCTTCACTAACTTTCAACATGACTACGACCGATCCGGAACTCCCCGGTGGTCGAGCCAGTGAATTCAACTACAAGTATCGCGTCTATCTTCGACCGGAGGGCGGTGAAGAGGTTCTGCTGTACAACTCGGTTCTGGATCCAGACATTGATGCATCCGAGTTGCAGGGAGGCTTCACCAGCCTGTCTCAAATACAGACGACTCTGGACGCACTTCCGGACGGAGTCCACAACTTCAAGTTGGAAGTAGAAGACCGCGCAGGCAACATCAGCGAAGACTTCCTGCTGAACGTGTTGATCGATACGCAACTGGATGCTCCGGATAACGGCGTCACGATCGACTTGCTGGCATCCAGCGATACGGGCATGAGTGATCGCGATAATGTGACTTCGATCAACCAGCCAGCCTTCGCCGGTATTGCGGAAGTGGGCGCTACGGTGACGATCTTCGCAAATGGAAGGCCTGTTGGTGTTGGGGTTGTAGGCAGTGACGAGACTGATTTCGTACCCGACAATGGGCTTGGCGCATGGGAAGTCACCGTCGAACCACTTGATGACGGCACCTACGAATTGCTGGCGCACGTTGAGGACGCGGCGGGGAATTTCCTGCGAACGGAATCGCTTTCCGTGGAGATTGATACCACACAGCCCAACACGCCCTATCTCGATCTGCTGAACGACAACGGGCATGCGAACTACGACAACATCACGGGGTTGAACGAACTTGAATTCAACATGACGACTGAGGATCCGGGACTACCCGGCGGTCGCGCGAGCGAATTCAATTACAAGTACCGGATCTTCCTGCGACCTGAGGGTGGTGCGGAAAGGCTTGTCTACAATTCGGTCGTCGATACGGAAATTGACGCGGCGAACATTTTCGAAGGCTTCACTGATCTCGAGCAGTTGCAAACGACGCTTGGTGCACTGCCCGATGGCATCCATAACTTCAAACTGGAAGTCGAAGATCGTGCGGGAAACATCAGTGAAGATTTCCTGCTGACGGTCCAGATCGATACGCAACTTGATGGAACTCCCGATATCGACCTGATCGCTTCCAGCGATACAGGGATGATGGACGACGACAATGTGACCGGCATCAACCAGCCTGCGTTTACCGGTGTTTCGGAAGTGGGGTCCACGGTTCGATTGATGGCCAATGGTGTTCTCATAGGCGAAGCGGAAGTTCACAGCGATGATTCTGATGGCAACCCTGGCGATGGACTGGGCATCTGGGAAATCACTTCGGAACCGCTCGACGACGGCATCCATGTCATCACGGCCGATGTCGAGGATTGGGCCGGCAACATTGAATCGACCGAGTCGCTGACGATTGAAGTCGATACGATTGAACCGAATACACCGTACCTGGACCTGATTCCGGCGAGCGATTCGGGATTGTCGTCGGCGGACGAGGTCACCAACGACGTTGATCCAATATTCAATATGACAACGACGGATCCAAATCAGGATTCGCACCTGTCGCCCTTCAACTACAAGTATCGCGTCTTCCTGCGACGCGACTCCGGAATTGAAACTCTGCTGTATGACTCGGCGTCCGACGGTGACGCGTTCGCGGCGTCTTCGTACGAGGACGGCTTCACCAGTCTTGAGACGCTACGTCGGGAGTTGGAACTGGCCGTTCCCGATGGAGTTCACAACCTCAAGTTGGAGGTGGAGGATCGCGCCGGCAACATCTCTCATGATTTCCTGCTGAACGTTACTCAGGACACGGTCCTCGATGCACCCAATGGAGTGATCAGTATCGACTTGACGGCGTCCAGCGACAGTGGCATGAGCGGCGAAGACAATGTGACCAATCAGGACCGTCCGACTTTCACGGGCATCGCCGAAGTCGGTGCCATGGTGACGCTGATTTCGGACGGACAGGTTATCGGCACCGGTATTGTGGGTAGTGACGAGACCGACCTTGTACCGGGTGATGGACTGGGCCGTTGGGAAATTATTTCCGATAGCCTTGTCGATGGTGTCCACGAGGTGCTGGCGCATGTCGAGGACCTGGCGGGCAACTTCCTGCGTTCCGACGAGTTGACGATTGAAGTCGACACTCGTGCGCCGAACACTCCGTTCCTTGATTTGGTGTCGGCGAGCGATACTGGAATTGGCGGTCGAGATGAGGTGACTTCTGATTCGACGCTGACGTTCACGATGACGACAACGGACGAGTCACCGGACGCTCATCTTTTCGAAGAGAACTACAAATTCCGACTTTATGTCCGCCCCGAGGGTGCCGCTGAGGCGCTGATTTACAACTCGGTTACCGACGGCACGATTCCAGCCGACGCCATTCAGGACGGACTGATCGATCTGAACTTCCTCGAGCGAACGCTGACTGAGTTGCCCGAAGGCGAACACAACTTCAAACTGGAAGTCGAAGATCGCGCGGGGAACATCAGCGAAGACTTCCTGCTGAACGTTACGATCGACACTTCGCTGGTTCCACCAACGATTGATTTGTTGGCATCCAGCGATTCCGGAATGTCGGATTCGGACGGCGTAACGCGTTTGAATACGCCTACTTTCTCGGGAACCGGTGATGTCGGGGACCGCGTCAGTCTCTTTGCGAATGGTCGCCTCGTCGGGACGGGAGTTGTAGGCAGCGATCTGACGGACCTTGTGCCCGGAGACGGCCGTGGTGCATGGGAAGTTACATCCGAGTCTCTGGACGATGGCATCTACGACATTGTGGCCCAGTTCGAAGATGAAGCTGGCAATTTTGAACAGACCGAGGCTTTCCAGATCGAAATCGACACCCTGGAGCCAAACACTCCACATCTCGATCTGATTACGATCAGCGATACGGGGCATTCGAATCACGACAACATCACAGGTGACAATACGCCGACGTTCGCCTTCACCACGGAAGATCCGGGGCAGGCCGATCACCTCAGCCAGTTCAACTACAAGTATCGCCTGTACCTGCGAGCAGAAGGTTTGAGTGAGTTTCTCATCTACGATTCTGTGACCGATGGCGCGATCGACGAGCAGATGCGGGAAGGCGCATTCACCAGTCTCGAATTCCTGCAACGCACGTTTGGGCCGTTACCGGACGGCTTACACAATGTCAAACTGGAGGTTGAAGATCGTGCCGGCAACATTAGCCATGATGTCGTGTTGGACTTCGAAATCGACTCCTCGTTGCCGGATCCCGGTCAGATTGACCTGTTGTCATCCAGCGATACTGGAATGCTGGAAGACGACAATGTGACGAACAAGGACCAACCGGCTTTCTCAGGGCTTGGTACACCGGGTACTCAGGTGCGGCTGTTTGCCAATGGCGAGTTTGTTGGTACGGCCGAGGTTGGTAGCGATGAGTCGGACGGAACTCCGGGCGATGGATTGGGAATCTGGGAGATCACATCCGAGCCACTGGATGACGGTGTCTACGAATTCAATGCCACGTTCGAAGACTGGGCCGGCAACATCAGTACGTCGTCATCAACGACCGTCGAGGTGGATACGATCGCGCCGAATACGCCGCATCTGGACCTGCTGGAGCCAAGCGATTCTGGCAGACACAATGACGATAACATTACGAATGCCGACATTCTGACGTTTTCCGCGACGACGGAAGATCCGAATAGCGAGAACCACGAAGTCCTGTTCCCGGGCGGTGAAAATCTGAAGTATCGATTGTTCGTACGACCCGAATCGGGAGCCGAGTTCCTTGTCTACGATTCGTCCGCGGACATTGCCCTGGCAGACCAGGCGGTCGACGGTTTCGTTTCTCTCAATCAAATTTTGACTGGTGTACCGGGGCTGCCGGAAGGTTTGCACAACTTCAAACTGGAAGTCGAAGACCGCGCTGGCAACATCAGTCAGGACTTCCTGCTGGATGTGCTGATTGACCGCACGGCCACGAAGGGCACCGCCGGCTTCACCAGTGGCGACACGGGAATCTGGGGCATCGACAGCACGTTTGGTGACAACATTACCGGCGATGCCAATCCGGTGATCGGCGGTATCGCCGAGGCCAACAATCTTGTCACACTACGAGTGAACGGTGAGATCGCGGGATCGACGGTCGTACTGCCAACGGACGGGGATGATGCGTTCCAAATGGGCTTCTGGGAATTGGTGTCCGGGGTCACGTTCCAGGACGGCACCAATGAGATCTCCGTCACCTTCGAAGATCCGGCCGGCAACCAGGTTGTGTGTCTGCTGGATGATCTCGATCTGGTGATTGATACGACAGGACCGCGAATTCTGAACGTCACGCAGAACGAGACCGGCATCAGTGTGTTCGATCCCAAGCCCGCGGGTGGACCGGATGATTTGGTGGACAGTGTGGTGGTCACGTTCATCGACGGGCCAGAACGACCGGACGGAACGCCCTACGCTGCGGTTCTTTCAGAACTGGCACTGGAGGAAGGCAACTACCGACTGATTGGCGATGCCAACGGGAACATTCCCATTACGAACGTCACGATTGTCTCCAGTGACGACGGACCAGGTACGGCAACAACCGCCGTACGACTGGACTTTGGCGTAACGCTTCCGGACGATCGTTACACGTTCACGGTATTCGACCGGATCGCCGATGCGGCGGGCAACCCGCTTGATGGTGACTCGGGTGCGAATGGACCTTTCGCAGGTAACGCAGGACTGTTGGCAACTCCGCCAATCTTCCCGACTGGTGACGGAAACCACGGCGGTGATTTTCTTGCTCGCTTCACGGTCGACAGCCGTCCGGAAATTGGCGTTTGGGCGGCCGGAAGTGTGTACACCGACACCAACGGTAACTTCCAGTGGGATCCGACCAACACCGACTATGTGAACCGCGATATCAGCTACGCGATCGGCTTCACCAGCGATGACATATTCGCAGGTAACTTTGCCGGTCCAAACGGTGTGGCGGACGGTTACGACAAACTGGCCGCGTATGGTCGCTATGGTGGCTGGGTCGATGGAACGTACCGTTGGCTGGTAGATCTGGATAACGATGGGGTGGTCGATATCGATGTCGAAGATCCGGCCGACGTCAATGGATTGCCTGTCGCGGGTAACTTCGATCCGGATACCGCGGGTGATCAGGTCGCCCTCTACACCGGCGATACGTGGTACTTCGACACGGACGGCGACTATCTGGTCGATCTGGAGCTGGAGAGCGAACTAACGGGCTATCCGGTGGTGGGCGACTTTGATCGCGACGGCTTCGATGATCTTGCGACATGGGCGGACGACACGTACACCGTCGACCTTGCGAACGGTACGCAGAATGGCTGGGACGGCGTGGCCGACACCTCGTTCCGCTTCGGATTCATTGGCGTCCGCGAACGACCGATTGCCGCGGACATGGACCAGGATGGCTTTGACGATCTTGGTCTTTGGGTTCCTGATCGTGGCGGAGCGACACCACGCGAAACAGGCGAATGGTACTGGCTGGTTTCGGGCGGACGTTCGGTACTGGATCGGATTACGCCATCGAACGATCCTGTTCGCAACACGACGAACGAAGTGCTGTTCCGACCCGTGCCGTTTGGGAATGACATCTTCGCTCAATTCGGTGACCAGTTTGCGATTCCGGTGGTGGGCAACTTTGATCCGCCGACGATTCCGGGGCTGACGACGCCCGAGCGAATTTTTACGAATCCGGACAACGACCTGGATATCAACGACGACGGATTCGTTTCACCGCGCGACGCCCTGATAGCCATCAGTCATCTCAATACGCTTGGACCGTCAAGCGTTGAGGAGCTGGATGATGAAGCGATGTATCTGGATACCAACAATGACGGCTGGGTAACAGCACGCGATGTGCTGCGAATCGTCAACCATTTGAATGCCGGATCGATCGAGGCAGGGGAGCCTGTTGATGTAGTGGACTCAATCGTTACGGACGTCGCTGCCGCATTTGCCGCCCGTGCAAGTGATGACTCCGATGACGATTCCGAGGAAGACAGCTAGATCGATCTTGTAGTCTGTTTACGCGTCCTGACCGCGTAAAAAAAATGACGGCCTGTCCCGAGTGGAACAGGCCGTCTAGCTTTCGTACCTGGTGTGGGCAGGTAGGAAGAGTCAGTTAGCGGCTCCAGCGGCCAAAGGCAGCTTTGTAGCTCGCTTTGATTACTTTCGGCTGACGAAGGTTCGAAGCCGAAGGATCGACAACAGGTGCAGCTGGAACCGAAGGCTCAGCAGGAGCAGCCGTTGGGGCGTTGTAGACGGGAGCCGCTACAGGTGCCATTGGGGCTGCTGCACAACCGCAAGGAGCGGCAGCACATCCAGCGTCACAGGGAGCAGGTGCTCCACAAGCTGGAGCTGCGTCACATCCGCAAGGAGCAGGTGCTCCACATGCTGGAGCTGCGTCACATCCGCAAGGTGCAGGTGCGCCACATGCTGGCTCGTCGCATCCGCACGACGACTTGCTGCAGCCGCCGAAGAGCTTGGCGAGCAGTCCGCCGCCGCCGCAACCCGAGTCGCATCCGCAAGGTGCGGGAGCGCCACAAGTTGGAGCTGCGTCACATCCGCAAGGCTCAGGAGCACCACAAGCTGGAGCTGCATCGCAGCAAGCGGCTGCCGGTGCGTCACATCCGCAAGGCTCAGGAGCTCCACAAGCTGGAGCTGCATCGCAGCAAGCAGCTGCATCGCAACCGCAAGGCTCAGGTGCGCCACAAGCTGGAGCTGCATCGCAACCGCAAGGCTCAGGAGCGCCACAAGCTGGAGCCGCGTCGCAACCGCAGTCACCATGCTTCTTCGCGAAGAGCTTGGCGAGCAGTCCACCGCCGCCGCAACCGGAGTCGCATCCGCAAGGTGCGGGAGCGCCACAAGTTGGAGCTGCATCACATCCGCAAGGTTCCGGTGCTCCACAAGCAGGAGCCGCGTCACAACAAGGTGCCGGTGCGTCGCAGCCACATGGCTCAGGTGCTCCACATGCAGGAGCCGCGTCACATCCGCAAGGTGCGGGTGCTCCGCATTCCGGAGCTGCGTCACAGCCCGAATCACAACAACTACTGCTAGAACAACCGCTGGCACCGAGCATGCGGTCGAGCAGTCCACCGCTGAAGCCCTGAGCACAGAGGCTCGCGGCAATCACGAGGGATCCAAAAAGTACATTCCATTTCATCGACCGACTTCTCCTTAAGGATGGGAACGGCGAGTTTTCCTTCACCTACTCCAAGCGCGATCGTGTCATGTGAGGGAATTGTCCAGCTTTTGGACAAACACAGGATTTGGAAGGCGTCGTGGGGTGGGTTCAAGGCGGGTCGAACACGCAGTTCACTGGTCTCGGGTATCAGCCTCTGGTTGAGCCCTCCATGGCCCAATTCAATCCAATCCAGACAACTAATACGTTTGCCCCTCCGAAGATGGGCGGGTCATTTGTCTACTGTTGACAGACAGTGGTATCGGCGACTCCGTTTGAACCCCTTGAGCGTTCGGATCCAGATTTCACCAAGTGGTGAGCATTGATTTTTGCGACGAAAATCCGCATGGTTCGCGTTACGTAAGGAATGCCGATTGTGCGACTGAACTTTCTCGGTGATCGCTTCGTAACTAGCGGTTGAAAGTCTTGTTTCAGCGAGATCCGAAGCTGACTCTGGTAAGGTTTGACGAATTTGACACTGGTGCGGGTGAGTTGTGGTCTGATACGGTGAACGTAGCTGTGAGAGTCCCTTTTTGGTAAGCTTTTTCGGCTGTATCCTGTGGAACGATTTTAACTGTCCGTGGATTCTCCATGTCTGCTTCGCAATCACCACCAGATGTCGAGATCGTTGATTTTGCAGACATACCCCCGACACCCTGCCCCTGTGGCCAGGCTCGTCGCGCGTTTGCGGACGTCGCCGACTACCCTGGCACCCTGCACGTAACGGACATTAGCGAAGACGCCCGTCTTCACTACCACAAGAAGCTAACTGAAACCTATTACTTCCTTGATTGTGACGCGGATGCCCGGATGCAGCTCGATGATCAGACGATTGCCGTGCATCCCGGTATGAGCATCATGATCCGACCCGGCGTCCGGCACCGTGCCATTGGTCGCATGAAAGTATTGATCGTTGTATTTCCAAAGTTCGATCCGAAAGACGAATGGTTCGACGATGACTAGATCACTCTCGCAAAGTTCAACTCCCGCCATCCAAATGAATACAATGACTCGCCATCTGTTGCTGGGTATTTTGCTTGCAGCCCTGGGAACCTCGTCTGCATTTGCTGAACCTGATCCTTTGGATTGGACCTATGCCCGAGGCCCGGCTTTCAACGGCACTTCACCCGAGACGGGCTTGGTCGACAACTGGAATCCTCGTGGCGGTCGCAACAGCAACGTGGCCTGGAAACGCGATGATCTGGGCAGCCGTAGCACTCCGATCGTGATGGACGGTCACCTTTACACCATCCTCCGTGCGGACCCCGGTACCAAAATCGAAGGTGAACGAGTTGTCTGCATTGATGCAGAAACCGGAGAGACCGTTTGGGAAAACAAATTCAACGTCTATCTGTCCGACGTGCCGGATACTCGCGTCGGTTGGTCTTCCGTTACCGGGGACCCGGAAACAGGGAATGTCTATGCTCTGGGCGTGTGTGGCCACTTCCAGTGCATAAACGGAAAGACGGGCGAAACGATCTGGAAGATTCCACTTCACGAACGATTCGGTTTGCTCAGTACCTACGGCGGCAGAACTAACTTCCCGATCATCCACGACGATCTTGTAATCGTCAGCGCGATCGTGATTGGTTGGGGCGACATGGCCAAACCGGCGCACCGGTTCATCGGTTTTGACAAACAAACGGGCGATGTTGTCTGGTTCAACGGAACGCGTCCTTTACCCTACGACACCACCTATAGCGCTCCTTCACTGGCTGTCATCGATGGTCAGGCGATGCTGGTGTTTGGTTCCGGTGATGGATCGATCTGGGGGATCCAACCACGGACCGGTAACCACATCTGGCACTATCCGATTTCACGACGTGGTGTAAATACGCCGCCGCTTGTAGATGGCGAATTTGTGTTCGCCGGACACAGTGAAGAGAACGTGAAAGGCACGCGAATGGGCGCGCTGGTCTCGCTACAGGTCTCCGGGATGAAGGGTGACATCACATCCTCCGGTCGCGTCTGGGAGGAAGTCGAGGTCATGGCCGGTAAAACGGCTCCGCTCAAGATTGGTGACTACGTGTGGGTATTCGATGATCGGGCCAAGCTTCGTATCTTCGATGCGGAAACAGGCGAACCCATGGGCCGCCCCAAGGCGATTGGTCGCATGATGCGTTCGAGTCCGTTGTTCGCGGATGGAAAGGTTTACGCTTTTTCTGCGAACGGCAACTGGACGATTCTGGAGCCGGATGAAGATGGTGGGGCAGAAGTGCTTGAGAAAGGGCGATTGCCTTCCGGTGAAGAAGTCCACGGTTCGCCCATTTGCTCGCACGGTCGAATCTACGTTCCCACGACCGGCGGTCTTTACTGTCTGTTTGATGAGTCAAAAGACCAGGGCGTCGACGACATTCCGGAAATGGCGAAAGAGACGCCTGTCGCTGAGGACCAGGCACCCGCACACCTGCAGATCGTTCCTGCGGAAGTTCTCATGAAGCCAGGGAAGACTCAGAAGTTTACCGCTCGACTGTTCAACGCTAACGGGCAGTTGTTGCGCACGACGGAAGCCGAATTCAGCGTTGAAGGGCCAGGCTCGATTGGCAGCGACGGAACTTTCACCGCGTCCGCCGACGGGCATGTCGCTGCCTACATCAAAGCGACAGCCGAGGGTATTACGGGCGAGGCACGCATTCGCGTCGTTCCGGATCTTCCCTGGCGATTCGATTTTGATGAGACGCCGATCAATGCCGAAAAGAAGTCCGGCGAACCTCCGATCAGTTGGGTGGGTGCCCGCTATCGCCACGTCGTGCGAGACCTTGGCGAGGGTAACAAGGCGATGGTGAAGATCTCCACCATTCCGAAAGGGACCCGTAGCCGCAGCTGGATGGGGCATTCTGACCTCAGCGACTACACCATACAGGCCGACGTTCGCGGTTCGGTTGTTGATGGCAAACTGCCCGACATTGGGCTCATTGCCCAGGGATACACACTTGATCTAAAAGGTGCGGAACAGGCACTGCAGATTCGAACGTGGGTGACCCAGCGTCGCATGGCCCAGACGATTGATTTCGCCTGGGATCCGGACAAGTGGTACACGATGAAGTTGCGGGCCACGGTTGAAGGCGGAAAAGCGATACTCAAGGGAAAGGTTTGGCCGCGAGGAACAGCCGAACCAGCCGAGTGGAGTGTCACGGCTTCTGATGATTCGCCTAACGTGTCCGGCAGTCCCGGGCTCTTTGGAAACGCCAAGGATGCCGAACTGTTCGTCGACAACATTCAGGTAACGGCTAACTAACTCAACTATGACTCCGGCGCGGCACAATCGCACGCGCCATCACTGAAACCAGGAAAGTCACTATGGCATCCGTTAATCGTCGAATCTCAACATGGCGAAGTCTGAGCGCAATAACAGTTGCTTTTATTGCCGGTTCGATTGTCCTTTCCCTGTTGCCGACTCCGGAAACATCGTTCACCGCGTTGGCTCAACTAGTCGATGCGGATACGTCGCTGGGGCAGGTGTCCCAAGTGGCAGCGCCCGTCGTGAAAGAGGTGGCGTACTACGCGAACAGTGCTGCGGTCGAAGAAGCCACGGGTGACTGGCCCATGTGGGGAGGGACGCCATCCCGAAACAACGTTCCTACGGCTACTGGAATTCCCAACGAGTGGCGAATCGGTGATTTCGACGACGATGGAAACTGGCTTGCCGACACGTCCGCGAATATCAAATGGGTTGCTCCCGTTGGAAGTCAGACCTATGGCAATCCGGTTGTTGCCAATGGTCGTGTCTACGTTGGCACCAATAACGGCAGCGGTTACATCGAGCGTTATCCTTCCAATGTCGACCTTGGCTGTCTCCTTTGTTTCGATGAACAAACGGGCAAGCTGCTTTGGCAACACTCCAGCGAAAAACTGAAGACGGGCCGAGTTCACGACTGGCCGCTGCAGGGTATTTGCTGTGCTCCTTACGTCGAAGGGAATCGCGTCTGGTTCGTCAGCAGTCGCGGCGAAGTCATCTGTCTGGACGACGAAGGTTTCCACGACGACGAGAATGACGGACCGTTCAAAGACGAAAAGGTCGTCAACAAGATGGAGGCCGATGTCATTTGGAGCGTCAACATGATGGGACCTCCAATGAACATTTCTCAGCACAATATGTGCAGCTGCTCGGTTACAGCAGTCGGGGACATCCTGTTCGTCAACACCTCCAACGGTTTGGACGAGTCCCACATTAACCTGCCACGCCCCGAAGCTCCCAGTTTCATTGCATTGGACAAGAATACTGGCAAGCTGCTTTGGTCGGATTCCTCGCCGGGCAACAACATTCTGCACGGTCAATGGTCATCGCCAACGGTTGGCATGCTGGGCGGCGTGCCCCAGGCAATCTTCGCAGGTGGAGATGGCTGGGTGTACAGTTTCAAGGCGGACAAAGGAAACGACGGAAAGCCAGAACTACTTTGGAAGTTTGATGCCAACCCGAAGACCTCCGAGTGGATTTTGGGCGGTCGTGGCACACGAAACAACATCATCGCCACGCCCGTCATCTACGACGGTCTGGTTTACGTCGCCGTTGGGCAGGATCCCGAGCACGGCGAGGGTGAAGGTCATCTCTGGTGCATCGATCCCACGAAGCGTGGCGACGTGAGCCCCCAGCTTGCCATGTCGGTGGACGGGAAATCGATTCCACACCGTCGCCTCAAGGCAGTGGAAGAAACCGAGGGCGAAGTTGTCCGGGACAATCCAAATTCTGCAGTCGAGTGGCATTACAGCAAGTTTGACCAGAACGGCGACGGTGAGTTTGATTTCGAAGAAGAAATGCACCGCAGTTGCGGCACGGTCGCCATCAAGGAAGACCTGCTGTACATCAGCGATTTCAGTGGGCTGTTCCACTGCCTGGATGCAAAGACCGGAAAGGTCCACTGGACCCACGACATGTTCGCTGCCGCGTGGGGTTCGCCGCTGATCGTGGATGGCAAGGTCTATATCGGTGACGAGGACGGTGACGTGTCGATCTTCAAGCTCAGCCCCGATCCGAAGGTTGCCATGAAGCTGATCGATGACGAACTGCAGCCGCTTAACTTCCATGCCGACATTCGCATTCGTTTCCGCGACAAGGATCGCAAGAATCCCGAACCGCTCATCCCAATCGCCGAGATTCGCGAACTGGTTACCAGTCCGAATACTCAGTATGTGCGTGAAGATGGTCGCAACACGTTCGGATTCCGCGAGACGTTCAGCGACGCCGGATCCATCGATGAACTGGCGGACCGCATTGAGGCGAAGATCAAGGCAAAGTACCCTGATCGCAACGTACGTGTTACGTCCGGCGGAAGTGTGACGAATATGTCTAACTCGGTATACAGCACACCGATTGTCGCCAACGGTACCCTGTTTATCGCCAATCGAACGCACCTGTTTGCAATTGGCGAAAGTGAGAAATAGTCGATGTCAAAGCGTGTTTTGGACGTCGGAAATTGCGGACCTGATCATTCCACGATCACGCAAGTCATTCGGTCAAACTTCAAGGAAGTGACCGTGGACAAGGCGGATCGTGGAAATGAGGCCCTCAGCCAGCTGTCCGCCAACGACTATCAGCTTGTCATGGTCAATCGATTGCTCGACATCGACGGATCCTCCGGGATGGATGTCGTGGCCTCGATACGTGACCAGCACCCCGATGTTCCCGTCATGTTGATTACCAACTTCGAGGAGCATCAGTCGGCCGCGGTCGCTGCGGGTTGCGTGCCCGGTTTTGGCAAGCGTGACGTTTCTGCGAACGCAACGTTGGACCTCTTGCGAGAATTCATCGGTTGACGGTACGCCGGCAAAGGCCTGGTCGGCTACTTTAGCGCTGCGCGACAGCGATCCGGAAAGTCGGTAAAGAAGCCGTCGACCTTTGCCCGCATTGCGAACAACTCGACCAAGTCGTCGAAACTACCGACGCCCTTTGGCAGCCCGTCGACGCAAAACGTGTACGGGTGAATCAACAAGCCCTGTTCTTGTGCGCGTTTCGCAAGGCCGGTTTGCGTGATCGTGTCACCGAAGTTGAAAACGAGCGACAGCGATGGTCCGATACCCTGTGCGTAGGTCGCAATCTCTTTGAGTCCGTTGGTGGTGAGCAACCTTGCCTGTTGGCTGGAAAGCAGCTGGATCAGTCGGAGATCCGTGCCCAGTTCATTGCGAATTCGCTGTAGTTCGTCGGCTTCGAAGCATTGTAGAAAACAGCGGTCGGCACTCGTGCGGTAGCCGTACTTCGTTAGCGTCTTCAGAACGATGCGGCTGATATCTTTGCCTTGTTCGCGATGCCAGGCAGGCTGTTTGACTTCCGGGTAGATGCCAACGTCGCGCCCGGTGCTGTGATTCAGCCCCTGAATGAGTTCGATTTCCTCTGCGAGCGTTGCGATCCTGAAACGCGATTTTGCGTGGGGGAATCGTTTTCCGAATACCGGTTTCCCGCTCTTCGCATCAACTCGCTCGTTGACGAGCAGCATGCGCAACTCGTGAAGGTCGAAATCGATGGCGTAGAATCGGCCATCCGTGCGAGCTCGATTGGGAAACTTGCTGGCGACGTCCGTTACCGTGTCGATGTGCACATCGTGCAGCACAACCGGCACGTCATCTTTCGACAGTACAACATCCTGTTCGATGAAGTCTGCCCCCATTCCAAACGCCAGGCTGACAGCCGCAAGCGTGTGTTCCGGAAGATAACCGGACGCCCCTCGATGCGCGATGACGACAGGAGGAGCGGAAAGGGCAGTATTGGCCAGCGTCGCGAGAATCAGAAGGGCGGTGCCGATTGGTTTCCAGAACATCAGCCAGCCTGTCTCAGCGCGAACGGAAGAATGGTTATTCCTCGATGACTTCTTTGACCTTTTGCACGAAGTGCGGCGACTTCTTGGACAGGTCGGAAGCTTTTTTTTCGGCTTCCTTTTGCTGGCTGAAATCGTAGAGTGCGACGCGCTTCATGGACTGATTGAAGACGCCCCAGAAGAGCTTCATCCGTACGACGGCGTCCGCCTTCTTACGAGATTTCCGCTTCGCCTTTTTCTTGGCTTTCTTCTTCTTTGCGCCCGCTTCTTCCTCGAGCTTCTCCACAGCCTCGGCTTCGGCCCTTAAATCCTTACGGCTTCTTGTTTTACGTGCCATACGACTGTCGCACCTCGTTCGATAAAATCCTGATGGCCCAACATAATAGCGAATCCGTGGGCAACCAACTAGGTTCCCGCCACGCCAACCGGCCGATATCTACTGCGAATTAGGGGAATTTCCGTCCGGCGGAGCCGCTTCTTCGGTGTTGGGATCGGCTGAGTGAGACTTGCCGTTGCGAATATAGGATTTTCGCTGCTCGGCATATTCGGCTGGACTGGGTAGTCGAAGGCCGGAGGCATCGGCAGGTGCATCGACCGTGGGCGGCTCCGTGACATGGCGAAAGAGACGTTCCAGCATCGGCACGCACCAGCCGCATCCGGTACCGGCACCTCCGCATTGGCTGAGTTGAGACGCGCGGGAGGGCCGTTCAATGCGGGCGTAGTTCTCCAGCTTTCGCCGGGATACATGGAAGCAAAGGCAGACGTGGTCGTCGGGATTCAAAGGGCGGCTCCGTCGGTCGCGAGATGGATCGCGACGTTGCAGGCGGTCAGGTACTGCTGGATGTTGAGCGATTCGGTGACCATGTGTTGGTTCTTCTGCCCACAGCCCAGCGATACGGTGGGAATCCCGCGAGCGGAAAGCCAGTTTGCGTCGAGGCCCCCGTTGGCGATCGCCAGTTCGGCCTCCAGGCCGTAGTGATCCAACGCTTCGCTGGCCGCGATGACGCCGGGGCTGTTCGTCGGCAGCGCGAACGATTCGTAGTCCAGCCGACCATCAATCTCGACACTCCCGCGGCTGCCGTCATTACTCTTGACGCTTTTGACGGCCCGCTGAAATGCTTTTTCAATCTCGGCAACGATCTTTTTACGAAAAACCGGATCGTGACTTCGGGCCTCTGCGCGGAGGGAAACGTGATCGGTCACAACGTTGGTTGCCGCTCCGCCATTGATGATCCCGAAGTTGCTGGTGCCCCGGTTCTTGCCCTTCTGAATGTCACCGTGCCAGCCATTTTGATGCAGGTCGGCGATGGCAAGACTGGCGATGGCAATGGCACTCACTCCGGCCGCCGGAGCGTTGCCGGCATGGGACGCTTTGCCGTGCACGTCAATCTGCATTCGATATCCGCCCGTCGCTCCAATGGTCAGTTTGTGCGGTGAACCGCCATCCCAGTTGAATGCCAACGCCGGCTTTTTGAGTTTTCCTAGCGACAGGTGTCGTGCGCCGTGAAGACCGATTTCTTCCTGAATCGTCCATAGAAAACACAGTGGAGGGTGCGGTAAATCGCGCTTCATGATTTCCGTTGCCGCCGTCAGGATCGTGGCCACTCCCGCTCGATCGTCGGCCCCCAGTCCCGTACCGGGGTTGCCCGAGCGAACGGTGTTTCCCTTTTTGACCGGCTTTGAACCGACGCAGATCGGAACCGTATCCATGTGCGCCATCAAGAGCCGTCGTGGTCCACGCGCGGTGCCGGGTAGGTGAAATACGAGATTGCCGACGTTGCCCTTGATGGGGCACTTCTTTTGGGCGTTGTCGGTCGAAATCCACGAAGCTTCGGCACCGGCATTGACCAGTTCGGCTCGAATATGATCGGCAACGGCCAGTTCTTCGCCACTTTTTCCCGGGATCGCCATCAGCGACATCACGCGTTGAATGGCCGCTTTTTCCTGCGCAGCTGACAAGATCCCTTTTCTTTTGGTCGACTTCGTGGTGCGTGAACTGGACAAGGCTGGAGCTTTCGTGACGGGAACGAATAGAATCGGGGATTACTCAGACTATTCTACCCGGTCGACCATGCATCTCTTAGACGAACTCAACGACGGAATCGGAAACTGGCTGCAGGAAAATGGCGAGCCGAAGTTTCGTGCTGCCCAGATCCGCAACTGGTTGTTCGAACGACGCGCCAAAGACTTCACGCAGATGACCAATCTGTCGAAGAGTCTGCGCGAGAAGCTGACTGCCGGCTTTCAGATCTGGCAGACCAGCGTTGCCAAATCACATTGTGCAGACGATGGCACGGAAAAGCTGCTGGTCGAACTGGCGGATGGAAACCGCATCGAATGTGTACTCATCCGGGAGGAAGAGCGACGTACGATCTGCGTCAGTACCCAGGTCGGTTGCGCGATGGGCTGTGTTTTCTGTGCCAGTGGACTTGGTGGAGTCGAGCGAAATCTGACGACGGGCGAAATCGTCGAGCAGATGTTGCGGCTTCAGCGGCTGCTTCCGAAAGAAGAACGACTCAGTCATATCGTCGTGATGGGAATGGGCGAACCGCTGGCGAATGTCGACAATCTCTTGCCCGCGCTGGATCTGGCGACCGATCCGAAAGGGCTGGGCATCAGTCCGCGACGCATCACGATATCGACGGTCGGGCTGCCTCCGGCGCTCGACAAGCTGACGCAACGCGTGTCCAAATATCATCTGGCAGTTTCCCTTCACGCGCCGGACGATACGTTGCGCAACGAGCTGGTACCCGTCAATTCAAAGATTGGCATTGGGCCGATCCTCGCCGCCGCGGACCGGTATTTCGAAGCGTCCGGGCGTCGTCTGACGTTTGAGTATGTGTTGCTGGCGGATGTCAACGATCAGCCCGAACATGCCCACAGTCTGGTCCGGCGGCTCAAAGGGCGACCAGCGATGCTGAACGTGATTCCCTACAATCCCGTTGACGGCTTACCGTATCGAACTCCGTCGCGGGAGGCGTTGCGGCAGTTTCGTGAGATTCTGGAAGCCGGCGGCATCAACGTGATGGTTCGCCAGCGAAAAGGTGACAAGATCAACGCTGCGTGCGGGCAATTGCGTAGGAATTCGGCGAACGGACCCACGGTTGTGCAGCCAACACTGCCCTCGGGGTAGGCCATGGCGTGGATCGCCAAATCGCCAGCTTCACGGTACGGATGCACGATTCTTGTCATTCAGGACTCGTTCAAGACTTATCCAGGATGTCACCGTTCAGGAAACTTGGTCGGAATCGAAAGGCGGGATTATAATCGGGGTTGGTTCTCCTTCCCCGCGATCCAGCCTGATGTCGAACGATGTAACCCGCCTCCTTCAGCAAATCGACGCAGGAAATGCAAACGCTGCCAGCGAGTTGTTGCCGTTGGTTTACGATCAGTTGCGGGGACTGGCCAGTCAGAAGTTGCGGCATGAGGACGCCGGGCAGACTTTGCAGGGCACGGCACTGGTCCACGAAGCCTACATTAGACTGGTTGGTGGAGCGAACATGCAGCACTGGCAGGGGCGTCGGCACTTCTTCGCCGCTGCCGCAGAGGCCATGCGTCGAATTCTTGTCGACAACGCGCGCCGCAAGAAGAGTCTCAAACGAGGAGGCGATCGCGAACGCGAGCAACTGGCGGATCTGCCTGCCCGGACCCCCGAGCATTCGGGCGAGGACATTCTTGCGATCAACGAGGCACTCGAGAAATTCAGCCGCGAGGATCCCGAGAAAGCCGAGCTGGTTAAGCTGCGTTACTTCGCCGGATTGACTCTGCCCGAGATCGCCGAGCTACTGGGCATCTCGCGCGCAACAGCCAGTCGCCACTGGACTTACGCAAAGGCGTGGCTCTTTGACGAGATCTTTGGCGATGCCGATTCCGATCGGTCCTGATTTGCCTTATGAGACCGGCCCCGTGGAAACCTGCAACTGGAAAATTAGCTGCCACACGGCGGGCCTCGAAACAAATTTCCAATTTTCTTCGCCGCCCGTGAGGCGCGATACCTCTGGATTACGCCATAGAACTCTGGCGGTCAAACCATGAACACAAACCCAGATCTCGAATCGATATTCTCGCAGGCGGTTGCCCTCGTCGAACCGGGCAGCCGGAGTGAATTTCTCGAACAGGCATGCGAGGGAAACGTCCGCCTCCGCGATCGAATCGGCCGGCTACTCGATGCGAATCAGCGAGTGCAGTCGTTCATGGATGAACCGGCCGGCATCCTGGACCTGCCCGACGAACCGATTGTCGGAGAACAGCCCGGCGATTTCGTGGGCAACTACAAGTTGCTTCAGTTGATTGGCGAAGGCGGAATGGGATCGGTCTTCATGGCCGAACAGGAGCAGCCGGTACGCCGAAAAGTTGCGCTGAAGATCGTCAAACCCGGCCTCGACACCAAAGAAGTCATTGCCCGATTTGAGTCCGAGCGACAGGCGCTGGCGATGATGTCGCATCCCAATATCGCTCGGGTTCTGGATGCGGGAGCGACCGATCAGGGGCGACCCTACTTCGCCATGGAGTTGGTCAAAGGTGTTCCCGTGACGGAATACTGCAACCAGACGAAAATGACGACCCGCGAGCGTCTGGAACTGTTCGTTCCGATTTGCCAGGCCATTCAACACGCGCATCAAAAGGGCGTCATTCACCGCGACATCAAGCCGCGGAATGTGATGGTGACCCTGATCGATGGCAAGCCCGTTCCGAAAGTGATTGACTTCGGTATTGCCAAGGCCATCGATCACCGGCTCACCGAAAAGACACTCTTCACGCGTTACGGCGAATTCATCGGCACTCCGGCTTACATGAGCCCGGAACAGGCGGCGCTTTCCGGCATGGACGTCGACACGCGCAGCGACGTGTATTCGCTGGGCGCGCTACTGTACGAATTGTTGACGGGCCTGCCACCGTTCGACAGCGAACGCCTGAAGACCATGGCGCACGATGAGATGCGGCGATACATTAGCGAATCGACTCCGGTACAACCGAGCGACGCGATTGGTACGGCGGGAGGGGATCAAGCGACGACAATCGCCGAAGCTCGTCAGTCCACACCACGCGATCTCAAGCTGCAGTTTCACGGCGAACTCGACTGGATCGTCATGCGTTCGCTGGAAAAGGAACGGGCTCGTCGTTACGACACGGCGATTGCGCTGGCCGAAGACGTGCAACGCTATCTGCAACACGAGGCAGTTGTCGCTCGACCGCAGTCGTCCTTTTATCGATTACGCAAATTTGTCGCTCGCAATCAGTTGGCCGTCGGAGCGGCTGCCGCGATCGCCGTGGTCCTCCTCGTTTCGACGATCGTCAGCAGCCTGCTTGCATGGCGGGCGATTGAGTCGGGTCGTCGGGCCACGGTGGAAGCCGAGAGTCTGCGGGAAGTTGTCGAATTCATCAACTTTGGACTCTTCGCGCAGGCGAACCCACTGGAAGAAGCTCACCGCGACGTAACGCTACGCACGGTTCTTGATCGGGCGGCTCACCAGCTGGCCGCGGGACCGATCGAGCGGCCCGAGGTGGAGATGGCCATTCGCAGCACGATCGGGGAAACCTATCGTGGCCTTGGCGAGTTGGATCTGGCCATGCTCCACTTGCGAAGGGCTCACAAACTGGCCGTCGACAACCTTGGTGAAGCCGATCGCAAGACGATTTCGGCTGCCAATGATCTTGCCAGCGCCATGTTGGGTCTGGCTCGCTATGAGTCGGCTCGACCCTTGCTGGAAAGCAATCTTGCGATCGCCGAACGAGAGCTAACGGCCGATGACGGGTTGTTGCTCACGGCAATGAAACTGCGAGCGCGTCACTACGCTGCGACGGGCGACTTGCTGGCGGCCGAGGCGCTGTTGGAGGACGTGTTGCAACGAAGGCGTGACGCCGGGGGCGAAAATTCGCCAGAGACGTTGGCGGCCATGGGCGATCTTGGGTCGCTCTTTCAATCGCAAGGACGTCTCGACGACGCGTTGGAGCTGTTGGAAGTCGCGCACCGTGGACTGGTTGTCACCGAGGGCACGTGGCATCCGGCGACGCTGGCAACTTCGCTGAAGCTGGCGGCGCTTTACCTGTCGCGCAACGAACACGACCGTGCCGAAAAGGTCTACGCTGACACAATCCTACACGCGAAAAACGTGTTGGGCGAGCAGCATCCTCAAACGCTGTCCGCCAAACATGGTCTGGCCCTGGTTCACTTTTCACGGAATCGCATTGAAGCCGCACAGCAGTTGTTGGAAGAAGTCCTGACCGGTCAGTCTGCACAGTTGGGTGATGGACATCCGGCGACGCTGGACACGATGCACAATCTGGCGCGGCTGTTGAAAGTTCGTGGTCAGTACGCAGAAGCCGAGGAGTTGATGGTGACGGAATTGCAACGTCGCCGGAACACTCAGGGCGACGCGGATGCGGCTACCCGGCGAGCCCAATCCGAGCTGGCGTTCTTCTACCTCGAAAGAAGCCGGCTGGACGATGCGATTCGTCATTTCGAAGAAATCACCGAGACGCTGGCTACGTCCGATCCCCATGATCCAAATGCGTTTGTTTCACTGACGATGTTGGCGTTATGTCGAAACAAGGACGGCAACTACGAAGCGGCGAAGGCAGACCTGTTACGCGTTGAACAGTTCTGTGCTGAGTCGTTGCCCGATCACTGGTTGCAAGCGGTCGCGGCCAGTTTGCTGGGTGAAGTTGAGCTACGGCTTGGCGATCGAAAAGCCGCGGAGGACGCATTGCTGCGCGGCTATGAGGGGCTGAAGCGTCACGAAGACGAAGTGCCGGCAAACTGGCGGCCCATGAGTTTACGCGCGGCGACGCGACGACTGGTTGAGTTCTATGAGGCAGAGGACTCGGTCGAACGACGAAAGCTCGCAGAAGGCTTTCGTGAGGAAATGGATCGAATTCGCAACCCGAATTTGATTCGAAACCACGGACAGACAGGGAACAATCAGGATGGCGACATCAACTAGCGGAACCGTATCGAATGTCGGTGCGGCTGAACGTAATGCTACGATCGTGTCTCATCGGCGGCGTCCGGATCCGCTGGTTGCAATGTATCTCAAACAGATTCGTCAGTGTCCCTTGCTGACGCATTCGGAGGAGCAATGCCTTGGCGAACGGCTACGTCACTCGCGTGACCTGTTTCGCCGCTCCGTGCTCTATCACGACAATGTGCAAAAACTGGCACTCGCACTGCTGAAGCAGGTACACGATCGTAGCCTGCGTTTTGATCGCGTTGTCAACATTGGCGTACGCGAAAAAGCCAGGAAGCGAGAAATCGAATCCGTCATTGCCTCGACACTGCGACCGCTCGCCAGCCTGGTGCGGCAGAATGACCGTGACAGGAAGGCGCTGACCAGCGAAGTTCCGTCGGCCGTACGAAACCGTCTGCGCTCCCGGCTACGACTTCGTCGCACTCAGGCGGTCGCGATGATCGAGCGCATCGGTTTGCGGTTGCAGTTTATCGAGCGATGGTGGTACGAGCTGGTGCCGACGCTGGAAGAAACCGCTGACGGTGCGCGACGGTTGCTACGAATTCAACGCGTGCACCGCGAGTTCAAACGTGCCAAACGACGACTCGCCCGACACAACGTCCGGCTGGTGGTGTCGATTGCGAAACGTTACCAGCATCCGGAAATGTCCTTCCTTGATCTGATTCAGGAAGGCAACATTGGCTTGCTGGCGGCGGTCGACAAATTTGAACCGCGGCGAGGTTTGCGATTCTCCACGTACGCCACGTGGTGGATCATTCAGATGATTCGCAAATCGATCATCGAAAAAACACGCAGCGTGCGGCTTCCGGTGGCTGCCGCCGACCGCGTCGACCGGATTACGGCCATGCTCAATGAGACCAGCCAGACGCTCGGTCGTCGTTTGAGTCGCGAGGAAGTGGAATGCGTCGCGAAGTTACAGGGCGATGAGTACCAGTGGATTCCCAACGCGACGGTTCCGACGGTTTCGCTGGATCAGACGGTGGGATCGACCGAAGATTTCGCATTGCACGAGTCGCTGCTTCAGGAACGCGAAGCCTTGCCTGAAGATTCGGCCGGTCGCACGGAGATCCGGAACATTGTCAATGAGATTCTGTCGCGCTGGGACCCTCGCGAGCGAGCCATTATCAAGTTGCGATTTGGGCTGGAAAGCCCGCAGACGCTGACACTGGAAGAGGTCGGATCAAAGCTGCGAATTTCCCGCGAGCGGGTGCGGCAGTTGGAGAAGGCCTCGCTGGCGCGTTTGCGCGAGCAGTTGGCGTTCGTTCACGCGTAGCCACGATCAGGTTCTGGCAGGTTCACGCGAACCCGTCGACCGTACTCAGATTTCTGACTGCTTCCATCCGGGCTGGAGATTCCTGCTGGCCCAACAAAAAAAGGGGCAACCTGCTGCAAGTAGCAGGTTGCCCCTTCAGGCAGGGGAAAACGTGGGGATTCGTTTACCAGGGGCCTCGAATGTAGTAGACGCCCTGATGCGTCGTGCTGCTTGGCCAGTTCGGTGCGGCAGAACCGGCTCCGCCACCGCCAGGTGCGACGTACGGGCGGGTGAACTGGTGGAAAGTGGGCACCATGCGAGTGCGTCCGACGCCCCAGTCATAGCTGGTTTGCATGTTCGCATTTGGAGGTGCGATCAATGCCATGGGCTGACGCCAGTAGGGATGTGCGTAAGGACCGTGCCATTGCGTGTTGGCATTGTGCCATCGCGACGCGCGGCTGTAGTCCGAATACATCTTCACGTAGTTGCGTCCACCACCGGCATATGCAAAACCGGATAGCAGAACGACAGCCAGAATGGTAAGTGAAATTCGACGGATCATTTTGTCCTCTCGTGTACGTTGGCTTCGGCTAGTTTTCTTTCGCTCACACTAGCGTGCGATCGAGAAGAACTTGCGAATCGTCATCAGGTCCGTACGAATCGGAGTACCGTGCCAGTGAACCTTCGTGCGGTTGAGACCCATGCCCATGTTGTACGACTGGTGGTACGTGCGGTGGTGCATGTACAGCCACTCGTTTGGCATGAACGGCTGGTACGTCGTGTACTGATGACCAACGCGAGGCGGTGTTGGGTAGGGTGCCGGGAAAGCAGCCGCCGGTACGCCGCCGTTGCCGGGCTGGTAGAAGTTGTAAAAAACGTCAGGCGAGGACTCTTCGGTGTAGGGTCGATTCCATGCGCAGCCGCCCGACAGGCAGCCACCGCCGCTTTCCGCGGGACAGTCAGGGCACTGTGCCATGGCAAATGCGGACAACAACACAACAGCGAGAATTGAAAAGAGTCCGGTGGAAACTCGCGCCATGAGTGCGCTCCTTGGACAGACTGTGCAGGGTAGGTAAAACGCTGTCGCCGTTGTTGAGGCGGCGACAGCGGTAGGAAACATTGAGGCGGGCGCGGTGGCTAATTTCATGGCCGTGAGGCTTGGCCGGGGCACTGGCGTGACCCGGAGCTTAGCAGCCGCGTTGATTGTTCCTTCGGATAAACACTTCCAACGGATGAAGCTTAATTTTCCGGGTATGCGTGAAGTAGCAGTCAGCTATCAACGCGAGCGACAGAACAGTTCTCGCGGGCGTCAAAAGTTGACGGACTGAGCGGTATCAGGCGTTCAACCGTGCAGAGCGAGAAAATTCCGGCATGCCAGATGGATGACCTAAACGTCAATCTCTTCCGCGTCCGCGGCGCGATCCATGATGAAGTGGAACCGTGCAGAAGCGTCCCGTCCCATCAGGTCGCTCATGATGCGGTCGGTTTCCAGTTGATCGTCCACCTCGACGCGGGCCATTCGGCGGGTCTTCGGATCTAGCGTCGTTTCCCAGAGATCTTTGGGGGGCATCTCACCGAGGCCCTTGAATCGCGTAATTTCAGGTGTTGAGCGTCCGTCTGCGGCCGACAGAATGCGTTCCCGATCCGACTCGTCGGCGGCCCACTCGATCGTCTTGCCAATGTCGATGCGATACAGCGGCGGCATGGCAATAAAGATTTTTCCTTCACTGATCAGCTGCGGAAGATGGCGGTAGAAGAAGGTCAGCATGAGTGTGGTGATATGGTGCCCATCCGAATCCGCATCTGCCAGCAGGATGATGCGGTCGTATCGCATGCGGGCAATATTGAAACTCTTGCCAATCCCGCAGCCCACGGCGGTAATGACGTCCTGGAGTTCCTTGTTGTCCATCACTTTCTTCAGAGATGCCGTTTCGGTGTTGAGCACCTTTCCGCGGAGCGGCAGAATCGCCTGGTAGTTACGGTCGCGCGCCTGTTTGGCCGTTCCGCCGGCCGAGTCGCCCTCCACAATGAACAGTTCTGAATTGGCTTTTCCAGACTTCAGGCAGTCACTGAGCTTGCCGGGCAACATCGATCGGGAGGTTGGCGTCTTGCGGGACACGGCCTCCGAAGCAGCCCGTGAGGCGGCGCGCGCCCGAGCCGCAGCAATGATCCGCGCTACGATACCTTCGGCAGTAGTACGGTTGCTGTTCAGCCACTGTTCCAGAGCGGGCCGCACCGCGCTGTCCAGGACGCCCTGTAGTTCGGGATTGTTCAGTCTGTCTTTGGTTTGACCCTGAAACTGTGGGTCGGCGACGAAGACCGAAACAATCGCGACCAATCCCTCACGGATGTCTTCAATCGCAACCTTCACACCGCGAGGCACAAGGTTGTGCGTTTCGAAGTAGTTTCGCATTGCCTTGGCAAGGCCGCTCCGGAAACCGTTCTCGTGCGTACCGCCGCTGCCGGTGGGAATACCGTTCACATAACTGCGAACGTGTTCGTCCGTGGAGTCGGTCCACTGCAGCGTCAGTTCGATGCGCTCTCCGTTTTCCTTCGCCAGCGTAAAAGGTGTATCGTGAATGGGAATGGCGTTTCGTTCTTTCAGAACCTTGCCCAGGTAGTCGACGATACCCTGTTCGTGAAGAAAGGTCTCTTTCTTGCCACTGACTTCATCGCTGAAGGTGACCTTCACGCCCTTGTGCAAGAAGCTGGTCACTTCCAGACGCTTGCGAATGGTTGCGCCGTCGAATTCCGTCTTGGGGAAAATCGTTGGGTCAGGCGTAAACGTGATGGTCGTACCCGAGCCGCGGACGCTGGTTCTCGCTTTCTGAAGCTTGCCCACCGTCTTGCCTTTGGCGAACTCCATACGATGCTGGGCTCCGTCGCGTTTCACGACGGCCACCAACTTCTTGGAGAGCGCATTGACGGCGGACGCACCGACACCATGTAGACCGCCGGACGTCTTGTAGTTCTTGCCCTCGAACTTGCCGCCCGCGTGAAGAATGGTCAGCACCATTTCCAGGGCCGGCTTTTTGGTCTTGGGATGTTTGTCGACGGGAATGCCGCGACCGTTATCGGAAACGGTGATCGTCTGCCCGTCCTTGTGCAGCGTCACCTGGATCTCGGAAGCGTGGCCGTTCATCGCCTCGTCGACCGAGTTGTCCAGAATCTCCCAGACAAGGTGATGCAGGCCGGCAGTACCAACACCGCCGATGTACATACCGGGTCGCTTGCGGACGGGATCCAGTCCTTCCAACGCGACGATGTCAGATGCCTTGTACGATTTCGATGTTGCAGTGCTCATGTGTGCTCTACCGGTGTTCCAGATCGAATCGCAGCGGACGCCGACCCGACGTGGATGCAGACAATATGTGGCGAATCGCAAAGTCTATCCGAGCTTTGGTTTTTGATAAACAAGAATCGGCGACGGCAAGGTCGAAATCCTTCGTAGAAAACCCGCAGATCAACTAGACTCGGTGCGGAGGGTCATCACAATGCGGTCGATCGCTATCACGCTTGGGTTTTTTGCTGCGTTTCAGTTTGTCGGTCAGGTCGCCGCACAAGAAGTTCCCATCGGCTTTCGAGCCCGATTGAGGACCGTCGCGTCCTGGACACCGGATTTCAGCCTGGCGAGTCGTACACTCGAATTGACACCCACCGACATTGTGCCGCTGTCCGATGGCACGGGGCGACTCCTGATTGCGACGTTGGGAGGAACCATTCGCGTGCTTGATCCCAACGCGGGGCTGCTCGATTTGCCGCTCATTCGAAGTGATCAAACCGGCTCGCAATTGCAGCAGGAATCGGGCATGACGGGGATCGCGCTACACCCGAACTTCGCCGGGGACGAAACGCAGTTTGGATTCGGCAAACTTTATACAATCACAACGGAGAACAGCGCGGCCAATGGCGGCGTCGCTCCCGAGCTGGTGGACTATCCGTTCGAGAACGAAGTGCACCACGACGTCGTGCGCGAGTGGGACATCGCGTCGATTGTGAGCTCGCCGGGCACGTCCGCGTTGCCAGACATCGGCGTTGGGGATTCGCGAGAGCTAATGCGTGTCGCGCAACCGGGGCCGTTTCATAACGTCGTCGATCTGACATTCGACTATTCGTTGGACGCCCTTGAGCCGGGATATGGCGAGCTGTTCGTTACCAGCGGCGACGGCGGCAACAGTCGCACGAATAGCTCGACCACCGATTCTCGCAAGCAGACATCGCAGGATCTGGGTTCCGTTTACGGCAACGTGTTGCGTATCAATCCCAATCCGGAAGCACATGAGATCGTGCGTCACAGCACGGCGACGGGACTGCCCGCCTACAGTGTGTCGCCCGACAATCCCTTCGCCGCGGATGAGGAAAACGAATCGCGTGCCGCCAGTCAGTCGTTGGCGGAGATCTTTGCCTACGGTCTACGGAGTCCATTTCGAATTGGTATCGATTCGCAGGATGGCACGATCCTTGTCAGCGACGTGGGCGAACGCCTGCGCGAAGAAGTGTCCGTTATCGAGGCGGCGGGGAACTACGGTTGGGGGCGATTCGAAGGCACGCTGGAAGCGAATCCGCACATCGAACTTGAAGGGCCCAGCGAGCACGCTCCGCCGCTATTCGAATATGGGCGTGACGTCGGTTTTTCTGCCATTGGCGGAACGGTGTATCGAGGTCGTGATTTTCCGCAACTGTTTGGGAAGTATGTCTTTGCCGACTTCGGCCAGGCAACGGAGACGGCGAGGCTCTTCTATGGCAGCGTCGATCCGGCCGACGCAGACTTCGGTGCGTTTTTCGAATTCGACCTGTCACTGAGTACGGCGGAATTTCCCATCAGCACCAATGGTGATGCGCTGCCGGATGCCGTGGGCGCGCTGCCGGATCGGATTTTCAGCCTCGCCGAAGATGCTGATCACGAGCTGGTTTTGCTGGGTGGACCGGATCCACGTTCCGGCGTTCCCACAACCGATGGCGCTTTCGCGATCCGGCTGACACGCGGCCTGGGCTGTGACGTCGACGGCGATGGAGTTTGTCTCATCGAAGACCTCGACAGGCTCATTCAGACGCTGAATGCCGAAGAATTCGATCGGCTGATGGATGTCAACTGGGATGCGTTGACCAACGCGTCGGACATCGATGCGTGGTTGCGGCAAGCGAGTGCGGAGCGTGAGATGGAGTTCCTGCGGGGCGACGCGAATCTGGACGGCACGGTGGATTTCACCGACTTCCTGGAAATGTCCGGCAACTTTGGCGATCCCGACTCGGCATGGAGCGGCGGTAATTTCGACGGCATGTCCGGGACCGATTTCGCGGACTTCCTTTTGTTGTCCGCGAACTTTACGACGTCGGAGGAACTGCAAACGGTTCCCGAGCCCGCCTCGCACTGGCTGGTGTTGATGGCGGTATTCGCTGCGATGCCGCGCCGCCGGTTACGATGAAGTGGCGGCTGCGAATAACGGAGACCGGCTACTACTCTTCTGCCAGTGTCTCGGGTGCCGCGACGGGAAGTTGCACGACTTTCGAAATGCGTCCGTTCTTCTGAATCTCGTTGCCTTTGCCGCCGCGAGATGTCGTACGATACTTGGCCGTCGAAATCGTTTTCCTGGCTCCCCGATTGGTCTCGACGGTCAGCAAGTCGCGATCTCCCGTGGACGGTTTGAAGCCAATCAGCTTGTCACCCTTGGCGAGCTTGATCAGCATCACGCCCTTACCGGGACCCGAAAGGTAGTTCACGTCTTCGGCCGGGCAGACCATCGCGCGGCAAGCGGATGAAACGGCCAGAATGGTTTCCTCACCCGAGATCGGATAGACGCCAATCAGCTCACTTCCTTTGCCTGGCCGAGCGTACCGACGGCCACTCCGCGTTGACGGTTCGGCGTACGATTCAAGGCTGAAGCGGAGGGCATAGCCATCGCTGGCGGCTGCGAACCCGTGGGTCTCCGGACAGTAGTCGGGTTGTTTCGGGTCTTCTGCGATGTTGCTGGTGACACGAGGGTCCATCGAAATCACGGATACGATTTTCTCGCCATCCTTCAGCTTGAACATCTTTTGAATGGGCTCGCCATAGCCGGTTGACGCCGGAATGTCGATCATCCGTGCGGTGTAGCAGACGCCGTACGACGAGAAGAATGCGATCGTCGCGCGAGTCGATCCGGCCACACATGCCAGGACTGAGTCGCCTTCGCGGGTTCGACTTTTCTTCGGATCGGCAATCTGCTTCTGGCGTTTGAACCAGCCGTCGCGTGTGACGAGCACATTGCAGTCTTCGGCGACGATGAAGTCCTCCGCCGAGTACTCCGGTTCCGCGTCGATCTGTTGGATCTTTGTACGGCGACGCTCGGAGGGCAGCTTGCCATAATTGTTCAGCAAGTCGGTAATTTCGTCGCGAACGATTTTCCAGCGACCGGAATTGTTGGTGTCGGTGGTGTCTTCTTTCAGGAGTTTCCGGACCTGTGCCGCACGCTTCTTCTTGGCCTTCAGTTCATCCTGGATGAGATTGATTTCCAGCCGTGCAAGTCGATACAGCTTCAGTTCGAGGATTGCATCGGTCTGCACTTCATCCAGTCCGCCTTTTTCGGCCGGGAAACGCTTCATGATTTTCTGGGCTGCATCCGCCTTGCCATCCGATTTGCGAATGATGCGAATGATTTCGTCCAGGGCATCGAAGACCAGCACAAATCCGTTGAGGATATGCAGCCGCTTGTTCAGGCCTTCCAGTTCGTTTTCCAGCCGCCGGGTGACAACGTCCAGACGGAAGTGCAGGAAGTGCCAGAGTATTTCCTTCAGGCCAACCCGTTTCGGCGCGCCGACTTCGGGATTTTCCGTGGGAATCAGACACGTCATGTTGACGTTGAAGTTCGTCTGCAGCGGAGTGTTCTTGTAGAGATACGCGAGGACTTTCTTCTCGTCGGCGTCCTTCTTCAGGACCAGGTCGATGCGGATCTCTTCCTTGGCATTCTCCGCGGCGGCTTTGCCTTTCTTGTTGCGGTCGAAGTTGGCTGCCGACAGGTCGATGACGTCCTGGATGAGTGGCATTTTTCCGCTGATCACGATTTCTGAAATGCGTTCCACCAGCGTCGCCTTGTTGACGGCGTAGGGAATCGACGTGATCTGCAGCGTTTTGTTGCCTCGGGTGGCATCGCCCTTGCGCGTTTCACCTCGGACCCGCACCGAACCGTGACCGGTAAGGTAGATCTCGCGCAGCTCTTCCTTGGTGTTGATGACCTGTCCGCCCAAGGGAAAGTCCGGACCCTGAATCGCATCGTTGGCAACGAGCTGATAGTCCTTGATCTCCGGATCTTTCAGCAACTTCAGGAGTGCTCGACAGACCTCGCCCAAATTGTGGGGCGGGATGTTGGTCGCCATACCGACGGCGATGCCCGTTGCACCATTGACCAACAGATTCGGCACGCGACTGGGCAGGACGACCGGTTCCTGTCGAGTCCCGTCGTAGTTGTCTTTCATGTCGACGGTCTTGCCGCCGAGGTCCGTCAGGATTTCGTCGGAGATCGCAGCCAGCCGACACTCGGTGTAACGCATCGCAGCGGCGTTATCGCCATCAATCGATCCGTAGTTTCCGCGGATGTAGATCAGTGGCATCCGGAGTGAAAAGGGCTGAGCCATTCGCACGAGTGCATCGTAGATCGCCGAGTCGCCGTGCGGGTGATACTCACCCATGACCTTACCGACGACGTTGGCACACTTACGAGGTTTGGCGGTATGCGACAGCCGCTCCTGCCCCATCGTATAGAGGATGCGACGTTGCACCGGTTTCAGCCCGTCGCGGACGTCCGGCAACGCGCGGCTGGTGATCACCGAAAGCGAATAGTTCAGGTACCGCGTCTGAGCCGCCTCGCGCAGGGGAATGCGTTCGAGCTCATCGCTGTTCAGGTCGATGTCGAATACCGAACCGCCGTCGGCTCCCCGAGCAGGCCGCGCCTTGCGTTTGCTGGTGGAACCTTTCTTCGCGCCGGCTTTTGCGGTTTTCTTCGTGCGTTTTCCGTTTGTCGAACGCTTCTTCGCCACTACCCAGACTCCCTGTCACCGCTGAAAAATCCCGTGCCGAACCAGGCTCTGTGGAGCAATTCGTTTTCGGTACCAGCCGTTGGGCGTTAGCCCCGGTTTTCACGACGTTCCGAACCGCGGCTAACGCCGTTCGGCTAATTGATCCACAAAAGCCAGGCTGGACAGCGCCAGGTTCGCTCGTAGTACCGCCTTTGAGCGGAAAAACTGCTTTGGCTCGCGTTACCGTGCCGTTCCGCCTAAAGGCGGTACTACGAACACGTTACACGAACTAACGGGCTCAAACTTGGCGCTGTCCAGCTAGTAAGTTGGGGGATTATAGCGGCAGAGGGAAACAGCAGGGAGAGAGCCTTTTCGAGCGACTGGGGTCAATTTCGGGGGTTGCCCGGCATCGATCGACTATTCGGCCCGATGTTGATTCCGCAGTGCATGGACGCTTGATACGACGCTGACCACGTAGGGAACGGTTGCGGTAATCATCGCCTTGATGGCACATTCCCAACCGAAATTGCCGCTAAGCAGGCAATCGCCGTGGTTGATCGCACATAATATCGCACCCACCATCGCGGCGCAAATCAGGCCTCGATAGACGACCTGCCGGCTGGTCGCCAGCTGGAACCACGTCTGTTGTTGCGATTCGACCATGTTGCGGGGGTGTTTGAAGTGAGTCGACCGTCGAAATAATCGGGGGAAAAGGGAGACCGGAGCCTCTGCAAAACCTTACTGCCAAACCGGCCAGAAATCGACATTTTCCGTTGGGGTATGCATCCGCTTGCGGACAATCACTATGGGCCAGGTGGATGACACTTCTTTAGAGCTCGTTTCAAAATGACTTTTCCAGCGTGGTCGATCCTGCCGTACAAGTGTTTCGTGATTGGGAATCCGGGTATTGAAGATGCGCCCGACAAGAGTCAAAGTACCCGTCAGGCTCCGAGTGACGAGACGGAGTGCGTCTGTCGGGCGCGACATTGAAACGCGTTCCACTGAGATACGATCGACGGGATAGCTGTCGTCGCAACAGGTAAATAAATCGATACAACGAGGAACATTTGATGACGTCCGTCCTTAGAGTCTCCGGCGAAGTCGACCAACCGCAGGAATTCACATTCGAGCAGTTGGCGGAGATTGATTCGAAGTTTCAGATTCCCGATGTCAGTACGCTCGAACCGTCACGCGCGGGCGGGGCAGTCTGGTTGGAGGGCATCCTTCACGCGGTGGGGACCAAGTCCGCCGCGGTATTCCTGGGACTACACAGCTCGCACGATAATTTTCACGCCAGCATTCCGCTAGCGGACGTTCGCGAGCGCGGATTCATCATCTATCGAATTGGTGATACGCCTCTTCCGCAGGAAAAGGGCGGACCCGTTCGCTTTTACATTCCCGATCACGCCAGTTGCAAGACAGACGAAATCGACGAGTGTGCGAACGTCAAGTTCGTGGACCACATCGAATTCACGAAGGAGAAGGGATTCGACAATCGCCCCGAAGACGAAGACGAGCACGCGAAGTTACACGGACACTAGGAGCGACAGGGAGTAGTCGTTCAGGCGCGAAACTGGAGGGTAAGCCAGGCTGGCATATCTTGCTTGGTTCGCCAATTATGCTCCTGCCCCTTTTCCCTCAGGAGGGAGGCAGGCAATTAGAGCGGTGCAAGTTTGTATTCCCGTTCTTTCAGATTGTTCGGGAAGAACATTGGCTGATTGACGAGGTGCTCGTTGTCCATGGCGCCCTTGTAATCCTGTTGGCACAAGTAAATGTCGTCACCTCGAACTAGCACGTACGTATCATCGAACTGGTAAACCTCCTCTTCCAGTGTCAGATCGTAAGCGTTCCACCATTTCGCGGACGGCATCATGAATAGCGGAACCAGCGATCCTTCTTTGTAGCCGTCGATTTTGGTGCCTTCGGCTAGTACCGAATCGAGATTTTCAGAATATTGAAGTTTGCAAAACGCAATCTTTGTGTGAGGGTCGGCGATGAAGAACGCACCGAACGAAGTTACCAACGAGGCGTCGAAGTCTACGGGGAACTCACTCAAAATCTCAACGCAATCTGCGCGTGTCGCAGCGATAGGTTTCGAACCGCAACCTGAGTTGAACAAAAAGATCGCTACAAGAATGAGTCGCTTCATAGACTTAACCCTGTTGAATCGTCCAGTGCGACGTATTGACGATGGTGGTTTCGGCGGCAAAGTCACCGTCTTCCGAAAGTATCTTGTTGCGAACGTTATCGCGGTTCGTTGACCGGTAGATCTTGCAGCCAAAGTCAGATCGAAGGGCGCGACACATCTACTGGATCCAGAAGGCAGCGTGAGTGACTGCAAGTCAGACTAGCAAATCGTACTCAGCCAACCAAATGAAATCGGTCGCAGGGAAACTACAATATAAATATCAGGATAAAGTCTACCGCGTATCCGTTTGGTTCTGACAGCACATTTGAGTAAGCTCGTTGTGTCTTCGTTCGAGCTCAGCCGGCGCAACGGTTCCTATCGTCTTTTGAGACTACGCAGGTCGCGAGGTTTCCCGTTCCATGGGCTGCCGCCCATGGCGCTCCCTTTAGCTTGGAGAATGATCTTTTCCTCAGTCGCTCCGCGACTGGGTAGAGTACCAACCTTGAAGAGCTTGCGATTCCGCTCGATGTTTAGGCCGTGACCGCTGCATGCAGAACGCGCAAGGAATCATAGAGTGAGTGCCAATCGGGCTGTCGCCCAGGGCTACAACCTTTCGCAACTTCGTGGCTGGGCGGGAACACAAGGTGTTGGCAGCGCGTGTTGCCACTCCCTGGTTCACACACAGCCGGTTTTCTGCACACGGCCACTACATGTAGTAGCCGCCCCACCAACCGAACGAAAATCCGATTCGGAACAGGAAGATCGACGCGCCGACAATGGCGGCTGCGATCGAAATGGCAAGGACCGCGGCGCTGGCGATGTCCAGCGAGTCGCGAATGTGGTCGTCAAAATCGCTCGTGACGGCCTTGGCCATACATTCCAGGGCGCTGTTAAATAGCTCGGCCGAGATGACCGCTCCGATACACAACACCAGAATGCACCATTCCACGGGGCTGACGTTCAGGGCGATCCCCAGCACGATTACCAACGCCGCGACGACAAAGTGAACATAGAAACTGCTCTGTCCCCAGATGCCAACACGCAGCCCGCGAAACGCGTTGCGAAATTTGCGAGACCAGTGGCTGAGTGACTTGGCGGATTTCATGGCGACACTTTAACGCATGACGCGAACGTATCCAGCGGTTTCGCGACCCACAAAATTCATAAGTGCCTGGAGTCAGTTTCAAAACGACTTTGTCGTCGTCATCGAGCCTGCAATACATGTGTCGCAGGATGAAGAGTCCGGGTGATTCAACTGGGTCTATTCCAACCCGTAGGCGCCGACTGGCGGAATCGGTCGGCCGCCAATCCTACCCAGTTTCGAGCGGATGAATCGTGGCACGATATCGAATCGGATTCCAAGGTTGTCGCGGCTGGCATCGTAATAGGCACCGATGCCTACCAGCAGGGATTCGCCAATGCGGACGATCTGGGCACTCTGGCCGATATTGCCCGTCCCGCTGAAGTCGACGGAACTTCCGTAGTTCCAGATCCACTTCTTGCTGAGCCGATACGCCATTGAACTGGTTAGCACATTGCTGCTGATCGGGCCTTCGATTGACCGAATGGCAACGTAATACTGCGAGCGTCCCGGACGGCTGAGGGCCAGTCCCAGCGAAACCGTCCGCAAGCCTTCGCCAAAAAAGTCGAAGTAGCCATCGGAAAGGATGGTGGTACGATCGCCCACATGCCATGCCATGTCGTAGGTCGCCGGGCCAATTTCCTGCCCGAAGTTGTCACGATCGGAACGGGGGAAGAACGAGCCTTCCACGTCGAAGGTGAACCAGTCGACGGTACGCTGGCGACCCGGCAAGCCGCGCTTCGTCTGGATGCGTTGTCGCAATCGGACCTGGAACATCATCAGGTCGTCTGCGATCTCAGCGGACGGGGCGGCGACGTTGCGTTGCATGCCTGAACGGAACGCAAACGTTCGTTCGTCGTATTTCAGCGGTACGTTGGCGCCCGCGCCCAGTCCGAAGGTATCGAACAGGAATCGACGACGGAAGAATTCGATGGCGTCGTCGTCCAGATTGTCGTACAGCGGCAGGTTCAGGTAATCTTCCGAAGCGTCCGCCCAGAGGAAGTCTGTCTCCAGCACCAGCTTGTGAGCCAGTCCGTTCAGATTGAACAGTTCGTTCCGGACGGTCGGGTCGACTCGCCACCATGGCAAGCTGGTTCGCACGCCGGCCTGTCCCAGCAGCCGCGTCACGTCACTTTTCGTCAGGTCTTCTTCCCAGTAGGCCGCTTCACCCAAGACATACGGAACGACCTTCATCGCACCCAGTTGCATGGGCATGTCGATTTCCTGCCGCGAGACGGCTCGCACGCCTTCGACGTCCTGTTCCCATGCCAGCGGATCGAATTTCAGTAGATCGACCGAGTTGGTTGGGGCTTCGGCGGTACGCAATCGACCGTAACCAATTTGAGAATGTTCGTACCACGTCAATCGGTTGCCAAGCAGGGCTCGTCCCATTTCGAAGTGATCGAGTCGCGGTAGCCATTCGGTCTGCGTGAAGTGATCATTGATACGAGCATTCGTGGAGATCCCCAGCGAGCTGCTGCCGCTGTACTGTTTGACTTCCAGCCGCGTATCCTGATCCTTGTTCAGATCCCACTCTTCTTCGTAAAACTGTTCCAGGACGTTACGGTCGCTACTCCAACCGGCCTCGGCGGTGACCTCCAGTCCCTCGGGGGTCAGATGCCGATGTTGTAGTTGGGCGCGGCCGCGAAAGTCCGCTTCCGGTGTGACCGATCGGCGATCTTCGCCCAGATTGTCGGTGCCGCGATCGTTGATGAACCAACTGTGCAGAAAACCGGAAACAATGGCCGGTCGCCCAAAGATGCTGGACGTCTGATATTCCAGATCTGATCCAAAACCGAGCCCCCGGTCGCTGAGGTAGTCGAGGGTTGTGGTCCAGTCGATATTTTCATTGGGCGTGATGCCCAGCAACTGGAAGTTGTTCCAGCGCGTGAGCAACTGTTGTCCAAACACGCTATCGCTGCCGACCCGGATCTGATCAAGGTACAGCGATGGGTTCTGGGTCAGGTCCGTCGTGAAGCTGGGCCAGCGGAAGATGGGAATCGCTCCGACGAACAGCTGGCTATTCTCCGAAGTGACGCGCAGGCGATCCGGCTGAAACGTTTGGCTCTGTCCATCGATACCGCCGGAAAACTGATCCAGCAGGGCCGTGGATCCGGTATCAAGACTGAGTGCATCGGACTCAATCCAGTATTGGGGCACGCCCATCAGGCTGGTGGTGAAGGCAGCGTTGTTGGCCTGAAACTGCGTCGGTGAAAACTGCCGGAGCACTTCGCCCTTGAGTCGAAAGGGTGTGCGAAAATCTTCGATGTCAACGGCGGATCGCTGTCGGGCTTCGCCGAAGATTTCTCCTTCAAGGATCACGCCGTTCTGCTCGGCGACGTTGTAGTACATGCGTTCCGCCAGCCCGCGGGTTCCGCCCTGTCGAAATTCAATGTTGCCTTCCAGATAGATTTCGACGGGAGTCTGGCTGTCACCAAGATTTCCCAGCCCCATGACGTTCTTGTCGGTCCAGACGACAATCCGATCCGCCGACAATTCGACCGGTCCGGATTCGTCGAGGATCGTAAACTGTGTCGGAGTTGGGACGACGATCACGTTCTCGTTGCCGCGCCGCATCATGCGGAAGTTGATCGTTCCACCGCCACGAGGTCGAACACGAATCTGCTGGCCCAGCGGTTGGAAGATCGGAGTGACCGCGGGCGGTGCCCATTCGGGGCGGTCCAGATTCTGGGCCACTCGGTAGAAGTCCTGTTCGGGCATCTCGGGCAGCAGCGGATTGCCGTCAAGGTAGTCCGGGATGCCGACCTGAGAATTGAAGGCGCCGGTGGCGATTTCGCCGGGAATGCGGGCCGATTCGGCGCGATCGGTGAATTCACTGCCCGGTAGTGAATCCGTGACGGGCAATCGAAAGATTTCACCGCGAGCGTCGGCCGTCACCAGACTGGCGATCAGGATGAAGGCGGCGCACAGGGCGACACATCGAATGACACGACGGCATCCCGAAGAGATGACGCCCGGCCATGCGCGCAGCGCATTTCGATTTGTGTGTTCCAACGCAATCAGAGTCAGGACATCCTTGTCCAAAACGGTCCAACACGACCGAAAAGCAGGACGACCCAATAGTCGCTCGGCCTGGAAGTCGCGTCGATGAAAGCTTTAAACCATGCAGCAACGACGCACTACATGGACTAGACTAGCGGCGGGATTATAGGAACGCTCCTATACTGTCGCAAGATTCGTTCAAGTTTCGCCAAAGACCTCTAAACTGTTGGCGAGGGACGAATTACGAAAACAGCTAGCGTAAGAATTTCGTGAGTGTTTCGCGAATTGGAATCGCATTCATCAAAATAGAAGCTCATTCGAGCGTTGGGCGTTTGTGATGCAACGTCGCGGAATCAGGAAGATCACGAAGTTTTTGGTGGCCCGGCGGAATGCGCTGTTTCTGGTTGCCGGTCTGCTGGTGTTGCTGTCGTTGATGGTTCCGCAGCAGGTCGACTTTGACCGCAAGGTCACCAACATGATCTCGGACAACAGCGGAATTCTGGAACCGTTCTTGCGGCTGAAACGGTCCTTCGGTGGCAATGAAATCGTGCTGGCTGTCTACGAGGATTCCAATCTGCTGGCAGACGACGGACACGGTATTCGCAGGTTGGAACAGATTAGCCAACGTTTGCGTGCTATCGATGGAGTCCGGTCGACGCTCAGCCTGGATCGGCTCGATTCGATGCTCATTCCGATTCACAGCGCCAGCAATCCGTATGCGATTCGCATGCGTGATCTTTTTGAAGGCTACACGCACAACTCGGACGGCGATGTTGCAGTCGTCGTCTGTATGCTGAAACCGGAGAGCGAGACGGAGGAGTCGCGACGGGAGACGATTGACGCCATCCGCAGCGAGATGCACAGCTTGCCCGATGATCTTGCCCCCGGGATGCTCACCGGGGAGCCGGTCATGCTGGTCGATGGTTTCCGCTATGTCGAGCAGGACGGCCATCGACTGAGCATCTGGTCTTCGATTCTGCTTGGACTGACGATCCTCCTTTGCTTTCGCAGTTTGCGCTGGATGGTGATTTGCGTTGCGGTCGTCCACCTTTCGCTACTGCTGACGCGCATGACGATGTCGCTATTGGGCATGCGGCTCAGCATGGTCAGTTCGATGCTAACGGCCGTCGTCACGGTGGTGGGAGTTGCCACGGTGGTCCATCTGATTGTCCGTTTTCGCGACGCGCGAGAGCAGGGCAAGGGGCCGGTCGGCGCGATCCTGCAAACGACGCGAATTCTGTTGGTTCCCGTTGGCTGGGCCTGCCTGACCGATGCGGTCGGATTTGGATCGCTGAAGTCCGGGACGGTCGGACCGGTCGGTGACTTCGGGGTCATGATGGGCATCAGTTGCCTCGCCGTTTTCGTGAGCGTCTGGCTGCTGGTGCCGGCGATGTCGACGTTTGGAAAGCCCGGATTTGCGACGGCAGCCAACGCCGTGCGCGAGGATCGCGTGCGAAAGGCACTGTATGGTTTTGCGGATCTGGTGGAACGCCGGAGTGGTTTGTTGACGGCGATTTCCGTGGCCGTCGTCGTGTTCTCGTTGGCCGGCTTGGGGTTCCTGGAAGTCGAGACGAATTTCACTCGCAATTTCCGCCGCGATGCTCAGATCGTGAAGTCTTACGAGTTCGTGGAGCAGCGGCTTGGAGGAGCGGGTGTGGGCGACATTCTGGTGCCCGCTCCGGAAACGCTTTCCTGGGAGTATCTCCGCAAGGTGCGACAGTTTGAGCGAGCCATTGAAGAGCAGTCGCAAGATGCGGACGGGCCGCTGGCGGGAATGACCAAGGCACTCAGTCTTGCCGACGCGGTGCTGGTGGGAGCGCCCTATCTGAATATTGATTCCAAATCGAGTTTTACCAGCGAGGGAATCACCAAAGTTGGTTTGTCCGCGATGCGGACCCGCATACCAACGTTTTATGCTGCCTTGCACGCCGAAGATCCGGAGAACCCCGGCCAGTACTGGTTGCGGATCATGTTCCGTGCGCGTGAGCAGCAGGACGCCGCAAAGAAACGCGCGCTGATCGCACGGCTCGAGTCGCTGGGTGAAGAGTACTTTCCGGACAAAGAGCGAAAGACGGCCGTCACGGGATTCTTCGTGCTACTGACACATCTCATCGACAGCATCGTCGGAGACCAGTACTCGACGTTTTTGATCGCCATCGCGGGAATCGGACTGACGATGATTGTTGCCTTCCGAAGTCTGCGGCTGGCTCTGATAGCACTGGTGCCCAACGCGTTGCCCGTGCTGATCGTCAGCGGACTGATGGGGTGGGCCAAGTGGGCTGGAATCTACGATTTTCGGATCAACATGGGATCGGCGATGATTGCGGCTGTTTCGCTGGGACTGTCGATCGACAGTTCGATCCACTACATCTTTGCTTTTCTTCGAGCGAAAAAGCTGGGGTCCAACACGCGCGACGCGATCAAGGCGGCGCACGGTACGGTGGGGCTTTCCATGATCTTCGCGACGTTGGCGCTGATCGTTGGATTCTCGGTGCTCGCCACCAGCAAGTTTACGCCGACGGTCTACTTCGGCAGCCTTGTTTCGTTGGCGATGCTGGGTGGGCTGCTGGGTAACCTGGTGGTGCTGCCGATTCTGTTGCGAATCGGCGCACGAGATTAGCCGCTCTCTCGCCCCGGAGTTCAGGGGAGAGAGACGACTATTGTGACCACCTGCAAGCTATCCGGTCGACAAAGCTATCCGGTCGACAAAACTACTCGACGGAGAACTTGTGCACGGTCGTTGATTTCAGAATTTCGCCGGGCTGGAGGATACAGCTGGGAAATTCCGGCTGGTTTGGCGAGTCAGGATAGTGCTGCGTCTCCAGGCAGAAAGCATAATTTCGCTTGTAGCCGCCCACTTCATCGCTACCGTCGAGGAAGTTACCGGTGTAGAGCTGAATGCCAGGCTCGGTCGTGTGGACTTCCATCACGCGTCCGCTGGCAGGATCTTTCGCCTTCGCAGCCAGTGCCAGTGATCCGTCCTGCGAGTCCAGCACGTAGCAGTGGTCATAGCCGTTTGGATCGCCGGGCGTATCCTCGATGTCGTCGCCAATCCGCTTCATCTTCGTGAAGTCGAACGACGTGCCCTTCACGGGAGCGATGCCCGTTGGAATGGACGTCGCGTCAACCGGCAGATACTTTTCCGCAGCAACCATCAGATGATGGTCGCGAATGGTACCCGAACCTTCGCCGGCCAGATTCCAGTAGCAGTGATTCGTGAGATTGATTGGCGTCGCTTTGTCGGTCGTCGCGGTGTAGTCGATTCGCAGCGAATCGTCGTTGCCCAGGAAGTAGGTCACTTCAACGTTGAGGTTGCCGGGGTAGCCTTCTTCCCCGTCCTTACTGAGATAGCTGAACTTGATGCCGAGTCCCTTGTCGCTGGCAGCGATAGGTTCGGCTTTCCACATCACCTTGTCGAAACCCTTGTCGCCACCGTGCAGATGGTTGGGATCGTTGTTAGTTGCGAGCGTATATTCCTTGCCATCGATCGTGAACTTGCCTTTGGCGATGCGATTGCCATAACGCCCGATCGTGGCGCCGAAGTACGGATGCTTGCCGAGGTAACCATCGAGGCTGTCGAAGCCGTTGGTGATATTGGCCAGCTTGCCAGCCTTGTCGCGAAATTCGAACGAAACCACGATCGCACCAAAATCGATCATCTTCAGCACGGTGCCGTGCTTGTTCACCATGCGGAACAGCGTGACCTGTTCTCCGTCCGGAGTCTTACCGAATTCCATTTTTTCCATTGTCATGTCAGCGGCCTTTAATTCAGCGGCAGAAGGGAGACTTCCTGTTATTGCGAGGATCGCTACCACCAGGGTGGTCATTACCTTACGTTTCGACATCTTCAAGCTCCTGATGAGTTAGCCCAGATTCCGGTGAGGGAACATCCATAATTTCCGTTGCAGGGTCCGTTATTGAAATGGCTGATTGCTACCAAAGCAAGCGGGCCGTACGCTGGTGTAGCATTCCATGCAAATTTTTTGACGTTCGCACGTAAGGAATCCGTGTTGGCGGCGACCAAACCTTAAACTTACCGCCAAAACCGTCACGTGCGTTCGGGCCTTGTTGGCATTTTGAGGCATCGAGCCGTACATGACCCACCCACCTGAACCCAAACCGACCCCAGCCGAAGTAACCGGTTGGCTCTCGGAACACGGAGATCTGTTATATCGTTACGCGTTTAAGCGGGTGGGGCGGAGTGACGTTGCCGAGGACCTTGTGCAGGATACCTTTGTGGCGGCGTTGAGATCGTCGAGCGATTTTGAAGGTCGTTCAAAGATTCAAACATGGTTGGTCGGGATTCTGCGTCACAAGATTGCCGATTACATGAGAAAGACAAGCCGCCAGCGAGATCGAGACGCGGCGGCACGAGAAGAAGAAGCGAACACCTCGGTTTTTCACAACGGACACTGGCAGGTTGGGCTGAAACACTGGCCCTCGGATCCATCGCGATCGATGGAAGCTCAGGAATTTTGGCAGATTCTCGAGCAGTGCCAGAGTAAACTGCCGACGAAGCTGGCGACTGCGTTTCGACTACGCGACCTGGAAGACCTTTCGATGGCGGATATCTGCGAGCTCCTGGAAATTACGACCACCAACCTTTCCGTCCGACTACATCGGGCGCGGGTGCTGCTTCGCGAGTGTCTGGATCAGAACTGGTTTTCTTCCGAACGAATCGGAGAGAGAACGTCATGAAAAAACAGGTCAATCAGATGGGGTCAGCGATTCGGCTGATCCTCACGTTGCGTTGCGAACACTCTTCGCGTCTGGTTTCTGAATCGCTGGATCGCGACCTGTCGTGGGCCGAACGTTGGGCCGTGCGACTCCATTACATCGGGTGTTGGTCTTGTCGGCGATTTGGCAAGCAGATGAAACTCTTGAACGAAGCGTTCAAGTCACGTCGCGATCAGTTTGGTGATGGCGATGGTCTTTCGCCGGAAGCGATGCAGCGGATTGAGGAAGCGATTCGCAAAGAATACTGAGCCGCTTGGCTCTCGTCCGTGTGAATCACGGCCGTTTGAATAGGCCGCCTTCGCTTGCGATGTCAGTTGACGCATCGCAACGATCTTCTCAGTGAACCCACCATCGTCCACGTCCAACATGGACGGCGACGCGCTATCGAACCGGACTCACGAAAACGACGTTTCCGCCCGGTGCCTACGTCCGTTCTTCGGCCTCGATTTCCGCCCGGTTTTTCGGCCGGTTTTTCCGCACAGTTGGCAATGCTTGCAGCGTTTCAGAACTGTCTTGTGATGCACGTCACACTTCCCAGTTTTTCTTTGTAAGAAATCGGCTCCTTGTTCGCCTCACCCTGCAGACGATTTGTTTGTAGGCGATGTATGGACCTGCCAGTGAAAAGAATTGCAACTCGTTTTCCATCCTTGATTCTTCTTTTTTCCACTCGGGACAAGTTTATGACTACGAAAGTTTTTTCGACCCTCAGCGTTTTCCTTTTGATTGTTTCAGCCGCCTTCGCTCAGACTGAAGTGACGGTGACCGTAGAGAACCTGCAGCCTGCTGGCGGGCTGTTCTTCACGCCGGTTTGGGCGGGATTCCACGACGGATCCTTTGATGTGTTTGACGTTGGGGGAATGTCCAGCGCGGAGCTGGAAGCGATCGCCGAAGGTGGCGACACCGGACCACTTTCGGCCGCTTTTGCAGGCAACGGTGTCGACGGTGCGGTAGCTCCAGGAAGTCCATTTGGACCAGCGGGCAGCAGCTTTGCGAGCTCGGCGTCCGCCAATTTCATGATTGATCCCATGACCAATGGCTACTTCAGCTACGCGTCGATGATCATTCCGTCGAACGATGCCTTCTTTGGTAACGACAATCCAATGGGCTATCCACTGTTCGACATGATGGGTGATTTTGGCGGTACCGTGACGATCGACATCCTCGGTTCGGACATCTACGACGGCGGAACGGAGCTCAACGATGAGATGGGCGCTGCGTTCTCCGCACTGGGTGGCACCGACACGATGGAAGCCATGGCCATTGGCATGCACGCTGGGCTGGACAACTTCATCGGTACGGGAACAGCCAACGGCGAAACGATTATGTCGGCTTTTGGTGCTGATACGGTGATTGGCCGCATCACGATCACGCAAGCAGTTCCCGAGCCAACTTCGGCGATGCTGCTTGGGTTGGCTGCAATTCCGGCACTTGGCCTTTTGCGTCGTCGCCGTCGTGCGTAACGGGCGGTCAGAGCCAACGGGCTTCGGTCAGAGCTAAGCTAAACAGAAAAACGACCTCTCGATTTCGGGAGGTCGTTTTTTAGTTGGCAGTTGGCAGTTGGAATAGATTCACAACGTGCCGTGCTTCGATCGTCTACAGCCAGCTTTCCAGCAGCAGACGCAACTTACGCATTTCGGCCGAGTGATCTGCGTCGGGAACTTCCGTCATGTGAACGGTCAGGGCTCGCGAATACCGTTCCCGGTTCAGTTGATTGATCAGCTTGCCGTAATCGATCTCTCCCTGACCAACGCGAACTTGCAGCTCGGTTTCGCTGCTGTCCCGCAGATACGTGTTGTACGTGTAGCTAATGAGGCTGTCGAAGCCGCGCTTGCGATGCGGTCCTGCGACATAGTGGCTGGGGTCCAGGCCGACACCCAGGCCCTTGACGTTGTCGCACAACACGCGAACGGTGTCCGGGTCTTCTGAAAGGCAGCCAATCTCGCTGCGAATGCTGACGACGACACTTTCTTCGCTGGCGATATCGACCAGCTTTCGCAGTCGTTCGACTTCCTCATTGAAGGGTGTTCCCAATTCCGACGACGGAATGGTAATCGACGAGACCTTGGTTGCTTTCGCCAGTCGGCAGCAAGCCTGGAAGTCATCGTAGTAGGTCGGGCCCGGTGCAGCGGCCACGTAATAGGCCATCATCTCCAGCCGGTGTATGTCCCGGCATACGGCGATCGCCTTGTCGATACTCTGAGAGACCTCGGACGGCTTCAGTTGGACACCAGCCTCATCAATACTGACTTCGACAGCGGTGTACTCAAGCTCAATGAGTTTCTCGTAAACGTCAGGCAAGGCCAGCTCACTGAAACACTCCGTTGATGCGGCAACTATCACCAATTCACCTTCCAGCTTCTCGATACCAAATTCGCACGAGCCCCAACTGGGCTGAGCACGGGAAATAACACGAATGAGGGTTCCAATCCATCGAGTAAATCTACGAATGGTGGCAAATCAAGGCAACAGCAATGATCACGACGAACTTCCCCGGCGGGGGATTCACAGATTGCTAGGAAATTCCGGCGTCCTAGAATGACACGAACCAAGAATTCTCCCCAGGGCCGACGACTCGATGAGCGACCAATTGCCACCCGATCCGCTACCAGATCCTGCAAAACCCACTGGACACGACCAAGGGCTGCCTCCGCAAGCAGATCCCAAGGTACTTCCGGCGGCAGGCCCGCAAGCCGCCCGTGCCGGTCGAGGTGAACCGCTGGTCGTCGTCCAGCAGGCAAGGCCGGTAGGCGGTTTCTTTGGTTGGCTGGGGTGGCTGGCTTTTGGAATGTGCCTGCTATCACTGCTGGGCTACTACAACACGCAGAAGGATTACTTCGACAACTCGGGTGGAATTACGGAGAAATACCACTCGCTGTCCAAAACGGCCACCGACAAGGTCGCCGTGATTGATGCCTCCGGGGTCATCATGAGCGGCAATGGTTTTGTAAAGAAGCAAATCGATCGAGTGAAAAAGGACGACAGCATCAAGGCGATTGTCCTGCGAGTGGACTCGCCCGGTGGCACTGTTTATGGGTCCGACTTCATGTACCACCACCTGGGCAAGCTGCGTGATGAACGCAAAATCCCCATGGTGGTCAGCATGGGTAGCGTCGCCGCGAGCGGTGGCTACTACATTGCCATGGCAGTTGGTGATCAGGAAGACTGTATCTACGCCGAACCCATGACCACCACGGGCTCTATCGGCGTCATTATTCCGCACTACAACGTCTCGGGGCTGATGGAAAAGCTGGACGTGGAAGACGATTCCATTGCCACCCATCCACGCAAGGACATGTTGAGCATGACCAAGCCCATGACTGAAGATGACCGGGAAGTCATTGGCAAATACATCAATCATGCCTTCGAACGATTCAAGGAAGTCATCAAGTCTGGCCGTCCGAAGTTCGCGGAAGATTCGGCTGCGCTTGACACTTTGGCGACCGGCGAAGTCTTCACCGCCCAGCAGGCGAAAGAGTCGGGGCTGGTGGATGAGATTGGCTTCATCGAGGAGGCCATTGATCGCGCGATCGAGATGGCACAGCTGGACAAGGATAACACTCGTGTTGTCACGTACACCAAACCGGTCACGCTGATGGACTCTCTGTCGTTTGTGAAAACTTCCCGTCCGGACATGATGTCGCGAGTCCTTGATCTCTCGCAGCCACGAGCCTACTACCTGGCGGCTCCGGTCAGCTCGCTACTGGGCGAGTCAGAAAACTAGCAGTCAGAAAACTATCAGTCAGATATTTAGCAGGGCATGTAGCTCCTGCCGGCGCCGCACACCGCCGCGTCGGCTTGGAGACCCTTCGCGCCCGATCTCCGGGATTCTCCATTTTTTTGGTGAGCCAATCTTTCGCCGCGTATCGTCTCGGATGTTGCGGGCGGGAGTTCACATCGAAAAAAGGAGATCAAAATCATGCCATCGCGCTATGTCGCGGGAGTCTGGGCCCGCAAGTACCGGGGACTCAGCGAGTCCGATCGGAATAACGTCAATCAGCTCACCAACGCGAGGTTTCGTGCAGCAACCAACGTGCATCGCAAGCTGGACCCCAAGCGGGATCGAGCACTCTGTGACGAATGGCTGCGTCTGCGGGACGAGGTCATGCAGGAGGGCGCACGCAGCGACGCGTTCTTGGCGAAACCCATTCAAAGCAAAACGGACTTCGAGGCTTCGCCAGCGTTTTCCTGTACAAATCGTGGTACCGCGTATCCCGGTAGTTGCGCACGAAGTTGCTCGATGAGTCGCAGGCCGTCTTCGACGGGGACTTCAAAATGAGCCGCTCCGCTAACGCGGTCCAACTGGCTTAGATAGTAAGGCAGGACGCCATTGTCGCTGAGCGTTTCGCAGAGTTCTGCCAGGGCGATGACGCTATCGTTGACTCCGCGCAGTAGCACGGACTGGTTCAGCAGCGTCACGCCTGATTCACGCATCCGCTTGATCTGAAATAGCACATCATGGCTCAGTTCGTTCACATGGTTTGCGTGGACCACCACGAAGCTCTGCAGCGGCGTTGCAACCAGCACGCGAAGGAGATCGTCGGTCACCCGGTCCGGCAGTACGATGGGCAGCCGGGTGTGCAGCCGTAGTCGACGGAGGTGTGGGATTTCGCCGAGCGCGTCGATCAGCTCCTCGAGCCGGGCATCACCAAGGCTGAGCGGATCTCCGCCGCTCAGGATAACTTCGTGAATGGATTCGTCCGCCGCCACATAATCGATGGCCGGTTGCCATTGCGAAAATGCCGCCGGCTCGTCCGAATAGGGGTAGTGACGCCGAAAACAGTAGCGGCAGTGAATGGCGCACGTGCCCGTTGTGATTAGCAGAACACGACCCGCGTATTTCTGAATCAGGCCGGGGCGATGTTTGGAGGACTTGTCATCGACCGGGTCGGTGACGAAACCGGGTACGTCCTTGAGCTCCTCACCCAAAGGCAGTACCTGACGCAATAAAGGATCGTTGGGGTCGCCCCGCCGCATCCGGTCCACGTAACTGAGTGGGGCGAAAACGGGGAACAGTTCGGCGGCTAACCGGGCCGGTTCGTGGAATTCGGCCGGCAATTCCAGGTGCCGACACAATTCCAGCGGATCGCGAATTGCCTGCTGAAACTGCAGTTTCCAGCTTGTGACTGCCGTGACGGAGTTCGATGGGTCTGAGGACATGAAGGACGCTGGAAGGTAATCTTTAGCGGACGAGTAGGCTTTGCTAGTATATGGGACTACTCAGGGTAAATGGCAGCGAACCGGTTGCTCTCAAAAACGGCGAACTATCGCGAGGAAGAATATAACGTGGGTGTAATCAAGACCAACGACTTTCGAAAAGGCTTGAAAGTTCAGATTGATGGCGAGCCTTATTTGATGGTGGAGTGCCAATTCGTCAAGCCAGGCAAAGGCAACGCGTTCTACAAATGCAAGATGAAGAATCTTGTTCGTAACACGACACTCGATCGTACCTACAAAGGCGGCGATTCACTGGAGTCGGCGGACGTTGTCGATATTGACGCCCAGTATCTCTATCGTCAGGGCGAGACGTTCGTGTTCATGGACAACGAGAGCTACGAGCAATACGAGCTCTCCAAGGACACGGTCGACGATGGTTGGAAGTATCTCATCGAAGGCATGAAGTGCTCGATGACGCTGTTCAACGATAACCCCATTACCGTCGATCCGCCCAATCATGTCGTGCTCAAGGTTGAGTATTGCGAACCGGGTGCCAAGGGCAACACGGCGACAAACGTGACCAAGCCGGTCAAGGTAGAAACCGGGGGCGAATTCCAGTGTCCCGCGTTCATCAACATCGGTGACAACGTCAAGATCGACACACGCACCGGTGAGTACGTCGAACGCGTAAAGGGCTAGTCTTGCGCAACGGCGACGGCTCCATGGATGACAGGCAATCCGAAAGGAGCTCGGCGGATAAAGACGTCGACTTTCGTTCGACGGCAAGTGTTGAAACGCTGAAGGCTCGAGCGCAGATACTGCGAAAGGCTCGAGCCTTTTTTGATGCGCGAGAGTTCGTGGAGGTGCAGACGCCGTTGCTTTCAGCGGACACGGTCGTCGATCGGCATCTCGATCCCGTCCCTGTGTTGCTGCCTTCGGATCCGTTTGATCTGAACGTTGGTCGCAAAATGTGGCTTCAGTCGTCACCGGAATTTGCGATGAAACGGCTGCTGGCCTCGGGTATGGACGCGATCTATCAGGTCACTCCCGCGTTCCGGGTTGGTGAGTCCGGTGACCGCCACAACCCGGAATTTACGATGCTTGAGTGGTATCGTTGCGGGGATACGATCGAACAGGGGATGGCGTTGCTGTCCGAGTTCGCTCGCGAAATGCTGGGCACGGCAGCCGCGACGATTGAAACGATGTCCGGTGCGTTTCAGCGTCACGCCCAATTTGATCCCTTGACCTGTGACGCGAACGAATTGAAGTCGCAGTGCGACCGGCACGGCATCAACTATCCGGATTCCATTCGACCGGACGACTGGGATACATGGTTCGACCTGCTGTTCTCGACGGTGGTGCAACCGAAGCTCGGAACGGACGCGCCAACCATCGTGCGAGACTATCCGGCCAGCCAGGCAGCGCTCGCGCAGGTTCGCCATGATCCCGTCCCGGTTGCCGAGCGTTTCGAACTGTTTGTGGACGGTCTGGAACTGGCGAACGGGTATCTGGAATTGCTCGACGCCGAGGAACTCCGGTCGCGAAATCAGACGGCGAATCAACAACGGGTCCTGGACGGCAAGTCGCAGCTACCGGACGATAGCCGACTGTTGAAAGCCATGGACTGTGGGCTTCCGCCGTGCGTCGGGGTCGCTTTGGGATTTGATCGACTGGTCATGTCGATTCTGGGGGTTTCGCGGCTCAGTGACGTTGTTTCGTTTACGGTTGGCCGTGCCTGAGCCAGATTTGGCTGCTGCGCAAGAAAAATAGCAGACGCGGCCAGGAACTGCGAGTTAGGGTTTTCGGTCAGGTGATTGGTAGGTGACTCCAAACACGGTGAACCCAGATGCATAGTCGTTTGAAATGCTCACGCGTACGACGAAGAGGCGTTGAAGCCGTCGAGGCAGCAATCACGTTGCCGCTACTAACACTCGCTCTGTTCGGCACGATCGAAGTCACGCATCGTTGGCACATAGAAAAAATGCTCAAGATCGCTTCCTACGAGGCGATCAAGGCAGGTGCCGCCGTCGACGGAACAGTGGCCGATGCCGATCGAGTGTTCCAGGAACACACCGAAGCGATGGGGATTAATGGGGCAAGGTTGCGTGTCCGAAGGCGTCGCCTGTTTGACGATTCCAGTCCCGGCGACACCCTGATTGTAGAAGGCCGAGCTCCTTCCCGCCGCAACCTGGCTCCAACGCCCAATATCATTCCCTTTCGCAATACCATGAGCGGAGGTCCCATCTTCTATCGTAGGGAGGGAATTTGATCATGCTTCGTGCAGAGAAACAACGCCGAGGTACATCGGCGATCGTTGTGATTCTTCTATTTTCAGCCCTGGTGGTGATTTCATTTTTTGTCATCAACGTCAGCCTGATTCAACAGCATCATGCCTCCTCGCAGATTGCAGCCGATTTGGCATCTCGCTACGGAGTGGACGCCATCTCGCGTATGGATTCGCTTTCGGCGGAGGACCTTGAGACCATCCAGAATGAAGTTGTGGTCCAGGCGAGGCGGAACTGGACATTGACGACCGGCGAACGCCCGAACATCGAAGTAGACGTTGAGTTTGGATCTTCGACGGTTGTTGGCGGCAGACCCGTGTTCCGGGAAGGCGCAACCCCCATCAACTCGGTCCGGGTCAGTCTGGACAAGAATGTGCAACTGTTCGAAATGATCAAGGGTAAGCCGGTATCGACCGTGGTCCGCAATGACGCCACGGCCGCGGCGCTGGAGCGAGATTTGTGCCTGGTGGTCGATCGATCCGGGTCGATGAACTTTGATCTCAACACGGGCAACTGGATGTATGAATATGGCCGACACAGCTACAACGCGCTTTCGATGAGCAGCCGCTATCGCCGCATCTCCTATTCGTGGTGGTGGTACTGGCCGCATCCAACCCGAAGTCGCTGGTCGACGATGGTGCCCGCGTTGTACGGGTTGGTGGAGGAATTGGAAGACACGAATCAGAACGAACTCTTCTCCATCGCAAGCTACTCGTCGGCCGGGGCGGCTGCGACGTATGATCATCGCCCGTCTCGTAGAAATTACCGAATTACGGATTCGGGCGTCGAGGCGACTCCCACCTATGATTACCTCGCGGCCGTCACTGCGCTGGACAACAAGTACAAGTACACGCAACCGGTTGCCGGAGGAACGAACATCGCCGCTGGTATCGACGAGGCCCGAGAAATCCTGATGGGCGACGGTGGGCGGCCGTTTGCTTTCAAGACGATGATTGTCATGACCGACGGTCAGTACAACGCCGGTCGGGCGCCGTGGCTTGCTGCAGAAGATGCAGCGGACGAAGGAATTCAGGTTCACACGGTCACATTCAGCCGGCAGGCAGACCAGGATTCAATGGAACGAACGGCGGAAGCCGGAAATGGTGTCCACTTTCATGCTCCCGATGGCGACGCGCTGGAATCGGTCTTTCGGGAAATCGCCAAGATGCCCGCCGCAGCGATTATCGAGTAGGAAAATGGTAGGCAAAAACAGCAGCAATCCGATGACTTCGCCGCGACCGAATCGTGCAGTCCGTTCGCGAGATCGCTCGCGCAACCGGCGCGGTGCCACGACGGTGGAATTTGCTCTCGTGTTTCCGATCATCATGGCGTACTTCATTGCGATGATCACTTTCTCTCAGGCCAGCCTGCTGAGGAATACCGCGCAACACGCCGCCTACGAAGGAGCACGTGCGGCGATCGTTCCTGGCGCGACGGCCGAAGACGCAAGAAACGCGACAGCGCCATTGCTGGCCACGGTTTCCGCTCGCATCGTCAACGTCGATGTCACTCCCGAAGTGATTACGGACGACGTTGCGTCAGTGCGAGTTGACGTGAATATACCGCTGGGGCCGAACCTCTGGATTGCGGCACCGCATGTTGTTCCGGACGACTGGTCGGTGTCATCCAGCATCACGTTGCGTCGTGAAACGGGCATCGAATAACGGCCGTTATCGTGTGTCGGATACGCTATCCGGCAGAATACGTCGTGGGCGCCGAGCGGTGAAAATGCACGTGACGCCAGACACCTTCGTCACGGTGCCAAACACGCGTTTCTTCCGTGCATATCGTCACCGGACTTCCGTTTGCATCGACGCGTTGCATCAACCGGTTGTAGCTGACGATGGCCACGTCGCTACCCAGTAGTCGCACGTGCGGCTGTACGAGTGCGGTTTGCTGGGGTGTGTCTGAGGCATCAAGGTCGAAATAGAAACGATGAAAGTCCATGCCTTCCACCAGGTGACCACACGCTTCAGGCTCGAACGCTGTCAGTGATGGGTCGCAGAGTTCGGCATACGTTTGCCAGTCGTGGCTGGCAATGCTGTGCAGCAGTCGCTCGGTAAGTTGGATCAGATCGTCATGCATGGGAGTTTCGGCTCCAGAGCTGAAAGCTGTAGTCGTGGTCGTTTCTTTCATCCGCCGGATGGCGTTCGTCTTCGGTGAGTTGCCACTCGGTCCAGTCGACTTCCGGAAAGAACGTATCGCCTTCCAGATTGCAGTGGATCCGGGTCAGGTAGATGCGTTCGACCAGCGGCAATGCCAGTGCGAAAATTTGGGCACCGCCTGTGATGAATACTTCGTCGTCGGACTTCGCGATGGAGAAAGCTTCTTTCAGTGACCTCGCGACACGAATGTCAGGGTGGTCATAGTTGGCCGACCGCGAAATGACCACTGACGTTCGCCCGGGCAGAGGACGCCCGATGGATTCGTAAGTCTTGCGACCCATCACGATGTGGTGCCCCATCGTAATTCGCTTGAAGCGTCGTAGGTCATCGGACAGCCGCCACGGCATATCGCCATCACGACCAATTACACGATTCTCCGTCATTGCAACAATCAGGGAAACCATCAGACGGCGATCGGAGCCTTGATACGGGGATGCGGTGTGTAGTCAACGAGTTCGAAGTCTTCGAACCGGAAACTGAAAATGTCCTTCACGTCCGGATTGATTTTCATCGTGGGCGACGGTCGCGGATCGCGAGACAGTTGCAGTTCGGCCTGTTCGAAATGATTTGAATACAGATGTGCGTCGCCCAATGTATGGACAAAGTCACCCAACCCGAGTTCGCAAACCTGTGCGATCATCATCGTCAGTAGTGCGTAGGATGCGATGTTGAAAGGCACGCCAAGGAAGACGTCAGCGCTGCGCTGGTAGAGCTGACACGAGAGTTTGTCGTCGGCAACGTAGAACTGGAAAATCGCATGGCAGGGCGGCAAGGCCATGTTGGGAACGTCCGCAACATTCCATGCCGAGACGATCAGGCGGCGCGATTCGGGAGTCTCCCGGATCATGCGCACGACGTCGGTAATCTGATCGATCTTCTGGCCGTCGGCGGTTGCCCAACTTCGCCACTGCGATCCGTACACCGGTCCCAATTCACCGCGCTCGTCTGCCCATTCGTCCCAGATCGAAACGCCGTGCTCATTCAGATAGCCGATGTTTGTCGAGCCGGACAGAAACCACAGCAGTTCGTGAATGATGGACTTCAGATGGACTTTCTTGGTGGTAACCAGCGGGAAGCCGTCCTGCAGGTTGAATCGCATCTGATAACCGAACACGCTGCGTGTGCCTGTGCCGGTCCGGTCGCCACGATCGATGCCGTTCTTCAGGATGTGGCTGAGCAGATCGAGGTATTGTTGCATGGTTGCCCTACCCGATTTGAGAGATGACTGATTCGACGAGCCGGCGCATCCGGGGCTCTGCCAGTTCCGCAGCTTCCTTGACTTCAATTCCGCTGGTCGTCCCTAGCGTATCGGGCCGACACAGATTTGTCACGGCGGACACTCCCAGCACTCGCATTCCGCTATGGACGGCGACAATTGTTTCCGGAACCGTCGACATGCCCACGACGTCCGCGCCCAGATGCCGCATCATGCGATACTCGGCTCGCGTCTCGTACGTTGGCCCTGACAACGCTGCGTAAACGCCCCGGTGGCAGACGAAATTCGCGTTTCGGGCAGCCGCCATGGCCTGGTCAGCAAGGTCACAATCGTAGGGCTGGCACATGTCGGGAAACCGGGGTCCCAACGTGTCGTCATTCACGCCAAACAGCGGATTGCGAAACATGAGGTTGATCTGATCGTCGATCACCATCACATCCCCGGACCGATATGCCGGATTGAGTCCACCGCTGGCATTGGACACGACCAGGACGTTCGCACCCAGCTGTTTCATGACGCGAACTGGTAGCGTCGCGTCGCTCGCCGAATAACCTTCGTAGAGATGAAAACGACCTTGCATGGCAACGACCGGAACGGACCCCAACGTCCCGCAAACGAGTTGTCCCTTATGTCCAATCGCCGTTGAGACAGGAAAGTGGGGAATCGCGTCGTATGGTATCTGCGCCGAGATATCCAGGTGATCGGCGAAGTTGCCAAGTCCCGTGCCGAGGATAATTCCAACGCGAGGTTGTTCTTTCCATTGCGACTGAATGATTTCGGTCGCGGCGCCTATTCTGGTTGCCAGTTGTCGCATGTTCCTGGTTTGCCGTCGCCCTTTGTTGCCGTCGTCCCATGTTTGCCGTCGCACTGGTCGTGCTTAAAAGCAGACTCTAGCCCGGCGAAACGGTGACGCCAACCCAACCAGTGAGAAAGAGCAAACTGGCCCGCGCGACTACTTGGTAACGGACACAGGATTCTGTCGCGAAGCACTGGGGATGTTGGCGGCTTCGTTTCCCGTGTGTGGCATCGCCAGAATCTGGCGTTGATTGGGATCATCAAAGTCAGCACGTTGAGCCACCTTGCCGGTATCCTTCCACCACAACCACTTTCCGGCCGGAGTGTCCGCAGCATATTCGCCGCTGATCGACTTCAGGCCGTTGTCGTGCCACCAGGTCCATTTTCCGTGCTTCTTGCCGTTGCGATAGGTGGCCAGTAGCGACTTCTGGCCGTTCTCGTGCCACCAGACAAACTGGCCGGTCGAGATGTCTTCCTTGTATTCGCCTTCCTGCTTTTTCTGACCGTTTGCGTACCACGCCGTCCAAACGCCGTGTTTCACAGGGTCGCCAGATTGTGAGTACGAGGCGAGCGTACAATCAATCCAGTTGTCCGGCGTCTCAAGGACCAGTTTGGGATAGAGAACGGGTCCTTCGGATTTCTTCGTGCGGTTAGGATAGTACTCGGTTTTGGTCGCGAGGCGACTTCCGTCGCGGTAGACGTCTTTCGTAACCTGTTTGGCGGTACGGTTCCATTCGTTTAGCTCGCCGTCGATCGTGCCTTTGCGATAGCTGATCTCGCGCATCTTCATGCCATTGGCGTACCACCACGTCGACTGGCCGTCTCGCTTGCCGTTGTTGAATTCCCATTCGCACAGCCGTCGCTTCAGTGCGTCGTAGATGACCCACTTTCCGTGTAGCTGACCGTCCTTGAAATTCGCCTGCGAAACCAGCGGCAGTTGACCCTGATTGAACGGGGCCTTGTTCAGGAGATCATTTTCACGGGTGTAGTAGAGACGCGTCCACACGCCGTGCATTTCGTTGTACTTGTAGCGACCTTCGACGGTCACATTCCCTTTAACGTCGTACGTCTTGTACTTGCCGTGATTGATGTAGTTCTGTTCGGCGTCCTGAACGACTTCACGCTCGGTCCGGATCTTGCGATTCTCATAGCGTTCCGTCACCAGCTCGGCGACAGGTTCGGCGGGCTCGCTTTCCAACGCGGACGTCAGTCCATCAACGACCGCTCGGGCTGCGGGAGGCAGTTCCTCGACCACGTTGTCGCTATCTTTGAGCTCGGGAATCACGATGCCCTCGAGCTGGACCTGGCCGTTCGCCTGAACAGCAACTGACACCGAGGCCAGCAGACTAACGAGGCAGATCAGTGGGGCGTTGTTCAACGTCAGCTTCATCGCAATCGTCCATGAAATGCGCGCACGAAACAGGGGGTTTTCTTGTTCCGTTATCGAACCGGTACGACGACGACTTGAGAAACTTTTCCGGTTAGGTGGTTCGTGTTGCTGTGTCCACTGCTGCGACATCAGTGATTGCAAAGGCGATTGCGAAGGCGACTTTGAAGACGGTCGGCAACCGGTTTTTCGGCCGCGCAGCCGCACTTATGGATCCGAATCGAACGGAATCCAACGCTTGCCGTCCCGCAACAACAGCTTGCGGCTGATGAGATACGATCCATCCGCATGGATGTCATTGACAGCACTGCGCATCTGCTGGATCGCCCTCGTCGAATTCTCACCGGTGAACAGGATCAACTCTCGCGATGGAACCGCCACAACGATTCTGCCGTCGACGGATTTTTCCTGATCGTCCCAGACACTTTCCATCAATAGCAAGCTGGCTTCGAAAGTGCCACCTGCTGCCAGCATATACAGCGGGCCTTCTCCGATTCGCCGAATGTTGTCGATGCGGGATCGCAGGTTTTCAACGGCTGTGGCTGCCAGTTGTTCTGATGGCAGATTCAACGCCTCCATCTCATTCGCCGAGAGAAATCGCAGTTGGTCTGCGCCATCCTCGGCGTAGGCGACGACAATATCTGCCGCCAGCGGGTAGCGGGCGGGATCTCCGCCCAGATCGGCAACCGATGCAGCCCACGACCGAGCTTTGATGACTGGAACAATCTGTTCGATGTTCACCGTAGCCGGTTTTTGTTCACGCTCCAGCGTTTCACGCAGTGCTCGCAGTTGTCGCCGGAGTACGTCCGCTCGCGCGTCGGGTGTGTGGAGGCATTCCTGCCACGCGTTGTCGAGATGACACGTTCCCTCGCCCCATTCTGAATCGAAGTCCACGGCCAGCGGCCCGGCGACTTCGACGCGGACTCCAGAAACAGACTCGGAAATCGCCGTCGCGAAGGCTTGCGTGAATTCTTCGGCGGTGAGGTCCGGAGACTGAACCAGCTGACGCCAGTCATGGTTGGAGGAACGCCACTGCGAGGCGAAAAAAGAAACAGCAACGACCGCAACGCCAGCACCCAGCAGGGCCCATCTGGCTACCGGAATCGATCGCGAGCCTGGCTGTGCGTTCACTTTCGGATCCTGGCGATTTGTGCGACGATTTGCTCATGAAATGCAAACCTAACGGTGTGTTCGTCACGGGAACCGGGACTGATGTTGGCAAAACGTTTGTCTCGTCTCTGATTGCGGCCAACCTGTACCGAAGAAAATTCGAGTTGGGCATCTACAAGCCTGTTTCCAGCGGTTGCGTCATGCGTGACGGCGAGCTTGTTTCCGAAGACGCCCGGTCGTTGTGGTTAGCCGCAGGACAGCCGGGCAGTCTGCATGACGTTTCGCCGCAGCGGTTCGAGCTGGCAGTGGCTCCGAATGTGGCTGCCAGGAGCGTTGGTGAGCAAGTCGACGCGCGTCGGCTGCGAGATGGTTTCACGGTGTGGGCCGATGCGAAACTGATTCTCGTGGAGGGTGTCGGCGGATTGATGTCGCCCATTAGCGACGAGGATCTGGTTGCCGATCTGGCCGTGGATTTCTGTCTGCCGCTGATCGTCGTCGTGGCAAACCGATTGGGTTGCATCAACGACACATTACAGACACTGGTCGCCGCACAGCACTATGGACTGACGGTCAACGGCATCGTTCTCAACGACGTGGTAGGTGAAGTGGCCGATTCCAGCACCGAGAGCAATCTGCAGGAAATCGGGCGGCTGTCGGACGTGCAGCCAATCATTCGAGTCCGTCAAGGCGCGAAAGAGATTTCCGACAGCACCGTGAATGACCTGTTGCGATTACCAGAGTGAATCGATCGTCGCGACTACCAGCATGATGCCGCCGACAATCACTTTGCCCACGGTACCTAGCACTCGACCAACAAAGGCCGCCGTACCGACCTCGATGGAGCCTTCCACGTCACGGCCTTTCCACTTTTCACCGGCGACCGCTCCCAGTGCGGCGCCCAACGCTCCTCCGGCCACGGCTCCAATCGCCGAGCCAATCAGTGGAATCGGGACGCCGACAATCGCGCCCAGGATGCTGCCGGCAATCGAAGCGATGACGGAAAGCGCCATGGCCCGACGGCTGGCTCCGCTTCGTGCCGCCGTTGCGGTGCCGGCGGCGAATTCGATCACCTCGCCGACGATCGCCATCAGAATGAGCACCGCGACCACATACCAACTGACGGTATGTGGGCCGCTTTGATTGAGCCAGCAGAACAGGGCGGTCGAGACGACGATCAACCAATTGCCCGGTAACGCCGCGATGTTCAGAAGGAAACCGGTGAGGTTGCTCAACAGCAACAGGATGACGGCCGAATAGTAGAGCCAAACCGACATGCTTTACTCACCTGAATCCCCGTTCCGAATGCAGTCTAGCCGCTGTGCCCGGAAGTTGCCGCTGTCGCGTGGCGTCTCTCATCGGCCAGCGTTGTGTCCGCGTCCACTCGCAGTGTGGCGGACCACTTGCCATCTTCATCTGGCACGACGTACCAGTGGGGTTGAACGACGACAGACTGATGGACGGCTTCAAATCCACCTTCCGATTGACTGACCGTTTCGATCGGGAACGTCCAGAAGTTGGTGGCCCGGTTTGCAACCAGTTTGACATCCAGCCCCAGCCACTCGTCAACGAGTGCCAGATCTTCTACCTCGGAAAGTACCATCTGCGTACCGAGTTGACCCAGTCGCTCTCGATCGCTGCCATGGTAGAAGTAACGATCGTCTGCTCCTGATGGCATTCCGGCGAAGTTCAGTTCAACGCCGAAGTGCAGCGTCTCCTGCGGCAGATTCTCAAGCAGATACGTGAATTCGATGGTCGAACTGCCTTTGAACAGCGTGATCCCTTTGGTTAGGCGAATCGCGTGCTCGCCAACACGACCGTCGCGATACAGTTGCACCTGAACGCGGTCGGCACTGCGACGAATTTTGGCCTCGTAGTCTCCCTGGGCAAAGTCTCCCAGATCTTCAAATTCGTTGCGAGAAACCTGTTCCAGAGTCACGTCATGATGGTAGAAGCGATCGACGAGCGACTTGCGACGGACGGGGTCAAACTGCAGACGCTGGTCGAGTCCCTCCTGCTTGAAGACGACCCGGTCATGGATGCTGGAGACGTTGTCGCCTTCGCCGTTCTCGCCCTGACGGACCTTGGCGTGGTAGGCTTCCTCGCGGCGAGTCAGCGTCGCCAGCAGATTGTGGCAGATCGAGCGTACATCCAGCTCGTACAGATGGCCGCCTTTCTGCGGCGACACAAAACAGTTGAGCTTTGCATTGGTTAACAGCACTTCGGGAAGGCCGTCGAGATTGAAGTCGAATGCTTCTGCATCAAGGCTGTTGGTGTCTTTACCCATCGCCTGATCGAGAAGGTTGTCCGCAGCGATCAGATGATTGAAGATCGCGTTGCGGAGGTGCGGCAGGTAGATGCCACCAAAAGCTCCGTGCCAGTAGGCACAATTGCATTGGCCACGATAGAGCTCCCGCTGGGCAGCATCCATGATCTCACCACGCACGCCCTGGGCTCGCAGCGAATCAAGCCGCTGGCTGACGATCATCATCCGCGAGTACATCTCATCCGTTTCCGGATATTTGGTTTTGAAGTTACGCCAGTAACCACCACGCACAAACTGTTGAATCTGCGGCCACCGATCATCGTGCTCCATTTCGTGCGAGACGTGTTCGTACTCAAGCTGCTTTTTCACCGGCAGAGCCCATTCGGTCATCTCCCGATAGCTGCCCTCTGGGATGTAAACCTTGCCAACAGGCTGCGTTGCCTCGAGTGCTTCGGTCATGGTGGATGTGCGAATCCAGTGTTCGTTCGCACTAACGGCTTCGAAGAAGCGGCGAAGCCATCCGTCGTTGTAGACGTGCTGTTTGGTATTGGGCCACGTGCCAAACTTTTCGCCATCGTCGCCGAACACGACCACGGAGTTCGGGTGCCGTTCGTTCACGCTACCCAGATAGTCGATGGTCTGCTGTGGATCCGCAAACGGAATCAGGTAACGCAGTTGCTCGCTACCCGGGAAGACACGAAGGACATGGCCATCGTCTTCGGTAACGAAGTAACCGTTCAGTTCGTCCTGATCCAGTCCGGCGTTCTTGAAATGAAAGTCATCAAGAATCGTGTAGTCGATACCGGCACGTACCAGATCGCTGGTAAGATTTTGCTCCCACACTCGCTCGGGCATCCACATGCCACGAATGTCGGCGCCCAACCGGTTCGACAGCCAGTTCGTGTAACTGCTGATCTGTCCGATCCGGTCGCGTGAAGGAATCATGGGAAGGATGGATTCGTAGAACGCACCGCCGATGATTTCGATGCGACCTGCCTTCACCAGTTGTGCAAGCCGATCGATGTATTCCGGGTGATGCCGATCGAGCCACTCCATGAGTGGACCGCTCGTGTGCAGAGAAATGCGCAAGTTGTCGAAGGGTTCGAAGACATCAAGAAATGGGCGGTAGCTGTCTTCGTAAGCTTGCTCGAAAACGCCATCGAAGTTGCCAACAGGTTGGTGATTGTGCAGAGCCAGGCACAGTCGAAGAGGATTGGACATGTTATTCATACACGGGAGGGGTTGATGAATCGCACCGGTACCCAGGGCCAGCGCCTCATTCGTTTTTTCGGCAAGCTTGCAGTGGCTTAGCTATTCAAACCATTGAGATTATTCGGTGCCTTTTGACAGGCGGCGAGCTAGCTGATGCAACCGTCTTAACCTGAAGTGTCCCCGATCTGCATTTTGCGTAGTTCTCGTGCTGCCGCTTCCGGAGACACGGTATTCACAAAAACCCGCGTGCTCCACTCGAATCCCGCTTCCTTCGCAATCCGCGGGATCATCTCCAGATGCCAGTGAAAGGAGCGGTGTTCCGGGCGACCGAACGGGAGTGAATGCAGCAGGTAGTTGTAGGCGTTGATGCGAGGATGATCCTCAATCCGCTGCATGACATCAGCCAGCAGCGAAGCGAGCCCTTCCGCTTGGTCGTTGGTCATCTCCTCGAAGCTGCCAGCATGGACACGAGGGGCAATCCACGTCTCAAAGCTGCAACGGCTGGCGTAGGGGCACCACGCGACGAACTGGTCGTTCGTCGCCACAATTCGCGCTTGTTTTTCCAGCTCACCCGCCAACAGTTCGCACATCACACACGTCTCGTGAGTCTCGTACCATTGTTCGCATACGCTCAGTTCCTGCTCGACCTGTTCCGGGACAAGCGGCAGCGCGAATAGTTGGCTATGCGAGTGTTCCAGTGAAGCTCCGGCAGCCGCTCCCGAATTCTTGATGATCTGGACGTATTGAATGCCACCGCGTTTCCGATATTCGTTCATCCGGTCACGGTAGGCCAGCAACATCATTCGGGTTTGATCGAGACTCAGGTCGCTGAATTGACAGGCATGTGTCGGAGACTCAATGACGACTTCATGGAAGCCATTGGCTGGTCTTGATTCAAACAGCCCTCGGTCTGCAGTCTGGTTGTCCGATGGTGCTTCACGATTCAGAACGGGATAGAGATTGGGGACGACACACACCTGCCAGTTGCATTCGTCGGTTGTGCCATACCGGGCAACGGGTGGCGGAGTATCCATCTGTCCATCGCAGAACGGACAGGTAGCCTGGCTGTCTTGCTGGACGACATCGGATTTCGGTCGACCCGAAAACTGGTTCGGTCGCGTATCGCGATGCGTCGAAATGATGACCCATCGACCGGATATCGGGTCACGTCGGAATTCATTCACGCGTCTGGGGTCTCAGCGGTTCTGACCGGAATTCTGCATCATAGAACTGCTGCCCAAACTTCGAAAGCGCGATCAGATTGTGTTCGCGTCTGATTTGGACGTCCGTGTACCCGTATCGACGCTGGTGAACTCGCTTTGAGGTACACGCGTAGCGGCAGGACGCTGGGGCTCAGGGCAGGGTTCTGTCTTGGAGAGCACCGCATGCACACTGCTAATGAAGAACTTGTTGAAATACGGAATGCTCTTCAGGAATTGCTTGTTACGCAGCACGATCAGGTCGATGTCGACGATGTCGTAATTCAGATCCGTAACCATTTGACGGAATTCGTCGATCGTGCAGCGATTCAGTTCCAGAAAATGTTCCGTGGTCGTCAGGTCTCCGTCGCGTTCCGGTTCGCCAAGTCTCCTGGTAGCGCCTATCAACGTCTCATCCGAAAAGATGTAGTGACACCACGGAATGAAGATCACTTCGTAGAGGTGAGCTGCCCATGGCGATGACCAGGGCGGAAACTCCAGCAGAATGCGTCCGCCTGGTTTCAGAACCCGCTTCAGTTCGGCGAGCGCCGGGGCGAGGCGATCTCTCACGATGTGTTCGAGCACACCGTTGAGGAAAATCAGGTCGAACGTGTTGGAAGCGAAGGACATGTTGTCCAGGCTTTCCAGTTGGTACGTCGTGTTGGTAACGCCTTTTTCCGCCGAGAATTCGTTCGCCAGTTCGATGTGTCTTGTGTCCATGTCGACACCGTAGACGTGCCGGCAACCTTCCTTCTGAGCGTAGTACACCGATTTGCCGCCCAGTCCACAGCCGGCATCCAGGACAAGCTTGTCCTTGAAATCGAGTTGATACTTTCCGTAGAGCTCGTCAAAGTCACGAGTGACTTCTCGATACTCCGCATCGTTGTAGCGTTCGCCTTCAACCCGGTAGCTTGGATAGGGCCTGCAAAGGGAATTTAAAAACAAACAAAAATTCTCACTGGCTCGGCTCATGCGCGTTGCCCTTTGTCGAAAAATTGGCTGGTCTCGAGATGGTCGTCCTGGCGGTGCCCTATTTCAGGCACACGCCCCTTCGACGACGCGTTGAAGCGTCTCGGCGTAGAGACGCTCGTATTCTTTGGCGCTGGTCTTCCAGGACCAATCCTGTCGCATGCCGGTCGTAACCAGCTGTTCCCAGGCTGCCTTGTCGTTTCGATACATCTCACAGGCGTCCGACAGGACAGATTCGAGCGCACCGGCTTCGTAGTTTTCGAAGACAAAGCCATTCGCACTGCGATTTGCGAGGTTCTCACCATTGGGATGTGAGATCGTATCGGCGAGGCCACCAGTACGGTGGACAACCGGCACGGTGCCGTACTTCAGACTGTAGAGCTGATTCAATCCACACGGTTCGTACCGACTGGGCATCAGGAACATATCCGCTCCGGCTTCAATCTTGTGAGCCAGTTCGTCCGAGAAGGTCAGTTTGACACCGGCCTTTTCAGGATGCTCGTCCTGAAGTCGTTGCAACAGGTCGTGATAGGCGGGTTCACCGGTTCCGAGAATCGCCCACTGCACGTCCATGTGGTTGACCCACTGTTGCATCACGCGTGCGATCAGATCAAAGCCCTTTTGGTCAACCAGCCGACCGACGATTCCAATCACGGGAATGTCGTCACGCTGCGGCAGATCGAATTCCTGCTGTAGCGCACGCTTACAGGTTGCCTTGCCCTCTTTCCAGTTGTCTGCGTTGTAGTTGGCGGCGATCTTGGTGTCGACCTGCGGATTCCAAACCGAATAGTCCACGCCGTTGATGATGCCGCTCACCGTCGCACTTCGCTGCAGCAGTGTGTCCTGCAGTCCGCAGCCCAAATCGGAGTGCTGGATTTCGTTCGAGTACGTTGGGCTGACCGTCGTCACTGCGTTGGCAAAGACGACACCCGTCTTCAACAAATTCAGCTTTCCGTAGAACTCCATCTGATGGAAGTTGAAATACTTCCAGTCCAGGCCGGTCAGCATCATGTCCCAGTGCCAGAACTGACCCTGATAAGCCATGTTGTGAATCGTGAAGATCGATGCGATGTCGCCGTAGCCCGGCGCGTCGCGATACTCAATGTCCAGCAGCGCCGGAATCATACCGGTTTGCCAGTCATTGGCATGAATGATTTGTGGTGACAGATCCAGCAGACGAACGGATTCCATGACCGCGCGACAGAAGAACACAAATCGTTCGCAGTTGTCGCGATAGTCGGCGCCGTCCTGACGGTACAGTTCATTGCGGTTGTAGTATTCGTCCTGCTCGACCAGATAGACCGTAACGTTGCTGTCGGGTAGCTGACTTCGCAACAGGCTGCCGGAAACGATTTTGTTACCGATTGGAATATCCAGTTGGATTCCGGTCTGCTCGAGTGGCTGACCTGATTCCTGAGCGTGTCGATACGCCGGAATCATCACCGTTACTCGATGACCGAGCCTTGCAAGCTCTCCCGGGAGCGATCCGACGACATCAGCCAGTCCGCCTGTCTTGGCGAACGGAATTGCCTCACTGGCAACCATCAAAATGTTCACGATCAAATCTCCGCAGCGTGGAGGCAGACTCCACTTACATTGCTGAATATAGGCGAGTTGGTGGCAAAAAGCACGGACGATGCGCAGTCCACCCACTTTTCCATTTCGAAAAAATAGCACCAAAGCGACTTGCCGGTCGGCACTGTTTCAAATCGGCAACACGATTTACCACATAAACCGGAGGGATTATTCGGACGATAACTGTTGGTTGTCCGGGCGTTTCCTGTCGTCCGCGTTCGCGACCGGCGATCCCGTCAGTTTCCCCCTTAGTCTCCACGGTAGGCACCATCCATCGTGGACAGGACGTTGGTAACGTCGGACAGCTGTCGGGTGGCTTTCGCATGGGCGAAATAACGCTGTGTGATGGCTTCCGAGAGGGACGGTAGTTGTACCGCGACGCTGGCGAGCAGCTTTCGGAGGGCAATTTCCTGCTCTTTGTCCGGGCCTCGGCTGATCAATCCGATGTCCGCCATTCGCACTTCGTGAATCATGGCCATGGCGATCCGTTCGTGCTGGCCACGATTCGGTGAGAGTTCATCGGAAGGCAGACTCGGCACCAGCGCATCCAGCTCGGCCAGTTGAAATGCCAACGAGCGAGGATTGGTTTCGTCCGTCAGGACGAGATCGAAGACCGCTGACAACTGGAGGTTGGACATGTAACGCGAGCGATAGGTCATCAGGCTATCGAGTACCTCGAGCACGGCTTCCAACAGCTCTGCGGGAATGTTCTGGCTCCCAGTGAAGCAATTCGCAATCAGTTGGCCAATTTGCAACGCCCGTTCAATGCGACGACCAATCACAAGAAACCGGTAGGCTTGTGTACGCGTGGCGCTTTCCGTTATGCAACCGCTGAAGGCGGCAATATCGACGATCAATTGATTTGTCAGATTCAACAGCCCGGTGAGATCCGGTTGTTCGCGACCTGGTTGTTCGCGACCTGGTTGTCCGCCTTCGTTCGTTTGCGTGTCACTGTTGGACGCACCGCTGTACAGTCCGCCGAATTCCGCAAACTGTTCTTCCATGTTGAGCAGGATTCGCCAGCTGTCGACCGAAAGCCGGTCACGCACCCTGGATGCGGTAAACAATGTCGCACGCACCAGCGATTCAAGACTGTCCGGATTGGATGTGTCGGTCACCAACCCGGGTAGCTCAAGGTCAATCGCCGGCCACGATTCCGCGATGGTTCCATCGCCGTCGCTGCCGGGAATCTGACCCGACGCTTCCATGGTCTTCAACAGTGCGGGAAGGTCGGGCTGGTGTTGGTAAGCCGTCTCACTCGTGAGTCGGTGCGCGACCGATCGCAGGAGTCGGGTGGCGAACTCGGTCCGCTCCAGTTGGCGGCCCAGCCAGAAAATGTCCTCCGCCACGCGACTTGGCAAATCGGATCCACTACGTCGGATCTCGACGTTCTGCGATGTTGTGGATAGCAGAGAAAGCTGCGTCACAGGTTCCTCCGCTAGGATCCATGCGTCCTTGCTGCCCTCTCCGGTGAGCAGCGAGGTATGCAGTGAGTCCTGAATTTCGGACGTGCGGGCGAGTCCGCCAGCGAGCACGCGGTAGTCGTCCTTTGAGGACACCACGTAACTTCGCAATGCGAGGTGCCCCGAGCGAAACTGCTGTTGGGACCAGGTGGGAATGATCGACCGCTGCACCCGCTGTTGAGCGGCAAAATTCCACGGTGTTGCGCGAATGTGTTCGATAAGCTCGTTTCGCGGCAAGGCGGCAATCCGTCGCGCAATGGTTTGCTCATGCCTCCGGTTTCGGAACGCTGGCACAATCACCAGCTCATCAAGATGCTCCAGCACGTACGCCTGCTCGGCCGGCTGACCGCACCACCACGTCGCCACGCCGGGCAATTTCAGCGGCTCCCCCAGCAGCGCCTCACAGAGTCGTGGTACGAACGCCATCATCACGGGCGATTCAACGAGCCCGCTACCTGGCGAATTGCAAATGGCCACGTTCCCCGAGCGGGCAGCCTGCAGCAGACCTGCGACGCCGCGAGGTTTCACGGGTTCATGGACATTGAATAGGTCGGTGTCGGCAGCCGAGTCCCCTGAAAGCTCCAGCGGATCGCAGTAGGTGCTTTCCGATCGTCGCATCAACACATCGATGGGCAGCAGGCCGCCAAGTGTCTTGAGCCAGAGTCGCTGGTCACGAACGGCAAGATCGCTGCTCTCCACCAACGTGTAGCCCAGATACCGCGCGAAGTAGGCGTCTTCGAAATAGCTTGCCGCAGACCGGCCTTCCGTGAGAATCGCGATGCGGGGTTCGTCCGTTCGCGGCGAGTGATCCTGCAGCGTCTCTTTCATGACCTGGAAGAAGGGAGCCAGCCTTCTTACGTGGCAATCACGAAATTCTCGCGGGAACATTCGTGAGATGACGATTCGGTTTTCCAGAGCAAAGCCGAGACCTGATGGGGCTTCACATCGATCGGACACGACCCACCATTTGCCGTCCGGCGATCGTGCCATATCGGCCGCGTAGAAATCCAGAAAGCGTCCGCTCCGCGGTTTGAACCCATGCATGGCTCGCCACGGGGTTGGGTGTCGAAACAGCACGTCAGCCGGCAGTAGCCCGTCGGCCACCAGCCGCTGCGGACCGAAGAGATCGGCAAGGATCAATTCCATCAACCGGGCCCGCTGCTGCAGTCCCGCTTCTACCTGAAGCCATTCGCGATTTCGGATCAACAGCGGGATGGGATCGAGTTTCCACGGACGGGTTTGCCGGTCCGCACCCAGGTACGCGCCAAACACGATGCCGTTTTCGCGAATGAGCTGCTGACTCTCACGCCATCGTCTCGCCAACTCGCGAGGTTGTTCGTCGTCCAGCGATTTCAGCAGCTTCTGCCATGCCGGCAACGGTTCCGCATCCCAGCCACGCACCTCGTCGAAAATCGGTGCGCCGGCGGGGAATCGTGAAAGCAGTTCCTCGCTCAGCGCGGAGGCTGGGGAATCGCTTGCGCCGTCGGTCGTAACAGGGCTCATGATATCAGCTCCGCCGGTAGTTTCTCCGTCGATTCGACTACGTCCGTTCGCCGTATCGTCAGTTCGACTTGCATCTCGGCCGCACACGGTTCGACACGACCGGAGACTGCCGCTGCCGATTCCGGAATCGCCGCCGTTGCCAATGGAAGATGTCCCGTGCCGGCGAACATGCCTGAGGTGGGATCCATACCGATCCAACCGGCACCCGGCAGATAGGATTCCGTCCACGCGTGGTAGTCGACGCCATCGGCCAGGATACCGCTGCGTTGAGCTTCCCGTTCGTCATCCGGCCGCAGTTGAATCAGATAGCCCGACACGAACCGGGCGGCCACGCCGCGTGATCGCAGTATCTGGGCCAGTAGCCATGCCGTATCGCGACAGCATCCCGTCCGGCGCGCGAGCGTCTGGGCGCAACTTTGGATGCCGGGTTCGTAGCGGTTTTGGTACGTGATGTTGGTCTTCAACCATTCGCTGACCGCAATCAGAAACTCGATTGTTGGGATTCCTGGTGGAGTGACGACGGGCCCGAAAACTTCCGTTACAACTTCCTGCAGTTGGCCGATTTCCGGTGAAGGCTGCAGAAAGGGTTGCAGTTCAATTCGCTCCGCAGGACTGTAGTCGAAGGGTACCGCAACGGCATGGTGGTCCAGCAGGAAGTCGAACGGGTTGAATTCGGTAAGGTTGACGGCAAGGTCGACTTCGATCCGCAGGTGATCGGTCCGGTCGGGAAAGAAGGCTCGCGCCACGTGGTTACCGGACATGTCCTGGTGCCAGTGCAGCGTGTGACTGGCAGGGGAAATGCGGAGTTGGTAGTTGGTGATTTCCTGACGCACATGCGGAGCCGGACGCAATCGCACACGTTGCGGATTCACGATCACATACCGGTCATACCGGTAGTGTTTTCGGTGTTCGATGGCGACGGATACAGTCATGGATCAGACTCGCGAGTCGTGTCGTTGCCCGTTATTCGAATCATGCATGAGCGTTCACATCCTTTCCGTCGCGACGGTGGCCACCGGCGGTGTCGATTCTGGCAACACCTGCAGACGTTGCCCGGCTGCCGGTCTGACCGATCGAATCCGTGCGTATGTCCGTGCGAACATCCGTGCGTATGTCCGGGTGAACATGCGTGCGAATGTCCGTGCGGACATTTGCGCGAATGTCAGGGTGGTGAACCGGCGGGATCGTGAAAAAGTCCTGGTGGATAAACGTTCCTGCCATGTTCAGGCGATCCTGAAAATCGACAACGAATTCATGAAGACCACGGCCGATAATTTCGTCGACACCCGTGTAGTCAAATTCCGCCCGCATCCGACCAAGCAGTTGCTCGGAATTCAGCCGGTACGTGCCCATCGCCGTGCCCGTGATGGCGTGCAACGATGCCTGTGCATGGACCAGGCAGAAGTGTATCGACCGTGGGAAATGCCGATCGAGCACCAGCAGGTCGGCGACTTTGGCCGGCACAATGTTGCCGTGCAATTGCCGATAACGCGAGAGTGCCGTGGTCGACTTGAGCAACGCCATCCAGCGAACCGTATCGATGGCCGATCCCACATCGTTCAGGTTCGGAAGTAGCAGGTAGTACTGTACGTCCACGATCCGCGATGTCTTGTCCGCGCGTTCGATCATACGACCAAGGCGCGTGAAGTGGTACTCCTCGCCGTGCGACATCGTCGATTCGCTCATCCCATTGATCACGTGACTGGCGATCTTCACCTGTTCGCAGAAGCGGGAGGGATCCGTGAGCTCCTCGACGCGTGCCGAATGAATGAGGTGATAGAAGCGGTTCACCTGTTCCCAGATGCTGGTTGGAACCACCTCGCGAATACTGCGAGCGTTCTCGCGGGCCCGTTCGACACAGGAAGCAATCGAATTTGGGTTGCGGCGATCGAGCGTCAGGAAATGGAGGACGTTCTGTCGGGTTGCCGTTGCGTAGAGGTCGCGAAAACAGGCGTCGTCGCCCGTAATGGATACCAGCGGTGCCCATTGCTCACGAATTGGCTCGCCCTTGCCGAGTGAAAGATTGAAGTTAACGTCCAGGAATCGCGCGACGTTTTCGGCACGTTCCACGTAGCGACTTAACCAGTAGATCGAATTGGCGACGCGACTCAACATGATTGGGACTCCTCTCGCAACACCCAGGTATCCTTGCTTCCGCCACCCTGTGACGAGTTGACAATCATCGATCCCTCGCGAAGCGCGACCCGGGTAAGTCCGCCGGGCATGACCCACAGATCTTCGCCGTAAAGCACGAACGGCCGCAGGTCGACGTGCCGCGGTGCGAGGTGGTCGTCGCAGATAGTTGGCACGGTCGAAAGACTGAGCATGGGCTGTGCAATGTAGTTTCGCGGGTTCTGCCGAATCGCGTCGGCACAGGCATCGCGTTCTGCCTGGGTGGATTGCGGCCCCATCAAAATGCCGTAGCCCCCGGATTCGTTCGTGGGCTTCACGACAAGCTTGTCGAGGTTGGCCAACACGTGGTCGAGCTGCTTCCTGTCCGAGCAGAGATAGGTGGGCACGTTGGCCAGCAACGGCTCTTCGCTCAGGTAGTATTCGATGATCTTGGGAACGTAGGCGTAGATGGCTTTATCATCCGCCACGCCTCCGCCCGGTGCATTCGCCAGCGTCACATTGCCGCGACTGTAGGCGTCCATCAGGCCGCGAACGCCCAGACAGGAATCCTCCCGGAAACATGCGGGATCCAGGAAGTCATCATCGATGCGACGATAGATTACATCGACTCGCTTCAGCCCCTGCGTCGTCCGCATCTGAACGAAGCCGCCTTCCACGACAAGATCGGAACCCTGAACCAGTTCGACACCCATCTGCTGGGCGAGAAACGTGTGTTCGAAATAGGCCGAGTTGTAAACGCCTGGCGTCAGGACGACGACGGTGGGGTCAGGAGCCCGCGGGGGTGCCGTCTGTTGTAGCGTTTGCAAGAGCTGACCCGGGTAACTTTGCACCGGTGCGATCGACATACCTTCGAAAGCCTGCGGGAACGTCCGCTTCATCTGTTCCCGGTTCTCCAGCACGTAGGAAACACCGGACGGACAACGCAGATTGTCTTCAAGAACGAAGACCGTACCATCTGCATCTCGCACCAGATCAACACCGCTGACGTGGCACCAGACACCCAGCGACGGCCGGAAACCCAGCAACTGTCGACGAAACGAAGTGGCGGTTTCGATCAGTTCTTCCGGGACAATCCCGTCGCGTATGATCGACCTTTCGTTGTAGACGTCGCCGATGAAAAGATTGAGCGCCCGAATCCGCTGTTGCAGCCCCAGCTCAATCGACGACCATTCCTGCTCCGCGACGATGCGGGGAATCAAGTCAAAGGGCCAGATGCGTTCCGTTCCGGCGTCGTTGTTGTAAACCGTAAAAGTAATGCCGAGATTCAGAAGACTCTGCTCGACGATACCCTGCCGTTCCAACAACTCGTGATGCGGAACCTGCAGAAGTTTGTCGACAAACTGCCTGCCCGCCAGCCGAGGCTGACCGTTGGCATCAAACAGCTCGTCGAACGACGTGGAACTCTCCGGATAGCCGGCAACCGCAGCCCCGCCGGACTGCGTCAATATGCGTTCTTGCGTGAGGCCACTCAAATCGCCACTCCGAATTCGCGTCATTGGGCATAGGGAAACCCGATGTGAAACGAATCGGAGCCGACAGGTGAAAACCTTCAGCGATTGCTAGCAATTGCCTGACCGCAATCCCCTGGCTCAGCGTTGCAGCCGCTGTAATTGCTTCAGGTGGAACGCAAAGCACGGTCGTGCGGATTGTAGCGCGCGGATCACACGAGGATGCGCCGCTCACCCGCTGTTTGGGAGCTGGTTCTGGTCTGAAGCGTTGCTCAATTTCGACTAGGTGACCTCGATGATCGCCTTGAGCACACCTGATTCAGGCTTTGTGAATGTCTCAAACTCGCCCGTGACGTCTTCGAAGGACGTGCGATGTGTAATCCATGGATCCGTGTTGATCGTGCCATCTTCGATCAGGCCAATGATGCGGCCGAAGTCCGATGGCAGTGCGTTACGCGATGCCTTCAGCGTAATCTCCGGCTTGTGAAGTACGGGATGTTTGAAGGTGACATCCTGCGTGGTGATGCCGACGTAGACGACCGATCCCGTCTGAGCAACGTACTGGAAGACCGTCGACATTGATTTGTTGCTGCCCGTCGCATCGGTCACGACACTGTAGAGATCGCCGTTGGTGATTTCGCGAATGGCGTCCATTTCACTACCGTCGCCTTTGAACAGCACGGTGTGATCGACCCCATAGTTCTGTTTGCAGAATTCCAGTCGCGATTCCACCATGTCCATGACGGTGACTTTCGCGCCGGTGAGCCGGGTAAATTCAAGCGTCGCCAGTCCGATGGGGCCGGCGCCAATCAGCAACACGTGTTCGTCTTTTTGCGCGTCGCCGCGGTCCGTTGCGTGGCAGCCGATCGCCAGTGTCTCGACGAGTGCCAGTTGTTCGAAGCTCAGTTTTTCGGCCGGGTGCAGCTTCTCCGCGCGGATCAGAAAATGCTCGCATAGTCCACCGTCGATCATGACGCCAATCACATCCAACGAAGCACAGCAGTTCGTCGCGCCCTTGCGACATGCATAGCAGTTGCCGCAGTTCATGTACGGTTCGACACTGCACTTGTCGCCCACCTTCACGTTGCTGACGCCCTCGCCGACTTCGACGACCTCGACACCCAGCTCGTGACCAATGATCAGGGGATACTGGAAGAAGGGCATTTTCCCCAGAAAGCCACTGTAGTCCGTGCCGCAGATACCCATACGATGAGTGCGAACGAGAGCCTGTCCCGGTCCCGGGGAAGCGGGTGCGGGAACGTCGACGTGTGCAAGCTGTCGTGGCTCTTTGAGTTGGATGGCTTTCATGGTGCTTCTATATGGACCAGTCGGAGTTGTGTAGAGCAGGCCTCGAAATCCGTTGCCGATTCGAACAAGCCTGACGACAGGCTCGAACACGCTGGTAACGTCAGTTTGAACCTGAATTCAGCCCTACAGCTTCCTGCATAGAGTCATTCCGGTCAACCAGCGGGCATGTCAGAAGCCTGTAACACGGCACTCATAACGTTGATGTCGTGTTCATAACCAAAGTCAGGATCCTTTTCATGACGCACACATTTCGCCAGATCATCTGCATCTCCGACGTACCGCGAGTACCGGGGAAAGGAGATGTCCTGCCGACCCTTTTTGTACTTCCCCCGAGCTTCCGATAGCGTCAGTTCCGCTTTCGGATTATCGAGCGGCTGGATGTGCAGTGTCCCTTTCGTACCGACAACCGCAAGTTGCCGTCGAGCAAATCCGTCGACTTCCACCAGCGACGTGCGGACCGTCGCCGTCGCGCGAGGATATTCAAACACGGCTAACATGTTGTCCATCAGCTTGTCCGGGTTGTTCGCCGAGTGACGCGGGAACGGGTGAATGGAATCGGCGGTGCCAAGAATATTTTGCAGCAAATCGATCAGGTGACACCCCAGTTCGAACATGGTGCCACCCTTGAATTCGGCCAATTCGTCACGCAATGGCTGCGGGCTCAGTTTGCTCATCACGGCATGAACTTCGAACACGTCCCCCAGCCAGCCTCGCTTCAGCAGATCGCGCAGCAGAACGATCGCCGGGTTGTATCGATACATGTAACCCAGTTGCACGATACAGTGCTTCATGGCCGCATCGTTCATGAGTTTGCGAAACGCGGGTAGTGAGCTTCCGCCGGGCTTTTCCAGGTGCAAGTGCACACCGGCTTCGATGCATTTCTGCGCGTAGTTCATCTGGTCGCGGACGGCCGTTTCCACGCCCACGACCTGTAGCCCCGGAATGTTCAGGAGTTGCGGGACTTCCAGTATCGGCAGATCCCGGTACAGCGGGTTGTTGGCGAGTCCGGCGCGGAGTTTCGGATTTGGTTCCGCGACTCCGACGACTTCGTAGTCTTGGGACTCCCGGTACACGCGGATCTTGTTGGCGTGTGCGTGCTCGGTGCCAAGTTGCGCGTATTTGATCCTGGCCATTTGTTCCCACCTGAGGTTGCGACAGGAACGTCTGCCCACCGGATGGCAGGAAAACTTCCCCGCCCGTTGATCACGAAAGAATATCGTGCAAGACGTGTCCGTGAACGTCGGTCAGACGAACGTCACGTCCGGCGTAGCGGTACGTCAGCCGTTCATGATTGAGGCCCAGTTGATGGAGGGCTGTGGCCCACATGTCGTAAACCGTGCACTTCTTGTCGACGACGTGGTAGCCCAGCTCATCCGTTTCGCCATAGATCGTGCCGCCCTTGATGCCGCCACCGGCCATCCACACACTGAATCCGTAGGGATTGTGATCCCGGCCGTTACTGCCTTGTGAGAACGGCGTGCGGCCAAATTCGCCAGCCCAGATAATGAGCGTGTCATCCAGCAATCCGCGGAGCTTCAGGTCCTTGATCAAGGCGGCGATGGGCTGATCGACCTGCCATGCCATTGCCTTGTGCCCGCGCTCCAGGTCGCCATGCTGATCCCACGGGTTGGCGGCTCCGCCGGCACCAATGCCTTTCGTGAGACAACTGAGTTCGATAAAGCGGACACCGCGTTCAATCATGCGGCGAGCCAGCAAGCACTGGCGTGCATAGGCGGCTTTGGATTTGTCTTCGGCGTCCAGGCCATACAGTTTCCGGGTTGCCTCGGTTTCGTCAGAGATGTCGCAAACGTTGGGTACGGCCGACTGCATACGATAAGCCGTTTCATAGTTCCGCACGGCGGCTTCGATCTGGGGTTCCGGTGTCCTGGTGAGAAATTCATTATCGAGCTTTGAGATCAGATCCAGGTGCTGCCGCTGGGCGCTCATCGCGGGTGCAATGTTGCGAATCGCCGGCGTTCGGTCGGCCTTGATGATCGAGCCCTGATGCTGTGCGGGCAAGAAACCGCTGCTGAACAGACCAACGCCGCCGTGAGGAGGAACCGCACCGCCGCTCTGCAGGACCACGAAGCCCGGTAGATTCTCATTCGCACTTCCAAGACCGTAATTGGTCCATGCACCAGCGCTGGGATGACCGATGAATGGAAACCCGGTATGCATGACATAGTTGCCCTGCGCATGCTCGTTGACGGCACTGGTCATGGATCGAATCACGGCCAGTTCATCGGCGACGGTCGCCAGTTCCGGGAACATGGAACTGACGGGAATGCCGCTCTCGCCGGATGGCGAAAATTCAAACGGCGAAGCCATCACATTGCCGTTGTTGTTGAACTGCGTGCGTTCGACCTTCACGGGCATGGGCTTGCCGTGCAGATCCTTGAGCTTGGGCTTGGGGTCAAAACAGTCGACCTGCGATACGCCACCGGACATATAACAGAAGACAACATGCTTTGCTTTGGGGGCATGATGCAGCCCCTCGGTTGCCGCGGCGGACAACCCGGCAAAGCTGTCCTCGGCCATGAGTCCGCTCAGTGCCATCATGCCAAACCCGGTGGAACACTGCGTGAGCATTTCGCGTCGCGAAAGTGTATTTGGAAAATTCATTTGTTGAGATCCTGATAAAAGCGTCCCCGGTGGGGCAGTCGCATGCTGGTTTGTGATCTACCGGACGTAGATGAATTCTTTCAGATTGAAGATGGCGTGTGCCAGTCGCGCCCACGCGTCGTCCTCGTTTTGTGGTTCGGGCATCGAGAGTCGCTTTGCTTCCAGCTCCGCCAATGCTGCCCTTAGCGACGCGAGCTCCTGTTGTATGTCGCCCGAAAGTGATTCGACCAACTGTTGGTCACTGATGAAGTTCTCGCCGTTCGCCGTGGCGGCGACTTCTTCGTCACTGAGCACGCGATCGTAGAGCTGAGCCGACACGATACTGCCAAGCAGTCGGCGACCGTTGTCGTCGTCATTCACTTCGCCGTGACGCAACCCGAACAAAATCTGCGATCGCTTTCCACGGTACGATTGAAGTTCGCCTTTTCGCGTGGCCTTGCCGTAGCGTTGCCCGTTTCGATAAAAGCGAATCGTGCCGTCTTTGGAGTACGTGGCCGCAACGTGAACCGGCAAACTGTGAGCGGTAGCCTCTTGCGGACCATCCAGATCGTCGGTGCGGACAAAACCGTTCGACCCGGACATCCACTCGTGCGGTCGCCGCTCGGCAAAGACAATCGAATCGAAAAAGACACCGTCCCGAGTTTGCACGGTGATCACGCCGCCGCCTGCCTGATCGAGCGTTGCCAGTTGCACGTTGGCGACGAGCGTCTTTTCCTCAAGGTCTTGCTGGAGTCGACCGGTGTGGGCGTAGCCTCCATTCAGAACCAGGGCACCGTTTTCGATCTTTGCGTCGCCCTTTAACTCGACGTTCAGTTCGCCCACCGAATCCTCTGGCCCGTCGAATTCCCATGCCGCAATCGGGGTCAAAGCTTCCTCATTCGGTTTGCCGGAATCCGCTTTCGGCTTCTCCTGTTCTCGTTGGAGGCGTTGTCGCGCGGGTTCAACGATGGCTGCGATGGCGTCCTGCGTGGCGATGATCCTGCCATCGAGTTCGGCCCGCTGTTCTTCTGCCTCGGCGAATTGTTTCTTCAACGATTCGACATAGGCAAGGAAGGCGTCCACTTCCGCGTTGGAAGCCGCTCGACCGAGCGCCGTTGCGATCATGGTCGAGATCCTTGCTCCGGGGTCACCCTGCACAGAGTCGGCCCAGCGGCGGGCGAGCTGATTGATGAAGGGGTCGTTCATCATCGTTAGCGACTGCGATGGGACATTGGTGATATCGCGTCGCCCTGTGGTGGAGAAGGGCGTCGGCGAATCGAACGTTTTCAGGAACTCGTCCAACGAATTTCGTCGAGATGTGATATAGACGCTGCGCCGGGTTTCCTCGCCGTTGGCACGAAACCCGGGGCCATACATCTGCTCGTTAAGCTGGCCGCTTACCGCCAACAAGCCGTCGCGAATCGACTCGGCGTCCAGACGGAGAACATTCGCATGGGAAAGGAATCGATTCTCGGGATCTTTCTCGAGCGAGGCATCGCTGGGCGAATCGGCCAATTGCCACGTCTCGGAGGTCACAATGAAACGAATCATGTCCTTGATGGACCAGCCATTTTTCATCATCCGACGTGACAGGTAATCCAGCAAAACAGGGTGTGACGGTTTCGCACCGAGCTGCCCGAGGTTGTCGGGCGTGCTGACAATGCCCTGACCAAAAAGGTAGTGCCAGATGCGGTTCGCGATCACGCGACTGGTCAGCGGATTGTCCGGATCCAGAATGCTTTCCGCCAGTTCGAGTCGCCCACTATTGGTTGGCTCGTAGGGCTCCGCGTCGATGGCTTCCAGGAAGCGACGTTTGACAGGGTCTGCCGGCTGCCGATGGTTGCCTCGCACATAGAGTGGCTGATCAAACGCGTCCGCTTCGACGATACCGGGCACGCGAGTCGGTTCGGGGATCGTCGATTGCAGTTCGCGGATCTTCTTCACGGTCTCCGCGGCGACCGGCAGCGTGTCGACTTCGTTGGGCAGCAACGCAAGACTGCCGTCGATCAGGCGTGCCTGTTGATCGGAGAGTTTGTTGTCACGCCAATCGACAATTGCCTGATGCAGCGCTTCCAACACCCGGTCGGCAAGTTCTGCTTCATCCTTCGGAGCCGATTCGTGTTTGGAGAACAGGGGAGTGAGATATTCGAGACTGACATTCGCCGGAGCGGGCTCGCCGGACTTGCGAATCACAACGTCGCGAACGGCAAACCATGATCGATCGCGATTGCGATTTTGTAGCGGCGCGTCTTTCGAAGTCGCCAGTTCGAAATGCACGTTGTCGCCCGTCCAGTATTTGAGATTCAGTCTCTGCCAGCGAAAGTGGCGGTTGTTAATCGTTGGAATCGGATACACCGTGCCGTTGCGTGGATAGTTTTCCACGACGTATCGCACGGAGGGCTGACCTTCGCCGGCGACCAGCAGCCATGCATCGTATTCTTCGTCCAGGAGTATTCTCTTTGAACCCAAAAAGCCCGCGTGCTTTTGCGAAATGCGATGGGATAGTACGCCTTCCGGGAAGATGCCCTGAACAACGGAGCCTTCCTCACGGATGGTGAATTCGCCGGCTGCGGTCGGTGCGTCGGGCATGCCGTTGCCCCACGCAAACCAGTCCTTGTAGTCGTCGGTTTCCGTGAGGTTCCAGTTGCGGACATTGTCCGGCTGGTCCTCCAACGAGCGTTGCTGCTGCCATTCATCCCGAGCCGCATTCCATGCCTGCCGTAGTGATGTGTCTTCTTTTCGAGTGCTGGTCAGGCGGCCCCAGAAATTCAACAACTGCTCGGCATCTTTTGATTGCTCGACCTGAGCCTGAAAGTCCTCGTCAGGCTGGAGCAGTTTTTTCCGCAACGCGTCCAGCGATGCCAGCCAGTCGTCCGCCAGTTCGCCACGCAACTGATCTTTCAGGGCTTCCACGCGATCGATGTGAGCCGTCTTCTTTTCCGGCAGGTTGATGTCCCGCAGGGCAGGGCGGCACGATCCAAAGATTCCCGCCATCGCGTAGTAATCGGTTTGGCTGATCGCGTCGAATTTATGATCGTGGCAACGGGCACAGGATACCGTCATCCCCAGAAACGCCTTGCTGACCACGTTCACCTGGTCGTCCGTGAAACGGACTCGTTCGTCCAGCGCATCCGTGGGCGCAAAACCGTGGAACACAAATCGGAAGTGAGCGGGGCCGATAGCCGATTCATTAATGCCCAGCTCTTTGTTGACACGCGGATCTCGCAGTAAGTCCCCGGCGAGATGTTCACGAACCAGCTGGTCGTAAGGTACGTCGCTATTGAGCGCGCGTATTAAGTAGTCTCGGTACTGCCACGCATGCGGAATCATTGGGTCACCCTCGGAACCGTGTGAGTCCGTATAGCGGATGAGATCCATCCAGTGTCGTGCCCAGCGTTCACCGAAATGTTCGGAATCGAGATACCTGTCCACCAGTTTCTCGAAAGCATTCTCCGAGTCGTCGTTCACGAACTCATTGATTGCCGCCGGAGTTGGCGGCAGGCCCGTGAGTGCGAAGGACAATCGCCGGATCAACGTTCTTCGATCGGCAGGCTGCGTCTGTTGGAGTTGCTGTCGGGCGAGCTCGGCGCGGATGAATTGGTCAACAGGATGTTCGCCGGTCGTTCCCGACGGAGGCCACGCGTTCTGCAATGGCTGTAGGCTCCACCATTGCATGCGCTTCTCCAACGTCTTTTCCCAGGAGGTAGCTTCGGAAAGCTCCGCGGCGGAAGGTGGACTGGTACGTGGATCCGGTGCGCCCATCGCGATCCACTTCCGGAAGTCTTCAACCACACTGTCATCCAGTTTCGGACCTCCCTCCGGCATCTCCAGATCGGGTAGCTCATGTCGGATGACTTGCAGTAGCAGGCTGCTATCCGGTTTGCCCGGATCAACGACCGTTCCGTGTTCGGTTTCAGCTCGCGTGCCGTCGCGCCAGTCCAGCGCGAGGTCTGCTTCGGCCGTCTCTGCGGTGTTGTGACATTCATAACAACGTTCTACGAGTACCGGTCGTATTTTGGCTTCGAAAAATTCGCGCTCCGCGGCACTGATCGCATTTTCTTTCGGAACGGAGCTTGCAACTTCTCCGTCACCCTTCGGCGGCTCAACTGTCTGGCCGATGGCAATGCTGCCGAAGAGTACTGCTGTCACCAATAGCAGCAATTGCTGGCGAAGTGGGAAGCGATTTTTTCGAACGATAGTGAGGGGCAGTTGAGGCATTTCAGCGTTCCGCGGGCAGGTTCTCGGGGCTGACAATATAGCTGAGATCGAATGCGGAAACGAGAATTGCCCCTCCGAAGTTGCTTTCACCGTGGAAGAAAATCGTGGGGACTCGCGGACTTCCGTTGACTCGGTTCCTCGACTTAGGTACATACCGCCCGCCGATGCCGGTTCCGGCTTTCTGGCATCCAATCAATTGCTCATCATCCGATCCAATTCCATGAATCAGCGAGACAACGCCTTGCCGCCGCATTGCCACGCTTTGCCAACGCATTGCAACGCTTTGCCCGGGTATCAAAACGCGTTGTCCAAATGCCGCGACGAGCTGCCCATGCGTCAATTCGCCTTGCCATTGTTTTCGAACGCGATGCACGTGCATCGTCTCTTCTGCGTCGTTGCGTTGGTTGTCACCGTTTCCTTCAGTGGCTGCGCATTGACTCACGAGACGGGACGAGTGTTTCGGCTGGCGAAGCGCACAGTGCAAATCGAACCGAGATTCTACGAGTACATCAAGAGTGACCGGGTGGCTCAACGCGAAGCGAGATTGTTAGCCGAACAGGCATGGGGGGAAATCGCACACGCTGTACCCAATGCTTCGCCTGACTACGAAAATGGATTTACCGAAGGCTTCGCCGACTACCTATATCGTGGTGGTTCCGGCGAGCCGCCTCTGGTGCCGCCGCGCGGCTACTGGTCGCTACGATTCCTGAATCCCCAGGGCAAAATGGTGGTGGAGGAATGGTTCGCGGGATTCCGACACGGTGCAGAGAACTGCAAGGCTCGCGGCATTCGTGACATGTGGGTCGTGCCGACATCATTCGTACCCGAACCCGACCCACCCTCGGCGAGGCCGATTGATTCGGATTCCGAAATGAAATTCATGAATCCGGGCCCGGATATGAATTTTCAGCAGGCGGAGCCCAATGCGGAACCGGCACCCGAGCTGGATTTGGACGAGCCCGATGCATCGCCGACTTCAGAAACGGATCTTGCCGATGAAGCCATGGACGACGAGCGGGATGCCAATGCTGCGGAGACGCCGGACGATGCACCGATATCAGGCGATGGCGACACATCGTCAGAAGCATCGTTGCTGGACTTTGGTGGTGCGTCGGAGGTTGCGCCCGAGGAGACGCCCGAATTGCCACCGAATAACGGTGACCTGAAATTTTTTGACGAGGTGGATCCCCCGCCCACTCCAGAACAAAACGAGCCTACGAACAATCCATTTCGGGATGAGGAAGCCGACCCGTTCATGATTCCAGGTGGTGATGCACCCGAGGAACCGACGATTGATTTTGGAGATTTCGGTCCCATCAATTTGCCCGAAGGTACAACCGTCCCCGCGAACCTTGAACCCGTTCCACGCTCGCACGGACGACACCCGGCATCCTATATCAAGCAAACCAGCGCCCAAGTGGAACGCAAACCCGCATCGCGGCCGAACAAGCTGCGTCCGCGTGGGAATGCGTATCGCAATTCATATCGCGACGTAGTCGCTAGTGCCTCCGGATCACGAAGCGCCGATTCGTCGGCTTCCGGACGTCCTCGCGAACTGCCGATGAAGTTGGTGGCGACTCCTATTCGTAAACCGATCTACAACCGCGCCACTCAAACGAAGGCTGGTTCTCCAGTCAAATCCCGGGTCGAGCCGGCCATGAAGTTGGAAGCCGCGCCCGCGCCAGCCTCGCCAGCCCCGCGATCCAATTCGCTGGTCGAGCCGTTTGATGATTCACTGCCGTCGATTCCGTTGCAGATCGATGCACCACGCATGAGTCTGGATGATCTCGACTGGAATCCCATGAAAGACATTGCGGCGCTTCCGTCTGCTCCAGGCGCCAATGACTGGCGATCCGCTGAACCAACGGGTGATGCGAGCAAGGACGGGATTCGGTGGAATGCCGAATTTTCGCACTCCGACGAATTACCACTCCAATTGGCCGATCGCACTCGCGAAATGCCACGAGTCATTGTGGGCGAGGCCATGGATGGCAGGGCTCCGATGAAAACCGACTCTGGCGTTGATCGTGGTCGCGTCGACGTGGCCAATGGATCGGTCGACTCGTTTCTGAACTTCGAATCGACCGGACGAAGTATCCGTGACGACCTGCAGCTGATGTTGCGTGAAGCCAACTCCGGAACGCCCGCGCCGCGACAGGTTGCTCCGCCGGCGTCCGCGATCAACGAAGCATTCGAATCAGCCGCTTTGAAATGGCGCAATGAGAAGTAGCACACCCAGCCGACAGCTCCAGGCGATCAGTATGAGCCGACCGAAATCATCAAATTCAATAGTTGCTGGCGCGAAGCTGGCAATCTGTCTCGTTGCCGTCACGTTGCTGACTGGTTGTGCGTCGTGGACAAATCCCGTTGCCAACGGAATCCCCGTACGTCTGGTGCCGGATGAATTGCTGGCACAGCCGAAAGAGGCTTTTGAATACATTCCATGGGGAGCGCTGCAGCGTACGCCACCAGAAAAGCCAATCATTCAGCCTGAAGATGTTTTGGGCGTCTACATCGTGGGTGTGCTCGGTTCAGAAAATCAACTGCCGCCGGTTCAATTGCCCGACGCGTCCAACGTGCCCCCGGCGTTGGGCTTCCCGATCCCGGTTAGGGACGATGGCACGATTCCGTTGCCGATGATCGATGACCCGGTCGTTGTTGGTCTCACGGTTGAACAGGCCGAAGCGAAACTGAAGCATGCGTACTTCGAGGATCAAGAGATTCTGCAGCCCAACCAGTCCATCATCGTCACGATGATTCGACCAAAACACGTACGCGTGGTCGTGGTCCGCCAGGACTCGCAGGGTTCACGTGCCTCGCAATTCTTCCGACCACAACGAAATAGTCTGGCGGCCGGTGTATCGGGTTCCCTTTCACTTCGGCAGGGAGCCGGATTTGAACTGGAAATTCCCGCCACCGAAGCAGACGTGCTTTCCGCGCTTTCACTCACGGGCGGTCTGCCGGGTATTGATGCGAAAGACGACATCCTGATCTATCGCAAGAAGAAAACGCTCGGCCCGCATGCCAACGCGGAAGACAGCATGCTAGCCGAACCGCAACGCATTCCGTTGAAGGTAATGAAGGGTTCGCCCCACGGCATTCTTGCTCGTGACATCAGTCTTGACGATGGAGATATCGTCGTTGTGGAAAATCGTGAACCCGAGTGGTATTACACGGGCGGTTTGATGTTCAACCAGGAAATTCCATTGCCTTACGACTACGACCTGACGGTTGTCGAAGCGGTCTCGAGGATTGGCGGCCCGATGTTGAATGGTGGATTTGGTGGAGCCAACCTGAACGGTAACATCGTCAGCACGGGCCTTGGAAATCCATCGCCCAGCTTGCTCACCGTGCTGCGACAGGCACCCAACAACCAACAGGTTGCGATTCGCGTTGATCTGAATGAAGCTCTGCGAGACCCGCGTGAAAACATCATCGTGAAGACAGGCGATATCCTGATACTCCAGGAAACCACGGGCGAATCGTTCGCTCGTTACATATCAAACGTCTTCAGCTTCGGTGGCAGCGGGTCGATTTCTCGCACCGGCGGTGTGACGACCAGAAGCTCGGCGGCAGCATCGGGAATTACGCTTCCGTAACCGCTGGCGAGGCACTTCGCCCGAATGGTAATTCGCCTGGCGACCGTGGGGTCGTCGGGCACTCTTGCTCATGATGGACGCATCGTAGGCCCACTTGGTTGGTGCGATCCATGTTGCATCCTGGTATTCAAATCCACCTTTCGGCCGGCGACACCAGCATGGTCGATGCATAACCGGGGTCTTTTGTGGATGCCTGCTACGCATCTTGCGAAGCGCACCGGCTGTCCGATTGAGCGTATTTTCTGCGTGATTGCGGTGTTGTTTCACCAATTGCCGGTAACCTGATAGAGAACCGATGGCTGAATAATTCCGTACGTTTCAGGGATCCTCTTCACCCAACACGGAAAATTTGCAAAAAACATGCCGTCGCCCAGCCTTGAGCGGCAACTATTAGAGTGGGAGCGAACCATGACGACACAGAATACGACTCGCGAAGACATCGAAAAGCTGACGACCCAAATTGGCGTCGCCAGTGAGCCGTTCCAGCGGCTCATGGAAGAAGTGGCGACGGTGATCGTTGGGCAGGAGACCCTCATCAGCCGCATGCTGATCGGGCTGCTTGGAAACGGCCATCTACTAATAGAAGGTGTTCCGGGGCTCGCAAAAACCACGGCGGTTGCGAGTCTGGCGGATGCGATTTCGACAGGATTTCAGCGGCTGCAGTTTACTCCCGACCTGTTGCCAGCAGACTTGATTGGGACGCTGGTCTACCGACCGCAGGATCAGACCTTCGTCGTTCAGAAGGGGCCGATCTTTTCGAATCTCATTTTGGCGGATGAAATTAACCGTGCCCCCGCGAAGGTGCAAAGTGCGCTCTTGGAAGCGATGCAGGAGCGGCAGGTCACGATCGGTGCCGAAACGTTCAAGCTGGACGAGCCGTTCCTGGTGATGGCGACCCAGAATCCGGTCGAACAGGAAGGCACCTATCCATTGCCGGAAGCACAAATGGATCGCTTCATGTTGAAGACGGTCGTCGACTATCCGGACCGAGACCAGGAACTGGAGATTCTGGCACGCATGTCAAAGACGCGGATGACGCACAAGGTAGCCGCCGTCATGACTCCCGCCGATATCGCCGCGGCCCGTGACCTGGTGGACGATATCTTTGTGGACCAGAAAGTGCAGGAATACATCGTCGACCTCGTGATGGCCACGCGAGATCCGTCCAAATACGATCTGCCTTTCAGTGATCTGATTCAGTTTGGCGGTTCGCCTCGAGCGACCATCAACCTGACACTGGCGGCGAAAGCCAACGCCTTCCTCGCGGGTCGCGGCTATGTCATTCCTCAGGACGTCAAGGACATTGCGATGGACGTGCTTCGACATCGTGTCATCGTCACCTACGAAGCAGAAGCCGAAGATGTGACGTCGGAAGACATCGTCAACAAAATCCTCAGCACGATGCCCGTTCCCTAGTTCGGTACGTTTGCAGCTTCGCAACCTAAGTTTGCCCCAAAAGTTTGCCCCAAGAGTTGGCCCCAAGAGTTGGCCCCAAGAGTTGGCCCCAAGAGTTGGCCCCACATGGTCGCACGGGGCGACACGGTATGGCACGGAACCCAAAAGCAGAATCATGATTCCACGAGAGCTGATGCAGAAGATCCGGCGAATTCAGATTCGCACTTCGCGCATCGTCAACGAGATGCTCGCGGGGCAATACCATTCTGCCTTCAAGGGTCGTGGTATCGAGTTCGAGGAGGTACGGCCGTATCAGGTTGGAGATGACGTACGCTCGATTGACTGGAATGTTACGGCACGAATGGGTGAACCGTACATCAAACTGTTCCGTGAAGAACGCGAGTTGTCCGTGAGTCTGTTGGCGGATCTCAGTGCTTCCCAGGGATTGGGCACCAACCTGCAAACCAAGCGAGAGTTGATTGCAGAACTGAGCGCGTCCATCGCTTTCGCCGCGATTCGAAACAACGACAAGGTGGGACTGACGTTGTTCACCGATGGAATCGAAAAGGCTATCGCGCCAGGCAAAGGCTCGCGTCGCGGTCTTCGACTGATTCGCGAGATCCTCTTTACGCAGCCCATTGGACAGGGCACGGATATTGGTGCGGCGCTCGATCACTATTTGCGGACCACGAAACGCCGCAACGTGGTGTTCCTGATCAGCGACTTTATGGATGACGGCTTTGAACGGTCACTCCGTGTTGCGGCCCGACGGCACGACATGATCCCGGTTGTTGTATCCGACCCTCGCGAATTGACGATGCCCAACGTCGGACTCATTCGGCTCCGTGATTCCGAGACCGGGCAGTCGATGCTGTTCGATACGGCCAGTCGTCGTAATCGACAACTGTACGAACAGTATGCAAAGCAGCGGACGGAAAAGCGTGATTCAATCTTTCGCAAACTGAATCTTGATCCCATTCGACTGACCACTGGCGAGGACTTCGTCGAACCCCTTCAGCGATTCTTCCGTTTCAGGGAAAAGCGTAGCCTGTCGAAGAAGTCATGAGTTTTCCCATTCACTTCACTGCCGTCCCAATTCTTCCCGACACGCGATGCGCGCTGTCGTTGGTGCGGCTGTCCCTGGTCCGGCTGCGGTTGCTGATGTTGACGCTGGCCCTGATGAGTTTGACGGCGGTTCAGGCACAGGAGTTGACGGCGACCGTTGATCGCGACAAAGTCGAGATTGCCGATGCGTTCCGTGTGTCGGTTAACGTGATTGCCGCCGACGGCGTCGCGGTGGAGTTTCCGGAAGCGTTGACGGAGCTGGGGCCATTCATGGTCATTTCCACGGCCGACCAGTTTGATGTCCCTGGTGATTCGGGGCGGTCGTGGACTCGAACGTTCCAGCTGGAAGCCTATGAGAGCGGTTCGTTGGAAGTGCCAGCGATTGCAGTGAAAGTTGGACAGCAGACGCTGCAGACAGAGCCCCTGGCGATCGATGTTCAGTCGACGCTCGACGCGCAGGCGGATCCGCTGCAGTTTCGGGAATTCAAGGACCTGGAAGACATACCCGCACAACCTTCGACCGGGACGTGGATCCTTACCGGACTGGCCACCGTGTTGGCATGCCTGGCGGGATGGTACTGGATGCGATCACGCTCGTCTTCGCTGGCCCCGGACGCGTGGGTTTACTCGAAACTGTCGGAACTGGAAGCCATGCCCGAATTTCGGGAAGGCGATCGTACCGCGTTGATTCCCATGTTGGCCGACATCACGCGCGAGTACATTCAGCGGCGCTTCCACGTCCGGGCGACTCGGCAAACCACGGCTGAGTTTCTGGCCATCGCTCGCAGCGATCGGAGGCTCGACGAAGCGCGCCGAGCGGAACTTGATGGGCTGCTGAAGGAAGCTGATCAGATCAAGTTTGCGAACCTTGTTCCGGATTCGTCGCAACTTCACGAGACACTGGAACGAATTCGATCGTTCGTCCGCGAGACGGCGAAGGTTGCGGACGAGCCATCAGACACGCAGGCAGCAGGCCCAACGCAGCAGAATGATGAATCTGGCGAGACGAAAGTCGAAACGGCAGGGCAGGGAGGTACCGCCTGATGTTCCATCGACCGTACCTCTTGTTGCTGATCGTACCGCTGCTGCTTCTGGCATGGCGGCAGGCGAGCGTCCGTGAACTACAGGGTATCAGTTTCAGTTCCACTTCGTTTCTTGCCGGGATGCGACCGACGCTCCGGCAGCGGCTGACGTGGTTGCCGCCGGCGATGAAATGGTTGGCGATGACGCTGTTAATTGTATGTCTTGCCGGGCCGCGTGAAGGGCGCCAGCAAACAATCGCCGACGCCGAGGGAATTGCCATTCAGTTGGTCGTGGACCGTAGCGGCAGCATGCAGGCGATGGACTTCCAGAAACAGGAAACGCCCGTCGACCGGCTGACGGCAATCAAGGATGTCGTGGGGCGTTTTGTGCTTGGTGATGGCGACCTGGACGGGCGGCTGAGTGACCTCATTGGGCTGGTCACCTTCGCCGGGCTGGCGGATGGAGTGACCCCGCCGACGCTCGATCACGCCTTTCTGGTTTCGCAGCTGGCCGATACGCGAATCGCCGATCGACGGAGTGAAGATGGCACCGCGATCGGGGACGCCATGAGTCTGGCGGTGGAGAAGCTTGCGGCGCTGGATCGAAACCAGGAAAAAAAGATCAAAAGCAAAATCGTGATTCTGCTGACGGACGGTGAAAACAACGCCGGCAACGTCGACCCCGTTCAGGCCGCGGACCTCGCGAAAATGATGGACATCAAGGTGTACACGATTGGTGTCGGTACGCGCGGCATGGCGCCGTTTCCCGTGACCAACATGTTTGGTCAGCGAATGTTCCGGCAGACGGAAGTCACCATTGACGAGGAAACACTGAAGCAAATCGCCGATACCACGGGCGGCCAGTATTTTCGCGCGACGGATACTCGATCGTTGGAGGCAATTTATGCTGAAATCGATCAGTTGGAAAAATCGAAGGTCGAAGAAAAACAGTACGTCGACTACCGCGAGCTGGCCGTGCAGTCGATTCGCTTTGGTCGCTGGACGCTGCCGCCGGTTGCCTTCTGGGCGTTCGGTCTTCTTGCTTCGCAGTTACTGCTGAAACACACCATCTTCAGGGAGTTTGGTTGAATCTCGGTCGAGATGACACCATCGAAATGGACCATGGAAATTCAGTTCGCACAACCCGCTAACGCACACTGGCTGTGGCTTGTTGCCGTGTTGGCGGTAGCGACAGGCATGGCGATTTGGTGGCAGCGAACCTCGATGCTGAAATTTGCCACGCCCAATCTGATTTCCAGAATCGTGGGGCCGGGAAAACTTCGGCAGCATATCTTCTCCGTCGTGCTGACAATCGTGGCCCTCGTGGCGATGACCCTTGCCCTCGTCGACATCCGGTGGGGCAAGATCTGGCGCGACGTGCCACAAAAGGGCATCGAAGTTATGTTCGTACTGGATGTGTCCCGCAGCATGTTGGCGGAAGATTCGGCACCGAATCGACTCGAACGGGCGAAGCAGGACATTAAGGACATTGTCGCCGAGATGTCCGGCGATCGGGCCGGCCTGGTGATTTTTTCGGGAGACGTTCGGCGGCACATTCCACTGACCAGTCATTACGATGATTTCCGTCAGGCTCTGGATGAAGTTGGGCCTCACAACATCAGTCGTGGTGGTTCGAACATTGGTGAAGCCATTACGGTGGCGTCCGAATCGTTCCTGGAAAAGACGGCTGACCACAAGGCGATGGTGCTGTTCACCGACGGGGAGGACCATTCCAATGACCCGCTGGAGGCAGCAGAACGGGCTCATGAAGAGACCGGTGTTCGCATCTATACCGTCGGGCTGGGCGACACGGAACAGGGAGCGAAGATTCCCGTTCAGGATGCGAATCAACGTCGCTCGTTCGTTCGATACAGTGGCGAAGCGGTTTGGTCCAAACTCGATGGCGAGACGCTGGACAAGATCGCCAGCGCAACGGGCGGAGCTTACATTCCAGCCGGTACCAGGCGTGTCGACATGGCGGGAGTTTATCATCGGTTTATCGCCAGTATGGAACAGCAGGAGTTCGATACGGCGCGAATCAACACCTACGTTGCGAGGTATCCGTTGTTTATCGGATTCGCATTGGGCATGATGATTCTGGAGACACTCTGTTCCATGTGGTTCGGGGCGTCTCGGCGTGGAGAAGCGGCATCGCAAGCAGTGACTCAACAAGGGAGCCGATCATGACTCGAGCAATTGCCAGCCTGCTGTTGACGTTGCTGCTGCTGTCATGCACGGGCATCGCGCAGGCGGAAGCAGTCAGCGTGATTACCGCAGAGGGTAATGCAGAACTGCGGTCCGGTGACTTTGATGCGGCGATCGAAAAGTTCGAGGCCGCGTTGTCCATCAGCAAAGATCCTCGCATCGCCTACAACAAAGCGATCGCTCACTTTCGCAAAGGCGAGTCCGACGTAGCTCGAAATCTATTCGGGTCCGTTGCGGCGTCTGCGAACCCGGCCCTGGCAGCACGAGCTCGCTACAACATGGGCAACGTCGATTATTCGGATGCCATCAAACTAGCCGAGCAAGATCCGCCTGCTGCGATTGGGAAGCTGCGTTCCGCCATCTCTCACTATCGAGCGGCGTTGGCGACGAATCCGCAGGACAAGGACGCACGGGCCAACATTGAGTTAGCGGGGAAACTGATTCGCCAGCTTCGTCAGCAGCAAGATCAGCAGCAGCAAGACCAGCAGCAAGATCAGCAGAGCCAAGATCAGCAACAGCAAGATCAGCAACAGCAAGATCAAGAACAGCAAGACCAAGAGCAGCAGGATCAACAGCAACAGCAAGATCAAGAACAGCAAGACCAAGAGCAGCAAGATCAACAGCAGCAAGATCAACAGCAGCAAGATCAACAACAGCAGCAAGACCAGCAGCAGCAAGACCAGCAGCAGCAAGACCAACAACAGCAAGACCAACAACAGCAAGACCAGCAGCAGCAAGACCAACAGCAGCAGGACCAGCAACAACAGGACGAGCAACAACAGGGCGAGAATGCTGATCGCGAAGATCAGTCTGAATCCGCTACCGAAGAGCCTTCATCCGAGGACAAACCGGGTGAGCAGCCTCCGGAAGGCGAACTAAAACCGCTGAATGAGCAGGGTGAAGGGGAAGAGCAACCGGGCATGGAACAATCGAAGGCCCGGCAGAAGATGACAATGGAGGAAGCCCGGAAGATGTTGCAGGCGGTACGCGACCGGGATTTGAGACGTCGACTGGAAAAGTTGCAGCGAACACGGATGCGACGGATTCGTGTCGACAAAGACTGGTAGTCTTCCACATGATTGGGACTCAGTACGTAATGAAGGCGACGCAAGACCTGTCACAGACCGGCACCATGTTCCGTGCGATGATCGTCGCGATGGCGATCCTTGTTGCGGTCGGTTCCAGTCGCGAGACACATGCGCAGAATGTAGAAGCGAAACTCTCCAGCCGTGAGGCGTGGAAAGGACAGCCGATCTTCTTGATGGTGACCGTCAGCAACGCATCGCGATATGACTCGCCGCAAATCCCCGACGTGTCCGGGTTGGATATTCGCCTTGCGCAGACTCCGACGCGTAGTTCTCGCACCACGATGATCAATGGTCGGGTGACGCGAAAGACTTCGATCAACTACTTGTACGAGGTCACCGCCGATGAAGAAGGCAGCCATACGATTCCGCCCATCAAGGTGATGGTCGATGGCAAAACTCAGACGACCCCCGAGTTCACTTTTACCGTTGGCGTGAGCGAGACGGGCGACCTGATGTTCGCCGAAGTGGAGGGACAGCAGGAGAAAGCCTACGTCGGTCAGCAAATCAATCTGAAACTGAAGATCTGGATTCGTCCGTATCGCGATGACAAACTGCGACTGACGCTGAGCGAAGGCAATATGTGGCAGCTGATTTTGGAGAACACTTCCTGGGGCGTTTTTCAGGACCGCATCGACGAGCTGAATGCTGCCCGTCAGCGTCTTCGTGGAACGCAGGTCTGGCGGACCGATGACGAAGGTATTTCTCGGGTCTACTACCTGTTCGAGCTGGAGGCGGAGATCTATCCTCAACGACCCGGTGCCGTCGACATTGGCGACGTTCAGATTACGGCCGAGTATCCGTCGGAATTGCGGCCCGCTCGTCGTCGCATGCTGGGCGATGATGATCTCTTCGGAGGCGTCTTCGAAGACTTCTTTCGGGACTCGCCCTTCAACCGTGACACGTTGCAGATTACCGCTTCTCGACCGATCAGTGTGGATGTTGAATTGCCGTCGATCGAAATCGTCGACGTACCAACCCTTGGTCGACCTGCCGATTATCGCGGAGCAGTTGGCAAGTATGCGATCGGCGTTCAGGCGACGTCCACCAGCGTGAAAGCCGGTGATCCCATCACGCTACAGATTGTGCTTCAGGGTGATGGCCCCATGGAGCTGGTACAGGCACCACCCATTTCGTCGCTGCCGGAACTGGCCCGGGATTTCAAGGTTTCCGACGAGGCTCTGGCCGGTTTCGTCAAAGACGATGCCAAGTTGTTCACGACTTCGATTCGGCCGCTTCGAGAAGACGTCACCGAGATTCCGCCAATTCCGTTTACCTTCTTCGACCCGGAGACGGAAACGTTTGAAACCGTCCGTAGTCGACCGATTGCAATTTCTGTTGCGCCTGCCGAAACGCTGTCGCTGGATTCCATCGCGGCGCCTACAAGAGGCAAGGCCAAACCACCGGCCAGCAAGATGTGGAAAACCGCCGAGGTGGAGGACGACAGGCTTGCGGCGGTGTCTGTCGAAGCGATGCTTACGGACGCCCCGGCGGTTCGTTCCGGATCCTGGTGGCCCTTCCTCCTGGCACCGCTCGGTTTTTTGGGATGTTGGCTGGGCAAGAACTGGAACTCCGTTGGAGCACGCTTGCGAGCGTTCTTTGGAATTTCTCACGGGCCCATCGCGAGTGCGATTCAAAGAGTTCGGCTCGCCGAGACTGCGTCAGAACTCAGTGAGATTCTTGGTACCGCGTTTGGCGGGCAGGTACCGGCGGACGTTGCGGAGCTGATGCGTCGATGCAATCAGTCGGCCTATAGCCCACTGCAGTCCGAGAGTTTTGAATCGCTGCAGGAGGCAGTGCTTGTCGAGTTGAATTCGTACCGCAGCGACTCGACCAAACCGCCGGCCGTGTCCGCGGCCCGGGGCGTCGCGGTAACACTACTGATTGCCATTTCGCTGGTTGCGCCCGACGACGTCCATGCCTCCGAAGCGTCATCGCCAAGACTATCCGAAACTCAGGTGCGCACCATTCTGGCTGAGGCGAACGAGTTGCATACCCGGGCGTTGGCACAGTCCGCCGCGCCGGAGGACGTGAAGCTCTGGCTGGAGGATGCAATTGAACGCTACGAGTTGGTGGCCAACGATGGGCTACGTTCTGCGAATCTATTTACGAGTCTCGGTGACGCGCGGGTTCAGGCGGGCGACCTTGCCAGGGCGGTGGCATCGTATGAACAGGCGAGGCGATATGCACCAACGAATCGCGCGTTGCTAGAACGGCTACGGGTAGCTCGCGAAGTGCTGCAAGACCCAAAGCTGGCGTCGCAACTGGCTGAATCGCTGGGCAAGGGCAAGCTCCCGTCGCCAGAGGAGATTTCATCCGGCGAAGTAGGACTCCAGGAAGCGTCGCAGCGGTTGTCGCAGGAACTGGGACTTTGGAATCCAATGTTTCGAACGCTCGCGATCCTCGGCTGGTTCGCGTTCTGGATCGGCGCATGTGTTCGACTGTTCAACGAGCGGTTGCCTGTCGCCAAGCCGTTCGTCGCGCCGTTGATTTGGGGTAGCTTGACCATATTCCTCCTCTCCATCAGCGCCACGATGATCGCTCGCAGCGAGTTAACGCACAACGCTGTTACGATTGCGGAATCGACCGAGCTTCGCGCCGCGGATGGAACATCGTTTCCGGTCACCGCGAATCTGGTTCCCGGACGACGCATCGAGCTGATCGAGCAGCGCGGCGACTGGGTTCGCGTGCGAGCCAACGACGAATCCGGGTGGACGCAGCAGGACGCAGTCATTCGCATCCGTTCGTAGCCGAACGTTGAAAACAATGAGAAGCTCGACTATTCTCGGCGGATACTGGCAGGTTGGGCCAGGGCATTCACGCTACTTCTGTGACTCGAGTCTGTTTCATGTCGTGCTTCCTCCGCTTGCTGCTCCGAGTCACGGCGACGATGCTCTTATGCTCGATGGTGTGGCTTGTTACTCCGTTCCCTGTTGTGGCCCAGGAAGTGGCTTCCACTAAATCGGACGCAAAGCCACCGCCGAACTTCATCGTCATCTTTACGGACGATCAGGGTTACGGCGACCTCGGCTGTTTCGGTGCCACCGATCTGGCGACCCCCAACCTGGATCGCATGGCTGATGAAGGAATTCGCCTTACAGATTTTCATGTCCAGGCCGCCGTGTGTTCGCCGTCACGAGCGGCACTGCTGACGGGTGTGTATCCAAAACGAGCTGGCGTCAGTGCCGTGCTGGTACCCAGGCATCGCCACGGACTCCGTAAAGATAAACCGACCATTGCCGAAGTGCTGAAGCCCGCCGGCTATGCCACTGCGTGCATTGGCAAGTGGCATTTGGGGCATCGTCCGGGCCACTTTCCGACAGAACGTGGCTTCGATTTCTATTTTGGAATTCCCTACTCCAATGATATGGGGCGCATGCGGGGTACAGGAATCGTTGACGAGACTCGCAAGAATCCCGATTTGCCGCTGATGCGAAATTCGGAACAGATCGAGACCGAGCCCGATCAGCGGTTGTTGACTCGCCGCTACACAGAGGAAGCGATCAAGTTCATCGAACAGAAAAGGAACCGGCCGTTCTTCCTTTATTTTGCTCACACGTTTCCGCACCGACCCTGGTTCGCCTCGGATGCATTTCGCGGGCGTAGCGAACGTGGCATTTACGGGGACATGATTGAAGAGATTGACTGGTCGGTGGGTGAACTATTGAAGACCCTAAGGGCGCAGGGAATTGACGAAAACACGTTGGTCGTCTTTACGTCGGACAACGGTCCGGCTCAGAAACGCGACGAAGAATCGAAGGCTGGATCGGCCGGTCCACTTCGAGGCCACAAGTTCTCCATCTATGAGGGTGGGCATCGAGTGCCGTTTGTCGCTCGTTGGCCGGAGCGGATTCCCGCGGGTACCGCCTGCGACGAGCTCACTACGGCCATGGATCTAATGCCGACGATCGCGAATCTCGCGGATGTCGGTTGCCCACCCACTGACGGTTTCGACATTTTTCCAATGCTGTCCGGCCAAGCCGGTGCTGAATCGAGATATGACGAATTGATACATTTCAAGGGTGCCCGATTCGGTGCAATCCGCAAAGGAAAATGGAAACTGATTCGCCACAAGAGCAAGAAACTGAACGGGATCGAACTGTATAATCTGGATAGCGATCTGGGAGAATCGCACGACGTCGCTGCCGAGCATCCACAGCTTGCGAAGGAGCTGCTTGAATTGGGGCTGCGAATCCACGCGTCGATCAAGCCGTGATTTCAGACAGATTTTGTCGCTGGTTCCAGGCATGTAGATTACGTCGGCCGCCCCAGGCATTCGAAACACTGACCCACCAAAGGTAATTCCATGAAACGCCCACCTTACCTGTTTACGATCGCGCTGCTGATGGTTGCTCAAGCCGTGTTCGCCGCCGACAAAGCACCCAAACCACGAATTCTGTTTCTCACGCAAAGCAAAGGCTTCACGCACGGGTCGGTTCGACGTTCGACGTCGGAGCGGTCACCGGCCGAGCTTGCGATGATGCAGTTGGCTCAAAGGTCTGGCGAATTCACGATTCGTTGTTCCCAGAACGCCGAGGCGGATATCACCAAAGAGAATCTGCAGAATTACGACATCGTGGCCTTCTATACAACGGGCAAGCTTCCCATCGCGGAAGCAGACATTGAGTACCTGTTAGGCGAGTGGCTACATCAGAAAGGTCACGGCTACATGGGATTCCACTCGGCGACGGATACGTACAAGGACTACGAGCCCTACTGGGATCTATCCGGCGGAACGTTCAATGGTCACCCTTGGGGATCGAATACGCCCGTCACGTTCAAGATCCACGATACCGATCACCCGGCAATGAAACCCTTTGGTGGTGATCGACTGGATTTCAAGGACGAGATCTATCAATACAGCAACTGGCAGCCGGAGAAGTGCCATGTGCTAATGAGCCTCGATATGGAGCACACCAAACTCAAGCGTCCGTATCACGTTCCGGTTGCGTGGTGCAAAAATGTTGGTGATGGAAAGATGTTCTACAACAACATGGGACACCGTGAAGACACCTGGCAGGACGAGCGGATGTTGCAGTCGATCGTCGGTGCGGTACGGTGGATCGCAGGCAAGGAAAAAGGTTCCGCCGAACCGAATCCGGAAGTCTCGGCGGCTCATCACGAGCATTCCAAAAAGCATGCGGAAGCCGCCGGTCAGTCTCAGGCCAGAATTGATGCCGAGAAAAAAGCCAAACAGGAGCGCGCCGCAGCTCGTCGTGCTGCCCGAGCCGCCAAAGAAAAGGCGAAGGCTGCTGCTGCCGGCAACTAGCAGGATAGCCCACCAGGACAACGGCAATCAGCCTCAGGAAATCTGAACGATGAAATTTCAATTGCGATTTGTTGTTTTGACGCTCGTCTTTGTTGCGGGACAATGCAGCAACCTGCTGGCTGATCCAGTCCATGTATTGATCTGGGACGAACGCCAGCCGCGGCAGTCTCAGGCCTATGACAATTTCCTCGGGAACGAGATCGCATCACGCATGAACCGTGATGAATTTGAAGTTCGCTCTGTTTGGCTGGAGGACCCCGAACAGGGACTGGAAGCTGGCAATCTGGAATGGGCGGATGTCATTGTCTGGTGGGGGCACGTACGACACAGTGACGTGACAAAGGAAAACGCTCAGCGTGTGCTGACGTATGTACGCGAGGGAAAACTCGATCTGATCGCGCTGCACTCGGCACACTGGGCCCGACCCTTTGTCGAGGCAATGAACTGGCGGAGTATTGAAGATGCCAAAGCGAAGCTCGAAAAGCTCTCGCCGGGCAAGGAGCTGACCTTCGAAACGATCGATCCCCCGCGCGAGAGAACGGTCCCGGTCCACGGCGGCGTGCTCACTCCAGCCCTGTTCGGCTACAAGAAGAATAACAGCAAGTATCACGCGGTGATTCATTTGCCGTATTGCTGTTTTCCGGACTATCGACCGGATGGCAAACCCAGCTTCATTGCCACCAGCAACACCGCGCATCCAATTGCCAGTGGATTGCCGGCGAAGTTCAGCGTCAAACAAACGGAGATGTACAACGAACCGTTTCACGTGCCGGAACCGGACGAAGTCGTATTTGAAGAGACTTGGGAACTGGGCGAACGGTTCCGGGCCGGCATGATCTGGAATATCGGCAAGGGAAAGGTGTTCTACTTCCGACCCGGTCACGAGACGTATCCGGTCTTCAAGCAGCCGGAAATGATCAAGGTGATCGAGAATGCCTGTCGATGGCTGGGCAGCGACAAGTAGTCTGACACTTTATGTTCTTCCCTATCAGTGACGACGACCGTGAACTCAGTGGACCTGCGTACGTCACGTTCGCGTTGCTGGCGGCGAATGTGGCGTTGTTCCTGGTTCAGATGTCCAACCCGGCGTTTACGTACGGCTGGAGTGTCGTGCCGCGTGAAATCGTAACGGGTGTCGATCTTGTCGACACGGTGCTCGTCGAAGTGCCCGGTAGACCTCTGGTCGAGATTCCGCAATCGCCGGGACCACCGATCATCTGGCTCACGCTGTTCTCATCGATGTTCATGCACGGCGGCCTGGCACACATCGGTGGCAACATGTTGTACCTGTGGATCTTCGGTGACAATGTCGAGCACCGATTTGGTCCTGTGCGATTCCTGATCTTCTATATCTCGGCTGGCCTGGCCGCCAGTCTTGCGCAGATCATGGTCGATCCCAATAGCGTCCTTCCCAGTCTCGGTGCGTCCGGCGCGATCGCGGGTGTGATGGGCGCGTACATGGTGCTGTTTCCGCACAATCGTGTGAACGCAGTATTCCTGTTCAATGTGGTGTCCGTACCTGCAATCGTCGTACTCGGCATGTGGTTCGCAACGCAGTTTGTCAGCGGATATGGTTCGATTTTTACTTCGTCTCAATCATTGGGCGGTGTCGCGTACGCCGCACATCTTGGCGGTTTCGTGGCGGGGGTCTTCGCGGGAATCGTATGCCGTCTGCAAATGCGTCAGGAACCAGACTCGGTCCTGAAACGGAACTATGAACGGGACCCACGCGCGCGTCGGCTGTGGTAGAACGGGCCTGGTTCGGGGTCGCCGTGGTCGAAGGCAACGACGTGACGCTCGAGATGGAACGCCACCATGCGTGTGTCGTGACGAACGAATACGTTGGCGATTTGTCGTGTGATTTATAATGTCGTCATTCAGCCGGAGAGGGATCCATGAATTGCTACGCCAGAATCGTACTTGTACCCGTTTTCCTGTACTGCCTGTTCGCGGGGCAGGGCAGGGCCGATGATCAATCGTCTCCCAATATCGTGGTCATCATGACGGACGATCAGAGTTGGGTGGGGACGTCGCTGCAGATTGATCCGGCCGACGAACGCAGCAAGAGCGACTACTTTCGCACGCCACAAATCGAGCAACTGGCGCAGCGTGGGATGCGATTCACGCGTGGCTATTCGCCGGCGCCGTTCTGTTGCCCGACGCGTCGCAGCCTCGTGATCGGACAGACTCCGGCCCGCCACATTTATCAGAAGGATCAGGATACGTGGACAAAGCGATATCGTGAACAACTGAGTTTGCCACGTATGTTGAAGGCAGCGAACGCCGAATATCGGACCGCGCATTTTGGCAAATGGGACTCGCGATTTGATGGCGTGACACCCGAGGAGATGGGCTACGACGTCAGCGATGGGACGACTGGTAACAGCACGGGCGGAGGCAAGGGCATGGGCGGCCCTGCGGCGAAAGAAGATCCGAAGCTTGCGTTTTCGATGACCCAGCGAGCGATCGATTTCATGGCCCAGCAGCAACGCGCTGACAGACCGTTCTTCGTCCAGGTTTCGCACTACGCCGTGCATCTCGATATCTTCTACCGACAGCAGACGTTCGAAGCGGAACAGGCCCGGCCGAAAGGAAAGAAACACAGTCTGCCGGAATTTGCGGCGATGACCAACGATGTTGATACGGCGATTGGGGAACTCATGTCGGCCATCGATCGAATGGGTTTGCGCGAAACGACGTACGTTTTCTTTCTGTCGGACAATGGCGGCCGCCTCACGGTACCACCGCAGAAAAGACGCAATCCAGCTCGCAACTATCCGTTGCGAGACGGCAAGGGCAGTATGTACGAGGGAGGCTTGCGCGTACCCTTCGTGGCGCTGGGACCGGGTATTGTCGGTGGGACGGTCAGCCACGTTCCCGTGACGGGTCTGGACCTTTTTCCGACGATCGCCGAATTGGCGGGCTACGACAAACCACTACCGGATGTGCTGGATGGCGGCAGCATGCTGGGCGTGTTGCGGGGTGACGGAAAAGGTGAGGTTCTCCGAGGAAAGCCATTCCTGATTTTTCATCAGGCCGTGGCGAGGAATGCAGAATCCGCCATCATGCAAGGCAACTTCAAGTTGGTGAAGACATGGAAATCGGGACGGCTTGAGCTCTTCGATCTTTCAAAGGACGTTAGCGAGGCCAATGACCTGTCGAAGGTCAATCCTGACAGGACGCAGGAACTCCACGAAATGATGGTGGATTTCTTTGATGAAGTCGGCGCCGAAACACGCAAGACGACGACCAAGCAGAAACAGAAGATCGCAGAAAACCTCTCGCCATCGACCAGCTCGAACGTCGTCGCTTTTGCGAAAAACGGCGGGCTGAAGATGTTCTATGACAATCGAATGTATCCGCAGGCGGTTCGCCTCGGCAGAGACGTACACGTTGTCTGGCGGGACCGTGAAGGTTTGCCGAACCTCACCACTTACGATCTCGACGAGCGGTCGTTTTCCGGATCTCAAATGCTGTTGGATGGTCAGTTGGATTCAATCGACCGGAGCAAGTATCGCCGCGACCACCACTACGCGCCGATCATTTGGCTTGATGGAGACGAGCACTTGCATGTGCTATTTGGTTGTCACGGGAAGAACCGCCGCGGTGTCCATCTGGTGTCGAAGCAACCGAGGTCAACGAAGGGCTGGATGCCCGGGCCGACTTTCGACGATTCTGTTTCATATCCGCGAGTGCACCGAATCAGTGGTGATCGGACGCTCGTTTACTTTCGGCACGATGGCCACCTTGGACATTGGCAATATCGAATCTCGTCTGATGGTGGGCGATCTTGGGATTACCCGCTGGTGTCGACGGTCGACATGAATGCGCTGCCCCACGACAGTCGGCACGCCAGTCACGCGGGGTCCTACCATACGACTGCCGTCAGTGCCGACGGTAGTCGGCTGCATGTTGCCTTTATCTGGAAAGTGGAAGACCCGATTCACAACGAGCGTTACAACTCGGTGTTGCACGACCATACGCAGCGGCACAACCTGTACTACTTCACGATTGACCTGGATACGGGCACGGCCCGGAATGTCGATGGCCACGAGCTGGCGTTACCGATCCGAAAACGTATCGCCGACGAGCGATGTCTCGTCTGGGATACGGAGGGTCGCGTCGCGTCGGTGGGACCGTCCATCGTTCTGGATGAACATGACAAGCCGCACTTTATGTTGCCCGTTTCGGATGCGACGCCCTACGAAGGAGACTTTTATCACGTGACTCTTGAGGACAATGCGTGGCGCAGGACGCGAATCGCGCGAACACTCCATCCGTTCAATTCCAGCCATCTGGTGATGACCGAGGAGGGGACTCTGGATGCCTTTCTGATCGTGGGCGACCGTCGTGACGCAGACGCGGTTGGCGACGACATGGATCGGTACGGATGGGGGCAACGAATAGAAAAATGGCAATCAGCCGATCGTGGGCGTACCTGGCACAAGGCGGCAGACCTGACTCCGCAGACGTCACGGAAATTTCAGAGCACCCAATTCATTTCATCTGACATGCGATCCCCCATGAACGACATGCTGTTGTTTTATGGTTGGGATGACGCGGCGAGTCCGGGGACTGCGTATCTCTGGGACGGTCGTTAGGAGAGGGCGTTCATGCCGAAATCCACCTGAATCAGGTCGCCGGTTTGTCTTGAGCTTTGCGAAGCGAAACATTGGCCAGTTTCTCCTCGATCAATCGACGGACTTCGGGTTCGCTTCCGTAAAGTCGCAATGCGACCAGCAACTTGAGCGTCTCGTCGTCGAGTTCGTCTTGCTCGGCGACGATCTGCCGCGCGATCTGTTCTCGCGTCCATTGAAACCTCGCGGCAGATCTTGCCCTCATGGCGTGCTATTCGGGCCTGCCGGGTATTCGCTGGTTGGAACCAGAATGCCTGCTGGCGCCGTGCCCGTCACGCCCTTCTCGGTGGGCGCGGCGGTGGTGCGATTACCGCGACTCGGGACTGATATCGTTGCGTTCCATAGTCCTGATACCAGTCCACAAGTGACTTCAGGGAACTGTCTGCGTTTAGCCGCCGTGCGAACTGATGTGCCGTCTCGTTGGGGCGTCGCTGGAAGCCCCGTTTGGCCGCGTAGCGATCTGCCGTGCGTAGATGACGAGTGCCCGGGTACGGTGAATAGCCTGCGGGCGAAATTGAATTGCGCCGGGCGCCGGCCAGGTAAATCGCGCCGATCGATGCCGTGGCCGCTATGAGCCACAACCAGCGGTTGGAAGTTGCTGCAGAAATCCAGACGGACAATCGGAGCGACAGATCGCTCCAGAATCCCCTGTTGGTGGTCGTTGTTTCCGCAACTTCGATTTGTTCGTCAACGGTGTTGGTCGCTCCGTCGAACTGACGCACGTAGTTTGAAATGCCGGGTGTCGATTCGACAATCTGCCACGTCCGGGTTTCCTCGTTCCAGGCCTCCGCCCATGCATGAGCGTTTCGGTTGGCGGCAACGTAGTAGTCTTCCTCGTCGTTCAGCTCGTACGTCAGGTATCCCGTGCTCATCCGACAGGGAATCCCCTGTGCCCGCAGCAGCAATGTCGTTGCTGTCGCGAAAAATTCGCAGTGTGAATCGGGACGGTCTTCGAGGAAGATGCGAAGGGGCGAGCGGCCCTGTTGTCCGGAGAAGTCCGAATTCAGGGAGTACTCGTAGTTGTCACGGAAATAGCTTTCGACGGCCGCGATCTTGCGCTGGATGGTCGGTTGGTCCGCCATGATTTCGGCGGCCAGCTTCGTCACCAGATTCCGGTCCACCGCAGGCAGTTCCAGCAGCGCCCGTGCGTAGTTGGGGTCAATCGTTGACTGGACCGCCGAGTTTCCATTTGCATAGACAACATAGGCCGTTGTGTCGATAAGCCCCGGCATCAAGACATTGTGACGGTCCAGGGCCATGCGACGCGTGAGCAGGCGTGCCAACAGATAGTCGGCATTCCACGGCAATGGAATCACCTTGCCGCGATCCGGAGGAACCCGGACAACATAGCGGTTGTTGATGGCAGTAGGACCGGAGACCTTCGTAGGACTGGGTTGCCTACCGGCCGGCGTTGCCAGTTCATACCAACGGCCATTCTCAACGACACTCGCATCTTCTGGGTTCGCACTATTGCGACGAATCGTCTGGGACTGGAGGAACTTCATGCCCGGCGAGCGGACCGTCGTACTCTTCCATGGCTGCCACCGCCAGCCGTCGAAGTGCTGAAAGGAAATCGTTCGCATGTAGCCAGGCGGTTTTGCGGCATCGACGGTGAACAGAATGCCCTCCGGATTCGCAAGCTGCGCAGCCGTTACGCTCTCCATCGTGACCGATTCCACGAACCGTGCGGCGTTGCCTGCGAATACGGATTCGGCTGCAGCAACGTTGAACATCGAAAACTGCTTCTGCAATTCGGGGAGGTCGTTGCGCAGTTGCTGCTGAAAGAGTGTGCCGCAGGAAATCGTGCCGGCAAAGATCATGAGCAGCGTGATCGCCTTGCGAAATTCCGGCTTCTTACCCGATGTGAACAGTCCGGGCAGATCGGGACGAAGGGCAAAGGCCAGCAGGATTACGAATAGCAGAAAGATCCATTGCAGAGTGGACGCCTGCATCGTCGCGTTCAGGGACAGGATCAGGGACGCGACGGTGAGACATCCGAGCCCGGGCAGATAGTTGTTCGACGATGTCCGCGGCATTCGCCAAAACTCCAGGCACTGCACCAGGAGCAGGTACTCGGCGAACAATGCGAAGAGTTGGTTGATGTCAGCATGTCGCCACATAGCGCCCAACCGAATCGCCAGCAGGGTCAGCGCCACGACGCTCAGGACGCAACCGTGCGCGAATCGACTGAGTGCAAATCGGTCCCGTCGAAGTACGCCCAACACCAGCAACACCGGTGCCAGTGCGACCACCCACGACGTATCGTAACGCAGCAACCAAAGCAGGAATGCCTGCCCAAGCACAAACGCTGCCGCCGGCCATCGCATGGGATTCTTCACGAAGCCTCCCCGGACGATACCGTTGCTGCCATGTCACTCGGGTTCATACCCTTCGCGGCGACGGAGTCTTCAATATGGATCTGCATCGACGTCATGTTGGCAACAAGGTTCGTGGCCGAGATTGCCGCTTCGTTATTGCCATGGAGGATCGTCAGAAACTCCGCGTCCGCAGGCATGGAAGCGAGGATCTGGTCCCATGCCAGAGACCATGATGAGTGAGCGGCCTGTTCGGCGTGCGGTCTCACCGTCCGGGTACCGGTCGACGCACGTACTCCATTGACTTCGGCCAATGCTTTCAGGAGTTCAAAATCGGGTTGCGCAAAATCCCGGGCGTCACAGTATTCCACCGTGTCTCCAACGAGAACAAGAATCGTATTGGGACCCGAGTCCCGCAGATTGTGGTCAATCGCGGTGGCCGCCACGGACAGCACGCGTTCCAGTGTGGCGTCCTCCCGCGACATGCTCTGGCGTGTTACGTCGACGACGACGACCGACAGCGATTCGCTTGCTTCGGAAAACTCACGAACCGCCGGACTACCGAGCCTCGCCCAGGAAGTGAAGTCCCAGCGTCTCACCGGCATCCCGGGACGATACTCCCGACTGCCGGTGTATTCCAATTGTCCCTTGCGACGTTTTTGACCAGCCAGTTCCGTCATGTCGGATCGGCCGGACTCGTTATGACCGAATTCGAATCGGTCCGTCGCAAATGCCGGCGCGACGACAACTCGTTCACCCAACGCGTACGTCTCGACAAATCGGAATAGTGACAGGGGAAACAGGGACTCGGTGCGCAGTGACTGAATCCGGAACACGCCACGCTGAGTCGCTTTCAGGGGAAAAGCAAGCTGAGTCCGTTCGCCGGGCGCCAGCGTCGATAACATGACGAAAGTTTGCTTTTTGGATTCCGGCGACAATGTCGAGGCAAGTGGGTGCTCGCAATTCAAGGAGCATTGAACGTCGTAGGCGTGCATGCGACCGGTGTTCGTGACATTGAGCACGACTTCAAACGATTCACCGTTGGTGATCAGCTCGGTGGGAACGACCTGAATCTTCAATGCCGGCCGAAAGTAGAGCCCGCACAGGAAGCCGGGGATCAGCAGCCAAAGCAGATAACTGAGCAATCCGGTGAGCGAGTCATCCAGAATTGCCAGCAGGCTGAAGACCAACGCGACGGTCATCAACCGACCAGTTACCGTAAACGGCAACCGCCACGATCTGAGTCGTTGACGCAATGTTGGCACAGCCATCTCCCGGCAAGAATCAAACGGGTACGGGTATTCCGGCTACCAGGTCGTTGACGATTTGCCGCTTGTCCTGGTGTCGCTCAAGTCGTCGCCCACTGGCGACAATGCGATGAGCGAGCGTCAACGGCGCAACGTGTTGTACGTCATCGGGGAGAACATGATTCCTGCCGGCGACGAACGCTGCGGCCTGAGCCGCCCGGAACAACATCTGCGCACCTCGCGGGCTGCAGCCAAGATGTAATCGTTCATCACTGCGTGTCGCCCGCACGATTCGCACCGCATAGTCGGCGAGGTCGCGATGCACTTCGACTTCCGAGACGCGTTGCTGGATTGCCATCAGTTCCGCGCCGGTCAGGACAGGCGAGATACTGCGACCGGCGTGGTCCTGCTGGTACAGCAACTCGATTTCGTTTTCGTGATCGGGATACTCCATCGTTAGCAGAAAGAGAAATCGGTCCAACTGTGCTTCCGGGAGCGGAAAAGTGCCCTGAAAGCCACTGGGGTTCTGCGTCGCGATCACGAGGAACGGTTCCGCCAGCGAACGCGTTGAACCCTCGATGGTAACCTGACGTTCGGCCATCGCTTCCAGTAAGGCGGACTGCGTTCGAGGCGAAGCCCGATTGATTTCGTCGACCAGCAGTACGTTGGAAAAAATGGGGCCCGGTCGAAACGTGAACGAACTTTCGTGGGCGTTGTAAATGGAGAACCCAAATACATCTGCGGGAAGGAGATCGGGCGTACACTGCAGCCGTTGAAACGGCAGCTCGACCAGTTGCGAAAAGGTCTTGGCGAGCGTTGTCTTGCCGACTCCCGGCAAATCCTCAAGCAGGATCGAACCGCCCGCGATGACGGCGGTGAGGAAGTCGGTGATAACGTCGTTCTTGCCCCGAATCACGGATTCCAGGCCAGTTCGCAGGTCCGCCAGCAGACCGTCGAACGGTCGCTCGCCCGAATCGGTGGATTCGGATTCAATAATGCTCATTTTGATAGAATGCCCCTGGAAATCGCACGAATCTGCAATCTTTTAATTTCGCGGTTTGCGCGTCCATCGCCAAGTAGGTTCACGCAACTTTCACATCCGAATTGAACCCGTTCGCGATTCGGCTCGATACAAGACCCAAGCCTGAAACAGGTTAGCCCCCGTATCCAGATTGGACAGTCGCGCGGAAAATGTCGTCATGGTACGCGGGATGTAAACCTACGAACGATTTCGACGGTCAATAAGTTCACACATGAGGTGACGTGATGGCGAAACGACAGAAGGCATTGCCAAAGGATGCGACGGAGGCCATTCGCATGCGAGCGGCGGAGTTCCCCGACGTCGTAAAGGGGACGTCGTGTAATCAGAGTTCCTTCAAGACCGCGTCCGGCTCCTTCCTGTTCATTGGACCTGGTGCAAAGGGAGTTGGCTTCAAGGCGATGTTGAAGCTTGGGGACTCCATGGACCAGGCGCGAGCTCTCGCCGCAAAGGATTCGGAGCGGTTCGAGGTTGGCAAAACCGGATGGGTGACCGTCCGATTCTCCAATGAAAAACCCTTGCCTGAATCGATCTGGGAAAAGTGGCTGAAGGAATCCTATGCGCTTTGCAACTCGGGATCGAAAAAGACGACACGAAAAACGGTGAAGAAAAAGTCGGTTGGCAATACGAGGGACACTGCGAACAGCAAACGCACCGGGAAGTCGCCATCGAAAGGTGCCAAGAAAGTTGCCCGGAAAAAATCGGCGAAGCGCAAGACTCGGTGAAGCGCGAGCGCAATACGAGTTAACCGTGTTGGGACGCTACAATGACGTGGCTTGCCGGCTCGTCATCGAATGGAACTTTCCATGTCCGTTGTCGTCACTGTTCCGCGATCGCTGCGTCACGAATGTCAGGACGCTTTGTCATTGACGTTCGCCGATGGCACAGTGCAGGACATTCTCAATGCGCTGGAAGCCCGTTATCCCCGGCTTCATCGAAGGGTGTGTGACGAGACGGGCAAGGTTCGGCAGCATATCAACATCTTCGTCAACGATGATTTCATGAACCAGCGAGACGGCCTACGTACGCGGCTGGCTGACGGAGACACCCTTACCATCATGACAGCCGTTTCTGGAGGTTAGAAATGTCCGACCAAGTCATCGTCTGCCTGGGCACCAAGAAGGGGCTCTTTGTCGCGGAAAGCAACTCCAGACGGCGCAAGTTTCAGCTGCGGGGGCCGTTCGGTCCAGGCGTTCCGGTCTATTCGGCGTTGGTCGATCAGCGTGGCAAAAAGCCGAAGATCTACGCATCGAGCTGTGATCCGTTTTTTGGGATGAAGCTGCTGCGTTCCACGGACCTGGGGCACAAGTTCAAGGAAACAAAGTCGGCACCCGCGTTTCCCAAAGACGATGGCCGTGCTGTGGCGAACGTCTGGTCGCTTGAAGTGGGAGATGGAAAGAAGGACTTGTTGTGTGGTGTGGAACCGGCCGCCCTTTTCCGAAGTGAAGACGGTGGCGACTCCTGGGAAATAGTTCCGGGGATCAGCAACCACGAACACTCGGAACACTGGCAGCCCGGCAACGGTGGTCTCTGTATGCACACCATCGTTCGCTGCGAGGATCGCTTGCATCTGGGAATCTCCACGGGTGGACACTATGTCAGCGAAGATGGTGGCGAGAGCTTTGCCGCGTCCAACTCGGGCGTTGGCGCCGGCTTCTTCCCCGATCCTTATCCCGAATTTGGGCAGTGTGTCCACAAGATCGCCGTTCACCCGGATGAACCGTCGCGGATGTATATGCAGAACCATGGTGGTTGGGAGGAGCGACCCGGGATCGGAGTTCTTCGCAGCGACGACGGTGGCAAGACTTGGTACTCGATCGCAGCAGGCTTGCCGTCGGATTTTGGTTTTCCGATTGCCGTTCATCCTCACGATCCCGACGTTGTCTACGTTCTGCCGCTGGAAGCTTCGACGCGAACGTGTCCTGATTCACGCCCGGCTGTCTGGCGAAGCGTGAACGGCGGCAAGAAATGGAAACGTCTTACCAAAGGGCTGCCCAGGAAAGACAGTTTCTTCACGGTGTTGAGGGACGCCATGGACTTTGATACCTGCAAGTCTCCGGCGCTCTATTTTGGCACCACGACCGGCCAGTTGTGGATGGGGAGCGACGGGGGAGACGAGTGGCAATGCGTTTTTGATTCCTTACCGCCAATCAACTGCGTCAAACTTGCGGTTGTCTGACGGAACGCGAGTGCAAAACGAAACTTCCTGTGTAAGCGCACCCACACGCAAGTGTTGTTGCGCCGCGCAACCGGTTGGCAAATCTGCTCCAGGAACTTTGACACAGTGATCCTGAATTACGTCGGTTTGGTCATGTTTGTGTGATCCGGATTACGGTCCGCGAAAAAGTGTGTAAGAGCCACGCTGCCGGTGCGACTGTTCGCGTGGCTGTGAAACTCGGGCCATTCACCATGACTAATCTCAGACAGCAATCAGGAGACTCGTAAGTGAAATTTGTGAAACTGATGGCGGCAGCGTTTGCCGCAACAAGCATCGGAGCTGCTAACTGCTCCGCGACGGTCGACGTACTCGTCACCATCGAGAACAACGGACCCGCCGGCGGTGTTGCCTTTACGCCCGTTTGGGTCGGATTCCATGACGGCAGTTTTGACAGCTACAACGGTGGTCTGACCAGCCAGTTGGGGCTCGAACGTCTCGCAGAGGATGGCACGACGGGTGTTGTCTCCAGCGACTTCCTTGGTGGTTACACCTACATCGATGATTCCAGCGGCACCGCCATGAGTGCTCGTGTGCTCTCATCGCAACCGGGTTCGGAACGAGTTGATGGTGCGATTGGCAGTGCGTCGGGACCACCACCGATTCAGGTTGGCGAATCCGCGAGTCAGATGTTTTCGATCGCAACCGACGGTACGAATCGCTATTTCTCGTACCTGTCGATGGTCCTGCCGTCGAACGATTTCTTCCTTGCCAATGGCAATCCACTAACGCACGACCTCGCATCCCTGTACGACGGCGAGGGGACGATCTCGTTTGACATTGGTCTGCCGGGAACCGTAAACGATGCGGGAACGGAAGCCGAGAGTTATGTGACTTCGGCTGCCAACGGACTATTTGGTCTGGCTGGTGGGCAAAGTGGACCGGACACTCCGATGGGTTCTCTGCTCCTGCCCATTTCCAACGTGATTGGAACGCAGCCGTTGGACGCGCTGAATTTCATCGAAGGATCGCAGCCGGGTTTCGACTTCAACGATGCATCCCTCTATCCGAACGGCATCGCGACGGTCACGATCTCCGCAGTCAACGCCGTGCCTGAACCCTCCACGCTGGCAGTGTGGGGAGTGCTTGGTGTGGTTGGCTGTGCATTTGGCTATCGGCGGCGTCGCAAGGAACTCACCATTTCGAACTAGTTCGTTCGATCGCGTGGTAATCCGCAGTTGTTTCGGTCGCTTGTTTCGGCAAGCGGCCTTTTCTTTGTTGCACGCAGGTTTCTTGCCTGTGAACTCGCCGGCATCGTTCGTTCGATTCATTTGATCGCTATCATGGAGTCCGGCAATGCAGCGTAAACGTTGCGCGCGACCCAATGGCACCATCAAGACGGAGGCACCGATGAGACATAAAGCTGATTTCACTTTGACATGGAAAGTGATGGTTTGGCTCGTCGTTCTTGCGGGCATCGCCGTAGCGCAACCTTCCGGCGCGCCGCGGGCCTGCCGATCGGTGCACTTGTGGTGGCGGCCTGAAACTGGGGATCCGGTGGAAGGCACGGCTTTCTACAACGAAGTCACCGTGCAAAAATCGACGGGCGGTTCGTACTTTATGGCGTGTGGCTTCAGCAAGGGATACTTTGGAATCCAGGAGCTGAGTCGCGGCAAGAAGATCGCTCTGTTCTCGGTTTGGGAGCCCGGCAACCAGGATAACCCGAATGCAACTCCCGAGGAGCGTCGCGTTAAGGAGCTGGCGATCGGGGATGGCGTGCGTACGAAACGTTTCGGCGGCGAGGGAACGGGTGGGCAATCGTTCTACGACTACGAATGGGAGATTGGCGAGACCGTGCGGTTCGTTGTATTTGCCAAACCACACGGCGACGATCGAACGCAATACGCGGGCTACATCTACGTTCCGGGCGAACACCGTTGGCAACACATGGCCACGTTTTCGACGTTGGCGGGAGGCCACCTGCTTCGCGGTTGCTATTCGTTTGTCGAGGATTTCCGGCGCAACGGCGAGTCGGCAAAGATCGTCCACCAGGCGACTTTCGGAAACGCGTGGATGCTGGCAAATCAGCCGACCAGGCAGGACGGTGGTCAGGAAGGTGACGCATCGTGGCAGCCTCTGACTCGAACCCGTTTTACGGCGGACAATACACCGACAACCAATATCGACTCGGGTGTTGAACAAGATCGCTTCTTTCTGACGACCGGTGGCGATACAACCAACGACCACACGAAACTGCGTGAAGAAAGTCGGCTGGATAAGGCGGATCGCAAGCCGCCGCTCGATTTGCCAATTCCATTCTCGAAAGAGGAGTCGGCAACCCGGAACACCGTTCGGGTGCTCGCCTACAACATCAAGCATGGTCGCGGCAACGACGGCAAAGTCGACCTTGAACGCATCGCGACGGTCATTCGACGTCTGAATCCCGATGTGGTGGCTCTTCAGGAGATTGACAACATTGTCAGACGGAGTGGCAGGGTCGACGAGCCAAAACGACTTTCGGTACTGACGGGTTTGCCACACAACGCGTTCGGTAGTTTTTTTGACTACCAGGGCGGTGAATATGGAATGGCGATCGTGTCGCGTTATCCGCTGGACGATGTCACCAATTTGCGATTACCGGACGGCGCTGAACCTCGCACTTCGCTCGTCGCTACGGTGAAGGCCCCACAACCATTCCGGCTGGCCGACGTGCATTTCTACCGCACCGAGGCGGAACGTTTGGCGCAAACGAAAACACTGCTTGAGTTCCTCGCTGACAGGACCGAACTGCCCTGCGTGATTGCGGGCGACTTCAACTCTCGGCCCGGGTCCGCGGTGCTCGAAGCCTATTCCGGTTGGACGAACCCGGAGAAAGGCGAGGATCATTTTACCTTTGCGTCGGACAATCCGCGTTCCGAGATCTACTTCATCCTGCTGCGCCCGGGCGAAGCATTCCGCGTGCATGAAATTGACGTAGTCCACGAACCCGTCGCGTCTGATCACCGACCGGTGTCAATTGATCTCGAATTTGTGGGAAACGCCAGTCCGTAACGTTATGCAGTTATGTGGGATCGAGACGGGTTGTCCGGCCGGTTGTTGACGGAGTCTTATGGGAGGGCGAGGCTCCCGCCGAGCCAATCCGGTTTGCCCCGCTGAGCTGTTTCGCCACCGCCGCGCCGTCTGGTGCGGTTCGGCAGGAGCCTCACCCTCCCGTTGATGCGTAAATTGAATCGCAGGTCCGGCCCGTCTTCTCCGCCAATGTCGCCATAACTGTTTCGCAGAATCCCAGGCAACAAGAGGACCGCATGGGATTTTTCTGGCGTTCGGCGGAATTGATGGGCTGACGTGTTCTCGTAGCACGCCCGTTTACTTCGAATGTGCTCGAGAATTGCCGGCCCCGGCAGAATAGCGATTTCTTGCCCTTCTTCGGCATTCATCTATCCAGACTTCCGCTCATTTCTGAATGCCGACCACTAATTCCTGGATTTGAAGTAGCCTATGAACCGGCGCCTCCCGCTACCAAGGATGGCAACCAAACTCAGAAAAAGGAACGACGAAGGTTCCGGCACACACGCGCATTCAGCACTTCCAGCCGTCAGGGTAAACCCAGCGATGTAGACAAACCCGTCGTAGCCCGTCCCCTCATTGTTGAATGAATTGTTCCCACCAAAAAGCGACATGGTAAACGCGTTCCCGGAAGCGCCGTCTGCGTTAAGATCTCCACCTTGGAATGACGATGCCGCGTTGGTGGTGCCTAAGGCGCCTGCTCCACTGTCTTCACCGGGCGGCGGTGATATTCCAATGCCATTGTAGAGTCCAATGTTTACAGAGCCCGGGGTAGTCTTTTCGTTTTCAACATCTAATTCAAGCGCATTGAAAACGCAGCCTTCCGTACCGTCCGGGAGTGTCGCCGCAAAACTGAAACCAAGGTCTTTGTCGGTACCGGGAGCGACGTCGTCATTGATGATCCAATACGTTTCACCGTTCGGATGTACCATCGTCATCGTCGGTTCGTCAATCGTGAGCGTGATACCACTTGGTGAACCATCCGGCAATGTGCCCTCTACACTAGTAACACCACCAGTCAGATCAAACTCGACGTTTTGCTCCGCGAAGTTGAGCGCCACATTAGCTATCGCAGTAGAGCTCGAAAGGGCGAACGCGGCGATAAACAGACCTGTTCGCGTTAATCTTATGAATTTCATGTTTCCTCCAAAATAACTGTGTCGAAATATTCACACCTCGATGGTGTAGTCAGCGTGATTGTCGACTCGATTCTTTGTTCCGTCAACGCAATTTTCAGTAAATATAGTAATTGTAGTGGATTGATTGTCGTTGGTGGGGGGGTGGTTTACCTCTGCAGGAGCCTCGTCCTCCCGTTGGTGTGGGAAGTGAATCGTAAATCCGGCTCTTTGTTGAGTGAGTCTCATGGGAGGGGGAGGCTCCCGCCGAGCCAATCCGGTTTGCCTCGCCGGGGTCGTTTCGCCGCCGCCGCGCCGTCTGAGGCGGTTCGGCAGGAGCCTCACCCTCCCGTTGATGCGTAAATTGGATCGTCGGTCCAGCCCGCTGTTGAGGCTTGTGGGAGGGCGAGGCTCCCGCCGAGCCAATCCGGTTTGCCCCGCCGGGCCGATTCGCCAACGTCACACCGTCTGGTGCGGTTCGGCAGGAGCCTCACCCTCCCGTTGACGCGTCGATTGGATCGCAGGTCCAGACTGTTGTCGAACTTACAAGCCGGCAACGTCGAGTATCCATCCTACGTCGAGGGTAACTGCCGGCCTAAGGAATGAGCGGCTCTCGTCTGTCGCGTGGAATGCGCCATTCGCTCCATGGCTTGAATGCCTTCTTGCCGACCGAGTATACAGGTACGGCGTCATTGGGCTGTAGGGAACGGTAGGCGCGTAGCTTCAGAAAGAGTTGATCGACGACGTCGGGATACTGTGATGCCACGTTGTTTCGTTCCAGCAGGTCATTCGGCATGCGAAACAGGGAGATGGACTGTTGTTCGTTGCGGCCATTGCGAACATCGCGGCCCTCGACGACCAGTTTCCAGTGTTTCGTCTTGACGGCCCCTTTTTCACGATCGGCACCTGCCTGGCCATGCCAGGAATACCAGTCTCGCTCGGGAAAGTCGTTGGCGGAACCCTCAAGGACTCCGCTGACATCGACGCCATCCAGTTGGCGGTCGGAGGTGGCACCTACCGTGGAGAGAACTGTCGGCAGCACGTCGATGTAACCCATGGTGGTTTCAACCTTGCGTCCCCCTTTCCATTGGGCCGGCCAACGCACGCAGGCCGGAACGCGTACGCCACCTTCGAATGCCGTCAGCTTGCTTCCGTGCAGTGGTTGATTGTTTGCTTTGAAATTTCCGACACCTCCATTGTCGCTAAAGAACCACACTTGCGTGTTCTCGGCCTCTCCGGTTGATTCGATGGCTTCAAGGATCTTGCCCACGCCCTGATCCATACTCCATATCATCGCCCGCAGTGTGTCTTCACGCGAGACCTTTTGCCCTTTTGCGTAACGGGCGATGTCCTCGGGTTTGGCCTGAAATGGCGAGTGTGGTGCGTTGAAGGGCACGTAGCAAAAATAGGGCGAGTCGTCCCTGGCGGCGTCAAGAATAAACTGACTGGCGGCGTCGGCGATGAGATCCGTTGAATAGCCTTGTTTGTCGGAAGGTTCGAAATTCACATGCCAGTCACGCTCGCCTTCGCGTTCCAGTGTGAAGTAGTCGATCGCGCCGTTGTAGTGGCCTTCAAAACGTGTGAAGCCACGCGATAGCGGATGCCATTTGACATGATGGTGTCCAAGGTGCCATTTGCCAAACGCGCCGCGGTGACGATAGCCGACCTCCCCCAGGGCATCGGCAATCGTTTGTTCTTCCGTTGCGAGCCCAAAATTGCGTTGCGGTGGTATGACGGCTCGGGCGAGTCCAAAGCGAATGGGATACCGGCCCGTCATGAGTCCCGCTCGCGTTGGCGTACACATGGGAGCCACGTAGAAACGATCCAGTTCGATTCCTTCTTTGGCGATCCGGTCAACGTTGGGAGTTTCTGCCCATTCCGCGTGGTAGCTGACCGCACCCCATCCCAGGTCGTCCGCGAGCATGATGACGATGTTAGGCGGAGTGGAATCTGCCAGCGCGGTTGGCAGCCAGACATTGAGGCAAATCAACGACAGTGCAAGTATGCAATTTTTCATGATTGTTCCTGAGTGTATGGCGGTGAGACGATCAATTAGTCGTCCACGCATTGGCCAACGAGTTGCCGAAACTTCCACGCGGTATCGTCACCATTGGTGCCTTGCGTTTGCTTCATCAGGATGCCGACGATGCCTTCTTTGGGGTCGGCGAAGTACTGTGTGTTGAAGTATCCGCCCCAATCAAACGTGCCCACACTTCCGATACCCCCGACGGCGTTGCCTTCCGGAGTGACCACGCCAAACGCGAGACCATAGTACTTGCTGTCATCACCAAACAGATCGCCGGTCTGGTTTCGCATCATGGTCTGAATGGTGGTGCGACTGAGGATGCGATTGCCATTCAGTTTTCCACCGTTGAGATACATTTGCAGGAAGATGGCGTAGTCCTTCGCGGTGCTGGACAATCCCGCTCCGCCGGAGAAAAATTTCTTCGCGCCCTTGATTGGATAGTCGGGATCATAGAACGTGACCGGCAGTCGCACCCACTTGTCACCGTCGGGTTTTTGCACCGTTACCATGCGGTCCGCCTTTGCCTCGGGCAGATAGAAAGCCGTGTCGTGCATCCCCAGCGGGTCGAAGATTCGCTCCTTCAGGAATACGTCAAATGGTTTTCCCGAGACGATCTCGATGAAATAGCCAAGCACGTCCAATCCCTCGCTGTACGTGAACTTTTCTCCGGGATGATGATGCAGCGGTAGCGTGGCCAGCTTCTTGACGCTTTCCTCGATCGTGATCGGCTCGGTGGTGAAGAGATCGGTTACACCGGCAGCCGCGTACATCTTTCGGAATCGCTCGTCACCATCGATCACGCCGTAGCCGATGCCCGACGTGTGCGTCAGCAAATGGCGAATGGTGATGGGTTTGTTGGCCGGTTCCGTCGTCCAGGCGGTGGTGTCTTCGTTGTAGTCCTTCAGCACGCCAACATCCTTGAATTCAGGGATGAATTTTGAGATCGGATCATTGAGCTGAAAGTGGCCCTCCTCCCACAGGATCATCACGGCCGTCGAGGTGATGGCCTTTGACTGCGATGCGATGCGAAAGATGTCGTCCTTTCGAAGTTTGCGCCCGGTCGTATTGTCCGCCATTCCGTACGCTTCGTGGAAGACAATTTCACCGTGACGTGCCACGAGGGCAACGATTCCGGGGACCTTCGATTTGGCAATGGCGTCCGCACACATTCGATCAATGCGGCCCAATCGCTCGGCCGACATACCCACGTCGGCAGGTGACGTTGCCGCGGAAAGAACGCTGGCACTGGCCGTCGCGGGCGGTGCGACGGCAGTCGCTTGCGCGTATGCGGTGGCGACCTGGATTCCGCAGAGGAGTGTGGTGAGCAGGACGAGTAATAGATTCGATCTGACGCGAGTCATGGCGACCTCATTGGCGAGTATGGTGGAGATAAACCATCGCACACTCGAGGCGCTGAATCCAGTAGCCGTTGTTGTTGTTGTTGTTGTTGTTGTTGTTGTTGTTGTTGTTGTTCGCGGCGCCCTTGTGAGCGGCGAGCGCTAGCCGCCGGTTGAACGAAGCCAGGCTTCTGCTAACGCCGAGGCTGACGACGCATGGATGGTGTTGCGGCCAGGCAGCGTAGGGGGACGAAACGAAATCTAGGCCAGAATCTGTTCCGTTGCCGTGCCTTCGCGGTCGTCGGGGCCCAGTCGCTTTTTCGCGCCCATGGCTCCCAGCATCGTGTTGTAAACGTCGATGCCTTCGTGACCAACGTCCATGATCTGGCCAGTCTTGAATCGACCGTTCGCGCCACTGATGGCGTGGAAGATTCCGGACAACTCGCGCTTCGAATCGTTGTGACGGCCGTCGCCGGATTCGGTGGAAACGGTCAGCATCGAATTTTCCAGAACGCTGCGGCCATTGGGGTCCTTGATGGCGTCAAGCTTCTTCAGGAAGTAGGCCACTTCGCGCATCTTCATGTGCGCGTGGGCTCGAAGCTGCTCGTTCTTCTTGTCGGCCCCGAACTTGTGCCACCATTCGTGGCTGCAGCCCGCGTCGCCGGAAGCGTTGAGTTGCTTTGCGTCGTCGAACGTGAAGACCTTTCGTCCGTCGTACTCATAGTCGCCCGTCACCCGCAGTCGCTCGCCAGCGGCGAGGAACGTGAGTGATCCGAATCGAACTCGATCCAGTTCGATCGCCAACGCATAGAGATCTGCCATTAGCCGCCATTCGGTCACGAGATTATCGAGCGGCATGTCGATACCCTGGCCGCCCGGATCGGCTGCTCCTCCGTGCTTCAGCTTCGAAGGTTCCGGTCGCATGAGTCCCGCGTTGCCGTCTTTGGGGCTGTCCTTGAGTGCATAAGCCCGTTGCTCATATTCGCGGATGCGTTCGAGGTGATCGGTCACGCGTGCCCGGGAGGCAGCGCCCAACGGCGAATTCGATCCCGTGAAGAAACGATACTCGTTGACGACCGAATCCAGAACGCTGCGTTTCAGTCGCAACTGCCGCGGGTCTTTCACGTCTCCCTGGGCGATGGCGCCGAACACGCGATCGAAAACGTCGCGAGGTCGTTCCTGCATCGCGGCGGCGACGGTGCCGTTCTCGTTGTAGCTGTGAACGAACCGGCCAACGCGGCTGCGACGGAAGAACGTTCCGGCGACCAGCGTGGGGACCATACCGGCCGGCATACCATTGGGATGATAGGTTTGTCGTACGACCTGGTCGATCGAAGCACCGCCGGCTTTGGCTTCACCGTTGGGAGCTTCGGCCGTGAACGCTGCGGTCGCTCCATCAAAGTGAGCGTTAATGCCATTGGCGTCGGCGCGGACCTGATCCACGTTTCGCATGATGAGCAGCTTGTCGCCCAGCGGCTTGAGTGGTTCCAGTACTCCGTCGAAACCCTCGGTCTGCAGCGGAGCGGGAATGCCCAGTCCGAAGAACACGTTGAACGCTCGAGCGGGCACTTCGGATACGGCCGCGGCGGAAGCGCCGCTGACCATCATTTCTTCCAGGAGTGGCAAGCCGATGGCGACGCTGCCGAGGCCTTTGAGGATCGTACGTCGGTTGAATTTGGCATTCATCGTTCGGACTCCGCGTGGGTGGATTCAGATGGATGTACGGTTGTATTTCGTTACGTTGTGGGGGAGCTTCGGCGACTGGGGCTATTCGTCCGTTTGCATCATTGTAACCAGATCGCTGGTCGCGATTGCCGTTAGCGTTGCCTGATAGGTCCCGCCGTTTTTCTGTGCCGTTTTGTGGATGGCCTGAACAGCACCCGCATCGGCGCCCGTGAGTGGTCGACCGAGTGCGAATTGAGTCAGCTTCCAGGTGATCGATTCCTTGACACGTTCACTGCCGGCCATGAGGTCCATCAGTTCGCGTGACGAGCCGTAGTTAACCGCCTCCGACGCGCCGGGGAAAACGATGGTCCCGTCATCACGCAGCTCGTTTCCGTGTTCGTCCGATTCGTGGTAGCCGCCCAGCCCGTCGAACTTTTCCAGGCCAAAGGCCAGCGGTTCGAAACGACTGTGGCAGCCACCGCAGGTTTCATTCGCGATCCGGTCTTCCGCGATCGCCCGCTGTGAAACGCCCGGTTTCGTCGGCACAGGAGTTGTATCGACACATGCGGGCGGATCCTTGACGACACCCCTCAGCAGTTCATGCATGACCAGCAAGCCACGCGTCACCATGGATGCTTCGTCACCGCCGACCGTTAACAGGCTGCCCTGAGTGAGCATTCCACCACGACTGTCAGTCTTCGACAGATCGAATCGCACCAGTTCACCGTCACTGTTTGCCATGTCGGCGGCTTCTGCCGGTAAACCATAGTGTCGGGCCAGCCGTGGCGTTGCGTAGGTGACTTTCGCATTCAACAGGTCGGCCAGCGGTCGCTGCTGTTTCCAGATCACATCGTGGAAAAAGGCGATCGACTCCTTTTGCATGTCGGTCGCAAGTGCAGGATTCCAGTCTGGATACTTTTCATGGTTCGGCTGGAGATTTCGCAGACGTCCCAGGTTCAGCCAGTCGGCGAAGAAGCGTTCCGAGTGCGTGACGGCGCGTGGGTCCTTCAGCATTCTTTCGACATGCTCGCGAATGGCCGCCGGATCATAGAGGTCACCGTCGGCCGCGGCTTTGAAGAGAGCTTCGTCCGGTGGAGCTCCCCAAATCATGTAGCTCATGCGCGACGCGAGCTCAAAGTCGCCAACGGGTTCAGGGTTCCCGTCGCCACGTTGCCGTTCGACGCGATAGATGAATCGCGGTGACTGCAACATCGCTTCAATGATCAGGGATGTTGCTTCATCGATATTTCCCTGTTCGGTTGCCGCGACGGTCGTGGGGATTCCGCGATACGCGATAATCTCGCGATTCTCCAGCGGACCACGCAGAATCAGGCGTCCCATGTTCTTGATCAGGTTGGCCATGCCACCGTCGGTGAAGGTCACATTCTTGACGAATCGCTTGCGGAACGCGGCGACGTCGATTTGCTGAACGATGATCTCCGCCAGACGTTCGTAGGCTTCGATATGTTTCAGGTCCACGTTCAGGTTGTAGGCCGTGTTGCTGAACCCGTCGGCTCGAACGTCCGGCGGTAGGTGTTCATGAGCCTCTGCCGTGACATCAATGTCGAACAGCGCGCGAACGGTTTCGATGTATTCGGGAATCGTCAGTCGCCGCAGCCAGTTGGCGTCCGGTCGACCGCCATGGACGTAGACCGCCGGATCGATGGTCGTCAGAGACCAAACGGCACCGTCGTCGATCCACTTTTTCAGCGTCGCCTTGTCACGGTCGTTCAGGGGATCGCGTTCGTGTGGCATCTCATCGGATTCGACGGATTGCCAAAGCAGGCTGTCCGCCGAATTCTTCGACACGAATGCCTCGCCACTATCGCCGCCCTGCAACGCTGCGATTTTCTTCGACAGGTCCAGGCCGCCCTGATTCGCCAGCGAGTCGTGACATTCGAGACACTGGTTCGCCAGGATCGGCGCGACTTCCAGCTCGAAATGAACTTCTCGGGGATCGCGTTGCTGCTTGACGAGGATCGGTGGAGCCGCCGCGCCGGCGCCGGCCGAGTAGTTCTGCTGAATCTCTTGCTTGCGTAGCGCTCGCTTGTAGATTGCGACCAGGTGGTAGGTGCCTTTCCACTGCCGCGACTTGTTCATTTCGTTGCCCAACGCCAGACGCATGGCGTTGTCCCAGTTGGACAGGCTGCCGCCGACCTTTTTCGAAGCGTTCACTTCGCCGTTCAGCCATAGCTTTGCGTTGCCGTTCCGATCCCGTGTGTAGACGACGTGCGTGAGTTGTTTCTTCGCCGTGCCCGACTTGCCGGCCAGTGATGGCAGGCCGTTGTTGCTGGTCTCGGAGGTTCGCAGCCGGACGTCGAACCGGTTGCCTTCCTGGCCCAGCGTCACGTTGCGATTGGTCGAATCTTTCGAAAGCGTGATCATCCGCGCGGGGCCGGACTGATTTGTGTTGCGTGGTCGCACCCACGCTTCGATGGTCATCGCGCCGGATTTGCGAATCGCGGAAATCAGTCGTCGTGGTGGCTTGCTGGTCAATGCCATGGTCTCGCCACGGATCTCCAGGGAACCTGGCTTGCGAATGACGTCGCCGGGATCTTCGATCTTCAGGTCGATCGGTTCACCAGCGCCGGAACGATCACGCACCATAGCGCCCGATGTATCCGCGAAGTCGTAGAGTGCCACGATGCCTTCGCTTACGCGAACAGCAGGACTCACCACATCGGCGGGACTCGCGTCCGCGACCTTTGCAGCATCGTCGGCACCGCAGACCATACCGACGAAAGTCATCGATAGGCCAAGTGCGACGAAGTGATGGAAAATCCAGCCGCCGGACGTTCTCACGCTCATGGTTGTCTCCTGGGATCGTTGACATCTTACTGAGATCTCAGTAGGGTTTCAACTTGCATTGGCCCTTGAATATACAGGTTACGACGTACGCATGCCCGTCTCTACAACAACAAAATCGTCTTCGCGAACTGGCGACCTGACGCCTCCGGTTCGATCCCTGTTAAAGGACCGGGCCTACCGCGAACTCAAGAGTCGAATTCTCAATGGCGAGCTGCCGCCAGGCACGTTTATGTCGGAACGCCAACTGTCCGCGCAAATGGACATGAGCAAGACGCCCATTAAGTCGGCGCTCGAGCGGCTGGACAACGAAGGTCTGGTTCGCGTGTCTCCGCAGCATGGAGTCGTCGTTCGCGAAGTGACGTGGAAGGAAATTTCTGATCAGTTTGAAATTCGCACGGCACTGGAGAGTTACACGATGCGAGCTGTTGCTGGTCGGCTTCGCGAGGATCAGCTTGAGCAGTTGGAAGCAAATCTTGCAGCGCAGAAGGCAAACATTGAGACATGCGATCAGCTAAGGTTGGTGGAACTGGACGTGGAGTTTCACATGCTGTTCTGCGAATTCCTCGACAACAAGGAAATCGGTCGTGTCATGCGGCAGCAGCAAGACCGCGTTCAGCGGGTGATCTTGCTGATCACGGAACACGATACCGAACGATTCGCGTCCAACTATGAAGAGCATCGCGGGATTGCGGATGCGGTGATCGCCGGCGATGCGGAGCTGGCGGTACGATTACTGTTGGCACATTTCGAATACGGGAAGCGAAGAATTCTTTCACCTCGCGATGTCCCGGGCAATCCGACGCAAAGTTGACAGGGAGGACACGAGTCCATGTCAAAGTCATTCAAGTCGCGTCTGCTGGCGGGCGAAAAACTGCTGGGCACAATGATCACGTTGCCTTGCCCTGCCACGGCCGAGATTCTGGCGGGAGTCGGTTTCGACTGGTTCTTCATCGATGGCGAGCACGGGCCGCTGGGCACGACCGAAATCCTCGCCATCCTTCAAGCCGTCAGTCATCGAGTGACGTGCATCGTGCGAGTTCCCGAGGCGGCGGAAGTGCCGATCAAGAAGGTGCTCGACATTGGCGCTCACGGAATCATTGTGCCGCAAGTGAACACGGTCGAGCAGGCGCAGAATGTCGTGCGTTGGGCCAGGTACTCACCCGCGGGCGCACGCGGCGTTGGTCTCGCGAGGGCACATGGCTATGGGGCCACGTTTGCCGAGTACATCGAGTCGGCGAACGAGGAGCTGGTGGTTTGTGTGCAGGCGGAACACAAGACGGCCGTCGAAAACATCGAAGAGATCGTCAGGGTGCCGGGCATCGATGCAATTCAGTTGGGGCCCTACGATCTCTCCGCCAGTATGGGGAAAATGGGCCAGATCGATGACCCTGAAGTCGTCGTTGCGCTCGAGCGTATTTATGCGGCGAGCAAGCGTGCTCGTCTGCCGGTGGGTTGCTTTGGAGTTACCACGAAAAACGTGCAGCAGGATATTGCTCGCGGATCCACCATGATTTGTGCGGGCACCGATACGTTGCTGCTGGCAAAGTCCGCCGCGAAAACGCTGGCCGATCTGAGGGCTGAATAGCGTAGTTCGCTGTTCGCAGCTCGAGGTTTGCGGTTCCATTTCACCGACACGGGAGGCAGCCATGAAACCGATTGTCTTCGAAAGAGAAATTGGTGCGCCGGTGGAGCGAGTCTTCACCGTACTGACGGACATACCAAATGCCGCCGAACGGCTTGAGGGGATATCCAGCATCGAGATGCTCTCGGAGGGGCCCGTGGGCGTGGGCACACGGTGGAAAGAAACTCGCCTCATGTTTGGCAAGGAGTCCACCGAAGAAATGTGGATCACGGAATTCTTGCCTAACGAAATGTACGCCGTCGAGGCCAATTCCTGTGGCTGCCTCTACCGTTCCGAGTTTCACTTTTCTCCTGACGGAGAGTGCACGGGAGTACGCGCCAGCTTCGTCGCCGAGGCACAGACGCTGTTTGCGAAGGTCATGCACCTGGTGACATGGCCCATGATTCGCACCAGCATCGAGAAGTGCTTTGCACAGGACCTGGCGGATGCGGCGGCCGTGTGCGAATCGGAGTTGGCCGTTTAGCGAGATTGGCCGTTGGGCACCGAGGCTGGTCTTGGTGTTGGATGGCCTGGTTTTCGTCAGGCAATGATGTCATCAAGCACGTAGCCGCCGATGTCCGTGAGCTGACGATTGCGTCCCGCGTGCAAGTAGCGAAGCTCTTCGTCCTCGAGCCCCATCAGGTTCAGGATTGTCGCGTGTACGTCGCGGATGGGAATCGGATCGCCGATCGATTGCAGCGAAAACTCATCGGTCTCACCGGCCGTCGCGCCGCCTTTGACGTTTCCACCGGCCATCCACATCGTTAATGCGTGCGAGTTGTGTTCGCGGCCCGGGGTGTTTCCCAGCTTCCCGTTCACAAACGGCGTGCGGCCCATCTCCGAAGCCCAGACGACCAGCGTTTCATCCAGCAAGCCACGTTGCTTCAGGTCGGACAACAGCCCCGCGACGGGGCGATCGACTTCGCGGCAGTGCTTTCTCATGCCGCCCGCGACGTTGCCGTGATCGTCCCAGCTATCGCGTCCAATCTGAACGCCGTGAATCAACAGCGAATAGCGAACACCGGCTTCGACAAACCGTCGCGCCAGAAGACACTGACGCCCAAACCCGGCGGTGACGTCGTCGTCCAGGCCGTAGAGTGATTTGATGTGTTCCGGCTCGTCGCGCAGGTCAACCAGTTCCGGGGCTGCCGTTTGCATCCGGAATGCCAGCTCATAGGCACTGATGCGAGCTTCCAGTTCGGTTGCGCCCGGTCGCGATAACAGGTGTTCGCGATTCAGTGAACGGATCGCGTCGAATTCGCGCCGCTGCTGGACGGCCGTGACATCGGACGGACGATCCAGATTCAGGATCGGAGTTCCGCTGGGTCGGAGCAGCGTTCCCTGGTAGGCCGCTGGCAGATATCCATTCGCCCACACGGCGGCCCCATTCACCGGCGCGCCGCGCGGATCCTGAATGACCACGTAACCGGGCATGTTCTGATTGAGCGTACCGAGTCCATAGTTCACCCAGGAGCCGACCGAGGGACTGCCGGGAAACTGGCTGCCGGTGGTCACGTGAAGTGTCGACGGGCCATGATTCTGGTTGTCAGTTTTGATACCGTGAATGAACGCGATGTCGTCGACGTGCTGGGCGATGTGCGGCAGCAGTTCGGAAACATGGCGTCCCGATTCACCGTGCTGTCGAAAGCGAAATTCACTACCGACACATGAATGTTCAAACGACAGTCGCCCCTGCAGTTCGCCCGTGATGGAAGGAACCTGCGGAATCGGCTTGCCGTGCAGTTTGTTCAGGACCGGTTTGTATTCGAACGAGTCGACCTGGCTGACACCGCCCTGCATGAACAGAAAAATGCAGTGTTTGGCCCCGCGTGGCAGGTGCGGCTTCCTGGGTGCGAGTGGACTGACGATCGATTCGGGGTTCGCGTCCTGTCCACGCGATTCCCGCGTCAGCATGTCGCCGAGCGCGAGTGCACCGATTCCGTTCCATGCATGGTTCAGGAATTTGCGGCGGCTATTGAGTGGATGGTTCATGTTCAAACTCGGGAGTCAGTCGATATACATAAACTCGTTGGTATTCATCAGCACCCGACAAACGGCGACCAGTCCGGCTTCCGGAGTTTCGGAAGCGTCCAGCAGCGCAAGCAAGTTATCTCGTTCTGATTCCGAGGGTGATCGGCCCAGCGCCAGACGGAATGCAGTCTGGATCAGTTTTCCGCGATCCGGTTTTTTGTTGTCGCTGCTGATCTTGTCGCTTCCGTTCTTGCATTCGGCTGCCACGCGACGGGCAAAGTGTGCCGCCTCGTCATTGACGAATTCACCGTTGTACATCGCCAGAGCCTGTAGCGGTGTCACCGAGGCGCGTCGTCGCGGTCGCGTTTCTTCGCAGACCAACGAATCAAAAGTCTGCATCAATGGCATGGTCAGTGTGCGTTGTTGATAGATGTAGATACTTCGCTTGCGACCTTCCGGTCCGTTTTGCGTGTCCCATTTTGAATTGTCGTACTTGACGGTTTCTGCGACATCGCCCGGTAACGGCGGGAAAATCGGCAAGCCAAACTGTTCCGGGTTCAAGCGGCCACTCACTGCCAGGACGTTATCGCGGATCGCCTCGGCATCCAGTCGCCGACGGTTGAATTGCCATAGCAACCGATTGTCCGGATCGATTTCGCGAGCTCGTTTCAGGCGGGAATCTTCAGTCGCGTCCGCGAACGCCTGATGGGAAGACTGTCGATAGGTCGCCGAGTTCACGATCAGCCGATGCATGGCTTTGACGCTCCACTTCTCCGCGACGAACCGTTCGGCCAACCAGTCCAGCAGCAAGGTGTGCGACGGCCCGCCGCTCAAATAGCCAAAGTCACTGGGCGTTCGTACGATGCCCTGCCCGAAGTGCCAGTGCCACAGACGATTGACCATCACACGAGCAGTCATAGGATTGTCGGCGCTGGCAATCCAGTTTGCCAGTCGCATGCGTCGACTTCGGGTTGGCCAGCGTTTGAACGGATCCAGGCGAATTGGCGCGGGGTCCTGATTGCCCGTGATGACGCTGAGAAAACCGGGTTGAACCACGTCTCCGGGATTGTCGTATTCGCCGCGTTCCATGATGCGGGATACGGGCACGCCGGGTTCGTACGGCGGGCCGAACGAATGACGCAGTGACATGGCGACCGGTTTGAGTCGTTTGCGATGTTGCTTTACGAATCGTTCGCGCGAGGAGAGATAGCGAAATTGCCGTGCTTCGTCCTCGGTTACTTTCTCGTGTCCGTCTCGCAACAGCGAGTCGATCTTTTTGTCATCCAGTTTGTCCTGTTCGGTTGACTCGCATTCAAATCGCGTGCGGATCGAATCCCGTAGTTCGGCGAGCTTCAGTTTGGAATCTTCAAGGTGCTCATCCCACCGTTTGCGTTGGGCGGTGGCCCATTCCTTTTCTCCATCCCGATAGAACTCGGCATCCAGCGAACCGCCAATCTGAAAACCGTCGCCGCGTTCCGGGGGCGGAATCTGAATGGTGGCGAAGAAGGCCTTCATGCGATAGAAATCGGCCGTGGGGATGTCGTCGTGCTTGTGGTCGTGGCACTTGGCGCATCCGACGGTGAGCCCGAGAAAGACCGATCCAACGGTCGAAGTCATCTCGCTCAGCATCTCGTGGCGAGTTTCGTCACCGCGCGGTTCGGTGAACGGTGCCAAACGCAGGAATGTCATCGCCACGGTTTGCTCGGCAGAAGGAAGCGGCAACTCGCCGGCACCCATGATCTCCTTGAATTCGTCTCCCGCGATCTGCTCCTTGATAAACAGGTCGTACGGTTTGTCGTCGTTGAAGGCGTCAATGACATAATCCCGGTACCGCCATGCGTGCGGCAAATCGGGGTCGCCTTCGTAACCAGCCGTGTCGGCGTAGCGAGCCAGATCCAGCCAGAACCTCGCCCACCGTTCGCCGTATCGAGCGTCATCGAGCAGGCGATCAACCAGTTTGCTGTAGGCGTCGGGCGATTCATCTTCGATAAACTGATCGATGTCGGACGGCGTGGGTGGAAGCCCCAGCAGATCGAAATACAGCCGACGAATCAATGCGCGACGACTCGCTTCGGTCGACGGTGTGAGCCCGTTTTCGTGAAGCTTCTTCAGCACGAATCGATCGACATCATTTCGTGGCCACGTCGATTCAACCGTCGGTGGCTGCGTGCCGTGGGGAACGTAGAAGGGCCACGGTCGCTCGCCCCATGCAAATGCACTCATGCAAAGCACGATGAGGATCACGCGGAATGGTACGCAGGCAGCTTGCATCATTTGCTGGCTCCTGCGGTATTGGGCTGATTGTCGGAGCTTGATACTGGCAAGCCTGTGATCCCGTCCGGTGTGCCGAGCTGACTGAGGAATGCCAATAGATCGATGCGTTGTTGAGGAGTCAGCGCAGCGACGATGTTCTCGGGCATTGCGCTGCCGACGACATCATGTTCGTCGACGTCTTTCTTTGCAATTCGCATGACGTTTTCCGCATTGAGCGGACGCAGGTAATAGTGTTTTCTGTCGCGCGATTTTTGCATGTAGCCCTGAAAGATCTCACCGTCTTCGGTCAGTACCTGCTCGAGCTGATAGCCGTCCTTCACGTGTCGTTGCGGCCACATGACTTCCTGAACGAGACGGTCTTTCGGCATGGTCGTACCGACGCCGGACAGCTCGGGACCAATCTGTCCGCCGATGCCACGAATTTGGTGACACTTGTTGCAGTTGGTCTGTTGCGAATGGAAAATCTGGGCGCCCCGTTCCGCGTCGCCGCCGGGAATCTGCGATACCAACCGTTCGACCAGCTCCTTGCTGTAGTCGGGAAGGCTGAGCGAAATGCCGGCCGCCCTGTTGAGCAACTCCAGCAGATTGTCGTTCGCCAGTCCGGTGGCGTTGAGCACATTGAGTACGCGCGTCGAAGTCTCGGCGGACAGACCGACAGCGTCGAGTTGCTGAGCCAATTGGTCGAGTCCTCCGTCGCGAGCGGCGAAGGCGTGCAGCAATGAGGTTATCTGGTTCGTGTCCAGTACGTGCGTCTTCACGACGCTGGCCATTTGTCGTGCTGCAAAGTCCGGATCGTCCTGCGAAATCGCAATCGCTGCGGAAAATTGCTGCTGTTGATTTCCGCCGGTGCCCAGTTTCCGCAGCAAGGCATCCGCTCGTTCGCCGCCCATGTGTCCCAGTGCCAGGATGGCCGCGTGCAGGGTCGTCGGTTCGTTGTTCGCGTTTGTCGAAATTGTTTCGAGTTGATCAACAAGGCCCCGCTCCTGCCACAAACCGGCCAGCAAAAGTGATGTGTTGCGCACGGCCGAATTGTCACTTTCGAACAGCTGCGAGATCGGTTGCAAGGACCCCGAGGGCTTGCGAGCGGATGACACGAAGGTCGCATGGAGTTCGTCGAGCAGCTCGTGTTGCATCGCGGCGGGCTTTAGCGCCGCTTGCAGTACATTCGCGAGGTCGTCTTCGCTTCCGACTCGGGCGAGCGTCTTCAGAATTGCAAATCGCGTGTTGGGCTCGGCCGACGGGGACTTTGCGAGGTCGCGAATAATCGAGAGCAGTTCGGAGGTGCTTACTCGTTCCAGCACCGCCGCAATTCGGTTCGCTCGACCACCAAAGGAGAGTTCGCCGCGTTCAAACGCCGGCACCCAAAGTTCCTTGAGATGATGGAGTGCCTGTGAAAAGGCATAATCGACGTCGTAGTCCATTTCCTGGTCGGCGAGAATCGCGACGACTTCGGCGGCGTGAGCATTCGGAACGTGGGCACACGCAACGGCCGCTTCCATGCGGACCTGAGGATGGGAATCATGAGCCAGTGTTTCCAGCAACGCCAACGTTCCCGGCATGCGATCATGCCACCGTCCCACGACGCGCGCTGCATACGCGCGAGCTCGGTAGTCTTCCGCGTTGACGAGTCGTTGCAAGAGTTCCGGGACGACGGTTTCGGTCGATTCCAGTGCCCCAATTACCTCGAAGAGCAGATGTTCATCGGGATGGTCACCGAGTAACTGCATCAATTCGTCGCGCAGGCCGGCGGCCCATTCTTCATCGAGTGACCGCTGGGCGAGAACCCGTTTTGCCTGGTAGCGAATCCAGCGTTCCGGCGACGCGAGATGTTTGAACAATTCGATGGTCTTTGCATTTCGCAATTCCGGCAGCTGGACGGGCTCGCGATCCGTGCGCGAGATTCGCCAGATTCGGCCGTGCGTGAAATCACGATCCGGATGCCGGAACGGGTCGTCCTGATGACAGATGACGGAGTTGTACCAGTCGCAAATGTAGATCGCTCCGTCGGGCCCCGTGCGGACGTCGACGGGTCGGAAGTTGCGATGTCGCGAAACGACAATCGGTTCTTTCCATTGGACTTCGAAGCCGGCGCCATTGGGAACGGTTGCGTAGCGACGAATGCGGTTTTGCTGAAAATCTCCAAGGATGTAGTCGCCCTGAAATTCGTCGGGAAGATGTCGGCTGCCCAACATGTCGATTCCACAATAGCCGCCGGGTTTTCCAATCTGACGCAGCCGACGCTTGTGATGCACGGGCATCATGGCTGGCGACAGGAACGTGATTCCACCCGCTCCGTCGACGACGAACGTTTGGCCCCAGTCATCAAAAGCGACGCCCCACGGATTTCCCGGACCCATGAAGTCATCCAGGAACGGATCCAGCTGCAACCGCCGGGGTCGCAGTCGCATGACGCCCGCCTGAAACAGCCCGGACACTCCCCACGGCGTTTCGACGCGTGATTCGATGCCGTCGCCCTGATTGATTAGCAGTTCACCGCCGGGGCTCCAGACAAAAGAGTTGATCGCCTGGTGCGTATCGCCAACGCCGAAGCCGCTGAGGATGACTTTACGAACGTCTGCTTTGCCATCGCCATCGGTGTCCTTGAGGAAGACGAGGTCGGTTTGTTCGCCGACATAGATGCCGCCGTCGCCCACCTCCAGCCCCGTGGGAATGTTCAGGCCATCGGCAAAGACAACCGAGCGATCAGCCTGGCCGTCGCCGTCGGTATCTTCGAGGCGAATGATTTTGTCGTTGGGGATTTCACCGGGCCGCAGTTGCGGATAGGCCAGCGTGGAGATCACATACAGGCGACCTTCGGCGTCCCATCGCATCTGCATCGGATTGAGCACGCCCAGTTCCTCGGATGCGAACAGGTTGGCTTGAAAACCGTCGGCCAACTGAAACGTTGCGCGTTCCTGTTCGGGTGTCAGGACTTCAACTGCCGTCGCAGGATGTCCCATGCCGAGGAGCATCAACAGCCCGAGTCGGATTATCGTGTGAGTACGATTCATCGTTGCTCCTTCATTTTCGCAGCCGTTTTCCAGATTGTGGCTTCTTCCGTCGCAATCAATGCGGGAAGCTGCATCCATTCCTGCCGAAGTGTCATCCCGCCGGCGGTCGCTTTGCCAAATTCGCGTTCGCCATCGTCGCCGTAAAGGCATTTCCAGTTGGCGGGACGCCAATAGCTCATCCACAACGTGTGTTTTCGCACAACCTGGTCGCGCAGCTGGTTGTGGGAGGCGTCGAAGTCGTGGGGGACGCCCAGCAGTTGGGCAACCGTCGTGCCGACGAGCGCCTGTTTTGCAGGTGACACGTGCAGACCGTTGTCAGTCAGTCGCGAGGCGTCCGCATGACGGAGTCGCGTGAAGTGGGTGAACAGGTCGACGAAATGACCGTCGTGCTGCTCCGTCAGTTTTTCGATCGCGGCGACGTATTCAGCAAGATCGTCGTTGCGCTTGGAAAGATCGGGCAAAAAGCGATTGTCGGTTTTTTCGAATGGGATCGGCGAGATCACAATGAGGCGACGTGGCGAACCTGATTCGCGTTGCCGGCATTTCGCCAGCAGATCGTCGTAGGCCTGAACGAAACGGTCGATGCCCCTTGAGCCCTCCAACGACTCGCTTTGACCAAAATGAATTACGACGCAGGTCACACCGTTGATCTTCAGTTGGTTCGCGAGATGGCCGTACTTGTCTTTGCGCCAGCGTTCGATCACCGTGCCTTGTTTGAACGCCGTGTCGCCCTCCCAACCGTAGTCCAGAAAACGCGGTCGTCGTTCAGGATTGGCGAGCGTCAAAAGCGTCTCCAGGTAACCTGCGCTTTGCATGTTGACGATGTTGGTTCCGCCAAGCAGCGCGACGACTTCATCGTCCTGAAGTTGAAACGGCTCGTCGGCGTGTGTCGCCGGACATAGCGTAGCGATGCAGATGACCGCGATGCCAACGCCTGCGACACGATGCAGATTACGCGAACGCAGCAACGACGACACGAAATATCGGAGGAAAAGCATGGTGGGCCCCAGTTAGAAGACTTCCCAGTATAGATCGGCTGGCTGTCACAGAACCAGTTTCAAATCCGTGTTGTGATCGCGTTTCAGTTTGTATCGAAGGCCGATGCGCGTGGTTATCGGGCCAGGAACGCGGCGATTCCACGATTGGTTCGTCGCGTGGATCAATCCATTGGCTCAGCCAGATTTCAGCATCCGAATAAACTCGCGAAGAACTTCCGTGTTTTCACCGTATCCGCGGCCGGTCACCAGCAGGCCGTCGACGACAACCGGTTCGTCCACGTAGGTGGCTCCTCCCTGTTCCGCATCGAGAGCACACTTCGGTACGGTCGTCACTCGCTTCCCGCGAATCGCATCGGCGGCGGACAGAATTTCAATGCCGTGGCAAAGACACGCGACGGGCTTTCCAGCTTCGATAATTTCCCGAGTGACCTGAAGTAGTGTCTGGTTGTAGCGGATGTATTCAGGAGCTCGACCGCCCGAGATGAACATGCCCGCGTAGTCGTCGGACTTCAAATCGTCGAACGCGACGCTGGCTTGCAAATGGTAGCCGGGACGCTCTTGCGTGATGTCCCACGGAACGTTGGGGTTGGGCGGAATTTCATGCAGTACGGTGTGATACAAACGAGCTTCCGGGCCCGCAACCGCGACCTCATAGTTGTCCTCGGGCAATCGATAGTAGGCATAGAAGGTATCGAGTGCTTCGGTCCCGTCGCCGATCGGCATGAGTATTTTCAAGGTCCGGTCTCCCTGTGACGTACCGCGATGTTGGACTGCGTTGGTGAGCGTTGAACGGGCTGACCGTTGAACGAGTGGAGTTTACCGTTTTTCGTTCGCGATATCGTGAATGGCCGCGTCCCGATTTTCTTCGATCGTTCCAGAGACGTCGAGATGCCGTATCGAGATGTTGCCTCCGGATGCCGTATACTGATGCACCGATTTGAGACCCTCATCGACCTCAAGGGCTTGTACGGAAAGAAAATGCAGTATCGCATTGGAGTCATCGGAGCGACCGGCTACATCGGCGTTCCCTACCGGAAAGAGATTCGCGAAGCGTCACAGGATGCGCAGATCGTGGCCCTGTGTGCCCGACGTCGGGATCGCCTGGAAGCCGCTGCGGCGGAAGACGGTGCGACGCTGGTCACCGACGACTGGCGCGAAGTCGTGAATCATCCGGACGTCAATCTGGTGCTGGTGCTGACGCCCGACGCGCTGCACATCGATCCGGTGCTGGCCTGTGCGGAACTTGGCAAACACGTTTTGTGTGAAAAGCCTGTCGGAAAGGATGCGCAGGAGGCGCTGTCGATGTGGCAAGCGGCTGAGCAAAAGAAACTGGCCAGCTACGTGCCGTACTGGACGCGTTACGTTCCGGTTTTTCGTCGAGCCAAGGCGATCGTTGAAGAGGGGCGGTTGGGTGAAATCAAATCGGTTATCTACCGTTGGCAGAACCCTCGCCCCGTGGACATGCCGTTCACGTGGCGGGACAACGCCGAACTTTCGGCAGCCGGTTCCATCGCTGACGTGGGGTCGCACGCCTACGACACGATGCGGTTCATCCTGGGGCAGGAAGCAGTTCGAGTGCTCACGCATGCTCAGGTCATCATGCCGCCCAAGCCTGACCTTGGTGACGTCGATCTGAACGAAGCCCTTGAATGGGGCCAGCAGCACAAGACACAGGAAAGCGAGTCGCAACGAAAAGGCAGCGTGCCGGATTACGCTCAGATTGGTTTCGAGTTTGGTGACGGTGCGGTCGGCAGCATTCTGCTTTCACATGCCAGCTATTTGCGCAAGGGTTTCGCGCCCGAACTGGAATTGCATGGGAGTTTGGGGTCGCTGTCGGTCGACCGAATTCGTGGTGAACTGAAATTCGCCGATAGTCCCGATCCGGCAAAGTTACTGGAAACGATTGACGACGACGGCATGTGCAATCGATTCGAGAATCACGTATTCCCGGCCTTTGAAAAGCAGCTCGCTGGCGAAGGAAAGGGCCCGCATCCCGACTTGCTTGATGGACTGCAGGTTCAGAGGTTCACGGACGCGGCGTTTGCGTCATCGCAAACGGGCACGTGGGTAGACATCCCCGGCGAAAATCCCAACTAATTCCGCAAGCTCCCACCAGGCAGTCTCCAGGCAGTTTGAAACATGAGTGATCTCTCACGACCGTCAGAACAGGCGGAGCACGGTCTTTCGTCGAATGCCCGACTCATTATTCTGGTCGTTGCGTTTCTGGCGTGGTTCTTTGGCGGTATGCAAATCCTGCTGACCAACCTCGGCATGCGGCCGGCGTCGCTCGATCTGATGGGGCAGGTGGGCACGATTGATATGGCCGTCTTCAACGAACTGGCGCCGCGGGCGGACGAACTGGTTGGAGACGACAAAGCGAAACTGGCGGGTTGGAATCAACTGGCGGCGCAATGGTACGCTTGGTTTCAGTGTGCGTTCCTGTTTGGCGCAGCGCTGGGTGGTTACATCTTTGGCAAGCTTGGTGATCGCATTGGGCGAACTCGAGCGTTGGGGTTGTCGATTCTCGTTTTTGCCGGACTGACGGGCGCCTGCTACCTGGCACAAAGTCCCGGTCAACTCCTGGTACTGCGTTTCCTCGCCTGCCTGGGAATTGGAGGCGCGTGGCCCAACAGTGTGGCCTTGGTGTTCGAGGTCTGGGAAGGCAAGGGTCGTCCGTTGGCCGCCAGCATGATTGGTATGGCGGGCAACCTTGGCATCTTTGCGATGTCGTCTTTGGCGAAGGTTCGCCCGGTCGTGCCCGACGACTGGCAGTGGATGATCGGCGTCAACACGCTGCCCGTATTCCTGGGGCTGTACATCCTGTTGTTTGTGCGAGAGTCTCCAACATGGCGTCGCTTCAGGGAGATTGGCGGCGCGATTATCGAAGTGCCCGATTCTGTTCGTAGTGAGTCGGTTGGTTCTGAATCCGATGCGGAGAAGCCCCCGTCGCTGCTGGATGCGAAGTACCTGCCCGTCACCATCGTGGGCATCGTTCTGGCGACGGTGCCGCTGATTGGTGGCTGGGGTAGTGCCAACTGGATGATGCCGTGGGCGGGCGAGGTCGGCGAGGCCACGGGAGACAACACGATTCAGGCCAACGTGGGAATGGCACGTTCGCTGACCAGCATCGTTGGTAGTTTGTTCGCAGGGCTCATCGCGGCGCGACTGGGTCGGCGACGGGTCTACTTCCTTACCAGTTTCGGCGCGTTGCTGGTGGCCCAGTACGTGTTCTGGTTTTCGTCGCCCTCGGACAGCAGCTTTCTGCTCTGGGTGGCGCTTTTGGGACTCTTCAACGGGCTGTACTTTGGCTGGCTGCCCTTCTTCCTGCCGGAACTTTTTCCAACCCGGATTCGTGCCACTGGTGCCGGCGTGAGCTTTAACTTTGGGCGGATTCTGACCGGCGGAACGCTGTTAGCCACCGGTTATCTCCTGGCCACCTTCGGCCATGACTACGCGAAGATAGGCCGAGTGACCAGCGTCGTGTTTCTTGTGGGCATGATCGCGATACTCTTTGCTCCGGACACCAGCAAGCGCGATATGGCGGACTAGTCACGGCCGGCTGGTCAACTGCTGCCAGGTTAACTGCCGATCGTGACGGCCTTACGGAGTTGGCAGAGTTGGCTGCGGCTGATCAAACGTTGGTGCTCCCGAGGGCGTCAGCACGTTGGTCGATGGCAGGCCGTTCACCGAGTCAATGCCGCCCGAGGTGCCCGGGGCCATTTGCTGGACATTGATCGTGCCACCGATTTGGTCCAGACGAATCGTTCCCACCAGCGTATCCATGGCGTTGCCACTGGCACTGAGGTTCATCGTGCCGCCATTGGTCTCGGCGCGAATTTCATCACGTCCCGTTGGTGACAGGATCGTATTCTGCGACAGGGTTGCATCAAGCGTTCCGCCGGTGAAGCCCGCGCCTCCCAGCTCGATGCCGTTGCCGGACGAGTTGATGATCGAGCTACTCACCAGAACTGCCATCTGTCCGGTGGCACCGGGGTCGGCAAGGATACCAACCGTGCCGGCAGTTCCATTGGCATCGGTAGCGGTGACCGTTGTTCCGTTCACACTTAGCTGGGCGTTGCCCTCGGCGTGGATGCCTTCGGAGCCGCCGGTGCCGCTGGTGAAGATTCGCGTACCGGCGAGGCCCAGGAAGGCCGTGTTCGCACCGGTGGTGGAAAGGTGAACACCCTCCGCATCGTCGCCGCTGGTGTTGATCGACAGTCCGGATGCGTTGCCCGTGATGTCGACAAACTCAAGGCCGTTGGCCGTATTTCCGCTGGTGCTGATCGTTGTGTCCGTGATCGAGAAGAACGTCGCACCGTTGGCTTCGATTCCGTGAGCGGCAATTCCCGAGGTGTTGACGATCACGTCGTCGATGAGTGCTCCGACGCTGTTGTTCAGGTCGATCGCCGAGATGCCACCGGAGTTACTGACGTTCAGGCCTAACAGGCAACTGTTGTCCGCCATTGTAAAGGCGGATGCCGGGTTGGCTCCGGTATCAAACTGAGGTCGGGACCCGGCCGCTGTGAAGATGGCCGAAGCGCCCGAGTTGATGCCTCGCACGGCGAGCCGTGTTCCACCGCCCATGACGGCCTGTCCATCCTGCAGCGTAATGCCGTTCGCCGGAGAAATGGTTCCGGCCGTGCCGTCGATGATGACAAGGCTGTCGGCACCCGCGCCGGCAATCTGTGCGTCCATGGTCGCGGCATCGGCGGCGTCGAGGCTGAGGACCTGCGAGATGTTCTGACCCGTTCGAGCGAATGCGGCTTCTTCGGCCTCGCCGAATCCGGCAACGGAAATGATCTCGGTGTTACGTACGATCGGCGCGACCATCCGGCGGTTAACGCCTCGAAGTCGACTGCGGTCGTAACGCGTACCGCGTCCAAACGGAATTCGCACCGTTACCATGGCCGAACTCACGTCGCCACGCACATCGTCGTCTTCGTATTGACCGGCGAACACCAACCTCGAATCGGGGCCGGCAAACGGAATGTCGAAAATTCGCAGCTCCATTCGCAGGCGTGGACCTGTCATGCTCTCGAATCCGCTGGCATCATTGTCGAAGTGATAGAAACCTGCCGAGCCCCACAGTTCCCAGTCATGGAAATGCCAGGCTCGCCAACTGTTGTCACTGCTGCCATCGTGTGACCAGAGTCGGGATTCCAGTTCCACGTCGGTTCCCGAGTACGCGCGTTCGCTGGCTTGCCGAATGAAGAGGTCGTTGCCAATCAGCTGGGCACCATTGAAACCATCGAGTGGTTTCGCGCCTTCGCCGGCGAGGTAACCGTTCCAGTGGATGCCCCAGTTCGGATGCAGCATTTCCAGACCCAGTTGTGCCTGGTGGAAGTTGTTTTCGAATCGCGACGCTTTAGTATCGTAGGCGGCGTTGATACCGAAAATCCAGTCGTGGATCAGCATCTGCCGGAACGCAAGACCAAAGTTGCCGTGCTGGGATTTGGCGTCCGTCCAGTTGCCGCGCACGTCGGCAAAGACCATGTTCACTTCGGACTGATACAACGGCAAAAACAGATTGACGTTGTTGGCTTCAAATACATCACCACCGCGCAGACCGGTCTCCGTGTAGGAGCGCCAGAAGCGATCAAAGCTGTCCTGGGCGGGCAGGCTTGTCGCGAGACAAACCCACATTACAGGCACCAGAATCTTGGCGAGGGACATGCCACGCATGCGATTGCTCCCGGAGTGCTGACGTCGCAGCAAATAGTACTTGGCGGATTTGGCACGAACGCAAAACGCGATTGTCTCGCGAGATCACGTACGCAAACGCATCCAGGTCATGCAGCTGAAAATGGTTCTCTGGGATGATCGAACCTGCATGATGATTCCCTAGAGCAAATCAACTACGTTTGGGAATAGCGGCATAACCGTTAGAGTTGATCGGCCGGGTGGCAATCTGTAACGGCACCCGATTTCCGGTTGGCGAGACTACGTTGAGTCTGTCGTCGAGCGTGCTGGCAATGCTGGCAAATCGGCCGCGTTTGGCTATTTTCGAAGCCTTCGAGCCTCAAATCTTGAGCCTTAGTTCCAACCTCGCACTTTCGAAGATCGCTCGATTTGACGTTACGAGTCAGGGTGCTCGATGCGCCACCGTCACCGGACGGCTGGTTTGCCCCGACTCGATCGCCGCATGCACCGTCGCGCAGATCGCGCGGGAGACGTGTACGTTCAGGGATGTGTCGCTTCCCGTTTCAATGGCGTTGGCGAAATCGTCCGCCAGCTTCCAGTCGTTCTCATTGGCGACCCGCCGATTGGGAAATTCCAGATCTGGTTGGTCACGGTAGTAGACACCGACTTCGGGTCGCGCCTCGCTGATTACCATGGAACCCGCCGTGCCCATCAGGTGCAATTTGATTTCTCCGATGTCCGGGTGACTGGCGTTGCCGATGCGACCAAGGCACAACGTCGCAACCATCCCACCTTCCAGCGTCAACGAAACGGTGGAAAGATCATCGACGTCGTTGTCATCGTAGAGCTGATGGAAGTGAGCTCCTGTCTGGGCGAACACATTTTGCACCCGGCGTTGCGTCAGCGAGTGCAGATAGCCCAACGGATAAATGCCTTCGATCTCCAGTTCGCCCATGGGGCGTTTGCCCACACCCCCGTCGGCGCCGGTCACGTGAGCGGCTTTGAGGAATTCCAGCCAGTCCAGTTTGGGTTCGCCGTCCTGGCGAGTGCCAATTGGAGGCCCGGCGTCCTTGGCAAAATAGAAATCGATGTGCACCGCGGTCAGCTCGCCAATCTCGCCGTCGGCGACAAGCTGACTGGCGTGTTCGATGGCCGGCAGGAAGTTGCGATTCCACATCATGAAGCGGACGTTGTTGGCATCCACGGCGTCGACCAGTCGATCGCATTCCGACAACTGCGTGGACATGGGCTTGTCCATCACAACGTGCAGTCCTGCATTGGCCGCCCGGACGGCGAGGTCGCAGTGTCGTTCTGCCTCCGGGCTGACGATGGCGACTTCCGCGCCGTAGTTGCCCAGTGCTTCGGCAATGTTGCGAACGTACGGAACGCCGAATTCGTCGGCAAATTTCTGGTTACGTTCATGCACCCAGTCCGGTTGGTCCGCATCATCGGCGACGACGACGGGTTCGAAACGGGCGTGCGAAAACATGCCCTTCGGTACGTAGTCGTGCTTGACGACGCTGATGACTGCACACTTATAGATCTGCTTACCGGAGCTCATAGCCATCTCCACTTAGAAAGGCTGCCTGATTCGCGGCCGCCGATTGCACGCAGGCGTGCGCGACCCGGATTGCCTGCTGCAACTCGTCTACAGAACGATTGCGTTCGCCGGATTCAATGGACAACAGGAAGCTGACGATTTGGTTTGGTAGCCAGTCGTCGACTGGAACGTTGACGCCACGCGTACCGTTCTTCAGCAGCAAGTTGGTATTGTGGTGGTCGTCGGCGTACGCAGCGCCGCTCGATCCAATCAGCGACGCCGAATAGTACGGACTGCCGGAATGCAGAGCACAGTCGACAATCGCCATGCCCGGCGAATTCGTTGCGGCCGTTTCCTCTGCCTGGAAACCAAAGTGCCCCACCAGCCCACCGGTATGCTCGTCGTCGCTTCCGGCGGGCAGCGATTTCCCAAAGATCGTGGTTGGCATCGATCCAAACAGACTGCAGGCCAGATCGACTTCTTCGACGAAGGATTGCCACACATGAGATTGCGGATTCTGACCGGGCACAAGCACGTCATCGGCCGCATCCCAGCGATGAATCCGGACGAGGGCGGGATTGCCAAGCCGCTGCTGATGCAGTCCCTCGTGGATCGATCGGGAATAGGCATGCATGCGTTTCGGTTGGCAGACTGCAAACGTGACGCCAGCTTCCGTGGCTTCGCCGGACAGCCGATCAAGCTCGGTCACGTCGACAGGAACGGCATTCAGTAGCACGTGTTTTCCCGCAGCAAGCAACGTCGAAATGTCGCTGGTTTGATCAACCTTCGAATGCAAAACACAGGCGTCGAACGAATCGAATTGCTCCGGCAGTCTGGTAATCTCACGTTCGTGGGAGACCTCGATCGTGGGTCCGAGTCGCGCCGACACACGGTCGTATCGCGCGTTCAGATCACCGGGATGGACGGCTTTCAGTTGGAGCATGATGGCTTGTGTCCGGCGAGGTTAAAGAAGCAATGGCGGGCGCAACCAGTGGGTAACTTTTAGCCCCGACAGTGGGCAAATTTCGGGCGCAAAGAGCCGGCCCAATAGCCGACGTGGACTCTGTATCGATACGGTATCAGGCGGTTGGGTTCGCAATTTGAATCGGAATTATATGGACCGGCCGGCACGAATTCCATGACACCGGTGTTACCTGGCGAAAGAGGCAACGTGCTTGTGGATCTGCTAAGCTGACCGCCACGCGTAATCCAGAGTAGGTGAATTTCACTTTAGTTCGGGAGTATCGTAGCTGATGAATCGTCGCACCCCCATGCGTCCACGACCGGGCTTCACGCTGGTCGAATTGCTGGTCGTGATCGCCATTATCGCCATGTTGGTCACGCTGCTCTTACCCGCCGTCCAGGCCGCTCGCGAGGCTGCACGGAAAACGCAATGCGTGAACATGCTCAAGCAGTGGAGCCTCTCGATGCACTTGCATCACGACGCCCGCAACGAACTGCCCATCGGAGCACGCAACAATCCACGTCAAACATGGGTCATGTACCTCTGGCCGTTCATCGAAGAAGTAGGATTGAACTCGGCCAACAACGTCGAAGAACACTTCTATCGTCCGCCCGCCACGATCGCGGGAACGCTGGATGGGCTCACGGGCCAATTCGTATCGCTCTATTACTGTCCCAGTGACGTGGGGACCGACCAGACCAGCGGTAACTATCAGCGTCGACGCGGGAACTACGTGGTGAACTGGGGTAATTCCAACTACGGTCAAGCTGTCGATCCGCAGGGTATTGCTCCGTTTTCCCATGTCAACGGAAATCGATCGGAGCCGCGAAAGACCGGTTTCAAGAAGATCTCCGACGGCACTTCAAAAACGCTGATGCTTTCGGAAGTCTTGAAAGCGTGGAGCCCCGAGGACAACGACTGGCGAGGCGACATTCATAACGACGACGGCGTCTTTCGGTTCCACACTAGTCTGTCTCCCAACTCGTCCGCGCCGGACATTATTCAAAACGGCTGGTTTCAGGAAACGGGTGACACGTTGATGCCTGCCGTCGCTGGCGGTCGAACTTCGCAGCGCGTTGCCGCACGAAGCCGACACCCGGGCGGGGTCAATGCAGCGTATTGCGATGGCTCGATTCGCTTTGTGGCCAACGACATCGCTTTCAATGCGTGGCAGGCGATGGGCAGCATGAACGGCGAGGAAGTCGTCTCGGAATAGCCGTCTCCCAACCGGAGGCGATATCGACACCAACCCCACGGAAGAAAGGAAACAGGACAAGCCATGAAACGAATGATCGCGTTTTTGATACTGGCAACGGCAATCGGATGTGCTGATCCCACCAAGGGCATCGTCAGCGGTATCGTCCTGATTGATGACGAACTGGCGGAGACGGGGTCGATTGTCTTTTCGGCCACCGACGGCAAGACGGGTCCCGTCGGGACCAAAATCACCGACGGCCAGTACACCGTCACGTTGCCGGTCGGTTCGTCAAAAGTCGAGATTCGTGTGCCGGTGGTCGTGGGACAAAAGAAGCTCTACGACACGCCGGACAGCCCCGTATCCGATCTCATGGAAGAGTCGCTGCCGCCCTGGTACAACGATGAAACCGAGCTGACCTACGAAATACCTTCCGGTACATCCGTGAAAGATTTCGAACTGTCTCGGAAGAAGCGCAAGAAGCAAAAAAGGTAGCAGCCAGCTTCGGGGGCGACGATGATGTGGCATTTGCGAATGGGTCGGTTACGAGCCTGCTTTTTATGCATGCTCACGATCGTGGGAATTGTCGTCGCGACGTCGGCAATCGTCGCGACGTCGGCAATCGGCGCGACGCCGGAATCGCACTGGATTGGCCCACCTCGTCATCCGGTTTCTGATCGCCACGTTTCTGATCGCCACGTTTCTGATCGCGACGTCGATGGACAGGCGGAACAGGCTGTTCCGACCTTGCGGACGTCGTTTGAAATCGACCGGCCACTGCGAACGGCCAAGCTGCGGATTGGTGCCGACTTTTGCGTCGCGACATTGTCGATCAACAACGATGCTGTGACTCGGGTGACGCCGTACGACCTCCCATTGCCGATCGACGTGACTCGGTGGTGTGAAGCGGGGGCGAACGCCATAACGGTTCGCGTCGAACGACCCTACGGTCCTGCGGCGGTTGCGATCGAGTTGGTGTTGACGTTCGAGGAGGGCGATCCGTTGGTGGTTGTTTCCAGCGACGACTGGAAGCTCCAGGCAACTCCGGGCGATTCGTTTACGTCCAAAGTGGAGACGTTTGGTCGAGTCGATTACGAGCCCTGGTGGCGGATTCGGGATCGTCCATCGACCAACGCTTTCGATGAGTACAACCAATGGCGTGATGCCCGAACAGAGCAGGGGAGTGTGGCGGCGAAACTGTCCGTGCCGAACGGTTTCGAGATGAAGGCCGTCTATCAGGTACCGGAAAAGTACGGCTCATGGATCAGCCTGACGCGGGACCAGCGAGGTTGGCTGTATGCGGGAAGCGAAAATCATGGCGTCTTTCGTATCAAGCCGGGCCAGCGCTCAGCGGCGATCGAGGCGAACCGTCCGCCGGTCGTGGATTGCATTCACAAGGATCTGTTGGGGTGTCACGGCATCGTCTGGTCCGACGGGAATTTGTATGTGAACGCCAGCGATTCGCGGGCACTCTACCGACTTCGCGATACCAACGGCGATGGTAACTTTGACGCGGTGACGCAGCTCCGCGACGTCCCCGGTGGGAAAGGCGATCATGGTCGCAACGATCTGGTGATCGATCGGGACGGCAGCCTCCTATCGATTCATGGAGACGCGGTCGATTTGCCGGATGGCTTCTCAAGCCGAGTTCCCATCACGCATGAATTCGAAAACGGCGCGCCGCGAGGTGGCCATCTGATTCGCACGGATCGGGATGGTTCGACATGGCAGGTCTTTGCATCGGGACTGAGGAATCCCTACGGCGTGGCCCTGAATCGGGATGGCGAAGCATTCACCTACGACGCCGATTCCGAACGTCACTGGGGTTTGCCGTGGTATCGACCGACTCGGATGAGCCATCTGGTGCCAGGCACCGACTACGGTTGGCGAAGTCGCGAGGGATTGCCATGGCCGACCTACCATGCCGACAGTATGCCGCCGAACGTGTTGATCGGTCGTGGCTCGCCTACGTCGGTGAAGTTTGGCTACGAAAGTCGTTTTCCGATTGCGCATCGTGACGCGATGTTCGCTCCGGATTGGTCGTTTGGTCGCGTCTTTGCCGTCCACGTCATCCCGCGCGGGGCCAGCTATTCGATGCACCCGGAAACTTTCTTGCGGGGGCGACCGCTCAACGTTTGCGACCTTGAGTTTGCCGATGATGGATCGATGTACCTGCTGACCGGCGGTCACGGCACGCGATCGGTCCTCTATCGGGTACGTGCGATTTCCCGCAACGTCGAATCGCCCAGCGAACCGGAAGCTGTCGATGCGACGCGGCAGGTGCAGGACCGAGTCGCCCGTTCGGAGTGGCTGCGAAACTTGCGGCGTCGGTTGGAGGAGTTTCATCGTCCTGTCCCGGGTGCCGTCGACATTTGTTGGCCGCACCTTGATCATGCGGACCGTTGGATCGCGCATGCGGCCCGCGTGGTACTCGAGCATCAGCCGCCCACGGGGTGGCGAGATCGGCTCATGGCCGAAACGGACGTGCGACGGAAGTTGCCGGCGATGTTGGCATGGGTTCGCGTTGGCAAGCCGGACGCGGCGATGGTGTGGAGCACGCTGGCCGAACTGCAATTCGGATCGCTATCACAACGACATCTCCAGCAGGTCGTGCGGATCGTGCAGTGGCTGGATGAGTATCACTCGACGCCAGGCGATTCGTCGTCGTCGAAACCGTCGTCGAAAGTGGCTTCCAACACGGCATCGAAAGTGGCTTCCAACGCCGCCTTGATGAGTCAACTGGAATCGATCTATCCGGCCGGAGTGCCCGCATTCGACCGCGAAGTTTGCGATCTCTTGTCGCGCCACGGTTCCACTGTCGTCGTTCGCAAGACGTTGGATGCACTGAGTGCGGAGCTATCGCAGAACGATCGACTCCACATGCTGAATGCACTGTCGACGACGAAACAGGGTTGGACCGTCGACGATCGCGTCGAGTTCTTTCGTTTGCTGCAGGCGGCCCGACTCTCTTCCGGAGATGAGAGCATGCCGGGGTTCCTGAAGCGGTTGGAAGAGAACGCGATCGCCAGGCTACCGACGACGCTGCCCCAGGAAACGAGCGAACGGCTGCTGCAGTTACTGGAGTTTGATCAGCAAGACGATCCGCAAGATCGCGTACCAACGCCGACTCGCCCGTTCGTGAAGAAGTGGACGGTTCGGCAACTGCTGGATGCGGTCCCCGCAGATCGCGTCGCCAACGTTGACAAGGGAAGGGAGCTCTTCCGGCAAGCTCAGTGTGCCAACTGCCATCGCGTAGGCAGGATTGGTCGGTCGATGGGCCCGGATCTGACGGGCGTCACGGATCGATTCAATCGCCACGAGATTGTGACGTCGATCGTCCAGCCGTCGAAGTATGTTTCATCGCGATTCGTCAATCATGTGATCGTGATGAACGACGGTCGAGTACACACGGGGCAGATCGTATGGAATGGCTTTCGTAAATCCATCATTCGCATTGCACCAGACCCGCAACGTCTGGACAGGACGATCGAGCTATCCAAGCATGAGATTGAATCGCAGCGGGCGTCCGCCATTTCGCCGATGCCCGAAGGACTGCTGGACACGTTGACGGCCGAAGAGATCGAGGACTTGCTGGCCTTTCTGGCGACCCGCGGTCAGCTCGAGGCGGACTGACGGTGTAACGTACTGGCTTGTTTTGCCGCCTGCCGCCAGCGCGATCGTCAAACCCACGATCTAACGATATCGTTCGCTCAACGCCTTGAAGAAGGCATACCCTTCCGTCATGAAGCCGCGAATCTCGGGCGGCTGCTTGCGACCACCCTTGCGATACGTGAACAGCCCCAATTGAGCCTCCACGCTGATTCCCTTGTGCTGCACGAAGAGGTCCATCATGGGACCGTCGAAAAACTGGCGAATGGCAACTTCGTTTTTGCCCTTCAGCACGAATGCGCTGGAGAATTCGGGATGTTCGTCGAAGTCGATATCCTGGAACCCCATTTTGGCGCCAATCCTGTCGAAGAACCCCTCGGGCTTCAACGAGAAGGCGGGCAGGTTCAACGCGTCCGATTCCATGGCCATCAGCGTGTGATGATGTGTCTGCGAGTTCTTGCCGCCGCCGGTGGTGTACTGATAGTCGAAAATCGTCAGTCGCGCCAGTTCGGTCTCGGCAACCATCACGTTCTTCATCTTCTTCCCTCGTCCCTTGTTGAAGAGGGAAAAAGCCTGCAGCTTCGCCAGCAGCGTTTCGTTCTTTTCCGCCGAAAACTGCAACCCGTTCTGTTCCGCTACGATCGACAGGGCTTCCGTTCTCTTCTTTTCATGACGCCATACCAGATAAATGATGAGCGCCACGAGACTCAGCCCGAGCGTCGTGGACCCGGCGACAATCGCAAAGACAAAACCGCGATCGCGGCCCTTGTCCTGACCGCCGTCCCTTTCCTCCTGTTCGATTTCGAACTGGCCCTCGAAATCCAGGTTCTCGGCCTGCTGCTGGGGCTGCGGCAGCTCTTCGTCGGCGGCTCTCGCGAGCGTCCCGGGCAGGCATGTGGTCGACAGGATGAAGGCGACCAGTAGAAACGTCAGCGGCTTACGATTCATTTTTCAGGTCGCCAATGGTTTGAGGTTGCAAAGGGTTTTCACGGGAAGTCGGATTCCCTGTTTTCACTTTATGTCACAGAATAGCGGGCCCTGGAAGTCGTTCATCTGTCGCGGAGGCGGATTGGACGCGGGCCGCGATGAAGCTGGCAAACAGAGAACTGAGAAATCATGAACATGGTTCCCGAGAGTCCGAATGGGCTGGTAGATGTGCCGGAAGAATCCGGGCTTGTCTTCGACTGCGACGGCACGCTGGCCGACACCATGCCGCTGCACTACGTCGCCTGGCGCAAGGCGCTCGATCGCTACGGGCTGACGTGGGACGAAGACCGTTTCTACGCAGCAGCCGGACAACCGGCCGGATTCATTACGCGAAAACTGATTGCCGAACAGGCGGAATCGGGCAACGTGGCGGCCGCTGCGGTCCACGATACGGAAGCCTTCGTGGAGCAGTTCGTCGAAGAGAAGGAAGGGCTTTTCCTGGAGCTACTTCCGCAGGTGCAGCCGATCCAGCCCATCGTGGACATCGCGCTCCACTATCGCGGCACGCGACGGATGGGCGTCGGTTCGGGATCGGGCCGGGAGATCGTCTTTCAGGTGCTGGAACACATTGGACTGAAAGATCATTTTGACGCCGTCGTGGGCGCCGAAGACACCGCACGCCACAAGCCGGAGCCGGATGTATTCCTGGAAGTGGCACGCCGGATCGACGTCGATCCGGAGAAGTGTCGCGTCTACGAAGATGCCGATCTTGGAATCGAAGCAGCACGGCGTGGTGGAATGACCTGGTTCGACATTCGAACCGTGTATCAACCGCGCCGTATTGACTGATTCGCTCACGGTGCCGGCTTGGGGAATATTATTTGCGCCGCCCAGCGGGTGCCAGCGCCCAACGCACTCCAGCCGCGAAGCGGCGGCAGCACGTAGCCGTGGGCGTGAGCCCATGGAACCAGCCTGCATGACGCGAAACGCCGACAACACAAATCGCCGACATCAAACGGCGGCTAACGCCTTGCCGTTCACGGTGCCGGCTTTGGGGAATATTATTTGCGCCGCCCAGCGGGTGCCAGCGCCCAACGCAATCCAGCCGCGAAGCGGCGGCAGCACTTAGCCGTGGGCGTGAGCCCATGGAACCAGCCTGCATGATGCGAAACGCCGACAACAGAAAGCGCCGACAACAGAAAGCGCCGACATCAAACGGCGGCTATCGCCTTGCCGTTCACGGTGCCGGCTTGGGGAATATTATTTGCGCCGCCCAGCGGGTGCCAGCGCCCAACGCACTCCAGCCGCGAAGCGGCGGCAGCACTTAGCCGTGGGCGTGAGCCCATGGAACCAGCCTGCATGACGCGAAACGCCGACAACACAAAGCGCCGACATCAACCGGCGGCTATCGCCTTGCCGTTCACGGTGCCGGCTTGGGGAATATTATTTGCGCCGCCCAGCGGGTGCCAGCGCCCAACGCACTCCAGCCGCGAAGCGGCGGCAGCACTTAGCCGTGGGCGTGAGCCCATGGAACCAGCCTGCACGACGCGAAAAGCCCGACAACAGAAAGCGCCGACAACAGAAAGCGCCTACAACAGAAAGCGCCTACATCAAACGGCGGCTAACATCGAGCCGCTAACGGTGCCGTCGTGGGCGATATGCTTGGTGGCGACCAGCCGCGAAGCGGCGGCAGCACGTAGCCGTGGGCGTGAGCCCATGGAACCAGCCTGCATGACGCGAAACGCCGACAACACAAAGCGCCGACATCAAACGGCGGCTATCGCCTTGCCGTTCACGGTGCCGGCTTGGGGAATATTATTTGCGCCGCCCAGCGGGTGCCAGCGCCCAACGCACTCCAGCCGCGAAGCGGCGGCAGCACTTAGCCGTGGGCGTGAGCCCATGGAACCAGCCTGCATGATGCGAAACGCCGACAACAGAAAGCGCCGACAACAGAAAGCGCCGACATCAAACGGCGGCTAACATCGAGCCGCTAACGGTGCCGTCGTGGGCGATATGCTTGGTGGCGATCAGCCGCGAAGCGGCGGCAGCACTTAGCCGTGGGCGTGAGCCCATGGAACCAGCCTGCGTGATGCGAAACGCCGACAACACAAAGCGCCGACATCAAACGGCGGCTATCGCCTTGCCGTTCACGGTGCCGGCTTTGGGAATATTATTTGCGCCGCCCAGCGGGTGCCAGCGCCCAACGCAATCCAGCCGCGAAGCGGCGGCAGCACTTAGCCGTGGGCGTGAGCCCATGGAACCAGCCTGCATGACGCGAAACGCCGACAACACAAAGCGCCGACATCAACCGGCGGCTATCGCCTTGCCGTTCACGGTGCCGGCTTGGGGAATATTATTTGCGCCGCCCAGCGGGTGCCAGCGCCCAACGCACTCCAGCCGCGAAGCGGCGGCAGCACGTAGCCGTGGGCGTGAGCCCATGGAACCAGCCTGCACGACGCGAAAAGCCCGACAACAGAAAGCGCCGACAACAGAAAGCGCCTACAACAGAAAGCGCCTACAACAGAAAGCGCCTACATCAAACGGCGGCTAACATCGAGCCGCTAACGGTGCCGTCGTGGGCGATATGCTTGGTGGCGACCAGCCGCGAAGCGGCGGCAGCACGTAGCCGTGGGCGTGAGCCCATGGAACCAGCCTGCATGACGCGAAACGCCGACAACACAAATCGCCGACATCAAACGGCGGCTAACGCCTTGCCGTTCACGGTGCCGGCTTTGGGGAATATTATTTGCGCCTCTCAGCGGGTGCCAATGCCCAACGCAATCCAGCCGCGAAGCGGCGGCAGCACGTAGCCGTGGGCGTGAGCCCATGGAACCAGCCTGCACGACGCGAAAAGCCCGACAACAGAAAGCGCCGACAACAGAAAGCGCCTACATCAAACGGCGGCTAACATCGAGCCGCTAACGGTGCCGTCGTGGGCGATATTATTTGCGCCGCCCAGCGGGTGCCAGCGCCCAACGCAATCCAGCCGCGAAGCGGCGGCAGCACGTAGCCGTGGGCGTGAGCCCATGGAACCAGCCTGCATGACGCGAAACGCCCGACGAACGGGCGCCTTGCCGCTCACTGATCGCACTGAACATGAAACTCAACAGGCTCTTAACGACCGAAGACTTGCGACGCAGTACTTATCGGGCCGCACCAAACAGTCGAGCATATTCGGCCGGTGGTTCCGTCAGAGCGGGCTTCGCCTTGAACGGGTTGTACAGCGGATCGCCGAACGTGGTGATCGTCCAGGACGTGGTCGCTTTCGTTCGATAGACGCATTCGATGTACGTGTACTTGCCACTGCACAACAACGCGAAGAACTCGTTCGGACGAGGGAACGCCAGTAGATACGGTTCGAAGACCGGACCGATCGTGCCCGCAACGCCGCGATCCAGCATCTGCTTGCACCAGACCTGGCTGTCGGCCGTACGAATCGTAGCTGCTTCGCCGCTGGCCATGTGGTAGCCGATCGAACCGGGATTCCACGTGAACGAGTCGACGTACTTCGACAGCGAATACCAACCACAGTAAAGTGCCACATCGGGACAGGCCCCTTCGGCGAACAGGTCGGCGGCGTTGTCCAGGACGACTTCGAGGTTGGTGTTTTCACGCAGAAGTTTGTCGGCCAGCAATAGCGAACGATCGTAGTCCTGCGTCGTTCCGCGACCAGGTGCCTGAGCGGCATCCAGGGAGGCAAGGCCACGAGCGTCCAGGTACACCTTCCCGGTCAGCCCCTGTTTCTCAACCGCGATCGCCTTGTCGATGAGGGCTTTGGAAATCGCCAACGTCGGGCCTTCCAGGCGACTGACCATCAACGTACTGGTGAGTTCTCTCAGTGGCGAACCGTCGTAGTTGAAGTGCAGGTAGTTGGGTAGCCAACGCAATAGTGGATAGTCATCTTCCAGTACCAGTGACAGTTCGCTGTCGAAACTCGAATGGGTTTCGTTCTTGTTCAGGAGGTCAAGCTGACTGTCCAGCCATGCGACCGAGCCGGCGATTCCCGTCGAACGTTCGATGATCGCCAACAGGTTCGTGTCTCGTTCCAGCGAAGCCGGAATACCATCCAGCATCGATTGGCCCTCGTTCAGACCCGCAAGGCGTCCCGTGCCGAAGCGTAGTTCGTTGTTCAGGCGAGGGTCGGTATTGCCGGCCTGAATCGTCCTCTGCAGGTTCTGCGTCACAACTCGCAGTCCTGCTGTACCGATGGAAAGCTGCGTCAGTTCCCGGACAGCCTGTTGTTTTGCCGTATCGTCGGCGATCGCCTGGGATCGTAGCTCGGCCGCGCGAAGCGCATCTTGCAGACCTTTCGTGATGTCCTGTAGTGAGGATTCAACCGTGAGTTCTGTCGGCTGACTGGCGACACCCGGAGCAATCCCGTTGAATCGCGTGATGAAGTCCAACAAGCGTTCGACGCGCCGTGCCCGCTCCAGCTCAAGCAGTCGCTTGCGTCGCTGACTGGCCTTGTCCAGCGTTTGCTGCGGGCCAATCTTCAGCGGGACGTCCCACGCGCAGACGATGCATCGAATTTTGCCAACCAGTTGTTTTTGAGTCAGCCAGTCTCGGATGGCAGGACGAACCGTCGAGTCCCACGCGGCTCGGTCGAGCGTTTCCACCTTGGGCATGTCCACGACGCAAACCTGCGACGCCGGAATGCCGCGTTGCCTGGCATAGTACCCAGCGTGTTGCTTTGATTCGTTGCTGGAATTGTTGGCAAGTACGACAACCTCACCGGGCTGCAGCTCGGCATGCGCGAACGTGGCAACGCCGACAAAAACGACGACAGCAATCAGTTGGAAAAATTTCATAGTCGCATTCTTGGGACTGGGGAGTTTTCTGGGTGAGGGCCCGCACTCGGCTACGAGCGGCTGATGGTACCACCTACAAACACGCTGTTGGTGGCATTTGATTCTAAATTAGACGCCTGGCATAATTCTCTCAACCGGATGAAGTCCAGGTGGCCTCGTTCCGGAGAGGGGTGGCAAAGTACCTTGGCGATGATTCACCAAAGTGCTTCGCCGCAGCGAATCAGGTACCGGACAGGGCACGGTGTGCATCCGCACGTTCCGTCTGCCCTAGCGCCTGATAAACCTTCACAAGCGTAGCATGCGCATTGCGAAGGTCGGGGCCGGAAAGTGTTCCATTCAGGGCCCGTTCCAGATCTTTGGCCGATTCTTCCCAACGCTCCAACTTGGCGAAGATCTGACCGCGCGTCTCAAGGAAGGTGGAGTGAACCCTCAGCTCGATCGCCCGATTGGAATGTTCCAGCGCCGTTTCGATTTGCAGCGGCTCGATGTTGGATTGAATCCATGCGACGTTGTTGTGAGCCTGTGCATTGTCGGCGTCCAGCTCAACGGCTTCCTCATAGAGCGATAGTGCCTGTGGCCAGTCAGCGATCCCGGCGAATGTGTCGCCGGCCAGCAGCATCAGGGTTGGATGCACTCGATCGGACTGTCGTAACTCGTCGACGATCTCATCAACACGCTCTTTGTCCCGCACCCATTTGATCACGAATTGCTGGCAGACTTCGTTGTACATTGCGGTCAACCTGGAATCCTCGGTAATGTCAGTCGCGAGGATCGCTTCCATGAGTTGCTGCATTGTCGGAAGCTGTTCCGGCGATATTCTCGCCATGCGTATCCATTTTCGATGCAGCAGGCTTAATCCGACTCGTCGCAAGTCTTCGTCGTCCCGATACTTTTCAATCCCTTCCAACGCGGTCTCTTCCGCTTTCTTTGTTTGCCCCAGTAACATTCTTGCCTGGTAAATCGCGACGTACTGGCTGGCGCTTGGGTACGCAATTTTCTCCGCGTATCTCAGATAGGTGCGGGCATGACGAATGGCTTGATTTCTGATTTCTCTGTCTGTGCTATTGGCTGAATGCAGCATCAAATCGTATTCAAACTCGGGTCGGTCGCTGGCGAGAGCCTCCATTCTGGGGAGCAGGTCTTTCTCGTCGACGCCAGCACGCCGATCCGCCTTGATCAGAAAGTATTCGCCCAGTGTCTGCATGCGACGGAAATGCACCTTCTCAATCCTGTCCGCGACTTCCGCATGCTCGCGAATCCGCTGCCAGTTTTCATCTTCGGTTCCGATGGAAATTTTATCGCGCATCAAAGCAGCCGTGATCCAGGCATGTGCCTCCAGCAATCCACCAACCGCGGACTCGTCTACTTCGGTCTCGGGGTCGTCTTCCGGCTGGATCGAATTCAGCGGAACCAGGGGAGCCAACTTGAGGATGCGTTCGTAGGCTCCCTCATAGTCTCCGTTTGCCGCCAGCGCGAGCCCCGATTCGTATTCGGCGTTCTCGATGCGGAGGTAGCCCAGTTGCCGCAGCTTTTGACGAAACAGAATCGCGTCGGAGTAGCGTTCTTCCTCATCGGCCTTACTGGCAGCACGACGGTAATGCATGATCTTGTCGCCGTTGTTGTTGACCATCGACAGCGCGACGCAACCGAGTATCGGGATCAGCAACAGGATCGCGGGCGTCGACAGGGCCAGTTTGTTAAAGTCGCGCGACGACCACCATGCGGAAATGAATCTCCCAACGTTGCGGTTGAGCAGCTTCCAGCGTGTCGCGAACCGCTTGAGGATCCGGAACAACCACGCCGGCAGGAAGCGTCGGGCCAGTCGCGAGATCTTCTTTGACAGTCGCTTGTAGAGACGTGACGTGCCCTTCGACAACGCTTTGGAAGAGGAGGAGAACCAGTCCCGGACGAACTTCGGCACAAAGATCGCGAAGATGAATTTGAAGACTTCCGCAAATCCCGACGCGCTCGACGTGAATTGCTTCTCGACCTTCTCCGTCAGCTCGCCAACCTGCTTGCCGAGTTTGGTGACTTTCTTCGACTTGCCAAAGTCGAATTTTTTGCGGACGGCCTGCGGAACCAGAATGGAACCGAGCATTTTGAAGAAGTCGCCAACGCTGGACGACACATTCTTGAATCGCTTCTCGACAGCGTCCGTCGAGCTGTTGAAGTTACGACCGACACCGCGGGACGTTTTGCGCCAACGGTCAGATAGCGACTTGAAGAATTTCTTCAGCCCACCCTTTCCCTTGGGCTTGCCGCTGGATCGTTTTTTCTTACTGGAAGCGAACATTAGTTGTGATTGCCTGGTAGAGCCGAGCTATGCCCCGCTGACGTACCGAACTTCGTCGGTCGCTTTCCTGTCGCTGCCCCGCCGAGTGGTCGCTGGCTTGCGCCTACTCCAAGTCCAAAACCAAACTCAAACTCAATCCCAAACTCAAACTCAAGTCTGACTGCGTTGATCAATTGCTCTGCGACCGATGAGCCTGCGCCAGTGCGGGTTCACCTAGCATATCGTAGGCTTTCGCCATTGACAGATGTACCTCACCCGCATTGGGTACCGCCCCATTCAGGGCCCGCTCCAGATCTTCAATCGCCAACCGCCACTGCTGCGTTTTCAGGTAGATTTGACCCCGCGTCTCGAAATAGCGACCCTCGGGGTTCAATGCGATCGCTCGATTGATGGATTCGATAGCAGCCTGTAGTGCTAGTGGCTCGACATTGCCCTGGATCCACGCGATGTTGTTCCACGCTCGATGTGCTTGCGGGTCTACATCGATCGCGTTTTGGTACGACGAAATGGCATCGCCAAACTGTCCGTTCCTGAAATACTGATCTCCTACCAGCATGAATGCACGCGACGGCAGCAAACCGCTCTTGCGCAACTCCGACATGTGGTCGAAGATGTTCGTATCCTTCTTCAGAATTCCCCGTGCGAGCATGGCGACGACCACGGGATCGTCAGGGGCGATGCGAAGTATGCCAAGCATCAACTCCGTCATATTGGGGCTGGAGGTGGGCGTCTTCGCCAACTTGCTTTTGAGCAGCGCCAACAGTCCGTTTCGAAGTTCTTCGTCTTCCGGGAACATCTCCTGCCCCGTCTTGATTCGCTCGAGCTGTCGAGTCTTGTCGCCCAGCAGCCCCAGCGCCATCGACCAACTCTTGAAGAAATCGGGATTCAGTTGTTCACGGCGACTCGGGGGATCGGTCGCTTCAGCGTCCGCCGAGTCGTTGACGGCGTCTTTGGATTGGGTGGCTTTCTTCAGCGCCGATGCGCAATAGAGGTCGACACGGGATGCCAGTTTCTGGGCCGCGGCGGTCTCCTTGCGTTTGACGTGCAGCTCCATGAGTTGCACGTTGATTGCGGGGAAGCGACTCGCCAGCTCCTGCATCCGGGAGATCGCTTCTTCTTCGCGGCCAAAGTGTAAATCGGCTTCGACTTGCATCAGCATGGCCGAGCTCTTCATTCCGCGATAACGACCGGACGCAAGTTCGATAACCTGATTGGCATGGTGTTCGACGGCTTTCCACGGCTCGGGCTGACTGAGCTTGCCCAGCAAAAGTTGCTCGGCCATCCAGAAGTGGGCGGGAGCGAATCCGGCCACGTCTTCCGGAGCCAAAGCGCGAATTCGCTCGATGGCTTCATCCCGCGTTGATTCGTCTTCGGCCAGTGCTATTGCGGACTGGAATTCGGCTTCTTCGATACGCTGGAAACCAAGTTGAGAAAGCTTTTGAATGCACAGTTGCTGGCGATCCAGATTCTCTTCGTCGATCGCCGTCTGCAACGCGCGTTGATAGTGACGCACGCGATCGACGTCCGTATACGTCAACGAGTAGACCGAAGCGGCCGCGACTGGCAGCAGCAAGGCCATCGCGGGGATCGCGTACAACAGTTGGCGGTAACGACGGGTTCGCAACCAGATGCCAACAAAAGAACCGATGTCCTGAAACAGGTGATACGTTCGTTGCGACAGCTTGTAGAGCCACTTGGGGGCAAATCGCTTCCCCAGATTGTCCACGCGTCGAGCCACGTTGAACCAAACCGTGGAACTCTTTTCGGCAACGGCGCGTTCCGTTTTCTTCAACAGGGCCGCCGGCACGAAAATCTTCAGCAGGTAACCGAAGAACTGGCCAATCCTGTCCAGCGTGACATAGGTGTAGTACTCGAATGTCTCGCTCGCGGTCGTCAGCGCGTTGGGGCTGTCGTTGTCGCCCTTCTCCTCGCGGCGACGAGCGCGCTTGCGTCGGGCTTCTTCGAGCTGCCTTGTGGGAAGCACCATCGTGCCAATCAGGTTGGCCGCGTTCCCCAGGCCGCGAATGACGCGATGCACGGTGTACTCAAGGTACTCCATGAGTCCGCCCAGCCAGCGACCCGTTCCGCGCATGACGCGCGACAGCCAATCGTTGAATCGATGGCCGAGGTGGCGTTTGGGGACTCTGTCGCGATCTCGAGGCATATTAAACGCTAGTTTTTACGTCGTGCCAGGTCAATCAATTCCGCATTCACTGGATGAACGGAGCAGACGGGATATTCGGTATCGACGATGGTTTGGTTTTCAAACCGTTCTGCAGCTGTCGATGAGCTTTCGCCTGCTCGATTTCCCCCAACTGACCGTAGCACTTCGCAAGGGACTCGTGGACCGCATCCATGTCGGGCACCGCTCCGTTCAACGCTTTCTGCAGGTCGGCGATGGCTTTATTCCAGTTTCCCAGCTTCGTGTGAATTTGCCCACGAGTTTCGTAAAACCGTGCATCCGGATTGTGCTGGATCGCCTGATTCGCTGCGGCCAATGCGTCATCCATGTTGATTGGCTCAACATTGGCGTAGATCCATGCCAGATTATTCTGCGAAAAACTTGCCTTCGGGTTCAGCAAACGGGCTTTCTCGAAGTATTCGATGGCACGGTTCATGTCGTTACGCACCAACGTCACTTCGCCCACGCCCTCATAGACCTCCGACGAAAGCAGCCCGAGTTGCAAAAGTCGCTCGGTCAGATCAATCGCCACCGGGTCGTTCGAGTAGATACCATTGACCAACGGTAGCACCAACTCCCTGGCGGACGGCTCGAGTCTGGCCAACTGCGCCATCCAGTCTTTCATGTGCACGTCGTTGAGCGACGCCGTCGACGTCCGTGCCTTCAACGTCTTGATGTACATCGCCTGCAACTCGTCGTCGTCCGGATACTGCTCGGCAGCTTTCGCCAGCAAACTTACTTCGTCGACGTAACGATTGGCAATGTTGTAAGATTCCGCCAGACGAAAGTAATCCGCCGGGAAGAATTGACGCTGTGCATCGTTCTCCGCCAGAGTCGTCTCGTAATGCGATATCGCCCGCAAGGCGTGAAAGTGTGCCTTGCGAGTTTCGTTGTTATTGCGATAGGCGTGAGCGGCGATGGAATGTAGATCCGGAAACTGCTTTGCCAACTCCGCAATCTCCTCCACGGATTCGTAGAGTTTGCCTTCCTGCAACTTGATGTCCAGCTGCATGCGTCGCGTCATGGGATGATCGGGAATTTCGACACTGGCATGTCGGGTATGAGTCTTCCGTAACTCCATCCGCTGCGAAGCGTCCGCATCCTTTTCGATGAGGCCGTCGGCAATCGCCATCGCGATCCACAAGTGTGCCGTTCCCAGGCCGGCTTCCTCCAGCGGCGCCAGCTCTTTCAATCGAGCGTACGCGGCTTCGTAGTCGCCGTCGTTGGCCAATTCCATCGCCGACATGAATTCGACTTCGTCGGCATACTCGAATCCCAGTTGATTGAGCTTGGTCTGGCACAATTCGATTGTCGGCAAGTCGTTGGCTTCCTCGGCATCGGACAACGCGGTGCGGTAGTGCTGAATCTTGCTGGCCTCGGTAACTCTCAGCGACAGCAGTCCCATCACGATCAGCGGCAGGATCAACAATATCGCCGGGGCAGCCTTGAGGAGCTTGCGGAAATCTCGCGAATACCACCACTCGGCCGCGAAGTCGACCGACGCAAGGAATGCGTCCAGCAGCCAGAAGAAAGGAATGATCAGCCAGCCAACGCGTGAACGCTCCGCCAGCTCGCCCAGCCGGTCACGCAGGCCAAAGAAGAATCCAAAGACGCGGTCGGCGATCGCGATGTGCGCATCGTCGGTCTGCTTCACCAGCTTCGAGGGAATCAGAAACTGAAAGATCCTGCCCACGAAATGCACGGTGCCCCAGAACAGGGCCAGAAAACCATCGAGCACCATGTACGACAGCGCTTCGCTGCGTTCCACGACGAACCAGAATGCACCCTCAATCCGATAGAGGGTACCGAAGACAAAGCTCAGAATACGATGCAGCATGGGAGAAGCGAGCGACGAGCAACGAGAGACGGGAGACGAAAAGCGAGAAGCCAAAAATGGCGAAATGTAGGTTCGTAGTACCGGCTTTAGCCGGCTCGGCATTGACCGGCTCGGCATTGACCGGCTCGGCTTTGGCCGGTTCGGCTTTGACTTAGCCGACTTCTATCCGCCGCCAAACCAGGTAGCAGCGGCTTCCATCCAACTGCATGTTTGCCCTACCGGCTTCATCGCGGCCGTTGCTCTTGAAACTAAAGAGCAACGCGACTGCGCCCTGCTACGAAAACGCACTGGGCAATCAACGCTACATTGTAAAACCCCAGCGAGCTCCCAACTAACGCGAATTTGAAAAGGAAGCGTCAGCGTTCGGTGGGTATGGCACCACCCACGAGTGCTACCTCTTCACTCCGCCTACTGCGTGTCTTGCTCCTTGCGACTGCCTCCTTGCTACTCGCTACTCGCTACTTGCGACTGCCTCCTTGCGACTACCTACTCGCTACTCGCTACTCGCAACTGCCTACTTGCGACTGCCTACTCCCTACTCGCTACTTCCTTCTCCCTACTCGTCTCTAGTTGCTCGTCGCTCGTCTCTCCCTTCCCCCCCAAGGTCGCCGCGAGCTGTTTTTCCAGCGGCAACACAAGATCCGCGAGATCACTCAACCGCGGCGCCACCGAACCGTTTTCCTGCACTCCGGTCAGGTTCAACAGCCCAACGACATCGCCATCCACGACCAGCGGGATATCCACCGTCCAGTGTCGATTGACGTTGGTACGTGACCGGCGTCGCCAGGTCGCATAGAAGTCTTCATGAAGCTTTGGCAGATAGAGATTGAGCCGGATTTTCATCAGGTTAAAACGCGGAGCGGAATCAACCAGCGACTCCCACGCTTCTTCCCACTCCAGCGACCCTTGCAGCCGGACAGTCGAGTTACGCTCGTCGTCACCCGGCAGGATGCGGCGTCCAAAGCCCAGCAGCCGAGTATTCAGCAGCAACAATTCCGAGTGCCCGAACACGCGAGTTCCCAATAGCAGCATGACCACGATCCCCACCGCGATCAGGCCGAAGGGAAACTGAATGTCGTAAACGGCCGAACAGTAAACACTGAGGATGGAACCGGCACACGTGATGGCACAGAAACCACCGATCAGGAACACGGCCTGTTGGTTGGACATGCCCTGGGTCAGCAGTCGATGATGAATGTGCCCGCGGTCCGTCGAGTACAAACTGCGGCCGGTAAGTTTTCGTCGTACGATGGCGGCCATCGAATCGATCAGCGGAATCGCAAAAATGGCGATCGGAGCGGCAATGGCGATCGAGGTAGCGTCTTTGAAATCGCACCGCAGTGCGAGACTACCCAGCACCAGGCCGATCAGCATACTGCCGGAATCGCCCAGATAGATTCTGGCGGGCGGCCAGTTGTGTCGCAGGAAGCCAATCAGACTACCGGCCATGGAGAAGGCGATAATGGCCTCCAGCCAGCGACCGGTGATGAGTGCCATGGCGCCAATCGTGAGGCTCAACAGCAGACCGACGGAGGAAGCGAGCGCATCCATTCCGTCCAGCAGGTTGAGCGAGTTAATCGCGGCGAGGATCCAGAAGATCGCCAGCGGCACACCCAGGTGCCCCAGCGGAATAAAGAACCCCATCACCTCGACGATCTCGAACGTCATCCCCGAGCTGGGCGCGACGACCAGGCAAGCGGCAACGAGCTGACACAGCAGTTTCTTGACACCGCTCATATCGACGATGTCGTCATAAAGGCCAACGGCCCACAGCAGCACAGACGCGGCGGCCAATCCGGCGAGCGGCCAGAAATCGATCTGACCATTGATGGAGTTGGCATAGGAAAAGCCAACAATCAGCAGCGCGACGGACGTAGAGATCAGCACCGCGGTCCCACCACCGTAGGCAACGGGCTTTTTCTGTTGCTTGCGACCTTCGTTGGGCCGATCAACCCAATCCCGCTTAAAGAAATAATCCCGCACCCACGCAGTCACAAACAGACTGCAAAAGCACGCCAGATATCCCGCAACAGCGGATAGGAAGAGGAATAAGGTCATGGGTTGGTTGGTGCCGTGTCCGCCTCTTGGGTCATCGTTTACTCAATGTCGACGGTGCTAACATTCGCAGTACCGGTTGCCAGTCGTTCCAGCACGAGGGGTCTTAGTGCCATGAACAGATCCATGACGTCTTCCTTGGTCTCTGTGGATATTTCCTTGTCGGTTATATGCCATGCCTGGAACTGGAAGAATCGGGGTGACATGCGACGCAGTAGTCGTCTTCTTAGTCGGAACCACGGTCGCCACAATACCAGCGTGGAAGGTGGCTCCAGGCAGTCGGCGGTGCCATTCGTACCGGAGAACGCGAGGAAACCACGCTGTCCGTCCGTCTTTTCATAGTCCGCATTGATGACGGGCCACGTTTGTTGGCCGGCGGACGTGGTCACGGGCAATTCGGTAACGGTTCGATCGATCATCGGCCAACCAAAATTGCGATAACACACGGACAATTCGTGCCAACCTCCCCGGTAAGGGAAGTCAAACGACACGATCGCCGATTCCTGTGTCGTCGAATTCTCGTAGACGAATTGCTTGGAGTAGTTACCGAACTCGTCACTGGACGTTCGCTCGATCGATTCAAAATCGATCTTCTTCCAGTCACCCACGGTGTCCGGCAGGAAGTCAGAATCAAGCGACAGAGCCAGTTCGACCGGCGTTTCAGGGTCCTGGTAACCTCGCGAAAGCACGACCAATTGCAACGCGCCAAGGACGACACAAACGACGGACGTCGTCAGTACGAACCGCGAGCTGAGCGTCGTACGGTTGTTGGCTTTTTCCGGTGTGTTTGTGGAAGCCGGTTCTGAACTGCCGGCAGCCGTGGTCACCTGTTCTGGCGACGCCGCACCAGCAGGCATGCCGGCCAGAGCAAGCGACTGTCGCTGCGGATCGAGTATCCCAACCAGGTAGTTGAATACCTTTACCAACGGATTTCGATTTGCATTGCCGTCCGCCGCCTTGGTGATAATGGGCTCGTTCAGGAACGTCAGCATCGCGTCCGAGCTGATCAGTGAAAGGAACGTCAGCGAGAACAGGACCAGCCCCAGCACTTCGTGCTGCCATCCTGTCGAGAGGTCAATCGCGAACCAATCATGGGCGATCGCAATCGACGTGATCCGGCCAACGTTCATGACGACGGCCCATACAATTCCCAGCAAGAGCAACGTGATGGTGTGAGGCAGCGTGCGGTTTTTCCAGACGGCGTAGATGGCCCCGGAGGCAATCACCGACATCACACTGACGATCCCACTGCAAGCTTCGTCCACGAAGAATTGCTTGTCGGGCAGTTGTAGCGTGACGCCCGCCATCAAATGATCGATACCCAGCAGGTCCAGCAATTGACTGCTCATTTGCGCACTCATCCGCTGGAGGCGTACCACCAGCCGGCGGTCAAACTGCAGAGGGATTGGAACCAGTAGCCATAGCAACGCCCAGATTCCAAACTGATTTGTCAGTCGTCCTTCGCATCGCCAGATATGGAGAGCGGCTGCCCCCATCACGGTGACAAATGCAAACGAGGCGAGCCACGCCGACCAAATCAGCGTCGCGGCCGCCAACAACGTAAGACCGCCGACCAGCAAGAACCAAAAGAGTCGTCTTGCTATGACCGAATCTGACGGCGGTGCCGCCGAGAAGCGACGTTCGTACATCAGCCACGCCACCGCAGCAATCACGAACGGAAAATACTGGTAGTACTCTTCCGCCCACAGTCCCGCCAGATGCAGGTACATGAGTGGGGAAAATGCGAGCGCGGTCGCAATTGAAATCAAGGCTGCTCCTCGCCGTTCGACAACAGTAGGCATTATCGGATTCATTTCAAATTACTCGCTCCCAACCAGATATTCCCGCGGGTGAACGCCGCCCATACATTAGACACGCGACAAGCACTTGTTAATCACCGTACGCCACCTTTCGGCGTTGGCGGCCTTGCCGAATTTCCGCATGTACTTTGACCGCGCGTTCTCACCGAGACGGCGGCACAGCACGCGGTCCGAGTAGAGTTTTTCAATGGTCCTCGCGATGCCCGCGGGGCTCACGTCGTCCAGGAAAAGGCAGCTCGTATCGTCGAGCATGTACGGTATTTCACCGACTCTGGTGGTTATTATTGCGCACCCACTTGCCATCGCTTCTAACAGGACGAGTGGCTGTGACTCCACAGGGTATGAAGTCGGCAAAACGAATACATGAGATTCTACGTACAGTTTAGTTTTACTACCGCCCGTTGCGCCTGTGATAATGCGAATTGATTCTGAGGATCCTTGCTCATCTAGCCATTCCTCGGCTTCCGTCGTACTTGAGAACCTAACGTCCCACTTGGTCTTTGCGACGCGACCGCAGATAGTTACTCTCGTGTCGCAACGCACCAGTTTTGCTGCCTCTAGAACCTCTACATACCCCTTGGGTTCCATAAGGGTACCCAAATGAAGCACATTAAGTCTATTGCGTGATTCGTCGAATTTGTGTGCCAGATTTTGCTCTGATATCAAGTCACACTCACACGTGTTGCTGATAATTTCAATCTTGTTCGGGCAGATATAGGACGTCAGGGCATCGTGTTGTTTTGGCCCTAATGCGATCGCGATATCAGCTCTTGACAATAGCTTCCGAAACGAGCGTGCCATCGGGTCAAACAGACGCCACAGCAGGAAAACATTGCTGTGTAAGGGCATGATCGTTGGTACGCGGGTGGGCACAACAATTTGAGTTAGTGCAATTACTATTCTGTCTCGAATAATAGTAGGTCTTGTCTGGCAGACTGCAAAAATCACGATATCAGGGGGGCCCCATGATGCAAACAACAATCGTGGGAACAGCATGAGGAGTGCGACGGCAAACCTCGCCAGAAGCCAAGGGGTGCGTTTCACGTGTGGAACGCCGGGTATTTTTACTGAGGTAAATCGGTAATCACAACTTAGGATCGATATAGTGAGTTCACAGGCGGACCTCTGACCGGAGTAACCTGGTGGGTCTGGGTAGATAAAGAGTACGCGTGGCTTTTCGCTGGTGTCGGGCATCGGAGTTTAACGCAAGTGGAAATCGATTACATCATGGAATGTGTTGCACATCTTTTCGAAGCTATAGTTATCGGCGATGGTTTTTGATATTTCCATGCGATCGGTGTATGGACGGGGATGTTGTTTGGAAATCGCTTCCATCGCCGCCGCCAATCTAGTGGCGTCGTTTGATTCGAAATAGATGGTGTTTCTGTTATTGCAGGCTTCGATTTCGGGGGAATGAGGTTCACTCGATGCAACAATCATTGGCACTCCGAACCCAAATGATTGAATTGCCGAGAGTCCAACGTATCCGGGAGACAAGGAGCAAACGGCGCTGGCGTAGTAATTCGATAACTCGCTGGTTCGAGTGACTTCACCTACTAGCTGCACGTTCGATTCCAGGTTGTGTTTCTGGACGTACTGTAATATTCGTGCCCGCTCCTCGCCATCGCCGATCATGATCAGGTTCGCCCTAGGGTGCACCACATTGTTGTCCCTAGCAATCTTGAATGCCGTGACGGCGAGCATTGGCTTCTTCTCCTTCACCAGTCTACCGCAGAAGACAAAGTCCTTAATCAAAGCAAGCGGCTGATCGGATGGTCGACATTCCGTCGTCGATAGGCAGGCATTGTGGGCGCACCAGACCGGCAGACTGGGGCGATAGGCTCTAAGCGTAGCTTGATCGGATTTAGTGTATGCAATGAAGCCGGAATACTGCCGAAGGAGGAAATTGAAGATTGGGCGACTAGCACATGGCTGCGTCCTCAAGTGTCCCCAGCCGACCGTCGGCAGCCCCTTTTGCTTTCTAAGCGAGGCAAGCAGCCAAGTTGAGGGGGTTCGGACGTTGGATTCTACGATGACGAGATCTGCGCCGGATAAATGGTGCAGCACTCCGTGTTGCCAATCGGCCACGCCGTAGAACGAGGTGAGCCCGACGCGATTGGAGAAGTCCCAAGCAGCCTCATCCGTTGCCACCGATCCTCTTGCGGCGCCGCAATAGATATCAAGTAGATGTCCATATTTTGATTTCAATTCGCGGAAAACTGGTACACGATACGAAGGTACAACAGGTTGCAGGATTGCAATAGAGGATTCACTTTTTTGTGTAACAGAATTCATCACCCAAATCCGACATGAAGAAAAGCCTGTATCCGCGCCGCGTGAGCAACTGGTGTGTCAACATGGTCCTTGCAACACCCATGCGAAGCGCGCGATGGTGATATTCGACGAGAAGTTGAGAGGGAACATCTGAAGCAGCTATCAGGGTTTCGATGACGCTGTATTCGCAGCCCTCGATATCCATCTTCAGTAAATCAACTCGAGTATGGTTGAGCATGTGCATGATCGAATTGACAGTGGCGACGGGGACCGTCACCTTCCGACTGGGGTCGCCTGTTGGGAGGATCGTGTGACTTACGTGGCCTGGGAGATTGGGCAGAAATAGGTCGATTTGCCCGTCTGCGCCTGATAGCCCCAAGGAGTGCATTTTGAACTGCGGCGATAGCGACTGCTCACTTATCCACGCGAGTGCAAGAGGCGTGGGGTCGAATGCGTGAACGGTGACCCCAAATTCGGCAATGATCGCAAGGTCAAACGAAATGTCCTCGCCTACGCCTGCGGAATAGATAACGGCATCTGCTGCTAGTGTGCCTTGGACAGCCCACCCGCCATATTCCGACCCGAAATATTTCACATCCGGCATTGCTGTAACGCGGGGAAAGAATCCGTTCGCACAGAACAGTAAGTTGCGTCGCAAGCGTCGTTTTAGTCGCGTTACCAGTCTAGCCACAGGGGTTCCGTGATACCTATTGTTGTATATTGTGTTCGTTATTGCCCAAATGTATTCGACCGCCATCTGTTTGCATGAGGGAGGCTAAGTCAGAAAACAGCATGTTGCCCTTAGCTTTTAAGTCACGATGAGCTCGATAGGCGACGCGCGACACTGGGCTGCGGACGTAACCCCCTTTCGGTATTTGTTGTAGCGCTAACGCGAGGCCTGTGATTGCTGACAGCAATGTCCCGTTTGCGATACCAAGGCGAAATGAATTGACTACGGAGCCCATTAGGTGGTAAGGGAGGCTCGTCGTTGGAACGTGTTCCCATGCGAATCCAATATTGTTTTGGCAAATGTGAAGCACGCGGTCGGCCAAACGTCCTTTCGTCCCAGTTGGAAAATGTCGGACTAGGCCGTTCGGTGTTGCTCTTACAACAAAGCCTTGGTCAAGCATCTTGATGCAAAGGGCTTGTTCTTCAAATTCCCGGCCGATTCCCGAGTAGCCTCCCGCAGCTAGGAAAGCCCGGCGTCGGATGGCGTTCGCGCCGCCGCGAAAGTGAGGGATGCACCAGAAATCTCTTGTCTCGCAAGGTGGGAATCGATCCAGTATTTCTACCGCTCCATCTATATGGTTTTCAAGGGGGATCGCCACTGCTCCAACCACCGCGTCCTGAAAATCCGGTAAGATATCCTCAATCAAAGTGTCTGAGCCGAATACGGCATCATCGTCCAGCGTGAAAATGAATTCACCGCCGCATGCCGCGAACGCTTGATTTCTCGCGGCGATGATTCCCCGTGGAGATGCATTGGTGATTAGAGTTGTTCTCGGCCAACGCCGTTTGCCGATCATTGCGCTGGTGCCATCGGTTGAACCGTCATCAACTAGGACGATTTCAGTCGCTACCGACTGTCGCAACACAGACTCGACGGCGGATTCAAGCATCTCCCTGCGATTTGTCGTCGTTATCACGACGGACACGTTGCTCATACTATTTTTCAAGCTTATCGTCACTGGCCTTATTCGTTACGGTTAGAAGCATTCGACTTCACCGCATCTACAATTAGTGATGTATAACGAAGGGGGTTGTCCTTGTTGCGGGGGTCAAAACGAGATGACCTATGCACAAGTCCGGACTCAGGCGCCCAGTCATGGAAGTGAAATTGTCCCTCTTCATCGAAATATTCAAGGAAACGGAGTTCGCGGAAACCAGATTGATATAGTGTGCTCTCCAGTTGTCGGTAGTCATATAGCACTTTGTGGTCGTCCGCCCCAGCGCCAGATCCCCCAACTTCGACACTCTCTATGTATCGCGGGTCTGGGTGATTGCCATCCGGCACTGCGATGCGCAGGAAGCCACCCGATTTCAAGTGAATGCGGCAATTTGAAGCGGCCTGAATCCCTTCCTCTCGGCTTAGGTGCTCCCAGACGTGTTCCGCCAGAATCGCCTCAATGGAATCTGGGTCAAAGAACTCCGCCCAGTTCTCCATTTCAAGCAAATTGAGATATTCAATATCAGTAGCTACCCACTCTCGGGGGCACACCCCGGAGGCGCCCACGACCAATCGGATGTCAGTCGAAAGCCTTAATTGGGAAAGCCGACGCCTACCGGCGATTCGTCTCAATTGCCGGTAGGCGCGTGCAATAATCGGTTGAGACATCGTGACACTTCTAATTGCTTTCTTGCAGCTGGCGAACATTTCATTGTTCTCCGTATGGCAGACCACTGCGAGCGCCGCCACAAGGCGGCGCAATGCGGACGGTATTGTTAGATGCCAATCCGTATATTAGGAAAAGTACGGCTGTTGTGTGCCCAAAAAGCAGCCCGGGCATTAGGTGGTTAACCGACACGCCCTGGATTAGGCCCATGATAAAGGTTGTAGTGCCAAATCGTCGCAGGGTGCCGCTTTGTGACCGCCACATTTGGAGGTACAATTGGTGCAGGCCCATAAAATAAAAGGCGAGTGATACGATGCCACCATGCATTGCAACGGAAAGATACTCGTTATGGTAGAAGCTGAGCGTGATGTTGTGGCCTTTGTAGTGTGATGGCTGCACTCCCGCTGCGGCGAGGATCAAGGGGTTATGTTCAATTCCAGCGTGGGCGACATTCCATTTGTCCAGTCTGCCTTTCACTGTGTCCATTTTCTTCGACATGTTTCCAGTGAAGGCGTTATGCATCCGCTGAATATGGGTTGCGGGTATTAGGTCGGGTTTCACCCATGTCAGAGCGAGAATTGCAGTGACTACGCCTGCAAGTGCTAGTAGCTTCTTGACTGTGAGGGCAGTGGACGTTCCAGTGCGATACACCAGCACCATTGCAATTGTGAGTAGCGTTGTCTTGGATCCAACCAGTACCGCGATGACGAAGCAGGTTCCAGCTGCCGCTGTGGCGCCCAAGTGGGTGCGACCTTGGTTTGGTGTGGTGGCGAGGAATGCAGCGAATCCAAGTCCGGCCAGCAGCCCTAGGCTGCCTCGGAATAAGCCCAGTACACCCAGTCTTGCACGCAGGATGCCCTCGCGGCCGGACACGAATTGGTCGGATTCCCACGAGTAGAAAATGTTGGTATTAAGCGCATCTAGGTACTGCAGGATAACTGCAGCGCAAAGTACGAAGCACGTTCCAACGATAGCGTTTACCGTAGCCGCTGGAAGGTTTCGTGACTGTGTTCGATTGAATTTGAGGGTCGCTGCGAGCGCAAATAGCGATACGTCAACGACAGTGCGGTAACAGTTTATTGCTGCCATAAGCAGGCGTTCGCGATCGGGGGCGAACAGGAGCGTTTCGGCGAATGGGAGGACTCCAATTGAGAAAGCTAAGAAACCTGCGATTCTGCGGATGATTGGTGCTTCGGCGGACGCTTTCCATGCACGGAGCACCAGTATTGGTCCGATTATGTCAAGCACATAGATGAAGCTATTGCTTCCGCCGATGAGTATGAGCAGAGGGGCAAAGAAGGTCGCCGATGCTAGAGTAAGAGCGTCCGTCTTTCTGATTGCGGCGCTGGTCAGGCAGTTGTATGTCCACGCAACGCATATCGCCGAAAAAATCCAGGCATTCGTCCACGCATTCATTTCATGACGCCGATTGGATCTATGGATGAAAGTAAGCGTGGCACGTCGTATATGTAGATGTATCGCCGTGGAAAGCCCCGTACGTAGTCCACGAGTTTTGCAATCGGGGCCGGAAAGTTAAATGGTGGTTTTCTGATATTGAAGAGGCGAAAATCACCGTTGTTTATATCGCGATTGAAACGAGTGAAAAAGCGTTCATGTGATGTTACAGCGAAATACTTAAGGTTAAGGCTGGACAGGTTGTGAATCGCCTGCCATGTGTCTTTGTTCGACAGGTGGAATAGGCAGTCGCGGCAAAGCCACAGGTCGTACGTGCCGGTCATTGGTTCGCATATGCTTTGGTGTTGGAATCGCGTCGAGGGACCTCCGTGCTTTTGTTGATTTGAGTGGACTATAGCAGGGACGATATCGATGCCCGTGTAGTCTAGGTTGAGTTCGGGGAATATCGTTCGCTGCCAATTGTAGTCGCCGCAAGGCGCGTCGAGGATAGATTCGACGTTATTTTCGTATATGAATTGTGTTAGGGCTGCACGGAGGGGTGCCGTGTATGAAACCGTGGATCCCGGGCCGGATACAGATTCAGATGAGCCCCATGTATTGCGGTTGTATATTTGTCGAAAAGTCTGTTCAGGATTGACATGTTGGTCGCGTTGTGAGTTCACTGTTGCCTCGTGTGCTGTGCGGTTTGTTGGTGATGTTCTGCTGTTTGGGTAAGCTCGCTATAAAGGATCTTCATTTGGTTTGCGACTAGAGGCGCGGAGCATCGATGGGCAAAGCATTTCGCGGCGTTGCCGATAGTGCTGGTTTGCGTGGGGTTGGAGAGCAATTTCGATATTGCAGCTGCGATTGATGTTGGATTCCTTCGCGCTTTGATTAGCTGTCGACCGTCCATACCCAGTTCTTGGGAGCCACCAACTGAGGCAGAGACGCAGGCAAGCCCTAGGCTCATCGCCTCGAGGAGAGTGTAGCCGAATGACTCCCATGTAGAGAGGAATGCGGCGATGCTGTGTTGCTGTAGCATGGCGGGAACCGCTTCGTGGGGGATGCCGCCCTGGAATCGTATGCTCGCAAAATCGTCAGCTGACAATCTTCGTTTGATCCAGGACTCGGACGACTCCCGTCCGATTCCAACATCTTGCCCGACACAGGTGAATTCTGCTCCGGGGTGTTTATCGCGCACTTGTCGGACAATGCGTGGTATTAGATCTGTGCCTTTGCGTCGCTCGAGTCTTCCAAAGAAAAGTACACGTTGTGAGTTTCGCGATTCCGGTGTGACATTGGGAATGCATATTGGGTTGGGGACAACCTCAATTGATAGGGGAATCGGCCACTTCCTGCGTTCACATTGGCGGATTGTCCAGCGAGAAGGTGCGATCACTCGATGAGCGAGTGATGCAGAGGTTCGCTCATTCTCGTCGCGTTTTCTCAGTTTGGCAGGCTGATAGAACTGCCTGCTAATACGCATTGGGAGACTCAGTCGCCCGACATCGCATAGTGATGTGTCTCCGTGGAGTTTGACGACAGTTGGAAAGTTTGGATTGTGTTGCTGAAAATACAGGCCCTCCGCACCGTACTCCGGAAATTCCACAACATCAATTTCATCGTTTTCAATTAGGCAGGTTAGCAGTTTAGCAAGTGACAATTGATGAGCGTAGTCATCTTGTGCGAAGGGCAATGCACGTATGACGCGGATAGAATTGGAAGTGGTATCGGAGGGGGAATGTCGGTAGGTTGATACGACTATCGGATGCTCGCCAATTTCGACAAGCCCCTGTGCCAGATTGTGGATGTAGGTGCCAATTCCTCCCCAGCCTGTTTCTGGAGGATACGACCGAGTTACGAGTGCAATATTCATGGCTTCTGAACAACATATGTTATTGCTGCACCGGAGCGAATGTCGTTTGGGATGGAACGCCGCGTCAATGTTTGCGCGGCGCTATGAATGAGTGACGCGGCCAAGCTGAACGTCCATCGTTTGGGCATTCTTCCGGCAGTGCCTCTGTATGCAATTTTGAGTCCAATCTGCTTAATGTGGGATTCCAGCATCCAGAAAGGAAGCAGCGTTATGTGGCCGCTCGAATGGTAAGCCTCTGGGTTGAAGTGATAAAACTTCCCACTACCCAAGAACCGAACGAGCGATTGCGATTCAACTATGTTTGGGGTGGAGAGGATGATTGTGCCTCCGGGACGCGTGAATTGTTGGCAGATTCTCAGGAACGATAGTGGGTTCTCTAGGTGTTCGATTACCTCAACGGCAACGACGGCGTCGAATTGCTTCGTCGCGTATTCCGCTGGAATCTCGGCGTTGAGGTCAATTGACCAGACGTTTTCATGTGGCAGACTCCACGACGAAAGGTCGAACTCGTTTGACTGCACCTCGTAACCAGAATCCGCGAGGCGGCGTGATAAGGCGCCGCTGCCTGCCGCAATGTCAAGAACCGTCGTGCGGCCCGGCTCGTGGGGAGACTTACCGGGTGGTGCGTGTTTCATCAGGAGTTCGGCGACGAACTCGTGAATTCCTTCTGCCGCGTGGATTGGAATACCTTGGTATTCGCGGCCCTCAATGACCCGGCGGTGGGTCAGCTGTGCGGATTCATTCATGTTGCGGCGGCCTTATGTTGCAAGATAAAATACAGGCAGTGTAGTGTTAGGTTGATGGTAGCGGCTGCAATATGAGCGGCTGCAAGTGTTAGGAGGCCATGGTTGTGTTGGATGGCGTACGCGGCGATACCCAGCAAGGTAAGGGACTGCGCTAAGCAGCAGCACAGGCCGTACCACATATTTGTTCTGGCGATCATAAGGGCGCCAATGGGGGACGCCATTGATGTTATTATTGCGGACAGGCCAAGCGTCGCAGTAAGTGGCGAGATTTCAATGTAATCGTTGGGCAGAAGTTGAGTTATGTATGGAAGGATCGATAGTACGGCTGCTGTTGCTATGCTGGTGAGGGCGAGGTTGGCCATGGTCGTGTGCTTTACTATTTGCAGGCTCGCTTTTCGATTGTTGGGAGAAACGTTCGCGAGCACCGGGGTCAACACACTGTTGATGGTTGCAGGTATGAAAGCAATTTGGTTTCGGAGTTGCATTGCAAGGTTTAGCGTTCCTAGCCCTGCGAAACCTATCGGCGAATTCACTACTAGTATGTTGAATGTCCAGTTGGCTACGACTACTAGAATGTTTATGGCCGTGGCCGGGATGCCGAATTGCGTCATTGTGCTAAACTCACTGAGGCAATTTCGAAACGAGATCGTGATATTAGCATTGCGTAATGCTCGCGTAACAGCGAATTGTTGAATCGCCCATGTAGCGGCATAACCTACTGTAAACCCGATTACACATCCGTTCAGGCCGGCGATCCAGGTGCCGAGTCCAATGAGCGTTGCGCGGACGGTGGAGGCGATGGATGCTGAATAAGTGTTGACTCGAAATTCTTCTAGTCCGGTTAAGATTCCCGTCTGAGCGCCGGCAAGGACGACGAAAAACAACGCGATGGAGGTTGTTGCGAGTTGGGCGTGGATGCCTTCGTTGTTGAGGGCGTTTGCGGCAAGTGGGCCCGCGAAGCAAAAAAGCGTAATAGCACCTGCAGCCCCCGATATCGCGGCACCTGCGACAGACAATCCCAAGATTCGACCCGCTCGAGTTAAGTCATGCTGTCGTAATTCTGCCACATATTTACATGTGGTCGTGGAAAGGCCGATGCCCGCTAAGGATGCAACCATTGTTACAGAGCTTTGGATGATCGCAAATTCTCCGTACGCAACCTGCCCTAGCTGGTGTGCTGCATAGAAGGTCGCGATCATCGCAAATGCCCTAGCGACCATGGAGCTAGCAAGCGTCCATAGTGTTCCATTCACCAACCGGGTTCCAATGTCAGACTTCCTAATTCGGTTAATGTATGTTCGCACCGCGTCTCATTCAACGGATTGCGTGTTCTTCGTTCAATCTCCGTGCAATTGCGGGTGATTGTGCTTCATCAGCGCGTGGTCGCAGCAATTGGGCAATCATGGCGACACTGTTTGCGCGGTTGTATGTAGACGTTGCGAGTCTCCGGCAGTTAGCGCCTTGCTGCAAGTAGTCGTATTTTCCGGCAGCTGCTTCAATAATGGCGGTGCGCATGCCTTCTGTGTCGCCGGGCTCGACAACGATTCCGAGTTGCTCGTTAGTGACGATTTCTCGAAGTTCGGTGGTTTCGGGTAATATTGCTAGTAAGGGAGTGCCAGAGGCTATGATGCCGTAGAATTTACTTGGCACTAAACATCCAGCGATGTCTGGGTGCATGGACACAACGTGCAGGTTGGCAGCGCTTAGCGTTTCGGCAAGGGATTCGCGGGGCTGGTAAGGTAGTAGTTGGACGTTGTCGAGGTGTTTGGCGTTAATCGTCGTCTCTAGGTTTTGTCGCATTACACCGTCGCCGATCAAGGTGAATGTGATGTCATCGCGATGCCTAAGCTGTTCCGCTACCGTTAGAAGGCTGTGGAGTTGTTGGGTTAGCCCCATGTTTCCACTGTGCATTACTACAAATTTGTCGTGAAGGCTATGGCGTTGCCTGAATGTGTTGTTGGTCTTAACGGGATATATTTTTGTTGTATCTACCCAGTTTGGTATGATGTGGATTTTATTGCTGGCGACGCCATTGGTGATGAGTCGCGTTTTCATGCACTTGCTTAAAACTATGACATCGTCGGCGCGCGCGTGTGCTTTTGCTATCAAGCTTCGGACAATTCGCGTCAGAAAGCTCTTTTCGTTTATTTTGCCGATTTGGACAGCAATGTCCGGGTAAATGTCTTGAACATACATTACCAAACGCCCCGATCGCCATCGCTTGATCCATCCTCCGAGTATTGCGAGTAGGAAGGGGTCGCTCTCAACAACTACGATTTCGTGCCTCGGAATTGAGAAAGATTGCCATGTTGCCGCCAAGGTGAAGCTCATAAGGTTCAGGGCTTTACCAAGCATTGACGATTTCGAGAATCTTGTGTGGCGTACCCGATAGATATCTACGCCATTTCGGCGTTGCATGCCGCTTCGGTAAAACGATTGAGAAGTGTCTGTTACGTGATTGGGTTGTCCCGCGAGAACGCTTACTGCAAATCCTTGGGTCGATAGATCCTCACACAACTCGGTTAGCAGTTGTCCTGTTGCCTCGACGTCGGGCCAGTATGATCTGTTGATGAATAGTACACGTTCGGCCACGCCCTGCTGCATAGCGACACCTTGGCTGGCGGCATCGTTCACAAGTTGATCAATCAGCGGTCCGATCGAATCAAGCAGTTCGCCCATTGGTCCCATGATGTGCTGACCGGAATTTCCCTCCATCCCACCTGTCAATTGGACCCGACCGAATGAGCGGCCCTTGGCGAAGACGGGAACTGAAACTTGCCAGTTGTCACCGCGGTTCTCACGGCTGGTATGTTCCCAAAGTACATCGCGGCCATCGTCCATCCAACTTCCTTTTAAGTCGAATTGGACTCGGGTCAGTTTATGCTCGTCTGCAAAACCTGTGAGTTGCTGCCACAATCGTTCACAGTGCTTTGAGTCGAGTAGTCCAACACGTTTTTCGTTCGCAGACATGCCTGTCGTTCGATACACAAGCGACTCGAAGAATGCCACAGACCTGTTGGTAATCAGTTGCAGTTCGTTGAAGCCGAACAGGCGGCCGCCAACCAGTAGTATGCCCAATAGGGCCAAGCTACCCCACGCGTAGCGTTCATCGGAAAACCAGATGCTGAAGAACGCGCCTACGGCGGGAATGATGCTTAGTGCGACGGCACCGAAGACTAATCGCCGTGGTCCGAAACCGCGGCGCATCATTGCATGGTGAATGTGTGCTCGGTCGCCGGCAGCCAACGGCCGACCTGTAAGTCCGCGGCGGGCGATGGCCGCCAGTGAATCGAAAAGGGGAATGGCCAGCAATGCTACGGGGGTTGCCAATGCGTAGGTTGCGGCACTCTTGACATTGGACTGCATGGCCAGCACGCCCACGATCAAGCCGATCAGCATACTGCCGCTGTCCCCAAGGAAGATGGACGATGGGGGGAAGTTGAAGATCAGGAAGCCAGCTAATGCGCCGGCCATGGAGGCCGCGATGACCATTCCTGTGTAGTTGCCCATGTGCCATGACATCGCCGCCAGGGTAAGGCAAATGACGATTCCGATCGTGCTGGCGAAACCATCCGCACCGTCCAGGAGGTTCAGCGAGTTGATTGCGAAAAGCAGCCACATCGCCGTCAATGGAATCGCGAGCAGGCCGAGTGATACGTCGCGACCAAAGACACTGATTTCGTCGAAGTGGATGCCTGAGGCGATCAGGATTGCGATCGCGACGCATTGCCCCAGCAGCTTTTGTCGAATACGAATCTTCAGGACGTCGAACGCGAGACCGACGCCAAGTATCACCAGTGATGCAAACATCAATGGAATGACGAATGGTTGGATGGGAATCTCGTCCGTTATCAGGCGAGCCCCCAGAAATACTCCCGCGGTCGCCATCAACGCGGAAATGAATACGGCAAAACCGCCACCAAGTGGCGTTTCCTTCGCGTGAAGTTTCCGCTCGCGATCGGGTACGTCCAGAATACCACGTTTGCGCGCATGGTCACGGACCAGCGGCGTTAGCAACACGCAGACAAGGAACGATAGGGCGAAGGTGAGTAGGAGGAGTGACATCGAGGCGAATCGAGTGGGACGCTAGTGTGCTTCTGGGGGTACTTCAGTCAGTCTATCAGGTGGTGTTGCGGTGTCTCGCAAATCGTCATTTTTGATTGCAAAACTGGCGTTAAGATTGGGTTGAATGAAGGGGGTTTAGCGATAGTGACAACGTCGGTGTTGGCAAAGGTTAACGCTGGGTGTCTGTGTATGTTGGTATAAGAGTTGGCTGCGTTAAGCGTGTGACGGATTCACGTACAGGGTGAATCCGACGGCTGGCGTACTGTCGCTCATGAGGCCGAGTTTGCTTCTCGCAACAGTTCGTTCTGTGCCAGTTCCAGGTCGTGTTCGACCATAATGCGGGCCAACTCATTCAGGTCCGTCATGGGTTCCCAGCCCAGCTGCTCGCGGGCTTTGCTCGCGTCGCCCAGCAGTAGGTCGACTTCTGCCGGACGGAAATAGCGAGGATCGATTTCAACGTAATCATTCCAGTCCAAGTCCAGATGACCGAATGACAGATCCAGGAACTCGCGAATCGTGTGGGTCTCGCCAGTCGCAATGACATAATCATCCGGCTGGTCCTGCTGTAACATTAGCCACATGGCTTCGACATAATCCTTTGCGTACCCCCAGTCGCGTTTCGCGTCGAGATTCCCAAGGTACAGCTTTTCCTGCAGGCCAAGCTTGATGCGTGTGGCAGCTCGAGTAATCTTGCGAGTCACGAACGTCTCGCCGCGGCGTTCCGATTCGTGATTGAACAGGATGCCGTTGGTCGCGAACATGTCGTAACTGCGACGATGGTTCACCGTCTGGTGGAAGGCGTAGACCTTCGCACAGGCATAGGGGCTTTGTGGATTGAAGGGCGTCGTTTCAGTTTGCGGCGTTTCCAGGACCTTGCCGAACATCTCGCTACTGCTGGCCTGGTAGACGCGGGTTTCTTTTCGTTTGTTCAGTTGCCGGGCGGCTTCCAGAATGTTCAATGCTCCCACGCCGTCGGACATCAGCGTATAGACCGGTTGGTCGAACGAAACGCGAACGTGGCTTTGTGCGCCCAGGTTGTAGATCTCGTCGGGCTCGACATCCAGAATCAGGTTGGTGACCCCAAGGCCGTCCGTCAGATCGCCGTAGTGCAGTACCAGGTGCGTGTCCGGCAGGTGGGGATCGCGATAGATGTGATCAATGCGTTCCGTGCCGAAGGTACTGCTCCGTCGGACCATACCGTGTACTTCGTAGCCCTTCGCTAGCAACAGTTCGGCAAGGTAGGAGCCGTCCTGGCCAGTGATTCCGGTGATAAGGGCTTTTTTCATTTGAATAGTCAGCGAGTTTCGAGTGACGAGTGACGAGTTAGTCTGTCTTGGTGCGGTGGTGGCGTATTAGGCTACCAATCATTTTTGCGATCTGTTTCGTTTCATCGATCCATTCGAGAGCATCTTGTTTCTCGATGTATTCGGCTTCGATTCCAATGTAGAGCTGAGTGACCAGTTCCCCTGCAGATCCCTTCGCGATCGTCAGAAAGCGGGCGATTTCTTTATCGGAGTCGCGTTCGTATCCTTCAGCGATGTTGGAAGGAATCGAAAGTCCGCTTCGAGTGATTTGGTCGCGGAAACCCCAGTCGGCGAGTTTCGCGAATCGCTGATACAAGGTTGCCGACAACCGGGCAGATCGTTGCCAAACTTCAAGTTGCTAAAACCGCACTTAACTCGATGCTCGTTGCTAGAGTCTCGCCGCTACTCAAGACTGCCTACTGACGACTTGAAACTCTCATAAGTCGCTTCGATACCCTCGCGGAGGCCGGTCTTGGGTTGCCAACCGGTGTTGTTGATGAGCGTTGTGTCGGTGCGCTTGACGGGCGTGCCGTCGGGTTTGGTTGTGTCGTTGGTAATGACGCCTTCATAGCCCACGATCTGGGCCACCAGCTCGGCCAGCTCGCGGATCGAGATATCTTTCCCCGTGCCAACGTTGACCCAGTTCGGTGGATCATCCAGTTCCAGTAGGTGGACGATCGCGTCGGCCAGGTCGTCCACGTGCAGGAATTCGCGTCGCGGCGTCCCCGTGCCCCACATGGTGACTTCGGGCAGTGATTGCTGCTTGGCTTCATGAAAGCGGCGGATCAGGGCTGGTAGGACGTGTGAGTTTTCTGGGTGATAGTTGTCACCGGGGCCGTACAAATTTGTGGGCATCGCCGAGTGGAACATCGCGCCGTACTGCTGACGGTAATACTCGCAAAGCTTCAGGCCGGCGATCTTCGCCAATGCGTAGGCCTCGTTGGTTGATTCCAATGGTGATGACAACAGGCAGGATTCCGGCATCGGCTGCGGGGCTTCACGCGGGTAGATGCAAGTACTGCCAAGGAACAGGAACCGCCCAACCTTGTTTTGATACGCGCTGTGGATGGCGTTGGTTGCCATCGTCAGGTTCTGGTAGATGAAATCGGCCGGATAGGTGTTGTTGGCATGGATGCCGCCGACCTTGGCTGCACAGAAGATCACCACATCGGGCCGCTCATCGGCGAAGAACTGCTCGACCGCGGCCTGGTCACAGAGGTCCAGCTCGCTGCGCGACCGTGTGACGATTTCGGTGGTGGATTGCAGTCGGCGAACAACTGCGGATCCAACCATACCGCGATGACCTGCTACGAAGGTTTTCATGGGGAGGAAGTTGGCAGACGCGAGTGACGAGTGACGAGTGTCGAGTGTCGAGTGTCGAGTGTCGAGTGTCGAGTGTCGAGTTTGACGGGCGGAGTGGATTCTGGCGCCGTGTGGAATCGTGAGCTAACGCTCGTTGGCTGATCTAGCTTCTCGCTTCTAGCTCTCTCGTTGCTTCTGCTTCAACCGGCTCTTCGAAGTACTTGCCGAGTTCCTTTTCGGTCTGGTCCTGGCCGTAGCCGTACTTGTAAGCGTAGTTGTAGCCGTAGCCGCGGCGGTAGCTGCTGTAGTAGCCGTACGATCCGGTGCGGTGGTCGATGCCGTTGACCACGATGCCCAGCATGTTTGCTTCCAGATCCATCAGGATCTTACGGGCTCGCATGGCGTTCGGTCGGCCGTTCTTGCGAATACGCAGTGCCATGATGACGCCGTCCACACGAGCGGACACGATGCCCGGGTCGGTGACAGCCAGAACGGGCGGCGTATCAATCAGGACGAAGTCGTACTGTTCTTTCAGGTGATCCAGCAGTTCGGCGAAGCGTGGTGAGGTCAACAGCTCGGACGGGTTGTGGGGTCGCTGGCCGCAAGCCATGACGCTGAGGTTGGGAACTTCGCTGACCTGAATTGCGTCGGCCGGATCGATGTCACCGGCAACGGCCGAGGCCAGTCCCACGTTGTTGTTCAGTCCAAATAGTTTGTGTTGCGTGGGGCGACGGAAGTCAGCATCCAGCAGCAGGACGCTCTTGTTGGACTGGGCGATCGTGACGGCGATGTTGGCCGTGATCGTTGATTTACCATCACCCGGCACCGGGCTGGTCATTTGAATCAGGCGTGACTGCTGACCGGCCGTGCTGAAGTACAGGGCGGTACGGATGGCGCGGAAGTTTTCGGCGACGGGCGATTTGGGCGTATGGGCCGCGACCAACACGTCGGACAGCTTGGAGCCTTCCGGCGCCTCGGACTCGATCTCTGGAATATGACCGACCATGGGAAGCTGCAGCAGCTTGCTGACTTCCTGCGGGCTGCGGAACGTCTTGTCGAACATTTCCACCAGGTAGCCCAGTCCGAAACCAGCCAGGAAGCCCAGCATCACTCCGGCCGCCAGGGACTTGGCGAGGCCAGGCTCGACCTTTTCGCCGGGGGCAGGATCCTGCAGCCGTTCGGCGACCGTTTCGTCACTGCCGTAGGCGTCCAGCATGTTGGCTTGGGCGACTTTTTCCATCAAGACGCTGTATTCGTCTTTCAGGCGTTGAATCTCGTCGAGGTCGTTGCGATTCTTGGCGGCGTCGACAGCGATCTCGCGGGCCAGCTTTTGCTGTTTCTGGTAGTCGGCATTGAGGCCTTCGATGGATCGCCTCGTGGCTTCGATTTCTGCCTTCAGGTATTCAACATACTGGTTCAGCTTGTCGGTCGCCCGTTTGACCTCATCGGTAAGAGCGAGATTGCCGACGGCGTCCGTATCCTGCTTGTATATTTCATCGGCGATGGCGATCTGTTCGCGAAGTGCCTTGCGGAGAGGATGGTCTTCCCCGTATCGCTGGGAAAGTTCTTCGTCGCGGAAGCGAAGCGGTAGGGCGCGGTCCTCGCTGCGGAGCTGTTTTTGGATCTCACCACGTGCGCGTTCAACCTCAAGCGTCCGCTCGCCATAGGTTTGCGTCGGGGTGTTCTGTTGGGCCAGCATCATTAATGCTCGAGGGTCCGTCCCCAGTTCGACGCCCGTTCCGATCAGGTCGAACTGAACCAGCAAGTCTTCCAAGGCCCAGCGTTCATCCTGTAGTTTCTGTTCGATCTGCAGTTGACGCTGTTGGTAGCTGTTTGTGCCGTCTTCATCCAGCATGTCCAGCTTGGATGTTTGCTTCCATTCGGCATGTTCTCTGGTACGCAACTCCAGTTCGGTCTTGATTTCGTCATTGGCTTCGGCCAGCCAAAGTTTGATCTGTTCGCCAACGTCCTCCTTGCCCTGGCTGATGAAGTTGTCGTAGGCCTGCAGTATGTTGTCCAGCACGGTGGCGCAGTCTTCCGGGTTCGTGCCACGGTAGGACAGCGTGAGGACTTCAGACCCGTCCTGAATCGGTTGGACCGTCAGACCTTCGTAGACGACTTCAACTGGATTCTCTTCGGAGTTGAGTGAGGTTGCATCTCGCAGTTCACCGCCACCAATATCCAGTGCATCATTAATGATGCGTGGTGTACGAATTCGGATTGCATGATCTTCCGCCTTGGTCGTCGTGACAAACGCGTCTTCCAAACGGCCCGCGGTTGTCATGGGTGGCGCTTTATCCACGACCGACAGCAGTGCCACCGATTCGTAGATCGGGGTGGCTCGGGCGTAGTACAGCAGCCCAAGGCAGATGCCCACAAACACACCCAGCGCGATCAATCCCTTGCGGCGCATGGCGACCTGCATCAGGTCGACACCGCCTCCGTTGGGATCGCCGTTTTCGTCGGCAGGCGCGGACTGTCCCCAATCGTCGAATTCGTTGTTGCTGATCATGTTTGGAACCGTGGAGAGAGTTCGGTTGAACGTTGCGAGCGGACTGTTGTCAGAGTCCGAACTTCGGCGGCGGAGCAGGTTATTGTACGGCTCGACCCAAAGGAATGTAGCCTAAGCACAACACTCTGGGATGGACGAACTTCGGATCATACCGAAGTAACCCGCGTTCTAGCTGCCGGTTTGCCCCAGCGTTTCAACCTTTAGGGCTGAGTTGTAACGAATGACACTTGATAGGGCCATGATTTTGATACGCCGATCCGATTCGATGCGTTAACGACCATCTGGGTCAAAGTGGCCCGTTTGGACCGAAAAACGCGGCTCTTTTGCACGTCGGCGCGGACTCCGTCCCCGTGGGATGCGCTAAGGGATTACGCATCCGTAAACTTTTCGATGTTTTCAGTTTATCTAGGGTTACATACGCAGCAAGCCGATGGCTCAATCTGTTAACCATTCTCTCTCATTACGTTGCGGGAGATTGGCGGTGGTAGCGGGTTGGCATGTTTTGACGGGTTTGGGTGTGTTGGTTTGCGCGGTTGGTGGGGGTTTTTGGGGAGGGACGAGGGACGAGGGACGAGGGACGAGGGACGAGGGACGAGCAGCGAGGAACGAGCAGCGAGGAACGAGCGACGAGGGGCGAGCGACGAGGACAGCGTGGGTTGGTGAGCGGCGAGGTCCTAGCCGCCGGTTTCATGGGGTGGTGGTGCACCGCCGGTTGGCCGAACGTGTGCTGTGCAATGTGACGTTTGAGTGTGTGGATTGTGAGGGTTGGGAGAACGCCGGCTGGACCGACGGCTAGCTCGCCCTGTCGCTCACGAGGCGGGGAGCGGGGAGCGGCGAGTGACGAGAAGCGAGCGCCAATCACTCCAGATCTGACCGTTGAAGCGCCGGATGATGACAGACAGGAAGGAATGTCCATCCTACGAGAGAGCCGGATGCGACGACTCGATGCTCGCTACTAGCCTCTCGTTGCTCGTCGCTCGCCCCTCGCCCCTCGCCCCTCGTCGCTCGCCCCTCGCCCCTCGTCGCTCGCCCCTCGCCCCTCGTCGCTCGCCCCTCGCCCCTCGTCGCTCGCCCCTCGCCCCTCGCCCCTCGCCCCTCGCCCCTCGCCCCTCGCTGCTCGCCCCCGCCGATCCTACTTCGATTGCTCGAGCAGTAGTTCGCGTTGTAGGCGTTTTGCGGGGCCGTTGTTGGGGTGCGAACGCAAGACGCGCTTGACGTGGCGGTGGGCGTTGTCGAAGTCCTGCTGCTTGCCCAACAGCGCCGCGAGCTGGAGTCGCCAGCCTATGACTTTCGGTTCATAACGGACCGCATTCTTTAGGGATTTGATTGCTTCCAGTTCATCCTTTAACGCAATGTGCAACGTTGCGCGGAGGTAATGCAGCTGCCCTGTGTTGGCGTTGGTCAACTCGTCCGTCGCGAGTGCTCGACGTCGAAGTTGTGCCGCCACGCTTTCGTCCTCCGCCGCCGGTTGGTCGACGTTGGCCACGCGGTCAGCATCTGGGGGCGTATCCCCATTTGCATCGGATGTTGTGCTCGGTACCGAGCCTGGATTTGTGTTCGGCTGCGGAGAATCGGTTGCGGTATCTTCCGTTGCGGCGTTTTCGGTTGCGGCTGGTTTGGCAATATTTCGCTCGTACCAGTCCGCGACCGAGGCGAGTACACCGGCACTCTGTTGTGGCAGCAGTTGATCGAACAAGGCCATCGCCGAATCGGTTTCCGCCAGCTCGACACTCCACGTTTCGGCCACTTTCTGCATGATCTCGATCACGTGTTTACGAGACAGGGTCATGGATTGTCGCCACAGGCGTAGCGTCGTTTCCTGTTCGCCACGTTCCAGGTTGGCCAGCCCGGCGATGTAGGCCAGCGTGGGATCCGTCGGACGCGTCTGCAGAGCGCGTGTGAAATACGTCAGCTCGTCGTCCGCCAGCGTGAAGGTTGCGTTGTGTCGGCCCAGCAGAAAATGGGGGTCGCCGGAGACGGGGCAGAGTTCGCGGGCGTTGATCAGCATCTGTTGAACGCGTGAAAGTGTTTCGACGTCCAGGTCGGCGGCGATGGTTGGAGCGTCCGATATCGCCGTTCGTTCTTTCGTCTGCTGGGACTGGTCGTCGAGATTGTTGGCTGACGAGTTAGCACTGTCAAAATCGGTGGCGTCAAAGTCCGTGGAGTCGGATGTCGCCAGTGCCGCCGTGTCCTGACCGTCAGCGAAATCCAGGCCGGCATCGCCGTTTTCTAGCTGTTCGCCATCTTCAAGCTGTTTGTTGGTTTCTTGCGGACCGTCAAACTGCAGCAGCACGTCGTCCAGCAGCAGTTCGATATTGGTGGGTGTGTAAGCCAGCGCCGTTGAGAAATGTTGTAGCTCGTCGGACGTGCGGCCTTCGTTGTAAGCTCGCTGGGCCTGCAACAGTGATCGCTCGGCCAGGTCATTGCGTCGGGCATCCTGAACGGTGATGAAGGCGACCACGAGAATGGCGACGGCCGCGACTCGCGACGAAATCTGGCCACTCATGGAAGCGTCGCCGGTCCGTTCCGGTTTGACGCGTCCCACGCCGGCAATGTGTCCCATGACGATGGCGGCGAGGAAGGCGATGGCGGGGATGGCCAGACCGAATTCGGTGAAGCTATGAAGGGATATGGAAGACAGCGAGAACAGCAGCCCGACGTACAGCCAGGCGTTGTGGCGTGACTTCTTGATGCGTTTCGCAATCTTGGAGGTTAGCAGGAAGACCAGCGAACAGGCCATCAACAGTCCCGTGATGCCCATCTCGATGGCGAGTTGCAGGTACTCGTTGTGAGCGTACTCCAGGTAGTAGTCACGAGCGCCAATGATCGGGCGAGTGGAGGGTTCGACGTGCGGCAGGGTTCCCAGGCCGCTGCCGATCACGGGAAACTCGGAAACCAGTTGCAGCAGCGGCACCCACAGCTCGGTGCGATTGTCCAGGGTGCTCGCGTAGCGTGAGTCCACAAAGTCGAAGCCCAGCCACATCTGCACGCCGGCTGCGACGCCAAAAATGCCGGCGGCCAGCAGGAACCATTTCCAACCTTGTTGAAACGTGCCGGTGGCCGCGATAAACATCGCTGTAATCAGCGAGCTGCCGATCAGGCTGATCAGGCCACTTCGGGATGAACAGAGGATGACGGCACCCAGCATGAAGACCAGTACGCTGGCCATCCACAGGGAGACGGAGTCTTTCAGGCTATCGATAACGTTTTCAAAACTGAACCGTGTGTACTTGCCCATCTGTCGGGAACCAATCAGGCCCAGCGAAAGGCCGAAGCAGATGTTCGTGTAGAAGGCAAAGTGGTTGCGGTTGATGAAGGGTCCAAAGGCGGCCCCCATCGACTGAAACGTCCAGTAGATCTTACCGGTGTCCGAGGTGAATGCCTGGATGACGGAGAAGTACGCCAGGATGCTGCCGTTGATCAGGCATACGTAGCAGAGTCGGCGGAGTGTATCGGGAGATGCCAGGTCTTGTACTCGGGTGAAGAGCAGCGCCATGAGCACCAGCCAATACGTTCGCTTGAGTGATTCCGCGGGATAGAGACTGACGCGATCGCGGGCGGTTAGCGCCGGTACGGTGGCGGTTGAGCCATCAGCCAGTTGCTCGATCTGTTCCGGCAGCATGGCCTGTTTCCAGGCGGCGGCGTTGGGCGAAAGTAGATCGGCGACAGGTCCCAGTGGCAGGATCTGCAAGAGAGCGATGCCAACGAGTCCCAGTAGTGGAACCTGAAAGCGGGTTACCAGTTTGTCGCGTGGGGCGACGATCAGTTCGACGGCCCACATCGCCAGCAGGAAGCAGATGCCGGCGGTGAGGATGTATCGAAAGTACGGATGGATGCAGCCGAATGCCCATGGTGACAGAACGACCAGGATCAGGATGAGCGTTTCGGAAGTCTTCCGGATGTGTTCGACCACGGTACTTTGTTCACTCGGTGGGATGGGGTGTCGCCGTCGCCCGGCTGATGGGCTTCGTCACTTCTGTTGGTACTCGGATGATCCGAGTGTGGGGTGCACGGACGACGGAGGGAGTTCTCTTATCCTACCTGCTCCTGTCTCACCCGAGCCGTTCTTTCAGCGCTGCGAGCAGCGCTCTGACGCATGGAGCGATGATAGGGGTGTGGAGGGTTCTACCTGTCCGCAGCCGTGGGCATCAGCCGTGGGCATCAGCCGTGGGCATCAGCCGTGGGCATCAGCCGTGGGCATCAGCCGTGGGCAGCATGAGTCCGCAGGCCAAGGCCCGTACCGCAACCATAGATTTCTAAATCGAGCGGTGAGAGGTGCGAATCGAGGTTCGCGCAGCTTGTCACCTAGCTGCAAGGTAGCTTTCAGAATGCGCATGCAAAAGGACGGGTCAACAATCCCCGTCCTTCTACAATGTATTGTTTGGCCGGCCTGCGACTAGCAGAATCGCGACTGACGACGTGTTCGACGTCGACGAATTGTGTCCATCCAATCTTCGATGACTTGCTCTTCAGCGTCATCAGCGGCTTCTACAGCGGGTGCTGCTTCAGGCGCTTCCAGATTGAGGAAGTCGGATTTGATGGTGTCGCCAACGGATACGCCGGTGTACATGCCATCAGCGATAAATAGGGCGGCTACGAAGAGTGTGACAGTTGCTGCGATTTTCATTGTTGTACCAGAATCACTATTCCAAACGGCGTTGGTGCCAATCACTTAATGCCTGACTCGCCCCATGTTACCAGCGATCGGGGAAGTCTGTCAATCAAATATTGGGAAATCTCCTCTAAATGGCAATAGTACCCCGACTTACCACTCTTGCCTAAGGCTACTCCCAGTAAAGATCCTTTATCGTTAATCAAGGGGCCGCCAGATCTTCCCCCAGATTGAGGGCTTTCCGTGACCCACATCCTTGCATTCTTGCTGGTACCCGCAACTTTGATTCGCCTGCTGCCGGTGATTCTTTCGCGGAGGACGGTCGGGATTCTACCTTCGCTACAACCGGAAGAGTACGCATAGTCGGGTTGGTTGTTGAAATCGGCTTTGTTCGGCGGCAAGCACAACTCAATTTCGAGATCTTTTGGGACGGCTACCTTCAGTATCGCCAAGTCGGTGCGTTTATCTTTTGAAACAATCGTGTTTTCGGTGGCGGTGAAGACGGGGTCCTTCATGGAGAGGATCGAGAAGAATTCGACGGTGAGGATCTTCTCACGGGTGCCATGTTCGACGGTGAGGATATACGCGTCTTCATGGAGGCGGCCGACGACGATGCCGGAGCCGTCAAAATCGATGCCTCGCAGTCGTACAGTACAGCCGATCGCCCGTTTCAGGATTTCGGTGGAGGGCGATGGAATACGAACACGTTTTGGCTTCGCGAGCTGGGCGACTTCTGTGGCGGAGTCGTTATCGCGTGTTTCATGGTCCTGGGCGTTCTTGCTTCCAGGTTCGTTGTTGTCCCTGTCAGATCCAGGTTGAGCGGGATCTTCGGCCGAGCCTTCTGTGCCCTTGGCGGCTGACGGTTGATCCGTGGCTGCACTGGCCTTCTGATTTGAGCCACCGCTAACAGAAACAGCCTGTGATCGTTGTCGACCACAGGCTGTCAATGTTGGTAGCAGTGTTGTAACCGCAATTAGCAGCAGCAATCCAGGCACGTTGACGCGGCTACGCTGCATTTGATCCTTCATTGCTCGGTGCGTTTCTACCCGCCGGTATTTCGCGCTCCTTGTGGCTAAATTCGCCACGAAGGAGCACTTTTTCGCGTTCAAACGCTTGGCCTAGCGACGCTTGCGAAGCATGCCCAGAGCCATGAAGCCCATCAGTCCAAGCAGTGCACTTGCAGGCTCAGGGACGAGGGTGCCCTTGAGTTCGAATGCAAGGTCTTTGCCGGCGCTAAAGAGTCCGCTCTCAGGCGTTCCCATGGGATCCAGCTGAGCGTCGAAAGCGTAGAAACCGTCATCCGGACCGTCGCCCTGCATCCACTGCCACTCGGGGTCGAGGTCGACCGTGTTCGAGAAACGCTGGTCAGCAACGATCGACACCCAGTAGGTGTCTGCGGACAACGTTGCGTCGATGTTGGCCATGTAGTCGTAGCCGGGGCCGTCGCCGAGCGAAGTCGCGGTTACAGGTGAGAAAAGGCCATTGGCGGCCGACATAACATCACCGTCAGAAACGCCTGCGACGCCACCTTCGATGGTCCACGAGTACAGTGTGCCGGCGTCGACATCAGGTACACCGGCGAGGTCGCCGAAGATGTTGATGATGAAGTCAGTATCCGAAGGAGATGCAGGCAATACGGTTTCGTAGATGCCCGACCACGTGATGCCCGACAGGATGTAGTCAGCGTCAATCGTGAAATTGTCGTAAGCGGTAGCTCGAAGGATATCGGGCTGCGGAATGGCCGTTGTGTCGACCGTCGAGAAAGGACCAAAGTCGAAACCGGGGTCCGGTGTGTCAATTCTGGGTTGATTAGGCAACGCGGCAACGGCGATCGATGCGCACAGAACGAAAAAGAGTGATTTGAGTGTGGTTGTTCGGCTCATTAGACATGCCTCAAAGTTGAAAAAATTGAATTGCTGGCAATAACCTTACCTAGATTCCCATAACTTAACGGCTACGACAGGTAGGTCAACTCAATTCGGCAATATTCTCCTAATCCAAACAACTGTTTTTTTCGTTTCAGTCGGGATGCTAAGCAGCTTGGACGGTTTGGGTAGTTCTTGTTAATCGCCTCCCCTCACTGGTGTTGTTTTGGCTGCGGGCGCATGGGTGCCGGCGGCGTACGACACGACATTGAAAAGCGAAGAGGCAGGCGTGGCACTCGCCATCGGCACGGCAGTTTCGCCCACGACTGGGCCGCATAGAAAGAAGCATCGATGCACCAGGTGCAACGAAGCATGCGTGACTCCCAAGAGACGCGTGGTCTTCCTGGGCGATCCAAACGCGGACGGTTAAGTCTCGAACAGGTCAGACGCGAACAGGTCAGTCTCGAACAGGTCAGACGCGATTAAGTCAGACGCGATTAGTTCAGACGCGATTAGTTCAGGCGTTTACGAATCTGAGCTGCTGCGATGGCAAGAAACAGCAGTACGCCGAAGTTGCTGGATGGCTCGGGGACGGACATGGCGCTAACGCCAGAACCTCTAACGTGTGCGGCAGCCGCAACCAGCAGGTCGTCTTCTGGCTCGCCGGAGCCGGCAGGAGCATTGAGTCCAAAGTTCTGAGCCAATGCGACAAAGTCATTAAACAGGACCTGCCCGTCGCCGTCGTAATCGCCATCGGCCCACCCGCCGGCGCCTCCGAATTTGTCCGCGAGTGGCAGGAAGTCATTGAAGTCGACTTCGCGATTCAGGGTGGAGTCACCAGCCAGCGTGCCGTAGATCGAATCAATCCAGAAATCGTAGTCACTGGAGTTAACGTTCCCGTCGCCCGTTACGTCGAAATCGGTATCGCTGGAACCGGATCGAACGGCCGCCGCCAAGAGGTCAATGTCGGCGGTAGTGAGTTGACTGTCTTCATTAAAGTCCCCCACCACGCCGCTGTCCTGGGTGGTGGCGATCAACGAGAACGTCATATCGCAGCGGCCCGGGCAACCGCCATTGAATCGAAATCCGGGCTCGAAGGGGTCGAACTGGGCATCAAATTGATAAGCCAGATTGTCACCGCTGGTTGCAGTGACCCACGACCATGTTGGGTCAAAGTGTCGATCGGGATTGGTGGGAAACGAATCCGGGTGCGGACTGGGGAGCGTTTGGCTACCGACAATCGAAAGCCAGTAGGTTCCCGCGGACAGCTCTACCGCCGGTAGGGCGGCTGAATAGTCGGCCACAACTCCACCAGCCTGCTGTAGGGCGTTGGGAAGTACGGTCGTATCAACCTGCGTTCCGTCGTCGATCCCGGAAAGTCCGCTGTCCAGCGACGTGGAAAACAGCACGTTATTCAGGTCGGGCGAGTTGTTGCCCAGGTTCCCGTAGATGTAGATGTCAAAGTCGATTTCTCCGCGGAAAGCGGAGTTGGGATTGAATTCGTTGTTGTACGCTCCGCGCCACGTGAGTTCGCTGATCGTGACGCTGCTATCGAGCGTAAAATTGTCGAACGCCTTGGCTCGGGGTTCCAGCGGATCGTCGGAAACGGTCGAGGCGAAGGAGATGGACCCTGTGGCAGGATTACCAATCGTGCGAGATTGCTGCTCGTAGACAGTCGTCGTTGTCGCGGAGCTTGCAGCGGTGATGCCAAAAAGCAACATCAACGCCAGGGAGCTCGCCACGAAACGTTGGCAAAACGCGCTACGAAAGAGATTCACGGTGCGTTGCGATGCAGTGGTACGAACAAACATGAGCTGTCCTTTGACAACGACGGATAAAACAGCCGGGCAGGTTACGGTGAAAACCTGGCGCTGCGAGAATACGCGGCGGAGCTGACAAACCTGATTCCGATTCCTGTTGATTCTGCAAGGTGTTTCGCACATTGGACCACGGTGGTGTCGTGGGCGTTGCCTCGCGAGCTATTCAGGATAATGCTCCGAATGCTGAAGCTCAATCAAATTATCATCTGACAATCGGTTATGTTGAGTTGCGTAATCGTCGCGTTCCGAACCAGAGGCAGATACCGCATGGGAGGCCCCATATCGGGCGTTACGCGGGCTTAACGTTGTTCGGTTCTGTTGGCCATATTTGTGTGTTTGGTTCGGCCATGAGTCTTCTCGGAATGCGAGGCCAGTACTGGAGGGTGTTGCCGGGGTGCCACATTGGGGCGAGTAGCGAGTAGCGAGTAGCGAGTAGGTGGTAGGGAGTGCCGGTTTGTGAGCGTAAGGCGCTAGCCGAATGGCACTCTCTTTAGCTTGGAGGGTGATCTTTTCTTCAGTCGCGGAGCGACGACATCCGATAGCCTGGGACTTCAGTCCCAGGAATAGAATCAAATACCATCCCAATAGTCGCTCCGCGACGGGGCAGAGTACAAACCTTCAAGAGCTTGCGATTCCGCTCGATGTTTAAACCGTGACCGCTGAATGCAGAACGCGCATGGAATCATAAATTGAGTGCCATTGGGCTAAACCTAAGGGCTAGCGCCTGTCGCTCACGAGGGGCAAGGCAGAAGCAACGCGACAACGAGGGAACTGAGCGAGAGATGCCAAACGGAAAAACAAATTCGAACCTGTCTCCGCTCGTGGCGATCACTAGTGGCGATCCGGCGGGCGTCGGGCCCGAGCTATCGCTGAAGTTGGCGGCGACTTCGTCGGTGACCGACCAGTGTCGTCCGCTGCTGTTGGGCGATGCTTCTGTATTCCAGCGCGTTGCGGATCAACTTGGCTTGCCGTTGCCGCACGTGGTCGCAGTTTCCGATTTGAGCGGCGACGATATTCCGGGTCCAACGATCCTTGATTTTGGCATGCTCTCGGATGCCGACGTGCAACCCGGCATCGTGAATGCCAGGACGGGACAAGCCTCGTTTGCTTACATTGAGAAGGCAATCGAGCTGGCGATGTCTGGCGAAGTATCGGCGGTGGTCACGGGACCGATTCACAAGGAAGCCTTACATGCGGCCGGGGTCCCGTTTCCTGGTCATACCGAAATCCTTGCGGATCGGACTCAGGTACCGCGGCATCTGATGATGCTCACCAGTGAAGAAATTACCTGTAGTGTCGTGACGGCTCATGTCGGCCTTCAACAGGTATCCGGTTTGCTCACAACTGACGGCATCCTTGACGCGATCGAGCTCAGTCATGAAGCGATGCGGCGGATGCGAGGTCGCGACGTTCGGCTGGTCGTGTGTGGTCTGAACCCGCATGCTGGCGAGGGCGGCTTGTTTGGCAATCGTGAGGAAGAGGAGACGATTCAGCCCGCAGTCGACGCCGCTCGCGCGCGGGGAATAGACGTGATTGGACCTCTCCCGCCGGATACGGCCTTTCTGCCGCAGTATCGTTCGACGACGGATTGCTACGTTTGCATGTATCACGATCAGGGTCTGATTCCGCTGAAGGCTTTGGCGTTCGACACGGCGGTCAACGTGACGTTGGGATTGCCCATTGTGCGCACGTCCGTCGATCACGGCACGGCGTTGGATATCGCGTGGCAGGGAAAAGCCAGTGAGTCGAGTTTCATTCGCGCCGTGGAGTTGGCGATTCAGTTGGCTTCGATAGCAAACTGACTTGCGTTGCAAACGGCGCTCAGAAATTCTTGCGGCTTGATTCTCGCTTTTCTGATCCTTGACAAATGCCAACACCGGCATAAGATCCGAACCTCAAGCGTGTGTTGGTGGCCTGTCGGTTCTCGATCGTCAGGCAAACAGGGAATTCGGTGCAAACCCGAAACGGTCCCCGCCGCTGTGACTGTGAGATTTCGGGTTCTTTCGTGACCCGGATTTGGTGAGGCTCAATTCTGATGCCATTGCTGTGGGTTCGCCCATGGCGAGAAGGCGAGTTCTCATGTTTCGCAGGAGTCAGAAGACCTACCAGCACATTTAAGTTGCGATTCCGCCAGGGACGGAATGCTTCGTTCGCTTGTGATTTGACTCTGTCATTCAAATTTAGATCACACCATCGCGCCGCATCCGGACCTCGGTTTGCCCTGCATGTAGCGGGCAGCTTGCGCTCGGTCTGCGCCGGTACTTTCCTGGAGAATCGCATGCGCGAGTCCCGAATTAATGTACTGCCTGAAGTGTTGCTTGTAGGTTTCATGTTGGCGGTCGGTTGCCCGTTGGCGGCGGCACAGGTCGTGGACTTTGCTGATATCGAGCTGGCGTCGGAATCGACGTTTGCAGGACCCACGGAGAATAGCGAGTCGTTTCCGGACGGCTTTGGCGGAATGGTCCATATTGGCACGTTTGAAAGTGGTGGCGTTAGTTTCCTGAATCATGCCGGCAGTTTTGGGCTCTCGAAGGGCTTCGCGGTTTCGAACCGGACGGACACCACGACGGAGGGCTTCACCAGCGGAACCAGCGCGATCACGGGCGGCGGTTTTGGTGAGAATGATGACAACTACGCGGTTGCGTTTGGATACCGGGACCTGTTGGACCCGACGGACATTTCGCAGTTGGCCGAGCTCTCCTGGTTCGATGTCCCGTCGGGCGCGGGCGTTGTCGCTGCTCAAGTTACGAACACGACATACGGGGCGCTGTCGATGCAAACGGGAGATTCGTTTGCCAAATCGTTTGGCGGTCTGACGGGAGATGATCCTGACTTCTTCGAACTCACGATTTACGGATCGCAGGGCGAGTCGGCGCTCGATGAATCCGTATCCGTGATGTTGGCCGATTATCGTTCCGAAGATAATTCGGAAGACTACATCCTGACGGAATGGACGGCCGTTGATCTTAGTCCGCTCGCGGCTGCCGATCGCATCTACTTCAATTTGAACTCGTCGGACATTGGCATGTTTGGCATGAACACCCCGGCCTATTTTGCGATCGACGAAATTGAACTGGCGACGTCTCCATCGCCGCTGGATGAACTTGATCGACTCTGCCAGAGCGTGGTGGATGGCACGGCTTCGCTGGACGTTGTGGAAGCGTGGCTGTCCGATGCCGGGTTACTGAATGGTGACGCGGACCTCAACGGTGTTGTTGAGTTTCCGGACTTCCTGACGCTTTCGGCCAACTATGGCTCGGGCGAGGCGACATGGTCGCAGGGCGAATTCGATTGTGATGGGGAAGTGGGCTTCACGGACTTCCTGTTGTTGTCGGAGAATTTTTCGACGGGCGAACGCCTGGCTGCCGTGCCGGAGCCGTCCACGCTGTGGCTGTTGCTGATGGCGATGTTGGGCGGCTTGCGAGTGTTGCGACGGCCGTTTCGACGCCTTCGCTGACACGGCCACTCGGCGCCAGCGTCACAGTGCGCCAACGGCGCGCGGCGTCAACTGGTTTTGGAATTTGGGGTCGGCAAGGAGGCGACTTTTACCGTGCCTGAAATGAATGACGCGGAGGGGCTCGAATTGATCGAGTCCCCCTGTACGGGAAACTGCTGCATTTCTGAAACCGGTCCGTTCTGCACGGGCTGCGAAAGGACGCTGGCGGAAATCGCGGAGTGGCCGTCGCTGACGCGCAGCCAACAACGGGATTGCCGGGAGCGGCTGCAACAGCGCCGCGCGGCGCGCAAGGGACAACGAACTGCGGGACTTTGAGCTCAAATTGGTCACCGGTGGCCACCGTATTCTGCGCAAATGGGCCGCCAGGAGAGTCGCTAAAGCCGCAGTGGCCCGCTTGTCGAGGAAAAGCCTTTGTCGAAAATAGGCGGATTGGACTGGGAACATCGCTATGTGCTCGTTCTCGCCTCCGCCACGTGATCGCGCGTGAATTCGCCAGCGTGAATTCGCCAGCGTGAATTCGCCAGCGTGATCGCCAGCGTGGACAACCATGATTCGCAAGGGATAAATCGGAATGCCAGAGACATCGGAACCTCGCAAGCACGAATTCAAGGCTGAAATCAAACAGCTGCTGGATATCCTCATCCATTCGATTTACACGTCGAAGGATGTGTTCGTCCGCGAGTTGATTTCCAATGCGGCCGACGCGCTGGAGAAAGTTCGATTCCAGCAGACGGCCGGCGAGGATGTCTTCGGCAAGGATCAGCCGCTGGAGATCCGGATCGAAACCAAAAAAGACGATCGCCTGTTGATCATTTCCGATTCTGGAATCGGTATGACCGAGGAAGAGATCGAAGCGAACATTGGCACGATCGCTCATAGTGGCGCGACGGCGTTTCTGGAACAGCTCAAGCAGGAAGCTGCCGACGACAAGCCCGCCGACGTGAACCTGATTGGACGATTTGGCGTTGGCTTCTATTCGGTGTTCATGGCGGCCGAAAAAGTTGTGCTGACCAGTCGGACCGCGAATCCGGACGGTAAGGGAATCGTCTGGACGAGCGACGGGACGGGGTCGTACACGATCGAAACGCTCGATGCAGACTGTCCTCGTGGCACGAAGATCGAAATCCATCTGAAGGACGACGAGGACAACTTTGCGGACGAAGTGGAGATCAAGCAGATCATCACGCGTTATTCGAATTTTGTCCCGTTTCCAATTCTCGTCAACGACGACAAGGTCAATCAGACCACGGCCCTGTGGCGTGAACCCGCGCGGCAGATCAAGGACGAACAGTACAACGAATTCTACAAGCTGATCAGCCATGATTACCAGGATCCCATGATGCGTCTGCATCATTCGCTGGATGGTGCCATGCAGTATTCGGCGTTGCTGTTCGTGCCGGAGAACAATCCCGAGGCGATGGGGTTTGGGGAAGGTGAGGTCAGTCTGCAGCTCTATGTGCAGCGGGTGCTGATTGACGGGCAGAACAAGGATTGCCTGCCGAACTATCTGCGATTCGTCAAAGGCGTGATCGAGTCGCAGGACCTGCCGTTGAATGTGTCGCGAGAAACTCTGCAACAGAATCGCATGATTGCGAAGATTCGCGATCTGTTGACGCGGAAGCTGTTGGATCAGTTCCTGGAACTCGCGAAGGAAAAGCCGGACGAGTACAAGAAGTTCTGGAACACGTATTCGCGGGTGTTGAAGGAAGGTTACAACGACTTCACGAACCGGGAGAAGGTTCAGGAGCTGTTTCGTTTTCATTCGTCGCGAGTGGACAACGACGACGAGATCTTCGGTCTGGCGCAGTATGTGGAAAGCATGCCGGAGGGGCAGAAGGCCATCTACTATCTATCGGGGGCCAGTCGCGAGGCACTCAACCGTGACGCTCGACTGGAGCTGTTCCGCAAGAACAAGGTCGAGGTCCTGTATCTGTACGACGCCGCCGACGAGTTCGTGCTCAGTTCGTTGGGCAAGTACAAGGAGCTGGATCTCGTTTCGGCCGATCATGCCAGGCCCGAAGATCTGAAGTTCGGTGAGTCTTCCGCCGACGACAAGGATGATTCGAAGGACGACGCGGAGGCTTCGTCGGATGCGCAACTGGTGATCGTGCGATTCAAGGACATCCTTGGTGATCGCGTGTCGGACGTCCGCATGAGTGAGCGACTGGTGGACTCTCCGGCGTGTCTGGTGGGCGATGACAATCAGCTTTCCAGTCACATGGAAAAGATGATGCGCATGATGAACAAGACGGACGAAATGCCAAAGCGCGTGCTGGAGATTAACGCCGGGCATCCGCTGATTCAACGCCTGGCGACCATGCTGGAAAAAGACGCGAAGGCACCGTTTGTCGAAACGGCCTGCGAGCATCTTTTTGAGGGCTGCATGTTGCTGGATGGGTACCTCACGGATCCCCACAAGCTTGTTGATCGCATGAATCAGGTGTTGGCAGATGCCGCCAGCCGCCAGGGCGATCCAGAAGCGGGTGAATAGCTCGCGGTGTGCGTCAGGCAAGCCACGGCGGTTCGCCGTAAGGAGAAACTTTAACTTGCTCTTCACCGCAGCTTCGTTTCTCAGCACAACGTGATTCCCTCTGGTAGGATTCGGCTACAAACGTTGGCCGCCATCACTACCGAGGGATTTCATGATGCGTTATCTGCCAGTTGCGTTGCTGATCGTCGGACATGTCGTTTCGGTCGCCGTGGCCGATTCGTGGCCCACCTATCTCGGTAACAATCGGCGTGATGGATTCACGAGCGTCGAACTGAGCCCGCAGCTTCAATTGCAGTGGACGTACCAGTCGCCGGCGAAACCCATCAAGGCATGGGAAGGTCCACGCGCCGCGCCGATTGAAGGTCACGAGATGCGGCATCGCGTGGACTTCGACGATGCGTTGCAGGTCGTGATGGAAAAGGGTCGAGCCTACTTTGGTAGCTCGGTTGACCATCATGTTTACTGCGTGGACGCCGTTAGCGGGAAACTCATCTGGAAGTTCTACACGGAAGGGCCCGTTCGACTGGCGCCGACCCTTCACGACGACCGGGTGTACTTTGGGTCGGACGATGGCTTTGTCTATTGTCTGGATGCAAACTCGGGCGCTACCGTTTGGCAACACCGTGTTGGCATTCGTGACGAACGCCTCCTTGCCCGCGGCGAGATGATCTCGCGATGGCCGGTGCGAACGGGAGTTCTGATCGATAGCGGCGTGGCCTATTTTGGTGCGGGCGTGTTTCCTCACGAGACGATTTACGTGTGTGCAGCCAATGCTGCGACGGGCGAAATCATCTGGAAGAATGACGCGATCAGCCAACAGAACGCTGGTCGAAACGATCTGTCTCCGCAAGGTTATCTGCTGGCGAATGAAGATCTGCTGTTCGTTCCCTCCGGTCGTTCGCTGCCGGTTGGCATCAGCCGCGAGACGGGCGAGATCGTGCATCAGCAAAAGCACGCGTGGCGTACGGATGCCGGTGGCGTCGTGGGAGGAACGAAGGCACTCCTGGGTGACGGACAGGTTTACGCCGGTGGCCCGCATCATTTCCTGGCGATGGATCAGCAGACGGGATTGGAAGGCGAAGCCTGGATTGATGGTCGCCAGATGGCGCTGTCGGAGGAGCACGCCTTCATCGCGACCGGCCGGAAAATCATCAGCGTGGACCGCGACGTTCACACCGATGCCAGTCAGGAAAAACAGAAGTGGTTCCTGAAAGCGCGAAAGGACCGTCGGGTTCCTGACAAGCTTGCTACCGCCAAAGCAGAGATGAAGAAGTTCGCGGAAGTCGGCATTGAATGGTCGTTTGATTCGGAATTCGACGACGCGATCATCGCCTGCAAAAATCTGGTCATTGCCGGAGGGCAGGACGAAGTGGTGGCGCTTGATCGCGCAACCGGAGAACGCGTTTGGCAGTATGACGTGGTGGGTAACGTGCGTGGCCTCGCCGTCGCCGATGGAACGCTGACCGTCAGCACCGACGCGGGACGCATCTATGCGTTTGCCGCAAAGCAAAACGACTCGCCTCCGGCATGGCCCGAAAAACTGGAGACCTCGCCCTTTCCGGAAGATGAACTGACCGACCTCTATCGCGAGGCTGCCGCAACGATACTCTCGCAAAGTCAGCAAGACGCTGGATTCTGCCTGGTGTTGGGCAGCGAGCAAGGACGTTTGGCATATGAGCTGGCGCAGCAGAGCAAGTTGACCGTGTTCGGTATCGAACCGGACAGCCAAAAAGCAGCCGCGTCACGAAAGGCGCTACAGCGTGCCGGTATACACGGCGTTCGCGTGCAGATCGTCAATGCTCCTCTGGACGCGATTCCGTTCGCCAACTACTTCGCGAACCTGATAACGTCCGACAGCTATCTGCTGACTGGGAAGACGCCAATCGACGGGCGCGTGGTGGCCCGGCATCTGAAACCGTGTGGCGGTGTCGCGATACTTCCGGCGAAGGTCGGCAAGGACGTTGCGACCGCCACGGAAACGCAACAATCATGGCTGGCCGGATTCCAGTGGGATGGTCAGGTGGGCGACCTGGTTCAAAACGCGGACTGTGCGCTGTTCCGCCGTGGAAAGCTGGAAGGGGCAGGGCAGTGGACGCATCAGTACGGCAACATTGCCAACACCTCGTTCACTCCGGACAAGCGGCTCAAGGAGGGACTGGGTGTGCTTTGGTATGGCGACCCCGGACCTTCGTCCATGGTGAATCGCCACGAGGCCGCCGCGGCTCCGTTGTCGACCAACGGTCGGATGTTCATTCAGGGCTCGGAAAAACTGATGTGCTATGACGCGTACAATGGCACGTTCCTCTGGGAGCGAGAGAATCCGGGCGCGATCCGCACGGGCGTTTTCAACAACCGTGAAACCAGCAATCTCGCCGCCACGGATGACACTCTGTTCGTTGCGATCCAGGACGAGTGCCTTGCTTACGACGCGGCCACGGGAGAAGTCACGCAACGTTTCAGGATTCCCGACTCCAGCGATGAAATCCCGCGAGCGTGGGCCTATGTCGCGCACGACGATGGCATCCTGTTTGGTACCAGCACGATTCGCGAGGAATTGGAGGAGCACCTTCGCCGTCGCGGCCGGACGGTGAAGAGTAAGACGGATGCCGTGTTCGCCGTGGATCCGAAAACCGGCGAACGCATGTGGATGTATCGCGGCAAGAACATTTTGCACACGACGATCGCCGTCGGTCCACAGCGGGTGTACTTCATCGACAGCTCGCTTTCCCCCAGCGAGCGGCAACGTCTGTACCAGCAGGACAAGACGGAACTCAAGAAACTGACGGGCGAAGCGGCAAAGAAGGCCGAAGCAGAAATGAAGGCTTACGACCTTCGCCTCTGTGTGGCCCTGGACAAACGGACGGGCAAGAAACTTTGGGAGCGTCCCGTGGACGTCACGGACACGACCGACATCAGTGCCGGTGGCGGTAGTTTGACGGTCATGTATGCCGATGGAAACCTGATTCTTTGTGGTGCGAACGCGAACGGGCACTACTGGCGACAGTTTCTTTCCGGCGAGTTTGATCGTCGTAAACTGATTGTGTTGAATGCCGAGGATGGCCAGCAACGATGGGCGAAGAATGCCAACTACATGAACCGCCCCGCTGTGATTGGCAAAGAGATCTACGCCGAGCCATGGGCGTTTGATCTGGCTACCGGCGAACCCAAACAGCGTAACCACCCGCTGACCGGCGAGGAGTCCGATTGGCGATTCAGTCGACCGGGCCATCACTGCGGCGTCATCACCGCGACGCCCAATATGATGTTCTTTCGGTCAGGATTTATTGGCTACTACGATCTGTACAACGACAGTGGCACACGTCACTTCGCCGGGCAGCGGTTGGGCTGCTGGGTCAACGCGATTCCCGGGAACGGATTGGTGATGATTCCCGAGGCAAGTGCTGGCTGCGTGTGTTTGTTCTCGATTGCTTCGACGGTGGTGATGGAGCCCAAGTCGGAAAGCAAGTCGTGGGGCATCCTGAGTGCCGTCGGACCCAAGACGCCCGTGAAGCGTATCGGCATCAACTTCGGCGCGCCCGGTGACCGTAAGGACGTTCGCGGGAAAGAGTGGTTTGGTTATCCGCGACCGAGTAGTCGCGAGCGACTGGAGTTCGTGTTTGACCTGAAGCCGGAATTGCACGAAGGCGGTGGCTGGTTCAGTCGCAACGACGAATCAGTTCGCGTCGACGGCACCGACACACCGTGGCTCTATACTTCCGGTGCGCGTGGGCTGGCGACGTTCGAAGTACCGCTGTTGGGCGAAAACGACGCGGCAAGAAAGTATCGAGTGAAAATGTTCTTCACGAACGTGGACGGTGCCTCCGCGACATCGGCGAAAGTAAGGCTTCAGGATGGAGAGGAACTCGCAGTCGAGTTTGATCCGAATGGCGACGCAGACTCGAATGTTCAGGAGTTTGACGGTATTGACGTCGAGGGCAACTTGCGTGTTCAAATTGCCTCCGGCGAGGCTGCGAATTCGCCGCGACTTGCTGCTATTGAAGTCGTCGCCGAATAACGGTTTCGCTGCGGGGTAGTGTTGTCGCCGCGAGGCAGAAAGTGCGTCATGGGGCAAAACTCCAATGCCAATGACGCACGGCTGCGTCGAAGCGGATTCGTTTGCATCGTCGACGGGCACGATGCGTGGCCTGGACGTCGTGTAGCCAGTTCCAGTCGGCGAGTCTGGGGCATGAGCTTGGCGGTGAGTTTGGCCGTGACCTTGGCCGTGAGCCTTTGCGCGACGAGTGTCCGGTGCTGCGTGTCGTTTAGCGTCTGGCTCGCTATTGCATCGCGGCGTAGGTTTGTTCGACGCCCACCAGCGATGCCGAATAGGAACCGACGATTGTCAGTTCAAAGATTGCTTCCTCGCCGTAGCCCGCATGTCGCAACGCTTCGACCTCGTCATCCATGATTCGATAAGCGTGTAAGGCAAGCTTCCGCGTGTAGTCTCGCAGCTCCAACGGTAATTCCGCTGCGGCCAAGGTCGCGGCGTCCTTGTTTCGCCAAAGTTCTGCCGCAAAGTGTGCCACCTGTTTTCGCAGTGTTGATGACGTCACGCCGCTTGTCGACAGGAGATTCTCGAGGCCCTTGTCCAGTGCAGTCGGTCGAATGCGCGCGTCGCGGGCGGTTGTGGGTTCGCCGCCGGAATCACCATGCCTGAAGAGTTTGGCGGCCGAATTCATCAGCCTCGCAAGGCGAGCTCGTTGCGCCGGAGTTGGTATGTCGAAATCGAACGCATCGGAGAATCGATTGAACCAGTTGAAGTGAAAACCGATCGCCACCGTATCTTGGATTGCCGTATCATCGAGTTCCGACTTAATCTGCGCGATCAGCCGATCGTCAACTTCCAGCGGCCGTAACGTCATGCGTTCCAGGAGTTCGAGTGCCGCCTGGATTCGCGGTGTTACCTCGGCCGTGCGCCAGTCCGAGAGGACCGCGTCCATTTCCGTTTGAGGTAGGTGCAGCGCCGCGACCGCGGCATGGGTTTGCGTTCAGAAGTTGCAGCTGTTTAGCCGGGATACAAAGGCCGCAAAGAGTTCCGCTTCGCCCTTACTCCACGAACCGAAACCGTTCAGCGGCCGCTGCATGTAGCCGATCAGATAGCCGGGAAACAGGTCTGGCCGATACGAAATCGCCAGCGGTGGTCCCGGGAAGATTCCAATTCTCCACTTCGCGATGTGCATGACGGCCAGCAGGTACCACGGGCGTTTGCCTCCATCGAACAGGTCGAGTCGCATTGGAATCCTCCAGGATGTGAACTATTGGTACGTGTTCGACGTAGCGGAAGTTCGCAACTTACAGGATCGAGGAAATGAAACCGGACGAAGTGCAGCCAAACCGCGATGGGCGGAAACGACGAATTCGGTACTCGCTGCGAGCGTTGCTTTTGCTGACGCTGTTAGCGGCCGTGGCTGTCGTTGCATGGCAACACTTCAACAGAAAGCCCGGGCCTGTCCTGCACGGTCGCGTCGTCGACTCCGCTGGCCAACCGGTTGCCGGTGCCGACGTGGTGATTTGGAGCGGCCTGGCGACGTGGTTCAAGGTGCACGAATGCCGGACGAACGGCCGTGGCGAGTTTTCGATGGCTCCTGTCATGGGGGCCCGAATCTTCCCGGGTGACGACACTGCCGGCGCCATTCCGCTTCGCATTGTCGCCACGCATACCGACTACGGCGATGCGCCACCTCATTTTACACGCGTGCCGGATGTCGACCGATCGGAATGCCGAGTGGACATCACGCTCGGGGATACGATCGAATAACCTACGCGCCGATATAGTGTGCTGTCACGATTGCCTGTGGGCGAAGCGTTTGCAAACGCGTGTCGCGTCAGGTTCGCTGTTTTTGGGTCTTCATCGAAAAATGCGGCTGCGGCACGACCTTCGGAGCTCCCGGACGATGCGTATCAACCCAGTCATAGTAGTCGAGCATCTCGAGATTCGTCGCGGCGGACTTGTCGAGATAGGCGCGGACGGACTGGTGCAATTGCAGGGCACTCGCCGTGATCATGCTGGTCACGGGGCCTTCGATTGCGGCGGCAACGGCGGAAGCCTTGTTCTCGCCCGAGGCTAGCAGGATGACGCGGCGTGCTTCGAGGATCGTGCCGACGCCCATGGTGATTGCGTAGATCGGAACGTCTTCCGGTTTATCGAAAAACCTCGCGTTGTCTTCAATCGTCTGGCGAGCGAGTGTCTTGATTCTCGTTCGTGATCCGAGCGAACTGGTGGGTTCGTTGAAGGCGATGTGGCCGTCCGAGCCGATGCCCAGAATCTGTAGATCGATGCCGCCGCATTCGACGATACGCTGTTCGTACCAGTCGCAGAACGCCGCGTAGTTGTCGGTCGTTCCCGAGGGAATGTAGATGTTGTGCGGAGCGATGTTGATATGCCGGAACAGATTCTCGTGCATAAAGTAGTGGTAGCTCTGTTCGTCATTGCTTTGCAGTCCGACGTACTCATCGAGGTTGAACGTCGTGACTTGAGAAAAGTCGAGCCCCTCTTCGCGGTGCATGCGAACCAGTTCGCGATACAGGCCCAGCGGAGTGCTGCCGGTGGCCAGGCCCAGTACGGCGTTCGGCTTCGAGTCCAGTGTGTGTTTGACTTCGCGTGCCGCCGCGACGCTCATGTCGTCATAAGACGAGAGAATTCGAACTTCCATTTGCTCAATCGACCCTTGGTTGAAACAGGTTGCAGTGCGAATTCTAACGTTGGCGATACAGTGGCCGCAATTCGACGAAGCGGCCGGAACGACGAGTGAATTCAGGAAAATCGGGGGAGAACTGATTGCTGTGAAGAATCATCCATTCGTGGGCGACCGGTTGGTTGTCGACTCCCCCTGATGAATCGCGTTAGGGTAGACTCAGCTTTCGACTGAAGAAATCAGGCCAAGTAACCAGGTCAAAAGACCAAGCCAAGAAACCAAACTAGCCGGGAGCTACGCCATGCGTGCAATCGTATCGATTCTGTTTCTGCTTTCCGTTGCCGTCGGTGTGTTCGCGGAAGACTGGCCGCAGTGGATGGGACCCAACCGCGACAATGTCTGGCGAGAGGATGGCATCATCGATCGTTTCCCGGCCGATGGTCCCAAGGTGCTGTGGCGAGCCAGTGTTGCTGGTGGCTATTCAGGGCCCGCCGTGAGCGACGGGATCGTCGTGGTGACGGACTACGTTACGGCGGACAACGTCAAAGTCGCCAACTTTGAACGTAAGAAATTCACCGGCCTGGAACGCATCCAGTGCCTCGATGAGAAAACGGGCCAATTGAAATGGAAGCACGAGTACCCGGTTGAGTATGCGATCTCGTATCCCGCCGGCCCGCGCTGCACGCCCATCATTCACGAGGGCATGGTGTACACGCAGGGCGCGGAGGGACATTTGCGGTGCCTGAATGCTACCGACGGATCGGTTGTGTGGTCGAAAGATCTCAAGACTCAATACAAGACCAAAGCCGCGCTCTGGGGATACTCGGCGCATCCGCTGATCGAAGGCGACAGGCTGATTTGTCTGGCGGGTGGAGAAGGATCGCACTGCGTGGCATTTGACAAACGATCCGGAAAGCAATTATGGACTTCGCTGACCGCGATCGAGCAGGGATATTCTCCGCCGACCATCATTGAAGTCTTCGGAAAGCGGCAGTTGATCTTGTGTCGACCCGATGGCGTTTCGTCGGTCAATCCGGAAACGGGCGAGCCGTGGTGGACCGCCCCGTACGAGGCCACAAATGGTTCGATCATCATGTCGCCCATTCTGTTGGAAGACCATCTGTACGTTGGCGGCTACTCAGGGAAAAATTTGCTGCTGAAGCTGCTGCCCGAAGCACCGTTCTTTGAAGTCGTCTATCGCGATCAGAAGAAGCAGGCCATCTCTCCCGTCAACGTGCAGCCGTTTCTGGATGGCGAGACTCTTTATGGTATGGATCAGGGCGGTGAGTTCCTGGCCGTCGAAGTTTTCACCGGCGAGCGACTTTGGTCGACACCGTGGCCACTGGGAAAACGTCCTCAGCAAACGGGCACTGCGTTCGTCGTTCGTCACGGCGACCACTACTGGTTGTTCAATGAGTTGGGCGAACTGATGATCGCGAAACTGACGCCGGACGGTCACGAAGAAATCGATCGAGCCAAAGTCATTGAACCGACGAACGTGGCATTCGGACGCCCGGTCGTGTGGAGCGCGCCGGCCTTCGCGAACCGCCGCGTCTACCTGCGAAATGACAACGAGTGCATTTGCGTTGATCTCGCAAAGTAGCCGCTGCGTATCAATAACAGGATGTAGACGCGAAGGTTTGGGGCCGTGACGATGCACCTGTCTTCGAAGCACCTCGAATGAGGTTGCTTGTTGCGCGTCTACCAAGCGGACATTGGTGGCGTACTCCTGGGGGGCATGGTCGAATCGTGATTCGTGTGCGATTTTTGTCTATCTTGGCCGGGCATCCGCCGAATAATTGAGAGACCGTTTGTGTGCCATACGCTTCACTGCGGTATTTGTGCCCTCGAACGTATGGATCGTCATGATCACACGGCAAGAATTGATCGAAATTGCCAAGCAGAGGATGCAGGACGCTCAGGTCTTGCTCGGTTCCGGCAGGTATGAAGGCGCTCGATATCTTTGTGGCTATGCGATCGAAGTGATGTTAAAGGCCCGACTCTGCAAGCAGTTGAAGTGGGATGAGTTTCCTTCCTCAAATGGTGAATTCAAGAACGGTTTCGCTCAGTTAAAAACTCACAATTTTGAAATTCTGTTGCTTTATTCGGGCATGCAGCGCAAAGTTAAGAAGAGCTACCTCGTCGACTGGAGCATCGTGGGGCAATGGAGCCCTGATGTGCGATACGCGCCACCCGGTAACTTCGCATCTGGCGACGCAAACGCGATGTACGAATCAACGAGAAAACTTGTCGCCCTATTTGAGCCATAAATGAGTGCTATCCCGTCAACCAGGTTCAGAGTGAAGCTGCGAAAGCTCACGGCTGATGTTGAGAGCAAGAAGGGGGAGTTCGTACTTTTCGGAATCTTTGAGCAGCCCGATGTTGGTCTATGGGAGTTGATTGCCGCAGCCGAGTGGATTGATGAAGGGTCGCCCACCGACGCGATCAAATTTCTTGCCAAATCTGTGAATGCGACATTCACGGTCGACGAACGAATGAGTCTTTCGAGAATAGCGGTCGTGCCCGTCGACAGTCCTCTCGCCCAAGCGATCGGCAATGCAACAAGAGTTGCTGGTTCTGATGTCGAAGTTCAAGGGTGTAGTTTCCACGGAATTCGAATCAACAGAGCGGTCATAACAGCTTCCAGGCGGCCGACGTCGAAAGATGGGAATGCACCGGGGGAACCGAAGGTGATCGCCGGACGCGAAGTTGAAGACACAATCTGACTTTCTGTTTGCTCGGTCCGTTTGCCGTTGCGAGTTGTGAGCCAGCGAAGCCGCGTCCAACGGGCGCTCGAACCCGCTCTCGCCAACTTTCGTGGGGCCTAGGCGCTTCCTGCGTACCATCGCCCGGGTTTTTCGCTTTCTGCCTGTTTTCTCTGTTGACGACGCGCGTCGGCGCCGATAGAAATCACTAATGGCAGTTGACGACACGTGTCGTCACAGGGCAAGGCAACGCTGGATACGAGATCATGGGCGATCCGGAAGGTACTCTCACGCCGACGCAGCACGAGATCATGGATATCGTGTGGGATAGCGGTGACGATGGCGTGGCGACGTCGGAAATCTGGCAACGCATTCAGGAAAAGCGTGACGTTGGTCGGACGACGATCGTCAATCAGGTCGATCGGTTGGAGAAACGCGGTTGGCTCAAGCGTCGCAAGACGGATGGCAACCTGCGTTTCACCGCGGCCATGAAACGTGAGGAAGTGGAAACCCAGTTGGCTTCGGAATTTGTCGAGCACTTCTTTAGTGGTTCGGTGAGTCGACTGGTCAGCAGTCTGTTCGGCAGTGACAAACTCAGTGACGCCGATGTGGAAGAGATCCGGAAGCTCGTGCGTGAGCTTCCTGTTGAGCAGAAGAAAAAACGCTGAACGAGGCTCCGGTGGACAGTTCTCTCATGCAGTTCGACTTCCTGTGGACGCTGGCCAGTTGTGCAGCATCCTCGATGCTCATCTGGTTGTGCGGCCTGATTGTCGCTCGCGCCGATCGGCGCACTCCGCCCGCATACCGTTACAACGCCTTGATTGCAATTTGCGTGGCGTTGCTCCTGCTACCGATTGCTCAGCACGGGATGCGGCAGTGGGAAATGGGGATCGTGTCGCCCGACGCCCCGGCGTTCCATACCTTGGGCCGCGTCGTTGGTCTTGTCTGGATCATGGGTTCCGTGCTGATGGCAATTCGACTATCGCTCGGGTTTCTCTGGATCTGGCGAAACAGGTCGAAGTTTGTACCGACCGCGGATGATCGACTGAGGGCACTCTTGGCTCAGGCGACAGCCCACGTTGGCGTGCAGCGTCCTGTGGAGATTTCCGCTCCGGAGTCGAACCTGTGTCCGATCGTGATTGGGTTCTTCAAACCTGTTGTCGTGATTCCCGGATCGCTTTGCGAACGACTCTCGGACAAGCAGCTGCTGTGCGTGTTGATCCATGAATGCGAACACATTCGTCGTGGCGACGTGGTTTCGACGGCGATCCACGAGCTTGCCCGGTGTCTGTATTGGTGGAATCCGTTTTGCCATTGGGCCGGTCGTGAACTGGAGCGGTTGCGAGAGCGGGCGTGTGACGATCGAGTCTCCGAACTGCCCGGCGGTCGGGAAACGTATCTGGCCAGTTTGCTGCGAGTGGCCGAATGGTCGACGCGGGCCGATCGCCATCCACGTGTCTCGTTGGCGCTTTTTAATGGACACCATGATCTCGTGTCTCGTATTCGCCGGCTTGGCACGCAAAACGATACGGACCGCAATGTTCAAGCGACCGGGGGATTTCTCGCGTCGGCGGCGTTCGTCTTGCTTGTGGCCGCCACGGCGAGCGTGCCTCTGTTCGGATCCAAGGCCGTGTCCACGGCGACAACAACAGGCACGGCGCCGACAACGAGCGGCGAAACCATCACGAATAACGGCGTTCGACCGGCTGAGCGATTGCCGGCTGCCACTCGGGAATTGCTGGCCGAAGAGAAGTTGACCTACGTGTATTTTCACGAGGCGAATCAAATGCAGGGCGACAAGCTCGTAAACATCATTTCGGCCCATACGGACAAGAGTCGCGGAGTGATCGTGGATCTGCGACGCGGTTCGCATTCGCCGGAAACAATGAGCACGATTTTTTCTCCAGCGTCCTTACTCGTGTCCACCCAGTCTGTCGATGCCGCGGTGACGAATGCCGCAGCCGGGGCACCAGGCGAAGGGGCGGTGTTGCGCGACGACGACACCGAGGCGGTGCCGTCAGTTGTCTTGCTGGTAGACAACGAGAGCGAGGCGAGCTTCCTGGCGCAGTCCTTCTTTGATCAGGACGTTGTGATTCTCTCCTGTGACGGTGACGCCTTCGAACGCGCCGTCATGGGCCATTCCGAAACGCGGCTCAAACCACCCACGGACCGGCCTCTGCAGTTGGCGATCGACATGTTGTCGCACGCCTGAGTCTTCTGTTTCTCCCGGCAATTCTAACTGGCGTTACCGCCCACGAGGAAAATATGCGCGTACCGATTCGAACTCAATGTTTCACCGCACTCCTGCTGGTGCTGATGACCGCGGCAACGGCATGCTCGCAACCTGCCGCAACGAATGATCCCGGCGCGCGAGAACGCAATATCGCTCGGCTGGTTGCAAGGTTGCTGCAGAAGCTTCACATCTCGCATCGTGCGGTCGACGACACCATCAGTCAACGAGCATACGGGTTGTACATGCAGATGCTCGATCCGCGAAAGCTCTATTTCACCGAGCAGGATGCCGACGAGTTCGCGCCGCTTTCGACGAAGCTGGACGACCATCTCTTGCAAGGCGATGTGGGGCCGGCATTCAACATCTTTCGGCGATTGCTCCAGCGAATGGAGGAACGGCAGCCGCTCGTTGCGCGATTGCTCGAGTCGGATTTTGATTTTGAGGTTGATGAGGACATCGTTGTCGACAGCGAGGAGATCGAATACGCCGCTTCGGATGCCGCGATTGCCGATCGCTGGCGCCGGGAGATCAAATGGCGTTTGTTGGCAATGGAGTCAGACGCCGCTCGAGAGACAGAACCTGCAAGCGAGCAAGCCGCTAACCGCGAAGGCCCAAGCACGGAAGACTCGACGGAAGACACGAGCACGGAAGACACGCAACGCACACCCAAAGAGCGCGTGGAGCGTCGGTTCGCCCAGCAGTTCGCGCGGATGAAACGACTGGATGCCGAAAAGCTCTTCGAACTATATTTGTCGTCGATCGCCGCCGCCTACGATCCCCATACGACTTACATGTCGCCCAACTCCATGGAGCAGTTCATGATTCAGATGAGCCTGAATTTGGAGGGGATTGGGGCCGAACTGCGGGAAGAGGATGGCTACACATCGATCGTTCGCATTATGGATGGCGGAGCGGCTTCGAAGACGCCCGGGATTGCGGTGGGCGACAAAATTCTCGCACTGGCGCAGGGAGCTGAAGGTGACTGGACGGATGTGTCCACCCAGTCGGTCGAACGCATCGCCTCGCAGGTTTTGGGGAAACGCGGCACCACGTTGCGGATGCGACTGGAATCCAAAGCCGGCAAGGTCAAGGAAGTCAGCCTGCAACGAACTCGGTTGGAGCTACAGAAGAAGGCCGTCAAAGGCCACGTCATTCAGGCGGTCGCCGACAACGGCGAAGCACGACGAGTTGGCTACATCGATCTACCGGCCTTTTATAAGGATGTGGATGCGATGCGAAAGCGCGGCGGCCAATATCGCAGTTGCTCGCGCGATGTCGCCAGTTTGCTCGATAGCTTCCGCAACCAGTCGGCGGATGCCGTGATTCTTGATTTGCGTGGCAATGGCGGTGGCTATCTGGATGAAGCGATCGATATCGTGGGGCTGTTTATTGATGAAGGGCCCGTCGTCCAGGTTCGCGCTGCGAATGGACCCATCAGCGTTTATCGAGACATGAATCGAGGCGTCTCCTGGGACGGCCCGTTGGTGATTCTGACCGACACCAACAGCGCCAGTGCCAGCGAAATTGTGGCTGGCGCGATTCAGGATTACGGTCGAGGCATCGTCGTGGGTGATCGACAGACGCATGGCAAGGGCACCGTTCAATCTCCGGTGGATGTGGCGCGGAGTCTGATGGGCGAGCTGCCCAATCTGCCGAACTTCGGAGCGCTCAAGGTTACGATGCAGACCTACTACCTGCCCAGTGGCAAGAGCACGCAGTCCGAGGGCATTACCGCGAACGTCGCTCTGCCAACTTCTCGCAATTATGCGACGATGCGAGAAGATGATCTGAAGCACGCATTGCCGCAGGATCAGGTTGCCAAAGCCGACTATCGGCGGCTGAATTTTGTCACGGATTCGATCGTGGAGAAACTGAACGCCGCTTCGAAGGAACGCACTGGTGTTTCGGAGGAGTTTGGTTTGTTCTCGCGTCGTATGCAGGCGATGGAAAAGCGAGCCGACGAGGCACGGCGTTCGTTGGTGAAATCGGAATTCGAACTCGCCCGCGAAGTGTTCCTGGAGGGAGCGACCGAGCTTGAGCCCGCATCCGGAGACGCCGAGGGTGATGCAGACGACGAGGAGAAGTCCTTTCCCGTCGACACCTACGATGAGGAAGTGCTGGAAATCGTGCAGGACTACGTAACTCAGCTCGAGCCAACCGGCTAGGGCAGGGCTACTTTGTCTTTTGAGGTTGGGCAGAACGAGCGATGTTCAGCCATTGCTTTTCGACCGACGATTTCAATACGTCCGACTTCGGCGTGTCGGCGTGTCGGCGTGTCGGCGTGTCGGCGTGTCGGCGTGTCGGCGTGTCGGCGTGTCGGCGTGCGGCGTGCGGCGTGCGGCGTGCGGCGTGTCGGCGCTGGGAGGGTGAGGCTCCTGCCGAACCGCGCCGGGGAAACGCTTGTCCGCAAATCCGCATCGCATGCCCCAAACTCCGGCGCTATTTCGCTTGTCGCAGTCACTTAGTGGTGTCGGCGCCGGGAGGGTGAGGCTCCTGCCGAACCGCGCCGGGGAAACGCTTGTCCGCAAATCCGCATCGCATGCCCCAAACTCCGGCGCTATTTCGCTAGTCGCAGTCGCTTAGTGGTGTCGGCGCTGGGAGGGTGAGGCTCCTGCCGAACCGCAGCGGGGTAAACGCCTGTACGCAAATCCGCCCGGCATGAGCCACGCTCCAACGCTATTTCGCGTATCGCAGTCGCTTAGTGCTATCGGCGCCGGGAGGGTGAGGCTCCTGCCGAACCGCGCCGGGGAAACGCTTGTCCGCAAATCCGCATCGCATGCCCCAAACTCCGGCGCTATTTCGCTTGTCGCAATCACTTAGTGGTGTCGGCGCCGGGAGGGTGAGGCTCCTGCCGAACCGCAGCGGGGGAAACGCTTGTGCGCGAAACGGCACGGCTGGAGCCAAGACCTGCCTATCCAGCTGCTCCCTGGAAGAAGATGTTATTCCCTGTCGATCAATACATGCGAGGTACTGCCGGGAATCAACAGGCTGCTGCGTTTCTGTGGCGGGGGTGCAGGTCGGCCCTGCAGTAGATCTGTTCGTGTATATAGGTAGTTTCGGATTGACATACTAATGATAAAGAATAGGATCGTTTTTGATGTCTCTGTAAATCGCTTGGTATGAACTCGATTCGGTTTGCGTTCCGTTTGGCTGATTGTGGAGACGACAGGAACGGAGAGCCCGAATGTCACGCTACTTTCAGTTTGAATCAAGAAGTCAACCATCTTTTTCGTAATGAATGTTGCCAAACGTGAGTCCGGTGGGGAAGCAATGTTTGCCGTCGACAGTCTCCATCTATACGCAGTGACGGCCAAGGTGTCCCGCTAGTGAACCGCAGCTCACGGCTTTCACGGTTTCGCACTAAAGCGGTGCGAACTCGGTGTTTCTTGCAGTTTACTTCTTTAACTGAGGACAATTTGAATGCGAACACACGAACACACGAACATTTTACTCTTGGCTGCATGGTTATCTCTGACAACCACCTGCCTGGGCCAAACGAACCAGATGGACAATTTTTTCAACTGGGACGCAGCAAACGTAACGGCAACGGACAAGAGTGATTTCAACGATCCAATCGCAGTTGGAGGCGGACTAAACGATGACGCTTACAACTTGCGAGTCGACAATGGCTCAGTCAGGGCAATTGGTGGCAACGACCTTCACCACCTTCAGTTTTACAGGCGGCACCAATGCGAGCTTGAAAGTTCTGCAAGACGGCAGAATGCTGTTCTGGAAAAATTTGGAACGAGATACGGCGTACTGGCGGGACATCGTCAAGAATCGGATTCTGAACCCGGAAAGAACTCTGGATCCACACACCATGTGGTACTTGACGCAGAGAGGCAACATTGAAGTGAATCGCCACGCGCTGAATGTTGCGAACGGTGATCGCGCCTACCTGCATCCTGGCGTCAGATACAAGTATAGCTTCGATGTGACGATCGTGGATACCTATCCAATCGGCACTCCCGCCTCTGCAAAGTGGTGGAACAACGTGACGTGGGCAATCGTCCATCAAATTCACGGCACGTTTGATGCGGAGTGGACGGACGAATCAGTTATTCCTCCCAAGGTCTATCCACCCGATGGCAACAAACAACCAACAATGGAGATTTGTATTGAAAATGGTTCACTAGGCAGTGTATGGCGGGTCCGGAATCGATACTCGAACGGAGATGAAGGTGCCGCCGACTGGAATCATGGAAGTAGCGTTTTTGCACACTCGGATGTCACGGCTTTTAGCCCGCCGCCGCCCGGTGGATCGAAGACCTATCACTTCGAGGTCGAATATGAAGGCGATGCAAACTCAAGTGATGGATCCACTGGTTGCACCATAGTCAAAGTCACGCAAGGGGCTGGTTTGCAACAGGAAATCCTGAACGAGACGAACATTCAGAATGCTTACAGGCACCGGTCGGGACGTGACCTCAGCGGTGATTGGGGTGTCGGAGGCCAATGTGCATTTGGGATCTACACAACGTACGACAGTTTCGTAACGGACAGCGACGGCGACGGCTTCAGTGATATTGCAGGAACTCGTCCGGCATTGAATTCTTCGCTCAACTCCAATCATCTGGTAATGGATATTGAAGGGGATGGAAAATACTACGAACAAATCTGCATGATCTTCGACAAGATCCGTTGGGATGTGGAAAGGATAGGTGGCGATTTGAATCTCGACGGGACGATTGATTTTCAGGAATTCCTGACATTCTCGCGAAACTTTGGGGTGAACTCTAACGCATGGGCTGACGGAGATTTCGACGGGAACGGCACTGTCGACTTCGCCGACTTTCTTCAAATGTCCGGCAACTTTGCACGCTACAAATAGGGGACTCCACAATGAAATACATGGCAATTCTTCTGATGCTCAGTGCGTCCGTCGTGTCGGCTGAGGAACTCCTGGGGGAGCTCAATTTTGAGGTCTCCAGTTCGAAGACGAACGTGTTTGGGTTAACAGGCGGCGGATTGGTCATGAGTTTGGACATAGCAGGTCCGCCGGAAGTTCCGAGAGGGGCGGCGACGTTTGGCTATGCGCTGACAGAACCCGTCGATTTCTTAAGATCGTTTACTGGAGAGGAGCTTGATCTTGCGATTGAGCACTTGGCGATGTCAGATCTTGACTACGCTATCTTTGAGTTCCGTGCAGGGAACTTCAGCACAGGTAACGTCGTGCCGTTAGAGTTCCTTTCAGGCGAAGAGACGATCACCCGCATCGACTGGGGTGTCACCACGAACGACCTGCAGTTTGGTGAAGACTTTGTGATCTACGATTTTGATTCCACGTTGAGTTTTTATGGAGTAGTCCCTGAGCCGTCGTCGTTACTGTTGCTTCTTGCTGGTGCTTGCAGCCTGCTGTCGAAGCGAAGGCGAAGGTAGTCGACAGGAGACGACTATAACGGGACAAACGCAATTCCAGGTCTTGTTCAGGTCTTGGGAGCCAGCCACTAGCATAGCTTGGCTCCCGGCCTTTGCCTCGATTTCCTGGCTCTGACCACTTGGAGGGTGAGGCTCCTGCCGAACCGCGCCGGGGAAAACGCCTGCACGCAAATCGGCACGGCATGCCCCAAGCTCCGGCGCCGTTTCGCTTGTCGCAGTCACTTAGTGGTGTCGGCGCCGGGAGGGTCAGGCTCCTGCCGAACGAGGCGGCGCAACGGTGCGCCACAAGAAACTCAGCCTTTAGAGCCTTTAGGGCCTTTAGAGCCGTTTGAGCCGCTCGGCTAGCGCTTCCAGGGGAGTCAGCAGGATCATGCACTTGTCGTCCATGTCAGTGTGACAGGCGAAGACTCCTTTGGGAAATCGCTTTCCGGTTGATGCGACGGTGACGTCCACTCCATCGGTGTGCGTTGCCCCGGCGATCGCGAAGACGCCGAGATACGGATGGGGAGCTTCGCGATTGAGGACCACAAATCGATTACGATTCTGATCCGAGACGATCAGGTAGCCGGTCTTGTCGCCCGTCTTCAGCAATGTGATGCCCTCCAGGTCACCCGTGATTCCGTGATCACCAACCTTGAGTATGAGCTCGCCGTCCGTGTCGCCGTCCGGTTCGGCATCGAGTTTGCGAATCCCGACGGCTTCCTCGGCGGCGAAAACACAGCCCTGCGCCTCGTCTGCGACGGCACCCTCGCAGATTGGAGATCGCCAGCGTCGTACGCGACGACCGGTAAACTTGCCAGACGATTCAAGGAGCTCGAATTGCTGGACGTAACCACCTTCGGTCGTGGAGAAGAAATAGAAACGATCTCCCGCACCGCGATAGAGGCAACCTCCGTAGTTGGCGCCCGTTGGAATGTCGGAATCCAGTAGCTTCAGCTTCGGCTTGCCGGCGTTTGATTCGATTGTCAGCACACGCAACTGTGGATCCGGCTCGCGTTGATTGACGACAATGATGGGGCCTGTCTTGCCATGAAACGGGAATTTGTTTCGCGAGTCGATGTTGCCTGGTTTGGGGATGCGCACGATATCTAACTGTTGGCCCGCGCCGTCAAACAGCAGCACGGCGCCGGCCGACTTGTCGGAGACGACGATGAGCGTCTTTCCATCGGCCGTTCGAGCGAAACACATGTCGTCCGGGTCCACGGTTGCCGGCGAGCTCAGGCGAAGGGTTGGCTCAATTGGAGTTTCGGCCATGACGTATGGGAGTGCCCCGACGTGGAAAAAAATGAACAACGTCATCACGTATTTTTTCATCTTCGCAATTCCCTGTCTGATGCCGATTTCTTGAACGACTGCAGCCCGAATTGTCGGGCGTCTTTCCGATCAATTCCAGCGGACGTCTCTTCATAAACGAGACTTCATAAACAAAGCTTCATAGTCAAAGCTTCACAAACAGCTTCATGAAAAAAGGTCGACGGCTACATTGGCCGTCGACCTTTCAATTGATCCGTAAAGCGAAATACCGGAACGCCTGACTACTTCTGGCGTCGACGGAGAAGACCAAGGCCAGCGAGTCCGAACAGAGCCAGCGCCAGGCCGGTAGGCTCGGGAACACTGGCCGTCACCGATTCACGACCGAAATTGCCCGACAGAGTGAGGAAGTCCGGGAATTCGACGATGCCATTGCCATCGAGGTCGCCGTTGGTACCGGCGTCGACGGTTTGATTGAAGTTCCCGGACAGTGCGAGGAAATCCGAGAAGTCGATCAGGCCATCGCAGTTGATGTCACCGAATTCGCCGAGTGCACAGTCGATCAACGTGAAATCGATGAACGGAGCAACCTGAAGGTCACCGGTTTCCAACGCGAACGCTTCGGCCGACAGGTAATCGACGCCGTTGGTACCCAGTGGCAACATGACCCAGCCAAAGTTGCTGTCCGGGTCCTCCTGCCACGCCTTGATGGAGTCGGTGATGTCCCACGACGTAATTCCCGTGTTGGCGGTCTGGACGTCGTCGGCTTCGGCAACGGCTTCGACGTCGTCGGCCTGAACCCCGCTTCCGAACTCGTTCCAGTTAGCCGTGTCGTCGGACCAGTCTTCCAACATTCGATGCAATGCCAGTGGCGTGCCCGGACCAATGATGTTGATGTTCAGCGTGGCACTTTCGATCATCGCGTCGGCGGGAATCTGGTTCTCACCGTCACCGATCAGGTCGTTGAAACGCGTCAGGCCGTGGACTTCACCACCGCCATCCGAGCCATCCGGGTTGAGGAAGATCTTCTCCGACAGATCCGCATCCGGTTCGCTGAAGCGGATCTCGGTGTCTTCAAGCCCGTCGTACCCGTTCACTCCCTGTTGAATGCGATTCTCGGGCGTTGGAGGCACTACGACGATTTCGGGATCGCCATCGGTGATTCGAATCTGGTCAATACCTACCGCTTCGCCACTGGAGCCGAAGCTGCCGACTTCGATCGCAATCGACTCGATTTCCGAAATCCCGCTGGGAAGATCGTACGTGAGCGTACGGAAGTTCGAATCGATCAAAGTACCGGAAATTTCGTCCGTCAGGATGCCGATTTCATTGCCCGCCAGTCGGCCGACTTCATCGTCGTTGACGAGAATCACCACTTCGTCGTCCGGTTCCAGGGCAAACGTGGCGGCGATGTCAATCGACAGCTTGGGATCGGCAACACCCGCCAGCGAAATGGGTGGGCTTCCCTCGGCCGGGAACTGAATGAAGCCCATGTTCTGATCGTTGCCCGGAATGCTGTCCATGTCCGTACCCAGCAGGTAGTCGCCCGTCGCATTGTCAAACGGCTCGGCGGGCAGCCGGAACGTTGTGCCTGCGCTCGCCGCGAGTACCGCGGGGTTGTTGGTAGCGACGTCCGGACCGAGTTCCGGAGCAAGGAAGTGCGCCGTCACATCCAAACCTGGTTCATTGAGTGTGATTTGCGAATTCGCCGGATCAGTGCTGACCGGATCTCCGAAATCCAGGAAGTCGATATTGGGATCGCCGAGGAAATCGGCCGCAGGGATCCACGACAACTCGAAGCCCGATCCGCCACCGCCTTCAAAACCAATCCACTCGATTTCGTGTTCACCTTCGGGCAGCGTCGCCTGAGCGGTCTTGTACTGGAAACCGTGGAATGAGTCATCGACGATCACGTCTTCGCCGTTGATTCGCAGGCGACCTCCGTCGTCGCCACCAAGACCAAAGACATAGTCGCCCGCTTCGCTGACCGAGATCGTCCCGCGCGAAACAACAGCGTACTGATTTAGCGAACCGGCCTCCTGTGCAAAGTCGGGAGAATCAGGAATCGGAATCGGATTATCGAAGTCCCAGATACCCGAACCTCCGGAGTCCAGCAGGTCGGCGTCCGTAATGGTGGCGATGCCCGTCAGACTGCCGGCCCGACCGTCGATCATCGCATCCACCGTGTCCAGTCCACCGATGCTACGAGCGTACGGACCCTGGTACGTGGCGAGAACCTGAACTCCTGGACGGGCACTTCCGTATTCCGGCAGGTCTGTCTTGCCATCCGCAAGAGACACGTTCTGGCCGAACTCAAAACCGCCTGGCAGCACCGGCGACCCGGGCTGTTGGATGTCCATGGACGACAGCGAACGAACGCTACCGTTACTGGTTGTCAGCAGCAGATCATCCGCCAGGTCCGAGCTGTAGTTGACGACAGGGACCGCAACTTCGCGGATGTTTACCGATTTGTAGATGTTACCAACGTTCACCGAATCGGAAATCATCAACAGGTCCGTCGTGGCCAGCAGGTCGCCAGTGATCGACGTTGCGTCAAAGAGGTTCACCGAGTGTCCCAAGCCTTGCAGTCGATCGAAGACGACGGAGTCACCGGGAGCCAGCGACCCGGTCGATGGGTTGTCGTGAACGAGAAACGAAACATTCAGGTTCGCCGCGTCGTTCGCGAAGGAGACTGCCGAATCCAGGAAAGGAACGGCCGATTCGAGTCCGTTTTCGACCGAACTTTGCCACGGAATGGCGACGCGGGGAGCAGCGAGTGTGACTTCGCCACCTGGTCCCAACGGGAAAGTTGTGGACTGTGCGAGAGCAAACGTGTGCTCCCATGCGTCAGGCGATGTGTCCGATCCGCGACCTTCCATGAAGTATCGCGTGCCGTCGCCGTCCGTCGAAAAGTCCTCAATAAAAATGGTCTGCCCGTTTGCTGTCGACCAGCAAACCAGCAGACCCAATAAACATGCATTTCGTACCCACCGCGAACCAGTCATTACAGTTCTCCAATGTTGCAAGAGCTTGAAAACGTCTCGCGACATTGGAGAGCTGGCCTGTTAAGGCTTAATGCCGTTTCGGTTTGTTCGGCGTGGTGGTTCCGTTTTTTATCCGAGTGGATATCGCGTAGTTTTGGCAAAGCCTCGCTACCGGCGACGACGAGCCTTTGCCAGGCCAAGGACGACGACCAGAACAAGCCAGGCTTGCGTTGCTGGCTCGGGAACCAGGAATACGCTGGCCGCATCCGCAGGCAGAAAGTCGCGTGAGAAATTCATGGCGAACGGGCTGCCGTCGGACAGCTCGCCTTCGATGCGACCTGCCACCAGGCGGAGCTCGCCTGTTTCCGGGATGAACGCACCATCACCAAGCACCATGTTCAGGTCGGCGATCGGAGTTCCATTGACGGTGAAGTTGTCACCGACGATCGTGAGTTCGCTGGTGGTACTCAGGGCGGCCGAGATGTCGTCAAACGTGCCGCCGGCCAGAGTGACCAGGCCACCCAACTGCGACATGATTGCAAGCTCGGCGGCAGTACCACCCTCGATGTTCACTTCCCCGCCGGAGGATGCATTTACGCCGATCGATGTTGCGGTGAAGTCCGCCGCGTTCAGCACACCGTTGTTGGAGGCCTCCAGCGCAAGCGGTCCAAAGGTTACATCGCCAAGGTTAACCACACCATTGAGCACGGCGTTCACAAGGGCCGTAGGTGCCGTACCGTCTCCCGATCCGGCTACCGTGGCACCGGTGAAGTTGACCGTGCCACCCAGCGATGCTCCCACCGATCCACCGTCGTCAACGCCCGATGCGCCGAACGTGCCACCGGAAATGTTCAGCGTCCCGCCGACGGCCAGTGCAACTTCTCCGTCGCTGAAGATGTTTTCGAATGTTCCGGCGGAGACATTGATCACCGAGCTACCGGCAGCTTCAAATCCGCCGTTCACAATACCGTCGGCGAACTGCACGACACCGTTATCCGTCGCATCCACGCTGTCGTCGATTTCAACAAAGTTGACCGAGATGACCGCGTTGTCGTTGGCGTTCAGGTCGTCATCGATGTAGCCGCCCGAAATCGTCGCGGTCGCGTCGCCCTGCACGAACAGCTCGTCTCCCAGGGTGGCTCCGGCCATCGCCAGCGTGGCCGTGTCCTGAATAAAGAGGTCATCGTTGATCGGTCCGGCGGTGTCGGCCAAAGTGACGGAGGCAGCGCCCGTCGCGAAAAACTGATCTCCAACTTCGCCGCCGGTCATGTTGAAGGTTCCGCCGTCGACAAACACGTCGTCGCCGATCTGTCCCATGCCGGACAGGAGGACGCTGCCTCCGGGGCCGACCGACAGGTCGTTACCGATCTGACCACCTGACAGGTTCAGGACGCCATTGGCAACAACGCTTCCCGACCCCGACGCTTCACCGCCGGTGAAATTGAGCGTGCCGTCGCCCGTAACCAGAAAGCTGCGACCCTCGGCATCCAGAGGTGGATCCTGCGCAGGAACTTCGCCAATCATGGCGCCGTCCGCGACGGTCACGGTCGTTGGCAGGGGGCCGACAACGAAGTCGTCAGCGGCCGAATTGATGGTCGTATCGACGCCGTCGAACGTGTCGGTGGCGAAGACGGAAAGAGGAGCAAGGGTAAGCGAAGAAATGGTCAAAAACGCAGGCGAAAGCAGCGTGCGCAGAAGGCGAGCGGTGCGAAGCATGGATCTCTCTCAGACTCGATGTATTGAAAAACGGTTAGCGCGAACTCAGTGTTGAATAAATCAGTTGGAGTTATTGGAGTTCACTAGCGTTTTCCGGTTACATCAGTCTGGACAGGAGGCTCCACCTCAATCGCCCAACGAGTCGGGCGATAGTTCGAAAATCCGTTTGTCAACGTTGAAGCCATCGCAGCATTCATCGCGGAGAATAAACATTCGTATTGGCCACGCAATCGGGTTTGGAAAACATTCCCTGAAACTTCATGCGTTGATAACGTATCGCTATTAATCGAGGTTCTGCGGGATGGCAAATATGTAAGCTTATGGTTTGCGAATTGCGCTAGTCCGAAACGATTTTGGTCCAGCCGTCCTTGCGGTTGATCGCAATCTGTAGATTCTCGGTGCCCTCTTCCGGAACGACGACAGGTTCCTTTTTGGGACTCAGGTAACTCACACTCAGTTCATCAATGGACAGGCCCGCGGCGCGCTTTTCGATCGTCCTTCTTGCCTTGTCGGATAGTTGGGGATGGTGCTTGTACAGCACGTGGTAGCTACCCGGTGGGATCCCCTTTTTGCTGCCCGGTGACAGCAGTTGGAAAGAGCCGTCCTCGGTGATGTGTCCAAAGCCCCTGGGGCCCTTGCCAACCGGATTCAGTACCAGTTGACCATTGGTCGCGAGTTCACCGTCGACTTCGACGTTGCCTTTGACGACGACCGTGCCGTCATCGCAGCCGACCAGCAGGGAGGTCGTCAGGACAAGTGTGAGGTAGATTCCTGTTGTTTTGGTCATGTTGCCCGATTGTGTTCATCTAGTCGTAGAAGCCGGTGATCATCTCGCCGTCGTTTCTGGCACCCAGCTTTCGGTACACGTCGAATTCCAGGTCCTCTGGCAGGAAGCGGACCGATCCGTCGCAAAAGGAGAACATTGCACCACCGTGGTGCCAACTGAATGCACAGTCGTCGTCCAGCGGCCCGGAATTCTGGTACAGGATGCTCTCCCCGGGGCGCGTGCCGTAGAACAGATTGCCCACGGTTTTGGGAGCCACTCCGCAATTGATCGGCGCGTCCTCGGCGGTCTTGAAGAGTGTGTGCTCGTCGCTTGCGACGCCACCAATCCAGACCGGCCAGTCGGTGTTGCCTTCTTCGCTGCCCTGTCGTCTGGTCCTGATATAGTAGGACGACTCGCCGATCATGATCGTTTTGCTCATGCCATCGGTGATGTTCGAGGGCTTGATGGAAGACAGGGAAACGGCGTTACTCAGATCGTCGTCCAGTCCGGCACGTCGCAATACGGCCCGAGCGTTATCGCAGAGATGATGGAAGATTCCGCGGTCCTGGTAGCCATTGCTGCCCTTGTAGTCGCTGGTCGCATAGCCGTCGACGTACCGGTCAATGCTCTCGATCGCGTGGTCGCCAAGCGCTGATGAAGGGCACCGATACGTTGGCAGAACGGTATCGCCTCCGCGCCATACCTGCTGACCCAGTAACACGGGCCCAAATTGCAGGATGTTGGGGAAAGGGAATGCATCGCCTGGGCCCAGTGGTAATCCGGTGGGGTCGTTGACGGTGTCGTAGAGTGCCTGCTCTTCGAGGAAGGGCAGCGTTTCTACGATCCAGCCAAATCCGCGATCGCAGAATCCGGTTGGGCTCTCTTCCGAAAGCTTCGCGTTAGGTGCTGCTCGGGTAGGGTCACCACCCCGCACTCCCAGTGGAAAGTGACCGTGTGCGTCAACGTGATTCAGTACCGCGAGTGAATTGTTTTTCAGGTTGTTGCGGCATTGTGTCTGCCGAGCTGCTTCGCGCGCCGATTGAACGGCTGGAATCAGAAGCGACACCAGCATCGCAATGATGGCGATCACGACCAACAACTCAACGAGAGTGAATCCACGAGTGTTCTGCGGGTTGTATTTCATGTCAATTCCGATCTGCAATTGCGCTGGTCAAAGCCAACCTGAATGACTCCGTTACCTTCGACGTTATCCGTGGAAGGCGATGCAGTGGCAATCGCTCCTGAAGTTTGTGAAGACGTTTTTCACGGAACATTAACCATAAGTATTTGCATGTGATGAAACGAAAATCGTTTGGTGAATATTCGGCAAATGCGCAGCTTCATGGATAGCAATGCACTGCCGAAGAATTAGGATCTCCCGCGCAACGTTTACTGCTTGCGCATTCGCGCCGAACAGTAACCTTCGGACTTACAACTGGCTTTGCACATCATTGGAGACGACCTAATGACTCGACGATTACTGGTTCTATTTGTTCTCGCCATTGCATGCCCTGCACTTGGGCAGGGCGTCGTAACGTTTCAGGATGGAGTTACCGAACTCCCCAACGGCGATCTTTATGAAGGCACGGTGGATACAGAATTTCGTGCCGCGGCGCCGACCGATCCACAATTCGAAAACGACAACATCAGCGTTGACCAGTTTGATGGTGGCTTTCAGACGCAGGCAGCGATCCGCTTTGAAAACCTGTTGATCAGCGATGGCGGGTTGGTGCCCGACGAATTGCCTCGTGACGGCATCATCTTCGCCGAGCTTGCCCTCTGGAAGCAGAGTCCTTCGCAGTCCGATGCGATGATCGGATTCCATCGCGTACTGGGTGCTGATTCGACCAGCGGTGACGTGTGGACGGAAGAAGATACGTGGGCTTCGCTGGGTGGCGACCTGATTCCTGACGAAGCGGGTCTTCTGGACGGTGACCCGATCGCGCGTGACGACATTGAATCCGCCTCCGTGCCGGACTTCCTTGACTCGGGTGACCGATTTGCTCCCGACGCGGTCGTGGTTCTTGATCCCGAGGAGGACCCCGTCGCGGCCAATCTGGTGTACACCACGGATACCGATTCGGAAGATGTTTTTGACGATGCGTGGAACGGGACGGACGAGGATCTGGCCCGGGCAATCGATGTTGCCATGTTCCGTTTCGACGTGACGGATGCCTTGCAAGACTGGCTGGCGGATACCGATGCAGACACGCCCGGTACGCAGGCAGCCGCCGGGAACTTTGGTTGGGCCATCAACAACGATACCGGTGATGGTTGGGACTTCCGAAGTTCGGAAATCGCCGTCGTCTTCGAAGATGAATTTGAAGGCCTCGATATTGCCCAGTTCCGCCCCGCGCTGACGGTCATCTTTGATGATGGTAGTGCCGGTCCGCTGGACATCAATAAGGACGCTGAAATCGATCTGGTTGATTTCGAACTCTTTCTGGACCTGATGGGTTCCGAGTTGGACGGTCCTCTGACGACTGGGGCTCCGGGCGACTTCAACTTTGATCGAACCATCAACCTGGACGACTTCAAATACTTCAAGGAGAACTTCCCGGGTGGGGAGGCTGGCTTTGCGGCGGCTCTTCAGGCTGTTCCGGAACCTTCGACTCGCTCACTGCTGACGCTGTGCGGACTTGGCGTTTTCGCCTTCCGTCGTCGTCGCTAGTCCGTTGGTTCCTGACTTGAATTACCCAGAACAACACAGCCTGAGGAAAATTTGATGCGTTCTACAAAACTCACCGCACTCCTGTGCCTGATTGCCATCACGGCGGCGGAGAGGGGGTTTGCTGACGAGGACTTTTCACTGGTCATCAATCCTTTCACCGGTGCAGCCGAGCTGCGCAACGATGGTGCGGACGACGTTGCTATTGACGGCTATTTCGTGACGTCCGCAGCCACTCCTTTACTCGATCCAGAAGCATGGTCCAGTCTCTCTGACAGTGCCATTCTGGGTTGGAGCGAAACGTTCTCGGAAACGGGCAACCGACTCGGAGAACTGAATCTGTTTGAATCGCTGACCGTACCCGCTGGAGAAAGCGTGGCGATTGGCAATCCCTATACACCTTTTGCACCATCCGGTTTCGGCGAAGTCGAACCGGGTTTGCGTTCGCTGAACTTTCAGTACACCCTTGCAGACGATAGCGTGTCGCGTCGGGGTGACATTGAGTTTTCAGCCAGGAACACGGTCGTGCTGGTCGTCGATCCTGATTCGGGTGACTCGATGATCCAGAACCAGTCCGGTTTCGATATCGATTTGGACAGTTACCTTGTCAAATCGGTTCTCGATACTCTGGATGCGGAAGGTTGGACACCGCTGTCCACAACCGATGATGCATGGCTCTCCGCCGGCGGTTCGTCGAATCGAATTGGCGAGGGCAACCTGTTCGGCAGCACTGGGTTGGCGGCCAACGGCGGTGCTCTGCCGTTGGGGAGTGCCGTCAACACCGAGATGCTGAATGACGAGCGTGATCTGGTGCTGGAATTTACGACGGCAGATTCGGCTTCCATTACCGGTGGTGTCTTGTTCCGTTCGCTGGCCGCCGTTGACCCGGCGGACTGCAACGGTGATGGAGTCGTCGACATTCAGGACGCCAACTGCACGCCGTTCGAGGGACTGGAAGACTTTCTTGCCGGTCTCAATCCGCCTTCGCTATTGGGTGATACGGATGGAAACGGCATCGTCGAGTTTCCGGACTTCCTGACGCTGTCGGGCAACTTTGATCAGCCTGGTGGTTTTACCGATGGTGATTCCACGGGCGATGGTCTCGTCGGCTTTGAAGATTTCCTGACACTGTCGGGCAACTTCGGTCAGACCGGCGCCGTCGCTGCGGTTCCCGAGCCGGGTAGTCTGTACCTGCTGATTCTTGCCCTGCTGGTCTCGCCGCTCGTACGCAAGCGTAGTTAGCACAGCGGAAAGCAATCTGTCTGGAATTTCAGGGCGTTCGCACGAGCAGCGGACGCCCTTTTTCATGCGCCTCGGTGGTCGATGCGACGCGCAGGTTTCTGACGCCTGGATTACATTTCGGCTAGGATCATGGATTCCTGTGAGTGAAATTGCCATGAGTTGGACGCGAAGGCGGGGGATCCAGATGCCAACGACCGATCTGATTTTGAAACTTTGGATAACGCTTTGTGTGGCCGGACTGACGTCGTCTCCTGCGTCCGGCCTGGCCCAGGAGTCGAGCAGCCAAAAGAACGTACGCGAAACGCTGTCGGGCAATTGGGCGCTGGTCATGCCGGATGGTGCCGCGGGCTGGTTCACCGTCTCGTTTGATGACGCAAAACCCAGAGGTCAGCTTTGGACGGTTGGCCATCCCAGCGGTATTTCGGATGTCTCGCTGAAGGGCGAGCAGCTAACATTCTCCCGTCGCTGTGGAATTGGCAAGCCGGATTACCCGGGCGGCCCTCCGACAGGCGCAAAAGTGATGTGTCGGCATCGGGCCACCGCCGAGGGAGATCGGATCCGGCTGGTGATGGAACGACCGCGAGATGACGGTGGCCATGACGATCTGGTCTTTCACGGCAAGCGACTTCCGCCACTTCCGCCCAAACCGGATCTGTCGAAGGTTGTTTTTGGACCACCGATCCAACTCTTCAACGGACGCAACCTTGATGGTTGGAAGCTTACCAACGAAAAACAAACCAATGGGTGGATGGCCGTCGACGGCGTGTTGGTCAATACAACACCGAAGAAGAGTTTTGATCCCTATTCGCCTTACGGCAATCTTCGCACGGTCGCCGAATTTGAGGATTTCAACCTGCAGCTGGAGTTCAAAGTTCCGCCGGGCGGTAACAGTGGCGTGTACCTCCGCGGCATGTACGAGGCGCAGGTCGTTGATCGCGACAGTCGCATGCAGGGGATTCAGGGTGTGGGTGCGATCTTTGGCCGAATTCCGCCCAGCGAGAAGGCTGGCAAGCCTGGCAACGAATGGCAGCAGTACGACATTACGCTGGTGGATCGCCATATCACGGTCGTCCTGAATGGTGTGAAAGTGATCGACAACCAACCGCTGGAAGGTTGCACGAAAGGAGCCCTCAGTGCCGACGAGACGAAGCCCGGGCCGCTCTATCTTCAGGGTGATCATACGGCGGTCAGCTATCGAAACCTGGTACTTCGACCCGTCCTGAAAAAGTCCGTCGAGGAACTGCCTGAAACGAAACAGCTTCCCGAGCTGATGAAGATGAACGATGGGCGTCCGGTGAACAGCATTGCCCAATGGCGCGAGCGACGGGAAGAACTGAAGTCCACGCTGCTTCACTATCAGTACGGTTTCATGCCCGGTCGTCCGGATCGAGTGACGGCGATCGACGTTGAACGCCGCGAGCACGACAGTGGCAAAGGCGTTGTCGAGTCGATGACGTTGCTGATTGAATCGGCCAGTCAACCCAATCCACTGCGGATGCGAATTCTGGTATTTGTGCCTCACGGCGCGAAAGAGAAAGGACCACTGCCGGTCGTTATTCGTGAAGAAGGGACGCTCAACGGTAATTCGTTTGTGCCGACTTTCTTCGACCACGACTACATCTTCATTGAGTACGCTCGGCACGATCTGGATCCGGATCGAAAAGACACCGTCGGTTCCGCTCAACAGGCTTATCCACAGTTTGACTGGGCGACGCTCTCGGTTTGGGCGTGGGGTGGCATGCGAGTCGTCGACTATCTGGAGACGAGAACGGATGTCGATATGAAACGCATTTGCGTCACGGGCCACTCGCGGGGCGGCAAGATGGCGTTGCTCACCGGTGCCCTGGACGATCGTATTGCCCTGGCAGTTCCGGTCCAGTCCGGCGCCGGGGGTGCGGGCTGCTACACGATGATTGGTCCGGGCGGTGAATCGCTGGCCATGAATGACAAGCCGCACTGGTATGCCCAGCGGATTCAACAGTTCATCGGGCATGCCGACCGCTTGCCGTTTGACCAACACTTCGTCAAAGCTCTGATGGCGCCGCGTGCATTGCTGTGTATCGAATCAGTCGATGACGACTACGCAAATCCGGTCGGCTCGCAGCTCACGACGATTGCCGCTCAACCCGCCTTTGACTTGTACGGCGAAGCGGCGGAGGGGCGAAATGGAATAGCCTATCGCAACGGTTCGCATTCGTTTGGAACCGACGACTGGCAAACGTTGCTCGATTTTGCCGAATGGCATTTCCGCGGCCGCACGCCACAGGACCGCGACCGATTTGCGGCGAGACCGTTTGATTTGCCGTCGGGATGGTATGCGACCGACAAAGCAAACCTGAGCAAGGGCGTCGGCAGCGAACGGGTCGTTGTCCGCGAACTCGCGCCGGCGGGTTCCGTTGGTTTCGCCACGATTGGAGATCCCGGCAACGAGCAGGGCGAAGATTATTTCGGCATGGGGCGTTTTGGCCACGTCGGCTACGAATTCGAAATGGGCGCTGGGCAGGTCACCAATTCCGAATACACCGAATTCCTCAATGCGGTTACGATTCCCGACGGAATTAACGTGACGATGTACGACGCCGACATGGCGATCCGCCAGCGTCAGCAGGATGGCAGGTTGATCTACTTCGTACCGCACGAGCAGCAGTCGGCGGCGGTTACGAACGTCAGTTGGTTCGATGCGATTCGATACTGCAACTGGCTGCACAACGGCAAACCGAATGGCCCCATGGGACCGGCGACGACGGAATCGGGTGTCTACTCGATCGACCGCGACGAAGCCGGGCGCGTCCGAGTTGGCAGTCGAGCCGCGAATGCGGGGTTTGCGATTCCCAACGACAATGAATGGTACAAGGCGGCCTACTACGACGGAAATGCGTATCGCCTTTACGAGTCGACCGAGCAAGGTGGACTTCGAGTGGTCCGGCATCCGATTGACGCCAAATCGCACTACGGTGTTGCGGGGCTGTACGACCGTCTTTGGGAGTGGAACGAAGATCGGGTGAATGGCCTGTTTCGTTCGATTCGATCGGGCGCGTGGTTTGTGGGCAACAACCGCCAGGCGGCCGGCAGGCTGTACTCGAATCCGGGATTGTGCCTGCCGAATGTGGGATTCCGCGTGATCCGACTTTAGCCCGGACGCGATGGTTCGGTAAACTGTTGGGGGCTTCATGGGGCGAAAACCAAAGCGTGAATGGCAACTGAGCGAACGCGGGCCGGCCGTGTTAGAATTGGGCGATTGCCATCCTCCGATATGTCCGGCCACGTGACGGCGATGGCCACTTGATCGTCAGAAGTCCATAGAAAACCATGTCCGCAATGCGCTGTTTCGCCCTCTTCGTACTGTTGTTCTTCGCGCACTTTGCTTGTGGTGAGCCGGTCGATTTCGAACGCGATATCGCACCCATTCTGGAAGAGCGATGTTGGCACTGCCACGGAGAGGACGACCCGGAATCGGCGTTGCGTCTTGATTTTCGTCCTGGCCTGTTGCGAGGTGGCGATTCCGGACTCGCTGCGGTGGTGCCGGGACAGCCCGAGCGGAGTTATCTTATTGAAGTGATCAACCATGTCGACGAAGACATGGCGATGCCTCCGGATGAAGACAAACTTCCGCCCGAGCAAATCGAACTCATCACATGCTGGATTGCCGAAGGCGCCGTCTGGCCGGGGCAAATGGATGCCGTGATCCGCGAGGACACGGATCACTGGTCGTTCCAGCCGGTCGTTCGCCCCGAAATTCCCTCCGTCGCCGGCGAGATGAATCCGGTCGATGCGTTTCTGTATCGACGACTTGCCCAGGAGGAGTTGAACTTCTCAGCGACCGCGGAACCTCGGGCGCTCATTCGACGCGTGTCGATCGTACTGACCGGTTTGATTCCAAATCCCGAGCAGGTTCGTGATTTCGCGTCGGCTTGGGAAGCCGATCCGGATGCCGCCTATGGGGCGCTGGTTGAGCGACTCATTGCTTCACCACACTTCGGTGAACGCTGGGCGCAGCACTGGCTGGACGTCATTCGCTGGGCCGAGACGAACGGTTCGGAGGCCAATCTCTATCGCAAGAACGCGTGGTTCTATCGCGACTATGTCGTACGTGCGTTCAACGAAGACAAGCCCTACGATCAGTTCGTTCGCGAGCAGATTGCGGGGGATTCGCTGGGCGCTGGCGAGGCAACGGGTTTCCTGGTTGCGGGCCCGCACGTTCCCGCCGCAACGGTGGGACGTGAACCATCCGCCATCCGTCAGGCGCGTGCCGATCGCATGGACGAAATCATGCAAACGGTGGGCGCGTCCATGATGGGAATCACGATCGGCTGCGCGCGTTGTCACAATCACAAGTTCGACCCGGTCACGATTCGCGACTACTACTCGATGACGGGCGTCTTTCAGGACATTGAATTCGGCGGACGTCATCCTGAATTCTCCGACGATCATCCAAGGAAGCAGCGCGGCGATGAGCTGTGGCGACAGATCTCGAAACGGCGGAATTCGATTCGCGAATTCGGCGGTTGGGAAGAAAACTGGGGTGCCTACCGCGAACTACATTTCCGGCCCACGACAACACGGGCGATTCGAGTGCGATTCAAGATGCCCAACGTGACGCTTGATGAGCTGGAAGTTTTTGGTCCCGCGGACGACGGAAACCTCGCTCACAGCAGCACGGGGACGAAGGTTTCTGGAGTTCCCGCAGATGGTGTCGATGGTCGGTTTCCGATTGATCGACTGACCGATGGCGAATATGGAACGATGACGTGGCGCGGACAGTTTCCCAAGGAGTCCGAGGATCGACCGTGGGTGCGTTTGGACTTCAGCGAGCCAACGGAAATCAATCGGCTGCGGGTCAGCAACAATCGCGAGTACTATTACGACACGGACTACTTGCTGCAAAAATCGAACCTGCCTCGCTACGAATTCGACATCGATGTCCTGCACGAAGATGGTTCGTGGAAGCCGTGGGTGGGCACCTGGCGAGTCAACAAACAACTGAACAAGGAGCACGCCGATCGCGAGAGCTTGTTGGGTGACTTGCAGGGCGTGATCGATTCGCTCAAGGAAGAAGGGCCTCAACCCGGCTTCGTTGGACGATTCGTGCGACCGCAAGCGACGCATATCCTGCTGCGAGGCAGCCCGGAGAGTCCGCGCGACGAAGTGGCTCCGGCGGGGCCTGCGATCTTCGGTGGTGATCTGGGTCTCAGTTCGGATGATCCCGGCTCCAGACGCCGGTTGGAGTTCGCCAGGTGGGTCAGCAGTAAAGACAATGTGCTCACGTCCCGCGTGATGGTGAATCGAATCTGGCACCACGTCTTCGGAACGGGAATTGTGCCAACGACCAGCGACTTTGGAAAAGCTGGCGCGATGCCCAGTCACCCGGAATTGCTCGATTGGTTGGCGGCCGAGTTTGTCAGCCCCTCATCCAATTCGGACAAGCCGTGGTCGATGAAGTCCATGATCCGCCGTTTGGTCATGACGCGCGCTTTTCGCCAGTCGAGTTCTCCGTCAGAGGATGGACTGAAGAAGGATGCGGGCACGGCATTGTTGTGGCGTTATCCGCCTCGGCGTGTCGAAGCGGAAGTGATCCGCGATTCGATATTGCTCGCATCGGGCTCGCTGGACGACTCGATCGGCGGGAAGAGCTATCGCATTCACAACGAGAAGAAGACGTACGCGCAATGGGAGGTGCTCGATAATCACGGTCCTGAAACGTGGCGACGCATGCTCTATCAGGAACGTATGCGGCGCGTTGACGATCAAATGTTTATGGCTTTTGATTTTCCCGATTGCGGGCAGGTTCGAGCCAAACGTCCTGTGTCGACGACGCCGTTGCAGGCACTGAATCTGATGAACAGTGACTTTGTTATGGAGCAGGCGGAGCGGATTGCGAATCGAGCGGAGAAAGAGTCCGAGGATAGGGACGCCGCCGTAGCTCGATGTTTTCAGTTGCTGCTGGGGCGTGACCCGGTGGGCGTTGAGTTGTCCGCCTGTGTCGCGTTGGCAACGGACAAGGGACTGAGTCTTGTCTGTCGCGCACTCATCAATTCAAACGAGTTTGCCTTTACGCCGTAACCGTCGTTCATTTGCCCGTTGGCTAATCCAACCACACGATTTTCATCCATGAATCCAGAACACCTATCACCGCTTGGACGCCGGTTGCTCGACCGCCGCAACTTTCTTTCGACGGCAGGGCTTTCGACTGCAGGCTTGGCGCTGGCGAGTATGCTGCAATCTGACGGGCTGCTGGCCGAGGAACCCAAAACGGTTAGTGGCAAGACGCCCATCCGGCCGAAGATCGATCCGAATCGTCCTTACGCGCCGCGCACATCGCACTTCGACGTTCCCGCGAAGCAGGTGCTGGTCATCTATTGCCCCGGTGCCGTCAGTCATGTCGACACGTTCGATTACAAGCCGGCGCTCACGAAGCTGCATGGGCAGAAACCACCGGGACTACCGGCGGTGACGTTCGAGGGCCCCAGCGGGAATATCGCCAAGCCGTTCTGGGACTTCAAGCCGCGGGGCGAGACCGGCAAGATGGTTTCGGACCTGCTGCCGCATCTCGCCGAACAGGTGGATGACTTCTGCTTCATCCATTCGCTGACAACGGACACCAGCGCGCATCCCCAGGGCGAGAATTTCGTGAATACCGGGTTCACGATGGAAGGGTTTCCTTCTTTCGGCGCTTGGGTCACGTACGCGTTGGGAACGGAAAATCAGGAGCTACCTGCGTTTGTCGCCATCAACGACCCTCGCGGACTGGCCCGCAGCGGCAAGAATAATTTCGGCAACGGATTCCTGCCGGCTGCCTTTCAGGGGACCGACTTCAATGCCAGGCATCCTCCGAACAACCTGAACCGGCCGAATAGTCTGTCGGCCGATGGAGATCGCGCGACGGTTGATCTGCTACAGAGGCTGAATGCGCTGCATCTGCAACAGTATCCGGGCGACGCCAATCTTGCTGGGCGAATTGCAAGTTACGAGTTGGCTGGAAGGATGCAGACTTCTGTCCCGGACGTAATGGATCTGTCCGCCGAAACGCAGGCGACTTTGGACGCTTACGGTGTCGAGGGTGGAAGCGATTTGAAAAGTGAATACGCGAAGAACTGCATCCTTGCTCGGCGACTGTTGGAAAAAGGCGTCCGTGTTGTGCAACTGTTCAACGGCAGCGATCCTTCTGGCGGCAATGGCATTACGAACTGGGATTCCCACGCCAACATCCTGAAGACGCACGCCATGCAGGCCGAAATCATGGATCAGCCAACCGCTGCGTTGATCGCCGACATGAAGCAACGTGGGATGCTGGATGACACGCTGGTTGTGTGGGCCACCGAGTTCGGTCGCATGCCGTTTCTGCAGTCCAACGGCACCGGGCGTGATCACAATCCCGGTGCTTTCACTTGCTTCATGACTGGCGCCGGTGTCAAACGAGCCCACAGCTATGGTGCCAGTGACGAGTTTGGTTTCAAGGCGACCGAGAACAAGACGACCGTCTACGACTTCAATGCCACGTTGCTACATTTAATGGGCCTGGATCACGAACGTCTGACGTTCTATCACAACGGACTGGAACGTCGGCTCACCAACGTTCACGGTCATGTTGTGCAGGACGTGTTGGCCTGATCGTGGCCTGCTTGTTTGCTATCGGGCAGCGAATTGGACCTGTGAGGACGAACGGTACTTTCGTGTGCTGCGTGCGTGGTACTCCGTTCGCTCCGTCTCGGCCTGCCGGATGTACTTTCGCAGGCTGGAGAAATCGAATTGCGTTCCCTGCATCTGACGCAATCGGGCTTGTTGATTTGCGGTCAGTTTGTCAGCGAGTTGCCTGTTTGCATCGCGGACGGTGCGAGCTCCATTTTGGGGCGTGAGTGTTCTTCTCGCGGCGACCAGAGATTTCATTTGAGCTTCGCTGAGGCCCAGTTTCTCGGCAACCTCGCGGTCCGCCGCGGCGACGCTACCTTTTAGTTGCAGTGCCAGTTGGTTCAGTCGTTTCGCCTGGGCGTCGGTCAGCACTTCCTGCCGAACCTGCTGCTGCGTCTCGCGGTTGTACTGATCCAGCAGTTCTCGCAGAGTCGAATTATCGACGGGTTCTTCGAAGACTTCACCAGCGATGATGTTCTGGAAGAGTGTACGTCGACGCCCGTTCTTTTCTCGCAGGATTGAGGCGTATCGTCCGAGCTGTTCCGAAGTCATCTCCATTTCGACCTGAACATCCGGCATGCGCAGGAGCATCTGTTTCGGTCCACCGGCCGGTCCTTCGTGGCCGAATCCATACGGCAAGGCGTCATTTGCAGATTGTGCGAAGCAGGTAAGCCCATTACCGAAGGCAACGAGCACGCAGACCGTGAGTAACCGCGACATGATGATCTCCGTACGTTTGTTCAGAACGACATCAGCTGGCAGCACCCTTCGCGAACGCGATACGCGCTATCGCCACATGATCACTAAACGAAGACCACCCCGTGTTTCTACGCCCCTTCTTATGATGCCGTCGTTTTGGTTTGCGAAGTTTTTTCGTTTTTTGGCTCAACTGTTATGATGCGTCTCAAACTCCAGCGCGCCGGCGGGCTGGAATTTGGCAACGCGAGTCGCTCGACTCGGTAACCTGGGCGGAGAAGACGGAAGAATGAGAATCTATCTTGCGATCGTGCTTATGGCTCTTTCAGGCATGGGCTCAGTTTTTGCGGAGGACGAGTACGAAGCGGACGGCGACGAACGCTGGCGAGAATTCTGTAATCTCACGGCCGAGAATATCGTGATGTGGCCGATTGGCAAGGATGGAAAAGGGGATCTGACTTCCTCCGACGCGAAGCCCTTCGTGCGCCACCCCAAGCCCATCTTTGAGCACAAGAATCCGTTCAATCGCGACGAGCGTGGTTTGGTCTATCTGTGGAAGCAGGAGAACGGTCGACCCGTGGCGATCTTTACCAGCCTCGTTTTCAAGAAGACGGCTACGAATCGCTGGAACGAAGTCATCGAGCACCATACGCTGCACGATGATCGGCTGGTGACCACATACGGGAGTTCAAAGGATGTCGAATCCTATGATCGGTATGCAACGTCTCATGTCTGGAAACCGAATGTCGGCATCAAGTGGAAGCCTGTTCCCGACGGGCCCAAACCGGCAAACAGCAAAGCACGCCTCAATCTGCAGGGGCGGTCGCTCATCCGGCGGTTTTCCTGTGATGGGATCTTCCCCAGCGGTCAGACGTATCACCTGAACGCGCAGACGACGCCGGTTTACAAGTACGATCTCAAGGAGGATGGAAAACAGCTCGGCGGCCTGGTAACGTTCTTCTGTCGGGCGACCGACCCGGAAGCCATACTTGCTCTGGACGTTCGAGAGAATTCTGAGGGCGAACTGGAATGGAATTATGCCCTCGGCAATTTCACGATCGGAAACATTGTCTTCTTCCTGGACAAGAAGAAAATCTGGGAAGAATCCAGCGGCCAGGCGTGGTTTCAATCGAACAGCAAACACTATGGCGGATTTCCGTTTCAGGGATTCACCATTCCTGAAGGCATCAAGCGTCAGCAGAGTTACCAGAGTGCCAAATGAACACGTTCAGCGGTAGCCAACCATCATCAACCCGGAATCGGGAAGCGTTACTTAAAACGGTCAAGCGAACATGATCTACACGCTGCGAACCATACTGTTGCTTTTGATCTTTGCGTTTGTAGCGAGCGTGAATGCCGAAGACGTTGCCGTGCCAGGTAGTGCTGACTCGGGCAGTCCCTCCGCAATTGATCCAACTCCGATCGCTCCGGCCAGGACAACCAACACGGGGTTATTGCTCGAGCCGGATTTGGATCTGTCGTCGTACACGTACAAGAAGTTCGCCGAACAGATGGCCACCGTCGGTGCGGGAAAGATTCAGAAGAAATGGACGCGGCCGGTCGTCAAGCTTCCCCCGCACCCGCGCAAGGAGGCAAAGGGTCTGACGGAAGCCGAAGTCAAAGCATACATGCAGCAAGTGAAGAAACTGTTTGACGAGGGCAACGCGATACCCGTCTCCGACGTCGGACTGATCAGCACGCAGGAAGATGTCATTCGGCGTCCGATGCTCAATCACATCAGCGGTTTCGAAAATTCCTCCGTGCGTGTGTTCTTGCTGGTGCAGAAGACTTCGACCGACAAGAGTTGGGGCTACTATTCCATCGTGCAGGACATGACGGTCGATCCTCCGCTGGATTATTATGGACACATCACACCGCAGGATGTGAAATTCGAGGGCACGAGTTGTTACAAGTGCCATTCGTCAGGGCCCCTCGCGATTCACCCGGCGCGTGAAGACCTGGTGCTCGATGCGAAGCTGGCGGCGGCACTCAGTGAGTACATCGCCGAACAACCACGATCGCAGTTTTACTTTCCCGAGCACTCGCCCAAACCGAAAACCGGCAAGCCCATGAAGTTGGAGTCTTGCACGTCCTGTCATGACGAGGATGGAGATCGCGGACCGCTTTATCAGGTCCACTTTCACCCAATTCGCATCATGGTCGACTACGGCTACATGCCTCCCGGCGAACGCCTTTCGTCCGAGGAAATTGCGGAGCTGAAGGCGTGGCTGGAGAGCAAATAGGCTGCTGGGCTGTTTGAGGTCTAGGGTGCTGGGCGGGATTTGGGCGGCTTCACCATCAATCGCTCGATTTCCGCGCGAACTTTCTCCTTGTCCGTCGTGCGGATGTATTCCAGCTTGCCGGCGGCGTAGGGCATGGGGTCGTTGCCTCGCGTGTTCACGGTGCCATCGGTCTTCACGACGAACATCTTGCCCTTGTCGGTCGCATGGCGGACGGCGAACAGCGTGGCGACCTGATCCCAACTTGGCTGGTTAATCTCATCGCCTTCGTTCTTGCAACGATTTCCCACTCCATGTTCGACCGCCAGCCATGGCGTAGCAGCAATGTAAGCTCCACGCACGGGATTCTTTTCGCTGGTCTTCAGTAGCCCGTTGCCGGTACACATGCGACCGCCCTCGAAACTGATGACGACACGACCAGGCCAGTGGCGAATGACATAGTCGGCCTGGTCCGCCGTCTTGTGGCGATTGAGGTTGAAGCCGTCGTTGCGAGGTGAGCCCATCACCGCCAGGAGTTTCACTTTGGCCTTAACGAGCCGCATGCCCAGCGGATCCTTCAGCAAGTCATACAGGTTGTTCGTGAATCCAACGCTGGAGATGACGACCGACTGGTCCGACTGCTTTGACAGGACCCACTTGTACATTTCCAGGGCGGTGGTTGTGGGTTTTGCATCGGACGGGAAGGCTTTCGCGACCGCGGACAGGTAGCCACTGTTATCCGGTTCCGCCAGCGGCTGGCTGTACGTGCCGATCGGAATGGTGCCCCGGCCGTACCATGTGTTCACCGCGTCGATCGCCGCCACCGCGTCTTGGTGAACTTCGTTGTACGACACACCAATCAGCTCGGCCTCGCCTTCGTCCGCCAAAGCGTGCAGCATCGCGAGGCCACCGACGTCGTCGACGTCAAAGGTAAAGTCGGTTTCGTAGATGATCCTGACAGGTTCAGCGTCCGCTGCGGTCACGAAAGCTGCAAGGCAGACGCAGGACAGGCTGACGAACAACAGGCAGCCAGGAAACGACAGACGCAGACATCGAGCGAACATGAGGTTGGCTTTCAGGAACCGTGGGACTAATGCTGTTTGGGAAACTCGACGGATTGTTGTAGCACGACGCCGCCCGCCTCGTCACGAACCTGCAATCGTACCTGAATTGCATTGTCCGATTTTGCTTTCCTGGGCCAGTCGATTTCAATCGTGCCAAAGTTTGTTTCGAAGTACGTGAGCCCCACGCGATGGAAGTTGACCTCGTTGACGAACCGTGTTCCCGATTTCGTATGGTTGCCGCTGGGGGAGTTGAGGCTGCTGCTGGTAATGTCATAGATGGGATAGTCGATACCCCAGGCCGAGCCGACATTCAGTCGCGAGATTTCTGCGAGGTGCCGATCGCCGGAAAGAAAGACAACGCCCTTGGCGTTCGTGTCACGAATGAGGGTCAGCAACCGAGTGCGTTCGCGGGGGAAGTTGTACCATTTCTCGAAACCGTGCTCGTACGACAGTACCTGGATGCTCGAGGCAATGATGCGAACGTCGGCTGGTTTGCGCAGTTCCGCTTCCAGCCATTTCCATTGCTCATCGCCCAGCATCGTCGCCGACCGGTCTTTGGTGGGCACATAGCTACCCCGTAATCCTTCGGCCCGCGGTCGGTTGTTTTTCTTCGACGCCAGGGGACTGCGAAAGTAGCGCGTGTCCAACAGGATGATCTGAACTCGTTTGCCCGCCGGCCCAATAATCGACGATGCATAGACTCCCTCGCGCGTGCGACGTGGGTCATCGGCGGGAACTTTGAAGAAGTCAAGAAACAACTGTTGCGATGCACGTTTGATTGGAAATTCAACACCCGCGTCGTTCGCACCGTAGTCGTGATCGTCCCACGTCGCGGCGATGGGGCAGGTCTCCGCAAGTCGGCGGAAACCCGGTTGTGCTCCCAGTTGTCCGTACTTCTTGCGCAGGACGTCGATGTCCTTGGAGTCGCCGTAGATATTGTCGCCAATGAACAGGAATAGGTCCGGATTGCTGGCGATCACGGAATCCCAGATCGGCTGCGGGCGATCCTGTTTTGCGCAGGACCCAAAGGCAATCCGTGTTAACGCTTTGTCTTGCAGCGGTTGCTGGATGGGTGGACTCCATGAAACCTTTCTACCGACGCCGTCATATTCGGTGTTCGGCAATTCCGTGCCGCTGACCGGATTCGCCCGCGCGACGATTCCGTCTGGAAAGCGCACCTGGAAATCACTGAAACGTTTGTCGGGCTCGGGATAGTCCGTGCTGACAAACTGAGCTCCGCTGGCAAAGGCTTGCTCTCGCTTTTTCGTATCGTTGAGTCGAGACTCTTTCGTGCCGGAGTCCGCGCGAGTGCGGACGATGAAGCCGCTGCGCACGGCCGACTGGATTTCCTCGAACTGCCCAAAAGGGTCATTGAGTTTCATGAACGCAGCGGCCGGATGCGACGCGTCGACGCTGACAAACAGTAGTCGATCTTGCAGAGCGGGGTGGTCCTTCAGATAGGCATCTCGCAATTCGCCGCCGTTGTCCATGGCGAACAGCACCTTACCGCGACATTCCGCAAGCGTCGGCCAGCCACCGGCCAGAACCGCCTCACGCAATGTCTTTTTTTCACCGCGAACGTCGTCGGGTTTGATGATTTCCTCTGGCTTGAATACAGACAGTATTTCGCGGTCGATCGAATCCAGTTGCTCGGCGGTGAACGATTTCGGTTGCGTGAACTCGGGGCCGATGGAAGATTGCTTCAACTCCAGCATGACCGTTATCGGGTAACTGTCGGGATTCTCACGCAGCCAGTCGCGAATTTGTTGCAGTGCGATGACGAGCGTTGGCGTTGTCGTCCGATAGTCGATGTCCTGAACGTGCAGTACTTTCAGGCCAGGCTGTTGCATCGCCGTTGGGTTCTCGATTGGCACGGCATCCGGGACCGTCCCGAGCATCGCCGGTTTCGCGTACAGACCGCCCACAGGATCCGCGAACAGGTCCAGTTCGATCTGTCGCACGCCCAGTCGACCAAATTGTTCTGGCAGCGGGCGATGGGTGTAGTCCAACGAGTCCGCCAGTTGTTGGCTTCTTTTGGCGATCTCGTCGAGGACCGATTTTGGTTGAGCGACATGATACGAATTGTGCGTACCGATCACCTGAACCTGATTCAGGCGAACTTCATCGGTAGCAGTTCGAGGCTGAGCCCATGATGGATTGCCCGCGAGCGACAGGCTAACGATCAACCAGGCAAACAAGTGCAAACAGATTCTGGGCATGTTCCCGTTTCCGATTCGATGAATTCGTAGACCCTGTTTCAGCACGCACCACCCGTGTGAGCGAGCCTGCAGTACAAGCTTCCCAGGGACTGGCGACCAGGTCCTGAAACTTGTTCCCGTGTTCGAAAGATCGAAGTGTATCAACGAACCGGGGCGCGTGGAGTGTTCCGGGCGAAATATGTAGTTCTTGCCAGGGACCATCATTGCAGTGAATGTTGTAGACTGGCGTTCGAGAGTTATTCCCGCAGAAAGACAACAAATGGGTTCACGACCGCCGCTCCGTTGGGCATGGATTGCCACACTCATCTGGTTGTCGGCCGCGAATGCCGGGCTGTCTCAGGAGCCGATTACGTTTGAAACGTGGTCTACACTGTGTCTCGCAACGCCGGCGAACCGAATCCTGCGAGGCAGTATGCCGCCGCGAAAATCGTTGCCGTTGAAGGACTTCGCCACCGTGAAGGCGCAGACGCGTGTGCTACTGAAGCGATTCCAATCGGGCGCGATTGCTCGAAAGTCGAACTGGATCGACGAAGCTCCCGCGGAGGGATTCTTTGATATCGAACGCAACTATTTCACTCGTCCGCCCATTCCGTTCCAGCCGTTCGCACGGAAGGTGAAAATTCCGGCCGGTGACAAGGTGATTTTTCACGGCGACTTTCACGGCGACATTCGCTCGTTTGTGTCCACTCTGAAATGGCTCAATGAGAACGAGCTGCTGGATGGTTTTAAGCTGAAGCCCAATGTCTGGTTCGCCTTTCTGGGCGACTATACCGACCGCGGTTCGTATGGCATCGAAGTGATGTACACCCTGATGCGTCTGAAGATGGCCAATCCTGATCGCATCCTCCTGGCCCGCGGCAACCATGAAGACTTTCGGATGACGGCGACTTACGGCTTCCTGCGTGAGGGGCAGATGAAATACGGACGCGGTTTCGATCCGCTGGCGATCGCGCGGCTTTACGAGTTTCTGCCGGCGGTGATCTACGTGGGAGTCGGGCAAGACTACGTGCAGTGCAATCACGGCGGCATGGAACCCGGCTTTGATCCGACGGACTTGTTGGCCGCGAAGGGGAACGACCGGTACCAGTTGCTTGGCGAGCTAACGCAGAAAGAATTTGCCAACGACAACCCGGAATGGCTTCGCAAAGCATCCGCATCAGCACGCGCGACGGCGAATGGGAAGCTGAGGGATTTCCAACCTGAATCACCGGCACTGCCGCAGCCGATCGGATTCATGTGGAATGATTTCTTCGTTTTTGCGGACGAGCCGGTGATTGGTTTCAACGAGTCACGCCTGGCATTCAATCATGGTCGGGCGTCCACGGCATTTTTGCTGAAGTCTGCGAGTTCGGAATCGGCCACGCTGCGAGCAGTCTTTCGCGCACACCAACATTCCAGTCGTCCGAACCCGGCGATGAACCGGATTATTGCTTCCAACGGAGCGTTTCGGCATTGGCAAGCTTCCGATTCTTCCCGCCAGTCGGAAGCAACGAAGAAGTCGCTGCGGACACTGTTGGAGCAGTCCCCGGAACGCCGCATACCGGAAGGTTCCGTCTGGACGTTCAACGTTGCACCGGACAGTGTTTATGGATCCGGCAATGGTTATGCGTTCGACACGATAGGCATTCTGAAGACGGCCGAGTCGTTTGGGGACTGGCGTCTGCGAGTCGTCAATGTGCCGGTGCCGATCAATTGACGTCGCCTGCAAGTCCCCGCGATTCGCAGTTGCTCAGAAATCGTAGTCGTCGATGTTCTCCGCCGTGAACCGCAGGATGTCACCCAGCAGGATGTTGTCGCCTTCGATTTTCAATTCGCCCAGTCGTCCTGCGGTGAAAGTCGTTGCTCCCGGAGCCAGATCGCCCTTCGCAAGTGCGCTCGCGGCGTGGACGGTGAGGTAGCCAAGGTCGACCGTGTTCCACAGCACCACGGTTTTGACCGTTCCGTTCTTGACGAATCGCTTCATGTCGTTGGGAGTGGATAGTCCCGTGACCAGAATTTCGCCCGTCTTGCCGGCCTGGTCCACCGCTTCTGCCGCGCCCGGGAACGATACCGAACTGATACCAAAGATCCCCTTCAGGTTGGGGTACTTCTTGATCACGTCCTGGGAATCCGAAAGTGCGTTGCCCGCGTTTTCACCGGGATACTTGATCGTTTGCAGTTTGAGTTTCGTTTTCTCAAGGGCAGGTTTCATGGCGGCGATCCACGAGTTCTGATTGTCCGAAGTTGCATCGGAACTGATGATGACGACGTCGCCTTCCGTCTCGGGGCCGAGGTCATCGACCATCGCGTTCACCATGCCCTCACCAATCGCGGTTGCCGTGGCCTGGTTAACGAAGAAGCTGCGTGTTTCGGGGCGAGCGTCCGCGTCCCAGGTGATGACTTTCACGCCGTTGGCCTGAGCGTCCTTCAGCGCGGAGGCAATGACGTCCGGAGCATTCGGGGAAACGCAGATTACGTCCACGCCGTCGACCGTCCAGTTTTCGATCATCTCCGCCTGTTTGCGAGCGTCGCCGTCGGTGGGACCATCGTAGATCAGGTTGATGTTGCCCAGTTCTTCGGCGGCTTCCCGAGCTCCGTTGGCGCACGAGCTAAAGTAGGCGATGCCCTTGATTTTCGGCAGCAAACAGACGGTGAGCTTTCCGTCCGGGTTTGAATCGACCATACCGGTTGCGGTTGCGGAATCTGACGCCTTCGGCGCACAGCCAAACAGTGACAGCGTGATGATTGACGTAAGGAAGAGCGTTGCGACGACGACCGGCCGCAAGGTGGCGATGCGTTTCATGAATACCTCCCAGGGTGATTGGCAGATATCGTAACACGATGAGCAGTGTTCCGGGGCCCGTCATTCCTCGGTTCGATGTTTCGAAAGAATCCGTTGGCACAGGAGCGAGCCAATCAGTAGCGCCCCGACGAGAATCGACTTGAGTTCCTCAATCCGCCAGTAACGGCCAACGAACAGTTTGGTCTCGTGAATCAACAGCAGCCCAAGGATGGTTCCGATCATGTTCCCGCGGCCCCCAAAGATGCTCGTACCCCCGATCACGACGGCAGTAATCACGTCCAGTTCAATGCCGGTGCCCGCGTCGGCCTTGGCCGTGTCGAAACGAGAGACATACACGAGCGTCGCAACTCCCGCCAACAGACCGGAGAATGTGTACAGCCAGAATCGGATTCGGTTCACGTGTACGCCCGAGAACCGGGCGGCGGTGGCGTTGTGCCCGATCGCAAAAATGAAGCGACCCGTCGGCGACTTCGTCAAGACGATGGCCACCATGACAGCCAACGCACCAAAGATGTACGCCGGAATGGGCATCGCCAACCACGTTCCGCGAGCGAGTTGGCTCCATGTATCGCCAAACTGGGAATAGGAAGCGCCCTGGCTGATGCCTTCCGCGATGCCCCGGAATCCGGCGTAGGTCGCCAGCGTTACGATCAGCGGATGGATGTTCCATTTCGAAATCAGCCAGCCATTCACCGCACCTCCCGTCACCCCAACCAGCAGGCAGGCGGCACAGCTTAGCCCCAGGTTGCCGGTAGCGTCAAAGCACATTCCGAAGGCAACCGCGCACATCCCCATCGCCGATCCGACGGAAAGGTCAATGCCGCCAGTGATAATGATGGGCGTCATGGCGACGGCGAGGATGGCTGTTTCCCAAAGGTGTCGTGACAGAAAAAGTTGACTGCGAACCTGCACGAAATTCGGCATTAGCCAGCCGGCGACAAGGAAGAGCCCCACCAGTAATACGCTCAGCACGATTTCGTGAAAGTACTTCATGACGGGCCGCTCGCGGGATTCGTGGCACGAACGGACTTGTTGATGACCGGTCCGATGCGTGACCGGCGTTGCGAAACGCTATCCGCGACGACGGCCAGAATGATGAACGCGCCCTGAATCGTGCGGGTCCATTTTTCTCCCGCCTCGCCGACGTCCAGGAAGGTCAGGGCGGGGCGAATCATCGTCAGCAGGATGACCGCCAGCAGAACTCCGACCAGCGAGCCACGACCGCCGGAGATCGAAACGCCGCCAACGACAACGCAGGTGATGACGAGCAGTTCAAAACCGTTGCCAATTCCTGCCTCGATTTTTGGAAGTCGCGGAATGTCGACCAGGGTTGCCAGTGCCGTCAGAAATCCAACGTAGGCGAAGGCGAACAACTTCAGGCGGATCGACGAGAGTCCCAGCATCCTCGCCGAATAGCCGCTGCTGCCGATGGCAAACACCTGGCGACCCAGCGGCGTTCTGTAAATCAGAATCGACGTCGCGAAGATAACCACTACGGCGACCCAAACCGAGAGAGGCATACCAAAGTAGCCGTACTTGGTCGCCGCCTGCAGCGATTCGGGCAAACCATCCATGTTTTCGCCACCCATGATGAGCGTCGTGATGCCTCGCAGCATGGTCAGCAATCCGAGCGTGGCAATGATCGATGGAACTCGGCCGACCGTCACCAGCAATCCCGTTACCGTGCCGACCGCCGTTCCCGCCAGCAGTATCAAGGGCACTCCCAGCCACATCGACCACTGTAGTTCGTTGACGGAAAGCACATTTCCCATGATGGCCGCCAGTAGTCCCATCAGCGAACCAACAGAAATATCGATCTCGCCCGCTACGACAACCAGCATGACTCCGCAAGCCACAATGGCCGTGGGCGCACTCCGCACGAGGATGTCGCGCAGGTTCTCGCTGCTGAGGAAATCGATGTCGACGATGCCGACCATCGCACCCACGACAAGGACGAAAAGGGCCAGACCGAGCTCGCGCTGAGCCGCGATCCACGGGAGCGGCCTGGTGAAACTGGATCGTGAAGTCGATGGCTGTTCCGATGCGGGATTCATGGCAACCTTCCCGCGGTATCGGGCATGGCCAATTGCAGGATGGCTTCTTCAGTCGCTTCGGCACTTTCCAGCTCACCGGCGATTCGACCCTCGCTCATGACGAGGATTCGATTGCACGTCGATAACAACTCGGGCAATTCCGAGGAAATCAACAGGGTCGCCATGCCGGCTTCGGCAAGTTGGCGAATGAGTTCATGAACCTGGGCCTTGGCACCAACGTCGACACCTCGAGTCGGTTCGTCAAGAATCAGAATACGTGGATTGGTCGCCAGCCACTTGCCGAGCACGATCTTCTGTTGATTGCCGCCGGAGAGCGCTTCGGCCGCGAGCTCCGTCGACGCCGCACGGACATCCAGCCGTTGCATGAATTCTTCTACCAGCGTGTCTTCGCCGTGGCGATCGCAGAGTCCAAACCGCGTGATTCCGCGTTCGCGGCGATGGCGTCGTGACTGCGTGAGTGCCGTGAGCGACATGTTCTGCCGGACGGACATCGGCAGCACCAGGCCCTCATGCTGACGGTCCTCGGGTACCAGGGCGACGCCCCTTGCCAGCGACGCACGTCCGCTACCGGCCGGCAGGACGCGGTCGCGGACGAGGATTTCTCCCGCCGCGTATCGGTCCAGGCCCATGATGGCTCGAGCGAGCTCCGATCGACCGGCCCCAACAAGCCCCGCGAGACCCACGATTTCACCGGCCTTCAGCGACAACGAGATGTCGACAAAACCATTGCCGGAAAGATTTCGAACCTCCAGCTCCAAATCTCCCGTGACACGTCGCGAATCCATTGGTGCCGGCACCGCATCCCGGCCCACCATGGACCGAATGAGATCCGCTTCGGTGATGGAGCTGATTTCACTCGTCGACACATGAGCACCGTCGCGAAGCACCGTGACGCGATCCGCCAATGCGAATACTTCCTCCAACCGATGGCTGACATAAAGGATCGCGACGCCTTCCTGCTTGAGCCGCTGGACCGTGGCCATCAATAACTTTGTTTCCCGCGCCGAGAGCGAAGCGGTCGGTTCGTCCATGATCAGCAATTTGCACTCTTGCAAAAGCGCACGGGCCATCGCGACCATCTGGCGACTGGCCAGCGACAATTCTGACAGCGGTCGACGGAGATCAACCTGTTGCCCCAGCGTAGCCATCAGCTTCGTCGCGGTGCGGCTCATGCGTGCGTAGTCCAGCAAGCCAAAGCGGTTTTTCAATTCCCGGCCAACGAAGATGTTGTCGACGGCATTGAGATCCGGAAAGGTTGTCGACTCCTGATGAATGACGTCGATGCCCGCTGCTTCGGAAGCGGACACCGTGCCGAACGCAAGAGCCTGACCGGCGATGGACACAGTTCCGGAGTCCGGAGTGACAACGCCGGAAAGACATTTAATCAGCGTGGATTTGCCGGCTCCGTTTTCACCACACAGCGCATGGACTTCTCCGGCAGCAACGTTCACCGAAACGTCACGCAGTGCGGTGACGCCCGAGTAGGACTTGCTGAGTTCAGAGATTTCCAGCAGCGGCATGGGCAATTTTTGCGGGGTCGATTTCGTTGGCTAGTTGCGTTGACGAAGCACTTCGTTTTCGTAGCGCTGAATTTCTGCCAGCCACTGTGCGTCGGTTGGCACGTTTTGCTGCAGACAATAGTAATCCCAAACGGCCCCCAGCGGATACGACTTCAGCGTCTCCATCCAGGCAAGTCGTTTGGTGTAGTCCCGTCGTTGTTCGGCTTCGCGCAGCATTTCGGTCGGCTCCAGCATCGCGCAGAGCAGTGCTTTTAATGTGTTACGGGTTCCAATCACCCATGCCGCCACGCGATTGATACTGGCGTCGAAGAAGTCCAGCCCCACGTGAACACGCTCCAGATAATCGCCGCGAACGATTTCGTGGGCGATGGCATTCAGTTCATCGGTGAACGTCACCACGTGATCGCTATCCCAGCGGACGCCACGGCTGACGTGCAGCTGGATCTCATCGAGAAATGTCAGCACCGAGGAAATTTTGTCGGAGATGACTTCGGTTGGATGAAAGTGTCCCGCGTCCAGACAGAGCATCCTGTTCCTGGAGATGGCGTAGCCCAGATAGAACTCGTGCGAGCCGACGACATAGCTTTCTGATCCCAGCCCGAAGAGTTTGCATTCGACCGCGTCGCGAAGGTGTGCCGGATCGAAGTCCTCTGCGAACAGTTGGTCCAGTGATTCGGCAAGTCGCTGGCGCGGCAGTGCGCGATCGGCGGGAGAGTCCTTGTAGCCGTCCGGAATCCAGACGTTGTTGATGCAGGGAGACTGTAGTTGCCGGCCGATTTCCGCAGCGATGCGACGGCAGCATGCTCCGTGCTCGATCCAGAATTCGCGGATTCCCTTTGCCGGATGTGCGAGCGTCAGTCCGTCGCCGGCATGACGGTGTGAGAAGTAGGTCGGATTGAAATCCATCCCGGACGTGTGCTCTTTCGCCCAGTCGATCCAGCCCTGGAAATGTGCGACCTCCATCCTGTCGCGGTCGACTCGTCCGGGAAATTCGCCGTAGCTGGCGTGGAGATTCAGCCGATGCTTGCCGGGAATCAGGGAAAAAGCGACTTCAATATCGGCGCGAAGTTCGTCGGGCGTTCGAGCGCGGCCGGGATAGTTTCCCGTCACGGCCAGTCCGCCACCAAGCTCGGCGGACAGGTCTTCAAAGCCACGCACGTCGTCGCCCTGCCAACAATGCAGCGAGATCGCCACGGACGTTAGCCGGTTCATGGCCGCCGTAACGTCCACGCCCAGTTCCGCATAGCGATGCTGGGCGATTTGAAATGCGGTCTCATACGCTCCGTCGCCGGTAACAGGATTGGGTGTCGACATGATCCTGGGGCCCTGGGGTGCTGAATATTGGAGGGGAAGCGGCTTTTGCCGTAGCCATTGGCCGACGAATCAGTATGCTCGGTTGTGGTCCATCATGGGCCAGAGTCGGTAACCTTTTGTCTCATTTTCTCTGTGAAGAACGTTTATAGCAATGAGTGACGGATTCAGTCTGGACGAGCATGGCATCAAAGTTACCGATGTCGCACGAAATCTTCCCGCTTGCACACTTTACGAGGAAGCGATCCGCACCGAACCGGGGTCGACGATTTCGGCAAGAGGTGCCTTGATTGCGTACTCGGGCAACAAAACCGGACGCTCGCCCAGTGACAAACGTGTCGTCAGGCACCAGTACACCGACGACGACGTGTGGTGGGGTGATGTAAACATCCCAATCGATGAAAGCTCGTTCGACATCAACCGCGAGCGAGCGGTTGACTATCTCAACACGCGAGATCGACTCTATGTGGTCGACGGTTATGGCGGCTGGGATCCGAAGTACCAGATCAAGGTTCGCGTCATTTGTGCTCGGCCCTATCACGCCCTGTTCATGCGCAACATGTTGATCCGCCCGACGCGGGAAGAGTTGGAGGTATTTGGCGAACCGGATTGTGTGATTTTCAACGCGGGCGCTTTCCCGGCCAACAGCCACACGGCCGGCATGACCTCCAAAACCAGCGTGGATCTCAGCCTGGAACGAGGCGAAGTCATCATTCTGGGAACGGAATACGCCGGCGAGATGAAGAAAGCCGTCTTCACGCTGATGAATTATCTGATGCCGAAGATTGGCGTGCTGTCGATGCACTGTTCCGTCACGGCCTCCCGCGATGATGGTTCGACGTCCGTCCTGTTCGGGCTGTCCGGCACGGGAAAGACAACGCTGTCCGCCGATCCCAAGCGACTGTTGATTGGCGATGATGAGCATTGTTGGACGGACGAAGGCGTTTTCAATATCGAGGGCGGTTGCTACGCGAAGGCCGTCTATCTGACTCGAGAGGCAGAACCGCAGATTTTCGATGCGCTGCGTTTTGGTGCCGTGCTGGAAAATGTCGTCTTCGACGCCGCCGACCACCACGTCGACTTTTCGAATACGTCGATCACCGAAAATACTCGCGGTTCGTATCCGATCGACTTCATTGAAAACGCAAAGATTCCGTGTGTCGGTGGAATTCCCAACGACGTCATTTTTCTGACGTGCGACGCCTTTGGAGTGCTGCCTCCGGTTAGCCAGCTAACGCCGGCTCAGGCCGAGTACCATTTCATCAGCGGTTACACGGCCAAGGTGGCCGGTACGGAAATGGGCGTTAACGAACCCATGGCGACCTTCTCGCCTTGCTTTGGCGGCCCCTTCCTTGTTTGGCATCCTGGCAAATATGCCGAGCAACTGTCGGCAAGAATCAAGCAGCACAATACGCGCGTGTGGCTGATCAACACGGGTTGGATTGGCGGAAGCTATGGAGTCGGCAACCGCATCAAGCTGGGATATACCCGAGCGATCATCGATGCGATTCATTCGGGAGAGTTGGCGAGTGCACCAACGGCCATCGATCCGCACTTTGGATTGGCGATTGCCACAAAGTGCGAAGGTGTGCCCGACGAAATCCTGACTCCCAAAGCAACGTGGGCATCGAACTCGGATTACGAGGATACGGCCCGCAAGTTGGTTGGACTGTTCGCGGAGAACTTTCAAACGTATGCCGATGGCGTACGAGAAGAAGTTCGCGCAGCCGGGCCCAGCTAGGACGAATGACGTTCTAAATCGCCGGTATCGAGCCCGCGTGGTTCGTTGCCGCGGTCTATGCGGCCAAACCCAGCGGTACGCTCATCGCCAGCACCATCGTCGCGCCAACACTCCACAGCGAGACGCGGCATTGCGTGATAAGCACGGTGTCCTTGCAGCTGTTGCACCACGAATACGCCTGCATGCTGGGGAAATCGTCAACGGCCGTGTAGCATCGTTTACAGTAGCTCTTGAGCAGCGTCATAGAAGTCTCCTCGAAGTTGCGTTGACCACCTAAATAGTACGTCACAAACGCGAGGGAAGTCGGACAAATTTGTCGGGCGCCAAACATGCCGGCCTTTTACGCGACACGAACTCACAAGTTGCGGTAAAACGCGGACACCCAAATCCAGCTCGACCTGGGTGTTCCGCGGAGCAAAAACTTGCGTCAGGCGACAGTATCGATTGGCGTTCTGTGTCGGCGCATCATGAGTCCCAACATCCCGACCGCCAGCCACGCCAACGGTCCAGCACCGGGCTCGAGTGACTAACATGGGTCGTCGCGAGTCGACATTCGCATCGCCCCGGTAATCGTCCCTGGCAGAGCGACGTAACAAGTGTGTTCGCCACGCGACGAATGATGCCAGCATTGATTACTTGAGAAAAAATTCTCCAATCCCGCAAAGGCTCTGGCGAATGCAATTTGCTCGCCGATGAGTGATTTCCGTGTAAGGAACTCTGGTCCCCATCGTCACTATGACGGTTCTCGATTGGGGAGATTTCGTGGTGAAGAAGTCAGCATTTTTTTCGCTTGCCTGTCGACGTTCGGTCGTGCAGCGTTCGTTGCTAACTTCGGTTGTCGTCGGTGGAGTCCTGATTGCCATCAACCACGGAAATCGCATCGCGACAGGCTGCTTTGATACCGAGTGCATGGTGAAGTCGAGCCTGACGATGTTGGTTCCCTATTGTGTGTCCACGGTTTCTTGTGTGTGGGCTTACATGTATCCGGTCAAATAGCTCGCCGACGGGTTTCCTGCCTGGTCTCGCTTTGGCTCTGCATTGCCGTCGATAGGGCTCTGCATTGCCGTCGATAGGGCCTGGCATGCGAGACTCCCGGCAGGTCAGGCCCGACAGCATCAGGCGGATGGTCCGATTGTGACGGCCAATTTCTCAGGTCACTTCTGATCGTCGCACCATCCATCTGTAAGGCGGGTTGCTCTGATGCGTCGATCCCGTGAGTTTGCCCCAATGGGCATTTGTTCTTGTAGAAAGGAAAAGCGTCATGTCACGCCGAATTTGTTCATTCCTGACCGTATTGACACTGATTGCTGCGGGTTCGATTGCCGCCGCTGAATCGAGCTCCATCGATGCGCCCGGTGCGAAGGCTACCTCGGATACGGCGATTTTTGCCGGGGGCTGTTTTTGGTGCATGGAGCCGCCGTTCGAAAAGCTCAAGGGAGTTTCGAAGGTGGAATCCGGATACACGGGCGGTCACAAGGCAAATCCGACCTACAAGGAAGTTTCGGCGCATCAGACCGGTCACGTCGAGGCTGTGCGGGTGACGTTTGATCCGAAGGTGATCGATTACCGTGACCTTGTTGAGGTCTTCTGGCGACAGGTGAATTCGACCGACCGTGGCGGGCAGTTCGTCGATCGTGGCTCGTCGTACGTATCCGGCATATTTGTGAACAGTGCCGCGCAGCGGCAGGTGGCGGAAGCTTCCCGAAAAGCACTGGCGGACTCGGGGAGGCTTGGTGCCCCCATCGTCACGCCGATTCGCAACGCCAGTAAGTTCTATCTCGCCGAGGACTATCACCAGGATTACTACAAAACGCATCCACTGAAGTACAAGTACTATCGTTGGCGTTCGGGTCGTGATCAGTACATCGACAAGACCTGGGGTGCAGACCGCGAGTACAAACCCCGGAAACGGCCGATGCAGGCGCTGGCCAAAGTGGACGTCGCAACACCGGTCAAGACAACCGAGCCTGTCAAAGTGGCTGAAGCGGCGGACGGCAATGCAGCGAAGGTTATGAAATCGACCGAGGCGACGGCGAAGAAGAAATACAGGAAGCCCAGCGACGCAGTGCTTCGCAGTCGGCTGACGAAGCTTCAATACAGCGTCACGCAGGAGGAAGGCACGGAAAGACCGTTCCAGAACAAGTATTGGGACAACAAGAAGGATGGCATCTATGTGGACGTCGTGACTGGCGAGCCCCTGTTCAGTTCGAAGGACAAGTTCAAGTCCGGAACGGGTTGGCCGTCGTTCGTTCGTCCGATTGCCAACGTGGTCGAGAAGACTGACTGGAAGCTGTCCGCGAAACGCACGGAAGTTCGCTCAAAGTACGGTGACTCACACCTTGGACATGTCTTCGATGACGGACCGCAACCAACGGGGCTTCGCTACTGCATCAACTCGGCGGCCCTGAAGTTCATTCCGGCCGCTAACCTGAAGTCGCAAGGCTACAGCGAATTCGCGGCGCAGTTTGAGTCGCAGATGGCAGCCCACTAACTGCCGGTGAGTTTGCTATTCCCGTTGACCGCGACGCAACTGGGTACGAACGGTAAGAGCCACGGCGACGGATTGCCGTGCTTTTCTTGCGCCGGAAAAGCGGCCGCGTCCCATCAACTGTAAGGAACGAGTGAGATTCGTGTCCTAACTGTCAGTTCGTTTGCTGATGATCTTGCGACGCTCGCGGAACACGTAGCGGACAGGCATAGGAGATCCAGATATGGCCAGGTCCGAATTCAATCGATCCCGGCAAGGTTCCCGGAAGTCCCAGGTAATCCAGCGGCCTGTCTTCATGGAGACGCTTGGTCTGTTGCCTCCCTATTCAACGGCCGATATCAAGCAGGCCTACAAACTACGTGCGAGGCTCGCACATCCCGATCTCGGTGGAAGCGTCGATGATTTTCTCGAGCTGCGCGACGCCTATGACCTGGCACTCGAATATGTCCAGGTTCGCGGAGATCGGCGGCAGTGGATTGCCGCGATGGCGAATCGTTGGAAGACGCACGAGCAGCTGGTTGGCAAGCTGGAGGCACTCGGTGCGGAATTGACGGTATCGTCGCTGGATTGGTTGCAAAAGTCGTTTGGCGATTTCGCAATCCTTGCCGAGTCTATCGAAAGCATTCGTCTCGTGAATTCGAAGAATGGACTCAAATGCATCGATCTACTCGTCGAAAACGTCAGCTCGCTCAACAATTTGAAGACGCTCGATCTTCAGGGCAGCGGGATCACGGATGAGGCCGTGCTGCGTTTGAGATCGTTACCGCGGCTTCAGTCGATCGACGTCAGTCACAACTCGGTGACCGACGAGTCGCTGAAACTTATCGAAGCGGTACCGACGTTGACCAATTTCGTTCACGCAAACACCAGCATCCGTCTCTGGCAGAGCGCCCGAGTGGCAATGCGATTGCGTAAGCGGCGCGAATCGGCCAAGCTTCTGCCGTCCGTTAATTGAATCGGAGGACTGAAACGTCGGACTAAAGCGCCGTTCTAAGATAAACCGCCGTATTGCCCGGCGCGACTTTGGATTCACGGCGCATGGATTTCAACGACGTCGATATCGGCAAACTGGATTTCACCTCGCGTGGCCGTGATTCGAACGGACCTGTCAGACTCCGGCGACATTGCGTAGGAATCGACGAGTTGCCCGTTGACGTAGGCGGCGAACGTTCCGTCGTGTTGCAGAAACTGAAGTTGTTGCAGCGGGAATTCACCGTCCCTCGACGCGCGGAGGTCGATTTCGGTGGACGATGACGAGGGGCCTGTAAGACGGGCCACCGTGGTCGAAAGGTGGAGCGTTCGTTCACCGCTCGCAGCCTCACTCGCCTCACCCCCGGGCAGTGTCACGTCGATCTCTCCCGCTTCACCGGCTCGGACACTGATACGAAGTCGTGATGCGGAACCCTGCATTTTGTCTGGCTGGATAGGCCAGATCATCCACGCACCCTCCTGGGCGACCAGAACCCTTTCGCCTTCGGTGCCTTTGCCTGGCGTCATGATGCCGGACTGCCGAAACCGTGGTGTGCTGCGACCATTGAACAGAAACTGCGGTGATGCCACGGGAACCCAGTCGAGTGTCGGGACGATCATTGTGCGGGCGGCAGTTTCCGCGGTGGAAGAAGCCACGGATGTTGCTTTGAGCGAAGAAGTAATCAGGTATCCGCTGGCCAATACCACGGTGATGAGGAAGATGGCGATGGCAACCACGGGAGAAAACGACCTCGCACGTTGCGCCACGCGGTCCTGCCAGGAGGAGCTCGCCACTTCGCGGGTTGCGTGTTGTGCCGCTTCGCGAGCCACATAGTCAACTGTGGAGACGGCGGTGGAGACGGCGGCCGTTGGTCCCGGTCTGGTTTCTTCCCCATGAAGAGCACGCGTTTCTGTCGCTCCGTATGTCTCGTCGCGATCAAGCGTCGCCAGTACGTCGTCGATGCGCTCCAGCAACGTGTTGTAGTCGGGGACTCGTTCGTCGATGTCCGATTCGGTCATGTCACGAAATAGCCGCTCGGATGCCGGGCTGACGTTCCCGTGCAGCTCGTCCCGCCACAGATCGTCGCCGGTGGTCTTGCTGATGATCGCCTGCATCGGTGAACTGTCGATGAACGGCGAGTAACCGCACAGGAGATGGAACACGGTGGCCCCCAGCGAATAGATGTCAGCTCGCAGGTCGACGTGCGTATCGCCAAGCTGTTCGGGTGCAACATAGGCGGGTGTTCCCAGAGTTGTACCTTCCAGCGTCAGGTTGGAATCCATTCCGCTTTCGCCGAAGGTGAGTGCCAGCCCGAAGTCGGCGACCTTGGCGAACGGGATTCCTGCAGCGACATTGCTGCCGACGGGTCGATCCGTCAACAATATGTTTGCGGGCTTGATGTCGCGATGGATGAGGCCATTCTCGTTCGCATGTGCCAGCGCCGAGGCGATCTGACGGGCGAGCAGCCACGCAGTACGCTCGGGAATGCGTGGTTGCTCGATGATGTAGCTGGCCAGATCCTGACCTTCAACGAGCTCCATCACGATGTAGAAACTGCCGTCGTGAACTCCGCAGTCGTACGCCGTGACGATATGCGGATGACTGAGTCGAGCGATCGCGTTTGCTTCGCGCTGCATACGCTCGGCGGCGTTCTGGTTGGCTTTTCTTGTCGAGCCAATCGCCTTGATGGCGACTTCCCGATCCAGGTTGAGTTGCGTGGCTCGATAGACAACGCCCACAGCTCCGTGGCCAATCAGTCCGGTCAGGTGGTAGCCGGGGGCAAGATCCAGCGGCTGCGTCAATTGAACGACGGCGGCGACCTGACCGTTGTTCATGATTGAAAGTTGTAGTGCGGCATCCGCCTGGGTCACGTTCCGCATCTGCGTATAGTCGATGACTCGCTTCGCCTGCTCGGCACTCAACATGCCCACCCGCAAGGCTGTCTGGACAAAACTGCGACCTTCGTTGGCGGTTTCTTCGGTCACGTGACGGGCAGTCCTGATTGCGTGTCTTTGATTGCGAAAGGACACCGGCGGCAGGGAAATGTGGCTTGTCATTATTGATTTGCCAGTTCAAGCACTCGCAACATCGCGGAGATGCTGGGGCGATCGGCCGTCATGTCAGCACCGACGTAGGCCAGTCGGACGTTGCCAGACTTGTCGATGATGTAGGTCGACGGATGAGCCAGCTTGGATCGAATGTTGAAGAAGTTCGTCGCCGTGAAGTCCTGATCCAACACAATGGGAAACGGCACCTGATCAACTTCTGCGTTCGAACTGGTCGCCGCGGCAACGAATTCATCCAGGTGGTCGCGTGTACCGGGATACACGACCAGAACCTGCGTATCGAGCTGTTTGAACTGTTCGTGATTTGCCACCAGTCGCGACGTTTGGGTTTTGCAGAACGGGCAAAGCATCCCGCCCGCGAAGCCTTCCGTGAATACGAGGACGATGTTCTTCTCGCCCAGGAAGCTTTCCAGGGTGACTCGATTTCCGTCGGTATCCATAAACACCAGGCCGTCCAGGCCCTCGGGGATTTCTGCATTGGAATCGACATGCTCTTTGAAGACGATGTCCTCGGGAGCCGGCATGGGCATCGACATCATTTTCGAACCGTTGGCGGGTTTGCCAGTCGCAGGTGCGGTTGAATCCTGTTCGCTGGTGACCGCCGGTACGGCTATTTCGGTATCGAGTGCTGCGGACTGCGACGGTCCGTCGGCGGGTTCAACGAGCGATCGACTACAGCTAATGGCGGGCAGCAAGATGACTGCCACGATCCCGTAACGCCACCAATGTTCCGTTTTGAGTTGGGTCATGGAGAAGTATCCCTGCGCTGTGTTCTGATTTCGTGAAAACGAATTGCGATCACAGGCGTTCGGAGAATACCAAACTTCAGTCCTGCGACCGTTTCGAAAAGGCTGTGTTCATATGACGTTCGTAGGCCGTTCTGAATTACAACAAAGTGAGAACGTTGGTCTGGCTGTGTGTGCTGTCTCACGTTTTGCCGCCAACAAAACACGCGGCGGCGATCGTCGGAGAAAGCACGTTCTACGGACGCTCGATTCAACGTCAGATTTCATTCGTCAACTCGGGACACCAGATCGCCGTCGTCACGATTTGCGTTTCCACTCGAGATGGTTCGTTCTTGTGACGGCGTTCTCCAAACCGAGGCCATGAGCCCACGTCCTTGAGCTCAGGCATGAGCTTATGGAGTTCGTTTTCCATGTTTCGGACGACCGTTTCCTGTTGCTCGGTGAGTTCCAGTTGAGTCAAAGAACGGACGCTTCGCATGAGTTGGATGAAGCCGGCTCGCCAACGCATCATTTCGTCCATTTTCTCCGGTGAGTCCCGAATTAGCTCGGCAAAAGGCACTCCCAGTGCTTCCTTCCATCGCATCAGATCCAGCAGTGTGACGTCGTTGGACGTTTCCTGTTCCCGGACGGTACGCATCGTTAATCCGGTGCGATTGGAAATGGATCTCAGGCTGACTCCGGCCAGTTGGCGAACTTCGGCGAGTCGATGAAACAAGTGTGGATTCGACATGGGTTTGTTCCTTGTGATGATTTGGTTTTGGGTTACGACAGTTCTGTCGTGAGCTGTGTGATGGCCTCGTCGTGCGCCGACACGTTGGCCTTTCCGGTGTGTTGTCCGGTGTGTTGTTCGGTGTGTTGTTCGGTGTGTTGTTCGGTGTGTTGTTCGGTGTGTTGCTGCGTGGATTCAGAGGCGTGCGTCGCTGTGCGGAAGTGAATGTCCGCCCATGCAGGGTTCGCGGGATTGGCGGGAGCGACCATCAAATCTGTCGAAACGACCATCGGATCAGCGGAGGTGTCGAGTTCCGTCACTTCGGCAGAAACGTGGTTCGTTGTCACGGCGTAGGCCAAAGCCTCCAGTTCCCGAGCGTCTGTCGAGGTGACAAACATGGCGGCCAGGTTTGACGACGTCGTGCGTTCGCTGTTCGCGGCGGATGCTGACGGGGCAGGGGAGACGTCGAACTGAAAAGCCTGCGCCACCGTGCGCGCTGCGTTAACTCCGCCAACCGAGTCTGAACCGCGGATCTCCTGGTTCGCCCCGTCCACGATGATCGAGCGGACGTCGGCAGCACTCAGTGCCTGATTGGCGGAATAGGCGAGCGCCGCGACGCCCGCGACATGAGGCGTGGCCATACTTGTACCACTCAGGTATTGGTACTCGCCGCCCGGTGCCGTGCTGGCGATGCGCGAACCAGGCGCGTCGACCTGGACGGCCGTCGAAGATCCCACACGATTGCTGAAACTGGACAGCGTATCGCTGCGCGTATGCGATCCGACGGATAGCGTGTTCTCGAAGAAGGAGCTGTAAATCGCAGGAGCCCCGGGTGTGCTGGCCGCGTCATTTCCGCTGGCTGCGACAATCAGGACATCGTTGGCTTGCGCATACCGCAATGCGCCCACCAGGGCTTGCGTGACACCGCCACCAAGGCTGAGGTTGATAACATCTGCACCGACGTCGACGGCGTAGCGAATGCCGGCCGCGATCGCGTTGGGCGAACCGCTGCCATTGTCCCGAAGCACCTTGACGGGCAGGATCGTGGCGTCATAGGCGACACCCGTCGTACCGAAGCCATTGCGTTCGGCCGCGATGGTTCCCGCGACGTGCGTACCGTGTCCGTTGACATCGCTGGGGTCGTTGTCGAAGTAGGCGAAGTCCCAGCCGTGAATGTCGTCGACGTATCCGTTTCGATCGTTGTCGATGCCATCGCCGGCGATTTCTCCCGGATTCGTCCAGATATTGTCATCAAGGTCGAGGTGTGTGTAATCGACGCCCGTGTCGATGACGGCAACCAGCGTGTCCTCGCCCGTGAATCCCTGAGCCCATACTTCCGGCGCGTTGATGGCGTTCAGGTTCCAGTCAAAGTCGCGTCCGACGTAGGCGACCTCCGGAAATTCGTCTATGAAGGGATTCGAAACGGGCGTTGTGATCTCCAGTGCAAACTCGCCCGGGTTCGATGCGAGGTTGTAAACGAACAGATCGTACTCGACCGGTTGTAGTTCGACATCCAGACGCCCGTTGGTCGAGGTTGCGACCAGAGTTCGGTCCGCGTCATACACGATCAGTTGTGTGGAGGAGGTGGCTCCGACTTCAATGGCGACTTCTGTGACCGCCACCGGATCGAGCGCGAAGACGGCAACGGGGAAGTTGCTCAGATCGCCCGTTACGGTTTGCGTGCCGCCGGTAAGGTCGAGGATCTCAGCTGGGCCAAATCGTGTTTGTCGCGTGGCCGTGGCGCTGACCGTGGCGCTGTTCGCAAGGTCAACGCTGGCTATTTCAAACCCGGTTTCACTCTGCGTGATGGCTGGAGGCGCAGTACTGTCGTTTGTCGCTGCGAGCACATCTGAATTGTCCTCGCATGGTTCGCAGACCGTTCCGGTCAGCATCTGTTTCGACTCGAGGTACTCGAGTACGTACCGTCGTTTTCGTTTGCGCCCATTTCTTTTGTTCGCCATGTTCGTCTTCTCCGTCTGGTTGAATAACCGTTTCGATGAGGGGGAGCGGAGCTCGGCCGAGAAGGGGCGACTCCGGTGACATTTTTTGGGTGTCCTCCAGTGGGTGTTCGTAACGGGCAATTTTGATTGGCCGGTTTCTTGCCGGTTTGTTTCGCGTCCCACGAAGATTTCTGACTAAAGGTTTGACCGGCGTGTGGCGCCTTTGTTTGCAGTTCGACGCGGCGAAGGTGAGTCGTTGCCTGGCTCACGCAGATTACAGCCCTTATGTGCCCAGCGTGAGCCACGTCACCGATGAGCCGTTTGCGAGTGTGCACGTGCGGCGCATCGATCGCTTGCGATACTTGTGCGTGGGCTCAATGAAAAACGCCATGTCGCGAATCCTCGGGGAGTTCGCGACATGGCGTAGGGGTGACGCCAGGGATGCGACGTCGTGGGGAATTTCGAAGGGCTATTTCGCGGCGGTGCGGGTCGCCTCTGGTTGTTCGTTCAGCTTCCAGTCGTAGTCAAGAAACTTCACGCTGACGGAATTGGTACGAGCGGCCTGTTGCGCGGCGCGGGTCGGAAGCCACGGTGCGATGGCGCGAAGTTGGTCACTCTGTTTGCTACCAAAGTCCGTGCCGAACCAACTGAGGATCGCCGAGAGCCTGAATTGTTTGCGACCAGAATCGTATTGAAAGTTTTGCGACCGGGCGAAGAAGTCTTTGGTGTTGCGGTCCAGTTGCTCGGCCAGTCGATCGGCAGTGTACGCTTCGTTCAACAGTCGTGGGCAGCTGATCGATGCGCAGACGATGGCAAAGTGAATGCGTGGTTCGTTCATCTTCCGGAGGATTTTGTGCTCGATCTGGTCCAGCGAGTAGGCGTCATCGCCAACGACCAGTTGGTAGTCGTGCCAGATGTTGTAACCGCCCAGTTTCGACGTGTGGTTTCGAATCGAGGATGTTGGGTACTCGCGGAGGATACCGTGCAGCGTGACGGCGTTGTACGCGTTGATCCAATACGCCAACTGTGACTCGCGTCGGGCGGCTGCCTTGACGTCTGCCGTCGATAGCGACTGTAAGTAGCGTTCCAATGTGTTCATGCCGGATTCACTGGTTCGCAGCGCGGCGTAATTAACCAGTCCGTCCTTGTCGACATACTTCTGCAGAATGGCGTTCCACGGTCGGTGGTCGATGCGGTCGACAGAAACTCGCCGCTCTTTGGCGACGTTCGCACCGACGTAGACCTTTTTGCCGGCAAACGCCGGGCGGACGACCGTCAGTAGAGCGAACGCGGCGAAAGTCAATTTGATCGTAGCGCTGCGAAGCATGGTTGAACTCCTGATGAATGACTGCTTCCTTGACGTACGTGCGTGACATTTTGTTCACGCTGTCACCTAAACGACGTTCGTCCTTGGACATCCTTACCGGGATGGCCCCAATTTTCCATCCAGATGCCCTCGAGGTACGAGTTTTCGTGTGATGACTGTTGCGGGTGGGACTGGCAGGTGTCGAAAATTCGGGCGATCGTAAGCCGCGTCACGTTGCCGGCGCAGCATCCTGTCGATGGTACCGATACAGTCCGCCGGTCCGCACAAGCAAGGGTACCAGAATGAAACGATCACACACGTTGACGGCGATCATTACCACCTGCATCGTAACGTCGGTCGCGATGCCATTCGTCGCGGGATGTAAATCGCGTCGAAACCAGCCGCCGATGGGCTATCCGCAAGCGTCTCAGGCGGTTGAGTCATACGCGCCGATGCAACCACAATACGAAGCCGCACCGCAATACGCAGCACCGACGAATGGATCCGCGACCCGATCGATGCCGGCTCCGGCGAGCGCGTCCGGTTCCGGCACTCGAGCTCCGGCGATGCAGGGATCCGGCTCCCGTTAGGGTTCGGGCCTCGCTCGCGCTAATTGCGAGCCGGGCTCGATCTGCCGGGACAACTAGCGGTCTAGCGGTATTGGTAATGCCGGGAAGCACCAACAATCCATGCGTTCGGGAAGTCCTGTCGAGCTCGATGCACGGCTTGCGCACTGTTGTCTACCCGGTACGATCGAGTGAAGGTGCCATTTCGAGTTCTCATCGTCACCGACCAGTACTCGACGCCGTTGCTGGGTAGTACGCGATAGATTGGCCATCGATAAACGGTTGGCACGGCGACCACCTGGCGCGGCCCAATTTGTGTGAAGTTGAACGTGGTGAACGTCTGGGCATCGACAAAACCGGCGGACAGCAAAACGATGGCCGCGGCCAGGAGAGATACACGGTGGCGAATCGGTTTTTGCGTCTTCATCGCTTCATCCTCACGTTCGTGGTGCGTTTGCAAGCAGTAACTCTGCTTACACTGCTATGACGCGGGCGTGGCAGGATCCTTACCCGGTGGACGACAAAATCGTGGGAGCACCACTGCGAGTGTCCTCGTTGAGTGCCTTCGTTGAATTCCCCAATTGCCGGCCATGCTTCATGGAGAAGCAAATCGGTACCGGAAAATCGTGTAGAGAATCTTGTATCCGGCTCGAATTGTGCCGGAAATCGTACCGCTAATCTTGGAGACGCCGATCCGGCAACGATACGAAACAGGCACTTCGTTGCATCTCAGCCCGGCGGTCATCGCCTTGATCTGCATTTCGATCGTCCACCCAAAATTCTCGTCCCGCATACCGAGCGACTGAAGCGACCGATAACGAATTGCGCGAAACGGTCCCAGGTCCGTAAATTGAGCTCCCCAGAACAATCGCATCAGCGAGCACGCCAGCCAGTTTCCAAACATCGCCTGAAAATGCATCGCTCCCGCCTCGCGATTCCCGGTCGCTCGTGAACCGATGACCAGATCCGCGTTGCCGTCGACGATGGGCTGAATGACTTCGACCAATTCCTCCGGGTGATCGCTGTAGTCGCCGTCGATGAAGACGACAATCCATGAATCGGTTTCCAGGTGCTCGTCGTCTGCGTCGATTTTGGCGCCAGCTTCGGCGGAGATCATCTCTTCTACACAGGCGATGCCGGTCAGACAGGCTTTGCCGTAGCCGCGCTGAGGTTCCGGGATGACGCGGGCGCCGGCGTGCCTTGCGATGGCGGGACTGTTGTCGGTAGAACCGTTGTCCACGACAACGACCTGGCGTACGGTGGGCAGGTCGTTCAGCACATGTCCGATCGAGTCCTCTTCGTTTAACATCGGTATGATGACGAAAGTTCTGCTCAGGGCCCGCGTAATTTCTTCAGACGTTTCCATAGCCGGATTTGATAGCACGGATGAGGGACAGCAACAATCGTAGTAGGTGGACGCCGCTCGTATGGCTCTGCGCGATTGCGGCGTTGATGTGCCTGGTGTTGGCGGGCATCAATCTGATCTGGTTGTATCCCACCCACGTTGGTTTGCCCAGGCAACCGACTGTCTGCGTCGTCGCGCTGTATGCGTTGGCTTCGGTGATTTGGCTGTGGAGTTTACGGACTGCCGTCCAGGTTGACACAGGAACGAAGGAATCTCGTCGACGCCTGTTGTGGATGATCATTTCGTTCGCCATCTGTTTTCGCGCGATTCAGATTTGCGTTCCGCCCATCCTGGAACTCGATCTTTACCGCTACATGTGGGATGGGATCGTGCTGAACAATGGTATTTCTCCCTACGCGTGGTCGCCGGCGGAAGTTCTGACGCGAGACATCGTGATCGACGATGCAGGCTTGCGCCAGCTCGTTGAGGTCTCGACAAAAACGCCCGCGCACCATGCGATCGTTTCGCAGGTTCATTTCGCCGAATATACGACGATTTATCCACCCGTGAGCCAATTGGTTTTCGCGGCAGCGATGTGGTGCGTGCCGGATGTGTCGAACGTCGTCGTCCATCTGACGGTAATGAAACTAACGCTCGTTCTGTTCGACGTGGCGACGATTCTGTTGGTGATGGGGCTGCTATTGCGAGCGAAAATGCCGGTTGGGTGGCTGGTTGCCTATGCCTGGAATCCGCTTGTCATTAAGGAAATCGCGAACAGCGGTCATCTCGATTCGATCGCCGTTTGCTTTACGACCGCGGCGGCCTTGGTGCTTGTGGGCTGGAGCGAAGGCGATTTGGCGAAGTCGCGATCACGTGCAAACTGGTCAGCCGTCCTGCTCGCAATGGGGACGGCGGCCAAGCTCTTTCCGGTAATCATGGTGCCGCTGTTTGCTTTCGTGGTCGGGAGGTATCGTTGGCAGCGAGCGGTCGAGTTTGGCGTCGTCTATGGAGTCGCGACGGTGATTCTGATGAGCGGGATGTTGCTGGAAAACGATGTCTTGCAGCAGAAGCTTGGCCTGGCAGATTCCCGCGACGTGGTCCCGGCGGTGCAATCGAAAGAAGGCCTCACGGGGTTCCTCACACATTGGCGGATGAACGACCTGGTGTTCAGCTTTGTGTTTGAGAACACGAAACCCGATGGGCCGTCGGCGACGAATCGCGCGTGGTATGTCGTTACGTCGCACGACTGGCGGCAGCAAATCGACGAGTATGCCCGACGCAACGGTTGGAGTTCGCTGCCACCGTTCTTCTACGCGAGGCTGGTTACGGGGGGCGCTTTCATCGTGATTTACGGATTGCTGTTGATTCGGCTGGGCCGCAGGTTGCCAACGTCTGACGCTCCCGTTGTGGAGTTTCTGGAAACAATCTTTCTGGTTGTCGCGGCATTCTTTGTGATGCAGCCCACACAAAATCCGTGGTACTGGGTGTGGGCCATGCCATTCGTCTGCTTCGCTTCCAATCGCGGCTGGCTGGCCGTGAGTCTGATTTTGTTCATGTACTACCTGCGTTTCTGGTTCAAGTTCTCTGGGTTTGAATTTGATTTCATGGGATTTCACTACGAAAAAGCCGGGATCTTCGATCACTGTGTCGCATGGATCGAGCATCTTGCGATTCTCCTGGCCGTCCTGATTGGCGCCGTTGTGAAGAATCGGGCTGGCAGTGGGACCGGGGTGACTGATCACGTTGGAGCAAACACAACGATTGGTGTTGGCTGATGTGTCGTCAGGGTCCGCTGATCGCACGTTGTGTGTGCCCGGCAATGATCTAAATTGACGGTTGTCATCTGCGTGCTGTCCAGCTTGCGATTGCACACGGATGCGTCATTCCCTCTCCAAAACCTATATTGGAATCTGTTATGAAAATGCTACGTGTAATCCTTGGCGTCCTGTTTCTTGGTTCGATCGTTGCTGTTGCGGGCTGCACTTCGGAGACTGCTCCAGCTCCTGCTCCCGGGGCTCCCGCAGAAACTCCGGCGGCATCGGATGAAAAGCCAGCCGCTTCGGACGCAAAGCCAGCGGAAGAGGCTGCCGAGACTGCAGAAACCGCCGAGCCTGCCGCTCACTAGTTGTCGATTCGCTCGTCAAGAAAACGCTGTAAGGGACGGGCCGGGATGCCCGTCGCTGCAAACGGAATCTGGATCCTGTCGCAGCAGTCGACCGACTGCTGTCGTCAGGATGACGGGCAGACGTCGAAGAGGCGTTTGCCAGCGCGGCTTCGTGGAGCGACGTATGCGAACGAAAAACAGTTGTGATTTCAGGGTCCCCGCAGGGTGAAGCATGGATGCAACGACGACAGACGAGGCTGCGGCCCAACCTGCCTCGCGGGTCAAGCGAGGCAAATATCTTTCGACGGTACCGCCGCAGGAAATTGTGCCGATCATCGACGGTCGCTATGAGTCCAGCGTCAAAGGCATTTATGTCATTGGGGACGTCACCGGATTTCCTTTGGTCAAGGTCGCGGCGAATCAGGGTCGCGAGGTGATTGAGGGCATGGACGAAGCTGGTGTCGTTCCGACGGCAGAAGCCGGTGCCGGCGGTGTCGCGACGGAAGGTCTGGATCTGGTGATCGTGGGTGGCGGACCTGCCGGGATTTCGGCTGGCATCGAAGCTGCTCGTCGCGGCTGGAAATACGTCATCCTTGAACGGGCGAAAGTTGCCAGCACGGTTCGCAGTTTTCCGCCCGGGAAAAAGGTGTACGCCGAACCCCGGTCGATGAAGAGCATTTCCGAGCTGGATGTATCCGAGGATCGCGACAAGGACGAGTTTCTGCAGTTGATGCAGGAATCGATTGATCGCCATGAATTGAAGGTCAAGGAAGACACAGACGTCGCACGGGTTCGCAAAGTTGGCGAACGAAGTTTCGAAATCGACGTGAAGGGTGGCAGGACATTCGCTGCTCGAAATGTACTGATCGCCGTGGGGCGGCAAGGCCAACCTCGATTGTTGGAGGTGCCGGGTGCCGACAACGCGCAAAAGGTGACGTACCGGTTTCACACGGTGGAAGACTACCACGACAAACATGTGTTGGTTGTTGGTGGGGGTAATTCAGCCATTGAAGCGGCCCTGATGTTGCGGCACACGAACAAGGTCACGCTGTCGTATCGGGGTGACAATTTCTATCGAGCCAAAGAGGAGAATCGCGAGCTGGTTTCGCAGGCGGTTGATGCTGGCGAGATCGAGGTGATTTTTGAAAGCAACGTCACGGAGATTCGTGAGTCGGAAGTCGACATTGAGACCAACGGTGAATCGCTGACGCTTCCCAACGATAACGTGGTCATCCAGATTGGCTCGCTTCCGCCGATCGACTTTCTTCACGACATGGGGTTGGAGCTCGATGGAATCTGGACGAAGAAGCGTTTTGCGTGGGCCGGCATAGGGCTGTTTGTCGGTATCTTCATTTACTTCATAGCCAAGAACTTCGTACTGCTGCCAGAAAAAGCGGGTGAGGGACGCTGGCTGGTGCCACTGCTAACATGGCTCGATCATCCGCAGATGCACGTCGGACACCTCCAGGGAATTCTGAATCCCGTTCGCGAGATGATCACGTGGCTGCTGCCAATTCCGTGGCTGTTGTTGGCGGGACTTGGTGCGATCAACTGGAGCTTGCGAAACAAGAACCGTTTGCCGCTGTTGAAAGTCCCGGGTGCCGGATGGCTGCTGGGGCTGGGTGCGATGCTGTATTACGTCAACTACGCGACGCCCTCCGTGTTTACGGTTGATCCGCAACTGGCCGGCCCGGGGCCCTACTATCTACCCGGGTTCTCGTGGTTGTTTGCGGTCGTGCCGGATTACTTTGCGGGCCTGGGTGGCTTCTACTACCTGCTGTACTTCTCGGGCATCGCCGGATTCGGTTTGTACTGGGCGTGGAAGATTAACCACCCGCTGTTGTGGCGGCGGAACCTGATTATCATTGCGACGCAGTGGACGTTGTGGTGGGGGATTCCCACGTTCCTGGTGGTGTTCATGGGCGCGAATCCCTGGACGCCATTGATTTCGCGATCCATAAACGCGTGGCCTTTGAAGATCGATGCGTTCAATGTTGATCCCAGCGTCGTTCGGCCGGGTGATCCCGAATGGTGGTACACGGTTGCGGTGGTGGGAGTTGTCTGGGCGGTGGTCCTGACGTTCATCATCATTCCGCTATTCACGATCAAGTTCGGAAAGATCTATTGCTCGTACATTTGTTCGTGCGGAGCGCTTGCCGAAACCGTGGGCAACAGCTTTCGGCATCGAGGTCCCAAGGGTGATACTCCGCGTCGACTTGAGAAGTATGGCTTCGTCTTTATCGGTCTTGCGGTGATTGCGACGGTGGCGTCCCTGATGGGATTCGAGGGGCCGCTGACTTACTACAACTACTGGGTTGGAACCTTCCTCGCAGGCGCCGCGGCAATTGGGCTCTATCCGTTTCTGGGGCAACGTATCTGGTGCCGAATGTGGTGCCCGCTGGCGTTCTGGATGAATTTCTGGGGGCGTTGGTCGCAGTTCAAAATTGTTCCCGAGAAAGGCAAGTGCATTGATTGCAACATGTGCAACCAGTACTGCCAGATGGGGATTGATATCAAATCGCGTGCCTTGCAGGGCGAACCGGTCACTCTCGTGGACACGCCCTGTGTCGGCTGCGCCGAATGCGTGATGCGATGTCCCATGGAGATTTTGCACCTGGGCGAAATCCCCGAGACCAAGATTCATCAGATTCAACTGCCCGTCACTTCAGCCAGCAATCAGGGGACACCATCATGAAGAAGGGTTCTTACTACGGCGGATTTTACTGGGTTGCCGTGACGTCATTCATAGTGCCGCTGTTCGTGGCCTACGCGGCTTTCAGCAAATTGTCGCCCACTACCAAACCGACACCCACGCCGGATGCGTCGGGCGTTGATAACAATCTGTGGGACTATCTGCTTCGCAACTATGTTGACAATGGTCTCGTTGATTACGACGGCATGGCGCGGGATTACCTGTTCACGACATACCTGCGTCAACTCGCCGGCGCGGACCCAGAGCAGCTGGCGACGCGCGAGGAGAAGTTGGCACTGCATTGCAATGCCTACAACGCGCTGGTGATCAATGGCGTGATCAAACACAAGATTCATCGCAACGAACGAAATGTGCTCAACTACGCACCCAAAGACGTCGCCGCTCGGGTGGAGGAGTTGGACAAGGAAATCGAGATGCTCAAGCGGACACCGAATTCCGATCCGCTGGCAATTGCTCAGCTGATGCAGAAAGCGGACGCGCTGCGAACGCAGACCCAATTCTTCAAGATCGAAGAGCACGTCTTCGCGAACCGAACGATTTCGCTGGACCACCTGGAACAGGAAATTATCCGCCCGGTTTTCAAAGAACCTCGCATCCACGTCGCGTTGGTGTGTGCCGCCAGGAGCTGTCCGGCGATCCGCGGTGAAGCTTACGTGGGCGACCGACTGGAAGCGCAACTGGAAGATCAGGCTCGTCAGTTTGCCAACGATCCCACGTATGTTGATTTCGATCCCGTTGCCGGTGCGGTCCGCCTGAGTCCGATTCTGAAATGGTACTCCGAGGACTGGGACGCCGCGGGCGGCTATCTGAACTGGCTGGCCGAACGAATCACGACCGAATCGGTCCGTGCCAGAGTCGCCGCCGCCGCTGCCGGCGAAACCAACGTCGCCTTCAACTCGTATGACTGGACGTTGAATTCGCAGGTGGGCACGGGGAGTGCCGGGGCGAAGTCAGGCGGTGGCTTTGGTTCTGGTTCGGTGCCGAATGAGTGACGAGTGGCGAGTGGCGAGTGACGAGTGACGAGGGACACTCACTTTAGCCTGGATCTTTCCTCAGTCGCGGAGCGACGGCATCCGATAGCCTGGGACTTCAGTCCCAGGAATAGAATCAAATACTATCCCGATCGTCGCGGAGCGACGGCATTCGATTCTTGGCGCCAGCCAATGTCGCCGCTCCGCGACAGGGTAGAGTACAAACCTGCAAAAGCTCGCGAATTCCGCTCGATGTTTAAACCGTGACCGCTGAATGGCAGAACGCGCAAGGAGTCATAAGGTGGATGCCATTGGGCTAGTGGGTCATGCCAAACTGGGATTCCAGATGCGACACAAACGGTGTTCGCGTGTGGTCGAAGAATTCGCTCGACAGGGTATCGCCGACTTCTGTGGCGATACGGCTGCCCATCTCGAACAGATCCGGAATGTATTCGACACCATCCAGCGGCCAGCGTTCCATCATTTGGAAGTTGACGTGCGTGTAGCGATCTCCCAGCCAGAATTTCAGCGACTCGTGAATGCCCTCGGTTTGCGACGTTCCCATCACGTCGGCAGCATGCTGAGCCCAGTAGATCATGCCCGCGTCGGATCCGGGCGGCTTCAACGTGAATTGCGACTGGCCCGTGCCAATCGATAGCAAATGGATGTCGGTGACGTCGTGGGTCGGCGTGCATTCACCGCGGTGACAGTCGCGGCGAACTTGCATGGCTTCGGCGATCGCCAGAGAACTGGGGTCGGTGGCCCACAGTCCACCATCGGCGTAGGCTTCGTCCTTGATAACCTTGTGCGGAAAGTAGGTCGGTGCCGCAGTCGCCGCGACCAGCACGTCGGGAATGGAAACGTCCTGGTCGGGCATGGCTTCACGAAGATGAGCCGATCGAAAAACGTGCGGCTTGCCTCGTGACAGGTTGACCGTCGGAATAATGAGTCGCGTGGTCGTCACGTCGGCCAACGTGCGTTCGCCAAAGCCTTCGTCGAATGCGCGGTAGAGCGCGTCCGGGCAGTAGCGGGCTCGTAGAAACGCATCGAACTGTCCGCCGGTTCTTTTCTTCAAAATGTAGCTGGCAATTGGATAAACGGCGCGGAGGTACCCCTTGGCTTGGAACTTCGGACGGGGTGTGAAAATTTTTGCGCCATAGCGAACGTAGAACTGATGTACTTCTTCCGCCGACATGCCGGCCGCCAGTCCCGCGGCAATGATGCCTCCGGTCGACGTGCCCGCGATCAGATCGAACGACTCGGCGATGGGTCTGCCGATCTTCTGTTCAAGGTCGCGCAGGAACGACGTAATGAAAGCCCCGCGGATTCCGCCGCCAATCAGTGAGAGAATTTGAAATCGTGCCATGGTTCGTGGTACGCCCGTGGATTCCTGTCCGTGAGTAATGCCGCAAAAACGTTACTTCGCCTGGATCGACGACCGTTCGTGGCGAACCTTACAGGTGGTCGGTGGCATTGGTGACAATGGCCGGGAATGCGGGTTATGAGCGGATCGGCGGAGTTCTTTCGCCCCAACTTTGCTGCAGTTTGGGTAGCGCGAGGTTGCAGGGCGGTGCTGCATCCGCCAGCATATTTGGCTCCGCGCAACAACTCAGGACGCACCATGAATCGCCGCATCTTCCCCGCCTTCGCTGTGCTGCTAGCCGTCAGTCACGGGACGTCACTACATGCCGCCGACAAGCCGAACATCGTCTATATCATGTCCGATGAGCTGGCGTACTATGAAGTTGGCTACATGGGGCATCCTCAGTTGAAGACGCCGCGGATTGATCGGATGGCGGCGGAAGGTTTGCATTTCACAAATGCTCTGGCGGGGTCGCCGGTGTGTGCTCCCTTGCGATGCAACCTGATGACCGGCAAGCACTCGGGCCATGCGTCCGTGCGGCGGAACGACGGCGGCACTCCCTTGCGAGCGGACGAAGCGACGATCGCTTCCATTTTGAAATCACAGGGGTACGCGACGGGCGGCTTTGGGAAGTGGGGAGCCGGTGGTCGCGGTTCGACAGGCGTTCCCGAAAAGCATGGCTTCGACGTGTTCTTTGGCTACTACGATCAGGTGCACGCTCATTCGTTCTATCCCGCCTACCTGATTCGAAACAGCGAGGAAGTCGTGCTGCCTGGAAACGCCGGCGGGCGTCGCGGACAGACGTATTCGCACTACGAAATCATGCGTGAAGGCCTGCAGTTCATTCGAGACCACAAAGATGGTCCGTTTTTCTGCTACCTGCCAATCACTCCACCACACGGGATGTACGACATTCCCGACCGCGACCCATCGTGGCAGATCTTCAAGGACAAGGACTGGCCCGCCGAAGCGAAACGTTACGCGGCGATGGTCCATATGGTTGACCGGAACGTCGGAGAAGTGCTGGACCTTCTAAAAGACCTGTCGCTGGACCAGGACACGATCGTCTTTTTTGCCGGCGACAACGGTGGACAGGATCGCTTCAAATCGAAGCAGCATCCGCGCGGGTTTTTTGGTCCCAATGTGAATCCGAAGACGGGTGTCGAGTTTCGCGGAGGTAAGGGCAATCTCTACGAAGGCGGCTTGAGGATCCCGTCGGTCGTACGTTGGCCGGGAAAAATCGAGCCGGGTCGGGTGAGTGATTTGGTCTGGTTTCAACCGGATGTATTCCCAACGATCGCGGAACTCACGAGCACGACGCCACCGGACGACCTGGATGGATTGTCGATCCTGCCGGAAATTCTGGGCGAGGAATGTGTTGGGCGATCGCAGCCGCACCATGAGTTTCTCTACTGGGAGTTTAACGCTCAAACGGCCGTTCGCATGGGCAACTGGAAGGCGATCCAGTTCAAGAAAAATCGCGACTGGGAGCTGTACGACCTGTCGCAGGACATCAGCGAAGCCAATGACGTCGCCGCCAGTCACCCGGACATTGTCGCACGCATGAAGGAACTGGCTGCAAAGTCTCACGCGGAGGAACGCCCCGGGTCCTATTCCGATCCGAAGCGAACCATCCACGAAAAAGATCGCAAGGCGAAGTGGGGGACCACCACGCCGCCGCCGCGCAGAAAACGCGCCGCCTGACGTATCCGGTGACGATTCAGACGGCGGTTGCCTTCTGCCAGTCGAATTTCTGGAACGGGGCATCGACGGGAGTTTCTGCGACGTGATTTACGTAGTTGCTGATCACCTTCTGCGAAAGCACGAGGATGATTTCCAGCAAGTGCTGCTTCGTAAATCCGGCCGCATAGAAGTCGCTCAACACTTCGTCGCTGACGTCTCCGCGTTCACGGACAACCGCGAGCGTTGTGCTTCGCAGAGTTTCCAGGCGTTCGTTCGGTAGTGGCGTTTCATTTCGCAACGCCTTGGTGATCTCGGTGGCGACGCCCATCGAATTTGCAATCGCCGTATGGGCTGGAACACAGTAGTGGCATTCGTGTTCGACATTGATCGACTGCCAGACGACCGTCAGCTCGGACTTGTCGAAGGAGGTCTTCTGCGCGAGTCCATGGAGCGTCTGATACGCTTCCAGCAGCGCCGGAGATTCCGCCATGACGCCATGTAGATTCGGAATCATCCTGTATGCGGCGACGGACTTTTCCAACAGTGGTCGTGAACCTTCCGGAGCGGATTTCAGATCGTGAATTTGGAAGTCGGACATGGTCTGTTCCTTTCGAGCAATCGCGTGGGTTAATGGATGCGGGCATCGGACGAATGGGCTCGGTTTTCGAGTGCCATCGTCCCCTCTCCATTTCCTTGACGCCGTGGAACTTCGATCCTTACCTCGAGTTCTGACGATTTGTTGGCATGTGCCCGGGGCCGCTCGCGGGAAACGTTTTGTGGGATGGGTTACGATGCTGGCATAACGATTTGGCAGCGGGTCTTATGACCGGAGAGGATCGCACCGAGATGCATCGCCGATACTTCAACAAGCTGGCTATGGGTTCTGTTTGCGGTGGCTTTTTGCCGCATGACTCGGTTGTCGCTGACGAGACCTCCCGTGCCGCTGAGCCTGCCCGTGCGTCGGTAAACTCCGATCGGATTCGCGGCCTGTTGCTTGGCGGGTTGATTGGGGATGCTCTGGGCGGACCGGTTGAGTTTTCCAGTGCGGGTCCGGACAAAACCGGTCTCGTCGGCGCCCGCGATTGGGACGACGATCGCAAGGTCACGCCAAAGGACCTCGATGAGCTTGCGGATTCTGTCCCGTTGTTGGGCTACGAGGAGCTACGTCCTGACACGGCGCCGTATGGTCCGTGGCGAGCGAACGCGGTGGCGGGCACGTTGACCGATGATTCCCGTCACAAGATTGTCCTGTTGAACGCGCTGTCCGCCGCGCACCAGGCCGAAGAACGGCTGATGGCAAGACACGTCGCGCGGGCGTTTCTGGAATTTGAACCGAGCATGACAGATCGGGATCGGAAAGATCTGGAAGCACTCAATGAAGAGGGCTTTCGCGAATATCGCTACGCATCGCGGTGGCTCCTTGGCGAACGCGATATGAAGAACGCGAAACCGCTCGAGCGATTATGGGCGGGCATCAACAACTGCTCGGGGCAAATGCTGCTTCCACCGTTGGCGGCGGCCCATGCCGGTAATCCGGAAGCGGCATATCGCATGGCGTTCGACGTCGACTTCATTGACGCCCCACTGGCTCGGGACATCGCGGCAGCGCTGGTGGCGTCGCTCGCAGCAGTGCTGGGGCAACGATTCGAGTCCCGCAGTGTGCGCGAACGCTATGCGGCACTTTTCTCGACGATGCGCGCGACGGACCCTTTCGCGTACGCTCAAGTTCCGTTTGCAGGACGACCACTACACAAGTGGCTGGACCTGGTTGACGAACTGGTTCGCAGGGCGGACGGAAGTCCAAAAGCCCTGTACCGATTGTTGGAGAACGATGGCAGGCCGGTTTATTGGTGGGACGCACATTTCACTCTGCTCGTGCCACTCTGCATGTTGAAGTTCTGCGATTTCAACCCGCTGGCCGCCATGCACCTGACGCTCGACTTTGGCCACGATACGGATTCGTACGCCCAGGTGCTCGGTTGTATCGTCGGTGCCGTTCATGGTTCGCGGGTGTTCCCGGCGACGATGCGCAATGCCGTCGAACGTACTTTGAAAACGGACTACGATCAGGAGGTAGACCGTTGGATGGAGTTGTTGCGCTCGTTGCGTTGATCGAACAGGTCGACGAAGAATTTGCCGGTCACGGCGTAGATCAATAACATCGCCAGCCCGCCGATCAGAATTCCGTGTTCACCCAGTCGCTGGAGTCCGTGTTGCCAGACAAAGAGGTCGGCGGCGACAACCACGTTCAGCAGAGCGTAAGCCAGGTTCGCCTGCCATGAGAATCCGAACGCGCTGAGAAAGCGAACTCGCATCAAGCCAAACAGCAAGTGTGGCATGGCGTTCATGAGCAGGAAGCCGGTCAGGAAATCGAGGAACATGGTTTACTCCTGCCGCTCGATGGCGACGGCTCGAGCATAGAGAAAAAGTGGGAAGGCGCACGAAAGACCGATCAGCAAATTGATGGCGACGAACGACCACCATCGCTTGATGTCCAGGCGTCGAGCTTCCGGAAACGACCAGATCCAGAAGACCGTCGACGTGATCAGCAAGTCCATCGTGAAACCCGCCGCCGGTGCGGTGGCGAACAACTGATGGATGAATTCGGCGAGTCCAAATCCGTCCTCCATGAAGAATTTCGTGAAGAACAGGTACGGTGCGATGGCTCCCAGAATCGCCATGGTCAGGTAGACGTTCTTCATGGTTCAATCCTCCTCCGTTTTGTCCGGCAGCGTTGCGGGGCGTTCCATGGCATCATGGAGTACTTCGATCGCCCGTAGAATTCGTTGCTCGCCAACCCGGTTTCGCGTCGCCAGTGCCCACATCAGGAAGGCGAGATTCACCCACACCAACATCGTGGCGGAAAACACCAGCAAGTGAGTTCGATCGCTCCAGTCCATGAACCAGAACACGGCGACCAGTCCGGCGACCTCGGCGAGTCCGCACATGACCAGCAGAGCTTTGTAGAAGGACTCGTTCTTTGCGATCGAGTCGAGGCTTTGTTTGCGGATTTCATCCAGTCGGGAATCGTCATTCATGTTTGGTTACCCTCGTATTTCGCGCACGTTCGAATGCAGGAAAGCGCGTAGCTGATGCGTGACTTGGCCGTGCCGACCGGAACGTCCAGGATCTCGGCCACTTGTTCGGTGGTGAAGCCTTCGATGTAGTGCAGCATGACTGCTTCTCTACCGCGGGCCGTGATTCGATCCAGCCATTGCGGTATCATCGCCAGCAGCTCGGAATTCGGTGGCTGAGTGTCGGCGACTTCTACCATGGCGTCCATCGTCTCCGCATTCACAGTCTTTGGGTTTCGTTTTCGGAACTTCAGCGTGCGAAACGCAAGGCGACTGGCGATTCGAAATGCCCACGCACGCAGCGAACCCGGATCGCGTAGCCAACGGATCTTCCTGGCGATCTGCAGCAGCGTCGCCTGCAATGCGTCTTCGGCGTCTGCGTGGTTTCCCAGCAGCTTTAGCAAATAGCCAAACAGCGGTGTTTGAAGTTTCTGCAGAAGTCGGTCCAGCGCTGCCCGGTCGCCCGCTTGGGCCCGCAACACAAGTAGCTCGGTGCGTTGGCTGTCGACTTCTGTGTCCATCTCGCTCTTATAGAGCCGCCACGGTGCCGAATCGATCGAAAGAAAATCGGAAATTCGCGAATGTTTTTTCGCGCGAGCATGGTGGCAGATCCTGCCAGCTGACTGCGTGCCAGGCTGGCTAGTGCCTGCTGCCTGATTACCGTCCGCCTGTTGCCATCGGGTCGGGACGATCATAAGACGCAATCACCGTGACGCCGTCGACCGCCGGTGCGAAAAACTCGCTGCGGACGGCTACATAGGCCGGATCGGCAAAGAACTGTTCCATTTTTTCTTTGTTGTCAAAGTAGATGGCGAACAGGCGATTGATGGGCACATCCGAATCGTTGGTCAGAACTTCGGCAATTTGGAAGTCGTATCGAAATCCGCCGCCGTAGGATTCAAGAATCGGTATCATCTTCTGCCGATAGGTGCTGTAAAGGTCGTCATTGGTGACATAGAGGCCAACGATGTTTTCGTGCTTGGTAGACATGGGACACTCGTGGTGGACTTGAGCACTTGTAATGGACCGGGGCGAAGATTCTATCTTGTGAGGGGCACCACCAAATGGCAACGGCAGCCGACAAAGGCACAGGTTTCAGCCTGAAGGACCATCTGTTCAACCGCAAGAAAGTTCAGTATCTGGCTGATCTTTTTCATCAGGCGGATGGTGATTTTGATGCGGTGAGCTTTGTGCGTAAGGCCACAAAGCCGTTCCGGACACTTGAGCTGAAGCAGCGGATCGCTCACATCGCCACCACACTCGAGGGCTTCCTGGATCCTGATTTTCGCGTCGCTGCCAGGCAGATCACGACGGCACTTCCGCCGCCCCTGGATCCCACGAAGACGGATGACGATTTTGGAGACTTCATTTTCGCGCCGCTGGGGGAATACGTCGTTCGACATGGCATGGAACGAAAGTGCCTGAAGACGTCGCTGAAGACTTTGAAAGCGCTAACGCAACGGTTTTCGATGGAAGATGCAATTCGGCACTTCATCAATACCTATCCCGATGAAACGCTGGCCGAGCTGGACAAGTGGTCGACGCACGGCAATTATCACGTTCGTCGCCTGGTCAGCGAAGGCACGAGGCCGCTGCTGCCTTGGTCCGGCAGGCTATCTATTGATCCGCGATCTCCGTTGCCATTGTTGGACAAACTGCACGCCGATTCGACACGCTACGTGACGCGATCGGTGGCGAATCATCTGAACGATATCGCCAAGTCGGACGCCGGGCTGGTCGTCAGTACACTTCGGCGTTGGAAGAAGTTGAAGCAACAGGACGCGGTCGAGCTTGTATGGATGAGTAATCATGCTTTGCGTACGCTGGTGAAACGCGGCGATGCAGCGGCCTTGCGTTTTCTGGGCTTCCGTTCAAATCCCAAGATCGACGTGGACAGTTTTGAGATTCTGACACCTCGGATCAAACCAGGGCAGACGCTGGAGTTCGCGTTCAGCATCACGGCAGCACGCAACGAGTCGTTGATGGTGGACTACGTCGTCGACTTCGTGAAGGCGAACGGTGAGCTGGCCCCCAAGGTGTTCAAATTGAAACGCGTGGAGGTGAAAAAGGGCGAGTCTGTCACGCTGAAGAAACGGCATCCTCTGCGGGCGAATGCGACGACGTTTTCGCTGTATCCCGGCACGCATCGCGTGACATTGCAGATCAACGGGACGACATTCGGAACGAAGTCGTTCAAGTTGGGGAAGTAAATTTCCGCGTCTTGTACCGGCTGACGGGGCTTCGACAAACGGCGTTTCGACAAACGGCGTTTCGACAAACGGCGTTTCGGTATCGAAAAAAACGGGTGGAATCGTGCTCTCGACTCCACCCGTTGAGTTGCTGATTTTGGCATGACCGACTAACTGAAGGGATCGAAGTCGTCGTTGTGACGCTCGTCCTCGTCATGATCTTCATGCTCATCGTGGTCATGTTCATGATCTTCGTCGTGGTCGTGCTCATGATCCTCGTCATGATCCTCGTCGTGATGCTCTCCGTGCTCTTCGTCACGGTCATGGCGTTCCCGGTCCTCATCGTGCTCGCGGCGGGTGTGTCGCACTTCGACGTTGCGTTCCGAGCGTCGCATGAGTTCGTGCATCATCTCCCGCATTTCACGCATCTGGGCTCGGATTTCATTCATTTCGCGTTGCACGTTCGAGCCGCGTCTATCGGATTGCGGTTCGCGATGTTCGAATACGTTTCGATCGCCGCGACGATCTGGGACGATCACAACCCGTCGTTCTTCGTGCTCACCTTCCTCGCGGAGTTGGTGCTGCAGTCGTTCGGCATGGTCGTGAAGGCCGGCGGCCATCAGGTTTTCGATCGCCATACGAATGTGCCTTTGACGATTGTTCTGATGTTCGTCACGCTCGCGACGATGCAGTTGTTCCACTTCGCGACGTTCGGCGAGCTGTAGGTGTCGGGCCTGTTCCTTGAACGCCAGAACTTCGGCTTGCAGAGCACGCTGTTTCGCAAAAATTTCTTGTTGCCGTTCTCGACCGTCCGCTTCCGCCAATAGGTCGCGTAGCCGTTCTGCTTCTCGAGCGACTCTCAGTTCGAATTCCCGAGCGGCCTCCGGGCTGGAAAAGACTCGGCGGATGCGTCGTTCGGTGACTCGGCGTTCGCCGCGTTCGCCGCGTTCTCGCTCCTCCGCGCGTTCTCGCACTTCCTCCCGTTCACGCTGTTCGTCTCGCTCACGCCGTTCATCCCGATCACGCAGGGCTCGGCGTCGTTCGACCACGATCTCACGTTCTTCGACCCGTCGATCGCCGTCCCGGTATTCGACTTCGACCTCGATTTCCTGTGCGGTTGCCAAACCGGGAGCCATCAGTGCTCCCGCAATCCCTGCCAGTAGCGAATGTCGCCACGATTGCTTCAGTAACTGCATACCCGTTTCTCCGTTGTTGATTGGTTGTTCTGCCCTGACCACGACGCCCGGGAGAACGGAACTGAAAAGGAACAAGAATACGACGGCGACCTGAAGGAACACTCGAGGTCGAGTCGTCGTTGGTGACTGATCGGAAAGTTGAAGAAGTCGCCGAACTCGTGTTGCCAGGCTGGAGCGTGTCCCACGGCCGGCCATGCCCAGGACCGCGTATGCGGGGCTGGCGGTGATTGTGCGTCCGACCTTCACCAGACAATCGGCGAGGTGACGCGGGCCATCGGGAACGCATAGCGATGCTTCATCCGCGGCCATTTCCATGGCGGAACGTAGACGGCGACGGGCGAACCAGACGCTGGGGCACCACCAGAATATCGCCGCGGCGAACAGGCTGAGCTCCAGCCACAGATTGTCATTGGATGCGAGGTGCGACAGTTCGTGTGCGAAAACGCTGTCCTGCTGCTCGGGTGTGAAATCCGAAGCGAAATTCAGGGGGACAACGATCGCCGGCCGCAACGTGCCGGTCACGATCGGTGCCGGAATGCTGCCGTGCGCGAAAACTCGAACTGGTTGTCGAATGCCCAGTCGCTGGCGGATCAGATCCAGCCGCTGTTGCGACGCTTCGTCGGCCGCCACTGCACCGCGACGCAGACGGAAGACAGAAATCGTCGACAGCAGACTACGACAGAAGCAGAGGAGCGTGCCTCCGAACCAGACCAGTGGCCACCAACCGGCGAGCTGTCGTCCTGAAATTGGGGCCGGCATTGGGGCTGGCGACGTGGCCACTGCCGTGGAAGGTGGATCATCCGGACGGTCCCGCGCGAGCTGTTCGTCTGGCTGCGTGCCCGACGCGATTGTTGGTGCGAGTGCAGCAGATTCGAATTCGAAGGATGGCTCGGGGTCGGCGGCTGCGTACGGCGGTCGGAGTTTCTCTGGAAATACATTGGATTCGGTTCCAACCAGCGGCCCGATCGGCGTCGACAGCGATGTGGTGAGCCAGGGATCGAAATCGGTTGCTGCTTTGGTTGGCAACGAGTCAAAGTCTTTGACGTTACCGTCGCCGGATTCGCCGTCAATCGACTTCGAGTTGTTGGCCTCGGGCAATTTCGTCTGGGCTGTGTCGACGACTCGTCCCAATACATTTTGCACGACGAGGTTCAGACCGCGGCTGGTTCCACTAAGCTCGAAAATCAGCAGGCAAAGGAACACCACGTTGACGGTTTTCCAGATGGCGGATTGCCCCTTCGCCGAACGGGCAAAGGACGCGAACAGCAATCCAATGGACGCTGCAATCGTCGAGCCTATGAGCAGATTAAATGCGGTTTCGATGGCTGGTGTGCTGGGCAACATGGCGTATCCCGGGTGATGCGATGCGAGTTCAGTGCTTGCCGGATGCTTTCCGTTTGTGTTCGCGAATCAGCTTTTCGATTTCATTGAGTTCGGATGCGTCGACTTCGCGACTTTGCAGCAGATGGCTGACGGCGTCGGCCAGACTGCCGCCAAAAATGCGATCAACGAGGTCCCGGGCTACTCCGCCGGAAACGTCGCTGGGTTCGATGCGGGCGGAATACAGGAACCGCCGACCCTCGGAAACGTGGCTCACCAGACCGCGGGCTTCCAGCCGGCGCAGCATCGTCGCGACGGTCGTGTAAGCAAGATTTCGGCCTTTGATTGCCTGTTGAACTTCGGTCACGGTAACCGGTTCGCCGCTTTCCCAAATCACCTGCATGATTTGAAGCTGCAAGTCACCGAGCCGAACGCTCTTTCTTCGTGCCATGGTTGGCCTCCCTTTCAACTACTGCGGTAATACTACCAAAGTAGTCGTAGAGGTCAAACTCATTTTTTGAGTGGCGGATACGGCGCAGCGCGAAGTACTGGCATTGAGAGTTGCGCAACTTTTTCTTGCACTTCATTGAGACGGTGCTTAAGAGGCGCGTGAGCAATTGCGTGTGAGCGATGCGAAAGTCAAATGCCGACTAACGAAGATTCACCTTCGACTCGCGACGTTGCCGGCACTCTCGTCGGCCATCATCTCTTCGGGCATCATCTAGTCGAGCATCATATATGGCGGCGTCACGACCAATTCCGGCACGACTGCCCGAGCGGGCAACTTGGCTACTGAAATAGCACACGCGGCGACGTCCGCCGGTTGCAACATGGCCGCTCGCTTTTCAGCCGGCGGTGGCGTCGGTCGTTTGTCGACGATCGGAGTGTTGGTTTCGCCGGGATAGATGTTCGTCACCTTGATGCCATTCTGAGCATCCTCCAGCGCGACGAACGTTCCAAGTGCACTCTGCGCGTGCTTGGAAACACAGTACGGCAATCCGGCCAGCACCATGGATCGGCGTCCGGCTACCGAGATCACGTTGATGATCAGGCCGCTCTTCTTTTCTCGCATCGCGGGCAGCGCCGCGTGCATGCAGTTGAAGGTTCCCGTGACGTTGATGTTCATCACCTGGTCAAAGTCGGTGGGATCCAGATTGGACATCATGCGATTGGCAACATTGATTCCGGCGCTGTTGACCAAAATGTCTGGTGACTGGCCTGCGTCCGCCAACTTCTCAAATACGGCGGTGACGTTTTCGCGATTGCCGACGTCGCACACCTGTGCTTCGACTGGCTGAGCGGAAGTCATCTCGGACGCCGTTGCCTCAAGCGTCGCCATCGTGCGTCCCGTGATGATGACTTTACAGCCTTCAGCGGCGAAGGCTTCTGCGATTGCCCGGCCGATTCCACTTCCGCCGCCGGTTACCAGTACGGTTTTGTCCTTCAGATCTTGCATACCAGATTCTTCGTTTTCAGTTAGAGTCCCAGTTCGTGTTTGGCGTAGGCAAGGCTTTCTTGCACATTTGCGTCTTCACGTGCCAGTCGTTGTTGAGGATTGAGTTTCGAGATGTACTGCAGTTTCTCAATGGTGTTGTCGCGCACGAATCGCATGGATCTGGCCAGCTGACTGGCGGGAAGATCCGGAAACGTGGCCCAGTATTTGTCGGTGTGCGTGGGCACTTTCAGTGGATCGCGAGTGATGAGTTCGAGGCTGAAGTTGACGTTGGGTTTTGCCTTGCGAAGGATGTCGACGATCTTCGGCAGATCGAGGCTGCCCTGTCCCAGTGGAATGTCGGCCAGCAGGAATCCGTCGGCGTAGGGTTGCACCGCCTGATCTTTGAGGTGCACTGACAACGCCCACGGCGCGAGTGCACGCGCGGTTTCGATGGCATCCTCCAGAAGGGCGACGCTGTTTCCCGTGTCGACACACGCTCCCACGTATTCGCTACTGATGTGCTCGAACAGCGCCACGCGTTCTGCGTCGCGGTGATCTTTGTGATTTTCGACGGCGAGGGGCAACTTGTATTTTTCCACGATGGGTGCTGCCAGTTCGAGTGCCCGGCGGCCGCGTTGGTCGTAGTCGCGAAATTTCTCCAACGAGTCAAAGTACTCGTAACGTCGGCCGGGAATGATCGTTGTTCTCGCCGCCATTGCACCGGATTCGACCGCCGTTTTCACGGAGGCTTCGAACTTCTCGACGTCCTTTTCTTCCCGTGGCACGCTAATGATGGCTTCGATGAACATCCCCTGGGCGGCCGCCATGTCACGTAGCCGCCGGGATTGCTCTTTCGGTTGGATGCCCAGTCCAATCTGCATGCCACCAGCGCCGAGGCTTCTGCAGTGTTCAAGGAACGTCGCGGGATCGAATAGTGATACGGCGGGGCGTTGTTTCTTCAGGTGATCACTGCGGATGCGGCAGCAGTAGGTCACCAGGCCCAACTTTGATTTGTCAGGCGTGTCGGCTGCGACTGCTGCGCCCGCTGCGACTGGGACGCTCGTCGCCGCGAGCAGGGTTGCGCCGGCGGCGGCTCCGAGGAACTCGCGCCGCCCGCTTCGATGGCTGGAGGGTTTTCGCATCAGATCAGGTCCCACGGCTTCCGTGCTTCGCGACCCAGTAGCTTTGCCGATTCGGGTGCGTTGATTGCACGTTCCTGCTTCGCGTCCCATGTGATTTTCTCTCCCGTCCGACAGGCGATGTTACCAAGATGAGGTAGTATCGATGATCCGTGCCCGATTTCCACATCCGCGATGGGAGTTTTTCGTGAACGGACGCAATCGATAAAGTTCTGCGTGTGGAGGAACGTCGACTCGTCGGAGCGTCCGTCGGCGGCGGCAGTACGAAACAGCTCGGGCGTGATTTCATCGGGATTGAGTCGATCCGTGCGTTTACCCGGCTTCAGTTCCGGGTAGAGCTCAAAGCCCAGCCGGTCGGCGAAGATCGTGCCTTCCGTACCGTAGAACGCCATCCCGTTGGGTCGATCGCGCTGGCCCAGCATGTTGTAGTAGGGTCGCCCCGGAGTACGGAAGCCCGTCCCGAAGCGGTTCATCATGCAGCCCTCATAGCTGATCACCAGATTCTCATACTCGAAGGTCATTTGCACGAGGTCGGGGTCTTCGCTGCCATCATGGACCTCGAACCGCTGCCCCGCGGCGCTGACGGAAACGGGCGACTGGTCGTCGATGGACAGTGCCTGTCGTACGCTGTCGAACCGGTGCGTGCCATAGTTGGTTGCGATACCACCGGCGTAGTCCCAGAAGCGTCGGAAATTCCCGTGACGCTGCCGATCGTACTGGACCATCGGTGCCGGGCCGACGAAGAAATCCCAATCGAGTCCGGCTGGCGGAGTGCTTGGGCTGGCAGATGCTTTCCGGCTCGGACTGGTGTTCTTGAAATTCCAGATGCGAACGTAGCGGACGTTGCCAAGTCGACCGTCTGCGATGAGTTGCTTCATCGTGTGGAAATGTGCGGCGGATCGTTGCTGGGTGCCGGTCTGCACAATGCGTTGATGGCGTCGGGCCGCATCGACCATCAGGCGACCTTCGCGAATGTTGTGCGCCAGCGGTTTTTCGACGTAGACATCCTTGCCTGCAGAACAGGCCAGCACGGTAGGGATCGCGTGCCAGTGATCCGGTGTGGCAACAACGATGGCGTCGATGTCCTTGCGATCAAGGATCTTTCGAAAGTCGTTGTGCTCGGTGCAGCCGGTGCCGGCCCAGTCCTGGGCGGCGAGGCGTTTTCGTTCGTAGACATCGCAGACCGCCACGATTTCAACATCTTTGACGCGGCGCATGCGTTCCGCAACGTACCTGCCGCGTTTGCCGCAGCCGATGAGTCCCACGCGGACGCGGTTGTTCGCGCCTGCGGCTCGGGCTGAAGCGAGTGTCAGCGTCGTGCCTACGGATACCGTGGCTGCGCCCTGTAAAAAGCTGCGTCGTTCCATTACATCCTCCGATCCCACCTGGAGTTGAATCGGAACGACCGCCGTGCCGATTCGTGGGGTGACGACTTCCCGCAATCACCCGCGGCGAATCTACGCCTCGCACCTTAAATCAACATGAAACTGCGAAATGGAGGGTTTCATGTTGACTTAAGGTCGCGGAGTCAAGAATTGGCATCGAGAGTGGCAACCGGCGGGGCAGGAGCAGAGAAGATGATAGCAACTACCAATGTCAATCAGAGCAATATCGAGCGTCTGACGAACGGCGACTATGAGGCACTTGCCGAGCTGTTTGATCAGCATCGAGCGGCACTGTGGCGAATGATCCATGCAAGGCTGGATCGTCGCCTTTCCCGTCGCATTGACGCCGACGACATTGTGCAACAGGTGTTCGTCGATGCGGCAAATCGTATCTCCAGTTTCAACAACATGGGACCCAACTCGTTCTATGTCTGGTTGAAACTGATTGCGACGCAAACTCTGGCGGATGCCTTTCGGAGGCATCTGGCGCAGAAGCGGGATGCTCTGCGTGACGTTTCGATTGAATCGATTCCGTCTCTTGCGAACTACGGTTCCATCGAACGGAACTCCCCAATGAATACGGCAATCCTTGCGGAACGCAGCGATTGTCTGACAAAGGCGATCAACAAGTTGCGCGCCGTCGACCGCGAGATCATTCTCCTTCGTGGCAGCGAGCAGCTGCAGAACAAGGAGGTCGCGGAACGTCTTGGCATCGGCGAGAAAGCCGCGAGTATCCGTTACGCGCGTGCGCTCACCAAGCTCAAGCGAATCGTCGCCGAATCCTCCAGTGCAATGGTTTGAAATGATACGAATCGTGAAATCCGGTGTTCCAGCCGGTCGAATGAACTTGTTGCGAATAGCGTTGGCACTTGCAGCGTTGGCCGTTGCCGCCCCGGCGGCGGACACCGTGAACGAAAAGGTCGCTGAGGTTACTGCCGTGACGGAGGCGGTCTCTGCCGAGCGAACGGTTACTGCCGGCAGACTGGCTTTCAGCTTTGTCGAGACGCCGTGGCTGGACGTGCTGGAATGGTACGCGGACGAGTCATCCCTGAATCTGGATTGGCAGCATCTTCCCGATGGCAAGCTGAATCTGATTACGCATCGGGGCTACTCGATTGATGAGGCTCGAGACGTCATCAATCGTCACCTGCTTGCCCGCGGGTTCACACTTCTGCGTACGGATGAATCGCTGTTTTTGGCGAAGCTGGATGCAGCGTTGAACCCCACGATGGTTCCCCGAGTGCAGGTTGGCGAACTGAAGAGCCAGCGGGCTCATGATTTCGTGCGTGTTGTGTTTTCGCTGGACTGGATGTTGGCGGAAAAGGCGGCCGAGGAGCTGAAGCCGCTCTTGAGTCCACACGGACGCATCGTGCCGATGAAGGCCACCAATCGAATCGACGTCATGGATGCGGTGGCGAACCTGCGCGAAGTTGAGCGTGTGCTTTCAAACGAGCAATCCAACCGCGGACAGGAACAGCTGGTCGTGGAATTTCCGTTGCAGCACGCGATTGCGACGGAGGTGATCCAGCAATTGCAGGCCCTGCTGGGTTTGGAGGTAACCTTGGACAAGATGTCGCGCGAGCAGATGCGCACAGCACGTGAGCAGTACGAATTCAGGGCGGAACTTGTCAAACGGTTGGGCGACAAGGCGCCGAAGATGAAAAAGGAGCGACCGGAAATCTACCTGGTAGCGAACGAGCGCAAGAACAGCATCCTTGCGAACGCTCCACCGGACAAAATTGCCACCATTCGTCAGGCCGTGCAGTCGCTGGATGTGCCAACCGGCCAGACGGAAGCACCTTTATCCGATGTCACGACGATGAAGGTGTATCCGATGAATGGTGTGGAGGCGGATGCGCTTCAGGAGATTCTGAATGACCTGCGCGAGATCGGAAAGATCCACCCCAATGCGCGGTTCTCGGACGACGACGATCGCGAAATCCTGTTCGTGTATGCGTCGTTGCAGGATCATCTGACGATCAAGTCGGTCCTCGACCAGCTCGTCACGTCATCAAGATCCTTCCGCGTGATTCCACTCACGCGCCTTCGAGCGTCTTACGTTGCCGAATCCATCCAGTCGCTGATGGGTGGCCCGTCTGGCGATGACCGACGCCGACGCGGTAGTGCCTCCCGGTGGCGAGGCTTCCGGGTCGAGGCCGACGAAGCAAACAATCGGCTATTCCTGTTGGCGACGGAATCCGAACTGCGGGAAGTCGAGAAGCTGATGGTGAAGATCGGCGAACGCAAAGCCTCGTTGGGCCAGGTCCGGGTCCTGTCGGTAGATCCGGAGGAAGCACAGCGTGTGCTGGAGCAAATTGAGCGGGGTTGGTCGGACGGTCCGCTCAAGAATCGGCTGGAAATCCAGGTTCCCGGCTACGACACATCACCACAGTCCGGGGCTGCTCGAAACGGAGCTGGTCCATTGCCAGCCGCTGACGGGAGCGCCGAAGGCTTTCCCGAAACAATCGATCGAGGCGCACTGACGAGAGCCATTGCAACGCGACGTGCCGGCGCCGAAGAGGAGACTGAGTTCGCACCGCCGGTGGAAATTCGTCGCGGCGCAGCGGGCACCCTCGAGCTTCGCTCCTTCGACGTGGCGGCGCTCGATGAAGTCGAGAGCATGTTCTCGAAACTGCTTCCGGCGGGACGGCCGCACAAGACGTTTCAGTTGGAGCATGCTTCGCCGTATTCGATGGAAATGACCATTCAGGAGATCCTGACCGAGGGCAGCATGACGCTGACCACGCCGCTCAAGTTTGTTTCGGATTCGAACACGAAGACCTTGATGGTATTCAATGCGACAACCAGCGAATTGGCTCGCATCTCGGACATTGTCGAAATGTACGACAAGCCAACCGTTGTGGATCCGGAACTGGTGCGGACGCCTCGATTCTTTCCCCTTGAATTTGCCCGGGCCGATGCCGTGGCACAGGTCATCAAGGATATTTACCGTGACGTGTTGAGCCCGGAAGATCAGGCTCTTGCCAGGAGAAAACGCGGACAATCGGATGAAGAAGACCGAGTCCATCCGCCGGCCAGCTATTTTGCTCCCGCGTATTTTGGAGAATCCAAACGGCCACAATTTAAAGGTATGCTGTCCATAGGAACTTACCCGGATACCAATACGATTGTCGTTTCGGCGCCGGAGTACCTGACGGAAGAGATCGCGCAGACGATTCGTGGGCTGGACCAGCCAACGGCCTCGTCAGTGGCTCGTGTGGTTCGCATTGACGGCGCGGTGAGTGCTCCGTTTGTTGTCGAAAAACTGCTCGGTGCGTTGGAAGCAGGAGCAGGAAGGAATCCCGCCGCTTCGACCAGTCGTCCGGGCAACGCAAGAGATGGTCGTCGATCATCGAGCGATACAGGACGTGCGGGCCGTTCGCGTTAAGGACCTCAGTTTGGATTGAAGATGAAACTCCAGTTAACCACACTCGCCATCGTCGTACTGACAACGTCCGCTGTCTGGGGCGGCGATGCTGTTTCGTCGAACAAGGTATGGAACTTCGAGAAGGACGAAGTCAATAAGAATGCGGATGGCTTCTACTATGACGAGACGGGCGACGCGTCGAAGTCAAAATGGCAGGTCGTTCAGGAGAGTGACAAGGCGGACAGCAACAAAGTCCTCTGTCAGTCGGCCAAAATTAGCGGCGAGACGCCCTATGCATTGGCGGTCGTGGATCACTCGCGGTATGAGGACATCGCTCTCGATGTGAGGATTCGAGCGGGAGCCGGTAAAAAGAAACCTCGTGCCGGCGTGGTCTGGCGGTATCGGAATTCCGAAAACTACCTCGTTGCGTGCATCGATTTCTCGGGGCAACGCGTTCGGCTCTATCGGGTCGTGAATGGCAACCGCGTCATGTTCGGTTGCGGTGAAAAGATGAAGGTCGATGTTCAAGATTGGTACACGCTGCGGGTCGAGCATCGCGGCGACCGCATCAAGGTCTACCTCGACAATGAGGCTTTCATCATTGCCAAGGACAAGCACTATCGAAAAGCCGGCAAGATCGGCCTGTGGTCTCAGACCGGATCGGCGACGTTCTTCGATGATCTTCAGGTCGAACGCCTGAAGCGTCACGAATAGCGGAGTCCGGATATGAGATTGCTGTTGATAGAAGACGAGCCGGATTTCGCGGACGTCATTGCAAAGTCGCTGCGTGAGTGCGAATTCGCTGTCGACATTGCCAGTGATGGTGAGGTTGGTTTATTCCGCGCGCAGACGGAAGACTACGACGCGATACTGTTGGACATGATGTTGCCGTCGATGGACGGGGCGACGGTTCTGAAGACGCTGCGAGAATCCAGGAAGACGCCCGTGCTTGTCCTGACGGCGCGCGATACGCAACAGGACAAGATTCTGGGGCTGAATCTTGGCGCGGACGACTACGTTACGAAACCATTTGATCTGGAGGAGTTGATTGCTCGCGTGCGTGCTCTGGTGCGGCGTTCGGCCAATCAACCGGCTCCCGTATTGACGATCATGGATATCGAAGTGGACACCACGCGGCGTCAGGTCTCTCGTGACGGGAAAGACGTCTCTCTGACGGGTAAGGAGTATGCCATCCTGCATCTGCTGCTGCTGCGGCGAGGGCAGCTTGTGACCCGCGCGATGATTTACGACCATGTTTACGGCGACCAGGACGATTCGCTATCCAATGTCATTGATGTCTATATTGCAAACCTGCGACGAAAGCTCGGTTCCGACCTGATTGTGACCCGCCGCGGCGAAGGCTATCTCATTCGTGAATAATTCCATCCGTTGGCGGCTGTTGCTGTGGTACACCGTCCTTTCCGTCGTCATGGCGGGACTGTTTGGCAGCTTGACCTACATCAGCGTTTCGGAGTCATTGCGTGGCGGAGTCGACAGCATGCTGCTCGCTCAGGCTGAGGAGCTTGCCGATTCGATTTCCGTTGAAAGCGATGGTTCCCTGGATATCGAACTGACGTCGGAACAGCTTGAGCGTTTTCAGGGAGAGGATGACACGACCTCGTACTACAGCCTGTGGACCGGTGACGGCAGAGAAATCGACAGTTCCAATCCGGGCAGCAGCATTCCCCTCCCCGCGGCCGGCGTGCATCGCACGCGACAGGGGCTACGCGAAGTTTGTGTGCAGGGTCCGGACGGGATTCTGATTTTGGTTGGTCGCAGTATGGTTGCCGAGCGTCGGCAGTTGCGATCTTTGGCCACGACGGGACTCGCCATCGCCGTGACGATTCTATTGACCATGCTCGCGGGCGGTTGGTGGTTGATTGGCAAAGCGTTGGAACCGATCGCACGCATCAGTCGTGCTGCGAACGCAATCTCGGAATCGAATCTGACCGAGCGGATCGATGCTTCGCGGATGGAACGGGAACTCTCCGAGTTGTCATTGACGATCAACGACGCCTTCGATCGCCTTCAATCGGCCTTCGACCGCCAAACCCAGTTCACCGCGGATGCCTCGCACGAACTGAGGACGCCGCTATCCATCGTGTCGGCGCAAGCAGACTTCGCCTTGCGTCGTTCACGCACGGATGAGGAGTATCGAGATTCGTTGATGTCAATTCAGCGTGCCTCCGCGCGGATGCGGGGTGTCGTGGAAGGTTTGCTAACGCTGGCGCGAGCGGATGTTTCGGATACATCCTTCGACATGCAACCGGTCGACATGGCTGAGGTTGTGGCGGATTCCCTGAAGTTGCTGCAGCCGCTCGCGGAGGATCGCGGCATCAAGGCAACCATCAATTCTGAGGCCGCGATTGTTTCCGGTGATCGGGATCGCCTGAGTGAGGCGGTTGCGAATCTGCTGGCGAACGGGATCAACTACAATCGCGACGAGGGGAGTATCGCCATCGAAGTTCGATCCGAGGCGGGTAAGGCCGTCGTCACGGTTGAGGACTCCGGGATCGGCATTTCCGAAACGGACCTACCGCGCATCTTTGAACGTTTCTATCAGGCGGATGTGGCTCGCAGTCGGCAGGCGGGGCAGGGTACCGGTTTGGGTCTGGCGATCACCAAATGGATTGTCGAAGCGCACGGTGGCAGCATCTCGGTTGTCAGTCGTGAAGGAGCCGGAGCCACCTTCACGCTGGAAATACCACTCGCCACACACTAGCGCCTGCCACGACGTAGCGTTTGCTACTTTCGGTGGAACGGCGAATCTTTGGGTACACCTCGACGGGGCGCCGCGTTCGTGGGCAAGCCGCGCGAAAGTCGCGCTTTCACTTCGGCGAGATTGGGATCGTCGATGACATTGTTGAATTCATTGGGGTCCTGCTGCAGATCATATAATTCCTGAAATCCGTTGCCGTATTGAATGAGGCGATAGCGCGGATCGGCAACGGCGTGTGACGGTTTCGTTTCGCCGTAGAAATGAAATGATGTGAGGGCGTTTTGCACTTTGACCTGTTGCGGATTCTTGAGTTGCGGAACTAACGATGTTCCGTCGCACTGCGCTGGGACGGGTATGCCAGCCAAATCGCACAGGGTTGGGTAGACGTCTGTGAGTATCGCGGGCTGTCGCGTCGTCTGTCCGTCACGACTGACGCCTGGGGCATGAATGAACAGTGGTACTCGGGTCGTCTGATCCCATAACGCGAACTTTTCCCAGTTCTCTTTTTCGCCAATGTGGAAGCCGTGATCGCTCCAGAGCACAATGACCGTATCGTCCTTCAAGGGCGAGGTGGCGAGCGCGTCGAGCAATCGACCGAGTTGATGGTCGACATAGCTGATGCTTGCCAGGTACCCACGCATGAGATGTTTCCACTGCTTGTTGTCGGTGACCCACTTGTGCCAGCCCCGTCGTCCGTGGTCGTGCGCATCCTCAAGGTCTGCGACAAGATGCTTGGGAAGCTGGACTTCTTCGATCGGGTACATGTCGAACCAGCGTCGTGGAACTTCCCAGGGGATGTGTGGGCGAAACAATCCCACGGCGAGGAAGAGTGGCTCTTCTCGGGGAGTCTTCATTTGTTCGATCGCCCAGTCGACGACGAGATGATCGCCGTAGGTTTCTTCGGCTCGGTCTTCGATAGGTGCTGCTCCGAACAGATGCCTGCCGAGCGGTCGCTTGCCAACAAATCCCGCGTTCTGGTCCTCGGGCAAATCTGGACGGGGCCAGTCGGCTGAAATCGGATCGAGCGGATCTCCACGATATTGATCCCATGCGTCCGGGTCGTTCTGGGAATCGCCCGGGGTCCACTGCAGGGTGTGAAAGATCTTGCCGCCTCCGACGGCGTGGTATCCGTGATTTCGGAAGTGCTGTGATAACACGACGGCGTTTTTCAGGACGGGAGATTCATCCCGCCAGCGGGGACCGTGGGCTCCGAATAGATTGCGGTAGATGCCAGATCGTGAGGGATGAACACCCGTCATGATCGCGACGCGGGATGGATGACACGCTGGCGCTGCACAATGTGCATTTTCGAAAGTCACGGACTGCCTTGCCAGGCGTTCGAAGTTGGGCGTCTTCAGTCCGGGGTGCCCATCGAGTGGTGAGATGTAGTCGTTGAGGTCATCAACCGCGATGAACAGCACGTTGGTGTTGCCGCCTAACGTTGATGGTGCGGCAAAGCATATTAAGGCGAAAGCGAGCAATGTGACTCGGAGCATGAGAAGTTTCAGACCTTTCGGGTTTGCATTCCTGTTTGTGCTCTCGATAGCGGTTCGAACATGGACGTCGTGTCGTCGGGCGTCACGTTTCGCCGCAAAGTAGCAGACTTCCCGCAGTACCTGGATGCTTCCGCATCGCGAATTAGCCGCAAGATCTCAATCTGCGGGGGCAAATCGCGAACCACGATTGCAAATTCCGCGTCGCCCTATCAACGCGTCAAAAGGATACACGAAATGCAATATAGTCTCGAATCTCTTGGCTGGAAAAAGTTCTTCCAGCAACAGCTACCCGGCGATTTGCCTTCTGGGGCAACGATTGTTCGCGTGTCGGCGCACTTCGGTAGTCAGGTCGTGATTAACGGCGAACTGGGGGAATCGCGAGTACCTGTCCAGCTGGCGGAATCTGCCGGAACGGTTGCGGTTGGGGACTGGCTGGTCCTTGATAAAGATGGCCGTTCAATTCGTCGCCTTGAACGGGAGACTCTGCTGAGCCGGCGGCCGCTCGGCGGTCAATCAGAGCCTCAGTTGATAGCAGCGAACGTGGACACAATTTTCATCGTGTGCTCCTGCAACCAGGATTTCAATCTCTCGCGAATCGAACGCTATCTTGCACTCGTTCTGGAGGCGGGTGCGTTGCCCATCGTCGTACTGACGAAGACGGACTTATGCGGTGAAGTGGCTCAGCTACGAAACCAGGTGGAATCACTTCGAACCGGTTTGCTTGTCGAGTCGCTCGATGCGCGGGACGCTGAACAGACGAAAGTTCTTTTAAATTGGTGTGGTCCAGGAAAGTCGCTCGCGCTGCTGGGTTCATCCGGGGTCGGGAAATCGACGCTGGCCAACTCGTTGGGGGTTTGCCGTCGGGCAACGTCCGGAGTTCGTGAGAAGGATGGTAAGGGGCGGCACACGACAACGGTGCGTTCCCTACATCCTCTACCGGAGGGAGGCGTCCTCGTGGATACACCCGGTATGCGAGAAATCCAACTGTTGAACTGCGAAGAAGGGGTAGCAGATCTCTTTGAGGATCTGACGGAACTTGCGAGAAGTTGTCGGTTCAGAGATTGCCGGCACGAAGGTGACGCAGGATGTGCCATTCAGAAAGCGGTTGACGCTGGCGAGGTTGACCCCAGGCGGTTCCGCAGTTTTCAAAAACTCAAAGCCGAGCAGGCGCACAACGCCCGATCGCTTGCCGAGCGACGTGCGCGGGAACGCAGTTCTGGCCGCATGGGTAAGGCGGTGATGAAGCACAAGCGTCAGCGCGACTATTGATAGCTCCCAATCGGTAGTGATGGGTTCCCTGCCAAGGGGTGGTGTCAATCCATGTGAAGTTCAATATCTAAATGATCGGGCTCGACATGACAGCTGCTGCTGGCAATGTCCACCTTTTTCCTAAGTGAAAGTTTCTCGGATGTCGATTCGACTTATACCGCGGGCCTGACTGGAAATGGTAGACGTTCGACCACTCCATCACGCGAAATGGGAGTATCATGAAACTATTTTATCAATATTGCACGACTGCGATTCTGTTGCTGGCCGTCGTTCAGTTCAGTCAGTTCGTATATGCCGAAACGCCGGATCTATGCTGGGGCGGGGGCTCTCGTGCATGCAGCGGATCTTGCGATCACTGTTCAAGTGGACCGGTTAGCAGCTCGAGTGTCGGTGGTAGAAATTGGGCGTCTCTTGACTTCCTGCTTTTCTTCCCTGACGGGTTCGACTCGCCCCCATTGGTGGCGGGCTCGCCGGCTGGCACAGCTCGGCCTGATGTTGGACGGCTGGATTTCCCAGGTACCGAGGTACTGCTGGGCAACGAGCGACTTGCAGACAGTGCCATGTCTGGTCTAAGGCTCTCTTTGGGGCACTGGCTGGATGACTGTGGAAAGACGGCCATTGTGGGTTCGGTTTTCGGAATGGGCACCAACAGTGGTTACACCTATCCGGACAATCCCGATTCGATCATAAGTCGACCGTTCTTCAACGCTGATCCCGGAATCAATGCCTTTGATTCGGAGCTGGTCAACCTTCCGGGTGTGGTGGACGGCACTATTTCTGTGCTTGCCGAGACGGACATTCTGTCTGGGGCGGTTGGGTTACAGAAGAATCTGATATGTGAACAGTCGTGCGACCTGTCTCGGCGAGTCGACTTCTTCGTCGGTTACCGGGCGTTCTCGCTCGAAGACAGTCTTGTGATCACGGAAGCTCTGAGGAGTACGGCCACGACAGGGCTGCTTGCACTGGATACGACTTTCGACGTACTTGACGATTTCGAAAGCCATAACGACTTCCATGGAGTTGAGCTGGGGCTGAACGGGCAATGGCAGCGACAGCAGTGGACGCTATCGCTCGCGAGCAGGGTAGCCTTGGGAAACGTTCGTCAACGAATAGTAGTTGATGGTTCGACAACGACAAGCGTTCCCGGCCAGGATCCAGCTGTCCTGCCCTACGGGATTTTGGCTGCTTCTTCGAACATCGGCGAGTATGAGCGGGATCGTTTTGGAGTCATGACCCAAACACAATTGCAGATCGGCTATCAGGTTGCACAATGCGTCACCTTGAAGGTGGGCTACAACTTCATCTACCTGAACGATGTTGCTCGCGTCGGAGATCACATCGACACGACCGTGAATGGAACCCTGATCGATCCTATCGTTGCCGATACCGACCCGGCTCGACCTGGATTCGACTGGGTATCCGAGTCACTCTTTCTGCATGGCTTCAACGTTGGAGCTGAATTCCGCTTCTAGGCTTCGCTGTGGGGGCCCGGCTCGCCGCCCGGATCCCGAAACATCACGAGCAACTAACTCAAGCACCTATGAGTTCTGAATGGATATAGCCGTTTCGGACCCATTCGGCCGGTCAATCCAGCTCTCGTCTCTCCCACTTCGGACTCCCTGAGTCCTGAATAGGACTTTCTGCTCGGCAGGCCGAAACAAGGCCATCTGCCGTCGCTTTTACCTGGCGACTCTCCGTGCTAAGCCTCCAAATACTTGGCCTGTCTATTGCCGCGTTAAACCGGCACGTGAAATCAGGGCCGGATACATGGTGAGATTGCCCCCAAGACATTTCTCGGGGAAAGTTTCCAAAAAACCGGGAACATTCCGGCCTTCAAGTTGTAATACCTGCAAACAAGACAGTTTGTAGGCGATCAATTGGCAAGCGAAGATCACGTCATAGCGTTGGTTTTGGCCGGGCAGGTCAGCGAGTACCGGAAGCTGGTGGAGCAATTCCAGCGTCCGGTTGTTCGCTTCGCCGGCAACCTGATTGGCGACGAGCACGACGCCGAAGACATCGCCCAGGAAGTGTTCCTTGCGGCGTTCGACAATTTGGCAACGTACGACTCCAAACGAGCTTCGTTGCTGACCTGGCTGCTCACTATCACGCGGAACCGGTGTGTGAACTACCTCAAGCGAAAGCGACCGTTGATTGACGGAGATTTGATTGCCGACACTCGACGTGGGGCGGGCGATGGCGAGGCCGAGCGACGAGAGTTTTGGCAGCGGCTGGACCAGGCACTCGATGCCTTGCCAATCGAACAGAAAACGGCATTTGTCCTGTTTGAGATTGAAGGTCTGCCATATGCCGACATCGCTCAAATCGAGCAAACGACACTTGGCACGGTGAAGTCACGTATCCATCGTGCAAAGCAGCGTCTACGGTCCGCGATGACGCCGACGTTGGGAGAGAATTGATGGTCGATGACTCGATGTACGACGATTGGATCGCTCGAAGAAAAGCGGCTGAGCAGTCTGCGGAACTGACGGATCGAATTATGTCCACCCTGGAAGCCCGAGAGGTGTCTCTGGCATCTACGGGCCGTGGGAAAGCCGACCGTCTTGCTGCTTTTTCCGTTCGCGTTAACGAATCGTCGTCCGCCCGGATCGCCGCCTGTGTGGCTGCTCTGTTGGTTGGCTGTGTGCCGTTCCTGTTTGTTGCCTACGTGGCACAGACGCTGGTCTTCTAGGGGATGTAATGATGGCTTCTCTGCAATCGTCGGTTCGATATCCGTGGCTGGCGCTCGTACTGTCCTTTTTGGCATCAGGTGTTGGGCATCTTTACTGTGGCCAGTTCGCGAAAGGAGTCACGTTGTACGCAGCAAGATTCCTGCTGCCGTTGCTGTGCCTCGTTGCCGCGGTTCTGGAACCGTCTACCGGTGTGTTCGTCGGTTTGATTCTGGTTCCTGCCGTCGTGACATGCCTTATTTTTCTGTACTCCGCTTACGACGCGTGGTCCGTTGCCAAACGATCACTAAATGCTCAGTCGGGATATGCATGGAAGCCGTTCAATAAGGTGACGGTGTACGTCGCGCTGATCGCGGCACAACTTGTTTTTCTGGTTGCACTAACGTGGGCCGGTCGCAAGTACGTTTACGAAGCTTTCTTGATTCCCGTAAGTACCATGAGCCCCAGTTTTCTTCCCGGCGACCGGATTCTGGTGAACAAACAGACGGCGGAGAGCTTTCCGCAACGTGGGGACGTTGTCGTGTTTCGCAGTCCTGCGACGGAACCGGATCGCATATGGATCAAACGTGTTGTTGGCGTGGCCGGTGATCAAATTGTTATTCGCGGAAATCGTATTGAGGTGAACGGCACGGTGCTCGAGCGGGAACCTGTCACTCCGTCTGGCAGCACATCGGATGGCGATGTTTATTACGAATCTCAGAACGATCGAAGGTATCGGGTGATCGTTTCGGAGGATTCGCCCGTTGCCACGGAACAGGACGAAGCGAACACGAGCGAAACCAGATATGACGTGCCAGAGGACAGCCTGTTCGTACTGGGCGATAATCGCGGCCGCTCAAGAGACAGCCGGTCCTTTGGTCCAATTCCCGTCAATGATGTTGTCGGGCGTGTCGACTACATCTACTACCCGGCTGCATCGTGGTCAAGGTTCGGAGTGTTTCGCGACTAGCGTTGCGAAAACGGGACGACGCGAGTGTTCCGAAGCAGCGACCCGGAGTCGATGTGGGTCTTGGCGTGCCTGTCTGTCTACAACGCTTTCAGGTGGCAGACGATTTCAAGTATCTCACCGGTACGCAGGAACAACGAGCGGCTCGACCCCTCATCAAGCTGCGTTCCTTCGACAACGACAGTTTTACCGTCACTGCGGCGTAGGTGGATGGCATCCTGTTGAGCATTCACGTACGTGACTGGCACCTGACAGAATGTGTAGGTGAATCCGTGCTGGGGGATCTGAATCGTCTGCTGCGTCCCGTGAATGTCGAAGTAGGAAAACTCCGCTGGCTCATGGAGAAGCTCTTGCCTGTCGAAGAGGTCCAGTCGAAATCGGACGCGGCCATCTTCGACATGAGCTCCCAACTCTGCGAATCGCACAAGGACATCTTCTTTCACCTGTCCCGTCATTCCCGGCTGTTTGACACCGGCGTTCTCCGGTGTGTGTGAATACGGATCCGATGGAAACGCACCGTAATCGAGGGGCGACTTTTCTGCTCCTATTCCCGCACGCACGGCGTCGAGGTGCGTGCGAAGCGATTGGATGACGTCGTCTGATTCACCGTTGTCGATTGCCGCAAACAGGTTTTCCGAAACTGCGAGTCCCAATTTGGAAACCATGTGCCAGTAGATCGAGCCGAGTCCCTCGTAGGCGAAGAAAGTGCCCGACCGACCGGTGAACTGACGGTGACCGAAGATTTCATCGAAGACCTGACATAGAGCTGTGCCGTGGTTGGCAACGTCTGAATCATAGGCGGCGTCGAGTTTCTGAAGGGCCTCTTCGAGGTCTGCCGAATTGCGGAAGTCACCATTGAAATGGACGTCCCCGCGGGCGTCGCGAGACACCACTTGCGAGTTTCCCTGCTCCAGAAGCCGGGTGACCAGCGTGTTGGCGGCTACGGACTCAGGCGGGATTCTGTTCTTGTCCAGGAATCTCGGTAGTTGCCGATCCGGGTAGAGCAAGTAGCTGTTCTGGTTCTCGCGGTACAGCGAGCTGCTGCGCAATGCGTCCAGCAACTCCACAACTTGCGGTGCACTCAACAGTCCCGAGCTAAGCACGGCGACCTGTCCTTCGAGCATCTCGTAAAGGTTCTCGACGCCGAGGCCGCCATCGCGCCAGTCGGGGTCGCGCGGAGCGTCCAACAGGTTGTACGCATGGTAGAGCCCGTCCTCGCGGCGGTTGTTCCTGATCGTGGTTCTAAGTGTGTGACGAGCGCGTTGCAGGAACGCAAGGCAGGACTTCCTTGACAGGTTCGACGTCTGTCCGGACAGCCCGTCGGAATAGAGTGCGCTGCGAAAATCACTGCCGGCCTGCGAAAGCGCCGCGACGACTTCCCGGCGATCGGAGCGTGACAGAGCTGATTCCAGTGCTGTGGAATGCTTCTGTAGGACTTCATCGATCGATTCGAAGAAGCGGACCACCTCCACGGACACCACAAACTCGTCCGCCGAGTGCGAAGATATCCAGTCTTCGAGAAACGTGAACCAGCGATACAGGTAGCACGTCGTGACCATGGAAAGTCCGTTTCCAACCAGCGCATTGTTGGCGTCGTTCCATTCGGGCCGTTGTGTGTTCAGCCAAATGCCGCCGTCGGGAATGAAGTTGGACAGTTTTGCAAGCGAGAGCGTCAGCAACTTCTCCATGAGTGTGACGTAGTGAATGTGGCCATCGGCATTCTGAAGCAACTTGCCGTCGGCTCCCAGTTCCTCCACACGCTGAGTGATCTGCGCCGACGATTCATGATCGAATTCAATCGTGTCCCGCACGTTTTTTCTGATCGCATGAAATTCCCGGATGCGGTAGGGAATGTTGGCGTGCGCAAAGGTTGGCGAGTTGAGGAACTCATCGAGCTGTTGAGGTGAGACGCGACTGGACCACTCGAGTAACTTCAAAAGATAGATGATCTGATGATCTCCCCAGTAACCAATATTGGCCCACGGGTCGTCCGGCGTTGGCTCTTCCCATTCGAATCCGTCCTTGGTGAGCCGGTAGGGGTTGTACCCGTCGGCGGTTGTCGCGTTGACAAAACGACAGATCATCGCGGTCGTAAAGCCCGGGAACGAAAATGCCAACGCCTCCCAGTTCTGAAAGATGTCTCGCCAGTTTCCCTGGTAGTTAAGGTTTGTCGAGCCATCGTCGGCCGTAAGTTCAATCGAGAAGCGATTCCAGGGGCGAGTTGGATCACCGTGCCGGCGACCAAACGCGAGTGGCAAATACTCCATCGACAATCGGGACAGATCGATGTCGTTACACATCGCGACTCGTTCCTGTAGGTCCGTCCAGGCCAGCTTGTCGGGCAGCTCTTCCAGCAGCTTCTGGTGTTTTGCTGCAGTGTCGCGATTGAAGTTTCGTAAGTACCTGGAGAAGTCGTCGCGATCCACGAGGTAATTCTCCAGTGGAATTCCGCCCCGCATCACATTGAAGATGGTGTTCGAGAGATGACGATTCGCTCGCCGCTGATTCTCTCCGCATTGCAGTCCATCGGATGACGACAGAATTCGTAGCAATTCCTGCTCGCTCTGGTGCACATCATCTTCGGTCGACGCTCCGGGATCGGGAGTCTTCAGGAGCCACTCGTGAAGACCAACAACGCCAGCGTGATCTTGTGCCAACTCGGCGACAACATGCCAGCAAATCGATTCGTTGGGTGCCAACTCCAGCGACTGGTTTAAGAGGTACGCGCCGCATTTGCCTCGGACGTCCGTTTCCGTCTGCAATGTGCCGCCTTCACAAAACAACGCGATCTGATCGGGAGACAGAAGCGTCGCCGAGGGATCCAGGCCAACCTGCCAAACGACGGTCGATCTGAGACCCTCGCTGGGCTCCGCACGATCGGTGGGGATCGAAGAGAGATAGAAGAGGCCGACGTTCGAGTCGTCGACGAGTTCGCTCTTCTTGTAGGCATTTGCGAGGTTGCTGAATCGCATCATGAACTCGCTACCTACACCAAAGGGCAGCACATTGTGGAGCCCGTCGAGCAGTTCGAGTTTCCGTGCGGACGCTCCGTGGTTCGTGAGACAGCAAGTACGGACGAATCCAAACCTCTGACTGAACGTCCAGCGGTAGCGAAACGACAGTTGAAGCGTGTCGCTAACTTCCTCGAAAACCAGCTTGTTGCCGAGCGGTGTCTTATACAGATTCCGGTGAACGCCCGGCAGAAGTTCGGACGTGGCAAGGGGAGCCCAGAGTTCTTCGTTGACTCGAATTTGGGTCAATGAACCGCAGTGTTGTCGGGCCGCGGAGATCTGATCATCGGCTGCGTACGGGAACAGCGCAAGATCCGGATTCCGACGTCCGGCTGTCAAAGCTCCGCTGCTGGATACGAACATCCAGTGATCCCCGGCACCGACCAGCGACATGAAAAAGTCGGGCATCAGGTGACTGTTGGAGATGCGGTAGTACCGCTCGTCATCGAGCGATACGTACTCGCCCGTAACTTCAACCTGGTTGTTGGACATGTCTGGCCTTGCACACGGGATGGGCGCGACTGACCCATTCCTGTCAGAGAGTGAGTGGGAAAAGAGTAACGCTAACTCGACGATTCGTCGGGCAATGTGCCACGACGCTGTTCAAGTTCGATGCGGATTTCTTTGGCTCGCGATTCGGAAATTTCGTAGGTGGACATGATCCACAACCCGATCGCCGAGGTGAGAATTGGAATCACAACATCATACATACGCAGGTAGAAAAGCGTCTGGTCTGACTGTACTACCGGCTCTGTTGCGCCCGGTTCCGGAGTAATGAAGCCCGAGAACACCAGGAGGTAACCGCCCATTAGCAGACCAAGCGCCATGCCGACCTTGACCATCCACCAGTAGATCGCTCCAAAGACGCCTTCACGGCGCTGGTTCGACTCGAGTTCGTCGTAGTCGCACACGTCTGAAATCATTGACCCCATCAGTGTGAACAGCGACCCCGTACCAAACGCGACGAATGGACAAGAGACCAGCAACAGGTATGGATAGGACGGGTTGTAACCGAACCATTTGATTGCATAACCGAACATGGACAGCGATATCGTGACGAGAAACGTCCTGCGCTTACCGAGTTTTTCGGAAATGAGCGCGGTGAGCGGAATCACGGCGATCGTGCAGATGGCCGTGAGTGATCCCCACCAGCCATTGAGGTCGCCGGCCGACTGTTCGTTGCCGCCAAAGACGTAGAAGATCATGACGTACAACGAGAAGGAGACTCCCAGTTGATAGCCGTTGAAGACGAGGAAGGTGGTCGCGCATAACTTCACGAACGGCTTACATTTCAAGGTCGTCACGACGCTCTGGAAGAAACTCCCCATGCTCCTGGCGACACCGGAGACGCCAACGGACGCATCGGCCGGTTTCAAATTTGCGACTCGCTCACGACACAGGATGGCCGGAACCATGCCGAGTATCATGATCGTTCCTCCGAACCAGAGTCCCAGTTGGCCCGCGCCGTCGACTTTGTCTTCATAGCTGGCCATGATCTTCCAGATCCACGGGGCACCGATCCAGGCCAGTTGCCCAAAGGCATTCGCGAATGCATGAAGACGCGTTCGCTCGTGATAGTCGGGCGTCATTTCATAACCAAACGCAACGAACGGTGTCGCGTAGACCGTGTAGGTCAGGAAATACGTGATCAAGCCGGTGAGGAAGAACCAGAAATAGAATGTCTTGGACATGCCGTCGGGAAATTGCCACATGCCCGCGAAGACCAGGCCACCCATGATGGCACCGGCAAGAATAAAGGGCCTTCGTCGTCCCCATCGCGTTCGCGTGTTGTCCGAGATGTGGCCAATCAACGGATCGGAAACGGCATCGAAAATTCGCGGGACGAATCCGATGATGCCCACAAGCCGCGGGTCCATTCCCAAACCAAGATTCAACACGATCATCATCGCGGGGATGGCCGCAGCCTGCAGGTTGTTAACAAACATCCCGAAGGCATACGCGAGTTTCTGGTCCGGGCGGATGCGGTCTTCGGGCGCGATTTGGTGATCTGCTGTTGCTTGATTCATGGAAAAGACTCTCCCTGTTATCGAGTCGCACTGTTCATGAATCTACACATGAATCGCCGCGCTTCTTGCCGATGAAACCGCTTTCATGCTAACCTATCTCTGATCGGTTTTCTATTGGAGATGCGGTAGCTACGGCGTATGAAATCGTTTTCAGGAACCAACGGCAGGTCGCCATGAAAGAGGTGACGATCCAGGACATCGCATCGGTGGCCAAGGTATCGAAGAGCACCGTTTCTCGAGTGCTCAATAACACGACGGCCGTACACCCGGATAAACGCCAGGCCGTTCTGGAAGCGTCCGAACGCCTCGGATTCCGTCCCAACGTCGTCGCTCAGAGTCTGGCGAGTGGTCGTTCGATGACGATCGGCGTCCAGACGCAGTGCATCGGCAGCCCGTTCTACGATGCCGTGTCGCAGGGCGTTGTCGCCGGAATGGGCGGCACGGGCTACTCACCGATATTCGTCGACGGACAGTGGAAACGTGAAGCAGAAGTTCAGGCGATTCAGGCGCTACTGGGACGCCGAGTCGATGGGCTCGTTCTGATCGGTGGTGATGTTCCCGCCCATGAGCTGTCCAGATTGTGTGGCGATACGGCAACCGTGATCGTCGGAAGAAACGTACCCACCCAGAAACATTGCATCTATACAAACAATGTCGACGGTGGCTATCGCGCCACCAGGCATCTCATCGAATGTGGGCATCGTGAGATCGCCATGGTTCAGGGAATCGCTCACCATCCGGATGCCGTCGATCGATTTGAAGGTTACCGGAAAGCGCTCGATGAGGCGGAAATCCGATTCGATCCAGAGCTCGTTATTCCGGGTGACTTTTCCGAGGAATCGGGCATCGTCGCCGTGAATTCCCTGATCGACCAGAACAAACGATTCACGGCAATCTTTGCCGCCAACGACAGAACCGCCTTTGGCGCGAGGTTGGCACTTTACAAACGTGGCTTGCGAGTTCCGGAAGACGTCTCACTGATTGGGTTTGACGACCAGCCGGAAGCTGCCTACATGACGCCGCCACTGACGACCATCAGGCAGCCGGCTCGTGAAATGGGCGAACTCGCGGCACGCGCAATTCTGTCGCTCATTCGAGACGAGCCATTTGAGTCACAACCGTTGACTGGAACTTTGCAGGAACGGGAGTCCGTGGCCGGTCCGTCGTGACCTGGTCGATGCCAATTGCATGTTATTACTCCGGAAACCACCGATGTTGAAAACCAGAACCAGCCCCGTTTCCCATCGCGGTCTATCAACACGACATGCCATCGAGTGCATCAAGACAGACGTCCGGCATTTCGTTTTGAAATGCGTGGCTGCTTGCATTGTCGTATCCGTCGTCTCGACGTCCGGCTGCGTCGAGGTCCAGCAAACCTCGTCCGGCTCGGCAAGTAACGACGCGCCGACCACTGACGCGGCAACAGGTGTAACGACGGCAGGTGCGACAGCCGGTTCTGGCGTTGAACGCAGGCCAGTACATGCCCGCGATATCCTCGGAAATCCCGACTACCCTGCATTCTGTTACGGAGGCTACCGCGGCAAAACGAGAGACGAGTCTCCTTCCCTGGATGAGCTGAAAGAGGACCTGAAGATCCTTTCCGCGATGGGCGTGAAGATCTTACGCACCTACAACACGCAACACTACTCTCATGCTGCGGATCTGCTGAAAGCGATTAACGAACTCAAGGGCGAGGATGCCAGCTTCGAAATGTACGTGATGCTGGGCGCGTGGATTGAATGCAAGGGAGCATGGACCAAAGATATTGACCACACGACAGGGCACGTTGAAAACAACACTGCCGAGATCAAAGCCGCGGTTGCGTTGACGAACCAGTACCCGGACATCGTCAAGGTCATTGCGGTTGGGAACGAGGCGATGGTCACGTGGGCAGCCACCTACTACGTAGCGCCACAAGTGATCCTGAAGTGGGTGAACCATCTGCAACTGCTCAAGAAGTCGGGTGGACTGCCAGCGGAAGTCTGGGTCACCTCTTCGGATAATTTTGCTGCATGGGGTGGAGAAAGCGACAGCTACCAGACGGAAAGTCTCCGGTCGCTTGTTGCTGCCGTAGACTATGTTTCGCTCCATACCTATCCATTTCATGACACTTACTACACGCCCAAATTCTGGATCGCTCCCGAGAAAGATTCGCAGCTTTCTCGTATCCAGAAAGCGGATGCAGCCGTAGCACGCGCCGCTCAGCGTGCGATCGATCAGTACGAAAGTACGGCTCGGTACATCAAGTCATTGGGAATCGAGAAGCCCATCCACATTGGAGAAACGGGTTGGGCATCGACGGACAGTTCCAACTACGGCGCCAAGGGTTCGCAGGCCGCCGATGAGTACAAAGCCGCCGTCTTCTATGACGCCATGCGGACGTGGACCGACAGCAAAGGCATCTCGTGTTTTTACTTTGAAGCCTTTGACGAGCAATGGAAGGACCAGCACGCGGGTGGCTCGGAGAATCACTTTGGCCTTATTGGTTTGAACGGAGAAGCCAGGTTTGTGCTATGGGATGAAGTCGACGCGGGCATGTTTGACGGACTACGTCGCAACGGTAATGCCATCAGGAAGACGCTGGATGGAAACGAAGTCGAACTCAAGCGGCGAGTACTGGCCGTTCCGACGATCAATGACCTTGGCGGGTTGGCAATCTCAACCATGAATACGAAACGAACGCTGGGAGAGGCGGTCGCCGAAGCAAAATACGTCATACTTCACGAGACGTTCGTACCTTCTGATTCCAACGATCTATCGTATCCGAGTGAACTGTTGAAACTCAATGTTTGGGAAGGCACGTGTGCCATGGAGATGACCGACAAGGTGATCCGTGTTACGACGGGGCAAGGCGACTGGTGGGGTTGCGCACTGGAAATTCAGGGCGACGGCAAAGGCGAGAATCTGTCGCCGTTTGCAGCAGGTCATTTACACTTTGAGGTTCGCGGTGAAACCGTCAGCAAATTTCAGATAGGTTTTCAAACCGGCATGTTTAAAGCGGGCGACCAGGTCAACTGCCTCGCGACGTTTGGTCGTGGCGCGACCTATCAATTGAAGCAGGAATGGGTCTCGTATTCGATTCCGGTATCGGAGCTGGATGCCGAAGGGAAAGCAGACCTGGCCAATGTTACCGGCCTGCTTTCCTTCAAGTCGGATGAGGGCCGGGACGGGAAGGCAATCGAGATTCGGAACGTTTACTGGTCGCAAGACTGAACGGCCGATCCCAGTGACGCTGTTCCAATGCTTGGTCTGGCCTGCTGGCTATCGGCTTCGAAGTGCGAACAATTGTCAGCCAACGTCTTGCCTGGCGGCGGCACGCTCCTCAAGCAGCTTCAGGCCGTGGGCTTCGCCCCACTGCTTTAACGCCGCAAGGATAGGCTTGAGCGGCTCGCCCTGACTTTGACGCCGATGAAGCCGAAGCCTATGGCACGACCAACAAAGCGCTCGATCCGGATGAGATCGGACCTTATGTCGACGAGTTAGCAAGGTGGATCGCCTCGTTCCCGGCGGAATCCATCAATGCCTGCAAGCAGACCGTTTACGAGTCGATCGACAAGCCAATCGACGAGGCTCTGAAGTCCGAGGCTATTGGCTCTACCAGGCAACCAGCAAGACGCCGGCGATGAGGTCTACGGCTGTGCCGGTGGTTTGGCGGATTTGCGACGGCTGGCTCAGATTGTTGACTCCGGCGGACTGAAGCCGGTGCTCGACGAGAATCGCTACACGCTCGAGCAAGCGGGAGAGGCGCACGCTCGGCTGGAGAGTCGACAGGCGATGGGGAAGGTGGTCATTGAAAACCAGTGACCGCCGTTGCGTTGGCAGCATGGCTGGAAAGCACGGCCGTGGCGCGCGGATCAGGAAGGGGTAGAATGGAAAACCGCCAGTCTTTCCAGCGAGAATTCGCGGTCACGTAAACAGGAAGTTCGAACCATGTCCACGGCAAATCGATTTGGGCCAGCGGGTTGGACGCCGAAGCGACTCGGCTCCCTCGCCGGCAAAACCTATGTCATCACTGGCGCCAACGCGGGTGCGGGATTTGAGGCAGCGCGCGTGTTCCTTTCCAGGGGCGCAAAAGTAGTGATGCTGAACCGCAACGCCGACAAGTCAACCGCCGCCATTGCGACGCTGAAGCAGGAGTTTGGGAGTGACGCTGACGTGACTTTCGTGCGCATGGACCTCGCGGTGCTGGACTCCGTGCGGGAGGCGGCTGCGGAGTTGGTGGAGAAGGTCCCCCGCATTGACGCGCTGATCTGCAATGCCGCCATTGCGCAGGTGGCCAAACAGGAGCTGACCGTGGACGGGTTTGAAAGCCAGCTTGGAGTGAACCATTTCGGGCATTTCCTCCTGTGCGGATTGCTCTTCGAGCGGGTTGAGGCATCGGGCGGTCGCATCGTGGTTGTCGGTAGTAATGCGTACAAAATGGGGCTGAAAAGAATTCAATTTGAAGACCTCAACTTCGACAGGAATTACACCGCCTGGAATGCCTACGCCCAGAGCAAGCTTGCTCAGATGATGTTTGCCTACGACTTGCAGCGTCGAGTCAAAGCTGCGGGAAAGAGCGTTATGGTCCAGGTCTGCCATCCGGGCGCGTCACGGACCAATTTGTTGAAGGACACAGCGAGCACCTTCAATAAGATTGTCTGGGCCATTCTCTCTCGAATCATCGCACAATCCGCGGAGAAAGGCTCGTGGCCTGAAGTAATGTGTGCAACGGAAGAGGACCTTGAATCTGAAAAACTCTATGGCCCTACAAAGAGAACCGAGATGGTCGGCCCGATCGGCGAATGCCCGCTAGATGATTGCGCTCTGGACCAGGAAATGGCAAGCAAACTCTGGACGGTCTCTGAACAGAAGACGTCGCTGAGCTGGTCGGTTTAGTTCCTTCAAAACGAGTCTTCATTCATGTACTCGGCAACAAGCTTCTGAAACTCCAGAACGGATTGCTCCAGGTTCACGGCGGTAGATGCAACAGCGAACTTTGGGAACGCATCGCCTTGCTCGCAGTCGTAGGCGCCAAACTCTGGTGCCATCGCTCGAAGCATCGTGATCCCCGCGGCATCAGCGAATCGGCCAAGCGATGCAATCGGACGGTGTCGCGCTATTCGCAAGTTGTAATGCGGAAAGGGGTTCCCAATGACTCTGCAGCCTTATGATTTCATGCAATAATCCTGGGATGCTCAACTGGTTCAAAAACAGACGAAGGAAACGTATTAGCCAAACACCCTGGCCGTCTTCCTGGGATTCGATCCTGACAAACAACGTCGGGCACTTCAGGCATCTCTCAGAGATCGAAAAGAAGAAACTCAGGTCGGTCACAAGAATCGTTGTGAGCGAGAAAAACTGGGAGGCTCATGGCGGCCTGGTGATGTCGGATGAGATTAAAGTCACCGTTGCGGGCACAGCCGCTTTGCTCTTGTTGGGCGTCGATGACTTTTACTTTGACCGCGTGAACACGATTATCGTTTTTCCACATCCTGTTCGACGAGAGACTCAACACGGCTTGGTAGTCGGGAGAGAATCACGTCACGCGGGTGAAGCCTGGCAGGGCGGGCAAGTTGTTCTCTCCTGGCACGACGTCATGAATGATTCCCGCAACCCGGCGGACGGACGGAACCTGGTCGTCCACGAGTTTGCACATTGCCTCGATGGTCTCGACGGCGAAATGGGAGGCAGCCTGACGTTTGATGACCCCGCCGATACCTTGCGATGGCAACAGGTATGTACTTCTGAATTTGACGCGTTGGTGGCCGCCGCTCAGCGCGGGCAACCAACTTTGCTCGATCACTACGGAGCGACCAACCTGGCCGAGTTCTTTGCCGTTTGCAGTGAAACGTTTATTGAGAAACCACGGCAGCTCAAACATCGGCATCCGGAATTGTTCGACCTTCTCGTCGCTTACTACCACGTTGATCCCGTCAAATGGGTTTGAGGATGATCTGCTATGTGCTCGACGAGTTCATCGATCGCAATCCAAACCGAGCTGGCGATCTGCGTCGCGAGATTGTAATACTCGACCGCTGAAACCAGCGCGGTGAGGCCCTTGGGTGCCTGGTGACGGACTTTCGCGATTTCTGATCCGTCGCCCGACGTGCCGAACACGTCGCATCGCAACTTGCTGAGCACGAACGCAATTGAGAATTCGTTTCGTAACACCCCCAACAAACTTGGTCGCGTGACGAGGTTTCGGGCCGAAACGGATCAGGCCACCCACTGGCTTGCGTTCGCATTGACGGAGGTGGAGAAAGGCTTCCGCAAAATCAGCGGCTACGTGAGCTACCGCAATTGATGACCGCACTGAAACGGCCCGAGCCACCTCCACGCGGATCGAACGGGCGGGGGCCTTTGACCTCGCCTACCGCTCGGCCAAAGGCCCCCGCCGCACCCAGCATTGATAGTCCTACCCAACAAGAGTAATGTTGAGTTCGTAAGTACTGACCTGTGAGATCATCGTACTTCAACAATCAAAGGGACATTCGTCAACGATCGAAATGATCGCTGATTGTGCTTGAGCAGTGACGGCCGCGGAAGCTGTGATCAACAGCGCGGCTGCAAACTTCTTCATCCTCTTGGCGCCGGTTGGTTAGAAAGGGATTGCCAGCTTCGGCGACGACGGAAACCGAGCAGGCAAAGGCAGGCCGTCACGGCAAGGATGTTTGATGATGGTTCAGGAAAGCAGTGGTTAAAGCTGCGTGGGCGATGGCAGCCGATCAAAACTGGCTGGAAGGCAGCCGAATCCAAAACAGGTTGTCTGAAACAGTCGGGGCGAGAGGATTTGAACCTCCGACCTCTGCGTCCCGAACGCAGCGCTCTAACCAGGCTGAGCCACGCCCCGAGCCCTTGTTTTAAGGGGTTTTCTGCATGGCGTCAATTTGGCTAGTGCACCAGATTCGGGACATTCTGGTGCACCGGAAAGCAACCTATCCTTTAGGTGAGGTGCTTTTTCATGACTGTTGGGCAAATTTTCTGGCGTACGCGACTTTCCTGCTTCTACTGCAAAGTAGACGGGAAGATGCTTCGGCTCTCACCAGTAGAGTCAGAAGCAACCAGCTTACGAGAGGCTCTTCTGGTTGAGCACGGATCGAAGAACCCAAACAGCAGCGACCTGATCACGCTGTATCTCGAATGGGTAAGTCAAAACAACGCAGAGAGCACGTTTGAGCGGCGTCAGCGTCCACTCCTGCTGCTGTCCCAACTGATTGGTGAAAGAGACCCCAACACGATCAAGCCTAATGACATTCGGAAGTGGCTCAAAACGCATTTCGCAAACGTTGGTAACACTACTGAAGCGGATCTGATTACGATCGCTCAGGGTTGTTGGACATGGGGTGAAAGGAATCTTTCAGTCCAGCCCGGCTTCAAACACATGGACAAGCCATCACGTGAGAAGCGGGAGTTCTTCCTGAGGCGTGATCGGTGGCAAGAGGTGTTGAATGTCTGCAACGAACAACAACGCCCATTCTTCGAGTTCATGTTCTTGACGGGTGCACGTCCACAGGAAGCACGACGACTCAGAAAAGAGCATTGGTTCGGCAATCGGTTCGTCCTACCACCTTCGCAAAGCAAGGGGGAACGAGTTGGTAGTACGATCTATGTTCCGGACGAGTTGTTGCCAAGGTTCAAGACTCTCCCCGCCGGTCACGTGTTCGTGAACACAAAGGGAGTACCGTGGACGAAGTCAGCCATCAATAGCGTCAGCCGCCGTGTGAAAAAGAAGATCAGCGAAAACGAGTTCTGTGCGTACACGTGCAGACACTCATTCGCCGCCGATAAGGTTCTGTCGGGAGTTGAACTCGCGATCGTCGCGAAGCTGATGAATCACGCCGATACGAACATGGTGTACCAACGCTATGGACATCTTGCCTCTCAGGACAACAGGCTACTTGCTGCGGTCAACAGCTGACTGAAACGTACCTAATGGAGAAAAGTCGGCACACTTGCGTGTCGATGATCAGATGGGTCGCTAGTGCTTGGGCGTGGAACGCAAAACTACCGGATAGCAGACTGTGTGGGAGGCGGTACCAGATGCGTTGCAGGTGGGAGCCCGCCAGTAGAGGGTTCGAGTGCACGTTCACCATTCGTCTGCACGTAAAATGATAACGACCGCAGGTGGGTCTCCAAACTTCGCCTAATTTGATTCAGATGTTGTACCCATTCATTACTTTGTGTGGTCGTGCCCTTTAACGTGCCTCGATCCTGAACCTCCGCAAGCAGTGTTATCAACATCTTTGCTGACTTGACTGAGTTCTTGGCAGCGAGTTTTACTTTTTCTGCCCTTTGTTCTTCAGCGACAGCTCGTGCCCGGTATTCGTTAGATTCCTCTTCCATTCCGAGTGCCTTCAACTCATCTGCTATTCGTTGAAGCCTTTCAGATCGAGTCGGCGGGGCTTTTGAAACATCCGCTGCAACTGCAGGTGTGATGACAACGACAGAGAGAAGAGCGATTCGAAGCAACATGGCAAATTCCTTGATTGCGATTGGGACAATCCATTCTCCGATTCTCAGACTAACGAATCAATGCTGAATAATGCGGAGCAATTGTTGCACCTTCGTCGATTTTGGATTCGAATCGCTCCAACGACAAACGACAGCATGATCCATGCTGCGGGCTCCGGGACGGTGGCTACGACTCTTCCGTCTGGTAAGGAACAGTTAGGTTCACCCTCAAAACATGCACCGAAATGCCTGTGTAATTCGTCGTCTCCGTCAGTCAACACGATGGACTCGCCATCAATTATTAGTCCGCTAATATCGTCGCTGTAGTCGGGACCATGCCAGACGATCGCCTGACCAGCATTCGAAACGACCGACAGCTCGTAGCCGAATGCATTGAACGGGATGAGCATCCGCTGAGGGTCGACGTCCAGAATCCCCGTACCACCTGCGACGTGATAATCGATCGCCAACACGCTATTCGCGGGTGTGAATACATACGAGCCGCTTGGAGAGGTCATTCCAATTGACCAGTCGGTGATCACATCGTTTAAGTTTGGTTCCTCGACAACACCGACAAACCCGTTCGTGACGAGAGTCCCGCCGTCCAAGCTCCATCCGTCGGCAATCAGGTCATACTCCACGATTGAGTAAGTATGTGAAGCCAACGCTGGGAGAGAAAATGCGATGACGAAAAGAAGTGTCCTGAACATGATTGACCTCGGCTGTGGTTGTTCCGAAGACTCAGGCTACCTGCACTCAAAAGGAGTGGCAACAATTCTGCGACTGCGACCGTTAGACAGTCAAGAACTTCGCAGGAATGATTACAAAACGAGTAAGTATTTGCCCCCAATTTCTTCCCACGTTCGGTGCTCCGTAACCAATGCTATGTGAGACTGCCGTCGCAGGCAGCGATCACTTGTCCGTATCAATTGACAAAAAGAAACGGCAGGTCAACATATGTCAACCTGCCGTAACCCGTGGTTTGGGGCCACTGCACAGACTGGGAGTAGCCATACTCTTGTCCGCGTTCGGCAATAGTACGACGGAATGTCCTACAGTGAAGGTCGCAAGAAATAAAGACGTTCTAACCTCGACGTCGACTGCGTGACTGTGCTTTCAACTCTTCTCTGAAACCATTGGGTTCGTCAACGAAGACGAAGCCCAAGCTTGCACCAAGCAAACCAGCCAAGCAGACGACGGCAAGGAAGTTCACGCTCGTTCTGGCAGCCCAGACCCTGAGCCCATCAGACGCACTCTCTGCGTCCACCGTGCTGAGATAAAGCACGGCAGCAAGGATGCTCGCGATGACAGCAAACGCTGTCGTTATCTTTCGTCGCCTCATGTTGAGCCTTGTACCTCAAACGTGGTACCGTCGCCACATGAGATTCTCTATCACGAACTTGATCCTGTTTGTTCTCGCGGCTGCCATTGCTCTCGGTTGGTACGCCGACCGACAAGACCTGCTGCAACGGGAGCGAGGCAAGATCATCGTTGTGTTTGGTCCCGACGCCTTGAAGGAACTGATGGGCAACGTGAACCCAATGGACATGTGGTGGCTGTACCTCGAAGAAAAACAATTCCTCGAAGTCGAGACATTCATCCGGGGCCGAAGCTACCCGCCAGCTCGGACCCGTGACTACGACAACCTGAAATCCGTGTTGTCAAAAACGAGCGAGCGGCACAACGACTGAGTTGAAGTCGACGTCCACGTTCAAAGCCCGATTGAGTAGTATCGTGTTCGGTTCGAAGCTGCGTGCAACAACCATGTAGCTAAGTCCATCGAAGACCACGAAGTTGCCGACCCGTATGGTCTCGTTGACCCGGATGTGACCGATGTGTCCTGCCGGGTACTTGCCTAGAATTCTCACCCTTCACTCCTGTAGAAAAGAGAGCCCGTGGTCGCGTCACGGGCTCTCGAAAGAACCGTGGTCTAGCCGAAAGCCGGTTCAATCTCTTGCTGGTACAGAATTCCGAAAACGATGTCGTAGGCGTCCGTGATCTCGGTACTCTGTCCGACGTAGCGGGTTTTCCCCCTCACCAACGCGACGGTGTATAGATCTTTCTGTCTTGTGCATTCGACAGCGAAACCTAAGTCAGTTGCGTCTTCGATAACGACGGCGATTAAGAAGTCATTAGCCATGTTGTTTTCTCTGGTGCTCTAATCGAATCAGTAACTTGAACTACAGAACACTACCTGGTTTTTTGCGGGCTAGCAAATTGAAAATCCACAAAATCAATTTGCTAGCCGCGGATTCATAGTGCATACTTGAGTAACGACACAACAACGCCTCACTACCGGAAACAACTATGAGCCAAGAGACTTACAACAAACTGGACTCGTTATTATCGGAGTTGGAAGAGATGTACGAACTGTAAGACAAGAAGCGTGAGCTACGTTTATAGATGTCATGCCTTGTCGGTTGTGACTTGAACTAGGACGACACCTGAGCAATTGGGTGTCGTCTTTTCGTTTACAGAGTGCCGTGCCAAGTCAGCATGGCTTCGGTCCTAGCAGCAGGATCGAACTTCTTCGGATCGAAACCCGGAGCCCATTCACGATAGTCGTCATGATTTTCGTGCGATGAATCGGCGATTGCCATCAGGAACTCTTCGTAGCCGGCGACGCCACCAACGTTCTCGGGCGGGCAATTCATTGCACCATCCAAGCAGCAGGGTGCCTCAGCCTCCTTCGTTCCCTCGAACTCGACGTTGTGTTCCCACCAGTCCCCGTAGTCATAGGCGTAGGCAAAGATTCGTAGCTGTCCACGGGAGTGAAGTTCACGAAGTGTCGTGGCGCGGCAGTCTTCCTGCTTGTATGTACGGTCATGAATCTTGAATTGAAACATGTGCGAATTCGTCCAGCCCATTGCTGCCTGAAGGTACTGATGAAATTGCAGCAAGGAACAATCCGGAACGAGTATTCGTCGCCATATCGACGGCTTGGAATACAGTAGCGACAGTCTGAACTGAAAGCTGGTCATTCCTGGACTCCGAAGTTATCTTTCGTCGACTTGGATGAGCGTTGCGAGTACCGAATGACAAATCCGCCGAGTGACGCCAATGCCAACGTCACAACATGAGTGATTACCTGAGGACGCCCGAGCATGTTCGAGATCGACTTTGGCGAGCGATAGCTGACGGGCCAGAACATTGGGATCATGTTGTCTGAGTAGATGCCGTCGATCTCGGTGCGAAAGGTGAGAGCAAAGAAAACTGCACCAAACACAACGAAACCCAGAGCGAATCGCTTCGTGTCGTCGTCTGAGTGGTAGTAGGCGGTGACCGCCGCCGTCAGCAGACTAGCCACAACAAGGTGCGACATGAAGACCGCCCAAAACCACCCAGCGTATGTTATTGCCGCCGTTGATAGACCGATGAAGAAAATCGCAGCAAGAATCGCCTTTAGCGAGAAGGTTCGAGTCGGCATTGGTGTCACCAAACATCCCTGTGCTAGTTGATACCCGGCGCGTGGACTCTTCAGTCTAGACGAAATCATGCGACGAGGTAGTCCAAGCGGCATCCTTGCATTTGTCGCGGTAGGACATTCAAAGGCGACAACGAACACCATACGTCTTTCTTCGTCAGGACATGCTAGAATCTGACCGCAGTAACTTTTCGAGGTGGAACGAATGGACTTGTTGAACGATGAAATTCTGGCAAGCATCAGCTCCAGTGTGCTTTGTTGGTTGGCAACCTCGTCAGCGGATAACGTACCGAACGTTTCACCTAAGGAAGCATTTGCGGCATCCGGGCATGACACGCTAGTAATTGCGAATATCGCTTCGCCGAAGTCGGCAGCTAACATACGAGACAACCCGACGGTCTGCGTGGCGTTTGTCGATATTTTCACCCAAAAGGGCTTTCAGGTTTTTGGAGCAGCGTCGCTAGTCAAGAAGATAGACCCTCACTTCGAAATGCTGGCGAAGCCGATTGAGAAAATGACGTGCGGTCGGTTTCCTTTTAACACTCTTTTCAGAATTGCTGTCGGCAAGGTCAAACCTATCATCGCTCCAAGCTACATTCTTTATCCAGAAACGACCGAGCGACAACAAATCGCGAGTGCGATGAAGAGCTATGGTCTGGATACGTAGTCGCGGCAGCTCCGTCGGTTGTCCTGACGCTTGCACTTCTCCTCGTGGCGAGTGTAGCGACATTGACCAGCTATTAATGGTCTCGGATACTTCTCTCATCGCTTAATCCAGGAGTTAATGATGGTCAAAATCAGTTACCTGATGCGTCGACTGCCGCATCTAAGTCGCGGCGAGTTCCAGAGCTATTGGAGCGAGAAGCATCCGCAAGCTGCCCCTGCAGATGCATTCCCGACACTTGGGGTCAAGCGATATGTTCAGGTTCTTCCACTGGAGACTGAATCCAGAAATCTCGTTATCGGACCTCGCACTGGGCTAGTCGAACCGTTTGACGGTATCGCTGAGCTTTGGGTGGAAAGCGAAGAAGCACTCGCTCGCGACTGGTCGACGGACAAAGCCAAAGAGTACGTGAACATCTTCTTCGAAGACGAGAAGAACTTCATCGACTGGACACGGTCGACCATTCTTGTTTCGGTTGAGAACGTTGTAGTGTCGTAGAAACCTCCTGCGTGCAGCACAGCGGGTGATGTGTCCTCTGTGTTGTAGGAATTGACGCAATTGTCAGCGGTGTTGCCGTTGCTGGGGCACCTCCGCGTTTATCATCGGCTTGCTGCCGCGACTCCGCCTTGGATGAAGCCGAGCGTAACGATTGCTCTTCCTTCGGAGTGTTCTTTTGCACATGCTCTTCCTGTGGAGACCGAGACTTTCGAAACCGTTGCCCATGCAAATACCTCGCCCGCGAATCTCTTTACGAAGATTGATGTACCTGGTCACATTCGTTTGTTTGTACTTTGCTGCATGGAGAATCACGAAATCCAATTCATCGTCAGTTGCTGCTGTAATTGGGCGGCCTAGTGAAGGCGTCCCCGGACCGTTTGTCATAGCTATCCGCGAGCCGACACGTCCTGCGAAACCGAGCAAACATCCGCAAGGAGCTGGAATCGGCAGTGGCCTCCATTTGCCGAGTATCAGGTACCACATCTGGCTACTTGGGATACGGCCGACTCCGCTTGTGCAGACAATGCCCCTCACCGTCTACGTGGAGGGCGAAACAAGACCTCGAAGAACGTTCCACTACCCTTTAAGGTGGGACACGACATTCGGCCGCCATTGACCAAATGCCGGCCTGCAAGGACATCGTTCAAGCTCCGAAGATGATGTGGCCGACGAGAGTTGGAGATTTGGCTAGGGTGCGGCGGTCTCGCTCTCGATTGGGCGACTCAGAGGATACGCCGGAGCGGATGTGGTATTCTTGTCGAGCATCTGCCAAGTCAAAATCCATTCCGAACGTCAGCCCGTACTTGGCGGCAAGCTGGCGTCCAGAAAGATGTTGTGCGGACACATCAACTCCATGATTACCGTCATTCGATTGATTGATGTCAACAACCGGAAGCTGACGTTTCGCGACTGGCGATTCACTCGCTCCGAGGTCTACACACATTGGCTGTACTTCGGCGAGCTAACTGACAACGTTGACGGCCCGTCGTACACGGAGGAGTGGCTGGCAGAGAACGCGTTTCCGCTACGCGGCGAATGGCTCAACTACCAAGAATCCCGCCGTGCGGCACAAAGAACGGTCGCCCAACTTGAGAAACTTGGACACTCAGCCGTGACCGACGACATCGTGAACGACTAGCAATGGTCCTTGTCCACCGGTATGGTTCTTACGCTAGTGTTCGGTCCACCTACCGCCGCGAGGTTGTAGTGTGACGAAGCCGCGTCGGTGGAATTCACCTCCGAGAATAGCTGCACACAAGTATCCTCCGAGGTTTGACACACCGAGGGCTGCAAGGAAAACCGCTCCGTTTCCCCGCCAACTGAAGTCGGTTGATGTGGCCGACGCGAGTCAGCGAAACGCCCAACTGCAGGCGGTGCCGCCTCGAATCGGAGACCGATGAGTTTGGTTGCGGCAAACGACAAGCAGTGGCCGTCTTGAGTTGATAAAATCACATGGCATCAAGCTGGCTTGCAATCTCGCAAATGGCACTCACCGCAGTTAGGTTGGGTTAGTCGTACGAGCCGCCCTCATGATTGCCGTTTCCGAACGCAAGGAGAGATATTAAGTCGATGGACATCTTCGCATGGGTTCTGATTGTCGCCACATTCCTTTGTTCATTGATGGCCGGATTTCTATTCGCTTTTGCAGTCGTGGTGATGCCCGGGATTAGGAACCTTGGCGACCGCGAGTTTCTGCACAGCTTTCAGGTGATCGACCGCGTGATTCAGGGTAGCCAACCGCTTTTCATGATTATGTGGCTCGGTTCGACGTTCGCACTCGTAGTAGCGGCTGCACTAACAATCATGCACCAAAGTGGATTTGACCGAACGCTCGTCGTTTCAGCCGCTTTGGCAAGTGTTTTTCTTGTGCAACTACCGACGATGACAATCAACATACCGTTGAACCAGAAGGTGCAGGTACTTGATTTCGACACACTTGACGGCGACGCTGCCAGTCAGGAACGAAAGGTCTTTGAGTCTCGGTGGAACCGGTGGAATGTAATTCGCACTTTCGTTTCGTGCGTCATCCTCGCCGTTCTACTAGTGGTGCTTCGTCGGCTCTGACTTTGTCAAAAGAACGAAGATGACTACTTCTTTGCAGATGCGTAGCCTCGGCGGATGATGTGGCCTCTGTCTCGTAGAAATCTGCCGAATTGCAGGCGGTATCACCAGCGGTCGGGCACCTCTGAGTCTAGCTCGCAAACTGCATCGGACGATGAATTCATTGCAGATTCAAAGTCTAGAACGAGACGAATAGGGTTCGGAGCAGATTGTCGTTGCCGAAAGCCCTAAAATGCAGGGCGTGACGGAGCAAACGGCACTGCCAATCTAGGCTAAACACTAGGTGGCAAAGAAAACTCCGTGGGAGCGGAATCGGCGGCGAATTTGGCAGATGTGACTGGTCAGCAAACGAATACAAACATAGGAAATCAGCTGTCGGGCAACCGTCTAAATAATTGGGCCGCGAATTCAGCTCATACTTAACGAAAGCATATCCAGATGAAAACGATGTTTCGCAACCCACCAATTGCTGGCGTGATTACGGCCACGGCACTTGCTGCCGGCATGATGGTCTGTGATTGGCTAACCCAACACCCACATGGCGTCCGTGTTTCCGTAGCGATTGGCTTCGGATGCGTATTCGGCCTATTGCAGGCGTTGGGAGTCTATTCCTCGAACAAGAAGGCGGAGTTGAAATCCGATGACCCTCGAACTGCGTGAAGATGATGTGACTTCGGCGACTTGGCCAAACGTTGAAATGCAAGCGGTGTCACCTACGTTCGTAGACCGATGAGCATAGGGCAGCACCGGAAGATGAGTCTGGTGCAAGGTGTGGAGGAGACGCTTGGTGGAGGTCGTGCTAGGCTCTGCCGCTACGGCAGCTTCCACCGTTATCGGAATCGTTTCCAATCAATGACCAGCGGCCAGTAGGCCGCCACGATAGACGCTCTGCAAGCTCTGGTAAATCGCAGCCACACTGAAATCTGCGACCGCTCCTGCATGCACGCATCCTTTTGTGCGGAGAAGAAAACGTAGCCAGCCACCACGAGATAGACGAACAGGCCAGTTGCGAGAAACACTGTGGGCAATGGAATGAAGTTAGCGTTCATGTATTCCTATTCGCCCTGTTTTCAGATTTCTTGGGATTCTTCGTCCAGACTGATTGGCCTGAAAATAGCGACTTCAACCTGACAGGGCAGGCTCCGAGGATGATGTACCTTCGGTGACTTAGCTAAGTGCCGATTGCTGGCGGTGTGATTGAACTTCGGCGACCGCTGCTTGCATTGCATGGGAGCTTGACCGTTGACGCGATTCGTTCCAATTCTGAGTGATGACCTACGAAATACCATTGTCTTGACGCGTCAGGATTGTATGAGTTGGAGAAATGGCCTGGGGCTAAAGCAAAAGCACGTTAGCGTGACTGGATTCGAGACGTAGATGATGAAGCAAAATCCATACGAATCACCGGTCAGCGATGCAGGGCCGGCGCAGTCTGTTGCAACGTGCCCAGCATGTGGGCATCCAATAGGATTTCGCAAGGTTGCTATTTCGGCTTTTCCACTGTTCTTGAAATGTGACCGATGCAACGCGAGACTGCTTGGCGGTACGTTCGTACGAATACAAGCAGTCCTAATCCTTGTTGCTCCCCCTCTCGCTGCTGCCGCGATGTTGTTTCTGACCCGTCCGTGGTCCTACAGAGCCCTAGTCTTAGTGAGTCTTTCCACGCTGTTGCTCACAGTAGTCCTTGCCGTTGTTAACGTTCCCGCGACGGTCTATCTAGGTCGTTATGAGCTTCGCGACCTGGACCAGTCCGCAGATGAACGTGGCGGAGCGGAATTTCGAAGTGAAGTCGGTTGATGTGCCTTCGGCGAGTTCAGGTACTGTCGAGTTGATGGCGGTGTCACCTCCATTCTTAGACCGATGAGCATACGGCTGAATCTGCGTTGCCGAAACGGTTTCGGAATCCGCGTTTAGACGTTCGGGAACTGCCTTCGTCGAAGAGAGACTCACCGTTCCATTGCGCCCTTCCCTGGCCACGGGCGGCGGACGATTCTATTCACTAGATCTGTCTCTTGAACACGGCTCTTAGGTGTTTACCAATTCGTAAGCATTTGCAATAATGCCGGCTCCTGCGTTTACGGCTCCCCACCCAACTTCATCAGACCTCAACACAGAACGAATCAAAAAAGCTGACAGGAAAACACCAAAATGCTCGCAAAAAAGCGTGGTTTCACTCTCATTGAACTGCTGGTAGTCATCGCGATTATCGGGATACTCGTGGCCCTCCTGGAACCGGCCTGGCAGAGGGCTGCTGAAAAGGCGGCTCATGGAATCTTGGGTTTCATCAAAGTTTGCAAGAACGCTATTAGCGAACTGACAAACTGGCTTTGTGGGAAGATTCAGTCGGCTCTCGTGCGGTTCCTGCCGGTGAAGCGAACTCAAAGCTCAAAACGCAGCGGCTTCATCTGTTCCAGTTCAGGAGCACCGATTCGCCGAAAAGACACTCGCGCGAGGGATGCAGCTGACGTAATTCTCTGGACGTTGGATTACGACAGCCTCTTTCCGACACGCGAATACAATGGGAATATCAAAAAGTCAATTGAAACGACTCCGCGACAAGCTCGTCGAAGCGGAGTCAAAAGAAGGTCTGACTCCCGCTGTCTTGGAAATGCGGTGTGAGCTTGACGAGGCGATAGATGCTATCGATTGCGGCGACATCGTCACGCAGGAAGAACGACGCAGAATCGTCAGTCTTACATTGGCCGTGTGCAACGATGATTTGGCTGGCCAACTCAGACATTCGAATTGGGCAGTTTTGAAGAACTATCTCAAGTCTGCGAAGACTTGGTTCATAGCGATCCTCACTCCGGTCGTTTTGCTGATACTGGGTGCGATTATCGAGAAGGTGGTTGACGCCTTCTGAAGGGGAATGGTTTGGCCGTCAATCGAAGAAAAGAAACAACCATTGCTGGCGGCGGAGAGGTCATCGGTGACTTGCTGCAAAGGAAAAATCTGACAAGGGCTTTTATCGCACACAAGCTCAAAGTAACTCGCGGTGCGATCACGCAGTACGTGCAAAACCTTCGTGGCATCACGATAACCAGGATAAAAGAGATTGCTGTAGCCGCTGGGGAACCCCCGGAAGTGCTCGTGAATAAGTGCTTGCGAAAAGCCCACCCTGAACTGTTTGAATCGTCGCTGGGGAGGGCCGCGGTTGAAGCCGAAGAGATCCTTTCGGGTGATCATGGCGAACTGTCGCCAGAAAACAAGAACAAGCTTCGGGCAGATTAAAGTCGCGTAGGTGGCAATAACCTCAGCAGCTTTGAACAGGACGCTATCCTCGGCGGTTTGACACGCCGACGTTTCGGACGATTTCACCCGAAAAACAGCGGTCAACAAGACCGATGAGCTTAGCAAATCAGAGCTAAGCTCGGCGGGTGATGTGGCCGACGCGACTTCGGAATGTGCCGATATGCTGGCGGGGAAACTCACCTCTGAGCATATCACAAGCGATCTGTAGTCGGTTGATGGCCAACGTGACTTGGCCGCCAAAACAGTGAGCTGCGGGCGGTAGGTACAAGCCTAGTCGCCATTCGTGCTACTGTCCCACTCGCAGAGGAACGCACATCTCCACGACGTATTTGCATCGCTGAACAACATATCGCGAAAATCGACGCAAAGTGAATGCTCGTTGGGAAAGCCGTCTGGAGAGCCCTCGGCCCACTTGCAGTAAGCAATTACGGTTCCGTTACTATATGTCCATTCGCCTTCCACGCCTTCGTCTGAACCGTCTACCCAACAGTAAGGGTGTTCCTGCTCAATCGAAGCACCACCAAGCAACTTAGTGACGAAAAGGTATTCTCCTTCTGATTCAATTCGAGCAAGATGCCCGCCTAACGTCTCGCAGTATCTTCTAGCGGCGTTCGGCGTCATTGTCTCGTGAATCAACAAATAGCGATTGCCTTCCCAGGCAGCCGCCTCCTTCGGAATCGACGGGTTGAGAACAGCAGTAGTTGGTTCCGCTCGAATTTTGGCTTTTGGATTCGTTTTCTGCTCTAAGTACGACTTGCTAGAGTCAAGCTTTAGCAAAATAGCCTCCATAACGCTGAGGTCGGCAGCACGTCCTCTTGCAATCAATGAGTTGGTCCGAGCATCGACGGCAATTCTTGGAGAGTTGTCGCCACCTCCGAATAGCTCGGCCATGGACGTTACGACCTCCCTTGCGTCACCATTCACGATAGTGAAGATCCGAACGTCAGCGACATTCTGCGGTCGCAATGAGAGCTGTTTTTTCAGGTTCCAGCGGTCAACGCACCATCCAAGTGCGAGCCCACATATAAGGACCGACAGCATCAGATTTCGCAAACTGCACTGAAATGATCGTGGCCGCCCTGACGATTCAACCGGGATAGTTTCGTGTGACATAAGCCTGCCCATGTTTGTGCTGCTAGTTATGCTACGGATTCGAGAGAGCGAATCTACGGGCTGCAACCAACCATTCAGGAAAGCTGGCCTAAGAGCATTCTTGATGCGTGAGGTGAATGCGACCTCCGAGTTTGCACCCAGACGCTAGGAAACAGAGGATTTGACACGCTTCTGCCTCGGAAGATTCCTCCGGCAAGACAGCGGTCAACAAGACCGATGAGTTTGGCGAATCTGAGCCAAGCTCGGCGGGTGATGTGACCTCTATCAGTTTGCCATCCGCCAAGTTGCGGTCGGTGAAATCGACCTCTGCGCGAACTTCCGGCGTGTAGTCGCAACCTAGCCGTAGTCGTAAGGTCCTTCAACATGCTCGCGGTCTTGTGTGAGCGAGTGAACCGCCAGGTCAGCTGTGGTTTGATCATCGAACTCAAATGTCAGGCAGACATTATCTGCCGCATCTGGCACCGTGCTCTCTTCGCGGAAACTCATCCGGCCACCAAGTTGGGCGACGCGTTCCACCAGAAAGTCCTCACGGGATCTGTCCATCGGACGCTTGTAGTAAATGTCGATAGCCCAAGTCACGGCAGTTCGTCACAAGATTTTCCGAGTGGCACAAAGTTCTGGCCCCTTCATTCTGAACCGGCGACGATATTCTGACAACTTCTTCGCGCGGAGGTGCACTAGACCTCGGAACTTAGCCGTCCACTCTAGCTGCTGGCGGATTGACACGCCGACGTTTCGGAAGTTTTCTCCAGCCAAACAGCGGTCAACAACACCCATGAGCTTGGCAAATCGGAGCTAAGCTCGGCGGGTGATGTGGCCGACGCGAGTTGAGAATCCGGCTAAGTCGCAGCGGTGTCATTCCGAACTAGCTGACGATGAGGATGCAGCCTGACCTTATCATTTGCGAACGAACCCAAAATCAGGCCCGGTACCGTCCACGTTCAATCCGAAATAGTCCGAGTTTACGAATGATTTGGTACATTATCATACGTGAATCGGCAAGAGTGGAATGAGATGAGCGACGAACCTGTCAGACTGTCTACTTAAAGGCCTAGAACTCGCGAAGCTGCAACGAGCCGCCATCTGTGGGTGAGAGTATTTCGACAGGCTGAAAAAACGGGAAGCGACTTTAGGGCATTCTTAGCCCTCGGCGACAGGGTGGCTTTCACATCGCCATATCTGGTAATAGACTCAACACCCGCTTCTGCGGCGTTCATATCGGTAGCCGCGGGATTTCATTCCCATATCAAGACGAGAACGAAGTAGTGACAGAGATACCAGTCAGCCTTGCTGAGGAGCAGCTGCAAGGAGCCAATCCGATTGTTATCGTCGGGCCGAATGGTGCTGGTAAAACTACTCTTGGAAATGAACTCGCTAAGACCGCTGACGCTGAATGGGTTGGAGCTACCCGTAATCTTGGCTTCAGTCCGTCCATACCTACTCAGTCTCCGGAGCAAACAAAGACTGAACTCGAGAAACAGAAGGCTGCAGCCAAGAACAATCATTGGACACTGGCGAACGAGACCCATGCGATACTCAGTGACCTAAAGGCAAGAGATGCTCAATCCGCAGTCGAATTCAGAAACAATCACCGGAACGACCCAGATTCTGTCGCCCCAAAGACGGAATTAGAAAGGATGACTGAACTCTGGAACATGGTCTTCCCCGGAAGGCAGATAGATTTCACTACTGCCAAACCAAGGGTAACGGCAGAAGAAGGGGACGGCGGGTACGATTTGCCGAAGCTCAGTGGAGGTGAACGAGTTGCACTTTATTTACTGGCTCGAGTTGTTGAAGCCAAAGCTGGATTGGTCATAGTCGATGAGCCGGAAATCCATTTGCACCGAAAGCTTGCTCAGCAATTCTGGGACCTGATTGAAGACTTCAGGGAAGACTGCCGGTTCGTTTACCTGACCCATGATGTTGGATTCGCCCTCTCAAGACGCAATTCTCGGCTGGTCATACTCCGCGAGAAGAACAAACCGGTTCTGCTTCCGGAAGGCGACCAGATTCCGTCGGATGTACTTCATGCTCTCCTTGGAACGAGCACACTTTCGACCGCCGTTAAGCGAATCGTCTTTTGCGAGGGAAAGGAAGCACGCACTTCAGATTACTCTGTCTATTCCGCGTGGTTTGACGGCCATGACACAGTTGTTTGCCCAGTCAATGACTGTGATTCAGTCATCAATCACACGGCTGTTTTCGTTTCTCAAAAACCAATCATTGGTCTGGATGCTATCGGGATTATCGACCGCGATTACCGTCCTGAAGCATTCCTCACTGCGTTGCCGCCCAACATTACGGCGTTGGTCGTTCACGAGATGGAAGGTCTTTTCTGCACTCGTGATGTCTTCTCTGCTGTTGCCAAGCACCAAGGTATTCCAGGCAATGAGATTCAAGAGAAGTACGATACGGCCATGGATGCCGCGAAGCGACAATTCACAGGGGTATTCAAGAACAAGCAGGCGTTAACCCGTGCCAAACAATTGATGGAATATGAGTTAAAGGCACTTACAAACCCACTGAACCCAACTGCTGATGCTCTTGCTGGCCAGAGGCAGTTTTGCATCGCATTCGACGCAAACCAGTGGAATAAGCATCCAGCCACCGTCTACCAAGATGAACTGGCGACCATCGATGATGCCCTCAGTGGTGCGAATGAGGCGTTCCTCAGGACATTTCCGAGTAAGACCATACTCGGTCAACTGCAAACGGCACTTGGCATCGACAAAAAGACCTACGTCCGGCTCGTTGCCAAGGGGCTTTCGCCATCTAACGACGATGTAGCAACTTTCAAACGACTATCCATTGAACTTGAAGCCGCACTTAGACCGCTCTTGCCGGATAGGAGAGCTTAAAGTCAAGCGTGTTGTTCGCCGTCTGAACGTTGCCAGACCCCCCACCGTCCGACCGAGAAAATGGAATTGGTGGGTCTTGGCCCATCGGATACAGGCAAGCCTGGCGGCAAGAGCACAGCGAGAGCATGACGCACTTCATCATCAAGGATGGTGCGTATGCCAAGACTGCCGCGAAGCTGATTGACGGTGGGTTTGCGTTGTCGTGGGTCGACCGAGCTGGTGGAACTACTCGGCGGAAGAAAAAGAAGAAGGTCTTTCGAGTGAAATACTCGTGTCCGAAGTGCGGCGTGAATGCGTGGGCGAAGCCTGGGGTGACGTTGGTTTGTGGAGTTTGCAAAAGAAAACTGGTGGCAGAGCTACCGGGAACTGCTTGATATTACAGTTCTCCAAGGGGAAGCTATGGGCAGTCGGGCGTTGCGAATGAAGAACGCAATACGGATTGCTTGACGAGGACCAGTTGTCCAACTACTTGGTAGTGTCAGAAGGGCGTCAGGAACGATATGTGGCCAGATTGGATTGCAGCACCTGAGTGGAGTTTCGTTGGAGTCATCCTGGGCTTGCTGAGCTTTGTTTTCGCCTACCTGCTTTACCGACGAAGCAAAAAGATTAAGCGGGTCAAATTTGAGATTCAGGTTTCACAGATTGTCGGCGAGGAAATCGAAGCCCTTGGAATGCACGGCCTAAAGATGTCGTTTCGTGGGGAACCTATTACCGAGCTTTACGACTGCAGGATTACGCTGTGGAATGCAGGCAATGACATAGTCGAACTTGGCGATTTCGCATCGACGCGGCAACCTGAGATTAGATTGCCCTCAGGTCGTTCTGACATTATCGGCGTTAGCCTCGTTGCGTGTTCCGGGGTTTCGCAAATGGCCGCAATTGAAGACTCTGGCGACGCGACTGTCGGAATACGATTCGAGTATTTGGCACCACGTGATTGGTTAACGGTCTCGTTGTTGAGCAAATCCAAGATTGAAGACGCCCCATCAGTGGAAGGACTCATAAAAGGGGCTGGGGAAGTGATGCCTGGCAATCGCGACGTGATTGAGTCCATGTCACTCGCTGCTAAGGTCACTATCATCTTGCCAGTATTTGGAGTTTTCCTTTTTGTCATGAGCCTCCTTTCGGCCCCCGAAAGAGGTTCGAATAGCCTTGTGACTTTTGTGGCGATGATGGTTTGTGGTATTGCGAGCAACGTCATATATGAATGGGTTCGGTCAAGATTGCCCGGGGAGACCTGAGGCCGAAGCCAACGTCCGATAACGGTGGGTCTGTTCGGTTTCAGTGCTGAGAACTCGCATCGGGGAACGACACCTCTGAGCATAACGTGGATTCAGAACTCGCGTCGGTTTGACACGCTTCTGTCTCGGAGAATTTCTCCCGCCAAACAGCGGTCAACAAGACCGATGAGTTTGGCGAAGCCGAGCTAAGCTCGGCGGGTGATGTGACTTCGGCGACTTATGATTTTGCGTTTCAGACTGAGGTGAAACGGACCTCGGCAGATTTGGCAAGACGACCCAATGACGTTGGCACGCGAGTTACCATCACCACCCGCCTTTTACATCTACGATGATTGCTCCTGAACGGGACGGGGCCAATCGTTTTTGAAGAGCTTCCCCAAGATTTCGCACAGGAAAACGAGACTCAACAGCAATTGGCAATTTCATGCCGTCCGCAAGCCATTGCCCCAGGACGTCAAGGTCATCCCTCTTTGACTTAACCTGAGCAAATTTGCAGCGTTTTCCCGCGATAAGAGAATGAATAGAACCTGTTAGAAGTGACCAAGGGTGAAGGTCGACATAGGTTCCGCCGCGATTCAACAAGACCGAGCATCGACCAAAGGAATACTTTGACGGCGTATCGAGAACCACATCTACTTTAGTGCCGCTATTGATGAAGTCTTCTTTCTTTCGGTCTAAGACTCTGTCTGCTCCTTGTCGTTTAACTTTCTCGATATCCTTGGTGCTACAGACGGCAACGACCTCCGCCCCAAGTTGTTTTCCTAAGGCCACTGCCACACCACCAATACCGCCACCAGCACCGATAACGAGTAGAGACTTTCCAGGCTCTAATCCACCGTAGTTTCTTATTGCCTGCAATGCGGTTAGTCCGGTGGTTGCAAATGACGCTGCTTGTGCAGCGTCTAGAACGTCCGGGCGTTTTGCGACGGCATCCGCTCTCATGGTCACATATTCCGAATACGAGCCTTGCTTTTGAAATGGGTCAAAATCCAGGTGCCCCCAAACTAGGTCGCCTCTTGCCAGGTCAACTTCAGAACCAACGGCCTCGACTGTACCGGCAACATTCCACCCAAAGATGAGCGGCATCGTATTGCGGTGAAGGAATTTTCCGACCAAGGTCTTCCTCAAAACCTGCCCTTCTCCATCCTCCACCGCAGAGCACTCTACCTGAACCACTACCTCTCCGGATTTAGGCGATGGCTTAGGAACATCGATAATGCGGATATCGTTTATTCCGTTCGAAGCATCTGCTGCTTTCATGATTCCCACAGACTTGTTCCTCTTCTTGCCGTTGATGGTCTTCGGACATGTTAGAGCAGTTCTACATCGCGAGATACCTTATGTTTAACCTTGACCGACACGCAGATTCGCGAGCAGGTCAACGATTGGACAACCGCCGAAGTTACGACGACTCGCTACGAGAAGCGGCTTTACACGCCGCTGAGTTTGGCTCGTCGTGCGAGTTTAAACTCCGAGGATGATGTGCCTTCGGCGAGTTAGCGAAACGCCGAACTGCAGGCGGTGTCACCAAAGTTCGCAGACCGATGGGGAAAAACTGCTCCAAGAGTGCGTCGGACGATGAATTCGAAGCGTCGAAGCAATTTCCCCAATGTGCGTCGGCCTATATTGTCCGACGCTGGTCGGGATGCCCCTATAGCCGCCAGTCTGATACACGAAAAACCTTGACTGCGTTGGGGCGTATCGGCTCAAATCACGAATGTGAGTCGGGTTGAACTCCATTTGTTATGTCGGGTCACAATCAAACGACCCGCCGTTCTATGATTGGCACGCCATGGGATTCAAGAACGTCTGCATAAATTGCAAGCGAGTTGAAAGTCTCGGAACAGACCACTCAACGTTCCGAACCGGCGATTGCCCCGAGTGCTCAGCACCAATGTATTTCGTCAATCAGAAATTCCGACCACCTAAGATGACTGACGTCAAATCATGGGCGGTTGCTACGTACCTGATTTCAAACGGATTCACGTATTACACCATCCGTGACAAGACTGGGGTGCCCGTCGAGTATCCAACGGCAATGCAAGACGCGGTGACATTTGTGGAAGAACATCGTGCTCAGGCTGCCACACGAAACACACAGCGTAAACATGAAATTGAAAAACGAATTGCCGAATTGCGACAGCGGCCAAGAAACGATTCACGAGACCGGTTGATTCGTGACCTTACTTCTGAGCTAACTAGCGTCGAACGATGAAGCCGAGGGGAGTTAGCGATTCACTCAATCCGCGTCGGTCTTTCTGTCCGGAGCGAGTTCCTCGCAAGCCACTAGCACGGTCGCCGCAAAACTCCGCCAACCGCAGGTCGCCTTGAACATGGGTTTGAGGACAGGCTCGTACCTCGCTATCCACAACCCTCATTAGTTGTACGACCGTTACGTTGGGTCGTAGTGCTCGCCATCCGGCAAACGCCCCTGCCACCATTTCGCATCAAGTGATGATTTGATTGCTGCAAGAGTCTCTGATGGTTCGGCACCATTCATGTCTTGGATGCACACCGCGATATTCTCGGCGATACCAGCAAGGATTTCACCCCAGATTGCAGGGTTGTTGTCCAACCCACTGCCAGAACGAGTCATTATTTTGACGCGGCTAGAACTGGCCCACGCACTGATAAGCTCGTACGCAGCCTCGTCTCCATCAAGTTCGGGTGGCATCACAAGTCGGCGTGGATCAGTCATTCGGTAGGTCGCACAACGGTTTTCTGGACGCCAATGTGTCGCAAAGTCGGTTTCGAACCGTTTGGGGCGTCTTTTATTCAGTCAAGTATCGGCCCTGCCATTCGGATTTTCAAGTTAAGTCCAACCGCTAAGTTGCATACGTGCAACAGACCGAAGCACATTAGGGATTTGTATTCGATGCGTCAGAGTGAAACGCCGAAGTAAGTTGCGTCGGTGAGCAAGACCTCCGAGCTTAGCACCCAGTTCGAACTCGCGTCGGTTTGACACGCTTCTGTCTCGGAGAATTTCTCCCGCCAAACAGCGGTCAACAAGACCGATGAGTTTGGCGAAGCCGAGCTAAGCTCGGCGGGTGATGTGCCCGCTGTCTCGTAGGAAACTGGCAAACAAGCAGCGGTGTCGTCGGCATCCTTACACCGCAGAGCTTAGAAATAGCGGTCCACACCGCGATTCCGGTGACTCGCGTCCTAGCGTCGGACGATGAATCCGAAGCGTCGCAACGATTGGCCGAATCGGCATGGCTTCAATCGCAACGACTTCCACGAGTTGAGTCTTCAAGCTTCTGTGGGTGCGACAGGGTTGACCTTGAGTACCGATTTCTTCTGGCGGCCCAATCGGTAGCCGGCTAAACGAATTGAAGTCGCGAATACTACGACGCTTGTTAGTTGCCAAATGGGATCTAGCATGTACTGAACCTGGTGCCAGTCGCCGATGGACCATATCCCGCCTTCCAAGACGAGTATTCCGATCAGAAGTAGGTACCATGTGACTGTGAAAATCACGGCAGATCGCGGTCGCTTGCAGTAGAGAATCGACCATAAACATATTCCGAAGGCCGCAAACGGAACCCCAATGTTGACAGCCAGGGACGCGTAATGGCGACTGGAATATGCCCAGTCCGTCGAAAAGTACTCCTTGAGAAATAGCACCAAGAAACAAAAGATCCCCGTCATTGCGACTAGTTCGGCGAGGCTGATGTAGCGTTTCGGATGATCGCTGCTCTCTTGCCGAATTCGCACGCCGAACCAATAAACGCACGCCCATAGGAATGCCGCCCCCGCAACGGCCAAATAAGCTACCAGGATCTGATCAAGGGACAACGGAACAATGTTCACGCCCGGTTCCGCGTACAGTAATTTCTCTCGCGTAGCTCGCCCGAGTATCGGTATGATCGCGACGCCGACGGGTGCAAGGGCAAACCAGATCAGTCGAGTGTGCTTTCGAAACGGATAGAAAACCGTTGCGAAACTCGTGAGCAGCAACATTGGATCGCCTGGCCGAAACATATTGCCTCGAACATCCCCGAAATAACCTCGGCCAAACTCTAACGCGACAAATGCCAGAATCAGCCAGTCGATGTGTCGTGACTTGTTGTGCGTTGACGACATAGTTCGGTCTAGCCAAAAATCTTAAAGAGAGCCCTCGATTAGAACGATCTAGTTGCGTCGGAGTTTGACGCCGACGCATGTTGCTTCACTGTCAAATGAAACCGACTCCAGCCAAACAGCGGTCAACAACACCCATGAGCTTGGCAAATCGGAGCTAAGCTCGGCGGATGATGTGACTTCGGCGAGTTCGACTACTGCTGAACTGACAGAGGTCTTGCAAACCTCGGAAGATTCCAGGCAGCTTGAGTTTGGCAGCTATGCGCAGAGGTGGCGTTCCCCGATGCGAGTTAGTACCAAACCCAATCTGCCGCGGCCTCTATTCCAGCGAAAGACCAGTTATTTCTGCATCTTCTGAGGTATATCCATCTGGCGTATCTGTGCTGAACAACGCGTCGCTCATTTCGCTATCGAAAACGAAATCGCTCTGTACCCATCGGGAAGAGGCAAGTTTTTCGCGTGTACTCTTGAAGTCCGTCACAATTCGCACTGGTAGGCGTGAGTCTGGCTGCACCCAATAGGTGCGAGTCCAAGTACCATTCTTGTGCTTCTCGACGCTACGGAAACCGATCGCTTCTGTTCCTTCAATTTGTTGTTTGGGAAGTTGTTCGGTAGCGTCTTCAGGCACGCTGCGGAAACGAGCGAAAAAGTCGACCGTCGGTGGGATTTTCTTGATGTGATGTTCTTTGGTCTCGCCAGTTTCGGCATTGATGATAACTTGCTTGCGATACACGCTGCGCTGCTTGGTTTCATGATGATAGGAAACGTCGAGTCCCGTGGTTGCGTTTTGAACATTGTGTATGTGCCCAATTGGGTAGAGATGATCTGTGCGTTGTAGATGCTTACCCTTGATTCGAATCCGACGAACGTCTTCCGTTTTCGAAAAGTGATTTGGACCATCTTCTGACAAAGTCTTTAGTACTTGCAGGTGTCGCTTCGCATCGATTCGTTCCTGTTCGCTTGATCCGGATGCAGCCAGTTTCTCCAATTCGTCCGTCAAATCTTCCACTTGTTGTTTTGCCGTTTGGTTCGGACCCAGACGTGTGGAAGTGTGACCTTCCGTCGTCCCATCTTCACGGACGATATGCGACGTTTGCAGGAAGTCTACAGTTCTCAACTTTTCAATTTGTGCCTTCACGTCTGCAAACGCCACTCCGTCATTCGAAGCAAGTGGGATCACAAAGAAATAAAACAAACTTGCAACGACGGACAACACTGCGGCAGCTCGAATACTCATCTTCCATCTCCTCGATTGTCGATTGGTTTGAACTCGCGAAGTTGCGAGCTCTTGATCTTGTTGTTGAGCAACAATCGAATCGATGTCGACAGATGATAAGTTCGGCTGACTCTGCGTGAACAGTTCGTGCATTTTTGGGTCTGGAGTCTCTTCGTTCATGGCTTCCTCCTTTCTATGGACGCACCCATGAGATTGCGAAGTTGTTCGATCGCACGACGCAATTTCGACTGCACGGTGGTGTGCGGCTGCTTCAGAACGCTGCCGATTTCCCGAATCGTTAGCTGTTCGTCGAACCTAAGCGACAGAATAGCTCGTTGTTCCGGTTCTAGTTGCAGCATTGTCATCCGCAGTATTTCTCGTTCTTCGTTCAACTCAAGCGATGCGTTGTTCGTTGACTCGCTTGACGCATCCTTGAGTTCACAAAAGCGTGTTTCATTTCGCTTCGATGAACGAACTCGTGAAATCGCCTCATTGACAGTGCAACGATGTAACCATGCAGCGAATCGTTCCACCGGCGGAGTCTTCTCGGGAGACTGCCACAGTCGCAGCAGCACATTCTGACGAACGTCTTCTGCTTCTGCTTGTTGCCCGACGACGCGGTAGGCGATACGTAGCATGCTGTCTTGGTGGGTGCGTACGATCTCCGTGAATGCACCCACGTCTCCCTTCCGAAGTCGGCCCAAGTTTTCTGCCGTTGTCGTATTCACATGTCACTCGCGATCATTGCTCAACAAGATGACGCGCGTTAGCGAGTTTTGTACGAAGATTCTTCGCAAAATATTTTGGCGAGCCTGGAAAGGCAGGACAAGCCGAATTCAGTTTGTTGATCGGGCCTTTCCTCCGAGATGACTGCGAGGTACATGACACCGCTGCGCATAGCTACGGGATGGCGAAGCCGTTGCTAGGCTCCGAAGTCTGGACATCCTCAGCAGATTTGAGAACAAGCCAATCTGCTGCGGTTTGACAAACTTCCTTCAGTTGCGAGGACGATGATTTGCCGACCGGATAAGGGTTCTAAACATTCCCGAATTCACCTGTTTTCGGGAAAGTTCGCTTGAAGTGCCGAATTCTCGTGAATATGAGCACCTCAAAGAAGCAGTCCCAAGCATCGTTTTTTGGGAAAGTTACCACCAGCGAAGCCAAAGAACGCCGATGTCCGTCCGCGTGAATACCTGACGGAAAAAGAAGTCGAGCGTTTGATGAAGGCGGCGGCAAAGACCGGACGCCGCGGTCATCTTGACTCGACACTGATTCTTGTGACCTATCGCCATGGCTTCCGAGTTTCTGAACTGACTGCCCTACGCTGGGACCAGATGGAACTCGATTCTGGAAGTCTTCACGTTAGTCGAATCAAGAAAGGCACCCAGTCAGTTCATCCGATTCGCGGTCCCGAAATTCGAGCGTTGCGACGATTGAAACGCGACTACCCGGCAACCCTATATGTGTTCGTCACAGAGCGAAAGGGACCACTGACAAACTCGGCGGTCGCCAAGATGATTGCCCGTGCTGGGCAGAATGCTGAGTTCGAATTTCCTGGGCACGATACGCGAGCCATCCAGCAATACCTCGGCCACAAGAATATCCAGCACACTGTCCGCTACACCGAACTGGCTTCAACTAGATTTAAGGTGGCAGGATCGAGCGTCGCTGACGTACCATCCTGTTCCATTAGTAGCCACACCGCATGGAAGAGTCAGGCAAACTCCGCTGGACGCCGCAAACGAATACGGCAATTCTTATGTCGCCAAAGTGCGGCAGGAACACGGCGATCTTACGGCCGAAGCGCTTGGCATCTAACGCAAGAGTCAGGCTTGCCTTCAACATCCGACGGAATCGCCAAACGACCTCGCAAACGTCAGGAAATCTCGAAAATCAACGATCCCGTTTCCGTCGATATCTCCACCCGTATAACCAACCCCTTCAGAGCCAAAGTTGGCGGCCAGCAGCAGATAATCTTGGAAGTCCACCGTTCCGCTGCCGTTCAAGTCCCCGTGTGAACGATCGTAGACCGGCACTTTCAGTTGGTAAATGTTGTCCCCGACATCGCTAACGATCAGTTCGATTTCTCGATCAAGGTTGCACCCCACGTCAACACCCACAGCAAAGGCTTCCCCAGCTGACGTATGGTCATCGATCGTAATCGTCACGTCGCCATTGGGACCAACCAGAGCGTCAAATGGCGAATTGTCGCGTAGCGAAATGTTCTCGCCTTGGACTTCGATTCGTCGGATGTCGATGTCACCGTTTGTATTGTTCAACACCAAGCCTTCTACTGGATCAACCCATCCAGCAAACGGAGCTTGGCCGAACGTAATATCAATGAACGCTGTCTCGGAGTTGCTAAGCCAGCTGATGGTGTCTTCGATCCCGTCCCCATTGAAATCAAAAAAGTCGTCAACATGGTTCAGTAAGTCCTGCACTTCGGCGTACAGTGGACTCCCGGGGAAAACGAAGCTGTGATGGTACGGCAGCTTCTGCAAATAAGGTTCATTCTCAGGAAAGACCGAAATGCCGTTGCTGCGTATGTAACTCGATTTGGTTGGCTGACTTTGGCCAATCGCGAGCCACATCTGACCGTCACCGTCGGAGAAGAATACGTCGTCTAGACCGTCTCCGTTTCGATCGCCCACACTGTGGGGCCGATTGAGGCTCTCTAGATATGCCGTTTCCTCCGTTACCTCAACACCTTCTTCGAGCTTGAGTTGAATGTCTTTTCCATTTGCGATCTTGTACGTGATAGAGTTCACGGACTTGAGTTCTCGTGCTTCAAGGCACTCGATGTTTAGTTTTCGGACCATTTCGGACTCTCTTTGTATTCGGCTGGAATAGACGAGCGACGATAGGTCTACGCAGAGAACGTCAAAACCTGACCCAATTCAGTTGAGCTTTGAGCTGAACTGAAGTCGGTTGATATGAGATCAGCGGTCAGGGCACGCACTTTACTGGAAAGCAACCGATGACGGAAAAACATTCCCTATTCTTCCAATTTGGCAGCCTGAACCCTTTTCGTCCCTTACCCGCCGTAGCTCTAGGTTCGCTGACTTGATTTCAAACCGGGGCTCCGCCGACGTGCAAGTCCTGTGAATACCAACGCGGCAGTCAGAATACCTGCCGCGACAGGCTCGGGAACTGCAATAGCACCCACTGTAAACTCACTCGACAGCGCAAGGAAGTCCTGAAACTCGACCGTGCCGCTACAGTCGATGTCGCCACCGGAGTATTCGACTCCGGTGGCGTTGAAGTTCCCCGAGAGAGTTAGGAAGTCGGGGAACTCGACGACGCCGTTGCCGTCAAGGTCACCGGCAACGGTGCCAAGCTCAGCGAGAAGCTCGGCTACGTTTCCAGCATCACAAGCACCAGCAAGGTCACCACCGTCAACAACGCCATCGCCGTTGTTGTCCAGCGGTCCATACTCAATGAAACCGGTGTACATGATGCGGTGTGCATCGTCGCCATCATTCGAAAGGCCCCTGAAGTCCCACAAGGTAGGATCATCAACAACCCAAGTGATGGTCTCTTCGCCGATCAACTCGTCAGCACCAAATAGTACCCACTCGTCACCAGCAACCAGATCACCTTGAGCTTCGATAGCGATCGTAGCATCGGTAACGTCAAGCTGAGTAACAACAGCTCCACCTGGATTACGAACGATGATGTGATCCGAGTCAAGCAGGTCGCTGCTTACGTTCATGACGTAGTTGACAGCACCCTCGTCGGTACCAGTTTCCAGAGTTGCTCTTGCTGTACCCGAGATGATGACGCTGGGAATGACGTAACGAAGGTGATCCGGCGGAATGAGAAACATGTCACGCTGCGAAGCGTCGAGTCCACCAGCTACATCCCATTGTTCATGATTCAGATTCTCGTCTTCTTCATTTGCCATGTAGATGATACCTGCGTCAGCGCCGCCACCTTCTGACATCCAGATTTCGATTTCACGCCACGAACCACCATGGCGAATACCTTCGAATCTAGCGATGCCGAAAGGGCCGTTAGGTCCGTCGTTGCTACCACCGTCCCAGTTTGCCGTATCGTCATCATGAATGATCACGTCACCTATTGGTGAATCTTCGTTGGAAAATGGAAAGTCGTCTTCGTTGAGTCCGTCACCGTCGAGATCTATGGCGACCATCGTGTAGCCATCGATTCCGTCTCGGACCCGGTAGACGCCGTTTTCTGGTATGAAGATATCTCCGAAGAGACGAACACCGTAGTTTTCGTTGTTGGCCATGTCGAAGCGGCCACCTGCCAACTCAGGTGATGGGTAGCGGTCCAGGGCGATGCCCGAGATTGTGCGATCTCCATTTCCACTCCACCATGTGTTGGGGGTAGTGAACGGTGAGCCAGACGGGTTCGCCAGGTCCGTTGTGTCACCTTCGCGAGCTGCGTTGAAGAAGTCCTGATTGTTACGCTTGTTGCCGTTGTACCACCATTGCGCCAGCCCCTGAACTCGCTTTGGCGGTCCAATCGCAACATCGAGTAAGGGGGTAAGAAGAGTTTCGCCTAGGTCGTCGCCAGCAACGCCTTGGAGAAGAGTTGGAAGCTCGTTGTCTTTGCCACGGCTGTCGGTTGGAGAAATTCCCCAGCCCAGAACGCCGTCTTCCAGCAGCTCCCAGTCGTCGACGAGCAGGTTGTTGCCGTCAACGGCATCAGCTACATCACCAGCTGAGTTGTCGTAGATTGCAAGTTCCCAGCTGTCGCCACCACCAGCTTCGTGGAACGAAGCGTCGATGACTGTTTCAAGTCCGCCAGCGCCGACCGAGAAGCTCGCACCTGTCCAGTTGTGACTGCGGTTGCCGTCAAACCAAACTTCCGAACCACCAGCGCGGATCGAAGGCGAGTTACCGAATCCACCGGTGAACTCAACACCAGGGATCGAGATACGGCAACCGTCGTCAGAACCACAAGCGAGGCTGTAGTCACCTTCTGGGATCGTAACAGTCGCAAGAGCACGAACAAGAGTCTGCTCTACAGCGGTGTCACCGCTTGGATAAGGGTTGGCACCAGGAAAACTACCTGCGCCACCCATGTCAATGGTGTCAGCTTCTCCGGTGTCGATAAGCACTGCGTCACCGACACCGACTCCGTAGACCACTTCCTCGAAACGAGTTGAGTGACCGCCACCTGCGGATTTGCTGTACTGCGACAGACTAAACTGTCCCAGTGCAACACTGTTTGCGAGCGCTACGCTGACGAGCGAATGAAGAAGTAAATCAGCCTTCATATGGGCTCCAACCGCCACCAAAATAATGAACCTCAGTGCTCAATCAAGTCACCGAGTAGATCGTTCTTTGGTCGACGTCCCTTAAATGTGTTGCCGCACGCCGTGAATCCCTAAACCCAGTTAGAGGCCGTTCGTTACTGACAGCCAGCCCCGATAAAGCAGTATAATCTTGGGCAGAACTCAATATAGAATCTGGTGGTCAGCCCATTTCAGCAAAACTTCAACCAAGCGACACCCATGCGGTCACTATTCTCACCTGCCACGTTGTTTGCGTTCATTATTGCATCGGGCGCCACTCCCGCCGAGCCAATTCGAATCGAGGTTGGCGGTGAGTCGCTAAGTGAGCTGTGGCTCGAGCCAGTCGTTGACTTGGATGCCGGAATCGCAACAGCAACAGTGCCGATCGGCACTGAAGACGAGCCGATTCACTATGTACTACAAGTCAGTAGCGACCCGCTAGAATCCGATCGCATCATTGTTCGGCAACCGCCCGACTATCCCGACCTGCGAATAAGATTAGATGTCACGGGAATGCACATTGTTCTCGAGCGTTCTGGGCCTCTCGTTGCAGGAGACGAGTGGGAGCTCTTTGGCGTAGATGAATTGATCGGTGAAGAAACAATCACATTTAGCTCATTCAGATTGGACGTATGGGATTTCACAGGATTGACCAACGACCAGTTCGGTGGACATGGGATTTACTACGTGGGTTTGCCTCTGGATGTGCCAGACGTCAATGGAGATTACGTCGTCGACCTGCACGACCTACACGGCGTTTGTGAAGCGGGGGCGCTGTGGCTATTGCTACCAGCGTTGGAACTCGAATTGGGAGATTTTGACGGACGTAATGGAGTTGATTTTTTTGACTTTCTTACACTCTCCCGGAATTTCGGTCGCTCTGATGCGCGATACATAGATGGTGACTTGGATTGTAGTGGGGCGGTCGACTTTGCTGACTTTCTCTTGATGTCCGGCAACTTCGGACGTGGTACACAAGTTGTTTCTGTACCGGAGCCGCACGACGCCGCACGATTTGTCATCGGCCTGGCCTTTCTTGGCGTTCCGTGGTGTCGTCGGCGACAGAGTAACCGCTGATCCGTCTAGCTATCTAGGCTATGCGCCTTCGCCCGCTGTCATCAATCACGGCGTCAGCGTACTCTCGAAACCACTTCAATCTGCTCCGCAATCTCTGGTGCGCCTAGAAACGCCACACCACTGTATTTGGAGCCTTCCAAATCGTTGCGATCGCCATGGAAGAACCACTCCTTAAATCGGCCTATGACCCACATACCGTGACGTAGCTCACCTTTCCGTCGCTTGCGAAAGCATCTCAGTTCGCGCTCCATCGTTCAGTTACCACTCTGGTGTGAAACTGGTGTCATTTTGATTGCGAGAACGAAAGCTTCGTGATAACGTGAAATTGAACCCGATTGAACGGTGTAATCTTGGTGTATACCGCTTCACTTGTTTCCTGACAGAATCTTAGGGTTCGGACTGGTTGTACTTAGCCCAGCAACCAGTCCTTTTTTTGCCTTCGCATCAACACGGTGTGAATTAGCCTTCAGGCCGGTGTGAAAGCATCTCTTCCCATCCGCGACAGATCTCACGATTACGGACCCAGTCACGTTGGACCCATTGTCTGGCATGATCTGCGACGACTGCCGCCAACGGACAAGCGTCGGTTTGCTTCCCTTGGCGTTAGGCAAGAAATACCCGCCTGCACATCGTCAGTTCAAATGGCAATTTCCGCCTGAAAGTGGAGGTGGATGCGAGCCACATCTTGGCATGCCAAGGTGTGAATGCTTGCGCACTAGGCTAGTCGATTGCTTCAAACTCGTCTTCACGGAGCTTGGCACTCCCATCCGGTTGCAATACCCACAGCTCTCGATGAATGACACCACTCGCTTTGTTCATTTTCCATCTCGCGGTCAGCAATGCGCTTTCGTCATTCAGAACTTCTAGTTTGGGTTCTACGTATTCAACCTCAGCAAACCCGTCGTCAACCAACTGTTTCCAAAATGTCTGAATTTCATTCGTTCCGTTGAATGTCCCAAACGGTTTTGCGTGCATCACCGCATTTGGTTCGTATTGGGCAGCACAGCCTGCAGCATCGCCCGAATTAAAGGCGTTTTTCCACCGCTCGCTTGCTTCTTTAACTGCCTTCAAAAGAGTTTGATTTGCATTTTCCATCGTGGCAATCCTTTTTGGTTCGACGGGGCATCAAACAGATGGCATTCAGAACGAAAAGATGCCGACCGGCTGGACTTCCAGCAACCTGAGCGTTCGATAAACCCGGCCCCTCTCTGCGGCGGTCGGCAAAGTGCCTCAGCTGATTCAATAGTTGCAAATTGAACCGGCTCGCCAACGTCCAAAGCCCCAGATGCTTCAGGCGTTCACTCGCGACCATTGGGAAATCGCTTCTTGGCGGCTGCCATTGTAACTGGGTACCAAAACCTAAGCAAAGTCAGGCTTTTTCCTGCCACTAATGAAAGTGCCGACCGGCTGGTAGCACCAGCAACCGCATGCCTTCATGCGGCTTCCGACATTGGGGGACGGACGGTCAGCCATAGTCCTCACGGTGTCCTACGTAGCTCAGCCGAAATGCTGACGCATGTTTCAGAATAAGCGGGTGAGATGGCTAATCATCCGCGACTACTTCAGCCCGAGCGTAATTCGCGAGCTGATGCAAGTAATCGAACGAAGTCACATCGTTCCTCGCTCGTATCGGCGGAGGTAGCGTGCGTCCACCACATACAAGTTCGGCACCATGGCTGTGACAACAGGCACTAAGTCGAACAAGGTCCTGTTCCGTCGATGATGTTGGAGGTGTTGCAGAAACGCTGACCCAGGCAATCTTGGGGCGGTAGTGTGCAATCGCTGATTCGAACTCACGAAGTGGCAGATTCGTGCCTAGAGATTGTGCTTTCCAGCCTGTATCGCGAAGTACCAGTTCGACCATCGTTGTCGCGAGGACGTATGGATCGTTTTCAGGTGTACAACCGATGGCGACCGGGGCATTGTTGGCGATCTGACCAACCTCACCCAGCATGTGATGAATGAGACCGTAAGCAATCTGACTGGCAACGTGCTCTTGGTACACAGACAACTCGCCGCATTCCCAAGACTGCCCGAGCGAGCCAAACACGTTCGCAATCGTTTCACAGATCGTCGAAACAGTTGCCCCGCCATCCTGCATCTCCTGCAAGACATCGTGACAGACACACTCATCCCCAAGCCTCAAGGCATCGAACAGTTTCTTGGTCGGAGCAGACGGAGACATACGACGCAAATTGATAGGGACTCGGTTACGAGACAGATCTTAGCAGCAGTCGTCAATCATTCGAAGTTCTGCGGTCTCCCGTGTTGACCAAGCCCACCGCATGAAAAGCGTAGAAGAATTGTTGCTGGTTGGCCAAGTGGTTGTTTTTTTGACGTCACGTGAGTGACCTATGCTTGAGTGTGGAACGAACGATCTCAGAGGTAGCAACATGACGCCAATCAAAGGTCGTTGGGTGTGCCCGCCCAACCCGATGGAAGAAGAGTACCGACAGCTCAAGAACCTCTCTGTGAAGCTCATGCATCCTGAGCCGGATGAGAACGACATCCTTGAGTACTCACGCTTGTTGGAAGCTGTCCTTGCTGAACACGGACAGCCCAAGGACTTGGAAAGGGCAGAGCGAATTGACTCGCTTGTGGACACGCTTGACGTGGTCAGGGATGTCTACGAAAAAGTTGAAATGCGAACGGAAATGAAGTTCATGCCAGAATGAAAGAGATCTCGAAAAAGATTGCCGGTGACTCGGCAACGGCAGCTCACGATGTGCTGACTGCCATGGACGCATATGAGCCGATGAGTCTCGAGATGAAATCCAGAAGCTGTCCCAAGTGCCATGGACTTAAAGCTGCTCGAGCTGAACTATGCCTGTCCTGTGAAGAGATAGCTAAGGAAAAGTGAATCGTCAGGACCAAGGCTAACTACCCACCCACCTCACCACCGGTCTCACGTGTGATGATCCTCTGAGCCTTCCCACTCACACTGCTTGTCTCTGTGGTTGTAGCGTGTTCGTGTGTTGCCCACCCACCACGCATCAATGCACCCTGTCCAAAAGCCCTTAGCCCAAGACGCCACCCCGCAGGGCTGAGGTAGCAGCAATGCGTGAACACGCGAACACACCACGTACCCACGACATCAGCCGAGCGACGCATTCTCACTCTCTCAACGCACCACGCGGTTAGGTAGTGTGTTGGTCGATGAGGGTTACACGCGAACACGCTACCTACCACACCACCGCACACGACACGCGAACACGCTACCTACCACACCACCGCACACGACACGCGAATACACCACGTACCACACCCGACGACGTCCCATCCTCACAGCGTTGCATCATTCACCCTTGTCTGTAGCGTGTTTGCGTGTAGTTTCACGTGCATGATATTTCATCAACGTTCGTCGATGATCTATCACAGGGTGGTGGGTCAGATTTTTGGTGCGAGAGTAGGTATTTCCGGCACACCGATTCCTAGCTCTATCGACAGTTGTCTGGGTAATTTCCTTGACCCTCACGCGGTGATTTCTGTGGGTCACCACATCGCCACGGGTAACGATTAGAATCGACCCTATTGGACCAATCCTTACAGTCCTAAACGACCAGCGAAACGTCCTCTACACAACCCGAAGGGGCAGGGCTCCTGCCGAAGGCTGAGGTTCACGAGAGCCTCTGTGTGCTCACGTGTGATGCGTTTGAGGTGGCAGATGACTACTGAGTCAATGACGACGGCGAGGCGGCTAGCTAGCCTGTGACAAGCTCAGAAACGATAATCGATTTCGAGCCTGCAAAACAAGTGTTTCACGTAACCAAATAACCTTTTATCTTCTACAGTGTCTTTCTTCTATAGGCGATAAAGAAAAAGAATACTAACTACTAATAAATAGAGGGGTAAAGAGAGTAAATTGGTAACAGGTTTATCGGAAGGAAGGGTAGAATCACAACAATCAACACACGTGAGGCAGCCGTGAATACCCTACCTCAGCCCTGCGGGCGGGCGTCCTGTGGCTACCGCATCTGTACAGAGGTCTGAATGATCATCTCACTCCTAATCTGTTGCATCGCAATCTCCTTCGGGTGGTATCTGGATCGACACGGCAAGCTGACCTTTTCGATCCGTGGGGTGCTTGTCGTCACAATGCTCGTAGCAGCGTTTCTATCTGGGCGTGGTTCGCGTGACGGAGATATCCAGCAACTGGAGCTTGAACGTGACAAGGCACAACTTGAGGCAGAAGCGAGGCTCGAATCGCACTATTCGGCAGTCGAGCGAAATAACGAACTGGCTAGGGAACTCGAAAGGCTGAAAAACGAGTGACCACCTCAGCCCTGCGGGCATGCGTCCGACGACTCACGTAAACACTCTGGTGACTCTTCACCTCAGCCGACTTCGGATTCACACTGAAACTCGACTGGCATAGTTCTTGCGGTTAGTCCCGGCATAGTTTCCATTCCTGAGCTAGGGTTTGGTATGCACGTGATTACATACACGCGGGTCAGCACTCGCAAGCAAGGCGACTCCGGACTTGGGCTTGAAGCACAGGAGCGAGCGATAGATCTCTTCGTTGAGTCAAACTCAGCTCAGGTAGTTGGGCAGTTCACGGAAGTGGAATCCGGGAAGAACTGTCGTCGTGAGCAGCTCCTCAAAGCAATTGAGAAGTGTCAGGAGACAGGTACCACACTCGTGATTGCGAAGCTCGACCGGTTGGCGAGGAACGCATCGTTCACCTTCGCTCTCATGGATAGTGGTATCGAATTCGTCTGCTGTGACATGCCGTCAGCCAATCGCATGACGATCGGCATCATGGCTGTCATGGCGGAGCATGAAGCACGGATGATTTCTGAGAGGACGAAGGCTGGTCTGGCTTCCGCCAAAGCACGAGGGAAGGTGCTGGGCGGAGCACGATGCCAGTCGTGGCGTGAGAGCAAGCGACCTCGGACACGCAAGGAAATGTTGCCTCAGTCGACGCTGACACAAATCTTGCAACTACGGATCAGCGGTGCTTCGTTCAGTCACATCGCACAGTTGTTGAATGAGCAGGGGCTGACTACTTCAAGAGGCAACACGTGGGTGGCAAAGACCGTTCAGCAGGTTCACAAGCGGATAGCGGCATGAAGAAGTTGTACCACGGAGCTACGAAAGGGCATTGATGCATTTGAGAGACATGCGAAGATTAGAGTCTCCGTGCGACCAGAAGTCCCTATCTTGACGAGATTGGTTTGGATGATAACCCAGCCAAAATACAAGCTGCGAACTCTGTTCCTCTTGGTAATAGCAATCGGAATGGTCGCATCTCTATACCGATCATGCATACAACCAATCTTGGGGCGACGACAATTCTTGGCTCAACTGGAGGCTATGGGTGCGTTGATATCCTGCGAGCAGGGTAACCGTCCATATCGATTCGTGAATTGGAATCAGTCAAACAACTACCACGTCTTCCAGCCCCTTTCAGTGAGATTTCCCTACGGGGCTGATGCGATTGACGACGACATGTTGATCCGAATCTGCTCAACTTTGCCGAAACTTCTGGAACTCCGTATCCCTGACGCACAGATAACAGATCGCAGCGTTCGGGAGATATCAAACTTGAAGCAACTTCGGTATCTCGACATAACTAATGCGGATTTCTCGCAAGAGGGGATTCAAGCACTCGCCTCGCTGGACCTTCACACGCTTCATGCATCGGGAACCCCAGTGACCGACGAGTTGCTCCTCAAGCTCGCGTCCTCACCTAGTGTCACGGCGATCGATGTGCGTTCTACATCCGTCACCCTTGAAGGACTGAAGAAGGCCTACCGTCTCAATTTCGGAATCCGATTCGACACAGCTCATCACGACGAAGTCTCGGCTGCTCTCAACGACAGTGAAGACTGATTGAACTAAGCCGTTGGCTCACCTCGCTCGGCGAGCCGAGGATCTAGGGACATCTGGAAGAATTGGGTCACGGTTATCCGGATTATGCTGAATATTTACACCAACATGCAGAGTTTTGGATGAAATCCATTACTCAAGAAGAATTGGCAACTGAAGACATGTAAATTCCACGTTGATCGGGGTAGACCGTGAGGTGTGTACTTACTCACTGATTTGTAGAGGCACCTCGGGGCGACCATCAACCCACTGGCTGTCTTCAACGTAGTCTTCGGGCACGCCACCTTCTTTCTTCGCCTTGGCGATGTAGCTTCGCCACGCTCGGCGATCGGCGGTGCACGTACCTTGGTACGCATCGACGTATTCCGTAGCGTGAGACCAACTGGCTTCCTGCTTCTGTGACCGACCTTCGTTCGGCGGAATAGTCGGCTCTCGCCCCTCCAGTACATCCATGACGGCGTTCAGTTCTTGTGTGTCTTGAACTACGACCTTGTATCCGGTCGGTGTGAAGATCTCAAACGGCATTTGTGTGGTCCTTGGGGGGATAGTCACTCATTGGAAAACTACCGGGTAAGACGCCATTTTCAAGTTAATGAGTCGCGAATTCCGGAAGCAGTGGTTGCAAAATGCCTGATCGAACCCTTCCAGACGACCCTAATCGTTGCAAAGCATCCTCCGGCAAGGCTCAATGCCCCTACAGGAGTACGGCAAACTCAGACTACTGTGAGAACCATGGTGGGAAACAACAACTAGCCGTTAGTGAGCGACGTCACTACGACATCGGTGCTTCTGAACAGCTCTCCCGAATCTCGGACCTCTCGACCAGCTCGTTCGTAGTCGACCTGAGAGACGAGATAGCGATGGTCAAACGGCTTCTTGAGCTGACCATCGAACAATCAAAGTCGAATACCGACTATCTCCTTCGGGCACCTCAGATTCAGGCATACACCAAGTCGATAGCCGACTTGCAGAAACTGAATGCCGAACTCTCCGTGAAGTACGGGGAGCTACTGACGAAACAACAAGTGGCGAGAATGGTATCCACTCTCATTGAAACCTGTCTTGTCGAAATCAGCGACCTTCCCAACTTCGAAGAGGTCTCCGACCGCATTGTTCAGCGATGTGCGGAACTCCTGACGAATACAACCAACGAGACATAAACCATGTTCCGAAACCTCCGTGAACTCATTGCCTTCATGCCGCAGCTCATGAAGTCGAAGACCATCATCTTCAACGCAGCGACAGCTGCCCTAGCTGTCGCAACAGCCTTGATGAATCTTGAATTCATCAAAGAGAATGTAGAGATCATGGCTTTCTTGTCGGGGACGTTGGTACCTCTGTGTAACGTATTGATTCGCTTCTTCACAACCCAGTCTCTCTCAAGTAAGCGAGGTTGGTTCGCATGACAAGAGATTCAATTGAGGGTGTCGCCAAGACCTATGGTCCGTACGCTTTCGGTGTTGTTTCTCTTCTCGTCATCTGGGTCGTGATCATTGGACCACAACTCGAAGCCCACCGACTGGATTTCGAAACCCACCAGTCGATCGTTGAGACCTCTCGTGACACGGCACTGATTCTGGACAAGGTCGTCAGCAAGCTCACCGCTTCCGGGCTCATTGGAGAAGTCGACTGATGGAAACTTGGCAACTAACAGTACTCGCGGTGATCGGGATCGTCGCTCTCGCCATGTGGTCCGGACCTCTCATGAATCTGTTGAAGAGGAAGAAGCTGGTCACGACGCTGGAAGAGAAAGCGGACCCGGTTGATCTATGGCACCAAGCCAAAGTTGACCTCGAAGCACGTGGGGCTGATGCACAATGCAAAGCGTTTCTTGCTGAATGGCGAAAGCTAATCGCCGCTGACATGATGCCGATCGAGGAACAGCAATGACAACGAGAACACGACTGACCATGACATTGGTCTTGGTCGTCGCAGCGGTACTCGTTGTGTTCGCACCAACCTCACGCGACTTCACCGATAAGCACCTGATCGTTCTCACGCAATCCGGTGACCTCAACGTCGATCAGCTACTGGCTATACGCGACATCCAGTCTGAAGCTGATACCCGTTCGATGACTTACCGGAAGTACGACCCCGATCAGGAAGCCGGTAGAGCAATTCTCGGCAGGCTGGACAATTCCACACCACTGCCCGTGATCGTCATCTTCGACCTCAAGTCACAGCAAGTCCTTCTCGTTGAGCCGGTACCGGACTCCGTGGAAGGACTCCGAAAGATTCTAGGACCTGTGCCCGATGGAAAACCACAACGAACAATTCCGCCTCCAAGACGGAAATCTGGTCGGCACGGGCTTGGCTCCGAGGGACTCCAGCAAAGTGCTTGGTGTTCAATTCCCGGAGAGCTTGCTGCTTGACGACAAGGATATAGAGAAGCTTCTAACCGGTGACCGATACTTGCACCTACGTGACAGGTACCGGAAGTGGATGTGCAATCAAGGGGCGGTCGGAAAGTGTAATTCTACGGCTGCCGTTGGTGCGATGTTTCGCCTACGTGATCAGAATGGACACAAGCACGTACCTTTAGCAGACAACGACTTGTACATCCGGATCAACGACGGTGTTGATCAAGGCTCCATGCTCGACGACGGGATGGAAGCCTGTGCCAATGATGGCGTGGCACCTCGATTCGTTGAGCTGAACGGACAGGACTACGAGATACCCCACCTGTCTTACCGGACTAACCACCTCAGGCGAGGTGCTTGGGAAGTTGCGGGACAACAACGATCACGGTTCCGGACTCACGAACCTATCCGACTCCCGACCTGTTCGAACTTCGCACGAGCGGTAGCCAGTTGCCTCGCACGTGATTGGCCAATCGTCATGGCGTGGCACGTGGGTGGTAGTTCAAACCGACTTCTTAGTGGATACATCCAACAAGGACGTGGTCCCGGCAACCACGCCTCGTTCTGGCATTCAGCCAAATTCGTCGGTGGTCAGGACATCGTTCACCCCGACCTCTGTAACAGTTGGGGACCAACCGAGAACGAAGTGTACGGACCTCGACAAGGTAGTTGGGGTGACGGTGGATATGGACTCATGACCATGGAGTCCGCAGCCTATTGCCGACGCAACCACGTCTTCTACGTGTTGACTGGCGTGACCGAAGATCTGGGGGTCGCAGTATGAACAACGACAGCTTGACTAAGTTTCTGACCTCTCTATTTGTCCTCGCGACCATCTCAGCCGTGATAGGTCACATCGTTCGGGAGGTCACCAAACCAGAACCCAACCCAGTTGAGATCGTGATCGAACCTGTTCCCGATCCCAACTTCAGCGAGTTGATTGAACCCGAGCCAGAACCTCAGGCTGTCGCAGCTCACCCACGTATCGAGCGTGAAGGTTACACGAACAAGTTTCACGTTCTCTACTTCTCGTCGCCAAGCTGTGCACCATGCAAGGAGGCGTATGAGTACGTCCTGCGAGCACGCGAGCAAGGCTATCGCATCTACGGCTTCGACAAACGATATCACCAAGATGTGTTTGATCGATTCGGAGTGGGTGTCTTACCCACGACCATCATCATGAATGATGGAGCTATCCAAGAGAGACTCGTCGGGAAGAAGAGCGAGCAGTTCTATCTCGACACATACCGAAAATACAAAGAGGCAGACTAGTGCTTGAAATTATCGACGGCAAAGTAAAGATCCCATCCGCTTCCGAAGTCAGCACGGTAAAAGTCGTGCCCGGAGTAGGCAGCAATCGCCCCAAGCGAACCTTCCCATATGCCTGTGGGCAGTTCGTCGAAGTCCAAGATGGCGACAAGGTTCAGTTTCTGAAGGACAACCTCGTGAAGTTCACTCACGACTGTAAGGTTATCGAACCCGTGATCTCAGAGCCCGTGGTGGTGGAGCCAACACTGGAATTGGACGAGCCAGACAAGTCCGAAGTCGATTTCGATGCGATCTTGGCAGAGGAATCTGACGATGCCGAAACCGAAGGGGAGTAAGCACAAGAGCCACTCACATGAGTTTGGGCGGCCGCCAAACCAAAGCCCGAAAGTGAGTCGGTTTAAGGCACCTGTGTTCGTAACTCGACTCCGGAGCTGAAGTCGGTTGATGTGTCTTCGGCGACTTAGGAGAGTTCCAAATTGACGTCGGTGTCGTCTGCGGTCGGACACCTCTGAGCCTAACTCGCAAAGTCCGTCGGACGATAAATTCGATGCAAATAAGGCTTCTTTTCTGTTGTGCATCTCGTTGCGGTGACCCTAATCAACACCTGGTCGAGGCTGCCGCACCATCTGCAAGACGGCTTTTCCGTCTTGCAGTATCGAAAAGCTGCCGTCGTCAATCTGCAAACTGTGATACTCCCATGCACCACGCCCTTCCTTGATGGCGAGCCTCGAGCCTTCGAGCTTCCATCGAAAGACAACGTCGCGTGAAACCCCAGTATTCGTGACGTCGACAGTTCGGTCCGGGTTGAAGGTCATTACCTTGTCTTGCTTTGTGGCGGCCCAAGAACCAACAAGGCTCTGCTCAGACGTATTCAGCGGCCTTGGAATGATGAAGAGGACAGCGACGATACATCCGAGCAACACCGTTAACAGACCGAGCAAGCAATACAAGGTGACATCACGCTTCTTGTCCTTCCCTCCCATTGGGCATCTCCCCATCGGCATGCATGGTTGCTTCTAACCAAATTATGCTCGAGTGTCTGCGGGAACGCCAACAATCACCAGAAACATCCAACATCCGGTTCGGCAGGCTCTTCGTGCAGTCGGTTGAACAACCCGTTGAGGATGGCGGTTACCGGTAAACTCGGCGGATGATGTGGCCTCTGTCTCGGAGAAATCGGCCCAATTGAGGGCGGTGTCGCTTGCGGCCGAACACCTCTGAACCTAACTCGCTGAGTGCGTCTGAGGAATACGAAGCGTCCAAGCGAATTGCTCAATCTGTTTCGGTCCTTTTCCCTAACGCGACGTGAAGAAGGCTGAATTCTGGCCATTGACGATATGACCTTCCACAGATGGTGGTATTCGTTCAATAATAAGAACAGAGTAAGCGGGAGTTTGCTACGAGGAAGCAGACCGCCCGCGGCACTTGCTCAATTGACCTCTCTTCCCCTGCGAAACGCAGATCATGTTGATGCAACTGGTCGTAGCCGCCAAACCCGAGCTGTTCGAGAGTGGCCAGCTTTCAGACTGGTTTCATGACTTTGCTCGAACTCTCTTTTGCTACAGCTTTCCCAGTGGTTTCGGTAGTGCCACGCTTGGCAGTTTGGCGAAACAGATATTCATCGCCCACATGCGGTTGGAAATGGGAGAGGATTTCTTTGGCGGAAACGCTCCGATTACAACGGATTTCTTTGACCGCTGGTGGACTATTAAGCACCCTGACGAGATTTCTGCAGATGAACTCAAAGCTTGCGAGGTTGTGCCTGTCTCAAATCTCTTCGAAGTCTTAGACAGGCCCGACAGAGAAAACATCTTCATGACGCAGAGCCAAGACGTCCAAGCCTCGCTTAGAAACATGCTTGAGGTCGACGACCGACCCCATGGTCCGAATGCGGGAGGAACACTATATGCAGAGGCCGAACACTTTGCCCCATTTCCAGAACCGGAAACGGTGTTTGCCGAGGACATTGAGACCCACTTGAAATACTTGCTGCCTGTCGCAACGGTATCACTGAAACATATTAATCCTGCGTGGGAGGGACCGATTCATTTTGTTCAACCTGTCGAACCATACGAAGGTGTTGTCGGCGAGCTGACGTCCGAGCATCACTCGCAACTCTGTCGTAAGAACTGGATTGGATACCGGATTGATGAGTATGGGCGATACACATTCGCATCTGATTGGGAGTATTTCTTACGGAAGAAGCTAGAATCTCGCGATGCTCGTCAAGCTGAAGTCGATGCAAACCAACTGCACGAACATTACGAAAGAGCCAGGCAGTCATTTGAAACCAACCGAACACATTTCCAAGAATACCGTGGACTTCACTCGTCCTATTCGCTTGAACAACATGGAGTCTGTCGCGACAGGGACCGCCTAAAACTGGTCAATCAACTTGGTGGCAAACCAGGCTGGGGGAACTGGACAGAGATAGGAGATTGGCCATTGTCGAAACACAAGTGTGATGCGACGGAGGAACCCGATGAAACATATCCCTTGCCACAGGCGGCAGATGGAACTGACTTCGTCTACATTGGCTGGTTGCATTCTTTTGTTTATGTCGACACGAGCGGATGCAATCTGGAACTCTTCTACCATCCGGAACTTCGTCTAGCCTTGACGACCTTCGACTGGTCGTAGTAGCAGCTTTTGAAGCCAGTTTTTGCAAGGACCTCGAAATGACCGCCCGCGTCGGTGAGCACGACCTCCGCGGATAGAGCCCCTCGCTACGAGACAGCGGTTTGACAAACCAACTTCAGTTTGAGAGACGGCGAAGTCGCGCCGGTTGATGTGCCTTCAGCGAGTTCAGAATGGGCCCAATTGCGGGCGGTGTCGCCTGCGGTCGGACACCTCTGAGGCAATTCGCACACTTGCGTCGGCCGATGAAGCCGAAGCAGTTTCGGAAGTTCCTTGTCCACGAGCAGAGTTTAACGCCGACGATGTTGAACTCTATGGATAACCGCCAATTCTCTGTTGTCCAAGGATTTCATACAATCGAAAGTCGACGCACCAGCGTGCTCTGCGACTCGCTTATCTACGAATCAATATTGCTCAACTAGCGGTGAAAACTTGGCAATTCACAAAGTAGAGAATCTACGTTTCGACGTTCCCGAGGGGTTTGTTGTGGGCCGATATTGCCTAGCCGACCCCCAAGACCAAGATGATGATGAACCGTACTCGGCGTTGTATCTGAATAAAGCAATTGTGCTATTGCATAAGAGCGACTTGCCCTTGAAGCTTCGAATGCAAGCATCTGGTCAATCGGACTTGTTGCATGACCTACCGATTGAACCGCCAGCCGTCCGCATATTTACAGACCGTGATGATTTTATGCCCGACTACGTGACTAACATTAGTCAACCAATGCTTGGAGAAGAAAGACAGTTGGTAGGCAAGCGAGAGACCTTTCGCTCCGAAAGCTATGACCTTTTCGGAAGCGGATTCATTTCGTATCGATTCTTGATTGGAAGCACAAACGTTATCTCAGTCGATGTGAGTATGACTGGTGGCGGCGACCATAGATTTCTTCAGAAGAACTGGTACCCGTTTATCGAGTCAATAGAACTTGAAAATGGGTGAGAAGCGAACGCTCCACAACCTGCACCGGAGTGAATCTCCGAAACACGTTAAGCTGCGTCGGTGAGCAAGACCTCTGAGCTTAGCCCCCATCTCGAAGTCGCGTCGGGTTGACAAGCTTCAGCAAAACAGAACCTTCGGGAATCCGCTGAGGTGAAAAGACCGCCGCAGATTGGGCGAATTGCTAAGTCCCCTAATCTTCATCGCTCTCTGCGGGGTTGCTTACTGGAAATGAGCGTTTTTTTACTTGTTCGAATACGTGCCACATCCGCGAAGATCGTGGAACTGGGATTAATGAATGATCGAACAATTCATCCAGCAGTTCGCAGATGGCATCAGAGCCGGTAGCCTGACGACACCATCGAGATGGGCGAAGCACAAGTTCTATCTGCCCGACCTCCACACTCATGAACCCAAGCCGTACTCATTGAAGTACCACCCGTGGTGCGAAGAGGTCCTGAACTCAGAAGCTCCCTACAACACGGTACAGAAGGCGGCTCAGACCGGTCTCACTGTGACCGCCATGATCCGGGCGTTCTACACGATTGACGCACTGACGAGGAACGTTCTCTATGTACTGCCGACGTCCAAGAACGCGGGTGATTTTTCCAAAGGTCGATTCAACACGGCGATCACTCTCTCACCTCATCTGAAGGACTTGTTTCAGAAGACCGACTCCGTCAGTCTGAAACAAGCAGGTCACTCGAATCTGTACATCCGGGGCAGTCGTGGTGCCTCCAACCTCGTTGAGGTACCCGCTTCTGTACTGATCTTGGACGAAGTCGACCGGATGGATCAAGAGGCGATCTCGAAGGCACGATATCGACTGTCTGGACACCTCGACAAGAACGTATTCGAGATCTCTACGCCGACGGTACCCAACCACGGCGTGAACAAGTCATACAAAAAAGGGACTCAGGAACACTTCGTGTTCCCATGCCCGAGATGCTCACGACATACTCACTTGGTCTGGCCAGATTGCGTCGAGATAGTAGGCGAATCAATCCTTGACCCTCGGGTAGAAGAGTCCTACCTCAAGTGCAAGGAGTGCGGCGGTAAGCTCGACCACGAACTGAAACCGGAGTGGCTTGGTAACGCACACTGGGAAGCAATGTCTCATGAGGCGAACCCCGATCGGCGTTCGTTCTACGTGAATCAGCTGTATTCGTACACCATGACCCCCGGCGAGTTGGTGACGAAATACTTCGAAGGCGAAGAGGACGTAGCCGGTGAAGTCGAGTTCGTGAATCAGACCTGTGGACTACCACACGTACCCGAGGGTGCACAGGTTACCAAGGAACTCTACGACCACGCAAAGCGTGGTCACTCTATTCACGACCCAAGACCCAAGGTGGCGTCGGAGAAGCTCACAACTCTGGGCATCGACCAAGGTAAGAAGAACTACTACACCGTCTGTGAGTGGCTCGTAGAGCGTTGGTCGAACGATCTCTGCACTCATTCACTCTGTCGAGTTCTCGACGCCGGCTCTTTTCACGAAGAGAACTGGGAGCGGCTCGATGAACTGATGCAGGAATGGCAGATTCTTCACGCTGTTCTGGATGCTGACCCGCAAATCAGTGTGGCTCGGCAGTACGCACGAAAGTACGAAGGTTTCATTCATCTCTGCCGGTATCGACGTGGGAAAACCGGACGTGAGATATCGATCAGTGAAGAAGAGACCGGGGCACCGATGGCGACCGTGGATCGCACGGCTTGGTTGTCGACCTCTCTCAGGCGGTTCCACAACAACAAGATCGAAGTGCCTCACGACGTGACGCCTCTCTTGTTCCAACACTGCAACAACATGGTCCGAACCTACGTCACCGATCCGGACACGGGCGAGATGACGTCACGCTGGATCAACACGGGAGCCGATCACTTGGCTCACTCCCTGACCTACGCCCAAATAGCTTTGCCGTTCGCGGCTCAGAAGACACATGGAAAACCAATTACCACCTACCTCTGAGAAACTGGGCGTAACACACACCAGTGCGATTTGTTTCGAGCTATGTGGTAAGAACAAGCGGTTCAAGAGGTTCTTCGCTCGTCATCCCAACGAAGCCCAACAACTGGTGGCTGATGCTGAGCTTGAGGCACGTCCACGACTCTCCGGAGCTGCCGACACCTACTCTCGTTCGAAGTCCGTCAAACGGCTCAGGGCGAAGTGGTCGAAGGTTGAGTCCGTCAAACCCAAAGGCATCATCGCCACGATATTCTTCGGCATTCTGATCAAGCTCATCGTGGATTACGTCACTGATTGGCTCAAGAGACGCAACGGTTGGGAGTTCTAGATGACATTTGACAAAGAGTTCTTTCAGCGACTCATCAGTCTCCGACACCCAATCTACAATCGAGATTCTGCCCAATGGGAAAAGTGGCGTACGACTTATGAGGGTGGTGGCAGGTTCCTCGACAAGTACCTTCAGCGGTTCTCGAAAAGGGAATCCAAGCAGGCGTACAACGATCGCAAGAAAGTCACCCCTGTCTCAGCCTACGCTCAGACAGCTCTCGACCGAATTCGAAACAGTCTTTTCCAACGAATGGGCGATATCGTTCGGCGGGACGGTTCGAAGAAGTATCTGGAATCGGTAGCCGGCGAACGTGGTGGAGTAGACCGACGTGGTTCGACAATGAACTACTTCGTCGGAAATACACTGCTCACTGAGTTGCTCGTGATGGGCAAGGTTGGCGTCTACGTCGATGCTCCAAACGAGACTGGCGGCACTCTGGCAACAGCCGAAACCATCAAACCTTATCTCTATTCCTATAGGCGTGAAGACATCCTCAGTTGGACTTCGGCGAACCCTGAAGATCCCAATGAATTCCAAGCTTTACTACTCCGTGACGTGGATCTCAGCCACGATGAGCGAACTTATCTACCCAGTCAGAAGACGCTTCGGTATCGCTGGGTATTCATCTCGCCTGATACCGGCAAGGTGAACACGATGTTCGTCAACGAAGACGGCGAACCTATGGGTGAGACGGTGGAACTCGATCTCACTCGAATTCCCTTCCACGTCTTTGACCTTGGTGCGAGTCTGATGCAGGGCATCTGCCAACACCAAGTGGCGATCCTGAACATTGATAGTTCAAACACAGCTTACAACATTCTGGCGAACTTCCCGTTCCTAACGGAGAAACGAAGCGGCTACCGGGGCGGTGGTCATCTACGCCAGAACAACGCTGACGGTACGTCGAGCGAAGGTGGACAACCAGCCGACGTTGAAGAAGTAGAGATCGGGAACATGACAGCCCGAACCTACGCTGAGGAAGCTCCAAAGTTCATTGCACCTCCAAGCGATCCACTGGACATCTCTCTCAAGCTGAGAGAAGACCTTCGCAACGATATCGAGCGCCTCGTGAACCTTTCGGTCGCATCGCTTGGTGATGACGAAGGTCTTGAGAGCGGATTGGCATTCATCGCTAATGTCCTTGAGACTGGCGAGAGGCGAATCGCTACCTTCTGGTCTGCCTATGAGTCGACAGACTCAGTAGCGACCGTGAAATACCCCGAACGGTACTCACTGAAGTCGGAGTCCGACCGGATTGATGAAGCGTCAAAGCTCGCTGATCTGATGTTCCGAGTTCCCGGTAAGTCAGGAAAGAAGGAGCTGTCCAAGGCGATTCTGAACACGTTGTTTTCTGGCAAGATGAACAACGACACGCTCAGTAAGATCCTGAAGGAAGTTGATTCGGCAGAGTACTGCACCAGCGACCCCGAGGTCATCAAGCTCGCCCATGAATTGGGTTTGGTCGGTAACAAACTTGGGTCTGTCGCCCTTGGCTTCCCGGAAGGTGAACACCTTGTCGCTGAACAAGACCGTGCCAAGCGGATTGCTCTGACGAAAGAAGCTCAGAGTAACGGCGAGCTGAAGAATCCGGCATCTCGCGGCGTTGACGACGAAGCTGCTGTACCGAGGGCAGAAGCCAGTGACGAGAAGGAACTCAGTAGAGAGACAGACGAAAACGAAACATCCAAGAAACCCGTGAGGGGTGAAGGCAAGTAGATGACGAACATCATCAAAGAATCCGTGTCCGGACTCCAACACGGGCACAAGACGGTTGGCACCACCGCAATACAGCTCATCGAGAGTCTTACGGGTGATCCCAACAAAGGGGTTCTGTTGAGGTGCCCCGGACCATCGGACCCTTCACCGAACACCGCCCCGATTTGGGTTGGTAGTAAGACTGTCACGGCAGACTCCGCTGAGTCCACGGGGGGTATGCCCATTGTCCCCGGCGAGTCATTGGTGATCCCGGTAGACGATTTCGACAGACTCTACGTAGTTTCATCTGCCGCCGATCAGGACGTAGCGTGGGTGGCACTCTAGCCTAGAAAGCGTCGTGCTCTGCTTAGTTGGAGCATCCCCAGAATTGAGACCAACAGGAGATGAATCGACATCGGTTCAGGCACCACTGCAACGTTAGTTTCGAAGTTCGAAGCCAGCAACAGGTAGTCCCCAAAGTCAACTACTTCGTCTCGATTGAAGTCGCCGTCAGACCAACGTCCTTCACCGCCGAAGTTTCGCGACAACGTCAGGAAGTCTATGAAGTCGACCTTCTCGTCTTTGTTGGTGTCACCTTGTGGAATAATGGTTAAAGAGATGTTTTCTCGCGACAGCCGTTCCTGCACAATAATAGGTTCGAGCATAAGGAGCGGCTCATCAATAGTAAGTCTCCGTAGAGAATTGCTGAAAACTGGATACCGGGATTCGGTAAAGATCGTCCCAACGACGGACAGCGTATGAGGTCCTGAGTCTTGAATGACATTGAGTGTTGGCCCCGCAAACTTTGTATCGTCCAGAATCACGGTCTCTGGGGCTCCCATGAATTGAACTATGCCATTCAATGTCACACCGGTTACGTCCACGATTCCTGCTCCAGTGATTATAAGTTCAACATCCTCAAGTCCACGAAAAACGCCAGGCACCAATTCGGGAGTACTGTTTAGGCCGACACCCTCAAGTGTTTCAACGCCACTGAATACGTCTGGTTGGAAAATGGTGTGGGGACCGAATCCAATGCTCCGAACATCTGTCGATTGAAACGCATGGGTATCGATGTGCGAAATTTCGTTGGTCCCTCTGAAACAAGTTGCGTGACAATGGGGGTCGTGGAAGGAGATGTATTGAACGGAGAGTCCCGCAAAGTCATAGCGGTCGATTCTGGAGAGATTGGCGCCGAGTAAACTAAGATAATCGAGGCTTAGCCCGTCAAACGCATAGTCTTCGATTTCGGTAGTGCCGGCACTAATACCTAGGCGCCTAAGATTGTCGAGTCCTGTGAATGCGTTGCTACGAATGCGAAGGTCACCTGCTACGTAACCAAACGAATCATCCCAAACGCCCTCGATCCACAATTCTTCGCAATGCGTCAGGGACTGGACACCATCCAGATCTTCAATTGGAAACCCAGAGTAAAAGCACTCTTCCGGGAACCCAGGGACGTCAAGAAGGTCGAGCAATCCATCGCCATCGGTGTCAGGGAATTGGGCCCGTGACACTGTAATAAGGGAGAACAGAAATGTCAGGCTCAAGATTCTGCAAATCGTATTCATTCGTTCTTGCCCTGCTGAACCCCTGTGAGCTGTTTGTTCATATGAGACTGCATTGTCAATCGAGCTCTTTTCGAAGTCAACTGGATCGAGCGTTAGGAGACTTATGAAGTCATCCATCAAACCCAAGTCGGTCTTCCAGCAACTCGCATTCACCGACAACGAATTCAAACCCTTTCTTGCTTACCTGTCATACATCGGCAGTGAAATCGATCTGACGGGCGAAGTTGCCAGTCTGACTGGGATTACCGACTACGAATTGTTCACGGTCGATAAAGTCGTGAGCCTCGCTGCATTGGGCGGCGAGATCGAAGGCTATCCGGTCTGGGTTGAGGTGGATGATCTGGATGCCGACGCTCCTGACACAGTCGGCGGTGGGAAGTGGAGTGAAGTTCAAAACAACCCCCGAGAACTCAACGGAAAGTTCTACGTTCGTCCCTCGGTAACTGGTTCCCAGATCACTCAACTCTCGGCTGACGGCTTCACGCTGAAGAGCCTCCACGAAATGCACCAACTGGTAAGTCTGCATGAGCCTGACATCGAAGCTCCTAACTAGACGATTCGGCTTCCCCAAACGTATGGGCGGACTTCCTTACAACATGAGCGAGCTTCGAGGTGCGAACTACCTCGATCAGCAAGCGGGAACGCCTCAGGTTCGGTACCACGACGGGAAGGTATGGCTCAAGGACCACAGTCGTACTGGCGACGTGCGATTGCAGAAACCTGCTTGGTGTTTGAGCTTCAATGGAGTTGATCAACTCGCAAGTAGTACCGTCAGTAACGTATCGTCATTTCCGTTTACGTTACGTGCGAAAGTGAAATGGGCGGGTAGCGGTCGAGAAGCCTTAATGTCGTATTGTTCGGCAGCAACTACTGGTCACTATTTTGCGGTTTTCGTAAACAACGGCAACATCGAAGTCACTCGCCGGGACGGGGGAGCGGATCAGCAGCAAATAGGAACAGGCAGTCCTGTATCCACTGGGGTTTGGTATGACTTGGAAGTTGTGTTCACGTCTTCTACCGAAACGAAAGTGTATCTCGATGGGTCGGCAATTGAGACTTTAACCTATAGCACCGCCACCACCCCAGATTCCAATTTCACAAAAGTTGCTCTCGGGACCTTCCGACTCTCCAATTCGTCTTTGTACTTCGAAGGAAATGTTTCCGACTTCAGGTTTCTCGACTCCGAACCCACTACGCAGCAACGAGCTGAAGTGGCGGCTATGGCTCCGGGCTCGGGTGAGTCCTTCGGTGCCTATGGCGACGTCTTGCATCTGAAGCTAGACGACGGAAGTACCACCGCCACCCGTGATTCGTCGGGCAACGACAACTCCGGTACTCTTTCCGACGCAGCAATGTGGACGAAAGACATAACGCTCCCATTCTCCTTCCCCAACGAAGTTGGCTTCACAGACAGCTCTGGACTGATTGTGCCCCGTGATGAGTCGCATCCCGACAACGACGTCGACGGAAATCCGTTGCAGTACAAAGGACAGGTGCCAAGGGACGCCGCACTAACAGGTCCGTGCGATGACTTCAACGGAGTCGATAGTGCATTGTCTGTTGCTCACCCACTCGCGGGATACACTGGTGATTGGACCATGTGTTGCTGGGTAAGACTGGATGCATCTGGTAATTCCCCCATGTTCATCAGCAGTGCTGACGCCGAGCGGGTTGACCTTCGGTCACACGCATCGTCAAGACAGCTAACCAGTCAATCCCACAGTGGTTTAACAGTGGGTGGCGGGGGGACGTTCATCGACAGTGAAGTAATGGATTTAGATGTATGGTATCACGTCGCCGTCACATTTGACTCTTCCACCAAAACTTTCAGGCTCTACAAGAACAACTCAGAGCGTGACTCCGAAGTAGGGGTGGGTGCAAATATAAATTGGGGGACCACACTTCAACTTGGACTTCGTATAACTTCGTTTCCACTCGACGGCAACATCTGCAATGCGATGATTCTGAAGTCACGAATCACTGACTTCGACGAAATTATCACTACGGGTCGATCTTCGGAAACTGTTGAAGCACAATGGCCACTTACCGAAGCATCGGGAACGCGGCACGACGTGTCTGGCAATGACCACCACCTCACCCCCTCCAATATGGGCAAGGACACACAAGACGTTTTCGACACCCTGACAACCCATGGGTATCGAAAGTCCGGATCTGTTCTCATCCCGGCAAAGTTGGACGGATCAGAAGCCGCTGATGGCAATCCTTTAACTCACCAACCCGGTTATCTCGCTCCGGGTGGCGTTGCAGACCTCACCGGCTGTGAGCCCGATTCGTCTTACGCTGGAACACTCACCGTCGCGAGCTATACGCAAGGTGGTGGCAGTTCACCAACAGCTATCTACGTTCGCACCACACCCAGCGGTGACGACAGACTCATCGTGAATCGGGCTGGTACTCAATCGTCAATCATCGAGTCATACACAACCGTCAATCCGCCAGACGGCGTATTCTTCAACCTCCAAACGGTGACGTTGAACTCATCAACGGGCACAACGCAGAGTCACGACAACGACTTCGGAGAAATGCCCAAGGCTTTGTTCATCACTCACGCACAGACTACATCCAACGGAGTCTCTGAACAGGACGGAGCAATCTCGGTCTCGTTCTCTGATTTTGATTTTGATGGCACCGTAGGAGGTTTCAGCGAGCACAACGTTGGTGCCACAGACACAACGAACTTTAAGACCGGAAGTCGGCTCGCTGTTGTTCACGACGGAACTCAATCGTCCCCACCTCTTGCTCAGGCAACTTCCGATGCTACGGCTAAAGGAGTCGAACTGACTTGGGCATCGAGTGGAGCCGCCGCCGACTATCTGGCGGGTCTCCTTCAGATCGGTGGGGCAAACGTCTCCACGATTCGCAGGAACCGCTCGATTACACTAACCGTGGGTAATACAGAAGACATCACGACGGTTGGCTTTGAACCCGACGTCATGATTGCTCTCAGCACTGTTGATGTGGCAGACAACGTAAATCAGCAAGCTACAAACGGAGTGGGAATTGGTTTCGCACACAACGGTGGAAACCAAGCGTCGATTGCCTTCCGGTCGAGGGATGTTGCTGCAACGTCGTCCGTTCAGGCATACATATCCGACGAATGGGCTCTGTCTGAGTTGACAGCCAGTTCCGTACGAGGTCTGGAAGCAACCGCATGGGACAGCTTAGGCGTCGACCTGACCGCACGTGGGCTCGATTTCTCTGGTCTGTCTGAGTTGCTGCTGTTCCTCAAACTAAAGGACAGAGATGACGCCTCGGTTCAGGTTCTCGACCTCCCCGGAACAACTGGACAACAAACGTTCAACTTTGGCTTCCGACCACGATTGGTTCTTTTGGCATTCAATGGTCACTCTGCCTTGAATACGCGAGCCGACGTGAACGCAGCTACCACACTGTCATTCATCACAGCTGACAAGCAGGCGTGTGCGTCGATGTTCGACGCTGATGGTCAGGGAACCAGCCTCGCTCACAGGATGTTCACAGAGAAGGCATTCAAAGTTCCGAACTTTGCTGGGTCCACCCTTTGGGAAGCTGACTTCGTGGAGTTCACCGACGTAGGAGTGAAACTCGACTTCACATCTGTAAACGCTGCAAGGAAAGCAATCGCACTCGCACTGAGGTAACAAATGGCCATCTCAACCAGTATCTACGGATCACGAATTGAGGCGGACGAGTACTTCAGTACACGGCTTCATGAGACAGCGTGGTCGAACGCAACAGTCGAAGATCAGGACGCGGCATTGCTGAAAGCATGTCGTGCTATTGATCGGTTGTCTTTCAAAGGTTGCAAGGCACCCGTCCACACACTGATCACCGCTGATCCCGATGCAACGGACGCTGAAATACGTGTTGCTGAAGCATCACAGGAATTACAGTTCCCACGTGGGACTGACACAGAGGTTCCGGAAGATATCCGGGTCGCTCAGTACGAAGAGGCATATGCCTACCTCGACGGGCAAGACCCAGAACTTGAACTGGAAGCTCTGTCTATCGCACAACAACAAGTCGAAACCGTGAAGACGTCCTTCACTCGAAGGAACGTACCGGCAGCACACATTACCAACGGTATTGTGAGCCTTCCGGCATGGCGTCGGTTGTTGACATTTCTCAGAGACGACCGGTCTCTCAGGCTTTTACGGGTCTAGCCTCCCGGTGCACGATCGTGAACCCTGAGCGACGTGCCTTTTCTCAACAGGGGACTAGGAATCTTTGACGATGAGTACTACGAACATCCCAGCCATTATTGCCTATGACAACGACGATCACGACGACAACGACACCGTCGACAAACCTGTAGAGGAGGAAACCATTACGCTCACTCAAGCCAAATTGAATGAGATGATGGCGAACCACAAACGATCACTTCAAACGGAACTGCAACAGACGAAAGAATCACTGCAGGAGACTGAAGCACGTCTCTCTACTTTGCTTGAGAGTAAAGAGCTGACCGAGAGCACTACCAACGAACTTGAGGCAACTCTGGAGAATGTAAGAAAGCAACTGGAAACCAAAGAAGAGACGGCGAAAAAGGAACAGTTGAAACTGCAAAAGGAATGGCAGGAAAAGTTCGAGAATGAGCAACAGCGAGCCGAGCAAGCGATCAATCAGTACCACACACTGTTGAAAGAGCAGGCGTTGATGAAGGCAGCTGGGGGTGATGAATACGACTCACAGCAGTTTCTCGACATCATGTTGGGTAAAGCGACGTTGGTAGAAGACCAGGTCATGGTCGATCTTCCGGACTTTGACGTCGACGGAAATCCAACGACATCTCAGCTGACGCCTGTCGAAGCGATCTCGCGTATGAAGGAGTTGCCGAAGAAGTACGGCAACCTGTTCAGGAGCAATCTCAAATCTGGTGTGGGAGCTACAAACGCTACCGGGGGCGTCAACTCGGGTAACAAGCCCATGAACATTGAAGAGATGACTCATGCACAGTTTAAGGCGCAGTACGAGGCTGACCCATCGGCCCTTGGTCTATAGATCAAAAACGCTGGGGTTATCGTTAACCCAACCCTTACAGGAATCAATATGATCCAAACACTGATACAGCCCGTCCGAATTTGTTACGACAACGGTGACGGAAATGACAACAACGCAACGAAACCAGAATTTTGGTCACACCTTGGGCTGATGTTGCTCGAATCAAAGAGCACCATGGCGAACTTGGTGCATCGTTCATTTGAAAACGATGTCGCCGAAGCTGGGGACGTCGTCCACACCTACCGTCCAAACAGTTTTCGGATTCGCCGAAAGAAGGACACCGGCGAAGTTGAAGAGCAGGACGCGACGTCCGAACGCATCAACGTTCCGCTCAACCAACACATCTACTCGTCATTTATCATCAAAGACCGGGAGTGGTCCCTGAATGCCAAGGATCTCGTCGCATTGCATCTTCCGCAGGCGGTAAGTGCCATCGCGCGCGGAATCGACCGTGCAGTAACGGGGTTTGCGACTCAGGCGTTCATAAAGACACCCTCTGAACGCGTTGGCAGGCTGGGCGGGTTGTCATCGAGTAACACCCGTCAAGCTGTGATCGAAGCGAACGAGAAATTCGATCTGGCAAACGTACCGGACGAGGAAAGGCGTCTACTACTCAACCCACGCAGCCGCACACACTTTCTTGATTCGGACTTTCTGGTGAGTGCGGACAAGAGCGGTGATCAAGCGAATGCGGCACTGCGAAACGCGTTCTTGGGTGAGCTGTTCGGGTTTGACACATTCAAATCGAACAACATGGCTTCAGTGACAAATGGTTCGACAGATACCGTGTCTGGAACAGTCACAGGAGCGTTGGCTGCTGAAGCACAAACGGCGGATGAAGCGGTGACGATCACTGGCTATGAAGTCGTTGACGGCGAATGGGTCACGATTTCGGGAAACGATCAGCCACAGTACGCAACCGCTGCGACTGGGACGACTAACACCACTGGTATCACGTTGAACGAAGCGCAGAAGTATGCCTCGTCGGCAGGTGCCGAGATCATCGTGTACAGGTCATGCCTCGCAAACGGAACTTATGCAGTTGATCATGAGGACGACATCATTGTTGACGGGCACACAGCCAATAAGGGTCCACAAGTCGGACAGCTACTTGCGATCGGGACCGGTGTAAGCCGAAAGGTCTATACGATTGTTGAAGCCACTGCTGTCTCCGCGACATCTACCAGCATCCTGCTGGATCGCCCTCTTGAGGCGGAGCTTACCGACAACGCATCGGTGTTTCCCGGACCTGCAGGTGTCTTCAATGTGGGCTTCCATCGGGATTCGATCGCTCTGGTGACTCGCCCTCTCGTCGCACCACGATCGGTCTTGGGCGTCGATTCGCACGTTGCCGTGAGTGACAATATGGGGCTACGCGTCACAATGCAGTACGACTCGAAAAAGCAGGGTACACGGGTGACCGTCGACGTGCTCGCCGGCTTGGCGATGCTGAACGACCAAATGGGTACGCTCATTCTTGGCTAGTCTCCCCAACCACGTAGCCCGGCAGATTGGTGCCGGGCTACGTATCTATAGGAGAATAGCCAATGGTCCGATTCAACAAACAACGCCAGAAGATGTTGGATCTGTCCCTCTACCAGTTGAAACGCCACCTGGGCGTGGGACCACTCGACATCTACAAGTTCGGCGGATCAACTGTGGATCTGGAAACAGGCTCACGTGAGTTACAAAGAACCAAGTACAGCGTTGCTCTTGTAATTCCACTCAACAGCCAGTCGTCCAGACGTGTTGAGCAAACCATATCGAAGATTGGAGCCGCCAGAGAGTTTGTCTACGGTGGCTACTTCGACCGAGAAACCCGAGTATTCATTGTCCACCAAGAGGACATCCCGGATCTGGAACTGAGTCAGGATGACTGGTTCACCTACAAGGATGAAAAGTACCAGATTCACCAGTGGACGAGCGTTGACGAAGAACGTGTCTACATCATCGTGGGACACCGTCAGAAGGCTGACGTCTTCTCTCAAGACCACGACATGAAGTCACGTGATGTTCTGTTTCTGACGGAGGGTGCCGATGGCAGCTGATGAGAATTGGCGGCGTTGGATACATGCCTCAGTCGGTACACAACTATCCACCGTCGCGACCGATGCCCAGACTCCGTATCTGGTGGAAGGCATCAACGATCGACATGACAGTTTCAACAAAGCTCCCGATCGAGTCGAGATACGACTCAACGGACCCTACACCAGACAGCTCAGTGGGAACATATATCTTTCACGAGTCTTCGTGAATGTTCTCGTCGCGAGCGTCATGGGTGAAACACGTGATCCGTACCTCTACGACTCGCTCTTGGGCAAATACCACAAACGACTGAGTTCACCCATTGAGGTGCTGAAACTCGGCGTTGGTGGAGTCAATGACGGTACATCAATTGGGTGCCTTCACAATCTTACTGACCGGTCGAACGCGGTTCGCGTCATCGACTTCGGCGAAATCAATCCGACCACTCGACTCAGGCAGGGCATGGTATCTGCCAACTACGAGATCGAATTAAAAGGAACCTAGTCATAGCTAAACTAAATCTCAAAGACGCAACAATCTCCCTGCGAGATGGTACGGCTGGTTCCGCAGCCGTGAATGAGGCATCTCTTGCCGGTGGCGAGACTGACATCGATATCGATGGTGTAGCTCTCACCCGTTACGGGACCGCAGCTGCTACAGCAGTCCCCGTTGGTGCTCGGTTTACCGTCGCTGGTGAAACAGGTTCGCCGGTACATACGGTCACGGGTAAGACTGAAGCATCGGACATTACGACCAACATCGAATTCACACCCGCTCTTGCGAGTGCTGTTGCGGATGACGCAGTAATCACGTTCGCACCTATCCAAGTCGACATCAAAGTCGGTGAGGGGAACGTGAGCTGGTCAGAAAATTCTGAGTACGAGATCGAACTCGAACGTGGTGATCTTGAAACGGGCACTATCACGGACGGCGACGATCAAGCGATGACCGTCAACCTTGCATTCGTATTTGAGTCATATACGACCGGTACGAGTGAAGACACGTCACCAGTGGACGCATTCAAAGGTGTTGGCGGTGCGTCGGAATGGGTCACGGCGGGTGCCGACGACTGCGAACCGTATGCCGTCGACTTGGTTATCGTGCACACACCTTCGTGCGGTACGAAACAAGCAGAGACGTTTGTCTTCCCCGACTTCCGACGTCAAACGATCAACCCCGACCTGAGTGCGGCAACTATGTCCGTCACCGGTATCTGTAAGGCTGTCGAGCCAACCGTGACTCGCGGCTAAACGAAAACCAACCAAGAGAGAACCATACAATGAAACTTAACGGCAAGAAGATGGAAGGCGGACGTCACAAAGACGTGATCGTTTTCCCACGTGGTACTGAAGAACCGATCGCATTTTGGGTTCAGGCTCTGGACGATGAATGGGAAGATTGGGAGAAAGGAAACCCACCCCCTGAACCACCCGTCGTCCGGAAAGCTTCCGGTGCAGAGAAGAACTTCGAAGACGAAGGTTACAAGCAAGCCATTGAGAATTGGTTACTTCGTAAGTCTGCGTTCATGGTAGTCGCTTCCCTGACCATTCCGGAAAATGATATCGAGTGGGAAACTCTCGATATGGAAAAACCAAAGACTTGGGTGCGGTGGCGTGACGAGATGAAGGACGCGGGTCTCACTGTTGTTGAGATCAACAAACTCATCCGAAAGATCAGCGAAGTCAATCAACTCAGCGAAGACTTGCTGGATCAGGCACGTGAGGATTTTTTGCGTGGGGAGCAGAAGGTGTTGCAAGAAACTACAACTTCCCTCCCCACCGACGACAGCTCTTCGCCATCTATCGAGCCTGTGAGCGTTTCGGAATAAGACCACCCAACGTCAAAGACAGTTGGGAGGATCTCAGCCCTATGACTCAAGCTCGTCTAATGGTTTATGACCAAGCACGTGAGCATGAAGAGTCACAACGTCTGGAAGCGTTCAGGATCTAGACCATGTTCAAGATACAGGCTCGTCTGCAATCCGCTCGTATCGACATCGCGAGCTACCGTGCTGAACTCATTGCACGAGCCTCCAGCACCATTCATGAAGCTGGCGTGACTTGGTTGGAGACTGCAACCAGCGTGATACCTGTTTGGTCGGGTGCTTCCCGAGGAACTTTCGCCAAGCTCGCAAACGAGCTGGGGGTCAGATTCCCAATCTCGCCGTCGAAGACCGGACCTAATCGAGTTCGGGACGGGATCGATTCCTCTAAAGGTGACGTAACCACAGACACAAACAGTCTGCGGTTCTCGTTCACGTATGAGACGGATCTCGCCCACCTTGTCTACAACGAACAATTCGACGCCAACTCCTCTCCTGACCCAACGTTGTTCTCACGCTTGAAACAGCCGGGTCCATACAACTTTCAGGAATTGGCGAACAACGCTGCTCAGTCCGTGATTGACGACTTTGTTCCACCCATACCAACGTCGCTAATCTCGACAATCACGGTGAGTCAATGACCGACCGAATTGAGCAAGAGTATCTGATCGAGGCAACTGCCGCGATCAACAATCTCCGAAATCTGGACGAGGCTCTTGCCAACTACCAGAAGCGTCTGAGGTCTGTCAGTCGTACCACTGCGACGTACAACCGTAATGCAGCTCAGAGTCTGGGAGCAACCGGGCAGCTCGCCACGGGTGTGAAGCAAGTTGCAGACGGGTTGAATCAAGTTGGGTCTGGTCGTGGATTATCCCGACTCGCGAGAGACAGCCAACAAGCCACAGCAGGCGTTGATAGAACTACACGCTCCGTCTTTGCTCTGACCCGACAAACACGTGACGCCACGACCGCATCCGCTGACCTACGAGTCTCGTTCGCTACGATCGGACGAGTAATCAGCACGCAACTTGTCGTGAGTACATTTGGTTCGGTCAAACGTGGTTTACAAGATTCTGTTTCCGAAGCAATCGAACTTCAGAAACAGTTCTCGGTAATTAGTACGATTGCCGATGGGGCAACATTTGAGCAGATCAGTGGCTCGGTACGCGAGATCAGTGATTCGTTGAATATCGATCAGCTGGAATCAGCTGAGGCTTTGTACAACGCACTGTCGAACCAACTCGGCACTTACAACGGCACCGTGCAAGCCACGATTGAAGCCGGTAAGCTCGCCAGAACTACCAACTCAACATTCGCCGAATCGGTTGACCTGATCTCTGGTGCGTTACGAGCATACAAACTACCCGCAGAAGAAGCGGCTCGCGTGAGTGCGGTGTTCTTCAGTGCGATCGACCGTGGTCGAATCACGGCTCCTGAATTGGCGAACTCCTTCGGCGTCATTGGGGAACCAGCCCGTCAGTTGGGCGTTGACTTGGAAGAGGTGACCGGTTCACTCGCGGGTATCACCGAATCAGGTATTAGCACGGCACGTGCGGCGACTCAGCTCCGAGGTATCTTCAACTCACTGAACAAACCTTCTGAGGCACTCAAGGCGACATTCCAAGAGCTAGGAGTAGAAAACGCCAAGGCAGGTATTGAGGCTTTCGGATTTGCCCAATTCCTTCAGCGACTGGCTGACGCTGCGGGTGGTTCAAGCGAGAAATTCAACGACCTGTTCAAGAACATCCGTGCCAGTGGCGGTGTGCTCGGTACGACGAACGAGAACCTCGCTCGAACGTTGAGGAACATTGAGGAAGCAAGCAACTTCTCGGCATCGGACAACGAGAGAAACTTCGCCACAGTCATCAGCACTGACGCCGAGCAAGTCACGAAGTCACTGAACGAACTCAAGAACGTGTTCGTGTCCGATTTCGGGAACGAGATCGTGAAAGTCATTGCCGACCTTCGCGGCTCTGACGAAGAGTTTCGAGCTTTCCGAGATACAATCCAGTCAAGTGTGCCCGTAGTACTGGCACTCGGGAAGGGTGTAGTTGTACTCGGAGGTGCGTTGGGAACTCTCGCCGTAGGTGCCAAACTGGTTGCACTTGCAACAGCCCTCACCCCGTTGGGTGCGGCGGCGATTGCGGCTGGTACACTCGCGTCGGCATTGGTGGCTCTAAATGCAGCCTCAGAGGACCTAGCACGACAACGTGCCGAGTCATTCCTGAAAGGTCTAGAAGACCAACTTCAAGCGGGTATCGAGGCAGAGAAGAAGTTCACGCAGGAAATACTATTACAGCGTGAAATCCTGAAAGAAGAGTCGACCAAGTCATTCCAAGAGACACGTGAGGCGTTCCTTGCCAACAGCCCGTTCACTGATGAAACGGTTCTGGCAGCTAACGCCAAACTCGTAAATGACACCCAATCAACGCTACAGACGATAGCTACTGCTCGTCGAGAACTCGTCAAAGGCATTGCTGATGCGATCACGTCGAGTAATCGACAGATCGAAGACTCAAACTCGACAGTTCGAGGGTTGTTGCAAACCCAAGACGACCGACAATTCGATCGAGAGAACGAAGGGTTCAGTGAAGCTCAACAAGCCTTCCGGCTATCCGAGCGTGCCACCTCGCAAGCTCGGCAAGCGGAAATTGCTCTACGAAGAGCTTTCCAGTCGGGAAATGAGGAAGCCGCAGAACTCGCCGAAGCTCAATTCGACCGTGCTCTTGCGACTGCTCAACGTGCCCAGCAAGTTGCAGGCGATGACGTCGCTGCGGAAGCACGTGCTGTACGAGAACTGGAAGCGATCGAGAATCGACGCATCCGACTTGAGCAACTACGATCTGGAACGCTCCGTCAACGTCAGAGCGGGCTACGTGATGAGCAGGCGACTCAACAGGCGATCAATGAGAATCTGAAGGATCAGATCAAGATCATCAACGATAATATAAGTAACGTGAGTGCCAATGGTGGTCAGCTCTCCGAGTCAGAGCAACGCCGAAGAGCCGAACGGGTATCGTCAGCTATCGCTGAGATTACTGAGCAAGGACTTCAAGGTCTCGATGTAGCTCAAGCTTTGAACCTCACGACGATTGCCGCACAGTTGCAAGAGTCCCTGAGCGGTGATCAACTACGTGTGAATGTGGTTGCAAACCGCCGTGCCTTGGAAGACCAACTCAGGGGTTTGAAGGTCTCGGTGAATCTGGCATTCAACAACGAGCTTGAACTGCAACGAAAGATAGCGGAACTTTCAGGCGGCACCTTCACAGAACCTAGTAACGTTTCTGACGTCGAGCAAGGCAGTCGACAGACTCAGGAAACAGCGGACGCCGCTGCAACCCGAGTCGCCGAGCTGAATGAAGCCGTTCAGAAGCAAGAAGGACTGTTGTCGGGATTAATCCAAACAGAGACCCAGCTTCAGGGTATCGTCGAGTCGATCCCCTCAGACCGGATCACCGATCGTGGTCAAGCTATTATTGACCAAATCTCTGCAATCACGGACAAGTCCGCCGAGTTGCGACAAATTCCGAACCTGTCGTTCGAACAAGTACGAGAAGGGCTGGGACCGCTTGTTGAAACTCTTCAGGAACTGAATCGAAGTGGCTCATCTGGAGAGTTGTTTACTGATCCGAAACAGTTCAACGAACTCAGCACAACTCTGGTAGGGCTCGTGAACGAGTTCCGAAACCTATCTGATGTGAAACTACCTGAAGTGTCCCAGTCTGATCTGGAAATACTTCGCATCACGGGTAGTAGTCTGGTTGAGTCTGGGCGGAAGTTCCGCATTGATCTTGAAGCCGGTGCTCAAGCTGTTCAAGGAATAGGAATTGGCACCGGTACTGTTCAACCAAACTTCGCCGGAACAACAGGCGTCCAACGATTTGCGTCGGGTGGGTTCGCACGTGGTGTGGATACCGTTCCAGCTATGCTTGCTCCCGGCGAGAGTGTGATCAACTCTCGATCTACTCAACGATTCTTCAGTCAGATTCAAGCTTTGAACGCAGGTCAACGACCCGTGTTTCGAAACTCGGGCGGGACTGTAAGCGTTGGTGATATCAACGTGAGTATGCAATCAAGTGGCAGTGCCCAGATGGACGGACGAGCCATTGCACGGATCATCAACTCTGAGATTCGCAAAGGTACGGTGCGACTTAGGCGTTAGTCACCAACATCAGTAGCACACTCTGTGCCATTTAACAACCGACCGGTTCCCGGTCTTTTCATGTCGGTTCTCGACAAACAAGGAACACAAATGAGTGCATCTGATAAAGCACGACAAGCCCAAGGGGCAACCGCGTCTCTCGAACAGAAACCAGCTGCCGAAGATGCCCAACCGTTGAGGGGTGAATTCCACCTCGAACACTGGCGTGACGGGAAACTGATTCACAGCGAACCAGTACCGAACACGATCACGAACGAAGGTAAGAACAGTCTGTTGAATATCATGTTCAACGGGGCAACCCAGATCTCAACGTGGTACATCGGTCTGGTGGACAACGCTTCGTTCAGTGCGATCGCAGCGACTGACACATACGACGGAATCGACGCAGCGAATGGATGGGGCGAATTCGCTTCCTACACTGACCCAGCAAACAGCGACTCCGCTGTCACTCGTCCAGAGTGGACCGAGGGAGCTGCATCGAGTCAATCAATCACCAACGGAACCGTTGTCTCGTTCGACATCACCGGCTCGGGAACCGTGAAAGGGTTGTTCCTTGCTGGCGGTACCAATGCTCAAACGAAGAGTGATTCAACAGCTTCTGGCAACACGTTGTGGGCAGCGACGTTGTTCACTGGGGGTGATCGCAGCGTTGCGAACGCCGATACACTCAAGGTGACCTACACGGTCAACGCATAGGAATTCTCTCTTGGTCGGGCTGAGTGATCGATTTCGGTTTGTCACTCAGCCCATTTTCGTAAAGGGATGAACTATGTCTCAAGAAAGATTTGCAAACGCTGCTGAGTCAACACTCGCGTCATCAATGACGAATGTTCAGACAACGCTAACGGTTGCCTCAGCCGCCACCTTCCCATCGAGTGGTCAGTTCCGCGTGCTCGTGGAAGATGAGATCATGTTGGTCACGGATGTGTCGGGAACAACCTTCACCGTCACTCGCGGGCATGAAGACACAACAGCGGTCACACACGCTTCAAGTGCTCCCGTCGCTCTGGTACTTACTGCCGGAAGCATCTCGGAATACATACGTGACTTCGCCAATCCTCAACTTGGAGGACATCCGGCTTACACGCTAACAGACAAGAGCGGTAATGTCCTTACCAAGTCCAGCTTCACCGAACAGAACTTTGGGTCTGCAACAGCGACGGACACCGTAGGTGGTGGCATCCTGTTTGAAAAGGACTCCCAAGCCAGTTCGGACAGCGTGAGCCTGCTGACCAAAGCCGCCCCGTCTGGTTCAACTTGGAAAGTCACAGCAGCGTTTGCACCGAACTTGCTGACGGACAACGGCGACTTCCCAACTATGGGTTTGGTCGTCCAAGATGACTCCGACACCGACTTCTACTTCTTTCAACAGTACTGTTCGAACGGACCTCAGCAGTTGATTGTGCAGCACATTGATGGACCAACCGCAGGTGTGAACGCCACGATCGATGACATTCGATATTGGTCCGGGGGTTGTCCCTACACGTGGTTGCAAATCGAACTTGAAGCGACGGATCTCGTGTTCCGGATCTCCAGCGATGGCGTGAACTTCATTGAGTTCTGCCGGGACGGGAAGAACGACCTGCTAACGGATCTGGACAGTGTTGGCTTTGCGATGAGCAACTTCGGTAATGGATACGCCATCAGCACCACTCTCGTGAGTTGGAAGGAAGAATAGATGAGCTTCACTGGTGTCCTTGGCAAAGCCATAATCGGAAAGACTGCCCAGCCCGGCGTCAATGGTGCGTCGGGGAGTGGTGCAAATGAGTTCTTCCGTGATGCCACGGATTCACCAACACTCAGTGAAGCGAACGTCGTCACCTGTGATGTGGCTGTCTCGTCATCAGACACCTTGTCTATTGAAGACTGTGCCGAAGCCCAGACGAATGACTCTGCTGTCGATAGTCTGTCGCTGACTGAGTCGTCCGCCTCAGCTGACATTGAGTCAGTGAGTGCAAGCGACACCGTGAGCCTCACGGAACTTAGTCAAACGGCTGGGACTGTCGAGGGTGACTCAACAGACACACTCGTGCTCACGGATCTAGCAGGTGCGGCTGGTCCGCTCAGGTTGGATCTCAGTGACAGCTTGTCGCTGACAGAATCAGCGATTGGTGCTGGACCTGTAGCCGTTGGCTCGTCAGACACGTTGTCCCTCACCGAACAAGGCACTGTCGAGGCAGACGCCTTCGACACACTCGTGCTGACTGAGATCGCCGATCACTCGGATGACACACGCGACACACTAGTTCTGACAGATTCGGCTACTTCTACCTCAACGTTCTTCGTCACGGCTGCTGATACGGAATCGGTATCCGAAGCAGTCAACTCAACTCAAGACATCGGGGTGACGTCCACTGATGAGTCGGTTGAGACAGCACAGACATACGACCCCGTGACCAACACAGTCACGGAGGTTGAAGTAGGTCTTGGTGACGCAGCATCGGGTACTGTTGGTAGTGAGTCGAGCAACGCAGCGACTGACGCTTTGTCGCTCACTGATGCTTCGACTGGCGAGCCAATTTCGTCGGCAGAAGACACGCTAACACTCACGGAATCGGCGACTGAAGACGCTGGACCACGTGCGTCTGACACTCTCTCGCTCTCGGACACGTCAGCAGCTTCACAAGACTACGACCTCACCGCCGCATCCGACGACCTGTCGTTATCCGAAGCGATTAGTTTGGTAGTAGATGCCTCGAACGTTGAGTGTACCTACTCACCGTTCGTCGGGACAAACAGCGACCCGGACGCACCCTCACCACCTGCCTCGTCATACACCGCAGCGGGTGTCACAAGTGGTTTCCGTCTTCAGTTCCCATCAACAGGTACAGTCACTGACGAGGTGATCATTCGGAAACCGAGTTTCGGGAACCGTGATCGGTTGAGTTTCAATCGCGTGAACCACCAGACCCGTGGCGGCGATCTGATCATCTTCTCTGATCCCACATGGCCAGAAGTAGAAATGCTAATCGTTTCGTTCAGTGGTCTGAAGAATGAGAAAGCTGATGAGATTCAGCAATTCATGAAAGACCATCTTGGTCTTGAGATTCGACTCATCGACCACGAAGACAGACTATGGACAGGCGTGATCTCGGAGGTACAAAACCCCAAGACTCGTGACTCACGAGGTTGCTACGGATTCACAATCAGCTTCGAGTTTCAGGGTGAGCTGGTTTGACTGCCCTAAATTGGTGAATGAAGTGGGATATTGCACCTACGATGGTCCCAAAGACCAGAGATGTAAGACACGCCACCAGTCGGAGTGCGTTCATGAATGAGGGGACGGGTGGGGTATCTTGAAATGTCCCATTTTGTCCAGACCCGTGTAGTGAAAACATGTAAGTGCCATATCTGAGTTTCGGCCGCTCGCTGGACGGTTTCCGTATCGCAACAGAATCAGGGTTCTCTCTGAATAGGTTCACAAACCTATAGGTCGCTTGAAGCATCTCTCGACCGTTGATGTCATTCTTTGTCTCTCCATAGAAACCGAGACTCAATACTAGCCAAGACCACGCCGCTATTGAGAAACCTCGGGCGAACCAATCAGGACCCCCAAAACCACGAGCCGTGACTACCGCAATTAGCAACATCGTCGCTACAAGGACCAAGGTACCAACCCAGAGACTCGGGTAGATGTAGACAAGGCAACACAACGAAGCATAAACGCACAACAGGAAGACCGTTCGAAGCTTGACTTGCATCTGACGTGCCTTAAAGCGAACTGAGTGGACGTTGGGATTCTACTTAGTGCACGGAGCCTACGTGTAAACAAAAAAACGACTTGCGGTAGGAGTGCCCGCAAGCCGCCTCTGTGGACTGGCGAATCCATTCGCCTAGTTTCTCTTCGTCGATCTGGTGACACCCTCTTTACGGATTCCTCATGAGCTTCGAGCTAGCAGCCCCATTTCCGGCACTTCAGGCGACCACGATTCTCCCGTCACCCCGATTCTCGAACTCCAAGGCACTCACAGCTGAGGTAGCGATTGAATACGCACAAGACGGGACACGCTACTCGTACGTGAAGGATCACGGTGGAAGCGTGGAGATGATTTGGCAGTTTCTTCTTGCACGTGAGAAAGGCTTGGAACTACGTGCCTTCATCAAGTCCTACCACTCTGCTCTTGTACAGGTCACCGACCACAACGGCGACAAATGGCAGGGCAACCTGACCAACAACCCATTTGAGTTTGACGTGAGTGGTCGTGGTCAGGAGTCACTCACGCAGAGCGTGGCGAACGAGAAGGTTTCCGTGTCGTTGGAGTTTGAAGGTAAAGCAATTTGAGAACTCTCTCAGCCAACGCACTAACGGTTCTGAACCAGAAGCTTGGTACGGAACCAGTCAACATCGTTGAAATCGATTGGGGAAACGGTGGGACCGTTTCTTACGCCGACAAAGCCGTAGAGAACATACCAGCGAAGATTCTCGAATTGGGCGGGTTGGACAGCACGCTTGACGTGACCAACTCTAACTTCGCTGACGAAGTCTCGATGCGTCTCAATGACACCGATGGCTCAATCAAGGCGATATTCAACACACAAGAGATTCACGAAGTCGACGTTCGCGTTTACCAGTGGTTCGAGGGTCTCGACCTAGATGACAAGTTTCTCGTCTTCTCAGGGAAGGCTTCGTCACCCATATCATGGAAAGAAGCTGATCGATCGTTCACCCTCTCAGCCGTGTCTCAGCTCGAAGACCGGGAATTTGGGTTCAGTGCTGAGGAAGGTCAATTCCCATACCTCCCCAGCAACCTCGTGGGTCGTCCATGGCCGAGTATCTTCGGTAAAGAACTGGACGTGCCCGCTCTCCAGATCAACAACGCCGTTACGGGCACCACACTCTGTCCTGTGGGTATCCTCAGTGGCAAAGACGCCCACACGAGTGCTCCACTGGGTGGTGATGACTGCGGGCTCGGTGCATCCATTCTTCAGGCATTCGAGCAGATCTCTCTCCTCAACAAAGGACAGGCGATCTTCAGCACTCGCAACGCCTCTAAGGCACTACAGCTTCAGGAACAAGCGAATCAGATCCGCGTGAGCATTGCGAACGCCGTGAATTCGAAATCGAGTCAGGAACTGTGTGCCGCAACCAAACGAGCTGACACACTTGCGAATGCGGAATCTAAAGGCGAGGGTTGCAATCCGGTTCGCATTCTCGGTGGTGAAGACTTCCCGCAAGGTGTGCCGATTCGACTGAACATCAACGGCGGTTTGTTCACGGGTACGTTTGACGATGATCAGTTCACGATCAGCTCACGTGTGCACCCCGAGAATGAGTCAGCTGCGGTTGAAAAGTCGAACAACATAACGAGTGCACGGTGTGAAACACCGACACCTTCCCAGTACTTCGATTTCTCCATGGATGTGCCGGACGGTACTGGTGACTTCAAGGTAAATCAAGGTGACCCAGATCAGATCCGCCGTCGCGGGTTCATCGTGTGCACCGTACCCAAGACCAGCCGCCCTACCGGTGGCAACATCCTTCAGCACTTCTACGCCAATGCGGGTGCGAGAGTCTCGATCGATGGTGACGAACCAATCACGTTCATTGCCTCGATCACACCCGGCGAAGTCTTGGCGGTAAAGGCTTTCAAGACCTTCAATGGTGAGCGAACCCTCACGCACGTGCCCGAATCTCTGTATACGGTTGAGACGAAACAATATGGGTCGGTAACCGCTGTTCAGGTGACGACCACCAAACCCCTGAGCACAATCGAGAATCAAGGCTGGTCGGATCAGATCTACGTGTCCTTTGAGTCCACGATCGGTCCCAACCCGGTGGATATCCTTGAATACATCATCGACAACTACACGAGCCTTACATATGACTCGACGTCCTTCGATTCCGTGAAGACCTCTCTCGACAACGGGGGAAAGGTTCTCGGAAACAACATGGCGATTCTCACCCGTGTGAACACGGTTGATCTCCTGAAGGACATTGCCTTTCTGAACCGACTCGCCTTGTGGGTTCGCAACGGCGTCTTCTTTCTGAAGTATCTACCCGTTGAGCCGTCTTCAGACCTGACGATTACAACGAGCGACTTTCGTTTCGGGTCGGTAGAGGTCACCACAGGCGTGACCGAAGATCTGGTCACAAAGATGATTGCTGAATGGAGACTTAGCGAAGCGGAAGAAGAACCTCAGAAGATCGTTCAGAGGAACAACATCGACAAGTACGGCACCAAGGAAGAGACGATCGATTGGTTCACCCACAACCAGCCCGACATTATTCAAAAAGCAATGGCTTTCTGGACGATACGCCTATCGAATTCCTACAAGCGAATCTCGTTCGATGGTTTCATGCACTTGTTGCAACTTGAACCATTCGACACCGTCTTGTTGGATCTTCCGGACTACGTGGCGAACAGTTCCGTGAAGGCGATCGTGGAGGAAGCTGTTTATGACTCAGCCCGACGATCGGTGCGTGTCACTTGTCTGGTTCCAGTGCGTACCGGCGAGATGACCGCCTATCCATTGTTCTGGCCAAGTGCCGCGTCTGGTGTGACGTACCCGATCGCAGGTGACGAAGTTCACGCGGGTGGTTCGGGTATCGGTGCGAACGCCACAGGTGATCTGCCCATTGGTGATACGTCGGTTGTAGAGACGGGCGGGTCAGTCTTCGTGGGTGGTCCTAACGTAGTGTACGGACCTCAATCTGACCGAGGACCAACAGACGTCTCTGACGACTTCACCCCGCAGGAACCGATCCTCGACGGCGTGTTTGCAAACGTCCAGAGCGTCGATGACCCGAATCTGGATCTCGACCTGAACTATGTGGACCCATTCCCGGCTTTGGAACTACCCCCGATCCCAACGGGTAACACTTCGATCGACATCAGAACCACGTTGATTACTGATTCTGAGAACGACACCGAGGCAACTCTTGACAGTGTGTTCAAGCAGATCGCAGACGGTCTCTTGGAAATAGACACAGCCGCCAAGCTCAGTGACGGAACCAACTCAGCTGAGTTTGACTTCAAGTATGACGAAAACGGCGGCAAGTTCGGTGCTGGTACTGCATTCCTTCAAGACGATGCCTAGTGTTCGACAAAGAGTGGTTGGAATCATACTTCGAGCACGGTATCGACGTGCCCAACCGCCGTGTGTTTCTCGATTCAGATATCGACGGGGATAGCATCGGAGCAGCAGTCCGTGGGCTCTATCTGATGGAGACTGAGTCTGCGTCAGAGCCAGTAGAGATCTTCATCTCATCCTACGGCGGTGAGATCTATGAGGCTCTCGGGATCTACGACATCATTCGGACGATCAAGTGCCCAGTCCACACGTTCGCTTACGGCAAGTGCATGAGTGCCGCTCCGTTGCTACTGGCTCTTGGCGAGCCGGGACACAGATGGGTCGCACCTCACGTGAGCCTGATGCACCACGATTGGTCGTGTGAGCTGGACGGACGAGGAACCGCATTGAAGGTTGACTTCGATCAGCACTCGCGTGTGAATCAGCAATGGGTCGAGCTTCTAGCGAAGCACTCATGTAAAGACGTGCGTTGGTGGAACACGCGAGCAAAGAAGCCGCATGACTTCTACTTCACTGCGGACGAGGCGATCGAATGGGGACTCGCTGACAACATCTGGGAAGAGAAGTAATGGGCTACTCGCGAACAGACTGGAACGACATTATCACACAGGTGAACGCCTTGTTGGCTGAGTGTGACGGTGACCCGTTGGAAGAGGTTGACGAGTGTCACCGCTGGGCTAAGTCAGACATCGAAGACGTTCACACAGCACTGGTAGAAGTGTGTGAGGACAACAGCTTCGAGGATGTGCCCGACCTTTGGTCGCAGGCGATGATTGATGAGATACAGGCAGCGATCGATGAAGGAGCCTGTTGTGAAGGTGGGTCGGGTGCTTGTCCGACGTATGAAACCGGGTTTGAGTCCATCAGTTTCGACCCCCAGACTTCGAGCGATAACAACGCTATGGCGTTGTGGCTAACTCACGCTGCTGAGGTCACGGGGAAGCTTAGTGAGATAGACACTTTGGGCGGCGAGCTTTGTTCCATCTCGGCGAGCAAGCAAGACCGTGTAGACGACGGTGAAGACCCAGCTGTGATTGATGCTGAGATCGCAGCGAAAGAAGACGAGATCCGGTCAAAGGCCGGCGAACTAGACACCCTTGTGGATCAAGGATGGGCGTCCATCGGTTCCATCGCCGGTGGCTCTGGTCCACAAGTGTCGTTCGCCGGACCAATATCAGCGAACATCGAGAGCTTCAACGTCCCTTATCTGGAAGTCTTGATAGGGAAGTACCGTGGGTGTGAGTCCAACCCACTCGCTGAGTGTAGAGCTACTTGGAACTGGGACCGTGGTGAGTTCGGAACCCCGAGCGGTATCAGCGTCCCCGGTGGTCGATACGTGACCACGCCGGGTCGAACCGTTCCAACCTCAGCCGGACCAACCTCACTAGGAATCAGTTGGCAATATGAAGTTTGATTTCACGTCGCATCCGTTCGGCTGGGCGGACGCTATCAAGCGAGCCGTCGAGACGGGTAGTAAAACGTTGTTCGCGAGCTACCAGACTGTTCGAATCAGGCGAGCTATCTGCAACGGTTGTCCTCTACGAAGAGGGCGACGATGCAGCGTCTGCTGGTGCAACATCTGGGCTAAGACGAAGCTCTTGCTTGTCGCGTGTCCTTGTGGAAAGTGGTAGTCGGTCGCGGATTTCTTCCAGTAAGTGTCGCAACTCTTCGTAGTCATGACACGTGGGGTAATCTTGGTAGTTTTTGAGTATTAACGTGACGGATTCGGTAATGTCATGCAGAGTCCTGAGTGGGGTCGGTCTCATGAAGGCGTGCCACACGCCTTGCTCACAGATTACCGACGCCGGTTCGTGAGTAACGGATGTCATCTCAATTTGCTGTTGCAATTCTTCTGCTGACTTGGATGTCAGGTGTTTCGTAAGTGTTTTCATACCGACATTTTAAACAATGTAATATCAGTCGACTACTCTTGACGCATAGGACATTTTCCGCAATCTGAAGGCTCAACCTTCTGTCGAAATAGTTCGCACGTACGATGACAACACACCCCGTTCACGCGTGCTCGGCACGGGACATCTCGGAAGCTCTTTGGATTCACGATCACTTCGAGCTTCGGCGTAGGTACCGACTTCTTAGTTAGCACTCCATGTAGACGAGTGCCGGCGATCGCTTCAAACAACATCGATCGCGTGAACTCAACGTTCTCTCGAACCTTTTTTCGGATCAAGTCCATCCGCCACATCTTGTACGGGCATTCGGACACTTGGACGTGAGCCTTGGGACCAATGAAGCACCCGCACTTGAGACACCGCCGTCCGGATCGCAGCGGGCAGACTTGGCAGATCTGAAGACGTTCAAGTCGCTCTTGTTTGCTTGCCGTCGCGAATCCCGAAAAGGCAAACTTCGCCATCGCTAAACCAAAAGCCCAGCTACCTTCAAGGTAACTGGGCTTTTCTTCGTTGTTCGTCATGCACTCAGTCTCCCACACCGCACTTCACACCCCAGACAAACTTCAGGTGTGACCACTTCGCCTGAGACGTCAGCTTCGTCAGCCGTGCACAGGCAGACCAGTTCGTCTTTGAAGACACCGTGAATTCGGTGGTTGCATTCTGGCCAGAGAAATGAGTTCACGACGATTGGTTTGTCTACGAACTCAGATAGTCGGTCAAGCTGATGACCTTGTCCCGTGATGGGAAGAAAGTAAGCAGCAAATGCTTTCAAGTCATGGTCCTCCCAACATGAGACGCATCAATACGAACGAGATCGCAGTCCCCGCCAGCGACACCAAAACAGCAAGTAGCCCCACTACGGACCACATCAAGTCATCTTCTTCCATGCTTTCTCCAAGTTCATCTGAGCCACGTGAGATAGAGTCGAGTCATTGTCCTTCGCAATCGTGGCGAGAGCTTGCAGCATGATAAAGACACACGACTTGAACTCGCCTCGTTTGAAGGTCTCATCCCCGATGTAGGTCTGAGCCACGCCGCAGAGTTGCGAAGTCACGCGGATGAGCACGATAGTTGGTGCTTCAATCGATTGAATCTGATCAAAGTCCAAACCTGCGACCTCACGTAGGGACTGTCCCAAGTCGTCACACAACATCGTGAGGTAACAAAGTACACAACCGGACCGCTTTAGAATGTTGGGACTGTCCTGAACAGACAAGTCGCCCAGAAGTTTGCCAATCTCGTCGGATAGCCCCAGACTTGGGTAGCTCACGAGGGTTTCGTAAGTCGCTGTGATACCGGCTTGGTGTTGATATTCGAGTGTGTTCACTAGCTGTTCCTCTTAGAAGTATTTGTCGATAGCTGCCCTCACGTCGTCGGGCGAGTCGAACCAGACGTCGTCTCCACATCGGTCGACGAGCGTCCCATCCGGCGTGACGTATCGACGCTTGATGTAGCGGTAGTTAATCGTGGCGTCGATCATGCCGAGCCACTTGTTTCGGACCTCATCTGGCCAGATTTGATCCGTTGCCTGTTCGATCTTGAAGCTTTTGTACTTGATCACTCGGTCGCCGTTTCTGTGTACCGCGACACACCTTCATTCGTTCTAACGTTGCATTCGGGAAGAGCTTTTTGGAGTGCTGCAATATCGGCTTCGCTTGCAGGGGTCTTTTCAACGTTGACGTCTGTGAGCCAAGTCATTTCCATCACCGGTGAAAGATCGCTCACTGGTGTATCCCCGAAACTCAGTTTCTTCAGACCGGTCAGCCCAGCTATGGGACCTAGGTCGCTTACCTTCGTCCCTGACAGTCGTAGAAAGCCTAGTTTGGTCATGCCCGCCAAGGCCGACACGTTGTTCACCGGCGTGCGGAAGACAGACAAGTACTCTAAGCCTTTCAAACTGCTCAGAGGCCGCAAGTCACGGACGGGCGTGGATTCCAGATCGAGGATCTTGAGTCCCGTCAACTTTGCCAACGGTGATAGATCATCAATTTGAGTGTATGCGATTCTTAAACGACTTAGCCGATTGAGATTGCTGAGCGTCGACAGATCGCGAACACCTGTACCCGCTAACTGCAGAGTCTCTAGGCTCTTGATATCCTGCAACGGTGTCAAGTTCGAGACTTTCGTGCCACCAAGCTGCAATTCACGTAGCTCTGTAAGTTCTGCTAGTGGGGACAGGTCGCTAACTTGGGTGCCTCCAACATTCAGCTCCGTTAGCTTTGCCAACCCTTTCAATGGCGACAGATCACTGACGTCAGTCTGTTGAAGATTGAGGGTCGTCAGCCGATGCATTACTGCCAGCGGTGCCAAATCACTGACTCTGGATTCTCGAAGATCCAAAGATTCGAGCGTTGTCATATTCGACAATGGTGATAGATCGACTTGGGCACTTCTCGCTATTGAAAGCTTTTTGACACTCGTCAACGGGCTCAGTGCAGACAAGTCGCCGGAAAACTCTACTCTTGGTACGAAGTGGATTTCAACTACGTCGTTGAAGAAATCATTTCCGAGGGTGTCGACGACAAATTGGTCCGCGTCCTCAGTCAGACCCAGACGGTGTGTATAGACGACGTATCCGCCGTTTCGCTTAATCCAAGCAACTGCTTGTCGCTGCTTCCTCGCCTTTTCTACCTTCCAGCCCAGCCCAACACCGGCCACTAGCATTAGCAATAGCAGGCTTTTTAGCGTGAAACTGAAGCGATTTCTTTTCGATTGGTTGGTTGTCATATCGACGTCGATCGTAGTATGGAAATGCAGGCAGTCAGATCACAACTTCGCCTGTGTGATCATACATGAATCGCTGACGGACAGGCGATAAGTTTATTCTTTCGCTCATGCCGCAGCCCCCAAAATCGTCAGTCCAAGTGCTCTTGCCAGTGCGTGTTCAGCGGTCGCCCCCGAGGACTTCGACCAGCCTTCGAGCATGTAGATCGCGTCCGCACGCAAGGCGATCCACACCACATCACCACCCAGAGCTTCACGTAGGTCGAAGCCGAGTTCGTCCAAGTCTTCGTGCCCGGTCATTCCCTTTGGATCGAATCCGTTCTCTATGTCCTGACGAGCCGGATTGAACACTTCGAAGCCCTGAGCCCGTAGTTCAGCCTCGGCTTCGAAGAACGCCGGGAAGTTGAACTCTGGTTGAAAACGCATCTTCCCAGCTACATATACGTGAGGTTTCTTCGAGACCTCGGCGTTCTTGAACCTTCGGTGTGTGTCGAGCACTTCGTCAAATTTCATAAGAGTACGTCCATCTGCGTGAGTCGGTGATAAAGTCGAGCACCCGCGATGGCATCGCTCAGTGCGTCGTGAGGGTTCAGGTTTTCAATTCCGAAATAGTCACACAGATATTCAAGAGTGACTTTTTCAAACGGCACGTCACGTCCTTGTGTTGCAGCGTGGTCGTTGATGTACGTTGCTGCGATTTGACTGTCGCGGATCACCCCTAGGAACATTCGATCGTACAGCTCGACGCCGAGCCACTTCGTGAGAAACAACTTCTCAAAACTACCGTTGTGGGCGACTGGAATCAGGCGTCGATTGAACGCCAACGGTAGCTCGCCGAAGTAGTCCACGAGAGCCGTTTCGACGTCGTCCGGGTGAGCTGCGTACTTGACCAAATGGTCCATGTCCAAGTGGTGGACTCTGGTAGCCATTGGGTTGGCGTTCTCTGGTCTCAGAGGTCGCACACTCACGTAGAATGGTTCGAAGTCGGGATGAGGATCGAAATTCACCGTGAGTGGTTGAATTCCGATCTGGATGATGTCGTGGACTTCCGGGTCAGTACCCGTCGTTTCCAAGTCGACGGCGGTCAGCAAATTTCCGTTGTGATGCTTGAGCGTTTGGTATTGCTTAGGCATCCGACCCTATCACTCGCTCCCCTTGGAAGAACGTGTTCATCGACTTGTATTCAAAGTCGGACAGCGGTTCCGCTGGTTCGCTCGTGAACTGGTCAACCATGTCGTTCAATTCTGTGGGGCGACTGCCAACCTTGATCATCACGGCGGTGAAGATGTAGCCGATCATGTTCCATGCGACTTGGCTGGCGTGAGGCTCGTCACGCATCCCCATTTTCAATTTCGCCAGGTGATTCTCAGCAGACTTGATGTACTGACCGAGTGGTTGACCTTTCTCCCAGTTTCGGGCGGCGTACTTAATCGCTCCTTCTTCGTACACCCGTGAGACCAGCCAGACCACCCAGCTCGGGACCAAGTCCATTCGACCTTTGCCTGTCTGTGCGTCACGTACCGACCCGGTTGCAAACGCCTCTTTTGTTCCGCTGTCTTTTAGCTGCATTCGTCGCTCTCCCCGTCGTAAATTCCGTCGCTGTAGCCATCGTCATAACCTGCGTCGTACGAGTTAGCACACTCGTCCTCAGCGAATTCGATGACGACATCGACTAGGTCTTCTGACCATTCGAGATCGTTCTCATCGAGTAGATTGACAAGTTCAGTTCGCATTTGCTTCACCTTCTTCCAGACCAATCGAGTAGCCGTTGTCCCACGCCAGAACAATCTCTTCGTCTACCGCAAGTTCGATTTGATGCAACGTTTCCTCGTCGGCATCGGGTAACAGTTCCCTGAGTCGTTCGCTAAATGGCACGGAGTGTTCCTTTCCATTGCAGTCCACGGATGTATCGTTTGTTCCCGTTGCCCGCTTCGACTCGATACTTCACTGGGAAGTGCTTACTGACTTTCTGGCGGCTCCATTTCTCAGTAGCGGGTAACCAAGACTGGAAGACCTCATAGAATTCTTTGAAAGCCAGTTCGCACACGCCCTCACACTCCTCGCAAGTCTCCTCAATGAACATGCTGAGGAAGTCTTGTGACATCTCTTTGGCGTTGAGTTTGTCCTGTGTCTCGATCATTGGTATTCGAAGTCGACCGCCGTGATCCGGTAGCCGGAAGTCGAACAGGGTGCGAAGAAACGCTGGTGCTTCTTCACGCATCCGAGCGAGTAGTACGTTCTTTGGGATGTCTTGCTCGGGCATGTCCACGTACAGCACCGTGATTCGGGTGTCATCATCGAACATAGACAACGCACTCGCGGAGTTAGCCATCTGGACCCAATGCGTGTAGTTGGGCACCATGTACACGTCTGTCCGCATCTTGCGAATCGCCAATCTTAGGGCTGTGACGACTTCCTTGATCTTGGCGTACGCCCCTTTCACGGTGGATATGTCTTTCTCTTCCACAACGCAGAGAATGGCTCGCTCAAGTTCTCCGTTGAAATCATTCGACGACGTGAGGGCATGGTCTGCTTTCACCACACCCCCAGTAACCAGCAGATCGAAGGCTTCATGGAGGATCGATTTACCAGAGTTCTGAGGTCCATAAAGGAACAGGTAGGGCAAACGTTCCAGTGGCTCACGGATGAGAGCGGCGAACCAACCCTGCAAGTACTCGCGACCGGACGCAGCCCACTCCTCATTCTTCAGGTGGGGTGTGAGGCTAACGCCGACGTGATCGAGCACCAGATCCCACGTGGGGTGGTCGCCCGGTTCATACGAAGGTGCAAAAGCCAATTGAGGTGCATTCAGGTTCCACTGACGGTCGCCGGGGTACTCTGGCTCAAATGGTAGGCAGACCAATTTCCATGGACGGAACTCACACCTCCCCATGATCTGTTCGGCTTCGGGCTTCGCGTGTCCCATGTATTGCAGGATGGTCTTGATTGACCCTGAACCCTTCCGAACCCAATCACCCTTCTCAGTCACGGTTGCCCAGCCGGAAGGCTTATTGTCTGGGGTGGTCAGGCAGCGAATGAGCGAGTCATAGTCAGTAACTGAGTTCGCCACGTCGGCTTTGTTCGTGACCACCACCATCGTCCAGTGACGAGCCTTGTCCACGTCGTTCCAGCCGCGAGGCTGACTATCACCGTCCATCTTCTTCACCTGAACGGCTACGTTCCCGTTCTTGGTTTCCTTCATGACCGCTGGACGTGACATGAACGGCTGAGGTGCGTGGTGTTCCCAATCTGGGTCGTGGGCTATCGTCTTGGCAACCTCAAGGGCTTGTTCCAAGGTCTGGAACTGGTATCCGCCATTGCTCAACAGTGACGCACCCGCATAGGACGCCGACTCACGAAATTCGGGTGGGCGGTTGTACCAACAGGTCGTCCATCCCGCTCCGTCTTGTTCCCAAGTCACGTGCTCTGAAGTACCCCGACCAAAGCGGTAGAACCGCCACGAGCCGTTCTCGGCTGGGAATCCGAACGTGTTGGGTGTCGCAGTGTCCGTACCCTTCGAGGTTGTCTCGAATATCCCACGGATGTCAGGCACTTTCTTCAGAGCCACGGTGTGTGTCTGAAGTAGGTAGTGATCGCGGGACCAAATCACCGTGACGTCTTCCATCGACTCTAACTCATCGATTACACGCTTGTGCTCTTCATCAAGGGTGACGCGTCGGTAGGCTGATGCCAGTTCGTTGAAGAGACCTTCATCCCTCTGCTCAATACCCCGAACTGCTACACGTGCTCGCCTGTGACTAACGACGTCGATGTGGTCACGCCATGAATCCGGAAGACGAGAAAACTTCTCGGTAGCTGGCTTCAGCAGTGCGAGCCCTTGATTCTCAACGTTCGCTCTGCGTGCACAGAACCACATGTTTGAGCCACACTGGTCCACACGTGAAGAAAAGTCGAAGTCGCACTCGTCAGACAGGCACGCGAGTACAGCACGTCCCACAGCCGCATGTTCGGTGTGGTTCTCGGTCGTTACGTTTTCAAGAGGTACGTACAGGTGCAGCCCACCACCGCCTGTCGACTTCCGAACCTCAACCCACGGGACTTGCTCGGCTACCCTCCGGACTCGCTCAAGCTCAACGTCAGTGATGCCTACACCCTCTGCGTGTCCCACAATGGCGTCGAAGTCGTACCCGAGCCAAAGTGACTCACGTGATTTCCAGTGCCACCCAGTCGAGCCTATCGAGTCCACATACCTCGCGAGCGACCAGTTCAGTGGGTAGTCGTTCCACTCGGGTGTGGAGAAAGAGTTGCGGGGTATGCGGAAGTTGAACCACTGATCTACGCCGTCCGTGTAGGTGGCTCGTTTACCCGCCACGGCATCGCCAAGGTCGCGACGAACGTTCACTTGGATCTCAACATCGGTCCCAAGCTCACGGACTCGTTCGATCAAGTCTGTCGCGTGGGGCAGCCGTTCGGCTTCGCTCTTCAGGAGGTGGTCTAGCTGCTCGGATACGTTTGCCATAGGTGCCTTTCTCTTGGTGCTTACCTTGATCAACGGGGAACCAACGGGATTCCAGATTTGAAATGCACGACTCCAAAAAATAATCCTCAGTAGGGTTGGGGTACGGGGCTTTGCACCAAAGCTCACGGGTTTGCCGATTTTGATGCTTTACCAAGTTACCTCTAACAGTGTTTTTTCGTGTCTTTCTTCTATAGGCGATAAAGAAAAAGAATACTAACTACTAATAAAGAGAGGGGTGAAGAGGGTAAATTGGTAACATCAAAACCAGAATTACAGACACAACCGTGAATTGATGAACATCCAACACTTGACAAACGGAAATCTCTGCTCTTACCCCATAGTCCATTACCTCAATGTGTTATTTCCTCGTTGATCAAGGTAAGCAGCGAGAGACACATGAAACACATCAGCCTCGAAGACCTACGTGAGCCTCAGGTGCTACTCCGCCCAGTGCGGAAAGACACCATCGAGTTTGATGAGCTTCGGCGGTCGATTGTTCAGCACGGCATCCTTCACCCACCGACTGTCCGCCCTGTTGAGGGTGGCTACGAGATCGTGTGTGGGATGCACAGGTTCACGATCGCAAAGCAACTTGGGTTCCCGAGTGTGAATTGCGAAGTCCGTGAGCTGAGTGACTTCGAGTGTCTCTCGCTACAGCTTCAAGAGAACGAATGTCATGTGAAAACCGATCGACTGGAACTTGCCCGACAACTGTTGCGGATACAGCGATACAAACCCGGCATCACACTTCGTGAGCTGGCTTCTATCGCATGCAAATCCACGCAGTGGGTCAAAGACCAGTTGTCACTTCTGGACTTGTGTGAGGATGCCCTCGGCTACCTCAACCGAGATCAGATGCCGGTGATGAATGCGTACGCTCTCGCGAAGCTGCCTCAATCTAAGCAGGCACAGTTCGTCAACGATGCGTTGTTGATGAACAGGTCAGATTTCGCAAACCACATTCGAGAGGTTCAACATGAAACGTTAATCCAAACACATCAACAGACGGAATACACGCCTCAAGCTTACCTGAGAAGTCTCAAGGAAATCCAAGAGAAAGTCTTCCCATCGGACACACCGTGGGAAGAGGTCATTGCTTGGGTGTGTCACCTAGACGAAGCAACTGTGACAAAGAAACAACACGAGTATCAACAGAGGAAATCCATTGGGAAAATCAACTGAAGTCGCGACTGCGACAACGCAACTACCCGCAACACGTACGGGCGGTGCGAATCTATTCAAGCGTGTAGCGAAGGCGTCCTCATACCTCAAGCGTCTTCAGCTTTTCAGCAAGGGGCGAGCCGTGAACAAGAGGTTGGTGGCACCGGGTGAATTCGGCGTTCCACTATCGGACGACGAGGTTCGCGTGCTCGGCGACAAATGTGACATGATCGTTTTCGCAGCACGAGCGAAAGCCATCGATATGTCTGATCGGAAGAACATCATCGTCCACTACGACGCCGATTCAGAAGTCTTCAAAGACATCGAAGCCCGGTCCTTCACCAAGGATTCGGGTTGCATGTTTGGGATCGTTTTTCTGGCATTTTCGCGGGAATACGGCGACTTCGTCGAATACTTCTGCGGGACAAAATCCGCACGGGCCGAGGCGGCAAAGCTGCAACCATTTCTGCCCGTGAGTGAGGCAGACGTAGAGTTGGCGAAAGCTGAAGGTGTTGAGTTGCGAGTTCAACCACCAAAACCCGTGACCTTCGGTTCGCGGTTGAAGGAAGCCGAGAATTTCTCTTGGCATATAGCAACCTACACCCCGTGCTCTCAACCATTCACGAACCTTCCACCACAGGAAGAGATTGTCATGGCGATCACCAAATTCCTGAGTGAGCCGTCTACGAATCTCGAAGCAGCGGAGGAGGAATCGGAAGAGGCAGCTACGACGGAACGGGTTCGTTAATGAATGAAGTCTGGAAACACGTTCCGGACTTTGAAGGCTATCAAGTGAGCAACTTTGGACGAGTTCGCTCACTTGGTCGCCTCTCTCAGGACGGAAAACAGCTACGGCTTCGCATCCTTCGACCAAGCCCAAAACCAAACGGTTACATGAGGGTTACTCTCACAAAGTTGGATGGATCTTATTCGCAGCCGTACGTACACCGTCTTGTGCTGAAAGCGTTCATTGGAGAGCCAGAACCTCATCAGGTCTGTTGTCATGGTGATGGTGACCGGTCGAATAACAACCTCAACAATTTGAGATGGGGTACTGAGTCAGAGAATCAACTGGACCGCGTCAAGCACGGGACTGACATCCGGGGTGATAAACACCCAAACAGAAAACTGTCGTCGTCTCAGGTGTTGCGTATTTGTCACCTACTGGACTCAACCTCGTTGACCAAGGTCCAGATAGCGGACCTGTTCAATGTTACTCGGACCACAATTCGAGGCATAGGCAATGGCAAGTCTTGGTCACATCTCACGGGTAGAGGAATGTCTCAATGCACGCAGTGAAACTCATCGCACGAACCAACGTCGATTGGGATTCATTCCTGAGCATTGCTCACCAAGCAACAGGCGAACGACTCGCTCAAGAGGCTGACGAAAGCCGACGTGAGTTCACGCCAGAAGAGAAGCTTGCTTCGTGTCTTGCTCGGTTGGTGAACTCCTCATCACCCGACTTTGACCACTCCCACTTGTCGATCTTGCTTGGGGTTGATGAACGAGATTCAGACAACCTGATGTCACAACTCGCACCTCTGACCACCCTCGTCCGACCAACTCTGCAACGGGTCTCGATCATCGTCGCTACCGGTTCAGTTCAACAGTGGCTCACCGTGAGTCAAGGAAAGACAGGCGACATCTGGAATGACATCCGTGGACTCATCCCCGTGGAAGGACGAATCAAACGACTTAACTAGAAATGCCCAACTCACGAGTGTGTCCGCACCCGTGAGTCAGGGCTTCAAGCCTTACTTAACGCGACTAAGAAAGACTCACATGACGAGAGTACCAAAACGTCTAATTCCGGAACACACCACGTCAGATGACGAACCCCAATCGATCGAATTTGAAGCCGTCGCGAATCCACGACGTCAAGCCATGGACAAGCATTTTGTCCAACTCTTGATGGCGTTTGATGAACAGAAGGGCGTAGGAACGAAAGTCGCTTATCCAACGCAATTCCCGAAACTCAACGATCGATACGCACGTGGGTTCTCCACGAATTACGCCGAGCTTCGCCACTTCGGAATGTTGGAGCGACACCCAACAAACGACGAAGGTGAAGCCGTCTGGTCCCTGACACAACTAGGTTCAGATTTCGTCCGTGGTTTCTGTGAAGCAGCTCAATGGATCTATGTACTGAATGGTGTGTGCGTCCGGACCAGTCAAAGCACCTTACACGTAACACAGGTAGAAAATGCTGAGATATCCGGGCGGAAAGAGTCGGGGAGCGGTCCTCAAGAGCATCTTGAATCTGCTCATCCCTAACCTGTCACGGATGTACTGCGAGCCGTTCTTCGGCGGTGGAGGAGTCTTCTTCAAGCTGGCGAAACTTGGGCAGATAGAAGCCGCAATTCTGAACGACGGTGACCATCACGTAGCAAACTTCTGGACCACGGTTTGGGAACGACCAAACGAGCTTTCGAGGCAGATCGCGGAATTCAAACCCACGGTGGAACAGTTCCAACGAATGAAGTTGGAACTCCTGAGTGGAGAGGTTGATGCTTTCAAGTTCTTGGTCGTCAATCGGTTGTCTCATGGCGGTCGAGGTGTGTTGGCAGGTCCCCAAGGCGGTGCCGCACAGACCGGCAAATACGGAATCGACTGCCGGTGGTCGAGCACGAATCTGTTGAGGCAGTTGGAAGAGAAACACACACTGATGAGCACCTGTTGTAGCGTGTTCACGTGCTCCGACTTCTCGGAGGTCGAAGGCGAGACGACTTACTACGACCCACCTTACTACGAGGTGGGTGACAGTCTTTATCCAACATTTTTCTCTGATGCGGACCACGAGAGGTTGCGACAACACGTGTGCCTCGATCAGGGCTATTGGGTTCTTTCGTACAACCGCCACCCTTGGGTCATTCGGAACTACGACAGCTTCCACGTCGCGGAAGATCACACCAACGGCAACGGTGGTCACAAAGAAGAGCTACTAATCACCAAGGACAGCTAATGCCTGAAACAATCCAAGTCATCACCGGGAAGCGGAAAGTCGGCGGCAAGACATACGTGAGCAAGGAACCGCTCACGTTTGAGGTCGACACGGGGCGAATCGAAATCATCGACAGTCCATTCGCTTTGAAGGACGAGATCAAAGCCTTGAAAGGTGCTCGTTGCATTTTTGAGGACGGGAAATTCTCGCACTGGACTGCTTCGGATCACCCACGGAACTGGATTCAATTTGGTTTTTGGGGTGGTAAGAACCCGCTGGCTCATTTCGACAAGCCTGTGGCTGAGAACGAGTGGGAACCAACGAGGTACCATCAGTTCAAGCAGCAGGCATTCGAACTGATGCCCCATCAGTTGGTCATCGCGGACAATATCCTGTCCCGCAACTTCCAGCTCATCGCCGCTGATCCGGGACTCGCCAAGACGCTCGCGACGATCTTGGCAATGGAGAGGTCCGGTGTGAAGCAATGGCTCTGGTCTGGTCCCAAGTCTTCGTTGCCGCAGATGGAGTTTGAGTTCGCAGCGTGGGGTGTGGATCTGGACGTAACGTTCACTTCACATGATCAAGTTCACAAGTTCCATGGCGAAGGCTTTCAGGGTTTCGTCATCGACGAGATTCACAAGTGCAAGACAGCCGAAACGAAACGCACGGTGAACCACCAGAAACTCGCTGACGAAGTCCGCGAGAAGTACGGATTCGAAGGGTACGTCGTGGGGTTGTCCGGGACCCCGGCTCCCAAGACACCCGTGGATTGGTGGGCACAAGCAGAGATCGTCTATCCGGGGTACCTAGCCGAGGGCTCACCGAAGGCATTGCTCCGTCGATTGGCGAAACTGGCGAAGGCAGAAGGCTCGAACGGTTTCTACGAAGAGATTGAAGAGTGGCGTGAAGACGAAGTTGCACTGCTGCACGAACGCCTGAAAGGACTCGTCACCGTCTTCAGACTTCAGGACACGGTGTTGAATCTACCACCAATCAACCATCGGATGGTGGAACTGCAACCTCACGAAGACACCCTGCGTGTTGCGAAGATGATTGCCAAGACTGCGACGTCAGCAGCTACGGCAGCGATTCACCTGCGTGAGATCAGCGACGGTTTCCTCTACACCGAAGAACCGGACGGGATGAAAGTTTGTCCCGCCTGTGAGGGTCTTGGCGTCGTCAATGAATGGTTTGATCCCGAAGAACCAGACCGGCAGTTCAAGTCTGTTGAGATGTTCTCTCAGGAAGTCATCGACAAATTGGAGAAGGTGGAAGTCGAGTGCTTCCACTGTGAAGGAACGAAGGAGGTACCAAACACCAAGAGGGTTCCGTATGAGATTCCCTGCCTAAAGGAGGACGCACTACGTGAAGAAATCGACAGCGAAGAAGAGCTTGGGCGAATGTTGGTGTTCGCCGGGTTCAAGGGTTCAATTGACCGTATCGTTCGAGTCTTTCAAGAGAGAGGCTGGGAAGTTATTCGATGCGATGGTCGAGGCTTTAGCGTACTTGGATCATCGCGTGAAAACCCTCTTGCCGTTTGGGCAGACCGCTCTCGAAGCAAGGTTGCATACGTTGCTCATCCAGAATCAGGCGGCACGGCGTTCACGTTGGTTGAGGCGAGAAAAGTTGTCTTCTATTCGAACACCCATCGCTGGGACCACCGAGAGCAAGCGCTCAAGCGAGTGCATCGGCCTGGGCAGACTAAACCCGTCGAAGTCGTGGACCTGATGCACCTCCCAACTGACTACCGGGTGTTGGACCTCGTGAAAGAGAAGGGACGCCTCGAAGGTATCACCATGGGGGACCTGCTTCGGGATGACTACGACTAGCGCAGCAGAAATAGTCGCCGTGCTTGTGTTCACCTCAACTTTGAAAGCAGCTAATGAGTTTACCTGACTGTACTGTGCGAAGCATTCGAGCCGCTCTGAAAATGCCGAATGCGAACAAAGCACAGATCGCCCGAGACCACGGAACGACACGATCCACGGTCTACGGCATTTCAACGGGTGCGTATTCTGACGTCCCCGACAAGGCGTCTGTTACTGACGTGCCGAAAGATCAGAGCGGCTCACGTGTGTTGGCATTTTCCTGCACTCACTACCCAGTCTGTCGAGAAGGTTTCGTTGACTTCTTGCTCGACGTGAAGAAGAAGTGGAAGTGCAACCGGGTCGTCCATCTCGGCGACTTGGTTGATCTTCACAGCGTTTCGTTCCATGAGAACGATCCCGATCTCTACGCACCCGGTGCCGAGATCAATCTAACCGTGAACCAGATGCGGAACACGATTTACAAGGCGTTACCCAAACTCGACATCATCACTGGTAACCATGACGTCCGCATCCATCGAAAAGCATTCTCGACAGGTCTACCGGCAAGGGCGATTCAGAACCTTGCGAACATATACGACACCCCACGTGGGTGGACTTGGCATCCGCAGTTCTCGAAGGTCTGCATCGACGGTGTGAACTACTCGCACGGGGATTCGGGTAGATCGGGCAAGCACCCTGCTTGTTTGAATGCTGAGCAGACGCACCGGTCGGTGGTTCAGGGTCATTTCCATCACTGTCTATTCGCTAACTACATCCCACCGAACGCAGACCGACTGATCTTCGGCGTTCAAGCAGGTTGCGGACTCGATAGCGACAGTGCCGCCATGAGATACGGGTTGAAGTTCAACCAGAAGCCCGCACTTGGATGTGCCGTGATTGTGGATGGGCGTCACGCCTACGTCGAAAGGATGGTGTTATGAGCCAAGAAGATCAAATGCTCGCCAACCTCAAGGCGAGGATGAAGGGCGAGCTGTTCCCAAACACCTCCGTGACCGTTGAGTACGAGGAAGAGACGTCACGTTACCAGTTCTACGTCAAGGGTCAGGGATGGAACTCATACGAAACGAGCATCAAGGGCGTCGAACGACGAATCCGCGAGCTGAACAACGCCTATCCCAATGGGTACGAAGAGTATCCAACTGAAACCCCTCAACACGATCTGAGCCGCAACCAATGACAACAACATCCGTAACGAAGAAGCCGACTGAACCACGTGGGACCCGAGAGGTGGTTGTGATCGAGACGCCCGAGCAACTGGTGTTCTCCAACGATCATGATCACTACGTCCACACCGACATCTTCAACGAAATCCAACAGCTAACGATACGCGATCTGGAAGGGGCAAAGATCACTTTCGTGGGTGATCCGATCAAGGGTTACGTTGAACCCGTGGATGATCCTTGGGCACCCAACCGAGGCGTCGTGAACTTTGACAATTGTCACTCATGTGCAATCGACTACCTGAACGTTGAGAACACTTTCAAGTATCGAAACGACGGTGGTCAGGACTCGACGGCAGTTTCGTTTAGGAAATGCACGGACTTCGACGTCACCAATTCTCGAATCGTTGGTAACGGCAAGTGTGCCCTCGTCGTGAGCGACTCGCGAATCTACTTCGCTGAGATGGATATCACATCCTACTACTTCGGGCTCATGCAGGGTGGTTCACAGACGACATTCAAACACGTGAAGTTCCACCAGTGGAACCCCGATGTTCCCGACAGTCACGCTGCGATTTGGCTCACGAGTCGAGTCACCCACATGCGGAACAAACTGACATTTCGGGACGCAGAGTTCCACCTCAAGTCCGGTCGAGCAATCTTTGCGGGTAATGGTCCTCTCGACGCCACGTCCGAAGTGATGTTCGAAAACTTTCCCCTGATGGAATTCGATGACGTCCTCGGCATCGTACCGCTTACGGGGAACTACCACGGAATCCACGTACTTTTCGAAGAGATAACGCCGTTCTTGAACAACGTGGTTGATCCAGCAAAACCTGAAGACAGAGGACTCATTGGTCGTTTCGTTGACTACCACCACAACGGAGAACGTCCCAACAGCGAAGCCCCTATCACGATCCAAGGACTGAGCAGCAACGACCTATGAGAGCGAGCCGACGTCATCACTATCGCCGTTTGAAAAAGAAGCGGTCGGGTTATTGGGGTGGGTACGGAGTCGCAGGGAAGAAAGCCAACACGCCTCATGTCTGTTCGTGTCCGGGATGTTGCAACCAGCGGAGGGTTGAAGGTCCAACACATCGGGAACGAATCAACACGGTGGAGGAATACGACGAGTGATTTTCTACGACAGTGAGACGACCGGTCTGAATGGAATCATGGTCCTACTGCAACTTGCAGAAGACGACGGACCTGTAGAGTTGATAGAAATCTGGAAGCAGCCTGTCCGCAATACGTTGCACACCATTGAATGGATGATGGACAACGACAATTGTGGATTCAACTTGAGTTTTGACCACTATCAATTGATGAAGGTCTACAACATTTTCAGGTTGATGACACCGGGCGAACTGCCCAACCCTCGCTGTGCATACGAGTTACAACAGCAGGCGATTGATCACGCCTTTTGTCTCAAACCTAAAGCCGCATGTGACCTGTTGCTTTGGGCTCGAAAAGGAAAGTACCAGAATCTCATGCGACGGGCACCGATCCGGATTCGGAAGGTACCTCGTGAACTTGCCGACGTGCTGGCTCTTGAGCTTGAGAAACGTGTCGAGATCGACGGTATCTTCTTCGCGAAGTCAGCAGATGGTCCACGATGGAAAGTTTACGACCGTGAAGACGACCCATTCTTCAAGGATGTCGTGCTTCACTTCAACCCAGCCGGGGGTCTGAAGTACCTTGCCGAATACGCTCTCGGTCACAAGCCAAACGCTCACTTCAAAGACATTGAGTCGCCGAAGTACCTGCGTCCTCAAGACGACATCGGTTACCACCCCACGGCTTGTCGTTGGATGGATCGAAACCCATGTCCAGACGGTGCACCAGAACGAGCGAGTGACGGATTCTCGAAGATGCCGGTTGTTGAGCACCACATCCAGCATTGGGCGGAGAATGAGGATGCCCGGACATACGCCAAGTACGACGTCATCTACACCCGTGAGCTGTATGAACACCTAGGCTCACCAGAGCCCGGTGACGATGATTCAGAACTGGCAATTGCTGTAGCTTGCTCACGGTACAAAGGCTTTGAGATTGATTGCGATCGAATCAAGAGACTCCGTGAAGAGTCATTGAACGTCTATCAGGCGTGTCCGATCAACATCAACTCGACGAAGGAGGTTCGAGCCTACATCGAAGAGGTTCTAACGCCAATTGAGAGAGTGGTGATAGCCGAGACGACCGAGAAGGCGAAGCTCGAAGAGATTCTGGACTGGGGCGAAGACCACAATTCCTACTCACGTGTGAAAGAAGTGCTCGACGCCAAAGTCGCAGCCAAGGAGATCAACCTGTTCGACAAGTTGCTTTCAGTAGGTCGTATACATCCAGACCTTAACGTGATCGGCACCAAGTCTTCGAGGATGTCGGGAACTGGCGGACTCTCTCTGCACAGTACAAACAGCAGCAAGAAGATTCGCGAGTGCTTCCCCATGAAGTGGGAGAATATGGCCTTCTCCCTAGGGGACTTCTCGGCTTTCGAATTCACGCTCGCTGATGCTGTGTTCGACGACGACGACCTTCGGGAGAACATCAAATCCGGTAAGAAGATCCACGCATTGTTTGGCATGTGTCTCTACCCCGGAATGACGTACGACGACGTACTCGCTGATAAGCCGAAGTACGGCAAAGCCAAGGCGGGTGTCTATAGCCTTCTGTACGGAGGCAACGATTTCACCCTGCACAAGAACCTAGGCGTGAGCATTGAAGTCGCTGAAGAGGCAATGCAACGGTGGCTGGAAATGTTCCCCGGTATTGCTGCAAAGCAGGAAGAGGTGAACGCCAAGTTCGCCACCATGCAACAGCATGAAGGCGGTCACATTACGTTCGATGAGCCCGCCGACTATGTGGAAACCTTCCTCGGTTTCAAACGTGACTTCACTTTGGAAAACAAGACTCGGCGAGCAATCTACGAGCTTGCGAACAACCCTCCCAAGGAATGGCGAGACGTCGGTATCAAGGTGATGCGTCGTCCCGGTCGACTTCAGACGGGTAGCGGTGCCACGCAATCAGCTCTGTTCGGTGCGGCGTTCGCCATCCAAGGTGCGATTGTTCGGGCTGCCGGTAACCACCTGATGCAGTCGACTGGGGCAGAGATCTGTAAATCAGTTCAACGGAAGGTCTGGGACATACAACCCAGCGGCGTATCTGAATTCGTAGTTAGCACCTTAAACCTGCATGACGAAGTGCACGCTGTCCACCAGCCGGATCTCGCTGACCTCGTTGAGAAAACCATTCACGCGGCTGTAGAGACCTACAGAGACCAAGTCCCACTCATTGAGATGGACTGGGTGAAAGGGGCGGACTCGTGGGCGAGCAAGTAAGAAAAAGAAGGTGTTCAAACGGAAAGTTCATAACATAGGGATCAATGACGTCAACGAACCGACGCTCGGAAAAGCTATGATGCTTGGTCAAGAATACTGCGAAAGTCCAACCAGCAGTATCAACACCAGCACCCAACATATGCCGGGACGACAATTCACGAGACTTGGAAGAGATTCTCAATTTTTAGAACATGGAATCTTCGGAATCGAGTTTTTGGTTGGCATCTGGATAAAGACCTGATAGTACCCGGCAACAAAGAGTACGGACCTAGGACCTGCTTATATGTACCACAGGACATCAACAAACTCTTGACCCTTAGCAGCGTGTTGATTTTTCCTAAGCGCCTTGCCGCTCACTGATCGCACTGAACATGAAAATCAACAGGATCTTAACCGATGCCCGAAAGGTGACGGAGATTCAGTGAGTCACCTTGCCCTTTCCCGCAAGAGACCGACCGCTGACAATGCAAGACTGAGATACAGGAGCGAATTTGGCTCCGGCACGCTCGCCACACGAAAACCCGTATCGGCGATCGCAAATTCTGTACTCAAGTCGTTCCGGTGCGACGCTGCAGAAAGGTGGGGGAAGGTTATAAAGCTCCCTCCGCGGAGCCCCCTGGCGAACGGCCGGACAAGCGTCTCATTGTGCTCCCAGGCGTTGCCAGCCTGGTCAAATGTCCCATAGGGGCTAACACTCATCGCACTCCCAACGGTCGTAAGGTTACCATTCTCGCCACCCCAATCGGCCCCCGAATCCACATTCGCCACGTTGAAACCCGGATTTGCAACATCTCCCATTAGGGTAGCCAAGGCTAGCGTCGGGACACTATCGCTGCTGGTCGGATAGTCATAGTAGTTACCCGTTATGCCGTCGTTCTTGTGATAGGCGGCCTTGTACCATTCGTCTTCGGTTGGCATGAACACGGTGGCATTCGCATTCCGTGTGACACTTGCATTTGGCGGGCGAGACACGCCGCCGAGCGAGTATGCACCTTCTTCCGTTGTTAGACTATCTTGCGCTCCCGTTGGTTGGTCATTGTGCAGCCAGTTTATAAATCGGACGGCGTCCCAAAAAGTAACGTGGGTCACCGGCTTATTCCCCATGTTTGGCTTTACCGTATACGTGCAGGTTGTGGCGCAGTCCTGATTTATACCACCACGCAGCTCGTCGCCCATTCTTCTGCTGTAAAGGTCGTGTGTATCCGTACCGGCTACTGCGTTCAAGAACTCTGCGTATTGATCATTCGTAACCTCATGCCGGGCAATACGGTAGGTATAGTCCACGGCGCCAAAACCGGTCGAATCGGCGGTGTTGCCCGGATTTCCTACGGTCGCCCATTCAAAGTTCACCTCCGCAGACGTACACGGTGTGAAACAAAGGACAAAAAACGAGACGGATAAAACTTTCGGCATGGAGCACTCTCAAGGATTTGAAACAACAATTGAGGGCATTTTGTGTACGCAACACGAGGTCATCGAATTCGCACAGACACCCAAACTAGCGACAACCGCTCTAGCCATAGTAGCCAACGCTGCAGATCACGCTATGCAATTCCGCTGATTCGGATGTAGATCCTCCGTCACAAACGCTCAGCGCAGAGAACCTGAGAAAGAATCCTTACGGCGGATTTCACTGAGGCGATGCCCGAATACGAGCCACAGTATTCGCACACGCCCTGCTGATCATGGGTTGACCCGCAGGTCAACGCATAGCCGGCAACGTAATCCGCACCAACCGATGCCGTATTGCGAGATGTGCCCTCCGCCATCTACCCATGTCATACTCACACTCAACAACCAATCTAATCAACTGGCATTTATGATTAGCATCCGGGGCATAGAAGTCTTTTAGAGACAATGACCGGGGAGAACTTCCACTTGGCGTGCATCTCTGCGTGCGAACGGGTAAGTACAAGTCCCAACTGAGTACATCCAAGGGACGGATGTGTGAGTCGTTCTACACTATCGAAGATGCCCGAGTCCACTATCTAAAGAGTAAGGCGAAGTACTTGAAACAGCGAGCCCAAAAATTCAATGGGTTGCTCAAAGATTGTCTTCTCAAGTGGTCTGAGTTGTTTCTGGCAGACATACAACTCCGTCGTCTCTAGGCAACATCTAGTTGCTTATATCTACCAAACACGTGGAACAAATACCACGTAGACCTTCAAGAAGTCGCTGGTAGTGACTTTGGCATAGTGGGTGCATAGTCATGGTTCGCAAGCCTGAATCAAAGATCCAAGACAAGCTCATCCCGTTTCTTGAGCACCGGAATTGGTTGGTTGAACAGACACAAGGGAACATCGCCCAGAAGGGGTTCCCTGATCTGTTTTGCCATCACGTTCGCTGGCAGTCGCGTTGGATCGACGTGAAGGTTCTCGGTCGCTACGAGTTCACGAACGCACAGATTGAGAAATGGCCAAAGTGGTCATCTCACGGCGTCGGCATTTGGATTCTCACTGCTGCGACTGAGGAGGAATACGACAAGTTGTTTCAGCCACCGAACTGGCGTGACTACTGGAAACCGAAATACGGACGACTGAAACAACCCATCGAGGTCATGAGAGAAATCAATGCGGCTATTGCAGAAGCAAAACAGATGGGAGTGCCACCTGACGGCGGTGCTCATGGTGACGGAGGCGAACCGTGACGAGTTATTAGAACTCATCGGACATGACGGTAGCGAGCTAGTCGATGAGTTCGCTAAGGAACCGCAAGGACGCCGTGGGTTTCACCCGAACGAGCTGACCTACGCTTCATGGCGAATGGGCTGGAAAGTCACTCGACTTGAGAACAAACCATCAGGCGTTTTCAGCAACGGAGTCTTCAGCTACGGAGACTTCGGACCTCGCATCGACGAGATCATCAAACACCACTCTGGTGTGCTAACGGGTGTCGGTCGTTCTGGCGGACACGCTTTGGCTTTCAACAACGGACGTTACTTCGATCCGGACAAGGGGACTGTCTGTAACGACTTTGAATTCTTTACTCCCTACGAGATCTACATCTATGAACGTTGAGCAATTCTGCGAAGAACACCGTGAGCTGGCGAGCGAGGTTGTTAATGCCATCATCAAGCGACAGCCGAAAGCGTACTGCCACAAAGACGACCTGTTGAGTGAGGCGATGCTCAAATTGGTGGTGTTATCTGAGTGTGCGACTGTCAAGCAACTTCAAGGACGTGGGTTGGTTCGATACATCTGCCGAAGCCTAAACAACGTCTGCATTGACTACTTATCAGAATCAGGAAACCCATTCTCAATACCTCGCGGCGTCGGGGTGAAGAACCAAGAATTCGAAACGTTCGCGATCAACGAGTCGGATCTAGTCGTTGAAGATTTCTTCGAAGACTTCGAGATGCGGGACGAGCTTCTCAACGGCGTGTGTCAAAACGACCTTCAACGTCAAATCATGACGTTACGACTCGAAGGTAAGACATTCGCAACCATACGCGAGGAATTGGGCATCACGGATAGTAGCTTACGCAAGGAATTCCAAAGCATCCGACACCACGCCAGAGTCCGCGAGGTAGGTGTCGCGAAATGAGAAGTCCAAAATTCCTGAGCTACTCAGCTCTTACGACATTCGAGAAATCACCGGACGAATATGTTCTCCGGTATCTCGCCGAAGCTCGTCCACCACGTGAACCGCAGAAACAACCAGCGGCTGCCGGGTCGGCGTTCGACGCTTACGAAAAGTCGGACCTTCACGCTTTGCTGTTTGGAGTCAGGGCAAACCGCGAGTCAGACTACAGCTTCGAAGCTTTGTTTGAGTCTCAAGTCGAGCCGCACAACCGTGATTGGGCGAGAGAAGCAGGCAAATACCTGAAGCAGTGTTACCACGTATCAGGCATGCACGACACTCTCGTCGATCTCCTAAAGGGAGCCGACGAAGATCCACGATTCGAGTTCTCGGTAACAGGTGAGATCCTCGGGGTTCCGATCCTTGGTAAGCCTGACTGCGAGTTCGTTCGGAAAGGTCGTCGGGTCGTCCTTGACTGGAAGGTGATGGGGTTCTGTGCAAAGAAGTCCGGCATCTCACCAGCCAAAGGCTATCGACTTTGTCGTGACGGATTCGAATCGGATAAACCCAGTCGTTCCCACGAACAAGCACATCCAAAATTCCGCCCCATGGACGTGGATGGGATGGAAGTCAACGAGCTGTGTCTCGAAGACTCCAAGACCGAATGGGCTGATCAGCTCTCCATCTACGGATGGGCTCTGGGGTCAGGCGACCTCGGCGATGAAACGATCTACATGATTGATCAGCTCGTCGGCAAGCCGATGCCGGATCAATTCAACCTCATTCGGGTAGCCAACTTTCGGGCAGGTATCCGACCGAGCTACCAACAGTACGTGGCAGATCGATTAGTCACGTGCTGGAACGCTGTCCAGTCTGGTCACATCTTCCAAGACCGATCACGTGAAGAGTCGGACGCCGAAGTTGAACGGCTCTGTGATCAGGCAAAACGCATTCGTGCGAACCCCACTAGCGTGTTCTCGCGGTTCTGTCGTCCGACGACTCAATTCAGAGGCTAACCATGTATCGAAAAGGCGTGCACAGCGATGCAGACCAGCTCAGTCTTCTGGATGCAAGATGCTTCTACCTTGCTTGGAACAGAGACGAATGGGCAGGTGTTATTCGGGATCACTACGTCGAGGTATTCGAGGCGTACCGACAGGCTGTTGGTGTTTGCGTTGCCTCTTCTGTTCAGGGTGAACCAAGAACGTTCCAACTTCAGAAGGTAATGGTTCGCCCAGACTACAGGTTAGAAGGTCACGGAACGACGTTGGCACTACGCCTGAGAAACGCTTTGTGGGACTCAGAGATTGCTTACGAGAAGATCCGGTTCTGGGTTCCTGAAGAGTACACGGATGCTCGCCAGAGAGAGTGTTGCTTGCATTGGATTCAACAACTGGGATTCAAAGCTACTGCGACAGTTTCCGGCATGTACTACTGGCTGGGTGAATACCAAGACGGCATCAAGTTTGAGGTAGAGATATGACCACCGACGCATTCGGAAACGAAATCACGATCGGAGACAAGCTTACCTACGCGGTTCGCTCCGGGGCGAAACATTGGTTGAACCAAATCCAAGTCACGGAAGTGTTCCCGGATCAAGTGCGTGGCTTCGACATTCATGACGTTCGTCGGCGATACAAGACCCTCAAGAGCCTCAAGACAACGGTGGTGACCAATGATCCTGGCGACAGCGAAGAGCGAGTGCAGGAAACATCGAATCAGCGTTGAACGCTGTTGCGTTGCTGACTGGACGCCAAACGGAGTGGTGATTCGGTTTGAAGATGGAACGAAGACGATCCACGTGATGGAGCCTACTTGCTCCGACGACGAAGCACTTCAGTGGTTGCATGACCACATCGAAGAACTGAAAGCGAAAGACGACTCCCTGACCTTCAACTTTGAGAGAACAGCTAATGATAACTGAACACCCCATGGACCGACTTTGGCAACTATCAATGGAGAAGAAATTCAGTTTCAGCGTCGGCAGGGACGCGAGGACTGGTATGTGGGACGGGACAGTCAATCAAGAAATGTTGTTCATGGAGCACTCCAGTCTTTGCTCGTTGGTCGAGTCCATTGAAGACTACCTAAAGAATTGGAGGGTGAGCATATGATTGCAGCAGCCCACGCTACGCACCACCATTTACCTGAGGCTGCCTCGAAATGAACGTTGAAGTCAAGAACTCAGAGATTCACGGACGTGGCGTGTTCGCAAAGGAACCATTCGTTCCCGGCGACTACCAGATCATTTACGGCGAGATGGTTCCGGACACACCCGGATCACCCGTTGAGGATTACATCTTCGATGGCGGATGGCTGCCATGGGCACCTTGGTACTTCATGAACCATTCCGAGGACCCCAACTGCTACGTCGAAGTTGACGACAACGACGTGACCTACGTCGTCGTTGATCGAGAGATCGAAGTGGGAGAAGAGCTAACTCTTGACTATGGGTACCAACCTTGGGCAATGTAACACTGAGAGTTAGTCGTCCCACTTGGAGAGATCTACTTCTGTGCCTTTGGGGATCTGAAGCACATTGTGGTAGACGCCTCTTATAATTCTGGAGATAAGACGGCACGAAGCGTCCCGACACCGCTGCCGCCGCCGCCGCCGCCGCCGCCGCCGTCACCTTCAGTCTTGTCATCCGCAGCAAGATTGGACTTGGCGTTGGGGACCTTGGAACGATCTTCAACTTCTTGAGGTGTCGAATCAATCGCGTCGAGTGTAGGGGCTGCCACCCGATTCTCTGCCTCTGTTGTGGAAATCGAGTTTTGCTTTGGTGAATACTCAATGTCAAGAGGCACCCCTGACCACAGTGTGGCAACGAGTACGCCTGCTCCCAGTACCGCAAAAAAAGTACCTGGTGCAGCCCTTTTCAAGATCAGCCGGTTGTCGCCCCACTTGGATTCAAGATCACCAGCATCACCGAATATCCCCTTCACGAATAATTTGTAGCCCATCACTCCAAAGGCAAGCCCCACCAAGAGTGCAGTGATACGGTAGAAAGTTATTGCCACAACAGTCGTGTTGAAAACCAAGTCCATTTTGCTGTTCCTCCAATCAGTAATTCGTTTCAGGAATTGATTTCTTGGATTTGATTCGCCCAATCTAGATCCAATGGGAAGAACATCGATGAAATTCAGAATCCAAATGAAATCACCAGACGCGGTCGGAAACGCCCTCGACGAGGCAGCTCGACGTGAGGTCAACGAGATTGAAGGTCTCACAGATGCAGAACGAGACTTGATCTACGCCGAACGACGTTCACGGTTGAGCGACATGTGTAATCGCTGGTTCGAATACAGCGAGTTTCTTGAAGTCGAGATCGACACGGTGACTGAGACGTGCTTGGTGGATGAGACCTAACCTGTCAGATCACCGGGGTCGTCTCTGTCATCACCAAATACCTCCGAATATAGGTCTTGCTTCCAACGCGTATAATAAAGTCGATTTCGAATTTCCTGTAGCTGTCGGGTATTCTCTTTTGCACAGAGTATCGTTCGCCACAAGTCCATACACGTTGCAACGAGCGACACAACCAAGCCGACGGTCACCACTACGAAGAAAACCTGAATTAAGGGAGGATCCGAAGTAGAATCAGCAATCATTGCGATGAAAAACCCCACGGTGACGCTGTGGATCACGAAGTATAGCAGGCTCGCTTTTCCACAAGTTCTGATTCGAAGCGGAACGCATTCAGCAACCCTCTTAAGCATGGAGTCGGACAACTCCGAGTCTTGAGGAGACGGAGGAGGGGTGGGTATGGGTTCTGGTGATTGCCTTCGATTGAACCACCACGTCAGCAAAAGCATTCCTAGTGCGGCAACTCCGGAAATGAGCTTTCCAGCGTTGCCTAAATCATCTGAGTCTACGTTCATGTGTAACCCACATTGATCTAACAATCATTCACGAGATTGATTGTAACGTCTCGTCGAATCCAGATTCAACAAGGCAAAGTGACCACGCCCATTTCTAAAGAGGTCACACATCTGATGGAGGTTACGCTACATGCGAACCATTCTGTTCTTTCTTCTTTTCTGTTCGACTTCATTCGGAGTCGCCCCGTCCCTCATCTCTCAGGGACAATCTTGGCTTCACGCCGCTGATGCTGAGCGGGTCTACCATCTTGGCGGAACACCGTTCTCGGTTTCTGACACCAAGTGGAACCCGACGAACAAGGTTGCGAGTACCGCCAACTCGGCGTACATCACTGCCACAGCCGACCCATCACTCTACAACGTTGGGAACACCCAAATTGATGCGAAGGCGGTGACGTTTCATTCGTACACGCCGGTCGACAAGATTCAGGTGGGGTACCTGTATTACCCGATTGCGGTTGCTGGTGATTTCAACAAGTCACCAGTCCAGTCATTGAATGTTTCGTCGTCGAACTTCAAGCACACAGTGAAACTACACAACCCGGACGAACCGACAAAGGACAAGATCGTCAATGTGTCGGCGAAGTTCTACGTGAACCTGTTGCTTGGTCCCAACGACTCGCCGTTGACGCCGCCATTCCCTGAATTCAATCAAGAGTTCCGAGTTCACGTCGACGCTTACAACTATCTCGACGTGAGTTACGAGCGGAACCTCGGTGCCGGAAACAACAAATCTGGTTGGTTGCTTGAAGGTGTGATCACGGATGTCTACGGAGTCCCTCAAACGCACTACCAAGAAGTGTCAACGGGCGACGGACCACGCTCTGTCCCCAACCTGAACAAGACGTTGGTGTTTCATCCAATCGTGAGACACAACCAAACCTTCACGGTGACTGTCACCCAGAATGGAGGTGACCCCGCCAACGCCAACTCATGGTCGAACAAAGGGCACAACCCCGAGCGGTCGTATACGCAATCGCCCAACGCCTACGGCGATTGGCAGAACGTCGGACACGCGACGGTGAATTTCGGGGCAATCACCAACATTGTCCCTTAGGACAATTGATATTTCCAAAAGGGCGACGTCAAAACACCCCACCCTCGGCGTAGAATTAGTGAGATCTGAAACTTACTAACAACTAACACCGAGAATGGAGCTATGCAAATGCAAAAGCTATTGACGATCAATGACTTGATGGAACTCTGGTCGGTCTCACGGGACACAATTGAGAGGCTCATCCGGAATGGAGATCTCGAGTGTATTCGCGTAGGTGGCAGTATCCGGTTCAAGCCTCAGCAGATTGCGGACTATTTGGATCAATCCTCTAGTCGTTGGCCGGTTTGACCAACTTCCAAAGAACATCGGTTGCCTCACTCACGTGTTCGCAATCGATCAACTAACAACCGCCCCATCGACTGGGAATAAACGATAGCGCCAATTCCCAGTTTGATGTGGTGGTGTTCAGCACATGCTTCTTGGGACGGGAATGCAAGGTTTCCTTTGTGAGTTCTAGAGTGACGATTCAGCGAATACGTGTCAACTGTTGGATGCATGGAGATGGCGAGGAGTTTGTCCTAACCTTGGAAAACTCATGCTATCGCACGTTGTCCGCATCCGTCTCGGCAGCAAAAGCGAGTGTCGGAGCGAGTAGTTGTGGCACCAAGTTAATTGGTGCACCAGCTTCTGGTGCACTGGTCCACTATTGACGCGTAGAGACCCCTAAAATACGCTGAAAAAGCGAGCTTTTTCGGCAGGAGTACTTACTCCCGAACGCAGCGCTCTAACCAGGCTGAGCCACGCCCCGATGGTGACCGGTTTCGGTCGCCAGAATTCTGTCTGTTGCCCCATTTTCGCTGAGCACAAATGGGAATGCTCACACAAGGACAACGCTTCAACTTTATCGCCCCTGCAGAGTTACTTCAACCGTGCTGATTCGGGACCTGGCCGGGCTGGAGTCACGTTGTGCCGGTGGCTCGATATCGCTTTTGATAATCGAGCGGTGACAGGCCCGTGGATGCCTTGAATTGACGAGAAAAATGGCTTTGATCATAGAATCCGCATTGCCGTGCGATCTGGGCGATGGACATCTCGGTCGTCTCCAGGAGATGCCGCCCGACACCCACGCGAACTTCGCGAATGTATCGATTGGGGGTGATGCCAAATAGTCGTGAGAATTCGCGGTGCAACTGACTCGTCGAAAGACTCGCCTGCTCGGCAAGGTCCGCCACGACGATGTCTTCGCCGTAGTGAGAAGTGACAAACTGCACGACTTTCAGTAGTCTTCCGTGCCCCGATGTGCTGTTCGCCGTCTGCTCGTACGGCCGTTTCACTCCGGCGATACCCATCACTTTCTGCTGGCGGTCGAAGAGCGGAATCTTGTTGCACAAATAGACCTGAGGCACGCCGTTGTTATCGGGCACCAACCACATCTGTTCTGTGAGCGGCTGGCGTGAGTTGACGACCCGGCGATCTTCCTCAACGTACTGCGTCGCGATCGCCGGAGGAAAGAAATCGAAATCATCTTTGCCAATGATCTCTGACTCGTGCGCCACGCCGACGACCCGGCACACGACACGGTTGGCCTTCATGTAGCGGCCCTCGCAGTCCTTGATGTAAACGTACGCCTGCGGAAGAAACTCGAACAACTCGAGTAGTGCCAGCGGGTCGTCGATCGATCGAAAGAATCGCCGCTGCCATTTTTCGGTCGACGGTGAAGATTTGCCCATGCGCGGATTTTACAAAAGGCTGCGACGAATCTGCAAGACGCGTGTCACCAGGTCCGGAACAATGAACGTTATGAAGAAGGTTGTGCCAGGAGGCACACCTACGTAAGAGGCAAACTGCAAGGAATAACTGAAAATGCAATCTACACTCACGTCACGAGAATTAACCGTCGAAGCCGCGCAAGCCGTCCTGGACGCTGCCGCGAAGAAGGCTGGCGAACTGAACGCAAAAATGAACATCGCCGTCGTTGATGCCGGAATGAATCTCAAAGCGTTCCTCCGCATGGATGACGCCTGGCTGGGGAGTATTGATATCGCTATCAAGAAGGCTCGGACGTCGCGGTCGTTTGACATGCCAACCGGTGAATTGGGAAAACTCTCGCAGCCCGGTGGTGCGCTGTTCAATATCGAACACTCCAACGGTGGGCTTATAACTTTCCCGGGAGGAATACCTTTGACAGCCGATGACGGCACGATCATTGGTGCGATCGGGGTTTCGGGGTCGACTGTGGAAGACGATCATGCGGTTGCGCAAGCGGGCGCGTCCGTGACGAGCGGCGCTGCGATCGCGAACGCTGCAGACTAACGCTTTTTGCGGGATCGACTTGCGGGTTCGGCGTTACAACATCAGGCAATTGGAACGGGAAAATGGCCTATCTGGGATCTCGACGTGGTGAAGATCATTCGATCTGCGTGATTGCAATTGTGCTGTTGATCTCGAGCGTGGGAGTTCGACCCGTGGGGGCGGCCGAGCGCGTCGATTTCAATCGTGATGTGCGGCCGATTCTGTCGGACAAGTGCTACTTTTGCCACGGTCCGGACGAAGAAAATCGCGAGGCCGGACTGAGGCTTGATACACGCAGCGAAGAGGCGGTGATCGCGTTTGAATCGGGCGAACTGCTGGATCGTGTTCATAGCGACGACGAAGACATTGTCATGCCGCCGCCTGCGACGAAGTTGTCGCTGACCGCGGAAGAGAAACGGATTCTCCAATTGTGGGTTGAAGACGGTGCTGCCTACGCCGAGCACTGGGCGTTTCGTCCCCTGGCCGAAGAAATTCCCGTTCCCGAGCCAGACAATCCGGAGTGGTGCAAGCAGTCGTTGGACAAATTCGTACTATCGCGTCTACAGTCGCTGGATCGGCAGCCCACCGAAGAAGCCGACGCGCTTCGTTGGTTGCGACGCGTTTCGTTTGATCTGACGGGTCTGCCACCAACTCCCGTTCAAATCGAAGCGTTTCAGCAGTCGCTGGAATCGGCGAGCGAAGCGCAGAAGGAAGCTGTCTACGCGGCCACCGTTGATGCGCTGTTGGACTCGCCAGAATATGGCGAGCACTTCGCGGTCGCGTGGTTGGACGCAGCTCGCTACGCGGATTCGTACGGGTATCAATCCGACAAGCTCAATACGCAGTGGCCGTATCGGGACTGGGTTGTCCGTGCGCTGAACGACAACTTGTCCTACGACCAGTTCCTGACGTGGCAGTTGGCTGGCGATCTGTTGCCCAATGCAACGCGAGATCAAAAACTGGCGACGGCCTTCAATCGCATCCATCGCCTGAACAACGAGGGCGGGGCCGTTTTTGAGGAATGGCGGATCGAGAACGTGGCCGATCGAGTGCACACATTTGGGACGGCCGTGTTGGGCCTGACGCTGGAGTGCTGTCGCTGTCACGATCACAAATACGATCCGATTTCCGCACGGGACTACTATTCACTTTCGGCGTTCTTCAATTCCATTGATGAGAGTGGCGTCTATGATCGCACGGCCAAGGTACCCGCGCCATCGCTGTTGCTGCCGACCGCAGATCAGGCGTCGGCGCAGGAAGCAGCTCGCAAGACACTGAAGGCGGCCGAGCTGGAATACGAGACGGTGCGGGCGTCGTGTCGCAATCGGTTCGACGAGTGGAAGAAGCTTGCTATACAGCCGTTTGCGATCCCCGATTTGCAATTGGGCCTCGCGTTTGATGTCCCCTTCGGAAACGCTTTGAAGGAGATCTATCATCCTTCCCAGAACGATCGCGGTTGGACGAGTGCCCTTGAAACGCCGGCGGTGACCGATTCGAAGCTGGCGCGGATATCGCCGGATAGTGCAAAAGACTCGGGCGAGAGCTTGGAGGAAAACTTGGGCAAAGCACTGCCGCGACGAGCAATTCAACTCGATGGCGAACGGGGCATCACCACGAAAGGGATTGTGCCCTTTGATCGCTGGACTCCGTTTACGGTCGTCGTCAGCATGCGAGAGACGCGACGCGTTCCGGACCGCGCGGTGATTGCGCATCACACGCGCGGTACCGACTGCGGCTACAACGGTTGGGATCTAACGATCGTTGACGGGTTCCTTGAATCGAGGATGTATCGTGTATGGCCTGGGAACGCGATGGGAGTGAGAACATCAGAACGCATTCCGGCGGACGTGTGGCATCAGGTTTCCGCGACGTACGATGGTTCGTCCAGGGCCAACGGCCTGAAGCTCTACTTGAATGGTCGGCTGCTGGAAACAACCGTTCTGCGAGACGACGTCAAGAAAAGCTCCAACGTGGCGGTCGACCATGGTGGCGAGTTCGTGTTGGGGCAGCGGTTCCGCGCTCGTGGACTTGCGGGCGGATTGGTGGACGACTTGCGAATTTACTCCCGCAACCTGTCTTCGACCGAGCTGGTTCATCTGGCAACCGGCGAAGCGCTGATGCCGACGTTGGAATACTATGTCACGGCGGTTGATGAGGAGGCAAGGAGCGCCTTCGAGCGACTCAACGCGGCACGCCATGCGTACGTGATGGCTGAGGAAGCTGCCATTGAGATTCCCGTCATGAGCGAAATGGATGCCCCACGTGAAACGCATGTGCTGGCGCGGGGGCAGTATGACGCAGAAATCGATGATGCGACGCGAGTCCGCCGTGACACGTTTTCGTCGATCTTGCCAGCGTTTCCTGATGATGCCCCACGCGACCGGTTGGGGCTCGCCCGCTGGGTGACCGACCCGGACCATCCGCTGACTTCCCGCGTGATTGTGAATCGACTGTGGAGTAACTTTTTCGGACGCGGTTTGGTGGCGACGGCGGAGAACTTTGGTCTTCAGGGAGAGCTTCCTGCGAATCAGCCGTTGCTGGACTGGCTGGCCCGCGACTTTGTCGCCAACGGTTGGGACATGAAACGCTTCTGCAGGCAGGTCGTTCTGTCTGCGACGTATCGCCAGGATTCCGCCGCCCAACGAGCACAAATCGAACGGGACCCGGACAACGTTGAATTGGCGCGTGGCCCGGCGTACCGACTTTCGGCGGAACAGATTCGTGACTCGGCGTTGTACGCAGCGGACTTGCTGAATTCGAAACGCGGTGGCCCGCCGGTTTCTCCCTACCAGGCCGGCGGCGATTTGTGGAAAGAATCGAACGGCATGTCGCCGCCGTACCAGCAATCCGTGGGCAAGGATCTTTATCGGCGATCGCTGTATTCCGTTTGGAAACGTACCGCTCCGCTTCCCAACATGATGGCGTTTGATGCCGAGTCGCGCGAGGTGTGTATCGTCAAGCGGGCACGGACGAATACTCCCTTGCAGGCGTTGGTGTTGATGAACGACGTCCAGTTTGTCGAAGCCGCACGTCGGCTTGCCGAACACGTCTTGCAGCAGACCGGCGACGACACGGAAAAGATTGTATGGGCTTTTCAGAAACTCGCTGGTCGTCAGCCAGACAAAACCGAAGCTGGCTTGTTGATACGGTTGCTTGCCGAGGAGCGAGCCTGGTTTGAGCGTCATACTGCAGATGCGACAAAGTTAATCAAGCTCGGCGAAAGCCCGGCAAACGAAGAGCTGAACGTCACCGAGTTGGCCGCCATGACGACTGTTTGCCAGGCCATCCTGAATCTCGACGCCTCCATCTGGAAACGTTAACGACATGAGCAATTCAAAACACAAGTTGCACGCAGCGCTACACGGGCCGGTTGATCTTGGAATCAATCGCCGACATTTCTTTCAGTCATCCAGTTGCGGTGTTGGCGCGGCGGCACTGGCGACATTGTTGGGTGATGCCACGCCGACGAAAGCTTCACCGACCAAAGCTGCCAAGACGCATTTTGCGCCGCGGGCAAAGCGCATCATTTACCTGTTTCAGTCTGGCGGACCCGCTCAGCAGGACCTGTTCGACTACAAGCCAATGTTGAATAAGCTGAATGGCAAGGAGCTTCCTCCGGAGGTGCGCGGCGAACAGCGATTGACGGGCATGTCGGCGAATCAGTCCTCGCTGCCGCTGGCCGGATCGCAATTCAAGTTCTCACGGCACGGCGAATCGCAGGCATGGCTGAGCGAACTCTTGCCCTGGCATCGGGAGGTTGCGGACGAATTGTGCTTCATCAAATCGATGCACACCGAAGCCATCAATCACGATCCCGCGATAACCATGTTTCAGACGGGTTCGCAGATCGCGGGGCGTCCATCGTTGGGTGCATGGTTGTCGTACGGCCTTGGTAGTGTGAATGACAACCTGCCATCCTTCATTGTCCTTGCCTCGGCGGGGCAGGGCGGTCAGCCGCTCTACGCTCGACTATGGGGAAGCGGGTTTCTGGATTCGCGTTACCAGGGTGTTCGATTCCGGGCCGGAAGCGATCCGGTCCTCTACCTGTCCAATCCGGAAGGCGTGACGCCATCGCGACGTCGAGCTCAACTGGATGTGGTCAACGCCCTGAACCGACATCAGTTTGAACGCGAGCTGGATCCGGAAATTGAATCTCGCATCGCCCAGTACGAAATGGCGTTTCGTATGCAGACCAGCGTGCCTTCGGCGACGGACATTTCGGACGAACCCGAATCCACGTTCAAACTGTACGGCGAAGACGCTCGTAAGCCCGGCACGTTTGCGGCGAATTGTCTGCTCGCTCGCCGGTTGGCTGAACGCGACGTGCGATTCATTCAGCTCTACCATCAGGGCTGGGATCAGCATTCGAATCTGCCGAAAGGAATCAGGGGGCAAGCCAAGGAGACCGATCAGGCTTCGGCCGCACTGATCAAGGATCTCAAGCAACGTGACCTTCTGAAAGATACGCTGGTGATCTGGGGCGGTGAGTTTGGGCGAACGTCGTACTCGCAGGGTGTACTGACGAAGGATAACTACGGTCGAGATCACCATCCGCGATGCTTCACGACATGGATGGCCGGTGGCGGCATCAAGCCTGGAATGTCCTACGGCGAGACGGACGAATTCGGCTACAACATCGTGAGTGACGGCGTGCATGTCCACGACTTCAACGCGACCATTCTCCATCTCATGGGAATCGACCACGAGCGACTCACGTTCAAGTACCAGGGCCGACGCTTCCGTCTGACGGACGTTCACGGAGAGGTCGTCAACGAGATTCTTGCGTAGTCAAACCATCACGTTCAACGATCCCGCTAGTTGGAATCGTCGTCCTTCGAGTAGTATTCCCGCGTTCGTTGCCGAAAGGTTTCCAGCTCCTTCGTCGCGGCAATGCGTTCGGCAATTTGCCGGTCGCCAAATTCGTCGGGGTGCATTCGATCGCGATACCCGGGCTCCAGTGACGGTTCTTCATAGAGGTCGAGGATGATCGAATTGCCGTCCAGTTCGCGGATCTGTCGTCGCATCTCGGCATAGCGTTCGTCATATTGGGCCATGTCCAGCCCGTGGAATTCATAGTACTTGCGATTGGGGCGATTGATTACGACCAGCATGGGCACTTGCAACTGATCGGCGATTTCAATGATCGATTTCAAGCCGGCCAGATTCGCGCAGTCCCGCGGTTCCATGACTTCCCAGCGACTCTTCTGTAGTTCATCCGAAGCCCGGTAGCCCTGCCATACATTTTGCTCCAGGTTGTAGGCATGTTTCTCGCCGTCGTAGTCGAAGATCTTTTCCTTGAAGACGTCCGGCGCTGGAAGTTGGTCCGTCCCGTGAACTCTCAGAAACAACAGGTTGGCAAGGTACTTTTGCAGTGTCAGCGGGTAGAGCCACGATCGTCCGGCGAAGTGATCGGCGTAAGCCTTCCGGGCGTCAGCGTTCAGATGACTTCGGACATTGCCATGGTCCAGCTCGACGAAGACTTCCGACCGCTCGACATTCTTCATCCAGCCGTCATTCAATCCATCGTGCGATTGCGTGAAGTAGACGAGGTTGACCGAAAGCAGGATGGCGGGCATTCGAATCTGTTCGTTCTTGCACTTCGCGAAGAACAGGGCCAGGTGAATTGGTGAAAGGCCCGGTTGCGCATACATCTGGAATTTGGGGCCATCGTCCAGCAGGGCGTTCAACTGATGTGCCACATTGTGATGATGTACGGATTCGGACGTACCAAAAGCGAGAATTCGATTTTCCTTTACGATCTGTTCGAAATACGGAGCGGCGTATCCGGAATTTCTGAGCGTCGTCGACAACAGATGGCGAGTGAACGTGCCTTCTTCCCGAAAGCTGGTTTCCAGGTAGGGGTCGCGCGTGTTGGTGGCGGGGCGATCGGCGGACAGCCCGATCCAACTGGTGTAGAGGATCGCGTTGATCGCAATCAACGCGGCGAATACAGCAACACGACCTTGCATTTTCGCTCTCCTAGAATTCTGCGTAGATGAAGGGAGCACCGCCGGGTTGATAGGCAACGGCGAGGTAAACGATCCACATCAGCACTGCGGCGATCGACAACAGCCAGACGTTGTCCCACGGCTTGGTGGAGCCCGAAGCTTCGCCTGATAAGCCGCCAGAGTGTTCGCCCGAATTGTCGCCGCGTTCGTCGATCTTCAAGACAACATCCTCCCCAGGAATACTCGAAGTGCCGGTACCGAGTAGTAAAACAACAGCCAACCAAACGTAACCAGTGTAAACGTCAAAAGGATGCGAACGACATTTGCAACCCGCTCCGGCAGGATCGCCAACGGATCAAAGTTGTAGTGGCGACACACCGATTCGCAGCACAATAGCAGACCGTGGTAGATTCCCCACAGCAGGAAGTTCAGCGACAGGCCGTGCCAGACACCGCACACACTCATCGTCGCCATCAGGTTTACGCACTTTCGCAGCAGCCCTTTGCGATTTCCCCCCAGCGGTATGTACATGTATTCGCGGAGCCAGAATGACAGCGACATGTGCCACCGCCGCCAGAAATCCGTCACGCTGGTCGCGAAGTAAGGATGGTTGAAGTTCTCCGGAAGCTGGAAGCCGAGGACCAGGCCCAACCCAATCACGATGTGTGAATAGCCTGCAAATGTGAAGTACAACTCGAAAGATGTCGCCAGCGTACTGACCCACAACCACGAAGCCGGAATGAACTGCGCCGACTGTCGCAGCAATATATGTTGCGGCACGATATAAGGTTTGATCAGATATCCGACCGACAACATTGCCAGCCCCATGATCAATCGTTTCAGGATTTGTGGATAGTCCGTTCGCACTTCCTGGAAATGCTCGACGCGGGCAATCGGGCCGGTGAAGAGCATGGGGAAAAAGAACATTTGCAGCGTGGCCACCGACAGGCTGACAGGCTCGCGGCGATACACGGACGTCAGATAAGAAATGCCACGGAAGCCGAGATACGACAGGCTTGGCAGGTACATGAAGTACTTGAGCAAGTAGCCTCTCAGCAGCAGGAACGCGGCGATCATTCCGCAGTTGGCAAGGACCGCAATGAAGAAGGCAACACTCCGCCGTCGCCCCTCAAGACGCTCGATGAGCAGACCACTGAGGATGATGCCGCCGCCAAGCGCGACATAAAAGGCTCCATCCCAGATTCCGCAACCCAGAAAGAGGGCAGCGATGGAGAGGCAGGCAACGCCCCACTGGTGAACGTGCTTTGTCTGCCGCCGAAGCAGTTCGCCAACGGCGAATGCGACAAGCCAGACGATCGGCAGCGGAAGAACATCCAGCATGAGTTTTCGAGTACCTGAATTCCCACTGCAACAAAGAAGTATTTTGATCTCCCTCTGCAGGACTGGCAACTATTCCGTCTCAATTGACAACGAAATACTCGGCAATCAATTCGCGTGTTTGACTTGCGAGACAAGTCTCACATCTGTCGAAACGCAGGGAGTATGAAAAATAAAACTCGGGTTCGGTTTCCTTGATCGTGACGGGAAATGTTTTAGCAGGTTAATCCTGCTTGTGCTGACGTGATGCCGCGCGCGGGATGTATCCGGTTTCACCGACCCGCAAAGCTTGTGAAGGCTGCGTACTTTCAGCTTTGTGCGTGGCTTGTGAGGCACACGGCTTCGGCAGCCGGGGTAGGATGCTCCGCGAAACGAGTTGTAAAACGACGACGGCACTAGAACGTTACGAATCGGGGCCTTACTTCGCGGAGTACCGATTTACTGCGAAGGTATGGCGAGCTTGTCAAGAATGGAGAGTTCACAATGAGTCGTGTTCGCCTGCGGACTGCAGCGGTGATCGGTGTACTTTTGGTTTTGGGTCTCGATGGGCCGGCCATCGGGGCGAAGATGCCCAACGTCGTCTTCATCGTGGTAGACGATCTGGGTTGGGCCGACCTCCGCTATGCGGGCAGCGACTACTACGAAACGCCCAACGTGGATCAATTGACGAAGGAGAGCCTCGTTTTTCGCTCGGCCTACGCAGCCGCCCCGGTCTGTTCACCAACTCGAGCTGCCCTCATGACGGGCAAGTCACCGGCGCGGCTCGATATGACAATCTGGCATGAAGGTGCCGTTGCCGGTGGACCAAGGAATCGCAAGCTGTTGCCTGCAAGTGCCGTAGCCAATCTGCCGCGCGAGGAAGTGACGATGGCCGAACTGTTTCAGCGTGCTGGCTACTTCACGGCGCACGTTGGCAAGTGGCACCTGGGGACAGCGGCGTACTATCCAGAGACGCAGGGATTCGATCTCAACGTTGGCGGAACATTCTGGGGCGCGCCTTCGACGTTCTTCTATCCATTTTCGGGGAAGTGGAATGACCGTGATCCGGAGATTCGCTACGTACCTGGTATTCGCGATGCATCCCGAGGAGACTACCTGCCCGACAAGCTCACGGATGCGGCGCTTGAAATTATCGAACAACGAAAGGACAAACCTTTCTTTCTGAATCTGTGGTACTACACGGTTCACAGTCCGGTCGAAGCTCCCAGTTCGCTGGTGGATCGCTTCGCCGCCAGGAAGGCTGGTCGGCACCAACGCGATCCGACCTACGCCGCGATGGTGCATCGCATGGATCACAATGTCGGGCGTGTGTTGAAGAAGCTCGACGAGTTGAAGTTGACGGATGATACGATTGTCGTATTCACTAGCGACAACGGCGGTGTCGACTTTGATCAGCGATCCATCGTTCCCACCAGCAACCTGCCATTGCGATCCGGCAAAGGAACCTTATACGAAGGTGGCATACGAATTCCGCTGTTGGTGCGCTGGCCGGGCAAGGTCGTTGGCGAAACCCGGGAGCTGTGTACTTCGCAGGACTTTTTTCTCACGTTCGCCGAGATGCTGGGCACGCACATCGACACCGAACTGGACGGTGTCAGCCTGATGCCCTTGCTGAATGATGCCGCCGCCAGGTTGCCAGAACGTGCGCTGTTCTGGCATTTCCCGCACTACTACCCGCGTATGACTCCGGGCAGTGCCATTCGGTCCGGTGACTGGAAGTTGATCTATTTCTACGAAGACGACCGGCGAGAGCTGTACAATCTTCGCAGCGATCCCGGCGAACAGATGAATCTGGCTGCGGCGAATCCCGAAGCATCCAATCAACTGTTTTCGCAGCTCGAAAACTGGATGCGCGCTGTCGAAGCCAACAGACCAACGCCCAATCCGATGGCGAAATGAACGGAATGACTCATGCGTGAAATACGAATTGCAACCGCCCAGTTCGAGCATCGCGATAACGACCGGGAATTCAATCTGGGCCGCATCGATGCATTGACGCAGCTTGCCGCCGAACGTGGTGCGGAGATCGTAAGCTTCCACGAAGGCTGCATTTCGGGTTATAGCTGGATCCAGCCCCTGAACAAGGACGAGCTGTTGGAGATGGCCGAGTTGGTCCCGCGTGGTCCCTCCGTTCAGGCACTCATCGAGATCGCACGGAAGCACGGAGTCCATGTGATGGCCGGGCTTTTTGAACGTGACGAAGCGGATCACGTCTATAACTGTTATGTCACCGTAGGACCAGAAGGTTACGTCAGCAAATTTCATAAGCTACACCCGTTTGTGAATCCGCACCTTACTCCGGGCGCCGACTACTGTGTCATCGATCTGTTGGGGTGTCGCGTCGGCTTTCTGATCTGCTACGACAACAACCTGCCCGAGAATGTGCGGGTGACGGCGATGGAGGGCGCGGAGATCATTTTCATGCCGCACGTTACGGGTTGCCTGCCATCGGTGATGCCCGGGCGTGGATCGGTGGCGGCATCGTTGTGGGACAATCGCCATCGGGATCCGGTAGCGTTGCGGCAGGAGTTTCGCGGACCCAAGGGGCGAGGTTGGCTGATGCGATGGTTGCCCACACGGGCATTTGAAAACGGAGTCTACGCCGTGTTCTCGAATCCGATCGGCCGGGACTACAACACCATCAAACCGGGATTGTCCATGATTCTGGATCCGTACGGCGAGGTGCTTGTCGAGTGCAATACTTTGGACGACGAAGTTGTCGTGGCCACGTTGACTCCGGAGAAATTGAAAGATGCATCCGGGTCGCGTTATCGATTGGCTCGGCGCCCCGAGCTCTATGGCAAGCTTGTAGAGCCACAGGTATCGCAGACGTTGCCGGGTTGGCGAATGGAACACGAAACGGATGATTCCCGATCCAATCGGAGCCACGTGGATGATCACTAGATTAAAGAACTCGTCACGTCGCAATGTCGCACAAACGATCGTCTATGCGATGCTTCTGTCGTTCGTCATGGCGTGTTATGCCATCGGCGATGAGTACGAATTGACGGTAGAAGTGGTGGATGCAGAAAACCAGCAGCCGCTTGCAGCTCGACTGTATCTGCGGTCATCGACAGGCGATTGGCACTATTTCACGGCGACGGACAAGCGTGCATCGGCGGTTCGCTATGAGAAACAGAACTGGATCAACAAACGATCGATCGAATATCACACGACGGTTTCTGCCCATCCGGTTTCAACCCGGGTTCCTGCCGGCGACTACCAACTCACGGTGGAGAAAGGCAAATCGTACCTGCCTCAAACCGTCGATTTGGCCATCGAAAGCGACGGGAAAGCGACCATTGGGTTGACGCGGTGGAACAATCCGGCGAAACGAGGTTGGTTTTCTGGCGACACGCATCTTCATCGTGAGATCGACGATCTGCGAAACGTCATCGTGGCGGAAGATTTGAATGTGGCTTTGCCGCTGACGAACTGGGTCACCCGGTCCGATCGAGCTCCGGCGGCCGGCGACAAGAATATCGCAGATATCCCCGGTGGCCTCATTCGAGTCGATGATCGCCATGTGATCTGGCCGCGGAACACGGAATACGAAATCTTCTCGGTTGGCAGTCGTCGTCATACGCTGGGCGCCCTGTTCGTGTTAGGGCATCGCGACGGTCTGGACCTTGGTGTTCCAGACTGGAAGCCGGTCGTGGAGTCGGTTCGCGTTTCTGACCCGCATGCGCTGTTTGATATGGACAAGCTCGATTGGCCGTTTGCGTTGCTGCTGCCCACGATTGCGCCCGACGCGCTCTACGAGTTGGCGAACAATCATGTATGGCGAACCGAGTTTGCATTTCGAAAGTGGAATACTCCCGCGCCCGCCTACCTGCAGCCTCCCTTCGGAGCGGCCGAGGGTGGGCACCGGCGATGGTTGGACTACACGATGGGCATGTACTACACATTGCTCAACGCGGGGCTTCGTATGCCGCCGTCGGCGGGAACGGCCAACGGTGTGCATCCGGTACCGGCGGGTTTCGGTCGCGTTTACGTACATCTTCCGGACGGGTTTGAGTTTGGCGCGTGGATGGAAGGACTGAAGCGGGGACGGTCGTTTGTCACTACCGGTCCGATGTTGTATGCGACCGCCAGTCGTCAGGATCCGGGCCATGTGTTTTCCTTCGCTGAACCCACAGACGTGCATCTCGAAATGGAGCTGGTTTCGGAAACTCCGCTGGCGTATGGCGAGATTCTGGTGAATGGCCGTCCGGAATTTCTGCTGCGCCCCGAGAATAGGCGGACTTCGGAGGGCGCGTTTCGGTCCATGATCGATCACATAATCACGCCTCGTCGTTCTGGCTGGATTGCTGTCCGCTTTTGGGAGCCGCGGCTGGATGGCCAGTCGCGATTCGTGCACTCAGCGCCATGGTACGTCGAGATGGCAGGCCGGCCGGTGCGTATGCGACCGGAGGAAAAGCGATATCTGACCGGACGAATTCAGAATGAAATGCAGCGTAGCACGGGCATCGTTTCGGAGTCGGCGATGTTGGAGTACGAACGCGCGCTCACGTTCTACCAGTCGCTACCCGTCGTCGAGGATGGAGCGAAAAACTCGCGACCGCTGACACCGGATTCCCGGAGCGGTTGGCTGGACAACATGATTGTGCATCATCGTTATGCTCCCGAAGAGATCCGTGCGGCGACAGGAATGTCGCTGAAGCAGGCCGAGCAGGAAATCGCTGATAGAAAAGACGTCGCCCAGCCACGCGGACTTCGTGTATTGCCGTACCCAGGTGGTCGGCATCCTCGCATCGGTTTTCTCGATGGGGCCATTCGTCCGCAGCGCGAAACCAAGATCAGCATCTTTCCTCCGTGGCAGGATTGCGGCTATGTGGTCGTTGATGTGCCCGAGGCGATTTTCTCCACTCTGGGGCTGACCTATCTAGCCCACACGCACATTCCCACGATCTGGGATGAGCAAAACAAACCGCTTGCGAAACAGGAATGGGAGCCGATTGCTACGGGCTACAAGGCAACGCGCGAACTGCCGAACGGAATTCGGTTCGTCAGCGAAGTGTCACCCACTGAGTCGGGCGTTCGCATGATGTTGACACTCACGAACGGAACTTCAAAAACGCTCACTGGATTGCGTGTCCAGGTTTGTACGATGCTGAAGGGAGCCGTTGGGTTTAACGTGCAGGAGAAACTCGATAGCGTAACTTCCACTCCCTTCTTGGCGGTGGGATCAAAAGGAGCGGAGCGCGGTTCCGCACAGCGATGGATCATTACCGCGTGGCAACCAAACCATCGTGTGTGGACGAACCCACCGGTGCCGTGCGTTCACTCGGATCCCGTTTTTCCCGATTGCCCGCCCGGCGAAACGGTGAGCGTTTCCGGCGGACTTTGGTTTTACGAAGGCGAGGCGATTGAAAAGGAAATCGACCGACTCCGAATCGCGACGATGGACAATCATTGACTGCCAACTGCCAACTGCCAACTGCCAACTGCCAACTGCCAACTGCCAACTAGCCGAAGATTCCCGAGACAACTTTGCCGTCGCCAACCAGCGGAACGGGGCGTCCGTCGGGCATTGTGATGTTTGTATCGGGATCGATTCCCAAAGCGTGGTACACGGTGGCCGCCAGGTCTTCCGGCGACGTCTTGTTCTCGATGGGATACTTGCCATCTTTATCGGTCGAGCCGTAGACCGTACCGCCGCGGACTCCGGCTCCGGCGACGACGGCAGGAAACGCCGTGCTCCAGTGCCCACGTCCCCAGTCGGGAGTCGGGTTTGCCGTGCGGCCCATTTCGCCCAATGCGACGACCAGCGTTTCATCCAACAGCCCGCGTTCATCGAGATCCACAAGCAGCGTCGACAGCGCCTGATCGAGGGTCGGCAGAAGATGATTTTTCACGTCGTTGCTGTGTACGTGCGAGTCCCACCCGTAGCCGTCGCACGCATCGTAGTGCACGGTAACAAATCGCACTCCCGCTTCGACCAGGCGTCGCGCCATCAGAGTCGACTGTCCAAACAGATGGCGGCCATAACGGTCGCGGAGTTCGGATTTCTCCTTCCGCAGATTCAGTGCCTCGCGGGTGCGGCTGGAAGTCGCGAGCGCCAACGCCCGTTCGCGAAGTTGATCGAGCTGCAACGCGTCCCGCTCGTCCAGCAACTGACGTTGTTGATCGAATTGTTTTAGCAGCGAAGATCGACGCTGCATGCGTTCCAGATCGAGCGAAGCGACGGGGGCGAGACCTTCGAAGCGAAACGCCAGTTCTTCGTCCGAGCAATCACGCCAGTACGGATTGTCATCGAGCGATTTCCTGTCGACGGTCGTGGTCAGTGGGTTGAAGGGCGCGCCCAGCCAACCAGCGTATTCTCCGGGACGAACGTACTGACCCTTGTCCTGAAGCCGCCCGAGCCGATTTGGCAGGACCATGTAATTGGGCAAACCGGAACCCAATCCGGTGCGCTGTTGCGATGTGCGTTCGACGACCGAACCCATCGATGGCCAGTCCTGCGGTGTTGCGCTGAAGCCGCCGCCGATTGGAATCTGCCAACGATGACCGGTCTGAATGTAGTGGCCGCCGCCGCTGTGGTCGTTGAAATCATGCGACATCGAACGTATCACGCAGAACTTGTCGGAGACATCCGCAAGTTTGGGGAGATGCTCGCAGATTTTCAGTCCCGGCGTACGACTGCGGATGGGGCGATACGGCCCACGGATCTCGCTAATCGCCTCCGGCTTCATGTCGAAGGTCTCGTATTGGCTGGGGCCGCCAAAGAGAAACAGAAAGATCACCGACTTGGCTTTACCTGATCGCCTCTGCCCCGCAGCTTCTGCGGCGAGGAGCTTTGGAAGCGACAGTCCCAGCAGACCGGCACCACACGCTTCAATCATGGCGCGTCGATTCACGCCGCGACCTGGTGCGGTACCGCCGGGCATGAGGCCGTTGCCGTTCAAAATTGAAAGCATGATTCACCCCCGAGGTTCGTCGCGGAAGTGATGAACCGGTTCCGCGAAACAGAGCCCGATTCTACCCGCAAACCGGGACGAATCCCAGTTCGCATTTGGCTCGCTCGACCAGCACCGAACAATCGATTAACCAGGAGTGTCCGAAGAAATCGGCTAACAAATAGGAATTCCGTTTCGCGTTTGGCGAATGAAGTCGGGAATCGTAGGTGAGGTTTTATGCTGTCGGCGGTGCGAGATGCATCCGGTGCAAGCCGACGCTCAAGGTCCTGGTGCAAGGAATACGGTGATGCGTGTTTCGCCATTTGATACTGCTCGAAAGAACAATCATGCTAACGTCCTTTCGAGTGTCGGGAATTCCTGGAACAAGTTTCAAGACCCGGATTCCCAATCCCGGTGCGGTTGTATTGCAGAGTCGATCACACTGGCAAAGTCGTTTTGAAGCTGGTTCAAAAGCACCTCGCAGAGACTTTTCTGTGTCCTCCGTGTCGCTATGTTTCAAGATCCAGAACATCAGCTTTCCTTGTGGATCCTGAGCCTCCCTCCTGGAGCTCCCGCTTGAGGGATTCACCTGTCCGTGAATCCGCCACCTCAGGAGGTCGGTTGTAACCCGCAACGGGAGGGGTTCGAGTTCTGCCGGTTCCAGGGCAACAAACTTCGAACAACTGGAACATCTGAAACGAACGAGTATGCACGTTGCAACTCTCGAGTAATGAGGCCACTTTCAACACGCCTGCGGCATGCAACGACTTATTGTTCAGTCGTAGAAAACAACAGGAGTTTTGGCCGGAGGCCACGGATTGGCAAGGGTCGGATTGGCAAGGGTCGGATTGGCAAGGGTCGGATTAGCATGCCAACAGTCAACGTACATCGTTCGTGCTCGGAACTGGAGTCGCTGCAACCGGTATGGAATGGGTTGGCGAACGGAGTTCCATTTCGGCAATGGGAATGGACTCACAGCTGGTGGCGACATTTTCAGGACAAGAACACGCTCTTCGTCTTGTCGGTGACCGATGGTGAGCAGTGCATCGGCATCGCACCGTTCTACGTGTGCCAGGAGACCGCCGGGTCCGTGCTCCGCATGATCGGCGATGACCTCGCTTGCTCGGATCACCTGTCGCTCCTGTCGTTACCGAATAACGCCAATCGCGTCGCGGCCTCGCTGGCCGAATGGCTGTCTTTGGAACAGGAAAAGAGATCAGGAGACCGCAGCGGCCCGGATTGGGACATGATGCAACTGGAGGGTCTCGATGGCAGCTGCCCGGCTATGTCTGCATTCCTTGAGGCGGTGACAGAACGCGGATTTCTGGTCAGACAGTCCTCGACCATAAACACATGGCGGCTGTCGTTGCCGCCGTCGATGGATGAATATCTTGCCATGCTCGCAAAAAAGTATCGTCAGCGAGTTCGCAATTCCCTTCGGAGACTAGCCGCTGACTGCGAGGCCACGATCGTACGAGAAGGAAACGAGTTCGATGAACGCTGGGAGCAATTGATTGAACTACATGCACGGCGACGCAACAGCCTTGGCGATTCCGGCTCTTTCGCGGAACTTCAATTCAGCAATTTCCTACGCGATGCGACCGCAGCATTCCGCGAAAAAGGGAAAATCGAATTGGCCTGCATTCGTACGGACGACAAGCCGATCGCGATTGAACTTTGCTTCCTTGGCGATTCGACGACGTTCGCCTATCAGGTCGGTATCGATCCCGACTCTTTGAAACAGAGTCCTGGTTGGCCGGTGAATACAGCGGCAGTCCAATCTGCCATCGGACGAGGCCAAGCCGGATTGGACTGGTGTCGTGGTGACGAGGATTACAAGCGACGTCTGGGTGCGGTGCCTTCGCCATGCCTCAACTATCGCATTGTGCCACCCAGGTTGCGATCCCAATTGTGGGACGCGGCATTGGTGGGCAAGTCTACAGTAAAAGACTGGGTTAAGACTGGCTTGAATGCCACCGGAATGAGGTCATGACAAACGAATCTGGCTTTGAGAACTTTGCCGATCCACAGGTGGATCCAGTTTTTGTCCCTCCGTATCATGGCGCTGGGACACCTCCTGGTGATGCTGCGCAGGAGGCACGGATCGAATCCAAATCAGGGCTCGAACCTAACGCTCGAGATGCGAAGCCAACGCCCATGGTCGACGGCTTACCACCCAAGCCCAAAACAGCAAGATACAACCTGTTGGACTCCGTTCGGGGCATCGCTTGCCTGATGCTCGTTTTTTATCACGCAGCGTTCTATGCGGAGTACAGCTGGTCAACCGGCGATAGCTCCACCTGGACGATTGGCGGTTTGGCAATCAGTCTCATTAGTCGGCTTTGGGTTGGCGTCCCCATGTTCTTCGTCGTCAGTGGCTATTGCATCGGGGCAAGCGTCGATTCGCTGCGTCGTAAACCGAGATCGCTTTCAAATTACTTCTACCGTCGATTTCGTCGTATTTACCCGCCACTTTGGGCCGGCTTTGTTGTTGCAGTGCTGGCCACGGTATTGGTGGGGCTTGTGAGCACGACGCTGCGAGACAATTGCCTTCAACTGCCAGTCCTTTCGTCCTTCACGTTCGTCGATTGGGTGGGCAACTTTTCCGCGGCCGCTTCCTGGTTGCCGAGACTGTTCGGGCAGGAAAGCAATTACCTACTCAAAAATACATGGACGCTGTGTTACGAAGAACAGTTCTACGTCGTGACGGGATTGATCCTGTTCATCTCGGCGCGACGTTTCTTCACGGCTGCCTATGCCCTGGTTGCCATCACGATTGTTGTGCGACATGCATGTCGTTTGGCAGGAATCGAAACCAACGGATTTTTCTTTGATGGCCATTGGCTAATGTTCGCGGCGGGGATCCTGTTGTACCAACAAGTCAACTACCTGAAAGGCAAGCAATATTGGCGGGCGACCGGCGCGTTGACCCTCGGCGTGGTCTACGGCCTGGGTGACCGCCTGTTCGCCGCAGATGCGCACGACAGGCACATGGGCGAATACATTCTCGTTGCCGCCGCGTTTGCCATTTTCCTCGCGGCAATCAAAAGGTGGGATCCACAGATCTCAAAGCACTGGCTGCTTGCGCCGTTTCGTTGGTGCGGCAAGATCTCCTACAGCATCTACCTCGTACACTTCCCCATAACGATACTCGTCGCGTGTATGCTCTCGATGGCCGGCGTGGAAAAAGATGGCCACGTCCTGCTACTAACGATTCCGCTTTGCTTGCTGCTCTCGCTGCCCGCATCGATGTTGTTCTACGATCGGGTGGAACGGCATTTTATCAACGTACCTTCGAAGTGAGCTGGGCGGTCGCGACCGAATATGTCGAAGATCATCAGAACGTCTGCCATGCATGGCGTTTGGCTGATGCGTATGTCTCAAGACTTGGTATACCGCGGGTAGATTGATTTTGCCGTCATGCCAGGATGTCGTGAACGACCCGACCGTGTACGTCGGTGAGTCGGAAATCCCGGCCGGCGTAGCGGTAGGTTAGTCTTTCATGATCAAAGCCTAACTGCCACAACATCGTTGCGTGCAAGTCGTGGATCGAGACGCGATTTTCGACCGCCTTGAATCCGAATTCATCTGTCGCACCGTAGATCGTTCCGGCTTTGACTCCGCCACCGGCCATCCATAGCGAGAATCCCCAATGGTTGTGGTCGCGTCCCTGTTCGGAACCGGCACCTCCCTGATTCATTTCCACCGACGGCGTTCTGCCAAACTCGCCCGAACAAAGGATCAGGGTTTCATCGAGCAGTCCGCGCTGTCGGAGATCGGTGATTAGCGCGAAGAGTCCCTGATCACACTCGTTGGCGACCTTGCGGTGCGTCTCCTTGATGTTCGAATGACTGTCCCACGGTTGCAGATTTCCATGCCACGTTTGCACGAACCGGACGCCACGTTCGACCAGCCGACGGGCGAGCAGCAGCTGGCGGTTTTGGGGCGTGTCCCCGTACAGGTCCAGGATATGTTGCGGTTCCTGGGAGACATCAAAGGCATCTGTTGCCTCGGTTTGCATGCGGTACGCCAGCTCGAAAGATCGAATGCGTGCTTCTAATTCGGCTTCATGAGGACGTTGATCAAGGTGACGAGCGTTAAGCGTCCGGAGTAGCTCGAACTGCTCCCTTTGTTCCGCCGTGGTCAGTCGGTCATTCTGTACGTTGGCGATCAGCTGTCCCGGATCCTTCTTAGATGTGTCGACGTGTGTTCCCTGGTAGATTCCGGGTAGAAACGCGGATCGCCAGTTACCCGCCCCGCCGACGGGAAGGCCGCCTGGGCAGAGGGCCACAAAGCCAGGCAGATTCTGATTCTCGGTTCCCATTCCGTAATTCAGCCACGAGCCGAAACTGGGCCGCACCAGCCGCTGGTCGCCGGTGTTCATCAGCATCAGCGACATTTCATGGCTGGGCAGTTCGGCATACATCGAACGGATGACGGCCAGTTCGTCGGCACAGCGGGAAAGCTGGGGAAACAGATCGCTGATCGGAATTCCGCTTTCTCCGTGTCGCCTGAATTTGAAAGGCGAGGGCAGGGCAACGCCCGTTTTTCGCTCGGTCTTCAGATTGCCTAGCGGAAGTTCCTGGCCACCGCGTTTCGTGAGTTCGGGTTTGGGGTCGAACGTGTCGACCTGCGACATGCCCCCGTTAAGAAAGACATGGATGACATGTTTCGCCTTGCCCGGCAAATGTGTTGCCCCGGCCGCTTTGGCTTCGGAGTGCCCATTCGATTGCAGCAGATCGGCGAATGCCAGCATCCCAACGCCCATACCCGCGCGCTGGAGAAGATTGCGTCGTGTCGGGGAGTTGGTGAGCATGGTTTCTAATCCAGAAATACGAACTCGTTGGACGCCAGCAGTGCATGAGCGAGCTGTTGCCAGCGCGCCGCACATGTTGCGGGCGTTGCGGGCGTTGCGGGCGTTGTTTCAGATCGGACGAACGCCAATGCCGTGGCCAGCTCCTTGGCATCCGGATCCCGCGAAAACGTGCGTCGATATAGTGCTCGGACAATCTTGGCATCGGCATCGGCATCGGCATCGGCATCCGCATCCGCATCCGCATCGGACGTGGGATGCTGCGTGGTAACCAGCGTCGCCAGAGCCTTGGCGCGATCCTGAATGAAATCGGAATTCAAGGCAAACAACGTTTGCTGTGGTACCGTCGTAAGCGGACGCTTCGCCGTACATGCGTTCGGGTTCGCCGAGTCGAACGTACTCCGCAGTGGCGAAACGATGTCGCGATTGACCAACGCGTACACGCTGCGCCGTGGAACGACCGGTTTCGAAAGCAGGTCAAAGGGGCGACCTCCCATGTTGCGATCAAGTTCACCACTGGCCCACAGCATCGCGTCCCGCATGGCTTCCAGGGACAGTCGCTGACGGGGCATTCGCCACAGCAACGAGTTCTCCGGGTCCGAGGTTCGCGCCGCGGGGCGTTCGTCGGAGGCTTGTTGATAGACGCGACTCAACATAATGCGGCGATGTAGTTGCTTCAGCGACCAGCCGTCTTCGAGGAACTTCGTTGCCAGATGATCGAGCAGTTCCGGATGCGTCGGGGGCGTTCCTCGCGTGCCAAAATCGTCCGGCGTACGCACCAGTCCTTTGCCAAAGTGGTGTTGCCAGACCCAATTTACGATTACGCGACGCGTCAGCGGATTATCCGGGTCCACGATTGCTCGCGCAAGATCCAGTCGCCGCTGTCCGGCAAGGAAGTTCTTCGCATCACTGCCGCCAAGTGCCGAAAGGAATCGCGGAAAGACCGGATCACCCAGTTGCTGCGGATTGCCACGCTGGAACACGTGGAATGCCTGCGGCTCGGTCGATTCCGTCAGCGTCATCGCTCGAGTGGGAGACCCCGGCGAGGACAGGTTCAGGTTGTGAATGGCGTTGCGACGACCGCTGACATCGTCATTGATCGGGCGATTCAGAAGCCGGCTGGCCAATCTGTCTTCGACGTTTGTGGGCGAGTCCGGGGCGTAGAGGTGGCGCCGCAGTTGCCGGTTTACCGGACTATTGGCGACCAGGTGTTTCGGGTCTTCGTCGGGAACGGGAGTCTCGCCCGGCACAGCTTCCAATGCCGTTTCGAGTTGCGTCTTCAACCATTCACGCTGAACGTCGGCGAACAGCTCGCCGTACGCATCCGCGACTTCCAGCAGGTTCGCTGGTTGCTTTTGGCGTAGCGTTGCGAGCACACGCGGATTCCAGCGAGGTGCTTTTGCCGAAAGTTTGTGGAGGTCGTTGGGAAGCTCGCCATTCTCTGACTCCCATGTACTGATCAATTCTGGGAACCGCGCCGAAAAAGACGCATCATCGAGTTGCGCCAGTTGGACCCAAGGGCCAAAGACCGCATCGTCGGCAGGCATCTCAGCAAGATATTGTTGCCAACCGTGTAGCACATGGGGACGTAGGTCGTCCGTGCGATACGACAGCACGTCCGCCGATACGAGATCCGGTTTGGCGGCACGGCTGGCAATTTCCCGTAGGTAGAGTCCAACCTGCATGCGCACCCGTCCACGCATGATGACGCTTTGCTCACGCGCCATGTCCGTGTAGGAAATCTTCAGCCGCTGGAGTTCCGACTGGTAGTTTGAATACGCCGGTGTGGAAATGGGATTGCCAACAACGGGAAGCTCGTCCGGCTTTTGACTGCTGGCGAAAGTTGCGTACAGCGAATAGTAGTCCTTCGTCGTGATTGCATCGAACTTGTGATCGTGACACCTTGCGCACGAAACGGTTAGTCCCTGTAATCCCCGGGTGACAACGTCGATCTGATCATCGATGACGTTATGTGGATTACGGAACTGCATGCCAACGGTCAGGAACCCCAGCGCCGCCAATTGCATGTCGTTTTTGGCGAGCGATAGTTGGTCTGCGGCCAATTGCTGCGTCACAAATTCGTCATAGGGAAGATTGCGATTGAATGCGTCAATAACATAGTCGCGATAGGTATAGGAAAAGGCGAACTTCCTGAATCCGATCGCGGCACCACCGTGCGTGTCGGCGTAGCGTGCCAGATCCAGCCAGTGGCGCCCCCATCGTTCGCCGTACGCGTTCGATTCGAGCAATCGGTCGACGACTTTTTCGAAAGCTTGCGGTGACGTATCGGCGAGAAAATCGGTTACCTCCTGCCACGTTGGCGGCAGCCCGGTCAGGTCGAACGTTGCCCGGCGGATGAGCCACGGCTTGGTCGCGGGGCTGGAGAGTTGTAGGCCTCGTTCGGCCAGTTTGCGAATGACAAATCGGTCAATGTCCGTGGTGGTGTCGGGATTATTTTCCGGCGTCGAAGCGGCAACGTCCGGGGCCTTCACTTCTTCTATCCGGCGGAATGCCCAATGCTGTTCGTAGTTGGCTCCCTGTCGAACCCACTCGCGTAGCAAGTCGATCTGTTCTGGACTGAGCGCATCGTGTTCGCCAGGCGGCATTCGCAAGTCATCGTCCGTCGACGTGATGCGCAAAATGAGTTCGCTGTCATCCGGGGTCACATGCGCGAGGACACTCTCCGCCGAAGATTGTAGATCCAGCCGCAGTTCGGCTTCACGCTTGTTGGCATCGGGGCCGTGACACTGTAGACAATGTTCTGCAAAGATGGGTTGGATTTCGAGGCTGAAGTCGATCGGTTCGTCGCCAAACGCGAAGCCAACGACGACGAGACTCGCGAGTCCCGAGACGATAGCCTGGTGGAGGAAGGATCGTTTTTGCATGGCCCTTGCCACTTGAGGCGGTCAGAGGGGGAGGCAGTCAGGGTTGGCCTGACGTGCGGACGCTATTCTATTCGAGCGAGAAGTGCGGGGGTAGTTTCCTCTTTTGGCGGCGATTTCGTGAAATGGTTTCCGCTGCGGACTGATGGTTGTCGGCAGGCGCTATAATCCCGGTTTATGCTTCTCCCGCCAAAAAATAATGCATACGCAAAATAGAATTCGGCACCAGGTCTGCCTGGCACTGTATGGGGTGGTGCTCTTTTACTGGTGTTTGGTGGCTCCGGAAATTTTGGACATAAGGAGTGAAACGAGCATCATTCCGACCGCCCTTTCGCTCACCATCACTTCGACGCTCACCTGTTTGTGGTTGATGTTCGGTGAAGGCTATCGGAGTATCCGTTTCTGGGGCTCGATCGTTTTCTTGCTGGTGTGCCACGGCCCCGTCTACGTACGGATCACTGGTTTCCAGCGGCCCTATTCCGGTCAGGCGATCAACGGGTTTGCGGCGATTTCTGTCATCGCTTTTCTGTTGATGGTGTTTTGGCAGAAGTGGACCGGTTGGCGATTGGTGCCTGTTGCGGCTGATGATGACGCTCATACCGACGACGGAACGCCTGTACGTGATGCCCGCAGAATTCGTGTCGCTGTGCTGCTGGGGGTGGCTGTTGCGATGCTGGCAGTTGCCTCGATGCAGATGATCAATCGCGACTGGTATTTCGTGGCGCTGGGTTTTTCACTTGTTGCGATGCCAATGTCGATGGCCTATGCAGCAATCGTCTGGTGTTGCCTCAACAGGCGATCGTGGGCGCCAGGACTGCTTGTGCTCTGGATCTGTCTGCCGATATGCGGATTGCGTTTGCAGTACCCGCAAGTGCAACTCACTCCCAATGACCTGGAAACCCGTTTGATGTGGGACGCGACGATTTCCGCACTGATTTCCGTGTTCGCGCTGGCGTTCCCGCTGATGGTATGCCGAGCCTTTGGGTATCGACTGGATGGATATCAACCTGATGAGTTTCGCAAGTCGACGGGCAAAGATGTGGATTCCACGGAGCCCCAGCCACACCCGCTGGACTGAATTCGGCGACGATTGCGGGTTTCGACGCACGGCAATCGACGTCACTGTTGGTAAGCTACCGGCGTTTCATACACAGTAATCGGAATAAGGTACTGCGAACATGCTGGCGATTGTGCGTACGGACGAACAGGAGTGGGACCCGTTAGCGGTTGCAAAGGCACTCGCGGAAGTCACCGGCCATCATGCCACGGACCTGACGCAGCAGTTTGCCAGATCGCCGGGAATCCTGTTTGAGTCTCTGGCGCGATCCACGGCCGAGCAATGCCTTGACGTTCTGGAAAGTCTTGAAGTTTCCGCTACGTGCATACCTCAAAATCAGATTGTTGAAGTGCCGGCGATCGAGTTGTTGGAAGCCTGCAAGTTGGACTCGGACGGGTTTACGGCGGAAGGTTCGCACGTCACCTGGGATTCAGTCCGGTGGATCGACATGGTCTACATTGGCACCTCGAAAAAGGGCAGTCTCATGGAGTCCAGCGGCGATGGCCGGGATCGGTTTGGTGGTCTCACTTCCGGGGCGAGCCATCGTGACGAATACGGTTCACACGGGGATCAATTTGACGAAGAATGTCCCGCGAGCCCGGTGCTGCGGCGGAAACTGGAAACGAAATGGACGCCGCACCTTGATGTTGTCTCGGAGTCGATGAAGTGCGTCTATCGATTTGATTTCAATCGATTCAACTTTCGCTCGACGGGACAGACGGTCCATCCTGGAAAGCAGCAGAACATCCTGTCGCTGTGCATTGGGATCGTGACGCAGGCGAAGAAAGCTGAGTGTGGGCCGGGTGTGCGCTGGATTCGAGAGGGTGGATTGCCACAGCGTCAGCGCGTTCACGGCAGCGAGTTCTACGCGAATCAGCTCCGCTGGCGACTGACGCTGGTCAACCATCGGGTAGGTTCGGAAGTTGCCCGGCAACCGCCTTCGGAATCACCGGCCGAGCAGTCCCGTCAACTCATGGAGCTTGTCCGCATCTGCCGGGCGATCCTTGAAGACGGCAAAATTTCGCTGGAGGAAATCAGGGAGTTGATTGGCTGGCTTCGGCAGAACCGCAACAGCGACCTGCCGCAGATTCAATCGCTCACATCTGTCCTGAACGATGTTATTGCGGACAGGAAAGTGACCCGCGAGGAGCTGCAACAACTTCGCGACGCGATGTTGAACATTATCGGAGATGACGACGAGGCGTAGTCTCGTTTGCTATCGATTGATTCCGGGCTGTTGCCTTCTCGATTTGATGGCTCATCAACGTTGCAATGCCGCAGTGAGTTGCTTTCGCATTGAATCGAGCGTTTCCGCATGCTTGGCGTTCCCGGCAAGGTTCGTCCATTCGTTGGGATCAGTGTTGTGGTCGTAGAGTTCTTCGCCGCCTGCCTGGTAGCGGATGTAGCGCCATCGTTCTGTCCGGAGTGCATGATTACCTGCGCCGAAAGTCATCAGGGCCGGGCGGTCCCATGCGGAGTCCGGGCGTCGCAAAAGCGGTGCGATACTCTGTCCGTCCAGACCCGATCGGTTTGGAAGGCCGCATAGTTCAAGGAGCGTGGGATAAAGGTCGATCAGGCTGACCGTGCGGTCGCAGCGTTTGCCGGCAGCTTCCATCTTCGGAGTGGAAATGACCAGGGTTGTACGCGTGGTCGTTTCCCATAACGCGTGTTTGCGCCAGTGCTGCTTCTCGCCAAGATGCCAACCGTGATCGCCCCACAGCACCACGATGGTGTTTCCAGCGTGCTCACTGTCATCGAGTGCCTTGAGCAATCGCCCAATATGCGTGTCGACAAAACTGATTGTCGCCAGGTAGCTCTGTACGGCGCGATGCCACTGCTTGTGCTTCAACACCATATCGTGATCTTCACTATGCCTCGCATGATTCTTGCCGTTGGAGATTGTCAGGACCTCCCGCGCCAGTTTCTGTCCGAAGGGTGGCAGGTCGTCGCGATCGTTTGACAGTGTCTCCGGCAGGATGATGTCCTCGACAGGATGGAGGTCGAAGTACTTCTGTGGCACGTACCACGGCAAGTGAGGCTTCATGAATCCACATGCCAGAAAGAACGGCTGGTCGTGCTGCTCCTCGAGCTCGGAAATTGCCCAGTTAACAACTTTGACGTCGTTCATATCGGCATCGTCGACGTCCAACGGACCCCAGGGCGCCCATGCGTCACGAGGTAGATCGTCTGGACGTTTGGGGACGGCTCGTTTTGATCGAGCCTGAAACCAGAAGTCCCATGACTCAGGATCGCCAGGACGATTGGCCCCGTGAAAAATCTTGCCGCCGCCCTTTGCCGAGTAGCCGTTTTGCCGCAGATACTGCATCAGCGTCACGGCGTCAGGCAAGTGCTTACGTAGTTGCTCGCTGTTGCCGAAGACGCGTGACTTCGATGGTTCGACACCCGTCAGCAGGCTCACTCGCGACGGATTGCACAGCGGTGCCGAACAATAGGCGCGAGTGAACGTCACACCACGTTCCGCGAATCGATCGATGTTGGGTGTCTTTGATTGAGGATGTCCGCCAAGGTGCCCGACCCAGTCATTCAGGTCATCGACGGCGATAAAAAGCACGTTGGGGCGATCTTCGCAGCGAGCGAAGTCGGTGGAGACAACACTACCGATGACGATGAGAAGTGACAGCCAGCGGCGCATGTGAATTCTCCGATGCATTTGAATTGTGCGGCCAACTCGGCAGAGCCGGACTATTTGCGGGTAACGTAAACGTAGTACGCACTGAGGATGGTGTCCGGTCCGCGGAACCAGGTGTGCAAGGCAATGGGGCCCTTTTTCAGCTCCGCCGTGAACACAACGGCCTTGTCTTCCGGGCCAACCGATTTCGTCTCACCTTCAAATCCGTACGCGCGTTTTTCGCCGATACTCAGATGGTGATGGTTGTTCAAATAGAAGCTGGCCGAATTGATGGGTAGTGCCTTGCCGCGACCGTCAGGCAACGCGGACGAAATGGGATTGTCGGCGTCGCGAGGCCATCGGCGGAGTTCGAATTCGTATTCGCCATCCTGTTCAACATCCAGCAACCAGTAGCCCGACTTCTGCGTACCGGTAATGATTTGACGTTGCTGGTCGACAAAGACATCCAGCCATTCGCAGCCGGTCAGTCGTGCCGGGTTTTCGTGATCGCTGCCGATAATGACGCGTTGAGGGTCGTTTGCGGTCGGCCCGACTTCGTCCCACCATGCGTACAGATCGGATCGCATCTTTTTCACGACTTCGGGATGCTGATCGATCACGTTCGTTTTCTGCAGTGGGTCAGACTCAAGGTTATAGAGCTCGCGGTCCTCCAGCAGACGCCAACGTTTCCACAGCACCGCCGCGTGATCTCGCGTCATGATCGACTGAGCGAACGGCGTTGGGTAGTTTACGAAGTTCGGCATCCGCGAGTAGTTGATGATGACGGTGCGATCGTCATCAACCTTGCTCTTCCCCTTGAGTACTGGCGCGAGGCTGATTCCATCAAACTGCCTGGAAGTTGAGATTTCGCAGAAGTCCACCAGCGTGGGTAGCAGATCCTGCACCTGAGTCAGTCCGCCGATATCCTGCGGCTGGGCAAGGTTGCCGCCGGGCCAACTAATGAAACAGGGGACTCGGTGTCCTCCGTCCCAGAGTTCCGTTTTCATGCCCCGCATGCCGGCGTTGAAATAGCGATGGCCCATCGTGCTGCCGTTGTCGGTCAGGAAGATGACGATCGTGTCGTTGCGGAGTTGCTCCTGTTCAAGAAACTCCAGCAAGCGACCGACGTTGGTGTCGATGTTGCGCACCATGCCGAGGTACTTCGCTAGCGCGGATTTCAGGCCCTCGTTCATGTCGGCGAACTTCGGCGAGTCGAGCACCTTTTGAACGGCCGCTCGATCTTCTTCTTTCGCGGTGAGCGGACCGTGCGGTGTATTGGTAGCGATGTAGCTCACGAAAGGTCTGCCGGCACGCACTGAGTCCTTCATGAATGACATGGCTTCGTCGAAAAAGATGTCCGTGCAGTAGCCCTTGAACTGTTTGAGTTCTCCGTCGCTGGTGTACGTGTCGTCGAAGTAGTCGTTGCCCCACACATCCGGTACCGATCCGATGTGAGACGATGGGAACCACACCGTGCGATCGAAACCGCGGTCCTCAGGGCGGAACGGATAGTTGGCTCCAAGGTGCCACTTCCCGAAGACGCCGGTCGAATAGCCCGCATCGCCGAAGACGTTGGCAATCGTTGGCACTTCCGCGCGGAGGAGGGCTCGGCCGCTGCTAACATTGATGCAGCCGTTTCTGGCCGCATCCAGTCCCGTCAGCAATTGGCCGCGAGTGGGTGCGCACATGGGGGCGACGTGAAAGTCGGCCATCCGGAGGCTCTGTTTGTGCAACGCATCCAGATTTGGGGTCTGTAGCACCGGATTTCCATGAGCTGATATTTCCGGGTAGCCCTGATCGTCCGTCATCACAATCACGACGTTCGGTCCGGCAGCAAGGACGTGGGCTCCCAGCAGGAGCAGCAGGAGCAGCAGGGCGGAGCAGAGGGTGGTGATTCTTTTCATGGCAAAGTTGAGGGAGAGAGTTTCTTACCGGATGAAATCTTCGCAGTCAGGGTGTCGTTGAGGACTGAACGTACGGCTGTAATCGGGCGTGCAGCTGCTCTTTCAACCTGGTGTGTTGGGGCGCGTCGCCGAGGTTCGTCCATTCATGGGGGTCATTCTCAAGGTCGTACAATTCGTGGGATCCGTCCGCGTAGCGAATGTATCGCCAACGATCGGTTCGCAAGGAACCATTGCCGGGATTAAACATGGTCACGACGGCGCGATGGGTCTGGGTGGTCGGCTCACGAAGCAAGGGCACCAGCGACTCGCCATCGAGCGTTGGGCCGGTGGCGCCGCAGAGTTCCATCAGCGTGGGGTACATGTCGATCAAACTGACCGGCTGATCGCAACGTGTGCCGAGATCGAATGCTTTCGCATCGCGTTTTGCCGGAGCGATAATCAGCGGTACCTTTGTCGAGCGTTCCCAGCCCGTCCACTTGCCCCAATGCTGCTTCTCGCCCAGGTGCCAGCCGTGGTCCGACCAAAGCACGATGATGGTGTTCTTTCCGGCGGACGAGGAGTCCAGTGCATCGAGCAGTCGGCCGACTTCGTGGTCGATGTAGGTCACGCATGCAAGGTACGCTTCGACAGCTTCCTGCCACTGTCCATGTTTGAGGACGGTCGCGTGACTCCCGGCCGTGACGGCTTCAATCGCCCATTTTTTCGCGGCGTCTCCAAGGTCATCCAGGTCGTTCTCCTTGATGTACGGCAACTTCCCGGGCTCGTTGGAAAACCGATCAAAGAATCGTTTGGGTGCGAACAGCGGAATGTGCGGTCGGTAGTAGCCAACGCCCAGAAAGAAGGGCCGCTCTCGCGATTCATTGATTTGCTCGATGGCCCAGTTGGTGATTTGCGTATCGCCAAAATCCTCATCGGGAACATCGAACGGTCCCCAGTCGAATGATTCGCCTTTGGCTTCGTTCGGTGCCCGATCCGACGGCATCCGGTTGAGCGGCAGGGTGTATGTCTTTCCGTTGTGTTTGATTGCATGCCGCGGATTGTCCGTACCCTTGGACGGAAGTTCCGCCGCCGTATATTCGTGCGACTTCCCAAGGAACGGGCTCCAGCGTTGGCCGACGGAGAAGTACTCTTCGAACGCGTCCTTGCCTTTGGAATGGATTAGCTTGCCGGTGCCCAGCGTGGTGTAACCGGCCTTGCGAAGCGACTCGGGCAGCAATACGCCGTCCGGGAAATTTTGGTTCAGGGATTGCCCCTTGTCGTTGGACCACACGCCTGTAGTCTGTGCCATCCGGCCGCTGAAAACCGCCGCACGTGACGGATTACACGCCGGCGCGGCGCAGTGTGCGTTCGTAAAGAGGACCCCGCGTTGGGCCAGTCGATCCATATTGGGCGTCAACGCCTGAGGATGTCCGCCAAGGCACCCGATCCAGTCGTTCAGATCGTCGATGGCGATGAATAGCACATTGGGTTTGGCTGCGGTTTCGGCCGTCGCATCTGCTCGCGCACTCGAGACGCACAATACAGCATGCAGGATGCACGCCGCGAGCAGCGTTACGCCAAAGTTCATTCGCATCGTGTTCGCTCCGTTCGTGTTCTCGTTGAACCTACTTCCGCAGAGACACCACTTCTTCGATGGCCTTGCGGTTGCCGACAGGGTCTTTGCCACTTCGTCCCGACTCGTAGACCAGCCAACCGTCGTAGGATCCCGCGTCCAACGCGGAGGCCAGCTTCTTCAGATCAATTTCGCCTTTGCCCGCCACGGCGTTACCGTAGGGCTTGATGTGAATTTCGCAGAAGTGTTGTTTGGCGTGTTTGCGAATGGTGGAATAGATGTCCTCCTTCGCGAACAGGTTGCCCGTGTCGTAATAGACCTTGAGGTGTTTGGGAAATTGCAGCTTCTTCATCAGTAGCAGCACCCGTTCGGTCGTGACAGGAGCTTCAATGCCGATCGTGACATCCTTCTTTTTGGCATACGGCAGCAGTTCGGCCATAAAGTCGCGCACACCCTCCAGAGCTTCATCGCTCTCCTGGAATTTCGACGGGCCGAAGAACGGAAAGAGCATCGTGTCGACGCCCAGCGTGTGACAGCCGTCGATTGTCTGTTTGGCGATACGCATGGCCACCTCGCGATCGCGGTCCCAGATTTCGCACCGATTGAGGCTGCCGGCACACAGCGAAACGATTTCGACTCCATGCTTTTCGGAAGCCTCCAGCCACGATTTCAGGATCGTCGGATCACTTCCAATCGCCAGCCCCACGTCGGAGGCGATTGGCTTGTTGTTCATCTCCTTGGGATGGCCCGAGTGCATTTGGATGGCGGCATACCCGGCCTGTTTCGCGTCGGCAATGCTGGTCGCATCACCCCGTTTTCCGAAAGCCGTTTCCATCACGGCAATCGATGCATGTCGTTCCTGTGCGTGCGCGGCTGCGACGAACAGCAGCAGAATAGTCGGCAACGTGGAAGTTGAATTTCTCATCGGCTTAAAACAATCGAGTTCCTGAAGTCGGCCGGCTCTGGTTCCAGTTTCCGGCGAAGTGTAGCCACAGTTTAGTCAAACGTTGCAGTGCCGTTTTGCTTCATGAAAAGTTTTTGAAGTTACTCGTGGCAGTAACCCCAGACTCGTTCGTCTATTGGGTAAGAGGTTACGGCACCGGCACTTTCGAAGCCGGTCGCCTGCATCTGGTAACTACGACTTTCCAGTTTCTACAAAGGGAAACAAATCTATGGTTAACTCACACGAAGCCGAAGACGTATCCAGCTACTTCTTAAAGGTGTATCCGGAGGGCAGCGAGCAGGGCCCGGAGGCTCTTGCGACGATGAGCGTACCCCACGGTCTGGCCGACGTTGTCTGGGCCCAATGGCTGGCCGCCGAACCCTATCACGACCGCATGCTGGAAGACGGACAGGTCATGCGTGACTGGGTGGATGCGACAGTCCGCGAGTACAACGAAAAGGACCCATACAAGGAACTGGCCGTGATGGTCGAGCTGTACCGTGCCAACAGTGATTCGAAGCTCAGGATCTTCAGTTACCTGTGTATCGAGACGGAGAGGCAGCTCCTGAATTCGATCGAGAGCATCCAGCTTGAATACGAGGATTTTGAAATCACGGAGGTTCGGGACATGGTTACAAATCGAATCGTGCCGCTCGATGGATTGGATGAAGGGCATGAATTCGATTCTCACGAAGATGATGCGTGGGAAGGCCCGTTGTAATCCGGGGCTCAATCCCGCCTTCGACAGAGCCCTGCAAAAAAACTCCGGGCGTAGCAACCGTTCGGCCGACGGATTTTCTGAAAATTCCTGGCAGTAACCCCAGACGCGTTCGTCCAGGGAATGTTGAGCAACAACGCACCGGCACTTTCGAAGCCGGTCGCTTGCATCTTGTAACTACGACTTTCCAGTTTGTACAAAGGCAAAAAACATGATCGACTCACACGAAGCCGAAATCGTATTCAACTACTTCTTCAATGTGTATCCGGAGCGCTGTGAGGAGGGCCCAGAGGCTCTCACCCTGATTGGTGTACCTCACGGTCTGGCCGACGCTGTTTGGGCCCAATGGCTGGCTGACGAACCCTACCACGACCGCATGTTGGAAGACGGACGGGTCATACGTAACTGGGTGGACGCGACCGTCCAGGAGTACCACGAACAGGACCCGTACATGGAACAAGACGTGGTAGTCGAGCTGTATCGTGCCAGTAGTGATACGAAGCTCGAGGTGTTGAGCTACCTGTCCGGCGAGACGGAGCAGCAGCTGCTGGATTCGATCGTAGCCATCCAGTTGGTATACGAGGGCTTCGAAATCACGGAGGTTCGCGATATGGTCACCGGGCAGATCCTGCCACTTCCCAAAGCTGACCGCCGCAATACCCTTCGAAACGACTCGCCACCCGACGAACACGAGTCATTCGAAGACGCGCTCTAGTCCGCCGGTTCTTGTCCGTCGGTGCTCGCCGTTCTGTTCTGGTCGGGCCCATTCGAGCCCGACTACCTTCGCCCGCGGTGAGCTTGCAAGCCTATTCGAACACTTCATCAAAGAACGTTCGCATCGCCGCCCACGATCGTTTGTCGGCGGTGGCATTGTAGGCCGCGCCGCGGGAAGGATCATTTCCGGCCATCGGCTGAGTGAACGCGTGTACGGCGTGAGCGTACTCGACCATCTGCCAGTCGACTTTCGCCGAGTTCAACTCGTCCTTGAAAGCCGCAATATCTTTGGCGGGTACGAAGGGGTCATCCGCACCGTGGCAGATCAACAGCTTGGCCCTGATGTTCTTGCCGTCGGCGGGAGTGGGTGAATCCAGTCCGCCGTGAAAGCTGACGACACCGCCCACGTCGGCTCCGCTGCGAGCCAGTTCCAGCACGCCCGTACCGCCGAAGCAATAGCCGATGGCCGCGAGCTTGCTTCCGTCGACCTTCGGCACCGACTTGAGTTGTTCGAGTCCCAGGTTCAGGCGACGCCGGTAAAGCTGGCGATCCCCTTTGTAGATCCCGGCCGTTTTTCCAGACTCGGGAGGACCCGCCGGTCGAACGCCTTTCCCGTAAATGTCCAGCGCGAAAGCCACGTAGCCCAGTTCCGCGAGTTGGTGACAGCGCGACTTTTCATAGTCCGTGAGACCCGTCCACTGATGTACCACCAGCACGCCGGGAGCACTTTCCTTTACCTTCGCCGCGTCCCAGGCAAGGTAACCCTGCAGCGTTACGTCGCCATCGGTGTATTCAACAACCTTCGACATTACATCAGCCCTGGATGGAGAGACGACAAGAAAACAGAGGATCGATGTCAGGCAGAGGGCTCCACGCATGGTTGGCTCCGGATGAATGAGGTTGGGACGCGTGCAACGGTGCAGTCTAAAGAGTGTGTTTGAGCGGTGCTGTTTGAGCGGCGCTGTCTTGAACTCGATTGTAGCAACGCAGATCGCGATTGTCCCTGCGGCGAAAATGTCGCCTCGCGCTTTCTTCACGAGTTGATTCCGGTTACGGTGACGTACCTCCGCTGACTTGCCGTAAACACACTTCCGTGCATCGCGATTCCCAAGCAAAAGGATTCCGCATGAAACGCCAACTGCTCTACCTCCTGTTCGTCGGTGCTGTTTCATTGCCATCGTCCATGTTCGCCAGAGGCGACGACACTTCAGAGTTGCCGAACGTGCTGATCATTGGCGATTCCATTTCTATTGGCTACACGCCCATCGTAAGCGGTCTGCTTGATGGTGAAGTGAACGTGTCGCGTCCCCTAAATCCCAGCGGTGGCTATCTCAATTGCGAAGGTACGACGCGCGGTGTGCAGTTGATCGATGAGTGGCTGGCGAAGGGCAAATGGGATGTGATTCACTTCAACTTTGGGTTGCATGATCTCAAGCACGTGCATCCCGAGACGGGTAGGAACAGTAACCGTCCTTCCGACCCGCAGCAGGCCGATGTGGCCACCTACGAAGCCAATCTCAATACGATCGTCGGCAAACTGAAGTCGACTGGCGCCGAGCTGGTGTTCGCCACGACGACACCCTATCCAGACAAGCCGGGTGGGCCACTACGCCGAGCCGATCAGGTCGAGAAATACAACGCCGCCGCGCTGCGGGTTGTGAAGCAACATGGTGTGCCGGTTAACGACCTCCATGGCTATGTCGTGCCTCGCATGGACGACATGCTGCTGCCGAACAACGTTCACTTTTCGCCCGCAGGAAGTCGGACGCTGGCGAAGCTGGTGGCCACGGAGATTCGCAACCAGTTAAAGGCTCGTGCGTTACGCCGGGCAAAAGAATCGGAATCGTCGAAGCCCAACATTCTGTGGTTGGTGGGCGAAAACATGAAGCTGGATCTGGGCATCTACGGTGCGAAAAACGTCAGTACTCCGAACCTCGATGGACTGGCTGCCAAAGGCCAACGCTACACACGCGTGTTTTCGACGTCCCCGGTTTGTGCGCCCAGTCGTTCGGCGTTCATGGTCGGCATGTATCAGACGACGACCGACATGCATCATATGCGTTCGCATCGCGACGACGACTATCGACTACCACCGGGCGTTCGGCCGCTGACGCATCGACTGCAGGACGTCGGCTACTTCACGGCCAACATCAAACATATCGGTGAAAAAGAAGTCGGCACGGCCAAGCTCGATTTGAACTTCGTCAACGAGGGCGATGTCTATCAGTCCAACGACTGGTCGCAACTAAAGACCCGGCAGCCCTTTTTCGCTCAGATCAATATGCCCGAGAGCGAATATGACATTTACGATCGACAGACGTACAAGCATCCTCGCGTCGAGTGGTATGGCGAGGAGCAACATCCACAAGTCGCGACAGCACAAAACGTCACGCCACCTCCATACTATCCCGACCATCCCGTTGTCCGCGAGGAATGGGCGCGTTACCTCAATAGTATTTCTGGCATGGACATTCGCATCGGCTGGATTCTGGAACAGTTGAAAGCCGATGGACTGGCAGACAATACGATCGTTGTTTTCTTCGGCGACAACGGTCGTATGGAGCCACGCGGGATTCACTGGATTTGGGACACGGGAATTCACGTGCCGATGTTCGTCTACTATCCGCCGGGCGTTTCCACGCCGAAAGGCTACGCGCCGGGCAGTGTGAACAATGACGTCGTCAGTCTGCTGGACATTACCGCCACGACGATGGCGATGGCGGGTCTGGAAATTCCCATGAATATGCAGAGCCGCAACCTGCTGGGCGAAAACGCAAAACCGCCACGCAAGTATGCGTTCAGTGCCCGGGATCGCATTGATGAGACAGTGTTGAGGATGCGAAGCGTTCGCGGCGAGCGATTTCACTACATCCGCAACTACAGTGAGGGCGAAGGCTTCGCGACGCTGAATCGCTACAAGGAGAAGTGCTTCATGATCAAGCCACTCATGCGCGAATTGCTGAAGGCCGGAAAACTCTCTGGTCCCGCAAAGACGCTCATGCAACCCATGCCCTATGAGTCGCTTTACGACACGGAATCCGATCCGCACGAGATCCACAACCTGGCCGGAAATCCGGAGTACGCCGCGGTGCTAAAGGAGATGCGAACGGCACTGGATACGTGGGAAATCGAGACCGGTGACCGAGGCCGCATTCCGGAGCCACCGGAAGTGGTGGCTCCTTTTGAAAAAGAAATGCACGACTGGTTTGGTACGCCGGCCTGGGCGCAGTGACTTGGGCGAAGTGACTTGGGTTCCACGTCCTGGCCCGGTAAGCTTGGCCCTGAAGCATGGAATCGCTAGACGAACGCGCTGCGGATGCGTTCCACCAGCCCGTTGTCCTTTGCCTGTGCACCACGTAGCTTGAACACGCTGGATGCGAGATAGCGGTTCCGCCACGTCGGTGAGATGTGGTGGTAATCTTCCAGCACTGCGGAACTAAATTTGTAATCGTGGGAATCGTTGCCCTTGAGGAAGATGTAGCTACGAGCCTCTTCCATCAGCCTTCCGGCGTCGCCGCCATCCTGCAAATACGTTAGTGCCCGCTTCGCAGCCCGATTCGTATCACTGCCGATATCATTGAAGACCGACGACACGGTGCTCTCTCCGGCCCCTTCGGAAGACAGTCCTGTGATCCACTTGTCGGCCACGTCGCCGCGGTTCTCCATGGCTTCGCGGAACATTGGCAGGAAGGCCGCGTTCTGCAGCAAAATCATCCGTCGCGTGTTGTCGTTGGACGCGACGCGAAAAGCGTAGCGGAAGGCGTTGGTCGAAGTCACCGCGTGCAACGCCACGATTCCAGGTTGCCGCATCAGCAGTTCTCCCGCACCCAGGAACAATGCGTCGTAGACCGATTGAGGCGACACGCCCGCGTTCAACTTCTCCACAATTTGCTCGCAGATGTCATCGTTGGATGCGGTCCGCAGTGACGAAACGAGCTCTTCGGTTGCCTTGTCATCCAGTCGACCGGATTGCCAGTTTTGGCGAATCTGATCGGCCCGTTCGAGGTTCTTTCGCCACGGTCGGTCGGCGTCCAGATCGCTGTCGGCCGGATTGGGCTGTCCTTCGTGATTTTGCAACGCGTATGCCAGTGAACGCAGAACGGGTTCGGCGTGCTGCCAGCCAATGCATTGCAGAGTTCGATAGCTGTTGGCGACAAAGATGGCTTTGTGCCCGATGCTGCGGAAGTCGCGTACGCCATATCGAGCGAAGAGTTCGAACACTTCGTTTGCGCCGGCCGTTCGACTGAGCCCCGCGACCGCCACGTCGGCTTTCTCGACGTCCCAGGAATCCATGGCTTCGACAAACAGGTCGCGAGCATTCTCGACGGAAGGCACCCGCGATTCGTCAACCGCAGCCATTGTCCAGTTACCTTCCCGTACGTCACGGGCCTGCGAGCTCTTGAAGTTATCCAATGCCCAGAAGATTGGCAGCCAGCGATCCTGATCACGGGAAGCGAGACTGGCAAGGTGAGCGGAATTGACCACCAGCACCGCATGGAACTTGAAGCCTACCGACGGACGTGGTTGCACATTTCTGACTCCCGCAAGGAGCAACGCGGCGAGCAGCTTTCGGTAGTTCAATCCATCACGAACTCGTTGGGCCACCTCTTCGATCAGCAGTTCGCGTGGAGTGTTTTCGATCAACTGCACGAGCGGTTCGATGTTGTCGTTGAACTGTACGGACTGACCGTCCAGTTGAGCTTCGGCGGCCGATACCGGGCGCAAGCCCACTCCGGCCAACCCGCATCCAAGACCACTTGCCGTCGCGTTCCGCAGGAATGTTCGCCGTGAATCCATCGCTTGTTCCTTTTGAATGGCCCAGAAATGAGTTGCCGCGCGTCGCCCACGGGAGGTGTACTACCTCGGTGCATGCACGACTATGGGCATGCACGACGTGAGGAATGCACGACGCGTCGAATGCAACGTCCACGGCCACATTGTAGCGAACGCCACTCCAACAATCGTCATTGCGCGGCCCTGTTCACACTTTGGCGGTTCGCCGAAGCACTTCACCCCCGCCCCCACACACCCGTCACCTCGGGAGGGCGAGGCTCCCGCCGAGCCGCGAATTACGCACGACGTCGCCTTGGCTGCCGAACCACCGCCTCTGCCGCCTGCCCCACACGCCAGCCACCTCGGGAGGGCGAGGCTCCCGCCGAGCCGCGAATTACGCACGACGTCGCCTTGGCTGCCGAACCACCGCCTCTGCCGCCTCCCCCACACGCCCGTCACCTCGGGAGGGCGAGGCTCCCGCCGAGCCGCGAACTACGCACGACGTCGTCTCGGCTGCCGAACCACCGCCGCGTCCTCCCCCCCACACGCCAGTCACCTCGGGAGGGCGAGGCTCCCGCCGAGCCGCGAACTACGCACGACGTCGCCTCGGCTGCGGTTCGGCAGGAGCCCCACCCTCCCGTCGCCGCATTCCCAAATCCCGCCAGGAAGGCACCGTTCGCCGTCACGCAACGGCGATTTTCGGGCGGCTGCATGGGACGTTCAGGCTCCCGCCTCCTGCCCCACACGCCAGCCACCTCGGGAGGGCGAGGCTCCCGCCGAGCCGCGAACTACGTACGACGTCGCCTCGGCTGCGGTTCGGCAGGAGCCTCACCCTCCCGTCGCCGCATTCCCAAATCCCGGTCACCAGGAAGATACCGTTCGCCGTCACGCAACGGCGATTTTTGGGCGGCTGCATGGGACGTTCAGGCTCCCGCCGCACCGCCGCGTCCCCCCTTGGTACGGTTCCCCAGAAAACCTATCAATATCGACACCGCAATTATTAGGACAAATTCCATACAGGAACTTCTTGATCCCCATATGTCGTTTGCGTCAAAATTTCCCTTGACTGAATCGACAACATGATGGACACCAAAATGCAATCTTCAGAACCCAGAACCCAGAACCCAGAACCCAGAACCCAGCAATTGTTTTGACAGGTTACCGTAAAAAGCGGCGGCATCTCATCATGGTTGGTGGCCGGAAAGAATGGCTCTCGGCGGCTCTTTTTGAAACACTCGCGGAGCTGATGCTTGCGAAGGTAGCCACTCTAACAGGCGTGACCAAGGCTGATCCGCTGGTCGTACATCGCCTACGGCAGATGATTGACTCTGCGGGCGACGATTCCCTGGTCGAGGCCTGCGGAGGTGAATTCGGGTCAGGATTGGATGCCTGGCCCGTAGTGGTGGCTAGTCACAGATTCTGATAATTCAAGGAGATAAGATATGAAGAGCTGGGTCATCCTGCTTTGCTTTTCTGCTTGTTCGGGTTCGGGCCCAACTGGTATCATTCGGCGATGAGCAGCAGTTCTCGCTTGAGTTTGTACAAATTGGAGACCCGAAAAACCCGGATGACCCCTTTGTTGGTTCAGGTCACTCTCTCGAGCAACAGACGCTACCGGTAGTATTGCCTTCTGGCGGCGTTGATTACACATTTGGGATGTCTAAGTTCCAGATAAGCCTAGAGGATTTTCAGGTAGCAGAGGCGCAGATTGGCATGGGCTACTCTCTCGACGAGGCGCTACGCACTTTTGACAATGTCGAAGACATACCGCGGCCAGCTATGCCGGTCAGTGCAACTTGGAATGAAGCAGCCCATTTCGTGAATTGGCTGAATGTCGCGTCGGGTTACGAACATGCATATCGATACGAATTTCATCCCGGCGATGCGGGTTTCAAGCTTGGATTTACAAACCAGATTTGGACACCGGATGACCAAGGCTACAATCCTGAAAATCAGTACAGAAACGGGATGGCCAGGTTTGCTTTGCCTACGTTAGACGAGTGGCACAAGGCCGCATTTTACGATCCCGAAAAGAGTGGTACTGGATACTGGAAGTACTCAACTGCGACTGACGAACCGGCGATACCTGTCGCGGCTGGAACAGAGCCTGGTACAGCTATCTACGGTCAGCCCAGGACTCAGGGGCCGGCCGATGTCACAGAGGGCCTACGGCGTAATTGGTATGGGGCAGAATATGATGGAAATCCTGGAAGACCCCTGGGACGGCGTCAAGGACACTGTCCAAAAGCCCCGAAACCAAAGGGGGCATCCTTGGTTCTTAAGTGCGCAATTTCCGTCTGACGTACCTACGCAAGCGATGGACGGGAGACACCTCTTTTATGGAATTCGCGTCGTTGATCTCGGCGAAATCCCTGCCGGTGATTTCAACGGCGACCGTGTCTTCACGCCACGTGACATCGACGAGCTAGTTGATGCAATCAATTCACCGGAGCCGAGCGACTTCTACGATTTGAACGGCGATGGATCAGTCAACGCTGATGACCGAACCTTCTGGATTGAAGAACTGGCGAATGTCACGTACGGCGACGCTGACATGAATGGCGAAGTTGACTTTGGTGACTTCCTCGCGTTGTCCGGCGCGTTCGAAACGGACGGCGGCTGGTCTGGCGGTGACTTCGATGGGAGTGGACTGACTGACTTTGTTGACTTCCTAACTCTGTCGGGGAACTTCGGTCAAACTGTCACTGCTGTGGCCAGTGTTCCGGAGCCGTCGTCGGTTGCCCTGGCAACCTTGAGCTTGCTTGCGTTGGGTGTGTTGTTACGGCGAAAGAGGTGAACCTCCCTACTTTGTCGATCCCAACCAGCCCCGCTGTTTCGACATCGTTTTTTTTTGCGTCAGGTTTTCGAGGACTTTGCGTATGCCTTGCGAAGGGAGTTCCCCTGGAGAACTGGTGTCATGACAAGGCTAGTCATCCTGCTTTGCTTAATCTGCTGCAGTGGCCAGCTCTTGGCTCAGCAAGTCATTTCATTCGGCACTGACCAGCAGATCACACTTGAGTTCGTTGAAATCGGTGACCCAGGCAATGCCGATGACCAGTGGGTCGCGTCGGGCTACTCTCTGGAGCAACAGACATTGGCGGTACAGCTACCTTCAGGTGGCGTCGACTACACGTTTGGAATGTCCAAGTTTCAGTTGAGTCTAGCGCAATTCCAGGTAGCGAATGAACAAATCGGGCTTGGGCAGTCTGCCGAAGAGGCTCACCGAACCTACACCCAGCAAGGCGTCGAAAACATACGGCCAGCTATGCCAGCCACCGCCAATTGGAGCGAAGCAGCTCACTTTGTAAATTGGCTAAATGTTGTGTCAGGGTTCGAGCCCGCATATAAATACGAATATCATCCCGGCGATACTGAATTCCGGCTTGGATTTTCCAATCAGCTCTGGGCTCCGGACGACCAAGGGTACAATCCCGATAACCCATACCGGAACGGAATGGCACGATTTGCGCTGCCAACTCTAGATGAATGGCATAAAGCTGCCTTCTATGATCCGGAGAAGGGTGGTGACGGATACTGGGAGTATTCTAGCGCTACCGACGATCCCGCAATCCCAGTGGCATCTGGAACAGAGCCTGGTACGGCAGTTTACAACCAACCTCGGCCGCAGGGACCGGCCGATGTCACAGAGGGAGGAAGCCCATCTGCCTATGGCGTAACCGGAATGGGACAGAACTTGCAGGAGATACTTGAAGACCCATATGACGGCGTGAAAGATACCGTACAGAAAGACAGAAATTGGCGTGGGGGTACTTGGTGGCTAAGCCAGCAATTTCATGGAGAGGATGTCACGCAAGTCGTAGCCTTGTCTACCAATAATTTCAGAATGGCTATCCGCGTCGTCGACCTGGGCGAAATTCCTGCGGGTGATTTCAACGGCGACCGTGTTTTCACTCCGCGTGACATCGATGAGCTAGTTGATGCAACCAACTCACCGGAGCCGAGCGACTTCTACGATTTGAACGGCGATGGCTCAGTCAACGCTGATGACCGAACCTTCTGGATCGAAGAGCTGGCGAATGTCACTTACGGCGACGCTGACATGAATGGCGAAGTCGACTTTAGTGACTTCCTCGCGCTGTCCGGTGCATTCGAGACAGACGGCGGTTGGGCTGGCGGCGACTTCGATGGAAGCGGACTGACTGACTTCGATGACTTCTTGACTCTGTCTGGCAACTTCGGTCAGGCGGAATCTACTGCGGCGGCCAGCGTTCCCGAGCCGTCATCCGTTAGCGTGGCATCCTTGAGCTTGCTTGCGTTGGGTGTGTTGTTACGGCGAAAGAGGTGAACCTCCCTACTTTGTCGATCCCAACCAGCCCCGCTGTTTCGACATCGTTTTTTTTTGCGTCAGGTTTTCGAGGACTTTGCGTATGCCTTGCGAAGGGAGTTCCCCTGGAGAACTGGTGTCATGACAAGGCTAATTACTATTCTCTTCCTGTATTGTTGTTCGGGCCAGCTTCTCGCTCAGCAGGTGGTCACGTTTGGCGGTGATCAGCAGTTCTCGCTTGAGTTTGTTGAAATTGGTAATCCAGGGAATCCCGATGATCCGCTTGTACTGACCGCTGATTTGGCGGATGCGCCGTCAACGACGAACGAGTCGTTTCCTTCGGGCGGCGTGGATTACATGTATGGCATTTCCAAGTTTGAAATCAGTTTGGAACAATTCCAGATTGCCGATGCGAATGCGGGTATTGGCTATTCTGCCGCCGAAGCCCTACGTTTCTTCGGCAACGTCGAGAATGTCCCTCGGCCGAATATGCCGGTCAGTGCATCTTGGAACCAAGCGGCTAGATTCGTAAATTGGCTGAACATCTCCTCCGGGTACGAACCCGCATACCGATATGCGTTCCAGCCCGGTGAAGATGGTTACAGTCGTTTTGCTAGCAACGAACTTTGGGATGAGTCCAGCCAAGGGCACAACCCGGAGAATAGATTCCGTAACGGGATGGCAAGGTTCGTTTTGCCAAGTCTTGATGAATGGCACAAGGCAGCTTACTACGACCCAGAAAGAGATGACGGTAGCTATTGGTTGTATTCGTCTGGAAGTGACGAACCAGCGACTCCAGTCGCGACCGGCACTGAACCAGGTACGGCCGTTTACCTCCAACCGCGGGCAGCGGGCCCCGCAAGTGTTGAAGAAGCGGGTGGCCCTTCGGCGTACGGCGTTTTTGCAATGGGTGAAAACATGATGGAAATCATTGAAGGAACGTATGACAGAGCTAACGATGCTGGATACAAGGGTCGGGACGCTAGAGGCTATCCGTGGTTTACCGACCAATTTAGGGCCAACGGAACTCCCGAAGCATACGGCGTCAACAGTCATTTCTTTTACGGGATTCGCGTCGTTGATCTCGGCGAAATCCCTGCCGGCGATTTCAACGGCGACCGTGTCTTCACTCCGCGTGACACCGATGAGCTAGTTGATGCAATCAACTCACCGAAGCCGCGCGACTTCTACGACCTGAACGGAGATGGTTCAGTAAATTCTGATGACCGAACCTTCTGGATAGAAGAGCTGGCGAATGTTACTTACGGCGATGCTGACATGAATGGCGAAGTCGACTTCGAGGACTTCTTGGCCTTGTCTGGCGCTTACGAAACGGACGGCGGTTGGTCAGGCGGCGACTTCGATGGAAGCGGACTGACTGACTTCGATGACTTCTTGACTCTGTCTGGCAACTTCGGTCAGGCGGAATCTACTGCGGTGGCCAGCGTTCCCGAGCCGTCATCCGTTAGCTTGGCATCTTTGAGCTTGCTTGCGTTGGGTGTGTTGTTACGGCGAAAGAGGTGAACCTCGCTACTTTGTCGATCCCAACAAGCCCCGCTGTTTCGGCCGCGGGGCTTTTTTGCGTCAGGTCTACGTGTGCTTTGCGTATGACTTGCGAAGAGTGTTCCCGTGGAGAACTGGTGTCATGAGAAATCTAGTCATCCTGCTTTACTTAATCTGTTGCAGTAGCCAGCTCTTGGCTCAGCAAGTCATTTCATTCGGCGACGAACGGCAGCTTGAGCTTGAGTTTGAGTTTGAGTTTGTCGATATCGGCGATCCCGGCAACCTGGACGATCCGTTCGCTGCATCAGGGTACTCTCTAGAGCAGCAGACAGTACCGATGGTACTGCCTTCCGGTGGTGTCGATTACACGTTTGGGATCTCCAAATTTCAGGTCAGCCTCGAGCAATTTCAAGTCGCTGACTCTGAAATCGGTATCGGCTATTCTCTCGAGACGGCTTTAAATACGTTTATTCGCAATGGCGTTGAAAACGTACCGCGTCCGGCTATGCCAGCCAGCGTTTCCTGGAATGAAGCAGCTCGATTCGTGAACTGGCTAAATGTCATTTCCGGATACGAACCAGCATATAGCTATGAATTCCAGCCGGGCGATGAAGAGTACGTTAATGGGGGGCGCATTCGACTTTTGGCTCCTGAAGACCAAGGCTACAACCCCGAGAATCAATACCGGAATGGTATGGCAAGGTTTGCTTTACCAACGCTGGACGAATGGCATAAGGCTGCATTCTACGACCCGGCGAAAGATGGTGACGGATACTGGGAGTACTCTAGTGCCACCGACGAGCCGGCCACGCCGGTCGCATCTGGCACGGACCCCGGGACGGCTGTCTACAGTCAACCACGGACGCAAGGCCCACCTGATGTCACAGAAGGGGGTGGCCCATCTGCCTACGGAGTGATCGGAATGGGGCAAGGCATGCAGGAAATCTTAGAAGACCCGTGGGATGGCGTGAAAGACACTGTGCGAAAAGACCGGAACGTGCGTGGATTCTATTGGTTCGTCGATGACCAATTCGCAGCCAGCAATTTCACGGAAGCAATTGGATCAAATGACCATATTGCTTTCAGTTTTCGCGTAGTCGACCTTGGAGAAATCCCTGCGGGTGATTTCAACGGGGACCGCGTTTTCACGCCACGTGACATCGACGAGCTAGTTGATGCAATCAACTCCCCGGAGCCGAGCGACTTCTACGACCTCAACGGCGATGGCTCAGTCAACGCTGATGACCGAACCTTCTGGATCGAAGAGCTGGCGAATGTCACGTACGGCGACGCTGACATGAATGGCGAAGTTGACTTTGGTGACTTCCTTGCGTTGTCCGGTGCGTTCGAAACGGACGGCGGCTGGTCTGGCGGTGACTTCGATGGGAGTGGACTGACTGACTTTGTTGACTTCCTAACTCTGTCGGGGAACTTCGGTCAAACTGTCACTGCTGTGGCGAGTGTTCCAGAACCGTCGTCGGTTGCCCTGGCAACCTTGAGCTTGCTTGCGTTGGGTGTGTTGTTACGTCAGAGGCGGTGAACCTCGCTGCTTTCGCCGATCCCAACGAGCCCCGTTGTTTCGGCCGCGGGGCTTTCTTGCGTCAGGTTTAGCAGTGTTTCGCGTATGACTTGCGAAGAGTGTTCCCGTAGAGAAACTGGTGTCATGAGAAATCTAGTCATCCTGCTTTGCTTAATCTGCTGCAGTGGCCAGCTCTTGGCTCAGCAAGTCATTTCATTCGGTGACAACCAGCAGCTCGAGCTGGAGTTTGTGGACATCGGTGACCCAGGCAATGCCGACGACCAGTTTGTCCTGTCGGGCTACTCCGTAGAGCAACAGACAGTGCCGATGCTGCTGCCTTCTGGTGGTGTCGATTACACGTTTGGGATCTCCAAATTTCAGATAAGCCTAGAACAGTTCCAGTTGGCAGAGGCGCAGATTGGCATGGGCTATTCAGTTGACGACGCCTTCTCGTCCTTCATCAGACATGGAGTTAAGGACACTCCAAGAGCGGCTATGCCTGTGAGTGCTTCATGGAATGAGGCGGCGAGGTTCGTCAATTGGTTGAATGAGTCTTCTGGATACGATCTAGCCTACAATTTTGAGCATCAGCCCGGAGATGAGGACTACCATCCGCAACCAGGGATCAGGCTCTGGAATGTCGATCACCAAGGCTACAACCCTGGGAACCAGTATCGAAATGGAATGGCGCGTTTTGTACTGCCAACTCTCGATGAATGGCATAAAGCTGCATTCTACGATCCGGCTAAGGACGGCGACGGATACTGGGAGTATTCTAGCGCCACCGACGAACCCGCAACCCCAGTAGCAGCTGGAACTAAGCCGGGGACGGCTATCTATGGTCAGTCCAGGACACAGGGGCCGGCCGATGTCACAGAGGGAGGAAGCCCATCTGCCTATGGAGTGATCGGTATGGGACAGAATATGCAAGAGATCCTTGAGAGTCCCTATGATGGAGTGACGGATCGAGTAAAGGACCGGCATGTCCGAGGATGGTCGTGGTGGAGCCCAGATCAGTTCCGGTCTACTCAATTCTCTGAATCAATAAGCAGGATTGGGCATCTGTCCTGGAGCATTCGCGTCGTCGACCTCGGCGAAATCCCTGCCGGCGATTTCAACGGCGACCGTGTCTTCACGCCCCGTGACATCGACGAGCTAATTGATGCAATCAACTCCCCGGAGCCAAGCGAATTCTACGACCTGAACGGCGATGGCTCAGTTAACTCTGACGACCGAACGTTCTGGATCGAAGAGTTGGCGAATGTCACTAAAGGCGATGCTGACATGAATGGCGAAGTCGACTTTAGTGACTTCCTCGCGTTGTCCGGTGCATTCGAGACAGACGGCGGTTGGGCTGGCGGTGACTTCGATGGGAGTGGACTGACTGACTTTGTTGACTTCCTAACTCTGTCGGGGAACTTCGGTCAAACTGTCACTGCTGTGGCGAGTGTTCCAGAACCGTCGTCGGTTGCCCTGGCATCTTTTGCAATGTTCGTCTTTGGCCTGTTGCGTCGACGACGTGGGGCCAATTTGCCGCTTGCAAAGTGCTCCTGAAACCCCGACGTCGCTTGTCGTTTTTCCTCGCGATATGTGAAACGCGAAGCCGCGGTAGGGCTCCCGAGGAATGGGGGCGAAAGTTCTAGTGGTGTGCGTATTGGCTCGGCGGGAGCCTCGCCCTCCCGTAGTGCCGGACGGGAAGTCGTCGATGTGCCGGACGGGAAGTCGTCGATGTGCCGGACGGGAAGTCGTCGATGTGCCGGACGGGAAGTCGTCGATGTGCCGGACGGGAAGTCGTCAAAGTGCCGGACGGGAAGTCGTGGAAGTGCCGGACGGGAAGTCGTCAAAGTGCCGGACGGGAAGTCGTCAAAGTGCCGGACGGGAAGTCGTCAAAGTGCCGGACGGGAACTCGGCGCAGGCGTGGACACAGCGGGCCGCGCTGAATGCAAGGAAAGAACGTCGGGAAGTGATGGCAGGCATTGATGTAACCTCGCGAAGGAGAGCACGGAAAATCGGCGGTTGATGATTCCAACGTAATCGTTCGGCGCGCTCGACAAATGCATGACGAATGCGACAATGAGCGACGTCAGTCCGTCCATTCAAAGCTGGGGTTTCCAATGAGACATTTCATCGACAAGATTCTTCGGTTGCTACCCACAACGACGTCCGTGGTCATGCTATTGCTTTCCTGCGCCGTTTCGGCCGACGAGGTGAAGCTGGCGGCGACCGGCAAATGGCAACTGGAAAACGTTGTTCTGAAAGACGCGGAGCATGATGGCAAGGCGGCGTTGAGCGTGCAGGCGAAACAGCAGCCTCGCGAACGGGGACGCGAGCATCTGGCAATCATTGCCGATCATGAATTCACCAACGGGACGATTGAACTGGAAGTGGCCGGCAAGCCGCTCTCAACTGCAGGACGGATGGCGCGAGGGTTCATTGGTGTGGCGTTTCGCGTGCAGAAAGATGATCCCGCCAGCTACGAAGCGTTTTACTTGCGTCCAACCAACGGACGTGCTGAAGATCAGCTGCGTCGCAATCATTCGGTGCAATACATTTCGCATCCGGATTTCCCCTGGAACAAACTCCGCAAGGAGAGTCCCGGCAAGTACGAGTCCTACTCGGACCTGGTGCCCGGCGAGTGGACGAAGGTGAAAGTCGTTGTGAATGGTACGGACGCTCGGCTGTCTGTCGGTGGTGCCGAGCAACCCTGTTTGATAGTGAAAGATCTCAAGCATGGCGAAAGTACAGGGGCGATTGCCTTGTGGATCGAGCCTTCGACGGAAGGATACTTCCGCAATCTTCGCGTCACGCCGGACGTTGGCGACAAGCTGACGCCGGATCAATTGGTGGGCACCTGGAAGTACGCTTCCGGGATGAAGGATGGCGAGGAACTGGACGCGGAGCATTTCAAAGGACAGTCGGTTGAGCTTACGAAAAAGACGTTGACCCTGAATTCGAGAACGGCGGAAGGCGAAGCAACCTTTGTGATGGAATACGAACTGGATACCGCCGTGTCGCCGACAAAAATCAGTCTGGAAATTGTCGAGAGTCCCTTTGGGGCCGGAATGAAAACCGAAGGCATCATTCAGCTTCGCGATGGCAAACTGCAAATTTGCTATCCGCCGATGGGTGACGGCAACCCCAAGGCATTCAAGGCGGCAAGCGGCAGCGGTCTCTACATGTTTGAGCTTCGCAAGTAGTCGCCACCTATACTTGCCAGCTCGTGAACGAATCCAGGACGGGAGCATCTGATGGTCCAACGTGAATTTCCGTGGAGTGCCACATTCGAGGAGTTCAAGTCGCTGGCTCAGGAGCTGCTGGAGCAATGCCAACGAGGCGATCCGGCGGCGCTGGAGTTGCTGGAGGAATTCGGCGATGGCGACGCGACCAGCGTTTCATACGAATCGGCCTGTGAGGTGCTGGCGAGGAGTTATGGGCTGGAGTCGTGGGAGCGACTGACGTTGAGCTTCCGCATGGAGGCGATGATTCACGCCAATGACGTGGCGGGTGTCGGTGCGTTGATCGACCAGCATCCAAACCTGTTGCACGAAAGTGTCCGGCACAAGGACAGCAATTGGGGAGCCCCGATGTCGTACGCCGCGAACCTTGGCCTGGACGACATGATTCGCATGCTGTCCGGTCGGGGTGCGACGGACGTGCAGCATGCGTTCGGCCGTGCCTGTCTGCAGGGGCAAGTTGAAACGGCGAAGCTGTTGTTGCAGTTGGGGGCTCAGATTGAACGCGGTGTCGTGATGGGATGCTGCGAGACACTGAACGCCGACGGGCTCGCACTGCTGATGGAATTGGGGGCCGAATTTTGCGACGAACACGGTGACCGGCTGGCTCCCGCCGCGATGCTACTACAAACGTACAGTCGCGCCCCGAAAGGCAAGCATCGATGTCTCGAGATCGCCGCCGATTTGGGAATCGCGATGCCTGCGACGGCAACGATGGCCTTCCACCGCGGTCGGATCGATCTGCTGGAGGAGCTTCTGGCCATCGATCCCGATTTGCTTCACCGACGATTCTCGCTGCGAGATTTCTATCCGCCGGCACTGGGGTGTCACGACGACATCACCTGCGGATTGCACGGAACGTCGCTTCAGGGAACGACGCTGTTACACATGTGTGCGGACTTCGACGAGATGGAGTTGGCCGAATGGCTGATTGCACGCGGTGCAGACGTCAATGCCGCCGCGGAGGTGGATCATGAAGGATTCGGCGGACACACGCCGCTGTTCAACGCCGTCGTTTCGCAGGCGAACATCTGCGGACGGCAACGCGATGCATCGATGACGCAATTGTTGCTGGATCATGGCGCCGATCCAAAGCACCGGGCAACCGTTCGCAAGCAACTTCGTTTCTGGGAAGACGAAACCATGCACGAATACCGGGATGTAACTGCGGCGGAATACGGCGATCGATTTCACGCGCCGCAGTTTTCGAATCCCGCAGCGATGCAACTACTGAAGGCTGTGTAGTGTCCGCCACCGTACACTGCCAGTCACGACGCCGGCGTCTTGCTGGCGCGCATGGCGTGGTCAGTTACTTTCAGTCTTCGTGTTTGCGGAGCAGGGCGGCCATTCGTGGACGATCGCGTCGAATGCGATCCAGATCGGCTTCGATCCGCAGTCCGCCAGTAATCAGGGCATAGAAACCGGCCAGTTCCCGCGACCATTCGGCTGAAACGGCTTCGATTGCCGAATCGCCGGCGTCGTTCTCCCGGGTTGGTGAGGCCCCTCGCTCCAGCAACAGTGCGACGATCTCGAAATTGCACATGAAGGCGGCCGCATGCAGCGGTGTGTTGCCGTCACGGTTGGATCGATTGACGAATGCGCCATTGTCCAGCAGGAATTCCACGGCTTCCTTTTGGCCGAACAGGGCGGCATCGTGCAGCGGCGTGGAGCCTGATTCGCCGTTTCTCGCGTTTGGTTTTGCACCTTTGTCTAACAGCATCTGGAGCCTTCGCACGTCACCTTGCGCGGCGGTCGCATTGAGTTCCGAATTCCGGTCGCCGCGATTGGCTCGTTTCAGATCGGCGGCGGCTTCCTCATTGTCGGCGACGTGAAAGATAAAGTCGTTGCTGAACATCCCGCCCGGGTTCTGCAGTTGCAGCAAGTGCATACCGGCCGATGGCAACGACGACAGTTTGATTTGAATCAGTTCGTCGGACGGTTCGATGGTCACGTCCGCCGAGACGCGTCGGCCATCGACGAAGACCGGCGCGCCGTCAATGACGTGTCGACCGCTGAATGCGATTGTGGGATTGTCTTCATGAACGATTGGGAAGTCCTGTCGGCCACGTTGTTGCTCGATGGGCCCCAGCGTCCAGATCGCTGGCTGCGGATAGTCGACGTCGTCTTTTTGACCATGTCGAGCGGTCAGCGTGCCGATGAACTTGCCTTCGGCGGCGAGCCGGATGAGTTCCTCTCGCGAGTATGAATTGTCCTCATGGCGATAGTGGCCGGAGTCCGTGTCGAACTGCAAACTGACGGGCGTCGTCTCGTTTCCGTCTACGAAGGCACCTTCGCCCGTGAGCACGACGGCGTTTTCCAGTGCGGACGTTTCCAGAGCTCCTAACAGGTCGGCCGTCAGTTCATCGTCAGCGGAGTGCCGGTTCAAGGTTGCCTGGCGACCGAATGAACCGGAAAAGCCCGTGCTACCTTCCAGCACCATGTCCCAGACGGGATCGAACTCGCGACGTCCGCCCCATGAGAATTGCCACATGTTGCGTTCGGGGATGCCACGTTCGGCGATCGAACGATAGAAGTCAAAGTCGATAATGTTCAGTCGCCCCTGTGGCAAGATCAGGAACCGGTCGTAGGCTCCACGCCAGGTTGGTGCGTCCATGCCGGTACCGGGTGTATTGGTACTGACGAGGAAAGGCATGCGATGGCAGTCGCCGCAGACATTGTTTTGCGGTTTGTCATCGTCGTCGCCCTCGATGTGAAAGAGCCGGAAGCCCTCTTCAGCGCGTTTTGAAACGACGTTCGTATAGGCGCGACGCTGGGCCGGTGGGAACGGGACGCTCAGCAGGAACGTTGCCATGTCGTCACGTTCGGCGGCCGAAAGTTTGCCGGCTTTGCCTTCGTCATTGACGGTTGAATCTCCAACCAGTCCCATCGTAGCGGCGAGTCCACCATCAATGAGATGACGTGTCGTACTGGCGGGATCGTCGGTTGTCGAGTTGGGATCATCCGAACCGTGAACGTTCGCACTGTTGTTGCCGCCGTACGGATCGCCCGGAATGCCGTCCCAGTGATAGGGCGCGGTATCACGCAAGCCACGAATGGGCATTGTCGAACGCGGCATGATTTGGTCGCCCCCGGTGACGATGGGAGTCTTCAGAACCCAAAGAAGCTGATCCGTATGCCCATCGGGATGACAGCTCGCACAGGAGAAGGTATTCGTTGTGGAAGCGGTGGCTGTGTTGAACGCGATGCGTCCTCGTTTGACGGCGGGATGAGTTGGGTCATTCAGCGCCAGCGTGTCGACAACTTCTGGTGTCATCGGCGTTGCGATGTTGACCAGCGTCACGGAATTCTCCACCGCATTCAGGACCCACGCGCGAGTGGCTTTGCCGGAGGGTGCATGTTCCAGCGAGATGCCGCGCGGCACCGCACCCACGTTCGCTCGGCCGAGCACCAGGCCCGTGTTCGCATCGACCGTGAACAGCTTGTCTGATCCCGCGGCGGAAACGACCAAGGTTGAATCGTCTTCGCTGACCTGGATGGCAAACGGTGTTGCCAGTGCATCATCGGGCGCGGGATGGTGGGGCGGCAGCGGTTCAAGATCGAGAAACGTTGCGGTGCCCTTTGTTTCGGGATCGAAGTCGACGCGTGTGATGCGATTCATGAAGGCACGATTTTCCAGCTCGGCCAAGCCATGCTGCTTTGTGCCCGATCGTCCGTTGACGTCGTTGCGTGCATCGGTTTGAGCGACAAACACCCGGCCTTTCGAATCAACGGTTAACCCGTACAGCAGCGTGCCCAGCGTGTCGACCGTGCTCAGTAGTTCGTCCGTTTCCGTGTCGTAGACGAACAGATCGCGATCGGGGACTTTCGGGTGTTTGATGATGTCCAGAACCGCACCCAATGAAAGGACATTGTTGTTGGCGATTGCATGTTCCCACGCGTTGAACGTGACAAGATCGCCATCCAGCTTGCCTGTGCCGCCGGAAAGTTGTGTCTTGTTGTTGGATTCGAAGGGAAGAACGTACAGCCGTCCGTCGCGGACGGTGATCGCTCGAGGATCCTGTGCCGGAATCCTCAGGCGTTTTTCAATCTCGCGAGATTCCACGTTGACGACGGCGATCTGGTTTTCGGAGGAGAGCGCAACGTAGGCTTTCTGGTTGCTGGCAAAGGCGATGCCTACGGGCTCGTCAAATTCGGTCGCTCGAGTTTCCTTGTCGAACTCCTGAATCGTGGCGATGATCTGCAAGTATGTGGGGCTGGTGCGATCGGCGTCAATGACGCTCACCGAATCGGAGACGTGGTTGGATACCCAGACTTCTTTTCCGTCGGGTCGAACGGCGATGCTGACGGGGTCGACACCAACTGGAATGCGCGCCTGAATTCGTTGAGTGTCCGTGTCGATGACGTCGACCGTGTCCGAGGGTGTGTTGGCGACGAATACGCGACCATTGCTGACAGCAATCGGAGACGCGTGAGGACTAACAAACGTTGGATGGCCAATCGCCTGGTGGTTCGCGATGAAATGATCGGTCTGCGACGAACCGGATTGAGCGGACTCCAGCGTGCAGGAATCCGGTTCTGCGCCGTGAACGTTCGCCAACTGCAGACCAGCGAGTAGCAGTGTTGCAAACACGAGAGTGTGTACTGGATGGTTCATTTCAAGCGTCCTTACGCTGCGGAATGATTCGTACGTCAACGACTTCAATTGTCGTCCCACGGCCGGCGAAATGGCAACCGCGAAGTACGAAATGATGCGAAGCGATACATCAGGACACTGAATGTTGACTACGGCTTCACGTTCAGCTGAGGGTAATCGATGAACACCTCATGGATATATCGGTAGTTACGCACGTCGCCGTCGGGGCCTGTCGCATGGTGGCAACTAATTGGGTGGTCTGCGATTACCGGTTTGAGAAGCCGCATTTCTTCCTGGGTGAGCGTGAAGTTCTCGAGCGTGATTGAGATACCGTGGCCCTGAGTCTTGACCAGTTGTTTTCGGACGGCCACGATTGAGTTGAGGTGAAGGACAATCTCCGCGATCGTCATCCGGCTGGCGTCGTAGTGAATCGTGATTTCTGCCGCGCCGATCGCGGTGACGTTGTGTGGAGTGACCTGACTTGCGTCCATGCCGTAGCCCGTGAGCTGCAGCGGCGCGAGTTCGTTGGGCCCGAATTCCGAACCGGCCAGATCGACGAATTTGAGGCTCGATCCCATGCGTTTCAGGTTGGTCAGCGTATCGTCGTCGACTTGAGTGTGCGCCAGGGTGAGGTAGCCGACCGAAAGCGAATTCGATGGCGTTGGCTCTTCCCCATCCGGTGGCAGGAAGTCAGCGAGGTGTCGCGCATCGAATTGGCTATGATCCAACTGGATGTGTTGCAGGTCGGTGCGGAAGTCCTTGATCCCGCTGCCCGTAACCTGCGTTCCGGAAAGGTCCGCCCACCACAGCCGATCGTGCTTGTCCAGGACCGCAAAGACCGCGTCGTCCACGTTCGTTCTTGCGATGTGAAGCCAATACAGCGGCCCGGTGGTGTCGATCTGTTTGAGGCCCTCGGCCGTGACGCGGGTCCCATTCAAGGCGATCGTTGCCATCCACGGAATCTCGGTCAACTCGGCTAAAACTTCATCGCCGAAATTGTTGCCACGCAGGTCGAGGTTTCCGACTCGCGAAAAATCGATGTTCTGAAATGCGCGATGTGTCAGTTGCGTGCCTTCCTCGCAGGTTAGCACCGAGAGGTGTTGTAGATTCAGTCGCTGGAATTCTTCGTCGGTGATGGGGCAGTTTCGCTGGATGTGTACGGATTGAATCGAGGGGATTCGTGCGACACGCGCAATGTCCTCGCTGGTGCTCGCACGGGAGAACGTCGCATGGACGCAGAGACCCAACGCGCGATCCATGCCGAAGTGCTGCAGCCACTCATCGACCTGGTCGCAGCGACTCAGTGTCGTCTCGGTGGCGAAGGGATCGAAGCTCATCAGCACAATGTGTCGCAGCGGAACGGTGGATACCGCGACTGTTTCGATCGATGTGCGGAGCGTCTGCATTTGCGTTGAGATGTGGTCCAGACACCAGTGGCCAGCGAACGGCACAAACAGCAACAGGGCTCCGACCCATCCGTACCAACGTCGTTCGCGATAAGCGAGTCGCAGCAATGCGACTGCGATTGCGAGGCCGACGATAAAGGGCCCAACGATCGACAATACGTGGATCGATGGTCGTGAACTCGAAGCTGCAAATCGCAACCAACTCATGCCAACCAGTGTGCCTGTCATGGCTCCGCCGACAATTGCAAGTGCCACCGTACGCAGGCTGAATCTTACGATCGTCGTCAGCAGGTGACCGAAGGAAAGGAAGTAGGTGCGCTGAATCAGAAATGCTCCGCCGACCGCAAATCCTGTGGCGGTGCCCAACAATGGATTGACCGCCAGCATGGCAACGCCGCCAACCAGTGCACTGAGCATCCACGTGAGAGCCGTTGAAGTTCGCGAACGAGAATACAGAACCGTCGCGACGCAGCAGCCAATACAGCCAAGAAAAAACACACTGCCAACGAGTGGCGTTTGCAGACGGTCGAGCCATGTTGCGTTTTGCAGCAGCAGCGAAGCAAACCGGGCCACCACGATCAGTCCCAGGACGGCCCCATATAATAGATACGGCGGTTGCGCACGCGCGGCGGAATCCTGAGCCGGTTCCGGGATGGTTTGGTCGATGGAGGGCATGCGATCTTCCGCAGTTTGTGGTGCTGCTGCTCATTGTAGACAAAATGTCTTGACGGCCAAAACTGCGGCGGAAAACCTGAACCCGCCGGCGAGTTTCGCCGAGTCTGTGCAAATTTCGAAAAACCGTGTAACCGATGTGTTTGCGGCGGTAATTGCTTTCATACTGAGGGAATATGGCGACACCAGAAAACACAGAACGATTCGTGCAGCATCTGACCGAGCATCAGAATCGGCTGTACGCGTACGTGTATTCTTTGCTGGCTGATCACAGTCGAGCGGCGGATGTGTTGCAGGAAACCAATCTGGTTTTGTGGCGAAAGATTGACGAGTTTCAGGCGGACCGAGACTTTTTGCCGTGGGCCTTTGCGATCGCCCGCTACCAGGTGCTGGCGCATGTGCGCGATCAGAAACGCGACCGCGTGTTGCTGGATGAGGAGTTGGTCGCAGCGATGGGCGAACAGGCCGAACGTCCGGCGACCGAATTCGAATCCACGCGCGACTCGTTGCGGCATTGTCTGCAATCGGTTTCGGCACCGAATCGGAATTTGCTTCAGTTGCGTTACTTCCGTTCACTGGCGATTGCCGACGTTGCCAGCGAAGTGCAGCGTTCCGTTTCCGCCGTCAAAGTAGCCCTGATGCGAACCCGACGCCAACTCGCCGAATGCGTCCAACGGCGCATGGCGGTGGAGGGTTAGATGACTTTCAATCCCGACGAACTCGATTCGCTGCTCTTTGATTGGGAGGAAGGTACGCTCGACGATGGCGGTGTCGAACGGCTGCGGCAGATTCTGCTTGGCGACGAAGCGGCGAGGGCGTACTACCTGCAGCATCAGGCGATTGGTGCCGCGTTGCAACTGAATGATACCGGGCAATCGATCATGGGTTCGGCGGAAGACTCGGTGATTGCGTCGCCGAATACTCCCGCCACTTCTTCAGTCGCCACGACAACGATTCACGACACGCGGGAACGTCGCTATTCGGCCAAACGATTGCTGGCGTTGGCGGCCACGGTGTTAGTCTGCTCGCTGACGGCGAGATTGCTGTATCTGGAATTCACGGCGACAGACGCGGGGCGTTCAGGGCCGATGGCCGCTACACAGCGCGCGCCCGGTGATGAAGCGACCTCGCAGGGCGTGGCGTTGCTGACTCGACTTGTCGACATCGAATGGTCGGCCGACCAGGAAATGTTGGACGTTGGCGATGCGGTCGACGCGGGTCGGTTCGCGATCGAATCGGGTTTCGCTCAGGTGGAGTTCTTTTGCGGAGCGACCGTGATCCTTGAAGGACCTGCCGAACTGGAATTGAAATCGCCGACTTTGGCTCGAGTGGTCCGCGGGCGACTGCGCGCACAGGTGCCACCGGCGGCTCGCGGTTTTTCGCTGGAGGTGGACGACATGAAAGTCGTCGATTTGGGTACGGAGTTCGGCCTGTCGATCACCGATGCCGGAGCCGACGTGCAAGTGTTTGATGGCGAGGTCGAATTGCATCGTCCGGAACGGTCGGTTCGTAAGCTGACGGCAGGCAATGCCGTGAGCCGCGACGCTGCTGGGCAGCTGGTGGACGCCAAAGTTACACCGGAGAGTTTTTTGGATATTGCCACGCTCGAGTCACACGCTCGCGGGCAGCAGTCAGCCAGATACGAGCGTTGGAATCGATCGTCGCAGGCAATGCGTCGTGATCCGCGATTGATCGCCTACTATGCGTTCGACCAGAGCGAGGGTTGGAAGCGACGGTTGCTCAGCAGCCTCACGCCGGACAATGATGAGCTGGACGGAGCGATCGTCGGGGCGAAACGTGTGCCCGGACGCTGGACGAAGAAGAGCGGCCTCGAGTTTCGAAAGCCCGGTGATCGAGTACGTGTGCACATTCCGGGCGAATTCGGTTCGCTTTCGTTCGCCTGCTGGACGCGGATTGACAGTCTGGATCGCTGGTTCAATTCGCTCTTCCTGACGGACAACTACAACGTGGGCGAACCGCACTGGCAGATCCTCGATAGCGGGCAAATGTACTTTTCCGTGCGTCCCGTGGAAGGCACTCAGGACGGCCCGAAAGATTTTAAGGTGCTCTCGCCGCCATTCTGGAATCCGTCACTGAGCGGCAAGTGGCTGCACCTTGCGACGACGTTTGACGTCGAATCGGGCGTTGCGACTCACTACCTGAATGGCCAGCCGATTCACCGCGAATCCATTCCGCTGTCGCAGTTGCCAACCTCGACCCGTATTGGCACCGCATCGATTGGCAACTGGTCGATACCAACTCGAACGGACGCGCCGTTTGCCGTGCGGAATCTGAACGGCAGCATTGACGAGTTTGCTATCTTTTCGGTAGCACTTGGCGAAGAAGAAATCAGGGCGATGTTTGAAAATGGGAGACCCTAAAATGGCCGAGCGTCACAACACGTTTTTAAGCAGCGATCGCGCGTCGAACGTTCGAGTTTCCCGGGGAGTATTTCGAAGCATGGCTTACGTATTCGACAACGTCTTCCATCGAGTTGCAGTCGTGACGTTGACCGTCGCAATGTTGGTCGCGTCGAGTTCCACGCCCGTGTTTGCAAAAGAGCCGCTCGATGCGAAATCGGCCGAACGACTGTTTACGCTGCGAGTCCTGCCGCTGCTGAAGGAAAAGTGTTTCGGCTGCCACGGAACGGACCCGGACGATCTCCGTGGCGACTACAACCTGCTCACGCTGGAAGGCATGCTGAAGGGTGGCGAAACGGAAGAGCCTTCGCTGGTTCCCGGCAAACCCGACGAGAGTCCGCTCTACCAGGCCGTGCTGTGGGAAGGCATGGAGATGCCGCCCAAGGAAACGGATCGTCTGAGCGAAACGGAGACAGAGTACATTCGACTTTGGATCGAGGCGGGTTCGCCGTGGCCGAACGCGGAGGCTCAGTTGGCGATCCAGCGGGAAGAATGGTCTGTACGTGAAAACGAAGAAGGCGTCATCGTTGATACCAGCGGTGGGCTTGCCGAGGACTGGACGTATCGTCGCTACCGCCCGGAAGATTTGTGGGCCTTTCAGCCGGTCGTGCAGCCTGAAGTGCCCGCCTCGACGGACACTTCAGACGTCGTTGACCATTTCGTCGCGAGCAAACTGGAGGAGTCGAAGCTTCAGGCTGCGGATACCGCGGACGCGCGAACTCTGATTCGCCGGGCGACCTACGATCTGACGGGCCTGCCGCCGACACCGGAGGAAATCGAACAGTTCGAAGCGGCATCGCACGACAATCCCGAACAGGCATGGTCCGAACTGATCGATCGGTTGCTTGAAAGCAAACACTATGGCGAACGTTGGGCACAACACTGGTTGGACGTCGCCCGCTACGCCGACACGGCCGGTTTCTCGAACGACTACGAACGTTCCAATGCATGGCGGTATCGGGACTATGTGATTCGATCGTTCAACGACGACAAACCCTTCAATCAGTTCATTGTCGAACAGATCGCCGGCGACGAGCTGCGGCCGGGTGATTCCGAATCGCTGATGGCCACGGGTTTCTTGCGGATGGGGCCGTGGGGCACGGCGATGATTCCCAAGGAAGAGGCGCGTCAGATTTACCTCGACGACCTGGTTCACAATGTCGGTCAGTCGTTTCTCTCGATGCCCATGCGATGCTGCAAGTGTCACGATCACAAGTTTGATCCGCTGCCGACGCGTGACTACTACAGCATGTACGCCGCTTTCTCGACAACGCAGGTTGCAGAGTTGCCGGCCGAGTTTACCGCCGAAGAGAACCTCAATGGGTTCGAAGCAAAGCGTAAGCTGACGAAAGAACTGTTGGACTACGCGAAGTCAAAACGCGACGCGGTCACCAACAAGCAGGAGGCTGCCGCGAAGGCTTGGTACGCTGAACATGGCTTGCCCTACAAGAACGAAAATGAACGCAAGAACGACCCGGAAGACCAGAAGCCGCCGCGACATGTGGGGCTGACGCCGGAAGAGAAGGGCATCAAGAAAGTTCGCGAACAGGATGTCTGGATCTGGGAACGACGCCTCGAGCGTTATCAGCCGTTGGTCCAGGCGGTCTACAACGGCCCGGACGACAACAAGAACGGGCGCAAGCTTCGCAAGCCGAAGAAGATGAACGAGCAGTGGCGTCCGGATAGCTTCATTCTGGGCGGTGGGGCGCTGGATGCGAAACTGCTCGCGGTCACGCCCGGTGTGCTCAGTGCTGCCACGTTGCTCACCAGTTCCGATACGGACGCTTCCTATACGATCACGGACGAGTTAAACGGTCGTCGCCTTGAGTTGGCTCAATGGATCGCCAGTGACGACAATCCGCTCGCAGCACGTTCGATCGTGAATCGGGTCTGGCAGTATCACTTTGGTAAGGGCATCGTGAAGACGGCGAACAACTTTGGAGCCAAAGGTAGCAAGCCCACGCATGGTGCCTTGCTTGATTGGCTGACGGCGGATTTCGTCGAACATGGTTGGAAGATCAAACGCCTTCACCGCCTGATCATGTCCTCCGACGTTTATCGGCGTTCCAGTCGCCCGGTCGATACCGAGCAACAAGCGACCGTCGATCCCGACAACAATTTGTTGGCGTCGTTTCCGCCTCGTCGTCTGACGGCGGAAGAACTGCGGGATAGTGCGTTGCAGGTCAGTGGCGAGCTGAATCGAGAAATGGGCGGCGTGCCCATCATGCCCGAGATCAACATGGAAGTCGCTCTGCAACCGCGGATGATTCAGTTTTCGATCGCACCGGCTCATCAGCCCTCGCGGACGCCGGCGGAACGCAACCGGAGAACGATCTATGCCTACCGTGTGCGTGGGCAGGCCGATCCGTTTCTGGAGATCATGAATCTGCCGAATCCCAATGAATCCTGCGAGCTGCGGGACTCGGCGTCCGTGTCACCGCAAGCCTTCACGCTGATGAACAGCGACGTCATGACCGACCGCTCGATTGCGTTTGCCAGGCGTGTTCAAACCGAACATCCTGGCGATCATGATTCGCAGATTCGGCGGGCCATGGAACTGGCCTACGGTCGCGCGGCGACGGAAAAGGAACTGGCGAGTCTCCTGAACTATCTTCAGGAGATGCAGCAGTACCATGGCAAACACAAGCCGGAAGAGGTCGCCTACCCGACCCAGGTGGTGCGCTCGCTGGTAGAGGAGTTCACGGGGCAGCCTTTCGAGTTTGTGGAAAAGCTGAACGTGTTTGAAGACTACGTGCCCGACGCCAAACCGTGGGCGGTGGACGCCGATGTGCGAGCGTTGGCGGATGTTTGCCTGCTGTTGTTGAACTCGAACGAGTTTCTTTATGTGTATTGATTCACCACGAGTTGGCAATTCGGCCAGCCTGCTGTTTCGCCGCCGCTTCGCCAGTTTTTCCCACAAGTCACCTACCGATATTCGCCCAGCCCGAGGAACGGTTAAATGAACAATTCACGTCGCGAATTCCTCTATGGACTTGGTTCGTCGCTGGGAGCGCTCGCTTTCACGGATCTGCAGGCGGCCGAGTCTCCCTCGTCGAATCCGCTCAAGCCCAAATCGCCCTTGATGCCACCCAAGGCCAAGGCCGTGATCATGCTCTTCATGGAGGGCGGGCCGTCGCAGGTCGACACGTTTGATCCCAAGCCGAAACTGAATCAGCTTCATCTGACGGAATCGACGCGGACGAAGGGGCTGGCGACGGGCAAGCGATTCTATGTGGGCAGTCCGTTCAAGGCTCGCAAGGTTGGCAATGCAGGAATCGAAATGTCGGATCAATGGCAGTTTCTGGCCGATCCGGATGTTGCCGACGAACTGTGTGTGTATCGCGGTTGCCATGCCGAATCGCTCAACCATCCCGAGGCTCTGTTGCACATGAATACGGGCAGTCGCCTTGGTGGCGACCCCGGCCTGGGTGCATGGGCAACTTACGGTTTGGGTTCCGAGAACGAGAACCTGCCGGGCTATGTGGTGATGACGGAACTGGCGCTTCCACAAGCCGGTCCGGCGAACTGGACGAACGGTTTCCTGCCCGCGCACTACCAGGGAACGCGGCTGCGATCCGAGGGCTCGCCGATTCTGGATCTGAATCCGCCAACCTACAAGTCACGCGAACACCAGCGTAAGGCGCTGGATCAGTTGGCGATGTTGAATGCAGGACACGCGGCCAGTCATCCCGAACACGCAGAACTTCAGGCGCGAATGGAAAGCTATGAGCTGGCCTACCGCATGCAGATGTCCGTGCCGGGAATCGTCGACATCGAGAGCGAAGCCCAGCACGTGAAAACGGCCTATGGACTGGACCGAAAAGAGTGCGCGGCGTTTGGACGTCAGTGCCTGATGGCCCGTCGGCTGGTCGAAGAGGGAGTGCGTTTCGTGCAGATCTTCTCGGGCGGTTGGGACAGTCACGATTACCTCGAGCGAGGGCATTCGTCCCGGATTGCCAGTGTCGACCAACCGATCGCAGCTCTGATCAAGGACCTGAAGAATCGCGGCATGCTGGAGGACACGCTGGTTGTCTGGACAGGCGAGTTCGGTCGAACGCCGGACAACAACTACCGCGGCGGCGTTACGGCATTGGGTCGCGGCCACAATGCAGACGCCATGAACATGTGGTTCGCGGGCGGCGGAACAAAACGCGGTACAACCGTTGGCGCGACGGATGAAATTGGCGCCGAAGCTGTGGAAGTTGCGCATCCCATTCGCGACGTACACGTCACGATGCTCAACCTGTTGGGCCTCGACGACAACAAGCTCACGTACTTCCACGCGGGACGCTACAAGCAGCTATCGCAGTTCGGCGGCGAGCTGATTCCGGAGCTGATCGGCTAGTGCTCGCAGGACGCACATCTCACTCTGTTTGTAGTACCGCCTTCAGGCGGCAGCGCGTACCCACGAGCGTCGTACGAGCGGCGACGTTGCTGGGTGACTCTTTCCGATACGGAGCATTTGTGAAAGGGTATGCCTTTTTCAGGCGTAGCATCTCGGGTTGGGGTGGCGAACGCAGGGCCGGTAACGCGACGCTTTGCCGCCTGAGGGCGGTACTACGAACTTGATTGACAGGCAAGGAGGCGTACAAGATAGACTGCTACGCTCGGCGCGATTTCTTCTTGGTCTTCTTTTTCGACGCGGACTCTGCTGAGTCACGAACCCGCAAGAGCGTGTTGGCCCAATAGCCTTCGTACTTGCCGATCCAGCGTTCAATCACGTCGCGAAGTGGTGCGACGTTCAACGAGCTGATGCGGCGGCGGCCTTCGCTGCGGGTGTCGATCAGGCCCGCCTCGCGTAGCACGTCCATGTGTTTCATGACGCCGAACCGAGATAGCTGCGGAAAGCTGGCCACGATGTCCGTCGTTTGGCGTGGCCCATCCCGCAACAAATCGAGGATCTCGCGACGCGTTGGATCGGCCAGCGCTTTCCAGACGGCGTCGGAGTCGTCCACTTTCGGTTTTTCTTTCATACTTCGCTCGCTGGCATAAGACGGAAAAGCAAGTGCGGGTTCACTCGGCTTTTTCCTTAACCGTACGCAGGAAGTGATCCCAACCCATCGTTACGCCCTGTCGATGTTCTTCCTGCACACTGCCGAGCACTTGGTGTCGTAACGTCAGTTCCGTTCCGCCCGGAATCTGGTTCAGACGCAACTGCAGATGACCGGCCACGGCGTAGGACATGAACATGGGCCCATGGATTTCAATAAGCGTCGGCGGCTTGATGACCTGAACGAATCCCCAAAGATGACCCTGCCCGTTTCCCAGATCGCGGAACCAGCGACCACCCGGCCACTCTTCAAGCACCATCGGCATGGCCTTGTTGTCGGGCGTCGCGTTCTCCGTTGTCAGTCGACGGACGAGCGCCGACCATGCGTCACCGATGGCCGCATCGATCTCAATCGACTGAGCAATATCAAGAGTTAATTCTTCCATTGTGGTCATGCCGGAATCCTTTGGTTCGATGTTTGACATTGAGTGTGTGAATTGTAAGAACGCTTGTTGACACACGGCGGCGCGCTCATTAGGTTTCTGGATAGTAACGTGAGTAAATGGTCACGTCAAATCCGTTTTGACATTTCATTCGATACCGAGGAGCCCAAACATGCCTTCGCACGCGAACCCCGTTAACTGGTTTGAGATTCCTGTCACCGACATGGCGCGAGCCCGGAAGTTTTATGCAACGGTGCTTGCCGTTGAGATCACGGATTCGGAAATGGGTCCGAACAAGATGGGTTGGTTCCCGATGGAGATGGGCGCCATGGGGTCAGCGGGAACGTTGATTCAGGGCGAGGGCTACACGCCATCGCACGATGGTTCGCTGGTCTATCTTCACGTCGACGCGATTGATCCCACGTTGGAAGCAATTCAGGCCAACGGCGGCAAGACGTTGATGCCGCGCATGGACATTGGCCAGCACGGCTTTATCGCTCATTTTGAAGATACGGAAGGCAACCGCGTCGCGTTGCATGAATCGCCCACCAGTTAGTCGTTGGGTTCCTTTTATTGCGTACTCGCGCTGAACACATAACTTCAGGAAGTGAAAAAGATGAATGCTACGGAATACATCAAAATGTCGTTGGAATCCGGCAAGGGCTGGACGCTTGGTCTGATCAACGACATGAAGGACTCACCACTCACGCAGCCCACGCCCAACGGTGGCAACCATCCGCTGTGGGTGTTGGGACACATTGTTCGTGCGGAGAGTGATCTGCTGGACGGGTTCATTCTGGGCCAGCCGAACCGCTTCCCGGAACTTGAGAATTGCGGCATGGGTGCCGAGCCGTCGCTAAATGCGGACGACTATCCGACGATGGATGAATTGCTGGGGAAGTTCGAGCAAATTCGCGCCGCCACATTGGCTCATCTGGAGACGCTCTCCGACGATGACCTGGATGCAAAGAGTCACGCTCCGGAAGAGCACAGCGCCTTCTTTGGTACGGTGGGTGCCTGTTTTGCAGCGATGGGGACGCACATGGCGTTTCACACCGGGCAGGTAGCGGACGCGCGTCGCGCTGCGGGCCGCAAGCCGCTGATGGCGTAGTGGGTCAGGAGTGGCCGTTGGTGTCTTGAGCGGTAACACGCCGACGGCTAACGCCCTGTCGCTCATGGGAATGGCACTGCCGAGACGGAGGTTGGCAGTACTTGAGCTGGATCGCTATGCCAGTGGGATGGGAGTCATGGGAAGCGTTGATGTTACGACGACGATTGTGATCCGCTGCCCGCGAGATCGTGTGGCGGCGTTCGCGGCGAATCCCGACAACGTGCCAAAGTGGTACGACAATATTCAGTCGGTCGAATGGAAAACCGAACGACCGGTGACGATTGGATCTCAGATCGCGTTTGTTGCTCACTTCCTTGGCCAGCGACTGGCTTACACGTACGAGGTCGTCGAGCTATCCGACGAGAGTTTCGTGATGCGAACCGCAGAGGGGCCGTTTCCGATGGAGACGAACTATCGTTGGCAGTCGCTCGATGAGCACACGACGCAGATGTACCTGAGGAACCGCGGCCAACCGACCGGTTTCTCAGCCGTGATGGCGCCGTTCATGTCGATGATGATGCGTCGAGCAACGAACAAGGACCTCGCGAAACTGAAGCTCATTTTGGAAAACGACGAGGTGCCGTCATGACCGACGAGGACCGAGAGCTGCTCGATCGCATCCGCCCGATGCTCAAGCGTCGCAAGGGCTTCTCCGAGCGAAAAATGTTTGGCGGAATCTGTTTCATGATCAACGGCAACATGTGCGTCGGCACGTGGAAGGGTTCGCTGATTGTCCGCCTGGACCGGGACAATCACGAAGCCACTCAAGCGGAACCGCACGTTCAGCCCATGGACATTACGGGCAAAGTCATGAAGGGCTGGGCACGCGTCGAACCGTCCGGGATCGAATCGGACGAGGACCTGAAGTCGTGGGTCAATCGAGCTGCAAAGTTCGCTCGTTCTCTGCCGGCGAAGTAGCGTTCGAAATGACAGGGAAGTGTTCGGGTAGTCGCTCGCGCACCACTGCGCGGTTATGGGCTGGCGGGTTTCTACGTCCCTAAGTCAGCACTTGGCTCAGCTGGCATTCTGCCATGCGGACAAAGCCAACGAGCCGAAACCTGCTGCGCGTGCTGTCTGCTTTTGCGCGCCGTCCGAACCGTGTCTGCGTTCATCATTGGCAACGTTTGCGGCACGAAAACCCGGCATTTGAGATTTCTTGCCAGTTTTCTTGCCAATTCTGTAACACGGCGGAATTCGCCCGTAAGTGGAGTGAGTCGCAACGACTGCAACCTTCTCATCTCAGAACAAAGGGGCCTGTCATGTCCATTCTCGGCAAAAATTCGAAGCGCAAAAACAAGAGAACACGAAGCTACTCGGTATTACGTCAGTTCCAGACGATTGAATCGTTGGAAGCTCGGCAACTGATGACCGGGGACGTTGATGTTTTCAGTCCTCAACTGCCGGTCGAAGCGATTTCCGCGGAGATCTCGACCGTCAACGAGGAGGCTGGTGATCTGATCGCAGATGCGACCGCGAGTCTGCAACTGGATACCGCACAACGCTCGATGACTGCCGCTGCGGACGCAGCCCTGTCGGCAATGAAGGCAATGGCCCAGTCGACCGGGCAAATCGTTCTGGATGAAATTGATCAGTTCGCCACCTTCGCGGGCGTTACGATTGCCGCTCCACAATTTGCCGCCGACGGATCGGTGACCGGTACGACGCAGTTTGGCGAGTCGGACGCGCCGGTGTTGTTGCAATATGTTGCCCGGACGGGTGACTGGGTGCTGGCCGTCGCGAGCGAACTGGGGGAATTGGTGTCTCCATCAGCGATCGGTTCGTTGATTGATTCGCCCGTTGAATCACCCCTGGAATTGCAGTCGCCCATCTTCGTGTTCTCGCCCTCGCAGCTTCGCATGGATGCTGCGGACATGTCGGCAGGAACGCGTGAATTCTACGGTCGCATCTACGAGTCGAACGATTTTACCGTCCGGCTGGAACGCGGTATCAATCTGCTTTCGCGAGCGACCGTGACGGAGGACTCGCCCGCCGAAGCCGTAATGGATGTGCTGGGCGTGGATGTTCCGTCGATCGAACTGGAAGGCGTGATTCTTCGCGACTTCACTTCCGACACGTTCACCGAATTCAAGGAGGCTCGCAAGGACGGCAACTTCTGGAGCCGTTTCCGCGAGGACATGCTGCTGCGAGCGACCTTGCCGCAGATCACGATCGACGGACTTCCCAACACGATCACCACCGGCGATGCGTACATTGGATGGATGTCACCCGGAACGGATCAGGACGTCATCTTCGCCGCGATGGATCTGTCGATTGATGACGGTGATGGAATCCCCACGCAGCTAACGGGACGACTGGCGTTTGCAGAAACTCCGACGGGTTCCGAACTGCGGCTGTCGGCCGTTGCCTCGCAGATGAACGACGCCTTTGGCATCACGGGGCTGGACCTCAACGAGGTTACTTTGCTACTGGATATCGATACGGTCAAGAAGCCCGCAACGGGCGCCGACGCACCCGCTACGTCGGACCCGACCGCGGCGATTCCAACGATTGGCATCGGAGTTTCGGCCAGTATTTCGGTGGGGGAAAAAGACGTGATGATCGCGGGCAAGGTCGAACTGAATTCGCTGACCGGCACGCCGATGAAAGTGGCGTTGCGAGGCGAACTGAGCTCGTTGTCGACGAACGACCTTCTGCGATTCGCCAACCGCATTTCGGGACTGGGCGATCTTGTTCCGGACAGCTCCAATCTGCCGAACCTTGAATTCCGTGACGTTGTGGTCAACATCGCTCCACTCGGCGGCGATGCCGAACTGGGTATTGAAGACGGCATTGGGCTGGAAGGCGAGTTGTACCTCGACGGCAATCTGATCGGCCGGGTTGACGGTCTGATCGATCGAACGGGGATTACGCCGAAGGTTCAACTGAGTGCCTGGATGGATGAAATCAATCTTGGTGAATTGAGCGTCTCGGAAGTGGAAGTCGACATCTCGATGACGCAGAGCATTCACGATCGATTCAAAATCAAGGGGCGAGTGGAAGTCTTCGGTGCTTCGCATTCGGTGGACGTCAACATTACCGCTCGGCGGATGTACTACAGCATCGCAACGGAAGTCGATGGTTTGGGGATGGTCGACTACACCTTCGAGGCTTCGACGTTGGGAGTTCCTCACTGGACGTTCCGTGCTGTGGTTCGCAACGATCTGAGCAAGACGCTGGAGGGTTCGGTGGCAACTAGCGTCAGCGATTGGGCGGACGAAGCCCACGAGGATTTTGGCAAAGCACTCGCGACGCTCGACAGAGCCCAGGCGTCACTGGATTCCGTGGAACGCGAACGGGACGCGGCCATTGCTGAAGCCCAGCGCGAGTTTGACGAGTTCGAAGGAGATCTGGCGACGGCCCAGCGAGCGGTGGATTCCTTGCGGAGTCGCGTGTCGTCGTTGACCAGTTCAGAACGCAGTGCACGCTCGCGATGGCTGGCAGCCAAGCGGTCGACGCAGGCCGCGAAGTGGTACAACTACCCGGCTCGAAAGGCGACCGAAGTAGCTCGCTATACCGCGTACCGTTCGGTTCAGGCATCGCGACTGGCAGTTCAGGGTTCGCTGACGGCGGCCAGTGCGGTGCTGGAGGGCGTTCGCCACGCGGCGGGTTGGGCGCTGGATGCAGCAGGCCCCGAAGCACATCCGGACGTGATCCTGCTGACGGCGGAATTGGCCGTGAAACGAGCGGCATTGGAGGTGGCTGAAGTGGCGGTCAAGGTTGCCGAGGGAGTATCCACCGGAGCCGCGGACGTTGTGGCGTTTGTCGCCGAGCACCACGATGACCTGTTCATGATCGACGAAATTCGCTTCGACGGCACGCTCTCCGCCGCGTTGCTGGACTCGTCGTTCGACCTGGAAGTCGACTTCCGTTTCCTCAACAAGGAACGCACGCTGGACATCGAAACGCCGGATCCCATTTCGCTGGATGATTTGGCCGCAGAGCTCGTCGGTCGTGTGAAGGAGTTGGCGTCGGCGTAGTTTGTAGTGGCAAATCGGCTGGTGCGTGACCGCGGTGGGACTTGGACCGCCGCGGTTTTTTTTGAGCAACGAGCAACGAGCAACGAGCAACGAGCAACGAGCAGCGAGCAACGAGCAACGAGCAGCGAGCAGCGAGTAGCGAGAGACGAGTGTCTAGAATCGGAAATCCGTACCGATGTACCAACTGCGACCCCGTCGTAGAAGGCCCTTGCCGACACGGTAGTCGAGGTGTTCGCGGTAGGTGCGGTCGGCGATGTTTTCGACGCCAAGGAACACGCCGACTCGATCAGTCAATTGCCAGAACGATCGCAGGTCGGCGGTTGCGAAACTGCGGGTTGGTCGTTCCAGAAGCGTGCGGGCGACGCGATCCTGTCGGTCGACGAATCGGCCCGTGAATTCGATGTTCCACAATGCTTGCGGCGACGGGTCACGAAGGCGAATGCCAACGCGAGCTTCCAGCGGAGGAATGCCGGGCAGCGGTTCTTCGGGCACCATGCTCCCGCTGCGGAACAGTCCACCTTGGCGTGATGGCTTGATTCGCGAATGGTCGCGGCCTTCGACGAAACTGATGCGGTTGAAGAGTTGCATGGACGGCGTAAGATCCCGCTCGGCATCAAATTCGAATCCGGCGAGCGTCGCGAGGTCCGTGTTCACGTACGCCACACCCGTGCTCAGTCCGCCGCGGCGTACGGTCGGAATCGTCAGGTCATACGTGATGTAATCTTCGATCCATGAATGGAATCCTGCCAACCGCAAACGCGTGTGGGACGATTCCCAACGGACCGCAACGTCGATCTGCCTCAGACGCTCGGGACGCAGCAGGGGATCGCCACTGACAAACGTCAGACCACGTTGCAGGGTGCCGATGAACGATTCGACGGCGTAGAGCTCAGTGAAAGTTGGGGCGCGTTGTGCGGCCCCCAGTCCCAACGACCACGTCAGGCAATCTGTGCTCGCGTATTCGCCCGAGATGTACGCCGCCCACAGATCGAACGTTCGATCCAGCGGAGCGTCCTTGAGTTGGTCGATTGGGCCGGGTGTTCCGGGGACAAATTCCGAGGAACGATACGAGGCAAAATCCAGCCGTGTGCCAGCGTTAACAACGACGCGGTCCGAGACCGGTGAACGCACGTCGGCGAAGACTCCGACGTCGATCGAATTGGAGTGTGGAATCGGGTAGTTGTGTCCCGCGCCCGGTCCGGCAACTTCGCGATCGTTCAGGGTCGTGTCGAGATAGACGAGGTCGGTGCCGTAAGTCCATTCGCCAAAGCGGACATCGCGAGTCTCGAAAATTCGGTAGCCCAGCGAGCTGCCGTCGACATCGGTTTCCAGATTCGGCTCCAAAAATTCACTGGCCAAATCCGGGATCTGGGCCAGCTTCCCGGGCCGCTGCGAATCTCCTTCGAACCGCGTGCGGTTGTACCACGCTTCCGCCTGAAGGATCCCGTGGTCGCGCCCCGTATCGATGTACTCCGCCTCGAAACCATCGGTCACCAGAAAGTTGATGTCGTACACGAGCCCCGGGAACTCGACGTCGGACTGATCGAGCCGAATGTAGCCAAAGTCGATGCGCTGATCTTCCGAGATCTTGTGGCCCAGTGTGGTGTACAGGTCGCGAGATTTGAAGCTGGAGGGCACGCCGCGGTTGTTTCCGGCTTCGTAATCGTTGCCGGTCGCGTGTCCATAGTTCGCGCTGAAACCCCAACGATCGCCGCCGCCAAATATGTACTGCCGTCCGACGAAGTTCTGCCCGTTGGCTTCATAATCAAAGCTGGTCGTGCCGCCGAACGGAGTTCCGCCGTCCGCGATGGGAGCTTGCTTCAGACGCATGTCGACAAAGTTGAAGCCCGGGCCCAGGCGGACGGAGTAGGGGCCTTTCGTGACATGAACTTCGGCGATGTTATAAGAGAAGATCTTGTTCAACGCGGTGTCCAGGTCTTCGCGGCCCGGATTCCACAGGGAGCCGGCGCCGATAATTTGCCCGGTGCGCGTTCCGCGAATTCGCACGTCATGCGTGAGCGGACTTCGCTTCTGCGCGGCCAGCCCATTGGCTTCTGCGGCGTCATGCAGGAGACTACCGACATCCGCCGTTCGTCCGCCGAGTGACTGCATGTCCGAGATGATGGACGATGTCGCGTGATTCGCCGTCTTGTTGGAACCAGATTTTGGCTTGAACAGGTCGGCCGGCAGCTGCGAGCGTTGCGGGCTATCGGGCGCGAGTGGCGACTGCGCTGCGGCGGTATTCGGCGAAGTGCTTCGAACCACGGGTGCCAATGGAGTCGAGTCGACGCCAGCGTCCATCGATAATTGCGCGCGGAGGACCGATGCGTTCAGAACGCACACTACGAGCATCGCCATCGCTGCTGGCACCCGCACTAGCCGCATTGTTTCCCCCATCAGCAAGGTTACAGAATCATTCAGTCCTGTCGGTAACGCCGCGTGATCGTGGGGACAAATTCCCGTTGAATAGGCGGACATTTTTTTGCGATGGCGAAAATCGAACGGAGAAATCTGCCAAGAATCGGAAAACCGCATCGAAATCTGGGGACGTGCTCGAGAGAGATCTTGCTCAAAGGAGATTGGAAGTTGAACGCAAGCAATTCGAATGCTGACCCCGTCCAGCTGCGACTCTGGCCAGCCGTGTTGATCGTTGTCGGGCAACTTGTTGCGCATTCGACGGGCTATCCATTCGGACCCGATAAGGTTCTCCACGGTTGGGTCCTGCTGCTTGTCTGGTGGCTGTGCTTCAGCGCCGTTCCGGTGCGGCAGCGAATTCAGGGAGTGCTTCTGTTTGCTGGCATTGGTGTCGTGCTGCGTTTGTTGATGCATCCCTCGATGGACTTCGTCATCTTCTTTTACGTGGTTCCCACGGTGACGACGTTGATGGTGTTCGCATGGCTGGTCGCGAGACTCGAATGGCGACATCGAAGGTGGATTGGGTTTTGGACGGGAATCGTCGGCCTGTTTGTGTGGACACTGGTTCGCGTCGAGGGCGTCAGCGGCGACCTGGTTCCGACGTTTCGCTATCGCTGGCAACGAACGCCCGAGCAGATTTTTCTCGCGGCAAAACCCATCGGGACGTTGGAAGACGCGAATGTGCTGCCGAACGACGTCGCGAGCGACAACGAGATCGAAGCGCACGTTGATCCGCAGATCGTGATTCCCACGGCTGCCGATTGGCCTTCCTTTCGTGGTGCTCAGCGAAACGCCAATGTGAACTCGCAACAGTTGGGTGAATGCGATGTTCGCCTTTGGGGAAGTAGTCAACCCCGTGAACTCTGGCGTCGTCCCGTCGGGCCTGCGTGGTCATCCTTTGCGGTCGTTGGCGATCGTCTGTTTACAAATGAGCAACGCGGCGAAGACGAGTGTGTGGTCTGCTATGACGCGTCGACCGGCGACGAACTGTGGCAGCACGCTTCGCGGGTTCGCTTCGACGAGATGCTGGCCGGCGTTGGACCCCGGGCGACGCCGTGCGTTGATGCGGATGGCTTCGTCTATTCGATTGGAGCGACCGGAGAATTTCACTGCCTACGCGTAATCGATGGCTCGTCGGTCTGGAGCCTTGATCTGAAGCAGGACCTACTGGGCAATGTGCCTCACTGGGGATTCAGTAGTTCGCCGCTGGTCGTCGACGAAATGGTCTACGTCCTGGCTGGAAATTCCAGTGACGCCCCCACGGAAAGTTCCGGGGAAGCACGGGGCGAGGCAACCGAAGGTAGCCTGGTTGCGATTCAAAAGCAGGATGGCGCCGTCATCTGGCGAGTTGGGGCCGGTAGTGGCAGCTATAGCAGTCCGCAGTTGGTAACGCTGGGCAATACGCAGCAGATTCTGAACCTTACCGGGTGGGGGCTAGAGTCTATGTTGCCTGCGACGGGCGAGTTGATCTGGAGTTTCGAATGGCCCGCGGGTGACGATCAGGAAGCGCGAATCATTCAGCCGGTTCTGTTGGCCGATGACCAGATCTTGATCGGTTCGGAATCGGAATCAATTTGTTTGCGTGTGTGGGTTGAGGACGACCAGTGGCAGGTTGCTCAAAGCTGGAGCAGCCGCGAAATCAAACCGGACTTCAATGACTGGGTGCAATGGAACGAGTGCGTGTTTGGCTTTGACGGCAGCATTTTGTCCTGTATCGATGCGACCGACGGATCGCGACACTGGCGAAAGCGAGGCTACGGAAAGGGCCAACTGTTGTTGCTGGTGGACGACGGCTTGTTGCTCGTGCTGACCGAGTCGGGAGAAGTCGCCATCGTCGAAGCGGCGCCGACGTTCACCGAGCTGTGCCGATTTGACGCGCTTCGTGGTAAGACATGGAATCATCCGGTTGTTGCCGGAGGCCGACTGTATCTCCGCAATTCGTCGGAAGCGGTCTGTTATGAGCTGAATTCGTCGTCAAAATAGACGAGAACATTGGAACAAGTTCCAAAACCCGGATTCCCAATCCGAAACACTGGTATTGCAGTCTCGCGCTCGGGCTAATGTCCCTTGTGATGCTGGTGGAGATTAATTTTCTCGGCGTTACAAAGAAAGGATGTTCACGTAACACGGGCGTAACATCACATGCCTACTATTCCTTCGTTGAGACAATTTCCCCCACCGCATTGGAGAATGAAATGAAACGTTGGATGAGTATGATTGGCACGACGCTGGCTCTGACGCTGGCATCCGGCAGCATGTTGCACGCCGATACGGCTGCGGAAATGCTGGAAAAAGGTATCTACAACGAAGAGACCGTTGGGAACCTGGAAGAGGCGATCAAAATCTATCGCGAGGTTGTCGACGTCGGCAGTGAAACCGAGCGGGTTGCGGCGAAGGCTCAGTATCGACTCGGTCAGTGCCTGCTGAAGCAAAAGAAGGATGCCGAAGCGACGGCTGCCTTCAAACTGCTGGTGAAGAACTATCCGAACCAGAAGGAACTCGTTGCAAAGGCGAAACAGCATCTGCCCGGCGAGCTGGTGCTGTCGAAGGCTCCGTGGAAGAGCGGCGAACGGACGACGCTGACGATGAAGCTACCCGGTGGGCAGACCATCGGACTCGTCGGGCTCAGCGTGGATGCCGGCAAGGTGAATGGCAGGGACACCTGGAACATGGGTGTGCGACGGATGGTTGCCGACGCCCAGAACGAGGGCGTGAGTCTGGTTGCCATCGACCGGAAAACCAACCAGACCGTCAAGACGGTTTGGGATCACACCATGCTCGGCCGCGCGAATGGAACCTGGTTCGATGACAAGGTGGTCATCAGTCAGCGGGCGAAGAGCGGCAAGATGGAAAAGCAAGAAGTCGAATTCGATGGCGAAACGGCCTATTCGAATGACCAGTGGATGTATGGTATGCGTCAACTTCCGCTGGCTATCGGTTATAAGGTTACGATTCCTATCCGAGTTGCCTTTACGGGCGGTACGCCTATCGGCCTGGAAGTGGAAGTCGCGGAGAAGGAGAAGGTTGAAACGCCGGTTGGAGAGTTCGACTGTTTTCGACTGGATACCAACATCGCGCAGACCTTCTGGATTTCAGATACTCCCGAACGCCACTTGGTGAAATTCAGCGCCGGTGGAGTGGACGCCCTGTTGACGTCGATTAGTACTCGGGACGAAGAGCAAAAGGCGACCAGCGAAAAGCTTGGGCTTTCGTTGACGGTGCCGAAAGGCTGGTTCTATCACGAAATGGGGAATTCCAGGTCCGGGAGGTCCGGTGGATTCCGCGTCGTTGCTCCGTCGATGATCTCGATCGTGGTTAACGCCAAAAACATCGACCAGCTCGATGACGACGACCGCGAATCGTTGGAGAACTGGGCCGAGAGCAAGTTGGAACGAATCAAGGGAGGACTCAAGGATCCCGTCGTCCGGCAGGGAGTTACTGACGGCACGTTGGGTGGAGTTGCCTCCAAAGGATTCATCGTCGACGAAGACCTCAATGGCGAAATCTATTCGCGAGAATTGTCGGTCGCTCACACCGAAGAAACCGGACTGCTCGTTGCGGTGGCCGGAAAGAAGCGGATTTTTGACAATCTGACCGAGAAGCTGGAACAGTTTCGCAAGTCCATCTCGATGAGGTAGTGGTGTCCTCAGGATCCCGGAAAATCCGTGCGGGCCAGGCGAATGAGCTATGGCCCGTTTTCCTGTTGTTGGTCGTCGTCGCCGTGCCAACGATTGGAGTGCTATGGTTTGTCGGCAAGGCGATGGAGAACCAACACCTCGCGACGCAACAACGCCTGATGGAAGCGTATCGCCGCGACCTGGAAGAAGTTCAGCAACAGATTGATGCGGACTGGACGGAGTTGCTGGAAGCTGGTGACCGGCTGATTGACGAAGTGGCAATTGCGGAAGGGCAGGCGCTGGTTCGAACGCTGGAGTCCGGAATGAGCGAAGCAATCGTCGTGTATGCCGAGTCGGGTGATGTGTTGTTTCCAAATTTGACCAAGGCTTCTGGTAGTTTCGATTTTGGCCCACATTGGAGCGAAGCTTTCGACCTTGAACTGTCGCAACCGCGGCTTGCTTACCAGTCCTATGTGCTGCTTGAACAATCCGCGACATCGACCAGGGAACGCATGGCTGCCCTCCAGGCACAAGTTCGTTGTCTGCTGAACAGCGATGACGGGCCAGCGGGAGTTGAACTGTTGACGCGGTTGTTGGATGAGGAAGTCTTCGAAAATCTGCCGGATGCGGACTCCCTGTCGATTGCCGCCAACATTCAGCTTATGGCGATCGAGCGAATTGACGATGCCGACGTCGTCGATCGTGTGCTGGATAGTCTGTTGCCGATGGTTCATGCATACGGTGCGGTTTCGCTGGCGTCGCCCCAACGGCTGTTTCTGCTAAAGCAGCTCGAGGAGCTGGTGCCCGATCGAATTCAGAAACCTGTTTTGCGGGGTGAGGATATGGCGGCCCGCTTCGTCGAAATGCATCCCAGTCCATCACACAGCATGGCGATTCGAGAGAGCCAGATTTCTGGTATCTGGCAGGCAAGTGCCCCCAGTCGTCGCGTGCTATTGCTGCTCACCGAACAAAGCGTGCGTGATCGGGTAGCCCGTTCGATTGCGTCAACGAAGCTCCCGGACGATGCTGATGTCGAGGTGTTGCGACCCGGTCAGGAGTCTGGTTCTCGCGGGCTCCTTTCGCTGTCGGCGGGCCATCATTTACCGGGCTGGCGGCTATCACTTTCGCTTCGCGATTCGCGACTGGTTGATGCGGCGGTTACGGAAAGAAACCGGCTTTATCGCTGGACTGGTTTTCTCGTCGTGTTCTTTACGTGCCTGCTGGCGATTGTGATTGCGCGGGCGTTTCGTCGGCAGATTCATCTGGCGAATCTCAAGAACGACCTGGTCGGCAACGTGTCTCACGAGCTAAAGACGCCCCTCAGTTCCATGCGACTTTTGGTGGATACGCTGCTGGAGGAGGAGAAGCTGGATGAGTCGACGACGCGCGAGTATCTGGAGTTGATCGCGAAGGAGAACATTCGTCTCAGCCGGCTGATCGAGAACTTTCTCACATTCACACGGATGGAGGAGGATCGGCATCTATTCGATTTCGAAGCACTGTGTCCACGGGATATCGTCGAAGCTGCAGTCGATGCAGCGGGCGAGCGATTTCGGGCCGCCGACTGTGACTTTAAAGTGCAGATCGAAGAGGGCGTACCGCTGGTGCGTGGGGATCATGACAGCCTCGTTACCGTGCTGCTGAATCTGTTGGACAATGCTTACAAGTACTCGGACGCACCGCGCGAGGTCACGATGATGGTTTCGCATGGTGGATCCAATGTATGCTTCGTCGTGCGGGACAACGGCATCGGGCTATCACGCAAGTCCATGCGTCGTATTTTTCACCGCTTTGTTCAGATCGACCAGAGCCTTGCACGCGATGGTGGTGGTTGCGGGTTGGGATTGAGTATCGTGGAGTCCATCGTCAAGGCTCACGGAGGCACGGTCAACGTCACCAGTTCGCCAGGCAGGGGCAGCACGTTTTCTGTCCTGATTCCCGCACTTCCGGAAGCGAAGCAACGAAAGGGAAGGAGTATCTAGTGGTCGATCCCAGTGTGCTTATTGTTGAAGATGACCCCACGCTACTACGCGGTCTTTCGGATAATTTCACGCGTAAAGGCTATACCGTGCGCACCGCTTCCGATGGTGCACTGGGCCTGGCTGCCGCGTTGGAGGAACGGTCGGATGTTGTCTTGCTGGACATCATGCTGCCCAAGGTAAATGGCTACGAAATCTGCAGTGAGATTCGGGCACGCAACATTGACAGCACGATCATCATGCTGACGGCCAAGGGACAGGAGGACGATATTGTCCGTGGCCTTGAGCTGGGGGCGGACGACTACGTGACCAAGCCGTTCAGCATTCGCGAATTGTTGGCTCGAGTGGAAGCATTCCTGCGCCGAAAGCGAAATGCGAATGAAAAAACCTTCCGGTTTGGTCCCTTCGAACTGGATCTGGCTTCTCATCGCCTGTTTCGCGACGAGGAAGAAGTAACGTTGACGACAAAGGAATTTCGACTCCTGGAGTTCTTTGTGCAACGAGCCGGTCGCGCGCTAACTCGCAATGATATTCTTAACAGCGTTTGGGGTAGTAGTGTTGTCGTCACGGCTCGGAGCGTCGATCGTTGCGTTACGACGCTGCGCGGAAAAATCGAGGAAGATCCACGCCGTCCGAAGCTGATTCGTACGATTCGCGACGTTGGTTATCGGTTTGAATCCTGATTGCAGCGTGATGGGATGTGCGGTCCGCCGGCGCTAGCAAGCGACCGGCGCTAGCTGTCTGGCTTCTCTTTCGACCTCTGTGGCGACCTCTGCCACGTAATGCGGTCAATAGGTATTACGGATGCGTTTGCGCCTTATTTCGGTTGTCGATTCTGTGGTTGTGACATAGCGCTATACCGGCAGGGTCATTACCGTAGAAATATGTAAAAAGTGACAACTTGATTTCAGAAGTGGAATATTTCCATCCGTTGATCACTAGTAGGGATAAGCAAGTCGCTTCGTTGCACTTTGGAGGCAACTTCAGACGACGTTGCCGATGAACCAAAACCGGAAACCCTCGTGTTTGTGGTCGGCAATTCAGTCGTAAGTCCGTGCACGTGCGATGGCACTGAAAGCAAAGAATGAATCTGCGTCTGAATTTGGAAGGATCCAATGAAGAAACTACATCTCGCCATACTGGCAACCCTGCTATCCATGTTGTCCGCCGTGCCACTCGTTATTGGTAGCCCTTCGACGGTATCGACGGTAAATTGCGACGGCGACTGGTGTTTTGTCTACACGCCGTTTGGCAGGGAACACTTCTGCTGTCCGTCCGGTGACTGTCCGGACCCGTACGGCGCCCCCGATTGCCAAAACGAGTCACAATAACAGAGCAATTTTCAAAACACGGATTCCCAATCCCCGAACACTTGTATCTCAGGCTCGACCATGCTGGCAAAGTCGTTTTGAGGCGGGGCCTGGTATTCCTTTTGGAATCTCCCATGCGCGCCAGCGCTTCGTATAGGAAATCGCTGGCGTAAATGGATCGTTAGGTCCGTGTGCGTGGCTGCGTGCTTCGCAACGGAAACTGTCGGGCGAAAACGGGATTCGTAACTTGACCTCGCGAACTTGTACGACCGTGGCCGATTAGTCCCGGGGGGATAACCCGCCCACCGATATTAGTGGATACCGGCGGGGACTTAGTTTGGAAGAAGGATGGCTTCATGATTCATTCGAAGTTGGTGAGTTGGGCGATCTGTATTTCGTTCGTTGCGTTGAATCTGGTTGGCTTCGGGATTTCGCGCCATCGACGTCAGCAAGAGGCTGAGATGCAACGGCGGATGAACGAACGAATGGGCCGCCAGGGTGTGGAGCTGGAACGCTGGCATTCTGTTACGCCAATTGCCATCAATACTTCGACGTTTCGAGCAGCACTTGATCGGTTGAAGCCCTCCGATCGACCTGCCGTGGAAGGTACCGTTCGCCTGAGCCGTGATGAGCTTTCGTCGGAACAGGCCAGCGACCTGACGCGAGCAGTTCACGGCCTTGCCGCAGCCTATCGCAGTGGCAAACCGAGCTCGTTGATTCAGTATATGTCAACTCGTCAGGAAGAGTTGCAAGAGGACGCTGTCGGCAGTCTTCGGCGATATCTGATCGATCGACATGGGTTTACGGAAGACGAATTCTCCGGGCTGGATGTAGACGAGCAGTTCGAAATGTTCTGGGATGTCCTCGGCGTTGCCCCGGAATGGCGTTCGTTCATTGCGGAGTATTCAGACATTGACCTGTTTCGTAGCACGGGCAAAGCAACGGCGGAAGCCTTCTCGGATACGGTGCAGATCTCTGGCGAAGATGTGGAACTCTGGCAACACGTCGCAGCGCGACATCATCATTTTGGAAATCCCGGAGACAGACTCGATACGCAGTTGGCGTCCGAGAATGGAGCCACGTTCGCCGATGTTCGTCTGGTCGTAAAGCACAACGGCAAGGGCATGCACACGATTTGTCCGTACACGGTGCGGTTTTGGTACAGCGAACAGCGTGAGTGCTGGGTGCCGCATCTTTTGGCGCAGTTCAGGACGTCGCGAGACATTCCTCGCAAATTGCTATTTTGAGAACGTAGCTGTTTGAATCCGATTGGAGTTGGCCATGTTTTCTCCGCGAGTCATGTTGGTGTCGACGCTCCTTCTGGCATTGATGGAGCTGACCATCTGGAGAGTTGCCTACCCCGACTCGTTCAATCGTAGTTTCGATCCGGTTTCGCGCGGGGATCTGTTGCTGTCACCCGCGACCATCGATTTGGGAGAACTGGCACTGCGTGAGTCACGAGTGCTAACTATCGAAGTCACCAACCGAAAAGACCGAACGGTTCGACTCGAGCCACCCCTATCAACATGCGGTTGCCTCCGGTTCGATCTTCCCGAAGCGGTCGATTTGAATCCCGGTGAGACTCGCGAGCTGTCGGTGAGTTACGATGCTCCCGCGTTTCCCGGCGACGTGCGCAAGAGCGTCGTGATGCGTGTTGCCTCGGCCGTCTCCGACTGGAAAATTCCGATTCAAGGAAGAGTTGTTGCGGAAGCGTGGCCAAGCCCGGTAAACCAGGTGGTGGTCCTTTCGGAAAGAGAAGGAACGGCTGAGGGAGTCATCCGATTCTCGACCGGGCACGAAGTCGGACACGTGCTCTGTTCGGACGATTCCGTTATGGCGGTCGAGTTTGGGCGCAGCACTACGAATCTGCAAACGTACAAGCTAACCGTGAAATCGGGACAGGGCGGGGAAGGATTCGTTTCCTTTCTTGATCGACAATCGGGCACGGAACTCGCGAATGTTCCCGTCCGGTGGCGGCTTCCGGAAACGATGGTTTGCTATCCACCGACCGTTGTCTGGGATCCCGCGAGGTCGGATCTGTCCCCGGCCAGAGTAATCGTCCTGAGAGATGCTGACGAAACGGGCGAGCTTGATATTGTTGCCAGCGTTCCGTGGGTGCGTGTTGTTGCGGCTGAGCATTCCAAAGGGGAGGTCGTACGCTTCGCGGTCGAACCCGTGACGGAGCGAATGCCGGCGACCTTTGACGGGCCCATCGTTCGCGTTGTCGACGCATCCGGTCGTTCGATCGACCTGAAGGGAAAAATGTAGCCCGATGCGAACCGTCCGCTCCTCATTGATTTCTGTTTGCGACGACGCAGCTTCAAACGCAGCTTCAAACGCAACGCCGCAATCCGATGGAGTTCCGCCGCCGCTAGAGGTTCGCTCGAGGAGTTACTGTTGGGTCGTAGTTCTGGTGCTGGCGATCCATGCGAGCGTACTTGCACATGGTGCATTTCGAAATTCGCCGGCGAGGGATGAAGTGGGCCATCTGGCGGCGGGTTTGAGTCACCTCGAGTTCCTGAGCTTCGATCTCTATCGCGTTAATCCACCGCTCGTTCGTTCGATTGCGGCCGTACCGGTCTGGTTGTCGTCGGTGGAACGCGATTGGTCGAAATTGATCGGCGGCCACTTCGACCGGCCCGAGTTCCTGGTCGGACGGGCGCTTATCGATCGCAATGGACCGAAAATTTTTCCCTGGTTCAGCTATGGTCGGCTGGCCTGCATTCCGTTTTCAGTGCTTGCCGGATGGGTTTGCTACCTGTGGAGTTCCAGACTGTTCGGGGAACGAGCTGGTTTCGCCGCCGCCGTGATGTGGAGCTTCCTGCCGGAGGCAATGGCAAACGGTCAGATGATCACGCCAGACGCCGCGGCCGCCTCGATGGGCATCGTGTTTTGCTATGCCTGTTGGCGATACCACGCCGAACCATCGTGGCTTCGTGCTGGAATGGTTGGCGTGGCATTGGGTCTGGCTCTATTGACCAAGACCACCTGGCTGGTCGCTTTTCCAGTCTTGTTGCTCACCGTGTTGCTCAACATCCTGAAGCGTCCAGCAGCAGCGCGCGTTGGGTCGCGGCTGAAGCACACCGCGTTTGTGATCGTGCTGGGGATCTATGTGCTCAATCTTGGTTATCTGTTTGAGGGCACCGGGACGCCGCTGGGCGAGTTTCCCTTTGTGAGTACGACGTTGAGTGGCGAGCCGTCGCGGATCTCGGGCAATCGGTTTGAAGGCACGTGGTTGGGGCAACTGCCGGTGCCCTTGCCTCGCAATTTCGTACGGGGCATCGACGTTCAGAAATACGAATTTGACGAACGCGAATACAGTTCGTACCTGCGTGGCGAATGGCAGGATCACGGTTGGTGGTACTACTATCTCTACGGCCTGTGCATCAAGACGCCGATTGGTTTTCTGATCCTTGGTGGTTGGGCACTGTATATGGCGTCGAGGCGAGTGGCGAATCACGACGTCGTGGATATTGCGACGTTGTTGCTGCCCGGCGTACTGATACTCCTGCTTGTCAGTTCCGAGACGGGGTTCAATCATCATCTGCGTTACGTGCTTCCGGCGGCCCCGTACTTTGTGGTCCTCGCGTCGATGCCGTTTTCAACCAATGTTGCCTCAGGCGACTGGCATTCGAAACAGGGCGGCGATCAGCGGACGTCAACGGTCGTGGCGGTTGCCTTTTCTTTGCTTCTTTGGGGCGTCGTTAGTAGTTTCGTTTGCATTCCCCATAGTCAGTCGTTCTTCAATGAGCTGGTGGGCGGGCCGCGGAATGGTCCAAAGCACCTGTTGAATAGCAATGTCGACTGGGGGCAGGATGTACATCGGGTTCGCGAATGGTTGGCAAGAAACAGGCACGTCACCGAGTTGTCGTTCGCGCCGTATTGCAACTTCAACATTAACGCTGTTGACCCGATAGCGAACTGGAAACTGATTGGCACGAAAGCGATCGAGCCGGGCTGGTATGCCTTGAGCGTCAATCAACTCTACCGTCGAGACGGCAGGTATGCGTTCTTTACTCGATTGGAGCCCGTCGACTCCGTGGGCTATTCGACTTACATCTACAAGGTCTCAGCGGAAGATCTCCGTCCGTCGACGAACGTCGCCACATCTCTTGCAGGCAAGGAGCAACGACGATGATCGCCAAACGTTTATTCGCGCCGCATGATGTGGAACGTTCGAACACGTCCACCGAACAACGCGACCTCTGCACGGTCGTTATTCCGGTCTTCAATGAAGTGACGACCGTCAATCAGATCGTCGATCGCGTACTCGATCAACCATTCAACAAAGAGATCATCGTAGTCGACGATGGCTCCACGGATGGTACGGCAGCGGGATTGGTTCGTTGGACGCGGACAAACAATGTGCAACTACTGAGGCACTCGGTAAATCGCGGGAAGGGTGCCGCGATTCGATCGGCGTTGGCGAGAGCGAAGGGATGGGTGACGGTCATTCAGGATGCGGATCTCGAATACTCGCCAGAGGACCTGCCGCAGGTTGTGCAGCCCGTTCTGGATGGTGAGGCCAGGATTGTATTTGGGTCGCGTTATGCGCAACCGGGTTCGCAACACCCACACCTGGTTTCGCACTACGGTGTGGGCATGCTCAATCGAGTTGTGCGATCGGTATATCGAACGGACCTTTCCGATCAGGCAACCTGCTTCAAGGCATTTCGCACCGATGTGTTGCGCCGGATGGAACTCGAGTGTCAGCGGTTTGAATTCTGCGCGGAAGTAACGGCCAAGGCGTGTCGTATGGGAATCTCCATCCGGGAAGTCTCCGTGAATTACGCGCCGCGAAGTTACTCTGACGGAAAGAAGCTGACGACCGCGGACGGGATCCGTTGTCTGTATTCGCTGTTGCGTTACTGCCGTTGGTCGGAGCCCATGCACGCGTTGCCGTGGGGCCCGACGAGGAGGCAGGCGGCATGAAGTGTCAGCCAGAGACCAAGTTCGCTGTAAGCTGCTACGTTGCATCGACGTTGCTGTCGTTGCTGGGGATCGCGATTGGTTTTCTGTTCATGTCGGAGGCCCCTCCATCGACTCTGGGCTCGGCCGTGACGGAGTTGGCGCATCGTTGGGACTCGGACTGGTATCTGGGAATCGCACGTGATGGCTACGAGTATCACGTCAACGGTGATGGCCAGAACGTGGCATTCTTTCCTCTCTATCCGCTACTAATTCGGTTAGCAAGTTTGACTCCTGGTTTGTCGCTTGAGGTTTCCGGTTTACTGGTTGCGCACCTTGCACTGCTACTTTCGTTCATCGTATTCAGTTGGTACCTGGCCGAGCGGTTTCCAGGCGACGTCGCGATTCAGCGTTTATCGCTGGTTGCGTTTGGTGTCGTACCATGGGGCTGCTTTTGGCGATTCGCCTACAGCGAGTCGACGTTTCTGTTGCTGACAATCGTGGCCATGTATTTGTTGCGATGCGGCAGATCACTGCTTTGGATTAGCGCTGTAGTGGGATTGGCGACGGCTGCGCGACCGGTGGGAGTTGCATTGTTGGTGCCCCTGGCGATTCATATAGGTAGCGAAAGTCAGAGTGCGCGCACGGCCGCTTGGAGGCTTGTGAAGCTCGCTCCGCTGGCTGTTTGGGGACTGCTGGCGTACATGTTGATGCAGTACATCCAGTTCGGCGAACCATTGGCGTTTGCGATCACACAAGGCGACTGGCGGCTTCGGCCGGACGTAGACCTTGGTCAGAAGTTGGCCTCGCTGTCTGCGCTCGAACCACTCTGGGCCGTGTACGTTTCCGATTCGCAATGGTATTGGAACCAGCTTGAGCCGCATTCGTATCCGGTCCTGAGCCTTGCGTTTTGGAATCCGGTCGCACTGTGCGGCGCTTTTGTGCTGGTGATCGTGGGCCATCGCAAGGGCTGGCTGACATGGGAGGAAGTTTGGCTCTCTGTTGGGCTGTTGTTGATTCCGTACGCGACGCGGAGTTTTGACTTTTGCACGTTGAGCCAGGCGAGATTCGCATCGGTGGCGTTTCCAGTTTACATATCCATCGCGCATGTGCTGTGTAAGACGCGATTGCGATTCGTCTTTGGGATCATCGCCGCCACGCTCTTGGTCTACTTCACGGCGCGGTTTTCCGCGGGTTACCGGCTAATCTGAGGGACACCCCATGCAAACGAATGTTATGCGTCGATCCGCGGTCACACTCATCGAGGTGATGGTGGTCATTGCCATAATTGGTGTCGCGGTGGGCATCACGATCCCGGCCGTTACGGCGGCCCGCGAGTCGACTCGGCGGGCAAGTTGCACTCAGCGGATGGGGCAACTTGTGTTGGCCGTGCAAAATTACCATGCAGCCAACGGGACCTACCCGCCGGGCCGATTTCTCGGCAGGTACGGCAGTGGACCAAATTCAACAGCGTGGAGTTGGATGGCGCTTTCGTTGCCATTCCTGGAGGAGCACGCCATCTACGACGCCGGACAGATTCCCGTGAGCACGCTCGAAGATAGCGCGACGGTGTCACAACATGTCAAATCATTCATCTGTCCCGCGGCTGCCGGAGACTATTCGCAGCCCACCGTAAGGGCCGGGAACCTGATCGGTTTTGCCGTCGGGCAGACAACCTACAAGGGCGTAAGCGGTGCGAATTGGGGTGCCGATGGAAGCTTGCGTCAGTGGAGTGTACGGACGCGGTTTCGGAACCAGGGTGCCAATGGAAGCTACGACGGGCTCGGCGAAGGCGACGGAATTCTGTGGCGGTCAGACATGGAACGCCGCATGACCCAGAAGAAGATCCGCGACGGAGCGAGCAAGACGTTTCTCATCGGTGAAGACCTGCCACGGTACAACATCTGGTCGTCGTGGCCCTACTCGAACAATGCTTACGGGACGTGCGCGATTCCGCCGAACCACGTGCCCGAGGACAGGGCGTGGCAGTATGAATCGTATTCGTTCCGTAGCGATCATCGCGGCGGGCTGAATTTTGCGTTGGCGGACGGATCCGTGCGGTTCGTTTCTGATTCAGTGGACGGCACAACCTATCGAGCGATGGCAACCCGAAGCGGTCGTGAAGTCACTGTATTGAGGTAGCAAGAGAATTTTTGCAGGGAAGCAAGAAGATGGACCAAACAACAACGGATACCAGAGCTGGGAAGATGCAAGTTTCGGTGGTCGTCCCCACGTATCGCGAGGCGGAGAACCTGACGGAACTGATTCCGCGGATCAGCCTCGCGCTGGCTGGCGGCAAAATGGTCGGCGAAATCATCATTGTGGACGACGACAGTCGTGATGGAACGGTGGAAGTTTGTGCGTCGCTTCGTGAGCAGCACAACCTTGTGCTGGAGACACGCAAGGAAGATCGCGGGCTTGCTACTGCAGTCCTGCATGGCATGGAACGGGCCCAAGGCGAAGTGCTGGTGGTGATGGACGCGGACCTTTCGCATCCACCGGAACGCCTGCCTGAGATCGTCAGAGCCATTCAGCGTGGTGCGGACATGGCCGTCGGCAGTCGATACGTCGCCGGTGGAGAAACCGACTCGCAGTGGGGTTTTCTGCGTTGGCTGAATTCACGTGTCGCCACTTTGTTGGCGCGACCGTTGACGCCCATTGCGGATCCCATGGCGGGGTTCTTTGCCGTTCATCGCGACACGCTACGTCGAGCAACGCACCTCGATCCGATCGGCTACAAGGTGGGACTGGAGATTCTGGTCAAGTGTGGTTGCCGCATCGTTGAGGAAATTCCTATTCGGTTTCGCGATCGCGTGCGCGGCGACAGCAAATTGAATCTTCGCCAACAGTGGAGTTATCTGCGACATCTGAAGCGACTCTACGAATACAAACTGGAAGCGGCAGTTCATTTCTACGGGCAGGCTTCCTCATGAAATTCGGATTCTGGGGCATCGTCGCTATCGCCATCGTCGGAGTCGGTGTTGCCTTCCGTTTGTTCGCGGGCATCCATTCGCTGGGCTTCGTGCATCCGGATGAACACCAGCAGTACCTGGAAGCGGCAAATCGAATCGCATACGGTTACGGCGTGTCGTTCTGGGAATACGATCGCGGTATACGACACCTGCTGTATCCAGGATGCATCGCATCGTTTCTGTTGTTTCTGGATGGAATTGGTGTCACGTCTCCGATTACGCAGGCTCGTGTGATTCGGTGTCTGTTGGGGCTGAGCGTGCTCGGCTCCATGTCGGCATTTTCTGTTGATCTATATCGACGGGGGAAACACATTGCCGCTTTTACACTGCTGTTGTTCGCAGCACTGAGTCCCTACTTCGTGTTCGTTGGCGCGAGAACCCTGAGCGAGACGGCGACGATTCCGATACTGGTCGTGATGTTGATGTGCCTTGACCGGCATCCGTGGACGGCCGGTGTCCTGGCGGGGCTGATGTTTGGAGTGCGATTTCAGTCGGCCCTTTTTGTCGCGCCGCTGTTTGTGGCAATGGCGGTCGGTTGTTGTCGAAGCGGAAATGCACGGGCTGCGCTGCGGGCTCAGTGCGTACCGTTTGCGGCGGGCTGCGTGTTGGCGTTGACGTTCGTCGGGTTGGTTGACCGGTTGACGTGGGGAGCGTGGTTTCATTCGCCCATTGAGTATTTTCGGGCTAATGTGATGGAGGGTGTCGCAGCGAGCTTTGGCGTTACGCCCTGGTATCAGTACCTTCTCTGGACGGCCGACGTCGCATTTGATTCCTCCCTTTCCCTCGTGCCGTTTGCGTTGATTGGAGTCTTCGTCCGACCACGGTTTGCGTTTGCCATGCTGGTTTTTACGTTTGCGCATTCCATGATCGGTCACAAGGAGCCGCGTTTTTTGTGGCCCATGCTGCCCGTTCTGTTGATCCTCATTGCGGAGGGAATCGAATACCTTGCCCGGCACACGACCACTCGCAACAGGCAGATGGCCGCGGTGGTGTTGTCGGCGTTCTTTTTGCTGATGGTGAAGTCCCAGTGGGACGAGACACGCTGGGGGCTTGGACATTCGGAATCGTCGTCACGGGCACTTGCGCACGTTGGACGCCAAGCGGATTTGACCGGCGTCGCACTCGTTGGGGGCGACGCACACAGCGGGAACTACTTCTATTTACGAAGGAAAGTTCCTTACCTCGTCGATCTGAAATGGGCAGAGATTGAAGGCGCCCGGGACTGGCAACGTGGCCGGGTGAACTATCTGATTGCACCGCGGCGTCCGGATACCAGCCGCGAGCTGACACCAGTTGGGCAAGTCAATGAGCTGCAGATCTATCGGGTCAGCCGCGTCGCGAGCGGTTCGTTGCGGTAATGTGGGGTGGCAGGGGCAGTAAGATTCGAGCTGAAACGATGTTGCGTCGGCAGCTTTCTCCGCCCAGATGAACTTTTTTGGAAAAATTCCAGAATGTAGGAGAAATTCCTGTTCGTCACGCAACTAGTACGAACAAGCCGCAGTACGCCCTTTTTCGGATTGCCGCGCGGCGCCAACCAACAGCTCCCATAATTATGTTTCTGCTCGCATCACCTGCGGTCGCATGCGCAATTTTGAGTCATAAACGATGGCGGAAAACCGAACACAATCAGCCGGGCATCGAGAGGAACCTGTCGCGGAACCGGCCGGCGGTTCGCTGAATCTGATTGTGCACGAAATGCGCCAGCCATTGACGGCAATCCAGTACCACACAGATCTTGCGTTGTTGTTGCTGTCCTCGTGCAAGGACGCCAGAACGAATGCGCGATTGCGCCGCATCGTTGATGCAATCGTCGGCGCGGCGTCCCTTGCGAGTGGCATCCTGCATCGTATTGGTGATTCATCCGGTGCCGAGCGACAGTTTTTTCCGACGAAAGAGGACGTACCGACTGTTATCAGCGACGTTGTTGATCTACTTGCCTTCCTGATCGAGAGCCATGGTGTGACGCTCACGAAGGACATCGGCGCGGGAACGGCCACGATGGACCGCGTCCTGATCGCAGAAGTGTTAGTGAACCTTATACGTAACGCGTTGGCAGTTACGGAAATACATGAAGGACATATCCATTTGAGTGCTTTCCCGGATGGTTCCAGTTGGCAGTTTGTTGTGGCTGACAATGGGACGGGAATTGCGGAGGAATTGCAGTCACAATTGTTCAGACCGATCAAGAACAGCAAGGGCCATGGTATGGGCGTTGGACTGGCAATATCGAAACAGATTATCGACCTGCATGGCGGCGCGATTTGGTACACCCCCAACGTGCCCGACGGGGCAAGGATTCATTTCACATTACCGGTCCATGCAGAATGTTAGATGTTCACGATGTTGACTCCGGTGATCTGATTCTTGATTTGAACGTCGAATCGCATGAACCACTGTTACGTTTGCTACATCCGATTGGATTCGCATCAGACTGCCGGGCAGCTCCTGATGGGAGGCTCTATAAGTCGATATATGCTTTGGTTACATTGGAATGGAGCTGGCCGCGTTGCGCACATGGGGTCGCAAGATTGGATTGGAAAGTTCGCATCATTCGCCCTGACAGGTAGTAGATGGTATCGGACGAGCAATTGGTTGCACGGGCAATTGCCGGCGAAGAAGCGGCCTTCGAGTCGCTCTATGATCGCTATGCGCGCCTTGTTCGAACCATTTGTTTCGACGCCACAGGCGACACTCTTCAAGCACAGGATCTGGTGCAGGAAGTCTTCCTGCGCGCTTTTACCCGGTTGGAAACGATCTACGATGCAGGCAAGTTTGGCGCATGGTTGGTCGGCATTGCCAGGATGGTGATCAAGGAATGGATCAGAAAAAAGGGGAGGGATCGACACCGGTTTGATGCAACTCTGGCAGACACCCTGGAGGCATTCGCGATGGAAGTGGATGATCGAATTTCCTTGATGCATGACGCAATGCAGGATTTGGAGGATGACGAGAGGTTTGCCTTGCATGCCGTTTATCTGCAAGGTAAATCGGCGCGCATCGCACGTGAGGTCCTGGATCTATCGCAATCCGGGTTCTACAAGTTGCTCGATCGAGCCCGAGTGAAACTGGAAAAAGCGATTTCCACTCGCAACAGGGATTAGTCAGCCTATGAACACCGAACCAGATTACGGCGACGACATACGACGGTTACACGAACACCTCGACCGTGGCCATGAGCAGCTGCGCGATAACCTGATGCAGAAACTGCGTGAGGCGGGAGTGACTGGCGGCGACGTGTCCGCAGCCAGGGGTGACAATAAGCCGATTTGCGGGAATTCCAATGCGATGGACGACGTCTGTGCGAATGTTGGACGGGTCACTGGTGACGCGCTCGCTGAACCCGTCGTATCGGCGCCTCAGGCAACGCCACAAACGAAGAGGCGATCGAAGTTCTCGTTGCGACAGAAATCGATCGCCACCGTAATCGTGGTGCTCGTTGCAGCTCTGGTTGCGTATTCTGTAACGACACGGCCGGCCTTCGCACTGCGTGCCGCACTTGATTCAATTCGTCAGGCCGATTCGCTCTACTTGCGAGGTTATGTTGCATCGGGCCGGACGGAAGACAGATTTCCTGTCGAAGCCTATACCGATAGCTCTGGCGTTATCTGGATGAATCGAAAGGACGTCTGGTACCACGGAGATGGTACCTATCGGGTCATTGACGAGATTGAAGCGTCTGACGGCGAAATTCGCTACCGAACTTCCCACGATCCGGGGTATGCCGAAGAGCTGCCGAAGACGACTCGGGTTGCTGCACGGGATACTCCCGCGTGGGCAAAGATTGATGCAAAGATTCAGTTAGGGACAATCCTTGGCGGGGGCGTCCTGTTCGGGCACTCCCATGGATTTAGATTTGTTGGACCGGAGGACGCTGACGGTATCAGTTGTCATGTGTTCGAAAGGGATGACGCAGGCTTGGCAAACTCCCGGCATCGCGTTTACATCGACGTCGCGAGTCGTCAGGTAGTCCGTGCGATGACTTTCATCACTAACGACGACGGCTCTATTGCGAAGATTCGCTGGGAAGTCGAAGAGGTGGTCGTTAATCCACCAGCCACGCCTCCCCAAATTTCGTTTAGGCCAGATATCGACGTGGAAGTCGTTGATCTGCCTCCTACGCGAGAAAGATTCGCGCGTGGTAATTGGCCTCAGTTGGCGCGTCTGCTCAGTGTCCCTTTCGCACTGCGAGAAGCTGACGGAGCTTTGGTTTGTTGGTCAGAGAATGACTACGAGCGATCAAAGCACGATATTCTGCCTGGAGAAAGTCAGGTCGACTTTGTGCTGGTCGACGAGTTTGACGAAGTTGTGGAAACCGAAGCCATTACGCTGGGCCAGACGGACGATGGTGACGTGGTATGGAACTGGGTTTACCTTCGTCCCAACGAAGGATCGGTCAACTTTGGGGGATTCATTCAGATTTCCTATTTGACACCTGAGAAAGCTGCCAGGGGGGACGAAGCTCACCAATGGCGAATTCCAGCGGTCGACATTGACGATGCTTCCATTGACGAAGTTTTTTCGACGATGTCCTCCTCGTCTGGCGACTTGAATCTGGACAAGCTTCGAGCTCAATATCGATGACAGACTTTGGCGGCCCGCCGGTCGACACGGAACTTCCCGGCTCGTCCAGCCGTCTGAGTAGCCCTCTAATCTGTTAGTGCCGCTCGTGCATGTCGTTTGTCCTTGTCGCGCGGCGACACGGCTGTTAGAGCCTCGCATCCGCAACCAGTCGCGTCGTTCCCTGAGCGATTGCCAGGATTGTGGCGTCGCTGGCTGACTGGCCAATGAAGTTCCCCAACAGGATGTCGAATTCGTGATCCTCGTCTGACAGATCATGCGAGCCAAAGATGTCGGTGGCCAGTTGTGTGGTCAGGCTTGCCACCAGTCCGAATTGATAGTCCTCAAGGATGTCGATCCAGACGTCCGTCGGATTCAGGGCACTACCGGCTCGCGCCGTTCCTCCGCCCGTTCCACCATCGGCCGTGTTGGCGGGACCTTCGCCGCCAAACAATTCGTCGTCGCCGGCATCCCCGAACAACGCGTTGCTCTGAGTCTGCCCAAACAGGATATCGTTTCCGACTCCGCCACGGACGGTGTCATTACCAAAGACGGAAGCGCCTCCAAATCGTACGTACTGTTCCGTGATCTCGAAGTTGCTCCGGTCCAGGAAGCCAACCTTGAACTGTGACTCAGCTTCCGAGAAGCGGGCTGCCAGATCGTCTGCCACAAGATTCGTCGAAATCGAGAAGCTGTCGCTCAGCACGAAGTCGTTGTCGTCGCCGGCGTCAATGGTGTCGTTACCGGCCAGCGTTGCCCACTGCACGGAATCGCCACCGCGAACCTCGTACAGTGGATGATCGTAGCTGACGGTGATGCGAACTTCGTAGCCGGACTCATGGTGTTGTTGTTCCAGCCAACGGGCCATTCCGCTGGTCAGCTTGTCCACGTCGCGGCCGGTGTCCTGCTCCTCGTTGAACGTCAGCGGAAGCGTCTCCAGGACCGGGAAGGCGTAAGCCCCAAAGTCTCCGACGATCAGATCGTCACCGCTGCCGGACTGAATATCGTCGTTGCCAATCGAACGGTCGTATTCGAAGTCGATTGGAAGCGCGGCCAACTGCGCGGCCGTTAGTGTCCGGTTGGATGTGTTGTGGTTCGCGTTCACGTGATTGGCAAGCTGCGTGTTGCGGGCGGCAATCTGAGAAGTGAGCGCGTTCGCGACGGAAGTCCAGGTCGCTACCGGAACATCTTCTCCAACGGTATTGAATTGCTGGCCGTCAACAACATCCGTCAGGATTGCAGTGTGATCGCCGGTGATCGTGTCGTCGTCGTCACCACCGATGAGGGTATCGTTTCCGATGAAGAGTTCATGGAAGTCCGGAGCGTCTGCCGAGTTACCGGCTCCGCCCAACAATTGCGTCAGAACCTGGTAGTGAGCCTCGAAGGTGACATACTCGAACTCGGTCGCCAGTTGGCGTACGTCTGCCAGGTACTCGGCCAGCGAAGTCGCCGCGGTCGCGAGGTTGTCTGTGTCGGCAGGAAGCCCAAGGACCAAATCTGCCACGATCATGCCGTCGTCGCCAATGATGTGATCGTTGCCCGCTCCTCCGTCCACCGAATCGCTCGCCACAACGACGTCGTGCGGGACGCCCGCTGCCGCACCCGTCGTGCGTAGATAGTCGACACTGAGCAATCCCAGCGAATGCATCGTTCGGGCAAGTGCGAGACGTGTCTGCTCGGCCAGGTTGCCGGCGTCCTCAATCGGATCGAAGCCCGTGATCAATGGCGAGTAGGCGTTTGCGTTGTCCGCGACGATGAAGTCATTTCCATCGTCACCGGAAATCGTGTCATTACCGGGAAGTACATCCACGTGATGCACGACGTCGGGAATGATACCGATGACGGGTTTGAGCTGCGTGCCGTCCGTTCGCGTCAGCGTCTGGGCGTGACTGGCGTTTTCTCCAACGACTTCATGCCACACATTGCCAAACAGATCCGGCAGCAGATACGGATTGTTGAGATCCATTTCTTCGGGGACTTGCATGACGGGCGTGACGATTACCGATCCGGCTTCGTCAAGCACGATACCGGGATCCAGCGTCTCCAGCAGCCTGTACGTCAGTGTCGCCTTGGGCAATTCAGTTCGATGCGCAATCGAATTGGTGAGGTTGTCGCCAAAGATATAGTCGTTGTCTGCTCCACCGCTCAGGTTATCGTCGCCGCGTTGTCCAAAGATGTGATCGTCGCCCGCTCCACCGTCGACAACGTCGTTGTTGCCGGCCAGCAAATCAACCAGCAGAATGTTGGTGTCCCACGCTCCGTTGTCCGCATTGTTCAAATTATCGCCAAGCGCCGTGAGGCCAGCAGCAAGGACAAGGACGTCCGTTGTCACCAGCTTTTGTGCGAGCGCCGGATCGTCGACACGCAGTGGCGTCTGATCCATATCAATGATGCCCGCGATGTTACCCACTTCTTCCAGAACGACATCGCGATGCCACGAGCCATTGGGTTTGATATGTGGTGAACCATCATCCAGGAAGTCGCGAATGACGGTGCCGACATCCGAAAGAATCATGTCATGGTCGTCGCCGCCCTGAATCAGGTCATTACCGAGGTGTCCGATGAGCTCGTCGTCGCCGGCGCCGCCATCAATGTCGTCGTCGCCACGTTGGCCAAACACCCGGTCGTCGCCGGTGCCGGCGGTAATCGCGTCGTTGCCGGTGACTCGATCGATATCGTCAAACCTTGTCACGGTTCGAATCACGTCAGCAAACGGGGCAGGGTACTGTTGCCATTGGTCAAAGGTGCCGGGAGTAAGCGTGCGGTGAATTTGCCCGTTGTCACCCAGGATCACATCGGCTTCGCTGCCGCCATCGATCGTGTCATCGCCGTCGGCACCGAAACGAACGTTGTGTCCACCGGTGATGTCGTCTTCACCATCATCACCAAAGAGTTGGTCGCCGGCCTGACCGCCAATCACGAAGTCGTCGCCGGCGTCGCCATGAATCGTATCGATGCCTCCGCCTTCCACGGCTGAGGTGAAAATCGATTCGAAGTTCTGATCCAGGGGTAGTGTTGAATCGAAGCGAGCATGATCCCCGAAGATCACATCGTGTTCGCTGCCGCCGGAAATCTGGTCGTCTGCCGTGCCTCCGACGATGAAGTCATGACCGGCTGCACCGGCAAGCGTATCGTTGCCGCCATTGGCGGACGCAATGGCCTCGGCCGCTTCGACGGTGTAATTTGCGAATACGGAAGCCACGGCGTTGTCGCCGAACACGAAGTCATTGTCGGTACCGGCGTCCACGTTGTCCTCGCCAAAGCCGCCAACAATCAGGTCGTGGTTCGAATTACCATACAGGGTGTCGTTGCCACCAATGTTGGTCGATGTCGACTCAATGCGCTGAATCGATCCAGCCCCCCACGTCGCGCGGGCATTGTCACCCACGACGATGTCTCTGCCCGAGTGGCCCGAAGCGATGTCGTCACCGGCACCCGCGACAATCAGGTCCCAGCCAGACTTGCCGGATATTCCATCGTTGCCGCCCTGCGAGTCGGACACACTCACGAATTCCTGCGGCACAAAACCCGGGCCGCGGATGAAGTCGGCGTAGTCACCTGCAATCCAGTCCGTCTGACTGCCGCCGGTAAGATTGTCGTTCGCATCACCGCCAATGATGATGTTCGTGCCGTCCTCATCGAGGATGCCATCGCTGCCGCCGCCCAGCGTGAAACCGGTCGTAATGATGTCGTTGGCTTGAGGCAGATTGTTGTCGCCGAACAGGGTGCCGTTGTCGCCAAGGATCACATCGTCGCCGTTGGTGCCGCCGAGAAGGATGTCGTCTGCCGTCCCTCCGATCAGAATGTCGTCGTCTTCTCCGCCAAGAATCACATCGTCGCCACCGATCGTCTGATCCAGCGTTTCAATGTGCTGGAAGGCATTCAGCAAGAAGCTCGCTTCGCCGGCATCACCGAGCACGATGTCATCGCCGCTCATGGATTCAATGCGGTCGTCGTCCGCCCCGCCAAAGACAATGTCGTTGCCCGGACCGGACAGAACTGTATCTTCTCCACCGACGGAAGAGTCTACGGTGGTAATGAGTGTCAGAGAGCCGTTTACATCGAATTCAACGACCCCGTTGTCGCCCAGGATGGCGTCACGGCCTTCACTTGAATCCACGATGTCCAGTCCACTGGACGCGATCACGACATCGTCGCCGTGGCCCGTGGTGATGTCGTCGTTGTGTCCCAGCGAGTGATCGGTCGACTCCACTCGGCGAATAACACTGGCCTGACTGTTGTTGTCGAACGTCAGGATGCCACTGTCACCGAGCACCAGGTTGTCGCCGTCAGTGGTATCAAGCGCCGCCGTAACGGTTTGGTCGTTCCCACGACCTCCAACAGCGACATTGTCTCCACCGGTCGACGTCAGACTGTCGTCGCCACCGATGGTTGGCGACGTCGAGGTGACTTCAATCAGGACGCCGGATGCGTCGAAGGTGGCTTTTCCGTTGTCGCCCAACATGACGTCACGGAAGTCCCCGGCGCCGGTATGGATCGTGTCGGACAGACTTCCGCCGAATGCAAAGTCGGGCCCGCCTCCGGTCTGAATGTCATCGACCCCGGCGTGGAAGACCTCATGGGTTTCAACCTCACGCAGCAAACTGGACGAACCAACGATATCAAAGAGTGCTCGGGCATGGTCGCCCACCACCACGTCGGCTCCGTTGTCGGAGCCCGCATCAATCGTGTCGTTGGCGAAGCCGCCGATAATGAAATCGCTTTCGGTATCGCCAAGGATCGTGTCGTCGCCTCCAACTCCCGGATCGATCGAAACCAGCTCCTCGAGAATCAACCCCGTGAAGTTTGCATAGGCGTTGTCGCCAACGAGCACGTCATCGCCAGAGAATCCACCATTGATCTGGTCCCCACCGGCTCCGCCAAAGATGAAGTCGTTGTGAGCGTCACCGTACAGCGTATCGTCATCGCCAATCCCCTGGCCAATCGTGGAAAGGTGATAGATGGCCTCGCCGTTGGTCCGCACGTCAGCGTTGTCGCCGACAACGACGTCTTTGCCGCTGTGCCCCGATGCAATATCGCTGCCAGCCCCGGCGAGGATCACATCAAATCCGCCGCGTCCCGAGATTCCATCATTGCCACCGTTGGCCAGGTCGACGCTGACGAATCGCTGCATCTCCCATGACGCATCCCGGTAGATGTCGGCGTAGTCTCCTGCGATCCAGTCGCGAATCGAACCGCCCGTGATGTTGTCGTCACCACCGCCGCCGATGATCTTGTTCCAGCCATCTTCATCAAGAATCTTGTCTACGCCGCCGCCGATCGTGTAGCCGGTCGAGAAAATCTCGTTTGCGTCCGGAGATCCATCCGCCCCGATCAGCAAGCCGCTGTCGCCAAGAATGACATCGTCGCCGTTGGTTCCGCCCCAGACAAAGTCGTTGCCGGCTCCCGCGACGGTGATGTCGTCTCCTGTACCGGTCACCACCTGGTCCCTGCCGCCATCGGTCAGAGCAATCGATTCCAGACGCAACCACACTCCGTTGCCAAACGTCAGTTCGGCCGCGTCGCCAAACGTAATGTCGTGACCCGGCCCTGCGAGCACGATATCGTCGGCCATCCCACCCACCACGATGTCGTCGCCGCCGCCGGTGAAGATGCGGTCATTGGCGCCAAGGTCGTGCTGCGTCGATGTGACGAAGAGTGGATTGCCAAGCGTGTCGAAGGTCACATAGCCACTGTCGCCAATCACGACATCCGGTGAAGCGTCGAGGTTGTCGCGGCCTGCAGCGAGGTAGTCCTCACCCGGGCCGCCAAGGACGATGTCGGAACCCTGTTGCGAGTAAACCTGATCATTGCCCGCGGCGTACGGATCCGTCGTAATTGCCCGAGTCAGCAACCCGTTCGCGTCAAAATCCAGTTGCCCATGGTCGCCCAACACAACGTCTCGTGCGACGTCGCTTCCGGTTCCGGCGACATCGTCCGCCGCTCCGCCAATCACAAAGTCCGAGTCGCTGCCTGTGAGAATCAGATCGTTTCCACCGCCATTGGTCGTGGATCGCCACACGGTCACAATGCCGGCCGAATTGAAGATCGCGTGACCATTGTCGCCCGACACGTAGTCGCGATCTTCTCCGGCGGTCACGTCATCGCTGCCCGGCCCCGCGATCACGAAGTTGACACCATTGCCGGACTGAATGTCGTCGCTACCGCCGGTCAGGTCATCAATGCTGACCGCCTGGGTGAGCACACCCAGCGAGAAACTGATTGCCCCGCCGTCGCCAAAAATCAAGTCGCGATCGTTGCCGGTGGAGATCGTGTCATCCCCCAGCCCGCCCAGCACATAGCCGGTTTGATCACCCGAATAGATCGTGTCGTTGCCGCCGCCCGGGGCAATGTCCGTGCGAATGTCGTTCAGCGTGTCGGTCACACCGGGACGGAAGGCATCGAGCACCGCGGTGGGCTCGGTGCTGTCGATCACGTGCACACCAGCTCCGACGTTATAGGTAACCGTGCCGTGGTCACCGATCACAATTTCGTCATCCGCCGTGGGTGCACCGCCCGGTAGGTCCGTCATCGCCGAAAGAAAATCATCGCCGTCGCCGCCGAAGACGATGTCGGATTCCGATCCCGAGTGAACGATGTCGTCGCCGTGACCACCTTTGGCAATATCGGACTCACTCCCCGTTTCAATTCGTAGCGCCAATTGCGAACGGGAGCCGTCAACAACGTCTTCTCCCGCCAGCGTTCGTACTCGAAGCCGCCGATCTGTCGCACTGGGCAGCGATGTGTGCGACGGCGTCACGGCGTCGGAAACTTCAATGCGAACATCGTCGTCGCCAGCGCCTGTGTAGAGGGTGGTGATCGTCTGACTGCCCACGTCGATGCTGGTGACATCCACGACATCGGCGAGTTGACTGGTCCAGATTGCGAGACTTCCATCGAAGTTTCCGGCAGTCGCTTCATAGGTGATCTGTGCCGGGGCGAGCCCGTCGATGGTCGTGTCTGTGATCACCACGGCCGGATTGGCTGCCCCTTCGTAGTCGCTGACGAACAACGAGTTGTCACCAGCTTCCGCGTTCAGATTGAGCTGCCCTTGTACAGAATCAAGGTGGCCATGCGAGACGTCCTGATTGAACAGATCGTCCGCAGCGACGGAGGCGACCATAAACTGGTCGTTGCCGTCGCCGGACATGACGTTGGTCACCGTGATGGCGCTGGTGCCGTGGACGTTGATCACATCGTCACCCGAGCCAAACTGCATGTTCAACGTCTCGATGCCGAAGTAGTCAATGCCGTCGGTACGCGTCAACAACGTGGTTTGCGTCAGCGGGTCGCCAGTGATGACATTTGCGATACTCGCTTTGCGATGCGCCCCCTGGAATGTGATTTTGAAGATGTTGTCGTGCTTCGAGACGTCGACGTTGTAGGTGTAGGGCAGATCGCTGTTGGTGTTGTCCAGCACCTGCCGCAGTGCATCTAGCAACGTTTCAGCGTTGGCCGTGTCGGCGACCATCGCGGTCGTCACGTCCAGTCCGTCGTCGTCGGTTATTTGCAACTGGAACTGGTCCGCGTTGGGGACGATTGCCAGCGTCTGGACCACGTTCACATCCGGCGTCACGGTACCGTCACGCGACGTGCTGATGCGGACGTCGACTGTGTTGGGAAGGTCGATCGCCAGTGGCGAGTCGGTGACGTAGTCCTCGTCCCATTCAAGTTCGGGCAGGTCGATGCCGGCCAGTTCGCCGTGCAGCGTGATCGAGAAAAACTCGCCATCACGCTGGATAGATACGTTCGGTACGGCCTGGTTGTACAGCCTCGCGATGGCCTGACGGATCGTGGCATCGTCTGCGTTGATGTCAAAAATGACACGCGCTGTTCCCTCGCCGCGAACAACTTCATCGGCGTAGACGGGCAGGGCAGGCTGCACGTCGCTGCCGAAACCGTCCGTCTTCAGCACCAGCTTGCCCGTTGCCGCGCGGACACGAATGACCTGCACCTCGGGGACCGACGGCATGTCGAAACCGCGAATCGATGTCGGCTTGATCGTACCGGAGTCGGACGAGATATCTCCGCCGTCACGGATGTTCAGTTCGTCGTTGTCGTCGCCACCAATGACGGTGAGTAACGCCGCGATCTGTTCGATTCGCTGTGCGTCGTCTCCGACGTTCACGACGTCCATTCCGGCGCCCAGTTCAATCGTTGTGTGACCAAAGACGCTCTTCACGTCGATCGATTCGACACCCGTCGAACCGTAAATGTTGGTGCTGCCCACGTGCGTCGATTTGATGTCCAGCTGATTGTTACCGGAACCGAGTTCAAAATTCAGCGTCTCGATGTTGCGGTAGCTAACGCCGCCAGGAATGGTTTCATCACCGATTTGCGCGTCGGGCCCCAGGCCGAAGCCGGTCAGTTGGTCGGACGTCAGCGTGCCACTTTGGTCTGCAATGGTACTGCCGTTGAAAATTTCGACGGTGTCGACCTGATCCGATTCGACCACGTTGACGTTGGGATTCACGGGCGAATAGACATAGTTGTCGCCGACCTCCGGTTGAATGCCGTCCGGCCACGGCGTCGTGAACGTCACGGTGGGGCGATTCATCGCATCGTGTTGGACGGAGGCGACCTGCATCGGCGGGTAGTCGGCCAGCGGGCCATCAAGGAACACGAATTCGTAGGCATAGTCGTTCATGCGGTCGTCAAATCCAACCTGCCCATCGGCATTCGTCCGCGAGACGTTCTCGTCGGTGAAGCGGGCATTGCCACTGCCATCGACATCCACCAACGTCACGGTTCCGTCGGGTACCGGCGAGTTTCTTTCGCCGGGCAGCATGAAGGGATTCTTCAAGAACAGATCGTCGGTTGTGCGAATCCCGCCGTTGAGTGTGATGGGGCCGCGGAGATCGGCGATACGGTTGCCGAACGCAGGGAAACTCTGGGCGTCACCGCCGTCGATGATGTTGTCGCTGATTGCATTGACAAACACGGTTTGCGGCAGGTTCCAGTTCGTCGCGTCAAATTGCAGCAGCGTGATGCCGTCGGGGGCCGAACCCGTGGTCACCTGTTCCTGGTCCGACTGGCCGCCGCCGATTTCGAAAGCTTCATCGGCGTTATAGTTTCGTGTCGACTGTGGATCGACGCGAACGGTAATCGTTTCTCCCGCCAACGGCGAACTGGTGAGCACTACCGTGTACTGGTCCGCCGTTTCTGTGTAGCCCGCCACCGTGTTGATGTCGTAGGTGACCTCGAACACGCTCGTGTAGTCGAGCCCCGTGAAGGTCGTGTCCGCCCCGCCGGAGTCTTTCAGGGTGAAGGTCTTCGTGGCGGGATCGTAGGACTTGATAATCGCCGTTTGCCCGACGCCCGCACCGTCGACGATCGTGATCGTGTTGTCCGGTAGGGAGAATACGTCGTCGTCCTTGGCGTGTTGCGGCAAGCTGATGTTCAGTTGGTACGCCAGCCCCTGCGATACGAACGCGTTGGCGACGTCTGGCCGATAGCCATCCAGATAGTCCTTGAACGAAGTGACCCGGATCCGATAGTCACCGGACTCATCGAACGTATATTCGATGAATGGATCCAGCGTCGAACTGCTACCGGCGTCGATGGCCCCCGTGCTCTGCGTGGTGGCAATCACCTGTGTCGTGGCGGTCGGGCCCGATCCGATAACCTGCAGCAACTCGATTGTGACGTGCTCACGAACGGGATGGTTGATCGTCTGCGTATAGAAGACGAAGTTGCGGATTTCGGCTTCGTTGTAATTCTTCTGCGTCGCTTCACCATCAATGTCAAACACGCCGAGAATCGTTCCATCACCGGCGGTCAGCTCGGCCGTGATGCCGTTGATGTTGTCCAGCGTAATGGTGCTGCCGTTGACCGATACCTGACTGCCGTCGAATTCGCTGGAATTCGTCAGCAACTGCCCCAGCTTGGTGGCCAGCTCGTCGGCGTCGATGAAATCTCGCATGTCCGACGCACTGTCGATTCCCGGTTCAACGAGTACGTCGTACGTGTACTTCGTGTCACGCAGCTCAATCGTCCATTTCTGACCCCGTAGAATCGGGCCCGGTGGCACGATGTCGATTTGGACTTTCTCATATCGCGTTCGCGTCTGTTCACGGTTGGCAGCATTGAGCGGCTGGAACGCGGCCACGCGAACATGGTCAAACTGGTCGATGGTGATTGGAGCGGAAGAACTCATCGAAATCGTCGCGCCGCTGACGGTCGGATTGTAGGAAGCCGGGATTTCCCCGCGTACCAATCCGGCAATCTCGTCGATTGTGTCGTCGGTCGTGTCGCCCACGACGACGTGCTCGTACGGTGTTGCGATTCCATCGAGTGTGAGTGACCACTGGTCGCTGGCGGTAATCGATCCTGCCAGCGAAAGGTCGTAGCTCCATGTCGTGGCTGGCGTGCCGCCGACGCTCGACGTGGTGATCGGCGCGGCCGACTGAATTGCCCAGGTGGCATCGACTGTGCTGGCCGACTGGATGATGACTTGGGCGTCCGTCCCTGCGACGGTGTATCCGGCCGTCGTGAGTGCCGTTCGCAGTCCGGTGGCGACGCCGTTGAGGTCCGTCGATCCATTGGGGACTGCGAATTCGTAAGGCCCATTTGCATCTCCGGCGATGGAGACCAGCCACGTCTGACCGAACGTTACGGTTCCGGATACATCGAATTCCGACAGGAATGTGCTGATTCCGTCGACCGATACCGTGCGAATCGAATACCCGTTGCCCGTCGCGCTTCCGGTGACAATGAGACTGTTTCCGTCGACTCGGGCGCCGCTGCCAACTTCGGTCCGAAGTCCATTGGCGACGTCAACGAGGTTGGTTGTTGCGGCCTCAAAGGTGTACTCGTCGGCCGGTGTCGCGCCGGTCGTAACGACCCAGACTTCGCCCACCGCCGGAGTTCCCGTCAACGCGAAGACCATCTCTTCCGTCGCGGAGGCGGGGCCGGTGAAAGTGCCGTTTGCGCTGTCGGTATAAGCCAACGTAAACGCATCGACTCGTGTGATTCGTAGCGAACTTGTGCTCGTCTGCTCGGCCACGAACTCGCCATCATCATTGATGTCGCTAACCAGTTTTCCGATGACGAAGTCCAGCGTCATCGTATCTCCGTTGAGCAGCGTATACGAATGCGAATGGGCGGTTGGCGTTGCCGTTGGAGCATCCAGATCGATCGTCCAGACGTCGCCTTCCGCAACGGTACCGCTGAGGCTGATTTCGGCGCTGTACTGCGTCGTCGCTGCCGTCGCGATGTTCTCCACGGAGAACGATCCGTCGAAATCGCTGGCGTGTTCGAATGTCACCGACGAGCCCGAGATCGAAGTGGTATAGCCATCGCCGGCGTCGGTGACGGCCTTCTCCAGTCCCTGGGCGACGCCGTCGTGATCCACAGCAAAGCCGCCCGTGCCGACGACGTATTCGTAGGTGTTGCTGCCCAGCGTCAGGATCCAGGTCTCGCCGGAAGTTACCGTGCCGTGGTCGGAAAAATCAACGATCGAGCGGTGGAGGGCCGTATCGTCGTTGGCAGGCGAGAGAATGGAGAAGTCAACGACGACCGGAGGATTGCTGGCCGTCGGTGCAACGGTCAGCGTATTGGCACTGTTACTGTACGAGGCCGTGAAATTCGAGCCGGCCGTGCTGTCGTCATTGATCGCTTGCGCAATATCGCGGCCGATCTGATCAAGTGGATCGCTGGCGTCACCGGTATACGTTTGCTCGTAACCATCCTGGCTAACTTTGACTTGCCATGTGTCCCCGGCGGTCCGCGTGTCGTTCAGCAGGATTTCGGCGATGGACCAGGAGGCTGCCGAAAGATCGGTGGTGCCTGCGGTGCCCGTTACCGCGACGACTCCACGTGCGGACTTTCCGCTTTGTTCGAACTCCATGCTAAAGGGCGTGGCCGAATTCAGCGTGATCGTGGAACCCGATCCACCGGGATTCAGTGAGGCGGGGATCTGACCACGAATGGCCGTGACGATGTCATTCAGGGAATCACCGTCGACCGTGTGCGGGTATCCCGTGCCACCAATCCGCAGTGTCCACGTGTCGCCATCAACAAGGTCATCCGTACTGGCCACGGAGAATACCACGGTGGCTTCGCTGAATTCGATTCCGCCGGTGGTCAGATGCGATGCCACATCCTGTGGAATCGTTTGTGTGATGCTGTCAACGCGGAAGCCATTCGGAGCTTCGGCCGCATCCACGCGGGGATCGGTCAACGTAAGCGTCCCACTGCTCGCCGTTGCATCATAGGTCACGAATGCATCCGAGCTGCCGTCAATCGCCGTTTCAAAGGCGGCAGCGACGTCAGCCAGCGTACTGGTGCTGCTGCCGTTGAATTCATACGTCGTGCCGTTGATGGTCGCTTCCCAAAGTCCTTCTGCGGGATTCGGCGAATTCCCCGTGAGCACGATGTCGGCTGTCTCATAGTAGTCGCGCGAATCGAGGATGCTGTTGGCGGCATCAATGACTCCGCCTTCCGGGTTTAACATCTGAGGAGTAATGGTGAACTGGTAGACATCGGCAGTACCGTCACCGTTACCGGCGATGCTGGTGTAGGGCGTGCGGTAGGTGGTCGTGCCGCCGAACGCTTCGTTGCCGACATTGGGGTCAAAGAAGATCGAGAAATTCTCGAATGCGTCGATGTCCTGGTAGGTGTTGTTTCCGACCTCATCCTCGAAGACCGGCGAAGGGCTGAACGCGAACGACGCGACGGGATGTTGCTCCAGCGATACGTGAAGGTCGTAGTCCGCACCGTCGGGAATGCCCAGCGAACCTTCGTTCGTCACTTCGATATAGTACGTTTCGGCCGTGCTGAGCGTCAGCGTGTTGAAAGTGTCCAGCCACGTTGTGCTGCCCACGTCCGTCGCGGGATCGCTTGCCGACGACTGCTGAACCACATCGGGCACCAGGTCGTCGCCGACTTCCAGCATTCGCACGACGCGAGTGACGGGATTCCAGAAAATGTCGTCGCCGTCGTGATAGCCATCGTCCAGGTCTACGACCAGCCGCACGGGCCCGCCGTTGTCATCCAGCATTTCCTGCGTGACTTCAAACTGGAAGTAGTCCGCCGTGCCATCGCCGGTCGCCTTCACTGTTAGATGCGGAATCGTCTGGGACATGTTGGGCGTCGTCGCAAGCAACGCGTCTTCACTGGTGTCGCCGACGTTGGGGTTGTACGTCAGGCTCCAGTCGCCCGAATCGATGTTCTGCGCGACAACGAATCCGTCGTTACCGGGAATCTCGGGCAGGAATGGACGTCCAAAGTTCCCCGTAAACGTGTGTCCGTCGCCAGCGTCCACAATCTGACCGATCCCCAGCAGGACGTCGGTCGTCGGCTCGATAACGGTCGTCGAATCATCAACACGCGAGATCAGCACGCCAGGCGTATCGTCGAGCACTTCGACGTCGACGGCTCCCGCGTTGACGACTTCGGCGTAGGTACCGGCAGGATCTGAACTTGAAATCGCATGCGAGATCCGCGAGAAGCTGACGCCTTCGTCGATACCGTCAGATGTTGTCGTGATGGTGACGACCTGCGGGATGTGCCAGTTGCCGTTATTGAAAGTCAGGCTGGCAGCATTTGCGGCCGGGTTGGCTCCTTCGCGGACGCTGATCTCGCCGTCGGTAGCAATATCGATCGTGACCGTTTCGCCCACAGCGGGTGCCGCCGAAAGTGCCACGGCGTACTGATCCCAGTTTCGCAAACGCGTCTGATTGCCGGCCAGCGCCGAGTCCGCTTCGCCAATCCCCAGCTCTGCGACTTGCGACTGGCCGTCCGATTCCGCCAGCACGACGGTCGCGGCTTCGTTGTCAATGACTTGTGCCTTCAGGCTGGCCACGGCGAGGCCGTCATACTGATCCCCGTCGTCGCTCTTGAGTCCCTCGATGACCGAGTGGCGAATTTCATAGAAGTCGCGGTTGTCGAATTCGGCGTCGTCCGGTGCCGTGACGACGACCGTTTGCGGCCGGAACCAGTTGTCCCGCGTGAAGCTCAGGGTGACGCCAAGGTAGCTGCCGGCAAGATTGGGATCCGGAGTATCGCCTTCGGGCACCACGGCCAACGCAATGCCTGCAGCTCCCGCGGCCAGTGACGTTTCGTTGGGCAGTGATGGCGACGCGGTGATTCGCACATCCTCTTCAGGAGCTCGAGTGAGCACCACGGTGTAGGAATACGTGAGGAAACGGTCGATGACGGCGTCCGGCACGCCGGCCATGTCGTAGACCGACGCGTCCTCAAACACTCGGATTGGGCCGTTAGTCGGTCGAATTAGTACCTCGGCTTCTTCGTTGTCGCCGATGTCGACCGAGATGCCCTGATTCAGGCTGGAAGAGAAATCGGTGGTTGCCGGCAGGTTGGAAACGACCTCGTGGTCAATCAGTCCGCTGTGCCCCTTCAGATCGTTGGCAACCACGACGACCGGAGCATCGTTGCTGCCGCCAACGTAGAACTGATCACTACCCAGCCCGCCGACGATTTCCAGGTCGACATGTTCACTGGTACTCTGAATGAAGAATTCGTCGTTGCCAGCGATCGCATCGATGACAACTTTTTCCACGCCATTGAATCTGGTAAACCGACCGGCACCGTAGACTCCCGATGCCGCGACCACAAAACTGTCGCCCAATTCGGTACCGATAATCGTCAGGGTATCCAGTCCGTCGCCGCCTTCGATATTCACCGGAGCGTTCACGGTGAACGAAATGAAGTCTGCACCCTGACCACCGTTGACGTTGGTGATCGGAGCTTTCGGATCGTCCGGATCGACGCGAACGAAGGATCGCAGCACGAACGTGTCGTTGTCGGCTTCACCGTTGAGTGAAATCTCCGCAAGGTTGTGGAATACGGTGAACAGGTCTTCGCCGTCGCCGCCGTTGAAGGTCGCCGGTTCGCTAACTCCATTGCTGAGGAAGCCCTGCGTCGTCTGGGTGGTGGGGAACTGATCGATCAACGGCAGGTTGGCATGACTGTCTCGCGGCGACTGGAACATCTGACCGATCTGGAACGTGTCGTCGCCGCGGTCGCCGTTGACCTCCAGCGCCGCGTCGGTGTCGTCCAGGACAAACGTGTCGTCGCCGGCGCGACCGTTGATGACGATTCCGGCGTTGATGTCTCCGTCGTAGTTGATGCGCTCGACCACGCCACCAACGACGGGATTGTGATCGGCGTCAACTTCGATGCCGGCAATCAACGAAGGGCGGAACAGGTAGTAGTCGTCTTCCTCGGTGCCAAACACGAACAGTTTGTCTTCACCCAGATCCGCGCCGCTCTGGTCGATGACGTTGATCAGGGCACTACCGAGTCCCGAGAGTCCGATGTTGTAGATGTCCGTGCCAGCCTGGCCGTGCACGTTCAGCGTGCCGATGACGCCGTTCATAAACGTCTGCTGTGGGGGGCCTGTGACCGGATCGATCGATGGTTCGTAATTGATAAAGAACTGATCGTCGCCCGCTTCGGCGATGATGGTCGTCTCGTGCGTCAGCGAATGGATGTAGAACTCGTCTTCGCCGATGCCCGTGTTGATCACGGTTTCCGCCGTCAGTCCCGAGATGTTGATGAGGTTGTCGCCATCTCCCACATTCACCGTCAGGTCGTCGATGAAGTAGGTACCATCGATCGTGACGGCGTCGTTGAAAACCTTCGAGATCGCGGGTGTGCCCGGATCGTCGTCGTGATCCTCGTTTGCATTCACGTTCAGCGTGACGTCTTCGAAACTGGCGAACCACAGTCCATGCGTGTTCGCTCCCAGCACGCTGTCGTACGTCGTTGTGAACGTTGTGGGTGCCGAACCGGTCACGTAGGCGGCGGGAACCGTGATGACTTCAGCCGAGTCGTCCACGGTAATCGTGACCGTGGTCGAGGTTTCCGTTCCAGCGATCAAACGATCGAGAATGCCGGGGTTGTCCACCGAGTTGGCACGGTTCAATGCCGACTGCACATCCGCGTGAGTTACCAGCAACGGCAGCGCCGGTAGCGCCGTTACGTTGAACTGATATTCCAGACGCTCGTAGACATATGCCGCGGGCACGGTGATGTCTTCCGTGACCGTTCGCAGGATCGTGATCGTCTCGGGCAGATAGAAGCCTGCATCATCCTGAATCGCCCGGATGTCGGTCGTGTCGATGATTGCCCGCCCCATGGCATCGGTCTGACCTGAATCCAGACGCAGTCCGTCGATGATGGGAAGCTGAACTCCCAGCGGATCATCGGCACGATCTTCTCGCAACGTTTGTCCGAAGCGTTCGATCAGCGTTTGCACGTTCGCATCGTTGAATGGCAATCCGCCCAGCGTGGGCCTGCCCTGCGCGTCGGCTGCCGCGGCCGCATTGGCATACGCAGCCCACGTCGCCGCCGTGAGGTAAGTGCCGCTTTCCAGCAGGTCCTTGCGGAAGACCGGATCGAGCACCGTTTCATTTAGCCGACGAATGGCCACGGCCTCCAGCTTGCCGCCGTCACCCGGGATGTTCGGAGCTACGGCATCGCTGCCATAGATTCCGTAATACGAGTAGGTGTAGTACGCGTGGTCGAAGTTATCCACCTGACGAACGTACTCTTTTTCCATCTCGATCTGATTGCCGGCGAGCGCTTCGTTGGCGTCTCGAACGGAATATTCGACGCCGTTGATGGTGTACTTGATGTCACGCAAACTGCGCGTGCCGCGTTCGTTCGTGAGATCGTTCTGCTGGAGATCCACTTCCTCGCCCGGTTCAAGGCGGTTCTGATACTGCCCCGTCCGCGAGTTGAATTCATGGGCTTTTGCGAGCGTCGTAGGATTCCAGATTTGCTGCGAAAATTCGTAGGTCGTCGTACGTGCCAGAGGCGGAGCTGCCTGTTCGTAGACCTTCAATGCTCCATCGCCACTCCACGTGTATCCCTCGCCGGCCAGTTCGTCATTGGCGGTAACCAGCGTCAGGAAGTCGCGCACGTCCTGCAAGGCGGTTTGGACTGCGGTGGCGCCCGTAACGCCGCTATCGACCATGACCACGAAGGTTGGGTGTAGCAACAACGCGTCCAGACTGTCCAGGCTAAAGGTGTAGGTACTGGTGCCGTCGCCGCCGAGCAGTTGTTGCCCGCGTGTCAGGAACGCCGTCAACTGGTCGCGCACGTCCTGCTGGTTGCTGTTGACGGCGGGAGTACCCTGAAGTGTTGTGATCGCCTCGGCGAGGTTCGCGTTGCCCGCGGGAGTATCCCTCGTGAACAGCAGATCATGGAGTCGATACGTATGCTGGGCTTCATCGACGGTCACTTCGATCGTCGTCGATGGTGTGATGCCATCGAGCAGATCGTTGATGACGCCAATCTCCAGCTCCTTGTGCGAGCGTACGAGCGCCGACTGCACGTCGTCGTGCGTGATGCCGGTCGGCAGGCTGGCGATGGCGCTGTTCTCAAAACCGTAGTCGGCAAGCTGTAGCACCTGTTTTTGTAGGGATACTTCCGCTCCCGTTTCGTCGATCACGTTGACCGTGATTTCGTCCGTGCCCGTGCCGCCACTCAGTCGCACCACGCCGGCGATGCGTGAAAGATCCGTGTTGGCGGGCAGTAGTTTCTGTACCGTGCGTTGCTCCAGATTGTCGAAGCGATACGCGGCGATATCGTTTTCCTCGACGGTGGCGAACGTCTGCACGATGTTTCGAGCTTCAATGGGATTCGGAGCGTCGACTTCGTAGAACATCGACATCAGATCCCAGTACAGTTCGGCTCCAACGCCCGTTCCGCCGTAGCGACCGTCCGGAATCCACACCTGCTCCTCGCCGGCAATGTGTTCCATGTTGGTCGTGAAGAAGTAGCGGTGCCCGAAGAACCACCACGGATGCCACTCGTACCGCGACTTGATGACCTGCGCTGAATAGAGGTCGCCAAGATACAGGTCCGGGTCGTAGCCCCAGTTGTCGATGCGATTTACGCCGTTGTTGGTGCTGTTGTAAACCTGATCGGACTGGATGTGGTCGCCCCAGATCGTGAACGCCACCAGCGGTCGCAAGTAGTGTTGATAGAACAGGTAGTCCAGCGCACCGCGATGAGCTCGACCGGTGTTGCCGACGCTAATGCCGGTTCGAGGCACCATGCCCCACATGGTTTCAAAGCTCATGGAGTCCGGCAGAATCGGATGAGCTCCGCCGGCGTAGAAGGAGAATTCGAAATCGCCATCATGGAAACTCTGCCCCCACTCCTGACCGGGCGTAGTCTGCAAGGCGCGTTCGAAGGTTTCAACGCCCGCGATGTAGTTCAGGCGATCGTAGTAGGCCGAAAAGAAATTCCAGCCGTACTGGGACCAATCGTTGGTGAGCCAGCTGCCGTGGACAGGAGCTTCGACCGATCGTTCGACGGCCTGTGCGAACAGCTTCATCGCCAGCGAGAGGTTGGTCTCCAGCAGATCCCAGTGCTTCGCGCTGATGGTGACGTTGCCGTCCGCCTTCAGCCACTTGCGATAGAACTCGCGGAAGGCGTCCTGCTTTTCGACGATCGATAGCGAACGCTTGTTGAAGACGACATCGTTGTAGGTGGTCGACGCGCCCGTCAGGCTGTCCTTCAGCACGCCGTGTTCGACCGTGTGAATTGCACTCGAAGCCGGATAGGTGACCGAGAACGGTTGCTCCTCGCCACCCAGCAGCAATTGATCGTCGCCGGACCCCATGTTGATCAGCAGGCTCAGGTCTTCGTTCAGGCCATAAAGATAGACCGTGTCGTTGCCGGCACCGGTCACCAGCGCCAGTCGCTCGATGCCGTCGATGTTTTCCAGTTTGATACCGGCGCCGTATAGATACTGCCGACCGTCGTTATCGTTGAAGATGTAGAAGGTGTCGTTGATCGCCGTGCCCGCGACGACGACCGTGTCGAATCCACTGCCGCCAAAGATCTCGACGCGATTGTTTTCGACGTAGTCGATCAGCGTGTCGTTGTCTTGCTCATCGATGTTGCCCTGTTCGTCGCCGGCTCCGGCAAGGATGTCGCCACCATCCCGTTCGGCACCGGTTTCCTGCAAGATCGCTTTCAGGAAGAATGTGTCGTCACCAGACTCACCGTAGAGCTCCAGCACACCCACGTTGTGGTTGACCTCAAAGTAGTCATCGCCGCTGCCGCCGTAGAAGAAGGCATTGAATGTCGTCCCGTTGCTGACGCCATCCAGCCCATCCACGACGTCGACCCAAACATCGTCCGTCGTAGGATCTTCGTCATGGTCCAGGAGGACTCGTTTCGTTTGTAGCACACGGCCAACAAGGAAGTTGTCGTTGCCGCCATCGCCGTACACGTACATGGCCGACATACTGTCGTCAGAAATGAAGTTGTCGCTGCCCGCGCCACCGTGGATTGCCACGTTTTCAATGGAGAAGTCGTAGTAGACTCGCTGGAAGTCGTTGGGGTTGGTCAGCGAAATCGAAGGTCGCACGGTTGCGGCCGCGTCGTTGATGTCCATCGGAGCGTTCACCAACAGTAAATTGTCGGCAACCAGCGGCGCGAAGTTACCGCGCGAGTCGGTATCGCCATCGAGGATTTTGATCGTGAAGGGCTCGCGGAGTGAACCCGCACCGGTGACGTCGACGTCCGTGATGCCGGGTAGTGCTTCGAGCGCATTGGCGATGTCGTCGGCCGTCGATGCGGTTGTCAGCGTGGTTGTCGTTTGACTCTGGTAGGAAAGCGTATAGCTGTCCGTGACGCCATCTTCCACGGCGCCGCTGACCTTGCTGAACAATTGCGTTTCGTTGGCGGGCCGTTCGAACATCGCGTCCAGATCGGGCTTGCCAGCCAACAACGAATCGATCATCTCCAGGGGTAGCCGAGTCACCGTGGCTCGCGAGACCCGCGCCGTTGCGTTCGCGGCATCCGTGTCACTCACGTAGATCCGATAGAACTTTGACTCGGGATTCGTCGTCGCGTCATGGATCACAATCTTCCACGGATCGGAGTCAATTCCCGTTCCCGTGACTTGCACGTCGTTGATGGAAGACATCGATTCCAGAGCGGATTCGACCTGTGCTGCGGTGGCATTGGCCGGTACGTTAGCCGTGATGGGCTGACCGTTGTCGAGGATGTCGTAGCTGATTTCGAACGAGTTTGCCGGCAGCAGGTGACGTATCTCCTGAATCGAACTGTCCGCGTCCAGGTGTATTGCGTCCGCCGTACTGCCGCCCCAGACTTCCACGGAATCGGCGTCGTTGGCGCCCGTGCCGCTATCGACAACGTAGACGTTCGACATGCCGTCCAGTTGCCCGGACAGGGTCAATACATAGAGGTCGCTGGATTCGGTACCGTCCAGCCACGCAGTCTTCGTGAAGTCGTTGATCGCGAAGGCGTTGGTACCGGCTCCACCGTACAGCTCGAACTCCTCGAAGATCGCAACGTTGCTTTCGATTTCGTTGACTGCTTCCACAATCGGCGGCACATCATCGGACAGCTTCGTACCCGTGATGGCCAGATTTGCGTCGGACAGACTGAAATTCAGATTTCGAGCTTCGATCAGCCGGTCGGTTTCGGTGTCCGGCGAGTCATCATGGAACACGTCGACTTCTTCGTTGCTGGTCACCACATCGTTGCCCGTGCCTGAATCGAGGATGTCGGCGTAGGGCGTACCAACCAGCCGGTCGTCGCCGGCACCGCCCTTGAGTTCCAGGTGGCTGGTGGCAACGGCCGTCACGATTTGCGTATCGAGGATTTCCGTCGAGTTTGGCAGGAAGCCGGCGATTAGTTTGTCGTGGCCCGCTTTGCCATCGACGGTAATCTGGTCATAAGTGAGTCCGTCAGGATCGGCTGAGGAAGCTTCGCCTTCGAGATCGATGCCGCGAATCGTCACGATCAGCGTTCGCGCGTTGTCGTCGAAGATTCCGTCCGCCGCGACCAGTTGGTGTTTCACCTGGATCGTGTCGTTCTGCTTCTCAAAAATCACCTGCCCACTCTCGTCGACGCCCGTTTCCAGCACCTCGTGGCCGATAAGGAAGTAATCGTTCGCGCCGGAGCCGCCGATGGAGACCGTGTCGACGCGATGATCGTTGACCCACAGGGGATCTTCGAACCAGTCAGTCTCGCCGTTCAGTTCCACCGTGCCGTCGCCATCCAGGTCCTCCCAGACAGGCTTTTCGACCATCCGTGGTCGTTCCAATTCGAACGTTTGGAATGGGCTGATGTAGATGCTGTTGCCGGGCAGTCCCGCCGCGATGGGGAAGACGGCGACGTTATTTTCGCCGTCGACGGGAACTTCGAACTGGCCGTCTTCCTGCTCCATTTCAACGACCTGGTAGCTCGTGCCCAGGCCATCCGCGAGTGCCGCGAAATAGCCGTCGTCGTAGGTCACCGTGACGGGCGTCGCGTCGTTGTAACCGTGGATCGTCAGTAACCAGGGTTCTTCGAGCGTCCCTTCGCCCTCCACGTCGAAGTCGCTCCCGATTCCGAATGTCGATAGCTGAGCCAATATCGCAGCGTCGTTTCCTGTCAGGTCGATCGCCAGCGAAGACACTCCGTCGGCCGATAGCGTGACATCCGTCAGCCCCGCTGGAACGGTCAACGTGCCGCTGGTCACCAACGCCGTTACGGACTCTTCCGTCCCGCCACCGGAATCCAGCAGCATCCGCTGCGGCGGTGGTGCGAGCGAAACTTCGAAAGTGTCACTTGCGTCGTCGTAGGCAACCGTTGCCGATCGCAACGAGGTGATCGTGCGCAACTTTGCCTGCAGCAGTGTGGCCTGCGTGGTGTCGTCGGCATCGATATCGGCTGGGGTGAGCGTCACGGAGCTGCCGTCGTAGGCGATAACGGCCGTATCGACAATCGCTGCGGCGTCGATCCACTGCCTGAACAGATCCTGTTCCGATGGGTCGTCCACGATCGAGGGCTGCTGCCCCGCGCCGGAATCGACGTACAATCGCATGGCGGCCGAGGCGAAGCCGATCAGATACGTCGAACTGTCGGCGTCGAATTCGACGGACACGGCTGCAAGGCCACTGATCTCGCGCAGTCGCGTTTGCAAGTTGGCCGCTTGTACGGTCGTGTCGGCATCGATGTCTCCTGCGACCAGCGTGACCGAACTTCCACGGTAGGTGAAGGTGGCTGTGTCGACGACGTCGGACGCATTGATGCGTTGCGACAGCCATTCGGTGACCGAAGTTTCCACGGCGCCGGAGCCGCTGTCGGTCGTCATTCGCAATGGCGTTGGACGCGTTGCCAGTCGATAGCCGGTGGCCCCGCTGTCGTAGGTGACCTCCAGGACTCCGAGGCCGCTGATGGTTCGTAGCCGATCCTGTAGCAGGTTGGCCTGCGTCGCGGTGTTGGCGCTGATATCACCGGCGGCCAGCGTGACCGTCGTAGCGCCGTAGAAGAACTGCGTTCCGTCAACGACGTCGGCTTGCTCGATCCATTGCGTCGTCCAGTCCTCCAACGACTGGACCTCCATGTCGCGCGACATCCGCTGCACACGTACTTCGCGTTCCAACAGGAAGTCATCGCCCGTACCATCGACGGCGACCTCCAGCATGGCAATGTTCCACAAATTCAGGTCGCCGCCGCCCGAGACGCGAACGTCGCTGACTGTGGACATCGATTCCAGTGCAGCCTCGATTTCGGCCACACTCATGTCGGACGTCAGCTCGACGCTCTGACCGGAATAGTTGAACGTCGCATGGTCCTGCCAGTCCTCCAACAGGATGTGTTGCGTTGCCACGTCGGCAGACCGTGACCAGCGCGTAATCGCATTGGCACCCGACTGTTGGATCGGTGTCGCGGCATGCTCGAATCGTTGCGTCTGAATTGGCAGGAAGTCGCCGTTTTCGTCACGGTCGGCGTCGACCAACACGACGCGATAGTTCACTCCCTCGTCGATCACCACGACATCACGCACGGTCGTCAGATGTTCAAGCGCCGCCTCGACATCCGCCGCGGAGGTGTAGCCGGTATCTCGCCCCAACGGTCCGTAGAAAATCGAACGATTGCCGGCGGTGGCGTCAATCAAAACGGAGCGGTTTGCCGGCGTGATCGGGGTGGCTTCTTCCGAGTCGTTGGAGACCGATTCATGCACCTGGAAACTGAACAGGTCGTAGTCCGGCTCGGCGTCTTCCGTCGGCGCGAGTGTGATGATCCATGGATCTACCTCCGTGCCGGTGCCCGTGATCGCGGGAATGTCGGACGACTGTAGCGGCTTGAACGCCAGCAACGCAGTCCGCACCACCGAGCCGCTGCTACCGGCAGTGACCAACGCTGATGCCTGTCCGTAACGTAACGTGGCGACGGCTCCCGCCGGAACGCCCACGGATTGAACGGCGTTGCCAACCGCCGAAGAAGTCGCAAAGCGGTTTGCACCAAGCTGTTTCGTAACGGCAAATTCCAGCTCCTCGAATTCACCGTCGTCCAGATCGGCCGCAACGAGGGCAACTTCCCACGTGGGATTCGTTCCCTCACCAATGGAGACGGCAACACTGCTGACTGTCGAGAGTGTCTCCAGTGCCGTGGCGACCGTTTGGGCCGTCCCGTCCAGGATCACGTTGACACTCTCGTCGTCGTAGGTGAATTCGACTTCCAACGCCGATGCCGGAATCTGGAACTGTTGCCGATCGTTGGCCGCGATGATGTCCGGACTGCCATCGTGAATCGCACGCGTAAAGACCGTGTTCGCCGGCAGTGAAGCGTCTTCGCCCACGACCAGTTCGAAGAGGTCAAAGTCAATCGTCACGCCCATGCCGTCCACCGCCGGAGCACCCAGATCGATCTGCCATGGATCTGCCGCCGTTCCGCCGCCTCGCACCTCCGAGGTGTTTGCGCCCAACAGCAAGTCCAGACTCGTCTGCAGGGCCGCCACGGGGTCGGTGCCCTCGGTCGGCCGGTTGACGCGAATGCCGTTGTTGCCGTACCACAGGATTGCCGTCGGTTCCAGCTCGTTCAGCCACAGTTGCTGTATCTGGTTGCCTTCATTGAGCGTCGCTGCCTGCGTTTGTGTTTCGAGAACCGGTTGGCCGGTGCCATCGAATTCGTACGTCGCATCGATGTCGTCGATGCGATAGAAACGTTCAAATACGCGCGTTTCCGTTCGCGACAGCAATTGCCCGCTGAAGCGTTGCACGTTGTGATGCTGAGCAATCAGCTTGAAGTCGGTCGTGCCGAAAGTGGTGTCCGCACTGACCACGTTCACAATGAACGGATCGGCCAACGTACCAATGCCGGTCACCGTAACATCGCCAATCGCCGGAATTTGCTCGAGCGACGTTTCCATCGCCGCTGCGACCGACGCACGGAATTCGGCCAGCAATCGAACTTCTCGTTCCGCCTCGGTTTCGTCCGCGGGAGCAAGACCTTCCGGTGGAACTTCCAGCGCGTCGAGGTACGAGAACTCAACGGAATTCCCCGCCGTCCGACCAGCGTCCGGTGCATCGGAATCATAACCGTAGTAGAGGTTGATGCGATCCAGTCCGTCAGGCACAACGATCGTCTGCACGCTGTTATCGGTCGGGGCACCTTCGACAACGGCGGGAACACTGATCGGCAGAATCTGGGGCGAGCCATCCGCGTTGAACAGGTAGCTGCCGCCCTCTTCCAGGTCGTATCGATAGAAATAGTCCGAAGGCCTCGCCGCGGCGTTGCCGTCGTACCCTTCGTAGCTGGTCGAGTAAACCTGGTAGTCGCCATTGATGTCCCGGTCCGCAGACCACTCCGTCGCTTTCCGCGAACCCAGCTGGACGTCGACCGTCTTCAGATCCGTGTTCAGCAGATCCTGAATGTCGATCGTGTCGGCTTCCTGCTGCGTATCCAGCTTGAGATGTTCGATACCGTTGAGTGACAACAGGTCGTCAACATCGATCGTGACTTCGGCGGTCGTGCCGTTGCTGTCGATGTCGATTTGATTGCTGTTGTCATCAATCGTGACCTCCAGGGTATCCTCGGTGCCGGATCCACCGACCACGGAGATGCTCTGACCGTTGAGCGGTGCGTAGTCCCAGCGAATCAGGTCGTTGCCGCCGCCGGAATCAATCGTCGCGGCTCCGGTACCAGCGTCGATAACGTCCGGGTGGGCTCCCGAGTTGATGTTGTTGTTGCCAGCGCCGCCGGAGATTTCATCGAAGCCCTGGCCGCTAGTGATGGTGTCGTCTCCGTCGCCGCCATCGATGATGTCGCCACTGAAGGAGCGAACCATGTGATTGCCATCGACCAGATTGATGGGAGTGCCGCTCGCGTCCACCGGCAGGCCATCCGAGTTGTAGTTTGGTTGCGCCGCATTGCCGTTATCAAATGGCAGGCCATCCGGGCGATAGATCGGCGATGCCTGCTGTTGCCCCTTGTCGTCGGTGTAGATGGCGATGACTGAGGATGGTTCGTCGCCGCCATGAATCGTGTCGGCGCCGCCGGCAGCAAGGATCACGTCAAAACCCGCTTCGCCCAGAATGGTTTCCGGGCCGTCGCCACCCATGACAATGTCGTCGCCACTACCGGCGTTGATTGTGACCGGAGCATAGTTGGTATTGTCGCCAGTCAGCTTCAACCGGTCGTGCCCCGTATCGCCGGTTAGCGTATAGGTTCCGGCCGGGCCCAGCATGTTACTGTCGACGACAACGTAATCGTCGCCCACTCCGGCATTCACAATCAGTGTGGACAACGTTCCCGGGTTGTTGATGTCCCCGGTGATCATGATGTTGTCGTTGCCACTGTTGCCCGTAACGGTGATGCTGTTGACGCGACCATTGAGCTTCTTCAACGAATAGCGGTCCAGTCCCGTCGTGCCGTTGATCACCATGTTGTCGATGTCGCTGACCAGGTAGGCTTCGGCACGCTGCCCGGTCGAAAGGACGATGACCTCGGCGCCCATGTGGTCTCGCCGGAAGCCTGCCAGACGGTCACGCAGGTTCACCTCTTCGGTACGGTCGTAGTATTCCGTATCGAGGTAGCCTTCTTCAGCAAAGGTTCGCAGCAACAAATTGTCGTCGACCGGTAACACGTCGATGTTGTAGTTATGCGGACCGCCGGCATTGCTGCCCGAGTACGCGACCGTTAGCGTGTTGCCGTTTGGATTGGGCGTACCATTCGGATCGGTGCGTGTGGCGATGTGCTCGGGCGCGTGCAGCGTGCATTCCCAGTCGAACTCGGCCAACAGGATGTCCACGAATCGCTCGGACGCTTCGAACAGCGTGATCTTGCTGAAGCCCACGTCCAGTCCGATCCAGAGGAAAGCCTCCAGGAACAGACGCAGTTCGCCATGCACGTCGAACAGGCATTGGGGGCCCTGCGTGATGCGTTCAACCAGTTCGGAACCGTACAGCTTCGCGTCGCCGATCGGCAGGTCCGCACTGCTGAAGTCCGTCTCCTTGTCGTTCAGGTCAAATCCAATCGTGGCCTCGATGCCGCCAACAACGCCCGCTTCCACCAGTCCGCCAATGCCCAGGCTGGCTCCCGCCGCGATGACCGCCTGCAGCACGACTTCGTCGAGGTCCGAGGCCGTGTTTTCGATTCCGTGATCATCCAGGAAGAAGCCGTTGAAGATTCGCCAGCTTTCCGCCGGATCAAAACCTGTCTCCTGCCACTGCTTCAAGCCACGCGTATCAAACCCAAAGTCGAAGTTGGTGTACGCCCCAATGCCGCCATACAGGACGCCATTCAGTCCGGTGAAAATGGGATAGGACTTGCGGTAAACGAAGTCCAGTTCGAGATCCGGCAGGTCGTACCAGAACAGCGTCGGGTCGCCTTTGCCCAGAACAAAGTTGAGCAGCTGTGTGGGTTCCTCCAGAATAGGAATGCTCCACGCCCGGCCGGTGCGTTGTTTCTTGCCGGCTTTGTGCCCCTTCTGATCGGGACCGTCCAACAACGCCGAATGTTCTGTGCCGGCTGCGTTACCACCGGCGGCATCGTCGCTGCCTGCGGGCTGATCAGACTCCAGCACGATCTCCGTCAGGTTGTACGTGCCAAAATTGATCACGCCACTGGATAGTTGGTCGACCGTTTCCAGGAATTCAAGCGTCGTCTGGATGACCTCGAGCACCTTCTTGGCGTTGTCGACCACCGAAGCCGGCAGACGTAGGTAGGCCATGTCGATGAACTTGATCTTCGCGATGCCCAGGTCCATCTCGAACAGCAGCAGATCGACGACCGGCTTCATCGGCAGGATGATGTCCGAGATCGTCTCGAAGGTGTCGCCAAGGAAGCTGTCGAACAGGCTACCCAGATCCAGCGTGACGTCTTCCAGCACAACCTGCGGCACGCCAATGTCGATTTGCAGGCCACCGCCCGCCGTCGAAAGCGAGATGTCTCCCAGCACCTGGTCGTAGCGGATCGTCGTGTGAACCATCGGCAGGAATTCGGCTGCGCTGGCGTCAACCTGCGCGAAAATGTCGACGTCGGCCCACGCGGATGCGTGCAACTCCAACGCGACATCCTCGAAGGGTTCCAGGCGTCCGTCGTTGGCCGTTCCGTAGTCGCCCCCGGCATCCACGATGTCCAGGCCAAGGTGACCGTGTAGGCCGCTGCCGGTTTCGTGTACATCCTCCAGCGACATTTTCAGGAAGCCCAGCGTGCCTTCTGCCGTGGAACCCGGCGTCAACGTGGCATCGATGTCCAGTGCGATCTCTTCGCCGGCGGCGTTGATGCCGCTGGTGTCAAGGAAGACTCCAACGTCCACCGTGCCGTCGGTCGCCATGTTGCCAAGGCCAAGCCCGATTCCCATCAGATAGTCGATCTCGGTCTGAATCGTCGAGTCGACGTCGAGGTTCAGGCCGGGTACGCCCGCGCTGAATTCGATCGGGATTTCGCCATCAACCAACGTGCCACCGAACTTGATGTTGAACTGGATCAGGCCCTGCGGCGACAACGTGAGTTCAATGTCGTCGGCGCTCTCGGGAAACTTCGTGATCAGTTTGCCGTTGTCGTCGTACTGCTCGGCACCAAACTCATCCAGCACCGGCACAAGGAAGCCGAACTTGTCGGCATGGTCGCCTTCATTGATCGGGCTCAGAGCCGCATACAGCTCCTCGCGGATGCGTGCCAGAATGCGATCGAAGACACCCTCGTCAAGGCGATCGAGGTTCTCCAGCCAGAAACCCAACGACTGACTGAACTCGTCGTCCGTCGTCTGTCCGTCGTAACTGAAGTTGTAAGTGTCACCGTTGGGCTTCAGGGCGGAAGCTGGACTTTCCTGCGAACCCAGCACGTAGCCGCGGAGGTCGCGCAGTTCATCCGCAAGATCATCGAATGGTGCACCGCCAATCAGCGGCAGGTCGATGTTGTCGATCCCCTGCGCTGTCTTGTCGATGCCGGTAAAGAACCCTTCCAGCCCCGCGAGCACCACGGCGGGATCATTGAGCAGCCCAATCAGGGCCGTGGCGGCATCGAACGTAAACTGAAACTCCGGCAACTGTGTTTCGTAGTGCGTTTCCAGCTCAAGGCTTTCATTGACGGTGAAGCCCACGTCCGCGTGCAACACATTGTCGGGAATGCCGTTGCCGTCGAAGTCCTCTTCCGTCCCACCCAGTGGCAGCAACCGGATCGGGAAATACAACGGCACGTCCAGCGTCGCGTTTCCATAAGCTTCTGCCTGAAACGCATCTGGGACTTCCGTTGCATCGAGGTATCCGTTTCCATTCGCGTCGGCCGCCGGGTCATCCAGGTTCGCATAGAATCCCAGGTCCACGAGTGCTGTACCTTCGGCTGCCACCAGTCCCAGCGTGTCGCCAATGATGCCGCCGGCGCCGATGTCGAAACCGAGGTTGAAGTTCAGGTCGTCGGCGGTGCCAATCACTTCGGCACTCAAGCCGCTGGTCGGATCGACGTAAAAGACCGGACTCGAAATGTCCGAGAGGTCAAAACCAAATCCCAGTCCGACATTGGCCGTCGCGGTGACGCCCATGGTGGCGTCCACATCCAGATTCAACAACGTCGAAATGTCAAAGCCCAGCCAGTCGTCCAGCCCAAGATCCTCGACGCCGATGTCAAGGTCGTACGTGTCGTGCTCGAAGAACGTCAGGTCGAAATCGAATTCAAAGGCCGAGTCCTCATATCGCATGGACAGCAACTGCGCATCGGCTGGCAAACCGGGAATGGCCGTGCGAATCTCTGCGTTCAATTGAGCGGCCAACTCGTCGAGATTCGTGGCACTGGCGCGGACGGTGGAGATGGCGGCGTTCAGCTCCTGCGCAAAGCCTACCGCGCCGCCGCCCAGCAGTTCATTTGCGCTGATGCCCGCCAGCGGAATCTCCGAGTCCAGGGGCCCGTCGATTAGCTCGTCCAACGTCGCCTGCAACGCATCGAGGATCATGTCCAGCGAGATGCCCCGCATCTGCAACAGCTCGTTGAAGCCATCAAAACGCAGCGACTGCGGTATCGAGAAGATCAGCTCGTTCAGTCCCACGTCACCCGGTAGTTCTGAGGAAAACGCGCTGATGATCGCCTGGTGGTCATTGAGCCCACCGAGTGCTCCACTGAGCTCTACAGGCAGGTAAACGGCGTATTCAAAGTCGCCTCCCAGATCGACATCAAATTCGGGAAGCGTACCGGCTCCCAACGCGGTCGAGTCCAGATAGCTATCCAGCGTGATGTCTACGCCCGCATCGAAATCGATGAAGCCGTCGTTCACGCGTAGACCAAAAATGCCCACGTTGACGTCCACGTCGAACGTCTTCCGGGCCGCGGCCGAAAAGACGGAAGTGTCGAATCCACCCAGGGCGTTGTCGACGACGTTGCGCACCGTCACCGGTGTGCGGTCGGTCGGTGCATCAAAGGAGCCGATGGATGCTACGACCAGTGATACCGGCTCGCCATCGGCATTGGGAATGGAAATCGTATCGCCCACACTGAACCAGTCATGGGCATCGCCTTCAAAGTGAATGACGCCGGTCGAATCGTCCCATGCCAACGTGCGTTCACCCGTTGTGGGGTCGACATTCGTGGCCACATCATAGGCATCGTCGCCCATCGAAAGTTCCGCGCCGACGTTGGGGTCGGAGACGTAGAAGCTGTTTCCATCACCATCGGGGTCACTGTCCAATCCGAAATCAAACGACAGAGTGATGGCGCCGGAGATGCCGATGTCCGAATCACTTTCGACGGACAAGCCAAGGTCGAAGGGCAGATCCACACCAAGATCGTCGAAGCTCCAGCTACCGAGGTCCAGGTCGATCGCCTGTTCGAACGTGGCAATGTCCATTTCCACCGAGTATCCGTGGACGCCATTGCAGTTGCGCGTGACGCTAAAGTCGTTCGAATAGTTGTCCAGATGATTGACGAAGTCATCCACCGTCGGGGTCGCGGGTGCCGTCACCGAGTAGGCGATGACCGCCTGTCGAAGTTGTTCGATTTTGGGTGCAAAATAGTCGACGCTGGCGTCAAAACCCACGTAGGTCGCGAGGTTCAGGTCGCCGAATGGCATGTCGATCGTGAGCACCTCATTCAGCAATGCGTCGTCGAGGTTCGTCGACCAACTGGCAAACGCGGCCAGTCCATTCGCCAGTTGGTCGCGATCTCCGCCTACGTTGAGGTCGAACGTCGAGTCTTCCCACGAAGCCACCAGATCCTCGTGATGTTCGCTGAGCTCCGTTTGCAACGCGACCAGGTAGTGATCCGTGTCGGTCCAGTAGAGACTGACGCTGCCGAAGTGATGTGCGTAAACCGTGCCGGCATCAAACAGAGATTCATCCAGTTGCACTCGGGCGGGCGAATCCGGTTCGCTGACAATCATGCTCTTCCCGAGCCGATCGTCGGCGATGACGGTAAAGGAGTCTTCGTCCGAGCGGGCACCACTGCCAAACAGAAGTTTGTCGCCGGCACCCAGCCCCACGCTGGCAACATTGGCGACCGATTCACCACCGTTGGCACTGGGCCGCAGGCGATATAGTCCCGACGTGATGCCCGGTTGCAGTTCGATATTGTCGACGAACCGGGCAAATTGCGCCAGTGACAACGCGGTGGGACGCGACACAACCCACTTGTCATCGGCGGCTCCCGTGCCCGTGACGGTGAAGTCACCCGGTCCGGTGGGCAACGTGTTCAGCGCATCCTGCAACTGGGCTGCGGTAATGTTGGCCGCCAGCGGAATCGTGCGGTTACTGCCGGACAGGTAGGCGAGTTGCCAGACGCCCGCGTCGGCTTTCATTTCGATTTCCAGATCGTCGTCGCCGTTGATGCTGAGGGCAACGTGATTGGTGGTGGGAATGATGTTATGCCAGGCCACGCTGCCCACGTTGGCTCGGCCGTTGTCGACGTCGGCGATCATATTCGCCGTCGGCAGGACCACGCCGTCGACGTTGGTAATCGCGTTGTCGGATGACCAGTTGTCCAGCGCCGCCTGGTTGGCGATGGCCGTGAAGATGACGTCCGTGTTGGGAATGCCCCAACTGTCCATCAGGCTGTAGAAAGCGTCTCGGCCCAGCAACCGGTTGCCGTCAACGCGACTGGCACTCGCAAATTCAATCGAGATTCCCGGGTAGGTGATGGGGTCGATCGTCAGTCCGCCGACTTGCCAGGACGGAGTGATTTCGATCGGCGGTATGAGCTCCCACTGGATTCCACCCTCGCCATCCACCTGTAGATCGAAGGGCGCACCGGCGGCGATGTCCGCATCGGGATCGAGGCTGGGTTCGCTGTAGTCCAGCACAATCGTGCCGTCTTCGCTGCCGCTGACGATGCCGTGAATTCGGGCGTCTCCGTGAAAGCGAATGGTCGTTTCGCCTTCGCCGAGCACAAGGTTTTCGATGTCAAAGGCAAGGATTACATTCCCCAACGCGTCCCCGAAAATGTCGGCGGTATCCACCGCACCCAGCGTCAGGCTGCTCAGTTGTTCGGAAATGGAATTGTCGCGAATCACCATGATCTCGGCGACTTCGTCCGCCGGCGGTAGATCGGTGATCAGCCCACCCAACGCGTACAGCAGGTCGCTATAGCCGTCGATATCCTGAAGTGCGGCGTGATAGACATCGATCGTGACGTCGTAGTCCATGGCACTCAGGTCGAGCGTATCCATGAAGTTGCGTTCGGCGGCGTTTTCGGAATTCGGTTCCAGGACCGCCGCCGCACCAAAGATGCCACCAAAGCGATACGTATCCGAACCGCTCAAGCCGGACAACGAATGAATGCCGGGCGAGATCGTACTGCCGAACCACGCGCCGAGTGCAATGTCAGCCAGCTTGTTGAGCGATGGCGAGTCCTCCGCGCCGTGGCCCTGCTGCTCGGCGAGCCAGTCTTTGGCCTTCTGAATCAGATTGCCGCCGACCTCGAATGTGTCGTCACCGGGACGCGTGCCATTGCCGAACAGCGCCTGAACGAACTCGTCGAACGTCACGTTTGCAGAGTTGCTGTTGCCCAGATCGGCGACGCTCGTTGCTGCATCGATGGAGCTTTCAGAACCGGTGATGCGATTGATGCCTGCACCGTAGTTTACGGCGGTGATGTTCTTCAGTGAACCGTTGAAACCCGTCGCGGACTGCGACTGCTCGGTCGCGGTTGAAACGGAAAGCTCCGGCGTGTTTGCGGCGCCGATGTCAAAGGTGATCGTCCACGTCGACGTACCCTGCACGCTGGACTTGGTGACGTTAAAGTCAGTACGGCCGAGCAATGATTCCAGTTCATCATTGACGTCCGACGCGCTGGCGTTGAAGTTGACGTCGGCCGACGAGTTTTCCTCGTGTTGAATATGAAAGGTCCCTGTGGTTAACAGAGATCGAATGACCTGCACGTCCTGCGGCGCTGGGGCAGGGGACTGGTAGTCGGTGCCAGCGCGGACATCGAAGAAGGGATCGAAGGACTTCAGCAGAAACTGGCTGGAATCAAACGACAGCGTATCGACGTTGGCCGGTGGATTGGCGACGACAACGTTAAATCGCGAAGCGAATTCGAACAACGTGGAGGCCGGGTCGATCGCCTCGACTTGCACATCATCGACCGTCAGTCCCAGTACATCCGCCACCGCGGCAGCCACTTCGTCCGACGACGTCACGGCCCCAAGAAGTCCGGAAGTGCTCGCGCCGAAACCGAACGATCCCGTCCCCGAGATGGCGGCGTCCAGCGAGAGGGTGAACTTCGCGACGTTGCTTTCCGCCGTGGGTGGCTGTACGAGATCAAGCACGGCCGGCTCGAGCGTCATGAGCGCGCGATCGCCCGGTTCGGCGAAATGGACAAGCCATGGATCAGACGCCGTGCCTGTCCCGGTTACGAACAGTCGTTCGCGTTCGACCGGACCGAGACTGGTGAGCTCGCGAAGCGCAAGGGCCACCTCGTCGGCACTTGCGGTTGGTAGGATGCCCCGAGTTGATTCGCCACCGAAGTTTAGTTGAAACGTGAAGTCCGGCGCGACGAAGCCCTGGATTTCTCCTAGCCGACGGGTCCCGTCCTGCGTGACGGTGACGACGGCTCCGTCGTCGATGTTGGCATTGCCCGCGTCTTTCGCGACGACGGAGATGGCCGGCGCGTCGCCATTGAAACTGATCAGCCACGGGTCGGCTTCGGTTCCGCTACCGGACACCGAGCTGACGGGAATCGGCGCAAGATCCGCTGTCGTCAAGGTACTGCCGGTCGTCCACGTAACCGGCGCGGTGCCGTTGAACGTGAACTCGACGCTCGATGTCAATGCGGGGTCGGTGAGGTAGACCGACTGCACTTCGGACAAAGCATCGCCGCCGGAGGTTTGCGTGATCGAGATGGCATCGTTGGATTCCACCAGCGACGCATCAAAGAAAAGATTGCTCAGTCCGCTGGTCGCCTTTTCCCAAAGCGAGTCGCCTTCGATAACCGTGACTGCCGCGTCCGTGTTATCGATGACGTTGGTCACGAAAATCTCCGGCAGATTGCCGCCCAGCAGCGAATTGATGTTGCTCAGCTGATCAACGATCGTCGTCAGCATGTCGATACCGGTGAGGCTGCCGCCGCCCGTTCCCGCAATCAGTTGCGAAACCCAATCGCGATAGCCTTCACCGCCAATGAGCTGGCCATCAAACGTCGCGTCACCCTGCAATGCAAAGGTGTTAACTTCGCGGCCGCCATAGATGGTGGTCTGCTGGTCCACCTTCGTGAAGCGGATCGCGTTGTGTTGCATCTCTCCCGCGTCAACGAGATCCATGTTTAGCAGCGGAATGTCAAAGCCATTCGTTTTGGAAACGGTCAGCGAAGTACTGCCGTCGGCCTCGGTGGTGAATTCGAAACGCAGTTCGTCGGTTACCTGCCGGAAATCGATCACCAGGTCGGTAGCGGCAGTAGTATCGATTTCGAGTGTCCGGTCGTTGTTGGGCGCCAACAGCGCCGCGGCACTTCCGCCGAGGGCACCCGCAATGCTGGCCAACGCCGAGCTTGGGCCCCAATCATTGCCGAAGTAGAACCGGTTTGCGCCTTGCGAGGTTGCGATGCGTTCGATGAACTGAAACTGCTCGTTCAGCATCGAGACGCGATCCGCCGACGCATCGACATGGGCGGTATTCGTCGGAGCAAACGGAACCCGGCTACTGACGTCGCCAACCTGGATTTCACCCAACGAGCGGACTTCGCCGGTGAGCTGCGATTGCCCGGCGGCCACATGATCGGTGCCCGTGAATCCGTGATAGTTGTTGCCGGAAATCACGTGCGTCATGGGCGCGGTGAGGGATGAAAATTCGATCGCGTCCTGCGTGCCTTCGCCACTGGTTTCGATGATCGTATCGATGCCCCAGCCGGTCGATTCGTACGCGTAGGTGTCGTCGGCCTTACCGCCAGTCAGCGTGTCGTCGCCCGCTCCACCGAGGAAGTGGTCGTTGCCCTTGCCGCCTCGCAAGTCGTCGTCGCCGGCGTTGCCTTCCAACGTGTCATCACCGTCTCCCGCTTCGACAATATCGACGTCCGCACTGCCGATCACGGTATCATTTCCGTCGTTGGTTCTGACGACTTGGCCGGCCGGAGTGGCGACGGTCATCTCGACTCGGTCGTCGCCCTTTCCACTGTCGACAATCGAGACGCCTTTGACGTGAAGATCGCCAAGGAAATTCGCTTCGGTCGCGAGGCTGTCGAACACGACGTTGCCAAAGTTCGGTGCGGCGAGTTCTCCACCTTCGAATTCCAGGTCGTTCGCCGGGTAGGAATCGGAACCGATCACAAAGGGATCCGTGTCATCGTTGTTCAGCACAATCGTCTTGCCGAGAAAACCTTCACCCAGAATCAGATGATGTTCCCCCGTGCTCACATCGGAGACATTGAACTGACTCGCACCGCCCGCCTCCGTGAGTACCCACGTGCGATTCGAGGTGCCGCCGGCAACCAGCGAAGAAATGCCTGCCGCCGTGATCGTCTGATTGGTGCTGCCCAATACATCGACGGTCAGCTGGCCATCACCAGTGAAGGTAATCCGCATCTCTTCGTCGAGGTCGGAAACGTCCAGCGTGGATTTGGGTTGGTCGCCCGCGAAATCGATTGTCAGATCGCGAAGGAGCCCATTGATGTCGTAGGTCGTTTCCGCATCGTTATCGGCGGGCGCCACAAATCGGCTGACGGACACCGCGCCGTTCAGGGATTGGGTCTGTGTGAAGCTGGACGCAAGGCTGGACGGTAATGCAACGGTCGTGGGCGCGATGGCGATGTCGCCGACGTGTCCTTCGATGGAGATGGAAAGCACGTCGCCGGTGTCTCCCCGAACGACTTCGGCGTTGACTTCGTTGGTCGTCGAGAACTTTGTCTGAATCTGTGCGGCGATACTGTGCAGCCAGAGTTCCTCGGCTATTTCGTTCAAGCGGCCAACGTCGGCTGATATCTCGTCGGAGGCAGAGGCTGCCTCAATGATTGGCTCGAGATCTTCGCGGTAGTAGCTGCGCAGTGCCGCGTTGAAGTCGGTGTAGCTGCCCGTGAATCCACCGGCAAAAGGAGCTTCGTCGAACAACGTAACGTCGAAGCTGGCCGCTTCGTATTCGACATTCGTCTGGTTGCGAAATTCTCCGACTGCCAGCGTGATGGTGGTTTCGGGAGCCAGCCAGACGTTCGTGGCATCGTCGATAGACTTGGATTCACTGGCTGCATCGCGGGTGAAATCAGGCAGCAGGTTTCGCAGCAACAGTTCACCGGTCTGCTGCCAGAAACCGCCGGCGTCCTGATAGGCGATCAGTTGGTCACCGGCAGAAATTCTCGCGCCGCCCGGGCTGGAACGGACGGTCACGTTCGCGCTACGCGTGACGGTCGACTCTTCGCCCAGTTCGTCGCGGATCGCCTGAATGGTTGGCGCGACGACCGAAATCTGATCACGCCCGGAACCGACGATCATGCGGAACGCCAGCGTCCCGCCCACAACACGTTCGGTAGCTTCGCCGAAATCTTCGACCTCGGGAACAATGCCTGCGCTCAGATCGAGCTCGACGGCATCCGTGTCGCTGCCGTAGCTCAGACCATCCGGCAGGTCGTTGTCGATTTCTTCACTGGCAGTTACCGCCAGCCCGTTGCCATTGATGACGACCGTGAGGTTGGCGGCGACTTCCGAGAAATCGACCGTATTGTCCCCCACGGTGTCCGAGATCGTGTCCGCGGTTCCCCATGCATTGCCGTCGCTGGCTGTCGTGTCACCAAAGAAGTAGGTGTCATCGCCGCCGCCGCCCTCGAGCTGATCGTTGCCGGGGCCACCTTCGAGTTGATCGTTGCCCTCTCCACCCAGCAAAACGTCGTCACCAGCTCCGGCGCGCAGGAAGTCGTTGCCGGCCTCACCGGTTAGCGTTTGGCTGTTGTCTTCGGACAGCAAGACGTCATCTTTCGAGCCGCCGGAGAGTGAGATCGTCTGATCGCCGACCCGCAGTTCCTGACGGCCACTCCCCGTTTTGACTTCCGCGAAGCTGCCGGCCGTGAAACCCTGTAGCTGACCGAAGCCCTGGATGTACGGCGTTGGAGTCGACAGGTCAATCGTCTTGATCAGACGCGAGCCTGTCGATTCCGGATAGTTCAGAATCAGGCCGCCGTTGAATCCGGTGCCCTTCGCCAGCCTGTCGATGTGAACGTCGGCGCCAATGATCAGTTCGACGTCGTTGGCGTCGCCCGACTTGCCTACTTCCAGTGTGCCGATTCCGCCGGCAGTTCGTTGCACGACCTCGACAATCGTCGATGCGGTCAACAGCGAACTGGACGTGTTCCTGCCGGCCACGGCGATCTGCAGATCGTTGGCACGAGTCACCTCCAACAGGTCCAGCTCGCCTTCGAGAATGATGCGAACTTTCTGCCCCTGTCGACCAACGACCAGGTTGTCGATACTGCCGCCGTCGCTTTCGATGCCGTAAGTGGCGATGCCACCCGTGCCGGATCCTGCCGACATTCGCTGGACGGAAATCGTGTTGTTGTTACCGTTGCTCTTTTGAACGGTGATCAGCAGATCATGCGTGAGGCCGGTCACGTCGAGTGACTTGTAACCGTCCGCAAAGTTCTGCGCCCCGGTGGAACTCAGATGCGACGAAAGCGCGGTGATCACCTGTGGCGGAGCTGCTGCAACGCCTTCACCGCGAATCGGCTCCGTAGGGTTTTGCAACGCGTCCGTGAGGTCCACCGATGCCGCTGGATCGAAGACCTCGGTGTCGCCGGTTAGCAGCTCGCGCGCTTCCAGTGATTCCACGCTGCCGTGAAACTTGGCGAAACTGGAGATTGCCCGCCGGCGTGCTCTCCGTTTTCTTTGTTTTCGAACTTCGTTTGCGTGACGGCGAGAGTCGTTCTTGCGTGCCATTGTGCGTAACTTCGGTGAGCCGGTGACGGACCCCTTTGGGGGGACGAGCCAACTTTATCGAAATCACCGTTGGCGAATTTGCATGACGGAGCCGGAGTTTTCCTGGACGGATGCATGCCCCCAAAGCGCGAAGATTCCATGTCGATGCGCGAGGACACTGGTGCTTCGTGGGCAAGATGTACCGCGCGAAGGTCTGACGTTGATGCCGCGCACAGCGATCAGACTGTCGCAACAAGCGGCGCTATTCGCACAGCCGTCGCCTTGGGAAAAACGGAACGCGGGCGCAATTGAATTTCCAAAATTCCCGACTAGACAGGACGCAAATCTGGCACGATGCGTCGTTTCGTTAGCCAGCCTCCGGGCGGCTACCAGGCTTTGGCGACGCGAAAGAAGAACCCTTCCAACAGCAGGTCACCGGACAACGATGCGAAGCTGCCCACTTCGATGTCGTCAACGAAGCGCGCGTTGTCGCCAAGGTTCGTCCACGCATTGAATTCGTAACCACCACTGACCTGCCAGGTGTTGCAGGTCCATGCGACGCCCATGGCGGTTTCGATATTGAAGACGGGTTGGACGTAGTCATGGTTCAGATCCACCAGGATCTGTGCGCCGTCGAAGTTGGATTCGAATCGATGGCTGTCAAACTGCCCGTAGAGTGCGGCGAGAGATATTTTTCCGAACGAGGACCAGCCGCCCTGCATTCGCCAGTGGGATTGGCCACCGAAGCGAAAGCCGAACGCGTTAAGGTCGGTGGTACTGTTGACGATTCCGTCGTCGAAGTCACGACCATCAAAGTGCGCGTTGATTTCCTGACTGATGTCAGCCCAGCGGAGACCTCCGAAGATGTCGACACTGATGGTCTCGCGATTGACGATCGTATGCGTGGCGACCAGATCAAGCACGTCGTAGTCGAAGGCTGCCGATCCGGTTGCCACGTCCGCTTCCTGCGGGCCGCCCGGATGGCTGAAGGACGAAAAGAGTTGTCCTGTTCCCGAGGGACGATTGATTGAATCAACCCCTTCAGTTCCAAAGTGCGTGTAGCCAACACCAACTCCCCATCCCGTGGTCGTGTTCACGCCGACGTGCCCACGGAATCCCGTGTCGCGATCGTAGTTCACGCTGTGGACCCGACCGGATCCAATGGAGAGTGCCGAGCCGTCTTCGCTGGCGGCATAGTCCAATCCACGCATGTGGGGCGTCCAGCTAAGTAGATCGAAGCTCGCCCAGATCTGCGGCGATGTACACACTTCGCAATCGTCGACACCGCTACCGTCAGCCTGAGCCCAAACAGACCCAGCCATCAGCATGTTTGCTGAAAACATGATGGCAACGACAACGATTCGCATGGCCTTACCCCCCTGAAGTATCGGACTACTCCTTTCCATTCGGACGTACCTCGCCCTATGCGTAGTGAAACTGCCAGAGTTCCTGGGTGACATCAGTGCTATCGATGATCGTGACCGTGAGAGGCGATACGATTCCCACCGCCGGGTTTCCGCACTTTCATCGAAAATGTGCGCGAATTGGCACTATTTACGGTCGTTTCTTGCTGGCGCGCGGGCGACCGGAGCCGTGTGTTGGCGGATCTGTGAATAGGCGATGCCACCATCGACAGCACTTTTTTTGACAGCCTGTAAGGATCAATTCAGCCGTTCCGTCACCACCTCAGACAGGGCAAAGAGGGACGCGGGACCCAATAACGGGAAAGCGGTACCGGGCAAAAAGACAGGGGCAGGCAGGTTAGTATCACCAACAGCGGAATTCTGGTGTCGCTACCGATCGGTAAGTGGGAGACGGCTATGCAAAGCATCGAACTTACAATCGTGAAGGGACCTCTCAACGGACGCCGATTCATTTCCAGCGGAGGCAATCTGGTGGTGGGGCGAGGTTGCTCGTCCGATTTTGTTGTGCACGATCCCACCATCTCGCGCGAGCATTTCGATCTCGTGCGACTCAAATCTCACTGGTGGTTGCGAGATCTCGGCAGCTGCAACGGCACGTTGGTGAATGAGGAAACCGTGCAAACGCGACTGCTGGATGAGAACGACCTGATTCGCGCCGGTGGCACGGTCTTTCGCATTCACTACATCAGCCCAAACTAGACGCAGCCGCAAACGCCATTGAGTGCCATCGGCTTACGACATCAGCCCAGTGACCACTTTGGCGTCATCGGCTGTGACTCGCACGGGGCGACCGTCACGAGTATGAAGTTCTGTTGATGGATCGATTCCCAGTAACGAGTAGATCGTTGCCGCAAGATCAGCGGGAGTCACGGGGTGTTCGTGTGGGTACTCGCCCAATGCGTCGCTACTGCCGAGTATCTGTCCGCCACGGACTCCACCGCCAGCCAACGCGACACTAAACACGTTCGGCCAATGATCTCGGCCGCCGTTGGTATTGATCTTGGGTGTTCTGCCAAACTCGCCCATGACGACGACCAGGGTCTCATCGAGCAGATTTCGATCGGTGAGGTCCGACAGGAGTGCGCTCAAAGCTCGATCGAGTGCCGGTAGGTGGGCGTTGCGATCACCAGGATATCGCTCTTTGAGTTTGAGGAGATCCGTGTGGGTGTCCCAGCCGCGATTGTTGACGGTGACAAAGGGCACGCCACGTTCGACCAGTCGTCTGGCGAGCAGACAGCATTGTCCGATGTTGTTTCCGCCGTCACGTCCGTAGCGATTGCGCGTCTCATCCGATTCCTGAGTCAGCTCAAAGGCTTGCCTTGCTTTGCTCGACGCAATCAGGTTGTACGCTCGCACGAGATCGGGATCGTCGTTCGTGGTGGATCCGGCATCCATGGCGCGATCGAATTCGTCGAACGCATTCACCATCTGTCGACGTCGATCCAACCTCGCGAGATCGAGGCCCTTGTAGAAGTCCAGATCGCGCACCTTGAAATCCGGTCTCGCAGGATTGCCGCCGACGGAAAAGGGGCTCGTCGAAGTCGGCAGATAGCCGTTTCCCGAAACGTTTCCGGTGAATTGCGGAACGGCAATATTCGGCGGCAGGACGTTATCCTGCTTTTGCACATGCGCGAGGGTTGCTCCAAACGTCGGGTACTCCAGCGCTGGCGTTGGCTTGTAGCCGGTCATCAGGTAGTGCGTGCCAAAATTGTGCTCGCCCAGCGGAGAAGTCATGGATCGCACGACGGCAATCTTGTCCATCATCTGAGCGGTTTGTTGCAGGCACTCGCCGACTCGCACTCCCGGGATGTTGGTCGAGATCGCTTCAAACGGGCCACGCACTTCCTCGGGCGCGTCGGGCTTGGGGTCGAACCCATCAAGGTGACTCGGCCCACCATCCAGCCAGATCAGGATGCATGACTTGGCTTTTGCCGCAGGCGCGGCCGGTGACGCGAGCGCCTGCAGTCGAAACAGATCGCCCAGCCCCAGTCCCAGCGCCGTGAGCCCTCCCACTCGCATCAGATCGCGTCGCAGAATGCCGTCGCATCGTCGTTCGCTATTCATGGCTTGCTCTTTCTGTGGATTGATCTGACCTAGTGATTGGTGACAAATTCATTGCTGGTCAACAGCCCCCATACGAAATCCTCCAGCCACTGTCGCTGGTTTTCCGGTTCAATGGCATGTAGTTGGGTTTGCCAGTGTTCCAGCTCGATTTCACGGGCCGCGCGACCGAAGGCCACTCGATAAAACCGCCTGATGATGTTCATCGGCGTTTCACCCGCCGCGAGCAACTGATCAAGTCGACTTTGCGGCTTGCCAATTCTCGCATTGAGTAGTTCGCCATTGAACAGGTGCAGCTTTTGCGGAAGTCCACCCACCACTGGCAGGCTCTCACATGATTCGTCCCGACCACAACGGCCAAGAATATCCAGAGATTGCGAGGGCGTCTTGGAGTCGACCAGTGCCACGGCCCGCGTGCCGATGGGCAGCGAGCCATACTGTTCCGAAACTCCCAGCACATCCGAAATGGCATCCGCCAACACTTCGGGTTCCAGCTTGCGCCGAATTGCGTGCGAGTAGAAGCGGTCGTCGTCCCGGTTTTCGACAAGTGCATTGGCGCTGCGAGCGTACGATGCACTGTTGGCGATAAGTCTCAGCGTGTGGCGAAGGTTGTAGCCATTGGCGATGAAATCATCCGCCAGTTTCTCCAGTAGCGCAGGATGAGTAGCTGGGTTGGTAGCGCGAAAGTCATCGGCCGGTTCGACCAGCCCGCGGCCCATCATGCTCTTCCACAGGCGGTTGACGATGGCCTTGGCGAAGAACGGATTCTGTGCGTCGGTCAGCCACGCGGCCAGCTCCTCGCGAGCGTCGCCCACTTCGTCCTCGATGAAGTTGCCTCCGGGAATTCGCCGCACGGCCGCCGCGAGCGTGCGTGGATGAACGACTTCACCGCGTGACTTCAGCTTCACGACGCGGGCACTGTCGATGCGGGCAAAAATCGCCGCCAGCCCGTGGTAGTCATCCTGTGTCCAGCGATCGAGCGGATGGTCGTGACAGTTCGCGCAGCGTAGCCGACTGCCCATAAAGAGCTCGCTGACAAACTCGGCCTGTTCCCGCGCGCCGTTGACCGTGCGATAGAAATTCGCCGGGCCGGTTTCCAGCGAATCGCCCGTGGCCAACAGCAACGTGCGAGCAAACTGATCGTAGCCGACACCGTCGCGAATTTGCTGGGCGAGCCAATCGTGATAGACGGTGATGCCCGATTCCCCGGCGTCCTGCCCGCGAACCTTGGTGCGAATTCGTAGCAGTCGCGCGAGCTGCCACGTCCAGTACTCAGTAAATTCCTCGGACGCCAACAACTCATCCACAAGTTTGGCGCGGACTTGCTGCGACGTGGTATCTTCATCGGGTGGTGTCGTGCTGATGTCTTCGGTGGAAGGGAGTCGACCGGTCAGGTCCAGCGTCACACGACGCCGGAATGCTTCGTCAGAAATGGCGGGCGAAACGGGGATTCGTAACGCTTCCAACGCCGTGAGTACCTCGTCGTCGATAAAGTTGCTTCTGGGTTTGTCGGCGAGGCTGATATCCGTGTCGGACAGTGGCACGACCAACTCGATGGGGACCACCTCACTGAGAAATCGCGCGACCACGATGTGCCGCCCGCGGCGAAGTACGGTCGATTCGGCCAGTTCACTATCGATCCGGACGGCGGATGAGTCCTCCGCCGTGAAAATCGTCCAGGCCGTGACATCCTGTTTCGAACCATCGGAGTAGTGCGCCGTAGCGCGGAGATTTGTTGGCTCGTTGAGCTGTGTCACTTTCCGTGCGGGAGTGATCTCCACTCGGTCCAGCGAGCGGTGCCGTTCGTTGTTGGCTCCCTGACGAATCCATTCGGTAATCCGATTGGCACTCTCGTCGCCGAAGTCAAAACGCATGCCGCCACCGTGCTCCAGCGACTGGGTCGGCTTTAACAGAATCAGGCTCGATTCCGGTTCAATCAGATTCACTCGCCGGCCGCCCAATTGCCGGACAATCGCTCGGTAGTCGGAATCCGGGTCGCCACCGTAGAGCGAAAGTTTGAATCCGCCACGACCGACGGCCGCTCCGTGACACGCGCCGGCGTTGCAACCGGCTTTGGTGAAGATGGGTATCAGGTCGTTGTGAAATTCGAGCTTCGTATCCGCGAATGTCGAGGACACCGCGAACAGGAACAGGAAGACGGAGGTGAGCTGATGTGCAGATGACATATATCGCGGTCCGGAGTTGCTTGGACCGATTATACGCCATTCGGCGAAGTGGATCTGTCGCAGATCCGAATTGGATTCCCCAACGCGAAATTGGGGAAGTAGAGGGAAATTTCTGCCAAAAGCTGCCTGGCTGGCATCTAGCAGCTTACCGTCGAGAAATTCGTCGCGGAAAAAACGGTTGTCGTGGCAAACGGTTGGAACGTCCCCTGCGACAATTCATCGGCAATCCGGGTCAGGTGTTTCATTGCCCGAATGTACAGTCGTGCCGCGGCGGTGGGATTCAGATGCAAAATCGAAGCGGCCTCCTCGTTGGAGAGCTCTTCGAAATGTCGCAGCCGCACAATTTCATGATCGATGGGGCACAGTTGGTTGAGTGCCGATTCTAGCGTTTTTTCGCACCACATGGCTCAATTCCAAAAGTGATTCCGAGGTTCGTTTGCCGTTGGTGATCCATTCGCTGTACCGTGCTATACGGATTCAGAAAAAAGAAAGATCGTTCCGAGTTGGCAGTTTCCCAAACCAGCCTCGCCACGTGGCTAGCACCCGATTTCCGACGACAAACCGTTAGTTGTGACCACATGCGGGCGGCAAATGGTCCACATCAAGCGAAAAGGACAACCAGCGGAATAGTTTGATATGCTGTGGAACGTTGCATTTTTGCGTGGCGATGATCCCGATCGACGAATGAGGAAACACGGTTTGCGTAGCAGGACAGGCAATGGCGAAAGATGACTTGAGCGGATCTGTATCGATCTGGATACAACAGGCCAAAGAGGGCGATGAGGAAGCAGCTCATGAACTCTGGAACCGCTACTTCCATCGTCTGGTGGGTTTCGCGCACAAGAAAATGTCCGGAATGAAACGCCGTAGCCAGGACGAAGAAGACATGGCAATCTGTGCGCTTTCCAGCTTCCTCCACGACGCCCAGCGTGGTCGCTATCCGGACCTGAATGACCGCGACGGACTCTGGCCGCTGCTGGCGACAATCACCGAGCGGAAAGTTATCAATCAGTACGAAAAAGAACGTGCGCTGAAACGGGGTGGCGGCAATGTGCGAGGCGAATCGATCTTCGTGAACGCGGGTCAGGACGATCAGGCGCGCGGCATCGAGGGGTTTGCGGCACCGTCCGCTGGCGAAGATTTCTCGGAAGCGCTTTGCGCCGAGTGCAATGACATGTTGACCGCCCTGGAGGATGAAACCTTGCAGTTGATTGCCCGCCGTCGACTGGAGGGATTCAGCAATGAGGAAATCGCCGGCGAGCTGGGCTGCGTACGACGCACGATCGAACGGAAGCTGGAACGGATTCGCGGCATTTGGGAACGCACGGCGGAGATGTCCTGATAGACCGTTGACCTCCCTGACGGATGGGGAACGGAATTTTTGTCGCCCGTCGACATGCTCATTCGAGGGTCCTGATGTTCAACAAGTCGCAGCGAAAATTCGCGCGGACGATTTCGGAAATCATCAACTGCAATCCATTCCTGCCTCGTCGCATTGAGCTCGAACGTCAGGCGCTTGGGAAAGAGTTCTCCGAGCAGAACGCAGAATGGAATCTGCATCCATCCCAGCATCGACTGACGCCAAACCTGGAAAAGATGCAGCAGGTCGCAGAAGGTATTCTTGACCTGCTGGTTGAATCGGAGTCCGTGCCAGAGGGCGATGACCTCGCGTTGCACCTTGACCTTGTCCGCTTCGTGTTGTTCAACCGGTTTCGTAACGAAATGGGCGACGTGGCGACACAGGGCGGGAAATTACAGTCGGTCTTTCAGCAGTTTCGCGAACAGTGGATGACGTATTGCCCCACAGGCCGCTTTCAGGATTCCGTCACGGAACAGGTGCCGCACATCTTTGCTCTGTTGTGTCAGATTCGTCGTGCTTTCGACAACGTGTTCGGGAATCTGATTGGCAGTTCGGATGTCATCATCCAATTGCGAGCCAACGTCTGGCGTTCGATTTTTACGCACGACGTTCGCCGTTTCCACGATTCGATGTTTTCGGCGATGGCCGATTTCCCGACGCTGATTACCGGACCGACGGGAACGGGGAAGGAACTGGTCGCCCGTGCGATTGGGCAGTCGGGCTACGTTCCCTTCGATCCCGATGCTGCGAAATGGGAGACGCCGCCGGACGGTCTGTTTGTCTCCCTGAATCTGTCGGCACTGAGTCCGACGCTTATCGAGTCGGAGTTGTTTGGTCACAGAAAAGGCGCGTTCACCGGAGCCACCAGTGACCGGATTGGCTGGCTGGAAGCCTGTCCACAGTTCGGCGCGGTGTTCCTTGATGAGATTGGCGAACTGGATCCCGAAATTCAAGTCAAACTGCTGCGTGTTGTGCAGGACCGAACCTTCCAGCGACTGGGCGATACGGAACCGAGGCGGTTTCACGGACGCATCATCGCGGCAACGAATCGGGACCTTGCTACCGAGATCGAGGCGGGCCGCTTTCGACTGGATTTCTACTATCGCCTCTGCGCCGATCAGATTCAGACTCCGTCGCTTGCTGAACGTTGTACGACCGAGAGTGCCGAGCTGAAACATCTCGTCGAACACTTGCTGGCCCGAATTGTCAGCGACCAGTCCGAAGCTCAACTGGCGGAACAGTGCATCACCTGGATCCGCGAGCATTTGGGCAACGAGTACCCGTGGCCCGGGAACGTCCGCGAGCTGGATCAGTGCATCCGAAGCTGGCTGATCCGGCAGGATTACACGCCGCTAACGGCCGCCCCGTGTGCGGAATCCGATGAACGGCGGCTGCGCGATTCATTGAAGTGCCAGAGTCTGTCCGCCGACGAACTCACTTCGCTGTACTGCCAGGTCAGCTACGAACAGACGGGCTCGTATGTGAAAACGGCAAAGAACCTCAAGCTGGATCGGCGGACGGTCAAGGCGCGCGTCGACCGACCGGACGCGCCCGATGACGACTAGCTCCTAACTCCTGTCAACTCCCAGCTACTGCGACTCTTTGACGGACCAGTAGTGCGAGTTCTCCACCAGCTCCCGATAGCTTGTCGTCAGTAATGCCTGCAGTTCACCGATCTCGGGATCTTCGCTGTTGACGAGGTTTTTTTCCTCGGCGATGTCGGTGCTGATGTCATAGATTTCGAAGTTGGTCAGTTGTGCTTCCAGGACGGACGGGAGTCGTTGGGCCGTCACGTTGGGCAGCCTTGGAAACTCGCCGCCGTTGAGTTGGGCCAGCACCTTCCACTTGCCATGCCGCATCGCGACACGAGCTTCATTCAACGCGTTAAAGTAGCACCAGACGAGTGGTTTGGTTCGCTCGAGGTCCTTACCTTCCTGAAGCAGGGGCAACACGTTGGTTCCATCCAGTTGCAGATCTTCAGGCACTTTGGTCTGAGCGAGCTCGCAGAAGGTGGGCAGGAAATCGAGCGCGGAGACCGGAGTACTCACGGTTTGGCCTTCTTCGATGGTGCCCAGCCAGTTTGCGATTCCGGCAACCCGGAAACCGGCGTCGTGCGTGTGCAACTTCATGCCTCGCAAGGGATCCGGGCGACCCCACGAACGATTCGCGCGGGCGTATCGATTGAGCGTTTCCGGGCCGTTGTCCGACGTGAATAAGATGAGTGTGTCTTTTCGCAGCTCGCGTTCGTCCAGTGCGCCTACCAGGCGACCGACTGCCTTGTCCACGTTGGCCACATTGGCGAAGTATTGGGCTTCGTCTTCGCCCTTGGACAGCTCGATGTATTCGTCGACCAGTTCCGTGGGAGACGCCACCGGTTCGTGAGGTTCATGAAATGCAAGGTACACAAAGAAGGGACTGTCTGAGTCTTCGGCTCGACCATCCAACCACGTGATGACTTCGTCGACGGCAAGCTGGCAGCTGAATCCGGTCAGGTCGCCGACGGCTTCTCCGTTGCGCACATAGTTTTTCGGATTTTCGTGGGAAGGGGCGGCGTTGTTCTGCGTGCCAAACCAGTGATCGAATCCGAAGTCGCCTGGCTGCGGTTGGGCCTCGTGGTTGAACCGGCTGTTGCAGTGCCATTTGCCCGACATGCACGTTTCGTAGCCAGCTTTCTTCAGCAAGGCGGGAATCGTGATTTCGGACTGGCGCATGTGAACCTGTTCCCGTGCGTCCGGACGAGCACGGTCTCCGGCGGGCGGGATCCAGTCGAAAACGCCGGCGCGGTTGGGGCTGCGACCGGTCAGTAGACCAACTCGCGATGGCGAACAGACCGGGGCGGCCGAATAGAAATCGGTAAAGCGAATGCCGCGGCGGGCGAGCCGATTGAGGTTGGGTGTCTTGATATGAGGGTGCCCGTAGCATTCAAGGTCGCCGTAGCCCAGGTCGTCACAAAGGATGACGACGATGTTGGGCCGCTCGTCGGCGACCAACGGGCTAGCGAGGAACGTGGCGATAAATAGAAGTGCAAGTCGAAATCTCATTCAGGTGCCTGCCGTGCTAGCGTGGAGATGGGAAGTGTGCGGGCTTCTCAAAGCCGTATTTCAAGCGACTGAAGTATGATAACGCGAGTAACCGATGAAACTAGCATCCCACCAAAATCTTATCTCACCCTCACGACTGGCCAACCATTATGACGCTTTCGCGCCTATGCGAACTCGCCCTTGTTGCGCTGGTGTTTGTGCTGCTCCGTGGCTCGGTTTCCGTGGCCCAGTTGGAAGTACGTACGACCCCTACGCAACGGTTCGATGCGGGTAAACGGGATGCGGTGCGGTTGCTGCCACCTGTCGAGTCGCCGTCGCCCGAGCCATCGCCCGAGTCATCGCATGTGACATCGCCATTGCCCGCGATGCCTCCCGAGCCGGATTCGGTTTCGACGCAGACAGCCGAAGGTGTGGTTCATTACGCGTTGGCGGATCTCGAAAGCGTCGCCCAGGCGAACAACCCAGCCATCGCCGAGGCCCGTTCACGCGTGGAGGTGGTGCGTGGCCGCGGTTGGCAGGCCGGGCTGCGGCCCAATCCCCGCGTTGGTTACACCGCCGGCGAAGTTGGAAATGAGGGCACGGCGGGGCAGCAGGGAGCATTCATTGGGCAGGAATTTGTCCGCGGCGGAAAGCTGCAGCTTGATCGAGCCATCCAGTGCCGCGAGCTGGAACGCTTGCGGCAGGAGTGGGCCACCATTCGCCAGCGAGTGATGACGGACGTCCGCAGCCTCTACTATTCGATCGTGTGGTTGCAAAACCGGCAGGCACTCTATGAAGAATTCCTCGCGACGAACGAGCGAGCGAAATCGATCGCCGAAAAGCTGTTCCTGGCCGAGTACAACACGCGAACCGATGTGCTGCTGGCAGATATCGAATACCAACAGACCGCCACGGACCTCGCTGCCATCGAAGCCAATATCGAGGCGGCCTGGCGCGAGTTGTCGCGCGTGATCGGAGATCCATGGCTCGAGCCGGGCGTGCTGGTCACCGACGAGCAACCGATTCCTGAACTCACCTGGGAAGAGGCGGTTGCCATGATTCAACACAGCCCGCGACTGGCTTCATCGCATGCCGAATTGCATCGCAATCAGATGGCGTTGCGACGCGCACGCGTTGAACCGATACCGAACATCACGGCACAAGTGACCGTACAGTATGACTACGGTACTAATGACGCGATAACCGGACTGCAAATCGGGATGCCGATTCCGGTGCACAATCGAAATCAGGGCGGGGTCTATGCCGCCAGCGCCAACGTGCGGGTTGCCATGCAAAAGATTGAACGCACTCGGATGGCTGCGGAACGCGAGTTGGCACGAAAATTTGGCGAATATCAGAATGCCAAAAAACAACTGCTGCGAATCGACGCGGAAATCGTACCCAAGGCCAGGGAAGTCGTTAGAATCGCTCTGCAGGCCTACGCCGCAACGGAAGCCGGGATGGCGGACGTTCTGAATGCCCAACGCGCGCTGCTGCGGGCTCTATTGCGACAACAGGATGCCCGTCGCACGCTACGTCTGGCCTATGTGGCAATTGATGGTTTTCTGTTAGCTGATGGCTTGGGGGCCGTGCAGTGAGTACCCTGCAAGATCCGACGTCTCAATCCGCGACTCGACGTCCGGCGGCCACGCCTTCTTCGCTTTCATCGCGTCGACGTAGCCGCCGCATTCTCACCCACATCGCGATCATACTGATTGCCTTTGCCGCCGGTACGTGCGCCGGGTTGTTGGTCTATCCGGATTGGCTGGGAACGGGCGACGTCGTCGTTGATTCAGCCACAGATGACGCGCACGGTCCGCACCACGGCGAGGAAATCGTCCAGCTCACACCACAGGCGGCTGCCAACCTCAATCTGGAAATGGGTGTCGTCCAGTTGGGGGACTACCTGAAGACGCAGGCATTTCCCGGTGAGGTTGTCGAGATTGAAGGGCAGAGCGACATTACCATTTCGTCGCCTCTTACGGGGACGATCGAGCGGGTGGAGGTTCGCGCCGGCGAGTCGGTTACCGGCGCCGATGCGCTATTCCAGTTGCGGATCACCGATCAGCTTCTACTTCAGTCCCAGGCGGATTTGCTGGCGTTGGTTTCACAAGTGGAAATTGCTCAGGCCAAACTCGAGCGACTGACTCCACTTGCCGACGACGGCACAATTTCTGGCAATCGAAAACGAGAACTGCAGTACGAGCTGACGTCGTTGCAGAGTCGGATTGAGACCGAAGAGCAGCGGATTCTGGCCCGAGGACTGCCACCCGACCGACTGGAAATTGTGCGTTCCACGCGAAAGTTGGCGACACGCATTCCCATTCATATTCCGGCGGAATTTCCGCGAACCGTTGAAGATCCAGACTTCTCCGTTGGCGCAATCCATTGTCACCCCGGTATGGCCGTGGTTGCTGGTGCGGAGCTGTGTCGACTGACGATGCATGATCAGTTGTTTCTGAAGGGGCAGGCGTTCGAGGCGGACCTGGAGTCGATTACACAACTGACCGAGTCCGACTGGGGCGTGACGGCCGAGTTTGGTCATCAACACCATGGTGACCATAAACATAGTACTGTTCGACGGGGACTTCGCGTCGCGCGAATTGACAATCACGTTGATCCGGAAACGCAGACGTTCTCGTTCTTCCTGCCTTTGGAAAATGAGGTTGTCCAGGAAATCAGCAATGATGGCCGCCTCTATCGGCAGTGGCGATTTCGGCCGGGCCAACGAGCTCACCTGAAGGTTCCAACCGATCAGCAAACCGGAAAAATCAGATTGCCGCTGGCGGCGGTGGCGATCGAAGGCCCGAACGCGATCGTATTCCGCAAGCACTCGCATGGCCCACCGGTTGTGTCGTCGGCTGGAGCAGTTGGGTTGGCGGCCGGAGTCGGATTGGAATTCGACGATTCCGCTCTCGGCGATGGCCACGATGACGATTCAGCAGAACATGCGCATGACGATGATCACGATCACGACGCAGGTAGTCATGCCGCTCACGATGATCACGATCACGGCGAGGACGATCACAATCACGGCGAGGACGATCATGATCACGGAGAGGATCTGGAGCTCGAACCGGTCCCCGTGCATGTGCTGTCGCGGGATCATCAATACGTCATCATCGCACCGCACGAAGAGCTACAGGTGGGCGACGAAGTGGCCATGAATTCCGCTCACAAGTTACATCTGGCCCTAAAAATGAATGCCGGTGGAGGTGGTGGGCACGGCCATGAACACTAGAGCCAGTTTCAAAACGACTTTGCCAGCATGGTCGGGCCTGCAAGACAGGTGCTCCAGGAAGCCGGGTATTGAAACTCGTTATAGAGTTTCGCTTCGGTGTTTGCGGTGCGAAGTTCACGCGGGTCCGCGGGAATGCTCATGCTGAATTCTGTTATCCAGATGTCGCTGCGCAACCGGCTGTTCATCGTGTGTGTGTCGCTGGCCGTGATTGTCCTCGGGAGCGTCGCTGCCAACTCACTACCGATCGACGTGCTGCCAAATCTCACTCGCCCGCGAGTCACGCTGGTTGCCGAATCCGGCGGCCTTGCGCCGGAGGAAGTGGAGCAGCGTGTCACCTTTCCGTTGGAGACCGCCATTACCGGGGCACCCGGTGTGACGGCCGTACGCAGCTCGTCGGACATCGGCCTGTCCGTGATCCAGGTTGACTTCGACTGGGGAGCCAACATTTACACCTCCCGGCAGATTGTGCAGGAGCGGATTGCGACGGTTCGCGATCGGTTACCGGAAGACATTGAGCTGCATATGGGCCCCATTTCTTCACTGCTGGGGCAGATCATGATGGTCGGCATGTGGAGCGAAGATGGAAGCACCAATGCCCTGGACCTGCGCACGCAGGCGGACTGGGTCGTCCGTCAGCGACTGTTGACGATACCCGGAGTGTCGCAGGTCATCTCGATGGGCGGTGGTCGCAAGCAGCTGCAGGTGCTGGTCGATCAGCATCGCATGCATCAGTACGAAGTCTCCCTGCACGAGATCGAGCAGGCGTTGCGTGAGAGTAACCTGAATGTGACCGGTGGTTACGTAGATCGTGATTCCAGCGAATTGCTGATCCGTGGCCTGGGAATGGTCGCGTCGACGGAAGACATTGCCAGTATCGTCGTAAAGAATACCGACGAACGCCCCATTCTGATTCAACAGGTAGCCGAAGTTCGCGAAGCCGCCCAGCAAAAACGAGGCGACTCGTCCGTCAATGGACGGGATGCTGTCGTGCTGACCATTCAGAAACAACCGGGCGCAGACACGCGGGAGGTCACGCGGCTCATCCATGTTGCGTTGGCGGAATTGCGGAGGGCCCTGCCAACGGATGTCCGGGTTGAATCCACCTACGAGCAGCGGGAGTTCATCGACTATAGCGTTCACAACGTTGTCGAAGCCTTGCGTGACGGCGCGATTCTGGTGGTGATTGTGTTATTCCTGTTCCTGCTGAACTTCCGCACGACATTCATCACGCTGACGGCCATACCACTTTCCGTTCTGGTCACGGCGCTGATTTTCCGCTGGTTTGACATGACCATCAATGTCATGACGCTCGGCGGCATCGCGGTGGCACTCGGGGAACTGGTCGATGATGCGATCGTCGACGTCGAAAATATCTTTCGAAGACTCCGGCAGAATCACGCGTCCTCCAATCCGCGGCCCGTGTTGTCGGTGATTTTTCACGCCAGTATGGAAGTACGGAACGCGATCATCATCAGCACGATTCTGGTGATCGTGGTGTTCGCCCCGCTGTTTGCACTCAGTGGCATCGCCGGCCGCATGTTCGCGCCGTTGGGTGTCGCCTACATCGTGTCGATTCTGGCTTCCACGGTCGTTTCGCTGACGGTGACGCCCGTGTTGTCTTACTACCTGTTGCCCAACGCCAACGTGACCGCGAAGCCGCGAGACGGAATGGTGCTCAGGACGCTCAAGAGCATCGCAACGCCCCTCATTCAATTCAGCATGCGGCCAATGGGCACGACGATTTCGCTGTCGGTCGTGTTGCTGGGCTTCCTGCTGAGCGTTGTCTATGCCGTGCAGATGGGGAAAGACTTTCTTCCCAAATTCGACGAGGGAGCGGCGCAGGTAAATCTGTTTGCACCGCCGGGGACTTCACTCCAATTGAGCCGTGAACTGTCTCGTATCGCGGATTCCGGATTCTCGAAACTGCTGCAGTCGGAAGCGAATCCAGACGGTCCCGTGCGCTGGTTTACCTGTCGAACGGGCCGAGCCGAACAGGACGAGCACGTGATGGGCGTCAACGTAAGTGAGTACGTGCTGTCGCTCAATCCTGACAGTGGCCTGACTCGTGCAGAAATCGAGCACGAACTGACCGAGGCCGTCGCCGATATTCCGGGAGTGGAAACGGAGGTCGAGCAACCCATCTATCACCTGATCAGCCACATGATTTCCGGTGTCACGGCGCAGATCGCCATCAAACTCTACGGCGACGATCTTGACGTGCTACGACGTGAGGCCAAAAGAATTGAGGCCGCGATTGCGGATGTGCCTGGCATTAAGCCGCCCGTCGTTGAACAGCAAAATATCACTCCGCAATTCCGCGTCGAACTGGATCGGGACCATCTTGCCTATTACGGAATCAGCGCGCAGTTCGTGCAGGACTTCGTGGAAACGGCCATGAACGGTCGCATCGTTTCACAGGTGTACGAGGGGCAGCGAAACTTCGATCTGATGCTGCGGCTGGCCGAGCCTTACCGCAACGATCTGGACAACTTTCATCGCACTCCGTTGGAGTTGCCCTCCGGTCAACGCATTCCGCTGGACTCGGTGGCCCACGTTTATGAATCTGGCGGCCCGAACACGATCAAACGCGATGATGGTCGTCGCCGCATCGTCATTCGGGTCAATACGCAGGGCCGCGATCTGGGCGGCGTGATGGCTGATCTTCAATCGAGCGTCGCTGGGCTGGACTTGCCGGAAGGCTACTTTGTTACGTTCGGCGGGCAGTTTCAGGCTCAGCAGCAGGCGAGTCGTCGCATCCTGTTGCTGAGCGTTGTCGCATTGATTGCCGTCTTCGTCGTCCTGTATTCCGCGTTTCCGTCGAAGAGTCTCGTGCTGCAAATCCTGATCGCCTTGCCGGCCGCATTTATCGGCGGTGTCCTGGGGTTGAAGTTGACCGGGCAGACGATGTCGACGGCCGCGATGGTCGGTTTCATTTCACTCGGCGGCATCGCAGCGCGAAACGGATTGTTGCTGATGTCGACCTACCTGGATTCCATCCAGGAAGAAGGCTTCACGCAGGAGATGATCCTGCGCGGCAGCCTTGAACGCCTTGCTCCCGTCTTGATGACGGCGCTCACGACCGGCATCGGGCTGGTACCGCTGGTGATTGGCGGACACCTGCCCGGCAAGGAAATCCTCTTTCCCGTTGCTACGGTCATCCTTGGCGGTCTGGCAACGGCGACGCTGTGCGAGTTTCTTGTGCGGCCGGGCCTGTTTTGGAATTTCGGCGAAGCGGCTGCCACACGGCTGGTGGAATCGCCCGAGGAAACGGTCTGACGCGCGACTTAGTAGTCAGTAGTCAGTAGTCAGTAGTCAGTAGTCAGTAGTCAGTCGGACGAGCTCGATCTACTGGATCTCGACAATCAGGATGCGAAACTCGTCGTCGACGGGCTTTTCAAAAGCCGGCCATTGCACGATTTCTTTTACGACCGGTTCGCTGAAGTCGCCGGTAAACGGGTCGAACCAGGTACCCGTCATCGACTTTCCTCGCAGCTCCTTCGGAAGCCGCATGCCGATAAACTCGCATTCCCGTGGCACGTAGTAAAGATAGAGATCCTTACCGTTATGCAGTGCGAAGCCGGCGTTGCTCTTTTTGTCGCCCGCGGTGAGATGGTCCAGGCGGTATCGCTGAACCAGTGTGTTCATGTGCCGATAGTATTCCAGCTTGGGACGCGACTCCTCCGGCAATGAACCAAAATCGGGAACGACGACATTCCATGCAGCGCCCTGCCAGTAATGCGTTGGATAGGTGCCCGCGAAAACGCACTGGTAGGCCCGTTCCAGACAGACTTCTGGCGAGGTGTAGTTGCCGGTGAAAACGACATACGGTCCTCGTTCGTAGCCGCCATGTTCGATATTCAGAATCGGTTTGTTCGGCATGTCTTTGCAGACCTTCCGCATCACGCTGTGAAGTTCAGAGCTCCACAACTGCACCGAGACGAAGTCGACCTTTTCGGTGAATCGTCGGCAGTAGGAATAGTCGTGTACGGTAATCAGTCGGTTGTAATGATCCAGCTCGCGAAGCCGCGCGATGCGATCGCTGATGTAGTTCACGTCAGTATGACCGTAGCCCAGCGCTTCCTTGGATATGTCCCAGATCAAATTCGGAAATGCCTGGTAACGTTTGGCCACATAGTCGAAGTACCGGTTGTCTGCCTTCGAATCGGCATCGGGCCAGCTCACGCGTTTGTTCCAGACATAGATCATCAGATGGGCGGCGATTCCCTTCTGGTCGAGGTAGTCGATGACGCGGTCCAGACGCTGGAAGTATTCGACATTCAGTTTGGAGAAGTCCGGCCGTTCGTTGTTACCACCAAATGGAAAAACGCGAGGACTGCCGTATTCGTACTGCGTTTCCAGCCGTTCGTCTTTCGGCCATTTCACGTCATAGGCAAAGACGTTCATGACAACCTGATTGAAGCCGGATTCCGCCAGTTGATCGACGAACGTTCGCGTTAATGGAATGTCGTCCGCGTTTTCTGCATCGAGCGCAAACAGCCAGTCGGATTCAAACGCAATCGGAAAGTAGTCGTCGCCACTCTGGTAGCGAAACCGGGTGGCATTTTCTTCGTCGACGATGATCCCGCCTTTGCGACCCGGCTTGCCGGCAGCAACCTTGAGTGCTCCAGACCTGCCATTCAAGGCTTCGACACTGCTTTGCGTCGTGTAACGCCAGACGCCCGGGTTTGGTGGCGTAAAGCGAATTACGTAGCGGTTCCCGCCATCGAAGAAGCCCGCTGCGGATAGGGGTTTGCCTGATTCGCCGTCGCTCGATTCTGCCGTGAAGGTCGCCGAGAAATCTGCATCCGTCGGATTGGCGGGCAGGTTCTTCAGTTCAAAAGCGACATCGATGACGTCCCATTGTTGACAGTGAATCGGCTGGGATGCCGAATGCTTCGCGCGTTCGATCGCCAACAGGTTTGTGGCCAGCAGCGCGATGGTCATCGCAACGGTACAGGAGAGCTTCAACACGGTGTATTACTTTCGAAGAGGGAAGCGACGACACAAATCACGGGGTTGCCGAGCCCCGTTACTTTTTCGGGCCGACCAGTTCGATCAGATTTCCATCCGGGTCGCGAACGACAGTCAGGATGATGCTGGAGGGCAGGGGCTTGGGCAGCGGAATGGGCGTTTTGTTGATGGTCTTTACGCCGGCTTTCTTCAGCCGGGCAAGTGCCGCGGTGGTGTCCGTGACGCCAATCGTGATGTAACTGAAGCCAAACGACGAGTGCAGGAATTTGTTGGCTGGCTTTTCCGTCTTCACACCGGGGATATGCATCAGCTTGATTTTGGAGGCTCCCTCACCCTTGCCCAACACCATGACTCGAACTTGCAACGACTTGCCATCGGTCAGGCCCGCATCCTTGCACCAATCGCCGGGTACGGAGAATCCGGGGACCTCCTGCATGCCAATTGCTTTCGTGTAGAACTGGACGGATTTCTCGACGTCCGACACCACGATGCCAAGGTCGATCGATCGGGCGGCGAACTCTTCCGCGATGGCAAAGGTCGAGAGAGTGGCGAGCAGAAGGGTGAGGCAAACGTGACGCATGATTCTTCCTGGGAAGGAGGGCCGGTACGAGAACTCGAAACGGCATAGGCTACCCGCGCGCAACGTTTGATTCCAGCGAGTGCACGAGGGAGCACAATTCGGCGCACGAATTAGCTTGCAGTGAATTCCTGCAGCGTCGCGAACTATTGGGTTTGAAGATACGGCTTCAGGCCGTCCACCAGAATTTGGGTGCGTCGCGTGCCCGGTTCATCCTGCATGTGGTAACACGAATCAAAGTAGGAGTCGTCCGGAAAGGCGTACGTATCAGGATTGAGAATCGGGATTTCCAGATTCTCTTTCAATATCGCAACATGCGAGTCGGCGGTCTCTTTGAACTGTTCGTAGCGCGACTGCGCGATGATCGGAATGAAGTAGTACATTTTCACTCCTCGTTCGTTCAACTCGCGGTTGAGCTCATTGAGAAGTTCGATGCCCTCGATCAGTTGTTCATCCGTTGAGAACGACACGGACTTGCCGCCGATGCCTGGCGGTTTCGCAGGGTGGTGCCCCACGAAATCTCCCAGCTCGTTGAAGTTCGCTCGTAGACGCCACTGTTTTCGTTTTTGTGCCGACGCGTGCGTGAACGCCGCCATGCGATTTTTCTTGAAGTCGTCAAAGAACGCGACGAACGGCATCTTCAAGGCGGGCAGCATTCCATCGGCAACCAGTTTCAAATCACGCACGTTCATGAATCGCATGATGCGAGGACAGGCAATCGCGCACTCGGCCATCTTCCGCGTCCATGGATCGTCCTTGAACACGGCCCACTCGATCGAGATAACCACGGTGTCGCCCGGCTTGGGTAGTTGTCGCGCCTCCTCCAGTCGCATGTTCAGTCCCATGCCCGCATGGATGGCATAGTTTTCAGCTTCGATACCGAACGTGTCTTTGGCGAGTTGCGAATCGTTGCTCCACGCAACACTGGATCCGCCGATGAAGATCAGTCGCGGCGGAGCCTTCGTGGCGAGGCGATCCAGCTTGTCGTTGACCGACGCCAGGTAGTCGCCGGGAACGTCATAGATCCAGTACAGGTAGCCCAGCACCAGCAGGTTAATGCTGCAGAAGATCACGATGTCACGAATGAACTTGCTCATGGCGACTGCCGGACGGAATCTAGAACTGGAAGTAAACGAACTCGCCCGTTTCGTCGGGCATGTAATACACGGTGGCCCAGATGACCGCGATGTAGGCGAACCAGCGTATCGGTTTTGGTGCTCTCGCCAGAGCTTGCAAAGGGTGGGTGCAGGCTCGAGTCAGAAATTCAATGATGACAAAAGCCGGGAGTATCTTCGTCAGAATCTGCAGGTCGGACGCCGACGCCAGGGGGGATTCAAACTGCTCAATACTGACAAGCATACGACGCAGGATGTCCCAAACTTCCACTGAATCGGTTACCCGGAAGAAAACCCACGCCAGGCAGCTGATGAAGAATACCAGCAAACTTCGCAGCATCGCGGTGATGTGCGGAATTCCCGGCCCCAGTGGGACTTCCTTTTCGGATAGCGATGTTGGTCGCAGACGCGAAGAAATAATCACCAACAGTCCGTGAATCACGCCCCAAATCACGAAGTTCCAACCCGCTCCGTGCCAGAGTCCGCTGACCGCGAACACAATCATGACGTTGATCAGATGTCGCTGGCGTCCGTGGCGGTTGCCGCCCAGCGGTATGTAGACGTAGTCGCGGAACCAGGTCGAAAGCGTGATGTGCCAACGACGCCAGAATTCGGTGAAGTCCTGCGCGAAGTAGGGCAGGGCAAAGTTGCGAGTCAGCGTGAACCCGAACAACCTCGCGGTGCCGATGGCGATGTCGGAGTACGCGGAGAAGTCGCAGTAGATCTGAAAGGAAAACCCAATCGCGGCCAGCCACAGGTGCCATGAATCAAAAGCGGAAGGGTTCGCGTAGACTTCGTTCACAATCACCGCGCATCGATCCGCGACGACCAGCTTCTTGAAGAAGCCCCAAACCATTTGTCGAAGTCCATCGCGTGCCTGGGCGGCATCGAAGCGGCGGTCGACGCCGAATTGTGGCAACAGCGATGCGGCTCGTTCAATCGGCCCCGCCACCAGTTGCGGGAAGAAGGACACGTACGTTGCGTAGTCCAGCAAGGAACGGTGCGGTTGCAGCTTGCCCCGGTAGATGTCGATCGTGTAGCTCAGCGTCTGAAACGTGTAGAAGCTGATGCCGACAGGGAGCGCAAGTTGTAGCGAAACCGGATCGACATTGATTCCCAGCGGAGCCATCGCCGCGATCAGTGAATCCTGAAAGAAGTTGAAGTATTTGAAGACCGCCAGCATGCCCAGGTTGCTACACAGGCTGATGATCAGATACAGGTTCTTGCCTTTGGATTTCGAGCACCCAATGCCGCAGATGTAGTCGACCAGCGTCGAGATTAACATCAGCGAGCAATAACGGTAGTCCCACCACGCGTAGAAGATATAGCCGGCAACCAGCAACAGCAGGTTCTGGTGCGTGCGACTACCCAGCGACCAGTAGACGCCGAATACGACAACCAGGAAGACGAGAAAAGTGGCTGTCGTGAAGACCATGTCAGACTGAAGCTACCGGCGAGTTGAAAGCAGCAAGCGGGGCGGGATTCTAGCAAACCCCTTCAGCCACACTAAGGTCAACCTGAACCAGTATTTCTAAGGCGCCGACGTGGCCTTCCCGTTTTGGTAGGCCGCCGAGAGTCGACGTGCTTTCGCCCGTAGTTCGCTAGCTACCGCACCTTGCTGAGACAGCAAATTGGTTTGCTCGCTCTTGTCCGCGGCGATATCAAACAGGAATTCCTGCCCCTCGTTGTCGCGAACGTATTTCCAGTTGCCCTCGCGAATCGCGGTCCACCTGCCTCGCGCCAATTCTCTGTGCTGTCCAAGTTCCCAAAACAGCGTCCTTGATCGATCCTGATCTTCAGCTTCGCCTCGAAGCAGGGAAGAAAAATCCGTACCGTCAGTCAGGGCGGGAGCCTTCACATCGCAAACTGCGCAGAGTGTTGGCGCGATGTCTACTGACCACAGCACGGCATCCGATTCACTGCCGGGCCGAATAACACCGGGCCAGCGGACGAGGCACGGTACGCGGATACCACCTTCAAAGAGCGTTGCCTTCTGGCCGCGAAACGGCGCATTGTCGCCACCGTATTTCGGGTCGCCACCATGATCGGTAAGAAAAACCACGATCGTATTTTCCGCCAGATCGTTTTCCTTGATCGATGCGAGGACCCGGCCAATCGCATCGTCCAGGTTCACGACCTTGGCCGCGTACTTTCGTCGTGTGATGTCCTGAATCGAAGAAACCCGAACCAGATCCGCCGGAGGTGGCTGGAGCTGGTTGACGGGCTTCGACTCGCCATCATTCCAACCTTTGCCAAAATGCGGTGCGTTGTAGGAGAGATAGAGGAAGAACGGTTTCGTCTGTGGCATATCCAGGAAGCGGATGGCTTCGTCCGTGATGACGTTGGTTGCGTAGCCCGTGATGTCGACGATCTTCTCATCGCGATACCAGTCTGGCGTGTTGCCGTACCGCATCGTGTAGAAGTCGACGCAGCCGCCAGTGTGGCCGAAGAACGAATCGAAACCGTGGTGCGTTGGCAGGAACTTTTTGCCACCGTGTCCCAGGTGCCACTTACCAATCAGAGCCGTGCGATACCCGTCGCTGGAGAGCATGCTGGCGATCGTGGTTTCGCCTGGGTGAATGCCCCGTTGGCGATGTTCCTCGCTGAGAAACATTAGGGCGTCCAGCAGCGCATCCTGCGAGCGAGATGGATTGGTACCGGTCAGTAGTCCGTAACGCGACGGCGTGCAAATCGATGAAGCCGAATACCACTGCGTGAACTTCATCCCGTCCCGTGCGAGGGAATCGATGTGCGGCGTCGGAATTTCGCTGCCATAGCAACTGACGTCGTTGATGCCCTGGTCGTCGGTGAAAATCAGGACGATGTTGGGCCGGGCTGCCATCGCCGCGCCGCAATTGGTCAGCATGATCAGCACCAACAGACGCGCAGCCCAAACCAGCAAGTGGGAGGTGTGCCGATTCAGCAGGCAGTCGTGCAAACGGAAACTCATTTACTGGCTTTCTGTGTTGGCTTCAGTTTTAGCTGCATCTCACCGGCCCATTCGAACCACGCTGCCGACATGCTCGCGACTTGCTCCGGCTTGCTGTTGGCAAGATTGTTGAGTTCGCAGCGGTCTTGCGAAAGATCGTACAGCTCCCACTGCTTTTCAGGGTTTAGTTTGTCCCAGACCAGCTTCCAGTTGCCCTGTCGCAGTGCCCGGTTGCCGGCCCAGTACCACGCCAGTTGCTCGTGCCCCGTGCGGTTTTTGCCCTGCAGCAAAGGCGTCATGGAGATGCCTTCGACCGGCAGGATTTTGTGCCCATTGTATTCGGTTGGGTAGTCGGTATCCGCGAGCTCCAGGAATGTGGGCATCAGATCGATGATGTGAGCCGGACTGCGATTGATCGAATTGGCGGGAACTTCGCCGGGCCACCAGGCAATACATGGTGTTGTAATGCCGCCTTCGTGCAACCAACTCTTGTAGCGTTTGAAGGGCGAGTTCTGCGCCCAGCCCCAGGATGGTCCGACCGCAACGTAATCGTCGACCGGCCCGGGATTGCGTTTTTCCGGATCGCGACCGCCTGGCTCCTCGGCGCAACCTCCGTTGTCCGAAAGGAACATGATCAACGTGTTTTTGTCGTTGCCCGTTTCCTTCAGGGTGTCGAGGATGCGGCCGATGTTCTGATCCATGGAATCGATCATCGCCGCGTAGACCGCCATGCGATGGTCTTCGAAATCGTGATCCGCCTCATCCCAACCATAAGATCGTGATTCGCCTTCTGACAGCTTCCACGCATCGTTGGTGAGCTCCATCTCCTGCAGACGATTCCACCGGTCAGTACGCATCTGGTCCCAGCCCTTTTTGAACATGCCACGATACTTCGCGATGTCCTCGGGCTTGGCGTGCAGTGGGTAGTGCGGCGCGGTGTAGGTCACGTGGACGAAGAATGGCTTCTTGTTGTCCGTCGCCGAGTGGATGGCCTTGATGGCGTGATCGGTGAACGCGTCCGTCGTATAGAAGTCCGCCGGGAATTGCTTGATGGGCGTATCGTTGATGGCGAAGCTGCGAACGCGACCTCCCTTGTACGGCGGATCGGGTTGTACGGGATTGAAGAAGTTGCAACAGCCATCCAGCAATCCATAGTAACTCTGAAAGCCGCGGTAGAAGGGATGCTGGTCTGCGCCGCTGCCAAGGTGCCACTTGCCACAGAGTGCTGTCATGTAGCCGGATTGCTGCATGACTTCACCAATGGTCACCATGTCGCGTTGCAGGTGTTGCTTGCGGAACCTCGGATAGAGTCCGGTGACGATCGAGGCCCGCGTCGTGGTGCACTTGGCGTTGTTGTAAAACTGGGTGAAACGCATGCCTTCGGCCGCCATGCGATCCAGATTGGGCGTCATGACTTCTCCGCCGTAACAACCGATATCCGAAAAGCCCATGTCATCGCACATGATCAAAATGATGTTTGGCGCAGGCGGCTCTGCTGCCACCCATGTTGCGGACGAGAGGACGGTAAATGTCAGCAGAATGACGAAGCGTGCTGTCACGCGTTGAATCATAATTTGCATCCGTTTGCAGAGGGGAATTGCCGGGTTTTTCAGCCACGACCGTTCGGGCAAGCCAATATGCTACCACCGTCGCCAGGGGCATGTGTGAACCGGGTCACTTTTTGCTCATGACTTGAGAGCGACGCGTCGCTATGATCTCGCCGCTCTTGCGGAAAATCCGCTCTTGCAGAAAACATGGTCCCGACACAGCAGGTCGTCGCGTGCGGTTTCACAGCCCCTTACTAGTCAAGATTGCCGGCCGTTGTGCCGGCTCGGTAATCTGGTCGATATTCAGAACGCTTCGCTATGAGCTTCATACCGGGAGTGTGAATCCCTACAACTCGACGCGGGATGATCGCTTCCTGTTCTCCATCTGGCATGACTCGGCGGTGATGGCCGCGTTCGGCGGGAAACACGCGCGGACGATTGCGCTCACCAGTCGCCACCGCGATGGAACGTTTGTCGAGAGCATCTTGCAAACGGTGAACGTGAATTCCGTGCGCGGATCGTCGGGCCGATCGGGACGTCGTGCCGCGATCGAAATGTTGCGAGCCGCAAGAGAGAACGACATTGTCATCACTCCCGATGGTCCACGTGGGCCAAGCAGGACGATGAGTCGCGGGATTGTGTTTCTGGCGTCCAGAACGGGTAACGGAATCGTGCCAACTGCGTTCGCCTGTTCGAATGCATGGGACATCCGGGGCAGTTGGACTTCACTGACCATTCCGAAGCCATTCTCACGGCTTATTCTGTTGGCCGGCGAGCCGATTTACGTCCCGCCGAACCTGGACGACAAGGACTTCGAGTTTCACGTAAAGAGTGTCCAACTCAGAATGGATGAGTTGCAAAGAGTTGTCGCCGCGGAACTCGAGAATCCGACCGGTCGCCCGCTAGAGTCGATTCAGTCCGTAGCTCTTGACAAAGCAGCTTGACGAAAGCTCCTGAGAGGACGATCGACAGTTCTGTTCGGTCGAACTTCCGCGAGAAATTTCTCATTAGCCCTCGTCGGAGGGCCCTTCTTGGGATAGCCTTACAGGACGAGCGACCGCTTGCTGACGGTCCCTTCTTCGCATTCGGCTCATAGAAGTTCCCATTTGGTCAGTCGCTGACGCGTCAGTTGCTTACTCATCTGCAAACGCTTTGCAAAGCTTCGCGAAATAATACGGCCGAACCACGCGGATGACGTGGTGTGCATGCAGTCCAACCAAACCAATGGCTTAGATGACGATGACGACAGATTTTTCCAGTTTTGAATTGACGCCCGAAGTGGCCGAGGCAGTGAAGGCCGAAGGTTACACCGAGCCGACGGAAATCCAGGCTCAGACCATTCCACTGATTCTTTCGGGTAGCGATGTAATTGGTCAGGCGAAGACCGGAACCGGGAAGACGGCCGCTTTTGCATTGCCACTGTTGTGCCGTGTCGATCCCAAGAAATTTCATCCACAGGTTTGTGTGCTCGCGCCGACTCGCGAGTTGGCCATTCAGGTCGCAAAGGCTTTTGAAACCTACGGTCGCTTCATGGGCGATCTACGGATTGCCACCATCTATGGCGGACAGGGCTACGGTTCGCAGATCAATCAACTGAAGCGTGGTGCCCAGATTGTCGTGGGCACACCGGGCCGATTGATTGACCATATGAAGCGCGGCAATGTGAAACTCGATCAGCTCCGCTCGTTCGTTCTGGACGAAGCCGATGAGATGCTGAACATGGGATTCGCCGAAGACGTGAAATGGATTCTGGCCGAAACGACCGGAGAGCGTCAGACGTTGATGTTCTCCGCGACGATGCCGAAAAATCTGAAGCGGATCGCGGAAGCCTATCTGACCGATCCGAAGCAAATTTCCGTCCACAGCGAAACGATGACGACGTCCACCGTCAAGCAGCGTGTCTGTGTCGCATCGCCACGCGAAAAGCTGGGCCTGCTTGCTCGCGTTCTGGAATCCGAGCCCAACGAAGGCACGATCGTTTTCGTAAAGACGAAGGAAATGTCGACTCGCCTGGCAGAGAACCTCTGTCAGCGAGGTTTCAAGGCTTCGGCGTTGAACGGCGACATGCAACAACATCAGCGTGAACGGACCGTCGAAAGGCTGAAGAGCGGTCAGCTCAACATTCTGGTTGCGACGGATGTCGCCGCCCGTGGTCTGGACGTCGAAAGAATCACGCACGTTGTGAATTACGACTTCCCGCACGACACCGAAGTTTATGTACACCGCATCGGCCGTACGGGACGAGCTGGTCGCGAAGGCCACGCCATTCTGTTCGTGGGTCCGCGTGAGAAGTACAAGCTGCGTCAGTTGGAGAAGGTCACTGGCCAACCCATGACGTGGATGGACAAGCCGACCAACGAAATGATTCAGGCGAATCGCGTTGGCAAACTGCAGGAGCAACTCACGAAGGTCATCAAGGAAGCTGAGCTGACGACGCAGACCGAATTCGTCAACCAGTTCGTTGCCGAGAACCCGGACATCACCATGGGGCAGCTCGCGGCAGCACTGGCAAAAATTGCCACCGCTGGTACCGAAGTGGAAGAAGATCGGGGATCCGATCATCGCGAACGCGGCTACGACCGACGCACACGCAGTTCGGAAGGTCGCCACCAGAAGAAGTTCGAACGTGGCAGTAAGTTCGAACGCGGCAACAAGCGATTCGATCGCGACAAGAAATTCGAGAAACGCGAGTCGCGCGGGCGTGGTCCGGTCGGTCACATGGCCAAGTACCGCATCGAAGTAGGTCGTGTGCACGGTGTTCGTCCCGGCAACATCGTGGGTGCCATCGCCAACGAGGCTGGCCTGAACGGCTCGCAAATCGGCGGCATCGACATTCAAACCAACTTCACCACGGTGGACCTACCGCAGGATTTGCCGGACGAGTTGATTCAGGGACTTCGCCAATTGCGAGTTGCCGGTCAGCCGTTGAGGATCTCGAAGTGGGACCGCGGCGGTGCGAACTCGGAGCTTGAAGAGAAGCCCCGTCGATTCAATCGTAAGAAAAACGGCAAGCCCACCTGGAAGAAGTCCGGCAAGTTTGCCAAGGCAAAGTAAGCCTTCGGTTCTTCGATCATAGCTTCCCGACATACAACCTCGTCGTGTACTCGAACGCGACGAGGTTTTTCTACGTATACACCGCCCCGATTCGCGAACGAATGCACTCCATACGGGATTAGGGCGAGGCGAAAGCGACCCGCCATCTGCGGGGTCAGGTACTTTGCTTCTTCGGACGGCCAGTGAGTAACGATTGCGTTCGCTACTGCGTCGTCTTCGGTGTTGGTGATGTTGTCGCGGCCGATTCGGTGGATGTGCCGTCCAATTGACGCGGCGTCGCAGGCGGACAGCTTGCGAATCAGGCAAGGAAGGAGCTTCGGGTTGCGATAAACATTGGGTGTCCCTTTATTGGCCTTCCCTGAATCGCTAACTTCCGAGGTCTTCATTACCTCTGTCAGTTTCGGTGGTGCGTTCGGGACATCGGGTTGTCCACCCTGTGAGCATGCGCCTTCCGGCTTAGACGCAGAGGTCGGGCCACCGACGCAGATTTGCCATCGGACGTTGGCAAGCGAGCGCCGGACCATAATTCTTAGCCAAATGATAAGAAGACTTGGCGTTCGCTGGACTGAAAAAATGCTCGTCCGTAACAGAGGTCGAGCAAACCGACGCAGTTTGGAGGGCTGAAATCGGCGCTAGGAAAATCAAACATCCGATGTTCTAAATGTTGGACACACGACGATTCAATTTCCGTTCCAAAAACGGGCAAAAAATCAACTAAACAACAACACCGCCGTAGAATTTTCGGAGTCTCGCTTCGCCAAGGTGTGTCCTCGATGCCACCTTCATCTAAAATTGACGGTTTGAACGTGTCACCATTTCCTGAAATTGAACGCTAAAAGGTCCCCTCATGGCCGGTCGGAAGATTTGTTGCGTACTAGTCCTTGGAATTCTGCTACTGCATCGGACGAGTAAAATAGAAGCAGACGTGGTATTTGCTGACAACTTTGACGGCCAGAGCTTCGCCAACAATGACGGTAACTCAAATTGGTCGGGTCCGTGGATTGAGGTCGACCCGGAGTTCGGTGGAATGGGGCCGACAGCGGGTCAGGTACAAGTAACTGGTGGATTCCTAGTACTAGATGACCAACCGGACACCGGCGGGCACCCGTCTGCGGCAAGAGAAGTGAATCTCGCTGCCATCGGGGCGACGACGGCAACGCTTGGTTTTACTTTTAATACAACAACCGGTGTGGACTCCAGTGATGCGGTTACTGTTGAAGCGAGCTCGAACGGTGGTGCCACATTCACTACTCTTGAAGTAATTACCGGCATTGCTGGATCAGCCAACGACGTCCGTTCCTATGACATCACCCCGTTCATAAGCAACGACAGTCAAGTGAGATTCCGAGTCTCAAATCTATATGGCGGTTCGGAAGAGTCCTTCCGCTTGGACAGCGTAAGGATTACGGCAATTCCGGAACCATCAAGCTTCCTCTTAAGTGGAATGATTCTTGTGGCTTTCAATTGGCGATTTCTATTTTGCCGCCGCTAACATCGATGACTTTGGCCGGTTTGGCTGACTCACAAATCTCCGCTGCAGCTTTGTGCGCATTAGGTTAGTGCGCTCGGCCATAAGACCAACGCACTCAACCGGCCATAATTTCGCGCGTTTGGAGTGAAACGCCGACCTAAGGCGATCGGCAGATGAGAATTCACCTGCCGGGTTTCGCTGGCCGAATTATGACATCGTACTTTGGTAGCGTCTTCGAACGTTCGAGGCGAGTGTTGATTTCGTTGCATCTCAGCGTTGGTCAACGTCGCCTCGGTGGCGTAGTCGTTTTCGATGTGATGCACTTCCGGGTGCTCGCCTCGCCACGTCATTCGTAAGGCACACGCTCGCACCACTTCCCAGCACGTCAGCAACACGCGGCGCTCATCCGATACAAAGACGATATGGCCAGCAGAAAAAACTTCTTCGGCCGTAATGTTTCACGAAACTCATGCTACTAATTGGGGTTTGCGGATTTAGTACACCGACAAGTCTGAACAAAAAAGTGATGGCCGGTAGCGCGAGCCTGGAAATGTCGCAACTGGATTTGGGGGACGGAGGACGGGTCGCCGGCAGCCGGTGGAAGTATGTTGGGGGCAACCGTAGCACAGCAACACAAGCCAAAAAAGAAACCGCTTCCATGCCAGCTCAAGATTCATCACCACGAAACTGAGCGAGATCTGCGCCGCGGACGTACTGGCCAACTTGGCCATGATGCGACCGAGACCGAAGCGACGCTTTCCTTGGCCGTATTTGCCTTCCACTTGATTACGAATCGCTTCATCGGCCGTGGCTTGTTTCTTGACCTCGGCAGAAACATGTTTCGATGTCCGTCCCAGCGGAGGACCGCTCATGCGAATCCCATGCTCTTTGCAGAACGCCCGATTGGATCGCGTGCGATAAATCTTGTCGACATGCACCGACTCGGGGTAAAAGCCAAAACGACGGTGATACCGCTGGATCTGATCGACCAAATCCAGACCTTCGTTGTAGTTGTCCCAGCTGAGCCGATCGACGAACGAAAAACCATCCACCACACTCAGCGATAGCTTCGCGCCAAACTCCGTGTCACGTCCCGCCTTCCCGCGCTTGATTGGACGGACGTGCGGCTGCGAGATGCTGACGATGCGATCATCGACGCGCTGCGATCGGCTTTCGTACATTTCAAGTTGCTGGCGATAGAGTTCGCTGCAGACCAGCAGGTTCTTGTATGTCCGGCGATCGAGACAGAGCAGCGACAATGCTTTAGGGTTGTTCAGCAGTCCGTCGATAACAGCCTAACAGGGACACCCAAAAACTGGCTTGACGGCCCCGTCGCTTGCCGGTTAGATTCTGACGGTTCTTTCAGCTGGAGGCAGATAAAGCATGCCCAGACAGGCGCGTGGTGAATACGTCAATCCAAACGAAGTGCAGATCCTGCATCTGGTGAATCGCTGCGTGCGCAGGGCCTATCTCTGTGGCGACGATCCTGTGAGTGGGCAGTCTTTCGAGCATCGGCGTGAATGGATCCGGCAACGCCTGGAGTTTCTCGCCGGCGTCTTTGCTATCGATTGCCTCACCTATACCATCATGTCCAATCACTTACATCTGATCCTTCGCAGCCGACCGGATGTGGCCAAAGAATGGTCTGACGAACAGGTCGCAAGACGCTGGCTGAGGTTGTTTCCCAAGCGACGGGAAAAGGATGGCTCGCCTGCCGATCCCGAGGATTTCGAGATCTCCATGATTACCGGCGACAAGAAACGGCTGGCGGAAATCCGGCTGCGATTGTCGGATGTGAGCTGGTGGATGCGGTGCACGGCCGAGAATATCGCTCGACGCAGTAATCGCGAAGATCGCTGTACGGGTCGCTTTTGGGAAGGTCGATATCGGGCCCAGATGATTCTGGATGAGGCTTCTTTACTTGCTTGTGCGGCCTATGTGGACCTGAATCCCATTCGAGCGGCGATGGCGAAGACTCCGGAGGATTCGAAGTTTACGGGAGCGAAAGACCGCATCGATGATCTGGGCCAGCGTCAAACGAAGGTGCGAAAGACGCATGCCTGGGAACGCAGTCGACGCAGATCGCGCAGTGGCTGGCTCAGCCCGTTGGAGATTGATGAGCGGACGGACGCCGTGGGGGCGGACGTGAGCCCGGTGAACCGTCGGGCAAGCCTGAAAGGTTTTCTTTCGATGTCGCTGGTCGAGTATCTGGAATTGCTCGACTGGACCGGTCGTCAGTTGCGACGCGACAAACGCGGCTCGATTCCCTCGCATCTGGCTCCGATTCTGGTGCGGTTGGGTGTGGACTCCGAGGGGTGGTGTGACCTTGTGAAGAAGTTCGGCAAGCTCTTCAAGCGGGCAGCCGGCAAAGCGGATAGTCTCGCCCGGGAGGCGGCGCGCCGTGGTGTCGGCTATCTACACGGCCCCGGCGCTCAGATGTTGAGTACCGAGTAGCTCAGCACTCTTCTTCGAACGGCCAGTGAGTAACGACTGCGTTCGCTGCTGCGCCATCTTTGGTGTTCGCGATGTGTCGCGGTCGATTCGGTGGATGTGCCGTCCAATTGACGCCGCGTCGCAGGCGATCTGTTTGCGAATCAGGCAAGGAAGGAGGTTCGGGGTGGTGCTTAACATTGGGTGTCCCGTTATTGTCCTGGCAAGCTCTTCAAGCGGGCAGCCGGCAAAGCGGATAGTCTCGCCCGGGAGGCGACGCGTCGTGGTGTCGGCTATCTACACGGCCCCGGCGCTCAGATGTTGAGTACCGAGTAGCTCAGCACTCTTCTTCGAATGGCCAGTGAGTACCGATTGGGTTCGCTGCTGCGCCATCTTTGATGATCGTGATGTTGTCGCGGTCGATTCGATGGATTTGCCGTCCAATTGACGCCGCGTCGCAGGCAATCTGTTTGCGAATCAGGCAATGGAGGAGCTTCGGGTTGCGCTCAATATTGGGTGTCCCTGTTTTGTGCAATTATCCGATTGTTGACGAGCTCAATTCCCCCCAGCACCTGCACCGGATAGTGCTCTAAGCTATGGGCTCGTCGGCTGGCCTCGATTGCTAATGGAAGCACATCATCGACTAACGAGTCGGCAATGCGGCGTCGACTGCCCATCCGCAGCTCTGCGGTGAACGTCAAGTCTTTCACTTCTCTTAGAGCCTTGGCTCGTTCAAGGATGCGGGAGATATCGTGGCGGAGTGGCAAGTTGGCATCAATTTTCATGCAGAGCGGATCTGGCCTGGAGTTGTCAGCATTCTACTCGGCCGATTTGCTACAACCAACGAACTCTCGGTTGGCTGAAAAGGTCGAGCGAAAAACGCATTGCGCGTATTGGCGGGAGTGAATAAGCTTCTAGCCGCTTCCGGCCCCGTTAACATTGGGTGGCCCTTTATTGCCACCTACTAATGCCAAACATCCAATTTCCGGGCCGCAGTGTTACCACACGCGGCCCTCTCGTCGAGGTTAGCGAAGAATGGGAAACCGGAATGAAAACATCACTTCAACATACAAGAAACAAACCTGCGTTTACAGAATAAATGGTGCATTCTCGTGGGTATCACCGAGATGGCACGGCTTGAACAATTACTGGCGTCAAGCCAGATACTGGGTGTCCCTGTTACGTCTAGGATAGAGCGAGTGACGGGCATGAGTCCGCGGCCGCCCGGCGGTGACGATCAGTGCCTTGCTGAAACTTGCTGGCTGGAACATTCTTCAAGCGGCCCGATCGCGCGTACTGATGCGAGCTTTGGCGAAACCCTGGTGTACTGCGCAGGATGAGGGACTCTTGTGCCGATTCCAACACGGCAGCTAGATTCCTATATCCAACTTCGATTCTACGGCGACGAAGATCAAGGATTGACGCATTCGCACAATCCGCCTGTCGGACATCCAATTCCAGTCTGCACTTTTGTCATGCGCGTCGATGTTCGCGGGTCGCCACCATTCTGCCAGACTCCGGTCAGTCGTCGTTTGCGTTGATACGAGCCTTGAGATGTTCGGACATCACTTCAAAGTTATCAGCCATAAATCTCTGAAGGGCCAGTGCGTCTGATGATATTTCCTCAGAGCTGCGTGATTCGCCCTGTCCCGTCCATCTTTGAAAAAAGTCCATTTCTCGCATTTCCTGTAGCTTTTCAAGCAACGCCACGGAAAACCAAGCTGGCTGCTTCGCAAAGTTTTCGTAGCAACCAACAAACTCGGCAGCGTCTTCGAACTCGATGAGGGCAACACAGAATTCCAATGCGACTTGCCGACGAGTCAGCAATTCGCGCTCGTACATGATAAAGAGTGAAGCGAGTCTTCTGTTCAGTCTTGGGTGTTTGTCTGTATTCATTGCACACCTCCTGATTCCCTCAGACTTTCAAGAAACTCATCCGCGAAATCCCAAGCTTGTGTATGCAAGTTAGAACCTTCACCGACCTTGAGCGCGTCAGCCGCACCTTCATAGGTTTCATACCTGAGACGGCCGCCACCGATATTGAAAGCGTGGCGATGAGCTTCGAGCTCCCAGACTTCGTGAGCCATCACCGCCAATAGTGCCTCGTCGCTGTTTGCCATTCTGGGGTTGATCGCCACCGGTATCTTTCCATTACGATAGAGGTCATTAAAGTATACCCAACCGCCCCGATCCTCCAGCCTGCTTATGATCGCAGTAGTGACTTCCTTTCCCTCGAAAAGCTCCTCGATACCCACTCGCAGATCAAAGTAAGTGTCAGCAATTTCTACTTCCAGAATGTCAAATCTGACATCAGGAGGGATTATCAAGCCATTTCGGGCGGCAAGGTCAGCAAGGTCTTCGGTCGTCCTCGTTAAGCCATTTGCATTCACTTTCCACTTGGCGACGTTGGGCCTGACTCCGGCGATACTAAAGCTTCGGGCGGGCGTCCGCCTCGTCATAGTCAGGCCCAAAATTGAAATGGCCGCCTCGCCGAGATAGGCTGCCGTTCGGCCGTTCTCGCCTTTCACGTACGCAAGGCCGGCTTGCCCGATTCGAGTTACAGCGACCGCACCGTCCACAGTGGCTGCTAGTTTCAACGCGTTGAACTTGGGACCGACTTTGAGCACAGTATTTAGGCCACGACCAACATTCCCAAGCCGCGCCATGGTTCCGGCCAAAGCTCCGCCCACAATGGCGACGTCACCGGCAAACGAAATTGCCGACCTAACAGGGACACCCAAGGTCTGGCTTGACGCATTGCTCGCTTGCCCGTTAGATTCTGCATGTTCTTTCAGCTGGAGGCAGATAAAGCATGCCCAGACAGGCGCGTGGTGAATACGTCAACCCAAACGAAGTGCAGATCCTGCATCTGGTGAATCGCTGCGTGCGCAGGGCCTATCTCTGTGGCGACGATCCTGTGAGTGGGCAGTCTTTCGAGCATCGGCGTGAATGGATTCGGCAACGTCTGGAGTTTCTCGCCGGCGTCTTTGCTATCGATTGCCTCACCTACACCATTATGTCCAACCACCTGCATCTGATCCTTCGCAGCCGACCGGATGTGGCCAAAGAATGGTCCGATGAACAAGTCGCAATACGCTGGCTGAGGTTGTTTCCCAAGCGACGGGAAAAGGATGGCTCGCCTGCCGATCCCGAGGATTTCGAGATCTCCATGATTACCGGCGACAAGAAACGGCTGGCGGAAATCCGGCTGCGATTGTCGGATGTGAGCTGGTGGATGCGGTGCACGGCCGAGAATATCGCTCGACGCAGTAATCGCGAAGATCGCTGTACGGGTCGCTTTTGGGAAGGTCGATATCGGGCCCAGATGATTCTGGATGAGGCTTCTTTACTTGCTTGTGCGGCCTATGTGGACCTGAATCCCATTCGAGCGGCGATGGCGAAGACTCCGGAGGATTCGAAGTTTACGGGAGCGAAAGACCGCATCGATGATCTGGGCCAGCGTCAAACGAAGGTGCGAAAGACGCATGCCTGGGAACGCAGTCGACGCAGATCGCGCAGTGGCTGGCTCAGCCCGTTGGAGATTGATGAGCGGACGGACGCCGTGGGGGCGGACGTGAGTCCGGTGAACCGTCGGGCAAGCCTAAAGGGTTTTCTTTCGATGTCGCTGGTCGAGTATCTGGAATTGCTCGACTGGACCGGTCGTCAGTTGCGACGCGACAAACGCGGCGCGATCCCCTCGCATCTGGCTCCGATTCTGGTGCGGTTGGGTGTGGACTCCGAGGGGTGGTGTGACCTTGTGAAGAAGTTCGGCAAGCTCTTCAAGCGGGCCGCCGGCAAAGCGGGTAGTCTCGCCCGGGAGGCGACGCGTCGTGGTGTCGGCTATCTACACGGGCCCGGTGCTCAGATGTTGAGTACCGAGTAGCTCAGCACTCTTCTTCGAACGGCCAGTGAGTAACGATTGCGTTCGCTGCTGCGCCGTCTTTGGTGTTGGTGACGTTGTCGCGGTCGATTCGGTGGATTTGCCGTCCAATTGACGACGCGTCGCAGGCAATCTGTTTGCGAATCAGCCAAGGAACGAGCTTCGGGTCGCGCTGAATAATGGGTGTCCCTTTATTGACCTTTGAATTGCTCGACTGGACCGGCCGTCAGTTGCGACGCGACAAACGCGGCTCGATCCCCTCGCATCTGGCTCCGATTCTGGTGCGGTTGGGTGTGGACTCCGAGGGGTGGTGTGACCTTGTGAAGAAGTTCGGCAAGCTCTTCAAGCGGGCAGCCGGCAAAGCGGATAGTCTCGCCCGGGAGGCGGCGCGCCGTGGTGTCGGCTATCTACACGGCCCCGGCGCTCAGATGTTGAGTACCGAGTAGCTCAGCACTCTTCTTCGAATGGCCAGTGAGTACCGATTGCGTTCGCTGCTGCGCCATCTTTGATGATCGTGATGTTGTCGCGGGCGATTCGGTGGATTTGCCGACAAATTGACGCCGCGTCGCAAGTGTACAGTTTGCGAATCAGCCAAGGAACGAGCTTCGGGTCGCGCTGAATAATGGGTGTCCCTTTATTGACGGCAGCCGGCAAAGCGGATAGTCTCGCCCGGGAAGCGGCGCGCCGTGGTGTCGGCTATCTACACGGCCCCGGCGCTCAGATGTTGAGTATCGAGTAGCACAACACTCTTCTTCGAACGGCCAGTGAGTACCGATTGCGTTCGCTGCTGCGCCATCTTTGATGATCGTGATGTTGTCGCGGGCGATTCGGTGGATTTGCCGACAAATTGACGCCGCGTCGCAAGTGTACAGTTTGCGAATCAGCCAAGGAACGAGCTTCGGGTCGCGCTGAACAATGGGTGTCCCTTTATTGACCTGTTTATTGACCTTTCCCTTTATTGACCTTTCTCCTCCCTTTATTGACCTGTCTCCTTTATTGACCTTTCTTTATTGACCTTTATTGATTTATTGACCAATGAGAGATCGATGACCGACCCGACACCGCTGCGCTTAGCATCACTGAGATGCGAGTCCGCTATGCTCAACGGTTTAGACAACCTCGGCAGATTCGGACAAGTTCTACGGCGCGTCGGTTTGACATACCGTTGAGTTTAATGTGTCCCAGCTGAGCTCGGCGGTTGATGTGACTTCGGCAAGTTCAGAAAACCCCAAACTGCATGAGGTGAGAAAACTTGATGGAAGACATTACGTCCGACGACGTGCTTGAACAAGCTTTCGCGTGGCTGTGCAGACGACGCGAGAACTATTCGCACAACGATCCGCAGCGTCAGCTTCTCCGCGGCGACTATTCGTTCTCGCCACTCCGCCGAGTCCACCGGACAGACGACTACCTGGAAATCTGGTCTGCACTCGACTCATTGGTGCTCAAAGCCATCGCCATCGTCTTTGCGAAGCGACTCGTTCCGCAGCTCTCCAAACGCTGCACACACATAACCGGAAATGGCGGTTCGAAGGCCGCCGTGCGGGAAGTGATTGCCAAGCTTCCTGACAACAAGTTTGTCTTCCGCACGGATGTGAAAAGTTACTATGCCAGTATCAGTCACGACATCTTGTTCGACCAATTGAAGCAACACATCGATGACCCACGGCTGCTGGATTTGCTTTGGCAATACATGCGTCGCACGGTCGATGACGGAGGCATCTACGAAGACATCGAGCAAGGTATCTCGCTCGGTTGCCCGCTATCGCCATTGATGGGAGCGTTGTTCCTGGATGTACTGGACCGCAGGGGCGAAGCGACGGGTCTGTTCTATGTCCGCTTCATGGACGACTGGGTGATTTTGGCTCCCACCAGATGGAGCTTGCGGAAAGCGGTTCGAATTGTAAATGAAACGCTTGATGAGCTACGAGTGCAGCAGCATCCCGACAAGACGTTTATCGGAAAGACGAGCCGAGGATTTAGCTTCCTCGGATACGACTTCAATGAGCGAGGCTTGGTCGGAATCGCCCGACCGACAAAACAGAGATTCAACGAGCGTATACGCCTTGGGTGGGAACCAGCCACACTTTATGAGCAAGGTGCGAGTCTCGCTCGCAATGGCGACTACATCCGCCGTTGGTTGATTTGGGTTACGAGTGGATTGACTAGATTCGCGTTCGACGAGTTCGCCACCACCTTGAACCCACTCCAACAAAGCCCACTAACGATAACAACACGAAGGCGGATGGTTCCGGCACGGCTACCGTGCCCAACTTCAACCCCTGCGCCCCGCCAATGATTTTAGTCGATTCGATGTGCTCGGAATCAGTGTGGACTACCTGGAAAGCCGGGCCGCCAGATGAGGGACCCTGAGAAATGATGAATGACTGGCCAAAGCCTGTTTCGAATGTCTCCCATGTCAACCCCGTGTTGATGTTAGCCCCTGGACCGATGAATAACACATCCATGGCCAATACGAAGTCAACCCCCGAGCCCGTTGGGATGTTCGGCAATTGCACCCCTGGATCAGATTCATGAAAGAACCTCAAATCACTGCCTAGGACCGCGTCTGTCGTTAAATCAACATCTATCGTGCCTGTGACCTGAAGCGTATGCCGCCCAAAGCCAACCACGATTGGACCAGTGTCCACAAAGAACAAGCCAGCGTAAGCCGGTGATGATAGGAGGACACATGTCGAGAACAGAGCGACGGCGGATCTGTATGAACGGAGCATGGTGATTCCTCAAATGCAGCGGTTTGCAACGTCTGATAACGGCCAAGTATGTGCGGCTAAGAACCCGCAACGTTGGCGAGTTCGTGGTATTGAAAGTTCTTGGCCAACGAGACCCTCAGGAAAAGCTTTACGAATTGTGTCTTAGGAACCTACGACTCGATTCGGAATTTTTCGAAGGGCCTCTCTTTTAGGGGCGACCGCCAAACCGACCAGACTAAGCTGCCGAGAACGAGAAAGCAATTTCGAATGACGATTTGTTCGGCACTTTGAACGCATTCATTCACCGCAGCGGTGAGATTCCCCTCAGCGAGCTTCGCAAAATCCGCGTCGGATTGACACACTTGCCGCTCCAGAATCGAAGGTCCGTTAGCTATCCTTTGGGATTCGACTTCGGTACGGGGGCGGTCGAAACGGTGAAATGCCTGCCCGGCGACGACAAGATCGATCACGTTGTCCGGTAGTGGCGTCGCCTCGACCGTGGCGGCGACGGATTCGAACATGAAATTTGAACCCAGTTGGGTTTGGTCTCAGGTCGCATTGCAGCGTTGGGTTCGACTGCCACGCCCCCGCGTCCTGGCCCTGGCAACAATCGAGCCAAGGTTATCGGTCCCCGCACTGATATCCGCGACCGTTTCGTCGTGATGCAATGTTGTTCGAGCACCCTGAGAACACCATCCGGGTAGGATGGAGGGTGCCGCACATAGTTCTCTACCCGGTCGGAAAAGCGTTTGGTCGAATCATTTATCTTTTCACTTGCTCGGTGAGAACTGCCAGGTGTAGCTTCAACGTTGCGGTTGTTGTTCCTGCCATTCAATTGTCAGTTGTTTGAAGGTTTGGGCAACTTCGTTCGTCCGCGACACACTTGTGTCGGTCACTTAACAGTTTTGATGGAGTTCATGCTAACGGCTTGCTTGCAGGAATTCGGGTCTACATTGAGAATGGGAGGGATGGCTCATACGTCTTCATGGGTTACTTGTCTCCGTTCCAATTCAACTGCCGCAGTTCGTGTCGGCCTACAGGTGCTCCCATTGAATTGTCTTCGTGCATTCCTGTTATTGGCTGTTTGTCACGCGGCAACCTGGGGCGGCGAGCTGGTCAAGCACACGATTGAGAGCGAACGGCTGGCTGGCAATCTGATTGGGGAAGACGTGAATCAGGAGATTCAGGTTTATCTGCCCGGCGGGTATCACCAGAGTGAACAGGAGTATCCGGTCGTCTACTGGTTTGCCGGTGGTGGGCAGGCACAGACAGCCGGCATCGATGAGTCTCGCATCGACCTGGAATTTGCGTCGGGGCGATCACGCGAGGCAATTGTCGTCTTTATGCCGGGCAAGACGAATTTTGGCACGACGATCTATCAGAGTTCGACAGGTTTTGGAGACTGGGAAGGATTTCTCATCGATGAGGTCATTCCGTTTGTCGACGAGTCCTATCGGACACAGGCATCCGGCAGTAAGCGTGGTGCGATGGGGTTCTCGTTGGGTGGGCTCGCGGCGCTGACATTGCCGTTGGATGCGCCTGGTACATTCGGCGCGGTGGGAGCTAACGATCCATCGATTCCCTTCATCTCCGGGTTGGTACGTTCCGAGGAGCAGTTGCCCGACGGTGTCGAAGTCGATGAGGATGCGATTACGCTCGAAGAATTCTTTGACATGTTCCCCGAGGAATTCTCTGGTTATAAGACAACCGGAGTTGTCATGGGCACGTACGGACAGTTGTCCAATGCGCTAAGCCCCAATCCAGAGCATCCTCTGTTGGGTGAAATACCGTTTGACGTTACCGGAGAGTGGCTGCCTGAAGTTCGCGAACAGTGGCGACAATGGGATCTCCTGGATCCGGAAATCGTCGACTTGCGAAGTGAGGAACTGGCCCATCTGACCAGCATCAGTGTTGTGTTTCCCGGTTCCGAAGAGCTTGTGAATACGCCGTGGAATCGTGAGATGGTGCGGGTTATGGAAGCGGCCGGTCTGCCCGTGCAGGGTATTGAATCGCCGGGCGAGCATTCGGACCTGCAGCACGAGCGATTTGCGTCATTGTTGTCGAACGTGACGTTCGCGCTTTCGGACGAACGTATGGCGACGTTGGTGGGCGACTACCAACAGAGCTTCGACGACTTGGGGCCTGATGTAGCCGGGACTGAATTGCTCCCCGACGGCTGGATGGTTTCCGATCACTACGGGCACGTTCATCGAGATCGCACTAACGTGGATTTTGATGCCGGAGATCCTCCGTCGGGCAATGGTGATGGGCCGCCCTTGGGCAATGGCGACGGGCCACACATTTTCAATGTTGGCGAAGCCGAATCGACGGATCGGGGCCTCGGCGTGTATGTCGAAACAGGAGAGGGAGCTCGAATTCGTTTTCGAGCTGATGTGGCGGAGCCGGAAATGAATGCCCTACGAGTCAGCTACAACCTGGATGCCTGGCGGCTGATCGAATCCGACTCGACGGATTGGGCGACGATTGACTTGTACTTTGCCGAGGGGCTTGGCGACGGCTACGCAGATGAACGTCGTGTAGGCAGTGATGACCTGACGGCAGGGGAGGGCTCGAAGCTGTCGACCGATCATACGGTTTTCGTTTCGTCGCTCGGTGACATCGAGGCACTACAGTTCGAGTGGGTCATTGATGCGGGCGACCTGTTGGAGCTTGGAGTTGAACTGGACGATGTTCAGATCGAGTTTCTATTTCTTGGGGACCACGATGGTGACGGCGTCTTGAGTGTCGCGGACCTGGACCTGCTCAGCGCGGCGGTGCGTGGCAACAGCATGGATTCAGGGTATGACCTGGACGGTGATGGTATGGTCGGTCAAAGTGACCGCGATCGTTGGGTTGAGTCGCTGTACCGCACGGTTCCGGGTGATACGAATCTGGATCGCATTGTGGATTTCAATGACTTTCTTGCGTTGTCCAATGGTTTCAACGATGCATCGACCGGCTGGGGGCAAGGCGACTTCGACGGCGACGGCGATACCACATTCGGCGACTTCCTGGCGTTGTCCCGCAACTTTGGTCTCGTGCTGGGGGCTGGAGTGCAGTCGGTGCCCGAGCCATCTTCGACGTGGGGGATCTTCATTACTGCATGTCTGTGTGGGCGTCGTCGTCGCAAACGCCGAACGTAGTTGCACTTCTGGATTCAATCCGGTGTGAAGACTACGATGTGGGACCTCATTTTCTATTGAAAGCGTCCCATGCATTTTTCCCCGTATGCCCGACACCTCATGCTGTTCGTTGTGCTCAGCCTTTCCCTGGCAGAGGCGAGAGAACCCAAAGAATACGACCGCGACGTCAACTACGACGAAGCCCGATTGCCGGAGTACGATCTTCCGCCGCTGCTGCTGACGGCGGAAGGCAAGAAGGTGACGACGGCGGAGGAATGGCTGAACGTACGCCGTCCGCAGATTATGGGGCTCTTCAGTAATCTCATTTATGGTCGCGTGCCTGAGGCGCAGTCGCCCATTACGACCACGCACGAAGTCGTCAAGGAAGACAAGTCCTTCATGGGCGGCAAGGCGACTCGCAAGGACGTGAAAATTACGTTTACCAACGAGTTCGGCAAGGCGGAAATGCTGGTGCTGGTGTTCGTGCCGAACAAAGCCGACAAGCCGGTCCCCTGTTTCATGAAGCACAGCTTCAACAGCACGCATGGCCGGGACTTTGAGGCGTCGATCGTGCGACCGGGCAAACTTCGTAACGGCTGGCCGCTAGGTGAGTTCTTTGACCGAGGCTACGGGTTTGTGGCGGTGTATCAGCAGGATTTGGTGGGACACAATGAAGTCGGATTCCTCGGTGGCATTCACAAACTGTTCTACAACCAGAAAGGACAGAGTTTCCCGAAGGCGCACGAATGGGGAGTTCTGTCGACTGTGGCTTGGGGCGGAAGCCGCGCGATGGACTATCTGGAAAAGGACGACGACATCGATCACAAACGGGTCGCCGTGATGGGGCACTCGAAAATGGGCAAGGCAACGTTGTGGACCGCGGCGCAGGACCAGCGTTTCGCGATGGCAATCTCGGCTCAGTCGGGTTGTGCGGGCGCAGCGCTGTGGCGACGGAAATCGGGCGAAACCCTGAAGAAGATGGTGACGCGATTTCCCTACTGGCTATGTCGCAATGCGTGGAAGTTTGTCGAACAGGAAGACGATCTGCCGGTTGACCAACACATGTTGCTCGCCTGTATTGCACCTCGCGCCGTCTATGTTCACAGTGGCGTTGAAGATACATGGGCGGATGGGCGCGGCGAATATCTGTCGGCCTATCACGCCAGTGAGGTCTATCGGCTACTTGGTAAAAAGGGCCTCGACTCCGAGGCATCACCGCCGGTTGGGGAACCGATCCTCGACGGCGACGTGGGGTATCACATCCGCGAGGGTGGGCACTCGATTGAACCGTTCGACTGGTCGACGTTCATGGATTTTGCTGACCGTCATTTCAAAAAGTAATCAGCCTGAAAGGCTATCCAATGGAGTGCATCGCACTTGAAACTGTCGACACTACCTGGCAGTCCGTGGCCGAACTGGATCCGGACTCCGCCGCGGAGGCGATGTTCGCCTTTTCCGAGGCCCAGCCGAATTTGATCGGCTTTGTCATGTCCTTCGCAGAAGATCTCAGCGAGGAGGCCAGCGGCCTTTGTACGTACATGTTGTACGTTGTGTATCAGATGTTCGAAAACGCGGCGACCGATGCACTGCCGGTGATTTCGGATGAGCAAATCGAAGCGCAGTACAATGCGACTTGCGAACTGGTCGACGGCCTGCATGACGAAAAGGGCGACAATCATGAAGAGGGCCTGGAGTTGGAGGTCAGCAACCAGCCGTTTGTCTTTCAGTACGTTAGCGACGCGATATTCGAGCCGGATAAGAGTGAAGGCGATAACGTTGACATCTCCGAAGAGGACGCCGGAGAGATTTTTCTCATGCTGAAGTGCGTCATCGACGCGCTGGATCAGGCGACGGACAAATGAGCAATTGCATGCCAGGACGAATCGCGGTTGTACTTGCCATGCTGGTTGGCTGGAGTGCTCTCGCTCAATCGGTGGAACCCCGGAATCTGCTGGTCATTCAAACCGACGAACACCATTTCAACACCCTTGGTTGTTACGGTGGTACGGCAGTGGGTACGCCGAACATCGACTGGATCGCAAACAACGGTGCGCTCTGCACCAGTTTCTATGCCACGACGCCGGTTTGTTCGCCGTCTCGTGCGTCGTTGGTGTCGGGGCTGTACCCGCAAAAGACACCGGTCACGACGAACAACATTCCTTTGGATGATTCGATCGTGACCTTTGCGGAACTCCTGCGTCGTCGCGGCTACGCTACGGGTTTCGCGGGCAAGTGGCATCTGGACGGCGACGGCAAGCCACAATGGGCGCCGAAGCGAAAATTCGGTTTCGCAGACAATCGATTCATGTTCAACCGAGGGCACTGGAAAAAGTTCGAAGACACTCCCAATGGACCAAGGGTCGCGGCGCGGAATGGCCAGGGGCCAAGCTACGGATTGGATGGCGCGGACGAAAAAACGTTCAGTACGGATTGGCTATGCGACAAGGCCATGGACTTCATCAATGAAAATCACAGCAAGCCGTTTTGCTACATGTTGAGTCTGCCGGATCCACACGGACCGAATACCGTACGTCCGCCCTACGATACGATGTACGCCAACGCCGAAGTGCCTTTGCCGGCGACTCTTAATCGAACGGCCGAGCAGATTCCGAATTGGGGCAAGCCGGCGAATGTGCGTCCGGCTCAGCTTCGCAAACTGATGCGTCAGTACTACGGCATGGTCAAATGCATCGACGACAACATCGGCGAGATCCTGGAGACCCTGCGATCGAACGGTGTACTCGAACAGACCATTATCGTCTTCACTTCGGACCACGGCGATCTTTGTGGCGAGCACGGACGATTGAACAAGGGCGTGCCCTACGAAGGGTCGGCGCGGATTCCGTTTCTCATGTACTGTCCTGCGAAGATTCCTGCGGGCACGAAGATTGACGAAGCACTCACTTGCATCGATTTCCTGCCAACGGCCATGAGCATGTTGGGTGTGGACGTTCCCCATCCGGTAGATGGACGAGATGCCTCGCAACTGTTTGCCGGCGAAGGCAGCGGAGTGGCCAATGGCAGGGCCGACGCATGGCGCGATCTGGCCATCGTCCGCAGCACCTCCGGGCGGACTCCATGGATCAGCGTGATCAACGCGCAGCATAAGCTTGTGTTCTCCTCCGTTGACGAACCATGGCTGATTGATCTCAAGAGCGATCCGCAGGAGGTCGTCAATCGATTCGGCATGGCGGAACATGACGCTTTGGTGCGGACCATGACGACCCACCTGAAAGAATACGCGATCCAGCACAACGATCCGTACGTGCGAAATCCGGGGATTCGGCAGCACATTCAGCGGATACTGGACTAGGGAACATGGGATTCCGTGTGGTGACTGATCCTTTCCAGTCGCGCGACCTGGTCGCAAACGGGCCAAACGGTAACTGATCTGGCGGCACATTCCGCGTATACTCGACTGCATGTCACGCCCGCCCTCCCAGGAAGTCTCCGCCGCAGCACTCAACCGGGCAAAGGAACTGGCGGAGGGACTCTTTCCGCATCAGGTCGAGGGGATCGCTTTTCTGCTGGCGAGGCGACGTTCCATTCTCGCGGACGACATGGGGTTGGGCAAAACGCGGCAGTCACTGATTGCGATGCGCGAGGCCGAGCCGGACGGGCCCTGGTTGATCGTCTGCCCGGCGTCGGTGAAGCGGAACTGGGGCCGCGAAATCGGCATGGCGTTCGCGTCGCCCGAAGAGATCGTCATCCTGGACAGTAAGTCGAAGTTGCCCGGGAAGGCGTTCCGCGGTTGGGCCATCATCAATTATGACATCGTGAAGAAACACGGCGCGGGACTGGCGAAGATTCCATTCGCCGGTTTCATTTTTGACGAAGCCCATTATCTGAAGAACTACAAATCCCAGCGGAGCAAGGCGGCCAGCACGTTGGTGGCGGCATCCATGGGGCCGATGGTGCACTGCCTGACAGGAACGCCGATGATGAATCGTCCGCGGGACCTGTTTACTCTGCTGCAGCTTGTTGGGCACCCGTTGGGCAAGAGCTTTCTTGGTTATGCCAAGCGATACTGCGATGCGTATCAGGGTGACTTTGGATGGGAAACGAAAGGTGCCAGCAATCTCGATGAACTGACCGTGCAGTTACATGGCATGATGTTGCGCCGCACCAAGGACGAGGTGCTCGATCTTCCCGGCAAGATGCGAACGTGGCTGAATGTGGATGTGGCGGCGTCCAAAAGTCGCGGTATGCGTCGCGTGTTGGCGACGTTGTTGAAAGAGACCATCGCGGATGTGCCGCCGGAGGAGCGGAAAGGCAAGTTGCCGCCTGTTTCGAGAGCAAAGTTGTTGGCGCGGTTGGCGCCGATTCGCTCGCAAATTGCCGGTGCCAAGATGAAGCATGCGATCGAGTTTGCGAAGGGGATTCTTGATCAGGGCGAAAAGGTCGTCATCTTCTCGTGCTTCCAGGAAGTGGTGGAAACTTTCTGCGAAGACTTCGAGGCTTACGGTGTTCGCTGGATGACCGGCGGTACGCCCGCGGAGCGTCGACAGCAGGCCGTCGATGATTTTCAAAATCGTGATGACGTGCGAGTCTTCTTTTCGACGTTGATTGCTGGCGGAGTTGGAATCAACCTCACGGCAGCCCGGCACGTCATTTTCAATGATCTGGACTGGGTTCCCGCCAACCATTGGCAGGCAGAAGATCGCGCGTATCGGATCGGTCAGACTCACCCGGTCAACGTCTATTACTTCAAGGCTGCGGACAGTATCGATGAATTTGTGGGGCAGGTGTTGGAAGCCAAGAGCACACTCATTAGTGCGGTCGTGGATGGAAACGCACTGTCCGACCCGGCAGCGACCGGTGATGTCCTGTCGGAACTGGAAAAGCTGATTGGTGAAATCGACGTGGAGATGAGCGACAAATTCAGTGTCAAGGAAGTCGAATCGGCATTCGGCGAAGCGGTCGCGACGTACACAAACGAGGCGAAAAGCGTGCCGATAACAGCCAGTGATCCGCTGGCCAAACCCAAGAAGGCGAAGATGGACACGATCCGCGCACTCGCCCGAGCCTTGTCGCCACCGCTGGAGTCGACCACCTATCGCATCGCCAGCAGCAAGGCGGGCCAGTATTATGAAGTGGAAGTCGATGGGCCGGACGTCGTCTGTTCGTGCAGCGGCTTTTCCTACCGAGGCCAGTGCAAACATGTTCGCGTCCTGAAGGACGCTCTGGCAAACGGCGAAGCGATTCCTGATGAATACGAAATGGTGTAGTTGGAAATGGGCATTCAGTGGTTTCCCGGACACATGCACAAGGCTCGCGTTGAGATGGCAGGCATACTGCCTCGCGTGGATCTTGTCATTGAGGTGCTCGATGCAAGGATTCCGTACAGTAGCGAGAATCCGATGTTGGCGGAGTTGCGAGGTGACAAGCCCTGCCTGAAGGTCATGAACAAGAGTGACCTCGCCGACCCGGACAAAACTGCGGAATGGAAAGCGTGGTTCGATAGCCAGCAAGGCATCAGGGCTCGAGCGGTGACGACACAGGAACCGTCACACATTCGCCGTATCGCGGACGATTGCCTGAAGATGTTTCCGCATCGTCACGGGGTGGGCAAGCACGTGACGGCCATGATCTGCGGAATCCCCAACGTTGGGAAGTCGACGCTGATCAATATCCTTGCAGGTCGTAAGGTGGCAAAGACGGGCAACGAACCGGCGGTCACGAAAGCCCAGCAACGCATCAAGTTACCCAACAGTGTGCGACTGCTGGACACGCCGGGCGTACTTTGGCCGAACGTTGCGAACGAAAAGAGCGGCTATCGGCTGGCGGCGATCGGTTCGATTCGGGATACGGCGATGGAGTACGAGGATGTGGCCTACCACGCATCTGGTTATCTATTGGAATCGTACGGGGATCGGCTGGTTGAACGCTATTCGTTGGACCCGGTTCCAACCACGGCACTGGAATTGATGGACGGGATTGGCAAACGGCGAGGTTGTTTGAACAAACGCGGTGTCATCGACTACGAACGCGTTTCACGTATTCTGCTCACCGAATTCAGGTCCGGGCAGTTGGGCCCGATGACTCTGGAAACGCCCGCCATGATGGAAGCGGAAAAGGTCGAGGTCGAGGCAAAGCTGAAAGAAAAGGAAGAGAAGAAAGAAAAACGCAAGACCGAGCGAAAGGCGTTGTACAAAGAGAAGCAAAAGGGCAAGCGTCGTCGCTGAATCGCTTCGCCTAACGGCAAACGAAAACAGGCTCGGCGTTTAACCGAGCCTGTTTGGGATTCTATTTTCGATCAACTCATTACGAGTGATTGATCGGACTACTCAGGTCCGACTACTCAGGTCCGACTACTCAGGTCCGACTACTCAGGTCGACTTGGACGCTGGGGGCGGTCTCCACCGCCGCCGCCGCCGCCGCGACCGCCACGACCACCACCTCGTTCGCCACCAAATCCGCCGCGACCGCCACGGTCTCCGCCGAATCCGCCGCGACCTCCTTCGGGAGGCTCAGGCATGATCTCGTCACCGGCCAGTTTGCCGTCCGAGTTTTTGTCGAGTTTCGTCAGAGCCGCAACTGCGTTCTCGATTTCCTTGGAGGACAGCTCTCCGTCTTTGTCTACGTCCAGTGCCGCGATGATTGGCATACGCAGCATCATGGCTCGCATGAACTCTTCGCCACCCGGTCCACCAGGTCCACCTTCGGGGCCGCCGCGACCACCTTCAGGGCCTCCGCGACCACCACGACCACCTTCGGGGCCTCCTCCACGACCGCCGCGGCCACCTTCGCCACCACGCTCACGACGACCGCCGCCTTCTCCTCCTTCGCCACCGCGTCCGCCGCGACCGCCAGCTCCACCTCGCTCGGCCATCATCGTCTCAAGTTCCTTGAGAGTCACGGAGCCATCCTTGTCGGCGTCAGCTCGGGTAAACATTCCCTGTGCACGCTCGGGCATTTCTGCCAGTGACAGTTTTCCATCCTTGTTCTCGTCGAATCGCTCGAGAATGCTTGAGGGATCAAAGTTGCCGCGGCCACCACGGCCACCTCCACCACCTCCGGGTGGCTGAGCCAATGCATCCCCGGTCATCATCATGCCCACGGCGATTGCGATCGTGGCAGTCAGGAATGTTGTTGTCTTTTGCATGAGAATTGCTCCGTAGAGAAGTTGTTTTCTGGTTTCCCGACCGTACCGCATTGAATTCGGGACATAGGAATTTAAACGAGCGAAACGGAGTGCATCTACATCAGACCGACGCCTTGTAGCCAAAATAGTGCGATCTCCAGCGAAATTCTGGGGATTCCTCGACGCAACCATCCATCTGGGTTGTGAGTCAGAATCCAAACGCCGGCGTGGCAGCGTTGCAAAAAGGCAAGATCGGGTGCTTGCGACGAAACGCCAACGCCCTCTGCCATCCGGAAATCGCTTTCCAAATCGACTCGGCGACCGCCCTCGGACTCCCGTGACGTAGAGTTCTGCTGAGTACTCTGCCGGGGCGTTCCCGGGGATTGGCAGGAGTTCTGCCGAACAGGACTCATGCGACAAAAGTCCATTCGGGCGATTTCTTCGGGCGATCTGTAACGGGCCAATCTCTTCTATGCGGCGGGAACAGAATAGAGATCCATCGTACGAACTCTTCGAGGGGCGAATTGTCCTGTCGGCGAACTGTACGGACTCCGATTGCATTGCAGTGAGAGCTGGTGGAGTTGTTGATGACGCCCGTGTCACCGAACATGCCTTCCTCGCTTTCGATAATTCTACGCTCACGGCTCGAGATCTGGGCAAGCTGGACGGTCCGAGGCAATTCACCGACGAATACGTCGGTCGTCATGACGATCGCGACGTCTTCCGGTTTGAGCTGGAGACGGAGGCTTTCGTTTCTGTTCAGCTCTCGGGAATGGCGGCTGATGCAGATCTCTACTTGCTGGATACCAATGAACTGACCGTTTTGGAGTCCAAGAATTGGGGCGCCGAGTCGGAATCGTTCGCCTCGGTGCTCGATGCAGGCGAGTACTTCGTGGTCGTGGAGAACTACCACTTTCTGAGTGCAACCACCTACGTCCTCGATTTGCAGTCCGACGTCGGGGCTGGGCCCGACCTGGCCGGGAACACATTTGCCGAGTCGCTTGACCTTGGCATCGTGACCGAACAGCAGCAAGCCTCCGATTACGTCGGGCCGATAGATACGGTCGACTTCTATCAGTTCCAACTGGAGGAGAGGTCCTCCACGCAGATTTTGCTGACCGGACAGACAGCGGACCTGGATCTGTTTCTCTACTCTTCTGATCAGAACCAATTGGATAAGTCGGATTCCACCGGGGTGGTCGAAGAGAATATTGACACGGTGTTGGAACCGGGAACTTACTACCTGTTGGTGACGCCTTTCGGGGCGGACGGTAGTGACTACGACCTGGAGGTCGTTGCGGCGGCGGTTGAAGAGCCCGCCGGCGAACCGCCGGATGTCCCTGAGGAGCCACTCACGGATCCGCCGAGTGACGATCCCATCGACACGTCACCGCTGGTCGACGTGGATTACTTCGGTGGCTCACGCGAATGGGGGCTCAACGCAATCGCCGCGCCCGAGGCATGGGCGGCTGGGTATACCGGCGAAGGTATCACCGTGGCAATCATCGACACAGGCGTTCAGCTGGACCACCCCGATTTGCTGCACAGCATCTGGGTCAACGCTGGCGAGATCGCGGGCGATGGCATCGACAACGACGGTAACGGCTTCATCGACGACCAGCACGGCTGGGACTTTGTTGACACTGACAATTCGCCAGACGACGAACACAATCATGGTACTCACGTCGCAGGTATCGTCACGGCCGCACGAAACGACATTGGTGGGACGGGGGTAGCGTACGCTTCGCAGATCATGCCCATCCGGGTGCTCAATGATCAGGGTACCGGTTCGACCTTCGATGTTGCTCAGGGAATTCGCTACGCGGTCGACAACGGGGCACACGTCATCAACCTCAGCCTCGGTGGTGGTCGCAGTACCAGCATTCTCTCCGCGGTTCGTTATGCATTGGACAACAATGTGTTCGTCGTTGCGGCCAGCGGTAACGAGGGCGAAGACGTTCCCGGCTACCCGGGATTTGAGAGTGGCGTCTACGAGAACCTGATTTCCGTTGGAGCTCACAACAACAGCAATCAGTTGGCATCGTTCAGCAATCGCGTGGGGGATTCCAAGGCCATCCAGGTCGATGCCCCGGGTGTGACTATCTACAGCACGCTGACGAACAGCAATTACAGCTACCTGAGCGGTACGAGCATGGCGACGCCGTACGTGTCGGGACTGGCGGCGCTGATACTCTCCGCGAACCCGGATCTCACCGCACCGCAACTTCGCGCGGCCATCACGACGGGTGCGGTGAATACGATTTCCGGGTCCGACTCCATCGGAGGCATCAACGCGGCGCACTCAATTCCGCTCGGGATGGACGCCCAGGCGTTGGTCGTTACGAGTCAGGTTCCGCCGACGGAAACCGACAGCGAATTGAGCTCGACTCGTGTGTACGCAACCATTGCACGACAGGAGCGAGTACGACTGATCCAACCCGTCGTCGTTGATGAGTTGGCGCCGAGTCTGCCGGAAACGGCGACGGACTTTGTGCTCGATGAACTCGCCGCGTTCCTGCAGGATCTGTACACCGAACCCGCCGACGATCTGGATCTTGCCATCGCCACCGACGAGTATGACGTTGCGACGGTTGTCAGCGAACTGGTCAAGCCTGTCGCCGCAATCTGATTCCCTTTTCTGCGAGTGGCCGCATTCGCGCGGATCAGAACAGGGACTGCTGACGCTGTACTTTCTGGCCCGGCCAACGTTCCGGCAACGGAGCCAGCGATGGTACGAGTGACGATAGTTCGGCGTGGAAACGTTTTGCGAATTCCGGCGCGTACAAGTCGTTGGGAGTGTGCGTGAAGACGTAGGGCGTCTTGCCGAGGTCAATCCATTCGGCGACGACGGGCGTCCACTCTTCGATCCACGGCTGCACTTCCTCGACACGATCCCGCCCAATAAAGCGAACCATGGGGCGATCACCAACGGCGATGGGACGCACGGGCAAGTGGGGCTTTCTCGACTGCGAAGCTTCTTCGTGTTCGTCGGAAGGTGGAGCCGAATAGAGCGCGCGGCTGTCAAACACGACGCGATCCATGCCCAGATCAAATAGCAGTTCGTTCAGCCGGTCGTCGTGTTCGGAATGATTGAAATAGTCGACGTGTCGCACTTCGACCGCGAACGGCATTTCACGCGGCAATGCACGCAAGTAGCTTTCCAGGGCCGACCAGTTTCGACCGGAAAACGCGGGTGACAGTTGCAGGAACGTGGGGCCCAGTCGTTCCGCTCGCTGTAAGACGCTCAACGCAGAAAGGAACTGTCGTGTCTCGTCTTCGACCTGCTGTAGCCTTGCGTCGTGAGTAATCACGCGAGGGAATTTCAGCGCGAAATGAAAGCCCGGTCGGGTTGCGCCAGCCCATCGTTCGACGGTGTCGATGGTGGGCATCGCGTAGAACGTGCTGTTGCCTTCGACGGTATTGAAGACCTGAGAATACTCGTCGGGCCACGTTTGGCGTTTCTTCGTCGAATACAGCGTGCCCACCCAGCCTTCGCAAGCCCAGACCGGGCATCCGATGTAGCACTTTGCGCCCCGGGATCGTTCAGCGTTCACAGTTCGATGAGCGTTCGTAGAATTGTTGACAGCGAGCCTTCAAATTGTAGACGATTGCCGTTTCATGCACAGCTTTGGTATCGTTCGGCTGGAATTGGTTTTGCCGCATCTAGGTTGCAGATGAAAAAATCCGAAATGTTGTTGAATGGTCCCGCACGGGCCAGCTCCGTTTTCATTCTTGCTCACGGCGCGGGCGCACCGATGGATACGCCGTTTATGGACTGCTTCGCCGAGGGCATCGCCGCCGGTGGGGTCCGCGTCGCGAGGTTTGAATTTCCGTACATGGCGCGTCGCCGCACGGACGGAAAGCGACCCGGTCCCGACCGCGAACCAAAACTACGTGAGGCATGGCATGCGGCAATTGGTGCTTTCAAAGGCAAGCAGATCGTGATTGGTGGCAAGTCCATGGGCGGTCGCATCGCCAGTCTGATTGCGGATGAATCCGATGTTTGCGGGCTTGTGTGTCTGGGCTACCCCTTTCATCCCGTTGGTAAGCCCGAAAAGCTGCGGACGGCTCACCTTGAGAAGATTCGAACCCCGACGCTGATCGTGCAAGGCACGCGCGATACGTTCGGCAAGCCCGAGGAAGTCGAGACGTACTCGCTGGCGAAAAAAATCAAGCTCCGCTGGCTGGAGGACGGCGATCACAGCTTCAAGCCTCGCAAGTCATCGGGCCGCACCGAAGCGCAGAACTGGCAGGAGGGTGTTGACGTGGTTTCGAAATTCATCGCCCGCGTTTGCAAATAGATTGGTAACGATGTCCGGTGAAATCGACTCGTGACGGCTGGAATGGAATCCGTTCCGTTTGACGTGGCGACCCTTGAACGTGACAATCTCCGCTTCGCGTCGTCTGTCTAGTCCCGGTGGAAATACCATGATCCGTTCCGTCATTGTTGCGCTTTTGTTGTTCACGTTTACGGCTGCCGCTCAGGATGCGCAACCCGTTTTTCCGGGCTTTCCGAAACTGGAATCCAAATCGACTGGCGAGTGGTGGAAGATCAGGAATCGCGGTCTGAATGTGCCTCGTGACCAGGTGGTCGCCTTTGCGCTCTACACACATGATCGCGGTGTGTTGAAGATGACGGCGCAGTTGTATCCGCTGATGCCGAACGAAGCGCGAGTCGTGCGACTGGAGTTTCAGGATGGCAATGAGTGGACGGAGGTCGCCCGGCAGGAAGTTCTGGTTCCCGGCTGGAGTGCTCATTTTCGCATCGACGACTGGGACAACACCCGGGATGTAGTCTATCGTGTTCGCCATGGCGAGCGGGCGGAATTTGAAGGGCTCATCCGCAAGGATCCGATCGACAAGAATGAAATCGTGATTGGCAATCTGTCCTGCAATTCCAGTCGTACGCCGGGGCCTCGGCCAAAGCTGATTGAGAATCTCAAGCGACAGAATCCCGACGTGCTGTTTTTTGCTGGCGATCAGTCGTACCACCACACCGAGCATACGTTTGGGTTCATCGAATGGGGCATCCAGTTCCGCGATATCATTCGTGATCGGCCGGTGATCACGATTCCCGATGACCACGACGTTGGGCAGGCGAACATTTGGGGTGAGAACGGCAAAGTCGCCAAAACGCCAGCGGGACCGACCGGCGGCTACTACTATCCTCCGAAGTACGTGAACATGGTTCAGCGATGCCAGACGTGGCACTTGCCGGATCCCTATGATCCGACACCAATCGAACGTGGCATTTCGGTGTACTACACAAATCTGCGCGTCGGTGGTGTGGACTTTGCCATTCTGGAAGACCGCAAATTCAAGAGCGGTCCGGAAGGCAAAATTCCAAAGATGGGACCTCGGCCGGACCATATCAACGATCCAAAGTACGATCGCAAAGCGGTTGATGTCGAGGGGCTGAAACTGCTGGGGGACCGACAGCTCGAATTCCTGCATGCGTGGGGGCAGGACTGGACAGGAGCTGAAATGAAGTGTGCCCTGTCACAGACTGCGTTCTGCGGTGCCGTTCATCTGCATGGTCAGGAATCGAATCGCCTGCTGGCGGATCTGGATAGCAACGCGTGGCCGCAAACAGGTCGCAACAATGCACTCACGGAAATACGACGGGCGTGGGCGCCTCATCTTTGTGGAGATCAGCATCTCTCCGTGATGGTGAAGCATGGCATCGATGCGCACCGGGATGGTCCGTACGCATTCACCAGTCCGGCGATTGTTAATACGATCTACGGTCGCTGGTGGCACCCGGAAGATGAAAAGGCGGGGCCAAACCCTGTGCCCGGTAGTCCTCTACCGTGGACGGGTGATTTCCTTGACGGGTTGGGGAATCGTATTCACATGATGGCGTACGCCAACCCGGAGGACCGTCGTGACGAGACAAAACGAGCGGATGGATATGGGCTCTGTCGATTCAACAAGCTGGATCGCACGATCCGGGTCGAGTGTTGGCATCGGTTCGCGGACGTGCGTGACGGTGACGCGGCGCAGTTTCCTGGTTGGCCAATTACGGTCAAGATGGAAGACAACGATGGTCGAACACCGGTCGGTTACCTACCGGAAATTGTCGCAGCCGATGGGGATCGACCCGTAGTGCAAGTCATTCATGAAGCCAGCAAGGAGATCCTCTACACAGTTCGAGCCAGGTCGAATCGTTTCCGGCCGCCGGTTTATGCGGAGGGAACCTACACGATCAACGTCGGCAAAGGACGACCGGACGCCAGGTCGTTCACGGGGCAGACTGCGAGCGATGCGGGAACACTCTCGGTTGCACTGTGACGAGCCTGGCAGATGCGACGCGGACGGTAACAGCTTCGGGCAAGGCATTGCGCGAGGTCGGGGTGGTTGTGTACGAGTTACTTGCCTTCGGCTTCCAGCTTTTTCATCAAGGCGATGTTTCCCAGTAGCTGCTTGCCCATGGCTGAGGTCGTGTCGCCTCTGATGTAGGCCTGCATGTCGCTGTCGTACATTTGGCCCTCGGGCTTCATGCCCCGATCGCCGGTGTGTTTGATCCAGTCGGCGAGTGCCGTTCGCATTTTGTCCAGGACCTTTTCGAATTTGGGGTCTGCCACGAGGTTGTTGAGTTCGAACGGGTCTGTTTGCAGATCGTAGAGCTCTTCGGTGGGACGCGAATCGGCCATGATTCTGGACTGGGCGGCATTCAGCTTTCCTTCTGCATGCAATCGCCGCATGGCTTTGATGATCGGCTTGTTGTCCTTGTAGCGGTTCGGCTGTAGGTACGGCCGTTCGGGCAGGAAGTTGCGAATGTATTTGAAGCGTTCGCTGCGGACGCATCGCATCCGGTCGACGGTTTCGTCGCATCGATCGCGTGCCGAAAAAGCATACTCTCGTGGCTGGTAGTCATTCGCCAATATGTCTCGTGATTGCATGGCAGCGGGAATATCGATACCCGCCAGCGCCAGTGAAGTGGCTCCCATATCGATGTGTTCGATCACGTCGGTCCTGACGGCGGGTTTAAGCCCGGGGCCGTTGACGATGAAGGGGACGTGCACACCGCCTTCGTACATATATTGTTTGTTGCGGACATGGCTGATGCCGTGGTCGGTGATGAAAAAGATGTAGGTGTTTTCCAGGTCACCGCTGTCCTTCAGTCGCTGGACGATCTGTCCCAGTTCCCAGTCGCTGTAGCGACATGCGTCCAGGTAATGAGCCCAGTCCCGTCGGATGATGGGATCGTTGGGCAGGTATGGCGGAAGCTTGACGGCGGATTCGGGCGTGTTGCTACCGAGAACTGCCTTCGCTCGGTTAGGCCAGCGGTTGGTGTCGCCCTTGCCTCGGAGCTTGCCGCCGCGGGGTTGGATCTGGCAAAAGAAGGGCTGCCCTTCCTTACGTGCACCCCAGTGTTCGGTTTCATACATCGACCGATCCCACTGGAAGTTGTAGTCGGTCTTGGCGAGTTTGGCTTTGGGATTTGTCGTAACGTCCTGATCGCTGCGGACGAACTGTTCGGTCGAAAGATTGGTAACGTGGTAGCCGGCGTCCTGAAACAGTTTCGGCACCGGCACCACATCCCTCGGCAATTCGATCTTCAATTGTCCGCGTCCGGATCGATGATGATGGGCGCCGATCGAAGTCTGGTACATGCCGGTGACGAATGCAGATCGACACGTCGAACAGACCGGCGCCGTGACGATGGCGTTGGTGAACTTGATGCCTTCCGCAGCAAGGCGATCAACGTTTGGCGTCTCGATCGAGTCTTCCCCATAACAGCCAAAGTTGGCCGACATGTCTTCCACGATGATCCAGACAATGTTGGGACGGTCGGCTGCTGAAGTCGGTTCCGGCAGAACGAAACCGAGCGCGACAACAGAAAGTAGCAGGAGGGAGGCGAGGTGTTTCACGGGGCGAGTCCTGAGGCGGTGGAGAGTTTTGTGTTGTGGCCGGATCGTCAAAGACCTGCCCGGACGTTCATCTTCAGAGCGTACAGGCCTTTGCTGGCAGTGATGAAGAGCGTGTCGAATTGGGGGCCGCCGAAACAGACGTTGGCGGTCCAGCCTTCGGGGACTTCAATGTGGTGGATCTTTTCACCTTTCGAATTGAAGACGTGAACGCCTTTGCCGGTCAGGTAAATGTTTCCCTGATCGTCGATCGTCATACCATCGGATCCGAGTTCGCAGAACAGCTTTCTGTCGGACAGCGATCCATCCTTGTTGATCTTGAACGAGTACGTTTTCCCGTCGCCGATGTCGGCAACGTAGAGCATTCGGCCATCGGGCGTTCCGACGATTCCGTTGGGCTGTTTGACACTGTCAACAACGCGCGCGAGCCGCTTGCGGTCGGGCGACAGATAGTACACGCAGCGGCCGCTCTGTTCGATTTCGCCACGTTTCCAATAGCCACGTTTGTAATACGGGTCGGTGAAGTACAGGCCGCCATCCGGGCGCACCCACAGATCGTTGGGGCCATTCAGCAGTTTACCGTCGTAGTCGTCAACGAGCACCTTGTGCTTGCCATCCATGGAGATCGACCAAAGCTCGTTCTTTTCGTCGGCACACGCCAGTAGCGAACCGTCGCGATCAAAGTACAGCCCGTTGGATCGTCCGCTGGGTTTCAGGAATGTGGACAACTTGCCGTCGACGCTCCATTTCATGATGCGATCGTTAGGCTGATCGGTAAAAAAGACGTTGCCCTTCGCGTCGGCGATGGGCCCTTCGGTGAATTTGAACTCGGTCGAGAGCGTCTTCAGCGTGGCGCCTTCGGCGACGAGTTGCGTGTTCTGCGCTGCGAGCGTTCCCGACGCACAGAAGACCAGTAACAGGGCAAACCGGTAAATCATGATGGCAATCCATATCGAGGAAGTGGGCCACCATCTTATGGTTCGAAGAAACCGGTATCCAGTCTGGCTACTCTGGAGATCGTTGCGGTCCGGCGTTCACGATATCTGGCGATCGCTGGCTACGGAGTGGCTTGCCGATCTTCCTGATAGGCCGCGATCACTCACGCGACATCCACCGCGGAACCGCCGCTACCCAGAAACGCTTTCCATGTCTCATATTTTGGATTGGAAAGCTTGTCGACAAACATGGGATTTTGTTTGGGCTTGCGCGGTTGCGTGAGCAACTTCATGTGTGCTTCCTGCGGAGTTCGTCCACCTTTCTTGGTGTTACATTTGACGCAACAGGCAACCACATTGTCCCAGGTCGTCCCGCCGTTGCGGCTGCGTGGCATCACATGGTCGATACTGAGCTGGCTGCTGGGAAGTACGCGAGCGCAATACTGGCACTGGTTGTTGTCACGAGCAAACAGGTTTCGGCGATTGAATCGCGTCGTCAGTTTGGGCACCTTGTCAAACTTCAGTAGTCGGACAATTCGCGGGACAAGAATCTGAAAATTGACCGAACGAATCCAGTCATCCGTACTGCGTTCGTCCTCGGCACGCAGCTCGCTCATTTCGAGCCATGTTTCGAAGTCGTAGTTGAAGTAATGGCCATCGTCGACATCCAAAACTTCGGCCAGCTCTCGGTAGAGGAGACCAAAGGCGCGACGAACGTTAATCACGTGAACCGGCATATAGAATCGGTTCACAACCAAAACGCTTGAATACAGTGCCGTCCGGGCCGAATCTGGCTCCATTGCTTTCTCCCTCAACCTTGGGCGCAAGCCACGACTTGATCCTGCACACATCCGTGTGCCAGGCGTATCTCTGGATTCTAGTCTGAATTTGGCTTGAATGAAAAGAAATGATTTGCGTCAAAACCACGCTCCTCATCGGCCTTTTTTCACAATGTTCACAGAAACTGCGAACATAACTTTCGCTAATGGTATGGCGTCCTGCGATGTCAGTACGCACCGTGTGTGGGGTTGTTTGGGATGTGAAGATTGAGCGCACACGTTTGGGAATCGCGTTTCAAAACGTGGTTGGGAAGCAAATCTTCGGCTTGCTGATCGATTGTCGCCGAAGTTAGGATGGAGGCCATAACAGCTTACGAGCTGCACGTTGGAAGTCGCGCAATTCGTTTCGCAACGACACAAATCTGGCACAACGCCATCCGGATTTTCAAAGGTTCTGGCCACTTGAAACTGGAGCCAGTTTTTCCGTGTTCGTTGTGAGTCGCGCGACATACCGTCAAAGTCTTAGAGAGTTTCTGATGATTCACTATTCATGTGACCGCTGTCAGCGTTTGATTGAAACGGAAGACGAAATTCGTTACGTCGTCCGACTGGAAATTGAAGCTCGCATGGGGGAAAACGTTTTCGCAGAACAGGATGACGATGCCGATCACCTGATGGAACTGCACGAGATCCTTGAGCGTCAGGATGACGAGAGCGAATCGCTGGCGGATGACGAGGTCTACAGTCGCAAGCGTTTCGACCTGTGCTCGGATTGCTACAAGGCTTTCCTTCGCAACCCGATGGGACGTGAAATCACCAAGACGGTCGACTTCAGTCAGAACTGAGACTGACGTTCGCTTACGGCAGCGGTTTCTTCGCCGTCTTTTTCGTGCATTGAGTTTGCGGCGCGTATGGGTGCGAGACAATTTCGCCGCACGATGTTTCCCGGTTGGCTGGGTATCCTGCTTGTTTCCGTTTGCCTGTGGCTGTTGTTTCGTCCAGCACCGAATGAACGGATGCTGGATCCACGCCACACCCAATTGCCTGCCGGCGAATACTCGGTTCGCGAAGTGAACGATGACGGTTCTTTGAACCTGGTCATTCCCGAGTCAGTGCCTGCGGATGGTTCGAAGTCGGCGGTGGTCGAATTGCTCGCGGTGTCGTTGGACGATCTGGAGAATGCGGCCACGTTTCTCAAACAACAGACGGTCGGTCAGAGGGTCCGGCTGCGTTATGATCGTCGTCGCCTGTCCGAAGATCAAAAAAGGTTTCAGGCCTACGTATTTGTCGGCGAGATGCTGCTGAATGAAGCGGTTGTTCGCCGGGGCTTTGCCAGCGAGGCCACGCACAGCTCGGACTCGGGGCCGATGGTGCGGCGTATCAAGAAAGCGGAACAGTTTGCTCGCGAGCAGAAGTGTGGAATTTGGGCGGATGATGCGATTTCGGCCGTCACCCAATGATCGGCGAAGCTGCTACAATCATCCGCTCGAAATCACGTTAATTGATCAAGGTATGCTGCCGTGCAAGCGAAAATCGTTCTTCTTCCTGGTGATGGTATTGGCCCTGAAATCGTCGAGCAGGCCCAACGGGTACTCGAGGCGATCGCTCAAAAGCACGGTCATGAATTCACATTCGAATCGCAACTGATGGGCGGTTGCGCGATCGACGCGACGGGGTCGGCATTGCCGGACGAGACGTTGGATGCGTGTCGAGGTGCGGATGCGATCCTGTTGGGGGCGGTTGGCGGACCGAAGTGGGACGACCCGCGAGCCAAGACACGGCCTGAAGCTGGTCTCTTAAAGATTAGAAAAGAACTTGGTCTCTTCGCCAATCTGCGACCGGTCAGCCCACATCCTTCGATGATCGATGCGTCGCCCCTGCGACCGGACATCATTAGTGGCACTGATATTCTGTTCGTTCGTGAACTGACCGGAGGCATCTATTTTGGACAATCCGGTCGCCGCACCGACGACGGTGTTGAGGTTGCATTCAACGAGATGACGTATTCAGTACCGGAAGTTGAACGTGTTGTTCGCCTCGCCGGGGAAGCGGCGATGGGGCGTGGCAAGAAGGTCACTTCCGTCGACAAGGCCAATGTTCTGGAAGTTTCACGTCTATGGCGAGAGACGGCGGAACGCGTGATTCGCGAAGAGTTTCCCGAAGTGGAATACGAGGTCGTGCTGGTGGACTCCATGGCCATGCACCTGATTTCGCGACCTTCCGATTTCGATGTGGTCGTCACTGGCAACATGTTCGGCGACATACTGACGGATGAGGCTTCGATGCTTCCGGGTTCGTTGGGACTGTTGCCTTCGGCGTCGCTGGGTGATCCCGGCCCCGGCATCTACGAACCCATTCACGGTTCCGCGCCCGATATTGCGGGCAAGGGAATCGCCAATCCGTTGGCAACGATTCTTGCCGCGGCGATGCTGATGCGGCACGCACTGAAACTGGAAACGGAAGCGAAGCTGGTTGAGGCGGCTGTTTCCGACGTATTGAATGCCGGTCATCGCACGGCGGACATTGCCGCGGGCGGAGCCACGCTTTCGACGGTGGAGATGGGTGACAAGGTCCTTGAGGCCCTCGGCTAGCGTGCCGAACCGTTTCGTAGCATAAGAAGGATCTCGCAGTCCGGCATTTGCTGACGCAGGCGCCGGACGCCAGCATCCGTGATGGATGTATTCCACAGGGCAAGATGTTCGAGACGCAGTTCCAGCAACGCGTCAATTCCTGCATCGGTGATGTTGGGTGAACTGAGCCCCACACGTCGCAGTTTGGGGAATCGTTTCAGCGCGCGAAGGCCGGCATCGGTAAGCTGCTCGCCGGAAAAGTGAACGTCCCGGATCTCGGGCGTTCCTGTAAGAGCGATCAGGTCGGCGTCTGTGATTTTCTCCGACGCGAGATTGAGCTGGTCTTGCCGCAAGTGTCCCAGCAGCTTGAGCGTCTCTTGCTGCCCCCGTTGCTGTTCCGTTGACAGCACGAGGAACTTGTCGCGATACGGTATTTCACAACCGTCGACCCTCAGTCGTTTGAGCTTTCGCAGGTTGGAAAGCTGCCGGAGTCCCTCGGCGGTGATACCGGTCTGCTGGAGGTTCAGCGTTTCCAGATTCGTCAGGTTCCGAAGGTGCTCCATTCCGCGGTCGCTGATGCCCGTGCGTCCGATGTCCAGTGACTTGAGGTTGGTAAGCTGCGAAATTGCCTCGAGCCCGCCGTCCGAGACACTTGTGAAATAGACGGACAGCGACTCCAACTGTTGAAGATTCCTGAGGTGTCTCATGCCCGCGTCAGAAATGCGATTGTGCATGAGGTTCAGGTGACGGAGTTGGGTCATCGATCCAATCGCCTGCATGCCCTCGTCCGAGATGTTCGTGCTGGAGAGACTGAGTGTTTGGAGCTGCGACAACCCGGAGAGGTGCTCCAACGTCCGATCAGAAATATCCCGGCCGCTGAGGTCGATGTTCCTGAGTGTAAACAGGTGTTGCAGGTGGACAGCGTCGTCATCGTTGAAGTGATGGCTGAGCTCAAGTTGCCGTATGGTGGTGAACGCGTGCTCGCCGAACAGTTCACGCAGCCACTCGGGCTGAGGTGGCGCCGGAGTCGGACCACTTATGAACGCGCCCTGGCTGTCGAAGTAGTGATCGAACAGCACAATGCTGTTGGTCTTGACGATTTCGAGTGTCGCTTCGTGCTGACGAATCCCCTTTTGAATGCGCCAGTTGAGCCATCCGCCGGCGATGGCAAACGCGGCGGTGACCAGCATCAGAAAACGCAGACTGAATCTTAGCGAACGCGACTTCATGAATGACGCGGCTCCGTTCAAACCGGGGCTCGAATGGTGTTCGAACTACGATACCCGATTCAAGGCGACCGGCCTTACGTTTTTCCGGAAATCGGCTCCGCGATTGGCAATCGTGGTGAATTCTTGACGGGAATAGCACAATGGGAAGTCGACTCGCTCGCCACGGTGTGGTGCAGGAGAAGAAAAGCTCGGCGAGCGAGTCGACAGGAGTGGGCGGTACTGGATGGAGTGGGCGGTAGTGCAGTTCTACGAAAGGATGCCTTAACCGGCGAAGCCAATGACTTGCTTGCGGGCTTCACGATATTCCGTCGCCGCCATGCGGACCTTGCGAGGCAGGTGGCGCTCGTAGGCGTGGTAGTCGCTGGTCGTTAGCAGTTCATCCAGCCAGCGGTCGGGGATGCGCGGTTTGACGACCGATAATGCCGCACCGATCTTGTGTCCCCACGACGGGTAACGCTCGTCCTGAATCGAGTTGGCGTGTTGTTTGGCAAGCACTCGCAACTGTCGCTGCGTTGCCGCCAGATTTCGCACACTGTTTCGGGCCACTTCATCACCGGCCATGTAGACGCCGACGACGAACCGATTTTGTCCGCAAACGACGTTCGATTGGCCGCCCGCCCGCGACTTTCCGAAGGCAGCACAGTTGACGTGGATCAGACCGGCTCGCCAGTTGTAAGGCACCCTCGCGACGACCTCGAAGAGCTTGTCGCCTTCCAGTGTCGTTTGCGTAGATGGCTTGAGTTTGAAATAGACCGATAGACCACGGTGCATGGTGCCGCTCGCGGAGAGCAGTTGCAGTGGCGGCAACTTCTGGAGGCGGCGCGATTGGCTTGAGTTGTCTTTGCGTCCGGCCGTCAGGTCCGCCTTGAGCGGGAACTCTCTGGGGGCAGCCGCGACCAGCCCGAGGTTGGTAGATGAACCGCTACTGTTCTCGACATTGATCGGTCCGTTGACATCGGACGCCAGCGTTGTTCTGGGTGCGTAGTCAACGACCTGGTAGTTGTCGGTGGTCGTGCCGGATATCACATGCACAAATTGAAGCAGCGAATCTTCGCTTTCGATGCGAACGAAAGAGGAGATGGGTACCTGGATACGGATCAGTTTCTCGGACGGGTTGGCCGTCAGGAATGCCGGCGTCGAAGCATCAATTGCGTCAACGGTTGGGGCTACGTCAAACTGAACGCATGGTAGATCTGCCAACGACAGGGTGCCGAAGAGTGTCAGGCAGACGGAAAAGGAAACATGAAGCAAGTGCGAGCGAACCACGCTGGACCTCCGTGTGGATTTGCATGCTGTTGCTTCCTGCAATTGAATCTGGCGTTGGCTTCATCTGATGCGGCGCGTGTGCCGCCCTTGATGAAACCGGGTGTCGTTCCCCCGACGGACGAATAGTAGATTGCGCTCAGACTTCGTCAAACGAAGTGATCGCCTGATGCTCATGCTTGTCGGAAACTTCGGCGTTGCCAGGCCGCAGGCAGAGTCGGGTAGCGAGTCCCGCTGCTTGAGCCGCGTCCAGCTCGGCCACGACGTCGCTAATGAACAGGATTTGGTCTGTTTGAATGCCCCAGTCCCGGGCAATCTTCGCGTAACTATCGGATTCTTTCTTCGATCCAATCGTGGTGTCGTAGTGGCCCGTAAACAGTGATAGCAAGTCGCCAACTTCGGTGTGGCCGAAGAACAAATGTTGCGCCTGGACACTTCCCGAACTGTAGATTCGCAGATCGATGCCTGCTTCCCGCCAGGCTTGCAGGCAGGCTGGCACGTCAGGATACACGTGTGCTTTCATTTCGCCGCTTTCGAACCCGTGTCGCCAGATCAACCCTTGCAGCTTCTTCAGCCCGGTAGCTTTGACATCGTTATCCATGAGTCGAATGACTTCGGCCTCGATGTTCTCTCGTTGGTCCATGGTGTTTGGACCACACCAGTTTTCGACGCTGGCGTGGCCCGCATCGACGGCGATTTGATCACAGGCGAGTTGCACATCGACGTTTTCCCAGTTGCCGTCCAGAAAGCTGGCCAGGTCGCGGCGAACTTGTGGGAACATGACGTCGTAAACGAAGCTGACGGAGGAAGTCGTGCCTTCGATATCCAGTAGAATGGCTTTGCCGTTAAAATTCATTTTGTCACCCAGCAGCAATTTGAAACGTGACCAAACAATGTACCGCAAGTACTCGGGGCTCACAGTGACCCCGCTACGTCGACGCTCACTGCCTGTCCTGTTGGTTGTGGTGCTGCTGGGCTGTGGGGCTGAACCACCTGCCGCTGTCGACACGGATCGTGACCAAACGGTGAAGTCAGAAGTGGGCGCAGAGCGTGCCTATGAAACCGTGGCGGTGGAAATTGTCGAGCCCGAAAGGGAGCCGGCGTTGATTGTGAAACTCAGCGGAGCCACGTCGACAACCGGAGAATACTATTGCGCCCTCTTTGCCGATGAGGCAGACTTTCGTAGTCGGGAGAACGCCGTGGCCACCATCAGAATTCCGGTGCAAGACGCGTCCGAGTGGATCGTCGAAGATATTTCGGCTGGCGACTATGCAATTGCCGTGTACCACGACGCAAATAGCAACGGCAAACTGGATCGCCATTTTGTCGGCTATCCACTGGAAGCCTATGGGTTTTCTAACAATGCCCGAGCGAAAATGGGGCCCCCTGCGTTTGCGGCCGCGACGGTGCGATTGGGGGAAGGCCCGGTCGAGCTTGCTATTCAGGTCAAATAGCCGTTCGGGTAGGGGAGGGCATGGGGTTCAAAGTTCTGGACGCTGTGAAGTATCCTTGAAAAGTAGACGTAGTTACCTATTCTCAGTGTCACACTTCGGCGACAATTGAGGCGCGATCGGGCTAGTTAGAATTGTTGGTCACACCAACGTGCCGTCCATTCGCAGTCTTCCACATTCGATTTTTCCAGTCGACCAACGCATCCTTGACGAACTTGTATGGCCGAACTTGTGCGGCCGAATCCTGGCTGTCTGATCAGGCCGTCTGATTCAGGTGGATGTCGTGCCACTTCGTGATTTTGGTAACCGGCGCAGCAATTTATGAGCGATTACCTTTTTCAGTATCGCGGAATTGATCCGACGACATGGGTCTACCTGTCGTCGCTGCTGCTGATTGGTCTTTACTTCAAGTTCAGCCGTCTTTGGAGCGTAAGGAATCTTGATCTGATTCTTTTGATTGCCTTGGGGCCGGGCCTCCTGATGATTCATCAGGGGCAGAAGATCGAAGGCGAGACGGCTGTCCGCGAGGCTCAGGTCGTGGATGAGGATGGCGGTTCGGAAGGTGCGGGACCGGCGGCTGCCGCTGAGGCAGAGGTCGTCGCCATCGAAGTGGCGCCCGAGGTCACGCAGGCGTCTGGTGAGCCCTCGTCTACCGACGAGAAGAAAGAGATACCCATCGGCGTACAGATCGAAGTTGTGGGCTTCATCTATCTGTTTGTCGTCGGGTGTTTGATTCTCATTCGGCTGTTGCTGGATCCGATCATGGTGCGTCGGCCATTGCTGGAACCCAATCTGTCGCAGGGAGGTCTCTCGTTCATCGGGATTTTCCTGTTCGTCTTCCTGATGGGAAACGTGATTGCCGAAAGCGAGCCAACGGTGGCTCCCGATGCGGCCGACTATCGCATTGCGAGGGTGGCCACGGCGTCGACGCATGGTCCGGGGTACGAACTGCTCAGTGTGTTTCCAACGGGACTTTCGAAAGCCTTCAGCATTACCGGGCAGCTGCTGGTTGTCGCGGGCATGGTGCTGACCGGCTTTTGGCATTTTCGCAATCTGGTGATGGGCATCGGCGCGGCGACGATGTACCTCATGTTGCCATACACAAGCATGTTGACTGGGCGAATTGAACATATTGTGCCCGCCGCGACATTGGTTTGGGCGGTGCTGATGTATCGTCGGCCGCTGATTTCTGGCGTCCTTCTGGGGCTCGCCAGCGGTCTGGTCTACTATCCGTTCTTCCTGCTTCCGCTGTGGGTCAGCTTTTACTGGCATCGCGGCTTCCGGCGTTTTTTGACTGCGTACCTGCTGACCCTGTCAGTGCTGGTGGTCTTGCTGCTGGTATTCTCGGCGAACGGGCTGTTCGAAGACCTTACGCGGATGATCGGAGCTCGTGCGCCGGCGATGCAGGGTTTGGGCGGCATCTGGAATACCGAAGGCGGCGGGCTGGATTCCAACTATCGATTGCCCGTGTTGGTGACGTTCATTGCTTTGTCCGTCAGCATGGCGTTGTGGCCGGCTCAAAAGAATCTTGGCACGTTGCTCAGTTGCACTGCGGCGATCATGGTGGCCGCGCAGCTGTGGCATGGTTACGGCGGTGGAACTTACATGGCGTGGTACCTGCCATTAATGCTGCTGACCGTCTTCCGGCCCAACCTCGAGGACCGCGTGGCCGTCACGGTATTGGGCGAAAGCTGGTTCCCGCGGAAGACTCTATCGCAGGCGGCCTGATCGGCATACAAAGTAGCGTTCGAACGACGCGTGCAGATCGACGGTCACTTCTTGCTGCGTTGAAACAAGGGAATTGAATCGATGCGAATTACAACGTGGAACGTTAATGGCCTACGCGCGGCGCTGAAGAAGGGATTCGCGGATCAGATCGCGCAGCTCGCGCCCGACGTGCTGATGCTGCAGGAGATCCGCAGCCTGCCCGAACAGCTTCCCGAGGAATGGCGTGCTCCGGTGGGCTGGGAAGTGTACTGGAATCCGGCCGAGAAAAAGGGCTACGCGGGCACGGCGATCCTCTCGCGTTACCCCATGGAGGTCGTTGGAACGGGCATCGACGGCGTGGCGGATCCCGAAGGTCGAATCACGCACGCTCGCATCGCGGGCGTTGAGATCATTTCGGCGTACCTGCCTTCCGGCTCGTCGGGAGAAGAGCGACAGGCCATCAAGGAGCAGTGGATGGAAGACATCCTGCCCTGGCTGAAGAAGTTGGCAAAATCAAAGAAGCCCGTGGTGCTGGGCGGCGATTTGAATATTGCACATACCGAGCAGGATATTTTCTACGCCACTGGCAACAAGAAAACGTCGGGCTTCCTGCCGCACGAACGCGAATGGTTTTCCGGGTTGTTGAAGACGGGTTGGAGTGACCTTGTCCGGAATCACTATGGCGATATGGACGGTCCGTATTCGTGGTGGTCCAATCGTGGTAAGGCCCGCGAGCTGAATCGCGGTTGGCGGATTGATTACTTGCTGGGCAACAAGGCGGTTGGCGATGCGTTTCTCGATGCCGATATCCATCGACCGGGCGGCATGACGGTTTCGGATCATGCCCCGGTGACGATTTCTCTGAAGTGGCCGCTGCAACGGACCTGACGGGATTGGTGACGCGCGGTACTTGCGAGGACGCGCGTCAGCATCCATCATGCGGCGATTCCACTAAACGCCCATTCACGAAAGAGATGATCCATGCCACTGATTCGTGTGATTTGCTGTGACGACTCGGCTGAGAAGTACAGTCGCATTGTTGACTTTGATCTGGACCTCGATTCCGTCGAGGTGCTGGAAACGATCGAGCAACAGTTGGGGCCCCATTTTCCTCGTGACATGCACAATGCGGCCCACCATGAGACGCATGGCCCCGTCACCTATCTTCAGCACGTGAAAGCGGGTGGCTTCGCGGTTTATGTAGGGCCGCCGGATCAGTTGACGGAACACTTCGTTGGTGAAGGCCAAATGGCGGCATTCATGGACGACACGGGCCCCGGCCACGGCTCGAAAGTTGGCCCCGAAGGCGTGACACGGACACTGCGAGTGCTAAAAGGGCATCTCGACCTGGCGTAGGTTCAGAAGTCGGTCTAGTAGCCCTTGGCGGCGTAGGCTTCGGCGAACTGCAGGGACCATGCTTCGACACATTCCTCGAAGTCCTTGAGGTCCAGTTCGGCCAGTTTGGCGAAGTGTGTTCGGTTGAAGGCTTCGCGATTATTGACGGTCGCCTTTCCCTTGATGTCCAGCACGAGGAGTTCGGTGACCGGGCGCACGATCAATTCAAAGCGACTGAATCGTGTCGACCGTTTTCCATCTTCGATGTGCAGATTTTCGCGATAGCAGGCCGAACCCCAGCCATCGTCGTCGTAGACCGATTCGGCGCGAAAGCCGGGGAGATGATCGGCTAACTGATTGATGGTGGTTTCGATCGATTCGCACAATGCCAGGCGGCTGCGGGTGTGCAGATCGCGCAGTTGCTCTTCAGATTGCTCCTGCTGCTGAGCCTTTTCGGCTCGGTCGTCCGCGACCTGCTTGCCTCGTTCGATTGCGGATTCAAGTCGTTTGCTGAAATCGTCATTCATCGTGTGGATCCAACCGCCACGTCACGCGTTAAGAAAATGGCAGCGTCTACGCGAGTCGTTCGCCCAGACGTTGCCACTGAGTCACCCCTGAAGTCGAACTAGATCTTGTTGAAGGCGTCTTTCTGGCCTTCATGCGATACATAGTTGGGACCCCAGCACAGCGGTGTGTAGTTGTCTGCCACGTCGCTGTCGGTGTAGTGCGGCGACCAGCCGGATGTGTCCAGGAATAGCCGAATGCAGCGAATCGTCTTGTCACTGCAGAGGTCAAACCAGTGCTTGGTCCCTTCGGGAACGTTGATCAGATCACCGCTCTCTACCTGTACGGCGAAGACCGGTCCGTTCTCCGGATTGACGTGAAAGATGCCGCCGCCTTTTACGGTAAAGCGAACTTCGTCTTCGCTGTGGGTGTGTTCCTTGTTGAACTTGTTCAGCATTGCATCGAGGCCTTCGACGTCGGGCGTGACGTTGATGACGTCAGCCGTGACGAACCCGCCCTTTTCTTTCAGCCGGTCAATTTCGGGTGCGTAGGCTTCGAGGATTTCTTCGTTGGTTGGGTCATCACCAATGCGGCCCTCAACGTCCCATTTTTCGTACCAGATTCCAAACGGTTCCAGGAACTCGCGAATTTCATCCACGTCTTCGATGCGACGATTTTCGTCCTGAATGGTGATCAGTGCCATGGTTTTCTCCTTGTGTTATCTGGAACGCGGAATGCGATGCCCGTTGAGGTGCTCTTACTGGCTACAGCGAGCGTTTGCGAACAAGGCATTCGAACAGGAATTCAAAAATTTCAATGTGCCGGCGGGCTTCGAACAGGTCACGTCCCCATGTGTAGAGTCCGTGTTGTCGCATCAGAAATCCGTGTTGCCAGCGGCGATTGGGATCTCCCAGATGGCGACTGATTTCGTCGGCCAGGCTGGCGATGTCTTGCGTGTTGTCGAAGATCTCAACCCACTCGGTGTGCTCGTGCGTTTTTACGCCATCGAGTCCCTTCAGCATTTCGTAGCCTTCGATCTCGAAGCCACCGTCGCCAAAATGGAGTTCCGAAAGCAGTGTGCCCCACACCGAATGCGTGTGCAGGATTGCTCCGACATCCGGCAGCGTGGCCAGCACGGTGTGAATGAGCGTTTCGGCGGACGATTTGGGCTGGCCGTTGAAGGTTGGTTGCCCGTCTGCGCCCACGCGCACGAAGTCGGTCGTTTCCAGTTTGCCTTTGTCTTTGCCACTGGCGGTAACGAGTAACTCCAGTGGGTCGCGAGACATCACGACGCTGTAATTGCTGCTGGTACCAACGGACCAACCGCGAGCGTGAAATTCTCTGCCAATTTCGCGGAGTCCATCGATCGCGGTTGCGGGTGAAGAAAGGGTCGTTGTCACGGGAGTCTGCTGGGCAAAAAGGACCGGATACGGGTTCCTAAATTACCAAAAGCAACTCCGTTCGACGACCCTCCGCGACGACTGGTTTCTGCGAACAAGGGGCCCATTTGGCCCCTGCCGCGTACAGAAATTAGTTGAACTTCATCGAATGGGCAGTTCCCTTGTGCATCGCCTCGATCCGCTTGGCATGGTACGCCGACACGGAAAGCATCACGAAACCGCATTCGGTGCAGACGTTTGCAATCAGGGGGAACTGTACGGCTCCGCGGAAGAACGTGGCCTCCGGTTTGCGGTAAGCGACCAGCTTGGCGCCGTTTTCGGCACCGCCGTGGGCGTAGTCCGCCATCCGGACGTTTTTGACGATACGCTCTGAACGACACTGCAAGCATTTCATGGGACGACTCCTCTGCCGACCTCGGCGGAAAAATGAACTCTGCGGCGATTGAACGCCGCCAGCCAACGACCGTTGGGCTGTAAAGGTTATTCGCCCGACTACGCCGCGGATCTGCGGAAATCGCCGTGGATTCGATGAGAATTGACCGAACCTCAAGGCCGAGCTAAACTCCTTAGATCGAACGGCGTACCAGAATAGAAATATGACACTCTATCTACTACTTCTCGAGCTTTTGCCAGGTCTAAGCAATTAGGCTCCGAGGGTAGTTTGTAGAAATCGTAAATACCAAACCCCGGAGCCTCATCAGGCTGCGGGGTTTTTTTATTGTGTTTCGATCGGGTGCGTTGCCCGTTCATTTCAGGTGCAGGCAGGTACAGCCGGGAATCGAGAGCCAAATGTCCAAATACCGACCATTTCCACCGATCAATTTGCCCGATCGCACGTGGCCCGACAAAACCATCGACCAGGCGCCGATCTGGTGTTCTGTCGATCTTCGTGACGGCAATCAGGCGCTCATCAATCCGATGGGACCGGCGAAAAAGATGGAGATGTTCCGGACGCTGCTGAAGATCGGTTTCAAGGAAATCGAAGTTGGTTTTCCGGCGGCCTCCGAGACGGACTACGCTTTCGTTCGCGAGCTGATTGACAACGAGCTCATTCCGGATGATGTCACCATCCAGGTGCTTACGCAGGCCCGCCCGCATCTGATCGAGCGAACCTTCGAAGCCATTCGCGGTGCGAAGAACTCCATCGTGCACCTCTACAATTCGACATCCACTCTGCAGCGGCGCGTGGTTTTCCGCGCCGACAAGACGGAGATCACGAAGATCGCCGTCGATGGCGCAAAGCTGATTCACGATCTTGCCGGGCAGGTGACCGGGCAGAACATCCGCTACCAGTACTCGCCCGAGAGCTTTACCGGGACCGAGATGGAGTACGCCGCCGAGATCTGCGATACGGTTTGCGAAGTCTGGCAGCCGACGACGGAAAACAAGGCGATCATGAATCTGCCATCCACCGTCGAGCTTTCCACTCCCAATGTCCACGCGGACCAGATTGAGCTCTTCTGCCGTTTGTTCAAACATCGCGAGCAGTGCATCATCTCGTTGCACACGCACAACGATCGTGGGACGGGCATCGCGTCTTCCGAGCTTGCGTTGATGGCCGGCGCCGAACGAGTGGAAGGCACGCTGTTCGGGAATGGCGAACGCACCGGCAATCTCGATATCGTCACGATGGCCCTGAACATGACGACGCAGGGCATCGATTCGACACTGGACTTTTCCAATATCAAGGAGATCCGTCGAGTCGCTGAGTTTTGCACGGAGATTCAGGTTCCGGAACGCATGCCGTATGCCGGTGATCTGGTCTTCACCGCGTTCTCTGGTTCTCACCAGGACGCCATCAAGAAAGGCTTTGAGGCCATGAAGGAGACGGGGCAGGAGCTTTTCGAGGTACCGTATCTCACGATTGATCCCGCGGACATTGGGCGGCAGTACGATCCCGTCATCCGTGTCAATTCGCAGTCCGGGAAGGGCGGTGTCGCGTTCCTTGTCGAAAACGAGCTGGGCTTTCGTCTGCCACGTCGATTGCAGATTGCGTTCAGTCAGGTGATTCAGAAAATCACCGACGAGACGGGCGAGGAGATTCCGTCGGGCGAAATTGCGAACAAGTTCGTTGAGACGTATATCAATCCGCCCGCGAAGCTGGTGTATGAATCCCACAAGCCCGTGGAATGTGAGGAAGAGGACCTCGAGCGATACCAGTTTACGTTCACCTTCAAGGGTGAGCAGCATACGGTGGAAGCCAACGGCAACGGTCCTCTGGATGCGGTCGTACACGTGCTGACGGAAACGTTCGGGCTGGCCTACGACATCAAGGATTACTCCGAGCATGCGATGGAGTCCGGGTCCGACAGTTCGGCCGCCGCGTATATTCTGGCCAAGAAGCCGAACGGTGAAGAACTGTATGGCGTGGGCAAGAGCAAGTCGATCACAAAAGCATCGATCAAGGCGCTCGTTTCGGCGATCAACCGAAGCCTGTCCTGAAGTCTTTGTGAAGTTTGAGTCAACGCTGTAGGCGAGTCCGTTCGTGCCGCCTACGCAGTTGGCCACGCCTACGGCAGTTGGCCACTTGGCCCTGTGCCGTTCGGCACGCTTTCGGCCACTGCCGCGAGCAACTCAGGCGGCGTACTCGTCCGCAAGAAACTCAGCGACGAAGTCATTTGACGGAGCGTTCTTGATCTCTTCGGGCGTGCCCAACTGAAGCAGCTTTCCCTCGTGCATCACGGCAACCCGGTCGCCCAGCAGCATGGCTTCGCGTTGGTCGTGGGTGACAAACAAGGTCGTCGCCGACCAGCTTTTTCGCAGCTCCATGATCTCAGTGCGAAGTTGTCGGCGTAGATGCGGATCAAGATGCGAAAACGGCTCGTCCAGCAGGAACACGGCTGGGGCACGTACCAAAGCCCGACCGAGTGCGACACGCTGCCGTTGACCGCCGGAGAGCGTGCCGGGTCGTCGGTCCATGAATTCGGCGACCTGTACCTGAGCGGCCATAGTCTCGACACGCGACTGAATTTCGCTGTCGGCGACCTTACGCATCTTCAAGGGGAACGCCATGTTTTCGAAGACGGTCATGTGCGGATACAGGGACTCGCCCTGAAACACCATCGCGACATCCCGTTGTCGTGGGCGAAGGCGAGTGATGTCTCTCCCCTGAATCGAGATCGAACCGGCATCCGGTGTTTCAAGACCCGCGATCAGACGCAGCAAGGTTGTCTTCCCGCAACCGGACGGTCCGACCACGGCGACGAATTCGCCCGTCTGCAATTCAAGCGTGAAATTCGCGAGCGCGGATGTGGACCCAAATCGCTTTTGTAGTTCGCTAATGTTGAGCGTCATGTTTTTCCGTTGGTGAGATCGGAATCGTCCAGACCCTCTCATCGTACACTACTTGGGGGACAGCGGCCGAATCACAAAGAGCAATCAAAAAGGCTGAAACTGGTGTGCGTCATCGCGATGCGTGTTCAGGCCTCATCGGCGTTCAGGGTGTACTACAATGCTCGGCATGACGAATCAATTAACGCCCGCAACGCCCGCAACGCCCGACACTGCTCTCCCACCGGTTTCCACACTCACTTCGGAGACAGCCGCAGGTCCAGCGGTCGGCCCCGCGCTGACGGCGATGCTATCTGGCATGGCGGGCGGCTTGGCGTGGGGAATCCGTGGTCAGTACGGTCATGAAACGGGAGCCATGATTGCCGGCGTATTGATCGGATTCGTGTTGTTGTTACTCCATGGCCGGCACCTGTCGTCGACGATGGCAGCTCGGGCCGTCGCCATGTTTGCGTTGGGCATCTCCATCGGCGGTTGCATGACTTATGGCCAAACGGTCGGCCTCACGCATGATGGGCCGCTGGTCGGAAACGCGGGAGCCTATCGCTGGGGCATGTTGGGGTTGGCGATCAAGGGCGGTATCTGGTTCGCTTTGGGAGCGGCCTGCTTTGGGATGGGGCTTAGCGGAAAGTCCTATCGGCCGCTGGAGCTGCTGCTTGTGTTCGCACTCATGACGGCCGCCCTGTTTCTGGGCACGTGGCTTCTGAATGCGCCGTTCGATCCCGAAAACCGATTGCTGCCGAAGCTCTATTTTTCCGACCACTGGTACTGGGAGCCGGACGTCGATAAACCACGACGCGAACGTTGGGGCGGTCTGTTGGCGGCGTTCGTGGTGTTGCTGGTGTGGCTGGGCGGAATGAAACGCGACTGGTTGGCATTTTCGCTGGGAATGTGGGGGCTGCTGGGAGGTGCACTTGGGTTTCCGGGTGGGCAAGCGATCCAGGCGTTCAATGCGTGGAATTCAGAATGGATTCAATCACTGCCGACTTCACCGGTGACGAGCTATTTCAACTGGTGGAACATGATGGAGACAGCGTTTGGTTGTATCGCCGGAGCGACCGTTGGTTTGGGCGTTTGGGTTCACCGCAACTGGGTTGGATTCTGGAGTCGTGATGCCGAAGAGTCGGTCGTGCTTTCGCCGTTCACCGAATTGCTGCTGTTGGCGATACACGTGCCGTTGTTGGTCGCGTGGAACTTCCAGTCCATCGATTACGTCGACATGTTCGCCGACCTCGCCATACCCATGGTCGTGATTCCCTGTATCGCCGTGATGGCCGGCCGCTACTGGCCGTATCTGATGGCACTGCCCGTGGTCATGCTGCCGATCGCCGGCAAAACGTTTCGGCAGTTGGTGCTGCGCGAGGAGTTGGTGTCGGTCGAAGTGGGAGCGTATCTGTACATCGCAGTTCCCCTTGTTGTCGCAACGCTGGTGGCAATGTTCTTCGCACTGCATGCCCGTCGACCGCAGATCGATAAATGGTTCATACCCGGCGGAACTCTCGTGGCCGTTTGGAGCTACTTTCTTCTGAACAACGCGTTTTTCCATTCGCCATGGCCGTGGCGGGAGTGGACCGGTCGCACGCCGAACGGATTTCTGTTCCTGGCGTTTTCTATTCTGATCACGGTTACCGTCATCTTCCTGTCGGCGACTCCCGCCAATACGTCGAACGGGAAGTCGACCGAGTGATTTCCATCTCGGCCGTGATTGTGCAAAATACAGCTCGTCGTTTCCCTCGCTCTATCAACAGGATCACGCCATGCCTCAGTCATCACGTTCTCGCCGCCAGTTTCTTGCCACCTCCGCTGCGGGAACCGTCGCGGCGCTCGCTGCCCCTGCCGTGATCACACACGCGAAGACGGAATCGAAAACGATTGTCGGGGAGGGCGACCATCGGTACGAAGTTCAACACGCATGGCCGCAACTGCCTGCGAAGTTCACGTGGCAGACGACACACAACGTTGCCGTGGATAAGGCTCAGAATCTCTACGTGATTCACGAAGGTCGGGCGAACCTGAAAGATCATCCGTCGATTTTCGTCTTCGACAATGAAGGCAAGTTCATCCGTGCCTTTGGTAGCCAGTTCCAGGGTGGAGGCCACGGGCTGGAGGTGAGAGAAGAAAACGGCGAGGAGTTTCTGTATGTGTGTGGGTATCAGCAGGTCAAAGCCTTCGCCAAGATGACTCTAAAGGGAGACATTGTTTGGTGGCAAAACGCGCCCATGGATTCAGGCGTCTATGCAAAAGGTGAAGATACGGCCAAGCAGGCCAAATGGGGACAGGATCGATTCCTGCCCACCAACTTTGCTTTTCTGGACGACGGTGGATTCCTGTTGGTGGACGGTTACGGTTCCTTTTACGTTCATCGATTCGACAAGGATGGCAACTGGGTATCGCACTTCGGCGGACCCGGCGAGGGACAGGGGAAGTTCAAGACGCCCCACGGGATCTGGGTAGATCGTCGCGGTGAAGAGCAGCGGATTGTGATTTGCGATCGGGCACATCACACACTTCAGGTATTGACGATGGAAGGCGAGCACCTTCAGACGCTGGATGGATATGGTTTGCCAGCAAACATCGACACGCTGGGGGATCTCATGCTGGTGCCCGAATTACACGCACGTGTGACGCTGCTGGACAAGGACTACAAGCCGGTTGTGCGGTTGGGGGCGGATGTCGAGCGTGTTACGAAGACGGAAAAGGGCGTTCGCGAGGACGAGGCCAAGTGGCTGGACGGCAAGTTCGTGCATCCCCACGACGCCTGTTTTGCGGCCAATGGCGACATTTTCGTCGCGGAATGGGTGCGAAGTGGCCGCGTTTCCCGGTTGAAGAAATTGAGCTAGGCTTTGCATGGCACCGTTCCCGGTGCAAGCGCATTGCCATCGGACTAATCCTGCGAACCGGTGAGGACCGGCGAAGCTCACGGAAGCAAATATGATCAACGGCTACTTTATCTTTGTCCTTGTAACGGTCATTGGGTTTTTTCTCCTGGATTTCGTCAGTCGCATGATGAATCTGGGAGCTTTGAAACCCGAACTGCCCAGTGCTTTTTCGGGGGTCTTCGACGCCGAAGAATATTCGAAGTCGCAGGACTACACGCGCGAGGGAACTCGCTTCAGCTTGCTGGAGGATACCGTGTCGCTGGTGATCTTTCTGGCCTTCTGGTGGATGAAGGGATTCGGCTGGCTGGATGGACTTGTGCGAAGCTACGTGCCGGAGAACGAAATCGGACAGGGGTTGCTGTTCATGGCGTTTCTGTACGTTGGGTCGACGCTAATTAGTTTGCCCTTCGAGCTGTACGATACGTTTGTGATCGAAGAGAAATTTGGCTTCAACAAGACGACTTTGGGCACGTTCTTTATGGACAAGCTCAAGGGGCTGATGTTGGCGATTATCATTGGTGCTCCCATCCTTGCACTGATCCTGTACCTCTTTGGGCAGTTTGGGCCGAACGCCTGGATCTATGGTTGGATCGCCGTGTCCGGATTCTCGCTGTTGATGATGTACCTCGCTCCGACGTACATCATGCCGCTGTTTAACAAGTTCAAGCCACTGGAAGACGGCGAGCTGAAGACGGCGATTCAGTCAATGTCCGAGAAGTGCGACTTCCCGCTCACGGAGGTCTATGAAATCGACGGCTCGAAGCGATCCACCAAAGCCAACGCGTTCTTCACCGGACTGGGGAAGAACAAGAAAATCGCACTCTTTGATACGCTCATCAAGAACAACGGTGTCGGCGAGTTGGTTGCCGTACTGGCCCACGAGATTGGCCATTTCAAGAAGAAGCACATCTATCAGTCGATGGTGCTGGGCATCCTACAGATGGGCGTGCTGTTCTTCCTGCTGGGCAAGTTTCTGAACAATCCCGGTCTCTTCGAAGCGTTCAGCGTGAAGGACGTTTCTGTCTATGGCAGCCTCGTGTTCTTCACGTTTCTCTTCGAGCCGGTCAGCAAACTGCTTTCGGTCATCATGATGATTCTCAGTCGGAAGAACGAATACGAAGCGGACGCCTACGCGGCGGAAGTCACGGGGCGCCCGGAAGATCTGATCAGCGGCCTGAAGAAACTGTCGAAAGACAATCTTTCAAATCTGACACCGCATCCCTTCTATGTCTTTTTGAATTACTCGCACCCGCCGATGCTCAAGCGTCTCGCGGCGCTGGAGGCGTTGAAGTAGCGGCTAAGGTAGCTTCGCAGTGAAGTAGCTTCGCAGTGAAGTGACTGCGTTCAACGTGCCGTCTGTGACTCGGCATGGAGCTTCGCTGCGTTTTTGGGCCGTAAAGAGCTTCATCCCGCTGGAAGGATTGGCAGGCTCGGGTACGATGTCGTCTCCGTACGGTCGAGTTGGCGACTGGCGGAACACACGCAACTATTCTGTCTGGGAGTCACTCCATGAAGTATTCAGTCATTCTGTTCGCCGGTCTCGTTCTTGCGACATTTGCCGGGTTCTCGCTGCTACCGTCGACGGTTGCACACGGCGACGATGACAACGCCAAACCGTCTTTGAAGCCAGTCGAAGACGATATGCACGAGTTCATGGAGTACGCGTTTGAGCCTTTCTTTCACGAATTGAAAGAGACCATGGCCCAGCCGCCGGCCGACAAGCGTGCATGGAAACCTGTGAAAGCCAATTCGTTGATCCTCGCCGAGAACGGCAATCTATTGATGCTGCGTGGACCGGACGAAGACAAGGACGACTGGAATCGCATTGCGGCAGATTTGCGTGATCAAGGAGGACTCCTCTACCAGGCAGCAAAGAAGAGAGACTACGCCGTCGCTCGAAAACAGTACGAAGGCTTTGTCGCGAAGTGCAACGAGTGCCATGAGCAGTTCGCTGACGGCGAACATATTCAGAAACCGTAACGCGTTCGCGGTGTCCGGGACCTCAATCCGGGCTCTGAAGAAGGTGTTTGTAAGTCCGAACACCAGCGTAAAAAGATCTGAATCGTTGGGGTCGGCGGTCACCGGCAGTGGTAATTCTGCCTCAAGCCGCCACGCTCCCGATGATGGAAACAGCGGAAATAGAGCCGAAGTGAATTGGCACCGGGTTTGCCATGAGATGAGCTATCCACGAACTTTCGTGACAGCCCCATTTCATTGCCAACCTCATGCTCGCCTCCCACCTCGTTGAAATCGCGGCCACGGCCACGCGTCTCCACCGGGCTTTGCTCGAAGAGCCTCGTTGTGCCGACTACTGGCGAGCGGACCAGTTCTGGATTCTCTCCAGAGCAAGGGTGATCGAATGGTCGAGGCACCTGAAGTCGTGCCATTCGATTCGCACCCAGGATGACGGTTTCGATCCCGTCGAGTTCTGGGAAACGACCCGCCCGGTAATCGAAGAAGTCTTCCTCGCCGAGATCAGCACGCGGATTTGGTGCGCCACGCTCTCCATCGTTGATGAACGCTGGTTGCACGGTGAACTGGATCCGATCTCGAGAAGCGTCTTTATCGCCAGTCTCGAAGTGCGTCGCCGCGCGTTGAGGTTGCTGCTCTTTGCTCGCGGACTTCCTGGCATTGCGACGACCGGGCTCAATATTCTGCGGCGGGATTGTGAGTTGTGGACGGACAGTCTGTTGGCTCGGTTGAGTTCACAGGAAACGGCCCCTCAATTCGGCTTCGAACGGCCACGGATACGGAAGCTGCACCGAGCCAACGGGCGTATTCGTTCAGCTCGCATCGCAGCCCAATGTTTCGACCACGAGCTGGTCGGTATGAAGTACGCCGTTGCGGTTCGCCCCAGTCTGCCTGCGGTATGTGGAGAGTTGAACGGGGAAATTGCCGCGACCATGCTGGATTGTCTGCCCATAAGCGGGTTTGACGCGTGCGGCGTACCTCGGGCGGGATGGTCTGTCGATGGTTTTCAGGCCGATCTACTATCCGTCGATCTTCTCGAAGATCTCTGTGGCAACTCGCCAGTACAGCGCTATGATGTCCGTGGCGGTCTTTTGGACCGCCGCTGATTCCCGACGCTATCAATGTGATGACAAACTGGGGGGCTCACCGGGGATAGGGGCCCACTGTCATTGCAGCGTTGCGGTGATTCTCCTATCAACATAGTGCCATACGAGATGCATACTACGTGTGCATCGCAGCCCGAGGGAACACAGTGTCGGCGCAGGTCATAATTATTGGAGCTGGACCGGGGGGATTGGCCGCGAGCATGCTGCTATCCCACGCCGGTTACGATGTAAAGTTGATCGAGCGGAATCCGCATGTTGGCGGACGCACGTCGTCAATTCGTCGCGATGGATTCACGTTTGATTGTGGCCCGACGTTCTTTCTGTATCCGCGCATCCTCAAAGAGGTTTTCGAGGCCACCGGTTTTGACCTGGAGACCGAGGTCGAGATGCAGCGGCTCGATCCGCAGTATCGGCTCGTTTTTGGCGAGGGCGGTACGCTGGACTGCACTCCCAACGTGGAACGGATGAAAGCGGAGTTGGCGCGGTTTTCGCCTGGAGCGGAAAACGGTTTGGAGCCCTTCCTCAATGAAAACCGTGACAAGCTGGATCGCTTCGCGAGCGTGTTGGAGTCGCCGTTTTACAAGCTGACCGATGTTCTGCGCCCGGATGTGTTGCGAGCTGCGCCGCTGTTGCGTCCGTGGCGATCGCTGCACGCGGAGATCAGTCGCCACTTTAAGGATCCACGCTTGCAGTTGGCGTTTACGTTTCAGGGCAAGTACGTGGGCATGTCGCCGTTTCAGTGTCCCAGCCTGTTTTCCATCCTTGCGTTTCTGGAATACGAGCACGGTGTATTCCATCCGACAGGCGGTTGCGGACGAGTTTCGGAGATCATGGCCGATGTAACGAAGCGCCTGGGGACAGAAATCCACCTCGAGGAGTCCGTGGAGGAAGTCCTGTTCGTCGGCAAGAAAGCGGTTGGTGTGCGCACCAACAAGGATACCTATCGATCCGATGCGGTGGTGATCAATGCGGACTTCGCGGATGCGATGACGCGGATGGTGCCTAACGAGATTCGTAGCCGTTGGACCGACAAAAAGATCGCGAAGAAAAAGTACTCGTGCTCCACCTTCATGCTCTATCTGGGGCTGGACGGCGAGCAACCGGACGTCGCGCACCATACGATCTATCTCTCTTCGGACTATCAGCAGAACCTGAAAGACATCGAAGTCAATCATCAGCTCTCTGATGACCCATCGGTCTATGTGCAGAACGCATGCGTCACCGACAAGACGCTCGCTCCTGCGGGGCAGAGTGCGTTGTACGTTCTGGCACCCGTGTCGCACATGCACGAGAATATCGACTGGGAAAAGGAAGCCCCGACCTTCCGCCAGAAAGTGCTCGACCAGCTACACAAGGTTGGCGTTCACGACGTTGAAAAAAGAATCAAGTCGGAACTGATGATTACGCCTGCCGACTGGCAGAACAAGCACCATGTTTACAATGGTGCTACGTTCAATCTTGCTCACAATCTGGGGCAAATGTTGTACTTCCGTCCGCACAACCGCTTTGAGGATCTCGAGCAGGTTTACCTTGTTGGTGGCGGCACGCATCCGGGCAGCGGGTTGCCTGTGATCTACAGTTCGGCGCGGATTACTTCGAAGACTCTGGAAGAAGATCTGCGAGCTCGAGGGCTTGTGCCAACTCCACGACCAACGGCGGAACCGGCTGCGAGCCGGGTTGCATGAATCGAAAGGAAGCGAACGGTTGACCACGACTGGCGTCACGATCGACGAACTTCTTCGAACGACAAGTCGCACATTTGCGCTGTCGATTCCGTTGTTGCCCCAGCCGCTCAACCGGGAGATTACGCTCGCGTATCTCATCTTCCGTATTGCTGACACCGTCGAAGATGCGGACTTCCTTGAACGTGATGCTCGCAAACGGGGACTCGATGAGTTCTGCGAGGTGCTGGAGACCCTGAAACGCGAAGCGATTGCCGAGTGGACGGGACGGTGGGCATCGAGAGATATCAGTCGCAACGCGGACTACAATCGCCTGATGCGTGAAACGCCGATGGTCCTTGGCATGGTTGCGGGACTACCCGCCACCAGCAGACGGATCATCACCGGACACGCGATCCGGTCGGCGGCCGGCATGTCCGAAGTGCTCGCCAATGCCGACGAAAAAGGCAACCTGCAACTGACGAGTGTGCAGGAGCTGCGCGATTACTGCTACTTCGTGGCCGGCATTGTGGGCGAGCTCATCACGGAGCTTTTTGTCACGGGGCGTTACGAACATGAGGACACCGCATCTCTACTGGAACACGCGGCTTCGTTTGGCGAGGCACTGCAACTGGTCAATATCCTGAAGGATTCGGATGACGACAAGGTTTGCGGCCGGGCGTATCTACCAGCGGGGATCCCGACCGAAGAGGTGTTCACACTGGCGAGGCAGGATTTGGAGCGTGCTGAACGCTACGTACAGGCGCTTCGTGATTTGAAAGCACCGCCGGGTTTCATTGCATTTTGCGACGCGCCGTTGCAACTGGCCAGTGCCACGTTGCGCGTGGTCGCCGAGCATGGACCTGGTAGCAAGGTGCCTCGTGATGAGACGTTTGAATTGTTGCAGCAGGTCATCGAAAAGGCCGGAATTTCGGGCTGAAACACGGAATTGGTGGAAAACCGGCATTCCATGGAATAAGCTGACAACCGACGTTTTGAAGAACAGGCTTAACCATGAAAATACTCTTGGCAAACCCGCGCGGTTTCTGTGCTGGAGTAGAGATGGCGATTCGTTGTCTCGAGATGGTCGTGGAACGCCTGCCGGCTCCGATCTTTGTATTCCACGAGATTGTTCACAACCGCCACGTTGTTTCACGATTTCAGAAGAATGGCGTCACCTTCGTTGAAAGCATCGCCGATGTGCCAGTGGGCGCCACGCTAGTTTTCTCCGCGCATGGGGTGGCCCCGGCGGTTCGAGCGGAAGCGCGTGAACGCCAACTGCGAACGATCGACGCGACATGTCCATTGGTTGCCAAAGTGCACACAGAGACGGTTCGTTTCGCCAAGCTGGGTTACCAGATCATTCTCATCGGTCACTCGGGACATGACGAAGTCGTGGGCACGGTCGGTGAAGCACCCGAACGCGTCACGCTGGTTCAGGATGAATCCGAGGTCGACAAGCTGTCGTTCCAGGCTTCCGATCGGCTGGCCTATCTCACTCAGACAACGCTCAGTGTCGACGAAACCAGTCGCATCGTAGATCGCTTACGGGCGAAGTATCCCGATATTGAAGGTCCTCCCAACGACGATATCTGCTACGCGACGCAGAACCGGCAGCAGGCGATTCGCGATATCGCTATCGAAGCGGATGTCGTGCTGGTGATCGGCAGTCAGAACAGTTCCAACAGCCGGCGGTTGTGTGAGGTTGCTTCGGATCACGGTGCACGATCATATCTGGTTGATGATGCGGCGGGTCTGCGTACCGAATGGTTCGAGGCGGACGACGTCGTCGGGATCACGGCTGGCGCAAGTGCCCCGGAATCGTCGGTCCAGTCGGTGGTGCAATGGTTACAAGCGAAGTTCAACGCCGAAGTAAGTCAGCGGGGTGCTGATGAGCCGCCTCGCGAATTCCAGTTGCCCACGGAGTTGCTGAAGCTTCATCCAAACTCCAATTGAAGCAAGCCACGCATAGCCATGGTCACGGTGGACGAAACGGTCGACGCCCTCTCGGACGTTGACAGATTCTCGATGCTCGAATTGCGACAGGCACAATCCGATTGGGCCCGACGTTCCGTTGCTGAACGCGTGGCGGTCCTTGGAAATTTCCGAGCACTCTTGTCGGACGAAGCCCGCGAAGTGGCAGCGCTCATTGACCTGCCGCAGCGCACGGGAATAGCCGAAAGCCTCGCGGCAGAGCTGATTCCGCTGGCAGATGCCTGTAAGTTCCTCGAGCGAAACGCGGCTGGAATCTTACGACCTCGCCGACCTTCGGCGAAAGATCGACCGGCGTGGGGACGTGGGCTGAGCGTCACTATTCACTGTGAACCTGTGGGCGTCGTACTGGTGATTGGAACGTGGAACTATCCGCTGTTTCTGACCGGCGTACAAACGTTGCAGGCTTTGGCTGCCGGAAACGCTGTGTTGATCAAACCGGGGCAGGGCACCCGCAAACTATCCGATCGGTTTGTTGGGATGCTCGAGCGTAGCGGGTTGCCGGCGGGAGTCGTGCGAGTGCTGGACGAAGCGCCCGAACAGGCTCAACGTGCGATCAGCGATGGTGTGGACAAAGTCGTCTTCACGGGGTCGGCGGCGACCGGAAAAAAAGTGTTGGCCCAGTTGGCAGAAACCGCGACGCCGGCGGTAATGGAACTATCCGGTAGTGACGCGGTCTTTGTGACGCCGTCCGCGGATCTGGACCGCGTCGTCGCGTGCCTGGCATTTGGGTTGCGAATGAACGGGTCTTCGACCTGTATCGCACCACGGCGGGTGTTCACGAGTGTTGACAACTTCGAGGCGCTGAAGAACTCTTTGGGGCGGACGTTGCAAGACATTCCCGCCAGCCCCGTGCATTCGCAGGCTGGAGTGTTGGCGGCGCGGCTAGTGGACGACGCCATTCAACTCGGGGCGACGACGGTTGGTGCAGCGTGGAACGGCTGGGAAGTTGATCGACCATTTCCCGTTGTTGCGCTCGACTTTCAGAACGTCGCCGATGCCGCACGGGCGGAACTCCTCCGGGCTGACGTGTTCGCGCCGATCGTGTCATTGATTCCGGTGAAGGATATGGATGAGGCGCTGCGGCAGGATGCACTGTGCCCCTACGCCTTGGGGGCTACAGTGTTTGGTGAACGTTCGTTGGCCGAGTCGCTCGCCCGGCGGATTGATGCTGGCTGCGTCGTGGTCAACGATATGATCGCCCCGACAGCCGATCCGCGAGTGCCTTTCGGTGGCAGGATGTCCAGCGGGTTTGGTAGCACACGAGGGGCTGAGGGGCTGTTGGAGCTGACCCAGACGAAGGCGATTGTGACTCAGGGAAGTCGCTGGCTACCGCATCTGGTGCCGCCGCTGGAAGGGCTGGATGATATGCTACTTGGCTTGATGAGACTCAGCCACAGTAAGGATTGGACCGCAAAACTGGACGCCCTGAAATCGCTTTCGACTTCCGGGCGCACGTGGTGGAACGAGTACCGGCAAACCAGGAACGCTAACCGCAAAAGGGATTGAAATGTCAGACAAACCAGTCGTCGTGATCGGCGCGGGACTCGGAGGGCTCGCGGCCGCGTGTACTCTGTCGTCGCGAGGTCACAAGGTTGTGCTGTTGGAACGCAGCGAGTGGTTGGGAGGCAAGGCGGCCCAGTTGAATCAGGGCGGTTTTCGGTTCGACATGGGGCCAACCATCCTTACCGTGCCCAGCGTGTTGAAGCGGATTTTCTCCGAAGCCAAACGGCCCATCGAGGACTATCTGGAGCTGGTGTGTCTCGATCCGCAGTGGCGAAGTTTCTTCACGGATGGTTCGACGCTGGATCTCGTCTCCGATACGCAGCAGATGAAGCAGATCCTGAACGACTTCAGCAGCCATGCAGGAGCCAGTGCCGGTTATCAGAAATTCATGGAAGCGTCCCAGCAGTTGCACGAGATCAGCGACCGCTTCTTTTTCTGGAAGAGTGTCGAATCGATTCGGGACACGCTGGATCTGAAGACGACGTTTGACATCAGCACATTGAAGGATCTGTTGGCATTGCGAATGGGCAAGTCCGTCGCCGGGACCGTACGGAGCTTCGTGCCGGACGAACGAGCAGCCCAGATGATCGATCACTTTACCCAATACGTGGGCTCTTCGCCGGACGCTTCGCCGGCTGTTTTGTGCAGCATCGCGCACATGCAAACCAGCGAGGGAGTCTGGTATCCAATGGGCGGAACGCGAGCCGTACCGTTGGCGTTGACGAAACTGGCGGAAGAGCAGGGCGTGGAAATTCGGACGGGCGCCGCAGTTCGTCGCATCGTGGTCGAAGGGGATCGGGCAACGGCCGTCGAGTTGGAAGGTGGCGAGCGTATCCTTGCGAGCGGAGTGGTTTCCAACTGCGACAGTGTGATCACGCATCGCGAACTGATGGACAAGTCGATCTGGCAGAAGTTCGAAAAACGCCGGAAGTACGAGCCGGCTTGTTCGGGCGTCGTTCTGTATCTTGGACTGAAGCGACGATACGAACAGTTGATTCATCACAACTTCGTCTTCTCACGCGATCCGCACGAGGAGTTCGACTACATCTACAACAAGGGCGAGCCTGCGCCCGATCCGACGGCGTACGTATGTGCTCCGGCAATTACCGAACCGGGTGTGGCGCCGGACGGCGGCGAAGCGCTGTACATACTGGTGCATACGCCCTACATGCGTGACCATCACGACTGGTCGAAGATGCTGCCGGCCTACCGTAAAACGATTCTTGACAAGCTCAAGTCGACCGCCGGCATGGAGGATATCGAAGAGCAAATCGTGGAGGAAAGCGTGCTCACGCCACAGGATATTCACGATCGCTACAACGTACCTGCGGGAGCCATCTACGGACTGGCCAGTCATGGCAAGTTCCTGGGAGCGTTCAAACCCGGAAATCGCAGTCGCGACGTCAAGGGACTCTACCTCGCCGGCGGTGCAGCTCATCCCGGCCCCGGAATGCCCATGGTCATGATGAGCGGTTGGATTGCCGCGGATACGCTCGATCAGGATTTCCAGTCGCAGCCCCGTGAACGTGAGGCGGTGGCCGTCTGAGGTCGCCGAAATGCCTATGGCTACGGCCACTGTGGAGTCCTCGTCCGCCGGGCGAAAGAACAGGATTCCGGAAGTCTCCGATCGTCTCGTTTACTGGTTCGACTGGTACCTGAAACGCTACTTCCCCAAGCACTTTCATGCGTTCGCAGTCAGTAACGCGACAGAGACGAAGCAGGTGCCTTCGGGGGTGCCGTTGATCGTGTACATCAATCACGCTTCGTGGTGGGATCCGCTGGTTGCTCTGACGCTCGCGCGTACCTATTTCCCCGATCGACATCTGTACGCGCCAATTGATGCAGCGGCGCTCGCGAAGTACCCGTTCATGGAAAAGCTGGGTTTCTTTGCCGTCGAGCAGGACAGCTTGCACGGAGCCGGGCAGTTCTTGAAAACGGCTCGAGTGATCCTGAGACAGAAAAACACTAGCGTCTGGCTGACACCGGAAGGACAGTTCGCGGATCCTCGGCAGAGAGATCTTCCGCTGCAGCCCGGACTTGCTCATCTGGCGGCTCGGCTGGACGAGGGCATCTTGCTGCCGGTCGCGGTGGAGTATCCGTTTTGGGAAGAGCGGCTGCCGGAGGTATTGGTGCGGGTCGGTTCGCCGATCTCAGTATCCGAACACCCAGGGGTTTCCAAAGAGGCCTGGCAGCAAATACTGGAAGACCGATTGCGAGACACTCAGGCGGCTCTCGAAGTTGATTCGTTGGCGCGACGAAGCGAGTCGTTCGAGATACTGATGGCGGGAAAGTCGGGCGTTGACTGGATTTACGACGCACTACGGCGGTTGCGTTCGTTGTTCACAGGTGACGTAGTGGCGAAGACTCACGGCGAAAAACTTCAATGATACTGATTCTTCTGGGCAGTCTTGGCTTCGTCTGTTCGCTCATTCCCGCTTACATGACTTTTCGCAATCTGTCCGTCTTTGGGACTCTTCCGATGACGACGCGACCGGCCAACGGTTTGCCCGCCCTCTCGGTGCTCATCCCTGCGCGCAATGAGGAAGCATCCATTGGTGATTGCCTCGAAGCCGTGCTGGACAGCGAGGGTGTTAATTTTGAAGTTGTCGTTCTCGACGACAACAGCGAGGACGGCACGGCTGACCTCGTCGCTCGCATCGCGAGTGCTGACCATCGGTTGAGGCTTGAACGCGCGCGAGAACTGCCGATCGGCTGGTGCGGTAAGCAATTTGCCTGTGCGCAGCTAGGCGACTTGGCGAACAATGATGTGTTCGTATTCATCGACTCGGACGTTCGGCTGTCGAGCGATGCGTTGCGGCGAGTTGCCTCCCGGTTCGGTTCGACGCAAGCTGATCTGCTGAGTGGGTTTCCAAGGCAGGTGACCGTTTCACTTGCCGAACAGCTTTTGATTCCCCTGATCCATTTTATCCTGCTTGGTTTTCTGTCGTTGCGTCGAATGCGACATTCTGGAAAGCCGGCATTCGGAGCAGGTTGTGGGCAGATGTTTGTGACCAGCCGAACTGCTTACGAACAGTCCGGTGGGCACGCGGGTATTCGCGAATCGCTACACGATGGACTGAAGCTGCCGAGACTCTATCGATCAAAAGGCCTGAAGACGGATCTGTTTGACGCAACGGATATGGCCAGCTGTCGGATGTATCACAACGCATCGGAAGTCTGGTTTGGTTTGCAGAAGAACGCAACGGAAGGAGTTGCTTCACGCGGACTCATTGTGCCGGTAACCCTGTTGCTGTTCTGCGGTCAGGTACTCCCGTTCCTGTTGCTGGCATGGCTCCTGTTCGTCGACGCGCCGCCCTGGCTGATGCTGGTCGTCGCGGCCGCGTGCTGCCTGGCAATCGTGCCCCGCATCATAACCAGCATTCGCTTTCGGCAGTCTATTGTCGGAGCGATCCTGCACCCGCTGGCGATCCTGATGTTCCTTGCAGCTCAGTGGTCGGCGTTCGCTGGATCGTTGCGGAAGCGGCAGGTGAGCTGGAAGGGCCGGGCCTATCCGGCATAACATCCGGCATAACGCCCGCAAAGCGGCCGGGGCCGTTTGGCGAAGCTGTCTGGACGCGCGCTTCCGGATGGGAAGTAAACGTGCCTAATTGTTTTCGGATTCGTCCGATTCCTTGCGGAGATGACGCTGCAGGTATTCCGCGCGTTCGATGTTGCGATCAGCCGTTCCCAGTTCCGTACCGCGAATCTTCTGAAGATGCGCCGGTTGGGTGTGAATGAAGAGTTGATTGACTGTTGGAATTTCCACATCGTCAATCAAGCCCAGATTGATTCCCATGCGGACGCTGGAAAGCAAATGCATGGTTTCTTCACTGCTGATGGCTTGCGCACTGCAGAGAATTCCGTAGGCGCGGCTGACGCGATCTCGCAGATCGTTCTGGCTCTCCACGACCAGATATTCCCGGGCGCGGCGTTCGTAGTCGATCAGTACGGGAACGACGTCGCCGACCTGTTCGATGAGCTCTTCTTCGGTGCGACCAAGCGTGATCTGGTTGCTGATCTGGTAGAAGTCACCCATCGCCTGCGAGCCTTCTCCGTAGAGGCCCCGTACAGCCAGGCTGATTTTCTGCAGGCTGCGGAAGACCTTGTCGATCTGACGCGTGATTACCAGAGCCGGCAGGTGCAGCATGACGCTGACTCGCATTCCGGTGCCGACGTTGGTTGGGCATGCCGTGAGGTAGCCCAGGCGATCGTGATAGGCGTAGCTGACACGTTGTTCGATGCGGTCGTCGATTTCGCGAATCTGTTCCCAGGCACCCATCAGGTCGAGCCCGCTCTTCATGAGCTGGATCCGAAGATGGTCTTCTTCGTTGACCATCAGGCTGTATTGTTCCTTGGCGTCAATCGCGACAGAACGGGCACCGTCACTCTCGGCCAGCTCGCGGCTGATCAATTGGCGTTCAACGAGAAACTGACGATCGAGGGCGGCCAGGCCGTCGACATCCAGATAGAGGACATCCTTGAGTTCCTCGATGTCCGAAACCTTTTCGCTAAGTAGCTTTTCGATGTCCGAACGGTTGAGTTCCGTACAGCGTCGAATGAACGGAAACGGAGCCAGGTTGCGGGCAAGTCGAATACGACTGCTGATGACAATGTCGGACTCGGGGCCCGAGCCTCGCAGCCACTCGCCACACTGACCGGTCAGGTCTCTCAGCTTTGGGTTCGGTTCCATCTTTGCCTCGGAGTTGTCTGGTCGTTTGGAGGATGCCGTGTCGTGACCGGCTGATTCACCGCTATGAAAACGCTACGCAGTGGGTCAGGTGTTGAGTGAGTCTTCGATACGCCGGATTTCGTCACGTAACTCGGAGGCCAGTTCGTAGTTTTCCTGTTCGATCGCCTGCTGCATTTCGCGACGCATGCGGATAACATCTGTGGGATTCACCTTGGCGTCGACGCGATGTAGCGGCTTCTTCCCGGTGTGCTCGGTCGCCCCGTGGATGCCAACGATGAGTTGCTCCAGCTGGGATTCAAAACATTCATAGTCGTGTGGGCAACCAAGTCGACCCTGATTCCGGAACTCGTAGAACGTTATTCCACAAACGGGGCAGGCCATCTGGTCGACTCGAGCCAGCTCTTCGGCTGTCTGGTTGACTTTCAGTTGATCCGACCATGCTTCCGTCAGCGATTGCGACTCGGCAGGTTCGCTACCTTCGCTTGACATCAGATAGCTGCGGGCATGATCCTCGCAGAGGTGAATCTCCTGATGCTCTTCGCCCGTCAACTCGGTAATATGAAAGGTCGCTGGTTTTTCACACTGCTGGCATTGCATGTCGGTTATCGCTTCACGCCGCGGTTTGTTGGTTGTTGAACGCGCCTAGTTGATAGCAGTAAAGTGTGCTTGCGAACCCCACGTGCCACGTGAGAAATTCGGAATGCGTTAACTCGTTTCACAGTAACACTTAACGCCGATCGGATTCTAGCGGTGGTCGAACGCATGTCAAGATTGATCGAACTTTGCGCGGTAACCACACACTGTTTCAGTTGAACATGACGATCCAACGAAACGAACGATGTACAAATCGTTCGCCGATCGAACAGACTACACCTATCGAAAGCATCGGCATCCATGCATCTACCTCATTTGGAAGAATTCTCGAAACTCGCCAAAGACTACACCTTCGTCCCCGTTTATCGCACGCTGTTATGTGATTCGCTGACACCGGTGTCGGCATTCCGGCGGCTGGAGCAGGATGGTTGCGCCTGCCTCTTTGAGAGTGTTGTCGGGGGTGAGCGAGTCGGGCGGTACAGCTTTCTGACGGCGGAGCCTTTTCTGGAAATTTCTGCATCCGACCGACAGGTCACTTTGCGGCATGCAGATGGTCGTGAGGAAACCCGGACCGTCGACGATCCGCTGGAGTTGTTGCGCGACGAGCTGAATCGCATCAACGCGGCTCATCCGGAACACCCCGACCTGCCGCCATTCGTTGGGGGAGCCATTGGCTATGCTGGCTACGATGTCATTCGATACGCCGAGCACTTGCCTAACGCTCCGAATGATGATCGCAAACTGCCGGACATGAGTTTCGCCTTCTACGATCGCATGGTCATTTTTGATCACATCAAGAAGACGCTGACGATCGTCGTGATGGCGGACCTGACCGGGGATGAGAATCGGACCGAAGCGAGCGTTCGCAAAGCCTACGACGCAGCGAAGTCGCGACTGGCGGAAATGACCGATCGCCTGTCGCAGCCGTCCGATTCATTGCCCATCACGGACATTTCGACACCGGGTGAACTGAGCCTGGATTACGAATCCAATTTTGCCAAAGAGGACTTCAAGGCGGCCGTTCAAAAGTGTGTCGAATACATTCGCGCCGGCGATATCTTCCAGGTCGTGCTGTCGCAGCGGATGCAGACGAAGATCACGGTCGACCCGTTCGAGATCTATCGCACGCTGCGAGTCGTAAATCCAAGTCCTTTTATGTTCTACCTCAGAACGGGCGAGACCACCCTGATCGGCAGTTCGCCAGAAATCATGGTTCGCGTTGTAGATGGCAAGTTGACGGTTCGACCCCTGGCTGGCACGCGACCTCGTGGTGCCGACGAAGCCGAAGATCAGCGCCTCGCCGATGAACTGTTGGCCGACCCGAAGGAACGAGCCGAGCACGTCATGCTGGTCGACCTGGGACGCAATGATGTTGGACGCGTGGCGAAGTACCGCACCGTCGAGCTGTCGGATGTGATGACGATTGAACGCTACAGTCACGTCATGCACATCACGTCCAACGTCACCGGCGAACTGCGTGACGATCTGGATGCTTTCGATGCACTGCGCGCCTGTTTGCCGGCGGGCACGGTGTCCGGTGCACCCAAAGTGCGGGCGATGGAGATTATTGACGAGCTGGAACCACACCGACGTGGTCCCTACGCCGGAGCGGTTGGATACATGGACTACGGCGGGAACATGGATACGTGTATCGCCCTGCGTACGATGGTCATTCAGGGCGATACCGCCTATGTCCAGGCCGGCGCAGGAATTGTGGCCGACAGTGTCGCAGAAAGTGAATATCAGGAGACTCTGAACAAGGCACGAGGACTCCTAAGAGCTATCGAAATTACCGAAAGACGTGCCTCGCCGGGCCAAGATGCGTAGTATTACTGCGAATAACTCTTGCACGTCTTGTTTGTTGGGCTGGCAACGTGGTCACCGCCGCGCTGCGCCTCCGGTAATTCATGAGAACACTTGGCTACATCACGCTCGGTCTCGCCGCGGTCATCACTGTCGCGCAGGTGATTGCGTACTTGCCGCTGCTGCCTGAAAAAGTTGCGTCGCACTTTGGTGCTGACGGCGAGGCAGACGGTTGGATGTCGAGAAACTCGTTCGTCATCATGCACATTGCGACGCAGTTCTGCACTGCTGCATTTCTCGTGGGCATTGCGAAGTTCGGACGCTACATGCCCGATTCGCTCTTTAACTTGCCGCACAAGGAATACTGGCTGCACGAATCCCGTCGCGAGACGACGTTCAACTATTCGGAATCGATACTGACCCTGATTGCCGGCGCGACCGTACTGTTTTTATGCGTGGTGTTTCATCTGGTCTACCGCGCGAATGTTGTGGAGGGTCGTCTGGAGGAGGGTTGGTTCATTGCCAGCCTGGTGGCCTACCTGGTCCTGATCACCGGGCTGGTGATTCGGATGTCGATGCGTTTTGGCAAGCCACCCACAATCGACGAGTCACAAGACACACCACTAGAGCATTCAACTCGTTAGAACAAGTTTCAAAACTCGGATTCCCAATCTCGGAACACTCGTATTGCAGGCTCGATCATGCTGGCAAGGTCGTTTTGAAACTGGTTCCAACCCGGGAGGGCACGGCGCGCAGGGAAGCCGCCTGTTTTATTGGAAATGGCAAGGGGCACTGGCCATTCAAGAGGTTTACCATGCGTCAAATACTCGCTTTGCTGTTCTGCCTTGCTGCCGGTTCGCTGTTCGCCGGCGAATGGGACCGGGTCCGCGTCGTTCATGACCGCAAGAATCTCGTCACGCGAGCGGTCGTCAATACAAGCAACGGGAATGTCGCGTTGTCGGATGTGTTTCGTGCTGCTGCGCGGATGAACGGATACGACGACGCCGAAATACACGGTGCGCTGCCGGAGATGCGAGTTTCCCTGGACGGTCGATTCGCTCGTTGGTCCATGCGGGCTTTCAATCGCGTCATGAAGCCGTGTGTGCGTGTCGAAGCCGGCAACAATGGACTACAGGTGACCGTCGATCGTGTGTCCGCTCAGCAATGGGTCAACGACTGCAAATCGGATATTCGGTGGACGTGGGATCAGATCGACTGGCGCGACGAGAAACCCGAATATGGAATTCGTTGCCTTGGCACGGGCGACGACAATGCGGACTTCGTTGTGTTGGTGCATGGCTTGAACTCGCGACCGGAAGACCTGCGTGCGTTCCTTCCCGTTGTGAAGTCTGCCAGTCTGGCTCCTGCCGTCTTTCGCTATCCGAATGACCAGCCGGCGTTCGAATCCGCGAAACTGCTGGCCGACGAGCTTTCCCGGCTGCGTCGCAAGTATCCGCACCGCAACGTTCGACTGGTGACGCATTCAATGGGTGGCCTTGTCGCTCGAGCGGCAATTGAAACGGACCTGGATCCGGGTAACGTTTCGCAGTTGCTCATGGTCGCGCCGCCGAATCACGGATCGTCTCTCGCTCGCGTCGCCGCGTTGATGGACTGCTATGAGTTCTTCACCAGTCCCGACCATCGCCGCGCGGGGCTGTTGGTGGAGTCGGTTTCCGACGGGCTGGGAGAAGCCGCCGCGGACCTTGAGCCCAATTCGGTCTTTCTTGATCGGCTGAACGGCCTGCCTCGCAATCCTGACGTGCGTTACACGATCTTGCTAGGCACGTCGGGGCCGATGGAACTGGAGGAGATGGACTCATTGCGCCAGACGGTGCGTGACTATACCGATCAGAATCGATGGACGAGATTCGCCAGCAGCAAGTTGAATACGGCGTTGGACAACCTTGATGAAGTGGTCGCTGGCAAGGGAGACGGGGCGGTGTCCTGTGAACGCGGAAAGCTCGCCGGCGTGCGTGACATTGTCGAGCTACCCTTCAGTCATGCGAGCATCCTTAGCCCGGATGACGCGGTGTCAAAGTCAGCGTACGCCATCATTCACGATCGTCTGGTTCGATGAACTGATTCCGATCGCTGGCGAGTACCAACGAAGTTCGCAATCAGCGCCGTGAGTCGCTCGCGGCGCGGTTGACCAACTGGTCCCTTGCCGGCCTGGTCGAAGTCCGCCCGGTCGAAGTCCGCCCGGTAAAGGTGCCCGCGTCGCTGTCTTGAAGAAGTCTTTGAACCGAACTCGGTTCACATCCGAGGGGTGCTCACGAGGAGCCGCTTCGGCTGTGCGGCGATATGAAGGATTGCAGGAACATCATCCCGAACAGCAACGAAACCATGAAAAAGGTCTCGGTGCGGTTGGCTCCGCGACCGCGCGATTCGGGCTGCGGGGCCTCGTTGCCGGCTTCGGTGATTGGATCGTGAGTGGACATACCGGATGGACGAAGAGTTCCTGGTTTCCTTACAGCGTAACGTGCGGATTGTTCGTCTTCACACAAAACCTCGTCGCGGTTTGTAACATTTGCTGTCGCATGCGCGGTGTAGGCTGCCAATCCGGCCCGTGCCCAGGCATCTTGACCAGTTCCCAGCCAAACGCAATGCCTGGTGACGCAGCACCGGTTCTGCCTGCGAAACGGAAGTCATCTACTTGCGATTCCCGTGATTGGGGTTTGCCTTGGGGTTCGGTGCCTGGTTGGAGGGCAAGCTGGCGTGGGATGGAAACCACCAAGCCGACTTGCAATGCCCGGTGGTCGGCCGTCTTGCTCGATGATTCCGGAAGTTGACTTGGGCTGCTGTGTTGGCGGCCGGCCTTGCCCGGGAAATCGGCCGTTTGCGGCGGTTCGTCTTTTCGGCCCATGGGGGGCTGCTTTTGACGGGGATGCGCCTTCCCGAGCCGGGGAACATTGAACCCGTCGATCGCCAAATGCGTCGTGCAATCTGCGGCAGAGGGTCGCTCTACTATCGTCAAAATCAGGCGACCGATCTACAATTGCGAGCTTTTCATCATCACGGACTGCCCCGAATTCAGGCGACCAACATGTCGGATCAAGAATCACTCGAAGGCCTCAGCCCCGAAGAAGCCCGCCGCGTCAAACTGACGCGAATTGAGGCCATGGGGCTCGATCCATGGGGGCAACGTTTTGACGGGCGTGCGGCCATCAAGTCCGTTCGCGAACGGATTGGCGAAGCAAAGCTGAAGCTGGAATCCGGCGAAGTGCTCGATTTGCCCGACGTCGACGCGGATCCTGAATTCAATTTCAAAGCGTGGAAAACCGAACAGGGCAAGGGTCAAATCACGGGCCCGGACGTTCGCGTGGCCGGACGCATCATGAGCAACCGGGACACCGGCAAGTTGATGTTCATTGATCTTGAGGATCAAACGGGCAGCATTCAGCTCTTTGTCGGAAAGAAGCAGGTTGGCGAGCAGAACTGGAGTCTCGCGGAGAATTTCGATCTGGGCGACTTGATCGGAGTGGACGGCGAGCTGCGTCGCACGATGACCGGCGAGATTACGATCTTTGTCAAGGAGCTGACGTTCCTCACCAAGGCGCTCGATCCGCCGCCCGAGAAGTTCCACGGGCTCACCGACCCCGAGCTTCGGCAGCGGATGCGCTATATCGACATGGCCTACAACGAAGGCGTTCGAGATCGTTTTCTGAATCGTACGAAGATCGTGCAGTCGATCCGCGAAACGCTGAACGGGAAAGAATTCTTCGAGGTCGAAGGTCCCACGCTCCATACCGTCGCCGGCGGCGCGGCGGCTCGGCCGTTTGAGACGCACCACAACGCGCTGGACATGGATCTGTTCATGCGAATCGCGTTGGAGTTGCATCTGAAGCGACTCCTGGTTGGTGGCATCGAACGCGTCTATGAACTGGGCCGTGTTTATCGGAACGAAGGGATCAGCCCGAAGCACAATCCCGAGTTCACGATGATGGAGGTTTACGAAGCGTACGGTGACTACGGCACGATGATGGAGCTCACCGAAGCGGTCATCGTCAATGCTATCAAGGCAACCGGACAGAGTTATGTCCTGCCGTGGGGCGACAAGGAGATCGACTTCACGCCGCCGTTCCAGCGAAGAACTTACAACGAGTTGTTTGAAGAGCACGCGGGCGTCGATCCGAACGATGCGGCGGCCGTGAAGGAGCTAGCAGAAAAAATCGGCTTTGAAACCGCCGGAAAACACCCGGACGTGATCAAGAGTGAAGTATTTGAGGCGAAGGTCGAAGACAGTCTTGTCGGACCGGTCTTTGTGATTGACTACCCAGCGAGTATATGTCCGCTGACGAAACGCAAGCGTGACGATCCGGCGATTGCCGAACGGTTCGAACTGTTTGTGCATGGGATGGAGCTAGCAAACGCCTACACGGAATTGAACGATCCGGATTTGCAGGAAGAGCTGTTCCGTACACAATTGGAAGGCATGCCGGATGAAGACTCGATGGCCAAGATGGACAACGACTTCATTCGTGCGTTGCGACAGGGGATGCCGCCGGCAGGCGGACTGGGAATTGGAATCGACCGACTGGTGATGTTGCTAACGAACTCTCAGTCGATTCGGGACGTAATTCTGTTTCCGCTGTTACGACACGAAGCGTAACGTTCCGGAAGCCCCTTGGGGCCAACCGGCGAAAAAAAAACGGGCTACGCGGTACACGGAATGTGCCGCTACTTTTACAGGCCAAAGGACTGGCGATGTTTAAACTCTTGTTGGCGACGCGGTATCTGCGTACGCGCTACATTGCTCTCGCATCGATTGTCAGCGTGATGCTGGGAGTGGCCACGATGATTGTGGTCAACAGTGTCATGTCGGGTTTTCGTACGGAGATGTACGAAAGGCTGCATGGCATTCTCTCCGACGTCGTCGTCGCCTCTCACGGTCTTGACGGTATCGACGACGCGCAGCAGGTCACTTCACAGATTTCGGAAATTCTGGGCGACGACCTCGCCGGCATCACGACAACCGTCCACGTGCCCGCCGTCCTCAGCTATCGAGTCTTTGATCAGTGGGAAACGCGCCAGGTAAACCTGATTGGCATCGACGACGCGACCTACGCCAGCGTCAGTGACTTCAGTAAATTCCTGCTGAACTCTGGCAACCGGGAGCAACTCAGTTTTCTGTTGCGTGACGGGGGATTTGACGAGCGGATTCAGCAATCGGGTTGGGGCTACCGACGTTGGCGCATCCAGACACGGCGAAACTACGAACAGGCGATGCAAATCCAGCAGCGGCAGCGGGAAGCGGCCAACGATGCAAACATTGCACTCGCCTCGCATGAGGTCGTCGATGCCGGACCCGGCTCACTGGCGGTCGGGCATGCAGTCGGGCGTGCAGTCGGACATGCGGACGAGCACGCGGGACACTCGGCGGAAAACTGCCCACATTGTGGCGAGTCCCTGCTGACCTCGGAAACCGCGACGGATGTCGGCGGACCGGATGGCTTTGCGGGCCCTCCCGGCTTCGCGGGTATGGAAGATCCCACGCTGGCTGACGAGCAGGCGGCAGACACGTTTGATCCCATGATCCAGCAGCATCCCGGGCTCGTGCTGGGCATTGCGATTTCGAACATCCGACACAACGACGAAGACTATTTTCTTTGTCGACCCGGTGATGACGTGCAGCTGACTTTCCCGTCCGCCGGCGCGCCGCCGACGGCCGTCAATTCGACGTTCACGGTCGTGGATTTCTACGAAAGCAAAATGAGCGAATACGATTCGACTTTTGCCTTCTGTCCACTTTCGCGACTGCAGGAATTGCGGGGCATGATCGACCGCGAATCCGGCAAGGCGGCGGTGACTTCGATTCAAATGCGATTGACCGAGGGCTCCAACCTCGCCGCAGCGCGTGACAAATTACGTGCGGCGTTCCCAGTCGAGCAATATCGTTACCGTATCGAAACGTGGAAGGATATGCAGGGGCCGCTATTGGCCGCCGTGCAGTGGGAAACGACAATTCTCAATATCTTGCTGTTCCTGATCATTGGTGTTGCCGGGTTTGGCATCTTCGCCACGTTCTTCATGATCGTTGTCGAAAAGACCAAGGATATCGGCATTCTGAAATCGCTGGGCGCTCCCAGCGGCGGCATCATGTCGATCTTCCTGAGCTACGGCTTCGCACTCGGGATCGTCGGATCCGGCGTCGGGGCAGTCCTCGGCGTGCTGTTTGTGATCAACATCAATACGATCGCCGGCTGGATCGAACGACTGACCGGACAGGAAGTGTTCGATCCGTCCGTGTACTACTTTCACGAAATTCCCACGATCCTCAGCCCAATTACGATCGCATGGATCGTGTTTGGCGCGATGGTCATTGCGTTGCTGGCCAGTGTGATGCCAGCTTTGCGAGCCGCCCGAATGCACCCCGTTGAGGCACTACGTTATGAGTAATCAGACATCGGTCCAATCCCACGAGGCGTCGGGGCAGGAAACGGTCGGCCGGCTCAAGGTTCACACCGAATCGATTGATGCGACGTCGGACAAGCACCAACTGACCTGTCACAATCTGAAAAAGAGTTACCACAAGGCACAGGTGGAAATCCCCGTGCTGCGGGGTGTCGATTTCGAGGTGAACCGCGGTGAATTCAAATCGATCGTTGGCCAGAGTGGGTCGGGCAAGAGTACCTTGCTGCACCTGCTGGCCACGCTTGATCAGCCTGATTCGGGAGAAATCCGGTTTGAGGGCAATCGCATCGACAATCTGTCCAACCGTGGACGGGATACGTTGCGAAATCGCTACCTCAGCATGGTTTTTCAGTTTTATCACCTGCTACCCGAACTTACGACGGTCGAGAATGTCTTACTTCCCGGCATGATTTCAAATTCGGTATTTGCGTACTGGGCGAAGAAGCGTTCCTATCGCAAACGAGCAACGGAATTGCTGGAACTGGTTGGCCTTGGGCATCGCCTGAAGCATCGACCGCGTGAGTTGTCTGGCGGCGAAATGCAGCGGGTAGCCATCGCTCGGTCACTGATGCTGGAGCCAAAAGTGCTGCTGGCGGATGAACCAACCGGGAATCTCGACCAGAAAACGGGCGAGGGAATCATGAGTATTTTGCGCAACTTGAACCAGAATCAGGGCCTTACTATAGTCATGGTCACGCACGACCAGGCCATCGCGGAGCAGGCGGACAGCATGCTGCGTATGGTGGAAGGACGTATCGAATCAAACAGGAAAGCGCGTCGAGCGAGCTAGGAATGGTGGTGATGAGGGTTCCCTCATGCCGGCAGGTAGTGGCTCCAAAACGATTGCCGTCAAGGCGACGAGCCATTCCGAACGCATAAGAAGCCCTCAAAGAGTCACTCATGGCAGCCCGTAACTGGCGATACACCGCGGACGATTTACCCAGTCTCAGTCCTTTCGGTTCCGTGCTTGCGGACCGCATGTCCGTCTCGCATTTCGCCGATGGCGCGTGGTCGGAACCCACACTCACGCCACTCAATGATTTTTCGCTTCACCCCGGCGCCCATTGTCTGCACTACGGCAGTTCTTGCTTCGAGGGACTGAAGGGCTACCGCTGGGATGACGATTCGGTGGTCATCTTCCGGGCTGACATGCACGCCCAACGCATGGTGCAAAGTGCAAAGACGTTGCATTTGCCCGCACCGGATCAGGCCATGTTCCAGCAAATGCTGATTGATACCGTGTCCGATGGAATTGACATGGTCCCGCCGGCGCCCGGGTCGTTGTACCTGCGCCCCGTCCTGATTGGTACCGATCCCAACATCGGAGCCGCCAGTACGGCCAGCGAAACGGCGACGTTCTATGTTCTGGCTTCACCGGTTGGCAACTACTTTGCCGCTGGCGAGAAGTCGCTGCGTCTGTTGGTCGAAGACAAGATGCCCCGCACCACGCCTCAGTTTGGTCGAGTGAAAACGGGCGCAAATTATGCGGCTGCTTTGGGAGTGACGCTGGAAGCGAAGCAGAAGTGGAACATCGATCAGATCCTTTTCTGCCCCCACGGCGACGTTCAGGAGACCGGGGCGTCGAACTTCATTTTGATGGACGACAAGACGATCGTCACCAAGCCGCTCAGTGATGCTTTTCTGCATGGGGTGACGCGCGATTCCGTTCTGACGCTGGCTGCCGACCTTGGCTACGACGTTCAGCAACGTGATTTCTCCGTCGCGGAATTGCTTGAGTGGACAAAGCACGGTGAGGCCGCGTTATCGGGCACCGCTGCGGTGCTGGCGGGTGTTGGGACGCTGATCTACGACGAGCAGGAATATCCGCTCTCGGGCGGAGTAACCGGGCCGAATACGCGTAAGCTCCGCAAGGCACTCAATGATATCCAACAGGGCCAGGCGAACGACGGACATGGCTGGCTGACGCGGGTCGAGTAGCTGACGCGGGTCGACTGGCTCACGCGAGGGGAAGAGCTCACTCACGCGGGAATAACCATTCGCGTTGATGGACGCCAGCGTTGGGGCCGTTGCTAGCCTCTTCTCCATGGAATCAGGAAACTGGTCTGTTCACCCACTTCGGGATTCACTACATCACGCATTGAAGTTTTGCTCGCTCTGCATCGACGTCAGGGAGGACGACGGTGAATTCCATCAAAAATGCAATCGTGACGGCCACGCTGTTGGCTGTCGGTTTTGGTTCTTACGTTATTCTCAAGGACCCGTCCGGCGCCAGGTTTGCCGACCGTGGTAGTACCGGCCAAACGGTTCTGGTTGACACAACTCCGTCGGTGGCTTCCGGCCAAGCGGCTAATCATGTGGCCAACGCCATGGAAGCGCCGCAGATCAGGATCGACGTGCCGCCACCGCCCGCCGTGGACTACGCACCTAGCTCCACGCCGGCCGACATCATGATCGATGTGCCGGACCACGCCACCATGAACCAGCGGACTGGGCAACCGACCTCGCAACCGGTCGCCAGTTTCCAGCCGCCGCCAATGAATGCGGATATTGAATTGCCGCCACTGCCGGACCTGCTTCCCTCCGGGAAGTCCGAGATGCACGCGGCCGCGCTGACACCGCGAAAAGCTTCGAACGGTGACTTCGATGAAACGCTGGCTCCGCCCATTGCCGAGTCCGCGAATGTTCCCATGGCGACCGAGCCGCCGCCGGTATTTCAAAACCGATTTGAGACACAGTCGGAGATCGTGAAGCAGTCGACCAATGCAGCAGAGTTGGAGCCGGTAGTCAGCAAGATTGAGCCACCGGTTGCCGAACTCTCGCCGAGCCAATTCGCCAGTGCGGCGACGACGCCAGCGGGCGATCGATTCGTGGCCAGCGAGCAACCACCAGTCAGTAACGTGGCCCCAGGGGCAGACGCCCCCGGAGTTGCCAGCGCTTTGACGGCCGCAGCGACGGCCATCCAGCCCGCGTTCCCGGCTGGCGAATCGCCAACTTCGACACCCGATCCGCAGCTGACGACAGCTCAGGACGATTTGCCCTCGATCAATATCGAAGTCGAAGATGACGCCGTTGGTATTCCCCCGATCAACGAGTCGGTCGCGCCAATTCCCCCGAACAATGCTGCCGAAGGAAGTCTTGCGTTTGAACGCATGTGGCTGGAGACGCAGCAAGACTTGCGTGATGGCAACCTCGTGGCGGCCCTTCGCGCACTGACGCCGTGGGCGATCGATTCCGGGTTGAATGAAGAACAGTCGCGACGTTGTATGACGCTGCTTGATCAACTGGCGGGAACGGTTATTTACTCGCGTGAGAGTATGATCGACCCGGCATACGTTGTTCAGGCGGGCGAGACGCTGGAAGAGATAGCCACAAAGTTCGCCGTGCCGAAGGAACTGTTGGCCAGGATCAATGGCATAGAGGCTCCCTATGCACTGTCAACGGGCGAACAACTGAAGACCATTCGTGGTCCGTTTCGGGCGGTGATTCTACCCGAAACCAACCAACTCATTCTCTACGTTGGTAGGAATTACGCCGGTCGGTTCAACGTAAAACTTGGCCGTGACTTGCCGCGCGAGGCGGCGTTCTATGACGTTGCGGAAAAGACGCCAGGACGCAGCTATTTCGATCGACGCCTTGGGCGTGAAGTCCTGAAGGGCGAGCCGGGCAATCGCTACGGAGCGTATTGGTTGGGTTTGCGTGGCGAACACATCACGACCGGCCACAGTGTTGGCATTCATAGCCGACCCGTTGGAGATTCTGAAACCATTCAGTCGTCCGAAGTGGGAAGTGTCAGTCTGGATCCGATCGACGCCGGAGATCTGTTCTCGATTCTTTCGGTTGGTTCACGCGTTGAAATCCGACCGTGATCTCGACTGCGAGGCTCGACCACGAGAAATGGGCGCACAAAAAAACGCAGCCGGCGAAAGGGGCGGGGGAGGCCCATAGAGCGTCCGGCTGCGTCGCGAGATTTCAATGAGGACGATTCGCAAACCGTTGTCCAGCGGGTGACGCCTGACAACGTTCCTCATCATGCAGACGGAATGAACGGATTTCGTGAAGGACGCATTAGTTTTCAATGAAACGCATGCGACCCCGACAGGGCTGATTGTCCTCTGTGGCAGCCCTGATTCATCCAATCAACGCGATGCTTCGCGCCGTGTTATAGAGTTGATTCGTCTTCTGACTCATCATCTTCGCCGAACAGCAGCGAACTAATGTCTGCCGCTGCGGCAATTGTGCCGAAGCCAAAGTTGCTGGAAAGGGCGAGGAAGTCCGGGAACGCGGTCTCTGCATCCAGATCGAAGTTACCGTCGGCCCAACCGGCACTCGCCTTGCCAAAGTTTCCGGAGAGGCCAAGGAAGTCGCTGAAGTCCACGTCGCCATCGAGGTCGATGTCGCCTTCCCTGGTGCCCAGAATGGACTCTACAAGGTACGTCAGGTCACTGCCGTCAACGTCGCCGGAGCTGTCGAGGTCGAACTCCGTATCGCTGGAACTTGCCGCGATCGCTGCAGCAAGAATATCGATATCGCTCGCATCGACGATCGCGTCGTTGTTCAGATCACCCGGAACCGAAATGGATTCGACTTCGAAAGCGGCTTCGCCCAACAATCCCCATTCGCCCTCTTCCAGGGTTCGAGCCTTAATGGTCGCGGAAGCCGGCAATCGGAAGCCTCCTGTATAGGGTACTGCGTTCGGATTGAGTTCGCCTCCGATGAGTCGCGGATCACTGCCGTCAGTGGTGTAGTAGAGTTCCGCACCTTCTACGAGGGAGACTCGCCCGGCCAACAACTCGAGGTCAAAGCTTGTATCGGAACTGCCGCGATTCTCCTGGTGCACCTCAACCGAGATCACGTTCTCGCCTGCTCTTAACAAGCTGGAACTGATGTCGAATTCGAAATAGGTGTCTTCCTGGCTACCACCGACGACAATTGCCGCCGTGGTGGTTGAAGTGATTTCGCCGGCCGGCATATTGCTGCGTACGACCTCTTCGCCATTGAGATATACGACGGCACCATCGTCGCGCTGCAGGCGAACTCGCAGGATATCGAATTGCGGATCGGACACCTCAAACGAATGGCGGTAGTAAGTCGTGACGAACTTGTTGGACGAATTGGGACCAAATCCGACCACGGTCGCCTCGTCCCCGTCGCCATAGCCCAATGGCGCATCGCCCGAATCCCAGGTGCCGTCATCAAAGTCCGTTGCACGCCACGCCGTGCCCTGATTCGAACCATCATCGAGGTAGTTCCACTCTGACCCGGCAGCAACCAGCGTGTCGGTGATGGAGATCACGGTTGATGAGGGAACGAAGAGCGAGAGTTCATCATTGCTTTCGATCTGTCCGCCATGCATGTCGGCTCCGTCCACGCGAAACTCGGGCGCGTTGCCATCAGGGTACCAGTCGCGGCTACGCATTTGGCGAATCAGTTCGGCCTCGCGTCCACTGAAGTAGAGTTTTACGTTGTCGACGGCACGTTCCCAGTCATCCTTGGTGTAGGCAAAACCGCCTCTTCGCGAGTCACCCCAACGCGCTGACTCGGCGATGATCGCCATGTCAAATTCGGCGGCGCGGGCATCGACCATGGCATTCAGGTTGTCTTCGGTCAGCACGCCATCATTGTGCAGCAATCGTTGAACGGTGTCGGCGAATCGCAGACGGTATTCGGTGTTGCCTTCGATCAGTTGCTGGTGCATCCACATGGGATTGAACAGATCGAACGAAGCACCCGTGCCCGTGCCACGCACGACAAGGTCGTCAAAACCCTTGTCCAGCGTATGTTCAGAGTCGTGCTCGAAAAACTTGAAGCCGTCGGGCTCGCGGCGGTTGTAGATGCCGAAGTAGTTGTTAACGCCCGTCACGAAGTAGGACACGGGGCCGTCGCGGTCTCCGGTGAAGTAAACGATCGTCATGTAGTTGATGAGATTGTCGACATCCAGCAGACGCTCGTAGTCAAGGTTGCGAGTGCCATCGGGATTCATGCCCTGCGCCCGCCAGTAATCGTCCATATTACGATCGCTCAGACCTCCTCCCTGATAGAAGAAGTTGGAGAGTCGTCGGTAGGCGTCCAGCGTTCCGTCGGTCGCTTCATTGCGGTAGCCGCCCGAGCCTCCAGCGGATTTCACAACATCGTAGTCATCCTTGTCGCCGCCGAAGTAGCTCTCGGCATACCGGGCCTCAGCGCGTTCCTGCGACTGGAAAAGTCCCCAGTACTCGCCATTGATGTAGAGGTGGTAGTAGCGACTTCGAGTGTACGGGTCACCGAGGTCTCGTTGGATGTCGCGTGACAACACATCGCGGATGAAGGTGTTGTCCCGATCGCTTTGAAACGCCCACGAGTAGTTCTGGGTTGTACGTAGATCGATTTTGTCAAAGGAGTCGACACCCTCGTCGCCAAACAACGGGTACTCCAGTTTCGCGTCCCCGTACTCGTCCCGGAAGAAGAGACGAAAAGCGTGTTTGGGATTACTGCTGGTGCGGCTGAAGCCGCCTCGGATACGGACGCCGGCGTTGACCTGAAAACCTTCCGAGCCATCCGGGTTGATCAGTTCAAGTGAAGCGGGACGTTCCCAAGCTTTTCCATGACTACCGGCATGGTTGTAGATGCCCCGGCGTTGGCCGATGAAGTCATCAACATCCATCACGATCGACATGGACGGGACCTGCGTTAGTGCCTCGACCATTTGCGGGCCCCACTCGGGGTCGTTGACGATGTTCGGGTCCATGCCATAGTCCATTACCTGTCCGTTCACCGAAGGCCAGCCTTCGGGTTGCCCGGACTGCTCGACCACGTCGGCAAGGAAGATGTAGGTTGCCGTGGTGCTCAGCGATGGCTCGAAGCCGTCCTTGAAGGCACGAGCCCGAACGGTCGTTGTCTCGTCGACCGTAATCGCCTCGTCGTACTCCATGCCGTTTTTCGCGGTTGGCTCGCTACCGTCGGTCGTGTAGCGGATGGTGGTACCCTCGGTGCGCGCGTTCATGGTCAGCTCAAACGCTTCGTCGAAGAATCCGTGTGGCTGACTGAGCTGAACATCGTCGAACAGGAATCCGTCAACACCGGTCGTCGTATTGAAAGTTCGCGGTGTCGGTTCGGGGAAGTAACGAAGTTCACCCTGCTCGACACTCACTTCCTGCATTTCCGCTCGCAGCAGAAACTCCGGGCTGCCCGCGTCATCGTTGAGCCCATGTATCGCGAGAATATTTTCACCCGGCTGCAGCAGATTGATGAAGGGGCTCACGTCGACGGATTCCGTAAGTTCTGCATCGAAACGCGAGCGGTCGTCGGTCGACGTGGTGTTGAACGTGGGCACGCCATCCGGTGCGTTCCTGCGAGCGACTTCCTGCCCATTGATGTAGGCGACAAAGCCATCGTCGTAGTTCATCTGCAAAGTCAGCGAATCGAGGGCCGACGGGTCTTCAATGTTGACGGGAATCCGACCGTAGAGACTGGTCGAGGTGTTGTACAACTCCTCGGACAGATCTGTCTCGTAGAGATCTCCGAACACATTGCTGCTGCCGGAGGGTGATGTGTCAACGCGGAGTCCGCCGTTTGCCACGTCGCCAATCAGTCGGAACTGGTCATTGAATTCATCGTGATCACCTTGAGCAGCCCACAGTTCGACTTCCGCTCCGCCTCCGCGTTCGAAGAAGGTGAGTTCCAGTGATGCCTGGCCGGCGCGCAGGATGCGATTGCGTAGTGTTGTTTGGGGAGCGTGCAGCGTGTCGTCGGTAATCAGCCGAGTACCGTCCAGCCGCAGTTGGGCGCCGTCATCGCTGTTGATGGCGAAAGTCCATTGGCCTCCCGAGGGAATCGTAACCAGTCCGGTGGCGCGAATGGCAAAGTCGTTGTCGTCATCCGGGCTGTCGTTGGGGAAGTCGACATCGCCGTCGATGTTGCCGACGCCACCTCCGCCTTCAATATCCAGAAAATTGATAACGGGGTAGACACCTGTTGTCCGGCTCTCCTGGCCCGATCCGTCCAGGACGGCGTTGGCTTCGGATAGATTGACGATCCTCCCGTTGGATTTGGCGTCAACGACCGTGAAGCCGGGGACGGTTTGTTGGTAGCCGAACGACGCGGTCGATTCCATCCAGCCGGAGTCATCGAAATCGAACGCGGTCCAGTCCGTGCCCAGCGTATCGTCGAGGGGAATGAAGTATCGGGCGGCATCGTCCGCCGTCGAGAACTGACGCGTCTCGACGGTTTGCTCGAATCCATACGAAACGTCCGTCGTCTGACGCGGGAATTCGGGCGCGTACTCGGACCTCACCTCCAGCGTTCCGGTACCGGTATCTTCCACGAGTGCGAGGTATTCGCCGCCGGAGGCAATCTTGAAGTTGGCATGAAGTGGACTGCCTGCTTCGGCGCGGTCCTTGTCGGAGAGATAGACGATCTGGAAATTGCCCGCCGCCAGATCTTGATCCGGGAAGGACCATTTCCGCAACTCGTCTGCGTCGTCGGTGAGGTGCCAGTCGCCAAGATTGATGTTGTCCGGCCCCGCGTTGTAGATCTCCAGCCAATCCGGGAAGTCCCCATCTTCGTCGGCGAGTCCCGTATCGTTGCTGGCGACGAACTCGGAGATGTAAACGTCCGCAGCAAGCAGGCGTTTGGGCTCCAGTTGTTCGAGGTTGGGTTGATGTTGCCTGTTCCTGCTCGTCTTGCGCACCGACTTCCCAAACAACATGCTCTCGTCCCCAAACCCATCGTTGCCACGGATTCCCGCCTTCGGGTCTCCCTCTTCGTCCCTAAATATTAAGGATCAGCGAAGCAGTGGGCAATGATTCCGTGACGACAATGCAAAGGCAAGGTATTAACGCTGGAAAATTCTCCATGATTCCAGCTGATGTCGGGAATTCAGTAGGCGGAGGGTGGCCAGTCCCACGGCGAGCGTTGTGCCAAGCGCCGTTGCCGAAGCGATCAGAAACATGATCGCAATCTGATATTTGATCGCCTCGGACGGGCTGGTGCCGGACAGTAGTTGCCCCGTCATCATGCCCGGCAGGCTGACCAGTCCCACGATCATCATGGAGTTGATGATGGGGATCATGCCGGATCGTATCGCCTGTTCAATTTCGGGGCGAGCTGCCTCCCATCGACTTGCGCCGAGCGCCAAACGCGACTCGATTTGCCGCCGTCGGGTGGCGAATGATTCCAGCATCGTGTTCAGTCCGATGGAAATGCCATTGAGCGTATTGCCCAGAATCATGCCCAGAATCGGAATCACATATTGCGGTTGATACCACGGTTCGATGCCGCGAAAAATCAGCAGCAGCGCGTACACGCCGACGGTCCATGAACTGATCCACATGGAAAGCAAAGTGTTGATCCAGATGCCGCGATACGTGCGCTGCAGTCGGGAGATTGCCGTCCAGCCGGCGACGACGGTCATGAAGATGACGGCGCCGGCCACAATCGAAATCTGATTGCGACGAAATACCCATTCGAGTACCAGTCCAATCATCGAAAGTTGTACCACCGTGCGCACACTCGCAATGGCAAGCGACCTGCCGAGGCCCAGTCCGAGCGCAACGGAAATGGCGCCGTTGACCAGAATCAGCAGTGTCGCAAATCCAACCTGAAGCAGCGTTAGTTGCAGGTAGTCATCCATGCGCCAGTACCTGCCCTTCCGAAAGTTCCACGCGGCGAGTGGCGAGGCGTGCGGCCTGTTCTGCGTTGTGCGTCACCCAGACGATCGCCCTTTTATCGTGTCGCAGCCAGTCCCGAATAGCGGCTTCTGCCAGCCCGGTTGTCTCGGCATCCATTGCGGAAGTGGGCTCGTCCAACAGAAGGATCGTGGGGCTCAACAAGAGCGCTCGTGTGAGCGCCACGATTTGCGTTTCTCCTCCGGAAAGATCTGGCGTCTGTGCTCGCAGCAGGGATTCATCGCGACCAAAGCGCTCCAGCCACTCGGCGGCTTCCTGCCGGGCAAACGAACGATCACGATAAACGGACCACGCGAATGGTTCACGCAGTGCCTCTTCGACGGTTCCCTCCGGAAGGGCGGTCGTCTGAGCGACGTACATGACCTGCGAACGAAAGTTGGGCAGCTGGTCGGCGCGGAGGCTGGCGTTGCGCCAGAGGAGTGTGCCGTTGCTGGCGTCCAGTGCTGCGAGCGAACGCAGTAACACGGACTTGCCCGATCCCGATTTTCCCATGCACACCAGCAACTCGCCGGTCGCAACATGCAGATTGGTCGCACGCAGGAGTACGGTTCCGTCGTGCGCGGTGCGCGACAGATCGATCGCCTGCAGCAGAGGTCGTGGTGTCGAGTCCGGGGGAATCACGCTTCCACAGAACTGAGTTGCTGAACGAGCGGTTCGATTTCACTGACCGCCGCGGCAATGATGGCTCGCTCGCTGTCCCGATAGCTTCGGAAAGGCGGAGCGACAATGCCGCTGCAGATGCCAAGTTCGGAAAGGCCCGTTTTGACGCCTTGAAGTACACGAGCCCCGCAGTCGGAAACCGCGTACATGGAATCCGAGATCTTCTGAACGATCTCCTGAAGCTGATTGGCTTTCGCCATGTCGCCGGCAACGGCTGCTTCGTAGATCGCAACGTACAACGTTGGGAACATGTTGGCACCACCGGTCACGCCGCCGTAGCCACCAAGTTCGATCGACTTCGCCAGTTTCTCTTCGGGACCAATCAACAGCGTGAAGTCTTCTCGCGTATCGGCGATCCTGGCAATCTCCGAGAAGTACTCGAGATCACCGGATGTATCCTTCATGCCAATGATGTTCTCGTGTTGGCAGAGGTTGCGAACTGTATCGACGTCGAAGGCTGTCTTCGTGCAACTGGGCATGTTGTACAACAGCATCGGCAGCGGTAGACGGTTGGCCAACAGTTCGGTGTATTCGAGCAGATCCGTTTGCGTCATCGGCAGGTAGTAAGGAGCCGCCGAAACAACCGCGGACGCACCGGCTGCGTGGCTCTGTTCGGCAAGCTCAATGGCCGAGGTGAGCGAGGTGTCGGTGATGCCCACCAGCACGGGAACTCGACCGGCGACAACTTCGCACACCAGTTCGACAAAGCGATGCCGCATCGGTTGCGTGAACGAAGTGCCTTCGCCTGTCGTACCCAGGGCGAAGATCCCGTGGACTCCGCCCCGAATCACGTGTTCCAGCAGGCGTTCCGTACCGGCGACATCGAGCTGATCCTGATCAATGATCGGGGTGACCAGGGGAGGGATGATGCCGCAGAGTGGTTTCTTCAGTTCGGGGGCTGGCATAGGGCAAATTTCCGTCAAAGTTTTGATGAGGCGATTTTCGATTGCCGGTAAGAAGAACTCGTTTCGGTCCGCTGCTGACCGGCTTCGATTATAACACGCGGCCAATTCAAGGCGATTGCCGAGGCTCATCTGCTCGCCAGGATTGGTACGCCGCGGCAGTCCAGTCGGACGACCTGTGTGGGTCACGCAACATGGATGGTCCGGGTTTCGGGTCTTGCTGATGGTTTCGCCAGCCGATACGGTAATTCCGTACGTTTGCCTCTGACGGAAGTCGCGATCGAAAGTCGATCCGTGAGATCCAGTCAGTGACGCTAGCGAAGACCGTCTCAACTCAGCGCTCCAATCTCTCCCGGCGAAAAGACACGATGCTCGACCTCTACGACAAAATGGAAGAAGCGACCGCGGCTATCAAGGCAGCCTGGTCGGAGACACCGCAGGCTGGAATTATCCTTGGCACGGGGCTAGGTGGGCTGGTCGAACAGATCGAAGTTCAGGCGACACTGGACTATGCCGACATCCCCAACTTCCCGCAGTCAACGGCGACCAGTCATGCAGGGCGATTGGTGTGTGGGCTGCTGGAAGGCAAGCCCGTGATGGCGATGGAAGGTCGCTTTCACATGTACGAGGGCTACTCGCTAAAGGACATCACGCTGCCGGTCCGCGTCATGAAGCACATGGGCGCGAAGATGCTCGTTGTTTCGAATGCCTGCGGAGGCATGAATCCGTACTACAAATGCGGCGACATCATGTTGATTGATGATCACATCAATCTGATGGGCGACAATCCTCTGATCGGCATCAACGACGATCGGCTTGGTCCACGTTTCCCTGATATGTCGCAGCCCTACGACTTTGGCATGATCGACCAGGCGATGGCGATTGCTCGAGAAAACAACATTCACGTCCACCGAGGCGTCTTTGTGGCGGTTTCCGGACCAAACCTGGAAACACGCGCCGAGTATCGGTTCCTGCGAAACATCGGCGCTGACGTCGTTGGCATGTCGACCGTGCCCGAAGTGGTCGTTGCCGTACATTGCGGTCTGCCTGTAGTCGGTTTCTCCATCATCACCGACATGTGCTTTCCCGATTCGCTTGAACCGGCCGTGGTCGAGGAGATCATTGCGAATGCAAACGCGGCCGAACCCAACTTGCGCCTGCTGGTCTCACAGATGGTTGCGCGACAGGCATAAGCGAGCCTTGCGGGCACGCGGCATAGGGGCGGCGAGCGGACGGAAGTTCGTTCGCTGCGGATGTGGCAGAGGCCACTATCTTATCCAGACGCATCCCAAAGCGCATGCGTCTACGATGCAGGAAAATGTATCGCGACTTGATCTAATCCAGCTCGCGCCAGGTCGTGAAGCCAAGTAGCCCCAGCCCAACGCCGCAGATTACAAAGCAAATGTCCATCAGCATGCTGCTCTTACCGAACGGCATACCGATCGCCAGATCCAGTCCAAATAGCACCAGCATGAGCACGGCAATCGCAAGCGCCGCAATCGTCAAGCCTCTCGCCATGTGCCCCGTTCCTCGGATTAACTCGGCCATAGTTGTCTAACTGTCTCGTTTGTCCTGACTAGTATAATTTGACGGAATTCGAGCGATACCGGTTACGCCCGTCTTTCGCGTGCCTCTTCGCCTCCAGCATAGCAAAGCTGATATTGTCGAACCAAACGGATCCTGTCAGGTTCAGTTTGCTTTGCATTTCGTGCCAGATGCTAACCAGGTTTAACGTTCGACGAAAGCAAGATTTGCATGGAACCGCTTCATCCGAAAAACCCGCCGCCCGTAGACGAGCCTGCGAGTAAAAAAGTGACACACGGTGATCCACTGTCTTTGCCCTCCGCTTTGCGCGCGTTGATGCCGGTTACCCGCAAGTGGGCCTATTTCGACCACGCTGCCGTGGGGCCGCTGCCTCAACCGACCTCGGATGTCGTCGGTCAATGGTGCCAGCAGGCTACCCAAGAGGGCGACACGGTATGGCCGCTGTGGAATCGCGGAGTCAACCGCACGCGACGCTCGGCTGCCGAGATGTTGAACGCCAGCCCAGACGAGATCGCGCTGGTGCCGAACACGACGGCCGGCATTTCGCTGGTAGCCGAGGGCTATCCCTGGCAGTCCGGCGACAATGTGGTCACGCTGGCCAACGAGTTTCCCTCCAATCTCTATCCATGGATGAATCTTGCCAGCCAGGGCGTCGAGACGCGTCGCGTGGAAGTGGACCCCGACGGACGCGTCAACCTGGACCGGATTCTGGCCGCCTGTGATGAGCGCACGCGGATCGTGTCGTGTAGCTGGATCGGATTCGCCAGCGGATTCCGCATTGAATTGGACAAGTTCGCCGAGGCCATTCACTCGCGCGGTGCCCTGTTCTTCCTGGATGCGATTCAGGGAGTCGGTGTGTACCCGTTGGACCTGGCGAACGTCCCGGTCGACTTTCTGGCCGCGGATGGACACAAGTGGATGCTGGGGCCCGAGGGTGCGGGACTCTTTTTTGTGCGGAAGAAGCATCTTGATTTGCTTCGGCCCGTCGGCGTTGGCTGGTATAGCGTCTCGCATTGTTTTGATTTCGGGAAAATCGAACTCGACCTGAAACCGTCGGCTGCCAGATACGAGGGTGGAACGATGAATGCCGTCGGATTCCTCGCGCTTGATTCGAGTCTTCAGGTGTTGCGCCAGACTGGCCTGACATCGACGGCATCGCCCATCGCCGCTCGTATCTCGGACATCACCGACTATGCCTGCGAGCGGCTCAGTCGCGTCGGCGCCCAGCTGCGAACGATTCGCGAGCCGAACCATGGATCGGGCATCGTCTCCTTTCAGCTGGATGGCGAGGATCTCTCGGCCGTGCGTGATCGATGCATGGCGAATGGAATCGTCCTGAGTCATCGCAATGGATGCCTGCGAATCAGTCCGCATGCTTACAACACCGAATCTGAAGTCGACCAACTGGTGGAAGTTATCGCCGCGAAAGCGTCGTGAATTCCTGACGATGGCGCGAAGCCAGGCAATTTCGTTCGCCAGGCGATTCCGGCTGTCACCCAATTACAAGCCACCCAATATGGAATAAATGTCACCGGTTCGCTTGCGGCGTGACACGAGTGGCAACCACAATGGTACGCAACCGGTGAGCACCAGCGGAAAGCCACAAGGAAACGCCATGACCGAACCAAAGACGAGAATCGCCGTTTACACGGGGTCCTTCGATCCGATCACGCTGGGGCATCTGAACGTCATCGAACGTAGTAGTCGACTCGTTGATCGTCTGGTTGTGGGGGTTGGCATCAACGCGGAAAAGTCGGGACTGTTTTCAACGACCGAACGAGAGGAGCTGGTGCGTGACGCGGCCAGCCACCTGGACAACGTGGAAGTGCAGTCCTTTGAAGGGCTGGCCGTTAACTTCGTTCGTCAACTCGGTGCGCGGGTGATGATTCGCGGCATCCGTCCGCTGACGGATATGGCTGGCGAGATCACCATGATGCTGGCGAACCGTGAACTGGATCCGGACATCGAAACGATTTTTCTGATGGCCGATCAACGCTTCGCGCACGTCTCGAGTTCGCTCATCAAACAGATCTGTCCACTGGCGACCGACGATGAGCTTTCGCGGTTCATACCGGATTCGATCATTCCCAAGTTGCGAGCGAAAATGCGTCCTGCGGAAGGTGAGTGACTGACGGCGCGTTCTCGTGGCACCGAGATTTCGTCTTGCCGTTATCCGGCAGTGATGAAACGAAAAAACCCCAGTGCGATCCAATCGCACTGGGGTCCACAATAAGCCGGGAAGCTTATCTCAAAGTTACCAGGTGTGCTCGACTCCAACGTACAGGCCGTGCAGAATCAGGCTGTTGTTGTCCTGAATCAGACCGTTGGTGGCGAGGCTGCTGTAGTCGGTCGGAATCTGGTTGACCGAGTCAGCGTAGCCCGAAACTGCAAGCACCTTGTAGCCACCGGTCAGTCGCCAGCAAGGGTTGATGCAGTAAGCCAGACCTGCGTCGAATTCACCGAGGAATGCGACATCGTTCTTCTTGGATGTCAGAGCGAAAGGCTCGCCTGCGTCAGGACCGGCGTTGATGATGACTCCGCCAGATCCGCCCGAGAATGCCTGCGTCTGCTTCATGCGATTGTTGTAGATACCAACTTTCGATCCGAAGTTACCCGAGAGACGGGAAGTCACCTGGTAGTTCAGAACACCGCCAACCTGGAAGCCAACCATGTCGTTCTCTACCTCGTTGAGGTAGGTCAACTCGTGAGCTGGATCATCGCCAGGAATCTCGTTCAAATCATCCGAGAACAGCGTGAACGACTCGTCCGCCTGGAAGTATCGAACACCACCAAGCAGAGCAAGACGTGCCTTGCTGCCGCAGCCGCCGAACAGGAACGGCAGTCGCAGGAAGTTCAGCTCGAAGTTGCGATAGTCATAGGTGCGAGTGATCGACATGTACTCGGAATCGGTGAAGAAGTCCTGTACAGGAACTGCACCGGGGCCGGCCAGGCTGTCGTACTCAAGGTCATTGAACAGGAAGGACGAAGTAATGGTGCTACCGAGCGACGAGCTGTGAATCGCGGCAGTCTTGTCATCGGGGAAGACCTGCCAGTAGATGAACTCAACAGCCGTGCAGTCGTTGAGCATCTTGCCGAGTCGAACACCCAGTCCGCTTGAGTCTTCCATACGAGCGTGGCTCGTTTGCAGGACAGTCGTAGCGGGATCTGCCGACGAGAACGCCACGGGGTAGCCGTGATTGTCGTCGTCACGCCAGAGACGCATGTAGTAGAGTCCACCGAACCAGCCGCCGCACTTCGAGCCGCATCCGCCTTCGCAGGCAGACGAACCGCACGACGAACAACCAACAGCACTCGGCAGCGTTACTCCCGAGTAGCAATCGCCCGTGCTGCACGATGATCCGATGCCAGCTGACGAGCTGTAGGATGGTGAGTAAGAATATGAATTTCCCATATCGACGCTTCCCTGTTGGGGAATCGTCATTTGCTCGGCCACGCTACCAACTTCTGCAACATGCGTCGCATCGTTGTAGGCCAGTCGTGTCGACCGTCCATAGTTTGGCGAGATTGGGTTGATTTGCTGAGCAAGTCCAACAGCCGAGCTTGACGCCACTATGCTGAATACTACCCAACGCATGAAACATCGCATCGCTGTCTCCTTACGTAGTACGAAGTTCAGGCAACCGGCTGATTGCCCAATCGTGAAACTGGCACATTCCCTGATGTGCCAATCTGCAACGCCCCAACCAGAGTTGGCGGTTGCCGATCGCCGCGAATGCATTGCCGTAACTGCATTGATAGCGGTGATAGCACAAGAGTCCTATCGTCAACGCTTTGTAGATGGGTTAGCCCGCAGAAAGATTCGAGGGAAGAAACCGGACGCGGCGGCGTGAGATCTCGCAGATTCGTTACAGCTTCAAATCTGCAGCCGTTGCAAACGCCCAAATGCGTAGTCGTTATGTGGCCCAGAACTGGCGAGGCTGTCATAAGGTGCCATCGGTGGAGGTCACGGCTTGTGTAATCGACATAGTCTGGCAGTCGTTGATAGAGTGCCCCTCCAACAGTCCCGAAAACAATGTTCGTCGGCGTCGTTGGTGAGATGGCCGAAACGCGTGGAGTCGAACCATTGGCCCTGAAAACTCTCCCGTCAACAGTTCAGTTCGGGGATGTTAGAGAGCCATGTCGAAACGCAGGATGGCTTCGCCAGAAACGGCACGAAGTGCGCCAAACCGACGCGAGTCCTGAATCAGCGCGAAACTCCGAGGTGTCGTTCCCCGCTGCGAATTCCGTCCGGCCCTTACTGCGTGAAGGTGATGCATCCTCAGCGTCTAAGCAAAACGCCAAACTCGCATCGGACTACTGCAGCAAAAAACGAACAGATGTTGTGTGCTGGTGACTCAGGGTCGCGATTGGCTTTTGCCGCTACAGACGTCGGCTCTGTACCCTCTCCGTACTCCGTTTGCTACGTGAACAGAATTGAAATCGCGGAGGATTCTTCAAGCTCGCGAGGTCGAGCACCTCGCGGCACGAATGAAATGGCTAACCATTCCCAACCACTGGGAATCGCTGTTTCGAAACCGACGGTCCAAGCCAATTTCCCCAAAACGCAGATCAGTTATGATGAACGTCCCTAAAATTGAATAGCACCTGCTATTAAAGATATTGCGGTCTACCAATGAAAATTGAAGACATGATTTCGCTCGCGCGTAGTGGCGACAAGAGTGCACAAGAAGAACTGATCGGTCTATATCGTCCGTATCTTTCTCGCGTCATTGCTGCCAAGCGCAGTGGTAAGTCGAATAGCCGGTTTAGCGATTCGGATGTTGTTCAGGACGCGTGCATGTTATCGATTCTTGGATTGAAAAAGTTCCAAGGGAGTACTGAACCTGAATTCACGGGATGGATTCGAGCGATTCTATTGAACCGAATGCGCGAGTTGCATCGAACAAATACCGCTCAGGCGAGGGACGAACGTCGCGAGGTATGCAACTCACCTAGCCGCTCTGCCGTCATCGAGTGGTTTGTAGACACTGGACCATCTCCACAATCACGAGCAATTCAGGGTGAGAATGCCTTGCGACTTCTTGCCGCGTTAGAGGAATTGCCAGCAAATCAACGCCAAGCGATCGAACTACGCTACTTCAACCAGAAAAAGCTCCGTCAAATAGCGGAGCTGATGGATAGTACTCCGGGTGCCGTAGCCGGGCTGATCCGCAATGGACTTGAAAAGCTTGAAAAACGCTTACCCAAGTTGTTGGAATCTTCGACGTAAATCGCTTTGTGCAATAGCTGTGCAACCGAGAAGTCCCGTGAATGACGACCAAGAAAAACTAGATGCTGTAATCGCAAGATTCCTTGCTGCGGAAGACGCGGGAAGCGTACCCGATCCTCGACAATACCTGGAAGATTATCCGGAATTGGCCAAGCCTCTTCAGGCTTTCTTCAAGCAACATGGTCGGCTAAAGTCTTCAGGGGTTGCTGCAAACCACGAACAAACATTCGGCGACTACCAGGTCCAACGGGAACTTGGTAGAGGTGGTATCGGTATCGTCTACCACGCTACAAGCGAACGAATCGATAAGGACGTGGCCGTAAAGGTCCTATCCATTCCGGCTGCACTCGACGGTCGCCAGTTCATACGATTCAAGAACGAAGTAGAGTCACTGCAGCTTCTGGATCATCCGCACATCGTCAAGATCATCGATGTAGGGCGAGTGGATAAAAGCCCATACTACGTGATGCCACTCTTCGAGGGCGGCAATTTGGATAGCTGGATCGACGCGAGAAAAAAGCGTTGTAACGATGGCCATGTTGAGGACGTTTGCAGAATCGCGAAGAGCCTCGCCTCCGCTTTGAATCACGCCCATCAGTTGGGTGTCATTCATCGAGATGTAAAGCCGTCGAATATCTTGCTTGATGAAGCCGAAGTTCCGTCCTTGGCCGACTTTGGGCTGGCGCGAGTGCCTGGCGCCGGGACTCTTACGCTTACTGGCGATATTGTGGGAACCTTGCGGTACGCAAGCCCCGAACAGATCGCAGGCGAACGAACCAACGTCGACGAACGCTCTGACATCTACTCGCTAGGTTCAACAATTTGGGAAATGCTTTCATTGCAACCACTCGTCGCGGAGGGTGATCGTCGGGAGACCATTCGAGCCGTGCTCAATGACGAACCCAAGCCATTAAGTCGCGCAGGTCGGCGATCAGATGGAAGCCAAGTACCTTACGACCTGGAGACAATCGTTCTTACTTGCTTGGCAAAGGATCCTGCGAATCGTTACCAATCGGCGGCCGCGCTCGAAGAAGATCTTGATCGATTTGAAAACGGGCAACCGCCTCTTGCCAAACGACCGTCCACAACAGAATTGACGCTCCGTTGGATGAAACGCAATCGCCGACTATCAACCGTTTCGATCGCGGCACTTTGCTTGGTGACAGCTGTCTCCCTGATTTCGACCACACTCGTATCGGCTACGAAGAATGATCTCAAGCTTGCTTTGGAAGAGTCTCAGACTTTACAGGCGGCTGCTTCTGAGAATGAAGCTCGCGCGATCGAAAGCGAAAGACTGGCAATCAAGCTTCGTTACGCGGGGGACATGCAGCTGGCAAATATCGATCTTGCACAGTCTGATATGGCACCGCTTCGCGCTCGACTGCTTCGAATCGCGGAATACGATCCAGATCGAAAGTTGCGGGGTATTGAATGGGACTATTTGGCTTCCCAATGCAAGACACGATCCAAGCCGGTCGCAAAACTGCCTGCGGATATTTATGCACTCGGATTCCTGCCATCAGGCAAACTGCTTACCGGAGGCAAATCAAGCATACTTCGGATTCACGACCCCATTTCCGGCGAAGTCGAACGTGAGCTCCCGACGGATCAGACGGAGATCAACACGATTCGCGTAAGCCCTAACGGACAACTCGTTGCCACCGGTGGAGACGATGGAACCACAAAACTCTGGAACTCAAGCAACTTCGAACTGGTTACGACGTGCGATGGTGGAACTGACGAGATCATTTGGGACGCGGCATTCAGTTCGGACGGCTTGCGCATTGCAACGACCGCTGATCAGAGCTTCGCTGTTTTCGATACTTCGACGGGCGAGAAAATAGACCAGAAACACAGTCTCAACAGCAATTGGGAGGGCGATATCAAGCATTTAGAAGGTCTCCCGAATCAACGTTTTCTCGTCGCGGAGGAACAACGCCTTACCACCTGGGAACCATTTGAAGACGGTTACCGTTTGGTTAAGCAAGCGGTCTTCGACAATGTAACAAGACTACCAGAATGCCTGGACAAAGATGTCATTCGAAACGTCGCATTCACGACACATACAAACGTCAAAGCGATTGCGGTCCGCGACCTGGACTCTCTACAAGAAGTGTATCGTCGGCCAATTCCAGAATCTGTGATCGATATCGAGGTTTGCTCAAAAGCAAACACGGTTGCGACCACGACGCGAACAGGATCGATCGCAATCTACGAATACTATCCAGCTGAGACCGCGCCATTCACGTTGCGTATGACGGATACGTGGGTTGAGGAAGGCGCCTTTGTGAATCTTCAAAAGTCACCAGACGAGTCGCAGCTCTATATTGCCGCGGGCAAAGAGATTCGTCGGGTTGTTCTAGCCGACATCGAAGATGCATCGTTCTTGCCCGGCACCAGAATGCAGTCGCTATATTCCAACGCCGCTTTGACACTTCGCGATGGGAAATTGTTTGCTGGCTCAGATGCCGAGCCGATTTGCGATGAAGTGCCGGACTTCGCAGCCATCACCAAAGATGGCGCGAAGGTCGCAGTGATTTCTCCGGATCGCAACTTGGTAGTGTTTGACAGTACTACAAGAGAAGTGATTGCGAGGCATCGACTTCCTGATGACAAACTCAATCATCTCACTTGGTCACCGGATTGCGACACCCTGGCGTTAACCCACATGGCGCACATTGATAACCCAAACCGGGCGTCCGTCAGGAACGGGCTGTATCTCTGGTCACTGTCTACTGGAGAGTTCCACTGCAACCACGATGTCGCGGTTTGCGAGCACGTGTTCTTCAAAGGACAGAATTACGTGTATCACAAAATCGGCTCGCCTCATGCCACGGTTGCACGCAACGTAAAGACGCACGAAGTTGTATGGCAAGTTGATAGCTCGCGTGTGCTTAGCCTCGACGTGCACCATTCGAAAGACATCTTTGTTGTCGGGCTAGATCGCGCCTGCCAGTTTCGCAACGCAAGCACAAGCGAACTGATTCACGAAATGCCTCTTTCTGAGTCGGCATCGTCATTTAAATGGTCGCCTGATGGAACGCGCATCGCCGTGACAATCCGCGGGGGTGAGCTTCTCTTAATCGATTCCGAGACTTACGACGTGGTCGGTCGTGTCAAATATCCCTACGGTGCCGCGGTCTCCTTTGTCGATGACCGGACACTCAGCTTTCCACTGTGGATCCCACACACTTTCCGTTTCCATCGGAACCGCGAAGAACGCCGAGACTATGTCGAAAGCATTAACCGAACGCCGATTCTAAGATTTCCAAAGACGGAACTATAGCGTGCGACGACTCCACTGGATGAAGGCCAGTGCCGATGACAGGCACAGCAACGAAAGGAATGCACCGGGTTCAGGCACTACCGTGACCTCGCCGTCTGAAATGAATCCCGGAAATTCGCAGATCCCCCCGTCAGCCGATGCCAAGTACGAAATCGTCCCCTCGGCATCGTTCGAGAGCGTTAGCCGCGAGACAAGAAAGTTGCTCTGGTCTGAAACGGGTGTTCCCGCCCGCGGACTCCAAGCCAGGTTAATGGCCGAGGTGGTGAAGACGGCCGTCGATGCCCCGCCAAGATTCACCGCTCCACCAACGACGTTCGGAGGGCCAAACGTCCCTGTCGAAGACGTTGAACCTTGAGCAACGAAGGAATCGAATTCCAGCGACGGGAAGGTAGCGAAGAACGCGGAGTTGGACGGTCCAACCGCGCCGACGCCATCTTGATAAATGCTGCCCTGAGTAAGGCTAACAATCATCTGACTTCCGGTGTACTGTCCCAAGAACGTAATGGAGATGTCGTTGGTGACAAAGCCATCGAGGGCAGTTCCGCCATCGTCATTATCTACTGTTCAAGCCGTTTGGCTTGAGTGAAAGACATGCGAAACGCCGGGGTTTATATGGTATTGGTGGCACTGCCTCAAACCTCACGGTCGTCACCTGTTCTCAGGGAATTCTCATTCAATTCTTGCTTGCAATTCAGGCCACCGCTGCGACTTCCGGTGGCACTGAACTGAAGTCGGTTGGACAAATCTCGGAGCTTAGCGGAGCTTAGCGGGGCTTGGCTATCCTCCGAGGTGTCGAAGACCGACGCATCGTAACAACGCCCGATGAAGCAACCTGGCGTTCGCTGAGAACAAGGCCAGCCAGGCAGGGCGACTTCCTCCCGCGGATCAGATCACCGCGCCGCTGCCGAGTCGGATGGTCAGTGCAACAAACTATGCCCCTCGCAAACCCAAGCCAGCCCGGAATAGAGCGAGCAAGAATAACCGGAAGTAGACGTGCCCAGTTGGAGTAAAGCGGCAGACTTGCAGTCTCACCTGATTGGTCCGCCAGTTCTGTTATTTCCGCGACGCATACGAGGGCTTACTCGCCAAGAACTCGACACCTGAGCGTTGTTCGTCTTCTCGCATGTCGCAAACGAATACGTAAATCCGCAGCGACGGATTCTTCACAGCAATCGCACGTTGGACTTCACATCGAGATTCTACGGTGACGCTGGATCGAGGATGACTCGACAACGATTACTTCACCGGAGAGACAACAGCTATGTGCAAACCGCGACGCACAATATGGAACACGATTTCGGCCGCGATATTGCTTGCGGCGACGCCCGGATTTCTATCGACTCATTCACTGGCCCAGGAAGTCGTTAAGGCCTCCTTTCAGAACGGGACCAGCGGTTACGGCGGTACTTTCGATCGCCGGATCAGTAGCCGAGTGGGCGACGAATCGAACGGGGCGGATAGTGCGAGCTACTTCCTGGATGGCTATTCCAGCAGCGGAAACGGTTCGCCCGATACCCAGGGGCTGATTCGTTTTGATGAGATTTTCGGCGACGGCGTAGGACAGATCCCAGAGGGCGCGACGATCCTTGGAGCGGAATTGACGCTACACACGAGCCTTGCGGGAAACGCTCAGACGTCCGGACCTTACGGCGTCTCCGGTTTGCTTGAGCCGTTTGATGAGTTGACTGTCTACGAGGATTTTGAAGCGAACCTGGATTCTGAACCCTTCAGTCGTGGTGCATGGTGGCAGGATGAATCGGCGACTCGTCCGGTCGGTGGTTTTGGTTTTCAGTTGCCCGGCACACCCGATACGGCGAACGTCACCCCGCTGGTCCAGGCGTGGTCAGACGGCAGCCTGAATAACAATGGCTTCGTGATTCAGGCCGGACGCAATGAGATCGATGCGGACCGCATCAACACCAGTGATGGTTGGTCAATCCGAACCACAGGATTCCCCACCGCCTCAACACGGCCCATGCTTGAAGTGGAGTACACGACCGCCAACATCGTCATGAATTCGTTCGCCGATTCGACGATGGCAATCGTTCGCAGCGGCACGAGTGCCGTCGTGGAAGACACGGACGATTTGGTGCGACCCGAGATGACCGAAGACGGCTTCGATCTGGATCAAACGTTCCTTGATGGCGTACTCTTCAGCGATGTTGATGGCAACACCAGCTCGCCAGACGACTTCGCACTGCTGAGATTTGATGGTGTGTTCGGCGACGGTGAAGGTATGGCCCCTGCGTCGGTTCCTGTCGCTCGGGCCTGGGCCGTATTGACAACGGGTGACACCAACAACAACGCCCACACCAGTGGCCCCTGGTCGGCACACACGGTCTTGCGTGACTGGGATACAGACAGCCTTCATTCTTCCTTTGGCGACATCAATGGCTTGCAGGTGGAAGATGCAGACATCAGTTCTGAACTGGACTCGCAGGATGGTTTCATTCGCGGCGCGGAAGTCTGGTTCGATGTGACGGACTACCTTGAAGGAGTTCGCACGGGCGAAGATGATTTCGGCATTGCCGTGCTTTCGAAGCGAACAGCCGACGGTTGGATGATACACACCAACGGTTCGGAAGAGGAAACAGCTCGCCCTCGACTGGTCGTCTACTCGGGTGAAACGGGAGCAGGCATTATTTCGCAGGATTGCAACGGGGACGGCATGGTCGACGCCTTGGATCTCGCCTGTGTACACTTGAGCGATGACCCCACTGGCAGTCTCGATTTCGTGCTTGAACAGATCCCCTCTTTGCCAGGCGACCTTGATGGCAACGGATTGGTGGAGTTCGACGATTTCCTCACACTCTCGGGAAACTTCGGCCTGGACAATGATGCAGCACCTGCCTACACCTCTGGCAACATTGATATGCAGGGTGGCGTCGATTTTGACGACTTCCTGACGCTGTCTGGGAACTTTGGTCAGACGGCTGCCACCGCTGCGGTACCCGAGCCTGCAACCGGCCTACTGCTGGCAATAGCGGGACTTGTCACGGTTAGTTTCCGCAAGCGACGCCTGGCATGAGCGGGGTGACAACCCCGGACCTCTCCCAGAACGGGAGAGGTCACTTTGTTCGTACACAGTTGAATAGAAGATAAGGCTTCGAAAATGTACTCGAAGGTTCGCAAGGCGTTCACACTGGTCGAGCTGCTAGTGGTCGTTGCGATCATCGCCATGCTGGTTTCGCTGCTAATACCGGCAGTCAATTCAGCGCGGGAAGCAGCGAGGAGAATGCAGTGCTCCAACCATATGCGGCAATTGTCATTGGGAGTGTTGGGGCATGAGTCGGCGAAGAGCTATTTGCCGCCCTCGTATACACGACCGGGACGATCGGCGCTGAGTTTCGAAACGAAGCACAGTCTGATTACGTTCCTGCTACCCTTCATAGAAGAACAGGCTTTGGCGGATGTGATTTCGTTCGATTACGACTGGAGCGAAAACCTGAAGCCGACACGGGAAGAAGCCAACGCGCGAGCCGTGACAGAAACTCTCGCGATCGCCATGTGCCCCTCGGCGCCCGAACGCAGCATGCCGGGCGTTGCTGACTATACAGTATGCGGAAATATCGCCTCCTCAGCGCAGACACTGTTGATTCAACGGGATCTGATCGAGCCACGAACGGACTGGTTTAGCATGCTGCATCCGCAGTTCGCGACAGATTCGGGGCTCAAGTATTCGAAAATCACGCTTCAAAAAATCACGGATGGGCTGTCGAAATCCTTCATGTTGTTTGAAGGTGCCGGGCGACCTCAGTACTACCGCAATCAGCGACCGTCTCTAACACGCGATGACATCTCGGGTGCGCGTTGGGCCGACGATGCGGCCGAGTTCTGGGTGCATGACCTGTGCAATGGAGCCAGTATGCAGAACTGCAACAACAACAACGAGATCTACAGTTTCCATGTGGGCGGCTGCCAGTATTCGATGGGCGACGGCAGCGTGCGGTTTGTGCAGAATGAAATCTCGCCGGAAGTCTTCATCTCGCTGTTCACACGCTCGGCCGAGGATGTTCCAGAAGACTCAGGGCGATAGGAAACAGCAGTGCCAGCAAACCAGAACTGTGGATATCACTGTAGAGTGCAATTTGCGAACATGGTCGCGAAATTGTTGCCCGCGATTGCCCTTTTGGTTGGCTGTGGGCCACAGCAGATGACGCCCCATCCGGTGCGTGGTCGAGTCCTCGTGCGTGGCAAACCAGCGATGGGAGCGGACGTGTCTTTCTTTGGTCTCGATGCCGAGCTGCGAACTGCCGCCGCGCCATTTCCGCGTGGCACTACGGATGAGGACGGCGTCTTTGAGCTGACCTCGTTCGAACTGGGCGATGGCGCGCCGGAGGGCGAGTATGCCGTCACTGTCGTCTGGCGAGCGGGCTCGGCGGATGAAGTTGACCCGGAACTCCACGACGAGCATCCTGACCATCTGCGTGGTCGATACGCAAACCCGAACGAATCTCCGCTACGGGCCGAAGTCCTTGACGGCGACAATGATCTGCCCGACTTTGAAATCGAATAATGCTCCGCGGCTACCGCCTTGTCTCCGAACACGGCTGACACCGCTCGCAATTCGGTAGATTCCTTCTCAGCGGTTTGGACAACCGCTGAAGTTAGCCCCGTCTTCCGCTTGCCTCCGATGAATGCATACCCGCTGAGTTTGCGCAAGATTCTTTCGTGACAGAAGTGTGTCAAACCGACGCAGATTCGGATTATGCGAAACTCGCTGAGGTGAATTTCACCGCTGCATCGAACTATTGCGTTCAAAGTGCCGAACAAATCGTCATTCGAAATTGCTTTCTCGTTCTCGGCAGCTTAGTCTGGTCGGTTTGGCGGTCGCCCCTAAAAGAGAGGCCCTTCGAAAAATTCCGAATCGAGTCGTAGGTTCCTAAGACACAATTCGTAAAGCTTTTCCTGAGGGTCTCGTTGGACAAGAACTTTCAATACCACGAACTCGCCAACGTTGCGGGTTCTTAGCCGCACATACTTGGCCGTTATCAGACGTTGCAAACCGCTGCATTTGAGGAATCACCATGCGCCGTTCATACATATCCGCCGTGGCTCTGTTCTCGACATATGTCCTCTTATCATCACCGGCTTACGCTGGTTTGTTCTTTGTGGACACTGGTCCACTCGTGGATGCCGGTAGCGGGCATACGCTTCAGGTCACAGGCACGATAGAGATAGATTTAATGACAGACGCGGTCCTAGCCAGTGACTTGACGTTCTTCCATGAAGCTGACCCTGGAGTGCAGTTGCCGAACCTCCCAACGGGTTCGGGTGTTGACTTCGTATTGGACATGGGCATGTTATTCATCGCGCCAGGCGCGACCACCAACTCTAACCTTATATGGGAAGCTATTTCAACTTCCGGTACCATAGAGACCTTCAATATTTCGCAAGGCCCACAAAATTTTGATACCTCGGTCACACTCAACCACACCGACGGCGTCGACGGCGAAACAGCAGGAATCGTCGGCGGGGGGCAGGCGTTGAAGGTGGGCACCGTAGCCGTGCCGGAACCATCCGCCTTCATGTTTTTATCGTTAGTGGGCTTTGTTGGAGTGGGCACAAGATGGTGGCGAAATCGTCGAACGCGAATCTAGTCAGTCCACTCTTAACCCAAATCAACCAACGGCGGATGTAGTCGCCAATGCGAGCGACACTCGCACCTCGCTCATAAAGTGTGGCTGGTTCCCACCCAAGGCGTATACGCTCGTTGAATCTCTGTTTTGTCGGTCGGGCGATTCCGACCAAGCCATGTTCATTGAATGCGTAGCCGAGGAAGCTGAATCCTCGGTCGGTCTTTCCGATAAACGTCTTGTCGGGATGCTGCTGCACTCGTAGCTCATCAAGCGTTTCATTTACAATTCGAACCGCTTTCCGCAAGCTCCATCTGGTGGGAGCCAAAATCACCCAGTCGTCCATGAAGCGGACATAGAACAGACCCGTCGCTTCGACCCTGCGGTCCAGTACATCCAGGAACAACGCTCCCATCAATGGCGATAGCGGGCAACCGAGCGAGATACCTTGCTCGATGTCTTCGTAGATGCCGCCGTCATCGACCGTGCGACGCATGTATTGCCAAAGCAAATCGAGCAGTCGTGGGTCGTTGATGAATTGCTTCAATTGGTCGAACAAGATGTCGTGACTGATACTGGCATAGTAGCTTTTCACATCCGTGCGGAAGACAAACTTGTTGTCAGGAAGCTTGGCAATCACTTCCCGCACGGCGGCCTTCGAACCGCCATTTCCGGTTATGTGTGTGCAGCGTTTGGAGAGCTGCGGAACGAGTCGCTTCGTAAAGACGATGGCGATGGCTTTGAGCACCAATGAGTCGAGTGCAGACCAGATTTCAAGGTCGTCGTCTGTCCGGTGGACTCGGCGGAGTGGCGAGAACGGATAGTCGCCACGACGTAGCTGACGCTGAAGCTGCGGTTTGATGTCGTCCCAACGCTCACGGATTCGCCAGACTTCATCGTTGTGCGAATAGTTCTCGCGTCGTTTGCACAGCCAAGCAAAAGCTTGTTCAAGCACGTCGTCGGAGGTGATTTCGTTCATCAAGTTGGTGAGCATCAGCGTATTCTACAGAGGCGGATTTGCGGCAAGAATCTGCATCGGTCGTTCTCACCTCATGCAGTTCGGCGGATTCCTAAGTCGCGTCGGCCACATCAACCGCCGAGCTTAGCTCAGCGTCGCCAAGTGCATCGGTCTTGTTGACCGCTGTTTGTCTGGAGAAATCTTCCGAAACGTCGGTGTGTCAAACCTCCCGCACGTACGACTTGCCGCTAACTACATCGGTCGGATTCACCTCTGAGCATGGAGAGCTGTTTTGCTTTCGGACGAATCTTGCCGGCACTGCTCAGCGTCAAAGCATGGATAGTGGCTCGCTCATCCGTCTCAATCTGCTAAGCTCTCCTTGACACGTCACGGACCGCAGCCATATTGTCGGCCCCTCCATCCAATCAAACGACATTTGTCGACGAATGAGAATGATGCGACGTTTGTATTTCCTCATGTTCATCTGCGCTTTGCTGTTTGGATGCAACCGCGACAAGGGAAGCAACGGAAAACGCGTCGAGCCGGCGCAGGGTCGTAAGACAATCGATGAGTACATCGATCTCATCCAGAACCACTCGGATGTAGGCAGAGCAAGCGACTGGATTGCTCTTTATGGCGCAGAAGCGGTTCCCGCGCTAATTGACATCCTAGACGATCGTCTGCCCGAGGTTCGTGCAAATGTGATTGAGGCCCTGCAACATACGGCATTGCAGGACCTACGCGCGACTCCAGTTGTTGTCGCGAAGCTGGCCGGAGTACTGCAAGAAGATGAAGACGAAGTAGTTCGCTCTTGTGCGATCCGCGCCATTGGCGCAATTGCAGGTACAAGACCGCCGCAAGCGGAGCCGATTGATGCGTCAGACGAAGCTCTAGCTGCCAAGGCCATTGCTTCTGCACTACCCCCGCTGGTCGATGCCCTAAGAACTGACGATGCCTCATCAGTGCGCATCGCTGCAGCTCAAACCATCGGCAAGATTACCCCACCAACTAATGCTGCGATCAATGCCCTCCGCGAGGCCGTGAGCACTGACGAAGTCTCGTTGGTACGACACTGGTCCGCCGATGCAATCGGTCAAATCGGCCCCAACGCTGATGCAGCGATTCCGGCGCTTTTATTGGCTCTCAAGAAGGACAGCGACGATGAGGTGCGCAGCAAAGTTGCTTATGCGATTGGTGGAGTCCGACCCTCCGTTGAAGAAGCCATGGCCGCACTGTTGCGTTCACTCGAAGAGGACGCGTATTCCCTTGTTCGTGCGTATGCTGCAGAGGCGATCGGGAACATGGGGCCTTCGGCCAACGAGGCTACCTCAAGCCTTCTAAAGACCCTTAGGAACGACACCGACGAAGAAGTTCGCGTAAAGGTGGCGGAGGCATTGGGGAGGATTGGCGCAAAGACGGAGACTGCTGCAATAGTCGAAGTGTTGAAGGTAGATAAGAGTCCCCTGGTTCGCGAAAGCGTCGTGCGGACGCTTGGCTCATTCGGTCCCGACGCCAAGGATGCGATTCCAACGCTCCAGGAGATCTATGAGCATGACAAAAGCGCAGAGGTGCAAGACTGTGCATACGAAGCGATCAAAGATATCGACGGGCCCTAGGCTCGCCTACAACGAACGGGAATGATGAGCCGGTAGTGTTTCGACAAAGGTGCGACGGCAGGCGTCCAATGTCGGTTGCCAATTGCTGTCAGGGATCGGGTTGAACGGTCCAGTGATGATCGGGTTATCCCGGCCATTGAATGAGGAAGTTGTTTTGGGAGGTTCTTTCAGCTAGTCAAGGCTGAAAGGGCTGTGTCGTGGATCCTCGCTAGAACGCGCCGGGCCGTTGCTAAGACCATGGGGCGATGGCGGACGACAAGCTCTTCAAACGCTCGTTGGTCGCGTAAATCCTCGAAACGCTCGATCAGCTCCGCATCACCTGCTTCTAACGGGTCAAACTGTCACAGACGCCCAAAGCTGATGAACACCTCTTGCAATTCCGTGGATTCCTGCGAAACAGCGGTCACATCGACCGCCGAGCTTAGCTCAGCGTCGCCAAGTGCATCGGTCTTGTTGACCGCTGTTTGTCTGGAGAAATCTTCCGAAACGTCGGTGTGTCAAACCGCTGTCTCGTAGACTGTTGGCCTAACTTCCGAGGTCTTGCTCACCGACGCAAATTAACGTGCTTCGGAGTTTCACTAGTTTCACTCCGAACGCACGGAACGAGGGCCCGAAGCTTAGTTGACGCAGACCGACGACTGGAAAAAGCTGCTACTAGAGAATTCGTGCGACCAGTCGAAGAAAAGCACTTTATTCTGTGATGTGGCTGCTCGACGGTGTGTTGGACATTATTCCAAGTCTATCGTCTATGTGTTCGCTGCCAAATCAGTCGAATTGCTGACGGAGCAGAGCGAATCGATCGCACTTTGTTGTCGCACTGTTGTTGATTGTTGGGGGAAGTCCGATGCATTGAAGAAAGTTGAATAGGCTTGGTGAAAGCGTGAACCATCGTATGGACGTAAAAAAAGAGCGGTCAATTTTCTGACCGCTCTTTTAAATGACAATGTTTCGCGTGCGGTGCCTAGTTTCGTCGTCGACGAAGTAGTCCGAGGAACAAGCTAGAGCAGCCAAATAGAGCAAGTCCCGATGGCTCTGGAACGGATTCGGCTGCACCGATCGTCATTCCGAAGTTGCCTGAAAGAATCAGGAAGTCGGGGAAAGCGACTTCGCCGTCGCAGTCGATGTCACCCGTCGTATGCGTACCGGACACCATCGTGCCAAAGTTGCCCGACAGGATAAGGAAGTCCGGGAAGGCGACTTCGCCGTCACCGTCCAAGTCGCCCAGCGAGTTGGGGTTGCACATGTTGGTGGGTGGCCCAGTCTGCGTCAGCTGGAAACCGTTGACGCCAACGAACTGAGTGTGGACTGCATCGGCCGAAAGTGGCGTGAACTGTAACACCACATCATCGCCGGTCGCTGTGAAGTCAAAATTGATCGTCGAAGGAAGGTCGTTCAGATCAAGGGGTTCTAAGGTGTCGAGGTCAAAACCACCAAAGAAGTAGTCTTCATCTGCAGGAGGGTTGCTTGCGCTGGGATTACTCTTCGTCATTCGGAATTCGCGGTCACCGACAGGCTCAAAAGTCGATCCGCCATCGGTCGAGTAGTCGAACCAGAAACTACCGTGCATGAACTCGGTATCGTGGTGAAACGAGATCCAGTTGTATTCGCCAGCAGGAACGCCCGACAAGGTGAACAGCATACGCGTGGGATCTCCGACTTCGCCATCGAAGTCGCCATTGCCACCATTACCCGTCCGCGTATCTACGCCGATCCAGTCAGTGACAAGGTCGATACTGTTGGTCGTATCTTCCTCTGCGAGAATATCATCGCCTTCGGGGAAGCTGGGGGGATCTGCCGCAAACCAAGTCAAATCGTGGCTACCAACAACCTTGAAGCCGTCTTCATCAACCGCCTGCGAACCACGGTCGATCGCTTGCATCACTGTATTCGCGGTAGAGTCAGGCCAAGATGGAGTGAAGCTAACCGTGGAGCTAAACGCTTCGTAGTCGCGAGTGACGAAGTCTGCAGCAACTTCGTGGCCAGCATCGTACGACTGGTATTCAGGGTGTGGATGTGGACCGTTGTCCTGCGTGGTTGAATTGAAATCGATCCATAGCGGGCCGTCTTGTCCGTATGCTGCGGGTGTGACCAATACCGATGCTGTGACCAAAGCCGCAGCAAAGAAGTGTGTACGTCTCATGTGTGATATCCCCAAAATTGCTCTTACAAAACCCAATTTGCTGCCTTCGGTCAACTTGATCCTCAATGTTGACCGCCCCCTTATTCCAACAGAAGGTTAAGCGTGTCAGACGGCGTTATCAACCCGTTTTTCTCGAAGACAAGCCAACTATTGAGTACCCGCAAGATTTTTGGTCAGTCGATTCCGGAGCCATCGACGGCGGCGATGGCGTTAGCTGGTTTTGGGCTCTTGCCCTTGCTGAGTCGGCGTCGAATAAGTGGATGAACGCGGGTCGTAAACTCGGCGGTGTGATAACTCCCACGACACCGCTGCTTGTTCGCCACTTTCCATCGAGACAGCGGACACATCATCCTCAGCAGATTCGCGAATGCTCGAACTGAAGTCGGTTGGACAAACCGCTCTCGGTTCGCCTCTACGCCTATCCTCAGCGGTGTCAGTCAAAAATGGACACCGGTGCTTGTTGGCGAGTGCTCGGCGAGACAGAGGTCACGTCACCGACGCGGCGAAAGCAGGCTAACCAATCCGGAATATTTCGCTCGCAGATGGCACCGGATGACAGGCTCCCCAGATCCGGGTCTATGTCTGGTTCGCTGCGACCGGTTCGACTGAGTTTGCGTTCAGAATCTCTTCCGCCAGAAGACGGTAGTCCTGCGCTCCATTGCAATGCGGAGCGTACTCGAAGATGGATTCGCCAAAACTGGGAGCCTCGGCGAGACGAATGTTTCGGCGAATCGAAGTCTCGAAGATGGTCGCTCGACTCCACGGACAACGGTCGTCGTCCACCGCCGTGAAGAAAGATTCCGCGTCGCGTCGTACTTCCGATGCGAGTTTGGTCGACGCTTCATTCATACAAATCACGACGCCCGTCATGCGCAGTTCCGGGTTCAGTCGCTGGGCCACGACATCAACGGTTCCCAGCAATTTGCTCATGCCGTGCAAGGCAAGAAAATGCGGTTGTAGTGGCAAGAACACTTCCTTGACGCCTACCAACGCGTTCAGTGTCAGGATGCCCAGCGATGGTGGGCAATCGATGAGCATAAAGTCAAACTCACCCGTGTCTTCATTGATTCGGTCACGCAGCAGGACCTCTCGCCCAACTTCGCCCGCCAATTCGACCTCGGCGGCTGCCAGATCCAGATGCGAGGGGACTACGAACAGGTTTTTGGAGACCTTTTTGCGGACGTCTTCCAGTGACATGCGGTTCACCAGCACGTCATAAATCGTTGGCCCGGCATCGTCTTCGGTCGCAAGGCCAAGATGGAGCGACGCGTGCGCCTGAGGGTCCAGATCGATCAAACAGACTCGTTTATCGAGCTCCGCCAACGCAGCAGCAAGGTTGACGGCGGTTGTGGTTTTCCCCACACCCCCTTTTTGATTCATTATGGCAATCGATCGCATCTGCAAACTCCGTCTTGCTGTGGATGCGTCTGATTATAGCTGCATGCAGTTTTCGCCATCTAGTGGAGCTGGCGCGGCCAAACTTTTACGTCTGCGACCCCCATCTCGCCTAAACGCCGCGTTTCCCGGATAATTGGGGCTGCAAGCACTAAATGAAGGCTGAACGCATATGCGACAGATCGGATCTCTGGAAAACGAAGTAGACGCTTCCCGGTTTGTCGACTTCCTTAAAACGCTGCAAATCTCCGCGCAAGCGGAAGAGGATGGTGATCAATGGCTGATTTGGGTCAAGGACGAAAATCACCTCGAACCTGCCCGAAATGAGCTGAAAGAGTTTCAGGCGAATCCCAACGATCAGCAATATCTCGAGGCCAGCCAGCGTGCCGGCGAGATACGGGCGGCCGAAATCAAGAAGCGAATGGAGGTCAAGAAGAACTTCCGCAACGTTCGCGGTAGTTGGACCGGGCCGCTCTCCAAGCGAGCACCAGCAACGTTCTATCTGATTATTGCCTGTATCGCGGTTGCCGTTTTGGGCGGCTGCTTTCCGGGGCCAACGTGGGCCAAGCGTTTGCTGAAGTTTGCCGATATCTATGATCCGCAAATTAACAGTGCGTTCTACAACATCATGCAGGGTCAAATCTGGCGACTCGTAACACCCATCTTCCTGCATGCCCCGTGGACGGGCGGTATTGGCAGTGTGCTGCACATCGTATTCAACCTCTATTGGCTGCGTTTTCTGGGTTCACAGATCGAGGCGAAGATCGGCTGGCAGCGGTTCCTGGTGATCGTGCTCGTTTCGGCCGTGGTGTCGAACGTGGCCCAGGTGTCGGCCACCGGACCAAACGTCGTGGGCATTAGCGGCGTGGTCTATGCGCTATTTGGCTACATCCTTGTCCGCAAGCGGGACGGCTACCAGCTCGACCAGTTCATCGTCATCCTGTTGTTTGTGTTCCTGGTTCTGGACTTTAGGGGCGCGGGCATGTTTGCCAACGTCGCGGCGTGGGCACATGCCGGTGGATTGGCGACGGGAGCTTTTATTGGATACCTCCCAACCCTGCTTGGTAATTCGCGTTAACTCATTTGAGGAGACACGATGAGCGCCTTCACCTATGGCCTCAAAGGCAAGGTGGTCGAGCACGACGTTGGCAAATACAGGTACACCGTCGTTTTCGTGACGCGAAAGACGCAGAAGGAATTGCCTTTGGATCAGTATCCGCGGCTACGCATTCGCGGTGCCGTCGCGGGCAACGACTTTGAGGGAGCGCTTCAACCGGCGAAGGGCCGTTGGTACATCATGCTCTCGAAGCGTCTGTTGAAGCAGTACGGCCTGGATGTCGGCTGCACGGTGCAAGTCGAATTTGAAATTGCCGATCAGGATGCCGTTAACTTGCCGCCCGAGCTGCAGGCGGCTTTGGACGTGGATGCCGAGGTGGCTCGGATCTGGGAAAATCTGACTCCGGGCAAACAGCGAAGTATCTGCCACCATGTCGGTTCGGCGAAGCAAGCGGCAACGAAGGCGCGACGTGTTGAGGAAGCGTTCGAGTGGTTGCGTGAATTAGGTTGAGTTCACGCCACTCAGGGAACGGTGGCGAAGAACTTTTGCAGGGCGTCCGTCAGGATGGGCTGCAGGCTGAATTCCTTGCCACTTTCGACGAAGTAACACCGCCGACTGTCAAGGTCCAGCAGCATCGTCGCGGTAATTTCGTCGTCGGTAAATCGCATGGCCGACTCCCACGCCGGGACGTAGTTCTCCGGGCGGGCCTCGTCCCACGCGTAGCCCTTCTCGTGAACGAGATGATGCCGTGCGTGAATGAGCCCGGGGGATTTGGTGATGTCCCGGGTGTCCAGAACGCCAAGGATCGGTGACGTCGAGGCGTCGCCCGCCGCAAGGACGATGGTCTCGTTGCTGCTGGGTGGGGCTGCGTCCTCGGCCGTTTCCCCGACAGGGCCCAGTTTCAGCAATTCGACCTTTTCGCCGGTTCGGATCGCAATGACGGCTTCGCGACCCAGATTTTCCAGCACAGCGAGGCTCCGCGAGTAACGGGCCCACCATGCAAAGGCAGCGAGGAACACCCCCACCAGCACCATCGTCAGAATTACGGCTTTGCCTCGGTTCATAACCAATCCAGTTTCTTCATCGTATTATTGCCGGTAGTATAGGCGCACAGGGGTAGGCATCGAGCGGTCGATCTCGGAAGATGTGGCTTCGCCGGGAAGTTTGGGCATCGCAGGTAGTGCCCCACACCGGGCCGCCAACCCCTTTTGAACCGCAATTCGCACAGGAGTGAAACAGGTGCCGGACAAGTTTGATCCATACCGGGAAGCTCTCATCATGGAGCACGAGACCCTTTGGCCAGAGGAGTATGATCATCTGGAGCAGGAAGAGAAAGCTCGTCTGGAGGAGAAGCTTCACGCTGATCCCGAAAATGCGAGCGTGCTCGAATACGTGCGTGTCCACACGGGCTTCAGCCGCAAGATTACGGTCACGCAGGAAGATCTCGACCGGGTAGAAGCTTGAGTAACGATCAGGCCGGCGGCCAGGCCGGGAACACGACCGAAAACAATGTTCATGTCGCTCTCGCGGAACGGGCGTACGACATCCACATTGGCAGCGGAAATCTGGCCAGCATCGGTTCGATTCTGATCCAGAGCGACCCGCTGGCGCATGCTGTTGTGCTGACAGATTCGAATGTCGCCACGTATGCGAACGTCGTGGCCGAATCGATCGCCAACGAAGGTGCCAACGTGGACGTCCTGGCGATTGAACCAGGCGAGCAATCCAAGTCGGCTGCCGTCGCCGCGACGTTGTGGGAAGAAGTGCTCGCGACGGGTGCTGATCGCAAGACGATGATCGTAGCTGTCGGCGGTGGCGTGGTGGGTGACCTTGCTGGTTTCGTGGCCGCGACATTTGCCCGCGGTGTTTCCTTCGTTCAGGTGCCCACCACCTTGCTGGCGCAAGTCGACAGCAGCGTGGGTGGCAAGACGGGCATCAACCTGTCGACCGCAAAGAACATGGTCGGCGCTTTCTGGCAGCCACTGACGGTGCTCATCGACACGGACGTGCTCAAGTCGCTCCCCGAGCGAGACTATACGTCGGGTCTGGCGGAAGTGATCAAGTACGGCATGATTCAGGATGCGGAGTTCTTCGACTATCTGGAAGGGCACGTCTTTGAACTCAAGAGTCTCGAACCGGCAACGCTTCAATATGTCGTGTCGCGATGCTGTCGACTGAAGGCAGACGTCGTCGAGGCGGACGAGCGCGAAACGAGCGGACGACGGGCCATTCTCAATTACGGTCACACGTTTGCACATGCTTTGGAAGCAGCCAGTGGCTACGGCGAAATGCTGCACGGTGAAGCCGTCTCGATTGGCATGGTCTGCGCCGCGCGGTTGGCTGAATCGATGGGGCGAATCGACGCGGGCGTTGCAGCTCGGCAGCACGCGTTGCTGCAGGCGGTTGGTCTGCCGGTATCGGTACCGATCCATCTGACGTTGGAACGGCTCATGGATCTGATGATGCACGACAAGAAAGTTGAATACGGCAAGCTTCGATTCGTGCTACCGGATCGACTTGGAAATGTTGAATTGGTGGGCGATGTGGATCCGGCGTTGGTGCGGGACGCGTGGGTCGGCTGAATTTCCCAACAACGGATTGAAGTGTGACGGAAAGTCCATCGAGCGATGATTTGAATCACGCGTCTGATTCTGTTGAGGGCAACGCCGATCGAGGCGAGGATCTTGCCGCTTCGTTGATGCTCTCGATGATTCCGGGCGTGGGTCCGCTCATGCAACGGGATCTGCTGGCCCGTTTTGGTTCGGCCGCAGCCGTGCTCTCTGCCGCTCCGTCCGAACTCCGTGAAGTGCCGCGACTGGGGCCCAAGCTCTGTCGGGCGATTTCGACGGCGTCGGAGACGATCGATGTCGAAGCCGAAATCGCACGCTGTCGCGAACGTGGAATCGAATTGCTCACGGAATCCGACTCGCGATTCCCCGCGGCGCTTCGTGAGATTACCGATCCGCCGTCGGTGCTGTACATGCGCGGCGAAATGTTGGCACAGGACGCTCTGGCAATTGCCATTGTGGGGACGCGTCACGCGACGCACTACGGTCGCAAGCAGACGCAGCGTCTGGCGGCGAGTCTTGCGCGAGCGGGCGTGACGATTGTCAGTGGGCTGGCGCGTGGAATCGATACCGAGGCTCATCGCGCGGCATTGGAGGTTGGCGGTCGGACGATCGCGGTGCTGGGAAGCGGTGTGTTGAGCGTCTACCCATCGGAAAATCGAGGGCTGGCAGATCAGATTGCCGACGGGAACGGCGCGGTGCTCAGTGAGAGCTCGACGCTGTCCAAACCAATGCGAGGTTCGTTCCCGCGTCGCAATCGCATCGTGACGGGACTCTGTCAGGGTGTGATTGTCATCGAAGCCGGTGACCGTTCCGGGGCACTCATTTCGGCAAGGCTGTCGATGGAGCAGGGGAGGGAAGTGTTCGCATTGCCGGGGCCGGTCGACAGTCGCACGTCGCGCGGATGTCATCGATTGATTCGGGACGGCGCAAAACTCATCGAAGACGCGGACGACGTGCTGGAGGAGTTGGGCCCGATGTTCCAGCCTGCCGCGGATTCGCAGGGCAGGGAAGTTCATCATCCGGCGGAACTGCAGCTCAACGATCAGGAACGCTCGGTGCTGGACGCGATTCGCAATGATCCGACTTCGATCGATGAAGTGGTCGCGGAGTGCGGTCTGCCCATTCATCGTGTGCTGTCCACCGTCAGTGTGCTGGAAATGCGCCGGATGGTACGTCGCCTGAGTGGAACGCAGGTCGTCAGGGCCTAGTCCGAACGTCGACTCTATCGGTTGCGCCGCCTATGACAGCCAGAGTGCAGGGTGATTTGGCCTAGCGGCCAGAATGGTTGCAGCACTGCTAGCGAAATGACGATTTCCCCTTTTACGCCTTCGGTGCTAGCGTCACCGACGATTCTCGTGTGAGGGAGAAAGCCAACTATGAAGAAAGATACTTATCGCGTCGTCACGCGTGGTGCGGACGGTCAGCTCCGCATCAAGGATTATGGCGACAAGGAATCGTTGATGAAGCTGCACACGCAAATCGGGGTCGACGATTGCAATACGGACCTCGACTTGCGTGGGATGCCGGTTTTTCGTGGTCTCATCGGACCCATGTCAGAAGACAAGACGGTCGTGCGTTACGAGACGCCGGACGTCTTTGAAGCGTTGACGAAAGAGTGGAGTGCTCAGCCTGCCGAGAAGAAGCGACGGCGCCGGAGAAGTCCCGGCACCAAAGCCAAGCCGGAAGACGCCAAGCCAGTTGTCGACGCTCCTGACATGACGATGCCAATGAGCGAGAACGCGGAATAGCCTGGAGTAACCGAGGAAGCCCAGAGTCAACGTAGGCGTGTCGTGTAGTGTGGCGTGCACGGGGGTCAGTAACGCAGTTCGCGTAACTTCATCCCTGTCCGCGGAACGTCATCGGTCAGCCTCTGGATTCCACCAAGCGTTGAAGGCGTTATAGAGCCAGTCGGTCGGGAATGGGGATTCTGTGTGGGAACCCGATCGATTGTATTCAAACCATCAGATTGCCGTTTCTTTTCAATATCGGCAATCTGATGGTTTTTTTTATGCGCCACCGGAAAGTCGTGCGCGATAGCGTTGGTGGGTTGTCGCGAGCGAAGTGGCGCTGGTTGTGATTCTGGCTGTGGTCGCGGTGTAGTCGGTGATTGCGGTGTTGGGCCAGTCGACATGGCTTGTCGCGATGGACGCGATTGCCACTGGGTTGTCGGCTGCGGATTTCGGGCAATGCGATCGGTGACAGGTACGACTTCGTTCGAAAGACGCGGTACCCATGTGACGACCGGGACGCGAATCTTTTCCAGTTTCGAAGATTTTCGGAAAGGCAGCCAACTCCCCTTCGAAACCGTCTGTTCGACGAATCGCATCTGCGGTTCATAACTCAGCCGCGTGCGTTCTTCGAATCGAGACACGTACCGGTCCTGGTCGACGGAACTCCGGGCCATCGGGTTTTGGGCCAACACGGCGCACGAACCTGCGCAGAGGCAGAGCGTCGTGGCGAATCGTCTCAGCGAAGATGGCTTCATGCTTCTCGATTTAGCGAATGTGGACCCTTACGTGTAGTTCGGTCCCGGGGATACAATTCATTATCTGCAATTTGACCTGCGTTCCGCTTCTTAATGGCGGCAGTGATAGCAACATGGTATCGGCGAGACTACTCCAGCAACTACGGTGCATGCATACCGGATCACGCCTCGCACCGATTACGGCAACCGATCTTGCTCGGGTGAACCAGGCGATCGAGTCTGGCCGGCTGCAGGACGGGCTTGGGACTACGATCGATACGCCAGTGACAGCTGGATTGATCAACGAGGACGCGACAAAGCTTTACGCGGTCGACGATGGCGTCGTGCAGATGATGGCAGAGGAATGTTTCGATCTCGCTCCGTTGGAGCTGGATAAACTGGAAAAGGGTGAGTAGGTAGCGATGACGATTTTCAAGAAGATCATTGACGGTGAGATCCCCGCAAAGATGGTCCACGAGGATGACCGTTGTCTGGCGTTTCACGACGTGAGTCCGCAGGCGCCGGTTCACATCCTGATCATTCCGCGGAAGGAGATTCCTTCGGTCGATGATATCAGTGACGAGGACCAGGCCACGATTGGTCACATGTGGTGCGTTATTCGCGACATCGCCAAGCAGATGCAGCTTGGTGATGGCTACCGCGTTGTGGTGAACTGCGGCAAGGATGGCGGTCAGTCAGTGAATCACTTGCACTACCACCTGTTGGGTGGGCGATCGCTGACCTGGCCTCCCGGGTAAGATCCCGGTCTGATCGAGTTGTGGGAATTGGGAGTTCGGTGCCGGTCCGCCGACTGTGACAGGCAACCGTCGTTCGTATAGGCATTGGACGCCCGAATAGGCATCCCGGCGAGCTATTTGCCCATCAGCCGCTGGACGAGCTTGGCCACCACTTCGGGGTTCTCCTGCGCGACAACCTGATCGATTTCAGGTTTCTTGACGCCCAGTTTCTCGAGGTGGGCGGGAAGCGAGTCCCAGAGTTTGGCTCGTTTCTTTCCGGTTGCCAGATAGAGTTCCGTAACCAGTTCCTGAACACGCTGAAGCGAGATGGCTTCGCGGTTCTGGTAGTAGTTGTTGATGATTTTTTGCTGGTATTTGGATCGCTCGGCCATCTGCTTCACCTTGTATCAAAAAGTCCGTTCTCGGCTTTCTATGGCAATCGGCAAAATACGTGAAGATTCACGAATGTTGGGGCCCGACGCCGCAAAATCGGAGCTGCGGTTTTCGATCATGTAATCGGCTGTTAGATTAGGCGTCTCAAAAGCGGTTTGAAAGTACCGCTAGTCAGGTATTTTGCACTTTTCGGCCGATTGGGACCCAGATTCATGCCGGTAGTCAAGTTTGTCAAAGAAAACAAGGAAATCGAGGTTCCCGACGGAGCGAACCTTCGGCAGGAAGCGATCAAGGCCGGCATCAACGTGCACCAGGGCGTCAATGGAATTGGAGCCTCGGTCAACAAGGTGATGAACTGCAAGGGTTGGGGCCAATGTGGAACCTGCCGCGTGCTGGTCACCAAGGGAATGGAAAACTGCAACACGATGGGTGCCGGCGAAAGTGCTCGTCTGAAGTACCCCGTGCCGACTCCCATGGCACCGTTGGCATTCGATCCGCTACCCGCGATGGCGTTTGTCGGCTTCGAAGAGACCATGCGACTGAGTTGCAAGACGACGGTCCACGGCGACATTGAAGTGGAGACGGGACCCGAGCTGAATCTGTTTGGCGAAAACTTCTTCAGCTAGTTGCCACTCGTGTCCGCGCACGTCTTGTTGCGATACGCGATTACCAAATGCAAAAACCCCAGTTAGTCGACTGGGGTATTGTCTTGCTATGGACTAGTTCCATGGCCGCTACATCCACGGCAGTGGGAAGTACGTGCGCAGCAGATAGGTGATTCCGGCGGTCGACAGTCCAATCACGATCGCCGTGAGCAGCAGCGCGAATACCCAGAACACCAGGTGGTCTCCAAAGTGGGTGCCCGTGTTCCGCATCTCGGCAACGTACCCTCGCCACGCCTGGGAGAGCGCGTACGGCACGCGACTCCAAACGAAGGTCGGCCGTTCGCGAACCGAGGGGCTGCGGTAAGGGTTGGTCTCTGGTGATTCCATGTCGGAGGGCACGATGACTATTCGGCTCCAATGGATCGGGTTTCCACAGCCTCTCCGGACAGCACCATAATCTTACCGTCGCCAATTCGTCCGGTTCGAGCGACCGATTCAATCTTCCGGACAATTTCCGCAACACGCTGATCGTCGACCCACATCGTAATTTCGACCTTGGGCAGGAAGGCCATCGAAAACTCATTGTCGCCATAGCGGTCCAACGAGTTCTTCTGTCGCCCAAATCCCTTGACCTCGCGGACCTGCAAAGCCTCAAGCGGAGCAAGACGCAGCGAGTCCAGAACCTTTTCCGCGAGGAACGGTTTGACGATGGCGATAATCTGTTTCACGGCTACATGACCTCTGCAATCGCCTTACATAGATAATCGACATTGTTTTCTGAAATGCCAGCGACATTGATGCGTCCCGATCCCACGATGTAGATCGAGTGCTCTGCCTTGAGTCGCTCTACCTGTTCCTTTGACAGTCCAGAAAACGAAAACATACCGCGTTGACGCGTGATAAAGCTGAAGTCCTGATCGATGCCGGCCGCCGCCAGTCCATTGACCAACAGATCCCGCATTCCGCTGATCCGCGATCGCATCTCGGCCAGCTCCTGGTGCCACTGGGCGGTGAGTTCCGCGTCGTTCAAAACGGTGGCCACGATGTTGGCACCGTGTGCGGGCGGATTCGAGTAGTTCGTACGCACGACCTTCTTGAGTTGGCTCATGACGGTTGCGGAAGTTTCGGGCGTCTCGCTGAGTGTTACCAACGCACCAACTCGTTCGCGATAGAGGCCAAAGTTTTTCGAGAAGGAACTGCACACCAGCAACTCCTTGTGGTGCTCCAGCAGACTTCGCAGGCCGGCCGCGTCTTCTTCCAGGCCATCCGCAAATCCCTGGTAGGCGAAATCGACTAGCGGCAACGCCTTGCGCTCGGCAAGGACTTCGCTCACCTGCTTCCATTGTTCAAGCGACGGATCGACGCCCGTCGGATTGTGGCAGCAACCGTGCAGCAGAACGACATCACCGGCCGGTACTGTCTTCAGGTCGGCCAGCATGGCATCAAAGTTGAGTGCGTTACTGGCAGCGTCGAAGTAACCGTACGTTGCGACTTCCAGCCCGGCGGCGGCGAAGATATTGGGGTGGTTGGCCCACGTCGGGTTGCTCGTCCAGATCTTCGCTCCGGGGAACATCTTCTTGACGAAGTCGCCGGCTACTCGCAGCGCACCGGTACCACCAGGGCTCTGGATTGTCGCGGTTCGTGCGTGGTCGATCGTATCGCCAAACAGCAGCTTCGGTACGTGAGATCCATATTCGGCATGACCGTTGATCGGCAGGTAAGCCTTGCTGGGCTCCTGTTCCACAAGCCGTCGCTCGGCTTCCTTGACGCAGTTCAGGATCGGGGTCACGCCCGCGGGATTCTTGAAGACACCCACGCCGAGGTTGATTTTGTTCGGAGAGGTATCGTTTTTGAAGGCTTCATTGAGGCCAAGGATGGCGTCGGGCGGAGCTGCAGTCAGGGTTTCGAACATGTTCGATGTTTGCCGGAAAAGTAGTTGTCGCGAAAATGAAGTGATTCTAACCATTTCAGCCTAAGCCGCTGGTCACGACACGTAAAGAGCCAGCCGACGACCGTCAGTTCGCGACCAATTGGCCCGGATCGCGACGGTGGGTGGCTGCCCGCAGTAGTTATCGGTCCGGTGCATCGGTGCGGTGACGTGCGGCTGGATGAGAATTTGCCTGTCCGCCGCGCCGGCCGGTTGGTTTAAGGCGGTTGGTTTCCAGTGAGAGCTGGCGACCGTTAGTTGAAGGATCGCAAGAGCGAACGGCCGACGAACAGATAAAACGCCTCACCGGCGCCCAGCGGTCGTTCCGGATTGCCCAGGGTCAGCCAGCTGATCGAATCTTCACCGACGATCGCCCACCCGGATTCCTCTTTGCGGACGGCAGCGGCGATGAGGCACTTGCGATCCAGAAGGTTGCCCAAGAGAGCGGGGCGAACGTCCTCATACTCGTCGGATTCGGTCAGGCTTCGCAACATCCGCTGCATTTGAATCTCATCCGCTCCGGCCGTCCGTTGGGCTTCGAGGGCATAAATGTCTGGATGCTGAACGTGCCAGCCCGCGAACAGTGAATAGATGTCTTCACGCGGCAGGAAGGTTAGATCGGCGTCAAATTTCATGACAACCGGGCCGGCGATACCGATGTTGGTAAATTCTGCGTCCGGGAAATGGTAAACGAACTGAAACAGAAAGCAGTTTCTGGGCTCTTCGTACCCGGGCCACGCCATTTCGCATTGATCGATCAGTTCGATGTGCTGCGGTGGGATTCCGAGTTGGCTGGGCTGCGAGAGATACATCACGAACTCGGCTTCCGCTCGGGCCACGATGTTGGAGAACTCCTCTTCGATCTCGTCCAACAAATCCAGCTCTTCTGCGTAGGCCAGCACGCGAAGCCGTTCGCCGGGTTCTGCTGCCATTGCTGTCAGTAATTGTTTGGCGTCACTCACATCCAGTTTGACCAGTGCCGCCGCGGCTTCGACACGGAGTCGACGATGTTCGACACCCAGTGCCTTGTTGAGACTCGCGACGCTTTCCGGATCTCCAATACAACCCAACGCGTCACTGAGCGCGATGCCAAGCGCCACGCTTTCGGTGACCTGTTTGCCCCGCTGGACGGTTTCCTCTTTTGTTTTGGGCGGGTTGTCCTGAAGTTGCTGTAGTCGATCGGCAAGCTGCGCGAGTAGAGAATTTAGTTCTTTCACGCGCGGAGCGGCCGGATGTTCGTCGACCAATCCGTTTCGCAGAGCAAAGTTCGCGTAGTCCAAAACGAAGCTTGCCAGTCCCGGCGTTTGCAATCCGTCCAGTAGTTGCGGGAACACGTAAGGAGCCACGTTCGTCTTGCACCTCAGGAGGTCCCCAAAGACCTCGATGTAACTGCGCGGTGGCAGCGTCGTTGTTGTCGTCAGCAATTCGGAAAAGAGTTCCAGCGACGTACTGGTTTCGGTGGCGATGCACAGTCGCAGGAGGAGTCCCTGGATGGCGGGAAAAGCGTCCATTTCCCGATGGATTTGCAATAAATTCGCGGAACTCTCGTTGTCGAAACGGTTCGCTTCGGGCCCTCTGCGAATCAGGCCAACAAGGATCGATGACACCGTTTGCGAATCACTGCTCCATTGATCAGGCGACGCGGCCAGCAGGCAGCCGAGCGTTTGGGATGCGACCGATTCGTCTGCATTTTGCACCCACTCAATCAGGGATTCCGGACTGTTTTTCGCCGTCGCATTCTGGGCGTCGTCGGTCATCAATTGACGAAGTTGATCAGCGAGTGTCGCGGGCATTCCTTGAGACGCTTTTGATGAGGTTGAGAATGGTTTCAGTGATTTACCTAAAGAACCGAAACTACTCTTGACGAAAGAGAGGCAAACTTGCTTCAATGCGCGAAGGTAGGTTAACGAGTTCGGTATGAGAAATTCATACTGGCTTGTTGGTCTGCAGTGTGTCGCATTCGTTCGGTCTTCACAAGTAAGCCCGGGTGGATGCGAACTCAACGGATTGGCTTTAAAGCTCTCGAGCTATAGTTCGGCGTCTCACTCATACAGGTGCTCATGGTGAGACGCTAATCGTTCTGACTAATCGAGTACCCCCTTTTTTCAGGAGCCATTGGAATGGCGAAGAAAAAGAAGGCAACCAAGAAGAAGGTCGCCAAGAAAAAGGTTGCCAAGAAGAAGGTAGCCAAGAAATCGACCAAGAAGAAGGCTGCCAAGCGATCGACCAAAAAGAAGGTCGCCAAGAAGAAGGCAACCAAAAAGAAGGTCGCCAAGAAGAAGGCAACCAAAAAGAAGGTAGCCAAGAAGAAGGCGACCAAGAAGAAGGCTGCCAAGAAAACTGCCAAGCGATCGACCAAAAAGAAGGTCGCCAAGAAGACGGCCAAAAAGAAGACGGCCAAAAAGAAGCGCTAGTCGCTCCGGTTCGCATTGACGAGCCACTATGATACAACGAGACAGGCCGGCCAAACCGTGGACCCAATATCGACGGCAGGTGCCGGCCTAATCTGTTTCATCCCCTTTACTTTGACCCAGATGTCCCTCTGATCTGTGGAAGATACACTTCAATCCCGGAAATTCGCTGAACTCGATCTGAGTTCCGAGGTAATGCGGGCACTGAAGCGGGCCGAATACGAGCAGGCGACGCCTGTGCAGGCCGGCGTAATTCCTCCCGCACTCGACGGGAAGGATGTCCTCGGGCAAGCCCAAACGGGTACCGGGAAGACAGCTGCGTTTGTGATTCCGATACTCGAATTGCTCGATATCGAAACCAAATGCCCCGATCCACAAGCCATCATCATTGTGCCCACTCGCGAGCTTGCTGTGCAGGTTCACGAGGAATTCGAGAAACTGGCACACTATTTACCCGTTCGCTGCACGGCCGTTTACGGCGGTACTCCCATCCGTCGCCAGATTGAGCGACTGAAAAGGGGAGCTCACGCCATTGTGGGTACTCCGGGACGGGTCATTGATCATATTTCCCGCCGCACACTGAATCTGCATGACGTCGACACCGTTGTCCTCGACGAAGCGGATCGTATGCTCGACATCGGTTTCCGGCCGGACATTGAAAAGATTCTGCGTGCCTGCCCGCGTGACCGGCAAACGTTGCTGCTGAGTGCCACGGTGCCGCCGTCGATCGCGAAGATTGCCGATCGATATATGCAGGACCCAATACATCTTTCGTTCTCGCCCAAGCAGGTTGCTGCGAGCACAATCGAGCAGTTCTACTTCACGGTCGATCAGGACAAGAAGTTCGAATTGTTGCAGCGACTCATTGATCGCGAAGATCCAAAGCAGGCCATTATCTTCTGCCGCACCAAACGCGGTACGGAAAAGGTCTACCAAAAACTGTCCAAAAAATACGACAAGGTTGGCGTCATGCACGGCGACCTTGCTCAGTCGGCGCGAAATCGAGCCATGTCGGCCGTTCGTGACGGTAAGGTCCGGCTGCTGGTTGCCACGGATGTTGTGGGGCGAGGGATTGATGTCTCGACGGTATCGCACATCGTCAACTTCGATATTCCGCAGTACTGCGACGATTACGTGCACCGTGTTGGTCGAACCGGCCGCATGGGCCGCGAGGGCGTCGCCTACACGTTCGTACTGCCCGATCAGGGCGAAGAGCTGACTCGCATTGAGATGCGAATTGACACGCTGCTGAAGACCGACACGATGCCGGGTATGACGTTGGTGGCTGGCAAGGCCGTCGAAGTCGAAGAGCCACTGGATCCTGAGTCGCAACGCGAGCAGGACGAAAAGAAGGCCGCGATGGCCAGGTTTGGTCGCGGCCGTGGTGGGCGTCATCGTCGAGGTCTCTAAGAACGAGACCCTTCGGATGACCTTCTAACTCTCTTGATGACTTTCGTTTTGCTGCAGGGCACTATGTTCAGGTCGCCCAAGCAGCTCCAACAGTCGCCAACGTTGTTGCTAGTCGTCTTTCAGTACGAACGTCAGCTTCATGTTGACCCGATAGTTGGTAATCTCGCCATCCTTCACGTCGACTTTCATTTCCTGCACCCAAGCGCCCGTAATTCCATCAAGCGTCCTGGAAGCACGTTTTACGCCTTGTTCCAGTGCATCTTCGAAACTCTTCTCGGACGATGAACTGATCTCGGTAATCTTCGCGACGGTCATGGGGTTATCTTTCGGAACGGAGGGTGTGCCCGCTTGGCTCCGGATTGGAACCGCGAGCTGGAAATGAAACGCCTGCCAGGACCCGTCCGGGTTACTCGGCAATCGTGATTGAAACTACCTGGATGGGGTCCATTGGTCGATCGCCGGCGCCCGTTGGCGAGCCTTCGATCTTCTGCACGACGTCCATACCATCGGTGATGCGGCCAAACACGGGGTGCTTTGACGGTCCCGCGCTGAAGAAGTCGAGGTACGCATTGTTCGCTGTATTGATGAAGAACTGCGATCCACCGCTGTTGGGCTGACCGGTGTTGGCCATCGACAGCGTGCCGGGCTCGTTTGAAATCTGCGCGTCGGCGGGGTGTTCGTCCTGAATGCAGCCACCGGGAGGACCTCCGGTGCCGGCGCGATTGCTGTTCGCATCACGACTGTGTGGGCATCCAAACTGGATCATGAAGCCTTCAATGACCCGATGAAAGTGAAGCCCGTCGTAGAACTTGGAATTGGCGAGGTCGATGAAATTTTGCGCCGTGATGGGCATCACGTCTTTCAGGATTTCAGCTTTGAATGAACCAAGCGATGTCTCGAACGTGGCGACGGGATTGGACACAATAACACTCCTTCGGAACCAAAGAACGCGGAATAGCGGTAAACAGAAACAGATTGATCACCGCACTGTATCAGATTTTGCGGCCCTGAAAACGGACCGCTTGAAAGGGCGGCACAAGGCGGGCACTCGGATTGGTTCTCGCGATTCCCTCGTGACGGTCGGCCTAGTAGCGCGAGCCGGGGGTCACTTCGACCGCGATTCGCTTGCCGTTTCGAGACACGCCAATTTTGACCGGCTGCCCAATCTTGAGCGCTTCGATTGCGTACGTGTAATCATAGATGTTGTCGATCTTCTTGCCGGCCAGTTCGACGATCACATCGCCGGCCTGCAAACCGCCCTGTGCCGCCGGGCCGCCCTTGGCGACGCCGGATATCTTCAGTCCCTTCACCTCGGACTCGGCGTAGTCCGGAATCGTGCCCAGATAGGCCCGCAGCCGTGCGCGGCGTTGCCCTTTTTCGGGAGCTGATTGCGGAACGTAGTCGGGAGCGTCATCACGCATGCTGAGTGACCGGGTGACGAGCCCCATGAATTTGGCAATCTTCGCCGCGGCCTCGTAGTTGAGTTTGTCGGGCGTGTCACGCGGCGTGTGGTAGTCGGTATGCGAGCCGGTGAACGCCGAAAGGATGGGGACGCCACGCATGAAGAAGGTGCTCGCGTCGGTCGGCAGGTAGCTGTCGTTTTGCAGTGTGATAGGCAATCCGATCGGCGCGTTACGACGTTCGATCTCGCCTTTCCAGATGGATGAACTGCCGACGCCCTGCAACACAAGCCGCTTTTCGAAGCGACCGACCATGTCCATGTTCAGGCAAGCGGCGATAGCCGGGTAGAGCGATCCGGGTTGAGGGCTATGTGTGACGGCCGCCTGGTGAGCGGAGTCGGTGCCGTGACCGGAAGCAGCATGACTCGAAGCAGCGTGGCCTTCTGGCACTTGCTTGTGCGGATCGTGCGCTTCCTTCCCTCCATGTTGTTCGTTTCCGTGGGCGGTTTTGAGCGGCCCGGCGTGGGCAGGACCGTTTGTCCCGGCGTGCCCATGCGGATCGTGCCCGTGAGCCGTGTGTCCGTGTGGATCGTGTCCGTGAGCTGCGTGGGCGGCAGCGCTTGCCAGCTTATCTGCCAACTCGTTGGCAAAGTGGTTGGATCCGATGAGCCCCAGTTCTTCTCCTGACCACGCGGCAAAGATGACGTCGCGGTTCATCTTCAGTCGACCATTGGCTCGCTGATTGGAAAGGTACTCGGCCACTTCCAACATGGCGGCAATGCCTGACGCGTTGTCGTCCGCGCCAAAGTGAATCTTGTCCCGTTCGTCTTCACGCGCGAGGGAGGAGGAGTTGGCTTTCGCCCCAAGGTGATCGATGTGGGCGCACACCATAATTGCCTCTGCGGAAGGCTGTTCGCCTATTTGCAGCCTGCCGAGGACATTGCGACCCTGTCGTTTGACTTTCTGGATTTCAATGTTGGCGGACAACTTGAGTCCCTCGACCTGGAAACCCATCATCGGTTCGCCTGTATCAAGCTTCGCCTGAAGTTCGTTCAGGTCCTTGTCGGCTTGCTTGAGCCATTGCGTGGCCACTTCGTCGGTGACGCTAATCACAGGAATGCTCGCTCCAGCCATCGTGCCGTCAAATTGTAGTTTGACCAGTTGGTCTTTGACCTTCGAACGCGGACCGCTCACGACAATCAATCCGCGAGCACCCCGGTCTCGGGCGACCATGGCTTTGTAGCGAAGGCTGGAATGCCCGCCCAAATGCTGGCGTTGTTCTGCGGAGATTCCTTCGGGCATGAAGCGGAGCGCGATCACCCATTTGTCGGTAACATCCAAATGCACGAACGAATCGTACTCGGGATTGTCACCATCCTTGGGAGCAGCGATTCCATAACCCGCGAAGACCACATCCGAGGCCTCGATTTTTCCAGTGCGTGAGAACGCCAGCGGCTGCCAGTCCTGCTCGACGGCCAAACCTGTGTTGTTCGCCGTCAGTGAATTGTCCGTTCCCAGGTCGACGCCGGCGGTGAATTCAAACGGCTGGAACCACGACTCGTCATCGCCGACAGGTTTCAACTTCAGGTGGTCGAATACGGCGGCCACGTAGGAAGTCGCCAGTTGCTCGCCATCCGAGCCCGTCATGCGGCCGGCCAGTTCTGGTCGGCAGAGGTAGTCGACGTGACGCATCATGTCCGTCGCCAGGAAGTCTGCCTTGGAGGAGCGGACCGAAGAGTTCGCTGCGATCTGCGGACCGGCAGTAGTGTCGGTGGAGAGCTTCAGGGCAGCCCGCGCGGCCGAGTGGTTCCAGTCAGCGATGAAAATCTGGGACTGTTTGCTTTCGGTTCGATTACTGGTCCATGAGAGCATTTTGCCATCGGGCGTGAACGCCGGAAGACCATCAAACCCTTCGGTGCTGGTGATGCGAACGGGTTCGCGTTCGCCCATGGCGTCGACGATGTACAGTTCGAAATTTGCAAAGCCGTGAATGTTGGTAGCAAAAATGAGGTACTCGCCGGACGGGTGATAGATCGGTGCCCATGACATGGCGCCCAACTTTGTCAGTTGGCGCTTGTCGGAACCATCGATGTTCATGGTCATGATTTCCGCCGTGGCGCCGTTTTCGGCAAAGCGTCGCCAGCAGATGCGTTTTCCGTCGGGTGAAAAGAACGGTCCACCGTCGTAGCCCAGTGTCTCGGTCAGTTGTCGGACGTTGGTGCCATCGGAATTCATGACGTAGATGTCATTCATCACCGCGGGATCCAGCTTGAATGCTTCCTGGCGTCCTGCGGGCATTTCTTCCGTATAGGCCAGGCGATTGGAGGCGAACGCGATCAGTTTGCCGTCGGGCGAATAGGAGCCTTCCGCGTCGTAGCCCTCGGTGTCCGTGAGTGCCCGGTACTGGTTCTCGTCGCGATCAAACTCATAGATCTCGAATTGACGGTCGTAGTCCCAGGAATAACGTCGCTCCTTGCCGGACTCACGGAACTCGATCTCTTCCTGCTGTAACTTCTCCGAATTCGGATCACCATGCGTGGATGCGAACAGGACTCTTCGGTTGTTGGGGTGGACCCACGCACAGGTTGTCTTGCCAGTTCCCGGCGAGATTTTTTCAATGTCGCCCGTCTCACGATCCATCAGGAAAATCTGGAAAAATGGATTGGCAGGATCCCGTTCGCTTTGGAAGACCATCAGGCTACCGTCGGCACTGAAATAGCCTTCGCCTGCCCGTTTTCCCTCAAATGTGACCTGTCGGGTATTACTCAGGTATTCCTGCTCGGTCTCCGCCGTGGCAAGAGCGGCGAACGTGAGCGAAAGCACCATGGCAACACAAAGCTCACGAAACGAACGGCTGGCATGGTCGACTGGACTTTGGCCCACGGTGATCCTCGGTTGCATGTGAAAGTCGCGAATTTGGAATGTTGGCTCTTTATGCATTGTTACACTCAACCTCCGAGTTTCCCAGTCTGCCTCGAAGTTTGTACGTGTTATCCGAGCGGCATTTCCCGCGTCTTTGGGAGCATTCCCTCAAAAAAGATCTCATCAACGGCGGTCGACCTAGTTTTGATGAACTGGGGTTCCACATGCAAAAGCCAATGCACCAATTCTGTCGCGTTCTGATTGTCGACGACTGCGAGATTACGCAGTTGCGCCTCGGAAGTGCGCTGAATACGGCCGGTTACGAAACGGTCCGGTGCGGGAACGGCGCCGTCGCAATCAATGAGATCAAGCGTTCGGTGCCAGATTACATCATTACGGATTGGCATATGCCCAATCTGAATGGTCCCAATCTTTGCCGCTACCTACGAAACCTGGAACTCCCGAACTACATTTACATGATCATGATGTCGGCGGATCTGGTTGGGGTCAACGTGATCCGCGGACTTGGTGCGGGTGCCGATGACTACATCGCAAAACCGGTGCCAGTGCCGGAGCTTGTGGCAAAAATGGAAGCCGGAAGAAGGATCCTTGAGTTGGATCGACGGTTGACCTATGCCGCCGACCACGACCCTCTCACGGGGGTCTTGAATCGTCGCAGCCTGCTGCAAACGATGAACCAGATTGTGGCGACGGATTCACGACCCGTGTGTTCCATTATGGTCGATGTCGACAATTTCAAATCGATCAACGATCAACATGGTCATCTGATCGGAGACTTCGTGCTCGTGCAAGTAGCCGATGCACTTCAGGAAGTATTCAAGACGTCGGACTGTATCTATCGCTATGGGGGCGAAGAGTTCGCTATTATCCTGCCGGATTGTGATGAGTCCACTGCCCTGGAGCTGGCAGAGAGGGGCCGCTCGACGATTCAGCAAGGAGTGATGATTCAGGGAGATTGTGGGGAAGTTACCGCGAGTTTCGGGGTCGCCCCCTGGGTGCCAGGCTGTCCTGCCGTACAGTTCCTGCAGCGAGCAGATAGTGCGCTCTACGAAGCCAAGCAATCGGGCAGAAATCGGGTTGTGACGCATTCCGATCTGCTTGCACGTGAAGCCGCCGGTCGCGTTTCGCCGGCAACGTTGGCATGTGCACCGGTCTGATGGAGCCGGATTATCCGGTAGCTTCGCCGCCGGATGGAGGATCGTTCTGGCGTTTCTTCTGCTCGGCGACCCGCTTCTGGAATTCTTCGTAGGTCTTCGTCAACGACTGCAGCAAGCGAGGTACGTGCGGAGCGGCAAGGTAGATGCGGGAGGAAACCGCCGGGGTTGGCATCATGTTCGCAAGGAAATCAAATTTGAACTCCGATGCTGCATGACCAATCATCACTCCGTTGGCATACGAACCCGGGAGTGTTTCGTCGGAGATTTTCAGGTCGTCGTAGATCTCCTGCAGGGTTGGCTTTTTCTGGTTCGGATTCGGAGGCGGAAGTTCTGGCGGAGCACCAAATCGATTGGTGTAGAGCTCGAGGTTCGTTTTCAACGCCTGAATAAACTGTGGCATTGTCGAATGCGGCATCACCACGCGGGCTGCAATCTGAGCAGGCTGGCCGAGGTTCTGCACGAAATCCAGAACGAACTCCGTGTTGCCGGTCATCACGAGCACGCCGGTCGAAAACGTACCGGGACCAACACTCTCAGGGACCCTCGCCGACATGTGCGATTGCGGCTTGGGCTGGGGATCTTTTGGTGGTTCGTTTTCCGTTGACATGATTACCGCTCGGATCGAGGACTGCTGTAGTCCGTGATCATAACTCGCAACGCAGATGGCGGGAATCAGGCGCTACGGCAGCGGCGTGGATGCGATTTGATCCAGCGAGACGATTTCCATCAACGTGCGGTCGACGGGGTTACTGGGCGCATCCTCCGGAACGCATGAGTAATTGGCGACGTAGAAGTTCACCTGTTCCGCTCCGGCTATTTCGGGATGCTTTTGCTTCCAGATATTCCAGATCGACACGAGTCTTTCGGAGCGGTCGGGCGCCGTCGACACGCGTTGCACGATCTCTCCCAGTCGGTTGACGGGAAACGCTTCGCGGAACGCCGGGTCGTAGAAGATTTCAACGTCTGCCAGCACGTCACCGTTTTCGTCGCGGGCATCCATCGTCAGCGAGCGGAAAACGGGGGGAATGATTCTCGCAAAAGTTGGGTAGACACCGAACGGCCACGTGTCCGTCATCGTGAATCCGCACAGGATATTGACCAGCAGAATTGTCGTACCGACCGTCATCACACCCAGCACGCGGTTACGCGGCACGGAGGGGCGGCTCTCGATACGACGGCTCTCCACAGGACGTTTCACGCGCGACTCAAGCAGTGCCAACGGCAACGCCAATAATACCGCCGGAGAAGACATCGCCACGGACACGATGGCTCGCCAGCCAGTCTTCTGTTGCACGGCAATGCCGGAAGGGTTCTGGTCCGATGCTTTCGCGGCCACCGGCGAAACCACGTCGAACACATCCAGCGTATGGAGCATCGACACCATACGACATGCTGCCGGATTGTCCGGATCGAAACTCAGTTGCACGCCTTGGGGACGCAACCATCGCCCCAAACGTGTCAGCACGCGGTGTACATCGGCAAACGCCAGGTAGTACACCTGGATGGGCCAGAACGAGATGTTCAACATCTGTTTGACGAGGAAATGGAACGTCAGACCTCCCACCGCCGCGACCCATCGGCCCAAACGATTGAAAACGAGGAAGACGAAACCAATTTCCATCAGGATCGTCGTCAGGCCGGCAAACCTGCAAAGCCATGGGTACTGGTCGATCCGCAACATCGGTTCCCAGCCTTCGCTCACAAACATGCGAAGCAGAACACGGGAACGCAGGTTGTCGCTCATGAACCACTCGGGCCCGGAGACGACATACTTCCAGAAACCGGGGAAGAAGTAGATCACGCCCAGAAACAAGAGAATCATCCGCATTGGCAGCGCGTACACGTTTGCAGCCTCCGGTTTTTCGACCGGCTGCCGACCACGAAAGGCGGACCAGAGTGCATCGATCGAGAGCACGTCGGAGCAACGCGAAGTTGCGAGGATGGCACCGACCCAAATGATGTGGTGGTAGTGATTGATCTTGCCGAAGAACTGTGGGATGCCCATCAACACAAAGGCGGAAACGGTCGCCACGATGCAGGCCGTTCGAGTGCACATACCCAGCAGTCCCGCCAGGCATGCAACGGCGAACACCGCGTAGAGTCCGACGATGAACGTGTCGGATTGCGGAATGAGTTGAATGAACCATTCCAGCCCCGGTGGAGCATCCCAAAGACTCTTGGGAGTTTGCAGGTACGTCTTCAGCCCTTCCAGATTGACGCGAGGAAACAAGGTCGCGAAGTAGGCGATTCGCAGCACGGCAAGATTCAGTGGATGCGTTTTTGCCGAAAAGAAATCGCGGAAGAGCGTTGGATTCTGCCAGGAAGCCAAAAGTAGCGTGGCCTGACAGAACGCATAAATCGTCGTCAGCCGAAACGCGAACTTGTGAAACTCGGCAAGCAACGCCGCCGCCATTTGCTCCGGCGGCATCTCTCCCAGAAGCTGTCCCGCCATGCGCTGAAATCGAGCGAAGGGACCCGCACCCGCGGAGATCTGCTGCGAAAAATAGTCGCCGGCCACATACAGCACGATCCAGCATCCAATCACACCCAGCCCAAGCAGGGCAGAGACCGCGAACACAATACGTTGCTCGGTGAGGCGTTTCATTCGTTGCACGACGTAAACATGGTGTGACCAGCAGAGCCTCCATGATCGGCAAAGCCAGCGCAGTCGTCAACGAACGGGGCATGAATAGAGCGACTAACCCGCAGGGTTGTGTGGGATTGTTCCGGTTAGGCGGAAGTTGCGGGTTATTTGGGCGCTGGTTGGCGGCCGTGAACCAGCTCCGCGGCCGGAGAAGCCGATCAGGCGGCCACCAGCCACTTTTTGCCGGCTGCTAACGTGTTGCCGGTGTCTAGCCTGATTGCCGCCGCCAATCGGTTGGACACGCGGTCGAACCCGTGAGTCTGAAACGCACCCAGGCTCTCAGCCGATGCGGTTAACCCCGGTTGATTGCCGGCGGCAGAAACGGGGCGAACGCCCATCAACTGCGGTTGGCAAAGTTGCCATCTGCTGGAGGACACTACCGAAAGGCCGCTGAGCCACAGGAAACGGCTGTGAGTGGTTAAGATATTGCTCTCGTACTCAGAATCCTGCCGCCGTTCGCTCGACCTGCAGGAATCCCAACGGTAGGAACAGTTGCTCACAACCGCATGACGTAGGTAGCCAGGAAATGACTCCCGACGAACTGGATTCCGCGGCATCGACGGTCCATAACATTGCGGCCCACATGGACCGTATGCGCGGCAGTGCACGTGATTTCCACAAGCATTTTCCGACGGGACAACGCGGTTACTTTACGCCCAGTGAGGATGATGAAGTTCAGCATCTTTGGGTTTCCTACCACATGGCCCGCAATGCACTTCTGGAATTGATCCAGTCGCTGCGCGCCGACGTCGGGAGCGTTTCGACCGAGACGCTACGCGAGTTTCTGGTGGGATACGCTGCCGCCGTTGTGTTGATTGACGCGGCCCGGTTCCTGCGAGATCTGTTTGGTCCGGACGAGATCGTGCGGCGGAAACTGAATGAGTCGTTCGATCTGTATGGCATTGCAGCCGGCAGTTTTGACTCGATCCAGATGTCGTTGACGAATCCACAAAACGCGCTGCAAATACACGAAGCCAACAAGTTCTTTGACGAGCATCTCAATGCGATCCGCTCCTTCTCCAGCGAGCAGCCCAGGTTGCAATCGTTGCTGGCCGTTATCGACGCCATGGGTGACAGAACGCGGGTTTCGAAAACCGACTACGTCAAAGCCGGACTGGCCGAACACCAACGGCAGTTGCGAGACTACATCGTCGAGGGCGGATTGAGAAAGACGGTCTACGCCCTTCAGGAGTGGGCTTCACGATTCGTCAGTTCGTTGACCACCATGCCGGGGCACGTGCCGCAGCTACCCGACAATATCGCCACTGCAATGACCGCTCAACTGCGGGCCGGCGACGTGTTCGTGACTCGCAAGGAATCGGCCGTCACGAATTACTTTCTGCCCGGCTATTGGCCACATGCGGCGATGTACGTGGGCGAGCATCGGGTCATCGAGTCGTTGAAAGACGGAGTTCGGGAACGAGGCCTCGACTCGCCCTTCGGCAACGACGCAGTGGCACTCATTCGACCGATCGCCGAGCACTCGGAAATCGAGAAGAGTGTTCAACGAGCTCGCAGTCATGTTGGCAAGCCCTACGATTTTGACTTCGACTTCACCCGATCGGATCGGATGGTTTGCACGGAGGTCGTCTACCGAAGCTACGAAGGGTTGGGCGGCATGAGCTTCTCGCTTTCGCGCCGGGCAGGACGGATGACGCTTTCGGCGGAAGATCTCTTGCAGTTGGCACTGCGATGTGAGCACTTTCACATTCAGGCGGTCTATTGTCCGCTGCATTGCGAAGACCTGATTGTGGACGAGCGGATGGGCGACGTCCTGCGGGCGACGATGGCGCCCGCAAACTAAAGGCAATATCCGCTAACAGCCGGCTCCGCGCAGCGAAAATTCCGCGATTGTTTCGTTAAACGAGTCGGGTCAATCGGGTGGTGCTTGCGAGCGCGTGTGACACAACCGCAGTCCCGCGGGGAAACCCGCATGTAGGACAATTACCCATGCTGTAAGTTATTGGATAAGTTTACGCTCGACAGGTCGAGTAAGGATTGCTCGGCGACGACGTCGGGATGTAAGTGCGATTTGAATTCTGGCTGAGGCGATTGCAACATGACACAGACGAAGGGCACCATTGAAGCCGCTCTCGACGAGGCCTCGGCGATCATCGTTGGATTTGAAGCATACGAACGAGCCGATGACCCGCATCTGAGGCAAAATCTCCTCGATCTGGCGAGGATCTCGGTAGATCGACTGGACGGAATCCTGAAATCGATCGTCGTCGACAATCAAGAATCGCGCTGATGCATTTGTGGATCTTTGACGGCGTATCTGAGCGAATTGCTTTGCAGTGTCGCGAGCGTTGAATTTTGGGGAGCGACCACAATTCGCGAAATCAGACGCCATCGTTATGGCAGAAGAAAAAAACCGACCGGCTGGCGTTTCCGTTCCTGCAGCCCAAATGTGCGAATCACTTTTTGGCCCTTCTCTGTGGCGGTCGGCGAGCCTCAGCTGACACGAACGTTGAGGACATCTCGTGCAGCACGCTTCAGTCCCGACGGCCAATGAGAAACATCGGGGTGTCACTTGCGATGTCTGAGGCATCGCTTTCGGCTCTTTCCATGGTACGTTCCGAGCCCGCCGGGAAGGTCTGGCAAACGCTCAACTTCGCGGCTCACCGTCGACAAGATCAATGTGCGCGTTAGAAAATATGAATATGAAAAAAGCGCCGACCGGCTGAAACTCAGCAACCTGAGCGTTCGATAAACTCGGCCCCTCTCTGCGGCGGTCGGCATCAATATCTGGTCGAAAACCGTTGCGATCTGTCACGCAAAAAATGGTTGCGGCCAATGAGGAGACAGGCCGGGACGACGGGAGCCCGACCACGGCGTCAATGGCACCGGGCCGATCTATCCAGGTGCATGCAAACCTTCGCTGCACAAACCGCGTTCGCGACGCCGGAAGCCGAGAAGTCCCATGCAAGCCAATGCGCCGAGAACTCCCGACGATGGCTCAGGAAGGACCACGCCAGTTGGGAGGGACAACTGAAGCACTGCACCATGAATGTATCGCGATTCCACCATATCGGTGCGTGCAAACGAGTTGTCTCGGGTGTATCCGACGTCCGTGACGAGCAGGCCAGTAATTTCAATGGACGATCCCGGAGGTGCGGCGAACGAAACGTTGTAGGCGTTATTGGCAAGCAGAAAAGTAAACGGAGTCGCTGGGGCGTCCGTCGTCCCCGGTGGAATCGGAATGAAGTGGCCACCGGCCGATTTGAGATTCAAGATGCTTATTGGGGCAGTGCCATCAACGTTCACGGTGACTTTGCCGCCAACGATCGAGCTCGTGACTTGCGCTTGAACTGTCAGGGCAGTAACAGCGGCCATCAACAGGGCGGTCGCGAACTTCTCCATCTTCAATCTCCAGGCGTTGCCAGAGCCAACGAAAAAAGCACCACGTAACTCATCGAAGGTTTCAAATCCAACCAATGGCTGAACAGAGTCTTCGACGAGTTACGAGGTGCTTGCGTTGGCTTTCCGTTGAGCGATCTTCAGTACTCAACCAAGCTTATGCAGAATCGCCTTCAGAAACAAACTGATTTCGTCCTTGCGGCCTCCGGACAAACAGCAAGAAGAGCGACAGGAGTCGCGAGAGATCGTTTGCTTCTGGCACGAAAACGGCAAGAGCCAAAACTACCGTGGTGGAACGTTGTTGGCTGAATGCCCAAGATCTATGGGATCGTCCAGGTTCAAAATTGGACAATCCTTTGAACAAGCGGAGGGCAAGGGATTCGAACCCTCAACCGGTTACCCGGCGCCGCATTTCGAATGCGGTTGCTAACCATTCGCGTACCCTCCTGAGAAGCGAACTATCCATATCTTTACTGGTGATCGCGTTGACGGCAAGGAGGCATCGGTAGGCGGGTCCGGATTCTGGATTTCGCCAGAAAACGATACCCTGGAACAAGTTTCAAAACCCGGATTCTCTATCCCTGGACATCCGCAGGGCTGATTCCAAGGTCAACGATGCTGCACCCGTATATCGGCTTGAGCCCCAGTTCCTCTGCGCGTTCCCGGACGGCGTCGGATTCGGTTCCGGGATTTAGCCAGAGCTGATCGTGAGGTATTTTGGCGATCTCGTCCAGGACGCCAACGAGAATGCGTGGCGGCAAATATACGCTGATCCGATCCACACGTTCCGCTGGTATGTCAGCCAGACTGGAGAAACACGGTAGTCCGTTGATTTCCGACTCGCGAGGGTTCACGGGATAAACGGTGTACCCCTGTTGAGCATGGGCGCGAATTGAGATATTGCCGAACTTCGCCTGGTCGGAGCTCGCGCCGAGAATTGCAACCGTTGGATTTGACATCGATCCGTGTCTTCCTGAGAGTTTCTTGAACTGAGGAGTCTATGATGCCCGAACCCGTTGAACAACATAAGGCCCTCGCTCCCAGTTCGATTGCGGTCGCCGTGGTCACCATCAGCGATACCCGGACTCTGGAAACAGACCGTGGCGGTAGTCTGATCGTCGAACTACTGGAAGCTGCCGGTCATCAGATTACGGCACGTGTCATCATTCCCGACGAACCGGACGATATGCGACAGACGATCGCTCAAGTTCGCGGAACGAGCATGGAGGATTCGGTGGCTACCGCGGCTATCGGAGCTACCGAGGTTATTGGAGCCGCTGACGTGATCCTGATGACGGGCGGAACGGGGATCTCGTCTCGCGATCAGACTTTTGAGACATTGTCGACGTTGATCGAGAAACCACTGCCAGGCTACGGCGAGCTGTTCCGCATGCTCAGCTATGAGGAGATTGGCCCCGCCGCGATGTTGAGCCGGACGATTGGAGGCGTGATTGGCAAGACCGTGGTGCTCACCATGCCGGGTTCGCCGAATGCCGTGCGGCTGGCGATGGAAAAGCTGATTTTGCCCGAGCTAAAACATTTCGTGCAACAGGCCACTCGCTGAAGTTGGTGCTCTAATTCCGGCTGTGAAGGCTGGCCTCGTAGCAACCCTTTCACTGCTAGCGTCGCGATCTGTATTCCCTCGCGGCGGAGCTTTCGGTACGCTTCCGCGCGAATCCAGAAACTCGGGGATCCGAAACGCCACGTCGATTTCGAAACCAACGGGTTGTTAGTAACGGGAGTCACGTAATGCGCAAGCCGGCGGCATATCTCTTCGCCATTCTGATTGGGGCGATTGTCTGGTTCTTCTTTCAGCACTTTCGAGTCGAAGGTACGAACCTGATTCGCGTCGTGCCCAAGACCGAAGAGGAACTGAATCGGACCGGTGATGCCGAAGGCAACATTGTAAAAACCGATACGGATACGAATACGGAAGCCGATGCGAAGGGTTCGAAGTTGCCTGGCTTTTCGTTCCTGTCCGGGATCACGGGTGGCAAGCAGGAAGACACGGCGAAGTCGCCCACTGCTGCTCCCGTGGGAAAACAGGTTTCCGTGCAAGCTCCCAAAGTGGAGCGCCAACATTCAAGTGATGCCATCCGCGTCGCTTCGTTTCATCTGCATCACTTCGGAGCACGCACTGCTGACGCCGAATCGGTCAACATGATTGCTCAGGTCGTGCGGTTGTTTGATATCGTCGCGTTGCAGGGGATCAGTCCCGGCGGTTCCGCGGCGGTGGTCGCGCTTGCACAGCGTGCGGGTCCCAACTTCGAAGTTATTCAGGGTGACCCGGCTTCGATTCAGCAGATCGATGAACGGTTCGCTTACATCATCAATAAAAACACGATCGTCGCGGATCGAGGTGACGGGCTGTACACGCTGGGTGATCCCGACGGTCTGCTGCGTCGCGATCCGCTCGTTGGATGGTTCCGCGCGAAGGCAGCACCGCCGGAAGACGCGTTCACGTTTACGCTGGTCAGCGTCAACACCGAGCAAGGTCGGCGCCAGCAGGAGCTGAGTGTGCTGGACAACGCGGTACACGAGATTCGCAATGATGGTCGCGAAGAAGACGACGTGATCATCATGGGCTCGTTTCAGGCCAACGAAAACCAGCTTGGTGAATTGGGACGTCTGTCAGGGCTTGTCGCGGCCGTACGTGGCATTCCGACGGATTTGTTGGGGCAGATGCAAACCGAGAACATTCTGTTTCAGAACCCGGCAACGGACGAATTCACGGGTGCCGCCGGAGTCTTCCACTTCCTGCGGGCGTTCAACCTGACCACGGACGACGCGCGGCTTGTGTCGGATCACTTGCCGGTGTGGGCCGAGTTTTCTATCTACGAAGGTGGTCAGCAGGGACGCGTTGCCCGACGGGCAGGCAGATAGTTAGGCTGGTTCTGGCCGAGCTGATTCAGGCCGCACGAGTTCTGGTCGCACTAGCTTGTTGGGCTAGTCGGCGTCATCGGCAGCTTCTTCACTCGCCGCTTCAACCGCTTCCCACGGGTTGCCCCAATCTCCCCATCGCTCGAGGTAGGCTGCGTACGCATCGGACGAATCGGCGCGTTCTTCCAGCCACTCTTTGGTGCTCGCGACCAGCTCGATTTCCTCTTCGAGCGTGATCATGCCCGTCACCACCTTCGCGCGAAGAAACACGAAGTAGGTATCCAGCACGTCGCATCGGCAGTACTCGTTGATCTCGTCCAGCCGCCCTTCGTCGTACATGTCCTGCACCATGTCGCCTTTGACGTCCATTTTGCCGGGCTTCTCCAGCAGCGTGGCTGCGAGGTTGAGCCCACCGTTGAATCGCGTGGCGCCGAAGTTCGTCAGCAGATCCTGTAGATCGTAGTGAGCGCCGGTGTTGTAGCGGTTGCGTGGCTGTTCGTAGCTTCGCTGTCCGCCGAACCAGTGCGGAATGCTGATGCCATAACGGAACGCAGCCAGTTCCAATAGCGGGATATCGAAGGTGCGACCATTGAACGTCACGAGTGTCGGGCGATCGTACTTTTCCCAGCCCGTCCAGAAGTGTTGCGTAATGACGTGTGGTCGATAGTGTGGATGATCGAGCGTGACGATGTCGACCAGTTTGCCACGGGCGGTCACCTTCGCAACGACCACACTGACGGGAAACTGATGCGTGTAGGGAATGAAGTCGCTGCCGGTTTGCTCAAGCCGTTCCTGACGATAGGCGGCGATCGCAGCTTTGGCGTCCAGATCCTGTCCGGGATAGCGAACGCGGGAAATCAGATCCCCGTCTGCGACACTTTCAACGTCAAACAGAAGGTATTGAATTTGGTCCGTGCTCACAGCGATCCATTGCAATGATGGTTCACGAGCCACGAGACTGCTGGTCGTCTCGCTGGCGTCGCCTTAGACTTCCAGATGCCCAGAGTTTGGCAAACATTGGAAACTCCCGCAAGAACCAGGTGCAAGATGATCGACCGGCAGCAATTGCTAGAGCGTTTTCTGCGCTACGTGCAGATTGATACGACCGCGAATCCCAACACGGATCGCTATCCCAGTTCCGATGGCCAGTTCGAGCTCGGTCGATTGCTGGTTCAGGAGCTGCAGGGGATGGGTCTGACCCCCAGTCATGATGAGCATGGAATTGTGATCGCCACCGTTCCGGGGAATGTCCCGGACAAGCCTGTCGTGGCGCTCAACTCGCACATTGATACGTCTCCGGAAACGTCCGGTGCTAACGTCAAGCCGCACGTGATCGACAGCTTTGACGGAAACGACATTGCGCTGGGCGATTCGGGGATCAGCATTACCGTGCAGGAAAACCCCGAACTGCAGGAGCTGGTCGGCAAGACATTGATCACAACCGATGGCACGACCTTGCTGGGTGGCGATGACAAAGCGGGACTGGCGATCATCATGCAGGTTGCCGAGACGTTGCAAAACAATCCGGAGATCCCGCATGGCGACGTGCGCATTTTGTTCACGTGTGACGAAGAGATAGGTCGTGGTGTGCAGCATGTCGATGTCGGCTCGCTGGCCGCACAGGTTTGCTACACGCTGGACGGTGGCGGTCACGGCGATATCGATGTCGAAACCTTTTCGGCGGACGGTGCCGTCGTCACGGTGAGCGGTGTGAACATTCACCCGTCCATCGCCAAAGATCGCATGGTGAATTCGATTCGCGGGATGGCCGAATTCATTCAACGTCTTCCCAGTGATACGCTGGCGCCGGAAGTCACCGAGGACCGTGAGGGCTTCCTACACCCGTACGATATGACAGCGGCGGTCGACAAGTCCGTGCTGAAGGTCCTGATTCGTGACTTCGACACCGACAAGCTGGCCTCGCATGCAGAAGTTCTGCATCAGATTGCCAAAGATGTGGAGGCCAGCGTTCCGGGGTGCAAGGTCGACGTGAGCGTTTCGAAGCAGTACCGGAATCTGGGAGATGGCCTGAAGAAGGAACCACGAGCCATCGAGTTTGCCGAGCAGGCGCATGAGCGGCTGGGGAAGCCATTCAAGCGAACGATTATTCGTGGTGGCACGGACGGTTCGCAGCTGACGGAACTGGGGCTACCGACGCCCAACCTGTCCTCGGGGCAACACAATCCGCATTCACCACGCGAATTTGCCTGTCTTGATGAGATGATGGATGCTTCTGAGGTTGTGCTGGAGCTACTGAAAGTCTGGGCGGAATAACGCTGGCGCCAGCACTGCTATCGCTTTTTTGCAGGAACAGCTTCTGGTTTTTGGGGCTTTGGGTAAACGGTTGTCGAATCGTACGCCGATATGCTCCCAGTGGATCCTGCATCCTGACTTTGTACACGACTCGCTTTGCGGTTGGCTCGGTGACACACTTATCCATCATCATTCCTGCGACGGGTTCCCAGGAACTGCTCGACGAAACGCTGGTGTCGGTTCTTGAGAACCAGCCAGACGATTGCGAAGTACTGCTTGTACATTCGGGCGAGTATTCGGACCCCTACGATCTTGGCGATGAAGTTCGCTTTGTTCAGGGAGATGCGGATGACCGTCTGCAACTCTGGAATACGGGGATCGAGCACTGCCGCGGATCGGTCGTTCATTTGTTGCGTCCCGGTGTGACCGTTGCCGCGGGATGGTGCGATTCCGCGCTGCAGTTGTTTGAGGCAGATCGGAATATCGGTGCGGTCTCTCCGTGCATCGTGGCAAACGGTAATCGGCGAACGGTCCAGGGCATTAACTACGACGCCGTCCGAGGCAAACGCATCGTGCGATCTTCCCGGCAGGCGATCGTCGCTCCACTGATTGGGTCCGGTTTTTACCAAACGACCGCAATCCGATTCATGCGTGGTTTCGATTGTCGTTTTGGCGAATACGCGGACGTCGAACTGGGCATGCGGATGCGTTCTGCCAGCTACAAGGCAAAGCGATGCGACAGTCGAATCTTCAGCGAAGAACGCGTCGCCGTGAGCCCCGTACGGGGTTACCTCGGTGGCAGGCAACGTGGCGAGCTCTATCGGGCCGCCAGTCGACTGGGCATTGCCACCTCGATGGCGGGAGTCCTTGGCCTACTGAGCGAACCGTATAACAACGGATTTGGGCCATCGAGCTTTTCCGCGATTCTGGGGCGGCTCAGTCAGTTCGAATCGCGCGAGGCAGAAGCCGATATTCGCCCGATTGCTGATTCGGACGGTCTTCGCGGAGTGGGGAAGCGTCGCGTTGGGTAACGGCCCATTCGCGCCGCCGCAGGCGTGACCGCCAGCGGACGTTGATACGAGCTACGAGCCACGAGCCACGAGATCTTGGCGACGAGCGACCGGAGACTTGGCTCGCTTCCACTTGTCTACTCAGGAGGGAAGCCTGGAGCCGATGGCGATCCGAAGTGCGGTCCGCCCGTGAGGTCCGGCTTCATGTCGTATTCGTTGCGATCCGGGAAGCATAGTTGTCGGACGGCAAGGAACAACGCCACATCGAAGGGCTGACTGCCCAGGTGAGCTCCGTACTGGGCCGTCATCCGGTCCAGCAGCGTGCGACCCTCCGGCCAACGTACTTCGAGGATCTTGTGGCAGTCATCGAGAAGCTGGTAGACCCGAGCTCGGGTGACGCCCATGGACTGCGCCTGCTCTCGCACGGTTAGCGGTTCCGAATCAATCCCCAGCCGTTGCTTGGCGATTTTGAGGACGGTGTCTCCACAGTCGATATCGATCTGTTCGAGCACCGGTTCCGCCAGGTTGGCGCGAATCTCTTCCTTGGTGGGAATTCCGTTGTTTCGCAACTGTCCGTTCAGCCAGGCGGATACCTGCAACATGCGCTGCGATCCAAGGTGTCGACGCAGGGCATCGATGGGCTCACCTGAGTGTTTGTTGGCCAGGTGGTACACGCGATGGAAGACCTGCATCACGCACCGTACTCGTTTTTCACCGTGCGTCCTCAGGCGTCGAATCTGCGCCAGCGAAAGGTCTTCGTATTCGCCCAGGGTTCGAGTCCAGATCACCGTGGGCATCTCGGATAGAGATTCAGCGACACGCCCGAGCGTCTCATCACGCAGACCCAGCTTTCGGATCACGGCGGTCCACTCGCTCCACAACGCTTCGGATACCAGGCTGGCATTGAATTCATCCGTTGTGGATGGCTCCGTCGCCGGCGCACCGGACTCAGGGTTCTCGCCAACGCTTAGGGGAACACTGGGCGGCTGGTCCTTGGTGGCGCGCATTAACAGCTTCACCAAAGAACTGATTTTTTTCTGCCCCACACCCGGGGTCGCCGTCAGCTCATCGAACGGTGTATTGACGAGTTCGCCGATGCTGCGGTTGAGAAAAGCCAGCGGCAAACGCCGGTCATTGGGCAGCGCCCAGTAGACCAATGGTTTGGCTAACCGATCCTGAAATCGTTCCTGAAGCAGCGTTTCGCGAATCGTTTCGAAGCTTGTCACCAGCTTGTAGTCACGAGCAGAATAAACTGATCGGCCCATTTCAACCCCCTTGTCCCGCAGTAGCGGCAATCAAATCGCATGGGGCATCGCGTCGAGAAATCAACCGTTCGAGCAGATTGATGGAATTTAGCGAGAAGTGGATTGGTCGACTCGGCCCCGGTCTAATGGATGGTTTGCTGCACCCACCAAAACTCATTCTCAACCGGGGGGGCTCGTCCCGTCAAGTATTTCGTACTTGCGCTTACCTGCAACTTTGACGACAATAAATGGAGACACGTCGCCCCAAACCCCACCTGCAAAAGGGGATGTAGCGTTTTGTATCAGCCGCAAGGGCTCGATTAAAATTCAAAAAAAGTTTGTGGTTGCCTCCACATCGGGGTGTTTTTTGCGTGCAACCACTCGTCAGAAGCCACTAAGGAGCACACCAGTCGGCGAGCGGCTTTGGGTGAATCGTGGGTGGCTTCAGCTGAAGGCTGGAGACTTTGGCCTCGGCTTTTGTGACGGCTGCTTCGTCGGGGCAGTAGTCGAATCCAAAGTGAAGTCGCGTCGAGCCGTTGCCATCCAGCTTGATTACGCGCCCCTGTTCGCCTTCGAATGATCGAGGGTTGGGGTAGTTCGTACCCGGTTCGATGCCGGTCACGTAACCGTCCTCGAGCGACGTCGTGTTTTTCCAGATGGAGAGACACGGAAGTTGGCTATTGCTGAATCGCAGGACGGCTCCTCGCGTGCCGTGAGCGTTCTTCAACATGGCTCTGGTGTTGTTGTCCTTGTCGGCGTGCAAGGTTGCGAAGTACACCTGCTCTTCGAATCCCGGCGTCTGTGCGGCGTAGCTGTTCCAGCTGTCGATCGAAGAAGCTGCGTGATCGTTTCGCGGTACCAGCTCCTTGATCGGTGCGATGACCTGCGAACCACCATCCAGCAACGGGTCGCCAAAGTTCATGTGGTAGAGCATCTGAATTTCTGCCGGACTGGCCGAGAGGTTGGTCACTTCGTCCTCGATGTCGAAGCTGGCGGAATCCAGTTTCGTTCGCAGCGTGCTCTTCATGCGAACTTTGAGGAAATGGAATCGCACTTCTTCAACCCAGCCGGTGAGCGAGATTTCTCCTGTCGACTCGTCGAAAGAAAATTCGACCTTATAGGCCGGCTTGTTGCCGATTCGGCCGTGTAGCGGATACAGCAGTGTTCCCTTCTCATCGTGTTCCGGCGCGCCGTTGCTCTCCAGTCCGCAGCGGACCAGCAGCTCGTCGAAACCGTCCAGCCAACCGAGTCCACTCGGTTCGGAAACGTCGACGAACGAGGGGTGGACGGGACCACGGGTGGGCGACTTCCACTGAATCGGTTCGTCCTCGTAAGTGGCTTTCCAGATGCTCATGCCACGGGTTGGCAAGACCTTGATGGAAAGCTTGCCGTTGTTGACCGTCACCACGTCAACGCCTGCCGAGAGCCCAGTGCTCAATTGTTCAAACGAACTTCGGCTATTGGCGGGGCCCGCAAATGCACCGGATTTGCCTCGCAGGTTCTTTTCTTGATCAATCAAGGTCCACGTCTGTGCCGCCATTGCAATTCTCCGATTCTGGTATCCCGATTTCGGGACTAACGACCGATTCGATTCAGCTGTATTATGATTCGCTGGCGGACATTCTACGTGGGCCCAAAGCCGAGTTCCACTCCATGCACAAAGTTGCCTGGTTGACTGACATCCATCTGAATTTTGCAGACGAGACGGCCGTGACAAGGCTGTTGGCAGAGATCGCCGACGCCGATCCCGACTCGGTATTGATCGGTGGCGACATCGGCGAGGCACACGATGTCATACCGTTTCTGGCGGGCCTCGATCGGCAGATTCAACGTCCGCTCTATGTCGTGCTGGGCAACCATGACTTCTATCGAGGTGGCATCGCTACCGTGCGGGGCGAGGTGGAACGCCTGGCGGCTTCCAGCGACACGCTCACGTTTCTGACCACGGCAAAACGTCCCGCCCCGCTCACGCATGATGTCGCGCTGGTGGGACACGATGGCTGGGCCGACGCGCGGGAGGGTGATTACAACCGTTCGCTGGTCATGATGAATGACTACTTGCTGATTGAGGAGTTGGCCACCTACTCGAAACAGGATCGGCTCGTTGAATTACATCGGCTGGGAGACGAAGCCGCCACGCACATTCGTGAGCAACTCGCTCTCGCACTCGAGCAGTTCCCCAAGGTGTTTGTGCTGACGCACGTCCCGCCTTTCCGCAACGCGTGTTGGTACCAGGGGACGATCAGCGACGATGAATGGGCACCTCACTTTGTCTGTCAGGCGATGGGACGGGCAATTCTGGATATGGCCAGTGTCCATCCGGGCAAGGAGATTACCGTGCTGTGTGGACACACTCATAGTCCCGGCGAATGCCAACCGGCACCCAACGTTAGAGTGATCACGGGCGGGGCCGAGTATGGCGCGCCGACGATTACGCAATTGTTTCAACTGATGTAGGATGGGCACGATCAGATCGGAGATGAAAATGAAATACGCACTTTGCAACGAGATGTTTGTCGACTGGCCCTTTGACAAGGCATTCGCGTTTACTCGCGAGTGCGGCTACACGGGCATCGAATTGGCACCATTCACGATGGGCGCCGACGCGTACTCGATATCGGCCGCGAAACGGCAGGAAGTTCGCCAGCAGGCGGAGGCTGCCGGGCTGGAGGTCATCGGCCTGCACTGGTTGTTGGCCAAGACGGAAGGGTACTACCTGACGTCACCGGATGCCGACGTGCGCAAGAAGACGTCCGACTACTTCGTCGAACTGGCGCGACTCTGTGCCGACGTCGGTGGGAAAATCATGGTGCTTGGCTCACCCCAGCAACGCAACCTGCTGCCCGGTGTCAGTCACGAAGAGGCGATGAAGTACGCTGCGGAAGTGATTGCAGCCGCGGTGCCGACGTTCGCCGAACTGGACGTGACCGTGGCGCTCGAACCGCTGGGACCGGGCGAGGGTGACTTTCTCAATACGGCCGATCTGGGCGCCGAACTGATGGACATGATCGACTCGCCCAACGTTCGGCTGCACCTGGATGTGAAAGCGATGAGCACCGAGCCGACTGACATCCCCGCGATCATCGAGAAGCACGCCAGTCGCACGGCTCACTTTCATGCCAACGACCCCAACTTGCTGGGCCCCGGAATGGGTGACGTTGAGTTCGCGCCGATCTTCGACGCATTAAAGAAGGCGGGCTACCCAGGTTGGGTTTCCGTGGAAGTCTTTGACTACGAACCGGGCGTCGAACACATCGCCAAAGTCAGTATGGCCAACATGCTGAAGCACGCTTGAGGTGAGGCTCAAGAACGAAAAGCCTGCCCGACACTTTGGCGGGCAAAAGACCGGCTGACTGGAGAGACGTATCAGGCGGTGGTTTAAGAGCCCGCGCGGAGCTCGGCAAGGTGCTGAGCTGTGCCCACAAGGCGATCCCAGTTTTCCTGGATGTACTCCGGCGGGCCGCCAATCTGAGCCACCACTTGAGCGACTTCTTCGGTCTTCACCATCTCGATTGCGTCCCACGGGCAAACCGTGAGCTCATACGGGTTCGATTTCTTTTGCGGAATATGGACGCAAACTTCGCACCCGACACAGCGTTCCAGGTCGATTTCACACCAGGCCTGATTGCCTCGAACGCCCAGTTTTCGCTCGTTAAGCGTGATGCAGTCGACCGGGCAGACTTCCAGGCAGGATTCACAACCGGTGCAGTTATCGGCGTTGATAACGGCCAGTTCCTTCGGAACCTTCTTGCGAGGAGCTTTCTTTGCCATGATGCTGTTTCCGCTAAATCGCTATATCGAAAAGACTTACGTTCGTGCATTTTTTCACGAACTCATTGGAATTATAGGTAGTCATCGACGTTGTTCAAACCGCTCGTGAGTGGATTTTCTAACTGGCATTTCTACCGGAAACGCGGGCAGCGCCTGATAGACTTGACTTTCGTAGCGCCAAGTTTATCATTCATTCGTGGTTTTACTGCGTTTCTCGCCCCTCAGGGAGCTTTCTGGAATGACCGCTACTGAAAAGGCACTCTGGCTGCAGCTGCTGGTGGCACTTGCAGCTTCCGTCGTTGTTACTGCGATGTATCCGTTTTTCGGCGATGCAGCCCGAGCAGGTTTCGCCGTTATGGCAATCGCGGCGTTTGCCGGCTTTTTCTTCCGCCGCACTGGTACTTCGATCATCGTCGACGAGCGTGATCAGGCGATCGACCGGACGGCCCGCAATCGCGGACTCGCGGCCGGGGCGTTTGTGTTGTTCATTGGGATCGTGATCACGGTTTCGACCGGCTCGGAGGCGGAACCGGTGTCGAAGGTCTTTCTGTCGTGGCTGACGTGGATTGCGGCCACAATCTTCATTCTGGTCAAAGGGCTGGTCGGGGTTTTCGAGTACCGAAAGGACCGTCGTGCCTCGCAAATCTGAGCCGGGACTCCACAATCGCATTCGCGAGCTTCGCAGCGAGGCGGGCATGACCCAGCAGGCGCTGGCCAACCAGATTGGCGTAACGCGGCAGACCGTGGTTGCTCTGGAACGCGGAGGGTACGTGCCTTCGCTCACGCTGGCGATGCACCTTGCACGACTCTTTGGGACGACGGTCGAGCGTGTTTTCTGGTTTGACGACTCCGTGGGTGACAGCTCGCCTCAGCCCCCCGTCGATCCGCCGCCGCGTCAATAATTTGCAACGCTGGGGCGGGCCGTATACGGTCCGACACTGGTCCGAGATAAGGCCGCGGCAGGGCCGTCTTCATCGCTTCTTCTCTAGCGGACTGATTTGTAGCGGCCGGATCCGAAACTTCAGCCGGGGCCAATCACACCATTCTTTGAGGATGCTTGTCGGCGATATGGCTGCGCGGTCACGATACGCCTAAAATGCTTGCTGAGGGTAGTATGAAACAGAACATCAACGTGGGCGATTCGGTCGGCGGATACCTGCTGGTCGAGGAGTTGGGATCGGGTGCAGCGGCAACCGTTTACAGCGGACAACATCTTGAGAGTGGTGTTGTGCGAGCGATCAAAATCCTTGGTGAAGGTGCGTTGCAGGATGAGGAACTGCAACGGCGGTTCATGCGTGAAATGTCGTCGATGAAACGCGTCGATCATGAGAACGTGGTGCAAATCGAAGCGGGTGGACTCCACGGCGACTCCTTCTACTACGTCATGGAAGTCGTTGATTCCGGAACGTTGAGTGACGTGCTACCCGGGCCACTTCCCTGGCGCGACGTCGCCGACAGTGCATCCCAATTGTGCGACGCACTGCATGCAGTCCATCTCGCCGGGATCGTGCATCGCGACCTGAAGCCGGACAACATTTACCTTTCATCGGACGGCATGCTGAAGATTGGCGACTTTGGCCTGGTCAGGGATCTGGAGGCCGAACGTCTCACGACCGAGGGCATGACCGTCGGTAGCGTGCTTTACATGTCACCGGAACAGATTCGTGGCGATGACGAGCTTTCCGGTGCCGCTGATATGTACTCGCTTGGGTGCGTCCTCTTCGAGATGCTCACGGGGCGAACGCCCTTTGTCGGCGACAAAGCTCTGCAGGTCTGGGACGACCATCTCTCTGCGAAGCGACCGTGCGTGCGGGATTTTGTGCGCGATTGTCCTGAGGATCTTGCGGCGCTGGTGAAACGGCTGCTGTCGATTGATTCCGTCGTCAGGCCGGATGCCGGAGCGTGCTCAGCTGCCCTCGCGGCGATTGCCGATGGAAACGCCGTGGACGTGTCACAGCTGACATGCAGTTTCGACACAACGCTCGTTCCCGGCATGAGCGAAGAGCTGGCGAGTGTTGGCGAAGCGGAGTTGCAGGGAGCTGCCACCGAGCCGGAGTCGTCGGAAGATTCGGTCGCTCCTAACCTGACGGAGCGGCTGCATTCCAACAAAGCCGCCCTCGAGCGTCCGCCGATCAACTGGGTACCGCTAGTTGTGATCGGCGTTATCGTGGTCGTCGCGTTTGCGGTCGCCCAGTTAGCATTTTGATCGAATGTTGCCTCGAGGCGGATCAATGCCTCGAGGCTCACTTTCGACTCGATGGCCAGGTTGTTCGTCGACTATGAATGGCGACCGGGACACAAGGTTGCGACTAAAAGTCGAGCGTCGCGAAGTAGTCTTCCACGGTTTCCGCTCGGCGGATCAGTTCAAAGCTGCCATCCTCACGCAGTAGCACTTCTGCCGAGCGAAGTTTCCCGTTGTACTGAAAACCCATCGAGTGCCCGTGTGCGCCGGCGCTGTGAATGACCAGTGTGTCGCCGCGATCGATTTGCGGCAGCGTACGGTCGACGGCGAATTTATCGTTGTTCTCACACAACGAACCAACAACATCGTAAACCTTGTCTTGCGGTGCGTCGTCTTTGCCCAGCACCGTAATGTGATGGTAGGCGTCATACATGCCGGGTCGCATCAGGTTGGCCATGCACGCGTCAACGCCGACGTAGTTCTTGTAGATGTGCTTTTCGTGAATCGCCTTCGTGACAAGGAATCCACTGGGGCCGGTGATCATGCGGCCATTTTCCATCAGTACCTTCAACGGATGCAAATCCGTTCCGGCGATCATCTCGTCGTACTTGTCCTTCACGCCGTTGCCAACACGAGTCAGGTCCACGGGCTGCTCTTCGGGACGATAGGGAATGCCGATTCCGCCACCAAGGTTCACGAACTCGAGCTTGATTCCAACATCCTCTAGCAATGCCGTGGCCAGTTCGAACAGCATTTCGGCCGTCTCCACGAAGAACTCGGCGTTCCGCTCGTTGGACGCGACCATGGTGTGCAGCCCGAATCGCTTGACGCCCTTTTCCTTCAGTTGGCGATAGCCGTCAAAGAGCTGTTCGCGAGTGAATCCATACTTGGCTTCTTCCGGTTTGCCGATGATGGCGTTGCCCTCGCGAAGTGGCCCGGGGTTGTAGCGGAAGCAGACCAGTTCCGGCAGCCCGATTTCCTTGTCGAGGTATTCGATGTGCGTGATGTCGTCGAGGTTGATGATGGCTCCCATGTCGACCGCAACCTTGTAGTCCTTGGCGAGCGTATTGTTCGAGGTGAACATGATGTCGTCGCCGGTCACGCCGATCTTCTGGCACAACAGCAGCTCGGCGAGGCTGGAACAGTCCATGCCAAGACCTTCCTGCTTCAGTGATATGAGGATGGCCGGATTCGGAGTGGCTTTGACGGCGAAGTATTCCTTGAAGTCGGCGTTCCACGCGAACGCTTCGTTCAGGCTGCGGGCATTTTCGCGGATGCCCTTCTCGTCGTAGATGTAGACCGGCGAGGGATACTTGGCCAGAATTTCTTCAACTTTGGCCTGGGTGAAGGGTAGTTCGAGGTGGGCAGGTTTGGTTACGGAGGCCATCGATTGTGTTCACTTTCATAAAGCAGTTTTGACGTGCCCAATTCTAGTCACTTCGCCTCAGAACGTCACCGGGCGGGAATTGAACGGTTTGCGGGACACTCGAGGCAGAAGCCGGGTTCGCTGGAATTAACCCTCCGCCAACGCGTTTTTGCGAAATACCCCGTGCCAATTGCCGAATACCTTTTTGGAGGGCAAATAACAAATGGAAAGTACCGAATTTTTCGTGGGTTGGGGAACACTCTCGCTCATCAATGCCGGACTGGCGCAAGGCAAGGGGCGGAGTGGTCTTACATGGTGGCTGGTCTCGATGTTTCTTGGACCGATCGCCACATTTCTGATCGTGATTAGTGCTCCTGTAGCACCGACCACCATTCAGTTGCCGTAGTGACCTTGTTAGAGGCACCTGGGCGGCCGTGATACTCTGGCTTTTACTCTTCAATGCCCGGCGTCTGCATCGACGACCGGGTCAATGTCCTAAGTCCCGGGTAGAGTAGGAGCCAGGCTGCGGCTTATTGGTCAGTGGTGATTAGTGATCGCAGATAGTCGGCGGTGGCCGTTGTCGACTCGAACGGATCTTCTCCTTCGCCGGCGGACTGGTGTACGGTGACCGTTCCGTCGTAACCGACTTGCTTGAGCTGTTGGAAAACCGATTCGAAGCTCACACCACCACGCTCGTGGATGGGGACAATGTCGAACGACGATGGCCCGCGACACCACGTATCAAGCGTCACGCTGCCGTCGGGCTTGAGCTTCTGGTTCTGCAGATAGACGTTGAAGATCCACGGCGCCAGTTGCGGGATGGCTTCGGAGTACGGTTGACCACACAATTCCAGATTGGCAGGCTCGTAGATGAGTCCAAAGTTTGGGCGGTCTATTTTCTTCAGCGTCTGCGTGATTCCTTCGATCGTCTCGAACAGGCTCAGGGTGTGGCATTGATGTACAAGTTGAAGTCCGGCGGCGCTGGCCACATCCGCGGCTTGCTGGGCAGCCACAATGTCAGCCTCTTTCTTCAGAGCAACGCGAATCCTCGGAGCACCCAGCGCCTTTGCCAGGTTCACGTACGGTGTGATGTTTCGTAATGCGTCGGGGCCCTTGTCGTTGTTGTAGACCGTATCGAAATCACCCGTGACCATCGATACGTTCAGGTTGTGCTGCCGAAGGAGCTCGCCGGCTTCTTCGATCTCGGTTGCCGTCGAGTGCACGCCGATTTGGGAAGCTCGCATGCAGATAGCATCGTAGCCGGCAGCCGTGGCGATCTCGCAGACTTTGTCCAGCGGCAGAATGGGAATCTCTTTGGACAGGAACCCTTCGGCGATTCTTACGGAAACGGATAGTTGCATGAGGGTCTCGTATCTTTTGCGTTTTGAATGTTTCTGTCGAGCGTTAACCGGATCCAAACTTCAGTTTTGTGCCGTAGCCGCGAATAAATTCGGCGCTCTCCATTTCCCGTTTTCCGGCTGGTTGAATGGCGGGGACCAGAACGGTTCCTTCACCACAGCGAACGACGATTCCCGCGTCCGTGCCGAGCGCTTCGCCTGGCGTTTCGCCCACTTCGGGAGCGTCGGTCTGAATTTGCTTGATGATCACTCGCATGGGCGGTTTGCCTTCGCGAAGCAGATTGGAGAACGTGCCGGGCCACGGCTGAAGCGCGCGAACCTGATTCTGAATTTCGGTTGCACTCTTCGACCAGTCGATCTCGCCATCGGACTTCTTCAATCGGGGTGCTTTCGTCACCAGCGCCTTGTCCTGCAGTTCGCCGATGGTCGATTCGCCGTCCCAGGTGGTCAGCATCTCGATCGCTTCCAGCACGGCGTCGACGCCGCTGAGCGACAGGCGTTTCTCCAGTTCGATGGCATTCTCGTTCGGGCCGACGTCCAGTGACCGTTGGCACAACATCGGTCCGCCATCCAGTCGCGGTGTCATGTGGATCACGGTGATGCCGGCCACCTTGTCACCGTTCAGGAGCGCCCAGTTGATGGGAGCGGCTCCGCGATAACGGGGCAGCAATGAGCCGTGCAGGTTGATGCCGCCGAGTTTCGATTTGCCCAACGCCTCGCGCGATAGAATTTGACCATAGTCGCACACCATATAAAGGTCCGCGTCGTGCTCATCGAGTATCGCGAGTCCCTCGTCCGAATTGATCGTTTCAGGTGAGAAAACGGGAATGCCCGCCGCTTCGGCTGCTTCGCGCATGGGGTTCGGGGGAGCCTTCTTGCGGCCGCGTGCGATTTTGTCGGGCCGGGTGATCAGGCAGGCGATCTCGTGGTCCGATTCCAGCAGGGCCTGGAAACTGGGCACGGCGAATGGTCCGGTTCCCATAATCAGCAACTTCACGGTGATTCCTTCTGCTAGAACAGTTTCCCGGTGACGGATCCCCTCGCGACAATCCGGTCGTCAGGGGCCAAAATATATCCCGAATGTCGATCCCGCCGTAACCCGTCTCAGACCCAGCCTTGATGAACGAATCAGAGCCCGATCCGGTCGATCTGCTGGCCGGCTACATGGAAGACCTGAAGTATTATCGCATTTCGTTTGGTCGCTATGGGCCGGCCAATTTTCCGCATGGCGGAATGCGAGTTCATCGCTTGCCGCTGGAATACCTGATCTGGTTTAAGGAAAAAGGCGGTGGCTTTCCCACGGGGCGGTTGGGCGAGTTGATGCAATTCGTGTACGAAGTCAAATCGAACAGTGCCGAGGAAATTTTTGCTCCACTGCGGAAGCTGGGCGACTAATGTCCGCAGGAAATGCATTCTGCCGCCTCGGAGGCACGCCGCGCCGACAGACGGTAAACTCCTGTGCGGTCGATTCAGCAAACGGGGATAGACATGACACGCACGTTCATCGCCTACGTGGCGTTTACTTTGTATCTGTTGTTTGGTGCGGCGGTCCATGCGGATGAAACTGCAACGGATGAAACTGCAACGGATGGACACGGCGCTTACGCGCTCGAGCACCCGGGCGATGCGGCGCGTGGCAAACAACTGTTCGGAAATCACAAAGAGCTGGCCTGTGCGAACTGCCACCGTATCACGGGCAAGGAACTGAGCGGCCCGAATCTGGATGGCATCGGTGACAAATTCTCACGTGCCGAACTCATTCGACAGATTCTGCACCCCAGCGAACAGCTCAAGCCGGGTTTCGAACAGGCCGTGATCATTCGTACCGATGGCCGACAGGTGACCGGTCGCATCGAACGCACGACGCGAGACTTTGTCCGCATTATCGACGCGGCGGGGAAGCAGAGTAACGTCAGGACAGACGAAATTGACGACGTTATTCGTTTGAAGAAGTCGCTGATGCCAGACAACCTGGCGACGACGATTTCGAAAGAGCAGTTCGCCGACCTGGTCGCCTGGCTGGAGGCGTTGAAGTTTGGTGTGAAGAGCGGCCTTGGTGCCGGTGGCAAGGAAGTGCCCATCCCGCGACTGGCGACACCGGTTCAGTTCGTGCCGATCCATTCCGCCGACCTACAATTCGAAAATCCGGTTTGGTGTGGCGCTCTTCCGGGCGTGCCCAATCAACTGTTGGTGCTGGAACATCAGTCGGCCAAAATCTGGAGACTCGTTCGTGGCGAGGAGGGGAATGGCGAGGGGGCTCGTCGCGAGTTGTTCTTGGACCTCAGCAAAGAGGTTTACTTCAGTGCCAATCAGGGGCTGATGGGGCTGGCCTTTCATCCACGCTACAAGGACAACGGCCGGTACTTTCTGGAATATGAAGTCAGGGAGTCTGACGGCGACAACGAGGTTGTCAAAACGACGATTGTCGAACGACGCGCATCGGCAGATCGGCTCCGCGATAGTGGCACTGGGTCGATTCGCCTGTTGGAAGTGCAGCAACCTGCGTTCAATCACAACGGCGGCTGCATTGAATTCGGACCGGATGGCATGCTGTACGCTGCGTTCGGAGATGGCGGGCCTCAGCGCGATCCACCGGGCTACTCGCAAAATCCACGCGAGCTGTTGGGGTCAATGATACGGATCAACGTCGACAGGAAAGACGCAGGGAAACCGTATTCCGTTCCGGCCGACAATCCCTTTCTCGCGGCGCACCGGAAAGACAATACCGTGCGTCCCGAAACGTGGGCGATTGGTTTTCGGGAGCCGTGGCGATTCTGTTTCGACGCCAAGACGGGCGATCTGCTGTTGGGAGATGTTGGGCAGGATTTGTTCGAGGAAGTGTGCCTCGTGCGGCGTGGTGAGAATCACGGCTGGAATGTGCGAGAAGGCTATGAGCCGTTTTCGGAAGAGTACCGTCGCCCGAACGAAACTTATACGGAACCTCTATTCGCGTACGAGCATGGGCTCGGTTTTTCCATTACGGGCGGTTATGTCTACCGAGCGGACGCCGGGTCGTCGTTCGATGGAGTTTACGTTTTCGGCGATTACAATACGCGTCGTGTTTGGGGACTGAGGCAGCGCGATGGAAAGCTGCTGGATGTTCGAGAGCTGGGAACCGCGCCTGGCGGCATTGCGTCGTTCGGTGTTGACGACCGCGGCGAGCTCTTACTGGTGACTTACGGCGGAATGGTTTATCACGTGGATATGTCAAAATCGAGATACGAATAGATGAAGTGCAATCGTGGAACTTTGCTGAATCACTGCGTCGGAGCGATCCTCGTGGCTGCCGTCGTGCTGGTGTGCTCCGGAAACGTTGATGCCGAGCCCATTATCACGAAGGACATTCGGTACGCCACCGTTGACCGGCACGAGTTGCTGCTGGATCTGTACATGCCTGCTTCGTCGAACGCTCGGCCGGAGTTGGTCGTATGGATTCACGGTGGTGCATGGCGTCGCGGTTCCAAGTCGAGCATGCCGCTCAAGTGGCTGTTGGACAAGGGGTTCGCAATCGCCAGTGTCGACTATCGACTATCTCCGGTGGCCCGTTTTCCGGCGCAGGTGCATGACTGCAAAGCGGCCATTCGCTTCCTGCGCGGCAACGCGGACAAGTATGGATTCAACGCTGAACGAGTTGGCATCGCGGGCTCTTCCGCGGGCGGGCATCTTGTCGCTCTGGTAGGCACCACGAACGGGCATACCGAACTGGAGGGAAGCGTCGGCGAGCACGGACGGCAGTCCTCTGATGTACAGGCCATCATCGACTACTACGGGCCGACGAACTTTCTGACGATTCTGAAACAGTCGACACCACATGGGCTTGGGGTGCGAATTCCAGCATTGCAGTTGCTGTTGGGAAACCAGCCGGAGAATGTGACCGAGCTGGCGCGACTGGCCAGTCCTGTTTTTCACGTTGACGACAAGGATCCGCCACTGCTGCTGATTCATGGTGATCAGGACCCGCAGGTTCCCATCAACCAGTCGCATGAACTGCACGCCCAGTACAAGGACAAGGCGTTGAAGGTGCAGTTCGAGGTGGTGCACGGCGGAGTCCATGGCGGCGAGCCGTTTTTTGACGAGCGTCGGCGGGAGCTGGCAGAAAAGTTCCTCAGCCAGCATTTACGCTCGCCCGTCAGTCGATAGGCCCGATGCCCAGACGCCAGGCTGTGGCTCGCCCGCCAGTCGCCAGGTGGACTAGCCGGTCTAATGCGGTCAAACGGCCGGCAAACGACCGCCAAACAGCTGTGGACGCAGGCGACGGCTGCCTCGACCTGAACGCGTCCCATGGGTAGGATGGAGCGATTCGCTTCCACAGGTTTTGGTTCCATGTCCAAACGTCTCTTCATTGAAACCGTCGGCTGCCAGATGAACATTCTGGACAGCGAGATGGTAGTTGCCAGTCTTCGTCAGCGGGGCTATGAGCTTACGTCCGAGCCCATGGCGGCGGACGCGATTCTGTTCAACACCTGCAGCGTTCGCGAACACGCCGAAGAGAAGGTGTACAGCTCGTTGGGCAAGCTGAAACGCCTGAAGGAAAAGAACCCCAAGAAGATCATTGGTGTGATCGGCTGCATGGCGCAGAACCACCAACGCCAGGTTTTCGATCGCGCTCCGTATGTGGACATGGTGGTGGGCCCCGGGCAGTTGCACCAGATTCCGCAATTGCTGGAGAACGTGGCCGAAGGGCAGGGGAGGCAGGTCGAAGTCAGTCTGGGCCGCAAAGATGGTTCGCTCGATCAGATCAAACGCAGTCACGAGACGTTCGATCCGCTGCGTGATCCCGAGATGCGGCCCACGGAATACCAGGCGTACATCCGTATTCAGATTGGCTGCGACAAGTTCTGCACCTATTGCATTGTGCCCATGGTGCGCGGCCCCGAGCAGGGCAGGCCGCCCGAACAGATTGTCGAAGAAGCAAAGATCGTTGCCGAACAGGGCTGCCTTGAGGTTGTGCTGCTGGGTCAAACCGTCAACAGCTACCGATACTCCGATGGCGAAAAGACGACGCGGCTTTCGGACTTGCTGCATCAACTTCATGACATCGACGGCTTGAAACGACTGAAGTTCGTGACCAGCTATCCCAAGGACATGACGCCTGACCTGTTGCAGACGATTGCGGAACTTCCCAAGTGCTCGCCGTACCTGCACGTGCCGGCTCAAAGTGGTTCGAATGTGGTGCTTGATCGCATGAAGCGTGGGTATACGGTCGAAGACTATCGCGACATGATGCACCGAATTCGAGAGACCGTGCCAGGTTACGCGGTGTCGAGCGACTTCATTGTTGGTTTCAGTGGCGAAACGGATGCCGACTTCCAGCAGACCGTGGACCTCGTGGAAGAGTGTCGGTTCAAGAACAGCTTTATCTTCAAGTACAGCGTTCGCCCTGGAACGAAGGGCGCCGACCAACTGCCTGACGATATTCCGGACTCGGTCAAAAAAGAACGCAACCAGGTCCTGTTGAAACTACAGAACAAGATCAGTCAGGAAGACAACGAGAAGTTCCTTGGTGAACGTGTTGAAGTTCTCATCGAAGGTCCCAGCAAGCTTGGCCGAAACGCTCCGGACGATCAGCCGACCGTCCAGATGATGGGCCGCACGCACTGTGATCGCATCGTTGTGTTCGAAGGCAATCGTCGTCAGGCGGGGCAGATTCTGCCGATCGCCATTCACGACGCCAGCTCGCATACGCTGTTCGGCAGCGTCATTACCGAGCACGAGGTGACGTCGGCTGTCTATTCACTGGGTAACTAGTTTACCGGGTAACCAAGAGTTACCGGGCACCTCGCTGGACATCGCCATGTCCGCTCGTAGTACCGCCCTTTAGGCGGAAAACCTGTTCGGGTCGCGTTGCCGTTCCGTTCCGCCTGAAGGGCGGTACTACGAACACGTTGCACGAAACCTCTGGCTCGAACCAGGCGATGTCCACCGGGCAGCTGCCCACTATCGACCAAGCACGGCCGTCACGGGAAAGTGGTCCGACGGATATCGACCGTTTTCGTTGGTGCGGTCAATCTCGGCAGAGATCACCTTCAGGTTCTTGCTGGCCAGAATCCAGTCAATTCGCCCGCCGCTGGAGGTGCCGCGAAAGCCGTTGAACGTGCCTTCATCACTGGCCTTTTCCTTGTGAGCCACCCGGTAGGTGTCGACCAGTTCGTCGTCGCCTTCCAGGAAAGCGTTGTACGGTTCGCTGCCTTCGGGTGTGTTAAAGTCTCCGGTCACAATCGTGACGGGGTTGCCGGCAATCGTTCGCAGCTTGTCGATTTGCTTGCGAATCAGTTTGGCCGCCTCCAGTCGTGCGGTGCGACCGCGATGGTCAAAGTGCGTGTTCACAAACAGGATCGGAGGTGCGGACTCGGCTTCGCGGTCGTTGAGCAAGACCCAGCTTGCCATCCGCGGCAGCGACGAATCCCAGCTCTTGGATTCCGGGACATCGGGTTGCTCACTGAGCCAGAAGTGGCCGCCGGCGAGTTGTGTGAAACGTTTCGTGCGGAAGAAGATGCCGCAGTGTTCGTTGGGCGTTTTCATGCGGGAGCGGCCGAAGTAGGTGTATTCACCGAGCTCGCGTTCCAGGAATTCGGCCTGAAACTTCAGCGTCTCCTGCGTGCCCATCAGGTCCGGCGAGAACTGTTTGGCCGTCTCGGCCACCAGCCAGTTGCGTTTCTTCCAATGGTTCTCACCGTCATTCGCCTTGCCGTAGCGAACGTTGAAACTCATCACTCGCAGTTCTTCCTGTGCGGCTGCGGAGAACGAAAAAACAAGCAGTAGCATCAGGGCCGTCGTGCGTTGCATCATCATCGGAGTTTTCCTGTCTGGCGTTTCGCCCATCGTGCAATTGGTGGTGGCCGGGTTTGACCGGCCCGTTGATTCTATTCCGTTTCCCAGCGTCGCGCGAGCACTCGGGCCGAAATCAGCAGCACGATGGCCGACGTGCCCAACACGGTGACTTCACGCCAGAGCGCTTGTGGAGGCAAGTCTCTCCAGAAGACTTTCGTAAACCCATCCAGGGCCCACGCATTGAACGTGTAGTGTCCAATCTCCTGCATCCGTTCGCTCATGATGTACCGTGGAACCATGCTGCCGCCCAGTGCCGACATGGCGAGTATCAGGATAATCGAAACCGCATTCAGTTGAGCTCGAGTGCGACAGGCGGCGGCCAGAAATAATGCGAAGCTGCTGGCGGCGCCGGCCGTGACGAAAGTCATCAGTGCGAAACCGGGGATGTGTGCGAGCACGTCAACTTTGAAGACGATCTGTGCCCAGACAAACATGACACAGACCTGCATCGCTCCCACCAGCGTCAGCCAACACCACTTGCCCAGCAGCAATTCAGACATGCTCAACTGGGAGCACATCAGCCGCTCGAGCGTCTGGTTGTCCTGTTCGTCCAGTAACGAGCCGCTATTACCGGTGGCGCTGAACAACAGGAACATGACCGCGATGCCCGCCGCGTACATGGAGACGACCGGGTTCACCTTGTTCTCCGCCAGCACATCGCGCGTCGTCACCGACACGATCATCGGTTTGGGCGGCGGCGTTTCCAGCGCCGCGGGCATGGTGCGGGCGTCCATAATGTCACGCATGTTGGGATCGCCCCGATCCAGATTCACGTTCGGATTACCGGCGTTTTGCCGAGGGCGGGCACGTTCGGCCATGCTGCGCGCCAGGTGCTCGCTGGCCGTGCGTTGAATCAGGGCCGACATCACCTTGGGGGCGATGGGATTGGAGGTATCCGCGAGGAGCTCAATTTGCGGACGATCCTCGCGCTGCTGCAGAGCACCCTCTGTCCAGCCGTTGGGAATGATCATCGCCAGGGAAATCGTGCCGCGACGTACGAGTTCCGCCGAGAGTTCAACGGCCGTTCCTTCAAAGCCCTCGAATTTGTCGCGTACCTTCAATGTTTCGATGGTGGCTTCTTCGGTGATCGCGTCGGTGATCGCCTTGCTGACATCGGTCTGGTCGTTGTCCACCACACGAGCTCGAACGCGAAGCTTACCGCCGGTGCCCATCTGCTTGTCGAAGATCATCGCAAAGATCGTGAAGAACGCGACCGGTACAACGAACGTCAGCAGCAACTCCAGCTTGCCGTGGAGCATACGTTGCCAGCCAATACGCATCACGGCGAGAATCATTCGCGTAACTCCCGACCCGTGAGATGCAGGAAGACGGCATGGAGCGACGGAGGGCGTACTTCCACGTCGTCGATCCGTCCGCCCTCGGAGTTTATTTTTTCCAGCAGCCCGGGCAGTTCCCCAGCTACATCACCGATTTCAGCGTGGACCTGCGTCAGTGATTCGTCCATGCGGAACCCGTTCGCCGAACTGAGCGGATCGGTCAGTCGCACGGTCACCCGCCGATTGGTCCCGATCGTTTCCGACACCAGTTCGTTTAGCGTCCCGTCGGCGATGACTTCGCCGTGATCGATAATGACGATGCGATCACACTGTGATTCGGCTTCGTCCAGATGGTGTGTTGTTAGCAGGATGGACGTTCCGTCCTGCCGCAGCTCCTCCAGCATATGAAAGATCCGCTCGCGACTTTGCGGGTCGACTCCTACCGTTGGCTCATCGAGCAGCACAACGTTGGGGCGGTGCATGACACCACACGCAATGTTGACTCGTCGTTTCATGCCGCCGGAGAATGTCTTGGGCTGGCTCTTTTGTCGATCGACCAGGCCCGTCCATTCCAGTGCCCATCCCACCGCGCGACGCAAGTCGCTGCCACGCAAGCCATGAAAGCGACCGAATGCTTCAAGGTTTTCTTTGGTCGTAAGGTCCGGGTAAATTGCCAGATCCTGCGGCACAAAACCCAACGCGTCGCGATTACCACGAGTCGGTAGTCGCTTGCCAAGCAGTTCAATGTGACCGCGATCAGGAGTGACTCGGCCAGAAACGCAGCGTACGGCGGTCGTTTTTCCGGCACCGTTGGGACCGAGCAACGCAAGCTTCTCGCCGGGGCGCAGTCCGAACGAGACATCCGTCAGCGCTTGCACACTCTCGAACCGTTTCGCGACGTTGCAAACCTGCAAGGAATAGTTCATGAAGAGCGACCGCTCGGGCGAGATGCAATCCTTAAAAAGTCATCTTACCAGTGGCGCGCGCGAATCCAAAGTGGCCGCTGGCACTCGTCATTCTGCTGCTGGCAAACCGTGTTCGCTGTTACTGGTGGCTTCATGTTGGCGACGAACCGGTCAGCACGCGCAACATCCCTTTGCAAAAATCTGGTAGATCGTCGGGCTTGCGGCTGCTCACAAAGTGGCGATCGACCACGACGCTGGCATCTTCCCAAATCGCGCCAGCGTTAATCAGATCATCTTTGATGCCCGGCGAGCCCGTCACGCGAACTCCGTCATAGACTTTTGCAGAAATGGGAATCCAGCCGCCGTGGCAGATGGCGGCCACCAGTTTGCCCGCCTTGTGAAAATCCTGCACGATCTCCAGCACCTTGGGATCGCGGCGAAGTTTGTCGGGCATGAAACCGCCGGGACACAGCAGACCGTCAAAGTCCGCCGCGTTCATGTCGTCGATCTTCGCATCGGACACGCATGGGTATCCGTTCTTGCCGTCGTATTTCGTGTTGGCTTCCGGGCCGGCACAGACGAATTTGGCACCGGCTTCGATCATACGAAGTTTGGGGTACCACAATTCAAGGTCCTCGTAGATATCTCCCACGAACGAGAGAATGCGTTTTCCGGCCAATACGTTGGTATCACTGCTCATGTTTGGTCCTTTCTGTTGGCAGTAGCGTAACAAAAGTTTCGCCACCGGAAACTTCATGAGGGCAAGTTTCAAGACCCGGATTCGCGAATCCCGGGCGGTTGCGTTGTACGCTCGATCGCACTGGCAAAGTCGGTTTGGAACTGGTTCTGCGCTTGATTGGGAACGAAGGTAAACCTAGATTGCACGACCGCATGGGGCGAGCCGCAGGTTGCAGCAAAGGAATTGAGATGAGCGAAACGGATTCAACCGAGACAGAAGCAACAACGCCGGCTCCCAAATGGAAGCCTATCCCGTCGCTGGAACGCCGCGTGCTGGGTGTGCTTGGTGAAAAAGCGAAGACTACGCCGGACTCTTATCCGCTATCGCTCAATGCTTTGGTGAATGGATGCAACCAGAAAAGCAATCGCTATCCCCAAATGAATGTCGAATCCATTCGGGTCGAGAACGCGCTGGAAAAGCTGCGGGCGATGGGCTGTGTCAGCGAAGTGCAGGGCGGTGGTCGCGTGGCCAAGTTCAAGCACTATCTCTATGAGTGGTTGGGGATCAGCAAGGTCGAATCGGCCGTGATGATCGAGCTGCTGTTGCGCGGTTCGCAGACGATTGGCGAACTCCGTGGTCGCGCCGCGCGAATGGAGCCGATCAAGGACGTGGCCGAGCTGAAGCCCATCGTCGCGGGGCTGATCGAGCGAGGACTTGTCATGTCGCTCACACCGGAGGGACGTGGACAAATCGTGACGCACGCGCTCTATATGGAAGAGGAGCTGGACAAGGTCCGTCGCAAGGCTGCCGAAGCTGCCGAGGCACAGGCTACCGCCGCACCCGCGCCGGCGCGTTCCTCATCGTCGGGCAGTTCATCTTCCAGTGCCAGCCCATCATCTGCATCGAATACGAAGCTTGAACAGGAAGTCCGCGAGCTACGTGAAGAGGTGGCCAAGATGAAGAGCGAGATCGAAGATATCTGGAAGAACATTTCCGGGTAGTGCGTTTACGCGCCTTGGCCCGCGAAATACCGCGAAGCCAACGACATTTGCAGTTCACTGCTTCTTGCGACAAAATGTGGTCGGCTGCGGACAAATCTCGATCGCGGTCGCACGGAACAATCATTGACTCGCCAACCTCCCTCTGAGGACATCCTCATGCTCGCTCGTATCATTACCTGCCTCACCCTTGCCGCGCTGGTGGCACTGCCGACTTCGGCTCATGCACAGAAGAAGAAAAAACAGGCCAATGTTTGGACCAAACCCAATCAGGCCAAAAAACAGGATCCTGACTTTTCGATTCAGGGCGAGTACACCGGTGAAATCAACGCCGATGGCGGCATGAAAGTTGGCTGCCAGGTTGTGGCGCTCGGGAAGGGCGAATTTGCCGGGGCCGTGTTCTTTGGAGGCTTGCCCGGCGATGGTTGGAATGGCGAGCGGATGCCTGCGATCAAAGCCAGGAAGGCTGACGATGGCACGGTGACTTTCGTGGGCGAGCAGGGCGACGGCGTGCTCAAGGATGGCGTGCTCACGATTGTTGTAGACGGCAGCGAAGTGGGATCACTGAAACGAGTCGAACGCAAGAGCAAGACCCTCGGCAAGAAGGCACCCAAGGACGCGACCGTCCTCTTCAACGGTAAGAGTACCGATCACTGGGAGCACGCCGAGATGGATGGCAAGTTGCTCGCATTCGCTCCACGAGGTAACGGGAAATCCGGGACGACAACCAAAGAGAAGTTCAATGACTTCTCCATGCACATCGAATTCCGCACACCTTACATGCCAAGAGCCAGGGGGCAGGGTCGCGGCAACAGTGGCATCTATCTGCAGGGTCGCTACGAAATTCAGATGCTCGATTCGTTCGGGCTCAGTGGCGAAAACAACGAATGTGGCGGAATCTATCAGATCGCCAAACCCAAAGAAAACATGTGCTACCCGCCACTACGATGGCAGACGTACGACATCGACTTCACCGCCGCGAAGTACGACGGCGAAGGCAAGCTGGTTTCGCATCCTAAAATGGACGTGCATCACAACGGCGTGTTGATCCACAAGAATCTTGAGCTTCCTCACACGACGACGGCGGCACCGAACAAGAAGCCCGGTCCGTCAGCAGGGCCAATCTATCTTCAGGATCACAGCAATCCCGTTCGCTATCGCAACATCTGGATCGTGAAGAAATAGCATCAATCGATCCCTGATTTCGAATATCGACGGCATTGGAGTTTGTCTCCGGTGCCGTCGTTTCGTTTCAGTTCATGGCGATTGGCAGCTACCGTGTCATTCGAGCTTGACGGTCGCTGACTTTGCTAAAAAAGGCCCTGCATCACTGGCGGTCAATCTGAAGTAGACTTCAACGTATGACGATTGAAGTTGAGTTTTTCGGAATCCCACGAGCTCGGGCGGGCGTTGCCTCGCTGTCGGTTCTGCCTGGCTGCCATTCGGCGACCATCGGTGAGATCCTGCGCGAGCTGGCGATTGCATGTCCCGAATTTGCTGAAAGCTGTTTGTCCCGCGAACGTGAACTACTGGACGGATACGTCATCAGCGTGGACGGCCGTTGCTTCGTTTCGGACGCCGAATTGGCGATCAAGCCGGAACAGACGGTACTGATTCTCTCTGCGGATGCGGGTGGTTGAAGATGTCGCAACCCGGCTATCACAGCCAGTATCTGTTCGTCGAATTGAGCGGCAATGGTAACGCGGAGAGTCGCCCGATCGGCGGTGACGTATTGCGCCAAAACATCGGCGGAAGTGGGCTGGGTGCGTGGCTGCTTGCCGAGGCCAATGCGGCCAGACTGGCGGCCGTCGATGCGGCGATTGCTTTTGTGTTTAGCCCGTTGGTTGGTAGTCCGCTGACCACGTCTGCTAAATTTGCCGTCGTTTGCAAGAGTCCGCTAACGCACCGTTTCAACGATGCACTGGCCAGCAGCGGGTTTGCCATTTCAGGTAAGGCGACCGGCCACGATGCCATTGTGATCGCTGGCATCGCCGATGAACCCTCCATCGTGATTGTCGATGACGGTGCAGTTCGCCTCGAACCGGCCGGTGATCTATGGGGCATGTCGACGACCGAAACGGAGTCCGCGTTACGGCAACGGTTGGGCAACGAATTCGAATTCGCCGTGATTGGTCCGGCAGGCGAACGACAGGTTCGCTACGCCAGTCTTTCGCACGACGGACGGCACGCAGGTCGCGGCGGAGCGGGTGCGGTGCTGGGTGGCAAGAACGTCAAGGCGATTGCCGTACGGGGAACGAAGAAGTGCCAGTGGCATGACCCGGCGGCCCTCAACCGCTATGCGAAGGAGCTTTCGCGTAAGTCGTTTGGCCCGGCCACGGCAAAGTATCGGGAGTTGGGCACGGCCACGAATCTACTGGCCTTCAATCGGCTGCATACGTTGCCGACCAGAAACTTTCAGCAATCGACGTTTGAAGTTGCCGAAGAGCTGTCGCCCGAGACGCTGACCCAATCGCGCGAGAAGACGCGGGCGTCCTGCCGGGCGTGTACGATCGGCTGCGAGCACCTCTATCAGTTAGACGACGGCTCCAGCAAGGTGCGACTGGAATACGAGAACCTTTTTGCGCTCGGGCCGTTGTGCGGAGTGAGTGACGCGGAAACCGTGTTGCGGGCATCACAACGATGCGACGAATTGGGCATCGATACGATTAGCACCGGGGGCACGATTGCTTTTGCAATGGAATGCGTCGAACGCGGCGATCTGGATGCGGACTGGCTACGATTTGGGGACGCCGACGGGTTGCTGAGGGCGATCGAGTTGATTGGAAGCCGCGAAGGCGTGGGTGATTTGCTGGCCAGTGGCAGCCGAGCGATGGCGCTGCAGCTTGGCGGCGACACGATGAAGTTCGCTCCGCATGTGAAGGGGCTGGAACTGCCCGGCTATGAACCTCGGACGTTGCAGACCATGGCGTTGGGCTTTGCCGTGAGTACACGCGGCGCGGATCACAACCGCAGCTCCGCTTATGAAGTTGACTTCTCCGAGTCAGTCGATCGACGCAACGTGACGACGGCGGCGGTGGCGCTGGCGATCGATGCCGAAGACCGGGCGACGCTGTTGGACTCGATGATTCTCTGCAAGTTTCTCCGCGGCGTGTTCGAAGATATCTGGGCCGAGTCAGCAGAGATGTTGCATCTTGTGACCGGCTGGGACGTTGACGCCAGCGAGCTAAAGGAGACGGCGAAACGGATCGTCGACGCGCGGAAGCGTTTCAACATCGAGAGCGGTTGGACGCCGGCGGAGGATTGTTTGCCGGATCGATTCTATGAGGATCCGCTTCCTGACGATCATGCATCGCTGTCTCGAGAGAGCCTGTCGCAGTGTGTGCGTGAATACAATCGGCAGCGCGGTTGGACGGATGATGGCTATCTGCGGGATTCCCACAAGTCGTCGCCGTAGTGTCCGGCGTAGAAGACGTATTCTGCCTTTGTGACAATGTTCTGAACTATCCCCGCGTGTGGCGCTCCGCTGGAGTGCCAGTTTCATCTAGAATGCCAGTGCGGGTCACACGTTCACCGAAGCACGAGATATGTCTGAAATTTTCATTTTGATTCCCGGACGCACCAGCAAGCAGGGGTGCGGCATCAGCGAAGGCAAGTTCAAGGAAAACTACCAATCCGAAATCAACGCGTTGCAGGTCAACCCGGAGGATATGGAGCGTCTTGGGTTGTCGAAGGGTGATCGCGTTCGCGTGACCAGCGAGTGGGGGCAGATTGAAATCGGCATCATCCCGTCACCGAAAGGCGAGCTGCCTGCCGGATTGTTGTTTATGGCTTACGGTGACATGTCGAGCAAACTGATGGGCGGTGACACACACGGCTCGGGAATGCCGACCAGCAAGGGCCTGGACGTTACGCTGGATATTCTCTGAGGCTCGCATGGCCTGGCTCTGTTTGTTGCTCGTTGCGGTGATGTCGGACTTCGATCACGAAGTGCGTTACGCCGTGGCGTTGCGAACTGAAGGGCTCCATCGCCTGGCGGAACTGCAATGCCAACGTTTGCTGCAGGACGAGCAGTTGTCCGAAACGCAACGCGTCGAAGCCAACATCCAGTTATCAAAGACACTCGCGGATCTGGCGTTGGATTCCCGTCCGCCGATTCGTGACGAGTACTGGACTCGATCGTTCGCGGCCATCAATGCGGGGCTCGGGAATAGTCAGTCGCCGTCGTCGCGGGTGTTGCTGCAACTTCAACTGGGACTGGCGAAGTTGGAACGCGCTGAATGGACGCGTCGCGAGGCGGATGTCCAGGCGCAGAACGATGACGACTGGAATGATTCACGCACGCAATTGCGTGAATCGATCAGCCTGTTGAAGAAGGTCGAAGAGGAGCTGACACGGCCACGCATGCGAGCGGGAAACGAAGGCATCTCGTCGCCGCGTGTTGCCGAATTGCTCAGGAATACGAACTATCAGCTTTCTCGGGCCTATCGGAATCAGGCAATCACGTACGCTCGTCGACCACGCGACATGATTGCGGCACTGAACCGGGCCCTGGCGAAGCTCCAGCCCATCGCCGGAGAAACCGCGGCCGACGAGTTAGTGTGGAACGCTCGCATTGATCGAATACAGTGTTTGCGGTTGCGAGGTGATCTGGAACCGGCCAGTCAATTGATTGCGGGCGCGAGTGATGCGCCGGCCGACAAGGTTGGGCGACTGGCGGCCGAAGCAGTGCGTTTGGCGCTGGATGCCAAGCGGCCCGAGTCGGCGCTGAAGATGTTGCAGAGCCAGCAGGAGGCGAGCAAAGCGCATCCCGAACTGGAATTGGCTCGTATCGAAACGCTGGTGGCATTGGCAACGGACGAACAGGACGTCGCGCAGCAAAAAAATCTACAAGGACAGGCTGCTCGCGTTGCGGCCGAGTTGACGCAAATTCACGGCAACTACTGGGGACTGCGTGGCGAAATGCTGATCGCGCGTCTGGCCGACCGTCCTGGTGCCCAGGGCGATACGAAGTTGCTGGATACCGCCGCCAACACACTGCTCAAGCAGGACTCGCCTGAACAGGCGACGGACATGTTCATTCGCGGTGCGAGGCAGGCAGAGGCCGACGGTCAACCACAACAGGCTTTTGACTTCCGCTACAAGGCGGCGACGATCGACCACCAACAGGGGAATCTGCAAGCGGCCATCGACCGCTATCGGGACGTGTCACTGGTTCGGTACCCCGAGAATCCTCGCGCAGCAGAAGCGCATCTGTTGGCCATCTTTGATGCCGCAGCACTCTATCAGCAGTATGCCAGAAGCCAGGAATCCGCCGCCGCGGAAAAATTGGCGCAGTACGATGCGCTGTTGCGAGAGCATCTGGCCCAGTGGCCCACGGCGACGTCCGCCAACCAGGCGCGAGTGTGGTTCGGCCGGTTGGCAGAGGCACAACGCAAGACGGCGGAAGCTATCGACGCCTATCGTGGCGTGCAGGCGGGTTCGGAGCATGCGGCGGAAGCTTACCGGCGCTTGGGCGACCTCTACGCGAAGCAGTTTCAGCGTCAGCCGGGTGGGAATTCCCTAAAGGAAGCGCGCGAGTGGATGTCGCGACGTTATGCGGAAGAGCGGGGGAGTCCGGCGGCCGTGACACTGGCCTCCCAGATCGCCAGCCTTTCGACGCGTTTCGCACCGTACGACTATGCCGCCGCGGACCTGATCCTGCGGGCCACTCAGAGCCAGATTCGGGACGATTCTGACGACAAGGCGTCACTCGCGGCGTGGTCTGTGGTTGCTGCGGCCGGTGGGAACGATACGGCTCGAGCGAAGAATCTTCTGTCATCCAGCCTGCCGCTGCCCGCCGACGCGTTGATGTCGGTTGTCCGTGGGCTCCAACCGGTACGAGAAAGTCGTCCGAACGACACCGAGCTCCGCGCGCTGGTGCTGGAGTGTGTGGAGCTGTTGCGACCTTACTTCGATCGGTTGACGGAATCCGATCGGTTGCTGTTGAAGCAGGTCGTCGCGGATGCCGCTTCGCAGCAGGACGCGCTACAGGCATACACGGAATTCGCGACCGCGAATCCGAAAGACGCTCGCATCCAGCGCAAGTATGCCGAGCTGCTGGCGATGGGGCGCGATCGAGCGTCAAGGGAAGCGGCTTTGAAGCAATGGCGCGTCGTCGTATCACTCACTCGTCCGCGCAGTGCCGAATGGTTCCGAGCAAAGTTGGGCGTGGCCCAGGCTTACTTCGATAAGGGTGATCACAGCAAGACACGTGAAGTCATCGAGTTGCTCACGACGCTCTACCCCAAGATGGGCGGTCCCGAGTTGAAGCAGGCGTTTCGCGATCTGTTGGCACGATGTCGTTGAGCGTGGCTTGTTTCGCGTGTGACGTTGCTTGTTCCGTGGCACTCGCCGTTTGTGGAAAGGTTGAAGCCTGATTTCAATCGAGTTCCGATTGGTTACAACCTGTCACTTGAAATCGTGCGACAGGTATGGGATGAAGACCAAGTTGTCCGCGGAACGTTTCCTCAAATTACATATCGATACATGATTCGAATCCTGTTGCTACTGGCGCTCGGCCAGACGCTCGTTACTGCCGCCGAACCTGTCACGACCACTTCGGGACCCGTTCAGGGCACTCAGTCGAAGGACGAATCGGTCGAAGTCTTCAAGGGCATTCCGTTCGCGGCTCCGCCGGTTGGCGACCTTCGATGGCGACCGCCACAACCTGCAGCCAAGTGGGCCGATGTCCGCGTTTGCGATGAGTTTGGGGCGCGGTCGTTGCAGAAGAATGATCGTGCGGGCCAGTCCGAGGATTGTCTCTATTTGAACGTATGGACTCCGGTCGATCGTCCGGCGGAAAAACTTCCCGTGATGGTCTGGATTCATGGCGGTGGCTTCACGCAAGGTTCGGGCCAGCAGCCGGGCTACAACGGGACGCCACTGGCGAAGCGCGGTGTTGTCCTGGTCACGATCAACTATCGTCTGGGAGCACTCGGGTTCATGACTCACCCGGCGCTTTCCGCCGAGTCACCCAAGGGAGCGTCCGGCAACTACGCGATCCTCGATCAGGTTGCGGCGCTTGAATGGGTGCGTGACAACATCGCCGGTTTCGGCGGCGACCCCGATAATGTCACGATCTTTGGCGAGTCGGCCGGTGGTACGAGCGTCTACCTGCTGACGGCCACTCCGCTTTCGAAGGGACTCTTTCATCGCGCGATACTGCAAAGCCCGTGGCTGGATCCGCGCATCTTTCGCGACCTGAAAGCCGAGAACGAAAACGGTCCTGCCGCGGAGTTCGATGGCGAAGAGCAGGTTCGAAAACTCTTCGGCGACGAAACCGACGACGCGCTTGGCAGGCTACGTGCGATGCCTGCCAAAGATATTCTTGCCAAGGTCAGGCAGCGTTGGCCCGTCGCTACGGACGGCTGGGTTTTCCCCAAGGATCCCCATCAGATCTACGCCGACGGTGAGCAACACGACATTCCGACGATTGTGGGTACGAACCGCGACGAAGGCACGATGTTTACTCCGCAGAAAGCGTTTGGCGGGACGTTGGAATCGTACCAGGCGGCGATGATCGAGCGGTATGGCGATCACGGCGACAAGGTTGCCGACTTCTATGGCCCGGCGTCGGACAAAGAACTGTGGAAGACCGGCGTCCAACACGTCACCGACACGTGGTTCGTCCAGCCTTCGCGAGAATTCGCCCGGGCCATGAACCGGCAGGGGACTCCGGTATGGATGTACCACTTCACGAAACCGGTTTGGGGTTGGATGGGTGCGGCGCACGCGGCGGAAATCAAGTACGCATTCGGGACGCTGGATAAGCCAAAGCCCGATGATGCAGCGCTATCCAAGGCGTTCATGGACTACTGGGTGCAGTTCGCGAAGACCGGTGATCCCAATAACGACGCGCATCCCGCGTGGCCGGCATACACGACCGATGCGGACGAACACCAGGTGATGGACGCGACGATCAAGTCGGACTCGGGCCTGCGTCGCGAAGCCTGCGACCTGCTGGACGAAATCCTGAAAGCACACCGACCTCAGACTGTAACGGCATACTAATCGATATGCCAGGGTATGCATGTCGAAGTGGCTTTGCAGTACTGCGACCATGAAACGGATTTATGACATGCCCGTATTCAAAGTCACCTTCCAATCCAAAGCAACGACAACCGGAAAACAAAAAGTAAAGATGAAAACTCGATTTCTAATACTCGCCGTTACCATGGTGACGCTGTCTATAGGTTCTGTCAGTTACGGCCAGCAAGCGCTCAATGCGAATATGCTCAAGCGTATGCTGAATGTGTTCCCCGATGCCGATACCAACGAGGATGGAAAGCTGACGCGTGCCGAGGCGTCAGCATTCCGCAAGGCGAATCCGCAAAAAGTTGCCAGGGAACTGGCGAAGCTGCTCGGCAACCGAGGTGGCAATCAGGGCGGAGTGAAGCGGACGTTCAAAGTCGATCCGGGGTGGGACAAGCCACGCTTTCCAGAGGCAGCCGTCAGCTATCGGAGTCCGAAGGAGATTCGCGAGATATACGCCGAGCAGACGTCTGGCAAGGAACCCGCGGTGGTTGCTTTCGAGAAGCCAACCGACGGCGCCCTGCGTGTCGTTGGTGTGGGGCACAGTTTCATGGTGCCCGGCTATAAGGCTCTGCCGAAAATCAGCAAGGCGGCGGGAATGCAGCAACCGCTTTATACCCATGTCGGCGGTGGCATGACGGGCAGTGCGCGCTACAAGTGGGAGCAGGAAAACGGAATCTTCCAGTTTGCCGGCAAGCCGGTTCCCAAACTGCTGGCGTCGATCGCAAACGCCCCTTGGGATGCGATGATGTTTGGACCGTATTACAACGACCGTGCGGTCTACTATTCGAGTTGGTTTGACTTTTGCCTGAAGTACAACCCGGACATGAAGTTCTATCTTTCGGATGCCTGGCCACAGTTGGAGCAACTACCCAAGCAGCCAAAGTCCGAAGCCTTCTTCACGGACGCGGTTCTGGATCAGATGGCAAAAGAGAAACGTGAGACGTACGCAGAAACGCTCCAGCCGCTGCTGAAGTCGTATCCCGGGAAAGTCTTTGTACTTCCGACGTCCGACGCCATGGTGCTGGCCGCCAAGCATTTTCTACGCGGCGAACTGCCTGGTATCGAGGGATTGCATCGGGCGGTGGGCGGCAAAGAGCGTTCGCTGTGGAGTGACCGACTGGGGCACCTTGGCCCCGGATTCAATCGTCTGGAAGGCTATGTCTTCTATGCGACGCTGTATGGCAAATCACCGGAGGAAATCAAGGGTCCCATCGACTTTGGTGGAAACGGCGATTTTCCCAGTCCGGAACTGGACCGCATGTTTCGCAAGATCGCATGGCAGGCCGTGCTTGAGAATCCTTATTCAGGTGTGAGCAAGGATTGACGATGCATCGCGCCGACGCCCGCGCGATAGTACATAAGTGGGGCGGCCCCACGGTTAGGTCAGCACGCCCTTAACCAGTTCGCCGTGCACGTCGGTTAGTCGATATTGTCGACCCTGAAATTTGTACGTCAGTTGTTCGTGGTCGATGCCCATCAAGTGCATGATGGTGGCATTCAGGTCATGCACGTGAACAGGATCGCGGACGACGTTGTATCCGAAGTCATCCGTTTCGCCGTGCGTGTGACCCGGCTTTACTCCGGCACCGGCGAGCAACGTGGTGAAGCAGTAGGGATGATGATCTCGACCCCAGTTCTTACCCTTTGACTGAGCGTAAATGGTCCGGCCAAACTCGCCACCCCAGATGACCAGCGTGTCATCCAGCAAGCCGCGTTGTTTGAGATCGACCAGCAGCGCGGCCGTGGCACGGTCGGTAGTTCTGCAGAGCTGTGGCAGTTTGGCGTCGATCCGATCGTGATGATCCCAGCCCATGTGAAACAGCTGGATGAAGCGCACATCCCGCTCGGCAAGCCTTCGCGCCAGTAGGCAGTTCCGGGCGAACGTGCCAGGACGGTTGACGTCTTCACCGTACAGGTCAAGCGTGGCTGCCGTTTCGTCAGAGATGTCCGCCAGTTCCGGAACACTGGTTTGCATGCGAAAAGCCATCTCGTATTGAGCGATCCGTGCCTGAATTTCCGGATCTCCAACAATCGTGTGCCGCCGGCGATTCAGTGCGGCCAGATCGTCCAGCATGTCTCGACGTATCGCACGATCAATGCCCGGTGGATCCGCAAGGTAGAAAACGGGGCTGCCGGAATTGCGAAACTTCACACCCGAATGTTGCGTTGGCAGGAAGCCCGATCCCCAGAGTCGACTGTACAACGGCTGGGATCCACTTGCGCCCTGCGACGTCAGCGCGACGTAGCACGGCAGGCTGTCGTTGATCGCGCCAAGCCCATAAGAAACCCACGATCCAATGCTCGGACGTCCCGCCAGTGACGCGCCGGTCTGGAAGAGTGTGATCGCAGGGTCGTGATTGATGGCGTCCGTGTGCATCGATCGAATCATGCACAAATCGTCCGCCACGTTGCCAATGTTCGGTAGTAGTTCGCTAATCGCCATGCCACTCTCGCCGCAACGCGGGAAGCGATACGACGTGGGGTTCACCAGCAACGCATCCTGCCTGGACGTCATGGTGGTGATTCGCTGGTCGCCTCGAACAGAAGCGGGCAGCTCCTTGCCGCGGTAGGGTTCCAAAGCCGGTTTGGGATCGAACAGGTCACACTGGCTGGGGCCGCCGGACTGAAACAGGCAGATAACGCGTTTCGCTTTTGCTGGGTGGTGCAGCCCGCCGGGTGCCGACAAACTGGCCCTTGAATCACGCCCCAGCAACGAAGCCAGCGCAAGGGCGGCGACACCCTGTGTGGACGATTGCAAGAACGAACGTCGATCGGCCGTGACGGTCACTTATTGAGTACCTCGTCGAGATTCAACAGGATACTGGCAACCGTCGACATGGCGGCGAGCTCTTCCGGATCGAGTATCTCGGCCGTGTTCGCCTCGCCTTGCTTTACCAGTTGGGACGCCTGCTGTGGATTCGCCCGATAGGTCTTCATTCGTCGCTGGTAACCCCGCAACAGGACGTCCAGTTCGCGGGAGTCCGGTTTCCGTTGCGTCGCCGCGCGGAAGCCCCACGTAATGCGCTCCGCCGTCGTGTTTCCCTGCGAGAGCATACGTTCGGCGAATTTTCGGGCCGCTTCGACGTGCGTGACATTGTTCATCAACGACAGCGCCTGCAGGGGCGTGTTGGTCCGTGAACGTCGAACGGTGCAAGCCTCGCGGCTGGGCATGTCAAAGATCGACATTTCTGGTGTGGGAACGGTTTTGCGAATCGCGGTGTAGAGACTTCGTCGATAGAGGTCGGTGCCGTGGTCCTGACGATAGGTTCCACGCTTTTCCAAATCCTCCCACAGGCCCGCCGGCTGGTAGGGTCGCACACTGGGGCCGCCAACCTGCTCGTGGAGTAGCCCTGCAAGAAACAACGCCTGATCGCGAATCGACTCGGACTGCAAGCGGGCTCGAGGGCCGCGGCTGAGTAGTCGGTTCTTCGGATCACGAGCCAGCCGCACTTCATCGACGGTGTGGCTTTGCCGGTACGTGGCGCTGAGGACGATCCTTCGGACGATTGATTTCACATCCCAGCCGCTTTCTATGAACTCGACCGCCAGCCAGTCCAACAGCTCCGGGTGACTGGGCCATTCAGATTGAACTCCGAAATTTTCCGAGCTCTCAACGATGCCCGTACCAAACATAAGCTGCCACAACTGATTCACGATCACGCGGGAAGTGAGCGGATGACGTTTGTCGACCAACCAGCGGGCCAGTGTCAGGCGTGTGACGGGGGCGTTACCCGTGTTGAATTCCGGTATGCCCGGAACAGTTGGCAGGGCAGGGGAGACCTGTTCACCTGCCGCGTCGTATTGTCCGCGTTTCAGGATGTGGGTTTTTCGCGATGGTGTCATCTCGCGCATCACCATCACGGTTGGATAGCGAGTCTCAAGTTGGGCGATGGCTTTTTCCCGATCTTTCTTTTGGGACGAGCGTTTCGCCACGGCGGTTTTTTCCACGTCGTACCGATCGGATTTGTATCGTATGTGTGGTTCCGCCGCGCCGCGCAGATTGTTGATGAAGCCTTTCTCGTCGAGGTTGTTGAAGAGCGCAAACAGTTGATAGAACTCACGCTGGCTAATCGGATCGTACTTGTGGTCGTGGCAGCGGCAGCAACCCAACGTCAGGCCCATCCAGACCGTGCCCATGGTTTCGACCCGGTCGATGACATATTCGGTTCGCCATTCTTCATCGATGGCCCCGTCCTCGGTCTGAATGCGATGGTTTCGGTTGAAGGCCGTCGCGAGGATCTGATCCGCCGAAGGGTTGGCCAGCAGATCGCCGGCGAGTTGTTCTACTGTGAATTCGTCAAACGGCTTGTTGTTGTTGAAAGCGTCGATCACCCAGTTTCGCCACGGCCACTGACTGTTCTCCAAATCATTGTCGTAGCCATGACTGTCGCCGTAGTGGGCACCGTCCAGCCACCACATTGCCATGCGTTCGCCAAAACGCTTGTCGGCGAGTAATCGATCTACGACGCTCGCGTAGGCTTGATTCGATTCGTCCGCCAGAAAGGCGTCGACTTCTTCGATGGCGGGCGGGATGCCGGTGAGGTCAATCGTGACGCGGCGAATCCATTCGGACTTCTCTGCGGGAGATTGAGGCGACAGTTTCGCTTCCGTCAACGCCGCGTGGATGAACGAATCAATCTCGTTGTGACCCCAGTTTGCTTCGGGCACCGGCGTTTTTCGAGGTGGATGAAACGCCCAATGCTGTTGGTACCTGGCACCCTGTTCGATCCACTGCCGGAGGACTTCTTTTTCGCGATCGTCCAACGGGTGGCTGGCGTCCGGTGGTGGCATGACTTCGTTCGTGTCGTCAGAGAACACTCGACGAATGAGTTCGCTGCGGCCCACATCATGTGGCACGATGGCCGGGGTTCCATCGCGATTGGCGGTTGCTTCGTTTGCCAGATCCAAGCGCAAGTCAGCTTGCCTCGCCGCCTCGTCGACGCCGTGGCACTGAAAGCACTTCGTGGCCAGAATCGGCACTACGTCACGGTTGTAGTGGACCTCGGCGGTGGCTGAATTCATGAACAGGCACGCAACGAGCTGGATCGCAATGACTCGGCTGGCGCAGGGAATCGCGTGCCCGCTGTGCTTATAGCAGAGTCGCAAGAATCGCAGGTAACGGCGTCCAGTGTTCGCCGGCTGAGTTTCGGGAGTTGCGGTCCGCATTTGCCTATCACAAGGGTCGGGAGAAAGCCCCATTATGATTGCGGCGCAACGCAGGGAACAGCACGTTGCCGCTTGGTAGAACGCGGACAGCCGATTATTTACTCGAATCGGGCATATGGGACCGGCCGCGTTACGGGATTGTGGACGGTTATGTCAGAATGGACGCAACATCTTTCAACGGAACGCAGGCGTCACCATGACCGAGAGTCCCTACCAACCGCCGGTCGGCGAACCAGAACCGGTGCTCGCCGATATTGCGGAGGCGCCGCCGGCTCGATCGCTGGTTGATCGGCTACCATTACGGTTGCGCGTGTTCGTGCCCGGGAACATTTTTGTCGTCCTGGCCGCCGCCGCGATGGTTGTGCTGGCGGCTACACAAACGCTGGTCTTTTCCATCGCACTACTGCACTTCTTTGGAGCAATTCTGTCCGGCCCCTTCGCCGGCTTACAGACAGCGCCGCCATTGCCTGGCACGTTTGTAGTTGGTGTTGTCAATCTCGCGGCGTTGTTCGCGCACCCCGTTTGGCCGAACCGTGGCACAGCGATCGTCTCGGGACTCGGCTTCGGCTTCTGGGCCTTGGCAGGCATGGCGATCGCTTGCATGGGTGTGTGATTTGGGCGGGCGGTTGGAGCCTTGGAGTGTTTGTTTGTGCCTGTTGGGGACGGACATTCCTGGAGTGTCCATCCCACGGCGTCTTCGAGCTGAGGAGGATCAGCCGAGTGTTGGTGGTTGTAGTGAAGTTGCTTGAACCAACGTAAGTCGAATGACGCCAGTTTGTCCGATGCGTGGCCGCCGAGGTATTTCACTACGGGTTTCAGGATGTTTCTCGCTTCGGCAACGTTTGGCTGATCGCGAGTGGTGATTGTCCCGTCGCGAAGGTGGGTTGGGGCAGTTGGCGTCTCACCTTCAATTGGTTCCCAAGCCGACATTACTTCGCCCATAACGTGCGGCTTGAGCCAGCCATTAGCTCATGGACCAGTTTGCGTCGGAAATGCTGACAGACCATGTCACGTCGATGCAGCCCTTCACTGATTGATAGGCGGGACACTTTTCGGCGTAGGTGTCCAGGGCACGGGCGATCTTGTCTTCGCTGCCGCTGGGTGCACGGACCGAGTAGGCGATGCGGATTGATGTGATTCGTAATACGCCGTCGACATCCGCGATGTCGCCTTCGACCTGAGCACTAACGTTACCTGCTGACGGAATTTCACGCACATCCAGTGCGCCAGAGAATGTGCCGAGCAGTCAGCCGGCGACGCCGGCGATCATGTGGTCCAGCGTCGCGGGATATTCGGGCCCGGAAATCTGACGACCGTACTTCTCCTGATAGAAGTGCTTGATGCCGCCGTGAATGCCAAAGTTAATCGGCTTGTCGAATCCTTCCAGTAACGCAGTCCGGTGGGGACCCTCGTGTTTCTCAATCTTGATCTTGCTGGTATGGGCTACCGACATGCTGGATGCCTCGTGTTTACGTTGACGGAACGATGGTCGATGAAGACGGCCGAAGCCACATTGCCAACATCATAACCGTGTTCGAAACGTCGTGCGAACGTGGTAGCCGAGCGCGCTAGTCCAATTCGGCATCCGCCGGTGGGCGTATGAAGAAGGCAAGGATGCCGCCCATGATAATCATGCTGGTGACATGGTAAGTCTGCTTCAGGCATGCGTAGCGAATGGGATAGTAGAACCAGATGACATCGGACATCTCGGCCCAGATCGCAACGAACAGTCCAATCCAGAATGCCAACATGAAGCGACCGAGAAACGTGCGTCGCCCGGCAGTCGCCAGTACGATCGCCAACAGGAACGTTGACGCCAGCATGTGGAGGTAGCCCTTCACCATCACGGTCGAGTCGCCGGGGTTCGCTCCGCCACCGTGGTACATCACGGTGACAATGGGCCCGGCTTCCATGCGTTGTACCCAATTCTCATCGGCGGGATCGCCCATTTCCGGCAGCTTGTAGACGCCGTTCTCGGTGATGCTTTCTTTCAGCACGTTCGCAACGACATCCCGGTTTGGCATCGGTTTCAAAACGGCGGCAGGGTAGGGGCTGAGTCCCCAGAAAACGAAACCCCACATGAACAACGCCACGGAAGCAACGATAACGCCCAAAATGAAACGCATGAGAATTCTCCTGAAAAGCTTGCCTGGTTGCTTCGCAGTTTAGTGCCACTTCAGGCTGTACGGGAGAGCCGTGTAACTCGAACCGTGGCACAGAAGCAAACGTTTTTTTCTCATGCTCGGCTTGCCGGAGCGGCAACCGAGTCAACGACGGTAGTGCCCTCGCGCAGCTCGCCGTTCAGGTCAGGCGAGACATCGTTACCCGAGACATTGGCGTGTGCGACCTTCGCGCTGGCATCGGTATCGCCTTCGTTGGGGGCGGCGACGGACGTCCGGGCGCGGATCGTCCGGTACAACGCGGCATACATGACTGCCGCGACGATGCCGATCACCAGACAGGCGTACCACAGGGTTTCCGTTCCCAGTCTTTCCATGACGGCGCCTCCGATCGGTGCACCAATGGTCATCGCCAGTGCGTAGCACATGGCAGATACGCCATGGTATCGGCCTCGCAATTCAACGGGCGCAAGGTCCGTCACGACGGCCTGCTTGAACGGGGCCTGAAACATTTCACCGAAGGTCCAGATCACAATGGTGATTGCTGCGAAGCCGATCGACGTGCTCACCGCATTGAGCCCAAAGCCAACTGCGATCAGAACGCTGCCGACCGCAATGACCAGCATCCGGTCGAACCGATTCAGCCAACTCGTCAATGGTAGTTGCAGGGCGACGATGAGAACGCCGTTGATGGCAATCACGGATCCGTACTCGACCGACGTGATGCCCAGTTCCTTCAACGCCAGCGGTAGCGTCGATACACTCTGCATGAAAACAATCGCCGTCAGGAAGGTCGCGGTGCAGAAGATGACGAAGGGGATGTCTCGCAGCATCCACGCCGCCGCCTGCTTGAACGTTGCGTCGTTTGTGATTTCGTTTGTGGTCTCGTTCTTGGACTCAATCGCGGACGACTGAACTTGCGGTTGAGTTTCACCGATCGCCGTCAGTACAACCAGTCCGAACAATGCCGTGGTGAGCGCGTCTCCCCAGAACAGCCAGTGCCAGGAGTACTCGGCCAGCAGGCCACCCAGGGGCGGAGCAATCGCGAATCCCAGATTGATAGAAATGTACATCAATCCAAAAGAGTATTGACGCTTTGCAGATGGTACCAGGTCACCAATCATGGCGCTGGCCGCGGGTCGATACATGTCCGCCACGGAAGCCAGCAGGAAGATGCCAATCAGAAAAGCTGTAGGGTGTCGCACGACGCTCAGGGCGACCAGCAACACGGCGCTACCGAAGAGTGCCAGTAGCATGACGGTTCGTCGACCAAGCTGGTCGGCCAGTTGCCCACCAAGCACGGAACCGATCATCGACCCCAATCCTGCGACGCCGACCGTTAGCGTGGCGAATTGAACGCTCAGTCCCAGTGCCTCGCGAAGGTAGATGGTCAGGAAAACGATGAAGAACGAACCGGCGCGATTCAGAAACATCCCAAAGCACAGGATGTGAACGGCACGCGGAAGCTGGATATATTCCTTCAGCACGGTTCGAGCCTGTCATATATGGACATGTCTGGATGATTGGGAATGGAGGACGGACACTATCTCGACCCACGGGTTCGCTTCCGGTTCCGCATTCAACTGCCAGCCCGACAATCGGGATTCTGAAACTGGTTCTAACACAGGTCGATGAAAGCTGATAACCTGATCCGTTGCTTTGCAAGTTTCAGATCCCTGGCCGTCTGTTGAATTTCATCGCGCAGAACGGGCCGCAGAAGTCGGTTTGAAACGCGTTCTGGTTTCGCTCGGACTCCCTCTTATGCCTCGTGCTGTAGTACTATTTATCGATGGATTGGGGACCAAGTTTCTGGGGCCCTACGGTAACACCTGGTTGGAAACTCCCGCCTTCAATCATCTGGCGGCGGAGTCGTTCCTGATGGATGGTGTGTTCGCACCGTTTCGTGATCCGTGGAAGTCGCTGGATGCCATGTGGCGGGGCCGCACGGCGATCGGACAGGGTGTCGAATCGCTGCAGGGGACGAACCTGCTCAGTCGGTTGAGCGAAGAGAAAATCACGACGCATCTGCTGACGGACGACCCGGACCTCGTCGATCAGCCGCTGACGTCGGGGTTTTCCGTGCAGACGGACGTGCCGCCGGCGAAGGGCATCGACCTGGCCGACGAATGGGACGAAACGCATGCGGCGACGTTCTTTGCGCAGGCGGTGAGCGCCGTGGATCAACTGGAGCCCAATTCGTTGCTCTGGTTGCATACCCGCGGGTTGGGGAATCCATGGGATGCGCCTTATGAATACCGTGGTCAGTTTGCGGATGAAGAGGACCCTGATCCATCGGGTTCGGCGCAGGTGCCCAGTCTGTTACTGGATGAAGACCACGATCCCGACACACTGCACGAAATCCAATGTGCCATCGGCGGACAAGTGGCTCTGCTGGACCGTTGTCTGGGAGTCTTGTTGTCAGTGATTCGCCAGCAGCCGGATGTGCTGTTCCTCGTTTCTTCGCTGCGCGGGTTTCCGTTGGGCGAGCACCTGCAAGTCGGTTGGGGCGAAACGACCGACCTGTTTCATGAGCTGCTGCACGTACCAGTCTTGGTTCGCTATCCCGATGGCAAGCTGGCAATGAAACGGTCGCGAGGCATCGGGGAGCTTTGCGACAGTAGCCAGTGCGTTGTCGACTGGTTCGCCGGGCGCCAATCCACAATCCAGAATATCGATCGAAGGTTTTCGTTGTCGAGCACGGATGATCAGCTGTTGTTGCGGACGCCGGTGTGGCAGCTTCGGTTCCCCGAATCGGTCGCGGATGTGGCGGCGAAAGCCGAACTGTATCTCAAGCCCGACGATCAGAATGAAGTCAATGACGTGGCCAGTCGTTGTGGTCAGGTCGTGGAAGCGGGGCGAGAATTCGCACTACAACTGAGACGCAACAATGCCGAGAATATCGAGCTGCCGGACATACTCATGGAGCCTATTGAATAGACTTCGTGAATAGACCTCAGGCGTACAACGCCAACTCATTACCTCGGGTAGATCGACGTGAGCAAACGCGTATCACACAGCATTCTGGATCCGTGGGTTGGGCCGCCCATCAAGGCACTCTATCCGCGATTGCGAATACCTCGCTGGTTTCCGCCGGAAGGCATCGTGTTGGCGGGCCATCTGTGTGCCATCGCGGCAGCGGTTGGGTTTGCATGGTCGACGACAACCTGGTGGGGTGGCCTGTTGATGGCTTTGGGCGTGGCCGGCAATCACTTTGCGGATTGCATTGACGGCACGCATGCTCGTTCGACCGGGCAGTGTCGCAACGGCGGAGAGTTGCTGGACCACTTCACGGATCCGCTCTCGTTCGCCTATTGGATCTTCGGCTGGGCGGTCGCCGTGGAAAGGCTGGAATTGGGCATCACGGGAGTGATCGTCATGTACGCCACCGCCGTGTTGACGAACATCAAGGCAAAGCTGTTGGGCGAGTTTACGCTTGCGACCTTTGGCCCGACGGAATTCAAATCGGGACTGGTCGTGCTGGGGATTGTGCTTTCGGTTGCCTTTCAAGCGAACTCAGGCCTTACGTATGAAATTGCGCACTACGCGTTGTTGCTTTCGGTGTTCGCTGGAGCGACTTCGCTGCTGGCGGGGCTTGGTAGCGCGGTCGTGGAGGTGAATCAGAAAGGCGCTCCGCCGGATACGACCGAGTGGGATACCGTTCGGTCTGGTCAGTCCGAACAGGAAAAGAAATAGCGAGTTGAAAGTTGGCGAGTCGTTGTTCGCGCACGTCCACGCGCTCGCCCATGGCCGCCGTCAATTGTGCCGCTAGGGTTTGACTGCGTTCCAGGTCCAGTGCCGATCGCTGGTTGCTTCGACGGATTCGGGTGCGAAGCCGAGGGGTGAAATGAGTTCCTGAATTTCCGTCACCGTGAATGCTGCTCGCAGCGAGTCATCAAACATACGTTTCGCGTGCTCTGACTCGTCGCCGGCGTAGGTTTTAACAAGTTGATCGACGGCTTCGCTGGTATCCGGACGCAGGAGATCGCGAAAGAACAGCCGCCCGCCGGACTTGCAAACGCGGACCGCCTCTTCGAACGTCGATTGGGGATCGGGGATGTGATGCACAATGCTGTTGGACATCACGGCGTCAAATCGTGCGTCTTCGAGTTCCAGCTTCTTGGCGTCGCAGAGTGCCAGCATGATGCGTTCGAGATGGGGGCTCATTTCAATGTTGAGCCGTCCGATCTCCATCATCTCGATGGACAGGTCTACGCCAAAGACGCGAACGTCCTCGGTTTTGTCGCACAGTAGTAGCGGAATCCGCGCGGTGCCAGTGCCCAGGTCCAGCACTTCGCCGGCAAGCTCGACCTTTGGGTCGCCTGTTTCATAGGCTGCCAGCAAATCGGCCACGAAAGCTTCATTCACGGCGAGATGCTGCATGTCGTCGTAGGCGATCGCCTCTTCGGGAGTATCCATGACCTCGGGTTCGAGGATGCGCTTCATCATTCGGTACCAGCTATTTAACGGAAGTGGATTTCGAGAGCGTGGTGATAACGTGATCAATCTGACTGCGACGCCAACAATGAGATCACGGATCGCCCATTTGCTAGCACGCTGACGCAGTATTAAACAGCACTTGGGGGATCTTGCGCCGCCCGCTGCAGAACGCAAATTTACCTTAACTGACAAATCGGCGAAGCTTGTGGGAGTGTCACCACCGACAAGCTGTCGGAACGCGTGTGAACCGTTGGATGATCCCTAACTCATTACTCAGAAGAGGTTTATGAGAGGATTGGAAGCAATCGGCAAATTTGAAAGAGACTCCCAGAGTTACAAAGCTTGCATGGTTTTGTGGAACAGGTGGCAGTCTCCGCGTTATTGGGTTCGGAGCATTTTAGATTCGTTAAATCGAAAACCAGTAAGGATTTAAGTTCGCCAGCGTCATGATGACAGCGTTTCGTGGTTGGCTTTTGGGCACACCGTTTGCCTTAGTATCCAACAACGAGACAGAGACTGCCGGAATCGCCCAACGGAGTTGTGGTGTTTCTGGAAAAGGTTTTTTGCCACGGATATTTCGTCCGCTCGTTCGAACATTCCTCTAAATGGAGCGTAGGAACCGATGAGCTGCGTCATTGATAAAGCCCCCAAACTGAATGGAACCCCTCGCGTGTCGGCCAGAACAGACGAAGATCTGCTGCTGACTTATCGAGAAACTCAGAATCGTGAGTATTTCGAAGAGTTGGTGCGCCGTTATGAGCGTGAGCTATTCAGCTACTTGCGTCGCTACGTTGGCGATGCAGAAATGGCGGCCGACGTGTTTCAGGCGACGTTCCTACAACTCCATCTGAAATGCTCCCAATTTCAGGCGGGACGACGGTTACGCCCATGGCTTTACACGATTGCCACGAACCAGGCGATCGATGCACAGCGTAGAAATCGCAGGCACCGAATGGTTAGCCTCGATAGTGTTTCCGGAAGCGGTGACGACGATGTCGTCAAACTTCTGGATTTAATGGCAAGCAACGAGCTTGGCCCGGACGAAGTCTTTGGTCTCAAGGAAGACCAATACAGTGTCCGGCAGGCTGTGCTAGACTTGCCAGAGCACCTACGCAGTGTTGTGTCATTGGTCTACTACCAGGGACTGAAGTATCGGGAAGCCGCTGAGGCTCTCGAGATTCCGGTCGGAACGGTTAAAAGTCGCATGCACACAGCGTTGCTCAAACTGAATGAAGTCTTTCAAGGCTCACAAGTTAGCAAGTAACGGGTTGGTCCGCGGACCAGAATTAGTTCATGCAAGACAGCATCATTGGCTATCTGCTCGGTGCGCTCGACGAGGATGAGTTGGCGCGTTTTGAGGCTCAATTGGCCCAGGATCCCGAGCTTCAGCAGCAGGTACGTAAAGCCGCGTTGAGCCTGCAAATACTCAAGCAGGACGCGGACGACATCGAACCGCCGCCGGGACTTGCCGGCGCGACGTGTGCGATGGTGCGTCGCTTTGGTGATCATGCGCGAAACGTTCGCGACAGGGTCTCACGTGCGGGCAGCGGTTTTGAAATCGGCGCCGGCAACGACCACTGGACGCTGGTTGACATGATGGTGGCTTGCTGCGTTTTGCTGGCAGGCTGCCTGCTGTTCTTCCCGGCCGTTAACAACAGTCGTTACCACGCGCAGATCGCCAGTTGTCAGAACAATCTTCGGTCCATCGGCCAGGCTTTGATCGAGTACAGCGGCGCGGACCCCAACAACTTTTTCCCGAAAGTACCGGAGTCGGGAAACATGGCCGTCGCGGGCATGTACGCTCCCACGTTGAAGGAATTTGGATTCGTTGTCGATGACCACAATTTCTTCTGTCCGTCGTCGGCGGACATCGAGGCCGAATTGTTGCGTCGCATTCCATCCATCAAGGACGTCGAGCAGGCGCGTGGTGAAACGTTGCATGTCGCCCAGCGGACCATGGGTGGCGACTACGGATACACGCTGGGCGTGCAGAACAAAGCTGGCAAACTGTGTGCTATCAAGAATCAGTCGCGCAACGATTTTGCTCTCATGGCCGACGCTCCCAATCTCGTTCGTTGCTCCAAGCGAAAGCAGCGTCGCGTGCCGCATCAGAATGTGCTCTTCGAATCCGGCGGCGTTCGACTTGTCTGCATCAAGACCGATTGCTGGTGCGGTGACTCGCTGTATACCAACGATCGCGGTGAAGTCTCGGCCGGCGTCCACGAAAGTGACGCTGTCATCGGTGCCAGCAATTCCTCTCCCGTCGTGACCATCTCTTACACGACGAAGTAGCACGCAGCCTTTCCGGGTCCTGCCGGCTGTTGGGCTGCCCGGGTGTTGTCTCTGTCTTCTTGATTCGCGGATGGAATGTGCCAGTTTCGTCCACAGGAAGTCTTGTTCCTGTTGCACGCTCCATGATTTCATTCCAGAAAAACGCATCCGCCCCGTTTGCCCACTCGTAGGTTCTTGTGCGTGAGAACCAGCCAACTTGGCTGTTGTTCAATAGTTCAACGCACGGCATGTTCCGCCCGGCTGTTGCCGCCAGGCGTTGCCGAACACATAACCTTCCGTGAGCAGACCAACATGATTCGCAGACCGCTTGTATTGTTATTGGTTTTCGCCTGTTTTAGCGCCGTTGCGCCGGCAGCCGATCACCTCGATGCACCTTCACTTGTCGGTAATGGGCATCTCGATCTCAATGATCTCTACGTTTTCCAATCGCCGGAGAATCCGGACAACACCGTTTTCATTTTGACCGTCAATCCGTTTGCCGGTGTGGTGAGTGGTACCGAGTTCGGTGAAGCGGACACGGAGTACGAGTTTCTTGTCGACAACGATGGTGATGCCATCACGGACGTCACCTTTGGAGCGACGTTTTTTGCGAATCCACTCGGCGGACAGCAGATGATTGTGACTCGTGACGAAGCCAGCCTTGGGTTCGGTTCGACCGGCACGGTGATTCCTTTGACTGGCGGCGGGAAAGCGCAGGCGGGCGTTTTTGACGATCCATTCTTCTTTGACCTTGCCGGATTCAATGACGGGCTCAACTTCACGGGCGATGACACCCTGGCCGGCGCGAACGTCTCCGCTTTTATTTTGGAACTCCCCAGTTCGGAGCTCGGCGGGCCGAATATCGGCGTGTGGGCTCGGACGCTTAGCGAGCACCACCAGGTGGATCGAATCGGTCGTCCGGCGATCAACACGGTGCTTATTCCGTCTGGGCGAAAGGATGAGTTCAATCAAACCGAGCCGGTGGATGATCTCGCACTTTTTGGTGCGGACGTCCACGCGGCGATCGAATCGTTGAGCGATACCGCCAATGCGGATGCTCTGACGCCCGTATTGTTGCCGGACTTGTTGACGATTGACGTTTCGAGTTCGGCGGGCTTCCTCAATGGCCGAGGTCTTGCGGACGATGTGATTGACGCGGAATTGAATCTGCTGACCGTTGGCGGCGTGACCGGCGACGGAGTCGACATGAACGACTTGCCGTTTCCCGGGGCGTTTCCCTACCTCGCGACGGCTCACGTTGTGCCCGAGCCAGCCACCGCTCTGCCGCTCATGGTGGGCGTCTTGCTGTTGTTGGGCTGCACTCGTCGTCGGAGTCGATAACTTGTCCGGATGAACGTGTTGTCAAACGCCCCATCGGCCGACGTGGCAGGTGGGGCGTTTTCGATATGTGGCTCGTCTCTTGCCCACGCTCCTCTCGCTGATTCGCCTCTTGCCGCTTCGCACAGGTGCTGCGTGCTCTGTTGGGCCTCGCTGGACTTCACACCGTTGGTGACGGTCCTCATCTAAATCAATGCCGCGACGATGTTGTCTGATTTGCGGTGAAGCGTCGCTCATTCCGGCGGAGCCCGGGCTTTGCTGTGCGATGCGAGAAATGCATCGGTGCTATGACTGGAATGCATTGGACGAATCGCTACGATAGCTCGATACTGATCTGCGAAGCCGTAATGTGCGCGCCACGTTTCAAAACTGGGAGACGGGCGAACGTCCTCGCGGGACGTTTGAGATCGACGAAACAACCCATATAAGGAGAAGCCACGTGTCAGATAATGGAAGTAAGTGCCCGGTAATGGGACAGTCGCAAGCTGCGGTTGCAGCAACTGCCAATCAGCGTTGGTGGCCCAATTCGCTGAATTTGAAGATCCTTCATCAAAACTCGTCGCTCTGCGATCCGATGGAGGAAGATTTTGACTACGCCGAAGAATTCAAGACGATCGACCTTGAGGTCCTGAAGCAGGACATCGAGGAAGTCATGACGACTTCGCAGGACTGGTGGCCTTCAGACTACGGTCACTACGGGCCTTTCTTCATTCGTATGGCGTGGCATAGTGCGGGTACCTATCGGATTCAGGATGGCCGTGGCGGAGCGGCTTCCGGAACGCTGCGTTTTGCGCCGCTCAACAGTTGGCCTGATAACGCGAACCTCGATAAGGCTCGTCGTCTCCTTTGGCCGGTCAAGCAAAAGTATGGCCGCAAGCTTTCGTGGGCGGACCTGATGGTGTTCACGGGCAATTGCGCGTTGGAATCGATGGGCTTCAAGACTTTCGGTTTTGCCGGTGGTCGCGAGGACGTTTGGGAACCTGAAGAGGACATCTACTGGGGATCGGAAACCGAGTGGCTGGGCGATGAACGGTACTCTGGCGAACGTGATCTGGAGAACCCGCTGGGTGCTGTTCAGATGGGACTCATCTACGTGAATCCGGAAGGCCCGAACGGCAATTCCGATCCCGTCGCTGCGGCCCACGATATTCGCGATACCTTTGGTCGCATGGCGATGAACGACGAAGAAACCGTCGCGTTGATTGCCGGTGGTCATACGTTCGGGAAAGCTCACGGAGCGGCCGATCCCAGCCAGTACGTTGGTCCGGAACCGGAAGGTGCCGACATCGAAGAGCAGGGACTCGGTTGGAAGAACACCTACGGAACGGGCAACGCGGCCGACACGATCAGTAGCGGTCTTGAAGGTGCATGGACGACCGAGCCTGCGAAGTGGGACAACAACTTCTTCGACAACCTGTTCGGCTACGAATGGGAGCAGGTGAAAAGTCCAGCTGGTGCCACGCAATGGGCACCGAAGGATGGCGGAGGAGTGGCCACGGTCCCCGATGCTCACGATCCTGCTAAAAAGCACGCGCCCATGATGTTCACGACGGACCTCGCGTTGCGTGAGGATCCTGCCTATGGCCCGATCTCGAAGAGCTTCCATGACAGTCCGGAAAAGTTTGCCGAAGCTTTTGCCAAGGCGTGGTACAAGCTGACGCATCGCGACATGGGGCCGCATTCCCGTTGCATCGGTACGCTGGTTCCTGAGCCGCAATTGTGGCAGGACCCGGTTCCCGCCGTCGATCATGAATTGATCAATGAGCAGGATGTCGCCGAACTCAAGAGCAAGATTCTTGCGGCGGGGCTCTCGATTTCGCAACTGGTTTCCACCGCATGGGCGTCGGCGGCATCGTTCCGCGGAACCGACAAGCGGGGCGGAGCAAATGGAGCTCGCCTTCGACTTGCTCCGCAGAAGGATTGGGAAGTCAACCAGCCCGAAACGCTCGCGACGGTCCTGGCGGCACTCGAAAAAGTGCAGTCGGACTTCAACGCTTCGCAGTCGGGCGGCAAGAAAGTCTCACTTGCCGACGTCATTGTTCTCGGTGGTTGTGCGGCGGTTGAACTGGCTGCGAAGAATGCCGGACATGACGTCACCGTGCCGTTCACGCCGGGTCGAACCGATGCTTCTCAGGATCAGACAGATGCGGAATCGTTCGCTGTGCTGGAGCCTGCGGCGGACGGTTTCCGCAACTACGTGAAGGGCGAGCCGACTCGAACGGCAGAAGAAATGCTGGTCGATCGAGCTCATTTGCTGACGCTGACGGCACCAGAAATGACGGTCCTCGTTGGCGGCATGCGTGTGCTGAACGCCAATACGGGACAGTCGCCGATGGGCGTATTTACGAAGAGTCCCGAAACGCTCACGAATGACTTCTTCACCAATCTGCTGGACAACAACCTGCAGTGGAAGAAGTCCGAGAAGTGTGCTCACTTCTTCGAAGGCACGGAGTACGGTTCGGACGCAGTGAAGTGGATGGGTACGGCGGTCGACCTTGTCTTTGGATCGAACTCGCAACTTCGCGCGATTGCGGAGGTCTACGCATGTGAAGATGCGCAGGCATCGTTCGTTCGCGACTTCGTTGCCGCGTGGGACAAGGTCATGAACCTTGACCGATTCGATGTTGCCTGACTTCCGTAGTCGGATCGGATTAACAATTGAAGAGCCCGATGGCGAAATGCTGTCGGGCTTTTTTCTTTGACACTCGCCCGATTTACGTCGCCGCTTCGTCGGCTGCCCGGATGGACGGTCGCTGCTCCGACAGACGGAGGCGTAACCTCAAATCGACGAATGTTCTATACTGCCGTTGGTATTTTTCCACAGCAGAGCGGCAGCAATGAGTGCACCAAGCCAAACGGCCTCGACCGCGAAGACACCCATCGACGGGAATTTGATCTATCAGTGGGCGTCGGATCTGTTTCCGATTTGTCGCAGCCTGACCGGCGATGGCGTACGCGAGACGCTTGGTTATTTCCAGCAGCGGCTGCCCGGCTTCAAGCTCCATTCGGTTGCCTCGGGCACGGAAGTGTTCGACTGGACGGTGCCCGAAGAGTGGAACATCCGCGATGCATTTATTGCCACGGAGAATGGCGAGCGAATCGTTGACTTCAACAGGACGAATCTGCATGTCGTCGGCTACAGCGAGCCGGTGGATACGCGGATGACTTTCCGTGAGCTGGATGCGCATCTGTATCATCTCAAAGATCAACCGGATGTCGTCCCGTACATCACCAGCTACTACAAGCGGCGATGGGGTTTCTGCCTGTCGTACAACCAGTACCTGAAATTACAGAAGTACCCGGATCGCGAGTACCACGTCAGAATCGATTCGGATTTCAGGATTGGTGAGTTGAACTACGGCGAACTCATTCTGCCCGGCACGTCGCAGGAAGAGGTCTTCTTTTCGACATACGTTTGTCACCCGTCGATGGCGAACAACGAGCTATCCGGTCCCTGCGTCCAGGCTGCGCTGGCAAGCTGGATACAGCAGTCGTTGCCGAATCATCGGTTGACCTACCGTTTTTACTTTGGTCCGGAAACGATTGGTGCGATCGCGTACCTCAGCGAGCGGTTGGCGGAGCTGAAGCGGAACGTGATTGCCGGCTACGTGCTTTCGTGTGTTGGGGACAATCGCACGTACAGTTATCTGGCATCACGTGAAGGCGACACGTTGGCCGATCACATCGCAAAGCATGTGCTGCAGCATACGACGGATGAGTATAAGACCTACAGCTTCCTCGATCGCGGTAGTGATGAACGGCAATACTGCTCGCCAGGCGTTGATCTGCCGGTGTGCACTCTGTCTCGCTCCAAGTACATGGAGTACCCGGAGTATCACACATCGCTGGATGATCTGTCGCTGATCTCGCCGGAAGGTCTTGGCGGTAGTCTTACCCTCTTGCAGGAGATCGTGACGGCGCTAGAAGCGAACCAGCAGTTGCGGACCATCTGTCCTTGCGAACCACAGTTGGGCAAACGCGGACTGTACCCGTCACTGAGTACGAAAGAGACTCGGGATCAGGTAGCGACGATGATGAACCTGCTGGCCTATGCGGACGGCAAGCGTGATCTTGTTTCGCTGGCGGATCGAATTGGCGTCTACGTGGGCCAACTGGTACCGCTGGTAGAGCAGATGATCGAGGGCGGCGTCATGGTGGTGGACTGACGTTCCGCCCTGTCGTCAACGATTCGCGTGTACGACTACTGCTTGATCAGATAGCAGGTGGGCTGGCGAGCGTAGCCAACGTTGTACATCTTGAAGTGTCCGTTGCTCTTGTCCTGCAGGAACTCGAGCATGGCGAGGCCTTCGCCGGGCCATAGTGCGGAAAGTGCTTCGTCAAATACAATCGCACCGCCTGTTGAAAGACGCGGGCCGATGTATTCAAGGGCTCGTTTGACGGGCTTGTAGAGATCGAAGTCGACGTACGCGAGCGAGAACATCATATAAGGATGCTCTTTTTCGAACTCGTCGATCGTGTCCATGGCGTCGCCCTTGACGATGTGAACCCATTCGTTCATGTCGTAGAGGTCAATCACCTTACGGATCATGGCTTCATTGCCCGTGTATTCGCCGGACCATTCGTCCGGGTTCAATCCGTCCTTGTCATCAAAGACCTGGAGGCCTTCAAAACTGTCGAACGAAAAGACACGCTTGATGGTGTTGTGCTGGAGTAGCTGAAGAACCTTGGCCATGAAGAGCAGATTGCCGCCCTTCCATGATCCAAATTCCACAATGTTGCCCGGTACGTTGATGACCTCTTTGAGGATTTCATAAACGGCGAGCTTGGTGCCAATCGTGTTCACGCCGGCATAGAGTCCAAACTGATCGACCAATGAGAACAGATCGGGTTGACCGATGGACTCAGCAAATTCCTTGCGACGGCCCAGGTACTCGCGATCTCCGGGTGCGAACTTGTCCATTTGTGAAAACTCCTAGGATTCAAAATCAGCCAGCGTGAATGGCCGTCCGAGTTTCGCCAACATTGGCTCAACCCAGTTTCTTGTTTTGTCTGTCAGGAAGAACAGAGGATTGTCTGTCAGCTTGTCTAGCCAGTACTCGTGGAGTGCCCCGGCGCTAATAATCTGGAACTCACGCCCATCCCCCCCGAATGCCTCAAGCATACCTTGCTGCTTAAGATCGGCCTGCAACATTGGCCAATCGTAGGTCATTTCTCGATCTTGTGGACGAACGTGAAATCGGACCGTGGTGTCGGACTCCTCGCCCGCAAGGTCGATCATGCGGCCAGTAAAGTTTTTTTCGTAGCGATATGGCGATTTCGCAATCGATTCGGTGTAGTGAATCAGTGTCAACGAGCCGAGATCGCAACCGTAGTTGAAGACGAAGCCGTTTTGCTCAACGAGTGGATGGAATATCGAGCCTGTACCGAATGCATCGATCGCAGGAGTCGCGGGTAGTTCTGGCTGATCACCGGTTCCGACCACTGAAAAGACGGGCACGGGCGTGCGCCACTTCGTCACGTCGGTGCGGATGTATTCGGACAGGTGGCCTACTTCAGAACGATCGCCTTGTTGGTCGAAGACCCGGGTTCCGGGGAATTTGTAGTTGAAGGCCGGGAACCACAGGCGTGCCTCGCCGGTCATCTGACGGATCACGGAGTAGTGGTTTGCAAGGAACTGTTGCCGATCAAAGGGCGCCGGTCGCTCGACGGCGATGCCCTGCATAACGTTGGAGTGAACGAAGACGATGCTCGGATCGAGTTCGGCGAACCGCCGGGAGATTCCGTCAATCAGATCTGCGTCTTCGATTGACATGGCTACGCCTTTTCGATGAGCTCGATCAGATGCATTTCTGGCGAGAACAGAAATGCGCACTTTCGGCCGTCAAACGCTTCGGAATCGAACGTCGAAACATGTTTGAACTGACGCCCACACAGGTCTTTGATCGCCTGTTCCACCGAATCGGTCATGTAGGCAACGTGATAGTACTTCACCTTGCGTTTCTTCATCATTTCCAGAATTGAGGAGTCGCCGATGTCCTGGACAAACTCGAGGCAGCCCTTGTCCATTTCCAGAAAGCAAACGCGAACGCCCTGGCTGGAAACTTCGAAGGGTCCTGTAATGCGATCGGTACCGAACAGGCCCTGATACATTTGCAGAGAATCTTCGATGTTCTCTACCAGAATTCCGATGTGATGGAACTCAAGCAATGTTCGAATCCATTTTCGACTGCAACAGGTCGCAGATTTTTGCGACGGTACCCAGTTCACGCGTCTCGCGCGAATCGATTTTGATGCCGAATTCCTGCTCGATGGCAAATACGAGTTCAAAATGAGAAAGCGAATCCCACTGCTCGATATCGTCCGCCGTTGAATCGATTGTCAGCTCGGGAACCTCACCGTCGAATACTCCTGCGAATACCGACTGTAATCTACCCAGCATATTTTCATCACTCATGATTTCGCTTTCGCCACGAACGTTTCCCGGGGCTCATAACCACCCAGTGAGAGTACCCACTGCGTTTTGTCCTGCGTAAACCCTAGGTCAGAAAAAAGATCTTCGACAATGACATTTCGCTCGGTAGGAATCCGCTCACCAATCAATCGAGCATATCCGATTGTACCGATTGTATCGACCATTGCGTTCAGCATGAAAGCTTCCATCGTTCGCTTCAGAACGCGGCAACTCATGATCCATGTATCGATGAAAACTTCCTCGTCCGACAGCTTTTTCAGAATCACCACACCTATGAGGCCGTTATCTCCAAAGCGGTCGTTCAAGGTGAAAGTCAGCGTGAAGTAGTCGTCCGATTCCGCGATGTTTTTGATGTCCGCTGCGGTATAGCGAATCGTCCTCAGGTTGAACTGGTTGGATCGTTGGCACAACTGAGCGACGCGAGGGACCGTGATTTCCGTAAAGGGGGCCGTGATGGAAGTCATCTCCATACTGCCGAGAAAATCCGACTCGTCGGTGAAGCCCTGTCGTGCCTCGACGCGTTCTGCTTCCTCCCGATACTGTGCCGTACGTTTGCCATCGTTGGCCGAGAAACTCACCGTTTCAAACAGGTTCAGCGTTTCGAGATACGGCAGGTATTCGGCCGGGTCTTCCGGCAATTCGGGCACGGTCAGTTCGGGGATGTTCTCTCGCACGATGTTGCGTTCGAAGGGATTGTCATCCAGAAAAACCATCGAGTCGAAACCAATGTTGAGGATCGACTGGATGTGTCGGATGTTGTCCGGCTTGTTGTTCCAGTTGGCAACGAAGACGGCGATGTCCTCCAGCTTCAGCACCATGTCGGGGTGTTCCTGAAACGGTTGCCTTGCAATGGAGTCCGTGTTCTTGCTGCAGACCGCAAGGATGATTCCGCGTTGCGCCAGTTGCTTCGCCCAAAGTTGCAGGTCGGTGAACGCCTTGCCAATTCCAAGGTCGCCAATTTCGATGTTGGCCATACCGTCATCGCCAATCACACCGCCCCACACCGTATTGTCGAGGTCTAGAATGAGGCACTTTTTGGCTTTCCCGTTGAGTCCCTGCACGATGTCGACCACGTGTTTGGCGGCAATTGGCAGGAACGCAAAGCTCATTGCCAGGTCGGCGTTTACGAGCATGCGTTGGTCGACAACCTGGTTGTATCCCAGTGTGGCAACCTGTCCGGCAAGGTCGCAGACATGGAATCCGTCGAGCCTGGCCGCCAGTTCCATCACGGCAACGTTCAGTTTGCGCAATTGCCAGGTAAAGGATTGCTCTGTCTTGTTCGCGAAATTCCCGAACACCGCGTCGGGAAGTACCGGGAAGTTGCAGTAGATGAAGGAGCTTGCGCCCATTCGCATGGCGGACTGAAAGTACCGTTCGACGGATTCGGCTTGCCGGCTCGCAAAGCTGGCGCGTTCGTCCGGAGACAGTTTTCCAAATCTTCGGCGCAGCTTCGTGACGTCCTGGTAGATCAGAACTGTTTCGGGTTCAAATTGATGCAGGTCGGAACCCTGCTGCATCAATTGCAAATCGATCTGGTCGTAGTCGGCCTCAAACAGATCGAGGTTGAGTTCTCTGGCGATGCCCTCGCCGCGAATCGCCCGGGTCAGATACTGCGACGACGTGTCCGCCAGCAGTCCAACGCGTCGTTGGGGGAAACCATCACCGTTCTCGTTGGAAAGCGTCTTCAGTTCCGGGAATGAGCGCACACTCATACCGACCACCTCTGGGAAGTAACGAATAGAGCCGTGACGGCATGGCGAACTATACGTCGTTGTAACTTGCCGGTCCAGAGATTCTCACCGGTTCAGCCAGACCGGTCGTCAGAAATGGAATAACCGGTAGACACGAACTGCCTGTCAGGCGGTCAGCTTGTCGAAGAGCCTGCGATTCTGCTTCGCATAACGAGCACACTCAGATTCGAGCGTCGCGGAACCGTCGAACTCCAGCAGATACGCCAGCTTGGCCAGCTCGTCGCCCTCACGTGGCAGATCGTGTCGAGCCGTCGTGTTCAGGAGACGCAGTCGCGCTTCAACTCGCCGCAGAAACTTGTACGACTCACTGAGTTGTTCGGCGTCCTCGTCGGCGAGGATTCCGCGATCTTTGAGCGCGGTCAATGCGGCCAGCGTATTGGGCTGCAGGATGTCGGGGTTCTCCGCAGCATTGCAAAGCTGAAGTACTCGTACGATGAACTCAATGTCGGCTGTGCCTCCGGGCCCGCGTTTCAGGTTGCGCGGACCGGCCGTCTTCTGAATTCGCATCCGTTCTTCGCGAATGGAGATGCCGTCGAGTTCGGTGATCTGTGTCCCGGTAAGAATGTCCTTCAGGATGCCGGTGGCCGAAGCACGCATTGCTTCCGAGCCGTAGACCGGCCTTGCCTGGCACAGCGGGCGGATCTCCGCGAACGTGTGGGGCATCGAGAGATAGTGCTCGCGGAAATCGGCCAGCGACACGGCATTGGGGCCGGAACTGCCGATCGGCCGCAGGCGTTGATCGGAGTCGTAGAGTTTTCCGTATTCGGTATTCTCACTGAGCGTCTTGACGATCCGCTGTCCAAGCTCACTGAAGAAGTGCTGATTGGTGGTTTCTTCACGGCCGCGGATGGTCGGCGGATGCGAGGTGTTGCCGTTGGCCTCAAAGACGAACATGACATCGACATCGCTATGGTAGTTCGGTTCGCGGCCTCCAAACTTGTCCATCGCCAGAATAATCAGTTCGCAATGTTTCTCCGTGCCATGGACAAGGGGCTGACCGTACTTGCGAATCAACTTGCGCTGCTGATTCCAGGCGATGTGTTGGAGGCACGATTCGGCGACGTCCGCCAGTGCCGCGGTTGAATCCTGAATGTCGGCCTTGCCCAACAGTTCTCGAACGCCAACGTTCAGGTGCTGGGTATTCTTGAAGCTGTGCAGCACGGGGTTGATGTGTTCGACCTTTGAACAAAGATCGTCCAGCGCGGACTGCAATTCACCCAGCGTCGGCAGTTCCGAAAGCAGCAGCGAATCCAGCAGCTCATCGATCATGCCCGGATACCGGGTCAGGATCGAAGTCAGGTAGGGGCTTGAAGAGCACAGTCGCACGTAGAGGTCCAGCGTCGCCGGGTTCAGGTGGAATAGCTCCCAAAGCACACCCTTGCCACCGATGGAATCGCTGACACGACAGAGATTCGCCAGCGTGGCGTCCGGGGAAGGCGTCCGGGCGATGGCTTCCAGTAGCTGGCTGGCAATCAGCGAAAGGAAGTGCCGGCAACGCCGTGTCGACAGGAACGGGATTTGTTCTACCGCGAGCGCGGAAAGACTGTGATGGGCGTCCACCGCATCGCGGAAGCCAGATTTCGACAATACTTGTTGAACGACATCCAATTCTGGATTTGGATCCAAAATCAGCTCGGCTGCCGGGTCCGCAGGAGCATCATCGGCGAAGACTTCCTCTAGCACCTTGTTGATGATCTGTCGATTCTGGTTGTAGCACGCCTCGTAGTCCTTGCGAAACAGGGCCACGATATCACCACCATCCTCATACCCACACCGCAAGGCCAGCTTTCGAATCGAAGCGTTGTCGTGCGGCAGTTCGTTGGTGGGCGGATCGTGCATGATCTCCAGCCGATGCTCGACCCGTCTTAACCAGTTGTAGTTCGTCGTGAGTGTGGTGGCTTCCTCGGGCGTGATCCCGCCCATCTGTTCCAGTTGCTCGATGGCCCGCAGCGTGTTGCCAACTCGCACTTCTCGTTGGTCACCACCGTTGATGAGCTGGAGATACTGAACGGTGTACTCGACATCCAGAACCCCGCGTTCAACGTCGACGACAGTTTCACCTTTTCGTTCGGTACGTCGTTCCAGCTGGCGTTTGAGCGCCTTGATTCCCGTGAGGTCGGCGCGATTGAGGTACCGTCGATAAATCCATGGTTCGATTTCGTCGAGAAACTCAACACCGAGGCTCATGTCGCCCGCGATGGGCCTGGCCTTCACCAGCGACTGTCGCTCCCATGTTCGGCCGCGGGAATCGAAGTGCTGAATGGTGGCTTCCCGGGCGAGGCAGAGTCGCCCCACGCGGTGCGCCGGTGTCTTTTCTGTGTCGACGCGATACGTGATGCCCAGATCCGTTTCGTCACCGAGGATCTGGATGACGGTCGAGCACAGTTTTTCGAAGTATTCAGAATTGTCGACGCTGCGGTCGCCGTCGGTGCGACCATCGTCTTCGTAGACGAAAAAGGCACGCACGGTCGACTCGTAGTCTTTCTCATTGCCGCCAAGTCGTCGTAGTCCAATCATCACGAACCGCGTTGGTTGGCCATCGCGGTTACGAGGATTGCCTCGTTTTTTTGATGTCAGCTTGCGAGCAAACTGCACGGCGGCGTCGCAGATGGCATCCGCCAGAAAACTGAGCTGTCCGGCCACGATATCGGCAGACTGTCTTTCGATGACGTCCCCATAGGCGATACGCAGTGTCTCGCGACGTTTGAAATGACGCAGTGCGGCAACGACGTCTCGCAGATTGGAAAGGTTGTCCACCTCATCGCAGATCTCACTCACCAATCGTTCGCGTTCGGCCGGCTGGCCTTCCGTGAGCCGCACCAGATCATAGGACGATGGATCCGCAACCAGCAGGTCACCCAGCATGGGGCTGGCTGAAAAGAGTTGCAGCAAAGTGGGCAGGGCCGTGTCATCCTGTTCGATCAGCGACCCAAACGACAAGGGATTGCGTGAAGCCGCGACAAACCGTCCCAGGGTCTTCAACGCCAAATCCGGGTCGCCAAGGCCCGGCAGGTGTAGCGATAGTTGTGCGCTGAGTTCCGTAAGAAGATCCAGTGTCATGCCGTGACCGGCCATCGACACCAGTTGCTGGTGGCCGGCGAGCGTATCGCGCACGCCGAGGTCCGACAGCCACGTTGCCGCGGCTGCGCGATCATCAAGAAACGAAACGAGTTGCTCTACTTCCATCTACCCCTGATCCAGAACACTAGGTGGTAACTTCCACGCCTTTCCAGAATGCCACGTAACCCGTGATCTGTTTTGCCTCCGCTTTTGGTTCGGCGTAATACCATGCGGCGTCGTTGTTGCGCTCACCGTTCACTACGATGTGGTAGTAGTTCGCCGTTCCCTTCCAGCCGCAAAATGACGTGTGATCACTTTTCTCAAAGCAGCCGTCCGTCAGTGAATCGGCGGGAAAGTAATGGTTGCCCTCAACGGTTTCCGTGTTGTCGCTTTCGGCAATGACTTGCCCATTCCAGATGGCTTTTGGCATTTTTTTCCTTTGGTTCCCGGAATCAATCGGGGCGTGAGGGAGAAGCCCGGATCCTGACCTGCCGACCGCGTGTAAGGGAGGGAGGCCACGCGGGTCTGACAGCGAGTTGAACTATAGTCTAGTCTACCGGAAGGCCGCGGAAAACGGCGAGTCAAAATTAGGGCTCGTCCCGAAGGCGAGTCGGGCAGGCAAATTGACGGGCAAGCTAACCGCCCATCGATCTTGGGTATTCGAGCTGGCCAGCCCCTCATTCTGCAGCAAATCGTGCGTTTGGCAGAATTCCGACTAAAAGTCGATTTCCATACCGTCCTCAGCGAGCACGATTGGCGAGAAGATCTTCTGGGCTTCCGCGATCGCGGGCTCTTCCAGGCCAACAATAAGCGGATTGAAGTGTAGTAGCACCATACCGCCCACTTCCGCCTGCTTTGCCAGTTCCACGACGGGTGTAAGGCAACTGTGTCCGGTCGTCTTTGCCAGATCATCCAGTCCGTCGGCGAAGTTGCATTCGTGAATCAACAAGTCGACCCCGCGAATGAATTCGACATACGCGGCGTCCCTGGCTGCGGTGGTATCGGTCACAAAAGCCAGAGACCGATCCGGCCAGTCGACACGGTAAGCCAGGCTGCCACCGGGATGCTCGAGCGGGCAATGCGTGATCTTCGCATCGCCCACGGAAACACGGTCCGCGATGGGGACTTCCGTATAGGGTGGTTCAACCGGAAAGATCTCCGGCGAAAAAAGATGCTCCCGCACGGCCCGCAGCTTGTCAGGTTCCCCGTGAACGCGAACCTCGGTTGGCCTCTGATAGAGAATGTCCAACAGATAGGTGAGCCCCACGACGTGGTCGAGATGGGCGTGCGTCAGGAAGATGTCGATCGCGTCGGTTTCGATGTGACGCGGCAACCTGAAGAAAGAAGTGCCTGCGTCAAAAACGATGCCCGCCTCGGGGATGGTGACGCAGGTCGTCTGTCGATATTCGTTCGGGTGATAACCGGCGGTACCAAGGACGACGAGCTTCATTGCACAGGATCAAAGAGCGGGTTGCGTGTTTCTCAAGCTTAGCCGCGAATTGCCTGCCAAGCCAGAGATGCCGATGCGCCCAGCATGACCTTCGATTGCGCGCCGCTGCGGCGATACTGGTGTGATCACATTAACATCGTGACGAAGCTCGCTCAGACCAACAGGTTGGGAAGGCCTGTGCTGATAACTATTTGCACTGCAGACTACTTGAATAGCTTATTCAGTTGTTTGCCAATCTCGTTTTGAATCGAGTCATTCAGCTTTTCCTGAGCTCCGCCGATCGCTTCATCAATCGATCCGGCGCCCAATTCCTGTTGTAGCTTGTTGCCCAGTTTCTCCTGCAGCTTGCCGCCCAGTTGGTCCTGGATGTAGCCGGTCGCTGCCGAACGGGCGAGCTGTGTTGAAATCCGAGCCAGTGCCTGTTGATCCAGCCGCGGGTTCGAAGTCGTGCCGCTGACGGGAATGGAAATAATCTGGCCACGCAAGCCTCTCAGTGCCGGCGTGCCGTCGATCCACTCGTCCATAATCGGCACGTCCGCCATGACGGAAATCGATTCGTCCAGCATGCCTACCGATCCGCGCGTGCGAATCGGCACGCCATCGACTCGCATTTCGAAGCCCTCGTGATAGACGCGGTTCTCGGCGACCTGAAACGTGACCTGCTGTGGTGAAAGTTCCACCCATGTATTGGTTGGATCGGTGATCCTTGAATCGCCCTTTCCAATCATGCGTTTGACGTTGGATGCCAATTCGATGAACTGGGTTGCCAAAGGCCCGGGACCGAGCGCTCCGCCGTGAATGATGAACTCGCCTTCAACCTGTCCGGCTGTTGGATTCATCAACGGAATCTCGGCCTTCGTAACGCCGACGGAAAATGTGCCTTCGGCGTTGGTCGCGTCCGCCAGCAGAGGAGCAATATACTTCATCCATGCGCCGGTCATTTCCGGCGTGATCCGAACCCGGTCGGCGATCGTCTGCGGTTCGAGCGTCATCCACATCGGTTCCGTGTTGAGGAACACGACTGGCGCCGCGCGCAGGATGCCTTCGCCAACGGCAACTTCCAGCGGGCCCAGCTTCATGACACCGCCGGCCAGCTTCGCGTCGACCTGAGTGGGACCGAGCGGGATGTTGTAAGCGTTCGCTGACTGCCAGCCTGCACCCGCCGACGCAACGAAGTCCTCGGAGACTCGCTGGGCGGCCGTTGGTACTTCTGGAAAGATCGGTCCCTTGGCGATAAATTGCTGCTGATGCGTACCAGTCAGCGAAATATCAGGCCCCAACACGTCGCCCAACAGCGCCGTGAGTCCTTCGAGGTTGTAGTTGTAGTCGCCCGTGATATCGACGACCGGAGCGACACTCACTTGTGAAGCGGTGCCATTCACATTCAGGCTTACCGCTTGCCCCGAAACTTTGGCATCCTGGAATTGCAGTTGGTCCTGCACGGCGTCGTACTGACCGTTGGCGACCAGCGTCACTTCTGGTTCCTGCCAGGTAACCGTGGATGTCGCCGCCGCCGGTCCGCCGGGAGCGAGGCCCGGTGCGGGCGTGCTCAGGTCAACGACGCGGAGGTTCTCGATTTTTCCATCCAACTGGAAATTGCTGGTCTCGCCCTGCGAACGAACTTGCACTCGTCCCGCCGCGAGACCGGAGATCTGCTGCGTGGCTGGCTGCTCGGGGTCGGCCGGCATGTAATTCATGAGCCGCTCGATGTCCGCCTGGTAACCGATGTCGCCAGCAACCACGAAGTTGGGTTCCATGTCGACAGACACGTTGTGGGCACCCAGCGAAACCGTCTGTGAGGCGATGGTTGCGTTCGGGAAGCGACACGCGAATGTTGTCAGGTCGACGGTCCCGGCAGTTTCCATTCGCACGGTTGGTTCAATGATGGCGATCCCGTCGGTGAGCGCCCGGAAGTCGCTCATGTCGGCGGTCAACCGGTGTACCGCGACGCCGCGTTGGTTGGCAGTCACCTGCGTCGTCGCATCCACTTTGCCGGAGACTTCCCAGCCTTCCACAATTCCCAGCGGCTGGAGCCTTGCGAACCACGATGAAAGATCGCCCTGCAATCGGCCGGCGACCGGCAAGCTGGAATTTACGTCGGGATTCGCGACCGGTTGTTGCAGTTGTGCGACCATGAAGTCGCCTGCTGACACGACATCGAAGCGGGCCGCATCGAGCGATTGGACGTTCTGTCCGTCCAGCGTCGCCGTCGCCGCCAGCATCGCCGTCAACTCCTCTTCCTGCCACAACATCTGTTCGTTCTGCGTCATCACAAACTGACTGAGCTTCGAGCGTGCGTCGATGCTGAGCTGATTGGCTTCTGTTTCGGTCCACTTCAGGTAGGCGTGCATTTGACCGCGGACGTAGATATCACTGGTGTCGACAACTTGAGAGAGCTGAAAGACCAGTCGTTCGAGATCCGCGCGGGCCTGAAAACTGCCTTCACGCAATTTGCCGCTGCCAATGACAGAAAAGAAATCCGATTGGGCGGTAAGGTTCTCGAGTTCTATTTCCTCCGCGTCGGTGACAGCGAAGTGCATCGTGAGCGGGAAACGCCAGTCGATTGGCTGGCCGGAACGCAAGATCTGAACGTCTTCGGTCTGCAATGCTCCGGACCAGCGAGTCACCGCTGCGGGGCTGTTTGGCGTCGCGTTGGTTGCTGTTGCCTGGCCATCGGAAGTCGCCGTTTGGGACACCGTCGAATTGAGGTTCCACGTGACGACGCCACTGGCGACTTCGACATCGTCGCGAATCTTCAACGTCTGCGGTAATGCCTTCGAAAGTTGCGCGACGTCAAGCCGACCGTTGGTGGTGAGTTGCTGCTTGCGGATTACGTCCAGAATCGCATTGGGGTCGGACAGGTGCTCCAATCGAGCTGCCGTTTGCAGGGATGCATTGCCAAAGTCCGACTGAAAGTCACATTGCTGCAGGGTGACAACATCATCCTGAATGTTCGCTTTTGTCGTTATGGTCGCCGTTGCCAGCGTCAGGACGTCGTCGCCGATGAGCGACGTTTCCGTCATTCTTAGATCGCGGACCGTGGCTGAACCGATAGCCAGCAAGGCGGGGATCTGCGAATTGGTCGTTGCTTTCCACGTAGCCGTTGCATTTACGGACATGGTGCCGTCCAGCGACTGGATAGGTTGACCGGATCGCATGGAGGCGTAGCGAAGCGGCGAAAGCGGAAGTCGGTCGGCGTTCATCGTGAACCTTCCCGTCGGGCCCAGTGGCCAGGCTTCCGTCGCCAGGGAAAGCGGTGTATCGGCAGTGAAGGAAAAGGCCTGGCCGTTGAGCGTTCCGGCTCCTTCGACAATCCAGTCCTCTTCGATCGTGGCGGGTAAGCTGGCGACAGCGTTGAGTCCGCTAATCGTCCATGATGGACTTGCACTGGGAGCTGAACTTGTACTTGAACTCGACTGGGCTGTGGCTGTGGCTGTGGCTGTGGCTGTGGCTGTGGCTGTGGCTGTGGCTGTGGCCGGCGCTTCGACGCTGGCGATCTCGGTGGCGATTACGCTGGCATCAATGAGCTTCAATTTTGCAGCGAGTGCCGAAGGCTGGCTGGGAGTTGCTTCAGAAGGTGTCGTCGACATGCCCGCCATCAGTTTGGCGATCGTGTCTTCAAGATTGCTACCGTCGTCTCGCAACTGTAGATGCACCGTCGGACGCTGGACGACGATCATGCCCAGATCGGACGAGTTCTTCAGCAGTTGGAGCAGCGTACGATTGCCTTCGATGCGTTCGGCTTCTATCAGTGGGTTGCCGGTTCCATCGAGCACTCGCAGGCCCGTGATTTTCAACGGAGCGAACCAGCCGGCACGCACGCTCTGAACCGAGACGACTGCCGTGTCGGCAGGAACGATGCGGGAAATCGCGTAATCGACAATCGTCGACTGCGTTACAATCGATGGCGCCATCACCAACAGCAGGATGAGCAGGAGTACGAATGCGCCCAGCCAGAACATCGGGCCACGCCAGCGAGGCCGGGTTTCCAATGCGAGGTGGTCGAGGATTTGTTCGTTTGAATTGGACATGGCCAGTTACCGATCGAGCCGAGTTGACAGGTTGTGGTATCTTCTTAAGTCGACGAAATAATCTGATCAGCCAAGCTTTTCTGGATTGATCAACAAAACGGATTACGTCAAATGGCGAGTCGGTGACCTGCTGAATTGCCGCTAGCAACGCAACCCAAGCGATCCAATACCCGAATGAACAACGTGCTCCCGGATGATTTTCCGCTCGCCCTTCGCGTGCGTCAGCAATTTGATGCACCAACGTGTTCCGATATCAAAAAAACCGTCACAGCGGAACTGGAACGTTGCGGAATCGCGCAGCGTGTCTCGGCGGGCGAGTCGGTTGCTATCACTGCCGGCTCGCGAGGGATCACGAACATCGCGCAAATCATTCGAGCCACCGTCGAGTTTTTTCAGGCACTGGATGCCAGGCCGTTCATCGTGACCGCGATGGGGAGTCACGGTGGTGGCACGGCGGCCGGGCAGCGAAAGGTTATTGAGTCGTACGGGATCACGGAGGAGTTCTGTGGCTGTCCGATTCGAGCCAGTATGGAAACCGTGATCATCGGCGAAGCGAAAGAGGGCTTTCCTGTATTCTTCGACCGCGCTGCACACGAAGCCGATCATGTGGTGGTCTGTGGGCGAGTGAAGTCGCACACCAACTTCGCGGGCGACATTCAAAGCGGCTTGATGAAGATGATGATGATTGGGCTTGGGAAGAAGGACGGCGCTGCGCTTTACCACCAGGCGATCAAGGAGCATGGCTTTCCGCAGATTATCCGCAGTGTTGCGCCGAAGGTGATCGAGCATGCCAACATCCTGGCGGGGCTGGCGATTGTCGAAAATGCGAACGACGAGACGGCTCACATTGAAGCCGTGCTGACCGAAGACATGCAGGATCGCGAGGCCGAACTACTGAAGATGTCGAAGCGACTGATGCCCCGTCTGCCGTTCCGCGAAATCGATGTGTTGCTGATTGACCAGATCGGCAAGAACATCAGCGGTACGGGCATGGACACCAACGTCCTCGGTCGCAAGCACAGCGAGAAAACGCCCGACCAGCCGAACATCCGGCACATCATCATCCGCGACCTCACGCCGGAAACGCATGGCAATGCGACGGGGGTCGGTTTCGCCGAGTTCTGCCTGAGTCGCGTCGTCGAAAAAATGGATCGCGAGGCCACCGTCCTCAATTGTCTCACTGCTCTGGATATCGACGCGGCGAAGATACCCGTGCACTTTGCGACTGATCGTGAGGCTATCGGGACCACGTTGGCGATGCTGGGGCTCAAGCCGCCACGGGAAGCTCGATTGGTGTGGATTCGCAATACCGGTCAGCTACGCGAGCTCATTTGTACGGAGGCATTCACTGGCGAGGTGGCGGCTTCGGGGCGGCTTGAGGCGCTGACGCCCACCCATGCATTGCCATTTGACGAAAATGGAATGCTGCCGGACGACATCCTCCAATTGACAGAAGCAGGGTGAAAAACAGGCGTGTGAAGATCCAAAGTGTGTCGAGTTTCGTACATATAGGTACCGAACGGCCCTGAAACGACAGATTTCGGGAGCTTCTGCGGCTCGTGGCTCGCATGATCAGATGCGACGATTGCCACCTGTGTCCGGCAAACTCGCCGAGAAGCTGCCAAGCTACGTTGGACGTGGCCAAGTCGAATGTTATAGTTTTGGCGGGTGCGTCGAATTTCCTGCGGGTAGGGTCCCGCTTCGTTGAGTAGCCGTGATGCGGCTGCCGCCCCTGTCTATTTAAATGGTTGGAGAATTTTCGCGGATGCCGAAAAAAGAAGAAGCACTGGAAGTCGAGGGCACTGTTACGCAGGCACTCGCAAATACGCGATTTCGCGTTCAGGTTGACGAAGGGCCTTTGGTATTGGCTCATGTCGCTGGAAAAATGCGAAAGCACTTTATCCGAATCGTTCCCGGTGATCGCGTGAAAGTTGAACTTTCGCCTTACGATTTGACCAAAGGACGAATTGTGTATCGAGAGCGTTAGTGTTTCGAGGTCGGGGATCAACCGACCATTCAGTGGCGACCGAAGTGTCGGTGGCGACTGATCAATTGATCGGCACCCTCTGTTGCTTCTGGATCTCGCTTTCGGACTCATGGGTGCCGCCTGCCTTTGTGGCACGTTTGTCGCACTGGGTCACTTGCAAGCCTCTATCAGGGCGACATCGCGGGCGACAACGCGGGCGACCCGATTAGTCGATGGTCGTCAACTCTCTCGGCGGCTGCATCAGGGCGGAATTTCACTCTGCCGGATGAGAACTTCCTCCGTCGCGGCAAAACCATGTTTTTCCGCGAGGTCATCTTGTTGCCACGCCAATTTCTGGGAAAAAGACCAGTTCGTGAAACTGCGCGCAGTCCTGCGTAGTAGTAACTGTTAGCTGGTCTCGCCCCGATCGTGCGCTTTCGCGTACGGCGAGGCCAAGTACGCACCAAGGAGAAAAACGTGTTCGCCCGAATTCGATACGTACTACCTATGCTTTTGATGGCATTGGTCGCTCTGCCGCTTCCCACGGCTTCGGCCCAGCAGCAAAAGAAAGCTGTTGCCATGTTGTCCGTTTCCAGCATCGACGGATTGCTGGGCAATGTCGCCTACCTGACGGATGCAGCCGGTTCGCCGGATATCGGTCAGATGGCCGCGATGATGTCCAACGTCTATCTCGCTGGCATTGACCGAGCCAATCCGGTTGGCATGGTTTTGACGACCGATGGTCAGGAGTTCCTGCCGCTTGGGTTTGTGCCGGTAAAGAGCCTCGATGATGTCTTCGCCTCGCTGGAAGAATCCGTGGGCACGCCACGCAAACTGCGCAACGGCATCATGGAGATTCCCGGTATCCAGCCAATATTCGTCAAGGAGCAAAACGGTTTTGCCTTCATTGGCCAGACGGTCGAATCCGTTAGTGGTGATCTCCCGAAGGATCCCGCCAAGTTGCTCGGCAACATGGTGAAGGACTACGACATTGCGATTCGCGGCAACATTCAGAATGTTCCCAAAGAGTACATCGACATGGCCGTCAGTGCGTTGCAGGACGGCGTGACTCAGGGGATGCAGCAACTGCCCGAAGAAGATCGCATCGGCCAGGAAGAGATGATCCAGGCTCAGATGAAGCAGATGGAGACCTACATCAAGGAATCCGATCAAATCACGATCGGCTGGAAGACCGAACCAGCCAATCAACGCACGTTCATCGACATGTCGTTCACGGCGGTACCCGGTGGGGCACTGGCCAAGCAGATGAATGCGATGGCCGAGGCGAAGAGCGACTTTACGGGATTCATCCTGCCCGATGCAGCAATGACATTGAGCGTTGCCACCGAAATTCCGCCAGAGCAAATCAAGTCCAGTGTCGACACTCTGCAGAGTCTCAAGGAAGCTGCGATGAAAGAGATCGACGACGACGAAAAGCTGGATAGCCCAGAAGCACGCACCGCGGCAAAAGAGATGCTGGGCGCGGCGCTGGACATCTTTGTCTCGACGATTGAGACGGGCAAGATGGACGGCGGTATGTCGGTTGTCATGAAGCCCGGCAACATCTCCGTGCTGGGCGGCTTTCACGTTGCAGACGGCAAAGACGTCGAGGAAATACTCAAGCGTCTGGCTGAAATGGCCAAAGACGAGCCTGATTTTCCGGGTATCAACTTCAACGCCGACAGTGAAAGTGGCGTTAGCTTCCACACGATGAGCGTCCCCGTTCCGGAAGAGGAAGAAGCACGCAAAGTTCTCGGTCCGAAGCTGGAGATGGCAGTCGGAACCAGCAAGGACAGTGCGTATATCGGATTCGGGACGGATTGCGTGGCCAAGCTGAAGTCCGTCATCGCCGCTCAGCCACGTCAGGCGTCGGTGCCGCCATTCCAGATGACGATCTCTGCAACACCGATTATGGAGTTCGCCGCGGCAATGGAAGAGAACCCGCTCATGGCATCCGTGACCGAGGCGCTCAAGGAGTCCGGTAACAAGGACCACGTGAAGCTGCACGGGATTCCGATGAAGAACGGTTTCACGTACCGCATCGAGCTGGAAGAAGGAATTCTTCGTGGTATCGGTGAGGCTGTGAAAATGGCCAACGGCGGCGGGTTCTAGTAGCTCGCTGTGATTTGTTTTTTGGGAAAGCCGGCTCGGTTCGAGTCGGCTTTTTTTGTTGAGGTGGTGGATTTTGGAGGGGGTTAGGAGGCAGAGCCTCCAAGGCAGTGCGTTCCAGGGCGGAGCCCGGGAACGAGGTGGGACGCGGAGACACGCCTAAGCGTATTGCTTCTCGATTTCCCGGAGTCGTGCCATGATCGTTGCGTCGTCGGGGAGTTCGCCGGTTTCCCGCTTGCTGGCGAAGGACGCTTCCAGTTCGGACAGTTCCGGTCGCACGGCCATCTTTCCTGTTTCCGAGAGTCTGTCGGTGAAGATGACACCGTCCAGATGGTCGACTTCATGCTGTACGGCTCGAGCGAAGAGCCCATCGAGCGTGGCTTCGAAGAGTTGACCCTCAAGGTTGTACGCTTGGACGTGAATCTGTTCCGGGCGTTTCACTTCACCGTTCACGCCAGGCATGCTCAGGCAGCCTTCTTCCTTTTCGTCGTTCCCCTTGGGCTTACTGAGCACCGGGTTAATGAATACATGCTCTTCCCCTTCCTCCGGATCGGCTGCGAGATTGATTACAAACACTCGTAGCGGCAGATCGATCTGGTTGGCTGCCAACCCGATTCCCCGTGCTTCGTACATCAGTGGAAACATCCGTTTGATGACCGCTCGCAGCGTTTCGTCGACCCGCATGATGGGTTTGGCCTCGTAACGAAGCGTAGGATGCGGATAGTGAATGATCTGGAAGGAAGCGGGGTCCATTGATGATTACTCGGGATGCGAAGCGGTTTGCGTTGACCGGATATTCCGTCGATTCTAAGCTACAAGGAACACTCTGAAAAACCCTGCTCGTACCTACGCGCAATTCATGGCCGTCAGCGAAACCACCCTGCAAGAATCGGCTCGGCCATCGTCAGGGTTGGAACTCGCGCAGCAAATGCAGTCGCGGCGGCCCGTATCGGCATGGATGATGTCCCTGGTGATGCACTGTGCCCTGGTGGTGTTATTGGGCGTCACGTGGCGGATGATTCCCAAGGGGGCCGCCATCGAATCAGACCGCCAGGTAGGGATCGTGCTGGTACACGAACAGCAGGGCAAGCGGGAATATACGGACCCTAACGCGGACGATTCCGCTCACGATCAGTCGACGGCATCCGCCATTTCCGAAGCCATGCCCGGTGACGGCGAAGTGCCCGCGGACCTGTCCGAGGTACTACCCGGGGCGTCGCAGGTCACGGCGGGCGGTTTGGCGGAATCGATCATGGACGCCACGAAACTCACCGGGGACGGCTCCCAGCGGCGAGGCGGTAAAGAGGAAGGGACCAGTACCGAGGTCTTCGGCATCACGGGCGTTGGTACCAAGTTCGTGTACGTCTTTGATCGCTCGGGCAGTATGGAGAACTTCAGTGGACGCCCCCTGCGAGCCGCGAAGATGGAGCTGAACCGCAGCCTCGATGATCTCGATTCGGTCCATCAGTTTCAGATCATCTTCTACAACAATGACCCGGAGATCTTCAAGCTCGCCGGACGTGCCGAGCTCATCTGGGGCGAGACGGAGAACAAGCTGTCGGCGAAGGCTTTCGTGGACGGCATTCGAGCTCGCGGAGGAACCGAGCATGTCGCGGCGCTGACAATGGCGCTCGCGATGGGGCCCGATGTTGTCTTCTTCTTGACAGATGCCGATCAGCCGAAACTGACATTCTCCGAGCTCCTCAAGATTCGTCAGATGAATCGGGGGTCGACGATTCATGCGATCGAGTTTGGGTCAGGCCCACAGTTGGAAGCGGACAACTTTCTGATGAAATTGGCTCGGCAAAACGGTGGCCAACATGCGTACGTCGATGTTCGTCGTCTTCGTGATGCTCCGGGGAACTGATCGAATGCGCTTTTCGACTCTGATTTGCTGTCTGCTCCTGATCAGCTCGTCTTCGCTGCGGGCAATGGCGGACCATGTGGTGGTCGTTGATGGCAAAGGTAAATCCTCCAAACGCAGCGGCCGGATCACGGATCTGAGAGGAGCAGAACTGACGATCGAAATCGGCGGCCGTGAAGTCCGCATTCCCATGAAGCGTGTCGAATCCTACCAGGCGACATGGAGCGAACCACACGTTGCGGCAGAAGAGAAATTCGCGTCCGGTGATTTCGACGCGGCTCTCCAGCTGTATGGCCAGGCTTTTTCCTCCGAAGAGCGAACTTGGGCCAAGCAGTATCTGTTGTCGCGCGTGATGTGGTGCTACCGCAATACGGGCCAACACGCCAAAGCGTGCCGCATGTTTGCCGGGAGTTTGCGCGATGATCCACAAGCTGACTTCTTCGCCGCGATTCCCTTGCAGTGGAGACTGCAACGTTGTCCCGGTGATGTGTCTGCTGTCGTGCAGGGTTGGATGGATCCGGGGAATCGTTCGGACAAGCGTCTGATGGCTGCGAGTTGGCTACTGGTCGATCAACGTAACGCAGCCATCGCGACGCTGCGTGAACTTGGTAAAGACGCCTCGTCCCGCATCGCAAGTCTGGCGGTGGCTCAATTGTGGCGAGCTGAAATGCTAACGTTGCAGGAGTCTCGCATCGCATGGTGGTCGGAGCATCTGGAATCCATGCCGTTCGAGTTGCGTGGTGGGGCATATTATCTGCTCGGGCAGTCTCACGCTCGGTTTGGTCAGACGGACGACGCGGCACTGGCGTTTGTGCGCGTACCTACGACGTATCCGCATGACGTTGAATTGGGTCAGCGAGCCTACATGGAAGCGGCTGCTTTGTTGGGTGAAACACGAAAGCCCGAGGCGATTCAGCTCTATCGGAAGTGCGTGGCGTTGGCCGAGCAGACGGAGCTCGGGAAAATTGCGAGGACTCGGCTGGCCGAGTTGGGCGTCCGGTAATCGGCATTGTTAATCGGCATTGTTAATCGGCATTGTTAATCGGCATTGCACGGAGCGGCATGACTCTCGGTCGGCATAGCGAGTTGACGCATCGAGCCGGTGATGGAGTGTCGTGGATTTCCGGGCAGACTATATTGATGGCCATCAAAAGGAGCATGCATGGCAAACATTCGACACGGACTGGTCTTGCTGATCTGGGCGACCGGCCATTCGGTCGCAATCGGGCAGGACACGAATAGTAATGCGGCTCCATCGGGGCTATCGATCGTCTTTTCCGGCGGGTGGCCGGGATTCCTGATCGTCATGTTGCTGCTCGCGTTGTCTCTGACGGCGATGTATCTGATATGCGAACACTTACTGACGATTCGTCGCAAGGAGCTGATGCCAGACGGACTCGATCGTCGCATCCGCGATATGCTGGCCAAGGGGCAGCTTTCGTCCGCCGAAAAAACGTGCCGCGACGAACCAAGCTTCATTTCGTTCGTGATGTTGCACGGTATTTCAGAAGTGGAAGATGGCTGGCCGTCTGTGGAGAAAGCGTTGGAAGATGCCAGTGCCGAACAGGCCGCACGTCTGTTTCGCAAGATTGAATTCCTTTCGGTGATCGGCAACCTCGCGCCGATGATTGGTTTGCTGGGAACGGTGACCGGAATGATCATCGCCTTCCAGCAGGTCGCCGGTAGTCAGGGGGCGGCGGGCGCCGCGGAACTGGCCGAGGGCATCTATCAGGCGTTGGTGACGACGGTCGGCGGTCTGATCGTCGCCATCCCGTCGCTCGCAGCTTTCGCGTTCTTTCGCAATCGTGTCGATCAGCTTGTGGCCGAGGCCTCTTATCTCGCTCTACACGCCTGCAAGCCGCTCAAGCGATTGCGAGTTTCACGAACCCAGGCACCGCCGCGGCAAGGCTCTCCGCCGCGTCAGAGCGGGACTCGTCAGGCTGAACCACCGCGACAAGCTGAACGTCCGAGTCAGGGTGAGCCCCCCAATCGACCGCAGGGAAGCTGAGCAATGCGAACTCCGACGGCCGGCTATCAACGGGAGATGCGCGTCAATATGACGCCGATGATCGATGTTGTTTTCCTGTTGATCATCTTCTTTCTCGTTTCCAGCCATCTTGCCAGGCAGGAGAGTCAATTGCCGTTGCCACTACCGAAAGCCGACAGTGGTGAGGAAATTGATCTTCAGGCAGACCGGGTCGTTGTGAATGTAACAGCGGCTGGCGAGCTGATGCTGGCCGGGCGACGCGTTAGCCGGGACGAACTCGCTCGGCGATTGAGCAATGAACGCCAAACTTCGTCCGACAGCCTTGAGGTACGAATTCGAAGTGACCGTGATGTCCCGTTTCAGTACGTGCAACCGGTGTTGCAGGCCGTTTCCAGCAGCGGGATCGGCAACGTCACGTTTGCGGTCACGGCAAGGAGTCAGTGATGCAAATTCGGCATCGAATGGCGAGAAATCGTCGGGATGGGACTTTGGATGTCGCCATGACGCCGATGATTGATGTCGTGTTCATGCTGCTGATCTTTTTTGTCTGGACGGCCAGTTTTCAGGTCGTCGAGTTGGTCTTGCCGAGCAGCTTGATCACGGACGAAGGGCAGGGCACGACGGAATTGGCACCGGAGCTGGAAGATCTGGAACGGGTTGTGGTGCGCATGGGGTGGAACGGCGCATCGCCCACGTGGACCGTCAACGAAATACCGGCAGCGTCGTTCGCTGAAGTGAAATCGCGGCTGGTTGCAGTCGCTCGGATCCGGAATACGCTGCCCGTCCTGGTTGATCCCGAATCCGTTGTACCGCTAGGCGACGTCATCGATGTGTATGACGTCGCACGGATTGCTGGCTTTCAGAATGTGCAGTTTGCCACGCCGGCAAATTGAGTCGCGGTGACAGGCGGCTCGTCGAGTGCAGAAGGTGAGGCGTCCAGATGGCGGACGGACCCAATCGCCGGGCTGATCCGCGACGATTCAACTCGTCACGATGTGACCAAAACACGGTTCGACCCGTCAGTTATTGGACTCACTCGAGTCCAATACATGGCTGCCAGAAGGCAAAAGAATGTTACCTCGTGGATCCATTACACCAATGTCCGTTCCCGTGACTTTTTGCTTGGTGTACTTGATGCCTTCGTTGTTCGTAATGGCGATGTAGGCCGGACACCCAATATTCTTCAGGCGTTCAACTGCCTCGGTGACCGAAGCGGACGTTTCGACATCGATGATGACGCCTTCCGCTTTGATGTCGTGCGGCCCCGACGGATTGGGGACGAATCCATACCGGGCGCAAATGCGATTTAGCGTTGCTGTGTGAGCTTTGTTAGCCATGAGAATTCGAAAGAATTAAATGCCTGGTAATATCGAACTAATTGACTTTATAGTATCGCAGGGGGGCTCAATCAACCCTGCGGAGTGGATTTCTGAGACACTTTGTTACGAAAGCGTCGATTCTCGCGGAATCTGGTAAGATTTCGCAGGATGGAGACTGCAAGTAAAAAGTCGAGGTTAATGCCTCCGTTTGTCGCTGTTGCCATTGCCGCTTGCGTTGGAGTCTGCGGTGACCGGCTCTTTCCGGTCCATCTGCCCGAAGCTGTCGCGTGCGTCTCCGTTCTCGGTTGGCTCTGCTGGTTGCTCCTTTTCTGGCTCGGTCGGGATGGCTTGGCGTCCTGGTGCCTGTTGCTGTCGGTCGTTGTTGGAATGTCGGCATGGCACGACGTCCGCTGGCGTCGTTATCCGGCGAGTCATATAGGTCTGCAGATTCTGGCCCCCGGAGGTGCTTCGGGGCGCGTTGCGATTCGCGGGCGCGTGATCAGCGTTCCGGAATCGACGCCGCTTCCGGAAGATCAGCCGCTATCGACGATTCCGGCGGGTGTGGAAACAAGATTCGACTTGCGCGTCTTGGCCGTTCGTCACCAAACGAAATGGATAGCATCCAGCGGCAAGGTTCGTGTTCGGGTGAAGGGCCATGCGGCGGTGTCGCGGGTTGGCGATCACGTGCAGATCTTCGGCGAGTTGACGACAGGGCTCCCTCCCATGAATCCTGGCGAGTCAGACGTGAGACTGGCCGACCGCACCGAGCGAATCCTGTGTCGTCTGAGCGTTCCGTATCCCGAGTGCGTTACCTCCGCCGGGCCGACAACATCGAGTGTTGCGAATCTGATTGGGCGATTGCGAGTCGCGGGACTGGAAGTTCTTGATGAGTTCCTTTCGCCGTCGGGCGGCGAGTTGGCGGGGGCGTTGCTGCTTGGAGCCCGGGATCGACTCGACCCGGACAGGGTCGATCCCTTCTTTCATACTGGCACGATTCACCTGCTGGCCATTTCCGGATTACACGTTGGCATGCTGGCCTGGGTGTTTTTTGTTGTCGCCAGGAGCACGTCCAATCGTCGTTGGGTGTTGCTGTGGCTCATGTGCCTTGCGGTCGTTTATTGTCAGGTGACTGGCATGCGTCCGCCCGTTCTGCGCGCTGTGATTCTGATCCAGGTGGTTTGTGTCGGGCTGATGTTTCGTCGCCGGATCATCGCGTGGAACGCTTTGGCCGTTGCGGGCGTCTTGTTGATGCTGGTCCGGCCTGCGGCACTTTTTCGCCCCGGTGCACAATTGTCTTTTCTGGCGGTGGCGGTTCTGATCTGGATTGGAGACAACCAACATCGTGAATCCCTGCGTCCCATCGAGCGACTCGTTCGTCGCTCACGTAGTTGGTTGATGCGTTCGACGCTGGTGTTGCTGGAACGTGCCAATGAACTTGGAAAGGCAACGTTGGCGATCTGGATGATCACATTGCCGCTGGTGACACACAGTTTTCATTTGCTGTCGCCCATTTCGCTGCCCCTGAATGTGATGCTGGCGATCCCGGTTGCCGTCGGTTTGCTGAGCGGCTTCATCGTGTTGGCGACCGGTCGCGGTCTTGCACCACTGGCATGGCTGGCGGGTGGTCTGTGCGATCGCAGTCTGGCGCTCTTCGAGGCCGTCGTGCAATTTGCACACGAGATTCCCGGTGGTTGGTGTTGGGTGGCCGGCCCCGAGCGGTATTGGTGCGTTGTGTTCTACGTTGGGGTTGGCGGCTGGTTGTTGATTCGGGATCGCGCGGTCAGGCGTTTGGTCGGCTTCGTCGGTTTGTGTTTGTGGTTCGCGATACCGCCGGGGATCGAGTTGACGTCGCGCGTCCTGCGGCAGGTTGCTGGTGACAAGAGTCAGTTGGAGTGTACCTTTCTGTGCGTCGGTCATGGCACCTGCGTCGTGCTGGAGCTGCCGGATGATCGCGTCGTGCTTTACGACTGCGGCCGAATGGGGCGAGAGGCGATGGGGGTTCGTCTGGTCTCGGAATTCCTCTGGCATCGCGGCATCTCGCACCTGGACGCCGTGATTGTCTCGCACGCCGACGCAGATCATTACAACATTTTGCCCGGCTTGATGGAGCGGTTCTCGTGCGGGCAGGTCTTCGCTTCGCCGTTCATGTTTGAATCGACCGCTCCGGGGATTCAGGTTTTGAAAGGCGTCCTTGAGGAATTCGATATTCCCATCCGCAGTCTGGTGGCCAACGACAGCTTGCGATTTGGCGGCGCTGAATTGCGCGTGCTACATCCCGGCACGCAACCCGTGAGTGGTAGTGACAATGCCAACAGCATTGTGACTGAAGTCGTTTTTGAAGGTCGGACGATCTTGTTGCCGGGCGACCTCGAGCGGGCGGGGATGGACGCGGTGATCGCCGAGGAGCCACGCGATGTTGACGTGGTGATGGCGCCCCATCATGGTTCCGCCAATAGCGCCCCGGGAGCGTTCCTTGAGTGGTGCAGCCCGGAGTATGTGGTGATCTCGGCTGGTGAAGGCAAGATGTCCGCGGCGACTCGGTCGATGTTTCAGCGCGCGGGACGATCTGTGTTTCACACCGCCGAGTGCGGCGCTATTTCGGTCTCGATCGCGAACGGCAAATTGGAGGTGAGTACGTTCTTGCCGATCAACTCGACTGCAGAGGCACATGCAAAAACGACGGTTCGCGTTCCGCCTGAGCGGGAAGTTCGCTCCTCGCAAGGTAACGCAAAGTTTGCCAAGTCGGAATTACCGCCACGCAATCGTATCGCAACGGCCGAGTAACGCCGATTTCTACGACGCGAGGTGTGGTCTGTCTGTTAGAAACGGATTCACGGCATTGTGGGCGTTTCGGACCGGACGATCGGCTGACATGGTGGCGGGGTCAGCAGTGTTCTGGTTTTGTTCCGCCAGGCATCATCTTTTTTTGGCTCGGTTACATTCATGCAAACGGTACCCTTCCAGGTTGGGCTGCACCTTGTCACGCTGGTGATGTGCATACTCACGCTGACGATGGCCACCGCAGCATTGATGCCCCAGATCAAGGCTGGAATCGTTCTGCTCCGTGATGGGTTACTGTGGGCGATTCTGATCGGCATTCTCAGTTTCATTGGATTCGTTGGGTGGGTTCGGCTTCACGAATCCCGGCAGCGTACCGTGGACGACCCGAGTATCCTGGAGCCGGTGAGTCAGTCTCCGCTCCAACTTGCATCGCCTCCAGAGGTTCGGGCACCGATGCCGAAGGTGATACCGTCGGCGCCCCGTGAACTTCCTCCACAGGAGATGTTGGTCGAACGACGAGTCGTCACGGGAGACCTGGTTGTCGACAGTTCGATTGGTATCCGGGAATTGGACGCTCAGACTCAAACCCGCAACGCCGCGGCGGTCTGGCAGTCCGGGAAATTTGCATCTGAGCGGCATTTGGTGCCGGTGCGCGTGCCGAAACGCCGGCTCGTGCCGGTAGTACCGCGGTATTCGCGCCAGAACGGGCGACCGGAACGGCAACCGTGAGTAGTTGGCATCTCTTTTTCTGATGATAGCTAAAGCTGGTAAGCTGCGTTGACGATACCGGTTTTGGAGGGGTGCTGCGCGCACTCCGTGATTCAAATCGCAATCGGTGTAGAGACATGGTCGAGCTACCGCCCGGAGCAGACTCGTTGGTCAACGATATCCTTGTGTGGATTGGCTACGGCACGGTTGTCGGCTTGCTGGCGAAGGCCGTCATGCCCGGGCGTGATCCCGGTGGCGCGGTTGCGACGCTGGCGATGGGAATTGCCGGCGTGATTATTGGCTGCGGCGTTTGGTCGTTGGTCAGCAATGGCCAGCGTGTCACTCCGATCAGTCCGGGTGGCTTGGTTGCCGGGACGCTGGGCGCCTTCGTGATTCTGCTGTTTTACCGAGTCCTTGGGGGCTATTGGTACGAGGATCGGGATCCGCCTCGTCGAACTCGCCGCAGAACGTCTCGGCGTCGCCGGTTTGAGACGGCGGACTACTGAGGACTATTGAAATAGTCGTCTCGGATCCGCTCGGGCACCCACGTTTCGCCAACGAAGGCCGCATCGGACGCGGACGCCCGGATCTCAGGATTGGTGCTTCAAATCACTCTAGTTGCGGGCGATGCCTCGATTCCACCAATTGGCGTTCCGCACCACGGCTTGTGAAGAGCGTCAATTCAAGGGCAATTCCGAGCGGTTGAACTCCCCAATCCGGATATTCTCGCCGGATAGCCACAATGCCGAGCAGAATTCGGCGGAAGTTGTGCAGGTGCGGTTGCAGACCCGAATTCGGAGCTATAGACTCACGGTTTGGTTGAATATGACAAATGAAATGTAGGAGCAATGTAGGCTCGAGTGGAGCGACGGAACCCAGTTTGGGGCGGCCGTGAGAAGATGCCACGAGAGGTTCAACGTCCGCGTGACGGTTGCCAGAGTAAAAACACTATGACCATCACAAAACAACGCAAGCAGGAATTGATTCAGGACCACAAACGGGGAGCCTCCGATAGTGGCTCGCCTGAGGTTCAGATTTCCATTTTGACGACACGAATCAATGGCCTGACGGATCATATGCGGACGCACAAGAAAGATCACGCCAGTAAGCGTGGTTTGTTGAGTATGGTGAGTCGACGTAGGCGGTTGCTGGATTATTTGAAGAAGATTGATCCTCAACGATACCTGGATATCATCGGTAAGCTGGACATTCGTAAGTGATTCCTCCCCGGTCTTCGGACTAACGACATCATTCTTTCGCCGCTGACGCGGTTCCAGCCATGGCACATTTGATTTGTGCTGCTGGTTCGTTCTTTTGTTCTGCGTAACCGGTTTGCGGTTGCGCCCGCTCGAGTCTTGCTGTTCCGCTTCCGTCAAAGGAGATGGAAAATGGAAAAGATTCGCGTTGAAAAGAAGATTGGCGAGTTTACGCTTGCCTTTGAGACCGGCTTTCTGGCGAAGCAAGCCGCCGGTTGCGTCATGGCTCAATATGGCGACACCGTCGTGCTGAATGCCGTTGCAACGGGCAAGCCGCGCGAAGGCATCGACTTCTTTCCACTGATGTGTGACTACCGCGAGCGTTCGTCAGCGGCGGGTAAATTCCCCGGCGGATTTCTGAAGCGTGAAGGTCGTCCTTCGATGAAGGAGACACTGACGGCTCGATTGATGGACCGTCCGATTCGGCCCTTGTTCCCCAAAGGCTACAACGACGAAGTACAGTGTCAGAGTTTCGTCATGTCCAGCGATCGTCTGAACGATGCGGACGTGATTGCGATGAACGGTAGTTCGGCTGCACTGGCAATTTCACCGTTGCCTTTTCTTGGCCCGGTTGCTTCGGTTCGCCTCGGTCGAGTTGATGACGAGTGGGTTCCGTTTCCAACAATGGAAGCTCTTGAGTCCAGCGAAATCGATCTGATCGTTTCGGGCAACAAGGAATCGGTCTTGATGATCGAGGGATTCGCTCGCGAAATGCCCGAGCAGCAGATGTTCGAGGCGATCCAGGCTGCACACGGCTACATCAAGGAGATCATGGATCTCCAGCTTGAGCTGGTTGCGAAAGTGAACCCGAAGAAGAACGAGTTCACGCCACCCGAAGAGAGCGGGTTGTTGGACCAGCTCAATTCGAAGTACTACGACGACCTGAAAGCCGCGAAGCAAATCGTTGGAAAAGCCGAGCGTGGCGAAGCCGTCAGTGCACTCAAAGAGAAGGTCAAGGCGGAAGTCATTCCCGACCCCGATGCGGACAACGCGTTCACCGCGAAGGACTTCTCCAAGTCGTGGCACGACCTCGAAGAGAATGTTGTGCGTGATCTGATCATCGCCGGTACTCGATCCGACGGTCGTGACGGCAAGACGCTGCGTGGTATCGAATGTGCCGTCGACGTGCTACCTCGAGTACACGGGTCGGCTGTCTTCCAACGTGGCGAAACACAATCGCTGGTTTCCATCACGCTGGGAACTTCGCGAGACGAGCAACGTGTTGATGGTCTTGGTGAAGAGTACTCCAAGAAGTTCATGCTCGACTACAACTTCCCTCCATTTTCGGTCGGCGAGTGTCGACCGATTCGTGGCCCGGGACGACGTGAAATCGGACACGGTGCACTGGCCGAGCGTAGTGTGAAGCCAGTACTGCCGTCGCCAGAAGAATTTCCCTACACCGTCCGTGTCATTTCGGACATCCTCGAATCCAATGGCTCCAGTTCGATGGCGTCGGTTTGTGCCGCAACGCTTGGACTGATGTCAGCCGGCGTTCCCATCTCGAATCCGGTTGCGGGGATTTCCGTGGGGCTGGTTCAAAAGTCCGAGGACGACTGGATGTTGCTGACGGACATCCTTGGTGAGGAAGACCATCACGGCGACATGGACTTCAAGATCGCCGGGACGCAAAACGGTATCACAGGCATTCAGCTCGACCTGAAGATCAACGGCATCAGCGAAGAGATCATTCGCGCTACGCTGGCACAATCCCGCGAAGCCAGAATGGAAATTCTCCGCTCCATGCTGATGACGATTCAGCGTCCAAATCAGGAAATCTCGGAGCACGCTCCGCGACTGATTACTGTCAAGATTCCGCCAGACAAGATCGGCATGCTGATCGGACCTGGTGGCAAGAACATTCGTGGCATCCAGGAATCCACCGGTGCGGTCATCGAAGTCGACGACGACGGTGTGGTCACCATTGCCAGTAGCAACGGTGCCTGGGCTCTGGCTGCACAGGAAAAGGTCGAAGCCGTCACGGCTTCGGTCAAGATTGGCAAGATCTACACCGGCACGGTTACCAGCGTGAAGGACTTTGGTGCGTTTGTCGAAATTCTTCCGGGCCGCGATGGGCTTTGTCACATCAGCGAGCTTTCCAATGAATTCGTCAACAACGTGGCCGACGTTTGTAAGGTTGGCGACGAAATGAAGGTCCTTGTCATTGATGTCGACGACCACGATCGTGTCAAACTGAGTCGTCGCAAGGCGATGGAAGAAGAAACCGCCGAAGCGGGCAGCGAAGCGTAGTGCCGTTGCGACAGCTTTCGCATAAGTGAACGTCAAAAGGCCCGGTGGGACTCCATCGGGTCTTTTTCGTATGATCCTGTGTTCTGTAATCCGGTTCGTCATCCAGTCTGAAGTCACACCATGCGGTGACCCATGTCCGAAAACAGCCATCCCGACTACGACGATTTCACAAAGCAGATTCTTGAGCAGTACAACGAGATCGCCCAGCTGGCTGGTGCGCTCGCTCATGAGATCAAGAATCCGCTGTCGGTCATTCGCATGAATGTGGACCTGTTGGCGGAGGACCATGAAGGCACCGCGCCGCCGGACCAGCGCAGAACGCTGGACAAGATCAAGATCCTTCAGGCGCAGTGCGAGCGACTGCAGAACCTGCTGGACGACTTTCTGAAGTTCGCACGCCTTCGCAATCTTGAGTTGCGACCCGGCGATTTGAACGTGCAGATCGATCGTGTGTTGGACATGTTCACACCGCAGGCCGAGGCCGCGGGAGTCGATATCGTCCGCTACCTCGACGCGGATCTGCCCAGTGTGCAACTCGAGGAGCAAACGTTGGGCGCGGCACTCACGAACCTCGTCAAGAATGCTATCGAGTCCATGCCGGATGGCGGCCGGCTTGAGGCTCGTACTCATCTCACTCGAAGTGGTGTTGCACTCGATTTGATCGATACGGGGTCAGGCATGGACAGCGATGCCTTGCTACATATGTTCGACGCCTTCTATTCGACGAAGTACGGCGGCTCCGGTTTGGGTTTGCCGACGGCGAAGAAGGTCATCGAGGCCCACTATGGAAAGATCTACGTGCAGAGCGAAGTTGGTCGGGGAACCTGGTTTACGCTGGAGTTCCCGATTCCGGCGAGGCTGGGTTCCGATCAGTCGGAGTCGGCAGAAGTGACCGGTGCGTCTGGCGACTTGACGGACGACGCCAGCGAATAGCCCGCCGACGTTGTAGCGGCATCCCTGTTACTCGCGGGAGCTTTTGGGCGAGATACCAGGTAGGCTCAGGTTGTTGCCGGTTTTCGGGCCGGCTGGTACCGGCCTCGCAGCCAACGCATGAGTGGCTTTTCGCCGTACTGAGTGATGATCGTTGCAGTGGCCACGCTGAATGCCGTGGCCGCCGCCAGTCCCAGCCAGACGGAATAGGGACTCTGATCGAACCATCGAATAATGGCGTAGCCCAATACCTGGTGAACGAGATACAGCGCGTAGGAAATCGATCCCAGAAAAATCAGGGGCTGCCACGCGAGGAATTGCGCTTTGCCTTTGGTGACAATCCAGAACAGCAGGAAAAACAGTCCCACGTAACAGCTCTCTTCAAACCGAGTGGATGGGATGTCGGCGTTTTCGACCAGTAAAAACTGGTTCAGCAACCCGAGCCCCAGCAGGCCGTAGCATGCCTTGTCTGCCTTATTGGTGAAGATTTTGTAGAACACGATGCCGGCGACAAACAGATGGCAGTATTCCGTTAGCAGGTAGAACTTGATTTTCCAGGGGAACCGGCCGAGCCAATGTTCGCAGGCGTTTGCCAACAGTTGTAGAAGCAGCCAGCCGTACGCGAGGGGGATCGTGTGGCGGATCAGTCCACAGGCAAAGATGGCAAGGATGATTGCGTAGAAGATCAGTTCACGCGTCAGCGTCCAGTAGACTCCGTCCACGGCCGGGATGTTGAAGAACTCCTGGAGCATCGTGAGGTTGACCAGGATTTCCGTCGGCGTGCGACGGTATTCGGCCGGGAGGTCCGTAAACATCACGCCAATCGACGTCACCAGAACGCCCATCCAGAACGTCGGATACAACCTTGAGAAGCGAAAGTACACGAAGTCCAGCGGCTTCACGGTGCGTTCGATCGTCATGAAGATGACGAAACCGCTGACGATGAAGAACAGTTGGACACCAAGGTAGCCGAGTCGAAAGTCGAACGGTTGCGGCTGTGTAAAACCAAAGAAACTCTGGTAAGCGTGTGAATAGTGGTAGGCGACCACGGCCACGGCGGCGAGACCGCGAAGGGCGTCAAGTTCCTGAATGCGTTTGGTGTTGGTGGAGCTCATGCGGTCGTGTCGTGGCCCCGCGACGCAAGCCGGCGGAGTGATTCAGGGGTTGCGAAGTCACCCGGCGCGTTTCGCATCTAGGTGCATTATTCCTCGCGGTACTCGAGGCGTCTAACCCCGCCCCTGGAATTAGAGGATATATGGCCCGACGCCTTCATCTTGTATCATCCAGAGATGGCTGCAAAAACGAACGAACAAGAGAACTCGCCAACACCCGCATCATCGATTCGTGTGTTGGTGATCGACAACGACAAGAGTCATGCTCAGGCGATGGGTGAAACACTCGAGCGTGTTGGGTACGACTGTGACGTTGCGACCTCGGGTCCTGAAGGCGCACAACTGATCGAGCAGAACGCCTACAACGTCGTGATTACGGACCTCGTCATGAACGAGGTCGACGGCGATGCGATTCTGAAGCTGGCACGAGAGACCTTGCCGGACTGCGAAGTGGTTGTCGTGACGGGGCATGCTTCTGTGCCCAAAGCCGTGGCGGCGATGCAGAATGGCGCCTTCAATTTTTTGGAGAAGCCACTGAATACGGACCGTTTGCGTGCCGTGACTGAAAAAGCAGCCGACGCGATTCGGCTCAAGCAGACCAACGCGACGCTGCATCAACGGCTCGACGAAAAATTCGGATTCGACGGAATCGTCTACGCAAGCGAGCAGATGACGCGCGTTATTGATCGCGTCAAACGCTTCGCGCCGACGGATACGACGCTGCTGATTACGGGGGCGACCGGTACTGGTAAGGAGCTCATTGCCCAGGCATTGCACCAGAACAGTCCTCGCAAGAAAAAGCCTTTTGTGGCTTTGAACTGTGCAGCGCTCAGCGAGCACCTGCTGGAGAGCGAACTGTTCGGCCACATCAAAGGAGCCTACACGGACGCTCAGGCTGACCGGGTCGGCAGATTCGAATATGCCAACGGTGGAACGCTATTCCTCGATGAAGTCGGCGATATGCCGCTGCCGATTCAGGTGAAGCTGCTACGGGTGCTGGAATCGGGTGAGATCACTCGCGTTGGCGAGAACGAGCCCATGAAAGTGAACGTTCGCATTCTCAGCGCGACGAATCGCGATCTGTTGAAGGCGGTCGAGGAGGGTGATTTCCGGGAAGACCTTTATCATCGCCTGAAGGTCATTACGATTCATCTTCCGCCTTTGGCTGGTCGTCGCGATGACATTATTCCATTGGTGGACCACTTTCGAAAAGAGTTTGCCCGGAAGCACAACAAGACCGTGAAGGGCATTTCAGGCGAAGTGAGTCGTTTGTTGGTCGCTCACGAGTGGACGGGGAACGTACGCGAGCTGCGGAACTTCGTCGAAAGTATGGTCGTGATTGACATGGACGAGACGCTGGACGTCGACGATCTGCCGGAAGAGCTTGGGGGCGATGGAGGTGCCGAGGATGTTAGTTCGGCTGCCGGGCCAGCGGAACTGATCGGCAAACCCATGTCGGAAATCGAACGCTGGGCGATCGAGAATACACTGCAGCTAACCGGCGGCAATCGCGAGGAGTCCGCTCGGATACTCGGGATTGGAGCGCGCACGCTATATCGCAAACTGAAAGAATACGGCGAATAGACGTACTCTTTTGAAACGAGTCACTCTTCTGGCTGGAATGCTTGTGCGGCTCACTTTCCCGTTCTTGTCTCTTGTTGGCCGAAGGTGGATGCGTTCAAGCAAGATCTGGGCGAAAGTTCGCCGGGATCACCAGGCTTGTTTCGACACGACCGCGAGTAATAATTCGGTCTACGAACGGACGCCACCAGTCCAATGGACGGACCCTCGACCATGTCTCGCAATAAAATTCAGCAACTTTCTGCAGCGGTGATCAACAAGATTGCGGCTGGTGAAGTGATCGAGCGACCGGCGAGTGTCGTTAAGGAACTGGTGGAGAATGCGATCGACGCGGGGGCAACCCAGATCGATGTCGCCGTTCATCAGGGCGGAGCCGAGCTGATTCGCGTGGTCGACAATGGTCACGGTATCCCGGCCAGCGAACTCATGCTGGCGGTCGCCAGCAATGCGACCAGCAAAATTCGCGACGCCGACGATCTCTTTAGTGTTGGCACGATGGGGTTTCGTGGTGAGGCCCTGGCGTCGATTTCGGAAGTCAGTGATTTTCGCATTCGCAGCCGTACTCCGGACAATGACGCCGGTGCGGAACTTGAAATCATGGGTGGCAAAGCCAGTCCCATCGAGCCGTGTGGCTGCAGCGTTGGGACGACCATCGAAGTGCGTCGGTTGTTCTTCAACACGCCCGTGCGTCGCAAGTTTATGCGAACGCCGCAAACCGAAATGAGCCACGCTACCGAGGCCATCACGCGCATTGCGTTGGCTCATCCGAACGTAAGATTCGTGCTGCACAATGGCAAACGAGCGACCCTGGAACTCCCACCGGTACAGGACCTGAAGGATCGGATCGCGAGTTGCTTTGGCGGCGACCTTGCGCAGGACCTGATTCCTGTGGAAACCCAGGACGAGTTTGCTCACATTCACGGCTACGTGGCAAATCCCAAGCACAGTCGCAGTACCAACAAACTTCAATACCTGTTTCTCAACGGTCGCCACATTCGGGACCGGGCGTTGCAGCATGCCTTGTCGGAAGCGTATCGCGGCATCCTGCTGACTGGTCGATATCCCATTACGTTTCTGAATATCGATGTTGCTCCGGATACGGTGGATGTAAATGTGCATCCGACCAAGCTGGAAGTTCGATTTCAGGATAGCGGTCGACTGTACAAGCTGCTGCTTGGCATGTTGAGGAATCGCTTTCTGACGACCGATTTGACTTCAACCTTTCGGCCAGTGGTCGAGGAAATCGCAGAATCCGCTTCATCCGTGGAGAGTCGCATCGATGACCCGCATGGTCGTGCAGCGGGCAGGGCAGGGCAGGGCGTAGCAGGCGTAGCAGGTGCAGCAGGTGCAGCAGGTGCAGCAGGTGCAGCAGGTGCAGCAGGTGCAGCAGGCGCAGCAGGTGCAGCAGGCGCAGCAGGTGCAGCAGGCGCTGGCAGTATCGGTGGTGTGCCCGCGTTCAAGCCGTATCCCAACAACGGTCCTTCGTCACGCGACGACATTCTGAACTGGGCGCGAGGTGGTAATCGACCGGTTGCGGATGCGGTCACCGGCGCGACGACGGTCGAAGCGGGCTACGAGCTTCACGGTCAGCCTATTGAAACGCAGCAGACACTTCCGCTGGAACCCGGTGAGTCACCAGCGCCGGTACCGATCGAAGCCAACCGCGATGGCGACGTTGCCGCCGTGGGCAGTTCGAACGCGATGCAGGTCCACAACCGTTATCTCGTGACGGCCAATGAGGACGGCATCGTCGTGATCGATCAGCACGCTTTGCACGAACGGGTGATCTACGAACAACTGCGCGAGAAAGTGTTGAAAAAGGACGTGGAGAAACAGCGATTGCTTGTGGCCGAGCCGGTGCAGCTTTCTCCAACGGAAGCGGCGACGGTGTTGCAATCGCAGGAGTTATTGTCTGACTTGGGCATTGATGTGGAGGACTTCGGGGGCGACACGGTACTCGTTAGCAGCTATCCCGCCATGCTTGCCAACTTCAATCCGGCGGAAATGATTCGCCAACTCGCAGAGGAACTTTCGACCGGCGGCAAGCGACCAGATCCGCGCGATTTGCTGGACGAAATCTTGCACATGATTTCATGCAAGGCGGCGATTAAGGCCGGTGACCGACTGCAACCCGAGGAAATCGAATCGCTCATCGAATTACGGCACCTCGTCCAGGATTCTCATCACTGTCCGCATGGTCGCCCGACGACGCTGGTTTTCACTCAAAAGGAACTCGACAAGCGATTTCAGCGAACCTGAAATCCGGATCGGCGTCTCTCGAGTCTCTTGCGAATTCCAATGCAAGCTGACGACTTTCGGCTTCGCTTTGCCCTCACCCCTGACGAGTCGAATTGAGCCAATCTGACGCAACCGTATCGCAACCGGAGCAGGAGAGCAGGGACTATAGTCGGACGCTTTGGCCAGATGCATCGCTGATTGGCGTTGCAGTGATCTGGGGTGTGAATATCCCGCTGATGAAAACCGGGCTCGATGACGTCGACCCGTATGCGTTCAATGCGATTCGCCTACTGATCTCTTCGATTGTGCTGGTGGGGTTTGCGGTCCGGGAGCGACGCAACGGAATTGTGCCGCGACCGGGGCTGACGTGGAAAGCAATCTTCGGGTACGCGGCAATCGTGACGGTCTCCTATCAGATTTCATTTCTGGTTGGGGTAAGCCTGACGACGCCGGGCAACGTCGCACTGATCATCGCGACGGTACCGATGTGGACCGCGCTGATCGCCAGGATCGCGGTTGGAGAAAAGTTGCATCTGTTGGCCTGGTGCGGTCTGCTAGTCGCGTTGGTAGGAACCGCCATCGTGGCGCTGCAGGGAAGCGTGACGGCGGATGCGAAGTACCTGCTGGGCAATGCCGTGATTTTGTTGTCCGCGTTGCTGTGGTCTTGCGGGACCGTATATAGCCGACCGTTGCTGACGAAGATCTCTCCGGTGCAATTGGCAGCGACGGCAGGTGTGATCGCGTGGCCGTTTCATCTGGCGATCGCCGCGATGTGGTCCGATACGCATGCCGAAGAATTTCATGGTGTATCGATTTGGGCGATCCTGCTTTACTCGGGCATTCTGTCGTCCGGGCTGTCGCAACCGATGTGGCATTTTGGCGTAAAGCACGCCGGCGCGGCGCACGCGGCCATTGTGCAGAACCTGATTCCCGTGGTCGCCATTCTGGCTGCGTGGATCAGTCGCAACGAGAGTCCGACCATGCCGCAGCTTTATGGTGGCACCATGATTCTTGTGGGGCTGATCACGATGCGTTCGACCCGTCGGGCGTAGCTTTTGCGACATCGCCTGTATTCGTCGTCGCATTTGTTGGCGTTCACGGGGTTGGTTTTCGTAAGCTGGAGGCATGATCGAAGCCTACGAAAGCACACTGCCATACCGCATCGCCGGGGCTTTGGTGTTCTTTGGTTTTCTGGGGATCAGGGACTGGGTACGAAATCCAGAACATCCAACTCGCGTCCGCGAGTATCTGTTTCTTGTCGTCTCGATGCTGTTGGCGATCGTGTACGGCATTGTTCACGATCACATCACGGCCACGATCTCGGTGGATTACTTTCTGAACGCCAAGGGTCTTGCGTCGGACCCCCGGTCGTATCGCGTTGCCGTCTCGATTCTGGCAATCAAGGCATCGTATGGTCCGGGTGTACTGGCAGGAGCGTTGATGTTGATTGCCAACAATCCATCTCCTGGAAAACCTCAGCTCTCCTATGCACACCTGCTACGATATTGTGTCTATCCTGTAATGGGGGCCGCCATTTGCGCTTTGGTGCTGGGGCCATTGACCGTTGTTGTCGGCCGCGCGTCATGGCTTGGCGACGCGGCACTCGCCTACGCTCCGGCGGACCGGGCTGGACGTTTTTTGGCGGTTTGGGGGATACATGCGGGATCGTATGCGGGTGCGGCATTGGGTACGGTGTTAGCCGTGGTTAAGGTATTACACCGCCGCAAGCGTTTCGCATCCGAAGCGTGCGGTAGCCAGCAGTAAGAATTACTCGGGGGAACAGGCTGAGTGCGTTCATGGTGAATCGGCCTGCCAGACAAGAGATACTGACTTCATGATTTGCGTAAGTATCGGGCGAACTCGTCACAAGCACGTTATTCGCGAGCATCAGCACCTTGTCGACAACGGTGCGGAATTGGTCGAGTTGCGACTTGACTACATCGGTCGAGCGGTCAATCTCAAGCGACTGATTGAGGATCGGCCGTGCCCGGTCATCATTACGTGTCGCCGGCAGTCCGACGGCGGTCGCTGGGGCGGAACTGAAGAAGCTCGTCAGATGCTGCTACGTACGGCGATCGCGGAAGGCGTCGAGTACGTTGACCTTGAGGACGACATCGCGGATCTGATTCCTCGATTTGGCAAGACGAAGCGGATCGTCAGTCGGCACGACTTCAGCGGAACACCAACCGATTTGGCGGACGTCCACGCCCGGATGCTCGCGGGTGATCCTGATATCGTCAAGCTCGCGACCATGGCCAACAGCCCGCTGGACAATTTGCGGATGATGAAACTGGTCAAGGAGAGCACCGTACCAACGGTTGGGCTTTGTATGGGCGAGATGGGAACTCCGTCGCGGATTCTCGCCAGTCGTTTTGGCGCACCGTTTACGTATGCGACATTCCATCAGGAACGCTCACTCGCGCCAGGCCAACTCAGTTACAAACAAATGCAGGAGATCTATCGCTACGAAGACATTAGCGAAGAGTACGAGGTCTTTGGTGTAATTGCCGATCCCGTCGGGCACAGCCTGAGCCCGATTATTCACAATGTTGCCTTCCAGGAAATGGGCATGAAACGCGTCTATGTGCCGTTTCGAATCCCGGAGGCCGATCTCGGTGGTTGGCTCAAGCGTTGTCGCAGTCTGGGCATTCGCGGCTTGAGTGTGACGATTCCTCACAAGGAAGCCGTCATTGCCAAGTGCAACAAGGTGGAGTCGGTCGTTCGTGGGATTGGTGCCGTCAATACGATGGTCTTTGATGATGATGGCACCGTGCGCGGCTACAACACCGACTACCGTGCGGCCATGGACAGCTTGTTGAAAGTCATGGCGATCGATTCAGACAAGCCCGATTCGCTCTCTCAGGTGAATGCGCTTGTGTTGGGTGCCGGCGGAGTCTCGAAGGCTGTCGCGTACGGTCTGGCGAAGAAAGGTGCGACTGTCGTGGTGGCATCTCGAACCAAAGAACGAGCGGTCGCGCTGGCCAATGCTGTCGAAGGGAAGGCGATCGAGTGGGACATGCGGCATCACTTCGCGCCGGACGTACTCATTAATGGAACGCCGGTTGGGATGCATCCCAAGATGGACGTGACACCGTGGGATGAAAAGTATCTGAAGCCAGGGATGGTGGTATTTGATACCGTCTACAACCCCGAACAAACACTCTTGGTGAAGCAGGCTCGTAAGGCCAGCTGCAAAGTTATCACGGGCGTCGACATGTTCATCCGCCAGGCGGCGATTCAGTTCAAGCTCTTCACGGGCGAAGAGGCTCCGGCCGATCTCATGCGTGATACGTTGAAACGCACGATTGGTCCCGCAAAATACTAGGGGCGGCCGCAACGACTGAACGATGCGTTCAAGGCCGTTTTTTCTGTACCATTTTGTTACGCCGCCGTTCGTCGCGTTTCGAGGCCCTTTTGTGTTCCGGCCGACGTGCCAGCATGCATACCTCCGCGGAGTGGCCGCATTTCGGTTTGAAGAAAGAGAATTGTTTCCGACGAACCGATTTTGAACGTAAGCCGTAGCCAACAATTGCGTCCAACTTTCGCATTCTCTTGCAGCCCAATAGGCGTGTGGTACGATCTTGGGCAGGGCGGAGGCGATTCAATCTCCAATTGTAAGGAACCGAACATGAAACGACTGATTTCTGTACTTGCCGCACTGGCAATGGCGACGGCTGTCCAAGCCGAAGAAGCTGTAGAACTTCCTGGTGTTGATGCCAAAGTAGCGAGCACCGCTCAGTGCGAGGCATCGTGCTCCGCTGGCTGTCCTATCGAAGCTGCGATGGCGAAGCTTCCCCAGTTGACCTACAAGGTCGCCAAGGAAGAAACGCATTGCTCTGTTTCTGCTGCCAAGCTGGCAAAGGAACACAAGGCTGACATCAAGTTTGTCGTCGCGAAGAAAGCTTACGACTCGAAGGGTGACGCTATGATGGCACTCACCTCGGCGACGGAGAAGTTCGTTACTGACTTCACCAGCACCAAGGAATGCAAAGTCAGCGGTAAGTTCACCGTTGCCGGCAAAGAGCTGTGCTGCAACGTAATGGCTGGCCAGCGTGCCGAGCTTGCGAAGAAAGCCATGAACAAGGTTCAGATGGCTTACCTCGTTGGCGACAAAGCATGCAACTGCCCAAATGAAGCTGCAAGTCTTGCCAAGACCAGTGGCAAAGAGAAGCTGTTCGTCGTCGCTGGTGAGAAGACCCAGTGCAGCGTAACGGCTCGTTTGAAGCTCGCTCAGGCGAAGTACAAAGCCGCGGTTGAAGCACTCGCCAAGGCTGACGCTCCCAAGACGCCAGAGAAGTCGTAGGCCACACGAAGGCCGTCGGCATCTTTCGAAGCCAGTTTTCGTCAAACGACGAACGACAACTATCAACCCAGCTTACTCATCGGGTAAGCTGGGTTTTTTAGTGCGATATCGTAGATTGGTTGTTCCGGCCAACTTCGTTCGCTTCACCGACGAGCGGGAATTGGCAGCCTCCCCGCATTGATCAGGCCCCGGCGCGAGACGGGCAAATAGCATGACGCGAGAAACCATCCTTCAAGGCGACGACGAAAACAACGAGGAAGAAGATCGTTACCTTCGCCCGCAACGCATGTCCGATATGGTTGGGCAGCGGCAGGTCCGTGAGCGATTGCAGATTGCCGTAGACGCGGCGCGACTGCGTGACGAACCGTTGGGACACATCCTCTTTGATGGTCCGCCGGGACTCGGCAAGACCACATTTGCATACTGCCTGCCACGCGAACTGGGTGTCGACGTCAACACGACAACTGGTCCTGCCCTGTCAGCCCCCAAGGATCTGCTGCCGTATCTCACAAACGCCTCCGAGCGATCCGTATTGTTCATCGACGAGATTCATCGTCTTCCGACGGCGGTGGAGGAATATCTCTACACGGCGATGGAAGATTTTCGCATTGATATCGTCCTTGGAGAGGGCACCAACGCGAGGACGCTGAACATTACGCTTTCGCCGTTCACCTTGATCGGAGCCACAACGCGGGTCGGTTTGTTGACGGCTCCGTTGCGAGACCGATTTCACATCCGTGAACACCTGGACTTCTACACCACCGACGAACTCGCTGAAATTGTCCGTCGCAGCGCACGAAAACTGGATGTGGAGATCGACGACGACGCGGCGCTGGACATCGCGGTTCGTAGTCGAGGTACACCTCGGGTTGCCAACAATCATCTTCGCTGGGTCCGCGACTATGCGACGGCCAAGGCGAATGGCGTGATTACGCTGGATGTGAACGAGGCAGCGCTCAAAATGGCGGCGATTGATTCGATCGGCCTGCGACGCGAGGATCGGGATTATTTGTCGGTTCTGATCGGGAGTTTTCAGGGAGGTCCGGCTGGTGTCAGTGCCATCGCCCACACCATGAATGCCGCCACGGACACGCTTGAGGAAGAGATCGAGCCGTTTTTGTTGCGTAAGGGATTGGTCGTCAGGACCTCGCGAGGCCGGGTGGCTCGAGCGAGTGCTTATGACCACATGAAGCTGACGCCGCCGGACGATTTGGAGGAAGGTCCCGGGCTGTTTTAGCGACCAGAATTGAAGTTCGACGCAATTTGGTCATGGTCGATACAGTTTGCGACACGGCGGGGTCTCCTGGGAGACCATGAGTTTCCCGCGACATCTGGAAAGAGCCATTTCGCGGGTGCGTCCGTGCCAAGCCGGGATTGGTGGGGTGATAGCGGTTTCTGAGTGGACAAAAGGACCCAATTTTCTGGAATTGGTCGCTGGCCAAGCCTGGAGGTTGGTTGACAGGGATCGGTCGAAATCGTTATTTTGGCGAATTCGACGGATCCTTTAGTCGCGGATAGGGCCGAATCATGGCAGTACCCAAACGAAAGCACTCGAACTCCCGAACCGGCAAGCGCCGAGCTCATGACGCGAAAAAACCGCGTCAGCTCACGATTTGCCCGAAATGCAGCACTGCAATTCCAACTCATGTGGTTTGCCCAAACTGTGGCAACTACATGGGTCGAGTCGTCATTGAACCCACCGACGAATCCTGATTTCGTCTGCATATCTTCTGTAGCTGGGCGGTAGTAGTACTGCTCGGCAGCGGATATCCCGGTACTTGAGCCGCGGTTCATCTGCGGTCTGGCGAGGCTGTTCTTGAGTAACATCGGATTTCTATTTCCGGGGCAGGGTGCGCAGGCGGTCGGAATGGGACGCTCGCTCGCGGACGCATTGCCTCAGGCGAATGAGCTGTTGAGCCGAGCGAACGATGTGCTGGGCTACGACCTGACGAAAATCTGTTTCGACGGCCCTGCCGAGCAGCTGAATGCTACCGAGAATGCCCAGCCGGCGTTATTTGCGACCAGCATGGCGGCGTTGGAGAAGCTGAAGGCCGAAGCCCCCGAATCTATTGACGCCTGCACGGTCACGGCCGGGCTGAGTCTTGGCGAGTACTCCGCTTTGTGTTTCGCTGGCGTGATGTCCTTCGATGATGGACTGCGGGTTGTTCGAGCTCGTGGGTTAGCGATGCAGGCGGCCGCCGATGCGAATCCCAGTGGTATGGTCGCCATCCTTGGGATGGAAGCCGCCCAGTTGGAGGCGCTGTGCGATGAGGCGCGTGGCGATGACGTGTTGCAAATCGCCAACTTGCTTTGCCCCGGCAATATCGTGTGTTCCGGCGACAATGCCGCCTGCGAGCGGTTGGGCAAATTGGCCGATGCGGCCGGTGCAATGAAGGTAATTCCATTGTCGGTGGCCGGAGCGTTCCACACACCGCTGATGCAGTCTGCGGTCGACAAGCTGGTGGAGACGCTGGCTGGCGTCGAAATGCACGCTCCACGCATCCCTGTGGTTTCCAACGTGGACGCGCAGGCTCATACTGACCCGGAAGAAATTCGCAGTTTGTTGGCGAAGCAGGTAGTGAGCCCTGTCCGCTGGGAGGACTCGGTTCGGGCGATGCTCGCTACCGGCGTTGAAGGGTTCTACGAGATTGGTGAGGGCAAGGTCCTGCGGGGGCTGATGAAGCGGATTGACCGCAAGTTCCCGTTCACCAATTTCTAGATAACGCGGACATTTCGCAGAATCCAGATCTGCTTCTACTCTTTGAGAACACGAGTCAAATTCATGTCAGATCAGAAGAAGATGTCGGTGGACCTGTCCGGGCGTGTCGCGCTGGTGACGGGAGCTTCCCGTGGGCTAGGGCGGGCCATGGCGATCGCACTTGGGGCGAATGGTGCTCTGGTTTGCTGCGTGGCCCGTAGCGAGGACAAGCTGAAAGAGACGGCTGCCGAGATCGAAGCCGGCGGCGGGAAGGCAATTGTTGCCACCTGCGATGTGTCCGACCGCGAAAGCGTCGACAAGGTCGTCGATGATCTGGTCGCTGCCCACGACAAAATTGACATTCTGGTCAACAACGCCGGAATCACGCGAGATACGCTTCTGCCACGCATGAGCGACGAAGAGTGGGATGATGTGATTGCCACCAATCTCCGCAGTGCGTTTCTGATGTCCCGGGCCGGATCGCGTTACATGATGCGAGCGAGGTATGGGCGGATCATCAATATCACGAGCGTATCCGGGCTGATTGGCAATCCGGGGCAAACCAACTATTCGGCATCCAAAGCGGGGCTGATCGGGCTGACGCGGAGCCTTAGTCGTGAACTGGCCGGCCGCAAAGTGACGATCAACGCAGTGGCACCCGGATTCATCGAGAGCGATATGACGGCTGCTTTGGGCGATGTCGTCAAGGACGAAGCCAAAAAACGGATTCCTGCCAAGCGTCTGGGTACACCCGAAGAAGTGGCATCTGCGGTGCTATTTCTGGCCAGTGCGGATGCGGCTTACATTACCGGTCAGGTGCTGACCGTAGATGGGGGCATGACGGGATAGCAAGGGTGTCCACAACTCGTTATGGTGCTTGCCGAAGCACTTTCGATGGAAAGGTTTACGGCGACTCGCGAGTGAAGACGACATCTTGACCCGTTTTGCGAATTTCCTCTATCTTGAGATCTTTGCGGTCGGAATAACCTACTTAGAATGACAACTGCGAGTCTGAGCGGAACCCGCCTTGCAGCTCGTAAAAATCTGTTTTTATCAGGAGATTGCCAAGTGGCAGACAACACAGAGCGCGTGATTGCGATCGTTGCCGAGCAGCTCGGCGTTGACAAAGAAAAAGTCAAACCGGAAACCTCGTTCGTGAATGATCTCGGCGCGGATTCTCTGGATACCGTTGAGCTCGTCATGGAGCTTGAAGAGGAATTCAACGTCAGTATTCCCGATGATGCCGCTGAAAAGATTGAGACCGTCGGTCAGGCGATCGATTTCATCAACGGTGCCCAGGACGGCTAGGTCCCTCAAACTGTATCTCGATTGGTAGTCGTCAATGGATCGGCGTGTTGTCGTTACCGGCTTGGGTGTTGTCACCTCGCTCAGTTGCAAGGTGGAAGATCTGTGGGAACGGATCTTGCGCGGCGAAAGTGGTGTGCATGAACTTCGATTGTTCGACACCGAGCGTCACAAGGTCAAATTCGCAGGCGATGTCTGGGATTGGCATCCAACGGATTACATCACGCCCAAGGAGCTGAAGCGGATTGACCGATTCAGTTCTTTCGCGATGGTCGCCGGAACCGACGCCATCAGGGATTCGGGGCTGGACTTCGAAAAGGAAGACAGCTTCCGTTGTGGGGTCATCCTTGGGTCTGGAATTGGCGGTCTGAAAGAGATCGAGACCCAGGTTGAGCGCCTGTTGCACAAAGGTCCGGACCGAGTTTCTCCGCTCACGATTCCCAAGCTCATGCTGAATGCTGCCGGCGGGAATATTTCCATTCAGTACGGCATGCGTGGTCCGAATTACACCGTGGCGACCGCCTGTGCAAGCGCTACGAACGCTGTCGGGGATGCCTATAAGGCCATCCAGCACGGTGATGCAGAAGTGATGGTGACCGGCGGTACGGAGGCAGCCATTACGCCTATGGGTATCAGTGGTTTCGCCAACATGCGAGCGTTGTCGTCGCGTAACGATGATCCTCCTCGTGCCAGTCGGCCATTTGATGCGGATCGCGATGGCTTCGTAATGAGCGAAGGGGCCGGCGTGTTGGTCGTCGAAGAGCTGGAGCATGCGAAGGCACGTGGGGCCAGAATCTACGGTGAGATCCTTGGGTTCGGTGCCAGTGGCGATGCAGGGCATATCACGCAGCCGGATCAGGAAGGTCGCGGAGCTTCGATGGCCATGAAGAGCGCGTTGAAAGACGGCGAGGTCAATCCGACCGAGATTGACTACATCAATGCCCACGGCACCAGCACTCCGCTTGGCGACGCGGCCGAAACACAGGCCGTCAAGAATGTGTACGGTGACCACGCAAAACAGTTGTCGATTTCCAGCACCAAGAGCCAGTTGGGGCACTCGTTGGGTGCCAGCGGCGGTATTGAACTGGTGCTAACGATCAAGGCGATTCAAAACAACGTTGCTCCGCCGACGATCAACCTCGAGACGCCTGACGAGAAGTGCGACTTGGACTATACGCCCAACACGCCGAAAGAGCGTCCAATCAAGACTGCCATGAGCAACAGCTTTGGTTTCGGCGGTCACAATGCTTCGGTCATCGTTGGCGAGCTGCGTTAGTCGCTTTCCGGGTCTCCTTTCCCTGCGACTAACGATTGATGCTCGATTTGAGCACATCGACGGGCACGAGGCTGTTGAGGTTGCCAGACTGAAATCCACTCGCGTCGATGGTGACGAATCGGAATCCGTATTCCCGGAGGCGTATGGTCAGCTCGCTTCTCAGCGGTTCCTGCGTAAGTTGCGGCAACTGATTCAACGGTACTTCGACGCGTGCGAGATCACCGGGGTGGTATCGGACGCGAAGTTCCTCGAAGCCGCGTGATCGGAGGAATTGCTCAGCCTGATCGATCATCCGCAGTCTTTCTGGCGTTACGGATTCGCCGTAGGCGATCCGGCTGGAGAGGCAGGGTGCAGCGGGTTTGTTCCAGACGGGAAGATCCCAGTGCTTCGCGAGATCGCGAACGGCTTGCTTGTTGAGGCCGCATTCCGCAAGCGGGCTGCGCACCTGATTTTCGGCCGCCGCCTGAAGGCCCGGTCGGTAGTCGCCCAGATCATCCGTATTCGTGCCGTTGGCGATGATCGTATTGGGGAATTCGTCGCGCATTTGCTGCAGGCGCTCATAGAGCTCGGACTTGCAGTGGTAGCAGCGATCGGGAGCGTTTCTTGTGTAATCGGGATTGGCGAACTCAGCCGTCTTGATTGTGCGATGGTCGATCCCAATTGTCTCCGCAACCGTGCGAGCAGCTTCCAGTTCTCCGCCTGCCAGGCTGGGGCTAACCGCCGTTACCGCCGTCGCCCGTTCTCCCAGTGCAAGTTGAGCAGCTTTGGCTACGACGACGCTATCCACGCCACCGGAGAACGCCACGATGCAGCGTTCGTATTGGCGGATTCTTGCGACGAGCTCAGCGGCGAGTTGGGATTGATCGTTCATGGAGCCAATCCTACCAGAACGTGAACGAGCAGCGCCAGGAATGACGCTGCTCGATTTGTTTTCCTCTGGGGTGTTGTCCAGAGAATTCGCCTGCATTGAGGCAGCCAGGCTGCCTGACGGGTTAGGTTTAGTTGCCCGATTCGTCGCGAGCGACAGGTTCCATCGTCTTGGTGTTGCGTTCGACGGCCAGGATGATCGTCTGCTGCTTACGGCCGTCACCGCTGCTGGAGACGACCGGCAATACCTGTCGGCCATCCGCCATGCTCATGCGGATCGTAAACGTGCCGTCGGCTCCAACTTTGACGGGCTCGCCGCCAAGCATCACGTGAGCATCAGGGTTGGTAGTTCCGAAGACGACCATTTCTGTATCGAGTTCGAAGCAGAAACCCTGCTGCTGTTCCATTGCTGCTTCGGCACCAACTCCATATCGAGTGATCATGGGCGAACCCATGGGGCGTCGCAATCGTTCCTCGAAGAGACGCTGCAATTCGCCGTCGTTTCCAGCTTCGGAAAATGCACCGCTCTGCGCCAGGATCTTGTCGCAGTTACTGGCCATGTCTGCCCAGTTCTTGTCGGCCATGTCCGAAGAATTCGATTTTGGCGTTGTCACGCTATTGCTGCGGGCGACGCCGAAGAACTTGCCTGAATTCGAGAGGTAGCCAATTTCAACTCGGAATGTCTTGGGGGGATCATCAACATCGATAAACCAGTTGTTGACGCCACCATGGATCTCAATGTCGCGATCGAGAATCTCTGCCGCGGACATATTCTTGGTTCCTGCGGATCGCAGCACCCGGAGGACAGGTTTGGCAGTGTGCCAGTGTTCTGCCATTGCAGCTTTGGCCCGAATCACGGCCCGGTTGCTGATCTCCCAGTAGGCATGCAGCCAATAGGCGTCGCGAACCATTAGGACGACTCGATCGGTGTCGCCGCTGGGAGAGATGGAGGAGATGTCTTTGCGAGTTCCTGCCAGGCGGTGGGTTTGCTTGAGACGGCGGGGCAGCTTTTTCGAGGCATCCGCGGGCTTGGCGGCGTGGATCTTTCCGTTTCCGTTGGTGGTTGCCTTGCTTTTTGCTGCTTGTTCGCCGGTTTTTCCGAGCTTACTGAGGGCTTCGACTAGTTGATCCTTTCTCATCGAGTGCCAGCCAACAACGCCTTCGCGTTTCGCCATCTGAGCAAGGTCTTTAGCTGTGTACGAACTCAAAGAATTTGATTTGATCATTTGGACCGACTTCCTCTAGCAGCCTGAATCTTCAGTCTGAATTCCATCCATGAAGCCACGTAACGACCATGCCGTTGGTCGACGAGTGATGTTCGGCGTGACGGTCGTCTCTGAAAACGGTGGGGCAGAGACGTACTTCCCAGTGTCGTCACACCAAAGTGGTGGGCCGCGTAGCAGTCCGCTGCTACAATCGCCAGATTCAGCTTAATCAGCAAAACGAGAATCTGCAAGAATGCCACCCTCACTGGGGTGGTGTTTGTCAGGGAGCTTAAGCAAATCGTACGAGCCGCTGAATATTCACAGGACTTTGTGAAAAATTTCTCGAATTCAAACCAGGCTCGGTTGACCCTAATTTTCAGCGAGGATAAATTACGCGGCATCAAGGAGTTGCTGCGAATCTGTGGTGTTCTCTGGCCCGCTGTTATGCCCGCCAGAATCACGCTGTTAAAGAGTCGTGACGGCTTTTAGGTCCGACGTTGAGGCGATCATTTGCCAGAATCTCGCGAGCCTGACTCGAAGCACAACTATGCTTCGCCCAAGGCCACACCGATGTCGCTTGCGATCGAATGGGTCGCGCGAATCACCGCGGTTTCTTTGCTGATGTTCTTGCCGGGTGTTGCCGGTCAATGGCTCGACGGAAGATTCGGTACGAGTTTTTTTACGCTCGTTGGTTTTGGGTTCGGTTTTTGTGCCGGGCTCGGCGTCCTGTTGTTGATGGTTAACAAGCGAAGTCCCACCTCGGTTGATGGCAAGAACGGTGAGCGATAATCAAGGCGATTTTGCACGCCGTTTCCAGTCCTGTATTCCGGGTTTGTTGGTGATCCTTGTGGTGTGCCTTCTTGCCGGTTTGGTGTTGGGGGCTCGCGGCTTTGACCGACACGGCACGATTGGTCTGGTGGCGGCAGTCATCAGCGGCTCTCTTTGTTTTACGGCAGCCAGTTCGGCACTTGTAGTGACCGTGGCGAGTGCCGGAACGCCCAATGCAACCAGCGGAACACTGCTTGGAGTTTTTCTCCGCACGGCCATTCCGTTTTTCATGGCGATTTTGCTGGTGCAGGTCTCCAGTCCGCTTGCCGATGCTGGGCTGTTCGGTATGGTGCTGATTAATTACCTCATCGTGCTTGCGGTTGAAACTGTGTTGGCAGTTCGGCTGGTCCAGGCACATACCTCGACGGTGGTTCACTAGCATGGCTTCCGCGATTCTGCACATTAAAGACAGCTTCTATTTTGAGGTCCCGAAGGCGCTTTGGGTTGCCGAGTATTCGGGTATCAAGGACGAAGATGCGTTTCCTGAGTGGTTGGTGCGACTCGATCAAGAATATCTGGATTGGCACGCTTCGCGGCTGATTAAGACGATTGAAGGCTCTGCCGATCTGGAGGTCTCAATCCCGTCTGCAGAGCAGTTGATGGGCGACTATCATCACTGGCTGCACGCTGATCACGCTAATGCCGGTCGCACTCTGGATCTTTATCTGGAGGACGCAGGGATTGTTACTGAAGAGCAGCTGGCCAGCCCAACGTGGAATCGTCGGTGGGATGCTGCCAAGTCGGAAGTTGATGACGTTCAAGGGTATATGGCGTCAGCCCCCAAGGATTGGGCGGTCGATAAAATTGATGGGTACAACGGTGCGTTGAGCGGCAAGATTCTGATTCCGCAACCGTTTGGTAGTCTTAAGAATCTGTATGAGCCAGCTTCGGGCCTGTGTGTCTCCAAGTTTATGGTGATACAGGTAGTTGTTGCTCTGCTGCTAGGCTGGATGTTCGTGTCCCTCGCCAATAAGCTTCGTGCGAGCGGCGGGAATGCAACTCGAGGCCGCTTCAGCAATGCACTTGAAGCTATTCTGCTGTACATGCGAGACGAGGTTGCCCGGCCTGCAATTGGTCATGATGGCGACAAGTACGTGCCCTTGCTGTGGACGGTATTCTTTTTCGTGTTGGGTCTGAACCTTATGGGGATGATTCCCTGGGTGGGTGCTCCAACCGGTGCATTCGGTTGTACAACCGGGCTTGCGATGGTGACATTTCTGACTGGCCTTATTATGGGCTCGAAAAAATTCGGAATCGTCGGGTTCTGGACCAATCAGGTTCCGTCGATGGATCTGCCGGCTGCACTTGGGATTCCAATTAAATCATTGTTGTTTGTGATCGAGGTGCTTGGCCTCGGTATCAAGCACCTTGTTCTAGCTATTCGTCTGCTGGCGAATATGTTCGCCGGGCACATTGTATTGCTCGGTATTTTGATGCTTGCGTTCAGTGTGCAGGGGGCGATGAGCGATTCGTGGTGGATTGCAGCTCCAATTGCTGTTGTCGGCTCGACGTTGTTCAGTGTGCTCGAGTTGGGTGTGGCCTTCCTGCAAGCTTATATCTTTACATTCTTGTCGGCCTTGTTTATCGGTGCTGCAACGCACCATCACTAATCAGGTCTGTTTTTCGAATTACAGGAGTAATCATTGTGAAGGGTTTGGTAAAGTTTTTCGCGTTGGGCATTGTTGCGGTACTCGCAATGGCTGCACCGGCCATGGCACAAGACGGCGGCGGGGCAATGATCGAGTTCTCCGGTGCCTTTGGTGTTGGTCTCACAGTAATCGGTGCCGCATTTGGCATCGCGAGACTTGCCAGTGCTGCGTTGGAAGGCATGGCTCGCCAGCCTGAGGTAGCCGGTAACATTCAGACGGCCATGATTATTGCTGCCGCTCTGATCGAGGGTTTTACCTTCTACGCTCTGTTTATCTGCTCGGGCCAAAATCCGTTCGGTTAATGTTGGCTTCGATGGCTCGTTTGTGAGGATTGATTGATGTCTTTCCGTCGAATTGCATTGTTCAGCTTGGCCTTGTGCCTTTCGTGTCTGGTCGTTTCGTCATCCTTCGGTGCTGAAGATGAGCATGCTGAAGGTCACGTGGCTGCCGAAACGCAGCCGCATGACGAGTCAGGCGGTGCAGAGCCAGCGCATGGCGACGTTGCACACAGCGATGACTCGCATGGTGATGACTCGCACGGTGATGACTCGCACGGTGATGACTCGCATGGTGGTGATTCGCATGGAGCGGGTGCTCATCACGATCCTTACGCCGATACGCTGCATGCGAACGCAGGTCCCAATCAGGAGAATCCTGCCGAGTGGAAGGCCGAACTGGCAATCTGGACGCTGGTAGTGTTTGGTTTGCTGACGGCAATTCTGTGGAAGTTTGCGTGGGGACCGATTTGTGATGCTCTGGACGCTCGTGAGCGTTCGGTTCAGCAGAATATAGATGCTGCCAAAGAGCAAAACGAAAAGGCCGCCGCGTTGCTGGCGGATCATGAAGCGAGGTTGGCAGGTACTGCTGACGAAGTTCGCAGGATTCTCGAAGACGCACGCCGGGATGCGGAAACGCAGAAGCAGGGGATTCTTGCCGAGGCGGAAGCCGCTGCGGAAGCGCAGAAGTCTCGGGCGATTCAGGAAATTGATGCCGCCAAGAATGGCGCGCTGCAAGAGCTTGCTGAGAAGAGTGTTGATACGGCCGTCGGTTTGGCCGGAAAGATTGTTCAGCGACAGCTCTCGGCTGAGGATCATTCCTCGTTGATTTCCGAAGCAATCAAGCACTTCCCCAGCAAGAACTAATACTACTCAGGTTAGGGTGACTTCAGGATGTCCGAAACGGCAGACATCGGTAAACAGCAAGTTGCGGCGGTCTACGCGAAGGCGTTGGTTGGCGCTACCGAAAAGAAGGGCACGACAGATGACGTCGTGGCTGAGTTGGGATCGCTGGTTACAGATGTGCTCGGGAAGTTTCCCGGATTTGAGTCGACGATTGGTTCGCCGCGGCTCTCACCGGACGAAAAGAATGCGATCATCGATCGCGTTTTTGGCAGTCGGGTATCGGAGGAGTTGAGCACGTTTATGAAGGTCTTGTGCCAGCATGAACGTCTGGATTGTCTTCGCGAGGTGTATGCCGAAGCGAGGAAGATCTGCAACGACTTGCGGAATCGGACGGAAGTTCAGTTGACGACGGCGCATGAGCTGTCGGATGGCGAGCGTCAAAAGATTGTTCACGAGCTGCAGACCAAGTTGAGCAGCGAAGTCGATTTGGTGCACCAAATTGACGAAGACATCATCGGCGGCATTGTGGTGCGCGTCGGTGACCAGGTTATTGATGGTAGCGTTCGAAACAGGCTTCAGCAGATGCGAACGCAGGCTGTTAGCAAGGTCGTGGAGCAGATCCACGACGCCAGCGAGAACAGCCGATTCGCTTCGTGAGAAATTTGTTTCAGGTTGATGGGTGACCACTCAACGGTTTGAACCTCGAAAGGTAATTGCACGATGAAATTCAGTGCGGACGAAATCTCTTCCGTCATTCAGCAAGAGATCGAGAACTTCCAGGATCGCGTTGACGTTCGCGAAGTGGGAACGGTTCTTGAAGTTGGTGATGGTATCGCTCGAGTCTACGGCCTGTCAGGCGTCATGGCTGGAGAGATGGTCGAGTTTCCCGGTGGAATCCGTGGTCTCGCGTTTAACCTCGAAGAGAACAGCGTCGGTGTCATCATTCTCGGTGACTACCTGAAAATTCAGGAAGGCGACGAAGTCAAGAGCGTTGGCCAGTTGCTGTCGGTGCCGGTTGGCGAGGCAGTTGTTGGGCGTGTTGTCGACCCGCTGGGCAATCCGATTGACGGCTTGGGCCCGATTGACACCGACGAGCGCCGACCTGTTGAAGTAATCGCCGCGGGCGTATCCGAGCGTCAACCGGTGGGCGAACCACTGCAGACCGGACTCAAGGCTGTCGATGCAATGACGCCGATTGGCCGTGGTCAGCGTGAGCTGATCATTGGCGACCGAAAAACCGGTAAGACGGCGATCGCCATTGACGCAATTCTGAACCAGAAAGATACCGGCGTTAAGTGTTTCTACGTCGCCGTTGGTCAGAAAGATTCGTCGGTTGCGGGTGTTATTGAAGCACTTCGCAAGTACGGCGCCATGGAATACACAACGGTCATCATGTCCGGTGCGAGTACGCCGGCTCCGTTGCAATACGTAGCTCCGTACGCCGGAACGGCAATGGCGGAGTACTTCATGTTCAAAGGTGAACATGCACTCATCGTCTACGATGACCTTTCACGTCAGGCTTCGGCCTATCGCGAGCTGTCGTTGCTGATGCGTCGACCACCGGGACGCGAGGCGTTCCCTGGGGACGTGTTCTACTGTCACAGTCGACTGCTGGAGCGGTCCTCCAAGCTCTCCGATGAGCTGGGCGGCGGTTCCCTGACTTCACTACCGATCATTGAGACTCTGGAAGGTGAGGTTTCGGCCTACATTCCAACCAACGTGATTTCGATCACGGACGGCCAGATTTATCTGCAACCCGACCTCTTCTTTGCTGGTATTCGCCCTGCCATGAACGCCGGTATTTCGGTTTCACGTGTTGGTGGTGCGGCTCAGATTCACGCGATGAAGAAAGTCGCCGGTGGTTTGCGTCTGGACCTTGCAGCGTTCCGCGAACTGGAGGCATTTGCCCAGCTGGGGACGGATCTCGATGCTGCTACACAGCAGCAACTGGATCGCGGTTACCGCATGGTGGAATTGCTGAAGCAGCCGCAGTATGCACCGATGAACGTAATTGATCAGGTCTTCAGCATCTTTGCTGGTACTCGAGGTTATCTCGACAAGTTGCCCGTGGACCAGGTTCAGCAGTGGGAGAAAGACTTCCTTGATCACGTTCACCGAGAGAAGCAGGGTCTTTGGGATCAGTTGAACGACGGTGGCAAGCTGACCGACGAGATCGCTGAAGAACTGGCGAAAGTGATCGAAGCTTTCAACGAAACCTATAACGCTTCGACGACGGCGTAAGCCAACTTTGGAGAAACTTAGATGGCCAACGCTCGAGCGTTAGACAAGCGTCGCAAGTCCGTAAAGAACATTCGCAAAATCACGCGAACGATGGAGTTGATTGCGACTGCGCGGTTCAAGAAGGCGATGGATCGGGCCACTGCCGCGACTGCCTACACACAGCGAATCACCGATTTGGTCGGTTCGCTGAAGAAGGCTGGGTTGAAGGTTAGTCATCCGCTTTTGGATGAACGCCCCGAGACGAAGAAGGGCGTGCTGTTGGTCCTCAGCGGCAACCGAGGGCTCTGCGGCGGTTACAACGGCAACGTGACGCGTGCTGGATTGGCCCGATGGGATCAAATTCAGCAGGAAGTACCTTCGACGTCGCTGGAGATATCCGGAAAACGTGGCATCTCGGCGTTTCGTCACCGCGGTGCCAGCGCCGAACACACGTTCACGCACTTCGACGACAAGCCAACGTTCGCCGAGGTGGACGTACTTGCCAGTCGGTACTTGGACGCGTATGCGGCAGGCGAAATTGATCGCTTGGATGTTGCTTACACGCAGTTCAAGACGATTGCGAAACAGACGGCCGTCGTGGAGACGCTGCTGCCATTGGGATCTCTGGATCTGGATGAGCCGGCAGAAGAAGAATCCGGTGGCGACCAGATGTACGAATTCATGCCGTCGGCAGAGAGCATTCTTGAGGAGGTCGTACCGACCAGTTTCAAGATCAAGCTCTTCAAGTGCTTCCTGGATGCGGCCGTTAGCGAGCAGATCGCTCGAATGGTTGCGATGAAGGGTGCGACGGAAAATGCGGGTGATCTGATCAAGCAGCTATCGATGACTTACAACCGTGCACGTCAGTCACAGATTACTGGCGAGATCATGGAAATCATTGGTGGCGTAGAAGCCCTCAACAACTAACAAAAGACATTCATTCGCAGGCGAGAGCCTGTCGACGACCAGGACAATCATTGAAAGACGGGCAGACGCCCATCCACGGGAGATACGTGATGTCGACAGCGACCGAAGGCAAAGTCGGACAGATTACACAGATTATCGGTTCGACGTTTGATGCTCAGTTTCCGGAAGGCTCGCTTCCAGAGATTTACAATGCTGTAAAGATCGATAGTGAGCATAAGGGCGTCAAGCTAGAACTGACCGGAGAGGTGCAGCAGCACCTTGGTGGCGGTCGAGTCCGTTGTGTTGCTCTTGGCAGTACCGACGGTATGGTTCGCGGTCAGGATTGTGTTGACACCGGTGGACCCGTTTCTGTTCCCGTTGGCGAAGCGACGTTGGGGCGTGTCTTTAACATGCTCGGCGAGCCTGTTGATGGTCGTGGCGATGTGGGTGCCGACGAACGTTGGTCGATTCACCGTGCAGCTCCCGCGGTTGCGGAACTATCGACGAATACAGAACTTTTCGAAACCGGTATCAAGGTTGTCGACCTCCTCACGCCGTTTGTTCGTGGTGGTAAGGCTGGACTGTTCGGCGGTGCGGGTCTCGGCAAGACGGTTATTCTGACGGAGCTGATTGCTCGTATTGCTCGCGAGCATGGTGGCTACTCGGTATTCGCCGGTGTTGGAGAGCGTACCCGTGAGGGAACGGACCTCTGGCTGGAAATGCAGGAAGCCAAGATTGGTGATACTGGCCGTTCGGTTATCGAACAGACCGCGATGGTGTTTGGCCAGATGAACGAGCCACCCGGATCGCGACTTCGTGTTGCCCTCTCGGCTCTGACGATGGCCGAGTATTTCCGGGATACGACCGGTAAAGACACGCTGTTGTTTGTGGACAACATTTTCCGATTCTCCCAAGCTGGATCGGAGGTTTCTGCTCTGTTGGGACGGATGCCATCGGCGGTTGGATATCAACCGACTCTCGCGACGGAAATGGGACAGCTTCAAGAGCGAATCGCTTCGACGAACAAGGGAGCGATCACGTCGGTTCAGGCGGTCTACGTTCCAGCGGATGACCCGACGGACCCCGCCCCAGCGACGGCGTTTGGTCAGTTGGATGCGTTCATCTATCTCGAACGATCGATCTCCGAAAAAGGTATTTATCCCGCGATCGACCCGCTGGCTTCCAGCTCGCGTATTCTCGATCCGCAGTACGTTGGGGATCGTCACTACACGATTGCACGACGAGTACAGACGACTCTGCAGCGTTATCGCGAACTTCAGGATATCATCGCGATTCTTGGTGTGGACGAGCTGAGCGAAGAGGACAAACTCATCGTTCACCGTGCACGTCGAATCGAGCGATTCCTGTCGCAGCCGTTTTACGTCGCGGAAGTCTTCACCGGTAAGTCTGGTGAGTTTACTTCGCTGGAAGACACGATTCGTAGTTTCGAAGAGATTTGCGATGGCAAGTGGGATCACCTGCCAGAACAAGCCTTCATGTACGTCGGTGTTGTCGAGCAGGCAGACGAGCAGGCCAAGAAGATGGCTGCAGACGCAAGCTAGGATCAGGGAAACGGTATCAATATGGCCACTATCAAGTGCGTAGTCGTTACTCCTGAAGCGACATCAATCGAACAGGATGCGGACTTCATTTCGGTCCCACTGTTTGACGGTGAAAAGGGTATCGCAGCCGGTCACGCGCCCATGATTGGGCGTTTGGGCTATGGCGAGCTCAGGTTGAAGACGGGCGGTACGGTCGAGCGTTTTTATGTCGACGGTGGGTTTGTGCAGGTCGAAGGAAATGTGGTTTCCGTAATGACCGGTAGGATCCTGGCCGCTGGCGAGCTGGATGCTGGTGCTGCCGAAGAGCAACTACGTGAATCGATGAAACGCCCTGCGAGTACTCCGGAGTTGCTGGAGATTCGTGATCGAACCGTCGAGCAGGCACGGGCTCAGATCCGCATCGCAAATCGATCCTGATCCGCAACACCTCGGTTTGCCGCAGCCGAGATCAGGTTGCGGCGCAAATCGGCGGCTAAATCCGGCGTATTTGCCCGAGATTCCGTGATAACGGCCTTGAGCCAATTCATAAGTTACGTTTGTGGATGTTTGCAACATCCCAATCGAGCTTTCAGACTTCCGGTAATTCTTCACCGGAAAGTGAATTCAGGCGAGAAGTTGGACCAAACGGTTCGCAGCGGATTTCACTTCCTTACCGCCCCACGACCGGGCTCAAGTCCTGGTGCTGGGCTGGCATTGGGGTTGGCGTCTTCTGCTGCATTTTCATGCTTGCGTGGATGTCCGGTCCGATCTGGATGGGCGTTCGCACCATGCTGGAGGGAGCTTGGTTATTCGGACTGTGTATTGCGTGCTTCGGTTGTCTTGGATGCTTCGGCCTTCGCTACTCTCTGATGATTCTTGTTGGCAGTGCTGCCGTCATGAAAGGTCGGACTCGAAGCGTGGTCGAACTCTACGAAGGGCGGGTGACCGTATCGGAGGAGTTTTTCTTCCTGCGGTGGAGGCGGCAATGCAAGTTCGAGAAAATCGAACGGTTGGAGTTGAAGGTTTTCGAGGGCAAGACGCCCGTCCCGGCTGGATTCCGGCAAATCAATCGGGCACTTTCGGCAGTTTCCAATGACCCGGAGGAAAAGCCGTTTCCCGTAGCATTGGCCTACGGCGAGTCTGACATTCAACGGCTGGCGGAAATTCTCCGCGAAGAGCTACATACGCAGGTGGTGGCACGCGAAGTTCTCAAGCCGGTCTCGGTGGAACGCTTCCGAGATGAGTTCAAACGCGTAGAGATTCTTGAATCGTTGTCCGCGGACGAGGAGAAAGTCGTTCGTCGACCGACTGACACCGAGATTGTATTCGAGCGCCATGAACATGGCATTCAGATCGATGTTCCGGCTCAAGGGACCTCGAGGGCGGGGTTGGGGTTTGGCATCGTTTGGCTGACCTTCGTTTCCGCTGTTGCTGTGGTTGCCGTTGTATCGGGAATCGAAGAACCGATCTGGATTCCGGCGTTGATTCTTCTCGTCTTCGAAGTCGTGGGCGTCGGACTGGTTCTGACCGCGATCAACCAGGGGAATCGCAGGACTTCGTTTGTAACCGCTGGCGAGCGGCTACTTGTCGTGTCTGAGTCGCTGTTTAGCAAACAGCGTCATGAATGGGACGCGTCTTCGCTCCATCGCATTTGCCATGCAGATCAGCCGCGGCATGATTCGGATGACCCTGTTAGCATGGAATTACAGTTTCACGAAATCAACGGTCGCAAGACCTCGGTCCTGCAGGGGTATTCGCAAGCGGAACTGAATTGGATCGCATGGGAACTCAAGGACGCCTTGGATCTGGCGACGGCCGATTCGTATTCGCCGGGAAGGGTTGCCCGCGATCCAAATGGCTATTCGATGCCTGCACCCGGTTCACTGCTGGCGATACGCCGCGAGGGGCTGCTGACGGAGATCATTGCGCGACCGCGAGGTGTGCGTGAATTTCGTAGCGGCATTGTGACTGGCTTCGTTCTTACAGTGATTGGTGCGATCATGGCCTCGTCGCCATTCTGGAGCGGCATGCTGCGTGGTGGCGGCGGGCTCGATGCGACGGCGGCGGTCATGTTCCTGCTGTTTGGGGTAACGATGTTGGCCGGTGGAATTGCTGGATGCATTTACTGCCTTGAGCTGGCGAGCCGTGAATTTCGGTTTACCGTTTCGCGCGAACTTCTTGTCGCCGAACGCAGCGGGTGGTGGGGAGCGAAACGGATCGAATGGCCACAGCCGACAGAATGCACAGCGGAAATCGGAGATAGCGGAGTACGCGTCAATGGTCGCCCACTGCAGCAGCTATCACTTGCTAGCCCCGACGGGCAGCGTTTTGACGGCATGGTGGACCATTCTCACATGGATCTCTCGACCGTCGTCACGGCTATCAATGAAGCGACGGCGCTGATGGTGCCGGATACGTCGTTCTAAAGCCCGTTTTGGGGCAGCCAAAGTTGACGAGTACTGCGATGTCTCCGCCACGGTGTTGTCGACCGAACTGACCTTCACGTCGGCACATTGGGGTTCTAACATCCCGCACGTTTTTTCCATTCATGGAATCACCAATGCGTGCGCCACGAATCTGTTTTGTCATCACGGAAGACTGGTATTTCTGGTCGCATCGCCGCCGTCTTGCGGAAGATCTCGTACGTCGTGGATGTTCGGTCGACATCGTGACAAACTTCCAGCAGCACCGAGACAGAATCGAAGCGATCGGCATTGGAGTACATTCGTCCGGTATGCAAAGACGCGGTCGAAATCCCATTGGCGAAGCCCGCTCGGTCCAGCGGCTGGTGCAACTGTTTCGCACGATCCAGCCGGACGTCGTTCACCTCGTTGGCATGAAGCCGATTCTGTATGGCAGCATGGCGTCGCGGATCTCCAGAGTGCCGGCAACCGTCTGTGCGATTGCGGGACTCGGGTGGTTGTTTACTCCTGGTGGAATGGTGAAACGTGTTGCGCGTGCGATCGTGCAGACCTGGTTTCGTTTGGCCCTGTCCGGCCAGCCACGCGTCGGTTTTCTTGTGCAAAATTCGCATCACCGAGCTGTCCTAGTTCAGTCGAAAATGGCCCATCCGGGGCAGGTATCGCTGGTACACGGTGCCGGTGTCGACACTTCCCGGTTCTTCTACCGAGATGAACCGGCCGGACCTCCGGTCGTCCTGACACACGGCCGGATGTTGTGGGACAAAGGCATTGGGGAACTGGTTGAGGCGGCACGTATCGTCAGGCGGACGCATCCCGAGAGTCGCTTCCTGCTGGTTGGTGAACCCGATCCAGCGAATCCCGCGAGTATCCCGGAACATCAGCTTCATGCGTGGAATGCCGAGGGGGTGATCGAATGGAAGGGGCGGCGCGACGATATACCGGATCAACTGGCGAACTCGCACATTGCCTGCCTGCCTTCGTACCACGAGGGGTTTCCTCTTTCGTTGGTCGAGGCTACATCCAGCGGTCGGCCGGTGGTGACGACCGACATTCCGGGGTGTCGCGACGTTGTGGAGCATGAAGTGACGGGCCTGTTGGTCCCCACGCGAGATGCCAACGCTCTGGCGAAGTCGATTGGCAGGTTGCTCGACGACCGGGACCTGCGAATTCAAATGGGGCAAGCGGGGCGACAGCGCGTCCTGAATCGAATGTCGTGCCAGATCGTAAATGATGCCACCTTCGAGCTCTATGAAAAGCTGCTTGGAAATATTCCTGCGGGCGACGACTCATTGTTACCAGCAAGGCGGGCAGCGTGATGCGTCAGACCGTTCTCGTAACTGGTGCCAACGGTTTCGTGGGCCAACACCTGTGTCAGGAGCTACTGAGTCGCGGCTATCGCGTGCGTGCTGCCGTGCGAAGTTCCACAACGCAACTTCCATTGCATGACCGGTGCGAAGTGTACAGGACCGGGGACCTGAGCGACTTTTCCGCATGGCACGATTTATTGCGTGGAGTTGATGGAGTCGTGCATCTCATCGCTCGCACTCACGTCGTTGATGAATTTGGCGATGCCGCGATAGAGTCGTACCGAAGTCTCAACGTGGACGTCACCGGGCGACTCGCCGACGCCGCACGAACGATGGAAGTGCGTCGATTCGTCTTCATGAGTTCGATAAAGGCCGTTGGTAACGGCGCGGAGTCGGAGTACCACGAGTCCACGCCGTGCGCGCCGGAGGATAGCTACGGTATCTCGAAGTTGGAGGCAGAGCAGTGCGTAGCAGATGTGTTGGTTGATCGATCCTACGCCATACTGCGCCCACCGCTCGTGTATGGTCCGGGAGTGAAGGGGAATTTCCTGCGGCTGTTGAAGCTTGTGCGTCGAGGAATTCCTCTGCCGTCGGTTCAGAATCATCGCAGCATGGTTCATGTCGAGAACCTCGTGGACGCCACGATCTGCTGCCTGTCGAACTCGGCAAACGGAGTCTTTCACGTTGCCGACCCACAGCCGATTTCTACGGCCGATCTGGTTCGCAATATGGCCTTGGGCTTCCAGAAAAAAGCGTTTCTCATTCCGATGCCGGGACGCCTGGCCACGCAACTTGGACGGATCGCGGGGAGATCGGAAGAGCTGAAGCGGATTACGGGATCACTGACGGTATCGATTGACAGGATCAGGGAGCTCTGCGGATGGGTTCCCGTTGTGGAAACACCCGAGGGCGTGCAGCGTGTTGCCTCCGCATTTGCAACCAGCCCGTGGGATCTGCAGCCTGAACAAGCGGCACCGTCGCGTCGGCGAGCGGCCTAGAACAAGAATGGATGCTTACATGTTATCGTTGATTGGTGTGGCATTTCTGGCACTGATCGTAAGTGCAATCGGCACGGAAGTCATACGCCGTTATGCCCTGCACAGCAGTATGGTCGACGTCCCGAATGAACGCAGTTCGCATTCGATTCCGACGCCCCGTGGCGGCGGTATCGCGATTGCAATTTGCATTAATCTTGCGCTGATCATTCTTGCCATTGCGATTCCAGAGCAACGTCGTGCGGCGATCGGAATTCTGGGCGGCGGTCTGTTGATCGCAGCGATTGGGTTGCTCGACGATCGATTTGGGCTGAGTGCAAAGCTGCGGCTGGTTGTGCATGTTGTGGCGGCCGGTTGGCTGCTGGCGTGCCAGGGTGGTGCTGGTGACTACTCGCTGGCCGGTGTGGACGTGACGGTGGTGATGCTACCGATCGCTGTTCTGTATCTCGTCTGGTGTACGAATCTGTTCAACTTCATGGATGGCATTGATGGCTTCGCCGGGAGTCAGGCACTCGTCGCTGCGGTTACTTTTGGCGCAATGGGTTGGCTGGCGGGTGATGGTTTGATAATCCATCTGATGACGGCAACCGCCGGGGCATCGGCAGGGTTTCTATTGTGGAACTGGCCGCCCGCGAAGATTTTCATGGGGGACTGCGGAAGTGGTTTTCTTGGTTTTCTGTTTGGTGCTGTCACGATTGTCGGACATAAGCAGGGCACGATTCCAGTAGCTGCCGGAGTCACGGTGATGTTGGTGTTCCTGGCGGATGCGACGCTGACACTCTTCCGTCGAATCCATGCAGGGGAAACCTGGTACAAGCCGCACCGATCGCACGCCTATCAACTGGCGACACAGCTTGGTGGTTCACACCTCCAGGTCACGCTGGCAGCGAATGCATGCTTTGTCGTTGCCGGGATGCTGGCGCTCTCGGTCTGGAATTCGATTTCGACAGGGAGCTCAACATCGATTGCATTCGTCGGAGTTGGCACATATGCCATTGCTCTGGTGGGCGTCTGGGCGGTAATTAACAGCCTATTTGCTGGACGATCGCACGCTTTGGCTTCGATAACCCAAGTGCGGTCCGTCGAACCTGGTCAGGAAAAGACGGCGAAGTTCTATCTGCATTTTCGGCGTATTCAATCGCGCATTTCCCAATGGAGTTCGGTCATGCCAATGAAAGACTTGCTAACGGAAGCTACGGGTGTCGCCTCGGAGTTGGGGTACAACGTGACCCACGACTGGCTGGACGGTTGCGGAGGCGGTCGTTGCGAGGTTGCCGGAGAAAAGTGGATTCTGCTGGACTTTGACATGAGCCGTCAGGACCAAACGCGACAGATTCTGCTTGCGATTCAGAATGACGTGGTGGGTATGGATTCGCTGTCGGCAGATTTGAAGTCGGCTCTTCACGAAGCGGTTAGGCCGACTTCCACGCAATCTCGGGCCGCCTAGGTTCGTTCGTCGCGGCAAACACGTCGACCTAGTAGTAGGTCAAAAGGTAGACCGCCAACAGGATGATGGCCGAAATGGCCATCGCGTTTGTGGAAACGCTGCGCCCAAGAAATCCCGATTCGCTACACAGTTGTGTGAGCCAGCCCCCACACGCCGACATGGATGATTCCAACCACGATTTTGGTTGTGAACCAGGTATCGCCTGTGCCTTGGGTTCGGGCAGCAGGGATAGCGGTTTGCGGTAGAACCAATCCACATCCAGTAACATGGTTGCTGGCTGTGGATACCAGCCAAGGTGTAGAGCAGCGACGACGCCCAGAGTCGCGAAGGATAGTAGCTGTAGTTGCTGGACGACGTGCGATACGGTGTACGGGTGGTAGTCGCACTCGAATGGAAGGATTCCATAGAGCAGGGCAGGGAAGACGCCAATTCCGACGCACAAAGTCGCGGCGATTCCCATCGCGATCCGCATATTGATTGGAGTTACTTCGATTCGCGATTGATCCTGCTTTGGTGTATCGAAGAATGTAAACCACGGCACTTTTAATCCGGCAGTGACGAACGCCCCGACTGCCCCAAACATCAGCACCAACCAGATCCAGTCGTGATGTTCTTCGGCCACGGCACCGAGTACAAGTGCTTTCGTGACGAATCCGCAGTTGAGCGGAACAACGGATAGCGCGCCCACGAGACAGAATCCGCAAGTCCATGGCATGCGATTGGCGAGTCCGCCCAGGCGACTTTGTAGGGTCGATCCGACCTGTTGCAGGACGGCACCCATCGTCATAAACAGCAGCCCTTTGTAGAGCACGTGCGCGAATGCCTGCGCCGCGACACCGTTGATCGCCATTTCCGTTCCGACACCGATTCCCACAACCATGAAACCCAGTTGGTTGTTCAGGACGTGTGCGAGCGTGCGGCGCATGTCGCTGGCGAGGACGGCATGAATCAGCGGGAAGATGGCCATTACGGCGCCGATCGTGATCAGCAGTTCGCAATGCGCGAAGCCTCGGGCTAACGCGTAAATGGCCATCTTGGTCGTGAATGCACTCAGGTAGACCGTGCCGGTCGGTGTTGATTCGGGATAGGCATCCGGCAACCACGCATGTAGCAATGGGAAACCCGCCTTAATGCCAAAGCCAAGCAGCAAGAGCCACGAGCCGGCACTGGCGAGTTCGTGAAACATGCCCATCTCGCCGACGCCACCGAAAGTCAGCGTCCCTGTTTCCTCAAACAATAGAAGGGCTCCGCCCAGCACAAGCACGCCAGAGCCAACGTGCATCAACACATATCGCATCCCCGCACCAAATGAGGACTTTGTGTTCGCCGCCCAGATCAGGAATACCGACGAAACGGCGGTCATTTCCCAATAAACGAATAGTGTCATCAGGTCGCCGGCAAAGACTGCCCCAATGGAAGCTCCGACATACAGCATCGCGACGAAGTGTTCGGTTCGGTCCCGTACGCGAAGGGCAAATATGGCTGCAAGTATCGCGGCTACATGAAACACGTAGCCCCAGACGAGGCTGAGCCGATCAACACGAATGGGCGTTAGCGGCTGGTCGAAGAATCGCATCGACAATGTCGAGCCGTCTTCGAAGGCCAGCAGCAGATGAAGCAGGCTGGCGACGGGAATGCCAACGGTCCAAAGCTGTCGCAATCGACCTCGCATCAAGGGCACCAGTAGTGCGCCGAGCACGATCAGCGATCCGGGCGGAAGATTAGCCATCGTAGTAATCCTCCTCCCGTTTCAGGAAGGAACGCAAGACGTTCGGCAGGGCGAGACATATTCCCGCCGCGATGATCGCGAAGAAACCGTAGAAGTTAAACCACGCTTCAAACACGACGTGCGGATGTTTCTCGTACAACAGATCCATCAGGGTAAACAGAATGCAGACGCCACCGATAACGGGCAGCCATTGCGCCCAATCTTCTTTTCGCTGCGGGATCCGGATCTTCATGATGGCTGACTCGCAATCGGTGCAAGAACGGTGAAAATCTGGTCCGCAAAGAAGAACAGCAAGAGTCCGCCGATCGCCGTTACGCACAAAGGCAAGACGCACATCACCGGCGCTTCGTGGATCCCCGTTCGCTCTTTGTCCGGAGCGGCATAAAAAGCCTGGATGGAAATCGGCAGCAGATAAGCGACGTTGAGTAACGAACTGAGCAGCAGGACACCGACCAGCCATGGATGGTCTGAGCTGACGGCACCCAGCGCCAGAAGCCACTTGCTCCATGAGCCTCCGAATGGCGGCAGTCCAATGATGCTGAGGGAACCGAGCAGGAACGCGAACATGGTGAATGGCATCCTGCGCCCCAGTCCCTTCATGTCGCTGATGTCAGTTTTGTGAGCTGCGACGTATATCGCTCCGGCACAGAAGAAGAGCGTGATCTTGCCGACCGCATGCATCGCGATGTGCAGGCTGCCGCCAAGGACTCCCCACTGATTGGCGAGCGATGCGCCAAACACGATGTACGACAGTTGGCTGATCGTGGAATAGGCGAGGCGAGCCTTCAGGTTGTCCTTCGTCATTGCAACCAGCGACGCGCACAGAATCGTAAAGCTCGCTGCGTACATGAGCCACACACTGACGCCGGACTCCTGCAGCAAATCCGTACCAAAGATGTAGACGCACACTTTCATCACGGTGAAGACGCCCACTTTGACGACGGCCACCGCGTGCAACAATGCGCTAACGGGAGTCGGGGCGACCATGGCTGCGGGGAGCCAGCGATGGAACGGCATCAGGGCGGCCTTGCCGGTACCAAATGCAAACAGCGCTAGCAAGATTCCAAGTTGAGTTGTTGTGACGGATTCGCTTTTCCAGCTGTCCGCAAGAATGCCACCCTCACGAAATTCCAGCGTGCCGGTGATGGACCACGTCCACACGATTGCCAACATCAGGAATGCAATCGAGGTGGTGAGAAGTATACCAAGGTAAAGCCGACCGCCGCGTTTTGCAGCCTCCGTGCCGTGATGGGTAACGAGCGGATAGGTCGAGAGCGTCATGACCTCGTAGAACACAAACAACGTAAACAGATTGGCTGCCATGGCCGCTCCCATCGCGGCGAAAATCGCCAGGGCAAAGCAGCTGAAGAACCGTGTTTGATGATCTTCTTTGTGGCCACGCATGTAGCCGATTGCGTAACAGGTCGTGGCTACCCATAGACCGGATGCAACCTGCGCGAACATCGCTCCAAGGGGTTCGACGCGGAAGGAGATCCGAAATGCCTCGCCCACGTCGCCGGGAATGGGCGACATCAGCGTTAGTTCCGGTCTCGCGCCGCCGTAGACAAGGCTGGCAATTCGGCAGGTCATCAGAAACAGGATGATGCCGACTCCGATACTGCCGGCTTCCCGCAGGTTTGGTCGGCTACGGAAGAGCCACGTCCACGCAAATGCGAACAAGGGCAGCAGCAGGACGGTCGCGATCTGATTTTCCGGACTCACGAGGGGCTCCCCAGTAAAGTGAGAGCCGCCTGCCTTGCGACGCTGGCGGGGAATGTGCTCCAGATTCCAAATATCAGCGTCAGGCCAACAACGACGTACGTTGGAATCAGCATCGAAATGGGCGCCTCGCGAAGGTGTTCATTGCTTTCCGAGAGCTCTCCAAAGAACATGGTTTCGACGACGCGCCAGATGTAGACAAGTGCGAGCAGTGAGCTCAGCAGGACGAGAACTGCCACGGGCCAGTAGCCGGCATCAAATGCCGCCACCAGAAGGTACCACTTGCTGATGAACCCGCCGGTCAATGGGACGCCTATCAGAGCAAGACCACCCACGGCGAATGCAAAGCATGACCACGGCATGCGTTTTCCGATACCACTGATGTCGCACAGATTGACGGTTCCCACACGTAGTGCCAAACATGCCACAGCCATAAACAGTCCGCCCTTGATCAGGGCGTGATTGAACATGTGGAGAATTCCACCGATCAGTCCGGTCTCCGACGCAAAGCTGATGCCGAGCAGCATGTAGCCAACTTGCGCGATGCTCGAATAGGCCAGCAGTCGTTTTACGTTCGTTTGAAAAACAGCCACGGACGAGGCGACGAGAATTCCTATGAGGGACAGCACCATGATGTTGGTGTCGAGTGGCATCTGCGTGAAGGCAAAACCGGGGTTGAAGATCGTGAAGGTCAGCCGTAGCAGGATGTAAACGGAGACTTTCGTTGCGGTGGCTGCAATAAAGGCGCTCACTACGGAAGGAGCGTACGTGTAGGCGTTCGGTAGCCAATAGTGCAGCGGGAACAGAGCCATCTTGATACTGACGCCGACGGCGACAAAAGCAATCGCCACGGGGATCGTTCGAGACCCGTGTGAAGCCGTCAGCCGCTCGCCGATATCGATCATGTTCAGGCTACCGGTTAACTGAAAGACCAGACCAATCCCGATCAGCAGGAAGGTGGCACCTATCGTGCCCATCACGAGATACTGGAACGCAGCCATCAGCGAACGACGTGACCGCCCCAGGCTGATTAGTGCATAGGAGGACAGCGAGGAAATTTCGAGGAACACGAACAGATTGAACAGATCGCCCGTGATGACGATGCCCAGCAGACCGGTCAGGCAAAGCATATACGTCGCATAAAAGAGATACTGTTTGTTCCGCGGTATCTCGCGTTCGACACTGGCATGTGCAAACGTGATGACGATGGCACCAATGAACGCCACAAACAGCAGGACAAAAGCACTCAGCGTATCGATGCGATATTCGATCCCCCACGGCGGTTGCCAGTTGCCGATGTAGTACGACACGATGCCGTTTTCCATCGTTTGCTTCAGCAGGAAGCAGCTCGCGATGAATGTCTTCCAGCATACGGCGATGGCGCAACCCAGTACGATCCTGCGGTCCCTGATCAGGACGAACAGTGGTGCCGCCATCAGTGGCATGACGATCAGTAGGACGGGAAGGTGCTCGGTCATGATGCTGCCCGATCCTGTTCGAGAATTTCGTCTTCTTCGATCGTTCCGTACGCCTCTCCAATGCGAATGATTAGTGCCAGCGCGAGCGCGGTCGTGGCCACACCGACGACAATCGCCGTCAGCATGAGAACGCTCGGTAGCGGATGGGTATAGACGTGTTCGTCCGAGTGACCGGATTCTGAACCATGGTCGTCGTGATGGTCCGTCGCGGCATGTTGTTCCGGTTCATGCGTGTCTGGATCATGGTCATTCGGATCATGGTCCGCCGGTTCGTCGTGCGTTTGCGATCCGCCAGACTCGGCCACCGCATCTACGGGACTCGCCGATTCGTGGTCTTCGACGGTGGCGTGTTCGACGACGGCGTGTTCGGTATGGCCCAGCAGGATGGGAGCCGTACCGCCAGTAACTTTCCCCATCGTGATGTACAGCAGGAACACGGAGATCTGAAAGATGTTCAGTCCGATGACCTTTTGGATCAGATTCGTTCGTGCGATCACGATATAGAATCCGGTCATCATCAGGAAGATAACAATCCAGTAGTTGTAGAGACCAATCACCTGGTTCATTGTCGGGCTCGCTCTCTACCGGCGAAGGCGTAGAAAATGGCGATCATGACCGCGGCGACCGTGATGCCAACTCCGGCTTCCACAACGAATATGCCCAGGTGTTGTCCGTGCGGAAGTATGCCGGGCAGAATGTGGTGATCGAGCACGTCGTAGTCGAGGAATTTTCCGCCCAGCAGAATGGTGAGCACTCCTGTTCCCGCATACACCAGAACGCCCACCGCAATCATCACTTCAACCACAACAGGCGAGGCCACCCGCCGCGCGGCGCTCAGGCCAAAGACCAGGCTATACAGGATAATGCCAGCCGCAAAAATCACGCCGGCCTGAAATCCACCCCCCGGGCCAAAGTCACCGTGGAACTGCACGTACAGGGCGAACAGCATGATGTACGGCAGCAGGATCTTGCTGACGACACGCAGGATCGGGAACATTCTCATGTGAGTAGCTCCTCGCTGTCGGATCGCTTGCCTCGCAGCAGCAACATCACGGCGATTCCAGCCGTGAAGATGACCGTAGTCTCACCAAGTGTGTCGTACCCTCGGAAACTTGCCAGGACGACGGTGATGACGTTGGGGATGTGAGGAACGTCGCTGGTGGTCTTGTCGATAAAGTTCGGGACGGGGTATTGCTGAATGGGTGCGTGGGGGTCGCCGTAGTGCGGCATGTCGACCGTGCCATAGACGAGCGCGGCGCCGGTGACGGTGACCACAATGAACGGCATCACGCCGGACTTGGTCCGTTTGGCTTTACGGTTGGTGGTGAACGCCAATGTTCCCAACATCAGTACGGTGGAGATTCCGGCGCCCACCGCTGCTTCGGTAAAAGCGACATCCGGCGCGTCCATGATCGTCATCCAGGACGCGCCAAGGAAGCTGTAAATCCCCGTCAGCATGGAAGCGGCCCACAGATCACGAGATCGTGCAACCGTGACCGCCGTTGCTGCGAGTAGCGCCAACAGGGGAAATACGATCAGTTGTACGGGGTCGAGTGTCACGAGGATTCGCTAACGTTAGTCATGGTCAGGATTGGGATGCGACACGACGCCAAAAGGCTCCAGTCCATTTGCTCGAGCTGCTTGAGCCAATGCATGGCAGGAGGTGGGACTGGTGACCAGGAGGAAGACGAGAATCATGAGCAGCTTGATCGTCGCCAGAGTGAAACCTGCCTGAAACGTAAGGCCCACAAGAATCAGGCCAGCTCCCAGCGTGTCGGTGATACCGGCTCCGTGTAGTCGGGTGTAAAAATCAGGTAACCGGAAGACGCCTATGCTGCCAACGGTCACGAAGAATGCACCGGCCAGCAACATCACGGCGCTCACGATGTCAAACAGGATACTCACGTTGTCGCCTCGCTCTCGGCTTCGGTATCGATCTCGGCGAAGTGGCCGTATTTGGAAAACCGCAGCACGGCAACTGTTCCAATAAAGCTCATCAGGCTGTAGAGCAGAGCCAGGTCCAGAAAGTCGGGGCGGTCTGCCACAAAGAGGATGACTGAAATGAGCAGCACGGTTTTCGTGCCGATAGAATTCAGAGCGAGAATGCGATCAAACCATGATGGCCCGACTTCCGCCCGATACAACGCGAGGCCGACTGAGAAGAGCAAGGAAAGGGTCACGATAACGTAGACGGCAATCATCGAATCTCCAGGCTGCTGATGCGTCGATCCATGTCGCCGGACAGATCGTCTTCGGCTCCTTCGAATGAGAGGGCATGCACCCAGATTCGATCGCCTTGCATGTCCACGGAAACTGTGCCTGGCGTGAGCGTGATCGAATTGGCCAGAATCACACGTCCAAGCTCCGTCTTCTGCCCGGCCCGAACTCGAATCATTCGCGGGTGGATTGGCAGTTTGGGATCAAGGATCACACGGGTCACTTCGATGTTGGACTTGATGACTTCCTTGATCAGCCAGAACAGGTATCCGACGGGACGCAGGCCCATCCCGATTGGAGCCCCTTCGGCGTCCTTGATGTGCATCCGTTCTGCCAGCCACACCACAAAGCCAATCGAAAGCGCTCCCAGTAACAGGAGGAATGGTTGGCTGAGGAAATGCCCTGACCACAACAGCCATGCGATTGCCAGAATGACGACGAGAATGATCGTACGTTTCACGTTGAACTGAATCGGAACGGTGCTTCGTGCATGGTCAGATTTGCCCACAACCAGTAGGCGACCAGAGTCCGATCAGTATAGGTCTGCCGGCATTTCTTCACAAGAAACCGTTGGAATCAGTCCTGCGGAAATTGGGCACATTTTCGAAAAAGTCACACTTGTCATGCAGCAGACTCTCCGTAAATCGAACGATCGATACCATGACGGCCAAATTCGCGAGACCTTCACGTTATGTCGCATCGGCGGCTTCCCCGTTGGCCGATAGCGAGGACGTTGGTTGCATGCCGACAATGGAGAATTTGATGAATCTTGAAATCCGTCGCGGTCGAGCGAACAACAGCCTTCGCAAAGTCTCAAGGCCCGTTTTTTTGGTTGGCGCGAATCCCGATTGCGACATGGTATTGGGTGACCCGCAGTTTGGCCCAATTCACTTTTTCCTGCTGAACCGAAACGGGAAAACGACCATTGGACGGGTCGCCGACGAACCTCAAATAACCGTGAATGGCAATGATCGGTTGAACGGCGGCCTTGAGGACGGTGACCGAATTCGCACGGGCCCCTACGAATTCGTCGTGCGGGCAGCGTAGTCCTGCCTGAAGGTCCGACCGGACACTCCGAGCCGATTGTCCTGCCGGTATAGCGGGCCTCGCAAGTCGCCCGACCTCCACGAACGAGCCTCCGTCGTATTATCAGGCCATTGGATGGTCTATAACGAAGCCGCGATTTTCTGCGTTCAGGCTCATTCCGTCTCGTCTACGGCCCAATCCCGTGCACCGTCGCTGGCTGCCTCCGTTTCTCCTGCTGCTTCCCCTTGTGTGGTTGTTTCGCCACGCACTATTCGGCCTGCAGCATTTCGCTTTTCGCGATGCAGCCCACTACTACTTTCCCTACTACCGATTTGTGCAGGAAGCCTGGCAGGAAGGGCTCCCGCTTTGGAATCCGCTGGATGGAATTGGTCAGCCCCTGTTGGCGGATCCCACTGCCGCCGTTCTCTATCCCGGGAAGCTCTTGTTCCTGCTCCCGCTGGAGTACTCGCTCGTCTATGCCATCTACATCGTCGCCCATCTTTGGCTGGCAGGTGCCGGCGCCTACTACTGCGCGCGGTACTTTCGTGCCGGAACCTTTGGCGCGATGTTGTGTGGGATCTCCTATGAGCTGAGTGGGCACGTACTGTTTCAGTACTGCAATCCGATCTATTGCGTGGGAGCCGCGTGGTTACCCTGGTCATTGCTGTGCATCGAAGGCATCCTGCGAACGCGTGCCCGCGATGACCGTCGACCACGCCAATACATGCTGTTGCTGGCGATTGTCTGGAGCATGATGATTCTCGGCGGTGATCCTCAGATTGCCATGCACAGTGCGTTGCTTGGTTTGCTTCGTGTTGCCTTTGTGTCGGAACGAACCCGTTTCGCAGGAATGGCAAGTCTCGTGGTGGCTGGCACCCTGGCATTGCTGTTGTCGGCTGCGCAAGTGCTACCGACGGCGGAATGGGCCGCGGTCAGTGACCGAGCGTCGCGAGATTCCGCGCGCTCGGTCTGGGAATGGGCCAGCGATTCGATGGCGGCGGGGAGTGCGGTATCCGCCGCTGGACTTTGGAGGCAGTCAGACGATCCTGCCGGGCACGGAACACGCACGGGCGACTTTAGTGTTGGACCGTGGCGCTGGGCGGAACTGTTTTGTCCGGACTTTTCGGGGCGTTGGTTTCCTGTTCACCAGCGTTGGATCAAGGGCATTCCCGCGGAAGGCCGGACGTGGGCTCCGTCGATGTACATGGGTTTGCTGACGGTGGCTTTGGCGATTGGCGGGCTCCGTTTTTTTCGAGGCAGCCGAAATCGCCGCTGGCTGTCGTGGATGTTGATCATTTCGGCACTGGCGGCGTTGGGGGAGTACGGTATTGGTTGGCTCTGGAACGAGGTTCGATTCCTGTGGATGGGGAAAGCTTACGTACCCTCGCCCGTCGCCAATGCCGTGGGCGGGCTGTATTGGCTGCTGAATATCGGAGTGCCCGGTTACGCGACGCTGCGATACCCGGCCAAGTGGTGGACGATCGGATCAATGGCCATCAGTCTCATGGCGGGCACTAGTTGGCGTTGCGTTGTCATGAACGCTCGCGAGGCAATGACGCGTTGGTTGGTGCGTCGCGTGGTGGTGGTTGCCACAGTGTTGGTGCTGCCGATGCTGGTGGTGGCGTGCGTGATCATGGTGCGGGCCGAAGTACCGCCGAATCCTTTGTTCGGTCCTTTCGACACCGTGGCGGCCGGGTCGGGGCTAATCACTTCACTATTTCACGCTTCGCTTGTCGTAGGGTTGTCCGTGGTTGCCTGGCGTTTCGATCGACGCGCGTTGCTGCTGGTTCTGGTGATCGAATTGATCGTCGCCCAGCAACACCTGGTCCAAACGGTTCCGCGCGAAGATAGTCTCGGATCCGTCAGCGAGTTATACAATTCCTGCATCTATCGATGCGAACCCATCGTCGCCTACGCGCCGGAGTGGGCCCGGCAATCGTCCATGGACAGGCTGCGGGAATTGCAGAAGTGCGACACGGCAACGTTGATGCCGAAGCATCACCTGGCGATCGGGACGAGGGCGCTGCGGTCGTCCGTTTCGATGTCGAGTGCCGCCTACGAAGCGCTCTGGTCCGCGACGACGGATGAAGGCGAGCTTCCGCCGCAGCGACTGTTGGATGTGTTGGGGGCTGAATGGCGCATCGTCCCGTCGGGGGCGAGCGAGTCCGCGACGTCCCGTGAGTTTGCGGATGATGTCGAAACGGCCGTGTCGCTGATCGGTAGTGCGAACGCATTTCCACGAGCATGGATTGTTCGTGAGTGGCGACAGATTTCGCCGGTCGTGAACACAAAGAATGGATCGGAGTTGCGGGAACATATGAGCAACGTGTGGTTGGGCGATGGTTCAATTCGGGATTTCACCGACTTTGCCGTGGTCGAGAGCTCGGACCCGTTACCCACACCTCCGACCGTGGTCCCGTCAGAAACGCCACTCGAATGTGAAATCACGCAAGATGAACTGACCACCGTTGAAGTTGAGGTCAGGGCATCGGGGCCCTGTTGCCTTGTGTTGCGAGATCAGTTCTGCCGAGGTTGGATGGCAACCGTAAGCTACCCGGATGGGACCGGGGCGGCGGTACCTGTCTTGCAGGTCAACGGCGTGATGCGTGGCGTGATGCTGCAATCGGGTGACTGCAAGGTAAGCTTCCGTTACGCGCCATCCAGCGTGCGAATCGGGATCTTGACCAGCAGTATCTCGTGGCTGCTGCTGGTGGGCGTGATCGCTTTTCGCGGTTGGAAAGAACGCAGATAGAAAAGAACGCAGATAGAAACCCGCGAGTAAGTCCTCGCGATCAGATCTGGTAGTTGAACGAATCGTCGAGTGCGTCGTCTTTTTCCGCCCGCATTCGTAGTTTCGGTTTTTCCAGGATCACCGTCGTGTGCGGTTTCACGCTGTGCGTCAGCCAGACACTTGAACCGATCACGGAATGGTCGCCAATGACCGTCTTGCCACCAAGCACGGTAGCACTGGCGTAGATGACAACACGGTCGCCGATGGTTGGGTGGCGTTTCATGTTGCGAATCAATTCGCCATTGCCATCGGTCGCGAAGCTCAACGCGCCCAGAGTCACGCCCTGATAGAGTTTGACGTGCTCGCCAATCTCGCAGGTTTCACCGACTACCACGCCCGTGCCGTGATCGATGAAGAAGTAGTTTCCAATTTTGGCACCGGGGTGAATGTCGATTCCCGTTTGCTGGTGCGCCCATTCCGTCATCATTCGGGGAATGAAGGGCACTTCGAGCTTGTACAGTTCGTGCGCGAGTCGAAAGACGGTGATGGCTTCCAGTCCCGGGTAGCAGAAGATGACCTCGTCAACGTTCTTGCAGGCAGGGTCGCCTTCAAATGCCGCCTGGACGTCCGTCGACAGAACTCGGCGTATCGTGGGCAGGCGTTTCAGGAAGTCGATGGCGACGGCCTGCCCCATGGCTTCAAAGTCGATCGTCTCCGCATCTTCGCAATCGAGACTGTTTTCGACGCGAGCCTCATGCTGCAGTGCACGAGCGATCTGTGTCGTCAGGTTGTCGTGGAGATTGTCGATCAGATGGCCAACGTGATAGACAATGTTGCCCTGATGCAATCCCTGTCGACGACGAAATCCAGGGTAAATGACTTCCTTGAGATCCTCGATCACCGACACGACGACGTCATAGCTCGGTAGCGGGCAATGGCCGAGGTGATTGATCGTACCAATCTCCTGGTACGTCCGCACGATTTCTTCGGTTAGCTGCGGAAGCTCTTCTTTTCGACGAAAGTCGGTTGCCATGACGGGCTCGTATTGCAAGCGAAGGCCACGTGGGCGTTTCTCGTGGCGTACAGCTTTTTAGGTGTTCCACCGTGGAAAGGCAAACTGCTCGCCTTGCTAATCAAATTCGGTGGTCAAGCATGAATGGGTTGAGCCAATTCGTGCCTGGACCCGTTGGATCCGCTCAGTTTTTTGCGGTTTCACATCCAGACACGCACATCCGGCTGCGGTTCGGGTAGCTTCGGCGCGAACGTAAGGACTTTTTAACGAAACGCGTCGCTTCGAAGGCAGCGGCGAATGCATCGCAAGCATTATGGCCAAATAGTGGAACGATTGACGTTATTCCGCAAGACTCTTGTGGGGGTTGGATTATCCTCGCACCTTACGAAAGTCGTTGGGGCGTTTTTGACCTGAGGAAGTAACTTGGTGGATCGGCAAGTAGAAATCGTCCATTCGTCGTCAGAAGAACTCGCATTTGGGCAGCTCGCGGAGCAGCTGGCCGTCGCCGTTGAGCTTTCGCCATCTCCCATGTTTGTGCTGGCGGTGCACGATTTCAGTGTCATCCTCGCCAACCAGGCGGCGCTCGAAATTCTGGCTGTTTCGGCCGAAGACATCATCGGGCTCAGCCTGGAAGGTTACGTTCCAGAGCGTCATCAGGCCGAGTACCGCAACGTCTTGGCCGCGTTCTGCGACGACGAGGTGTCGGGTGGGACACTCTATCTGTCCGCCGGCGATGGCGTGGGTATGACTCAGTTGGCACTGCAGTTGGTGGGAGATACGGTTGTGGCGGTCGAATGTCGCGCGAAGGTTCGGGCGTCTTCTCTGGCGATGGCGGAAACGGACGCTCTGACTGGTGTCCCGAATCGTCGTTTGCTGGAGCGGAAGTTGCAGCAGGCCATGCAGCGAGAAGATTACGACTGGGGCATCTTGTTTATCGACCTCAATAACTACAAGCAGGTCAATGATCGGTGTGGGCACGTTGCGGGAGACCAGGTGCTGGTTGAGTACGCCTCCAAACTGAAGGCGAGCATTCGTCCTGGTGATGTTGTGACACGATATGGTGGCGATGAATTCGTCGTGTTGGTTGATCGAATCAAGACGCCGCTCGAGCTGCGCATGATGGCCGAACGGATTGCACGCGAGGTGCGTGTTGAAGTCGCCATCAATGAGGACATCCTTGATGTCTCATCCAGCATCGGCTGTGCCATGGCGTGTCAGGAGTTTGCGGCTGTCGAAGAAATCGTCGCGTCCGCGGACCGGGACATGTATCGCGTGAAGCGAGCTCGGCTTGCGTGGAATGTCGGTCAGACCAGCTAAAGTAACCAGTTAGCTCAGCCAGCTCGCTCATCAGACCAGCTAATCTGCTTGTTCCCGGTGCGGTGTCCGGGAATGGCATTTGCAAAAAAAGCCGTACCGACTAGTACGGTACGGCTCGTGCGGAATCTGCCCAAGTGAATACCGGCCTTAGGCGGTGTTCACTTGAATCTTTGTGACTTTGAGCTTCTCGCTCTTGGGTAGCACAACGCTCAGCACACCGTCCTTGTACTCGGCGCGAATCTGCCCTTCATCGACCGGTGCCGGAATCGAAAGGACGCGTCGAAACTTGCCGTAGCGTCTTTCAACGCGATGGAAGGTCTTTCCGCTTTCTTCCGTTTCTGACTTTCGTTCACCAGCGACGATCAGCTTGCCGTCGTTTAATTCAACGGAAACATCGTCTGCGTTGACGCCCGGTAGATCGAGAGTCAGCTCATAGGTTGTTTCCGTTTCCGCAAGGTTCGCATACGGAGTAAACTTCTGTGTGCGATCTTCTGGATCGAAGATATTCTGGACCAGGCTGTCGACTTCGCGAGCCAGGTCTTCCAGTGGCGCGATATTACCATTTCGAAAAGGCATAAAGGTACGAGTCATGTGTAGGTCCTCCTGGACTAATTGCTAAATAAACTCTTCTCTGTTCCACGAGTAATTCGCTTGTCGTTCAGGGCTATTGCCCGGAATCGCAAGCAACCCGATTCGATTTTTCCTATTTGCAAAAGCGATGCCAAATCACTGAAATGGGCGTTTTTTCGGGTCGAAACGCCTTTTTTGACATCCGCCGACGATATCAGGTACGACAATGGCAGGCTCGATGTCTGCCGCTTTGGCAGGCAGGCGAAATGGCGTTTCTCCGAAACTGAAATTGAAAATCTAACGCCCGGCTTGTAAGTGACATTGCATAACCTATGCACTGAATTGCGCGGACACTTTGGACAACAGGGACGGCTGCGAAATGCGTCGAATCATCACACTCACTACCGACTTTGGCGAAGGCAGTCCGTACGTCGCGGAGATGAAAGGTGCCATTCTCTCCGTTTGCAACGACGTAGTGATTGTTGATGCAACGCATTCCATTCCGGCACAGAATGTCGTTGCCGGTGCACGAGCGATCAGGCAGTTCGTTACCTGCTATCCTGCGGGCACTGTCCACGTCGCTGTCGTCGATCCGGGGGTTGGTTCGGATCGACGGATCTTGCTGGTCCGCGACAAAGACCAGTGGTTTGTCGCCCCGGACAATGGCTTGCTGACGCATGTTCTGGACGACGATTCCGATGTGCGAATTGTTGACAACGCAGAGTTCTGGCGAGCCAACGTGTCCGCGACATTTCATGGAAGGGACATCATGGGGCCCGTGGCGGCGCACCTTGCGGCGGGCAATTCTGTTGAAGAGTTGGCGCGGACGATCTGCCATAGTCCAGTCAGGCTGGATTCGGTACCACCGAAAATTACATCGGACGAGATCGTGGGAGCCATTGTGGAGATCGACTCGTTTGGAAATCTGGTTACCAATATTTCGGCGGCCGACTGTCAGAAAATCTCCGGCAGCAACGTTGGCTTGCAGGTCGCATTCGGGGGGCGGCGTTTTCCGATTGTGAAGACGTATTCATCCTACCCACCGGGTGGGGTGGTAGCTCTTTTTGGCTCGCAAGGTTGGCTTGAAATCGCAATTTGCAACGGAAACGCCGCTGAGCTGTTGCAGGTGGACGGTACGGAGGCGGACATGGTGACCGTCCGGCGATCCACCTAACAACATTTCGCCCAAAGCGACGAACACGTACAATTGCGGCCCGTTCGCTCGCACCGAGTCGTGGAGGTCATGCTTGTGGGCGAAGTCATACTTGTGGGCGAACACTGCGGACGCACCAAGAGGGAAACGTTGTGGCAAAGCTGAGCGGGAAGGTGGCATCGATTTCACAGTCGGGCGATGTGGTGACTGATATTGCTGTCGGCAAGCTCGCGGGGCTACCGCGAGATACGAGTGTCACGATTACATGTGAAGGCCACCGTACCGTCGGTATCCATCCAACAGACCATGGCCAACCGGACATGACGTTCGTCGCCTATGAGGGAGCCAGCGGGTTTCTTGAGTTGGCGCTGGTGGGCGACGACGCCAGCCGCTTTTTGGGCATTGCCGCAGGCGCGCCGGTTGAGATCAATTGGTGAAGCGCACGATCACTTCAACGCAACAGCCGTTTCTTCCTGGCAACCGCCAGTAAGCTCGCAAGCCCCATGAAAAGAAACGCGGAGGGCTCCGGTACGGCGGTAATGAATCCCTGTGCCGTACCGTTGAGAACGACGGCCGTCTTCTGTGCCGCGGACAACGGGAAATTCTCGACGAGTGACAGGTTGTTGTCGAAGTCAGGCCCCTCACCTCCGGACCACATCAGATTCGCGACGTTATCTTCCAGCGTTACATTCGGGTCGGTCGTCGTACCAGCGGCGGCATCGTCATTGATATGTCGCAGGCCCAACAGGTGGCCGATTTCGTGAGCCAGTGTACCGGCGAGCTGATCGCTCGCGAATCCGTTGTTAGCCATCACCGCCCGACCGTTCGTGCTGAATCCGGTGAGTCCCAGTTGCGCGTTTCCGGCATTTCTTGCAGAGAAGTTAGGGTTCGCCAGTGGATTGGCTTCCCAGCCTTTTCCTGCTGAGCCGTCGTAGCACCCGGCAATCGTACAGGTGCCGGGATGATCTTTGACGAAGAAGATCTGCAAGGTGTTCGCAGGGGCGGTAGGAGGTTGTGTACCGCCAACCCATGCAGCACCGTACAGGGCGGTTCGTTCCGCCGATGTTAGTTGCTGGGCTGCCGTATTGTTCCAGGTGGTGTACGAAAAGTTCAGCGTGCCTACACCGGGTACCTGATCCCAGATCGTTTGCATCTGGGTTTCATAGACGTAGTCGTTGGGAGCCGCGATGTTCGAGTCGTTCAGGCCCAAGTCGGTGCAGTCCGCGCCGGCATCGTCGCAGACCTGGATAATCTGAATGGCCACATCACCAGGGGCGGCAGCGCAACAACCAATTAGGAGAACGATAGAAGAAACAGCACGCTTCACGGGACAGCCTCGACTCAAGTCAACAGAACACGGATGAGTCTTGACGTTAGTTGCAGCGTAGAAAGTGCGTAACCCACACTTTGGTTTTAATCGTCAATGCGAGTGGTCACGCGTTATCCAGAATGGGGGAGCGGTTTCTATTGAGCGGCCGACCGAGTTCCCTGTGGTGAGCCACTGATGAGTTGATTCGCCGGCAATGGCCGTGCGGCGGTGAGATAACCGATCTTATATAGTTCGGCTTTTAGCTTGCGAAAGTCCCCAAAGCTATCAGGATACGTCCAAACGGTGACAATCGTTTCGCGCGGATTCCAGGAACTCAATCGGCTGCGGAATGCAGAAGTGGCGTTCAAGGCGTCATCGATGGACTCGCCATCCGTCGCACCTACGGGCACCATGACGAAACGATCCAGCTCGACAACTTCACGAGCCGCCGTCGCGCCCGACTCGGTGCGATAGGGAACTCGATTGCGCCGCAGCGTGTAGCGCATTTCGAACCCAAGGTACGGGCCGATTGCTTCTGTCGTCTGCTGTGCGTTCTTGAGCTTCCACATCTTCTTCGGAGCTTCGCGTCGCAGGACGTTTGTCATCTCGTTCATCGGTACGTATAGCAGTCGCCCATTCTTCAGGCGGAAGTGCTCTTCACGTACGAAGACGGTCTTGGCGATCGGCGTGGCGATGTGCTGCAGTACCTCGGTTTGCTCCTGTTCGGCGGTTTGCTTGAGCATCTCGAGTTGGTCGACGATGCTGGCATATTCCTCTTCTGCCTGTTTGCGTTCGAGATCGTTGGAGACGTTATTGCGTTGGGCTTCACTGAGCGAATTTCTTCGTCGTTCCAGCTCACGTTCTGCGTTCGTCACCGCCAGCATCAGATTGTCGCGTTCGATCTTTTGCAGCTTCATGGCGAGGTTCAGTTTTTTCGCTTCTTCGTCCGCCTGGAAGATACTCTGCTTCAACCGGCTCAATTCCAGTCGGGCTTCGTTGGGATCCGGAATCTCCAACTCGGGCAGTTGCAGGCTCGCAACCGGGGGCAACGGCTCGACAGGAGTCAGCGCAGCAATGACCTCGGGGGCCGGCTGAGTGCTTGTTGGCGGCGGTGTGGCGACGGACTTCGTGGCGTCGTCCATTCGTGCCCCAATCACCATCAGGAGAATGAGCAGAATGCCAACGAGATTCGCGACGATGTCGAGAAACGCGTCAGTACCGATTGCTTCCGATAGGGCTTCCTGCTGTCGTCTCATGGCTCGCGCGTTACCTCGATGCCGCTGTTTTCAAGAAGCTTGAGAAGTTGGTTGTAGTTGGCGTCTGCGTTGTCACGGATCTGCACCTGGAGAACGGGTCGCCAGTAGATGCCGCGTCCCGCGATTCCCCACGTTTCCATCCGGGAACGTACGGCCTCGACGAAGGGATCAACAACGCCCGTTACCGCACCGTTGTGACGGAAGATTTGTACTTCCTGTCGGGTGCCGCGTTCCGGAACCAGCAGCAGTGTTTCGCCGCTACACATGACTTTGATGGGGCGTTTGATGCCGACCGCATCGGGCTGTGACGGAGGCAGGGCCCAGTTGCGACCGCGGCCGTTTGCGAGGCTTTGGTTCGAGTTGAAATTGGTCGCCGAAGCGGCCATTCCACCGGATGCGGCTTGTCCCTGAGATCCGCTGGAACCGCCTGACCCACTGGCACCTTTTCCGCCAGAACCGGTCGCCGTCGACGAGTTCCCGCCAGCTCCCGCGCCGCGAGTTTGCTGCCCCGCGAGTGCGCCGGCCATCGATTGTCCCGGGCCAGACTGACCCTGGTAGGCCTGCTGTGAACCATTGGAGCCTTCGCCGTCTTGCGTGGCGCCCGAGTTGCCGGAGCCGTTCTGTCCCGCACCGCCTGACCCGCCCGCATAAGACCCGCTGTTCGCGAATTGCGAACCGCCGGGACTGCCGCCGAATTGTGAATTCGCACCTTCAAATCGATTTCCCGACTGGGCAACATTCGATGAGCCGCCGCGAGCGTTGTTGAAGTCTCCACCGGGACCACCGAAGCGGTTCGTGGCTTCGGAACCGGAGCCATTGAAGCGGCCGTCGTTGGGCGCACCGTTTGGTCCGTACGCGGAACCTGATGAGTATCGGCCACTGCTTGTCATTCCACGGCCACCGTTGGCCTGACTTCCCGCCAGCGAATCACCACGGCCGGCGTTGCCGAAACCGCCGTTGTCGGCGCCGAATCCATTGCCGAATCCATTGCCGCTACCGCCGCCAGGACCTTGCCCGCCGCCGAATCCAGAGTCGTCCCCAAATCCGCGTCCGTTGCCGAAGCCGCTGCCCGAGCCGTTTCGGCCGCGAACGGTTTCGAAACCACCGTTGATGGATGGCCGCAGAAGCTCGGGCTGAGATGGCCGGCGCGATCGCATTGCGAGACGCATTCGTTCTCGCTTGCCGCGAGATTCGATGACCACGTCCTCCAGCAACTCCTTGAGTTGTCGATTGGCAGGCTTGTAATCCAGTTCAAGGTCCGCTTCGACCAGTTCGTACCCAAATTCAGATTCCCACGCCGTCATCGCTGAACGCGCCGCAGCGTACGATGAAGCGGATCCCGGCCGGACGACCAGCAGCGGGTACGGTTCGCTCTGCCCGTCGATCAAACCGTTTTCCAGCAGGAATTCACGCTTCGCGCGGAGCGCCGAGGCCAGCGGATTGTCGAGTTCAAGCGGTGGCCGAAAGTCATCACCAATCAGCACGACATTTTCAGGCTGCAACACCACACGATCCGGCAGACATTCGACATAGATCGGCGGTCGATGTGTTCCGCTCGGTCCGTCATAGGGAATGAGTGCATATTTCTTCTGACTGTTGGCAGCTTCTTTCTTGATTGCTTCGGCTTCGTCCTTTTTCGCGGCAATCTCGTTCTTGAGTTGTTCAAGGTCCTGTTGCGAGTTTTCACGGACCAGCAGCTCGTCGCGAGCGGCGGCGGCAATCATGTCCGCTTCGGCCTGCATTTGAGAAGCCTTTTCCGAAAGCTCGCGAGTGTGTGCCTCGATATGGCTGAGCGCCAGGCGTTGATCGGCCAATTGCTCGATTGTCTTCTGCCAGGAGGGCGTCAGAATCGACGTCTCCCATTTCAGGTCTTCTATCTCCTGGGCGCGTTGTTCGGCGAGCCGCTTGTCTTCCTCGTGTTGAGCCAGCCGAATCTCGTTCTCCGTGGCGATTCGCTCGTTCTCGCTCTTTGTGAGTTCGTTTTGGGCCCGGACCTTCTCGTTCTCGCGTTGGATGCGATCATTTTCCGCTTTCGTCTGTGCGTTGGCCCGCACCAGCATGGCCACTGCCGGATCGGGAGTTACCGGTTGCATGGCGACGTCGACGGTGGCGCGCACGCGGGCCTGCTGCACCATCACCACAAGCAGCATGATCAAAGCTCCCGTTGTGCAGATCAGAACTGCCATGAACGGGAAAAGATTCATGCCGACGTTATCACGAATCTTGCGCCGTCCGCTCATGCTGCGATGTCCTTCTTCGTTTGCAGATTCAACTCGGAAGTTTGCATGCCAAGCCGTCCAGTCAACAGTTGGATTGCCGCCGACAGGCTCATCACCGTGTCCTCAAAGTTCTTGGCTCCCGCGAGCGCGTTGAGGTTCTGGTTTAGCGAAGTTTCCAGCTTGGTTACCTCGCCGGTGGCATCGAGAACGCGAAGCATCACGTTACCCTGTTCGGTAATCGCTTCGTGTTGTGCAGCCAGCAGTGAAGCCTGTTCCTGCATGCCGGCTTGAACGTTCGACCAGCGCTGAATCATTTCGCGGCTGGCTTCGCGTTCGGCGTTTTTCATAGCTTCAGCGTGGGATTTCATGGACTCATCGAGTGTTTCCATGAATCGCGTCTGTACGGCGCCGTTGGTCGATTGCAGGGCGTCGCTCCACTGGCGTTGCGTCGCGGAGAGGGCCGTGCCCCAGATTTCCGCCTGGCGGCTGGTGAGTTCTTCAACGGATTCGACGACCTTCTCGGACATCATGCGAATCGTATTGACGTTGGGGTCCGTCGACGTGCCCTTGGACTGGAAACGTCCGGAGAGGATATCCTCTGCCTTGCGATCTACGACGCCCAGGAGTTGGGTTTCCACTTCACGAACGAGGAACTGGACGAACATCAGGACGATCGAAAGCGACAGCGCGAGTGCGGTGGTGTCGAACGCCACGCTCAGGCCAGCGAGCAGGCCCTGCATGGCTTCTTTCGGCGCGTCGACGAGTGCCTCCGGTGAAAGATTGCCCAACGCCATCGTGATTCCGATTACCGTGCCCAGAAAACCCAGCATGGGCGTGGCCCATACGATCATTCTGACAAGCGAGTAACCCTCGTGAGATCGTTCGGCATCCATGTCGGAAAGGTAACGCAGTTGTACGTCGATTTCTTCGGCCGACTCGTTCCGTTGCACATGCCGGAGTGCGCCGTGGAGTCGTTTCGCGAGGTAGCTATCTCGAATGCGAGCCGGGAAGCTGGCCACTTCGTCGAGCAGCGATCCGACGGTGTCGACCGAGTCCCCGTGTTCGGCGGGTTCGGAGAGTTCTGTCTCGGGAACCGAACGGAACTGGAAGGCAAGGTCGCCCGCTTTGAGCAGCAGTGCCATCACGCCCACAAAGAACAGGGCGGTTTCCACGTACTCGACCGGGTGACCGGCAAAGTAGCGCGAGACCAGCTGGCTTTGAATGATGCCGAAGCCAATCAGCAGATAGAACGCCACGGTTGCCGCCATGCCCCAGAACAGCGGCCAGCCCAGGGATTCAACGACGATGGATGTGAAGCTCTTGCTCTTTGGTTTTGACACGTCGATTCCTTTCAATATGTCGCAGTCGTGATTCGCAGTTTGTGCGTCACGGCGGCTAGCAGTTCCATCAAGCTAGTCACGCCTGCATGCCGCTACGTCCTTGCCTGACGATCAGGCAGTTCCGCCATCCACAGAATCGGATCAACCCGCAAAGTTTAATGAGCGGAAATCGATGGAAGGGAAAGTTCCGTAGGTTTGACTACAGAGGGGGAAGATCAGTTCGATTGCGAACGTTGCGGATGAATGTGAGTTTGTGAGAATTGTTCGAAGTTCGACGGTTGCGTCGTCGATAACATCTCGCACGTGCATCCGTCGTCTTCGTCGGCGAAATGGATACACCCAGGGGGGGTGGCCTGGTGTGGTCTGAGCTCAGATCATCACCAGGCCTTTTTTTATGCGCCTTTCGCTCCCGACGAACTGGCCGGTTGAGCTTCAGTTACCAGGTCTTGTTGCTGAACCAGAGCGTCTGCCCGTGCACTCGGGTTCAACCTTCGAACTTGAAATCATCGTTGACCCACGTGGCGTAGCAAGCCCGCGTTTCCCAGAGGTCAACTTGCGTTACCGGGAATCCTTGTGTCACGGCGAACTCACCGATTAGCCGGGCGATGTTTTCCGCCGTTGGATTTGAATCAATCAAATGCATGGGCTCGCCCAGTTCCCGCATGAACTCGACGGCCGGATCGTCTTCGTGCAGGATCATCCGATGATCGAGCGTGTCGTCGACCCACTTGGTCACAACACGTTTGATTTCGGAGAAGTCCAGCACCATGCCGAGGCTGTCGAGCGACTGGGAGGCGATCGCAATTTCGGCTCGTCCATTGTGCCCGTGCAGGTTTTTGCACTTGCCGTCGTAGTTCAGCAGGCGATGTCCGTAGCAAAAGTCAATTCGACGTGTGACGCGATACATTGCAGTCCCGGCGGAGTGTGGTTGATGGAAGGCATTTGAATTATCCGACCAATGTCCGTCTTGCCCAGACGTGGCAAAGGTGGACGAGGAATCGGATGAGAATCCTTGGCGCCGGTCACGTCGACGGTGCCAATTCGGACGATACAGTCGGTGACTTCGAGTTTATGAACTCCCCGGTTTTGTTCCACTGTCTTTACACGTTGACGGGCCCTGCCGTAAAAACCCCACGGAATGAGCATAAAGTCAATCGTGGCACAAGGTTCCGTGACAAATGCCTTGAATCAAGGATGTGGTGTTTTAGAATGAGGGCTTCGGAACACCCAGCCTGTGCCGGCGACTTACTTACCTTGAACTGCACATCTTACTCCTCCGGCACTTCAGGCAGCCCATTACCCTCGCCCTGGCGGCGAACGCGTGGGACCAAGAACAACAACCAGTCCTGACCGACACTCAGGTCATCGTGAATATCGCGTGGAGCAGATTGAATGGCGAAGTTGATTGAGCTCAAGGAAGCTGCCGAGAAATTGGGGATTACGCCAGAGGCGCTCACGGAGATGGTGGACCAGAAGAAGATCTTCGGTTACCGCGACGGTGCGAGCTGGAAATTCAAGGCAACGGAGCTGGACCGTGTGGCGTCAGAATTGTCCGACGGAGCCGACGACTTTGGCGGGACGCTCAATGCCGACGAAGCGGATACGGGCACCATCCAGGTTGACGAGGATGATGACCTGATTGACGTAGGCGAGCTGCAGCTTGACGACGACAACGGTGATGACGCCGATTCGATTTTGATCTCCGAAGAGGAGCTTGGTCGTAGCGACGACAGTACAAGCAGTACGATCATTGGACAGGCAAACGATATTGCCGCCGACAGCGACATTAACATCGCCGTCGAAGATGTGACTCCCGCGTCCGAAGGCGGAAGTGATCTTTCATTGGCGACGGACAGTGACATTGGCATTGCCAGTGATGGCGATAGCGACCTTGGTCTGGCCACCGACGACGATTTGTCGCTTGCTCCGGATGCCGGCGGCAGCGATCTGACACTTGCTGCCGACAGTGACATTGATGTTGCTGCGGGAGCCTCGGATGTACTCTCGGGAGACTCCGATCTGCTGGCTCTCGACGAAGGCGGAACGGGCGCAGCGGTTGTCTCCTCCGAAAGTGGTATCGATCTTTCGCTGGACGATGACGCCACAACGGGTTCGGCAGGCTCCTCGCTTTCGCTATCCGGCAGCGACGCGTTGTCGCTGGACGATTCCGACCTGAACCTGGACGGCGACTCGGCGGCGGAATCGGGAATCGCGGCTGATTCATCGATCGATCTTGATCTCGATGACGATGATCTGCTCGGCAGTGGCATGGGCAGCGACATTACACTCGGCGCGAGCGACAGTGGTATCAACCTGTCGAACCCGTCGGACAGCGGAATCTCACTCGAAGACGTCTCGGACATGGGATCGGGCATCGACTCATCTCTCGAACTGGGAGACGACGCAATCGAACTGGAGGCAGACGCGGCAGATGCTGGCGATGGCCTTCAGACGGATGACGAGTTCATGTTGACGCCAGTCTCTGGCGACGGCGACCTCGACGAGGAATCGGACGACAGTGGGTCTCAGGTCATCGCACTGGATAGTGATGAGTTTGACGAATCGGCTGCGACGATGCTCGTACCCGATGACGATCCACTGGCTGATGGCGGACTTGACGCTGCTCCGGCTGTTGGAGCTGCCGCTGTAGGTGGCGCTGCTGCTGCGGCGGCAACCGTATCGGCAGCCGCGGCTGAGGATGCAGATTTTTCCGTCTGGAATATCGTGAGCCTTGTGATCGTGGCACTCTTCATGTGTATCTGCGGTTTGTTGGCCCTGGATGTGGCTCGCAACGTCTGGACCTGGAACGAACCGTTCAGCATCACGACTTCGCTGATGAATATGCTGACGGGCTAGGACCAGATTCACACCACCAGCGAAAACGGCCCCGCAGACTTTGCGGGGCTGGGAATCCGGGTTTTGAAACTTCTTCCCGTCGAATGAGCCTGATGGCCTAAATTGGTCTCGAGCGTGCGTTACTCGGATCGAATGTGCCTCGATTGCCGGTGCAGTGAGGCAATCTTTGCTTCATTCTGAAGTCCGGCCGCTTTTCCGTATCCCGCAATATCAGACCAGTAGCCGGTCTGGCTCGCCCCGCCCCGACCGCGACACCGTCAGTGCCAACCAGAAAGGTCGATGGGAGCCGCTGAGGGCAATGTACCTTCTGTTGCCTACCGCGCTATAATGCGGTGTAGGAACATGGGGATCGTTTGCTTACCAACGGCGGGGAGTGCCCGCCCTACGCCCACCTTTTTCGATCTTCTGAGGTAATTCTGTGCGCCGCACTGGTCGCTTTCAGCGTGTTTTTTTGCTCGTTCTGGTCTCCGTTCTGGCCCCCTGCGTGGGCTGTCAGCAAGAGGAGCCGATCGTTTCATATCGGGTGAAGAAGCATGATTTGATTCAGATTCCGTTGGATGGGCCCGAGGCATCCACCGAAAGTGCCCCGCTGACGATTGAAGATCCGACGGACCGGATGCTGGCGGCGATGATTCTCAAGGATCAGGCAGCGTGGTTCATCAAAGGCATGGCACCCGTCGCTGACTTTGCGGACAACGCGACTGACGCTTTCGACAAGCTGCTGACGAGTCTGGATTTCGCCGAGCCGGAAAAACCCAAGTGGGATCTCGGCGACGCCTGGAAAGAGCAGCCCGGATCTGGCATGCGATACGCCAATCTACAGCTTGGCGATGTCCAGTTTTCCGTAATCAAGCTTCCGCTGCCACCGGGCCCCGAACGCAAGTACATCCTCGATAACGTGAATCGCTGGCGAGGGCAGGTCGGGCTTGGGCCGCTGACTTCCGCTCAGCTTTCGCAGATGAGTTACAAGGTGAAGACGGCCGACGACTTGAATGTCACGGTCGTCGACCTGAAAGGCAAACAGAGTTCCGCCGCGATGGCACCCATGGCCGGCGGAGGTCGACCCGGTATGCGACCGGGCATGAACGCTGGCCCCAGACCCGGTACCGGAGCCCCGTCTTCGGGAGCGGCTGCCTCGACAGGGTCGTCCGCGTTCACGGGAACGACCCCGGACGACTGGACCGAACAAAAGGCTGGCATGATGCAGCTGGCGAAGTACACCGTAGAACACGACGGTGCGACCGCCACGATTTCCGTGTCGCAGGCCGGCGGTGGTGTCAAAGCGAATATTGACCGTTGGCGTGGTCAGGTTGGGCTCAAGCCACTCGAGAGTGAAGATGACATCGAAGCCGAAGCCATCCAGGTGAGTGGCGAGGATTCGATGTACATCGCAATCGCAGGAGAAGCGAAGAGCATCACGGTGGCGATGGTGCCCCGGGGGCGTTCGGTCTGGTTCTTCAAATTGATGGGTGATTCAGCGGCGGTGGAAAAGGAAGCGGCCGCGTTCCGCGAGTATCTGTCCACAATCAAATTCAAGTAATTCCTCGAGCGGTCGCAACGACTGATTGCGGTCGCCAGGTTCACAAGTTCAAGAGAGTTCAGGTCATGGCGACTGGTGCAATTCCCTCCGAGTCCTCACTGCCTTCAGATAACAGCATTGAAATGGCGGCATGGGCGCAGGCCATTCTTCGGCCGATCGCCTCGCTCAAGCTGACTGTCGTGCTGTTCGCGCTGTCGATCTTCATCATCTTTGTCGGGACGCTTGCGCAGGTCGACATGGACATGTGGGAAGTGATCGAAGTTTACTTCCGTTCGACAATCGCATGGATCGACTTTCAGGTGTTCTTCCCGCGATCGTGGTTCCCGTCACTGGCGGACAAGGTGCCGGGCTCGTTTCCCATGCCGGGCGGTTTTCTGATCGGAGTGCTGATGGCACTGAACCTGGTCGCCGCTCATCTGGTGCGATTCAAGATTCAGGCCAAGGGCCCCGAACTCCTGTTGGGGCTGGTGGTCATGGCGATCGGTTCGCTGGTGACGTGGTGGGTCATCGCCAGCGGGCACAATCAGAGTGGTCTACAGGGCGAGCCGCCTTTCAGTTGGGAAACGCTGTGGTACGTCGTTCGGGCCGGATTGATCCTTACGGCTGTGGCGAGCGGAATTGGCATGGCAATGTCCCCCAACGCATCGACGCGTGCGTGGCTACTGGGGCTTGCCATTATCGGCGGCGGTTTTGCGGCATGGGCCTGCACCACGATTCCCTCACCATCCTCGCTGCGAATTCTCTGGCAACTCATACAGGGCGGTCTCGCGGGAATCGTACTCTTGATCGGTTGCCTGTTGACCTTCAAAAAACGCGCGGGCATCGTGCTGCTGCATGCGGGTATCGGACTGATGATGTTCAGCGAATTCTTCGTCGGCCAGTACGCCGTCGAGGGCCGCATGAGTCTCAGCGAAGGCGAGACGGTGAACTACCTGCGCGACATTCGCTCCATCGAGCTGGCCGTCGTTGACTCCACGGATGAAGAGAGTGACGCCGTCTCGGTCGTGCCCGGTTCCCGACTCGTACCCCGCAAGTCACGGTTTTCGTTTGGTAGCAAAGACCAGGGCGTGCCGTTGATCTCCGATGGGCAGTTGCCTTTCGATATTCAGGTGGAGAAGTTCCTGAAGAACGCCAGTGTCCAGCAGGTTGGCGAGGATGATGACAACCCGGCGACCAAAGGCCTCGGCATGCAATTCATCGCCAAAGAGGCACGCGCGTCATCGGGTACCGATGGCGGAGAAGTCGACGAAGCGGCGGCGTACGTCGAGTTTCTGGAGAAAGAATCCGGCGAGAGTCTGGGCAAGTATCTGTTGTCGCAGTGGGGTACCAATCGCGATGTCGCCGAAGAGGTCGAAGTCGACGGCAAGACCTACAACGTTTCGTTGCGGTACAAGCGGACCTACAAGCCATATTCGTTGTCGCTGAAGGATGTCCGCAAGGACGACTATCTCGGCACGAATACGCCCATGAACTACTCGTCGGACGTCGTCCTGCGTGCGGGGGATGAGACGGTGGGCGATTTCAAGATCTGGATGAACAACCCCCTACGATATGCAGGCGAGACGTTCTACCAAAGCGGCTACCATTCCGACCGTACGGGCGAACACACGGTTTTGCAGGTGGTCACCAATACCGGATGGATGATGCCGTATGTTGGCTGCATGTTGGTGGCGGTTGGCATGCTGGTGCACTTCTCGGGAACGCTTTGGCGATTCCTGTCGCGTCTGTCGTTGCAGGCGGATGAAGTTGCCGTTGCCATTCCCATGTGGGCCTATGTGGTGCCGGCTGCCATCGTCCTGATTTTTGCGGGTTATGTCGGTTCGAAATTTCGCTCGCCAACGGATACCAAGGCGAACATGCGAATCCACGAATTCGGGCAGTTGCCTGTCGTCTACCAGGGACGCGTGAAGCCGCTCGATACGCTGGCACGCAACACGCTGCGCATCGTCTCCAACAAGGAAACGTTCGATGACGAATCGATGCGCAAACCGGACAGTGATCGTGTGCCACAACTGCCGGCGATTCGCTGGATGATGGACGTGATGTCCGAGTCACCAGATGCGGAGAAGCATCGCGTCTATCGAATCGACAACCTCGATGTTCTTGCGACGCTTGGTCTGAATCGTCGCAAAGGATTTCGCTATTCTCTTGCGGAGTTTCGCGACAAGATTCCCGAACTGGAAAAGCAGTTGACGGAGGCCCGAGCGATTCCGGAAGAGCAGTTGAGCTTCTACCATCGCAAGTTGTTCGAGGTGGAACGTCGCATTCGCGCCGTGTTGCTGATTCAGGCGGCGTTTGGACGAGTCATTCCACCGTTCCCAACCGAGGAGGAATTCGCTGAGGACAGGGAAGCTGTTACCAAGCGGTTGGAGATGATTCAGAATATTGTGTCAAACCTTGGGCAGATCGAGGGGCAATTGGCAAGGCTTCAGCCGCCGTTGTCGATTCCCAGTGGTGACGCCGATTGGGAGGCATTTGCAACGGCGTGGAACAAGGCTTACGTAGCACAGCTTCCGATTCCCAACAAGGCAGAAGTGCCGGCCGGTACGTTGATGTGGGATAGCATGTTGAATGCCTATGCCAAAAACGAAACGAAGACTTTCAACGATTCCCTGGAAGAATATCAGAAGCTGTTGGCGGACGAACCGCCAACGAACTTCGATCAGACGAAAGTCGGATTCGAGCACTTCTTCAACTTCGCCCAGCCATTCAAGTACTCGTTGGTTCTGTACATCGTGTCGTTTGTCTTGGTGGCGGGAGCATGGGTTTCCGTGGCGTTCGACAAGTTCCGCGTCCTGAATCGCACGGCATTTTGGTTGCTCATATTTACGTTTGTGTTGCACTCGTTTGCTCTTATCGCGCGAATCTATATATCGGGTCGACCACCCGTAACCAATCTCTACTCCTCCGCGGTCTTTATCGGCTGGGGAGCCGTGGCGTTGGGGCTGATTCTGGAATTGCTGCATGGTCGCGGCGGGTCCAAAGTCTCCGCATTGGGGATTGGCAATGCCGTGGCTGCGATTGCCGGTTTTTCGACACTGCAGATTGCTTATGCTCTGGCTGCCGATGGTGACACGTTTACGGTCCTGCAGGCCGTTCTCGATACGCAATTCTGGTTGGCGACGCACGTTGTCTGCATCACGATTGGGTATCTGACGACATTCGTTGCGGGGGCGCTCGGCATTCTGTATCTGGCGACGCTCGCGTGGCGGCACCCGGACTACAGTAAGACGATGGCATCGATGATCTACGGCACGCTGTGCTTTGCGATCTTCTTCAGCTTTGTCGGCACCGTGCTGGGTGGGCTCTGGGCGGACGATTCCTGGGGGCGATTCTGGGGCTGGGATCCGAAAGAAAACGGTGCTCTGATCATCGTGTTGTGGAACGCCCTGATTCTGCACGCTCGCTGGGGCGGCATGATCCGTCAGAAGGGGCTCGCCGTGTTGGCCGTCATTGGCAACATCACCACGGCATGGTCGTGGTTTGGCGTGAACGAGCTGGGGGTCGGATTGCACTCGTACGGATTCACCGAGGGCGTCCTGCGAAATCTCGGGGTGTTCATCATTTCACAAATGGTCATCATCGTGCTCGCTGGAGCCGCGATGTACCTGTGGTCGGACAAGCCCGCCGCGTCGGGCGCTGCGAAGTAGCCGACGTATTGTTTCGCGGCGCATGAAAAAAGCCGGAACCCGCCTGGGCTCCGGCTGCATCCGGTGTTAGTCCCAACTGCGATTGAAGACTACGGATTGGATTCCGCAGCAGCGTCGATACTGAACATGGGAATCGCGTCGCCCGTGACGCGAGGCATCACCCCGTCCCACTTCTCGATGGCACGCAGCTGAATGACGTCTTTGCTGACGACCTCAGCGAGCAGTCGCTGTGCTTCGGCCTCGGCAATGGCCGTTAGTCGGATAGCTTCCGCTGAGGCTTCGGCCTCGAGTTTGACGGCGGCGGCTTTACCGCGAGCGGTCTCTTCTGCCTGCCTCGCCTGGACTTCGATTTTCTTCAATTCGTTTTCGGCCCGAAGCGCTTCCTGTTCGGCTGTCTGCTTGGATTCGATCGCTTCGTTGAAGGAGGTGGAGAATTCAAAATTGATGATGTTGAACTTCGTGATCTTGATGTAGTTGGGCTCAACACGCTTCGAAAGTTCGCGTTCCATTTCGTCACGCACGACGGTGCGTTTCGAGATGAGTTCCTCGGCGGTGTACTTGGCAGTGATGGCCTTGACGGTTTCCTCGACGGCGGGATCGAGGATACGTATCTGATAGTCCAGGCCGATCGTGTCGTACAACTCGGTTACTGCTTCACGGACCGGGTGAAAGTTGACGGCGATTTTTGACGTAACCGTCTGCAGGTCCTTGCTGGACGCGCTCGTTTCCTGCTCGAGTTTCTGTTCGCGGGTTTCAATCGAAACGACGGACTCGATCAACGGCGTTTTGAAGTGCAGCCCCGGGCCCAGTGCGGCCCCGGTTACCTTACCGAATCGCGTCTTCACGCCACGAAATCCTGCCTGGATCGTAAAGACCGACATGAATACCAGGACAGCCACTGCAGCCAACAGTAGTCCAATACCACCGTATAGACCTCCTTTGGCGTTGTTCGAAAAGTCGTTGCTCATTCAGTTTGGCCTCGTGAAAAAGTTTGCCCCTCGTTTGAGGGAATGTGCATGGGCTTAGGAACTCTAGCACCGCTGGACGTTCCTGCTATTTGGAATCGACAAATTGCAGCCATTTAAGAGGTTATTCGTTCTGGAAGTGCGCCGGTTGTCGAAAAACGCTGCGGATTCTTCGCTTCTCCAAACTGCCGAATCGCTACGTTCGATTCGCAGCGGTAAGCAAAGAGGATCACATCGATGATGCTGTGGGCTCCCATCCGTTTGCGGAAACGAAGGGACTTGGATAGGCTCGAATCAGTCGAGAACGCTAGGCAACTTTGATAGGCAACTGGGATTGAACAGGAAGGGTCTCTGGTGGATTCACCCTTGAAGAGACACGGAAGCGGTAGGCGCAGGGTAATGGCGGCGCGGCGCATTGGCTGCATCGAGGGCCTTGAAACCCGGTACCTGCTGACATCCAACGGGATGGAGTCGGGTGATCACGGAATCGCTGATCACGGGTGCGAAGAGGACCATCATGACGCCGACGAGCACGGTCAGGCATTCATCAGCGACGAGTTCGGTTGCTACTACCTACATGCGACGCCCGTGTTTGGCGACGGCGTTTTCGCGGAGGCGGATAATGCGATTGGCGCCGAGTCTCCCAGTGGACAGACGCGCACTGTCGCGATTGACGAAATACCCATCCTGCACAGCAACCCGGACGCCGAGCAGAAAATCTATCTGGACTTCAATGGTCAAAACATTTCGGGGACCGGTTGGAACGAAAGCAACAACGGTCGTGTGATTCAGGCGTCGGCGTTTGACAACGACGGAGATCCGCTCACCTTCAGCCCCGCGGAACTCAACGTCATCGATCGCGTATGGCAGCGCGTATCGGAAGATTTCTCGCCGTTCAACATTGATGTGACCACGGAATCGCCGTCGTCGCGGGATTTTCGCGAGGGTCGAAAGGCCATTCGCGTCATGATCAGTACGAACGTTGACGAACTGACGGGGAATCAGTGGTTCGCATCGGCGGGCGGCGTTGCGTACGTCGGATCATGGCGGGCAACGTCAGACACTCCGGTGTGGGTTTTTGAGAATAATCTGGGTGGCAACGAGAAGCGAATTGCGGAAGCTGTCTCGCACGAAGTGGGACACGCGTTTGGTTTGCATCATGACGGCACGCTGGATGGGGATGAGTACTTCGGTGGCTACGGCACAGGGCGAACCGGCTGGGCTCCGATCATGGGCGCTGGTTACAATCGCGCGGTGACGCAGTGGAGTCGTGGCGAGTACGACAATGCCAGCAACACGGAGAGCGACCTGGCGATTATCACGTCCAATGCGAACCGCATTCAGTATCGTCGCGATGATCATCGCAACACGCGTGGAAGTGCGACACGGCTCGAGCCCAATGCGGACGGTGAACTCGAAATGGCCGGCGTCATCCATACCGGACGAGACCGGGATGTGTTTGTGCTGGAAATGGGTGCTGGCGAACTGGAGTTGGACATTGACGGAATTCGATTCGGAACGAACATCGACCTGAAGGCCACCGTCTACGATGCCGAAGGCGACGTGATTGAGGAGTTCAATCCTGAACGTCGGTTGAATGTTGACGTAAACATGGATCTGCCGGCGGGCACGTACTACGTGTACGTCGAAGGAGCAGGCTTTGGTGATCCCGCTGTCGACGGATATTCCGAATATGGCAGCATTGGGCAGTACACGATTACCGGCGAGTACCCTGCGCAAGAGATGGACATTTTCGAACTGTTCCTGACCATGCAGAGGAATTTCGGCAGCACTTCATCGACGCTTGAAGAGGGCGACCTGAACGGGGACAGCCTCGTCGACTTCGCGGACTTCATGCAGCTCAGTCAGATTGCGGCCGAAAGAAATGCCTTGGCCTCTGCGGCTGAATCGATCGCGGCGAGTACTTCCACTGCGATGTCGACCGACGAGGAATTGCGTTCACTCGATGCGGCGAATCGCGAGTCGCAGGACGCCGACGCGGCGTTGATCCAGTATCTGGCGGAAGTACCTGGTATCTAGTAGCCGGACTGCGGGCGGTCCGATGTAGTGCCGCTAGGCTCTTGGGTGGCACTCGCGGTGGATTCGCTGGAGCCGCGAGGTGTCGACGTGCGTATAGATTTGCGTTGTCGTGATGTTGGCGTGCCCCAGTAGTTCCTGAACCTGCCGCAGATCGGCGCCACCGGCCAACAGGTGTGTCGCAAAACTGTGTCGCAGTGTGTGCGGACTGACATTGGGTGGAGCTCCTACCCGCTGCGCGTACTTCTTCACGAGCACCCAAATTGCCTCGCGACGCAGGCGGCGACCTCTTCGTGAAAGCAGTAGCCACTCGGGCGGACTCGTGGCGCCGGCGGCCAGTTTGCTTCGCTGTTTTTCCAGGTAGGCTCGCACGGCCGAAATCGCGGATTCGCCCAGCGGAATGATGCGTTGCTTGTCACCCTTGCCGTGACACTGGCAATACCGCTCGTCGAGATAGACGTCACGAACGCGCAGGTTTGACAGCTCCGATGCGCGGCAGCCGGTCGCGTATAGGAGTTCCAGCATCGCACGGTCACGCCAGGCATACGTGTCCGTTATTCGGGGAGCCTGCAGGAATGCCTCGACCACATCGGGAGACATGACTTCCGGAACTCGTTCCCAGAGCTTCCGGCTGCCCAGCAACTCGGCTGCATTCTCCTTGAGTGCTCCTTCAAGCTGCAGGTAACGCAGGAACAGTTTCATGGATACCAGATGTCGCGAAATGCTGGTCGGGGCCAGCTGTTGCTCGGAAAGCCAGCCGGCGTAGTCCGACAGATCGGAGACATCCAGTGTTTCCACCTTCCGGTTACCAAGCCATGTGGAGAATCGCAGCAGGTCGCGACGATAGGCTTCGACGGTGTTCTGGGCGAGGTGGCATTCGTTCTTGATGTAGAGCACGAACGACGCGAGCCATTTTTCCTTGAGCTGCGATTCGGCGCGAGGTCGTGCCTTGAGTTTTCTGCGTACGGGCAAAGCGATTTGAACTGAAAGCGATTTGAACTGAATGGTCGGGCTTCTGGGCCGCGACTCCATGCTGACGCGCCGAACTGGACGTGCTGGCGGACCGAACGGCGTGAGTAAATTTGCCATGCGGGTAAATACTTTTCGAACGAGCTACCCAAGCATCATCGTTTTCGAACGATTCGTTCGCCAACTTCAGCGAATGTGACGGTTATTCACCGGAAATACGATAGCTGGTGTGGAAGAGGCGGGTTGTATAAATTCACGTGCGTTGGGACGTGTTACGCTTGTCCAGCCAGGCACAACATCGTATTCATGGCAAAAACAGGAATAGAGGTTCGTTGGTATGAAGATTCTCGTAACGGGTGGTGCTGGATACGTTGGTTCGCACGCGGCGCGATTGCTGGATCGTGCCGGTCACGACGTGTGGATTTACGACAGCCTCGTTTATGGTCACCGCGGTGCTGCCCTGCCCGGAAAACTGATTGAGGGTGAACTCATGGACGGCGAAAAGCTGCAGTCCGTGATGAAAGAAAAATCGATCGAAGCGGTCATGCACTTTGCCGCTTTCGCCTACGTCGGTGAGTCGGTTGAGAAACCGCACAAGTATTACCAAAACAATATTGTTGCGACGTTGAGTCTGTTGGAAGCGATGCGAGCGGTTGGTGTTGACCGCATTGTCTTTTCCAGCACGACGGCGACCTATGGCGAACCGGACACGATTCCCATTACGGAAACCGAGCGGCAGGAGCCTATCAATCCGTATGGCTTCAGCAAGCTTGTCGTGGAACACGCGCTTGCGGACTACGCTCACGCGTATGGTTGGGGCTACGCCGCCTTGCGATATTTCAATGCATCCGGAGCATCGCCGGACGGGGATATCGGCGAGGATCACAGCCCGGAAACGCATCTTATTCCGCTCGTTCTGGAAGTTGCTCTGGGGCAACGGGACCACATCACGGTCTTTGGCAGTGACTATCCAACCGCAGATGGAACCTGCATTCGTGACTACATTCACGTCGATGATTTGGGCTCCGCTCACGTTCGCGCGCTGGAGCTGTTGAAACCCGGCGAAGGCCTGAAGCTGAATCTTGGTACGGGGAAGGGCACCAGCGTGCGTCAGATTATCGATGCCTGCCGAAAGATTACGGGACACGAGATTCCGGAAGTCGCTGGCGAACGTCGCCCGGGAGATCCTCCTGAACTGGTGGCAGATTCCAGTCTCGCGCAAAAGACGCTCGACTGGAAACCGCAGTATATGGATATCGAGTCGATCGTGGAGACGGCGTGGCGTTGGCATCAGTCCCATCCAAACGGGTACGAAGACTGAGCCGCCAGGTCAGTTGGCTACCGACATGTCAGTGGGATTGGATAGGCAGTCGAACGCGTTGTGGTCTTGCCGCAACCCCCGGAGCATGCCTGGCTGCCGTCAATTCGGTCGTGGATGCGTCAAGAAACCGTGAAATGCCGTCGGGCGGTGGCGATGACGCTTCGACCTGCAACGTCTAGAATCGTGACTCTGGGAGGCGCTGGAGTTCGAGGTTTTCGAAAGTAGCTACGGCTACATGGTGCCCATCCGCTTAGCGGGGCAACCGGTTCGATCAACGAGTTCGCACGATGCAGCAGATAGTCTTTGAGAAACCCTATGAATTCATCCCTCCCCACCGTGGCGATTGGTGGCCGAGTTTCATCCAGCGTTTCCGATTGATCGATCGTTGGCTGGACAAGGACCACGGTATCACGTCGTGGGAATGTCGCAACGCGGACCGATTGCGAGATTCCCTTCGTGCGGGCAATGGAATTCTGCTCACGCCCAATCATTCGCGTCCCGCCGACCCGGTGGTGATGGGCTGGCTGGCAAGGGAGTGCCAGACGCATGTCTTTGCGATGGCGAGTTGGCATCTCTACCAGCAGGATTGGTTCACGGCGTTCGCAATCCAGAAGATGGGTGGATTCAGTGTCTACCGCGAGGGAGTCGATCGTAAGGCACTCAATACTTCCATTGAGATGCTGGCGCAAGCAAAGCGTCCGTTAATCATCTTTCCCGAGGGAGCCGTAACGCGGACGAATGACCGGCTCACGGCGCTTCTTGATGGTGTGGCCTTTATCGCTCGCGCGGGTGCAAGGAAACGCCAGAAGGTCCAGCCTGACAGCAAGGTCGTCGTGCATCCGGTGGCGATCAAGTATCGATTTCGTGGAGACCTTGCCGAGGTGCTTGATCCCGTGCTAACGAAGATCGAGCATCGGTTTTCGTGGCGAGTCCATCGTCAACGCAGCTCGCTATCTGACCGAATTTCTCGAGTTGGCAAAGGCTTACTGGCTCTGAAGGAGATCGAGTACTTTGGTCGCCCGCAGGAAGGAAAGCTACACGAGCGACTGGATGGCCTGATCGATCGGCTGCTGTCGCCTCTCGAGGACTACTGGATCGGATCGTCACAAAATGGCCCGGTCGTACCGCGTGTCAAAACGCTGCGCACGAGGATCCTGCCTGAGATGGTTGCCGGCACGTTGTCAAAGGAAGAACGCGCCCGACGGTGGGAGCAACTGGCAGATATCTATCTGTCGCAGCAGGTAAGTAGCTATCCTCCGGACTATCTGGTTGAACATCCCTCGATCGATCGTCTTCTGGAGACGGTTGAAAGGTACGAGGAAGATCTAACCGACCGGGTGACTCCGCATCACGATATCCACGCCATCATTGACGTTGGCGAACCGATCGAAGTCAATCCGAAGCGAGATCGGGCAGCGGAATCGGACCCGTTGATGGACACGATCGAACAGCGACTGCAAGGGATGCTGGACGAGCTGAAAACGGAATCCCCGATCTGGGAAGATCCCAACGGGGACGCTTGAGCGGCAAGCACGTTAGCTGCCGCTTCGGAATGCGTACGCTATACCGTTCGGCGATCGCGACGGCTTCCTGTATCAGGAATCGCCCTGTTCGCTTTGATCGTCAGATCGGGTTTCCATCATTTCCAGGACACCGATCCGCAGCGTCCATACGAATGCCAGGGCAAAAACACCAAACATGATGCGGTTGAATCCGACGGACTTCGTCTCGGGGTTCAACCAGCCGTCGTAGCCAAACCAGAGTCCGAGTACCAACAACAGCGCGGGGAACGAGAGTGGATGATCGAACGGCGAAGGGGTGTGCTGCCTTTCGACCTGGGCAGGCTCCACAACGGCCGATTCCGTTTCCGGAGAATCCGGGGTTGGCGAAGTATCGTTCATTTCACTCTTGTCCTTGATCCGCGGCTTCCGCCGAAACGAAAGCCGCTCGCATCCTGCCCCAACGAATTTTAGCCCAAAAGGGATTCTACGCTGGCTCGCTCTTCACGCAGCTCGTCTTCGGTCGCCTTCATCTTGGCGCTGCTGAAATCGTCCGTCGTCAGACCCTGAACAATCGAATACTGGCCGTTCTTGCAGGTGCAGGGGAACGAGTAAATGATTCCGGGCTTGATCCCATAGCTGCCGTCGGCAGGGATTCCCATGCTAACCCAGTCGCCTTCCGCCGTTCCCAGTGCCCAGTCATGCATGTGATCGATGGCGGCAGAAGCAGCGGACGCAGCGCTGGAAGCGCCACGTGCCTGAATGATTTCAGCACCACGCTTTTGAACTTTCGGAATGAACGTGTCGCGATACCAGCCTTGCTCAACGGCTCCAGCCGCTGGCGAGCCATCGATCGTGCACTTGCTGATGTCGGGGTACTGGGTGGCCGAGTGATTGCCCCAGATGATCATCTTCTGGATGTCATTGACGTGCTTGCCCGTCTTTTCCGCCAGCTGACTGAGGGCACGATTGTGATCGAGCCGCGTCATGGCCGTGAACTGTTTCGGGTCGATATTGGGAGCAGCACTCTGGGCGATCAGGCAATTCGTATTCGCTGGATTTCCGACGACCAATACGCGAATGTCCTTCGATGCGTGGTCGTTGATGGCTTTGCCCTGTGGGCCAAAGATGGCACCGTTCTGGGAAAGCAGATCCTTGCGTTCCATGCCCGGTCCACGCGGCTTGGCACCGACGAGGAGTGCGTAGTTGCAATCCTTGAAGGCGACGTTGGCGTCATCGGTTGCGACGATCCCCGCGAGCAACGGAAACGCGCAGTCGTTCAGTTCCATCACAACTCCCTGCAGGGCAGGCAGTGCTGGCGGAATCTCAAGCAGCTGCAGGATGACGGGTTGGTCGGGTCCCAACATGTTGCCGGCCGCAATGCGGAATGCCAGTGCGTATCCGATGTTTCCTGCAGCGCCGGTGATCGTGACTCGAACGGGGGACTTCATTTGAGTGATTCCTGATAGAACTTTCTGAGTGTCTGTGTTATTCGGGCAGCAAAGTGGACCCCGAGACTGCCTATCGTAGGACGGCCCCGATTTGCGTCAACCGTGCCTTGTCGCGGCGGTCAGTTCCCCGGGGGACTCCCCGCTGGCGGCTTGGCTTTTGGGCTCCCCAGGCATTTCGCGAAGAATCGGTCGACCATCAGCTCAACGTCCGGATTTCCTCGAAACCCGTGTTTCGCGCCCTTCACGATTTGAAACTCGGTCGTTTCGCCCAGCCCGGCCTTTTTCATCGCCTCATAGAGGTACTTGCTCTGTTGCCATGGGACGAGCGGGTCCTTGTCGCCGTGTACGATCAGGAAGGGCGGGTCGTCCGGCGAAACGTAGGTAATCGGGTTGGCGCGAGCGACTTTGTCCGTGTTTTCCTGAATCGGGCCGCCCACCAGCATGGACTCGGGCGAATCCGCCGCGTCATGTTGGATGGGGCCGCCCGGCAGTGAGTCAGCATCCATCCTGAGGAAGTCGGTGGGACCGAAGAAGTCGCAGACTGCCTGCACGCGACTGGATTGTTCTTGATGTTGATGCTCGGACTCCAACTGTTCAACATCGCCGGAAGTTCCCAGCAACGCGACCAGATGCCCTCCGGCCGATGAACCCCAGACACCGATGCGGTCGGGATCGATGCGATATTTCACGGCGTTAGCGCGAAGCCAGCGGATCGCTGCTTTGCAATCTTCAATCTGGGCGGGAAATGGGGCTTCCTGCGACAGACGGTAGCTGATGCTGGCCGCAACGAATCCTTTGTCAGTGAAGCGAAGTGGCGGGCAGTTCTTCTTGTTTCCTGCTCGCCATGCGCCGCCGTGGATCCACACGATCAAGGGCAACGGTTCATCGGAGTCAGCCGTCGTATCGGGAACGTAGATGTCCAGCAGCAGTCGCTTGTCACCGATTTTGGCGTATTCCAGGTCACGATGAGCCGTCACGCCAGCCGGGATCTTGCCACGGGTTTGGCGGACTCGATAAGCGGCATCTTCCTTGACGGTTACCATGCCATCCTTGTTCATGTCGACGCGAGCAAAAGCGGCTTTCAGTTGCTTGGGAAACTCGTCCTCTGACAGCTTGCCGTCCTTGTTTGCGTCATGCTTTTCCACGAATTGGGCAGAGCGTTTCAGCATTTCGGTAGCCTGCGCGAGGAGTGTCCCATTCAAAAGGAACATCAGTAGGATTGCGATCGCGCCCGGTCTTGTCATGCGCATCAGTTTGTCTCCAGTTTTCCACGCAGTAGCAGATGTCCAAGTCTCATCAGGCTGACCGCACTGAAGCCATCCTGGATCTCGCCGTCGATTGCCATGTCGATCGCCTGTTGTAGTGGAAGCCGCCGCAAAGAAAGCTGTTCGGTTTCCTCGGGCGAGGCGGTGTGTTGCGTAAGTTGCCGTGCAACGTAGGTGTAAGCTCGTTCGTCGGTAATGGAGTTCGAAAGCTGAAGACCGTCGACGATCAGATCCCATTTCTCCGCGACCAGTCCTGTTTCTTCGGTCAGTTCGCGCTTTGCGCAGTCCAGTGTTGATTCGCCCTGCGGAGCTCCTCCTGCAGGAATCTCCCACTCGTAGGAATCGACGGCGTAACGATACTGGCCTACCAGCCACGTGTGTTGCTGGTCGTCGATGGGAATCACGGAAACGGCGCGGTTCTTGAAATGGACGACCGTGTATTCGCCCTCACCGCCAGACGGATTGATGACCTCGTTCTGGACGACTCGCATCCACGGGTTTTCGAATCGTGCGTTGGAAGTCAGCGTCTTCCATGGATTTTCTTGAGAATCTGACATGAGCCTGTCGCAGCGATTGGCACTCGTGGGAAGCCGCCAATCATAGCAGCCATCATGTCAGGGGCCAAAGCAGGTCCAGGTCTTCGTCATACAGGTCTTCGTCTCCGAGGTCTTCGTCATGCCTGTCTTCGTCATGCACGGCAACCGCCATTGCGAAGGCGGCATCAATCGAGCGAGCTTGTGGAATCGGCTCTGTCGGCTCGGGCGGTTCACCACCGGGGCGGGGCTGATTGTTCAGGTGAATGATGATGCGTAGCGCGTCGATTGCACTGAGAAAGGCGTCACCGCTGACATCGAAGAAATACTGGTCCGCCTGCTGTTCCGCCAGGGGGCCGGGGCCCTTCTGGTTGAGCTCGCGGATGACGAGTAGTGCATCGAGCGGGAAGACGCCGCCGTCTCCGTTGACATCGAGCGGCTCATTCGGGTTTTGCCATGGATTGGCGGACGCGACATCAATCGTGACGCGAGCACTGTTCGATCGCAATCCTTCCGTATCGCCAACCGTATACGTGAAGCTGTCTACTCCCGAAAACGTTGAGTCGGCGGTGTAGACGATCTGCTGGGATTCGTTGATGAATACCGTGCCGTTACGTGGAGCCGTGGCAATCTGGATGGTTGTCGCGGCCAGGTTGCCCTCGGGATCCGAATCGTTGTGGGTGACGGAAATACTGACGGCCTGACCGGCAACGGCAGAAGCCTCGTCGGCATTCGCAACGGGAGCGAGATTCCCGGAGCTCGCGCCGAAGTTGACTCCGGTGATGTTGAGGTCGACCAGCGGAATCACAAACGTGCTGCCGGCCGCCGGGAACGTTTGCTCCCAGCGATTGGGGAGGACCTGCCGAACCGTATAGTCGCCCGGCATCAGGCCGTCGATGCGATAGCGACCGCTACTGTCGGAGACCATGCGCGGCTCGTTGGCGTCGAACTCGCCATCATCATTCAGGTCCAGCCATACCGTGCGATTGGCGAGCGGACGTTCATTGGCATCCTGCCGGCCGTTGGCATTCGCATCATCAAAGAAAGTGCCTTCGATGTAGTAGGTGGGCATGCGGAAGTTGTTGAAGTCAATTTTCACATTCAGGCCGTCAACTTCGACCGCGCGTACCGTAATCTCACGGGACAGATTGCCGCCGGAGGCAGTCACCGTGTAGGTCCCATTGGGCACGCGGATTCCGTATCCGCCCGAGGCTCCGGTGACGTCGGTGTAGGTTTCGCTGGTGCCTTCGCGAACGGCGGTGATTGTCACGTCGCCCAGGCCTTCGCCGATTTCGTAAAAGTTGTTCGGCACGATGTGGTCACTGATGGCCACGCCGGTGATGAAGCTGTTACCCCCGCGATTTCCAAACAGGGTGCCAACCATGATGGACTGGAATTCGGTATTTTCCTGGGTGAAGTTACCGTAGAAAACTGCAGCCCCAATTTCCTTCCAGCTCTCGTTCATCAGATTGATTCGGTGACCAACGCTATCCACGAGTCCTCGGTGGCGAAGGTAGATTTCCTCGATGCGATTGACGCCGCCCGTGTTTCCAAACCACGCAATGTTCTCTCCGGCACCCGCGGGATACCCGGCAGCACGAGCTCTCTCCGAGGGGCTCTCGCCATCTGGATTGACGTGACCAAAGAAGTCCCGGCGCAGCATGTCGATTGCATGCCCGCCCATGGCGTCGGTCAGCGATTGATGGGGTGCGAGAGGTTGTTTGGGATCCGGTGAGATCTCGTCGTCTTCGTCGACTTCCTCGTTGAGGTCGTCGACGTCCGGATTTCGCTGGACCTCCGCCAGCGGATCGGCTCGGGCACGATTGACAAGCTCGATGAACAGTTGTTCCTCTGCCGTCATGTCGACCGTTAACAGTTCGCGCAGCTCCAACGCCTCGATATGAAGCGCCCGTTTCCGGCGTGAGGTGCTGGTACTGAAATTGGACATGCGGGGCTTTCGCGGCAGCTACGTAGATCTTGCCCCAATTATACGCTCAAGGCGACTTTGCGCAGTAAACCGTGAGCTACCAGAGTGAGCGGTCGCACCAGTCTGATGCCAGTAACGAAAAGTGGCACTCGACGGAGTCGCTATTGCCAGAAATCGGGGTCAGAGTCGTCCGTGGGCCTGCGGGAAAAGAGTGCCCAGACGGCCAGCGTCGAGGTGGAGGGAGGCGTGCTGGCAAATTGTGGAACGTCGGTCGTCGCCACGGCCGTGATGAGCGTACTGCTTTGGGGAGCTGTTTCGCTGACCGGCATGGGCTCGTCAACGACGACCTCGTTTTCGAGTACGGGGCTGAGGACCACCATTTCGGTAGTCGCCGCTGCGAGCTCGGTCGATGACGATTCTTCGTCAAATTCCCCGGCGGGCGAATCAACGTTAAGTACTCGTGCCGAGCGGTTGATGTGGTTGATGACCGTTAACGCGTCACGGGCCGACACGACGCCGTCGCCCGTGACATCCAGAAATGGAGGACCCGCAACGACATCATCGAAAGTGTTTCCGGTATTGAGGGAGACGATCACGTTCAGCACATCGATGGCAGTTACGTGGCCATCACCGTTGACATCCAGCGAGTTGTCCGGGTTCTGTCGTGGAGCATTCGGATCGTCGGTTGGCTGTTCGTCCGTTGGGTCGGTAGGTTGTTCGTCAGTTGGCTCCCCGGGACTGGTAGGCTCCCCGGGACTGGTCGGTTCCGTTGGCACCTCGGGGTCAACTGGGGTAGTGGATCGTGCTGGCAGGTCAAGCGAAAGCACGTTGCTTGTTACGCCAATGCGGTCATCAATCGTCTGGAATTCGATAACGCTTGCGTTCGCCGGCACGTCTTCCAGTGTGCTGTTGATATCGACCGTGTAGCCGTCGGTCGCCGTGAGGTCGATCCATTCGCCACCGTCGATGCGGTATTGAAGCGACGTGATTCGATTGATCGTGATGTCGTTCTGGAACCCGGCCGGATTCTGGTTGGCCAGAGTGTTGACGCTGGAAGTGCCGACAATCGAGACGGCGTTGGTTATGGCGTCGTAGGTTACATTCGCATCGAGAGTATGGTCGACGTCCAGCACATCGAAGATCCCGTCACCGTCGGAGTCTCGCCAGCCAATCGTTTCCCGCGCGCTCTGCGAGATCTGGTGGTTCGCGAATGGCGAGCTGACCGAAGCCATAATGCTCGGTTCACGCTGCGAAGTATCCGGGTTGCCGGAGTACGCGTTCGTGTTCTGGGTTGCGTAGTAGCCGCGTCGTGACGAGTACGAGTCGCTGTTGGAGTACTCGTCGAACGCCCAGAACATGTGTCCGACTTCGTGTGCGACCGTGCCCGCAGGTCGGGAATGAGGCATTACGATAAACTGTCCGCCGGGATAGGCGAAAGCTCGTTGGAAGACCGTTCCCTGTGCGTTTGCGTCGCCGAAGCGATCGTTGGGGTCGTTGTCCGCATTCACGACGAAAATCGTAAACGACCAGTTGGCGTCGTTCTCGATTCGTGTTTGATGATTGAAGTTGCGGATCTCGGTGGTGAACCCGGGACTGGACGGAGTGTCTGTCGCCCGGAAGAATTCTTCAATCCAAAGTGTGAAAGCCTGTGACCCACGCGAAATGGGCTCGTAGCTGACTTCGACGGGGTCGTCCGCGTATGTATAATCGACGTTGAAATTCAGGTAGTGCTTGTCCGAGTGCAAGGCCAGCGTGTCGGTCCACCACTGCAGGCCTTCTTCGATTCTGCCCTTTACGCCGGTGGCGAGTTCTTCGTTCCACTGTTCGGTGTCCGCATCAATGGCACCGTTGGATTCGAGGAACACCACATTGACGTTCACGTCGCCAAGTAAGAACTCAGCGGTATCCTGCGCTGCAGCACCGAAAGGGACCGACGAAAGCAGCTGGCGTGCTTCGAGCCCTTCCGCGTAGAGTGGTCGCTTTCGACCGCGAGCGCGTTTCATGTATTGATCCAGATCTGGAGTTTGCCGCAGGGAGTCGAGTGGTTCGCCACGTATCGCGTGATCTTCTTCGAAAAATCCGTAGAGAACACAGAGCGAGTGACTAGGCAACTCAACAATCGACCATACATTTCAGCGTAATGGCGCAGTCACGAACGGGCAACGATTTGTCAGTTTCGGATGACGTGAAAAAAACTTGACGTCGGTCCGATTGCGCGGCCGTGTTGCGAAAACGCTGCGTCACATCACGATGCAATTCGCTAGCGGGAATTGTCGTCAGAAATTAGCTTGAAACTTGCTCCTCTTCTTTTCCTACAGTCGAATCCGATGGCGGCCAATCCCGCAAATCCTCTGCGGTAGAGCTACATAGTCCCCGAATACAGCACACAATGAGCAGACAATCCCAAAAGCGTCGGGCGAACCGACGCAACTTCGTGAGTCACGTTACCGAAACCCTTGAACCACGAATGTTGCTCGCCGGCGACATGGTGGCTTCCTGGCAGAATCCCGTCGATTGCAACGACGTCAATCAGGACGGTTTCGTCACGGCGGTGGATGCCCTCAGCGTGATCCGGCAGATCAATTCGGGGGGTGCGCGCGCCCTGCCCGAACTGGCGTCCGGCGAACCGGGTAGCCTGTCTGATCTGTCCTTGATTGACACCAATGGCGACGGATTTCTGACACCCAGTGACGCGCAGCAGGTTATCGAGTTCCTGAATGCTCAGGGTGAAGGGGAAATACTGCGTTTCCGCCTTGAGGTGACCGACACTTCGGGCAACGTGATTACCAACGCCAACATCGGCGACCAGTTTCAGGTTCACGGGTATGTCCAGGACCTTCGCGACGGCGACGAAGCGCAAGGTGTGTTCGCCGCCTACGTTGATGTGAACTACGACTCGGGACTCGCATCGGTGGCGTCGGATATCGAGTTTGGCTCGAGTTACACCAATGGTCGTACGGGCTCGACATCGACACCGGGATTGCTTGACGAAGTGGGGGCTTTTGCCAACGCCAGTCCGTTGTTGTCCGACGAATTTCTCTTGTTTAGTGTGACCATGGAGGCGGACGCCGCGGGGACGCTGAACTTCACATCGGACGGGGCAGACGTCCTGCCGGCTCGCGAAACGCTGTTCTTTGGGACGCTCGATCCGGTGCAGGAAGCCGACATTGAGTTTGGTTCCACTCAACTAACGATTGGCAACGTCGACGGGGGAATCCCGGATCTGGTGCAGTTCGCCAAGGATCTCGACGCTGCGGGAGTGACGTTCTGGTCCACGAACCAGGCCAACGCCGATGCGGTAGCTCAGCGAAACCTCTTCCAGGACGGTGCTTCGTACCTTCCTACTTCCGCCGTCTTCAACGCCGATGGTTCGTTCACGTCGGACGCGACAGCTGCTGGCATAACGGCTGCCAATACCTGGGTATTCCCGGGCGGCGCAACCGCGACGGGCGTACTCACGCTGGAGGAAATCTCCACGCAGTCCGGTGTGACGATACCAACGGCCGATGGTCCCTCGTTGATGGAGATCTTCGGTACAAATGACATCTCGGTGGAAATTGAATCGCCGCGACAGTTGCCGCTGGACGGATACGATCCGACCGGCAACGGCTTGACCTATACCGTTAGCGTGGATGATCCCGACCTTGTCGATGCGACGGTTCTCGATGAAGGCAATCGTTACTGGTCGCTGGAGATTGAGGACTATGGCACGATGGTCTTTGAGTTCTTCGAGGACAAAGCGCCGCGGGCGACGGATCGATTCATCGAGTTGACCGAAAGTGGCTTCTACGATGGCCTGACAATTCACCGCGTCATCGACGGTTTTGTAATTCAGGGTGGAGACCCGAACGGAAATGGTTCAGGTGGTTCTTCTCTGCCGGACTTTGACGACCAGTTTCACATCGATCTGCAGCACAACCAGGTCGGCATTCTGTCGATGGCGAAGAGCAGTGACGATACCAACAACTCGCAGTTCTTCGTGACCGACGGCACACCTCAGCACCTGGACTTCAACCACACGGTCTTCGGCCAACTGGTGGAAGGATTCGATGTGCTGGAGGGTATTAGCGAGGCCATCGTGAATGGCAGTACGCCCGCATCGGACATCATCATTACCGATGCCACAGTCTTCAACGATACCGAGAATGCGATCCTCACGGTTCGAGCGAGAGAGGCATCGGGCACGACGTCGGTAACCGTGACGGCGACGGATAGTGAAAACAATTCGACCAGCCAGACGTTCCAGGTAACGCTTGAGCCTTCGTCACGCAATAGCCAGCCATTCCTGGACGATATTCCGGAACTGACGGCCGCCGTTGGGTCGACGCTGGAATTCCAGCTCGGTTACACCGATATCGAAAACGATCCCGTCTTCTTCTTTGCCAGCGGGGTCAGCACGGGCGATGTTGAAGTTTCGGACACGGGGCTCGTCTCTGTAGACATCCCTGCGGACGCTGCCGTCGGCGGAACGCTGCTGCTGAACGTGGCGGTTGCTCCTACCGCGGTTGTGGGTAATGACTTTGATCGCCAACAAGTCGTCGTCAACGTCGTTGCTTCAGACGCCGCCGTGGACGATGCTTTCAGCGTTGATGAAGACACGACGGTCAACATGCTGGATGTTCTCGCCAACGACGGCCTTGGGGACGACGCTCGTATCGTCGAAGTCTTTGGAGATCCGGAAGGTCTCTTGGAGATTTCCGAGGACGGGCTTTCGCTACTCTACTCACCGACCAGTGATTTCTTCGGTGCTTCGAACTTCACTTATCTGGTAGCTACTGGAAACGGTCAGTCCGCTACCGGGGCGGTTGAGGTCATGGTCAACAACGTTGTTGACGCTCCCGTTGCGGTGGACGATGTGTTCCCTGACGACCTCGCGGTTGATGATTCGAACCGTGGTCTGTTCGTCGAGGATTCAACGGGCATCCTGCTGTCCGAGATCCTTGCAAATGATGTAGGCCCGGACGGTGAAGCTCAAGAGTCACTACTGTATACAGCCGTCACGCAACCACAATTTGGAACCTTGATGTGGGACGCGCAGGATATCACCTACATCCCGAACGCCGACTTCTTCGGCACGGACACGTTCGACTACACGGTCACTGGTCTGACATCGGGGATGTCGGCAACGGCCACGGTTACGATCCACATCTCCTCCATCAACGATGCTCCCACGGTGGGTGCGGATGCGTTGACGGTTGTGGGGGACACGACGACCGTCATTCCGGCTGCGACGCTCCTCGCCAACGATACGGTAGGTCCGGAAAATGAAGTGAACCTGCAGTTTCTGGAGATTGTCGAGGCAACCAGTGACTCAGGTGGCACGGTGAGCATTACGGCCACGGGGGATCTTGAGTACACGCCCGCCGATGGATTTCAGGGCATCGAGACGATCATCTACACCGTGACGGACGACGGGCTGACAGGCTCCACCAACTCGACGGCGGGAACCGCTGATCCAAGGACCGCCCTGGGTGCGTTGACGCTGACCGTTGACGGCGCTCCACTCGTTCAGGATGACAGTTTCGATGTTGTGTTTGGCTCGACGGGTAACGTGCTCGATGTTCTGGCCAATGATGATCAAACCGAATCTCTCGAGATCCTTTCGGTTACCGACAGTGATAACGCGAGCATCTCGGTCGGCGATGGAGTGCTCGAGTACACACCGAATGGCGATTTTGTCGGAACCGACACGTTCAGCTACACCGTTCGCGGTTCCAACGGAATGGAAGCGGTCGCCAGCGTCACGGTCAACGTTTCGCCGGAGGCTTCCACAGCGGTTGATGATGATCTCACGATTCAGGGCAGCGGTTCACTCGACGTGCTCGCGAACGATGTACTTGGTGCCGGTGCCACCACGCTGATGATCAGCGGTGTCGAGCAGCCGGGTAACGGATTTGTCGGTATCGTCGGCAGCTCGATCGAATACATCGCGGACGATGGATTCGTGGGCAGCGACTCCTTCACCTACACGATTATCGACGACAACAACAATTCGTCGACGGCCACGGTTAACCTGACCGTCGAAGGTACGCCGAACAATCCACCGGTGGCTTTCGATGACGATGTGAGTGTTGAGTCGGACGGTGGCCAGCAGGCCCTGGGTGTGCTCAACAATGATTCCGTGCTGCCTGATGTCGGAGAAACGAAGTCAGTCGACGTCATTCTGACGGCCCCTTCCAACGGTACGGCGGTCATCAGTAGCGATGGTGGCGACATCCTTTACACTCCGGATGCCGGCTTCACCGGAACGGACCAGTTGGAGTATCGCCTGAGCGATGGTAATGGCGGCACGGATACAGCAACGGTCGATATCGAAGTCACAGCGCCGCAGAACATTGCTCCCATCGCCGTCGACGATGCGTTCACGGTGGTCGCTCCGGGAGTGCAGACGTACAACGTTCTGGCCAACGACATTACCGAAGCCGGCGAGACGCTGACGATCGTCAGTGTGGATACCACGGGAACGAGCGGTACCGTGGAGATCAGTGCCGACGGCCGGCAGATCCTGTATACGCCTGACTTTGGTCAGGAAGGAGCAGACTCCTTCACCTACACGATCGACGACGGCGGACAGTTGACTGACTCCGCGACAGTGACGGTCGATGTGACGTCGACGGCGGATTCCTTCTACGCTGGCTCGGTCTTTACCGACCTCGACAATGATGGCGTCCGGGACGAGGGAGATCGTGGCATCGCGGGTGTCTCGTTTATCCTTGAAGGAACGACGACCGACGGCACGGCCGTTCGACGCGAAGCGGTTTCCGATCTGACCGGCGATTTCCGGTTCGACGGGCTTGCTCCTGGCGACTACACGCTAACGCAGACGCAGCCGGCATTCACCAGCGATGGACGGAACGTCATCTTTGGCCTCGATACCGACGTAACTGGCCAGCCGATTGATACGCCGGACGAAATCGAATTTGAGGTAACGCAACAACTGATCGCCAGTGGCAGTAACTCCTACGGCGAACGCGGGCTACTGGGACAATTCGCACTCGTTGACATCTTGTCCTCGTCCCGACAGCCAGGCTTGTTTGTGGTGATGGACGGCGACGAATTGTCGTGGGTTGAGGAACGCGGTGGATGGGACGAGGTTACCACGGTCGATCTCACCATGAGCGGAGATGAGTTAATGCTCACTGCGGGATCAGCGGAAACAGTCACATTGTCCATGTCCGATCCCGCCGACGTTCAGTTGATTGGTCGATCCGGGACGTACACCTTCCTGAGAATCAATGGAACAAGTCAGCAGGTCCTGTCTGCTACCGCCGTAGATCAGGTATTCGCCAGCTGATTCTTCGGCAATACGAGCGGCGTTGTGAGGCAACTTACGGTCGTCGCGTACCAGACGTGACGATTGCGCCGATTAGTTGGCCGTAAAGATATGGCTTGTCAATTCATTGCCATCAGGTTTCTTGCCAAACTTTTTTGACGCAACTAGCCTGAAATCTGAACGTGAGCGACGGATTGTCTGCAAGAGCGGTCGGCATCATTTATTCGCAACACTGATTGGGACTGGACTATGAAACATCGACGCACTCCGGGTAGATCAAAAAGCAACGCCAGGAAACGCCGACCATCGGTATTCAACTCCCGGTGCGAGCTGCTTGAGGCTCGAATGATGCTGGCCGGTGACGTCGTGCAGAACCTCGACAATCCCTTCGACGTCAACAACGACGGATTTGTGACGACTCGTGACGCCGCGACGGTGGCATTGCGGCTTGCATTGAGCGGCTCGGCTGCGTCCTCTTCGGCGTCCGGCGAACCCGACGACAATACGGGGAACGTTTTCTATGACGTCAATGGCGACGGGCTCTTCGATAACGCCGACTTTGAGTCACTGGTCCTGGCTCTGAATGGATCAGGCGAACCAGGCGACGTGGTTACCGTTCAGGTTCAGACAACCGACTTGAGCGGCAACGTGATCACGTCAGTAGACGTGGGTGATGAATACATTTTGCAGGTGTTGGTGCAGGATTCTCAAGCTACAGAACCGCCCGATGGTTTCGGCGTTTTCGCGGCCTTTCTCGATGTTGAATTTGATTCCACGCTGACTTCCACCGCGGGTTCGCTGGAGTTTGGAGCCGACTTCACCAATCAACAACAGGGAGACATTACGACTCCCGGCCTGATCGATGAGACGGGCGGCTTTGCCAACTTCACGCCACTTGGCAATGGGCTAGTCGAGCTGTTTTCCATTCGAATGCAGGCCGACGCACCGGGGACGGTAACATTCAGTTCCAATGCACCGGAAGGTGGTGCCGCCGTCGAGACACTGGTCTTTGGTTCCGGCGACGCCGTAGATCCCGGCGACATCCTGTACGGCTCGGCATCACTTGAAGTGGTTGGCGAAGTCGCTGGTGATCCGGATCTCGCAGCCTTTGCAAAGGCACTCGCGGATGCAGGTGTCGAACTCTGGACGACAACCCTGAATGCACGTAGTCGAATCGCCGAACAACTCGATCTGTTTGAGGACGGCCAGCAGTTTCTGCCCATCCGCGAATTGTTGCAGAAGGCGCCGGACCCCGACGCTCCCGATCAGTTGACCGTACTGGAGCCGACGCCGGAAGCCGATGCGGAAGGACGTACTCGCGCGAACGTCTGGGTGTTCCCTGACCAGTCAGAATCGGGCGGCGAATTGCTTTCGTTGCAGCAGATTTCGGATCGAAGTGGCGTTCCGATCCCCACGGGAACCGCACCGGCTGTCGCACCGATTGAGGATGTGACGGTGCTGCAAGGCTCACCGCTTCACATTCCGCTGGATGGATACGATCCCAACGGTGACGAACTGACGTGGACGGTGTCGGTCGGTGACCCATCGGCCGTGTCGACTTTCATTCCGGAAGGTAATCGCAGCGTACGACTGGAATTGACGGAAGCCGGCACGTACCTCGGGGATCTTGTGCTCGAATTGTATGAAGGTCGTGTTCCACGAGCGACTGAACGCTTTATCACGCTCGCGGAAGACAGCTTTTACGATGACGTGATCTTCCATCGCGTGATCAATGATTTCATGATTCAGGGCGGTGACCCGGACGGAAACGGCACCGGTAGTTCCGACCTCCCCGACTACGATGATCAGTACGATGTCGATCTGCAGCACAACAGGTCGGGCGTCCTGTCGACAGCGAAGACCGATGACGACACCAACAACTCGCAGTTCTTCATCACCGAAATTCCCACTCGCCATCTTGATTTCAACCACACCATCTTTGGGCAGCTGATCGAAGGAGAACGCGTCCGCGAAACCGTCAGCAATGTCGCGGTGATCGATGGTAGTGTTCCCGAGCTTCAGGTCCGTATGGAGACCGTCGAGATCTTTGAGGACCTCGAAAACGCGGTCGTCATGCTGGAGGCGCTGCAGGGCACCGGTACAACGACCGTTACGGTAACGGCGACAGATCCCTCGGGGAACAGCTCAAGCCAGACGTTCAATGTTACGTTGGAAGAGGATACGTTCAACGCACCGCCGTTCCTTATGGACATTGAAGATCAGGTCTTCGCGGTTGGTGAAACGACTCAGTTCCAGGTGGACGCGATCGACGTCGAGGGCGATGTCATCGCCTACGATGCCGCCATCTTTGGTAACGACAACGCTACCATCGAAGTTGACGAGAATGGACTTGTCACCGTCGGAGGTTTTGTCGGTACATTGCAGGTCGGTGTTCAGGTTGGCCCCGAGGACACGTCGACCGTATTCGCGTCCGATCCATTCGATGTCCAATTCTTCGATGTCACGATTGCCGCGGACGGACCTGATAGTGTTGATCTGTTGCCGATTACCGACAGCGGAGCGGCTGACGATGACAACATCACCAACGTGACCGACTTGCAATTCGAAGTCACAGGCGTCGTCGACGGTGCAGTGGCAGTAATTCTGGCCGACGGAGTTGAAGTTGGCAGGGCAGTCGCAGCCGGCGAGACGGTTGTCGTTACGACCGCCAATCCATCGGCGCTGGGCAGTGGCGATCATCAGATTACTGCCGCGATTGAGGTCGACGGAGCTTTGAGTCTGCAGACTCCGGCGATTACCGTCACGCTCGATCAGATCAATCCCGCCGTCATCAGTAACACGGCACCAGCGACGGCTTCCGTTGGCGTTGACTATGTGTTTGACGCCGAGCATGAAGACGAGGGTACGGCGAATGCCCGCTATTCTCTTGGGAATGCTCCAACGGGGATGCTGATCGACGATCAGACCGGTGAAATTACCTGGCTGCCTGCCGCCAGCCAGGTTGGAGCTCAGAACTTTGACATCGTCGTAACAGACCTCGCGGGCAACTCGACTTCCACTCCAATCACCGTCAGCGTCGAGGATTCGGGGAATGCTCTCCTGAGCCTGCAAATCGTCGATGCCGATGGAAATGCCATCTCCAGCATCGCCAACGGTGCTTCCTTCGAAGTAAGGGTCTTCGTCGAGGACAGTCGTGCCAATCCGCTGGGCGTCAGTCAGGCATTCGTGGATCTCGCCTTTGATGCGGGACTGGCATCGGTTGTCACGGCTGGAATATCCGTTGGAACTGACTTCCCCGATGACGTTTCTACGGGGACTTCTTCAAATGGCATGGTCGAGAATGTCGGTGGTTCGACAACGACACAACTGGGAGGCGGGCAGTTCCTGCTGGCGACAATTCCAATGGCCGCCGATGCCGTGGGAACGCTTGAGCTGGACCTTTCTGCCAATGCCAACGGCGTGATCTTCTCTGGCGGAGTTGTGCCACTGGCCGAATCAAGTCTGACGATTACTGATTCTGCGATCGACGTCTTGCCTGTTGCGACGGAACTGACGGCAGTCGCGGATGCATTTTCAATCGATGAGGACGAACAGTCGACGTTCGATCTGTTGGTGAATGACGAGCTGGGACCGAACAGTGGGTCGATCGAAATCACTCAGGTGCTTGGGTTTACCGAAGGCGGATCGGCCACGATTTCCGAAGATGGCCGAAGTGTTGTCTACACACCGGCTGCTGACTTCTTCGGGAGTGAACAATTCAGTTACACAATCCGCGACTCGCAGGGCGTGTTGTCTTCTGCCGAGGTTACCGTCACCATCAGCTCGGTGAACGACGCTCCGACGGCCAACGACGACTTCTTCCCGCAGGACCTGCCCGAATACGATCCGCAACGTGATGGTCCGACGGATCCGCGTTTGTTCCTGGTAGAGGACTCGACGGAAGAGGTCTGGTTCTTCGTGATCCAAAACGACGTTGTTGAACCGGATGTTGAATTGGCCACGGTCTCCGAAGCCACCAGCACGACGGGAGCAACCGTTCGCGTCATTGAAGAATCGCTCAACACCAACGTAGGCTACATTCCGGGGCCGAACGTTTCCGGTACGGACACATTTACCTACACGTTCACGGATACCGGCACTCCGCCACTGAGTGACACGGCCACGGTTTCCGTCGAGGTCCTCCGTCGCAACGATGAGCCTACGGTCGGATTCGATACGGCGACGGTTCAGAGCGGCCGATCCGTCACCATTGACGCCAGTGAGATTCTGGCCAATGACACAGCCGGTCCGCTGGAAGATGATCAGACCATTGAGATTGTCGCGGTAAGCGGTGGGACGCAGGGGACTGCCGTGCTGAATTCCGACGGCTCCATCACCTACACGGCGAACGCTGGTGCTACCGGAACCGATACGTTGACCTACACGATCCGAGACAACGGTGTCGACGACATCTTTGACGATCCCACGAACGACCCGAGCCAAATCTCGACGGTTGAGAACTTCATGGAGAACGACGGTGGCCGGATTACGTTGACGATCATCGAGAGTAACTCCGCACCGGTTGCCTTCAACGATTCGGTATCCATCGTCGGCGGTAGTTCGGCGACGGTTGTAAACGTCCTGTCCAACGACAGCGATCCGGATGCCGGCCCTGCCGCAATTTCGGTGACGTCCGTTGATTCAACGGGAACTGCCGGAACCGTCACGCTGGTGGATGGTGTGGTTCGCTACGAACCGGCATCCGGAGCGGTAAGCGGTCAGGACACGTTCGAATACACAATCACCGACGGCGATCTGACGTCGACCGCCACGGTCACGGTTACGGTCACCGATCCCGGTACGACGACCAGTTCGTCCTTCTCCGGTTCGGTCTACTTCGACGTGAACAACGACGGAGTCATGGATGCCGATGAGCAGGGAATCGGTGGTGTCGTTATCATGCTCGACGGAACGGACGACGCTGGAAACACCGTTTCGCGAGAGACCGTGACGGATTCCAGCGGAAGCTACAGCTTCGAAACGCTTCCCAAGGGAACGTTCACGGTCACGCAGCAACAATCCGACTTCCTCCTGGATGGTGCAGAGACGGCCAGTGCCGTCAGTAGTTCGACCGGCGACGACGCGTTTGAAGTCACGGTCGGAGACTCCATTGTCACCAGCTCTGGAAACATGTTTGCTGAACGTGGTTTGTCGCCACAGTATGTCGTCCTTGATCTGCTGTCTTCCAGTCGCGGTACCGAGGGCTTCCTGACGGCCGTGTCCAACGGTCAGTCGCAGTTTGTCCGAAGTGCCTCGGGATGGGCTGGGTTTACGGCGATACAGGTATCCTTGTCCGGTGACGAATCACAGGTCTTCATCGATGCTGTCGACAGTGGCGGGCAAAATGTTCGTGCCACGGTGGACGCCAGCGATTCGAGAGTACGACTGCTGGGTCGTGACGGGGACGCGATGTTGATCCGCATTGCGGCAGCGTCGTCCGAGTTTGATTTCCAGCCTGTCACGGCATCTGCTGCAGCCGTGGACGCCGTGTTTGCTGACGCCTAGTCGGGCGATGGTTCGGCGATTGCCTTAACAGCCCTTCCGGTTCAGCGCGAGAGCGTATTCTGCCTCGCCTGTTCCGGGAACAGATCATTGAGGGCTGCTCGGGCTCCGGGCAGTAGTTCACGCGTCCACTGTAGATTGTCGATCGTGCCGTTGGCTGCGATCCGCAGCAACTGTTGGCTGGCCTGTCCAACCAGCGGACGGACGAGTGGTAGCCAACCTTTCTCTCCGCCCAGTATCGAGTAGAACTCGAGGCTGGCCCGCCGGTCAAAGGACAGCCACCCGCGTCCCTTGAGCGACAACGATTCGCCATGTAGATCGATTCGACTGAGATAGACGTCCGGGCCTTCAATTCTCAGATCAATGTCGCTGGAGGAAAAGACATCAGCGGGCGTGTTGCGCACACGCATGGTGTTGATCAACGCAATGATCTCCGGCAGCCTGGCGATGTTTGCATTGCGCAGGCGGATGTTCCCGTGCCCAAGCAACGTATGGGTGCCCGCGGAGCTGCCGGAGAGTTGCAACCTTGCATCTCCAAGGCCAGTTATCTGGGATGGCATGGCCAGATCACGTGCCACTTGCGCGGCGTTGAAGTTAGACAGTCCAAACTGAATCTGAAAAGGATAGCTGCTTGCGAAACCAATCACGCCGTCCGCTTCGACCGTGCCGCCGAAGAGGTTCGCCGTCAGATGCGGTGAGCTGCGATTGTTGTTGATGGAACTTGCCCGTGTTCCGAAGACGAATTCGTCATTGTTCATGCTCCAGGGGGTTTTCAGGCCGGTGATGTGGACGCCCCGGCAGATCATGGATCGCAGGTCGGCGAACCCGGAATTGACAACACCCGCTGCCGTGCGTTGCCCTTCCACACGCACTTCGCCGTAGGCACTCGTCACGTCATGTCCACCGACATTAAACCGGGCGTTGTCGAGATTCACCCATGCGGCCCAGTTCGAATTGACGTAGGAGTCGGGTCGACTGTCGCCCGAAAAACTCATCTGGCCATCGATGGACAGGAGGCCGTGGAAATTCAGATTTCGCATGGCCAGCGCCAGGTCGCGTGGTAGGGCCGAAGTAACCTCCGGAGTGGTCTCCACGCTGTCCGCATAGATGCGGCGAAGATTGACTTCCCAGGTGCCATCCTGCCGGAAGATACCGCCGCCGGATGACTGTAGTGTGATCGATCGCTGTTCGGAGCCGTGCTCGGCATTCAAGTTGCGAATCTGGAACGTGCCGTCCCGTTTGTAATCGACGACACCGGTGACATGGTTCATCTCCAGCGGAAACCAGGTTGGCTGGATTTCGAGGCTGCGTCGCAGGGGATCGTCTTTTCGCTTTCGCTGTGTCACGACGATGTCCAGTTCGGGAGTCGCCATTCCCGCGCGATGGACAAGGTCGATCTTCGCGTGGTCAATGTGTCCTTTGGGACGGAGGCTTTGCCAGATCTGTTGTGGCCCGGCAGGCAGGGCGGTTCGCAATTCCTCGTCGCAGGGAATGTCGGTGGCGGTGAAACCGATGCGAAGTTCGCCAACGTCGCGGCCCTCGCTGTCGATAGCTCCCTTCGCAAACCAGTTGCCGGCGGCATTGACGACGCAACTGTCGTTCTGGCCGACGAAGTCGCGAAACGTCCATACATTGTCTTCAACCTGCAGCCGGCCTCGTACGTTCTGCAAAGGGTAGGGGAACGTACGATAGAGGAGGCCGCCGTTACGAACGTCGATTGTGATCTGTTTCTCGAGCGACGAATTGGCAGCCACCCCACGTTGTAGATGGGCATCGAAGATGATTTCGCCGCGAGCTCCCATGTCGGACAGGATCTCTCGAACCGTCGGAGAAAGCGCTTCGCGCATTCGGCTATCCAGCGGCAGCCAGTCGTGTGATTTCACATGGATGTTGCCGCTGAAGTTCTTGCCCGGCCGGTCGATGTCGGCCGTAATGTGGATGGGATTTCCGTTCGAGTTGTGATCCACCGAAGCGAAGAGATCAACGACCAGCTTTTCATCCTGACGAAAGTGAACGTTGCCTTTCGTGCCGACGACCGGGTACGGGAACCAGGAACAGAGCATGGAAATGTCCCGACATGCCGCGTTGGATTCGACGACGCGCCACTTTCCGGCGTGGTTGGTTGCCTGAAGGTTGACGTCGATGATTCCCAGCGGTTTGTACTTCTCCCAGATCTGTTGGACCTTGGGTGGCATGATGCCAATGAGTTCACGCGTTAGCTGGAGGCTTTGGGCATTCGCGGAAACCTGAACGCCTTCACTTACCGACAGTGTTGGGCTTTCGACGGTTGCCTGAATTGCAGTCATGCCGAACTTGCAGCTGATGTCATTCAGGCTCCAACCTGTCTGCTGCTCATCTCTTGTCACTACGAAGTCGGGAACGGCTACCTCGGTGACGGGATTGCTCAGATATCGTGGAGCATCGAAGCGGCCCTCAAACAGCGAACCCTTGATCCTGAATCGTGGGATCTGTTCCTGTGGACCCTTGGCTGCGGCGAACCCAAACTCCGCTCGAATCTGAAATCCGTCAATCGGGAGTTTCTGCGATGCAATCTCCGGCGGCAGGAAACGCCAGAGTTCCTCGTCGCAGTTCAAATCGAAGACTTTCCCCTGCATCCACCATGCGAACGTATCCGGATTGATCTTCATCGAAATCTCTGCCGACCTCAGGTAGTCGCTGGCAAAGTTACTTTCGATCGTGATCATTCCGTCTTTTTCTTCGCTAAACCTTGCTGGAATAATCGTGGCGTGAAGATTCCCGAACGTAATGACGCGCGGTTGGGCTGCCAGCCGGTCGACCAGTTCAATGCGCGCATCGTGGAGCACGATCGTGGGCATCTTTCGATCGCTGGGACATTCGGGAATGAGTTGCTCAAGGTTCCAGTGCCCGTCGTGAAATCGCGTGGGTTGCAGCCACAGCCCGCGCGTGGTCACGCGGTCAATGGACACATCCCCTTGCAGCAACTGGTCCATCGTTGGGGAACAGTGGAGGACGATTTCATCGCAGAAGGCAAGTTCGGTGCGATTTCGGTGCTCCGAAGTGGCGGGCTGTACGATCGAGACCTTGTGTAGGCGGATGCCCTCCCCGTTGACGAAGTGGGCGGACCCAACCGAAACATGGTGAGATGGATAGGTTCGCGCCAGCTCTTTTTCGATGTGACGTCGCAGTTCCTCATCGGCACGCTGAAAGAAATAGAATCCGGCAATGCAGCCGCAGACCAGGATCGTGGCAAATAGCCACGACAGGATTGAGCGAACGAGATTGCCGATGCGATTTGCCAATGACGAATCCTTCCGTCTGATTCCACCGTCCATGGGGAACCAAATGATTGCGCGATCCTTAGCGCATTAATGGATGAGCCTAAGAATCGCTTCCAGCCTGGTCAAGCCAGCTTGTGGATGCTAGCGGCCGACCGGCAGTAGCCTTCATTGGCTGCGGGATACATTGCGTACGCAGTTGCCCTGTCGTTGGTTGGGCCATTCTGGTATCTCGTCACGCCCCGGTTACATGGGTGTTTCTTTGGCGCAACGGGTGTATTGGAATCGGATTTGGAGACGATGCTATCGTGAAGGATCGTAGGCGGTCGCGATTCGGTCGCAGGGCAAAGGTGTTGTTGCTGGTTGGTTCGACAGTCCTCGCACTGGCGGGCGCTGAATGCATGCTACGCATGTGCTGGCACAATCCCTATCGCAATGACGGTCCGGATCGGTACGTAAACTTGAGAGTGCAGCATCCGACCACCGATCACGTGATCGATCGTTCGGAAATTCATCCGGAATCGCCATCGACGAGATTTCGCACCGATCATCGTTCGTACATCCTGCCCTCCTTCCAGCATGCTCAGCCAGATTGCACGATTACTTTCCTGGGCGGATCGACGACTGAGTGTTGTGCGGTCACCGAGGAGCTGCGATTTCCGGCGCTCGTCTCCACACTCCTTGAGCAGGACGATTTACGCGTCAACACACTCAATGCTGGCACGTCGGGAAACACGCTGCACGATTCGATCAACATTCTTTTGAATCATGCGATTCTGGATAAACCGGACGTGCTAGTTCTGATGCATGCCTGTAATGATATTGGACTCCTCAGCGAGGCCGGAAGCTACGCACCTCGTTCGGAAAAAAATGTGCGGCTCGACCGGTTCCTTCGTATCGCGCTGATGAATGGAACGAACCATTCATGGTTGATGGCAGTTGCCAGGCAGGCGTTGCGGGAACATTCGCATTTCGTGCCGATCGCTCCCGATGAGTTGCAGCCAGGTGTGGCCAATTTTGATCAGCAGGAGATTGATGCCGCGTTCACCCAGCGGCTGCAGGTGTTCATTTCGATTTGCCGCGCGTTTCAGGTCGAGCCGGTCCTGATGACGCAACCGACGTCCGGGCACTATACGGCGTTGACGCCGAAGTGGGCGGATGAATTTGCCCAGACACGATTCAATGAGATCATCCGGCAGATGGGTCGCGAGAAGAACGTGATGGTCATAGACCTGATGGCACATCTGCAGCGTGACGTACCGCAATGGGACGAGCACCTGAACCTGTTCTATGACGGCGTCCATGTGACGGATCGCGGATCGAAGATTTATGCGGAGTACATTGCACAGCAGATCCTGCCTGTCGTGCAACGAGTTGCGGGCAAACAAGGCTACCGACAGTCCGAACCGCGCCGGCCGATCTCGATGGCAAGCGACGGCGATTCGCAACTGCGATAAAAAAACGCCCTCACCGAATTCGATGAGGGCGTTTCAGTTTTTGATATCTTGCGGCCGCCGGGAGCGGATCCGCGACCGTGACCTACGTCTAGTGAGCAGCAGCTTCTTCGGCCGTGGGTTGTTTGAATCCGAACAGCAGAACCACATAGAGCACTGCCATCGTGACAGGGACCAACGCGGTGTAGCGGATAGCCATTCGGCTGCCATGCATCGTGGCATCGGCGACCGGTTGGGCGTCGGTTTCAGCGAACGATTTGTTTGCTTCCCACCAGTCCGACTGCGCTTTCAGGCCTGTGAATTCGTCCGATGTGATGCGATCGCCAGCAATCGCGACATCGGCTGCAATCGCGGCTCCATTGTCAGCCAGCATACCGGCGGCTGCACCGTCGATGGCCGTTACTTCCGGGAACACGCCCAGGAAACCTGATGGCGAAGCTGACTTCACGCGTTCGTAGGTTTCCGGATTGTTTTCCTGAATGTACTTGGTTGCAAAGTAGTCTTGCTTGTAACCGATACCGGGGCCACCAAGCAAACCTGCGGAAGTCATTCCCGCGAAACCCATCAGGGCCATTGCCACCGTAGCACTCTGTGGGAATCGTTCGCCCACCACGCCCAGCATGGTTGGCCAGAGGAACGTCTTACCGAGAGCGTAGATCGTTGCTGCGACGAACATGAAGGCGACACTATCACCGATGCTGATGAGATACAGTCCGGTAGCACCCGTGATGGCACTCGCCAGCAAGAGGCCCAGCGAGCTGATCTTGTGCACGATTGGTCCCGCGACAAAACGCAGGATGGTCATCAGCAACGATGTGTAGATGAACAGTACCGTACCGAGCGTCGCACTCTTGAGGATTCCGCCAGTGATCTTGTTGATCCAGCTGTCCGTGCCCAGTTCGACGTAGCCGACGCACGCGTGTGCGACCAGCAGGATGATGAAGAAGGGACCAATCAGCTTGGCGAACATCCCGCCGTAGGAGATGGCTCCGGTTTGGGCATCCGTTTTCGGAAACACTTCCTTCAACGAAAGGAATCCGTACATGGCAGTTGGAATGAGGTAGGTCGCCAACAGGATTTCCCAGCCGACAACGCCTTTTGCAAATACGATCAATCCACCGATGACCAGACCGGCAGGCCATCCAGCGTGCAGGATGTTCAGGTAGTGTGTCTTCTGTTCCGGGAACAGAGTCGACGTCAGCGGGTTGATGACGGCTTCGCAGATGCCGTTACCAACTGCAAAGATGAATGCGGACCAGAACAGCAGGGTGTAGACGGCGTCTTTACCAGTTGAGTTGAAAACGGGGGTCGCCGCGAACAGCATGACGGCCGAGATCACATGGCACAGCAACGCGAGCAGCATTAGTGGTTTGTAGCCGACCGCATCAATCAGGAAACCGGCGATCAGAATCACAATCCCGAATCCCAGTAGACCACCGCCGGTGATCTGACCAAGTTCGGTCATTGTGAAGCCGTACTTTGTCGACCAGATATCCAGCAGGCCGCCGCGGACGGCAAAACCAATGCCTGCCGCAATGAGCGCCAAGATACCCGCGTACAGAAGTGAGTGCCGATTGGCAGCTACCTGGGGTGATTCATTCATGATTCAAGCAATACGTGTTTTATGGAATGACAACGGGAACGAATGCCGAAGAATCGGAGGCGCGGCCACTTCAACGAAAGGCTGGAATCGTATATCCCCAGCATCGCAGTCTGCCCCCAGAACTCAACCGCAGGCGAGAGTATATCCTCTCCACAACGCAATTTGAACATCGCAGTCCTCGTGACCGCGGAGTTTCATCGTCGTCAGGTTTTGAAACGCCGGTCGTTCCCAATCCTGTCGGAGCGTACGTTTGGTGACTCTGTGCGTGATATCCGGCCCGAACAGCCTGTTCCTGTAACGGCGAGTGTCAACGGTAGACCCGCGGGCAATGGGTCGGCTCCGATCGGGGCTGGGAATTGGAGACGGACTCAATTTGCCGCTCGTACGAATCGTACCGTCCCGTCGTCACAGGACATATGAACGCCTCCGGGAAGACTCAGCGATGCGGCCTGCCGGACAGCTTCCACGATCCGGTTCCATTGCTCAAAACCCATGGATTGCTCGGGCCAGGCTTGCTCGCGCCACAGTAGCCCAATCACCTCACGCTGGGCAAAGTCGCTCAATGCCAACAGTTCTGATCGCCGTAGCTCGAACTGCTCCTTCGCCTGAGCGACCAGGCACTTCGCCGCCATCGCACGAAGATGTCCGCTCAGTTCGTCGTTCGCCTCCGCAGCGAGTGTTCCAAGCCGCAGGAGAGAATTGACCACGGCCGGATTGTAGTGCTGGGCAATATGGGGGAGCAATTCGTTACGAATGCGATTGCGAGTGAACTTGCAGTCGAGGTTGGTCGAGTCGGTCTGGTAGTCCTGCCCGAGCTCGTTCAGATAGCCAAGTACATCCTTGCGATAGGCCCACAACATGGGACGGACCAGTGTCACGGCTTCGGTGAGTCGCCGGCGGGGAGGAATTCCCTGCAGCCCGCGCAGGCCCGTTCCCCGGATGATGCGGTGGAGAACGGTTTCAGCCTGATCCTCGGCGGTATGCGCGAGCACGATGTAACGGGCTCCCCGATCCTCGGCGGTCTGCTGCAGGAAGTGGTACCGTTCGTCGCGAGCTGCCTGTTCGGTGAGTTTTGGTTCTGCCGAAACTCCCAAATGGAATCGTAGGCCCAGCTTCTCGGCAAGTTCGGACACGAACGTCTGATCGGCATCCGACGCGTCCTCTCGCCAGCGGTGGTTGAAGTGCGCGACTTCCAGTCGACCAACGGCGTTGGTGTTGTCGCCGTGGAGGCGGGCTATTGCGCGAAGTAGTGCGGTGCTGTCCGGCCCACCTGAGGCGGCGACCAGCACGGAGACGTTGGTCCATCGGTCCGTAGGCCACGCGTTCGCCACACGTGCGACGAAAGAATGCGGCTGTCGCGATTTGGCATTTGTTGGCATTTGTCCAATATAGGCCTGGTTGGACGCAGTGGAGACTGGCACTCGTTGTTCCGCTAATTGAACTTTGGTACGATGGCCGGAGAAGATTTCAACACTGAGGCGCTGCGCTTCAGTCATAAAATACTAAACGACTCGCCGGGTTCATCGTTTGATCTGGCGATTGTGAACGACAAAGCGTGACAGTGGCATGAGTTCACCTCAGCACACTATTGAATCAGTATGGCTTGCGATGACGGCGATCGTTTTTCGGTGTCTTCGTTGCATGTTTCCGGCGTCCGATCGGCAAGGTCGGCGACGGCAGGCTATTTTTTCGTTGCGGAAACCGGCCGTACGCTCCTTTTGTGAATTTGGCACCAATCTGCTGACATCGATTGAGTCAGTGCGTTGGCACATGCAGGGTAGACCGATGCCCTGTCGGTTAGTCAGGCGCGCGCCTGCGGAAATAGGTGCGCGTCCAAATCGAAGGTAGTACTCAATTAGCGGCACTGCTGCACGATAAGTCGTATTCGCAATCGTCCGTATCGACATGGATGGCGGTCTCCCGATTCGGGGGGAATCGATGTACGATCCGACTTCATTTGTGATTCTTGCGTATGACTCTACGCACATCGTATTCGCTGCGATCATCGCGTCATTCATGACCTTTGCCGTTTTGCGGTTGCTCGATCGGCTGAAGAAGCGGGATGCCGAGACGGAAGCTCAGACGATCGTCGACCGAGCGAATGTCGACGCTGCCAACCTGCGCAAAGAAGCAGAGCTTGAGCAGAAAGAAGAGGCCATTCGACGCAAGGAAGCGGCCGACATTGAGCTCAACAAGCTGCGTGACGAGTTGCGTGACCGCGAAAAGTCGCTCGACAAACGACAGACGTCGGTCGAGCAACAGGCGGAGGAATTGCGCAAACGCGAGGGTATTGTCGAGGGCACGCAACGCCGACTGGCTGAGCGGCTGGATGAAACCAACAAAAAGAGCGATGAACTGGGCAAGCTCATGGAAATGCAACGTCAGACCCTGCATGAGCTGAGCGGTCTCGACGAAAAGGAGGCGACGTCGCGCCTGCTGTCGATGCTGGAAACGGAGATGCAGCAGGAAACGGGTGCCATCGTTCTTCGCTACCAGAAGCAGATGGAAGAATCCGTCCAGGAGCAGGCGCGCGAAATGATGCTGACAACCTTGCAGCGTTACGCCGCCGCGCATACGGCCGAATCGACAACCAGCACGGTCGACATCCCCAATGACGAAATGAAGGGCAGGATCATTGGACGCGAGGGACGGAACATCCGCGCGTTTGAAAAAGAAACCGGTGTCGACGTGATCATCGATGACACGCCGGGAGTTGTCATCGTCAGCGGTTTTGATCCCTTTCGTCGCGAGACAGCCCGGCAGGCGCTCAACAAGCTGATTTCCGATGGCCGCATTCATCCAACGCGGATCGAGGAAGTGGTCGCCGAGACGCGCGAGGAAATTGAAACGTACCTCAACGCGCAGGGCGAGGAAGCAACGCACGAGGTGGACGTACCCGGACTCCACCCTCGCATCATTCAATACCTCGGCCGCCTGCATTTACGCACCAGCTACAGTCAGAACGTACTTCGTCATTCTGTGGAAGTTGCGTTTATCTCCGGGATGTTGGCCGAGATGATTGGGCTTGATGGAGCACTCGCGCGGCGTTGTGGGCTGCTGCATGATATTGGCAAGGCTGCCGACCACGATCTTGAAGGTGGCCATCCAAAAATTGGGGCTGACCTACTGAAGCGAAACGGCGAGGGTCCGGAAGTCGTGCATGCGGCTTTGGGGCATCACGACGAAATTGTCACCGAACACCCGTATACGATGTTGGTTGCCACGGCGGACGCCTGCAGTGCATCGCGTCCGGGCGCACGTCGGGAAACGCTGGAGCGGTACATCAAGCGGATGGAAGAGTTGGAGTCGATTGCCACGGCGTTCAAGGGAGTGGACAGCGCGTTTGCGATTCAGGCAGGACGCGAGCTAAGGGTCATGGTAAATTCACGGGAAGTCGACGACGCATCGGCGGCAAAGATTAGTCGTGATGTGGCCAAGGCGTTTCAGGAACAGCTCACCTACCCGGGTGAGATCAAGGTTACCGTCGTCCGAGAGTCTCGATTTTCTGAAATAGCCCGTTAGGGTTGCCTACCATTTTGCCTACGACGATTCCCTCCGCGTCCCAGGCGAACCAATCAAAGGGTGATGTTTTGCGTTTGTTGTTGATCGGTGACATTGTCGGCAAGCCCGGGCGGGAAATTGTGCAGGCAGCGGTCAAACCGCTCAAGGAAAAGCGAAACATCGACTTTGTCATCACCAACGCCGAAAACTCGGCGGGTGGCTCGGGCATCACTTCCGAAATCTATCATGAGCTGATGGAAGCCGGTGTGGACGCTGTCACGTTGGGTGATCACATCTATCGCCGGCGAGAAATTTACGACGTGTTGGAATCACAGGGCAACATCGTCAAACCTGCGAACTATCCTTCCGCCGCTCCTGGTCGAGACCACGCGATCGTGGAAGCAGGCAACGGCTGCAAGGTAGCAATCATCAGCTTGCTGGGTCGCGTTTTTGTGAAACCGGTTGATTGCCCGTTCGCTGCGGTAGACCGTGTGCTGGCGAAGATTCCCGCAGACGTCAAAGTCATCATCGTGGATATGCACGCCGAGGCGACTGGTGAAAAGCAACTAATGGGCAGGCACCTGGACGGGCGGGTTTCCGCAGTGCTGGGAACACATACGCACGTCGCGACGGCTGATTCCATGGTGCTACCATTCGGGACCGCTTTTCAATGTGACGTTGGCATGACGGGACCACATAACAGCATCATTGGTCGACGAATCGATCGTGTGCTGACAACGACGCTCACGTTTCGACCGGAATACTTTGACGTTGCTAGCGGTGACAACAGAATTAACGGAGCCGTAGTCGACGTGGAGGAATCAACAGGCAAAGCAAAGTCTATTGAACGAATCTGTCTCTCAACCAACGATGTCGAAGAACTGAATTAACGATCTGTTGTGGCGTGAATTCCCCGCACCAACTTTTTGTAGTGCTCGTTGCCGAGCGAAGTTGACAGCTCGAAGGGTGACAGTTACAAACCATCTCCTTCGCGACTCCCTACTCGAAACCCCGCAGGGAATCTGTCCTTGATGAACCGACTATCACAATCGGAGTTTGCTCTCCAGTCACGCCGGATAGACGAGTCGAGAGATCAAAGCGCGAAGAAGTTTGCAGCGCGACCACGTCGCCGCCCATCGCATCACCGGTTTCTTGTTCCTCTCCACTACGAGAGTAACTACGCCTACCCACTGTTGGTCTGGTTGCACGGACCCACTGGTAGTGAATACGAAATCAATCAGGTCATGCCGCACATCAGTATGCGGAACTTTGTCGCCGTTGCCCCCCGCGGAGTCTTGCGACATTCGGCCGTCCATCCGGACGGTAGTCCTACCTACACGTGGGATGAGCAGCTCCGGTCGATCGATCTCGCTACCGAAGATGTTTATCACTGCATCGCGTCGGCAAAGGAACGCTTCAATATCGCTCCGGATCGCGTGTTTCTGATTGGGAACGACATTGGGGGTACGGTTGCGATGCGAATTGCACTCTCAGATCCCGGTCGTTTTGCTGGAGTTGCGTCGGTCGGTGGCAGCATGCCACAAGGCTTGTGCCCGCTCGCCAAGCTACACACGGCTCGTTCACTTCCTATGCTGATTACGCATGGAGGCGAGAGTGACGTCTATTCAACCACCGATGTCTCCTCCGACCTGAAGTTACTGCATACTGCAGGCATGTCGGTAACGCTGCGGCAGTATCCATGCGGCCATGAAGTCACCACGAAGATGTTGTCGGACATCAATACATGGGTGATGGAGCAGGTGGCTGGTCCGTCGACGTCCGTCATCACGGAGAATGCGCCAACCACGTTGGGCATTCAGGACCACAACTAGCTTGTTCTTTTGGGCCTCTCCTTTTGGGCTATCTCTCGGGTGTTGCTGTCGCATTGGCGCTCGTGCGACCAACTGCGCGTCCCCCATCCGCTATCAACTGCGATGATTGTTTGCGCTGGTTCTCTGCGCCGACTCTCTGCGCGCCGGACTCTGGGCGATGCCGAATTAGGCTGGGAATTCCTGCTATCAGGGATGGATGCCGTTGACGCTACCCGATCGATTCCTGTAATTACCCTTCGCTGGCAACTTCCGCTCGGTTCAACGGAGTAAGTATGGGTGACAAGACGAAGAAATTTGTGCGGCCAATCTGCCCGCAACGACTGGACATCGCTTCGCTGATTGCGGAAGTGAGTTCGACCTATACCGAATTGTTCGACGAGCGCAGAATCGACGTCGACCTGGACGTACCGCACAACCTCTGGGTTGATCTTGATCCCGTTCTTATGCGTGATGCTTTCCGAAAGCTGATCGACAACGCGATCGAAGCCATGCCCGGCGGCGGCGTATTGGTGATTACGTCACTCGTAGGACGCAACGGGCTTGAGATTGAGTTTGCCGATTCGGGGCATCCGGTCTCTGATGAATTGAAGGACCGGTTGTTCGAACCATTTGCAAGTACCAAGCACGGTCACTCGGGGTTGGGGCTTTCCATCGTGAAGCAAGTTGTCGAGTGTCACAATGGCACGATTCAGGTAGACGACTGCCCGGAAGGTGGCACGGCCTTCACCATGGCTTTTCCGCTTGGGGCGGAGCGGCGAGCGGCAGCCTAGAGAGGTTGCAGGACAGCCACGAATTGAACATCGTCGAGGGCTAGACCCGTACGCAGGATGGAGTCGGCATGGATTTCCGCCAACTCGTTGACCAGGCATTGCGAAGGATTCGCGAGACTCAATGGGATGCCCAGAAAGTCGCCGTGTTTTCGTTGCTTGTGATCGCCGCGCTGGCGGTGCTCGTGCTGCGTCGACCAGTTGAAAGGGTTGAATACGACGAACTGTTTGGCGGTCGGGTTCTATCCGTTTCTGAGTTGGAGCCCATCGAAGCCGCTCTGGGAACGGCCGAACTGACGGACTATCGACTGGAGGAAGGACGGCTGCTGATTCCCGCCAGTCATCGTGCAAAGTACTACGCCGCGCTCCAACAAGCCAACTGCCTTCCCAGAGCCTTCCACGCCTCGATGCATGAGGCATTGAGCGTTGGGAACTTCTTCGAGTCAGCGCGGAAGAGTTCGGAACGAAACGCTCATGCGATCACCCAGGACGCAAGGTCCGTCCTCTGTGCCGTGCCTGGTGTTGTCGATGCCTTTGTGCATTTCGACGAATCACGTCGCAGTGCGTTTGACGAAGGGCCGCGGATCGTGGCTTCCGTCGGAGTCAGGACAGAATCGAATCAACCACTGGACCTGCAGTCGTTTCGAATGATTCAGCGGATTGTGCTGGGCTTCAAGGTCGGGCTACTGGCCGAGAATGTGACGATCACAGATCTGAATGCGCGACGCTCCATTCGCGGCGAGATTGGCTCGGTCGACTCGCCGGAGATCAGGGCGATTGTGCGGGACACGCTCGAACGGCAATGGCGGCGAAAGGTCGAGGAGACGCTATCGTTTGTTCCGGAGGCTCGCATTGATGTCCGCGTGGTCCCGGATGAAACCGGCGCGTTCGCTCGTGCGGCCAGTGTCGCGGTGGGAATTCCCATGACCTATATAAGCCGCCATTTGGAACAGAATCCGGATCAGGATCAGCTCGAATTCATTGCCTCAACCCGCACTGACGTACAGGCTCTGATTTTGCCGCTGCTGCCGAAGGACCCGAACACAACGCAAACGCCGCAAGAGCTGGTTGCCGTCTCGGTTTTCGAGACTCCACCGGACCGCGAAATGGCAGCTGATGCAATCTGGACGAAACTGGGACAGTCCTCCGTGATGACTACGGGCCTGGTCGTGGCGCTCTTTGCATCCATGGCCTTGTTGATGATTTCCAGCAACCGTGAGCGCAACAACCTACCGGCTGCCAGCCTGAAGGTTTTTGGTTCATCGGAGTCAACCGGTGATGCTACGAACGAAGAACCTGCCAGCGAAGATGTGGCAGTCAGGCTACGAGCGTTTGTGGAGGACGATCCGGACGCCGCTGCAAAATCGCTTTCCGAATTCATCGATCGAGCCAGTTAGCATGAGCAACAACAGAAGAAACGCGATTCGTCGTGCGGCAATCATCGTCTCCAGTCTTGATCGCGATGCGGCCGACGCAGTCCTTGATCGCATGTCGGAAGAGCAGTCGCGAGCGATTCGCGATGAGCTGATCGAACTGGATCAGCTGCCCGAGCAGGAGCGAAAGGGTGCCATCGATGAATTCTTTGTTGCCCAGCAGGCAACAATGGAACTGGGTGGAATTGCCACGGCCACGGCCGAGCCAGCCGCGTCGCCGATGAATGAGTCCATGGTCGATCTGCTGAAGTACGACGATACTGTGATCGCATCGGCAGTTATGCACGAACGAGCTTCCGTCGCCACCGCGTTGCTTGGTGCCTTGCCCGGCAAGCGAGCCGCTGGCGTATTGAGGCTACTGCAGCCAGCGTTGCAGTCACGCGTCGTTTCGCTTTTGAATGCTGGCGTGAGCCCGCATGCTCGTGCGGTGGATGCTATCGCGAATCAGATTTGCGATCAGCGGTCCGAACTCCACTTTGATCAACAGCTCCGCGAACAGCATCAGGATGCACTACAGGCGATTTTTGACGAGCTTAGTCCGGAAGAACGCCGCACGATGCTGAACGACATCAGTCAGGAAAATCCGTTGCTGGCACAACGACTGAAGCAAACCGGCTCCGCTTCGCCGATCCGCAATTTGGCGAACGACGACTGCTATTGCTAAAGCCGTGCGGATCGAAGACAGTTTCGCACCCGAAACTGATCTTCGTCGGATGGATGCCGGATGAGCTACGCCACACGCATGCTGCTACTGACTGTCGCCATGACGACGCTGTATTGTGGTTCACTCCGTGCTGATGAATCCGCATGGCCTCTCCACCCGCCGACGGTGGAACTCGGCCCGTCGACCGTGGAGCTTGCCGCATCGGCAGACTCGGCGACCGTCGCCCGCGAAGCTCCGTCGCTCTCAGGCGATGGCATGCAAAGTCTGCAAACGGTGGCCAGTAGTCTTGCGATTGTGCTGGGACTCTTCTTCCTCGGCACGACGCTGCTTCGCGGGAAGAAAACAACAGGTCCAACTCCTGCCCGCGAACTCATGGAGACATTGGGAGCCGTTCAGGTAACGCCCAAGGTAAAGCTGCACCTTGTGCGATTCGGCGAACGACTGTTAGTGCTACACCTCGCACCTGGGGCCGTTCAGCGAGTTGCGGAAATAAGTGACCCGTCCGAAGTCAGCCGTCTGCTTGGCGGCGATGTTGGCAGTGTCCGCGTTGAGAACGCTGCGGGTGAGCCCGGTGACCCTGCGTCACTTCCGCACGCCAGTGTGGACGAGCTGCTGCGTGCGGTCGAGTCCGACCGTTCGGCCCTTGGGAAACGAGGGCTGTTTGCATGAAGCGAACTAGAACAACGTTGTGTCTGTTGCTGTGCTTCGCACTGTCGGCATTCGCCAACGGCATATCCGCTGTGGCAGAATCGAACGTTGCAATCTCACCACCGCCGCGTGTGGTGGATGCGATGATGCAGTCGGTCGCGGAAGTGGTCGAATCAACCGTGCCAGCGAAAAATGCGGCGAGTTCTCACAGGGTCACGCCGTCTTCCGGGATGATGGCGAACGAAGCGGTAGACGGGGCGTCTGTACGTGAATCGGCACCGGATTCCGACAACCCATTGACGCTGGCGCCGACGTGGGAGTCATGGACGAGTCCCGAGCGGTTGCTGGGCAGCATTCGAGTCGTGGCCGTCATGGCGGCGCTCAGTCTTGCTCCCGCCTTGTTGCTGATGACAACCTGCTACGTTCGAATTGTTGTTGTGCTGTCGTTGCTGCGTCAGGCTCTTGGGAGCCAGCAACTGCCTCCGAATCAGGTGACCACGACGCTGGCGATGTTCCTGACCGTCCTGGTCATGTGGCCGGTCTGGCAGAAGGTGCACGACGATGCCATTGAGCCCTACACAAATCCGGAAATCGAATTGTCGGCGGAAGATGCCTGGACTGCCGGCGTCGCTCCGATTCGTCTCTTCATGAGCAATCAGATTCGGAACGCGAAGAACGAAGAAGACGTGCAGTTGTTTCTGGACTACCTGAAAGTCGACGATGCGAAATACTTTTCCGACGTGCCACTGCAGGCATTGTTGCCCGCGTTCCTGATCAGCGAACTCAAAGTAGCATTCGCGATCGGCTTTCAGATCTTCCTGCCGTTTGTGATTGTGGATCTGGTCGTCTCCAGCGTCACGATGTCGATGGGGTGGGTGATGGTCCCGCCGACGACGATCTCGCTGCCGCTGAAGTTGATGCTCTTCGTACTCGCGGATGGTTGGCATTTGGTCGTTGAAATGTTGTTGATGAGTTTTCGCGTCGTGGTCTAGTTGCCAAAATCAGGGATGAAATATGGACACCGGTACCCTTGTCGATGTGTTGCGTCAGGCCATGCTGGCCGGCGGCGTGTTATTGGCACCGGCGCTGGTGGCTGCCTTGTTGGTCGGTATCGTTATGAGTCTGCTGCAGGCGATTACCCAGGTGCAGGATCAGGCGATCAGTTTCGTTCCCAAGTTGGTTGTTGTTGGCATCGTGGTCGTGGCCCTGATGCCATGGATGACGGAGTACTTCGCTGAATACGCTCGCACGGCCATCCAGCAAATCCCGGAAAACGTGATGGGCGGCTAGTCATGAGCGACTGGGGATTGACGACAATTCTGGTGTTGGTTCGCGTTGCAGCCCTGGTGGCGATCGTTCCCGGCCTCTCGTCGGCGGTGGTGCCCTGGCGGGCAAGACTGTTGGTTGTCGCTTTGGTGACGTGGCCGGTGCTGTGCGTGATTCCCGTTGCGAATCAGGACGCGTTGGCTCAGAAAAGTACGATATCGTTGGTTGTTCACGAATTGGTGGTGGGCGTGTCGCTGGGCCTGGTGCCTGCAGCGATTGCCTTCGGGTTACAGGTTGCGGTTCAATCGCTTCAGGGGATGACTGGCTTGCCCGGTGGTAGCGAATCGACCGAGGGGCAGAACGCGGCGCCGCTACAGCGACTGTTCCATATCGTGGTGCTTGCGACCTTCTTTCTTTCGTCCGGGCATCGGCTGGTGGTGGAATCGTTGTTGGGTTCCTTCCGATGGTTGCCGCCGGGATCCCATACGTCACTGGCGTCCAATCGCGAAGTGCTGTTGGATCTGCTGGCAGCGAGTTTCGAACTGGGCGTTCGGGCAATGAGCCCCGTTGCTGTTTCGTTGGCGTTCGGATTGCTCGTGCTGGCGGCGATCAACCGGATAGTGCCTCACGTCGGTTACTTCGCGGTTGGCATGAGCGTGCAGACGACGGTCCTGTTCGGGGCATTGATGATCTGCGTCGGCGCAGTTGTATGGCTGCTGGAAAGTGGAATCGCGGCGGGGCCGGACCTCACACGATTTGTGTGGCAGGACGTGCTGGCAGCGATTGCCGGACCCTGAAAGTATCCTGACCGCACCTGAATGAATAACAGAGGATTGGCTTGAGCGAACGAACTCTCCAGGCAACGGCGCGGCGGCGGAAGGAAGCACGAGCCGAAGGTCGCGTGGTTGCGAGTCCGCAGATTGTTGGTGCCATCACGTGGTTGGCAGCCGCGGCGGTACTGTGCTCGTCGAGCGGCCTTGTGCTTTCGACGGTCCGCGACAAGATGGCGGGCGTCTGGAGCGAACCACAAACGGTGGACGGGCTGGCCGACTGGCTTCACGGTTGTATGGGTGGGGTTTCGATATGGCTTCTGCCCATCGTGTTGGCCGTCTTCTTCCTGGCTGTCATCAGCCGTATCGCACAGACGGGGTTTGTCTGGGTGCCGACACGGGTGCTGCCTCAGGCGAATCGCATCAATGCCACCCAGCGCATGCAAAACATGTTCTCAATGGATCGGTTCGTCGACATGTTGCGCGGGATGTTCGTAGTGGTCGGCGGCCTTTCGCTAGTGGTTGGCGGGATGTGGCTCGAACGAGATCAGCTTGTCGAACTGTTGCAAACCGGCGAATACCAGGGCGAAGCGATCGCGTTTATGTCGACATGGGGACTGAGAATTGGTGGCTTGCTGGGAGCGCTTGCGCTTCTGGACTACGGTCTGCAACGCCACCGATTCGAAAAGAGTCTGCGGATGACGCCGGAAGAGTTGCGAGCCGAAGTCCGCGGGATCGAGGGCAACCCGGCGATTGCCGCTGGCAGAAGACAATTGCAACAGTCGTGGATCTCGGATTCAGATCAGCGAGGCGCTGAAGACGCGTGATGCGACCGCGCCGGATTGAGCCTGGGTTGCACGTGAGTCGCGATCGGCGTTTGGTGTAGCGAACCGCACTAGCGAACCGGACTAGCGAACCGGATAGTCGTAGTCTTCAAAGTACTCACGCCAGTTCTCGTTGATCGATGCGACCAGCGAGTCGTCCAGTGAGTGCTGGTTTCGCTTATAGTTGCGTTTGCCGTCCAACGCAGCCTGCAGTTGGGGCCGCACCGCTTCGAAATCACCCAGCTCCAGGTGTTCATAGACGGTCTCAAGGATTCCGCAACCGTCCTCGACCAAGGCCTCGTACTTGATGTCGATGATGCGGTTGTCGTCAATCAGCGAACGCTGGTTACGAAAACCGCCATACATGCGTGCGTAGGCGCGATGCACATAATCCGTCAGGTGTTCGTGCTGCGGAATCTGCAATCCCTGAACGTCATCGAGTGACTTCCACAGCCGAATTGTGGACGGCACGACGTCGTACGGATTGCGCACGATGTGGACAAACTTCGCGTTGGGAAACATCTCCGCGAGCAGTTGTAGCCGTCCCGTATGCGTCGGAGACTTGAGCACGATACGCTTGTCCGAGGACATCGCCAGTCGCCGCAGGAACTCGTTCATGCCGGCTTTCCATTCGTTCAGATTGGCGGGCCCGAGGTTCATGTCGAGGTAGTCGAGGTATTCGTCTCGGCCGTTGGGGAAGGCCATTCTCAGGTACGGTGAAGGTAACCCCATCGCGCACAGGGCAAACTCGTCTTCCTGCGGTTCGTTCCAGCCGGCCGAAACGTTGTCCATCGGGCGTCGGGACGGAATCATGAACCACAACAGTTTGGAGATTGCCTGTTGTGTGAGCAGAAAATGGTTTGCACAGAAGCACTGGCAGGTTGTTGGCGATACGAACCGTTCGTCAACTGATAGCAGTTCATGCATGAAGGTCGTGCCACTGCGCCAATGCCCCAGAATGAAAATGGGGTCATCGGGAATGGGCGTGCGGCTAATCTGATGTCCATGCAGCGCAAGCTGTGCCAGCCGCATCTTGGAGTTGAACGTGGATATTAGCGTGATGCCGGCAGCCAGTCCCAACCGCCACGGGTTGACGCGAAACTGGTTTCTCGCCAGCAGTTTCATCCAGTCTGTGAACAGCATGCCGTGCCAGAACCTTGGCGCCCAAAGGGGATACGGGTTGGTGTTGGCTGGCTTCGAATCAGGTTTGGTCATGGTCGCAGGCAGTTTAGCAGACAGCGGCAGTGTGAGTGCAAACGCACAGAGCGATCGAGACGTTGTGCGTTGTTGCGAGGTTGCGAAATGGGCCAGCATTCACTGCCAGCAAGACAGTGTGACGTCGATGCAAAGTCCAGAGATCTAAACGATCTGGACACTGAAATTCTCATGAAGTACCGTTCCGCCACTCATCCAAGTTCACATCGACGTCAACCTGTCGCCACTTCATATAGTTGGCACGGTTGGCTGGAAATCGGTAACGGCTGCTGTCAATGACCTGGTCCAAGACACAAGAGCTCGTCCTGCCGCTGGGCATCATCGGCTGCTTGTTGGTGTTCTTTGTTCCACTGCCGGTGGCAGTCATGGACACGTTGCTGTCGGCCAATATTGCTATCGGCCTGGTCGTGTTGCTCACGACACTCTACGTGCGTTCCCCGATCGAATTCAGTGTGTTTCCCACCGTGTTGCTTGCTACCACGCTTGCAAGGTTGGTGTTGAACGTTGCGACGACGCGTCTGATTCTCACCCGGGCTGACGTCGACAAGCTGGACGCCGCTGGGGGTGTGATTCGCCAGTTTGGTGAATATGTTTCCGGCGATCGGCTGGTCGTGGGCTTCGTGATCTTCGCCATCATTTTCGTGATTCAGATGTTGGTGATCACAAAGGGGGCAACTCGAATCAGTGAGGTTGCTGCGAGGTTCTCGCTGGACGGGATCCCCGGTCGCCAGATGGCGATTGACGCGGACCTGAATGCAGGCCTGATTGACCAGCCGGAAGCGACACGTCGACGCGAGCTGTTGAATCGGCAAGCTGATTTCTACGGCTCGATGGATGGTGCCAGCAAGTTCGTCCGCGGCGATGCCGTTGCGGGAGTGATCATTACGATGATCAACATTGTCGGCGGCTTCTACGTCGGCCTGGTGGAAAGCTCGATGAGCATTTCTGAAATTGCCAACGTCTACACGACGCTGACGATTGGAGATGGTCTCGTCAGTCAGTTGCCCGCGCTGCTGATCTCGCTTGCTGCAGGCTTACTGGTAACGCGAGGTTCCGAAGCCTCGAACCTGCCAGCGGAGTTCATGCGGCAACTGTTTACTAACCCTCGCGTCATGGCCGTTGCGGGAGTCTTCCTGGCGTTGCTGGTGTTTACTCAGCTTCCCACCGTGCCACTGCTACTGCTTGCCTCTGCCTGTCTGTTCGTTGCGTGGGTCCGACGAGGCGACGTTTCGGACACCACGACGACATCGGCGAAACCCGCCAGACCAAATCCAAAACAGCCTGCTCGCAACGCGGCAAGGACGAAGCCGGCGGCGGGAGAATCGACAGCTCGACTGGAAGACTTCCTGCAGGTCGATGTCCTCGAGTTGGAGTTGGGACGGCAGATCGTGGGTATTGCAAATTCTGCTCGCGGCGGTGATTTACTGGAACGCATTCGGAAGACGCGAGAACACGTCGCGAGGGATATGGGGTTGATCCTGCCCAGCGTGCGAGTTCGTGACAATCTGTCGCTTGCCGATGACCAGTATGCCATCAAACTTCTGGGGAACACCGTGACGCGGTCGACACTTCCGACAAAGGGAGTCGTCGTACTGCCACCGGCTGGCATGAAACAGCGTAGTCTGCCCGGTTCGACTCCGGTTTCGCATCCGGCTGTAGGGCCAGCTGCCCTATTGGTGGCGGCCGATCGAATTGGCGAAGCTCGTGCGGCCGGTTGTGAAATCATCAGTCCTTCGGTGCTGGTTGCCCGGCATCTCAAGGCGATCGTTCATGAACTGGGGCATGAGTTGCTGACTCGGGATTCCACCCGCAAACTAATTGATGAAGTCAAGAGAACGTCGCCGACGGTTGTTTCTGAACTGATACCGGATGTACTGAAACTCAGTGACGTCCAGCAGGTGCTCCGCAATCTGCTTCGTGAAGGAATTCCCATACGTCAATTGTCATTGATTCTGGAAGCGTTGGGGGATTGCGCGTCGACGACAAAGGACCCGGTCAAACTGACGGAATTCGTCCGGCGGCGTTTGGCTCGTACCATTAGTGCCCGCTATCGGGACCCCAATGGACTGCTGCATGTCGTGACGCTTGATCCAGAACTGGAAAACCAGCTGGCCGCGGTTGCCGACGGTGACGTGTTTACCGGTGCGGAAAAACTGACTTTCCAGGATGTTCTGCGTCGCGCAATCGAACGTTTGCTGGAAGAAAATCGTCCCCCAATTGTATTGACCAAGAGTGATTTGCGTTTGGCGGTCTTGAGACTTGCCCGCGCGGTGACTCCCGATGTTGTCGTGATGGGACTTGATGAAGTTGCGAATGGATCGCAGATCAAGTCGGTCGGAATTGTTGGATTGACCTAGGAATTCGCGAGCTGAAGAACATGGATGTGAAAACGTTTCGGGCCAGTTCCCTGACAGATGCCTTGCAACTGGTACGCCATACCATGGGGCCAGAGGCGACCGTCGTATCGACCGCAAAGAAACCCACGGGACTGTGGGGGCGACTGACCGGGCGACACGACGTGGAAGTCACGGCTGTTGCCGCATCAATCGGCGACACGACTCCACTCGCACCGGCCACTCCCGCTCCGCACACGATACCGAACGTTCCCGAGACGCCGCCACAGTTGCGACCGGATCTGACGGGAGATAGCGAATATCGGGATCGCCTTCGTCGCTTCGCAACGGAAGAGCAGTCTGCCTCGTTGTTGGAGGATATGATCCAGCAACATGAACACAACCGTTCGACCCGCTTGCCTTCTTCGTTGTTCCGGTTGTTTACCGACCTCATTGACGCCGATGTCGATGATCGCTTCGCGCGAGAGCTTGTCGAGGAATTGCAGAGAAACTCGACTCCTGCCGAGCTATCTGATTTCCCCATCGTGCAGCGAAAGGCCTTCGAGGCTTTGACGCGTCGCATCCGAACAACACCGGAAATCGGCACGCACACCACGCGCCGGGTTGTCGCACTGATTGGACCAACCGGTGTCGGTAAAACGACAACGATCGCCAAGCTTGCCGCCAATCTGCGACTGCGAGACAAGCGACGCGTAGGTCTGATTACCGTGGACACGTATCGGATTGCTGCCGTCGATCAGCTCAGGGCGTATGCCGACATCATCGATCTTCCCATGGAAGTCGTAACGACGCCTCGGGAAATGCGAGCGGCCGTGTCGGCGCTGGCGGAGCTCGATATCGTGCTCATTGACACCGCTGGCCGCAGCCCGGGTGACGAGATACAGATTCAGGAATTGAAGGCGATGCTGTCGGAGGCTCGAGCGGACGAAGTGCAGTTGGTGTTGAGCAGCGTGAGTAACGCTCGACATCTGTCGCGACTCGTCGAGCAGTTCGGCCCCGTCGAGCCGACGTCGCTGCTGCTAACGAAGCTCGATGAAGCCATGACGTTTGGGCACATGTTGCCGCTGATCTGCAACGGGCGGCTGCCGGTTTCGTATACGACACACGGGCAAAACGTGCCGGACGACATTCAGTCGGCCGACGCAGAGCGAATGGTCGAGCAGATTCTGAACGCCCAATAGAACACGCTACAGCCGGGCTCGAACCGGACACCAAAGAAACCAACAAACAAACGGAACAGCAGCAGGAGTCCATCGGACACTCATGCAGGATCAGGCATCCACATTGCGTCGACTCGTCTCACGAACGGCTACCGCTGACGGTAGCGGTCGCGCGCGGCAGATTGTCGTGACGGGGTGCAAGGGAGGCGTTGGTACGACGACACTGGCAATCAATCTGGCGGTCAGCCTGCGCAAGTTTGCTTCCAGGGTATTGCTGGTGGACGCGAATCCGGCGCGAGGTGACATTGCTGCGATGTGCGGCTTGAAGGCATCCAGAGACATCGACGATGTGCTGTTCGCCCGCAGCTCGCTCGAGCAGGCGACGGTGGACGGTCCGGCGGGAATAAGTATTCTGCCGCGGTTCGGATTGCCTTCGAGCGCACCCGGAGCCCAGTCACGTCAGCTTGTTCGACAGCTCGATGCGGTTTCCCGCGTTTTCGATTTCGTGGTGATCGACGGAGGTAGCTGTCCGCTGACGGCGGAATCGCTCTGGCCCGTTGCGGATCTTGCGACTGTGGTAACAACGACCGACAACGTGGCGATCACGGACGCCTATGTGTTGATCAAATCGATGGTGCGAAACGGCATTGTGCCGCCCGTTGGGATTATCGTAAACCAGTACCGCAACAAGCTGCTCGCCAACGATGCCTTGCGTCGGTTGGTGGATTCGTGCAGCAGGTTTCTGAACTACGAGGTGGCGTTCCAGGATGCGGTCGCCCGAGATCCCAAACTTTCCGAAGCGGCGGATAGCGGTCGACTGGTTGTGTGTGCGTATCCTTCCTCGAGTTCGGCGAATGCGATTTTGGAAGTGTCTCGACGGATTGCTGAAGTGGATGTTCGTCACTGCGGCTTGAATTCGATTGCTGGCAACTAGACGATGATACCAAACGCGCAACTTTACAATTTCGACTTAATCAATGCGGGAATGGTGTCGATAACGAATCAGGTGTCGGCGTACGACCAGAAGTCAAAATGCGTCGATTGCAAAGTTTTTTTGGATTAGACGCAACTTACACCGTGAACTTCGTTGGAGTTCGCGGTTTGCAACTTGGCGGAACGCAAGGATTGCGTTTCAAGGCAAAGCAATTTGCCAATGATCACGGAGGATTGCATGGCAGTCAGTACGATAGCCAAAGAAGAGATTGCGGAAGTTTGGGCCGAATACAAGGAGGATCAGTCAAATGAGTATCTCCGAAATCGGCTTGTTGAAAACTATCTGCCACTCGTCAAATACAACGGTGAGAGAATTTGGGCTCGCCTGCCTGATGGCGTCGAACTGGATGACCTGATCTCGGCCGGTGTCTTCGGTCTGATGGATGCAATCGATGCGTTCGATCTGTCGCGTGGCGTCAAGTTCGAAACGTACTGCGTCCCCCGGATCCGCGGAGCGATGTTGGACGAGTTGCGGACGATGGACTGGGTTCCACGCCTTGTCCGTTCCAAAGCCAGTAAGCTCGCCGATGCGACGAAGAAGCTGGAAGCCAAATTTGGTCGACCTCCGACTGTGGCGGAAATCGCCGAGCGGATGGAGATGTCGATTCCCGAGCTGGAAAAGATGACTCGGGAAGCCAACGCGGTCAATCTCGTGAGCCTCAACAAGAAGTGGTACGAGACCGACAGCTACAAGGACGTTCGCGAGATCGATATCCTTGAAGACAAGAAGGGCGAAGATCCAACTCGCCGCGTTCAGAAAACCGATCTCATGCGACTGGTCACCAAAGGACTGAATCGCAATGAACGCCTCATCATCATTCTCTACTATTACGAAGAGCTGACGATGAAGGAGATCGGTGCAACGCTTGATCTCAGCGAAAGCCGAGTGAGTCAGATGCACAGCAGCATCGTGCAGCGACTTCAGGGTCAGCTTGGAAGACGACGTCCGGAATTCGGAAACGTCTAGACTTTGATTGCCACGATCGAGACAAAAGAGGGCCAGTTTCCGCTGGCCTTTTTTGATGCGCCCCTGACAGTATTGTCGCCCGAGTCAGGGCGATCGCCTCCATTGGCTGTGGGCTTCCCCGGCCAGGAATGAATGCTGCCGAAATCAAGGAAGGTTGACGATTTCGGGTAATCGGCATACAAAACTGCACGGACCAATCCTGTCATCCCACCTGCGCCCATCATGAACAAACCAATTCTGATTCCCGTTATCTTCGCACTCGGCACTGCATTTTTTTGGGGGCTTTACGGGCCAACCATCGGTAACGCGCAGATTCGCGTGCAACCGCCGAACGGTTGGAGTCCCTTCAAGCCCTATGTCTTCATTGGCATCGCCTACCTCGTGCTCGCTGTTGGCGGTGGACTGGCGATGATGAAGGTGAAGGGTGACACGTTTACGTACAGTGGACCGGTTCCGGAGACGGATCGAAGCCACTTCGAGCCTGCCAAATGGGGCTTTCTCGCGGGCTGCCTGGGGGCGGCTGGTGCTCTGTGTCTGACGACGGCCATGATGACCAGCAAAGGCAACGCGCTACTCGTGATGCCGATTGTGTTTGGTGGTGCTGTCTCGTGGACGGCGATCGTGTCCGCCTATCGACTTCAGGGACACGCAACCATTAGCCCATTGCTTTGGGTGGGGATGGCCATGGTCGTGCTTGGCGTCATTGTCGTTGCCGTGAATACGCCGCACGGCCACGCACCGGCAAAACCGGCGGCAAGTGCGCCGGGGGACCCGCCGGGCGACGCGCCTCCTGCGGAACACTAGCTGAGTGGAACAACAACGACCTGGACGTTAGGTCGATTCGATAACGATGTCAGGCGTGGTTTCGCCGTCGCCGTTGTCGTCCTCGCCGTCGTAGTCGACCGAAACCAGGAACAGGCCCTGTGGCGGAGCCGTAGGGCCGGCAAACTTGCGGTCGCAGTGTTTCAGGATTTCGGCCGGCCAGCTGATTTCCTGTTTCTCAAGGCCCACTTCAACGAGTGTCCCCACCAGATTGCGGACCATGTTGTAGAGGAAGCCATTCGCGGCAACTTCGATGACAACCGGTTCGCACAATTGACCGACCTGTCGCTCGACTTTGAAGTCGAGGATGGTGCGCACCGTGCTGGAACGAGGAGAACCGGCGGACTGATATGTGGCGAAATCATGTTCACCCATCAGTTCGTTTGCGGCGTCCTGCATGATCCAGTCATCCAGTTTTTGCGGCACGTACCAGCACCATGCCCGAAGAAAAGGATCTTGGACGCCACCGTCCTGAATGAAATAGCGATAGCGTTTTGATTTTGCGTCGCGGATGGCATGAAATCCATCTGCGGCATCCTCGACGCAGAGTACGCGAATGTCTTTCGGCAGGTTGGCATTCAGGGCGCGGTTCAGGGTCGACGCATCCAGTTCGGTGGATGAATCAAAGCTGACAACCTGCCCCAGAGCGTGGACGCCTGCATCGGTTCGACCGCTAGCGGTGATTCGCGTCGCGGTACCGGTAACGTCCTTCAGGGCCTCTTCGATTCTTCCCTGAACGGTTTGTCCCTGTGCCTGCACCTGCCATCCGAGATACGCGGCGCCGTCATATGCGACCGTCAGTTTGAACGACTTCGTCACCCGTTTACAGCCTTCCCAGCAGGATCTGCAACATTCGCCTCAGAGGTTCTGCGGCTCCCCAAAGCAATTGATCGCCCACGGTGAAGCACGTCAGATATTCCTGGCCGATCGTCATTTTTCTCAATCGACCAACCGGAACGTGCATCTTGCCGGAAACTGCCGTTGGCGTCAGTTTCGCGGAGGTTACTTCGCGTTCGTTGGGAACAAGCTCGACCCAATCATTCGCACCACCGATAGCAGCCTCGATGTCAGCGATTGGAACGTCACGCTTCAGTTTGACGGTCAACGCCTGGCTGTGGCAACGCATTGCTCCCACGCGGACGCACTGTCCGTCGATCGGAATGCGTTGTTTGGTCTGCAGGATCTTGTTGGTTTCGGTTTCGCCTTTCCATTCTTCACGTGTTTGCCCGTTGTCCATACAGCGGTCGATCCATGGAATCAGGCTGCCAGCCAGTGGGACGCCAAAGTTGTCACACGGCAGATCGCCGCCGGCCATCTTTTCCGTAACGAGGCGTTCCAGTTCGAGCGCTGTTTGTCCCGCGGACCGACACGTGCTGAGCTCGCCCATTTGCTCGACCAGTTCGATCATGTTTCGGGCACCCGCGCCGGAAGCGGACTGGTAGGTCATCGACGAGATCCACTCGACCCAGTCATTCCGAAAGAGTCCGTCCAGCCCCATCAGCATCAGGCTGACAGTGCAATTGCCGCCCACGAAATCCTTGACGCCGGTTTCGACTGCCTGATCGATAACCTGTCGATTGACGGGATCGAGCACGATGATGCTGTTGTCGACCATCCTCAGCGTTGACGCTGCATCGATCCAGTAGCCGTTCCAGCCGGTGTCGCGCAGCTTGCCGTGGACGGACTTGGTGTAGTCGCCGCCCTGGCATGTCACGATTGCGTCCATGGCGGAAAGCGTCGCTATGTCGCTGGCGTCCTTCAGCGGTTGCGCGCCATTGCCAACGTCCGGACCGTCCTGGCCGACCTGCGAAGTCGTAAAGAACACGGGCTCGTATCCGGCAAAGTCGCCTTCGGATCGCATGCGATCCATGAGTACCGAACCGACCATCCCTCGCCAGCCGACGAAACCTACTGTCTTCATTGTGTTGTGTCAGAAAAGGGTTTTGAAAAAAGAATCGCCCAGTTTAGCACCGGGCGAACTGCATTGCATGGTTCATTCTGAGGGGTACCAGATCGGCGGGACGCAATCAGCGGGGCCGATTCGAAATACTCCGCTTACAGTCTCGGGCGAACACGTGCCTGTACCCGGGAGGGAAGGCCCTGAATCTTGAGGAAACCTTCGGCATCGGTTTGGTTGTACGAACCGCCGCCTTCCATCGTGGCGATCGCCTCGTCGTACAGGCTATTGGGGCTGGTGCGACTGTCGACGTCCATGTTTCCTTTGTAGAGGGCCAGCGTGACTTCGCCGGTCACCGGTTCCTGGGCGTTTCGGATGAAGGCCATGAGAGCATCCATCTTGGGTGTGTACCAGAATCCGTAGTACACCATCTCCGCAACCTCCGGAGCCATCCGATCACGCAGGTGCAGTAGATCGCGATCCATCGTCAGTTGTTCCAGCACCAGCAGAGCCTTGTAGAGTACCGTCATGCCAGGCGATTCGTAGACACCGCGGCTCTTCATTCCAACGAAGCGGTTCTCGACCATATCGATTCGACCTACCCCGTTGCGCCCGCCAATCTCATTGAGCTGCAGAACCACCTGCAATGGCGAGCACGCTTTGCCGTTCACCGAAACGGGGACGCCCGATTCGAATCCGACGGAAACTTTTTCGACCTTGTCCGGTGCATCCTGCGGCGAAACCGTCATGCCAAATTCAACGGTCTCAACTCCGTTGACCGTCAACTCCTCCAGCTTGCCGGCTTCGTAACTGATGTGGAGACAGTTTTCATCTGAGCTATACGGTTTGGCGACGGACGCCTTCACGGGAATGTTCTTCTCGTCACAGTAGGCAATCATCTCCGTACGACCGGGGAACAGATTACGAAACTCTTCCATCCGCCAGGGAGCGATCATTTCCACTTTCGGATCGAGCGCGTCGGCGGCGAGTTGAAAGCGACATTGATCGTTACCCTTGCCCGTCGCGCCGTGAGCATAGGCCGTTGCGCCGACTTCATGCGCGATCTCGATGCAGACTTTCGAAATCAACGGACGAGCGATCGACGTACCCAGCAGATATTCCGTTTCATATTTCGCCTGCCACTGCAAAACAGGAAACGCGAAGTCGCGACACAGTTCTTCCTGAACATCAATCAGCTGAGCACTCGTGGCGCCGACGTCACGCGCCTTCTGCATGATCGCGTCGCGGTCCTCACATGGCTGACCAAGATCGACGTAGACGGCGTGAACGTCATACCCTTTGTCTTTTAACCAACCCAGAATGACGGAAGTATCAAGTCCACCGGAGTATGCGAGTACGCAGCTTGGCATCTACAAGTCCTTTAGTTGCTTTGGTTTACGGCTCGGGAACAGTTGCGCCGAGGACTCACATTGTCGAAATCGTGCGCGGTTATGACAAGTGAGTATCGTCACATGTTCGGCACGAATCTTCACGTTTCCGGATTTTGCAGGACCATTCGACCTGGCGGAGAGTTTAGACTGCCGTTTGCTGTTCAGAAATCGAGCCATTCGTCCAGCCAGCCGGGGCTCGATCTCCGGCATCCCGAGCAGCGATATGACGTAAACAGGCCTCCATGGAGAAATTCTGATGCGACGTGCTCACTCTGGATTCACTCTGGTCGAACTGCTGGTGGTTATTGCCATTATCGCCATGCTGGTCACCCTGCTGCTGCCGGCGGTTCATTCCGCACGAGAAGCTGCACGGCAGACGCAATGCAAAAACAACCTGAAACAGATTGGGCTGGCCTGCCTCAATTACGAATCGGCCAACGACGAATTACCCGGCTTCAATGGTGATCAGCTGCCGATCAATGTCAGCTTCCAGTATCGCTCTCGTTCGCGTGGCAGCGACGCGCGGGAAACCGAACCCGGTGGCAACTGGATGGTCCAGGCATTGACCTATATGGAAGACATCGTGCTGTCGGAAGAGTTAACCAGGATTAGCACTGATTCCCGCAATCAGATTCGCAACGACGCCGCGGCGAAGGCTGCCGTGGCGACGCCTATCCCCACGTTGTACTGTCCCACCCGACGCGAGGCACGCGCCTATCCGTTGCACGGTCGCTGGCGAACACGGTACGGTTCGCAAGGTGCCCGAGCCGATTACGCCATGAATGGCGGGGCTACCAGCGGTCGATCTTCCGGAAACTCGATCACCGTCAAGAACGATGGAGTCTGGATGTACGGCAAACGTGCATCGTTGAAGAACATTACCGACGGCACCTCAAAGAGTTATCTCGTTGGTGAGAAGGCGATGGACACAATCAACTACACGACCGGCCGAGGAATCGGCGACCACGCTCCGGTTGCCGGTTGGGCGGAGGGCAGGGGAGCCACCAACTCTTACGTTCGCTATGCGGCCAGAAAACCCGGTGCGGATTCGGAAGAGAACTGTCTTTCGTGTCACGACTTTGGAAGTGCCCACCGCGAAGGTTGGAATGCGGTCATGTGTGATGGATCGGTTCGACTGATGAGCTACGCTCAGAGTATTCAGGCACACCTGTCATTCGCCAGCACGCACGGACACGAAGTCGGCAGTCCCGAATAACGCGTTCGCGGCGAATCAGATTCACGAGTACTCGATGAGTGCAGGGACACTCACTTCGTTTCCAACGCGAAATCGAACTGCTGCTTGCCCGGTTCTACGACGCGAGTCAATTCGCTTTCGTAGTTGAATTTGGGCGGTAGTAGCTCGGGGTATTCGACAAGCTCCTCGTTCTCATCGTACCCGACGTGTCCCGTTTCAACGGAGACGACGTTCTCCCCCAGTTCAGCGCCCGCCTTGCCACCGGAGTAGCGTAGCTCGTAATTTCCCGCCGCGTCGGTCCTGGCAAATGCCGTGCGCCCGTCTGCCGGAGTAAACGTGATCGTCACGTCCTCCATCGGTTCGCCGTCGATTGTGATAACGCCCGACACCTCGCCCAGCGGCGGGCCATCGTCACAACCCAACATGAATGCAAACGACAACAACGTCAGACCAAGAAACGTCATGTTTCTCATGATATGGCTCACGGGGCGTGGTGCGGGTTTTCGGTTGACGGTCAGTGCGTTTCCAGTGTCACGGCAACGATAATCGGTGCCGTGACGTCGTCGCCTTTGACGAAGGAGACGGTGGAGATCTTTTCTGCCCGGCGAGGTGCAACCGCAACGTATCTTACCTGTTGGCCGCGGACGTTGAAGGCAAACTCCGACTTGGGGACATCCGTTCGACGAATGTAATCGGCAAAGTGCTCACCGTTCTTCAGCTCGTGATCTTCGGTCGAGCCGTCTTCGTATTTCAAACGAACGACAACCGAAGTCGACTTTGCCGGGTGGTACGGGTAACTCCAGCCCCCAATGCCGCTCAGTAGGTGGATTGCCTTGACCGGCATGTTGGCCGCCAGCTCAACTTGCTTCGGCATTTTCGGTGGTAGCGGGCCGTACGGACCGTTCAGCAAAATGATGTTCTCTTGCGACGTGCCTTGCGGATCCGTCAGCACGAATGGGACGCCCTTGAACGTCTTGCCGCCCCAGTCGTCAAATACAATTCGGTCAGGACCGTTCACATCATTTGAAAACAAGGGCTTCGTGCTGACCGCTGTCGCAACGGTATCCAGCGGGACCGGAACAAACTTGCCTTTGTCGGTAAGGAATTCCAGTAGGTCAATGAACTCCGGTCGGGAGATCTGTTTTTCAAAACCTTCCGGCATGACCGACTTGGACGAGCCCAAAAGTTCATCGATGTCGGATCGCGGAATCGCATGCCGCTTTGCCTCCGTGTCGACAATCTCGACGGCGGTCTTCGATTCGGCGGCCAACATACCGCTGATCACACGGCCATCGGCCATGACGACCGTGTACTGACGAAAGTTGCCCTCGACGCTACGGCTGGGATCCAGAATGTGGACCAGTAGCTCCTCTTTGGGATGAACCGACATGCCGGTCAGGTTGGGGCCAATCTGCTGCCCCTCCTTCCCGTGTACATGGCACTTCGAACACTGTTTCTTGAACACGGCCAGGCCACGTGGGACGTCGCCCTTTTCGTGCGTGATGGAAATCATGTCCTCAATTACCTTCTGGCGATCCGCGTCAGGGAGGCCACCGCTCGCATCCAGCAGCCGAGTCCAGTCGCCACGTATCTGACGATCTGGGTGATTCGTCAGCGCCTGTCGCTGATCCAGTTTCAGGTCTGGAATCTGAAGTTGCCGATCGCGGATTCCATCCAGCAACGCACGCGTGGTTGCCGGTCGACGCAACAGCACGTTGATCGCCGCTTCGCGCGCTTGCGGCGTGAAACTGGCCGAACTCTCAATGATCCTGGAACCGACGGTTTCGGCCGAGCTCTCACCTAACGCATTCAGGATTCCTGCGGCCAGGCTTGGCGTCGCACGGGGACCGACGAGTTCCAGTAAATCCTCAATGACGCCCTCGTCCGTAGGTCGCAGCCCCACAAGCTGCGTTGCGGCATCGATCCGGTCTGCATCCTCTGCGTCATGATCTTCCGTCACCGCGCGAAGTGAGTCGGCAATCTCGCGAGAAAGCTGCTCGAGCCTTTTGCTTCCAAATGAGCGTGCAAGCCGAACGAGTTGACCCTTGGAGCCTGGCCCAATGACGCCCAGCGTCGCCACCAGGGATTCCTCCGCGTCGGCGTCGATCGTGATTGAATAGGCGTTTGGCCAACCCGCCGTAAGTCCACGAATTGCGGCTTCTGCGAGCGCTGGATTGGCGGCGGAAACTCCATTCAGCATCTGCCCAAGCGACGTTGGCGTTGGCTTGCTGCGAGCCGCGTGTTCGGCCATGCGTTCCACGAATTCGGGCGTCGCGTTTCCATCGCCATCAAGGAACCATCCCGTTGCTGCTCCGTGTACCGATGCCGCACTGACCAACGCATCACGCAACCAACGATCGTTCTTCACATCGGGACCACCGGCCAGCGTATCCAGTGCGGCGAGTGCTGTAGGGTTCGGTTCTGGATGATCGGCGAGTGCCTTGAGCGCGGCGAGTCGCACCTGGTAGTCGCCGTCGAACAGGGGATTGCTATCGGTCGACTCAAAGTGCCGCCCAATCGTCACATCATCCAATGGGAACGCACCCAATGCTGCCCGCCGGACGCCGGCTGAAGGGTGAGCCATTGCGGAGGCGAAGGCGGACCGAGTACGTTCGTCGTCACGGTTCAGGATGCCGAGGCCGTTCAGTGTCCAGACTGCGTGGATTGCACCGTGGTTCTGGCCAATCTCGTCGGTTGAAGTGTCCTTGATGAGCGCGAGGAGTGACTCGGCGACGTCGGTCTTGCCTCGCTCAACCAGCAATCGTTGGGCGTGCAGTCGCCACGTCATCGTGGGGTGCCGTAGGGCCTCCACCAGCTCACCGGGTCCAGCGTCTTCCAGCGACTTCCATGCCTGAGCCTCTTTGTTTCCTTCGTACGCAACGCGATAAATGCGGCCGTACTTCTTGTCCCGTAGGTCCGTTTCATAGGCGTTGCCCTTGCCGCGTTCGAAACCGCGCGGCGTAGGATTGTGTTGCACGATGTAGTTGTACCAGTCGAGTACCCAGACGTTCCCGTCAGGGCCCACCTCCGCAGCAATCGGCGCGCTCCACTCATCGGTGCTGGCGAGGAGATTGCTGGGGCTATACGAATTGATGTCTGCTCCTTCTCGTCGCATGACGAACGTGCCGACGAGGTGTCCGGTCGGACCGCAAACAAACGCGGTGCGATTCCAGTATTGCTGCGGGTAGGCTCGCGCTGCGTAGACCGCATGGCCGGCTCCAGCGGTGTAGCCGCCGTGTTGGTCCACCTGGCGTACCTTGTCGGTGACCGGCTCAAACAGATGGTTGTCGGCCATCGTCCCCAGTTGCTGCGGTGACCAGCCAAGGACTCGCTCGTAGTACCGATTGGCGATCGGCATGTAGACGCTGGGGTTTCGATTCGCCGTCGATCCGGTGACGATGCCTTCTTCGGTGAGGCCAAGTCCCCAAGTGTTATTGTTGGTCGAGCGAACGAATTCCAGATCGGTCACGTTTGGCGGATCGTTGGCGTCGAGTCGAAAACGAAAGAACCCCATTCGGAAGCTTTGTTGTTTTTCGCCGTTGATCACGGGTGCCGAGTTGTTGTAACCCTGCATCGCCCAGAACCAGTTGTCATGGCCGTAACGGAAGTTACTCACTCCACCGTGCGTGTCGCCCAGTGCCCAGTTAGAAATTAGCACTTCGCGAATATCGGCCTTGTCGTCACCGTCGGTGTCCTTGAGGTACAGCGTTTCAACGCCGTTTTGCACAATGGCGCCGCCTCGGTAGAACGTAATCGCCGTCGGGATGCTCAGGCCTTCGGCAAAAACCGTGAACTTGTCTGCCTTGCCGTCGCCGTCGGTGTCCTCGCAAATGCGAATTCGGTCGCGGCCGTTCTCGGTGCGTAACTCGTTCGGGTAGTCGTATGACTCGCAGACCCACAGACGACCTCGTTCATCCCAGTTCATGGCGATGGGTTTTCCGCCCAGTTGGGGCTCGGCGGCGTAGAGTTCGACGTTGAATCCGACCGGCGTTACAAAGTGCTTCATGGACTCCGCGGCGGACAGTGGCTTTTGCATCTTGGTGAGAGGCTCTTCCTGCACGCCCCACTTCGAACTTGGTGGGTAGTTTGGAATCTTGGCACCGACTTCCACAAATTCGACCGAGCTCTTGTCGGTTCGCTTTGGCGTCATTTCCGGTGCGATAAAAGGGGCGTCGTGCATGAATGTCGGAACGGTCGCAGGGGCCTTGCCGGCTGCCCAGCGAATTCCACGTTCAACAAGGTTGTGGAAGCCGGGATTACTCCACGTGCGATGGTCGTGTCCCCACGCGGTGTAGAACACGCGCCCCTTGCCGTGGGTCCGCACCCATGTCCATGGTTCGCGGCCTTCTTCATCAATGCGATGCTCAAGGACGGTGCGATTTTTCTCATTGTGGAGATGATGGACGTACGTCTCGTCCCAACTTTCAAAGCCACCAAAGCCGTTGGTCACAGGATGGGCGGAATTGACTACCGTTCGGAAGACTTCGCCACCATGCCGCTTGAACTGCCCGCCCATCAGGGCGACGACTTTGTCCGAGTTTCGAAAGCAATAGGTCGCGCAGTGCAGGGGAACGAATCCGCCGCCGCCGCCGACATAGTCCAGCAGTGCCCGTTCCTGATCCGGCTCGATGCGATCAATATTGGCGTAGACGAGCAAAGCGTCATGCCTGGCCAGCAGCTCTGGATTCAGATCCTGCATGTTGTCCGTATAGTGCAGTTGCACTCCACGCGACGCCAACACCGGTTGCAGTTGAGCAAACCGAACGCGAGGTTGGTGATGCCCATTGTCGCCAAGGAACAGCACCTGCAAGTCGACAGCATGTGACTGGGTGGCCACGGTGGCGACAAACAACAACGTAATCAACAACGACAATCTGGATTTCACAGACATTGCACAACCTGAAGAATGGCAAGAAATTCCGCACCGCAATGTGTACAGAATTACCAGATTTCAGTTGCCAATGCGAGCATTGTACCCGTCTGTTGCAACCTCGTGACCGGAAGCGGGAACGCGCCTCAGGTCGCCAGTGCGTGAGATAGCTCCGTGCCGTGTCTGGGGCAGGACCTAACAGGGCCCTGGATGGCGGAAAGGGATTAGCGACGTCGACGCACAATCAATAGGCCGGCCATCGCCATCATCAGAAGTGAGATGCCGTGAGGCTCCGGAACTGCGGCCGCCATCGCCTCGCCTTTCCCAAAGTTGCGAGACAGGTCAAGGAAGTCGCCGAACAACACTTCGGTATCAAGGTCGAAGTTGCCCTGAGCCCAGCCGCCCTCCATATCGAAGTTACGCGACAGAGCAAGGAAGTCGCTGAATTCAACTTCCAGATTCAGGTTGGCGTCACCGGGGTAAGTGCCTTTCAGTGTCTCGACCCAGAACAGGTGATCGGCTTCGGTAACGCTGCCGTCACCGTTGACGTCATATTTCAGGTCCATCGTGTCGTTTCGAATTGCATCAGCCAGCAGGTCGATATCCGCCGCTTCCAGCGCTCCGTTGGTGTCGAAGTCTCCCGCAAGGAATTCGTTGCCGATTAGCGAAAACGCGGTGTCGCGAGTAAAAGGCAGCCCCGGTTGGCTGCCCGGTGTGTCAAAGGCTTCGTCGTAGGAATAGAGGAGGCTGTCACCCTCGGTGCCTAGCACCCATGTCCATTCAGGGTTCTCGTTGCTGAGAAACATTAACTGTGCCTGAATGGAAATCCAGTACGTGCCCGGTTCGAGCGTGAACGGGTCGACTTCCGCGTCGTATCGGAACACCGAGCCGCCGTCCTGTTGCATTTGATCCGGAATCAGTGTCTTCACGACATCGCTGCCTTCATTCAGGCCGGACTGCCCGCCTTCAATCAAAAATTCAGCGATTTGCGAGGACTCTGCAATGTCCGGAGAGTTACCAGGCAGGTTGGGCGTGAACTGGACGAGGAAATCACTGTTCGCTCGCAGTTCTGCATTCGGATTGAATGCGTCGAGGTACTGCCCCGTCCAACTGACGCCGGTAATCTCCACCGGCTGGGTGATCACGAAGTTGTCCCATGCCTGCGACTCTTCAAAAATGGCGTCGACCTTATTTGAGGTAACGCCGGTTGTGATCGCCGACGTTTGCCCCGGTTGTTCATAAATGACTTCCGTCGACCAAGCCCCACTAAATGTTCCAAGGAAAAAGATTACTACCGCAGTTCGTGACGCCAACTTCATCGGTGCTGTTCCCTGGTCTCTTAGTATGTGCGCATAAACGGACAGTTTTCATCGTAGCAATTTGTGCGGATTGCCCAACGAATTTGAGATGAAGTTACCAGGAATCCTGAGAGTCAACCTGGTCGTTTTGTTATGGGCGAAGAGGCACGCCGCAAAAAGAATCGTGGCCGCGTAAGTTTGGATTACGCGGCCACAATGCAAGCACTTACTGTCTATTTTCTGGCGAGCGTAAACTCGGGAAGCTTCACGAGTTCACCACCCTTTTTTGTCGACTCGTGAGCACAGATTCCGACACATGTCCAGTTTGCACTCGTCACGGCATTCGGCCAGGGATCGCGATTGTTCGTAAGCGAACTCACAAACTCGTTGACCAGGTGTGGGTGCGAACCTCCGTGTCCGCCGCCTTGCACGAAGGACAGGTGGTCCGCGTCTTCGATGGATTGTGTGAACTTCTGAATTTCCTCCGGAAGCAGATGAGCAAAATCGGGAACTTCTACCTTGGTAGGAATATCGGGTTCCGGCTTCTTGGCAGTGTGCAACACGTGCCATTCGCCCTCAACCAGCGCCCATTCGAAGGACTTTTTCGTGCCGTACACGTCGAAGCTCTCGCGATACTGGCGGGCCGTATCAAACAGGAAACGCCAGATCTGAGCGGACAGATCCGAGTCCTTGACCTTGATGTGGCACGACTCAACCGCCGACGAATTGCCCGACTTCTGCGCCAGCTCCTCGCGAATCGTTCCCGATCCGAAGCAGGAGACGTATTCCGCCAGGCCGTCAACGAGTCCCAACACCGGGCTGACGACGTGCGTCGCGTAGTGCATGGGGATCATGCGTTCCCAGTATTCCGGCCAACCGTCCATGTCCTGCGGGTGGCTGGCTTTCATGAATTGAATCTTGCCGAGCTCGCCCTTCTCATACAGGTCCTTGATGTAGAGGAATTCACGGCTGTAAACGACCGTCTCGGCCATCATGTACTTGAGCCCGGTTTCTTCCACCAGCTCGCAGATCTGTCGACACTCATCAATGGTGGTCGCCATCGGCACGGTGCACATGACATGCTTGCCAGCCTTCAGTGCGTCCATCGACATCCAGGCATGATCTGGAATGGGGCTGTTGATGTGAACAAAGTCGATTTCTGGATCGGCGAGTACGTCCTCATATTTTGTGTAGCGCTTGTTAATGCCGAACTGGTCGCCAACCTCATTGAGACTCGTTTCGTTTCGTCGGCAGATGGCGTCGACTTCCACGTCCGGGTGTGCCTGATAGATCGGAATAAACTCGGCCCCGAATCCAAGACCAACCATCGCCACCTTTACTTTGTCTGCCATAACTTCCTCTCGAACTGAGTGACACGTGGGCGACCAAATTGTCCCGCACCGCAAGACAAAAAATATAGACGATCAACTATGACGTCGCCACGCTTTTCGACCGTGTCGATTCAGCGGAATGCCCGTCTGGCTTTGAGCCCCGGAGATGCCAACGGGAAATCCGACTCCGACTATCCCCTGGATTTCGATAGACTCATGCGATGCATGACCATCATCACCACGCACCGTCAAACTACAACCGCGCGTTTGCGATTGGCGTTATCCTGAACGTGGCCTACATCCTCCTCGAGACCGGCGCGGGGCTCTACGCAAACTCCCTCGCTCTACTCGCCGATGCCGGACACAACCTGAGTGACGTCCTTGGCTTACTGCTCGCATGGGGAGCTCATGTGCTGTCCGCAGTGCAACCTAGCAAGCGGCGCACCTACGGACTGCGCGGCTCTTCGATTCTGGCCGCCCTTGCGAATGGTCTGCTGTTACTTGTTGTTACAGGTGGGATTGCGTGGGAAGCCATTCGCCGCTTTGGCGAACCGGCGGACGTGGGGGGGCCGATCGTGATCTGGATCGCGGCTGCTGGGGTGATCGTGAACGCGGTCACCGCCATGTTCTTTTTCGGTGGCAGTAAGGACGACCTCAATATTCGCGGAGCCTATCTCCACATGGCTGCTGACGCGGCCGTTTCGTTGGGCGTTGTGATCGGCGGAGTTCTGATCAGCGTGTTCGGTTGGCTGTGGATCGATCCGATTATCAGTCTGGTCGTTGCGGTCGTGATTTTTCTTGGAACTTGGGGGCTGTTTCGCGAGTCGCTGGACCTTGCACTGCACGCCGTGCCCAAGGGAATCGACCTCGACGAAGTACGCGCAACGCTTGAAGGGCTACCGGGAGTCGCCGCCGTGCATGACCTGCATGTTTGGGCGATGAGCACAACCGAGCCGGCGTTGACGGCGCATCTGGTCAAGCCGGAAGTCGTGGACGAAGACGAATTCCTGTTTAACGCCAGCCATGAGCTGCACTGCAAATTTGGTATCGAACATGTGACGCTACAGATCGAGCGTAATGTGGAATCGCCCATCTGTCAGCTTGCCGCCCCCGACGCCGTGTAGAACGGAATGCTGACCGAAGCCCAATAAAAAATCGCAGCGGGCCGGGGCTCGCTGCGATTCTGAATGCTCGTTGCCGAAGTGTCGACAGATTCAGTTGGCCTGGAAGCCGTTCCTGGGAACGACTACTTTGCGGCGCCGGCTTTCTTGTCCTTGGCGGGCTTTTCACCGGAGGTGTCCTGCATCTGGCTCATGATGAGCAGGGCAGGGGAGGCCACAAAGATCGAGCTGTAGGTACCTACCAAAACTCCGATCAGCAAGGCGAAGGCAAAGCCGTGAATGCCCTGTCCGCCGAAGATGTAGAGGATCAGGACCACGATCAGCGTGGTTGCCGAAGTCAGCAAGGTACGGCTCAGCGTCTGGTTGATGCTGGTGTTGATCATTTCCTCGGTAATGTCCGGGCTACGACCACGCACTTCACGAATGCGGTCAAACACGACAATCGTATCGTTCAGCGAGTAACCGATGATCGTCAGGAAGGCCGCGACGACGGGCAGACTGATTTTGAATTCGTCGATCAGCAGGAAGCCGAATGCACTCGCGAGATAGGCACTGACACCAATTGCCCCGAGGGTGATCAGAACGTCATGAACCAGAGCGACCACGGCAGACAAACCGAAGATCACACGCTGGAATCGAATCCAGAGGTAACCCACGATGCAAACGAGGCTGATCAGGATCGCCGCGAGTGCCTTGTTCTTGGTGTCACCAGCGACCTTACCACCAATCTTGCTGGACGATAGCCATGCCGGTCGCGACTCGAGATTGGACTTGAGGGCCTCGAGGATCGTGCTCAGTTTTTCCGGGCTGGTCGTTGCTTCCAAATTCCACGTTCGGAATCCGGCTGCACTGTCTGCCTGTCCGTCAGGGCCGGTGACCGTCCAGGAAGGCTCCGCATTGCCAGTCGATTCGGCAGCGGAACGCAGAGTTTCCAGTAGTGTGTCTCGCGTAACACGTTGTTCGAAACGCAGGACTGTCGTTGAACTTCCATCAGCGGGAGGTGCACCAATCGAACCGGTGTCTAGTTGAGCAACTCTCAATTCTTCGCCTGCGAAAGCCAGTACATCTTCGCCGGGCAGGTCGGTGCGAGCTCCGTCCGTCTCGGCGGGCGCCGCGTCGTCGGCCGATTCGGCTGATTCGTCCTGTGGATTTTCTTCAGCTGTGCCACCGATGGTACCGCCCGTGTCATCGCCGGGTTGCGCCGGATCAGGCGTAACGTCGGGACCGGGATTGAATACCGGTGCTGGTGGCGTGATGTCCGCCGCAGGGGCCGCGACGGCCTTGGGGGGATCGAATTCCACAGTATGGGAAACGAACAGGCTTTCACCACCTTCTTTGAATTTGCCGGCGAGTGCGTCCTGAAGTTCCTTGTTGTCTTCCAGCGACGTGTCGATCTTCCAAACGGTATCCCGCTCGGAGTCCTGCGTGTTAACACGAGTCAACGAGACGTCATCGGCCACTCCTTCAAGGCGATCCCAGACATCGCTGTAGGGCATGGCACTCTTGAGTCGAGCCTGAACGGAAGTTCCACCAAGGAAGTCGATGTCAAACATTCCGGCACTGCGTCCGCCGACGGCGATCAAGCCGATCACGATCAGGGCAACGGAACCCATGGCGGCGACCTTACGCATGCCGACCAGATTCAGTTTTGGTTCGTCCAGTAGTTGCGTCATCGTGAGCTTCTTCAACCAGCGTCGACGCTCGGCGAGATCAAAGATGACTCGCGAGCAAAAGATTGCTGTGAACATACTCATCAGGATTCCGAGGATCAGCGTGACGGCAAAGCCGCGGAGCTGGTCGGTACCGATGGCATATAGTACGAACGCTGTAATGAGCGTGGTGATGTTGGCATCGACAATCGTTGTTGTCGCGCGACCGAAGCCGTTGCGGATGGCCATGCGTAGCGCGGAGCCACGTTTCAGCTCTTCTCGAATACGTTCGAAAATCAGTACGTTTGCATCGACCGACATACCGACCGTGAGGACAAGGCCAGCAAGACCCGGTAGTGTGAACGTGCCCTTGATCAGAATCATCAGGGCCAAAATCAGTATCAGGTTCAGCAGCAATGCGAAACAGGCAACGATGCCCGCAAAGCGATAGTAGATCATCATGAAAACAAGTACGGCGATCAACGACGAGCCGATGGCGAATCCACCTTTCTTGATGGTGTCATCACCCAACAGCGGGTCGATTCGGTTTTCTGTGATCGGATCCGCCTTGAGCACAGCCGGAAGTCGACCCGCTCGCAGGACGTTGACCATGTCCTCGACGTAGTCTTCGCTGAAGCCGCCGGTGATTTGGCCTCGATCACTGATCTGGCTCTGAATCGTCGGAGCACTGATCAGTTCGTTGTCCATAATAATGCCCAGTCGCGACTGGCGACCGGTCTGTGGGTTTGGCAGGTTTGTGGTGGTCAAACCACGGAACAGGCTGGCACCACGTGAACCCATGGCGAAGTTGACCGCCGGTCGCATGGTGTCATCAAAACCCTTCGATACCGAACGCAAGTGCTTGCCTTCGACGCGATAGCGGTCATAGGCCATCAGGACTTCAACTTTTTCAGCGCGAGTTCGCACGCCGTTGATGCGATTGTCGACCTGAACCTTCAATGCGGATCCGTCGTCCTCGCGGGCAATCGGCACCCACTCGCCTTTCGAGACGCCTGCTGCATCCTTGATGATCCTGGCATCAGCCTGGCTTTGAGCGAGTGCGAATAGCTGCGGATGATCGGCTCGTTTGGCAATGATCAGGAACCGGAGGAAGCCCGCCTTGGTGATCTGTCGCTTGAGTCGTTCGACTTCAGCGTCGTCGACGTCGGGAATAATGATCTCAACCTGCTTGTCGCCATACGGGCGAATGACGACTTCCTTGACACCACCCGGATTGATACGACGTCCAAGGGCTTCAACGAGTGCGTCGATATCGACGGAAGCGTCCCCGTCTTCGCCGGCGGATTCGCGGGTCAGTTCCTCATCCACTTCGTAGATCAGGATCACGCCGCCGCTAAGGTCGACGCCACGTTTGATTTCCAGCTTCTTGGGGTTTGGCACTTTCAGTTCTTTGCCAACGGAAAGATCATCGAGGCTTTGCAGGTTGTTGAGGTCGGTGAGCGATTTGACCGCCAGCCCGTCATATTGGTCGGCGATCGACTGAACCGTGTCGCCTTCCTGAACGGTGTAGGTAAGCGGCTGCTCGGGCTGCAAGGCGGCGAAAATCACCGTCGCGGCTGCCATGATGGAACTAAGGATCACTCCCAGTCCAAATCCGGAGTCGGGAGCTCGCATCGACTTGGCGAGGAAATTGCTGATGATGAACGGCACTACAAAAATGCCGATAAGCACCAAAAGTACGGTCAACCAACCCATCATGATTTCCTTGAGCTAATTCTGGCAGCAGCCTCCCTCGATCAGGAGTCTTTGCCGCCATCTTTCTGATTCAGCACTGTTTGTACGGCAGTGCGTGTGATTCGTATTCGTGTGTTTGTATTTTCGTCGACTTTGATCGTGACGTCATCGCCGTCCGTATTGACGATCGTGCCGTAGATGCCGCCGATCGTGACAATTCGGTCGTTTTTCTTGAGTTCCTTGTGCATCTTCTCCTGATCGGATCGTCGCTGGGTTTCAGGACGAAGGACCATGAAATAGAAGAGTGCACCAATTCCCAAAATGAGTGGCGCCAGAAGGAACGGGTTGCCCCCGTCTCCCTGTCCAAGCAAGACGGTACCCAACGAAAGCTGGAATCGGGGATCCACGTGATTGCCGTCCGGTGGGTTTTAAGGGAGTGTGTTGCCAACGCCGGGCGGCAGGAAAACGTGGAGACATACCTCTAGCACGCCCGCCAAAATCCGGCAAAGCATGGTAGCTTAAACATTTGCGAAAATACCAGCAAGGCCGCTGCCAACCGGTCATCCACAATCCACCACAGACGCATTCTTGCCGGGATCTCGCCTGCGGTAGCAAGCTCTTCCCGGATTCCCGACAACCGTCCTGGCTCAGGCTTCCGCTGCCCAGCCGTCCAGTTTTTCGCGTCGAAAAGAGTCAAATTCATCCCGCTCAATCGCCTCGCGTGCTCCCGCGACCAGCCGCTGGTAGTAGGTGAGGTTGTGGATGGAAAGCAAAATCGGTCCCAACATCTCCTTGGAGATGAACAGGTGCCGCAAGTAGCCAAGACTACGCTCGCATGCGGGGCAGGGGCAATCTTCCTCTAGCGGCCGAGTGTCTTCGGTGTGCTGTGCATTCCGAAGTTTTACCGGTCCCCTGTCAGTAAAAGCGTGAGCGTTGCGGCCGTTTCGAGTGGGCATTACGCAATCGAACATATCGACGCCGCGTCCAATGGCCTCCAGCAGATCCTCCGGCCGGCCGACCCCCATTAGGTAACGCGGCTTCTCCTCGGGCAATTCCGGGCAAGTCACGTCCAGAATGCGGTACATCTCCGGTGGAGGCTCGCCAACGCTGAGACCCCCGATCGCATAGCCCGGAAAATCGAGCGCCACCAGGGCCTCGGCACATTCGCCCCTCAATTGCTCGTCGAGTCCGCCCTGCACGATGGCAAACTGGGCCTGGTGCGATTCGGTCGGAGTATCTCTCGATCGCTTGGCCCATTCGATCGTCCGCACCATTGCGTCGCGAATCACCTCACGCTCGTTCGGCAACTCCACGACGTGATCAAGCACCATCATCACGTCGCTGCCCAGAGCCTGTTGGATTTCGATGGAACGCTCGGGCGTCATTTCGAATCGACGACCGTCCACGTGCGACTGAAAGACGACGCCGTGGTCGTTTACTTTCGTTTGGCTGGCGAGGCTGAATACCTGGAACCCACCGCTGTCGGTGAGAATGGGGCCGCTCCAGCCCGAGAATGCGTGCAACCCGCCCAGTGCCTGCACGGTCTTCTCGCCGGGACGAATCGTCAGGTGATAGGTGTTACCCAGGATGATCTGGGCACCTGTATCGCGAACCTGATCGATCACAAGTCCCTTGACGGTTCCCTGTGTACCAACGGGCATGAACGTGGGCGTCTGAACTTCGCCCCGCGGAGTATGAAGGACGCCGCGACGCGCAGCGGTCTGTGCGTCGCGGTGCTTGAGTTCGAAGCTGAATTGCGACATGGCGGCCTAGTCGCCGCGAAGTTTGATTCCGAACTGCGTGAGCTTCTCGCGAACTTCGGTGAGACTGGTCACACCAAAGTTCTTGCACTCCAGCAGGTCATCACCTGTCTTGCGGATCAACTGACCGATCGTGTTCAGGCCAAGTCGTGCCATGCACTTTCGAGCCCGAACGGAAAGGTTGAGGTCCGAGATCGGTCGTTCGAGCAATGCCTGCTCGTCCGGCGACATTGCCTCGATGTCGATCGATGGTTCCGGCTCTTCGCGTTCGTGCGAGAACTGTCCCAATTCGAGACCCTTGGAATTGAGCATCTCGCGGATCTCGACGAGTGATGTTTCGCCGAAGTTTTTGCTGGAAAGCAATTCCTGCTCGCTGCAGCGAGTCAGGTCGCCCAGCGTGTAGATGCCCATCTTCTGAAGGCAGTTGCGGCTCCGCACGGATAGCTTGAAGTCGCTGACGGGGATACCGAGAACCTGCGACAGGCGATCGCGTTTCTTCTGGGCTTCCTCATCGTAGTACATGTCGCCCGAAGCCAGGACGTCCATCAGATAGAGTCGGGCCCGGTCGTGATTGGGGAAGGAGTCGAGGATCCTGTCGTAACACTTCTTGGCGTTACCGTATTGCTGCAGGTCCTCGTAGATCAGACCGAGATTCAGCAGGCTACCCACGTGTGAAGGAAACTGCGAACACGCCCGCTGGTAGAGCTCGAGCGCTTCGGTGTCATTGCCACGGCGGTCGTTTTGCAAAGCGAGTCCAAACAGGGCACCGCTGTGACCGGGATCGACGTCGATGGCACGCTGGAAGAGAGCACAGATCTCTTCGAGGTTGCCTGCCAGGGCCGCTACGGTGGCAGCTCGCTGATAGAGGTATTCGGCTGTCTGCTCGATCGCTCCGGAGAGGTTGTCGAGTGTCCGGATGGCGGATTCCGCATCGCCCGATTGGCGTTGCGAATTGGCGATGGCAAGGCTGCATTCGTCGCCGCTATAGCCGGCCCTCGCGGATGCCTCGAAGCTGGCAATCGCCTGAGCGAAATCGTCGATTTCAACGTAAGACTTACCCAGGTAAAAATGCGTCAGGGCTCCGCCGTCCGCACGGGAAAGCGTGTCGATGGCGTCCTGGTAACGTCCCAGCAAATATTGGCAGACGCCCAATCGCACGGACGAAGCTGGTGTCCGGTCGTCAACACGCTCCAGTTCGGCGACCGCATCACGCAGCACCGTCACCTGAAGGTTGTCACCCGAAATCACACTGATCATCTGCCGAATTTCTTGCGGTCCAAATGAACCGTTGGCCAGCACTACATCTCGAATGTCAATGTCGAGGATTTGCGACATATTACTCTCGCGAATTGAATTGGAAGTCGACGAAGAAGCCAGCGAAGGGACTCGAACCCTTAACCCCCGCATTACGAATGCGGTGCTCTAACCAATTGAAGCTACGCTGGCAGTCGTGATGAACCCAACAAAATACCTTGCTGGGCAAATACAGACAATCCCTCACGGGATCCGGTTCGGCGATGTAGAAATACCGCCCACGGCAGCATATCGTGGCCATTTCGATGGAGGCAACACGAATTTGGCCAGATTGGGACTCGTTCCGCTGGATTTGATGGTGGTCGCCTGGCAACGACTGGGGCTGTCGAACCGACTGTGGTGGGGCGGGCAGAGTGTTTTAAAACCACCCGAGCTCGTTCGCCCCCAGGGTAAGCCGTGAGGCGTCAGCGGGCCGTGGGCGGGACGTTGCGCCCGGCGACCTCGGCCCGTAGTTCACCAAGATGCTCCAGCAGAATCCGTTGTACTTCCAGGATCGCGCGGGGATGGCGGTGAATTTTGACGTGATCTTCCGCCACGATTTCCTCGGATACGACATCGTCGATATGAGCACTCTCGTAGCCAACCACACCGTCGCCGCGGTCGGAGACACGGCCGAGTACCTCCTCTTCGGAAAGCACGCCGACGACATTGTGCAGTTTCACGCTCGGCGGCGGATGGAGGCCCACGATGACCGGGAACAGGGGCGAGTCTGGCGAAAGCGATTCCACACTGTTGTTGACCCGCAAGAGTTTGCTGCGTCGCAAGTCTGAATCTTCGCGGAGCAGGCGTTGCGTGTTTTCGGCGAGTGCTTCGGGAAGTCGAATGAATTTCCGGGCCAGCCACTGCGTTGTTCCGTTGGAGAATTCGCTACCGCGGTGTGGCGTGGCAATCGTGATCACTCGAGCGATCGACTGATTGGCGTCGAAGAACCAGGTTTCTCTCAGCTGTTCACGAAGGTCTGCTGAGACGCGAAGATCGGAGAACGGTTTCTGGCTGATTAGATTCCAGAAGTCGTTGTTGCTCTCCAGCACCTGCATGCGCGAAACGAGTCCACCCATGCTGTGCCCGACGAGCACCATCTTGTCCAGCGCGATCGCTCGACCGTGGGGGTCCAGCACGTCGCGCATGTGTTGCATGTCCTGCCGCAACTGTGCGGCCGTCGTCCAGAACGGCTGACCGGTCGGGTAGAGGTAGAACCAGAACTGGTAGTTGTCGCGGATATCGCTGTCGGCCCGCAGGTCGTTGAACATCTCCATCCATGTGATCAAGCTGGACCACAGACCATGGACCATCAGCACGGGAACCTTTCCCGGGTCATAGGGCTCCAGCATGTACATGCCCTGTACGGACTGGGAATCCCTTGGATTGAGCAGTCCGCGCGTACCAATGTCGGTTCGCTGGAACATCGGGTCGCTCAGCGAATAACCCAGCGGTGTACTGAGGTCTGTCTCCAGCGGAACCAGACGACCATCGTCGATCTGAACGTCTGTCTTGATTAACGGGTCGTGCAATTCGATCACACAACGGTGATGAGACTTGTCGTGACTATGCCCCAACGCACCTGGTAGTACACGCAGAAACGCGGTCGCGGCCACGCTCATGCCCGGTGCGTAAAACTGGTCTTCAGGCGAATTCGAGTCGCGCCGATAGACGGCAATCAGCGGCACACCAAGACCGTAGCTCCGGGTCTGATTGGTGAGTCCCTTGGCAAAATAGTCGGAGGCGAATTCCATCCGCTCGATCTGGCCTGGCTTCCAACTGCCTTTCGAGACGACGGAAACCTGAATCGATTGGCTGTCGGTTTCGATGGAACGTTCCGTACCCGGGGTGATCGGTCCGTCGTGTTTCGCAAGCCGCAGGGCAGCCTCCAGCGATCCGTTGTACAGATCACACGCGCGACGGAACATGGGGTCATACGGGTTCCGCCGCTGATCGAATTGTTCGTCGACCAGATAAAGGTACGCATTCGCTACGGCGATACCGTACATGTCAAAGGCTGTTCTGATATCGCGATTCTGTTCGGCCCGGGTGCCGGCGAGAAAGGCCACCTCCGAAAGGGCGTAGATGTTCTCGACAACCGGCCGTCGCATGGCAACCTCATTGACGCGATCGACAAAGTCATGCGCGGAGTCTTTCGCCCACGATTCCGCGAGGTCGTGTCGCCTCAGCCACTGCATCGTGCGGTCCGTTGGCTCCGGCCCCTTCCATGACTGCAGCTTCAACGAATCAGTAAGCGGCGAGGCTGGTGACCTCCGCGCGCGCAGCCACGACGTACTTTGGCAACCTGTGCCAAACAGCAGGACGATCAGGAGGAGACCGACGCAGCGAGGGAGAGCGGCGCTGATTCCTGAGTTGTCGCCATTCCCTGGCGAACGTTGAGACATCGTGCTTCCATGCAGTGAGACTCTTGATTCAAGAGATTAGAAAGGTAGTTGGGGGGTGGACTGCCCGTCAACGTGAACCCCGACTGTGGACCGCTAGCTGACAGCATCTCCTCGGCGTTCAAGGTGAGTGCGATGGCGGCTGATTTTAATGCCCTTGGGTTACGGCCCGGCACCCGTGAGGGCATCACTGGTTGTGATTTCGTCGAACAATTCGACGGTTGACTGCCCCACAGCGCCGATCGATGCGATGCAGACGACGATGATTAGGGCGAGCATGAATGCGTATTCGACGGCGGTGGGGCCGTCTTCCGAGCAGATGAACTCCCAGACTCTCGTTTTCATTCGTTTCATGGCACTCGTCTTTCGGCAATCAACTTGCCAATGTTACTTATCCGCGTCGGAAATTACTTCCGTCGTTGTGTAGATAGGGACTCAGCCTGTGGGCGCGCCGCTTCTGTGCTGCACTACCTGTCCGCAAATTGCTCCCATGTAGAAAGCTTACCTTCAGAATCTCCAGGGATTTTGCTCACCGGGACAACGGACACGGCCTGAAGTCTTCACTTGGCGCTACAATCCGAACAGTCGTCACCACGATCAAAAACTGATGAGGGTAAGGATGACAACCGTGCCAATAATGAGTACTAGAATCACAACCAGGTTAGGGGCGGAGTCCGCCTTCTCACCGTCGTCGTCCTTGTCGTCACCGCTCGCTTCGCGCTTTCCACGGTCGTAGCCCACCGCGAAAGCACGCACGGCCCCTTCTTTTTTCCCCTCAGCTTTGCCCTTTTCATGGCCCTCTCCGCGACCCTCGTCCTTGCCCGCGTTGAAGCCCAGAAGATAAAAGACGAGACATGTTCCTGCGATAACCACCAGCGCCAGAGATGCGAGGGAGGGATTCATGCGGGCTCGCGAAAAGTGGCCGCATTAGGCTGATCTTGTGCGACCGCGTTACCATTAGTTGGATGGCGAGTGCTCGATGAGGTATCGCGTGACACCTTCGAGTGTGGGGGACTCGTCCACCCAGTAATCCAAGTCCTTGATAACGACGCCGTACTTCTTTTCGAGCGCCGCCAGTAGTTCGAGTCCCTCGATGGATGACAAACCGACTCCCACGGAAAAGAGGGGTGTCTGATCGTCGATCTGAGACACGTCTTTTTCGAGTCTGAATTCGGCGACGAGCAGCTCTTTCAGGGACTGCAGCGTTGCTTCAAAGCCGATGTCTCGGGCATTCAGTTTTCGAACATCTTCCATCAAAACGTGCAAAAAGTCAGCTGCATGACATCGTGGTACTCAACCTGGCACCAGTCTGACGCGCTGCCGGGAGGCTGACAAGTGCTTCGGCGGAACGAATCCGAATAACTCTGAACTGGGATGCCAATTGGGGTGGCTACGCAAAGAAAACTGAATTTGCTTTGCTCGTCGCCCCGTCCGTTTCCGACGAGCCACCTACAATGGAACCGTGAGCGTCGGAGCGGTGCCCCGTTCTGCGACGCGTATACATTTCGGCTTTACTCGCTTCGTTCGTCGATCCAGCTGTTCATGCGACGCAATCTAAGAGAACTTCGGGACCGCAAAAAGGTCATAACTCCTTCGTTTCAGTTCAGCATCCGCGCCGTGTTGTGGGTGACGGCCCTGACCGCGTTTGCAATTCTGGTGGTGATGGAAATCCACCATCGGTACGGCCCGATTGCAGTTGCCGTCGCGGTGTTGGCGTTCCTTTCGATATTCGCTCACGTCGCCGGCGCAGCCCTTGGTTCGAGATTGCGAGCCAGTTCGGACGACCCGCAGTTGCCGGGCGATGCCGATTCGGTCGAACCGCATTTGGTCCAACCTTTGAAAGCACAGAAGTCGGACTTTGAGCCAGCGACGCAACTGAGGTACCAGAAACCGCTGAAGCGGACGCCAATCTATTACACGGTAGGAACCGGAGCCGCGTTTGGAGCGGTTGTCGCGTCCTGCATTCTTACCTGGTACATGTGGGACGACCTGGCAATCGTCAACGTTCTATTCGGAGCCGTTTGCGCGGCGCTGATTGGCGGGCTATTCGGCTTTTTGTTTGGCAGTCTCTATCAGGTCGTGAGGAATGCACTTGAAGAAGCGAAGGACAAGACGTGAAGCCAGCGTTTGACGCTAACCTGTTTGTGGCGGCTCGTTGGAGTGACTCGCTACCAGCCGATTGCCGACAGCGGCGTCGTGCGCGTCATGCGTTCGATCTGTATGTCGTCAAAGCCCATCGCTGCAAGGTTTGCACAAACACGAGGCATCGTCATGGCAGAGCCAACCAGGTGGGATCGATCTGCTGCCCACGTCGCCAGGTGTTCGTCGACGACAACCTGTTGCCCCAGCATCTCATACGTCCCCGGGCCCTGTCCGGCGGCTGCGACCGCATCGGTGACGACGAAAGCGTGGTCGCCGGCAATCTTGAGGTAGTTCTCCAGAGCGTGGAACGGTACGTGAATGCCGTCAGCAATGAATCCAATGTGCAAGTTCGTCGCGAGACTGAGTACCCGCTGGATTATATTGTCGTGTCGGTGCAGGTTCAGTGGGCATCCGTTACCGAGGTGCGTGAACATGCGAAGCCCAGCATCGATCGCGGCCTTCAGTTCGTCCAGCGTCGGATCGCAGTGACCACCGGAGACGACGATGGCCTGGTCGCTCAGCCAGCGCGTAACGGAATATCCCGAGTCGCATTCGGGGGCCAGGGTCACAATCCGTGTTAGCCCGTCGCCGGCGTCGATCAGCCGTCGGATCTCTTCGAGATTTGCCGGCTTCGCATGTTCGGCAGGATGCGCCCCGATATACCCGGGTGTCGGATTCAGGAATGGCCCTTCCACATGAAGCCCGCGGATCATATTCGCCACATTCGAGTCTGCCCGTGTCGCGGTGACGATGTTGTGCAGTCGCCGTTCCATTGCCTCGATGGAGTCGGTGATCACGGTCGCGAGAATACTCTCGACTCCGTCGTTGCGTAATGCCTCGCACGCCCGGGCGAACTCCTCCACGGTGACGTTGTCGGCGTTGAAGTCGACACCGACGTATCCATTCACCTGTAGATCGACGTATCCGCCGTGGGTCGTCATGATTGATTGAGGAGGCTTCCGCCTGCTTCGTCCACGAACAATTCGACGTTGGTGTGCTGCTGCAGGATGGAGGCCGGAATCGTGGGCGTCACTTCGCCTTCCGCGGAACGCTGCACGGCAACGGCTTTGCGGTCGTCGGGTACGGTACACGCGATCGCATGACTCTTCATGATCTGCCGGACACTCATCGAGATTGCCTGTTGGGGGACATCGTCGAACGTCGGAAACCAGCCTTCACCCAGTTGCTGTTGTCGACATGCATCGTCCAGCTCGACAACAAGGTAAGGCGACTCCGTTTCAAAGTCGGCTGGCGGATCGTTGAAAGCAAGATGCCCGTTCTCGCCAATGCCCACGAAGGCGACATCGATTGGGTGATTCTTCAGAATGCTACCAACACGTTCACACTCGGCCTCGCAATCGCCCTCGCCGTCCAGGTAGTGGAACTGGCGTGGAGGAAACGGAAGCTGGCTGACAAACCGCTTCCAGAGGTACAGCCGGAAGGACGCCGGGTGGTTCAGCGGCAAGCCCACATACTCGTCGAGATGAAAAGCTGTAACCCGGTTCCACGCGATATCCGGTTCGGCGATGAGTGCTTCCAGCATTTCGAACTGCGATGCGCCCGTGGCCACAATAATGTTGGCCTCGCCACGCTCCCTGATTGCTGCACGAATAAAGTTCGCGCCCCATGCCGCCGCTGCCGCGCCCATTTGTTTCTTGGTCGCGTGGATGTTGACCTTCATGTTGGCTCCTGTTCCCTTTTCCTCTGCCTGTTGCGGAAGCTATATCGTACGGCGGGGCGGCAGGCCGAAGCAATCTGTTTCAGGAAATCGGGCCTGGGCGAATAGCAAATGCAGATCCATGCCGCCAATCAGTCTGGCCGCGTCTGCGGAAACATCGCGATCAGCCCAGCTCCAATTAGCAGGGTAACGACCGATGCCGCGATCCATGGAGTCGGCATGTGGGCCTGTTCCTGGACACCGATACCCAGCGCAGAAAGCTCGTCCTTGTAGTAGCTGAACATCATCAGCGTACCGTTGTGGCAGGCGTGAAGCAGGATGCCCGGCAACACACTTCCGCTCTGGTAGCAGAGCCAGCCAAGGACCAGTCCCATGAATGTGCTGGGTAGGAATCGCTCGACGCTCAATGCACTGTTGGAAATCACGTGGAAGAATCCAAAGAGCACGGCGGAAACCAGAATTGTGTTGCGGCGACTGGTGGCGGCTCGCAAAGCGTGAAACAGGTAGCCTCGAAAGAACAACTCTTCGAAGACGGCCGGTGCGACGGCCATCGAGAGCAAAATGAGAATCGGCGAAACGGTTCGCAGTTCTGCCAGGAGTCCTTCCGCGGCGGCCATCTGTTCGGGGCGAATGGTCGCCAGTCCCATCGCCTGTGTAAACAGGATGATTTCGTGGGCAATCGGCCATACGGTTACCCCCAGCATCAAGGCGACCGTAAATGCCGCAGCCAGCGTGCCGCGGATTCCAAACGCCCGGCGCATTTTCAGGCCTTGCAGGCGGGCAGCGATATAGGGAACGGCGCCGAACAGCAGACTGGTGGCCATCCCGGAAAGCGCGAGCCGAACCGGAATCGAAAGTTGTCCGAGTTGACCGAGCGCACTGGAAGTGACGAAGTAGATGGGAAATAGAGTCGCGAGGCAGAGTAGCGCACCACTGACGCTCGATACTCCCTCGCGGTCAGCGTCGGCAGAAAAGAGCGTTCGTAGTTCGCTCTGGCCACCGCTCATCACGGCGTCCGTACCGAAGATGCGCGCGGCAACGCCAATGGCTGCCAACGTATAAAGTCCTGTCGACATGACCGCCACCGTCGCCATGGTCGAGTCGACGCCGCCGCTACACAGGTCCCGTGCGAGCAGCACCATGTTGGAGACGGGGGTGATCGCGAGCAAACCCCGTAACTCCAGTCCCGGCAGCAGGCTCACTACACCCGGCCCCAGCGAAAGCAACATCAGTGGAATGAGGTAGGCCTGCGCTTCCTTGAAGCTGCGTGCGAAACTGGTCAGCGCCAACAGGACGGCAGAAAAGAATGCTGCGAACAGAACCAGCAGCGCCAGAATCTGCAGTACACGAACCAGCCCAAGGCCCGATTCGCCGAAAAGCACACGGCTCAGTCCTGTCGACTGCAGGGTGATCGTCATCGCCGTCAGATTCACCAGCGCTGTCAGAAATGCCACGGACACGACTGCCACGTATTTCGCCAACAGCAGTTTCAGTCGTGGCACCGGGCTGGCCATCAGCATCTCCAGCGTACCGCGTTCGCGTTCGCCGGCTGTGAGGTCAATCGCCGGATACACGGCCCCCGTGACGGTCATCAGAATCAGGATCATGGGCACGATGGTGGACAGCGTTGTGTCTCGTGTCGGTACGACAATCGAACGCCGGGTTTTGTTGAATGCCAGAGCAGGGACCCTGCCCGAGTCCTGTAGTCGCTTGCGAAGAATGAGTTCGTTGACGGCATCCAGTCGTTGTTCGACGAATCGCAACGCCCGTTGACTGAGTGTCGAGCCCTGCCGATGGATCAACTCAAATTGCCCGGTATCCGTTTCGTCAGGAGTCAGGATGCCGAGGTCAATCTTCTCACTACGAACCTGTTGGTCCAGGTCCTCTGCCTTGACGAACTCAATTTGCTCGACCGTAAGTGAAACTGCTTGTGGGAGTCCCGGCAGTGATGGAAGCGCCGGGGGGGCGGCAGAAACGGGAGGTTTTCCGTTTTCCGTGGCTGCGTCAGAGGCGGGATTTCCGGTCGCGGTGGAATCTTCTTCACCCGCTTCGGGGTCTGGATCGACGTTGGAGTCGGGATCGGCAGCTGGAATTGCGGTCGAGCCGTCACTCGACGTTGGACTTTCCGGCGCTTGCGACGGTGGTGCATTTGGCATTGAACCCTGATGTCGGGCCTTCGCTCGGAGCAGGACATCAGCCAGCGTGTCGCCGCGATCGTTTTCCAGGTAAGTGTCGCCTAACATCAGGTTTGCCCTGATCAGTTCGGCGGTCGACTGGTTGGTTACCCCAATCACGATGCGTTGCCGTTGCCCGGTGAACGCCGTCATCAGCGATCGTTGGAACACCATGCTGAGGATCGGGTAGACCAGCAGTGGCATGAGGATCAACGTGATGAGCGTGCGGCGGTCGCGCAGCGTTTCGCGGAGTTCCTTCAGGCAAAGTCGAGTCCAGCGTCCACTGCGGCTGAATTGTCTCGCCGTCGCGACTCCCGGGTTGCTGGCATCATGCGAATCGATCATGCGGTTGCTGATTCACCCGACTGCATGAGGTCGTAGAACATTTCAACAAGCGTCTCGCGACCGGAGGTTTGCTGGAGCGAGGCGAGGTCTCCTTCCATCGCCATCTTGCCGCGATACAGGAGGCCGAACCGATCGCACAGTCGTTGTGCCTCATCGAGACGGTGTGTGCTGACGATAACGGCGATGCCGCGTTCCCGCGCGTGCTGAATGTAGTCGAACACCGTGCGGCTGGCGACAACGTCCAGTCCCCGGGTTGGCTCATCCATCAGCAAGACGGGAGGCCGATGGATCAAGGCCCGAGCGAGCGTGATACGTTGTTTTTGCCCGGTACTGAGTTGCAGGCAACGGCGATCCAGATAGTCTTCAAAGTTCAGCATGCGGCTGGTTTCCGCAAGCTGCTCCTGCGCCACGTCGGGCGGAGTTCCGTACAACTCGGCAAAGTAAAGCAGCATTTCGCGTACGGTCAGCCACGGGTAGACTCCGTCATTCGCGGATACCAACCCAACCCGTGCGCGAACCTCGAAAGGCGCTGCCGCGGTTCGGAAGCCCGCAACTTCGGTATAGCCTGAATCGGGTTGCAGCAATCCGATGACCATCCGAAGCGTCGTTGTCTTCCCAGCTCCGTTGGGCCCTAGCAGCCCGTAGACTTCGCCCGGTTTAACGTGGAAGGAGAGGCCGTTCACGGCCATAACGTCAACGCTTCCACCACGAAAGCACTTCGTCAATTCGTGAACGGCGATCATTGTGAGCTATTTCAAGGAGGACTATCAGACGACCGGCAGATTGTAGCACGATCGGCTGAAAGCGTTGATCCTCCCCGGCCACGTTTGCCCGTGTTGTCGCTCAGTAACCTTACGCTGCCGGGGCAGCAGGTTGCGGCTGCTTACTCGTCCTCATCATCGCCCGTATCGTCGTTGCTTCCTGCCGTATAGGCAAAGTATGCGTCGACGGCGGAATTCTGCTGCGGCGCCGCTGCCGCTTCGACCGGTTCACCCGCCGGCTCACCACTTGCACTGCTAACGCTGTTCAAGTGACGAATAATGGATAGCACATCCCGAGCGGTCGCCTGATTGTCGCCGGTGACGTCGTAGTAGCTGGCGCCAGACTGTTGCGCAGGCAGTTCGCCAGCACCAACACCATTGATGCGATTGATGACCCGCAATGCGTCGTTGGGGACAACAAATCCATCGTTGTTGGTATCGAGGGGCTCGACACGGTTTTGCCATGGGCTCTGAGCAACCCGCGTGGACGTCGCGGCGTCAACGAGCATTCCTTTTAGAGTGTCGTAGTTGTCCTGTGCACGCAGATCGAACTGTGTCAGAGGATACACACCGGTACGCTCGCCGTCCGGATCGACGACGTGGACATCACGCCACGCTTCCCCAAGGTTGTAGGCACCATCGGCCGGGTCCCAGAGTTGGACCCAAACGTCCGAATTGTTGTCCCCATTGGTGTCCGTGTCCTGCAGGAACGCCAGGTCGTTGATGACTGTTGCACCGGCAACGTCACTGGCACCGTCGGCATTGACCTCGTTGATTGCGGCGATTTTGAATTTGGACGATGGGTAATTTGCGTCCAAATCTTCTTGCAACTGCCCTAAGGAGTCAAACTGACTCCGGCAGTAAGCTCACCACGACCGCATCAGGTACCAAGCGGTGGTTTCGCCGGTATGGCTGCTCAGCGAGACTGACTGATTGAATGTGGATGAGGTTGGGTTGACGTCCACCAGCGAGAAATCTTCCACGGGTTCGCCGGCCGGCATTAGGCCGCTGGCATCCAGCAATTGCCTCGATTCGAGGGATTCGTGACGGAGATGGCGCTGTCTTTTCTTCATTGGATGTCGATCCCGAGAGGGCTCAGAGCAGATTTCAACCGATAGAGAGGGTGTAAGCCCGATTATAGTAGACGGCCGATTTTTTGAGCATTTATGTGCACAAAAAATGCCTTCGGTTCGTGTGCGAACATACGGTTTTGCAGGGACGGTACCCGATTGCGCCAAAGTCTTTACGGCCGATTGGAAATACCGATTCAGGTGGCCTTTGCCCATCTTGTTCCCTGCAAAGGAGTTGTTACAATCCGGGACTGGACTAAACGCAATTTAGCTTTCCAATGGAAACTGAACTCCATGGCACGTAGACCTTCCCCCGCTCGAGGCCGCAGCAAATCACGTCGTCGCAAAAACACGCGTGCAAAGGCTGTGAAAAAGGATCCAATCTTCGTCGATGGCGAACGCCCTCGTCCGATGTATGTCGACTACAAGGATGTCGATTTCCTGAAGAAACTTGTCAATCGACACGGCAGAATCGTCGTCCGTCGAAAGACTGGTTGTTCGGCCGTAAGTCAACATGCTGTAACGCGTGCCGTAAAACGGGCACGATTCATGGCTCTGTTGCCATTTGTCGGCGACTAGTAACGTCCGTTCACCTCCACTGGGGGTGTCCATCCAAGGCGACAAGATGCCGGCACCGTTTGTCACTTCGCGACGAGTAGAGTTTCGCGATACGGACGCGGCCGGCATTATGCATTTCGCCTCGATCATGGGGCTAATGGAAGAGGCGGAGCACGAGTTCCTCCGCCATATCTCCCTCCCGCTCTTTCTGCCGGTCGAGGGTGGCAAGATCAGCTGGCCTCGCGTTTCGGCCAACTGTGATTTCAAGAGCCCCGCTCGCTTCGAAGACCTTGTCGAGATCTCCGTCTCGGTTCAGCGTCTGGGAAATCGTAGCGTCACGTACCAATTTGCGTTGTCGTGTGAAGGTCGCCCCATCGCAAATGGCACGATGACCGCCGCCTGCTGTTTCGTCGGGAAGGATCGCATCGAAGCGGTTGAAGTACCCGCAGCCGTCCGTGAGAAATTGACGGACTACCTCGTTTCGGCAGACGCCTAGCGGCGCCCCGATTTACGACCGAACTGCGATTGCTGGCCCAACGTAAGTCGATATGGTGCCGGTGGCTGAAATCCCGCCGCCACTGCGGCACGTTCAAGTCGCAATCGCTAGACTACGTCTGCAATCAATTCAAATCTGACGAGAGCACTTCATGGCTGGTTTGACGGTAAGCAACATTGCCAAAGAGTACCCGACGCGTGCCGCGCCGCTGACGGTGCTACGCGACGTATCCTTCGGGATTGAAAACGGACAAAGCGCCGCCGTGCTGGGACCCAGCGGTTGTGGCAAGAGTACGCTGTTGCAGATTCTGGGCACGTTACAGCAGCCCACCTCCGGCACGGTGAACCTCGATGGCACCGATCCATTCAGTTTGGGCGAAACGGGACTGGCTGATTTTCGGAATACGAAGATCGGCTTCATTTTTCAGGATCATCACTTGCTGCCGCAACTGTCGGCGCTGGAAAACGTGCTGGTACCCGCAATCGCAAAAGGGAAGCCCAGCAGTCAGCAGGTAGCTCGAGCTAAGGAACTGCTTAAACGCGTTGGGCTGCAGGAACGTGCCGAACATCGGCCCGGTGAACTGTCAGGTGGCGAACGGCAACGAGTCGCAACCGCTCGAGCGCTAATCAATCATCCGGCACTGCTGCTTGCAGATGAACCGACGGGAAATCTCGACCGCACGAACGCGCATCAGATTGCAGATCTGTTGAAGGAAGTGCAGGCGAACGACGAAAACAAGCCGATCATGATTGTCGTGACGCACAGTCCGGAACTGGCGGAACGATTTGATCACCAATGGCAACTCGATGACGGTAAATTGTCCACCTAATGACGGGGCTTGAGACATGTCAATCTGGAAACTGGCGATCGCATCGCTTCGACATTTCTGGCGGACAAATTTCGCGTTACTGCTTGGAATTGCGATCGGTACAGCGGTGCTGACCGGCGCGCTGATTGTTGGCGATTCCATTCGCGGCAGCCTTAAGGCCCTTACGATTGAACGCCTGGGAAAGATTGATGAAATTCTGATCGGTGAACAGTTCTTCCGCAGCGAACTGGCTGACTCGGTGAGCGAAGCGGTCCGCGAACAACTGAACGACCGCTACTCCGCCGCGATTCCTGCGATTCTTGTGAATCAGGCAACCATTGAACAGGAATCCTCCGACAAGCTGGCGCGGGCCCAAGGCGTCACGGTGATCGGCTGCGGAGCGGAATTCTGGGAACTGAGCACGACGGGCGAATCTCCCACCGTACCAGGTGAAGACCAGATCGTGATCAACCAGTCCCTCGCCGTGGAACTCAATGCGCAGGTCGGTGACCGACTCATTCTCCGCATCGGCAAGCCCACCGCCATCGCTTCGGACAGTCCGCTGGCCAACAAGGACGACCTGGTCAAGAGTATCGTCGATCTGGAACTTGTCGGCATTGTTCCCACGACAGGCTTGGGGCGGTTTAGCCTTCAGGCATCCCAGCAAGTCCCCGCGAACGCGTTCGTGAGTCTCGAGACGCTGCAGGATGGACTTGATCAGGAAGACAAGGTCAACGCGATTCTTGTCGCGGGACAGGACGCCGATACGGTCGAGTCGGATGAAGCATTTCAGGTGTTGCACGACGCTGTGAAGCCTGACATCGCGGATGTCGGACTGGTCATGAAACGCATCTCGCTGGACTATGAAGTCGACAACGAAACAAAGACCGTGTTGGCCTACGATACGCTGACCAATGAAAGGATGTTGTTCGATCCGGAGCACGATCCGGTGATCGCGAAACAACTCAATGGGTGGAATGCCCAACCGGTATTCACGTATCTCGCAACACGCATGCAGCGGCTGAGCGAAGATGGAACGCCGGTCGGTGAACTCGTACCGTACTCGACTATCACGGGTATCGATTCAACCGATGCATTGGGGCCAATCATTGATGATGACGATCGTGCGGTGCAAATTGGTGACGATCAAATTGTGCTCAACGAATGGACGGCACAGGATATGGAGGCGAACGTTGGTGACGCGATCCGTGTGACCTACTTCGATCCGGAAACGACGCATGGCGACGTCGTCGAGCACTCGCGGGACTTTCGTCTGCAGGCGATTTCGCGGATGGCAAAACCCTGGAGGCCCTTCAATCGCCGACGATCTGCACAATATGACGTGCCGCCAACGCTCGTGAATGATCCCGATCTGACGGCAGAAGTTCAGGGGATTACGGATGCGGATTCGATGAGTAACTGGGATGCTCCGTTTCCGATGGACACCAGTTTGCTGCGTCCCCAGGACGATGATTACTGGGAGGACTATCGTACAACGCCCAAGGCATTCGTGTCGCTTGCCACGGCCCGGTCGATCTGGAACAGTCGATTCGGTGTGACGACGTCCTACCGGATTCCCGTCGGCGACGCGGCGCCGGGCGAGCGTCAGGCCGAGTTGTCCGCCAGTCTCGCATCCGACTACGAATCATTCGGCCTACACTGGGTGCGAGCCAAGCGGCAGGGGTTGGCGGCGTCGAAGGGCACCACACCATTTGATGCACTTTTTCTGGGGTTCAGTCAGTTCATCATCGTCGCGGCACTCATGCTGGTGTCGCTGTTGCTGCGGCTTGGCCTGGAGCAGCGAGCGTCTCAGTTGGGGCTGGTTGGGGCACTTGGTTTCCGCGCACAGCGAACGTTCCGTTTGCTGCTCGCCGAAAACGCCGCGATTGTCGTGGGCGGAGCCTTGCTGGGCCTGCTCATTGGGGTTGGCTATGCCTGGATCATGTTGGCGGGCCTGCGCACCTGGTGGCTTGATGCGGTCGTCACTCCATTCATGCGTTTGGTCGTCACACCGCAGGCGTTGATGACTGGTTTTCTGCTTGGAGTCATCGCGTCGTTGCTGACTATCGGATTTACGTTGCGGCGACTGCGGAAGACATCACTGTCCCAATTGATGTCCGGGAAGACGGAGGAGTTGCCTGCGGGTACCGACAGCGTTCGCCGTTGGAAGTGGCTCGGTTGGTTACCGTTGGTGTTGCTACTGTCCGCCGCCGGATTGGGAGCCATGGCGCCCAGTTTGCCTCCGGAACCTCAGGGTGGTGCCTTCTTTGGGTCGGGAGCTTGCGTGTTGATGGCTCTCTTGTTGTGGATCGCCGGTTGGCTAAAGAAACAGTCACTCGCGACGAACGACGGTTCTTCACTCAGCCTCGCGACACTGGCCTCGCGTAACCTCACCCGCAATCCAACGCGAAGTACGCTGACAATTGGACTGGTGGCTGCCGCCTGTTTCCTCATCGTTGCGATTAGTGCGTTTCGCCTCTCACCGTCAGACGGCGGGACTGGCGGTTTCGAACTCGTAGGTGTCAGTGATCAACCGATCTTCGAACAACCGGAAATAGCCGATACGCAGTTCCACGCACTTCGCCTGCAGGACGGCGATGACGCCAGTTGTCGGAACCTCTACCAGTCTTCAAAGCCACGACTGATCGGAATCACGCCGGACTTCATTGGTGCCGCTGACACCGGGAAAATGGAATGGGCCGCCGTGGCGGATGGATTTGCCGAAGACGCATCGCCGTGGGCGGTGCTGGCCGAAGGCAGCAGTCAAGCGGGCGAGTCCGACGCGATCCCGGTTGTCCTCGACAAGAACACGGCCATGTACAGCATGCAGATTTACACGGGTGTCGGGACGGAATTCGAACGAGACTACGGGGCTGCCGGAGTACTGCGTTTTCGAATCGTTGGTTTGCTTTCAGGTAGCATCTTCCAGGGGAGCCTACTCGTTCCGGAAGACCGGCTCCTTGAGAGATTTCCACGCGTTGGAGGCTACCGTTACTTCCTGGTCGACACCCAGGGTGATTCAGCCAAAGTCGCGAGCAGCCTGGAGGAAACGTACAGCGATCAGGGACTGGACCTGACCGACAGTACTCGGTTGCTAACCGAGTTGCTCGCGGTGCAGAATACGTACCTGTCGACATTCCAGAGCCTTGGTGGCCTTGGTTTGTTGCTGGGGACGTTCGGCCTCGCGGCAGTGCAACTCAGGAACGTCGTGCAACGCCGTGGCGAGATGGCGTTGCTGCGTGCCGCGGGATTCAGGAATGACCAACTCTCTGCGCTTGTCCTACGAGAGCACGCACTGTTGCTGCTGGGTGGGCTCGTGACCGGAATCGTTTCAGCCCTGTTTGTTGTGCTTCCGCACGTCGTGTTTGGCGGCGCATCGGTTCCGCTCCTGTCGTTGTTGACGACGCTGGGGCTGGTCGCGGTGATCGGCATGGCCAGTGCCTTCTTCGCACAGCGTTACCTGCAGAATATGCCGTTGCTCGCGGCATTGCGAGGTGACTAGGAGCCTGTTCAATAAGTCTTCCAGCGAGTGGGATCTTGAGCCGTTGGTCTGGGCATACGAACGACGCACAGTTCGCCTAGGCCATTCGACTGCGTCGCGAAGAGGAGCTTATGGCGACGTGCCGTGAGATGTCTTCAACGATCGCACTGTTGATGATGACTTCTTCATCTTCGTCGCTCTCACCGGCGGCTGCCAGAAGCAGATCCACCTGAGCGGCCGCCGGGCGGAGGAAGGATGGATTGGACGGCAGGTCGGTTGGAAGGACGTCACCGAAGTTGGTACCCAGGATGCTGAGGTCCGTCACGTCGATGGAACCATTGGCACTGAAGTCGGCCAGTGGGTTGTAGTTTGGAGAGGGCGAACCGTGCCCGGCCGTGCCGCCGAATGCAGTTCCCAGTCTCGCCAGATCCGTTACATCCACGAAGCCGCTCTGTGATGCATCGGCGTGAAGGACGCTGAATGCGAATTCAAATTTGTTCCCGGCCGTTCCGTCGCCAGATGGGAAGTCCTGTCCGATCGTAAGTGGAGTCTTGACGGTGTTGATGAAATCACCGTCCAACAAGTTGCCAAAGTCGACATCGGTCACCGTATCGTCGATGGCAAGCAGGTAGTTTCCATCCGCGAGATTGGAACTCGTCGTGATGGTCAACTCGAACGTGGTTGGTGAGTAAGACAGGGTTGGGGTGAAGACCGACGTGATCGGGCCGGGTCCGTGGATGGCAAAGAGGCCAACAGCTCCGAGCGGGATGTCGACATCCTCGCTAAACTGAACGTGAATCGTGTTGACATTTCGCCACGGCAACGGATCTGTCTGATCCGCCCCGGTCGGCAATCGGTAGCCGACGTTGTCAACGGGATCGACGTGTCCAATGAAGTCATTCGTCGACGTGGAGTCCGTCCAGAAGGTGCCGCTGACTTTTACGTACTCTACGACGGGAAGATGATCCACGGACGTGGCTTCCGTCGCACTGTCATTCAAGCTGTTGGCGTCCGTCTCGGTCAGCGAAGTCAGCGATGCCATCGAGCTTATCGTGTCAGTCCCGGCTGCTGTCGTGTCGGCAACCGTGATGGTGACCGTCAGTGTTTCCATCGCACCGGCACCCAAAGTTGGGATGGACCACGTGGGATCGGACCAGGAACCGCTTGAGGGGACGATCGAGTCGACGGTGGCCCCGGCGGGCAGCGTCAGCGTTTCGCTGATGTCGACGTTTGTTGCAGCGACGGTGCCAAGATTCTTTGCCGTGATGGTGTAGACAAGATTTCCGGTCCCGGATCCAGCAACTACGGGATCAGTGGACTCGGTTGTCGTGACCTCAACATCGGTGAACCCAGTTGTCACGGAAGTGGCTTCTGTCGAACTGTCGTTCGAACTGTTCGTGTCGGATTCATCGAGTTTGGTCAGCGTCGCGTCACTTTCAATGACATCCGTCCCGGCAACCGTGGCTCCGCCAACCGTGATTGTTACGGTCAGCGTCTCCGATGTACCTGCGGCAAGGAATGGGATCATCCATGTTGGGTCGTTAAATGACGTTCCCACTGACGGCGTGATGGAGTCGAGGGTTGCTCCGGCTGGCAACGTCAGGACTTCCTCGATTTCAATGTTGTTCGCATCGACGGTCCCGACGTTGGTCGCGGTCACGACGTAGACAAGATTTCCAATGCCCAGACCGGCTATGGCTGGATCAACCGATTCTGTCGTGGTGACTTCGATATCGGTGAACAACGGCAGAACGGATGTTGCTTCCGTCGAAACATCGTTGGCCGCATTCACGTCCGGTTCGGTCAGCGAATCAAGCGTCGCCTCGCTTTGAATGACATCCACGCCCTGCGTGGTTCCCGCCCCAACGGTCAGGACGATGGTTAGCGTTGCCGTTCCGCCAGGTGCCAGTGAGGGAACGCTCCAGCCTGGTCCGGTGTAGGTGGTCCCTGCGGACTCGGTGATGCTGACGATTGAAACGCCCGACGGCAGTGTCAGCACTTCGTTGATGTTGATGTTGGTTGCGGTGGCGGTGCCGTGGTTCGTCGCCGTTACTTCGTAGGTCAGATTTCCGACGCCCGAACCCGCCAGCGCCGGGTCGATCGTTTCGGTGGTCGAAAGGCCAATGTCCACGTTGTCGACGGTCGTCGCTTCCGTGGAATCGTCGTTTCCACTGTCTGTGTCCGGTTCGTCGACACTGGTCAGACTGGCACTGCTTTGCACCACGTCCGCGCCGGGAGTTGTGTTGTCGGCAACCGTAAGCGTCACTGTGAGCATCGCTGATCCGCCCGGCCCGAGTGACGGAATCGACCAGTCGGGTGACGTCCATGTTCCTGCCGTTGGGGTGATGCTGTCAATGGAAACACCCGTTGGCAAGGTCAACGCGTCATTGATAACGATGTTGTTTGCGTTACCGGTACCGTTGTTGGTTGCCGTGATGATGTAGACAAGATTACCGGTGCCGGATCCGGCCAGAACAGGATCGGCCGATTCCGTCGTCGATATCGCAATGTCGACCGTCCCACCAGCAACGGAGGTTGCTTCGGTGGAGGAGTCATTGGCAGCGTTGACGTCGTTTTCATCAAGGCTGGTGAGGGAGGCATCGTTTTGGATGACGTCCGTCCCGACCACCGTGGTCGCATCCGCCGTCAGCGTAATGGTAAGCGTGGCGGATGCCATGGGAGCAAGCGACGTGATGGTCCAGTCGGGCGATACCCATGAGCCGGTGGACGGGGTCGCGCTGACAAGGGTGACGCCCGACGGAAGTGTCATGGTGTCTTCGATAACCACGTTGTTCGCCGTCGTCGTTCCGTTGTTGGTCGCGGTGACGATATAGACGAGATTTCCTGCTCCTGATCCCGCAACGACCGGATCAATAGATTCGGTCATCGAGAGTCCGATGTCCACATTGTCGACGCTTGTCGTTTCCGTGGAGGTGTCATTGGCTGCATTGACGTCGGGTTCGTTAACGCTGGTCAGGCTGGCACTGCTTTGTACGACGTCCGCGCCAGGCGTGGTGTTGTCGGCGACCGTGAGTGTTACGGTGAGCGTTTCGGAGGCACCGGACGCCAGGGACGGAATCGTCCAGTTTGGCGATAACCACGATCCAGCCGACGGCGTAGCGCTCACCAGGGTAACACCTGATGGCAATGTCAGGGCGTCGTTGATGACGATGTTGTTGGCCGTGGCGCTACCGTTGTTGGTTGCAGTGACGGTATAGACGAGGTTTCCAACTCCGGATCCCGCGAGTACCGGGTCGGCGGATTCCATCGTTGACAGTCCGATATCGACGGTGGAGACGCTGGTCGCCTCGGACGACGTGTCGTTGGAGCTGTTCGCGTCCGGCTGATTGAGACTGGTAACCGATGCATCGGTCTGAATGACGTCGGTTCCGGCAGTGGTTGACGCATCGACGGTGAGCGTCACGGTGAGGGTTTCCGAAATGCCGGCACCGAGCGAAGGAATTGTCCATGTTGGCGACGACCACGAGCCCGAGGAAGCGTTGACACTGACGATGGATACCCCCGAGGGCAAGGTTAGCGCGTCGGCGATCTTGATGTTGGTGCCGGTGGTATTGCCGTTGTTCGTCGCGGTCAGGACATAGACCAGGTTGCTGGCACCGGACCCTGCGAATACGGGATCGATGGATTCGGTCGTAGAAAGCGAAATGTCCGTCGCGTTGACGCTGGTGGATTCAGTGGACGTGTTGTTGGAACTCTGGGTGTCCGTTTGGTTGAGGGAAGTCAACGAGGCTGCGCTGCTGATGGTGTCGGTCCCGGCGGCGGTCGTTCCATCTACCGTCAGCGTGATCGTCAGTGTCTCGGATGCTCCCGCGGCAAGAGTGGGAATGGTCCAGACCGGATTTGTGGTTGGATTTGCGGGCGTCGCTCCGAAGGTTCCTGTCGAAGGCGTGAAGGACACCACGGTGACACCGGCAGGAAGTGTCAGGAGATCCTGAATCTTGACGTTCGTCGCCGCTCCGCTGCCAAGATTCTGTGCAGTCAGCACGTACACCAGATTCCCAGTACCTGAACCCGATACGACGGGGTCGATGGACTCTGTTTGCGACAGTGCGACGTCCGTAAAGTGTGCAACAGATGTTTCAATCGTCGATGCGTTGTCGCTGTCGTCGGTTTCCAGCTGGTCCAGCTCGGCCAGCGTCGCCACGGTGTCGATGACGTTGGTTCCTACCGACGCAGAGGAGCTGGCGTTGATGGTGAATGTCAGCGTACGAGTTACGCCTGCCGCGAGTGACGGTATGGTCCATGTTCCAGAGCTGTACGATCCGGCACTGGCCGTTGGCGAGCCTACGAGGGACACACCGGTCGGCAGCGCCTGCGTGATGTCGATCTCGACATTCGTGGCAGCGTTGCTTGAATTGTTCTCGACTTGCACGGTATGCACGAGGTTGGTGCCGGAGCCAGCCACGACCGGATCAATTGACTCCGAAGTGGAAATCTCAAGGTCCACTCCCGCGATGCTATGGATCCAGGGGATATACGATTCTACAAGAATTCCACCGCCCCAACTCGTGAACAGCGGCGCAGCGGCACCACCGAACAGACTTGAGTCAGAGACAAAAGTGTTGATACCGACGATGGTTTGCGTCCCAGCGGCAAATGCGGGGCCGCCTGAATCACCACCGCCGAAGGTTCCTTCGATCGTATTGCCAAGTGAGTTGCCACCAAAGAAATTGAAGTTCAACCCGGAGTTGGGATTGTCGAAATCGTAGATGAAGACTTCATTAACTGTTGAACCCATCACGTCATCATCGACGAGCAGCAGATCGGCCGCGTTGGAGCCCCGCCGTTTGACAGTTTCGTTGGTGGTGGGTGACGTCGTGTAGCCACCCGTCCCCGTACCGCTCTGGCCATAGCCTATGAAATCAATCGTCGCCGATGCGGTTATCGGCGTGTCCTCTAACTCGTAGATGGGAGTTGTATCGGGAACCGCCGTTGTAAGTTCGAGGATTGAAAGGTCATCCCATGCGCCTCCGCCTACGAACCCGTCGAAGCTGGGGTGATTCACGAATGAGCTGATCGTGCGCTGAGCGGAACTTCCATCATTGACGTTGATGTCCCCGGTCACACCGGCATCCGGGTTTCCGTCATTGTCCAGATCCGAACAGTGCCCCGCCGTGAGCACGTATCGCGGAGCGATCATGGAACCGGTACAGATGAAGTTCCCCAGGGTGGGATGAGCAATATCAATGCTTACGACACCGCCGTGTGGCGTTAGCGTGTTGGGATCTATCCTCGTCACAGGTGAATCGGGTGCCTGCCCAGCGACGACGACGGGATAGATTTCAAAGTGACTTTGGTTAAGGAAATCACTGACCTCCTGGTCGCCGATCACTTCCTCATCGACGTGTCTTACCAAATTGTTTTCAAAAAGACCGGCTGATCCCACGAGTAGTTCAGGGTCAAGGTGCCGAATCAGTTCGGACACTTCAAATTGAAACGCCCTTGATTCATCCAAGCTGCCGCCGGTCGCTACATCTGCCGCGAGCAGAACCTTTCCTTCAAGAGTCTCAAGGTGAAGTCGATGAAGATATTTTGCCTGCTCATCTCGTTTTCGTCGCATGATCTCGCCAGGAGGGAAGTTGAGCTTTCAGTGTTCCAGTCTGATAAGATTTCCCAGTTTAAGCCAATTTGCAGATTTTGAGTCAAAATGGCAGAAAAGATTTAGTCCATCTATTCTCTTGGTAATTCAGAATCCTTTACTGCGCAACCATGATGTGCGGGAAATCTTCAGGGTCCTGTGGTCGGAGTAGTTAGGAAGTAATCCTTGTTCGGGTTCTTCCAGGTAAAAGGAACCTGCGTTGTTTCCCTGTTGTCCGGCGATATTTTGACGCCCGCTGTTTCTTTTTGGACATCCGCATCCTGTGGCGTAGCTTTTCTCGTGCGATTTTTGCAACGCGATGTATGCGGTTTGCCACGTCTCTTGCCCGACGAACATAGAGATCGCGCAGATGCCACCAATCCCTGGAAACGACAAATCGCATGGAAAACTGCATCGATCAACTAGCCGAGATCTTTCACGATACCTTTCAGGATGACGACATCGAAGTCACGCGTGAGATGACTTCGAAGGACGTAGAAGGGTGGGACTCGCTGATGCACGTATCTCTGATGATGAATGTGGAAGCCGGTTTCGGTGTTCGATTCACCAGTTCCGAAGTGGCCGTGCTGAAATCGGTGGGTGAACTGATTGACCTCATTCAAATCAAGCAGGAGGCGTAATCATTAGTCTTCTACCCAAACTTCTCGACTATGTCGACGAATCGTATCCCCGTTTCCGCGAGGGCATCGAGGAGGCGATGAGCGTTGATCCGGATCGCTTTCATGAGATCGCCGAGACCACACTTGCATGGACTGAAGCCGCGCGGGGGTCAGAAGCCATTGAACGCACCGTCGATGCTTATGCCCAGTTCACCACCGACGTGAACATGGCGCAGGCTCGCTATGAGATTGCCGGTGCCTATGAAAATAAAACCTACCAGGAAGTCTACGACAGTCACTATAGCCAGAAGGAAGGCATGTCGAACTACCTGTGGGGCGTCTACCTTACGAACTTCTTATGGGCACATCATATGGAAATCTGGCGACGATTCGACTTGGACTTTGTCGATCGTCTGCCCCAGCAGGCCAAGCTTGTCGAGATTGCACCCGGTCATGGCTACTGGGGGGCGTGGGCTTTGCATCAACGTCGTGACCTTTCGTTAAAGGGTTATGACATTAGCTCGGCATCCATTGAGATCGCCACGTCCACGGCAAAGGCTGCTGGCGTCAGCGATCGCGCATCCTATGAGGAACGCGACGCACTGGACCTTGCGGAGATGCCCGCTGAATCGGCGGATGCCTGCATCTGCTGTTTTCTGGTCGAACACCTCGAGACGCCCGAAAAACTGTTTGCGGTTATCGAACACCTGCTGAAGCCCGGAGGTCGCGCATTCATGACGGGAGTGCTCACTGCCGCGCAGGTGGACCACATTTACGAATTCCGTCAGGAATCGGAACTGGTCAAAATGCCCGAGCAGGCCGGACTTCGAGCCGTCCAAACACTCTCGTCCAACCCCGCCCGGACGCTACCTCGAGCGAAATTCGTACCTCGTTCCATGATGCTTCTGTTGGAAAAACCTCAGCGACCAACCGCCTGACCGGAAAGGTTCACGAACATGCTTGGGACCGTCGATCCTCGCACTCAACAGAACTTCCTGCGCGAATGCAAACAGCTCCGTCGTGAAGGCCGTACCAGCGAGGCGCTGTCGAGTTTACAGTCGGCCTTGCGTGTGGGGGCTTTACCCTTTACGCAACTGGATGCTGCGGGCCGCTTGATTCGCGGCATGTTCGACGAGCTGGAACAGCCCACGCTTGATTGTCATATGCTTGGGCAGTGCACGACTTCATTTCTGACAGCACCGCTCGTCGCCGAAGCGTGGGGGCGAGGCATTGCGCTCACCGTCGGAGACGGCGAATACGATTCCATTATTCAGGAACTCTCCGGCCTTCAATCCGGTCAGGAACGAGAAACGGACGTGCAGGTCCTGCTGCCCTGGCATCAACGACTGCTGGCCGCAGATGATCGCTCCGAGCAACAACGGATCGACGACGAGTTGGCAGGCTGGAGGCAGGCGTGGAGTATGCTGCCGCCCGGTGCTCGACTCATTCAAGTCGGTTACGACTGGATGCATCCCGGCGCGATGGGTTCACACGTCGGGCGTCGCTTTGGCGGCGATGTTCGCACGGTTCGCAACATGAACGATGCACTTGCAGAGGCTCTGCCGCCGAACGCCTACTTCGTCGACCTCGAACAGGTGTCCGCCGAAGTTGGCCGCCGAGCGTTCTACGACGGCAGGAATTACGCCTGGACGAAACAGCCCTTCAGTCAGCTGGGCGTTGCTGAACTGGTGCGGCATTTGTTTGCGGGAATTCGAGCTACCACGGTGGGACCGAAGAAATGCCTCGTGCTGGATCTCGACAATACCTTGTGGGGAGGCGTCGTCGGCGAGCTGGGGGCACACGGTGTGGAGCTTGGCGACAGTCCGGACGGAGAGGCATTTCGTCGTTTCCAGAAATTCGCCGCGGCACTCAAAAAACGCGGTGTCCTGTTGGCCGTTTGTTCCAAGAACAATCCTCAGGATGCACGCGAACCCTTCGAGTTGAATCGGGACATGGTGCTCTCGCTGGATGATATCGCAGCGTTTGAGGCCAGCTGGGACCCGAAGCCGATGGCGATCGAACGCATCTCCCAGACTCTAAACCTCGGTCTCGAAAGTTTCGTGTTCTTTGACGACAACCCCGTGGAACGCGAGGCTATTCGTCAGCAGCTACCGATGGTCGAAGTCGTGGATGTGCCCGACGATCCGGCGAACTATGTTTCGGCCTTGCAGTATGGAATGTGGTTTGAGTCTCCCGGGCTGACGGCTGCGGACCTGCAACGAGCAGAACAGTATTGTGCGGAACAGCATCGTCGCTCGGTACAGGAATCTGCGACGTCGGTGGAGGAGTATCTGCGGTCATTGAACATGACTGCCGAAGTCAGCGTGATTCAAACGGGCGACATGAAACGTGTGGGCCAACTCCTCGCGAAGACCAATCAGTTCAATCTGACGACGCGGCGGCATACACCCGAACTCGTCACGAAGATGCTTGCTGACGATCGGGCCCTTGGGCTCGTGTTGAGGCTGACGGATCGATTTGGCGAGTATGGCCTCGTTTCACTTGTGTTGGGCGAACCCGATGAAGACGATCCCCGCGTATTGCGGCTCGATACGTGGTTGATGAGTTGCCGGGCAATCGGCCGCACGGTCGAACACCATCTCATGAATTGCGTCGCCGACCGAGCTTGCGAGCTTGGCTATCAGGCAATGGACGGCGAGTACATTTCGTCGCCAAAGAATGCACAGGTTGCCAGTTTCTATTCCGAGTGTGGTTTTGAATCGCAAGATGGAAGTGGCGACGCAGCGCGATTTACGGCACCACTGGCCACGTTCGCCCCGTGTGAAACGTTCGTTCGTTCCACCGCCTCGAGTTCGACGGAAGTGGACTGAGAAGATGGACCGAGGCCACATTGATATCACATCGCCGGTCTTCTGGCTGGTCGTGCTGGCTGCCGCGTTGCTGCTTGTTCCACTCAAGCAGAAGAGCGTGCGGCGCGTCCTGTTCGCGGTGTTGAACCTCGGATTCCTGTGGTTGTTGCTGGACGCCTGGGTCGTTGCCATTGTCGCCGGTCTCCTGCTGGTTGCGCTGGCGTTGGAGGCGATTGCAAAAGGTCGGGCGGCCGTGGCTACCTGTGGTGCCGGAGTTGCCGTGACGCTGGTTGGCTTTGTACTCCATAAGCGACCGGACATTGCCGAGGCGTTCGGAAACGTCTCCTTGAATCCATTGTTGGGTGCGATCGGATTCTCTTATGTGTTTCTGCGTCTGTTGGAGTTGTTTCGAGCGGTCTGGGAGACACGCAAGGCGCCCGATGTGGTTGCTCTGATCAACTACTTACTGCCGTTCCACATGCTGCCCGCCGGACCGATTCAGGCCTGGTCGGAGTTCGTCGAACTGGAGAATTCTGATTCTGTCCCGAACGCACCGTCGATGCGTGACGCGTTTGAAGCGACCGAAAGGATCGCGCGTGGATTCTTCAAGAAGTTCGTCATCGCGTACGTGCTGAAGGAGCTGTTCCTGTCGGAGTTTCAGTCGACCGGATGGCTCTGGTTGATTGAACTTCAGGTTTTCTCGCTGTGGCTGTACGTTGATTTTAGTGCCTACAACGACATTGTTGTGGGAGTCGGTCGCTTGATCGGTGTGGTGACGCCCGAGAATTTCGACCAGCCCTATCTCGCCCGGAACGTTATCGATTTCTGGGAGCGATGGCACATTTCGTTGTCCCAGTGGGTGCGGCGGAATCTGTTCATACCGATCCAGATGAATCTGGTGCGACGCAGGCGATGGAGTCCTCTCATGTGCGCCAACCTTGCGGTGGGCGTTTCGTTTATGGCTTGCGGGTTATGGCACGGCATTGGAGTGAACTTTCTCATCTGGGGGCTGTTTCACTGTGCCGGCCTGATGTGTGTGAACACCTACAAGCATTACCTCACGAAGCGGTTGGGCTCGAAGCAACTCAAGGTCTACATGGCGGACCCGCGCATCCGGATCGCGTCCACGTTTGCGACTTATCAGTTCATTGCCGTTTCGCTGTTGACGCTCTACATCTGACGGAAAACAGATTCATGTCTACTACCGAAATAAACGATCGCACGAAGGCGGCACAGACGAGAGCGTCGCAAACGAACCCTGCGGCGCAGACAAATGACGATTTCAGTTTGTTCGCGCCCATCGACGGCATCACGGCCTCGCAGTTTTGGGTTCGTTTGATGTGGGTCACGCTGCAGTTGTCCGTCGTCTGGTTTTTCCTGAGCTCCGACGACCCGTTCTTCTATCAGGGGTTTTGATTGATGGAATCGTCATCCAAATCATGGGAATGGAAAGAAGGCGAGTTCAGTCCTGTCGCGGGACATCCACCCGCGATTGAGCTGGAACTGGCTCGAGTCAGGCCGTTGCTGATTGTGGGAGCCTACGTCGGACTCGCGCTGTTGATCGCATGGCTGATCGTGCAGCAGCTGCCGAACGTCATTCCACAGGCGTTTCCTCAGCGGTTGGCGGGATTGGGTTACGTTGAGGATGTACAGGGGCGAGTCGATAGTGCGCTGCGCGACGCGGCGGCCGGTAATCTCATTCCCGGTCAACCGACGCTGGCCTTCATTGGTTTTTCCGGTGGGCAGGAAGGTATCGACCTGAAGCAGCTGGCGGAAGACGATCAAGCCCCGATTCGTTACCTTGGACTCTGCGGAGCCAGTGATGCGACGATTCGCGGACTGGAGGATCTGGCCTCGCCGCTATTCGAGAGTAACCTCGATGTCGACTGCATCGTGATGGCGATTAGCCCGTTCCATCTGGTCGTTCGACCGTTCAGGCCGTCGCTGGATCGGTCTGCGATTCGCTATTCGGCCGATCGTAAACTGCTCGCCGGGCGACGTCAGCTCCTTCACTTGCTGGGCCATGAATATGATCCTCGATACCAGGACGTGGATGCCTGGCGTCCCATGCAAAAGCAGTATCTCGGTGTCGTCCCTGACAGTGTGATGCAGTTGCGAATGTCGGACTATGAAAGTCGTGGGTACTTTCGAATTGAGAATTACGACAGGGATGGTCGGCAGGGAACCAGCTTGCTGAACATGATTCGCAAAGCCCGCAGCCGCGGTTCACGCGTCGCGATCATGCTGATGCCGACGCACCCGGTTCTGATTGAACGTCTGCCGCCCGAGGCAGCCGATGTTTTTCGTGGCCTTGTCGCGGAATTGAACGTTCCGATTCTCGACTATCAGAATGCGATCGGTGCACACGGATTTCACGACCATTCACATCTCAATACACAGGGCCGCCGGGAGTTCACGGAAATTCTTGCCTGTGAGCTACCGCAACTGCTGCCAAACGGCAACTGATCGGTCTTTCTGAAACGCGTGCCCGCGATGCATTTGTAGTATCGACGCGTCTTTGGAGTGTCGTGATGGAAAACACTTCGCCCGGATCGGGCTTTCGGGTTACCATTTGCTGACCAGCCCGGCTACCAACCGGCGTGGTCATTGGCACCGCTCCTCTCGCGATTCATACGTGCGCATGAAACGAACAGCTACCCAAACCCTCTTCATCGTTCTTGCACTTTGTTGCAGTTCATTCGCTCAAGGCACCAAAGCCGACTACGAACGGGCCGCCGACCTACGTGAGCGGACCCGCGGCAAGGTCTTCCGCGACCGCGTTGAACCGAATTGGAATGAGGAGACCGGTAACTTCTGGTATCGGGTTTCGACCGCCAAAGACAAGCACGACTTCGTGTTCGTGGATGTACAGAAGGGAACGCGCGAGCTGGCGTTTGATCACAAGCGGCTCGCGGAGGCAATTACGTCGTCATCGAATATCTACGCGACGCCCGATGCGCTACCGATCAGTTCCCTTCGATTCGATGAAGATGGCACGTTGTTCTTTGCTGCGGGCGGAGCCAGTTGGAAGTGCGATTTGACCAGCTATAAGCTGGAAGGCATCGAGGTGCTAAATGCAGCTCGTGGCGGAAGCTCGCTGCCCTCTCTCGACCGTATCGTTGGTTCCGGTGGGAACGGCGAGGAAGTCTGGGTGCGATTCATCAACCGCACGAAAGAGAGTGTCGAACTGTATTGGGTGCAGGGTGACGGTCAGCGTCAGAAGTACGGCGAGCTCAAGCCCGGCGCAGAACGCGAACAGCACACATTCGGCGGGCACGTCTGGCTGGCGACCTCGAAAGCTGGTAAGCCGCTGGCGGTCTTTCGCGCTGCGGACCAAAATCGTGACGCAATCATCGATGGTTCGGCGAAGATTTCCACCGCTCCGCAAAAGTCGGATCGTCGGAAAGACCGCAGCGAACGACCGTCAGGAATATCGCCCAATGGTGAGTGGCGGGCGTTGGTACGGGATCACAACGTGGTGCTTGTGAATGTTGACTCGCAAGCAGAATTTCAGCTCACCGAGGATGGCAGCGAAGACGACGCGTATCAGGGACGCATGCAATGGTCGCCCGATTCGCAAAAACTGGTCGTCATGCAGCGGACGGCAGGCGAACAACGAACCGTCTATTTGGTTGAGTCCTCACCGAAGGACCAGTTGCAACCGAAACTGCATTCGATGGACTATGCCAAGCCCGGCGACGAGCTGCCTCAGTCACGGCCGCGGTTGTTTGATGTTCGCACGAAGAAGCAGATTCCCGTCAGTGACGAGTTGTTCCCAAACCCGTGGTCGATCAATCACCTGCGCTGGCAGCCCGACTCGCGACGTTTCACGTTCCTCTACAATCAGCGAGGCCACCAGGTTTTGCGGATCGTCGTGGTGGATGCCGAAACGGGTGAGGCGGCCGCGCTGGTAGACGAAGTCAGCACGACGTTTATCGACTATGCCTACAAACGGTACGACGAATACCTCGATGATTCGAACGAGATCATCTGGATGTCGGAACGGGATGGTTGGAATCATCTTTATCTCTACGATTCCCGGACAGGGGACGTCAAGAATCAGATCACGGGCGGCGAGTGGGTCGTGCGGCGCGTGGAGCGGGTTGATGCCGGGCAGCGTCGTATCTGGTTCACTGCCAGCGGCGTCTTTCCCGAGCAGGATCCGTACTACATCCATTATGGGTTCGTGGATTTTGATGGTTCGAACCTGACGTTCCTGACTCGCGGCAACGGCACGCACAAGATCGAGTACTCACCGGATGGAACTCACTTTATCGATCGCTACTCACGCGTCGACATGCCGCCGGTTACCGAGCTGCGGCGAAGTAGCGATGGCGAACTGGTTTGCGAACTGGAGCGTGCTGACTGGACCGATCTGCTGGCGACGGGTTGGCGAGCGCCCGAGCGGTTCGTGGCGAAGGCTCGAGATGGCAAAACGGACATATTTGGTGTCATCTATCGACCAACGAATTTTGACGAGTCGAAAAAGTACGCGGTGATTGAGAAAATCTACGCGGGACCACACGGTTCGTTCGTGCCCAAGTCGTTCTCTGCTTACCGTCGGGATCAGAGTTACGCCGAGCTTGGTTTTGTGGTGGTGCAAATTGATGGCATGGGAACGTCCAACCGCTCAAAGGCATTTCACGACATCTGTTGGCAGAACCTTGGCGACAGTGGTTTTCCCGATCGCATATTGTGGATGCAGGTTGCGGCCCGAAGGTACAAGCAGCTGGACATCTCGCGAGTTGGAATTTTTGGCGGTTCGGCAGGTGGTCAGAGTACGGTGCGAGCGCTGCTGGCCTTTGGCGAGTTCTACAAAGTGGGCGTTGCTGACTGCGGCTGCCACGATAACCGGATGGACAAAGTCTGGTGGAACGAACTCTGGATGGGGTATCCCATCGGGCCGCACTACGAAGAACAATCGAATGTCACGCAAGCGCATCGACTGACGGGCAAGCTATTCCTCACCGTCGGCGAACTGGATCGCAATGTCGATCCCGCATCGACGATGCAGGTGGTCGACGCGTTGATCAAGGCCGACAAGGATTTTGACTTCCTGATCGTTCCCGGGGCAGGGCATGGTGTGGGTGAATCGCCTTACGCGAATCGTCGTCGGCAAGATTTCTTTGTGCGGCATCTGCTGGGCGTGGAGCCGCGACAATAGCGAGACAGTAGATTGTCCGTCCTTTTGCTGTCCATCAGTGGTGCGTGACCGGCGGCGAATTCTGGTGTTTGCGGCGGCCTCGCTGATCCGCAAAACTGCCGGCAAACGCGTCGCGCTTAAGATTTTTCGTAAAATCCGGTAGTCGCGGCCACCCATTCCGGCTGTATTGAGACTCGTCGGGCACAGCTTCCACGCGTATAATGGCGGGCCTACAACGTTGCCCACCTAATGCTCTTCAATCGGAACCCACCCCATGCGAGCAACCTCGTTGCTTGTTGTCGCGCTACTAATGGTCTGTGGCAGTTTGTCTGCTGCGGAACCAGAAGAATTGGCTCGCGAATTTGAACTGGAAGTCAAACCCTTCCTGGAAAAGTACTGCGCCGATTGTCACTCGGGTGACGAGCCGGAGGCAGGGTTCTCTTTTGAATTTGACGAGGTCCCGGATGTGCCGGCCCAGTTTGCAAAATGGACGGTCGTTTTGCAAAAGGTGGGCGGTCAGGAGATGCCGCCGGAAGATGCTGAGCAGCCGACCGACAAGGAGCGTGCTGCATTCGCCAAATGGATTGACGGTGGATTGGCAAATTTCGATTGTTCCCAGGCAGAGGTCAAGCCGCGGGCAACCGTGCGACGTCTGAATCGCGCGGAATATGACAATGTGATCAACGATCTGTTTGGGCTGGAAATCAATGCATCGGGCGAATTCCCTGCCGACGATGTGGGCGAAGGTTTTGATAACCTTGGCGAAGTCCTGTCGCTACCGCCGCTGCTGATGGAGAAATATCTCGATGCAGCCGAGCAGGTGACCGCCGAGTTTGACAAGGTGAACGTCTGGGTGCAGACGTTTCCCAAGCTTCCCCGGTTTGGTGAATTCGAACTGGCGGACGTGAAGGCGACGCTGGAGAAGTTGGCCACCCAGGCTTTTCGACGACCGTTGGTGGAAGGCGAACTCGATCGGCTTGTGGAACTCTACCAGTTGGCGATCGACGAAGGCTATGAATCCCCGGCGGCAATGAAGCTCGCGACGCAGGCGATTCTGGTTTCTCCCCAGTTCCTGTTCCGGGTGGAGGAAGACCCGTCGGCGACGACAGACAATCCAAAGCTCCTTGACCACTACGCGGTGGCGGCGAGGCTTTCCTTTTTCCTGTGGAGTCGACTCCCCGACGAGACTCTGCTGCAACTGGCGCGTGAAGGTCGGCTCAACGATCCGGAAGTGCTTGCCGCCCAGGCTCGACGGATGTTGAAGGATGATCGAGTGGAAGCGCTCGTGGACAACTTCGCCGGACAGTGGTTGCAGTTGCGGCTGTTTGGCGATCTGACGCCTGACCCGGATCTGTTCCCTACATTCGACGATGCATTGCGTGACGCGATGGTCATGGAAACGAAGCGTTACTTTGCCGAGCTCGTTCGCAGCGACAGGAGTGTGCTGGAGTTGCTCGATTCGGACTACACGTTCCTCAACGAGCGGCTGGCAAAGCACTACGGGATCGACAACGTTTCCGGCGACGAGTTTCAGAAGGTCAGCCTTTCTGATGACCGCCGCGGCGGAATTCTCACGCACGCGAGCATCCTGACGCTGACATCGAATCCAACTCGGACATCCCCCGTGAAGCGGGGAAAATGGATTCTGGACAACATCCTCGGCACGCCACCTCCGCCGCCTCCGCCAAATGTGCCTGAGCTGGAGGAGGGGGACGAATTATTGGGGTCGTTGCGTGAACGAATGCAGCAACATCGCGAGAATCCCTCGTGTGCCGTTTGCCACCGCAAGATGGATGCGCTGGGGTTCGGGTTCGAGAACTTTGACGCCATTGGGTCGTGGAGAGAGAAGGACGGCCGCTACGACATCGATTCTTCTGGAGAATTACCAGGCAAAATTACGTTTACTAAACCGTCCGAACTGCGTCAGATACTGGTATCCAACAGTGATGAATTCACTGGTTGCCTCACCCGCAAACTGCTAATCTACGGCTTGGGACGGGCACTTTCGTCACGAGATCAGTGTCTGGTGGACGATATAGTCAAAAGCGCAGAGGAGAATGATCACCGGTTTTCCGAGCTGATCGTTGCGATCGTCACCAGCGATGCTTTTCGTTACAGCGGAAAGTAAGCGTTGGCTTTACCGGAATTTGATAAGGAGCAAACGATGAGTCACAAATGGCAAATCTCGCGTCGCGCGGCAATCCGTGGCTTGGGGACCGCAATGGCCCTGCCCATGCTCGATGCAATGCTTCCGGCTCGTGAGTTGTTGGCCGCAGCCGCTCAGCAGGATGTGCCGCGACGAATGGCGTTCCTGTTCGTACCCAACGGCGTAAATCTCGAGCATTGGACACCGAAGCAGGACGGCTTTGGCTACGACCTGCCCTCGATTCTGTCTCCTCTTCAAAATGTCAAAAACGAAGTCAGCGTGATCTCCGGATTGACGCACGACAAAGGTCGCGGCAATGGCGATGGTGCTGGCGACCACGCGCGGTCGGCATCGGTTTGGCTCACGGGAGCTCAACCTCGCAAGACCAGTGGCGGCAACATTCGATCCGGCGTCTCGGTCGACCAGGCGGCAGCACAGCAGATCGGCAATGCAACACGGTTCCCTTCGCTGGAACTTGGTTGCGAAGGTGGCCGGAACTCGGGCAATTGTGATTCCGGTTACAGCTGTGCCTACTCCCACAATATTTCATGGTCGTCGGAGACCTTGCCGGTCGCCAAGGAAGTCGACCCGCGGGCGGTCTTCGAACGTCTGTTTGGAGATGATTCAAAACAGGCAAAAGCCAGTCGCGACGAACGCGCTTTCTTCCGGCGTAGTCTTCTGGATTACGTTTCTGGTGATGCGAAACGAATGCAACGCCGCCTGGGGCAACGTGATCAGCAGAAGATTGACGAGTACCTCGCGGCCGTGCGATCCATCGAACGACGGATTCAGGCCAGCGAGCGTATCAGTGCGATTGATCCAGTCGAACAGGGCTTTGACAAACCATCGGGGATTCCAAAAGAGTTTGGCGAGCATGTGCGCCTGATGGCGGACATGATGGTGCTGGCTTTCCAGACGGATCAGACGCGCATTGCAACGTGCATGTTTGGGCGGGCCGGCAGCAATCGAAGCTATCGACAGATCGATGTGCCAGACGGTCATCACGATCTTTCGCATCACGGCGGCAACCCTGAAAAGCTGGAAAAGATTCGCAAGATCAACCACTTCCACATGCAACAGTTTGCTTACTTCCTCGAGCGACTGAAGTCGATTCCGGAAGGCGAAGGCACGCTGCTGGATCAGTGTATGATTGTCTACGGTAGTGGACTCAGCGATGGCAATCGTCACAACAACGAAAACCTGCCAGTCCTTCTTGCCGGACGCGGCGGTGGCTCCCTGACACCAGGCCGCCATATCCGCTACCAGGAAGAGACTCCCATGACCAACCTCTACATGTCATTGCTGGAACGTGTCGGTGTTGAAGTTCCCTATATCGGGGACAGCACCGGACGACTACCAAAGCTTGGCTAGGGCTGCTCCGAAGGGGCGACTACCGGGTGGTTTCAGCGGCGACATTCCCAACTCCCTCTGCGGGCGTCACCATGAAAGTATGTCGGCTCATTCTCGTTTGCTTCCTGCTGTCAACGACGGTCCACGCTCAGGACAAGCCATCAGTCAATGAACTGGTGAAGCAACTGCAAAGCGAAGACCTCGACGAACGGAGGGATGCCGCCTACGCACTGGCCAGCTATGGGGAGCGGGCCAAAATCGCTGTTCCCGCGCTCGCACGGGCGCTGGATGATCGTGACACGCAGGTTTGGCAACAGGCGACTCAGGCGCTCGCCAGAATTGGCCCGCATGCAACAGAAGCTCTCGACGAGTTGATCGAACTGATGGACAGTCAGGACGAGCAGCTTCGCTATCGCGTCGCGTATGCACTGGGGCGAATTGGACCGGCGGCACTTTCGGCGATGACCGAGCGTCTGGATGATGAGTCCGATAAAGTTCGTGAAGTCGCGGTCCGCGCGATTGGATGGATCGGCCCGGATGCGGCAAAAACGGCGGATGACCTGGTCAAGCGACTGGCCGACGATAGTGAGCTGGTTCGGCAATGTGCCGTCGATAGTGTCGCGCGGCTGGGTGCTACTGCCACGCCTGCCATCATCAAGGCACTCTCGGCCGATTCCATCGATACGCAGATCGGTGCGGCACGCTCGTTGGGAGTTCTGGGCAACGCGGCTGTGGAAGCGACCGACTCCCTCATGGAGCTCACGGGGACCGACAACGGAACGGTTCGTGCGGCAGCAATTGAGGCGCTCGGTAACGTCAATCCAGCCAACGAGGAAGTCGTCGACGCCTTCGTTGCCGCTTTGCGATCGACGGACCAGGACGTGCATCGCGCCGCAACGGAGGCACTCGTTCGAACCAGTCCTGCCATTCAGGCGGGCACGACCGAGCTACTGGTGCAACTGCTGTCGACGAATCCGGACGGCGAAATGATTGGGCGAACAGCGCAGGTGTTGGGCAGTTTCGGGCCGCGTGCGTCAGCGGCGATTGTGCCGCTATTGCAGGTGTTGCCCCGTCGTCCGAACCAGAAGGAAGTATCCACCGCGATTGGTCGAATTGGTATCGACGCTCTGGAGCCAACTTTCGCGGCACTACGGACGGGGAAAATTGATATTGAGCAGGTTACCGGAATTGTCGACGGAATGCCCGCGCAGGTTAAGGTCAGACTGGCAGGCGAAGTCGCGGATGAGAGTCCTCTCGTTCGTGAGGTCGCTCTGCTGACGATCAGCAAGCTGGTACCCGTACCGCGGAACACGGTTGACCTGTTGATCGTGGGGCTGGGAGATCAGCAATCCAACGTGCGTCGTGCGGCCGCGGAATCGTTGCGTACGTTGGGCAAGCGAGGCGAGCCGGCGTTGGCGAAGTTGAAATCGAAAACCGGTCCCGAGCAAGATCCTGCCGCTCGAATCGCGATGCTCGACGCGGTCTGTCAGCTTCACGAACGCAATGATTCGCTGGTTGAGTATCTTGCCGACAATCTTGGCGAGCACGCGGGGGTCGTGCGTGCCGCTGCGCTGCGGCAACTCGCTGAATTCGACGAGCTCCCTGAATCACTTTACGCACCGCTGGCAGCACAGGTGACGGACGAGGATCCTGGTGTTCGCGCGGCGTCGACGTCGGCCATTGTCCTGATCGAATCAAAACGTGATGACGCGGCGAAGTTGATTGTTGCTGCCCTCGACGACGAGGATCAGATTGTGCGTGAGAAGGCGCTACTTGCGGCCGCCCAGTTGGGTGACGCTGCAACCGCTGCCGTGAACGTCATCCGCAAACAGTTGTTTGACGATTCCGAAGCCGTAAAAATCGCGGCACTCGAATCCCTCGCGAGGATTGGGGAATCGGCCAGTTCTGCTTTTGATGATGTGTCGGAGTTGGGTGGGGATGCCAGTTCGACGGTTCGTATGGCGGTAATGAAATCACTGCGAAAGATCTCCGAGGAGCCTGAGGTCCTGCTACCCGTGTTGATCAAAGGCGTCGAAGATTCAGAATGGGAAGTCCGACGTCAGGCGGCGCAGCAATTGGGCGAAATGGAGGAAGACGCAGCTCCGGCAATTCCCGCGCTGCTGGGCATGCTTCGAGCCGATGATGATAGTGACGCCGCCCGACAGGCGATCCGGGAGATCAACACCGCTGGCGAAGAAGCCGTGCCGTTGCTGCTGGAGATCATTCAGGATGACGATAGCGGGCGGCGCAGCAAGTACTACGCAATCTACCTGCTGAGAAAAATGGGCTCACGAGCTCGATCCGCATTGCCCGTACTACGTCGACTCGCGGAAGAACCCGACGGGAAATACGTTGAGTACTACGAACGTGCAATTCGCGAGATCGAAGAAGACGACGAATAGTGCCCCGATACGACGGACGCTCGTTGCCGAAGTTGGGAACTACGTCGTCGCCGCGGTCATCGCCTCAGCCAGTTCGTTCATGCTTAAACGATCTCCGGGCATTCGCGCGAGTGCTTTTTCCAGCGTGGGCTGAAATCGCTCGGGGATTTTCGCCAGCAAGGGACCGGCATCAAATTCTTCGATGTTGTGCAGCGTTTCGATGACGTTGCTGCCCGTGATCGCCCGTTCGCCGGCCAGCATTTCGTAGATCACAAGGCCCAGTGCAAACGTATCGCTGGCGGCCGACGCTGCGTCACCGCGGGCCAGTTCCGGTGCGAGGTACCCCAGCGTGCCGGAAAGTCCGCTGCTGGTATTTCCTCCGGACGGCGGAAGTGTTTCTTCTTCGACATTGGTTTGCCGAGTTCGACTGGAAAGGCCAAAGTCCATGATCTTGGCAGTGCCTTCTGGTGTGACGACGACGTTCCCCGGTTTCAGGTCGCCATGAATCACGCCCGCGTCATGGGCGCTCGCCATTCCCTCGGCCAACTGTCGCGAGAGTTCGACGATACGTTCGTGTGGGAGTCGTCCGGATTTGAGCAGCTCAGAAAGGGTGTCACCGCGGACGAACTCCATGACAATCATGGCGGCACCATTGGACGTGTCGATGGTGTGAACGGCGCACACGTTGGGGTGGTTCAACGCTGCCGCTGCACGAGCTTCTCGCAGAAGCGAATCGGTTGCTTCGCCACTGTCGCTACGGAGTACCTTTAGCGCGACGCTGCGATCGAGCAGCGTGTCGGTGGCCTGAAAAACGGTTCCAAAGGAGCCCTTACCCAACTCGGATTCGATTCGGTACGGCCCCAGAACTCGTCCGGACTGCATATTCGCCATGATGTCAATCGTTGGTTGACCGACCTGGCGTTCACCAGGACAAAGTCCGCCGCTTTGAATGGCATCCAGAACACGCAGGACTTCGTCGGTGCTGCGGCCAACACTGAGGCTGTGGACCGACTGATATTGAAGTACACCATTGGGGTCGATCATAAACAGGCCACGCAGCGCGACCTGCTGTCGTTTGATGTAAACGCCAAACTGTTCGCAGACGGTTCCATCCGGGTCGGCGGCCAGCGGAAACGAAATGGGGCCCAACCCGCCGTCCATCGGGTTTGTTGTCAGCCAGCGAACGTGCGTATCAATATCGTCTGTGCTGATCCCCAGCACGTCGCAACCACGACGCTCAAACTCTTCGATGCGACCGCTCACGGCGGTGAGTTCGGTCGGTCATATCATTGAAAAGTCGCGAGGATAGAACAGCAGGATCAGCCATCCGTCCAGGTAGTCGTCCAGTGAAACGGTGGACTTGTTGACTCCCGAACCATCCACTGTTTCCAGGGTAAAGCTGGGAGCTCTTCTACCGATTCTGAATTCCGCCATGTTGGGATCTTTCCATGTCTTCTTGTGGCGAGGACGCGTCGTGCAGGATGCTCTTCGTCCCCTGCATGTCACTTTGCGCCGATCGTGTTTCGCTCGCAAGCCCCCAGTAATTCGATTCGAATTTCGGATTGGTTCCGGCACGTCTTGTGGTGTCAAAACGATGGCGGAAAGACTGTCTCCGCCATCGAGTTGGACACTCCGGATTGGCCCGGCTGCTTATGACGAATAACTGCTGAAATCCGTGTAGCCTTTTGCTCCAGTCGGAGCGTACCAATCGGTGACGTCGGCTTCTGTGGCGAGAGGCCAGCCGTTCTGGAATCGCTCCACCAGGTCCGGGTTACTGATGAACGGCCGACCAAAAGAAATCAGATCTGCATCGCCCCGTGAGATGGCCTGTTCAGCGGTCTCCTGCGTATACCCGCAATTTCCCATCAGTGGTCCGTCGAAGACCTTGCGGAATTCAGCGAGCGTCATGGGCTCGCCGAGTTCGTGGAATCCAAAGGCCATACCATCCATCACGTGCAGGTACGCCAGCCCAACGTCATTGAGCTGTTCTGCGACGTAGGTGAATTGCTCACGGTAGTCGTCGGAACCCATGTCATTGAAGACGCCATTCGGTGAGAGGCGTACGCCTACTCGATTGGCCGACCACGCGTCGGTAACGGCGTTTACCACGTCACGTAGCATGCGAAAGCGAGCTTCCTTACTACCGCCGTAAATGTCGTCGCGGTGGTTCGTTTTCGATTGGAGGAACGTATCAAGCAGATAGCCATTCGCCGAATGGATTTCAACGCCATCGAATCCCGCCTGCCGCGCGCGAATCGTCGCTGCACGATAGTCCTCGACGATCTGCGGTATCTCTTCGGTGCGAAGTGCCCGTGGAGCTTCGTGAGGTTTCTTGCCCGCCGGCGTGTGGATATCGTCGCCTTTGATCGCAATCGCCGAAGGTGCGACGGCCGGTTCGCCACCATGGAAATCACTGTGCGACGCGCGGCCGCAGTGCCAGAGCTGCAAGAAGATTCGCCCTCCTTTCTCGTGCACCGCGTCGACAACAGGCTTCCAACCCTCGGCCATTTCGTCGGTGTAGATGCCGGGAGACTCATTCCAACCGTTCGCCTGTGGGGAAATGGTTGCGGCTTCGCTAATGAGCAGGCCGGCAGAAGCCCGTTGAGCGTAGTACTCGGCCATCACCGCATTGGGGATTCGCTGTTGTCCCGATCTCGCACGCGTCATGGGGGCCATCACGACGCGATTTTTGAGCGTCAATCCGTTGAGATCAATTTTCGAAAGAAGTGTTGGGTCTGCGTTTGTCATGTGTCTCGTCCTGACTTTGTTTCTGCGAAGCAATTCGACGTGGCCGGATACTTTGGAGTGCCGTCGTTGCTTCGCGAAGATGACGCTAAAAAGCGGGCTTTGGAACTGGGAGTTATCGCTTAACTCTCACTGGGACGCTTTGGCTCAGGATTCCTTACTTCGGTCTACGCCGCGTAGGGGGAATGAGCCATCCGGAAGGCATTTTTTGTGTACCATATTGGGCTGATCGAACGGTCCCTTGCCTGTGAGCCTGATTATGCGTCGCACACTGCTTGCCATCCTGCTTTTCCTTGTTGCCTCGACTGCCAACGCAGCGCAGCCGAATATCCTGTTCATCTTCGCGGATGATCAGTGTTTCGACACACTGCGTGAATGGGGCAACGACGAAATCGAGACACCCAATCTGGATCGCCTTGCCCGTAGTGGAGTGACGTTCCGGCGTGCCTACAACATGGGAAGCTGGAGCGGAGCGGTTTGTGTAGCCAGTCGCACGATGCTCAATACGGGAAGATTTCTCTGGCATGCCCATGAGGTGCATCCTCATCTTGCGAACGAACGATCCGAAGGGCGATTCTGGTCGGAGCACTTGAGATCGGCGGGCTACGAAACGTATTTTTCCGGCAAGTGGCACGTCGGCAAGACGGCAATTGCAGAAGCCGCCTTTGACACGGCACGGCACATACGACCTGGCATGCCCAATCAAACGCCCGCCGGCTACAACCGACCGATCGAAGGCGAGCCTGACAAGTGGAGTCCCTACGACACGAAGTTCGAAGGATTCTGGAAGGGCGGCAAGCACTGGAGTGAAGTGCTTGGTGATGATGCCGTCGACTATCTGGAACGAGCGGCCGATCGAGACAAGCCGTTCTTTATGTACCTTGCTTTCAACGCTCCACACGATCCTCGCCAGGCACCCAAGGAGTTTGTTGACAAGTATCCGCTCGACAAGATCTCGATGCCGAAAAACTATCTCCCCGAGTATCCATTCAAGGACTACATCGGTGCGGGCCCGGGGCTGCGTGATGAGAAGCTGGCTCCATTTCCGCGAACGGACTATGCCGTCAAGGTTAACCGTCAGGAATACTACGCGATCATCACGCACATGGATCAGCAGATCGGCCGTATCCTCGACGCGTTGGAGAAGACCGGCAAGAAAGACGAAACGTACATCTTTTACTCCGCTGATCACGGGCTCGCAGTCGGACAGCATGGCCTGATGGGCAAGCAGAACATGTACGACCACAGCGTGCGAGTTCCCTTCATTGTTTCCGGGCCGGACCTGGAAGCGGGCAAACGCGTGGAGGCACCGGTTTACATTCAGGACATCACGGCTTCGACACTGGATCTCGCGGGCGTTGACAAACCCGAGCATGTTGAATTCACCAGTGTCATGTCATTGGCTCGCGGAGACACCGACAAGCACGTTTACGATGCCATCTATGGAGCGTACCTGCAATTTCAGCGTTCGGTGACGATGGATGGCTACAAGCTGATTGTCTATCCAAAGGCCGTGCGAACGCGCTTGTACGACCTGAATAATGATCCTCTGGAGACGAAGGATCTCGCCAGTGATCCTGCCCTTCGCGAGACAAAGCAAAAGCTGTTTGCGAAGCTGTTGGAACTGCAAAAGCAGATGGGAGACGAACTGGACATCAAATCGGTGTTCGCGAACCTCTAGTCCAGATTCCGCGCCGTTGGTGCCTCTTCGGGCGTACCGCATGGCAGGTCAGTGCGGAGTGCACCGTCACTTCATGCTGATGGACTTGAAGCGGCGCGTCTGTTCCGTCAGTGCCGTTTCGACCGGCAAGCGTTCCATCGAGGACGCGCCGTAGAATCCGTGTACGTTGTTGGTGCGAGTCAGCACGTACTCGGCGTCCTCCGGCATGGCGATTGGGCCGCCGTGACACAGGATGATGGTATCTTCGCGTACGCCTCTCGCGGCGTCGCTGATAGCTTGAACCTCCCGCACGGAATCGTCGAGCGTCCTGGCCGTCTCTGCGCCGATACTGCCTTTCGTTGTCAGACCCATGTGGGCAACGATGATGTCGGCACCGGCTTCCGCCATCGCTTCGGCTTCGGTGGTTGTGAACGCATAGGGTGTCGTTAGCAGATCTCGCTCATTCGCAAGGCGAACCAGCTCGACTTCGTTGTCATACCCCATCCCGGTTTCTTCCAGATTCGCGCGAAACGATCCGTCGATCAGGCCCACGGTTGGGAAGTTCTGGATGCCCGCGAAACCGATCGATTTGATCTCATCGAGAAACAGTGGTAGCTGACGAAATGGATCCGAGGCGCAAACGCCCGCGAGCACCGGGGTGTGTTGCACAACGGTCAGGACTTCGGCTGCCATTTCCATCACGATGGCGTTGGCGTCACCGTAGGGCATCAGGCCGGCCAGCGATCCGCGACCCGCCATGCGGAAACGTCCCGAGTTGTAGATGATGATCAGATCAATGCCACCCGCTTCTTCAAACTTGGCACTGATTCCCGTACCCGCGCCACCACCAACAACGGGCTGGCCATCGGCGATCAGTTTGCGGAGTCGATCTAGTGTTTCTTTTCTTGTAGCCATGACAGCATTGTATCGACAGCGGTTTCTGCGAATACCGGATCATTGATATTCGCGTCTAATTCGACGACGGGAATATCCGGTCGTAAGTTTGACTTTAGCGTTTCGAACATGGCCGCGTCCGCCTCACGGTCGCAGAAGCGCTCGCCGTCCCCATCCAGAATGGAAACTCCGCGCATGGGAAGCAGGAAACCGATTGGGCCCGTTGCGGCGTTGGCTTTATCGGCAAAGATTTCACCCAGGCGGCGGTTTTCTTCCACGTTGGTTCGCATCAACGTCACGGATGGGTTCCATTCGTAGAACAGCCGGCCCGCATCGCGGTAACGGGTGGGCACGGTATCCATGGGACCAAAATTGACCATGTCGATGCAGCCGGGCGCGATCAGATGTGGGATACCCTTGCGACCCGCGGCGGAAAGGCGATCGTCACCGGCAGCAAAAATGCCTCCGCAAAGTTCGTCCGCCCATTCGGTGGTTGTGATGTCCAGACAGGCATCCGCCAGTCCGTCCTCCACCAAGGTCTCCAGCGTACGGCCACCGCTACCGACCGCGTGGAAAATGAGGACTTCGTAGCCCTTTGCGTCCAGGCGATCGCGGCAGAGGTTCAGGCATTCGGTCGTATTACCAAACATGCTGGCAACAATCACGGGCCGATCGTCAGAGGATTCGCCCAGCTCGGTATTCGCCATTCCGCACACCGCCGCGGCTGCTTGTGCGATGACCCGACGTGAGATCCGATTCAGTCCGGCAACGTCCGCGATCGATGGAATCAGTACGACGTCCTTCGAACCGACATACGGCGACGTATCACTGGATGCGACCGTTGAAACGCACACCTTGGGAATACCAAGCGGTAACGCTCGCATGGCATTCGAAATGACACTGGTTCCACCTGAACCACCCATGCCAATGATCGCGTCAAATTCGTCGCGGCCATGCAATTCCGCAACCAGTTTGGCCGCGCCGTGCGACATCCATTTCATGGCGTCGCCACGGTCGCCGGCAGCACGGAGGTCGGCCAGTTCCTTGCCTCCACGAGCCGCCACGTCCGTCGCCGAAACATCGACGGGGAAGGGCGGTTGCGATTCCATCACGCCGATGTCGACGCTGAGTACCTTGACGCCGTCAGCAAGCAGGCGCTCGCGGAGGAATGCGTATTCGGCTGCCTTCGAATCGAACGTACCGATCATCAAGATCGTTCGGGGTGCACTCATGGAGAATAACCGGTTGATGAACGTCTGCGTTTCGTTTGAGTTTCACCAACTGAGCTTGACTCGTTGGCTGGGGCAAGACGCTCGACTTAGAAATTGTCTCCGTCCAGCAGGTTGCCAATCCCGCCAAGGATCGAACCTTCACCTTTGGCCGTTCCGCCTGTCTGCGGCGCGGCGGCCAGCATGCGGCCGGCCATTCGGGAGAAGGGCAGCGACTGCAGCCACACATGCCCCGGGCCGCGAAGGTTGGCGAAGAACAGGCCCTCACCACCGAAGAACATCGACTTGACTCCGCCGACTTGCTGTAGGTCGAATTCGACCGTTGATGTGTGTCCCACAAGACAGCCCGTGTCCACATGCAACGATTCGCCCGCTTTTAACTCGACTTCGCGAATTGTGCCACCGGCATGCAGGAACACAAGACCGTCGCCGCTTAACTTCTGCATGATGAAGCCTTCACCGCCAAACAGGCCAGTGAGAATCTTCTTTTGGAAATGAACGCCAATTTGCACACCGCGTGCGGCGCACAGAAAGCTGTCCTTCTGACAGATCACCTGGCCGTTGTAGTTCGAAAGTGTGAGGGGGATGATCGTCCCCGGGTAGGGTGCGGCAAACCCCACCCTCGCCTTGCCTGAATTACCCTGGTGAGTGAACACGGTCATGAACAGGCTCTCACCTGTAATCAATCGCTTGCCGGCTCCCACCAATTTGTCGAAGAAGCCTCCGGTCTGTGCATTCCCGTCGCCAAAGACGGTATCAAGATTTACCGTCGGATCCTTGAACATCATCGAACCGGCTTCTGCCACCGCGCTCTCGCCTGGATCGAGTTCGACTTCGACGTACTGCATGTCTTCGCCGAAGATTTGGAAATCAATTTCGTCTGCCACACTTGAGCCTGACGATGGGGGTGGTGGTGACCCCGCGCGTGAAGAGCCGGTTAAGTCCGGGACACTGGAAATAGGTCTCCACTCGGCGAAACCCTCTCGCCAACAGAGTCCACTGGAATCTTGCGCTGCTCGCGCAGCGGCGTCCTGAAGGCGGAAGGGACCTTCCTGGTTTCCACCGTAACTCAAATACCATTCGTGCATTGCTTACCCCTGACTACCTGGTTTCATTCGGTTTCGTACGTGTATTCGCTGTGCGGCATAGAGATCTTGGTGTTACCGGACATCACCCGGAACAATTCGTCCAGACGTTTCAAGGACTGTCTTCCCTCCATAAAGGTTAGGACGGAAGCCTATGGTTTAGATTTCTCGTCATTACCTCTGCGAAAAACTTTCGATTCGCTAAGTCGTTATTTTTCGGCCGGTTACGACCTTAGGAATGCGAAATAGAAGGCGTGTATGGAATTTCTCTGAAAAAAGTGTGCGCGATCTTCGCGCCGTTTGCGTCTTACATATTAGAGGAAGTACTCGTTGATGGACTTCATCAACCAAACTCTAGTAACAGTAGGGGCAACATGATCGCGACCGCATCAGAATTCGACCGAGCGAACCGAACACGGCAGAAACTAAACCAACTTCGAGAAATGGGATACAAGTTTATCACGACCCGAGATGACGGTGATACGTGGATTCCCAGTGCCGACGAAGGCTTGGAGATAGACCGCCTGATCGAATCTGTATTCATGGGCGAGATTCTGATCAAAGAACAATGATTAGTCCTTGTTGACCCCCAAGGCAAGCGGCGTCGGTTTTGTCCGGCGCCGTTTTTTTTTGCTAGGGCTTCTCTCCGTTGTCGACGCGTTGTTGAATCGATTCCAGCACGCTCGGCAAATCGACGACGCTTTCGATGACGTAGTGAGCACCCGCGTCACGGAATACCGAGTCCGCTTGCTCGAGGCGGTTTGCAAGATCGCTGGCCCCAAGTTGATTTGCCTCTGCTTCACTGAGTCCCAGCTGATTGCCACTTCGTGTGACCCCGACGGTCCACGTTCCCGCATTTTGGCCGGCTTCGATTCCCACCGTAGTGTCGTCGACTTTGACGACGGTCGACATGGGATAGATGTTCAGTTGCCTTGCAATCTCGAATAGCAACCATGGAGCAGGTCTTCCGTGCGCGACGTCATCTGCGGCCAGTGAGACGTCGGGTGAATACCCCTGGGCGGCCGCCGCGGGAAGTACGACTTCCATCAGTTCGCGAGTGTAACCGGTGGTGCCACCGATTTTCATGTCGCGGTCCCTGCAGAATTTTAGTGTGTCCAAAACTCCGGGAATCAGATCACAGTGATTGGAGAGTGTCTCTTTTTGTAGAGGAAGAAAGTCGTGGTAGAGCCGGTCAATGTCGCTCTCGCCTGGCGGCCCACCATGTCGCTCGACCCAGCGTTGTCGAACTGACTCCATGGCGAATATCGCCGCGATATGGTCCCGCTTTGCTTTGCCCATGGGTTCGCGTGCCTGGCCGACGGTTATTTCGACGTCATTGCGCCGAAATATCTCCATGAAGACCGACGCTGGAGCTCTGCTTCCATAGTCCACGACCGTACCGGCCCAGTCAAATACGACGGCCTTTAGGGGTTGTTCGTTCATATCGTCTCTGATTCTGTCGGTAAAGCGTCGCCTGATGTTTGCCAGAAAAATCGAGCGACGGCAACCTCAACTTATCCGCGTTTTGTGATGTACGTTTTATTGTTCCCCGCCCTGACAAGCGAGCACCCATGAAGGCCATCCATCGAATAGCGTTAAAGGTCGCATATCAACTGGCTTTGATCTACTGGCGCATTTTTCGCCCGACTGGTCGCGGAGCTTACGTTGCCGTCTGGCACGATGGCCGGGTGCTGGCCATTCGGAATTCGTACAAGCCCGGCTGGACGCTGCCGGCAGGTGGTGTTGGCCGCTCGGAGTCCGTGGAAGATGCGGCGGCCCGCGAACTGCTGGAAGAAGTTGGCATTCTTGTCGACGCGAGTAGGCTCCAGCCGGTCGATACTTTCGTCAGCCGTAGTGAATACAAGACGGATCAAAGTACGGTCTTTGAAGTCGAGCTGCAGGAGATGCCGCTCGTCGTCATCGACGAACGAGAAGTGATTGAGGCTGAGTTCATTTCCTTCGAGCAGTTGGTTGAACGCAAGGACGAACTGGCACACATTGTTCAACAGTACGTTGAATGGAAGTTGGAGGGGCAACAGCGCGGCGACGAATCAGTCGTCGAGTTTGATTCCCAACTCACCCACAGCATCAGCAACTGACTCCAGCAGTTGCTCCACGTCTTCCTGAAACAGGTGGCCGATCGTACCGATTCGAAAGGTGTCGGCGGTGCTGACCTTTCCAGGGTAGATGACGAAGCGACGCGACTTCAGGGCATCGTAGAAGGCGCGGAAGTTGAACTGGACGTCGTCCGGGTAGTGGAACGACGTGATGATGGGCGACTGCTGTTCGCGCGGTAGCAGTGGTTTGAAGCCGATCTTCTGCATGCCCACCACGAGTGTTTCCTGATTGCGAAGGTAGCGAGAATGCCTGGCTGCCACGCCGCCTTCTTCTTCGAATTCCACAAGTGCCTGCTGAAAAGCTCGAACGACATGTGTCGGCGACGTGTAGCGCCACTTGCCATTGTTGGCTTCCATTTCTCGCCATTGATCGAACAGGTCGAGGCTGAGCGAGCGTGCTCGCCCCTGGGAGGCGTTCAGTTCGTCGCGTCGCGCGATGACAAAGCCAAAGCCGGGAACACCCTGAATGCACTTGTTTGCCGATGAGACAAGGAAATCGGCATGCGTTGAATCCATCGTCATCGGGATGCCGCCAAACGATGACATGGCATCAACGATGAACTGCCGTCCGTGCGCTTTGGTGATTTGACCGATGGCCTCAATGGGGTTGAGCATTCCCGTTGTGGTTTCGCAATGTACGACGGCGACATGAGTGATGGCATCGTCATTGGCGAGGACGGTTTCGATCTGTTGTGGATCCGCCGGCTCGGTTTCTGGTTGTTCGATGACGCGGTGCTCGATTTGTAGCCGCTCACAAATCTGTGCCAGACGTCTGCCGTAGGCGCCGTTGTTGACGACCAGGACTTTTCCATCACGTGGTATGACGGAACCGATGGTCGCCTCTACGGAAAACGTTCCGCTGCCCTGCATTAATACGACGGTTGCGTCGCCTCCGCCCGCGAGATCGGTAAGCCGGTTTCGAATGTCGGTGACAATGCTGTTGTAGTCGTCGTCCCACGTGCAGTGGTCGTCAAGCATCACCTGCTTCACGGTGCGTGACGTGGTTAGCGGGCCGGGAGTCAAAAGCAGGTATCGAATGTCGTCGTCCACGGCCTACTCCGTCTGTTCCGGGAAAGAAGAAAGTGCCGGCATGAAGAAGCCGTTGCCCGAGGGCGGTCGACTAGTTGCCGTTCTGCTCGTCCTGTGCAGGCAGCAGCGATGCCTGAAGAAAGGGGCGAAACGCGTCGATAGGAGGTGTCTCGAAACCGACGACCTTTGCTTCATCGTCCCAGCGGCGCAACTGAACCGCGTCTTCGAAGTACTGATAGCTCTCGAATCGGTGGACTTCTTCCGGTGACATCAGACCGCCTTGCAGTTTAAGGCTCGTGATGGAGGCCGGGCTGAGGCTCTTGCCGTACGATTCTTCCACCGTACAGAGATACCGCTTGGCGGGTACGTGAAGCTTCACGGGTTCGCAAACTGCCTGAGTGAAGTACTGTTCGAGCCATTCGTCGCCAAGGTCTTCGTGCTTGTCGTCGATACCCTGATCCGCTGCGTCTTCCGGGAGGTCGTGAACCAGGTGGCCAATGTCGTGCAGCAGAGCCGCCGCAATCAGCGTATCGGGGGCGCTGGCCTGTTGTGCAAGGGTGGCAGCCTGCAGACCGTGCTCCAATTGCGTCACGGCCTCGCCGCCATACATTTCGCTACCGCGTTCGGCGAACAGTCGCACGACTTCGTCTACAACGTTCATGGGAATGGCTTTCTTAACCGGTCCTGAATCCTTACCGGTCCTGAATCGTGAGTTCCGGATATTTGGAAGGCTCGGTACACCCGAGTCTTCCGTAAACGGATGGTCACTCCATCTCGTCCGTCGGTCAGTCTATCCGTTGAGTCCGCCAAACAGCGGAGTCGAGAGATATCGTTCGCCAAGGCTGCACATGATCGTCACGATTCGCTTGCCTTTCATTTCCGGTCGAGCGGCAAGTTTGGCTGCTGCGCAGATGTTGGCTCCGCTGCTAATGCCGGCCATGATTCCTTCTTCGCTGGCCAGTCGCCGCGACCACTCGAAGGCTTCTTCGTCGTCGACGGTGATCACTTCGTCCACGATCGAGGTGTCCAGATTGCCCGGGATGAATCCGGCTCCGATTCCCTGGATGCGATGCTTGCCAGGCGAGCCACCGCCAATGACTGGCGAGGTGGTCGGTTCAACTGCGAAAGCTTTGAATTCGGGATTCTTCGATTTGAGAAACCGCGAGCTGCCGGTGATCGTTCCGCCGGTACCAACTCCGGCCACGATCGCGTCAATGTTCTGTCCGCTGTCCTCCCAGATCTCCGGGCCCGTCGTTGCTTCGTGAATCGCCGGGTTGGCTGGATTCTCGAACTGCTGAGGCATCCAGCCGTTCGCGTCGGCTTCGACCAGTTCTGAGGCCGTGTTGATCGCGCCCTTCATGCCCTCCGCGGCGGGTGTCAGGACGAGGTTCGCGCCCAATGCACGTAGTAGTGCGCGGCGTTCGATCGACATCGATTCGGGCATCGTAAGCGTCAGTTTGTAACCCTTCGCTGCGCAGACGAACGCGAGTGCGATTCCGGTGTTGCCGCTGGTGGGTTCGATGACGTGGGATTCCGAATTCAGCAATCCGTCGCTCTCCGCCTTCTCGATCATGGCGACGCCAATGCGATCCTTGACGCTGTTCAGCGGCTGGAAGAACTCACATTTTGCGAAGACGGTCGCGTGACCTTCCGGGATCAGGCGATTGATTTGAATCATCGGCGTGTCGCCGATTGCCTGAGCCGCGTTATCGTAGGTTTTTCCGCGTGGCATGGTCATTCCCTTGTAGGCTATTGATCGCTCCAGCAGCCATATGAAAAATCCGGTCTCGCTGGAGTCTGCGTGCACCGTAAATCAACTCGACAGTGCAACCAATTGCCCCGCAAAAGTCAAGGTTGTGCGGCTATGCGAGGCTGCCGGCGGCGATATAGTGGATGATTGGTTACATCCAGATTTAAAGAGTTGGTAGCTGATCTATGAGTGTTGTCCTGGGGCAGTTTCCTGGCGTCGATGGATTTCTTGGAACTCGTGGTTCCCTCATGCTCGACGTCGTGTTTCTCGCCATGTTTGCCGTCGTACCGGTACTCGTTTGGAGCATCCTGCTGGCCAAACGAGGGAAATTTGTCTGGCACAAACGTGTCCAGATTGCGCTGGCCTCGATTCTGCTGCTTGCGGTAACCGCATTTGAAGTGGAAATGCGAATTGTCGGTTGGGAAGACCGGGCGTCGCTTTCACCGTATTGGACGGGCAGCGCTTGGGACGACTGGGTCCATTACAGTCTTGGCATCCATCTTTTCTTCGCAATTCCCACCGCATTTCTCTGGACGTACGTTGTCATTCAGGCCGTCCGCCGTTTCCCCAAACCCGTTGGCCCCAACGAACACAGTCGTTCGCATCGGTTTTGGGCGCCGATCGCCTCCTTTGAAATGTTGATGACGGCCATCACCGGCTGGATATTCTATTTTCTGGCGTTCGTGGCCAAATGAAGCCGGCAATGACGGCCGGCAATGATGGCCGGCGGATACGGCCAGCGATTCGAACACAACAACTGCCTCCATTCGCTACCAACAAACACAAGTACCAACAATTTTTTGCTGAAAGGTTCGAACGCATGATTCACGTCATCGCCAAGATTGAGACGGCTCCCGGAAAACGGGGCGATTTTCTGACCGAGTTTCACAAACTTGTGCCACTGGTGCTGGAAGAAGACGGTTGCGTCGAATACGGACCGACAACCGATGCCGACACGGGCCTGGACGCTCAGAATCTGGCCGGTGAAAATGTGGCCGTCATCATCGAACGGTGGGAGTCGCTGGATGCACTGCGGGCTCATCTGGTGGCAGACCACATGACGGCATACCGTGAACGCGTCAAAGACCTCGTCGTCGGGACCGCCCTGGAAGTTTACGAAACGGCGTGAAAACGTTGATTTCCCCGTGTCCAAACGGGGAAACGGTCGTATCGCGGCTGCAGACTTTCATCTGGTCACCATGTTTCCTATAAATAAACAATGACAATTCGTCTTTAGTTTGCCATTTACGTAGAACGGCTTTCAAAACCCGGACACCCAATTCCATAGAGTTTGTCTTTCAGGCTGACTCAAGTTGGCAATGTCGCGTTGAATCTGGTTCTCAAATATCGGCCCCGGAATAATGAAGATGCAGAATCAACTGTCGAAGGTGTGCTCGATTGTCCTTTGTTTGTTGATGTTGTCATTTGTCGGGGGCTGTAGTTGTTGGAAGGACCCGTTGGGCACCGGTGCCAACAAGAAGTCCAAGAAACCCGAAACGCTTGAAGAGATGGAAGCTCGCAGGAAAGAGCTTCAGGAAAAGCAGGAAGAAAAACCTGACTTCGAAACGAGTCGGCTTGCTGTCCTTCCCAGTGACGATTCGCCCACAAGAAACCAGATCAAACCGGGCCACTGGTTTGGTGCCGTCCAAACGACCAAAGCCAATAACTACGATTTTCCCAAGGGTGATCTGGAGGCACAGTGTGTCGACACCAAAGGAAAAACGCACGCTTTGCCGGAAACGGGTTTTGAACTCTCGACGACTCGGCCGGTAAACCTGCCGAAGGGCCAGCTCAAGCATTTTGACCTGATGTTCTATGCCAATCCGATCGCCCGCGGTCGTGGTGCCATCAACCTTATGACGCGGCTCAAGCCTCGCGGAGGTGGTCGCGAAGTCGACTGGAAATACGAAGCGACAACCAAGATGAGGTCGTTTCAGAACAACTTCGTCGTGCTCGCCGGTCGCCCTGACAACTACCAGTTCATGAAGACGTTGCGGAGCATTAAACCGCAACGTTCCAGCGACGAGTTCCTCAGTGTCGAACTTGATTATTTCGTCAAGCTGCCCAAAGGGACTCGCCGCGTCGATCTGCCATCGCATCCGCTGACGTGGAGCAACATGGCCTATGTGTTGTGGGATGATTTTGAACCGGAGATTCTCAGTACGACGCAGCAGCAGTCGCTGATCGACTGGCTCCACTGGGGCGGGCAACTGATCATCAACGGACCTCGTACGCTCGACCGGTTGGGAAACAGCGTGCTGGCCCCGTACCTGCCCGCAAAGTCTGGCAACGTTGGTGCGGTCAGCGATGAACAGATTGCGAAGCTGAACGAACATTGGTCATTCGCATCGCCGCTGATTGATCCTGCCTACCAAGAAGAGAGCGAGCAGAAAATTACCAGTCATCTGCTGTCTCCCGTGGCGGATGAGGCGGATCGGCCCGTGGCACTCGAATTGGAACTGATCGAAGATGGCGCGTTCGTCCCCAACACCGCCGACCTCGTCGCCCAACGCAGCATTGGTCGCGGTCGCATTGTCGTGACGGCCTTCAATCTACCGCACAAGTATTTCCAGTCGTGGGACTCCTACGACACGTTCTTCAACTCCTGTTTGCTGTCGCGGCCGGCAAGGAAGTTCTTTGACCAGTCGGATTCGATTGTGGAATCGTGGGTCGGTGCGGGGCTCAGTCGTGACGATCCGCGAATTACTTCGTCGCTGCGTTACTTCACGCGAGACGCCATGGCGATGACCAGTCGTCAACGTTCGGTCACAAGAAGTCTGCGACGTGTCGAAGACGCACTCGTCCCGATTCCGGCGAGTCTGGAAGGACGTGACAGCCGCGTTCGGGAAGCCATCACACAGTTTGAAAACGCAGAAGGTGCAGCAGATGTCATTCCGGGGTTGGCGATTGCCATTGATGGCCCGCAGGGGCTCGCACGGGGCAACTCGGATGCTTTCTATGTGACGGTTCGCAACACCGGCGGACGGACGTTGACGGGCATGCTGTTGGAACTTCACGGAGACGAGTCTTTGAGGCTTACCGAAGGAACGCGAGGCCTCGTGGTTGAACCGAAGCGATCGGTCGTGACGTGGGGCATCAATCCACTGCGTCCGGGGGCGTCTGACACGATTGAGGTGATTGGTCTCGTCGATGGAGACAACGTGCCTAAGGCGGGTGAGGCGTTTCTCTACGCCACCGTAAAGTTGGCAAAACAGTCCAAGCAAAAAGATCACGGAGTTGAGATTCTGGCTGGTGGTTCGATGCACCAGCTCGATCGTGTTGCCAACAATTCTTACGGGGTAAACGGTTTCGCCAAGGACGACGTAACGGGTGTCGCCGGCTGGTCCGACATGAGCGACGCATCCCAGGAAGCCAAAGAGTCGCTTGATCAGTCGGCGGGGATTTCGGTACCGTCCGTTGAGTTTATCGCAAAGGTGTTGGGCATTTATCTCGTTCTCCTGGTCCCGGTCAACTGGATTCTGTTCAAGCTGATCGGTCGTGTGGAGTGGGCATGGGCAGCGATTCCCGTCATCGCAATTGGCGGAGCACTGGGCGTCGTTCAGGCAGCCCAGTTGGACATCGGATTTGTGCGCAGCCGTACAGAGATCGCGATCGTCGAGTCACACACCGGCTACGACCGTGGGCACGTTACACGCTACATCGGCTTCTATACATCGCTCTCCTCGAAATACAAAGTCAGTGGTGAAGAGGAATCCACGCTGATTCAACCGTTCGCCGCTGGTCAGCAGGGGACGGATCGTCAGGTGTCGCTCTACCAGGGAACGGATGTTGGGCTGACGGGATTCAGTGTGGCTTCCAACACGACGGGCATGGTTCACGCCGAGCAGATGCTCAGTCTTGGCGGGGCAATCGACTATTCCGCCGAGCGACTGGAGATCACCAACAATACCGATCACGATCTTTCCGGAGGGGCGATCGTTCGTCGAAACAGTGCCGGCGTTGTCGAAGCGGCGTGGGTGGGCGACCTTGCCAAACGTCAACGAAAGGCGGGGCTGGAATTCACCGAACTTAAAACGGTCGAACCCGAATTTGGCGAATGGGAATCGACCAGCTCGACCAGTCGCAAGTCCGGGGAGGAGGAACTTAACGTTCGCTTTCTGCTCAATCTGGCCGTCGATCCCAAGCGGCTTGGGAATGGTGATTCGGTTTTTGTGGCGTGGAATGACTCGGTCTTGCCCGGAATTACCGTCAGTCCCAAAGCTTCACAGGTGACGTCGCGCGTTGTCTTTGTCACCAATCTCACTCATGGTGCTCGGCCCGATCCAAAGCGAGATCTGAATTCCTATGCCGCGATGGCCCGCGACCTGAAAGCCCGAAAACCCGATGCCATTTCGTACTAGAGCCAACTTCAGGACTGGTGTCGAAGTTCGACGCATGGCGACCTTGAACAAATCGAGATTCTCACGCAATGATTGAAATAACCGACTTCGGGAAAAGCTACGGAGACTTCGTAGCGGTAGAACGGCTGAATCTGACGATCGGCGCCGGAGAGATGTTCGGCTTTATCGGTCCCAACGGGGCAGGGAAGAGTACGACGATCCGATTTCTCGCGACGCTGTTGAAAGCCAGCCACGGTGAAGGCACCGTCAACGGACATAGTGTCACGGCGGACCCCATGAACGTGCGACGTAGTGTGGGTTATATGCCCGACACGTTTGGCGTCTACGACGGCATGAAGGTCTGGGAGTTTCTGGATTTCTTCGCGGTTGCCTACGGGATCGGACGTGGCAAACGCAAGCAGGTGATCACTGATGTGCTCGAGCTGCTGGATCTGACTCACAAACGCGACGACTTTGTAAACGGTCTGTCCCGCGGTATGAAGCAAAGGCTTTGTCTTGCGAAGACGCTGGTACACGATCCACCGGTGCTCATTCTGGATGAACCCGCCAGTGGTCTCGACCCGCGTGCCCGGCTGGAGATGAAGGCGCTGCTCAAAGAGTTGCGTCGTATGGGCAAGACGATTCTGATTTCCAGTCACATCCTCACCGAGCTCGCCGATTGTTGTACTTCCATCGGAATCATCGAACGCGGGCAGTTGCTGATGCATGGACCGATTGAGGATGTCTATCGCCGGATTCGTGGCAATCGGATCATTCAGGTGAAGTTCAATAACGGTATGGAAGCCGGTCTGTCGATCGTGCGCAGTTCACCGCACGTCCGTGATGTGCAGGTCGACAATCTGATGGTGACCGCCGAGCTGGAGACGGATGACGACGGCGTGGCGGGACTTCTGCAGCAGTTGAACGCTGATTCCAACATCTGCGTTCGCAGCTATGCAGAAAAAGATCCAACGCTCGAAGACGTCTTCATGATGGTCACCAAGGGGCTTGTCACGTAGGGCGGGTACCGATCCGCTTTCCCGCCACCAGCCGGAATGGCCGCTGCATCATGCCACGATGCAGCGTTGGCAGGCCACGAAGTCGAAATTCTGCACAATCACGCGAACTCGGCTGGTTGCCCCCGTCTCGTTTTCCTGATCGGATAGACGCGTCCGCAACGGGCAAACAGGCGTATTCGGGAGCTCACTCAAGTTGGATTTGACGGAAGAACAGATTGCCCAGTCCATGCTGTGCGATCGACACTGGCTAAAAAGGCAGTCAGCGAAACTGGCTCGTCTGAAAACGGAAGGCAAGCCTGCGGACAAGGCTCAGATGCTCTTTGACGAACGGTTGCGCAAATCGCTGGATCGTCGTGAGCTGCGTGAGAAGGCCGTCCCCGATGTTCAATTTGAAAACGACCTGCCGATCATGTCGCACCGTGACGAAATTGTCGCGGCTTTGGGCGACCATCAGGTGATTGTGGTTGCCGGCGAAACGGGCTCCGGAAAGTCGACACAACTTCCGAAGATCTGTCTCGATGCGGGCTACGGAGTCACTGGGTTTATCGGGCATACTCAACCGCGACGCATCGCGGCAAGGACCGTCGCCGCGCGAATTGCCGAGGAACTGAAGTCGCCGTTGGGCGAGCACGTTGGCTACAAGATTCGGTTTCAGGATCAAACCAAACCTCGTACCTTCATCAAGCTGATGACGGACGGGATTCTGCTGGCGGAAGCGGCCGGTGATCGCTTTCTGGAGCAATACGAAGTCATTATTCTGGATGAGGCGCACGAACGCTCACTCAATATTGACTTCCTGCTGGGGATGTTGCACGGCACTTTGCAGAAACGCCCCGAACTGCGTCTGATCATTACTTCGGCGACGATTGATGCCGAGCGATTCGGTGAGCACTTCGGGACAACGGAATGCAAGGCGCCTGTCATTCAGGTGGAGGGCCGCACGTACCCGGTAGAAGTGCGATACCGCGATCTACAGGATGAAGCGGGAAGTACCGTCAACGTCTATCAGGGGCTGATCAACGCCGTACATGAACTGTCCCATGAAGGTGACATGCTGGTGTTCCTGCCCACGGAACGTGACATTCGCGAAGCGGCCAAGCGCCTGCGTGCGGACAAGCTGATTCAGCAACAGCAACGCGAGGTTCTGCCGTTATATGCACGGTTGTCGACCGCGGAGCAGAACAAGATCTTCAAGCCCGGCGCTGCGCGACGCATCGTCCTTGCGACGAATGTGGCCGAATCCTCGCTGACGGTTCCTCGAATCCACTGCGTCATTGACACCGGTACCGCTCGCATTAGTCGCTTCTCCTCGCGGCTTCGAATGCAACGATTGCCAATCGAAAGTGTGTCGCAGGCATCGGCCGATCAGCGCAAGGGACGTTGTGGTCGCGTGGGTCCCGGGATTTGCGTACGCCTGTTCAGTGAAGAGGACTTCGCGACGCGATCGCCCTTCACGACTCCCGAGATCCGACGCACCAATCTGGCGTCCGTGATTCTGCAGGCGAAGTATCTGAAGCTGGGAGAAGTCGACAAGATTCCTTTTCTCGATCCGCCACGACCGGAAACGATTCGAGAAGGCTACAAAACCCTGTTTGAAATCGGTGCGGTCGATGATCATCGTCGCCTGACGGAAGTTGGCCGCACGCTCGCAAAGCTTCCCGTTGACCCACGCATCGGTCGCATTGTGCTCGGTGGACACGACGAACGATGCCTGTCGGAAGTGCTCATCATCGCCGCCGCACTGGAAGTGCAGGACCCACGTGTTCGCCCGATTGAAAGGCAACAGGCCGCGGACGAACAACACGAGCAATTTCTTGACGAACGTTCGGACTTTCTGTCGTACCTGAAGTTATGGGATTTTCTGGAAGAGAAGCGAACTGAGCTGTCACGAGGACGCTTTCAGAAAATGTGCGAACGAATGTTCCTGGCGCCGGCGAGAATTCGCGAGTGGGGCGAGGTGCATCGGCAGCTGCGGCAGACGGCCATCGATCATCATCTGAAGGTTGGCAAGCGGCCCGACGAACCCGATGCGGATGCCATCCATCGTGCGTTGCTAACGGGGCTACTTAGTAGCTCGGCTCATCTCGCTGACGAACGTGAATATACGGGAGCCGGTGGCAACAAGTTCTTCCTGTGGCCCGGTTCCGGTTTGTCCCGCGCGAAGCCCAAGTGGGTCGTCGCAGCGGAAGTGGTTGAAACGTCCAGACGATTCGGCCGGACGGTCGCTCGTATCAAACCAACGTGGCTCGAGTCGTTGGGGGCTCATCTCACGAAACACACGTATAACGACCCGCATTGGCACAAGAAGAGTCAGTCCGTGATGGCGTTCGAAAACGTGTCGTTATTCGGATTACCCGTCGTTGTTCGTCGGCGGGTTGGCTACGGTCATCTCGACCCGGAGACGGCGCGAAGGCTATTCATTGAAAAGGGGCTCGTTGAACAGGACATGGATGCGGATGATGCATTCTTTCGTAACAACGCAAGAGTACGAGAGGAAGCCGAGGCGCTCGCCGCCAGGACGCGCAAGCGAGATTTCATCCTGGACGAATACCAACTGTACTCGTTCTACAACAGTCGGCTGCCTGATGACGTCTATGACATGTCCAGCTTGCGGCGTGCGATCAAGAAGTCGCCCGAGTTGCGTGATCAGATCTGCATGTCGATTGACGATCTGATGGGCGATGAGGAATCGTTGGACCGCGACGCGTTTCCTGCGGTCCTCGATGTCGGGTCCATGCAGTTGCCCCTTGAGTATCACTTTGAACCGGGCGCCGAAAATGATGGCGTGACGGTTTCCGTCCCTGTCGAGGCCCTGTCGCAACTGCATCCAGAACAATTGGAATGGGGAGTGCCTGGATTGCTGGAACAGAAGCTGGTGGCATTGATTCGCTGTTTGCCGAAACCGATCCGTCGCGGTCTGGTGCCGGCACCGGATACGGCAGAAAAGGTAATGTCCGAGCTGGAATTTGGAAAAGGTTCGTTCCTCGCCGAGGTGGCGAAGCATTTCAGTCAGCACGCGGGTGAAACGATCAAGCCGTCTGACTTTCGAGTGGAGAAGCTGGGTTCGCACTTAAGAATGCGCGTGTCGGTGGTGGATGAACAGGGCAAGGAGCAGTCTGCCGATCGCGATCTTGGCGAATTGCGAAAGAGTTTGATTGGGGCTGACCATGCCGAAACGGGCATCGTTGTCACCGATAGTGAATGGCATCGCGATGACGTGACGGAATGGGACTTTGGCGAACTGCCCATGGAAGTCTCGGTCGCTCGCGGTGGAATCGAGGTGACGCTGTTTCCCGCGGTCGTCGAATTTGGCGACGGTACGCTGGGGCTTCGCCTTGAAGAAACTCGAACCGCCGCGGACGTTGCCAGTCACAATGGAATTCGTCGGATGTTTCAGAGGCTGAACCGGAAAACGGTAAGCAAGCAGTTGCGTAATCTTCCACGCTGGAATGAAATCGGTCTCTGGTCATCGTCACTGTTCACCAAGCAGCACCTGGAAGACCAGCTCGCTCAGTTGGTAACGGAAGTTGCCTTTTTCCATCGCGAAAAGCTTCCCCGAACAGCCGATGATTTCGCCTCACGACAGGCAGAAGCGTTTGCCAGAATCTCGGGTGCGACGCAGGAGATTACCTCCGTCGTTACGGAGATGATGGAGGCTTACCATCGAGTACGCCTGGCGTTGCCTGAAATTCGCGGTAAGCGGTTTGGCTCGGCCGCCGCAGACATGGAGTCGCAAATTGCCCGAATGATGCACGAGCATTGCCTGTCGGATACACCGTGGGAATGGCTTTCGCAGTTTCCCCGCTACTTGCGCGGAATCGAGTATCGAATCGACAAGCTGCAACATGGTCAGGCCCCAAACGAAAAGGCAATTCGGGAACTGCAGCGGTATTGGGAACGACTATCGGAGTGCGATGAGGAATCCGGGATCGTGGATCGGCAGGCCCTCTCGGATTTCCGATGGATGCTGGAAGAGTACCGCATTTCGCTGTTTGCACAGCCGCTGGGGACGCGAGTGAAAGTTTCGCCGCAGCGAATCGAGAAGCAATGGAACAAGACGCAGGCACTGTAACTGCTGCAACCGTCTCAGCCGTCGCAACCGCGACACCGGTCGCGTGGAATTTCACGTCGTCAGTATTGGTGGGCGTCGATCACGCTTGGCTATCTGTCCGCGACGTACGTTTTAAGGGGCAACTGTTCAGGATCAACATCCGGCAGTTCGTAGTCCGCCTCTACGTGGAAGTGCAGTCCCGATTCCCGCTGAAGCCGGTACTACAAACGATCTTGAGAACTGGTTCTCGTGAGCATCTATCTCGACTGGATTGAGCAAGCATGAAGGTTCTGATCGCCGACGATTGCAAGACGACTCTGGAGATTCTCCGCGTCAATCTGTTGAAGTGGGGATACGAACCGATGCTCGTTTCTGATGGCGAGCAGGCGTTGCGTGTTTTGCGTTCTCCGGCTGGTCCGCGGTTGGCACTGCTGGACTGGACCATGCCAAAGATGGAAGGCATTGGTGTTTGCCGAGCCCTGCGAAGCCGATCTGAGAACGCACTGAATTACACCTACATCATCGTCCTGACGGCCAAGGACGGAGAAGACAATCTTGTGGAGGCCCTGGAGTCGGGAGCGGATGACTATCTGACGAAACCGGTCAGCACACGGGAGCTGCAATTGCGAGTTCGCGCCGGCGAACGAATCATCGAGTTGCAGGATCGGGTTGTCGGCATGAATCGCAAGCTGGCCGTCGTCGCCACACAGGATCAGCTCACCAATACGCTGAACCGAAACTCGACGCTCGAGCGTTTCGGGCAGGAAGTCGAACGCGCGGCACGCAGCAAACACGACGTTTCCTACATGACGATCGATATCGACAACTTCGACGACATCAATCAGCGGTACGGCATGAGCGTTGGTGACGAACTCTTACGTCAGTCGGCGGAACGCTTCCGTCGTGCAATACGCTCGTATGATGGACTGGGGCGAATCGGTGGCGAAGAATTCGCGGTGATACTGCCCGATTCGGATCTTGGCACGGGCGTGGGAATGGCCGAACGCATTCGGGGTTGTATGCAGAATCAGCCATTCCTGGTCGATGCGGAACTGATTCAGCTAACCGTCTGTGTAGGCGTTGCTTCGTCTTCGACGGAAAGTCTCGATCGCAAACAGATCATGAATGGCGCGGAGAATGCTCTGCGGCAGGCCAAAGCATCCGGCAAAAATCGCGTGTTGATGTGGGAGGAAGGTGCCGTCCTGGACCCCATGGCGGCGTTGCCTGCGAACGCGACGGTCGACGCCTGAAATGAACTCGGTTTGAGTCAACTATCAGAGTCAAACGGCTGACTCACCAGTCTGAGCTGACGTCGTCAGTATTCGCTCGGGGCACATCCTCTCGCGTGCGCAATCTGCGTCGAGCGCAAAAAAAAGGCACCCGCTGCGGATGCCTTTGTGAAGCGCCTGTCGAGTGTTTCGACGGTCACTTCGCGGTCGACTTGCGAGAATCTTTCTTCGCGGACTTGGTGGTTGCGGCTGCCGGGGCCTCGGCCTTCGCAACTTCTTCTTCCGGTTCGGCGGGGACTTCTGGGGTTGCCATTAGTCCGTCGACTTCGAAAACCTTACGGCGAAGTTCGGCAGTGATGTCCGGATTCTCCACGAGGAACGCACGCGCCTTTTCTTTGCCCTGGCCGATATGCGTATCGTTGTATTTGAACCACGATCCACTCTTGGCCACGATCTTCCGATCCGTCGCGAGGTCCAGGATGTCGCCTTCCATGCTGATGCCATTTGTGTGCATCATGTCGAATTCCGCGATGCGGAAAGGCGGAGCCACCTTGTTCTTGACGACTTTCGAACGGACGCGTTGTCCAACAACCTCTTCACCGTCCTTGAGTTGGCCAATTCGTCGCACGTCGATACGGCACGAACTGTAGAACTTGAGGGCTCGACCACCAGGCGTCGTTTCGGGGCTGCCGAACATGACGCCAATCTTTTCGCGGATCTGGTTGATGAAGATCACGGCCGTTTTGCTCTTGGCAATCGCACCGGTCAGTTTTCGCATCGACTGACTCATGAGTCGAGCCTGGAGGCCGACGTGGCTGTCGCCGATTTCACCGGCAAGTTCCTGCTTGGGAATCAACGCGGCAACCGAGTCCACGACGATGATGTCGACGGCGTTTGACTTCACCAGCATCTCGGTGATTTGCATCGCCTCTTCGCCACTGTTGGGCTGGCTGACCAGCAGTGCGTCCAGTTCGACGCCAATCTTCTTGGCCCAGCTGGGATCGAGTGCATGTTCGGCGTCGATGAAGGCCGCGATGCCACCCTGCTTTTGCGCCTGAGCGACAACGTGCAGAGCCAACGTCGTTTTACCGCTGGATTCCGGGCCATACATCTCAATGATTCGGCCACGAGGAATGCCCTGTCCACCGAGTGCCAGGTCTAGCGAAAGGCTGCCGGTAGGGATGCCTTCGATTTTGCGGTCGGCGTCACTGCCTAGCGGCATGATGGCACCCTGACCGAATGCCTTTTCGATTTGCTGAAGCGTATCGTTCAGAACGGCACCCTGTTCGCCCATCGCCTCGGTGGCCTTTTTGACGGACGACTTCTTGCCTGCTTGGTTCTTCTTTGCCATGCGATTTGCTGTCTTTTGAGCTGCGATCATTCCTGAGGTCTCCTTTTATCTTCCAGATCCGATAGTGTTGCAAGCCATCGCGGAAGTGACCGCGGACGGTGGTCACCTAACGCCGATTATAGGGTGGTGTATTAATGTTCACTACCCCGTGTTCATCGGCAGGATTGGCCGCGTTTCCGTGCTTTTTCCTGCCACATGCATATATTCGCAGACGGCCGGACACCTTAGGTCCGCGATCGAAATTCGCCGGGAATACGTGAGAAAAGCAGCCGAATGCGGCTTGCAGGATCGAATTCCAGGCTTTCTGCTGCCTGATTGACCACTCATCCTATCTAGTGCCGGAGGGAGCTACTTTTTCTTCTCATCGTGCAGCACCTGGTCGATGACGATCGCCGTGCACAAAATCGAGACATCGTCCTCGCCGTCGACGATGTCGATGCCGTAAGTATCCGCCCAACTCCAGAATGCTTTCTCCACGCGGGCAACGACGCGACCACTACGCTTAAACGTGTAGTCGTGCATCCAGAAGCTGCCTTCCACGTTGTAGTCGTTGGGGCCAGGAACATCGAGTGTGAAGGATTTGCTAAACCAACTGAATTCCTTCACGACTTCTGCGAACAACTCGCCGCCGCGATAGATTTCGTACTTCGGCATCCAGCTCATGAGCTTCTGGCTGATGAAGGCGATTTCCTTCTTTTGCAGATCCTGAAACGAAAGCTTGTTGCCCCACGAGAATGCCTCGCCATCGACAAAAAAGACCGGCTGCTGCTGTTCGTTGTAGATATAGAAATCGTCGCCCCACGACCAGAATTGTTCCTTGATCACGTATCGCATCGCCGCCCCTTTTTCGGTTTCTGAAATACCCTTCCGTGTATGTATTCGTACGCGGAAGGCGGATCTTTCCGTACCCGCGTTGTACGGGAAATCAGGGCGAAGTGGAAACGCTGAGCCAGGGAAACGCGATGGAGGGTAGTTGGTACGCTCTGCGCTGTCGGGACGCTCCTTGCAAATCGAAAACGCTCTTTGGCTTCTGATACAGGTAATGAATAGAAACGCAGAGACGCGGAGGACGCAGAGTTGTTGTTCGCACGTTTCCGCTGCGTTTCAAACTACTCCGCCGAGCATCAATATTGCCGTGCTCTGCCGAATGAATCGTCAGTCTTCGGCTCGAACCGAGTAGCGATTTCACCGAGTACGCCGCCTGACGAGCATCCAGCCAATCAAGGCGAACCCCGACATGGCAAACGATGAGGGTTCTGGCACAACGAACCACGTGCCAAGTACGTCGACGTTTGGAACTCCTCCCTGAACCCTTGAGGCGCCAAAATTCGAGATCCGAAAGTACCCGTCATCCAAGTCATCATAAGCAAACGCGATTTGGTTCGACGCTTTCAGCTGGTTGCCTACCACATTGAAGAGTCCTTCAGTGCGTTCGAACTCGATCTGTAGGTCTCCAAATAGCTCTTTGCCGCGGGATAGTAATTCGAAATCAACGATATTTTCGACTTCCGCCCGGAAGTCCGTGTCGAGTTCCAGCGTGGCAATTCGCTCGCCTTCAGCTACAAGCTCAAACGAAAATTGAGCGTAGCACGGGGCTGTCAGTAGAAGAACCAGACCCGTTGCACAAACGATCGACCTCATATTTGCTTCCTTGTTTTTCGTGAGCATCCAATCCATCAGATCAAAGAAGCCAGCGAGTTTTGGTTCGCCGGCTCGAACCGAGTAGCGGTGTCACCGAGTACGCCGCCTGACGAGCATCCAGCCGATCAAGGCGAACCCCGACATGGCGAACGATGAGGGTTCTGGCACAACGAACCACGTGCCAAGTACGTCGACGTTTGGTGCACCAAGTTCAGCCTTTGAGGCGCCAAAATTCTGCAATGGTGACCGTAGGCCAAATCGTCTGCCCGCGATCGAGTCGCATGTCTGCCATCCGAATATACATATTCAGTCGACGCTCGCAATTAAAATAAGATAAATAATGTTGATTGACTGCTGTCGAGCGGTGTGTTGCCCCCGCTGTGGATGTCGCTGCTTTTCGGCTACCTGTTGACTGAAGGCCCTTCCCGGCTTGCCTGCCCTTTGGCTGTGGTTTCCGGTTGGTTGATAGCAGTGGCTCGACTTCGCCGCAGGCCCTGCGGTGGCACACGGCACAGGAGCCTAGAAGCGGCCGAGTCCCATGAATGCGATGGAGGGTTCTGGTGACGTGCCGGTGGCGAGATCAGCGAGCACCTTGCCAAGCACGGACGTGAATTTGAAGCCGTGCCCCGACAGGCCGGCTGCGAAGGAGACTCGGTCGAATTCCGGATGCGAGTCGACAATGAAGTGTTCGTCGGGACTCATCGTGTACATACACGCCTGTTGAGCGAGCAGATTCTGGTTGCAGCATTTGGAATGGTTGCTGACGAAATGTCGCACGGCTTGCTCTTCTTCATCGTTGGTTCGACCATGAAGTTCGACAGGGCCCGGGTGACTCGTGCCGCCGCTATGTTGTGCGACCTTCATGCCGCGATTGGCGATGTCGGGAAATCCGTAGTAGCAACCTGTGGGGAGTTCGAAGAAAAACGTGGGCAACGAGCTCGCCACGTCATGGTGTTCGCCCGTGTCGAACCAGTACTGCTGTCTCGGCACGACTGACAATTCGACGTCCAGTTCCGCCTGTAGATGTGTCGACCACGCTCCACCGCTGAGGATCAGTTGATCGGCCTCCCATGTCTCGTTCGCCGTCGTGACGCTCACATGACTGCCGTGATCCGCCCAGGACAGCGCGGCTTCCTGTCGCCAGGTCGCACCGGCGGCCATCGCCAGATCGAGGTGTGTCTGCACGCATTGCTCGACCAGCAGGTAGCCGCCGGTCGGTTCATATAGAACGTGGGCGTCGTCGGGAATGGCGAACGGGTACTTCGATTCGGCTTCCTGTCGGGTGAGCGATTCGATCGGCAGGTTGTGTTGCCGCACACTTTCGAGAACACCGGGAATCAGCACGCCGTCCGGTGGACCCACCTCGAGCAGTCCCACCTGATGAAAGAGTTTGCGATTGGATTTCTGTTCGACTTCGTCCCATAACTGGTAGGCGGCCAACAGCAGCGGAACGTAGTCGGCATGTTCAAAGTACGCCTGGCGAATGATGCGGGACTGTCCATGCGATCCGCCCCGGTCATGAGCTTGAGGGAACTGGTCCAGCCCCAGCACTCGCAGGCCACGTTTTGCAAGGTGGTACAGCGCGGAGCTGCCAACCCCGCCGGTCCCTAGCACGATTGCATCGAAGCGTTCCATGAAAACTTGCTCGCCGTGGCCCGACCGACTGGTCGCCAGGGTGTTCGCCAGCCTGTTCGACTACTTGCCGATGCAGTACAGGTGCTCGGCACCACGAAGATAGATTCGGCCGTCGACGAATACGGGCGTTGCCACAACACGATCGTCCAGTGTGTTTTCCGCTTCCAGCTCAAGGTCTTCCGCGTTCAGAACGTACGTCGTGCCGTCTTCTCGTACAGCGTAGATTTTTCCGTCGGCGATGACGGGCGACGCGCTGAACGCGTTGCGGTTTTTCGGGAGACTGGTGCTTGAGACCGTTTCGCCGGTTGCGGGATTCACGATCGCGACCTGCCCCTTGTCCTCGAGCACAATGACGTGATCTCCGAACGTGGTCGGAGTTGGCACGTCGGCCGCGGGGCCTTCTTGCGACCAGGCGACGTGGCTTTTGGTCACGTCTCCCCGTCCGCCAAGTTTGATGCCCGTCAGTGATCCGCCGCGGGCGTAGGGCGCGATGACCATGTCTCCACTGAGCACGGGAGAGGAGATGGATCGGAAGTACGGATCGTTTTTGGGATTCAGCCCGCCAACTCGCCAGAGTTCCTCACCGGTCTTTGCCAGATGCCCGGTCACGTGGTCGGCACCGAGGACGATGATCCGCTGGTCGTCACCCGAACCAACAACGATCGGTGTCGAGTACGTTTGTGTGGACTCCTCCGGAGCACCCATCATGCGATCCTGTTTCCAGATCAGGTCGCCCGTCTTCAGGTCGAATGCCGCGAGATAGGAAGGGCCCGACTGAACGCAGGCGACGACAATCGCGGAGTCTGTCAGCACGGGTGACGTGCCAAGGTCCCACCATAGCGTGTCTTCGGCGAACTCCTCTTGAAGGTTCTTCTGCCAGACAACTTTGCCGTCGAAATCGAGGCAGGCAAAATTGCCGCTCTTGAAGTAAGCGTACACGTGCTGGCCATCGGTGACCGGCGATGGGTTACTGCCGCTGCCTTTCTTGTGCTTGCCCTGACGCTCCTTTCCCAGATCACGCTGCCAGAGTTGCTTGCCGTCGCGGTTGAAGCAAATGACCAGGTTCTCGCCAGCCTTCTTTGATTCGGAAGGGGAGGTGACGAAGATGCGGTCGCCCCAGATCGCGGGCGTTGAGCCACCGACGCCCGGAAGTTCGACTTTCCAGAGGATGTTTTCGCCGTCGCCCCAGGTGGTCGCGTAGTTTTCACCCTCGGCGGTTCCGTTGCCGGCGGGGCCACGCCAGTTGGACCAGTTGTCGGCGAACGTGGTGGAATAAATCAGTGCGACACAGGCGAGCGCAATGGCCGTTCGAATTGGGAGCATGCTTCTGTTCTCGGGGCGGGATCGTATCGCTCGTATTTTAGACGAAGCGATGAGGTTCGAACCACCCAAGGCTGCAAAACTCGTTGAACTCGTACCGGCGATCGACCTGCGAAATGCAGAAACCTGAAATGAATGCTAACGCGTTCGGTAGGGCGTCAGATCGCGGCGAGCAGCTCGTCCGCGTAGTCACCAACCGACTTGACGGTGGAGGCAACGCCCTCGTCGGCCGCGGCCGAGATGCGTTTTACAATTGCGGAACCCACAATCAGTCCGTCGCTGACGGGGCCCAACAATTTGACGTGTTCGGGCTTGTTGATGCCAAAGCCAATGCAGATCGGCAGGTCGGTTTGCGATCGCAACCAACTGACGTTTTCTACCAGGTCGGGTGGAAGTTGTGTTCGTTCGCCCGTGATGCCCACGACCGAAACGTAATACAGAAAACCGGTCGATGTCTCCGCGATCTTCAACGCGCGGTCTTTCGGAGTCATCGGTGTGACCAGCTGGATTAGCGAGAAGTCTTCACGCTTGCAGATCTCTGACAGTTCGCCGGCTTCTTCGGTGAGCAGGTCGGGCACGATGGCTCCGGAAACGCCCGCCGCCCTGGCTGCTTTCACGTAGGCTTCCAGCCCATGTCGATAGATGATCGCATAGCTGACCATCGTGACCAGCGGCATCGAGATCGTGGACGACACGTCTTTCAGCATTTCAAAGATCTGCGTGAGCTTGATCTTCTTGTCCAGAGCTCGCGTGTAGCTGGCCTGGATCACGGGGCCGTCCGCGATCGGGTCGCTGTAGGGAATGCCCACTTCGCACATGCTGCAGCCGCGAGCGTCCAGTTCCTGAATCACGGCTTTGGTGAATTCAAGGTCCGGATCGCCTGCCGTCACAAAGGGCATGAAGGCTTTTCGGTTTTCGCCACGCAACTTGCTGAACAGATCGTCAATCGCAGACATAAATCAGACTTCGCCTTTCAAACGACGAATTTCACTCGCATCCTTGTCACCACGTCCGGACAGGCAGATCACGACCTTTTCTTCCGGCGATCGCTTCGAGGCAATCTCCATCGCCTTCGCCACTGCGTGTGACGATTCGAGCGCCGGTAGGATGCCTTCTTTGGAAGAGACGGTATCGAACGCCGTCATGGCTTCGTCGTCGCCACAGCTGATGTAGTTCACTCGGCCACTGGCTTTCCAGTAGCTATGTTCGGGGCCGACGCCGGGATAGTCCAGGCCGGCCGAAATTGAATGGACGTCCGATGTTTGGCCATCTTCGTCTTGCATGACAAAGCTGTAACTGCCGTGGAGGACGCCGGGTTCGCCATGACTGAGCGGTGCTGCGTGGTCGCCCGCCGAGTGGCTGCGGCCACCGGCTTCCACGCCGACGATTTCCACTTCCTTGTGATCGACGAAGGGGTAGAACATGCCCGCCGCATTGCTGCCGCCACCGACGCAGGCGACGACGACATCTGGCAATCGGCCGAATGCCGCGCGGCTCTGTTCGATCGTCTCGTTTCCGATGACTGACTGGAAGTCGCGAACCATCATGGGGAAGGGATGAGGTCCAATTGCGGAACCGATAATGTAGTGAGTCGATTCTACCGAACTCATCCAGTCACGCATGGCATCGTTCACGGCGTCGCGGAGTGTGCGAGAGCCAGTGGAGACAGGTCGAACTTCGGCACCGAGCAGCTTCATGCTGAAGACGTTCGGCGCCTGGCGACGAATGTCTTCTTCGCCCATGTAGACGACACAGTCCAGCCCGAACCGTGCACAGGCCGTTGCCGTCGCCACGCCGTGCTGACCGGCACCGGTTTCGGCGATGACACGTTTCTTGCCCATCCGCATGGTCAGCAGGCCCTGACCGATTGTGTTGTTGATCTTATGGGCACCCGTGTGATTGAGATCCTCACGCTTCAGCCAGATCTCCGCCCCACCGCAGTGTTCGGTAAGCCGTTCGGCAAAGTAGAGCGGTGAAGCACGCCCGACGTACGTGTTGAGCAGGTCGTGAAACCGCTTTTGAAACTCGGGGTCGTTCTTCGCTATTTCGTATTGTTCTGTTAACTCGTGCAACGCCGGCGTGAGTGTTTCAGGGACGAATCGGCCCCCAAAATCGCCAAACCTCCCGTTTGGATCCGGGACGAGACTGGTGGCGGACATTGTCGAGTTGTCTGGCTGCGTACTCATGCGGGACATCGTACCATGGGAACCGGGTGGTGCGGAAGCGAACTGAGTTAACCGATTTTTCTTCCAGAACCCAACAGCGGCTGACAACATTCTGAAAAAGCGATTGAACAGCAGACCGGTCCGATAAGACCAGCTAGTCAAAGTCAGCCGGCCAAAACCTGCTAGCCAATACCAGCCATCCTCAACCTGCCGAATACCTCAAGTCCAATCGCGTTAAAGTCGCCGAACCAATATGCCCGAGTTGCCTGAAGTCGAAACGATGCGTCGCGGCGTGCTACCGGTTGTTGGCAGCACCATTTCTGATGTGGAGTTCGTGAAGTCACGATTCAAGAGGATTCTGGTCACTCCGAAGTTCGCGACATTCCGGCGAAGAGCTGTTGATCAGCAGATTGTGGACATCGGTCGAATCGGCAAACGCGTGCTCCTGCATCTTGCCAATGACTACGCGGTCGTGATGGAACCTCGCATGACGGGCCTGGTGCTGCTGGCGGATCCTCCGGATGAGGAGCATCTGCGGGTTGGATTTCATTTGGAAGATGGTCCGGTCGAGACGCTGTGGTTCTGGGACCGTCGAGGACTGGGAACGGTACGTCTGATGTCGCCGGCCGATCGCGCTGAATTGTTGGGACCGGCAAAGCTGGGACCGGACGCGCTGGTCATCACGGCGGAACAGATGCGTGAACGTCTGGGCAAGAGCCGACGGGCGATCAAGGTTGCGTTGCTGGACCAGAAGGCGATTGCGGGCGTTGGGAATCTGTACGCGTCCGAGTTGCTGCACGTTGCCCGAATTCATCCGGCGAAACGTTGCGACCGCATCACAAAGAAGCAGTGGTCCGCGATCGAAGTCGCCATGCACGAAATCCTGGAGGAGGCGATTCGCCACGAGGGCTCGACATTGTCCGATGGCACCTATCGCAATGCGCTGAACGTCGAAGGCGGTTATCAGAACTGCCATCGCGTCTACGGGCGCAAAGACGAAAAGTGCCCGCGTTGTCGAACGACCGTCATTCTGCGAATCGTTCAGGCGCAACGTTCCACTTTTTTTTGCAAGGCCTGTCAGAAAAAGTGATCGCTTTGCACCCGCAACCGGAACGGGGAAAGCACACTGGTTGTGTGGACTTCCGCGAGTCCGGTGCCATTCGCCACAATTGTGAGCAACCGAACCGAATTTCGGCTCGGTTACGTAGCAAGTAAGCCGAGTTTGATTCCGGTTGAGCTGTGTGCTCAAATGCAGCTGGCGGTCCTTCCTTTTTTCAGCACGGAGCCTGTAATGTCCAATCCAAATGATGCTTCACGTCGAAAGTTTCTTCAGTCTGTTGGTGCGGGAGCTGCCCTTGCGGCGACGGGCGTCGTACCGGGAGTCGCCGCGGCGCTGGAGTCGAAAAAGCCCCAGCCCGAATCGCTGGTGAAGACGCTCTTCCAGTCGCTCAACGAAAAACAAAAGCAGGACGTCTGCTTCGACTGGGATCATGTTGACAAGAAACGCGGTCTGCTTCGTACGCGAGTTGCGAACAACTGGCACATTACCGGACACAACGTCACGGACGATTTCTACACCGCCGATCAGCAGGAAATGCTGCGGGCGATCTTCCTTGGGTTGATTTCGCCGGACTGGCACAAGAAGTACGACCAACAACTGGAGGACGACTGCGGCGGATGGGGTGACCAGAGCATCGCGATCTTTGGCAAGCCGGGACAAGGCAAGTTCGAGCTGGTGTTGACCGGCCGACACATGACGCTGCGTTGCGATGGCGACTCGGCCGATCATGTCGCCTTCGGCGGACCCATCTTCTACGGTCACGCACCGGAAGAGGACGAGACGCAGGAGCACGCTGGCAACGTCTTCTGGGAGCAGGCCATCGCGGCGAACAAGGTTTACGAAGTGTTGGACGGCAAGCAACGCAAGCAGGCACAGGTCGCGAAAACACCACGCGAGCAGAGTGTGGCTTTCCGTGGCAAGAAGGATATCCCCGGCATCTCGATCGCAGACCTGTCTGGAGACCAGAAAGAGTACGTGCAAAAGACCCTGCAGTCACTGCTGGTAATGTATCGCCACTCGGATCAGGTTGAGGCCAAGGCATGCCTCAAGACGCAGGGTGGACTTGACGCCTGTCGGCTTGCCTTCTACACAGACCACGACACCGGCAACGATGGCGTGTGGGACAACTGGCGTCTCGAAGGGCCGTCGTTTGTCTGGCACTACCGAGGTGCGCCGCACGTACATGTGTGGGTCAATCTGGCCGACGATGCATCGATCAAGCTCAACGCATGATCGGATGACTTCAGTGGCGATTCGACTCGCCATGGTATTGAAACAGGAGCAAGGGCATTCGGATTTCGGATGCCCTTTGCTTGTTGGCGTGCGCCAGCGAAGCCTCCGGAAATTGCCACAAAGAAGTAATTCGTTTTGGCGGTCGCGTTGACTCAGTCGACAACGCGACCAATTGACGACACCCGAAAGGAATTGGGGACGGCCGATGACGGTTTCACCAGCATCACTGACGCATCAACACATCTTTGGTGTGCTGAATACCATCCTGCAGCGAACGAGTTTCGCGACGGGAGCGTCGGTTCCCGAACGCCTGAAGATTCTGGACATTGGTTGCGGTGACGGCGCGCTGATCGGCTATCTGCAGACCATGCTGGAAGCCCGGTATCCTGACACCAAAATTGAGATCTACGGATTCGACATCGATGACTTTGGGTATGCGAGCCCCGACCAGCGGCCGGCGACCGTTGCGTTGCTGGAGGCGCAACATCCGCAAGTCGACTGGTCCGACCGTGTCCATCTGAATCGAGCATCCGAAGACTGGCGTTTCGCCGAGGGTACTTTCGACTTCGCCGTTTCCAATCAGGTGCTTGAACACGTCGACGACCTCGACCATTTCCTGCGAAACGTGCATCGCGTGCTGAAGCCAAATGGGCAGTCGGTGCATCTGTTTCCGTTGGGAAACTGCATCATGGAAACGCACACGCACATGCCGTTTGTCCACCACGTTCTCGATCACGAGAGCCGCGTGGCCTTTGCCGGATTGATGAATCGCCTGGGGCTCAGTCGTTACTTCCGCGACAGGACGATGTTGGGCTACGACGACATGGATACCCACGCGCGGGATTCTGCCGAGTACCTACAGGGCTTCACCTGTTACCGATCGTTCCGCGAGTTCCATCGTAACTGCAATCGACTGGGGCTCACTCTGTCGTCGTGCTACACGAAGGATCTGTACCTCGCCAAGCTGCGGCAGGTTCTGAATATGCCGGCATCTTACAACTACCAGCAATGGAACTATCTGCTGGCCGAGTCGATGGTGTCGGGAATCCTGAAATACGTTTCCAGCGTGACGCTGACGATGTCAAAGATTGACTATGACATTGGCGAGCGAATTCGGAAGGAAAAGGCGTGGAAGCAGGCTCGACGCATGCAGGTGGCGGAACAGTCCGAGGCGACACGACGAGCTGCCTAGCAAGAGTCGTCCGCTGAGGCTTGCTCAATCCAGCCTGGCTCAATCTGGCCTTGCTCAATCCAGCCTGGCTCAACCCAGCCTAGCTCAACCACGCTTTCAGCTTCGCAAGATCCTGCTTCATGGATTGCAGATGTTGCGGTACCAGTTCCGGATCGCGATGGTCCAGGTACTCTTCGTGCAGTGAGATTGGTCCACGGAATTTCTTTTCCGCCAGCATTTCAAAGAACTTGCTGTCGACGGCACCTTCGCCGAGCGGAACGTTTTTGGGTTTGCGTCCATTCCACTGAAAATCTTTCACATAGACCGTGTCGATGTGAGGCCAGATCATGTGAAAGGTCGTCGGCCAGCTCTGACCGCCCTCGACGGTCGCATGTCGAATGTCGTAGGCGACGGCAAGTTGTGACTTGGGGATCTTGCGTAGCACATTTCGCAGATCCCAGAGCGACGCGCCCAGATAGCCGTTACCGGCGTGGTTCTGATAGAGGCCGCGTATGCCCAGCTCGCCGTTCAGTGCTGCGAGGTCTTTCAGTTGCGGTCGCCATTCGTTGATCTGCTTCATGATCGGGCGATTCAGATCATACTTCAGATACTTCAATCGATACCGTTTGATGCCGAGGGCCGCGGCAGTTCGCAATGTCTTTACGGAGAGCGGATCATTCGGGTCGTTGACGTCCGAAGTCAGGACGGTGATTTCGAGTTCGCGTTTCTTGAGTGCCTCAACGAGGAGCGGCAGTTTCTCTTCGACTTCAACCGGTTCGATGTGGCCGCCTTTGCGAATTGGTGCCTCGATACCGTCGAAACCTAGTTGTGCGATGCGTTCGGCCAGCTCGTCAAAGGACAGCGAGTTGAACGGCTTGGTGAACACACAGATAGATCCGCCGGCGGGTTTTGACTGGGCTCGCGCGGTTCCGGGGTAGAGCATGCCGGCGGCGGAAGCGAGGAGCATGTTGCGGCGATTGATGTTGGCCATGCGTGGGCGTCCAGAGGAAGGGAGTCTTGTTGCTGTGCGTGACGAGTTATTTGTCTACTTTGGGATACGGAATGTAGCATCCGATCGCCCGAGTCACGGCCGTCTCGATGGGTTTTCCGGCCAGCAACCGGTCAACCGCGTCCCGGAGGTCGTTCGTTCGCGGTGTGTTGCGTCGCTTTCCGTAGTCTGCGTAGAGATCATTGATCCGCCCACGGTAGGCAACGGTACCTTCGCGCGTGACGAGGAACGCTTCGGGAGTCACTTTGGCTTCCAGTCGTCGAGCGATGGCTTGTTCGTTGTCGAGCAGCACGTGGGCACGCGGTTTGAAGTCCGCGGTATGTTCGAGGGCTTCCTCCAGCTTCGTGTCCCTGTCGGAATGGCAGAGGTAAAATTGCACTCCCTGATTCGCGTAGTCGTCCGTCATCCGGGACAGCGTTGGTTGGTAGTAGTTCGCGATCGGACAATCGGTCGTGATGAATACGACGACGATGGCCTTCGTGTTTTCGTCGGCGAAGGGTTCGTGAGCGACTCCGTGGATGTCACTGAATTTCCAATCCGCCTGGTCCGTCGCGGCAGTCACGGTGGCGTCCGCCACGACGTTGGTGGTGACTTCGATGGCGGGGTCGATCGTGGAGCCGACGTTAGAGTCAACATTGGAGTCGATATTGTCTGTGCCTGACTCCGAATTCGCCGTCGCCGCGTCCGATCCGGTTGGCTTTGCTTTGCCGGGGACGGCTGGCTTTGTCCCGCACCCCCCAACGAACGACAAGATGATACCGATGACAAGAAGCGTGGACATCCGTTTGGCAAAACGCCACTCGGCCTGTGACTTGTGACGCATGGGACTTTCTCCGCAATGATCGGATCCGGGCCGCAACCGTGCTGACACGTTGCGTTCGCTACAGGTTACTCTAACATGCGAATCATCCGATTGGCACTTTGCACGCAATCTGGGGCTCCGCCGATGACCGTTCATCCCACCACGCCGCCGTTCCATCTCGCTTTTCCCGTGCGTGATGTTGAGGAAGCTCGACGTTTCTATGTCGATGTACTTGGTTGTGCCGAAGGCCGAAGCTCCGAGAACTGGGTCGACCTGGACCTCTACGGTCATCAGATTGTCGCCCACTACAAACCGGCGGAGGGCTCGAGCGAATCGACGCATCACAACCCGGTCGACGGCCATGATGTTCCTGTACCTCACTTTGGCGTCGTGCTGGACTGGGATGCCTGGCATGCGCTGTCGACACGGCTGCTAGCTGCCGGGATACAATTTGTTATAGAACCGTACATTCGTTTTCAGGGTGAAGTCGGCGAGCAGGCGACGATGTTTTTCTGCGATCCATCGGGGAACGCTCTGGAATTCAAGGCATTCAAGGATCCGGCGCAGCTGTTCGCGAAGTAGGTTTGCTTTGGCGGCGGGATCGCAGACTGACATTTGGTGATCGAAATTTTTCTCTATAATCCCTTGGTATGAGCCCAATTATCTTTGCATTCACACCCAACGATTCCCTCTATCATCTCGCGCTTGTGCTCGTTGCCGGTATCATCGGCGGCGAACTGGTTGGGCGCATCAAGCTCCCGAAAGTAACCGGGTGGATATTCACGGGAATCCTGATCCGCGCGACATCCGACTATCACTCGGGAGGCACGGGACTCACCGCCGATACGGCCAAGAACTTTGGGCCCTACATGAACTTTGTGTTGGGTTATATAGCCTTCACGGTCGGGGCCGCACTGCACTTTGCCAGTTTGCGCAACGCCGGGAAACGGCTTGGGTTGCTGCTATTGGGCGAGGCGATCGTGACGCCGTCCATCGTTGTGATGGCGATGTACTACATTGGTGGTCAGATCGCGCCGGACCAGATCAACATTCGCGTGTGCCTGATTCTGGCCGCGATCGCAATCGCCGGGGCACCGGGGACGACGGTACTCGTCGTGCAGGAAGCTCGTGCGCGGGGAATTCTGACGCGTACGCTTGTTGCCGCCGTCGCGCTGATTGATATGGTCGCGGTTGGAGCCTTCACTTTCGCGGCTTCGTATCTCGCTTCGGGTGGGCAAGAGCAGGGTAGTTGGCACAGTCCAATGGGTACCGCGCTTGCTGATGTTGTCCGCGAGTTTGGGTTGTCATTCTTTGTGGGGACGTTTTGTGCTTTGGTTGCGCTCGGTTTGACTCGCACGATTGTGGGCCCGGCCTTCCTTGGGCCAACGATGGTCGCGGTGATCCTGTGTTCGTGGGGTGCGGCGGTTGGTTTCAACGTTTCCGGGATTCTGGCGTGTACGTTCGCTGGCATCATGGTTTCGAACATTCGGCACGACACGGTTCGATCGACGGAAGCTTATCTGCATTCAATTGGAGGCGTGCTGTTTGCGGCCTTCTATACGCTAGCCGGCATGAAGCTCGACTTTGGGCTGGTCGTTGCGGCGGCGGGGCTGGTCATCCTGTTCTTCGTTGCTCGATTTGTGGGCAAGTACGCTGGAGCGTATACCGCGATGAGTATGGCGGAAGTGCCAAATCGCGTCCGCAACTACCTGGGTCTTGCGTTGCTACCACATGGTGGCGTTGCCGTCGGACTGGTGATCCTCGTACAGAACGATCCCAGCTTCAGTGATATTTCCGACACCGTTACGACGGTGGGTCTCGCGGCACTCGCCATCAATCAGTTGTTGGGCCCGAGCGGCACGCGTTTGGCGTTGGTTCGCGCCGGCGAAGATCACAAGGACAAGCCGCGCCTTCTGGACTTCCTTGACGAGCATCACATTTCGGTGAACGTCTCGGGAACCACGAAGGAAGAAGTCATCCGGTCTCTGGCTTCACAGCTCTATACGACGAAGGTCAAACCGTCGATTCCGCAGGAAGAATTCGTGGAGATGGTCCTCGCCCGCGAGGAGGAGGAGACGACCTGCCTTTCGGAAGGTTTGATGATTCCGCATGCGATTCTGGAATCCGGAGAAGAAGTGACCGGCATTCTTGGCATCAGTTCCAAGGGGCTGGATCTGGGGGCTCCGGATGGTCGGCCCGTGCATGCAATTCTGTTGTTGGCGACGCCGAAGACCGATCGCAAGCGACACCTTGAAGTTCTGGCTGCCTTTGCGACGGCCATTACACGGGACATCAACCTGAAAGAGCAGCTCTATCACGCTCGAAATGCGGCGCACGCCTACGACGTGCTGCATGCGGATGAAGCAGAGGATATCAACTACTTCATTGAGGATGCGATCGAGCGAGCTGGCGTGCGAGAAGACAAGAATTAGATCGCCCGGTCCGGACTGGTGGTCTGCCGCATCGCCATTTCTTCCTCGACGATTTCCTGAATCACTTCGCGAAACGGAGTGTCGTAGTGCCAGTCCAGTTGCGTCTGCGCTTTCTGGTTGTTCCCGTAGATATCGCGGGTCTCTGATGGGCGGTAGAGTCGTGGGTCGACTTCGATGACATCATGAGGCAGCCCGACGCAGTCCAGGATGGATTCGACGACTTCTCGCAGAGAAACGGACTCGCCGGAACACACGACAAAGTCGTCCGCTTTGTCCTGCTGCAACATCAGATACATGGTTTCCACGTACCGTCTTGCGCATCCGAAATCGCGTCGGATGTCGATGTTGCCGACGAACAGTTTTTCCTGCTTGCCGTTCTTGATGTCAAACGCGTTGCCAATAATCTGCTTGGTGAAGAACCGTCGACTACGCAGAAACGACTCATGGTTAAACAGAATTCCCGAACAACAGAACAGGTCGTAGGCTTCGCGGTAATTTCGCACCGTCCAGTGCGCGGCCGCCTTCGACGTCGCGTAGGGGTTGATGGGGTCAAACGGCGAGGATTCATCGACGGGCAGATTTCGCGAGTTGCCGTACATCTCACTGGTGGAAGCCTGGTACAGCCGAATGTCCTGATCCAGTATTCGCATACACTCCAGCAGATTGACGACCGAACGCGTGTTGTAGCTCAGCGTTGACGCGGGTTCGGCGAACGAAAGCGAGACGGAACTCTGGGCCGCGAGGTTGTAGATCTCATCGGGTTTGTGTTCGATCATCAGGCTCATGGCTGACATCGGGTCGCCCGTGTTGCACGTCACGACAGAAATATCATCCATCACGCCCAGGTATTCGAGACGCCAGAGGCTGTGTTGGTTATACGTTCGGGTCGTGCCGACGACCTTGTAATCGCGGTCCAACAATAGCTTTGAAAGGTAGGCTCCATCCTGTCCGGTGATGCCGGTGATCAGCGCAGTCTTTTGTGATTGTGGCATGAATTTCGTGAGGGTTCTGTGTTTTTCTCGCCTGCGACGGGAGCCGGTGTCTCACCAAGCAACATTTTTCCTGCAAATGCTGCATTGACGTAATCCTGTCGAGCTTCATCGTATCGATTCATTGCCCTGGAACCTACCGGAGGGCAATTTCGAATCAGTTGCCTGACGCATTTCTTGCTATGGGTGGCAGAGGCTGGCTAAGCTACCTGAGGCAACTCAATCAGGGTATTCCGCAGCCGAAAATGATAAAGAAACGACACTGCCATTTTCGGTGAACGCGGATGATATCGTGGAGTTCGCCGACTTTCTGGCGCTGTCGCAGAACTTTGGCCGGGAGGATGCGGAGCGAGCCGACGGGGATCTGAATGGTGACCGACTGGTGGACTTCCTGGACTTCCTGATCCTGTCCGGTAATTTTGGAGCCGGTGCGTGACGTTGGGCGGCCCGCTACGTCGGTTCTAATAGCCCATCGCGCAACCGTCTTTGCGTGATTCGGAAGCTCCCACGTAGACGCCCTGTTCCGCGTCGAATCGAATCGCCTGGTAGCCGCCGAACGCACCGCGTGTGGCCTGGATTCGATGCCCGCGGCCGACCAGTGTGCGGACGGTTTCCGGTGTGAATCCATTCTCAAGATTGACCACGCCGCCGTCGGTCATCTTTTCGCCCGTTGGTTGTGATGAGCCGGAGTGCCGGATGCGAGGAGCGTCACCGGCTTCCTGAAGATTCATATTAAAGTCGACCAGGTTCATCACGATCTGTGCGTGGCCCTGTGGCTGCATCGCGCCGCCCATCAATCCAAAGCTGATGTACGGTTTGCCATCCTTAGTGATAAAGGCCGGAATGATGGTGTGAAAAGGTCGCTTGCGTGGTTCGTACGAGTTGAAGTGGTCTTCCTCCAGCGTGAAGAGTTCGCCGCGATTCTGCAGGCCGAATCCCAGCCCTGGTGGGCAAACGCCGGAACCGAAGCCGCGGTAGTTGCTCTGGATGAGCGACACCATGTTGTGGTCTTTGTCGGCCACGGTCAGATAGATCGTATCACCCGACGTGATGTCGCCGGCCGCGTATTTTGCTGCGGCTCGCTGGGGATCGATCAGTTTCCTGCGTTGAGCTGCGTACTCTTTGGAGATCAGTTCCGCAACGGGAATCTGGTTGAAGGCCGGGTCTGCGTAGAACTTGGCGCGGTCTTCGAAAGCCAGCTTCTTGGCTTCGATGAACTGATGGATGTGATCCGGACTGCCGAAGCCCGCACCTCGAAGATCAAAGTCTTCCAGCACGTTCAGGATCTGTAGTGCCGCGATGCCCTGTCCATTGGGCGGCAGCTCCCATACCGTCATGCCACGGTAATCGGTCGAGACGGGTTCGACCCATTCTGACTTGTGGCTGGCCAGATCTTCGGTCGACAGGAATCCGCCGTGTTGCTGCACGAACGACGCTGTCACGTTTGCGACCTCGCCTTGATAGAAGGCGTCTCGACCGTGCTTGCCGATCAGCTCCAGCGTGTTGGCCAGACCGGGATTGCGGAAGACTTCCCCCTTCTTCGGAGCCCGTCCGTCGATCATGAACGTCTCGGCAAAGCCCGGTTGGTCACGAAACGCCCGAACTCCGCTCGCCCACCCAAAGGCGATGACTTCCGGGACGGGGGTGCCTTCCCTCGCGTAGTCGATGGTGGGAGCCAGAATTTCGCTCAGTGGAAGTTTCCCGAATTTCCCGTGAAGCTCGGACCAACCATCGACACAGCCGGGCACCGAGATCGGCAGCACGCCTTTGGATGGAATGGACTTTAGATTGCGCTTGGCGAACTCAGCGGCCGTCAACGACGCCGGCGACCGGCCGCTGGCGTTCAGTCCGTATAGTTTGCTGGTTTTCGCGTCCCAGACGATGGCGAACAGGTCGCCGCCGATGCCGTTGCTGATCGGTTCGACCAATCCCAACGCTGCGTTGGCGGCGATGGCTGCATCGACGGCCGTGCCTCCCTGTTTCAGGATGTCGATTGCAATCTGCGTGGCCAGCGGGTGGCTGGTGCATGCCATGCCGTTCTTTGCGTAGACCTCACTGCGAGTCGTGAACGCCTTGCCCGTCAGGCGGTCGGCGGCAGAGCAGACCGAGGCGAAAAACAGCAGGCCGAGGATGGCGGTCTTCATGGCGGGGATTCCTGTTCTCGAAATTCAACGAAAAGACGCAAGCAGAAGTGTATCCTGCTTGCGTCTTCGGGTGTTAATGTTGGGGAACGGACTTCGGCAAACCTTCACGGTCGCGGTCGTCCTGCGCATCAGGCTGGCCAGTTCAACCGCCCAGGTTCAGCCAGCGTTCCCTCTTCTAGCTTCGTTTCTTGAATAGCGGTCCGCCGTAGCGGGCACCGTCACCAAGTTGTTCTTCAATGCGAAGCAGCTGGTTGTACTTGGCCATGCGGTCTGTTCGCGATGCCGAGCCAGTCTTGATCTGACCGGTCGCGAGGCCCACTGCGAGGTCCGCGATCGTCGAGTCTTCCGTCTCACCACTGCGGTGGCTGGAGATGCTGGTGTAGCCGTTGCGGGCGGCCAGCGTGATTGCCTCGACTGTTTCGGTCATCGTACCGATTTGATTGACCTTGATCAGGATGCTGTTCGCGACGCCCATGTCGATGCCGCGCTGCAGGCGTTCCGTGTTGGTCACGAACAGGTCGTCGCCAACGAGCTGAACTTTGCTGCCGACCTTGTCGGTGAGCGTTTTCCAGCCATCCCAGTCGTCTTCGCTACAGCCGTCTTCGATCGAGCAGATGGGATACTTTTCGACCCAGTCAGCGAGGAAGTCGCACATCTCGGTGGATGACAGAACCTTGCCGTCGATCGAGTAACCCTTGCCCTCTTCGTAGAACTCGGTGGCGGCAACGTCGAGTGCGATCTGCACCTGCTCGCCGGGCTTGTAGCCAGCTTTTTCGATGGCTTCGATGATCAGGTCGAGCGCTTCCTTGTTACTTCCAAGGTCCGGCGCGAAGCCGCCTTCGTCACCGACGGCCGTATTGAGGTTCTTGCCCTGGAGCACCTTCTTCAGGTGGTGGAAGATCTCAACGCCGCAACGCAGGCCTTCGGAGAACGAGTCGAAGCCTAGCGGCATGACCATGAACTCCTGAACGTCGACCGAGTTGTCCGCGTGCTCGCCACCGTTGATGATGTTCATCATCGGAGCGGGCAGCAGGTTGGCACCCGCACCGCCGAGATAACGGTACAGCGGCTGTTGCGTGAAGTCCGCGGCAGCTTTGGCAACGGCCAGCGAAACACCCAGAATCGCGTTGGCACCCAAATTTTTCTTGTTGGGTGAACCGTCCAGTTCGCACATCTTGTTGTCGATGCCGATCTGGTCCAGTGCGTCCCAGCCTTCCAGGTTTTCGGCCAGAACGGTGTTAATGTTTTCGACTGCCTTGCTGACGCCTTTGCCCATGAACGTATCGTCGCCGTCACGGAGTTCCCATGCTTCGTGGATTCCTGTGCTGGCTCCACTTGGTACCGCCGCGCGACCGAAGGATCCGTCCGACAGAACTACGTCAACTTCGACGGTGGGATTGCCGCGACTGTCGAGAATCTGGCGGCCCTGAATTCCAATGATTGAGCTCATTACTTTACCCTGTGCTATTTCGAGTCCGATTGAGCCCTGCATTATTGCGATACGTGCCCATGCTGCCTAGCAGTGGAGGGCGGTGGATATCTCGCCACCGCGAAGGATTGTCGGCCCGGAAACTGTCGCCGGGCGGCCCGTCCGTCTACACGTCCGCTTCACAGAAGGGCCAAATCACGGCCCGGGAGTGACGTACACCGCCCGGGTACGAGGAGGGATCGAGCTGCCGATGATACGGATCGCTACTGAGAGACTCGCCAGCGCGTGTTGAACAGCCAGATCATGCAGACGCTCAGTCCGGCGATCAGTGCGGTGGACCATGCGAAGTACATGCCCACGAACTTCCAGCTCGGTGGGAACATGGGATCGATGGATTCGGACGAGGAAGGATTCTCTGGGGCCGTGAGCGGAACTGAGAAGGCGGCCGCAAAGGGGCTGGTGATACCGAAGTTCTGAATCCAGGTACCGATGCTGCCTTCCTCACGCTGGACAACACGCGTGACGGACTGGTTGTTGCCGGACGTACGTTCGATTGGATCCACGAACGCCTTGACGAAGAACGTCAGCGGTAGTGGTCCGCAGAACAGGATCAGCGTCAACAGGTACGCCGTCATCAGGCTCATCGAAGTCTTGCGAAAAATGACACTGCAGAACATTGCCAGAATGCCTGTTGTCGCGCAGGTGAACAGAATGATCAGAGCGTAGGCGAGAACAGAAACGATGTTCTCCCAGTAGTACATCACCATCACACACGCCAGCAGCAGCGGCCAGGCGAGAAACACGGTCAGTACGCTACTGATTCGCAGGCTGGCGACCAGTTTGCCCCACAGGATCTGCCACGGCGTAATCGTCGTCGTCAGCAGTAGATCCAGCGTCTGGCGTTCGCGTTCGCTGGTAACACTGCCGGCAGAGAAAACCGGTCCGACCAGCATGTTGAAGATCACGACGTAGCCGATGTACCAACCCGCCATGTGCGGAAAGATAAAGAGACATGGTGCCATGATCGGGATCGCAAGGAACATGCTGACCTGAATCACCAGCCGCAACATCAACGTGCCCTGACTGAAAATCTCGCTGTGGATTTCCTTGTCGTAGACCGGGTTGGCACCGTCGTCCATCAGGTCATTGCGTTTTGGCGGCGCGAACAGGCGATCGGGAAATTGGTCACGCTGAATCACCAGGCCAACGACTTCTTCGGCCTCCTGTTCAAGGTCGATAACGTCTTTGCCTTCGGAACCAACGTCCGGTGGATTCAGCATACGGGCGCTGGTGTTGACGAATAGCGAACTGCAGATGATGCCCGCGACGGCAGGTAGTGCCGTGAGCGTTAACATCAGTCGGAGTTGCCCGTTGCCCTCCAGTCCTTTCCACACGAGTACCGCCGCGAGTGCCAAAGGTAGAATCAACAGATACGACGCCACCAACGAGGCGGCCGTCCGTTGGAAGTAGCTGCTACAGGCGATGCTAATCATGCCAAAGGTAATGACGGACAACAGCAGGCCCAGATAGGCGGCAAGGATCTCCGTGTAGTCCACGCCGCCCAACGGCAGGCAGAGCATCACGATCGGCAGCGATCCGAAGATCAGCAGCAGGATGTGTACCAGCGACGCGAGCAGCTTGCCCAGCGAAATGGCCGACGGCTTCAGCGGACTGGCGAGCAGCATTTCGTAGGTTTTCCGTTCTTTCTCACCCGTGATGGCCGCCGCTGCGAAACTGGGCGCCATCAGCGCCGAAAGAATGTACTGTCCAAGAAAGAACATGTTTACCAGGTCGCGGGCCGCCGTCGCGTTGGCTTCCAGGCGGTTCTCCTGCGGCCATGCAAAGAACACGACCGCCGCAAGCAAGGCTTGGTAAACCAACAGCAGAATGAACGATCGTCCCATCCGCAGATTCACCAGCAGCTCGCGCTGTAACACCGGATTCTCGAAAAGATACATGCTGCTTCGCTTCTGGGTTGAATCGTCCCGCGGCTCTGCCCAACGCCCGTGTTGGCGCCAGAGCGGGTTTCTCATCGTAACAAAGACGTGATGTCATATTTTAGGAGGAATCCGCCAGAAAATGCAATCAGCCCTGAAATTGCCCGGAACTGACCAACTGAGAAGCGACGAGCTGAGCGAATCACTCAGACGCGTCGTCGGGCCGATTGCCGCGAGGGCCTCAATGCCTTCTTCGCGTGTGGCCCTGACACGGCTGTCTCTGGAGCGCGTGTGGGCACCGAGGGCTTCCGCTTGCTTTCGAAGATGCCGGCGGCCTGACGAACCAGTTGAGGCGGTACGAAGGAGAGGTTGGCGATCAGCATGATGACGCCGAACGTCACCATCCCCATGCCCAGCGCGATTCCCATGTGCAGCGGAATGGCCAGCAGCAACCAGACAGGACGCGTGATGCGATTCCAGATCAGGAAGCAGTAGGAGATTTCCCAGAACAGCGAAACGTGCGTGAGCAGATTGACGAGCACAATCGAGTGTGCCAGCCATGTCATGTCCAGCGTTTGGTATTCCTGATTTGCGAACGCACCCCACAACGCAGAGCCGTCCCACCACGACTCGCCCAACAGCTTGCCAAGGCCGGCAAACAGGTAGACGACGCAAAGGTGAACCTGCATCAAACGGATTGCGATATTTGCCATCACGCTGGGCGGTGCTGGTTTGCCCCGTGCGCCGCCATTCACCGTACGTCCTGCTTCGAGATCCTTTCTTCGTTGCCGCCTGACCTTGAGTTGGCGATCGAGCGAGAAGGCGTCACCGCTTGGTCCAACGGCGAGATAGAGTGCGAGAAACCCGTTGATCTGATCGAGTCCAAACAGGGCTCCACTCGCTCGATGGGCATACGAGATCGTCAGCAGGCAGGCCAGGACCGACATCAGTCGAGTCCGATATCCAATCGTCAGGCAAGCAAAGACGCCCAGTGCCGCGATGTGCGCCAGCCAGAGAACCGTCGAGTTGTCGATCCAGTACAGATGACTCCAGCCGAAAACGGAATCGTGGTAGCGATAGACAAAGTCTTTGGAGAGGTACGCTCGTTCGCCAAAGAAGCCTTCCATGTCCAGCGACCAGACTGCGTGCGTGTAAAAGAGCATGCAGCCGGCCAGAATGCGAATCAGACCCAACGTGGCCGGGTCGGCCGGAGCGAAGAGGAACTGGTCCCATCTCGCGACAATTTCCTTACACCATTCGCGAAAGGCGGTGCTGGCTGAGTCGAGCATCACAGTTGCTCCTCGCGATACTCACGCCACGGTTGCTCGCGAAAGAGGGCGGGGTCGTCGAGTTTCTGGCCCGCGATAACATCCGCCGGGAAGGGCAGTTCGTGCGTCACCAGGAAGAGTCGCACGCGTGTGCCATCGTGCTCATCCAACAGGCGACGAGATATGGATTTCGCCAACTCCTCGGAGGCCGCGAGCTGTTTGGAAAACTCCAATTGCTCCAACTCGCTCAGCGTGCCGGCCGGTGGAATTTCGCTCACCGGTTCCGCAAGGTTGAAGGCCGTTTCACTGAGCATAAACATGCGATGGTACAGCAGCCGCGGAAACTGATCTTCGGTATTGGGAAATCGACCTTCAATCTGACCACCGCCTCGCAATTCAATTTCGAAACGTACGAGATGACTGGGCCCCGGGTTGGGCGCGAAGAAGCGATAACCGTGATTGAGGTAGATGGCTCGCAAATAGGGCGTCAGCAAGCCGTCGCGTCCGTCGACACGTCCAGCGAACCAGTTCCACGAATAGCTGGCTGGTGGCGGCGCAGCACATGGCGCCGCGAAGACGGCGAAGACATGCAGCAAAAACAGCAGGCTGGCAATCGCCTTGCGTCGTGGTGACCAGGCGGACGCGACGGTCTGTTCAACGGTCGGTTCTTCGCCAGGCGATTGGGGGATGGGTTGGGATTCGGTCACGCGAAAACTGAAAATCGGTTCGAATTGGGTTCACCAATTTGTATCGGATCAGATTTTCGAGGACATGAAAAGACCGGTGCAAAGCGCACGAAAAAACCCTCGCACTTTCGAGCGAGGGCCTTTGTGTTCACAGGATTCGGCGATTTAACCGGATCGTGACGAATTCGAAGTTAACGGTGACTACTTCGCTGCAACTTGCTGCGATGGGTCTGCGTCATTTTCAAAGTCAAAAGTGAGCGTCTTTTGATCTCCGCCTTTCAGCTCGATCACTTGCTCCTTGGTGACTTTCTTGCCGTCTTTGTCCACAGACACGACAATTTTGTAGTCTTTCCAGGTTTCGCCGAATTTCAGTCGAGTGGTCAGGAAGTTGCGTTCCGTGCCGGAAAGGCCCGTTCGCGAACCTGCCAGGACGATGTCGGCACCTTCTGGCACCATGACGGTCAGATTGGTTTCGACGGGAAGGTCGAAGAGCAGTTCCTTCTTCTCACCGGCTTTGAGCTTCACGTTCTTGTTCTGGACGATTTCACGCCCGTTCACAACAACGACTGCCTGCAGCGAGTAAGGATACTCGTAGTCTGCTTCCAGGCCATTGGAAACGAACTCTCGAGTGTCACCAACGCTGCTGGTCAGTCGACCGTTGACGATCAGCTTCGCGTCTGCTGGAAGTTTGACGACGATCGAGCCACGCTGGTCGGCGGCATCAACACTGTCCGCAGGAGACGGAGCAAGCGGAGCCGTTTCGATTCCGGCGCCCGATGGTGCTGCTTCGAAGCCTTCGGCCGGCATTACGCTATCGACAGGAACGCCACCTTCAAAGTTTTCCGAAGGGTAGGACGTCTCATGCGGTGCAGCGTAAACAGGATCCGAGTACGACTCGGTGATTGCTGGTTCTGCGTAAACGGGGGTTTCCGAATACACAGGTGATGCTTCAGCGGGAGCCGACGAGACGCTGGAGCCCGAGTAGTACGAACCACCCCAGCTACCGCCGCCACTGCTACCGTGAGCACTTGTAGTGGCTTTCGATCCACCCGATGATCCGCCGCTGGAGCCGCCCGATGAACCACCTGACGATCCGCCGCTGGATCCACCTGACGAACCACCGCTAGAGCCTCGCGATCGAAGCCATGCCATCTTCTTCTGATGATGAGCCCGAAGCTTGTTGATCAATCCACCGTGGAACAGGCCGCTACCGCCTGACGATCCGCCGCTGGATCCACCTGACGAACCCATGCTGGCAAGCGTCAGGCCACCGCCCGACGATCCGCCGCTCGAGCCGCCTGACGACCCGCTGCTCTTCAGGCTGATGTGGCTGCCGAGACTTCCTCCCGAGCTGCCAAGAGAACTGCTACGATGATGAGCAAACAGTTTCCCAAGGAGACTTCCATGGGAACCCGAGGATCCATGCGAGGCGCCAAGCGAACCACCGCTCGAACCACCTGACGATCCACTTGATGCGAAGCTTCCTCCGCTGGAACCGAACGATCCTCCGCTGCCGAAGCTTGCACCCCAGCCAGCGTTTGCTGTCGTGCATGTGCTAACCAGCAATCCAATGCAGAGAAGTCCTAGATAGTGATGATTTTTCCGTTTCATCGAGCATCCTCAATACTTAAACATGTCATTTAACTGCGACTGCAGCTCACCCCTTTGTTCGCCGCGTTAGCTTAGTAAAGGTAGACTACAAAACAAGGGTTTTGGGCAAAATGTGGCGATTGTGCATCGTTTTTCGCAATTCAGGAGTTTCGCTTATGTTGGAATCGCAAAGCACCTATGGCGCCCAGAATAGGAGCTCGAGACGCCCAGACGGGCCGGATTCCTCGCACATTAGGAGTGCGAGAAAAAATAGGCAATTACTCCTCGCTCTTGTCGGGGTCCTACTATTGGCAGAACCGATGCAAGCCCAACAACCACGGCGTTACGATTACAAGGTGGCTCGGCGACGAATGGTCGACAACGAGATCATCGCAGCGGGTGTCTCCGACCGGCGTGTCATCGAATCCATGATGCAAACGGACCGGCACGAGTTCGTGTTGCCGAAGTATCGCAGGATGGCCTATTTCGATATGGCTTTGCCGATTGGCGGCGATCAGACAATCAGCTCGCCGTTCATCGTTGCCTACATGACCGAATCGCTCGATCCGCAGCTTACGGACAAGGTGCTGGAGATTGGTACCGGCAGCGGATTTCAGGCCGCGATCCTCAGTCCTCTCGTCGAGAAGGTCTACACGATTGAGATTGTCGACAGTCTTGGTCGAAAGGCCGCGCGGCTGCTGAAGAAGCTCAATTACGACAACGTACATGTGAAGGTTGGCGACGGGTTCAAAGGCTGGCCGGAGCACGCGCCCTTCGACAAGATCATCGTCACTTGTTCTCCGGAGGACGTCCCCGTGCCGCTGGTCGAACAGTTGCGTGAAGGCGGCAAGATGGTGATTCCGACCGGCGAACGGTACCAGCAAACGCTCTATCTGTTCACGAAGAAAGACGGAAAGCTCATCAAGGAAGCTCTCCGCCCGACGTTGTTCGTGCCCATGACGGGCGCTGCGGAGGAGGCTCGCGACGTCTTGCCAGACCCCGCAAATCCGCTGGTCGTCAACGGAGATTTTTCCGATCCATCCGAAAAGGACACGATCGTCCCGGGCTGGTACTACGGCCGCCAACTGAAGCTCGTCAAATCCGCTTCCGGTCAGCACGTCGAGTTTTCCAATGCTGACCCGGGACGCGGCAGCCACCTACTGCAGGGATTGGGCGTCGATGGTCGCAAGGTTTCCCGGTTGAAGTTTTCAACGCGAGCAAAAACGCGCGATGTACGAGCTTCCAACGAGGACATGCTGCCGGCGGTCATGATGACGTTTTACGACGAAAGCCGACGTGATGTCGGTCGGCACTGGTTTGGGCCGTGGCGAGGTACCAACGACTGGAGGAATTACGAGAAGACAATTCGCGTCCCGTCGGCGGCGCGGGAAGCCATCATTCGCATCGGACTGTTCGGAGCGACCGGCAGTGCTTCGTTTGATGACGTGCAGATCGGTCAGCCCTAGTCGACGACTTCGGTCAGTAGCGATCGAAGTTTGCCGGGGCCGGGGGCCGGAATTACATGCCCTCGGTGAGTGCCATGAAGGCCGATTCCAGATTCAGCTCATCTTCGCGGAATTCAATCACGCGGTGGCTATTCTGCACCAGGTGGGTGGAAACTTCCGAGTAATCCTCGATGCCGTCGTGCAGCGTGACGAGCATCTTCCCTTCGTCGCTGACCTCGACATGGTTCACGATGTCCAGTTCTTCCAGCGTCTTCGCTGCGGCTTCCGGGTTTTCCTTGACGCGAACGTGAAGCACGAGGTTCTTGCGTAGCTCCTTGATGACATCGGTGACGACGCCCTGCTTGTTCATCACGCCACGATCGATGATGCCGATCTTGTTACAGACATCGGCGAGCTCCGGAAGAATGTGGCTGGAGACGATCACCGTCTTGCCCATCTGGCCCAACCGGCGAAGCAGATTTCGCATCTTGATGCGGGCACGGGGGTCCAGACCGGAAAGCGGCTCGTCCAGCAGCAACACCTGTGGATCGTGCACCATCACGCGTGCCAGGCCCAGTCGCTGTGTTTGGCCACGGGAGAGCGTATTGGCGAAGGCGTCCCGTTTGAAAGCAAGGTCGACGACGTCCAACATCTCTTCGCACACCTTACGACGCTGGGCGCCCTTGATGCGATACGCGGCCGCGAAAAACTCAAGGTATTCAATGACCTTCATGTCGTCGTACACGCCAAAGAAGTCAGGCATGTAACCGACGAGTCGACGGATCTCTTTGGGGTTCGTGTAGATCGAATTGCCATCAATGTAGGCCTCGCCCCATGACGGCTGCAGCAGCGTCGAGATGATCCGCATCGTGGTGGTTTTACCGGCACCGTTGGGGCCAATGAATCCGAACAGATCTCCCTTTTCCAGTTCGAGATCAATCGAGTTAATGGCAAACAGTTCGCCGTACTTTTTCGTCAGGTCGACGCACTTGATCATCGATTGCCTGCTTTCTTCGGGGTCACGGGAAGAAGAATACGAACCCACGTTTCCGTCGCGTGTTGCTGAATTGGTTCGTCACCCAGCAGACTGCCGGGCGACTTGATCGTCTTGCCGATCAACAACGCACGTCCCTGATGCAGATGATCGGTGAAGTCGACTTCCTCCTGAAATCGATTCAGGAGCGACGTGTATTTGGAGCCCCCCGCCGACTCGTGGAACATCATCATTTCCATGATACGGTTGGTATCCAGGCTTTTGCGGTCCCAGGGCTCGCTGCGACCTTTGAAGTCCTGGTCAACCTGCATCCGCGTCAGCATTCCGTCGATTGTCTTCACGCGTGAGGATCGATCGATTTCGACGCTGCCGCCGGGAGCCAGTGTTGGCAACGGGTAAACGCGTCGACCGAAACACAACCGCGGATTCTTGAGCTCCACGTCCAGCGGGTTTTGTACCCGGCCCATCAACTGATTGTCCGAATTGGCAGTCAGCTTATCGGCCGCTGGAAGGTTGACTTGCCCCCAGGTCAAACCGGCAAGGCTGCGGCTGGCGTAGATATCGATCGGCAGTCCGCGTATCTGCATGGATTGATTATCTCCGCTGTTCGCGGCAGTTTCGATCGTGTACGCCAGATCATCCGGGGCAACTCTTGTATTGTTCATGCCTCCGAAACTCTTGCCGGGCAGCCCCTGCCACGATGCAAGGTGACCCATGGGCTCGGAAACAGGCAAGATCTCGCCGGACTGCATGGAGAGGTCATACTTGTGGCTGGTGGGGCTGAAGAGGTGAGCCCAGGTGGTGCCGCGAAGGAGCCCCGATTCACTGTCGATGTCGACGATATCGACCTGGTTCACACGGAGGTCGTGTCCCTTCCAGTATTGTGTCAGCCACCAGGCAAGACCGCAGGCGGCAGCCACGACCAGTGGAAAAGTGATCCACGTCGCACCGAAGCTCTGTCGCATACGTCGGAGCAGCAGGTAGTCGATGGGCCCAATGATCAGGACATACAGTCCCACGAGGATTGCGATCCACGAAAACGGCACGAGGCGAATGCCTTCGAATTGATCCATCGATGCGCGGAGCTGACCGGTGAGGTCGTCAAAGCCAATCTGGGTGAGTCCCGCAAACTGACTGTCGCTGTCGTCCCGGCGGGAGAACAGTAGTGCATCGCCGATCAGCGTCCCAAGGATCTGGCGGCGGCCGTCCGTCCACTGGCTCACTGGCGGAACGTCCAGATCCGTCGCGATGAACTGAACGTGACCGAAGCCGTGCGAGGAGCGAACGATCATCGGGCTTTGCACACGACCAATGCCCTCGGAGACGAGGACCCGTCCATCCGTCTCTTTCAACAATGCCATGGGGATGCGAAAGCTCAGTTCGCCCTCCGCGACAAAACTGCTCAGTGGGCGGCTGGTGGTGCCCGCGAAGTTCTCCAGACTGCTGGATTGTCGTTGCATCTGCAGGCGATCAAATTCGCCCGGAATGAGACTCGCCAAAGGACCGCCCGCCGCGAGAAACTTTTCGGCCTGAGCACCGCAGCTCAGAAGCAGGCGTCCGCCCATGCGGACCCAACGATCAAGCGCTGCCACCTGGGCTGCGGTCATGTCGCCCACCAGGCCCTCGGAACTGGCCGGAAGTACGATCAAACTTGCGCCGCGGTAGCCCAGCCAGTGGGTCGGTAGCGCCGTGGCTTCACTGACAACTGCCTGAACGGTTTCCTGTCCGGGTTTTTCACGTCGCGTGGCGAGGACTCGATCAACTTCTATGTCCTGCCCCAGCGTCAGGACAAGATTCTGGCTGCCCAACACGGCATCCGGTAACTGTTCGCTGCTGATGGACTGTTCGGCGAGTACCTGATCTTGATCATCCAGAAGTCGGACTGCCAGGTCTCCTTCGACGCGACCAAACTTCACGATCGCGCGCAGCTGGTTGCTACCGGCTTTCAGGTCGACGGTGGAGCTGTTGACGGACCTGACACCTTCGCCATCCGGCAACGTAACTTCCAGTCGGACGTTGGACTGCGGCGTTTTCGAATCGACTTCAATCGAGACCTGCGTCATGCGTCCCACGCGGTAGTGGCCATCGATGCCGACAACGACCTGATTGATGGCACACCCCGTTTCCTGACCGATGGCAGGGAAGGGGGCAGCCAACATGAGCACTCCACACAGCAGCGCAGTGAGCAGGGCGATTCGCCGGCTGCATTGGCTGCGTCGACGGTTGTGATCCGATGGATTGGAGAAGCGGCGATTCACGCGTTTCGGATGACCTTATTGTTGATTGCCCGGCGAAGGCGTAGCTTAAGCTGACGGCACTTGTCGGGCTAGGCTATGGGGCCAGCGGCGGCCCGTTTTCTCGACATAATCAGACCTGAACGGGGCAACCGCGGCACCAATCCGATGGGCCCAACGGATGATTGTTACAAGATCTCAAAGACCTGAAACATCCCGTTAGCCGATCATTACGGTTTTCCCTCGTCCGGACACTGGCAAACCAACTGACTGCACCCCGGACAACCCGTCCCATATTTGTTCTCGACGGCCGCAGAAAGATCCACGCCGGCCACGTTGGCGATCGTGGCCAGCCACGCGAGCACGTCTGCGAACTCTTCCATCTTGTCAGCATGAGAGCCTTCCCGCAGGGCCGCGGCCAGCTCGCCAACTTCCTCCATCAGCCACATGAACGTGCCGTCGACGCCTCGAGCCTGATCCTTTTCGAAGTACATCTTCTTGATGAGCTGTTGGAAGTCGTCCAGCGCGACAGACGCGGATCGATTGGTGCCTGTTTCGGAGTCCATTAATTGGGCCGTTTCGCCTTGAGTTGTTCGAGTTGTCGTTGCCATTCGCGTTCACCCGGTGACAGCCGAAGTGCCGTCTCGAACTCCCGCGTTGACTCCGTGATGTTTCCCAGTTTCGCCAACGCCCGTCCCCGATCAGCATGTGCCATGGGATTCATTACGTCGATGTGCAGCACGCGGTTCGCCCAGTATTCGGCCGCCTTGAAGTCCTCGCGAGCGAACGCCAGTTGCGTCAGTTTACGCGCTAACGTCGTTTTGTCAGCCTCGCGCTCCGCGATGACTGCCAGCCACTTTGCCAGTGACTCATCATCGTCGTTCGCGAGGGCGACTCGGGCAAGTCCGCGGATCCACGAGAAATCGTGCGGAAACGCCTGCCGTCCCCGTTCATAGTACGCCCGCGCCGCGGTGAATTCCCGAGCCTCCAGTTTCAGCCCGGCGGCCAGTTTGAGCAAAGTCTGATCGGGGTTCGACTTTTGTGTAACATGCTGCTGCTCTGGATTGCCGGCCGGATTCGTGCCGGAACCAAGGCCCAGCTCCACGTGTTCCCATGCCCGTTCATCCTCGCCCACCGAGAACATGATTCGCGCCATGACATAACGGGCGACCGGATTTGCCGGGTCGGATTCGATCGAGCGTTCGGCAGCTTTTCTTGCCGCACGCGTTGCTCCTGCTTTCAGGCGGACGACGGCGAGTTGCGCGAGGAGCGCTGCGTCGCGCGGGGAAGCACGCAACTCGGCTTCCAGTTCATTCGCGGACCGTTTGTCTGGACGCGGTGAACTAACGCCTGGGCCCGCTACCCGTGACGCGAGGTACTCGCGGTAGTCGGCTTCAAATTCGGGGACGGATTGATTGATCAACTCCCCCAAAATCTCGGCCGTTGTCTGCCCGTCGGCGTAGCCCGCCAGCATCGTTTGCAGGGCTTCGTCACCGGCACGCTGAACGAGATAGTCGGCATACAGATACGCCTGGAAGTACGCCAACGTCCAGCGTTCGCTGTTGCCCGGGCGGACGAAACCGTGGTTGATGTTGGACAAGTCGAACAGGTTGTTTTCGGCAACGTATTTCGCGAGCACTCGATCCCAGTCGGCAGGATAGTTACCCATTTCATTGCGAACCGCGATGGCTTCCGTGAACCAGTGTGGGATCAGGAAGTTGGTCTGCTGCAGATTGACCACGTGGACGAATTCGTGCCGCAGCACACGCGCCCAGTTGTACGGCTTGCCATCGGCGGGCGAAGTGAGTGCGAACATCTTGCCTGCACATGCGCCAACGGTGCCGATGAATGGCAGGCCAACCATCCGGGCGCTGAACCACGCGTGGCCACTGGTGCCGTTCGCCTTACTGAAAATTTCCAGCAGCGTCTTGTCTGGTGGTTCATATCCGAGCACCTTCACGATGTCCGGATACACTTCCTCCTCAAGGTACCTCGCGGCGTACTCCGCCAGCAAACCGTCGTGACCACGATCAAAACGCAAGATAAAGTGATCCGTCTCGATCACGGCGTACGTGTCCAGCAGGTCCAGAACATCCAGTGCGTTCTTGACACGGACGTTAAATGGATCCAGCTCGAAGGAAGTCTCGAGCGTTCGGCGTGCGTCGGCTTCTTCACCCAGTCGCATCTGCATCTGCCCCAGTTTTCCCCGAGCGGAAATTAGCTGTGGCAGGTGTTCGATCGCCTTTTGGTAGTGACGAGCCGCCAGCGGGTAGTAACGAAGGGCGTTGAAACTGTCTGCGGCGGATTCGAAAAATCGACCGCAGTGCGGATTGCGTTTCTCGACCGACAGGGCCAGCTGGCTGGCTTGCGATCCGGGGTCATCCGCCGAGTCAAAACCGTCACGCCGCAGGTACACCGCATACAGACGCCCCAGCGTTCGCTCGTCATGCGCATTACGCTCCATTGCCAGCCGCAACGGCTCAGCGGCCTGGTCCGGTTCCAGGTTTGCGAACGCAAGATCCGCCGTCATCCGCAGAGCCGCCGGCAGGTGCGGGTTGACCTTGAGTGCCCTTTCGACGGACGCAATCGCTTGCTGGAAATTGAACTGTTGCAGCGACAGTCGCGCCATCTCGACGTGTACTTCTGCGGCGCGGGGATTGATGGAAAGCGCCGCGTTGAATTCACGGGCCGCATCCGGCACGTTGTACTTTTCGAGGAACAGTTTTCCGGCTTCGAGATGCGATCGCCAGGCGTTCTCGTCCGATTCCAGGATGGACGGATAAAGCCCGTTGACCAGTTGATCGAAAACCTGCGTATCTCGGTTCCATCTCCCTAGAATCGTGCGGGCTCTGCTGATCCGCAGCGCATCATCGGTTGTGACTTGATCGGTGGCGACTGTGGCGAGTTGGCCGTAGACGATCGTGGCTTCTTCGATCCGCCCGTGGACTCGGTGGAGGTCCGCGCGCACCAATCTCGCCTGTATGGAACTCGAATCAATCGCCAACGCAGCCGCGGCGAATTTGGCGGCATCTTCGTATTCACCGTGTTCGAACAGCAGTTCAGCGAGCTGAGCCTGCAGCGGCGCGGACGGCGCCAGGTTCACCAGGCCCCACTGCAGACGCGCAATTGCCTCCGTCGACTTTCCAACGGCTGCGGCGCATTGTGCCTGTCCGACGACTTTCTCGATCGTGTCCGGCATTTTGGCAAACGTGGCCTCCGCCTCTTCATAGCGGCCACGATGATAGAGATTCGTGGCCGCGGCCGTATCGTCGGCGAAGCACTCACCGAACAGCACGATGATCGTGGCCAGTAAAGCGGATACGACATGGAAAGCGGTACGCCCGCGAGCGGCCTGTGAATGCAGCAGATTCTGGGGAGTTGTCATTTCCCCCGCTAGGTGGCGTGGCTTGGCCGGCAACGAATCGTCCTCTTCTGAAGTACAGGACTCATGATACACCGAAGGCCGTGAATTCGTGGCACGGCATTGGCTGCGCCGTGCATTCTGGGCATTGTCATGAGCCCGCGTGTGCCGAGTCGAGCGTTATTCTTGTGGCGTTTTGGCCACGTGCGGCGGCTTGGGCGTGTTACCGGCCGAACAACCGGCGCCTCGACCACCATAAAAGGTCCAGCGGTGATTGCCAGAAACGCAGGATTTTCACAACTCCCGACTACAATGACAGCTGGAGAATCACCATGAAGAGGCCGCGCGTGTTTGAATCACTTGAGTCCCGTCGTTTGCTGTGCGGGGCGGGCTGCAATGACGAGGGGGTTCTGTTTGGCGATGCCAATCGCGATGGCGAGGTTGCCTTCACGGACTTTCTCGCGATGGTCGGCAACTTCGGTGGCGCAGCGGACTTTGCTGGGGGCGACTTCAACGCGGACGGCACGGTTGACTTCAACGACTTCTTGCTACTTACGCAGAACTTTGGATTGGTGAGTACGCCTTCGACTGAATTCCATGAGTTTCTGGTGCCGGCCATCGCGGATGGCAATACGGAACTGTTGAATCGGGTGGCGGACGAGTTGGTAAAAGCTCTTCCGGATCCATCCACGCTACCGGAGCCGGTTCGCGGGAGTTGCTATCCGGCCGACGGCGAGTTTGCGGCGATGTCGGGTGACTACAACCTCGACTGCATGGTGAATGAAGACGACTTGAGCCTCTGGATCGAAACCTACGGCAGCACTGAGTTGCTCTACGCCGACGGTGACGGCGATGGTTCAGTTGGCTTCGAAGATTACATGATTTGGCAGGATAATCTGTCGCCGGCCGAACAGCCCGAGCACTCCGGATTGTTGTGGAGTTGGTCGGCCGAAATGGTAAATCCGAACGGCAATGCGAACACGGCTCGTGTGACGTTGAACGTTACTCCGGATGCCGATCAGTTGGCAGCAGCTGACAGTCTGGGGCTCGTGGGGCTTGTCAGTTTCAACATGACGATTGACCTGGTGGGCGATATCGACGGCAGCACGGCGACGGTGACCACGACCAGTCTGATTCCCGATTCGACGATCAGCCCCTTCGGCGATGGTGCCGTCGTCACCCGTGGCGATAATCTGAATCCGGCGGACGAGACGTCCGGTACGGACTACTACTACATTGTTTTTCTCAACAGCGCGCCATCATTCGAGTCGCTGACTTCCGACGGATCGGTGTCGGTGCTGCAATTCGATGTCTCGGTTCCCGATGGCTTTGAAATTGGAACGGACAACAGCGACATTGTCTTTACCGCTCAGCTTGGCGGCTTCCCGACGCAAACGCAATTCGGCGAGATTGGTACCCTCGATGAACCGTTGGCCAGCAATCCGTTGTATGGCGTTGAGGCGGGCGATCCAGTGACGCTGAGCGTACGGCCTCCTGCGTAGGCCGGCACGTGGCTGGTGAGCTCAGCGACGATTTCACGTTTTCCTGTGTTCTGGAAGCTGCGACAATCTCCTGCGTTGGGCATGTGAAGTCGCACGCATCCCTTGCGATACGAATCGACAACATGAAATCCACAGGCGCGATTCGCAGATTTTTGCGTGCAAAGTTTTGCGTGAACGGATTCGCTATTCCGTGAGTGCCCAGTCGGCCGTATTGCCGCCGGCTTCGACCGTGAATTCAAGGCCGGAGGTTTCCGCCACCGCAAATCGTGGCGGGATGCGCCATGACTCGCGTTGAGGCGTGCGAATCAGGTCAACGGCCACGGAATCGTATTCGCCTTCCAGTTTCTCCGCCCGTTCGCTTTTCACGATATCCACCGCGGTAATCGTAACGTGGTATTCGCCCCGGAGAGCTCCGTCACCCGGTGTGAGGGTGCTTAGTGCGTACGTTCCGTCGGGCTCGGTGACACCAAATGCGGCCTGTCCTTCGCGGTCGTTTTTGGGCAGAAACGCGACCGTTGCGTCGGCGACGGGTTCACCAGCCAGCGTTACCGTGCCGCGAACCGAGCCGTACCGTGAATCGCCACAGCCCAACAGCATGCCCAGCGAAAGGAGTGCGAACAGCAATGGCAGGAGCGGCCGTTTGTGATGGTTTTTGATTGAGCCAGTCACGCTATTGAACGACTTCCTGCGCCACGCGTCCGTCGGCTTTGTCACCGAGGTACTGGTAGGTCAACATGTCGATGTCGTTGGGCAGGAAATGAACGCTGCCGTCACCGTAGCCAAAGTTGGCACCTCCAGGATGAGCCGATCGAAATCCAAGCTCGGTCACCCAATTACACTTCTTATGCTGCCACGGAACGCCGCGGACTTCATCGTCGTTGCAAGTGTCGTAGTTGATCGGGATGATCGTGGTGACCAGGCCGCCGCCGTTATTCGATGACAACCAGCCTTCCTGCGTATGGTCGGAGCAATCCGGGCGCGACTCACCGAAAAAGATGGTCTTGGAGAGCCCGTCCGTGATCTGCTTCAACTTCGTCGTATATGCGTAGCGAGTAAACGGACCTGAGAACTTTGGCCCGGGACCCGGAAGGCCGATGGCTCGTTGGTTGTATTGCGTCATCAACGCTTTGGGACAGGGGCAGTAGCCGGCCGTGTTGTTGCGAGGCGTTGATCCGCCCGACGCGGTATAGTTGGTCCGTGCCCGTGGCGTGCCGGTGCTTCGACCGGGGCGGATGAGTAGCCCGTCGTCGCTGGGGCAGACGTACATGTCGATGATGATCTCTGCGACGTAGGAGCCATCGGGCATCCGTTTGTCATCCGTGGTGCCCGGTGCCTCGGGATCGATCAGATCGTGCAATGCCGAATCTTCGGCGTAGCTCAGAATTCGCGCCAGGACGCCCGTGCGACGTTCCGGTTCGCCCTCCTGGTTGATGAAAATGGAACCCGGTGGTAGTTCGCCGCGAGCCGATTCGTAGTTGAGCGTCGCCAACACGATCTGCTTGACGTTGTTAGTACACTGGATCTTCCTCGCCGCTTCGCGCGCCGATTGAACGGCCGGCAGCAGCAGAGCAACCAGCATGGCGATGATTGCGATGACGACGAGTAGTTCGACAAGCGTGAAGCCCGGGGATCGCCGATGCGCTTGAACCGCTCGCGATTTTCGCATTGCATCATTCATGGATGAACCTCTCCGCATTAGCTCACGTCCATGGTTTACGATTGATAACCTGGCGACGCTCGACGAGTCACGTACCGCACGGTCCAGTATTTCAGGCGCTGCCCCAGGTCCACGCTGCACGGGGCGAGTTTAACTGGCCAAAGAAGCGAGCGTCAATTGCGCGGCGATTCGCTGACGTCTCCTCGATATGCATCTCCCCCGAATGGATGGCGGGAGATACGGTGAGACGGATCCTGCGGTGAGACTGAGTCTGCCGTCGCATCGGCGGAGACTACTTTGCGTCTGCCATCGACTCCAGTTGCACGATCGCGCGAGTCTGCTCTTTCTCAAGGAAAGTGCGACCGTATTTGACGTTGAGATGATCCCACGGCAGTCGATCCGAAAGCTCGTAGGGTTCGTGGATTCGCTCGAGGTTGTAGCCTGTGTCTTCGAGTGCCTGCCACCAGCGTGCCGCGTTGAACTGTTCCGTCCAGCTATCCAGTCGAGCTCCTCGTCGCCAGGCCAATTCAATTGCCTTGCCCACGCGACGGTCACCTCGACTGAGCACGCCTTCCAGCAAGCTGGTGTCGACGTCGTGACACTTAACGCTAACGGAACGCAGACTGACTTTCTGGATCAGGTAGTTACGGGCCCAATTGAAATAGTCACGCGTCTGCATACCGTTCCACTGATAGGGCGTATGGGCCTTGGGCACGAAGTTCGAGACGCTGGCGGTGACTTTGGCATAGCGTCCACGCTCTTCCTTGCCGATTCGCGAAATGGTTTCCGCCATTTCAATGATGCCGTCCAGGTCGACGGGGCGTTCACCCGGTAGTCCGCACAGGAAGTACAGTTTGACGGATTCGAAATTTCGGCGGAACGCCTGACGACAGCCTTCGAAGAGGTCTTCGTTCTTGATCTTCTTGCGAATCTGTTCGCGCATGTCATCGCGAGCGACTTCCGGTGCCAACGTCAGGCTGGAGCGACGCTGGTTGCCAATGAGTTCGGCGATCGAACGTAGTTGCTCGTTGACGCGCAGGCTGGGGACGGCAATGTTGACGCCCAGCGGATTGAACTTCTCTTTTAACGCCAGCACCAACTCTTCGAAGTGAGGATAGTCGCTGCTGGAGAGCGACAGGATCGAGATCTCGTTGAAGCCGCTGTTCTGATAGGACTCCCACGCTGCGTTGACGATCGTTTCAACTTTTCGGAATCGCAACGGTCGTTTGATGACCGTGCTCTGGCAGAAGCGACACTGCCACGGGCAACCTCGCATGATTTCGATGGCGATGCGATCGTGGACGGTTTGCGTCCATGGCACGATCGGATGCGTTGGCAGCGGTGTGCCGTCCAGATCCGCGATAACGGAAGGCTCGATGGTTTCCGGTACCTCCGCACGCAGGCGATTGAGCGCTGTGTATTTTCCGTCGACGTATTCCGGTTCGTAGAAACGCGGCGCGTAGGCGAAAGGTAGCTTGGAAGCCAGTTCTGCGATGGCCTCTTCGCGTCGTTTTCGTGATTCTTCGACGGAGAGATTCTCGCCGCCGTATTTTTCTTTCATCTCCAACCACAGGTCGCAGATCATCGGCAGGCTGGGTTCGCCGTCGCCGGTGACGAAGACATCAATGAAGTCGGCCAGCGGTTCCGGGTTTTGGGCGCACGGGCCGCCAGCAATCACCAGTGGCACATCCATGCCGCGTTCGGTGTTGTGGATTCCAACTCGGCCCAGATCGAGCATGGTCAGGACGTTGATCGAGCCGACTTCGTATTGAAGCGTGAAACCCAGCACGTCAAAGTCGCAGAGCGGCGTGAACGTTTCCCAGCTGTAAAGCGGTAGCTCGGCGTCGCGCAACTCCTGTTCGAAGTCGACCCACGGGCAGAACGTTCGTTCGCAGAGCCAGTCGTCACGTCGATTCATCAGCGTGTACAGCACCTCCATCCCGTGATGGCTCATGCCAAGGCTGTAGGTGTCCGGGAAAGCAAATGCCAGCTTACCCCGAACGGATGAATGGTCTTTCGTGATCGAATTGAGTTCCCCGCCCATGTACTGAGCAGGAGCCTGAACTCGAGGTAGAATTGTGTCGACGACCTGTCGTTTGAGTTTCTCGTTCACCATACGAAGATTCTGTCGGCAAGCTGCCATTCGAGTATTGCTGTATCAAATCGTGCCGGTTTACCGTACGAAATACGCACGCCAAATCTGGCTCCGTTCCCAGAGTATCGCACAACCCGCAGAAATAATTAACCGCTAACCATGACAACGTTCAAAACGGTCGCCAAAGTTGGCGACATCCCCCAGGGCGAGGGCCGGGCCTACGAACTTGATGGCCGCATGGTGGCCGTCTTTCTGGATGGCAAGGAATACAAGGCGATCGATGATTTCTGTCCGCACATGGGGGCATCTCTGGCTGCTGGCGCTATCGAAGAGGGCATGGTGATCTGCCCGTGGCACGCCTGGTGTTTCAAACTGGAAGATGGCGAATGGACCGACAATCCCGCGATCAAAGTCGATACGTTCGAGATTCTGATCGAAGGTGATGAGATCAAAGTGAGACCTGCGGATTCTGCCGACGGTGACGACAAGGCATAACGCCGCCCGATCGATGCCGCCTAATTTCTACCGACTCGTGCGAAGTGTCGACGTCTATCGCCAATTGTCGAGTTCACGGCAGCCGTTCTGGGCCGGTTTTGAGCTGAGAAACGTCCATCTAACCCGGCTCGCCGGTCGAAGTCGTGACAGCATTTTCGATCGGGCAGCTATACTGAAGGCTGGACAAGAGACTGGGACACAACGTTAGCTCGCAGCCCGAGGCGAACCATGGCGACTGCCACGGATCACGAAGAAGTCGTCGACTACGAAGATTACATCGACGATCAGATCTCGCGCACCAGCTTCCACGTCAAGACCGTTGATCTGGTGAGTGGCTTCATTCTGTTGGCGCTCGCCGTCGTCGTGCCGCTGTTCGCAGTTGTGATCATTGATCACTGGCTGGTGGGGCTCGGTTTTGCCGGTCGGCTGGCGGCGCTGGTCGGCGTTGTGTTGGCGGCACTCTTTGTGTTGGCGGCCCGGATCGTGCCGCCGTTGTTTCGTTCGGTCAATCCTGAGTACTCTGCCCAGGCCGTCGAGCAGGCTTTTCCGTCGTTCAAGAACGGATTGGTCAACTTTCTCTTTTTCCGTGATCGCCAGGACGAAGTTCGCGAGTCGGTGTATCAGGGCATGCAGTTGCAGGCTGCCAATGAGTTGGCCGAAGTGCCAATCGATTCCGCGGTGGATCGAACGCAGATCATTCATCTCGGATATGCACTCGTGGCGATCACCGCCATTGCGGTCGGCTATCTACTGTTCTCGCCGAAGGATCCTCTGCAGACGCTGCAACGCATCGCGATGCCGTGGAGCGACATTCAGCGTCCTTCGCAGGTTGATATTATCGAAGTCGCTCCGGGCAACGTCGAAATCTTTCGCGGACAAACGGTCGAGGTCACAGCCCGAGTTGGTGGGCTAAAGGAAGACCAGCTTCCCTCTATCGAATACTCGACCATGGACGGGCAGTTCGTCGATCAGCGAGTGGAAATGCACCTCGATGGAGCGGAAGGTCACTTCGCGGCCACACTGTCTTCGATCGCTGGCAGCAGTCTTGATGGGATACAGCAGGATCTGGAATACCGAATCGTTGCGGGCGATGCGACCAGCCGGTCGTTTGAAATCCTCGCGATTGAAGCTCCGCACATCGTCGTTGAACGCGTCGAGTATGACTACCCGGCGTACACGATGTTGAACGACGAAATCGTGCAGGGCGAAGGTGATATTCGCGCGATCGAAGGGACGAAGGTCACGGTACACGGGAAATCGAATCAACCCATCGAACGCAGCCACATCGAGTTTGTACCTTATGAACAGACAGACAGTGGTAGGCTGAAGCCGCCTATCCAGGCATCCATGACGGGGAGCGGAACGGCGGCGACGGTCCGTTTTACGCTTCGCATGGATGAAGCTCGCAAGCAGTCTGCTTACCGCGGCTATCGGCTGCACTTCCAGAACGAAGAGGGCCTCGCCAGTGTGGATCCCATCGAGTACTCGATGGAGGCAACGCCCGATTTGAAGCCTGTTGTACAGATACTCCAGCCTGATCAACGCCAGATCGAAATCCCGGAAAATGGCTGGCAACAAATTGAGGTGCGTGCGTTGGACCCGGACTTTCAACTGACGAAAGTTCAGCTCGCGGCGCGTACTCGGGGCCGACCTCTGTTCAGAAAATCGCTGTACCGGGCAAAGTTGGCAACCGAGGGCCATACGGGGCAATTCGTCGGATCGTTCAATTTCGTCCCCGAGGACTTCGAACTGAAGAATGGAGACGTCGTTGAGTACCTGGCGGTGGCGGAAGACAACCGTCATTCGCCGATGCAAAACAAGCTGGCCGCGAATCGAACAATCACGGCTCGTCAGTACATTCGGATTGTGGCTCCCGTCGAGAATCCCGGTTCGCCGCCGGACGAAGCGCCCGAAAACGCGCAGTGGCCCGAGGAGCATAACGAATCCAACGACGATTCCAGCGATCCAAAAACGAAATCAGGCGGCGAACAGAATCAGGCGGATCCGCAATCCGGTGAAGGCGGCGATGCAGAAAACCAGCAACCGCAGGGCGGTGCCGGTGGTCAGGAAGGCGAGGGCGGAGAACAGCAGGACACTACCGGCGAAGGCGGAACGTCCGGGACGAAGAGCGAAGGCAATCAACCGAGCGACTCGGAAACCGACTCCAGTGGCGAATCGGATTCCAGTGCCTCGAGCGACCCGCAAGGAGATTCTGGTTCAGAGGGTAGCGGCGGAAGTGCGGCCAATGAAGGCAATCGCGATAGCGAGAACTCGTCCAGCGAAAACAACGAGCCGGGAGAGGAATCCGATTCTGGCGACGCGTCCAACTCGGACGATCGTGCGACCGGTGGCGACGATACGAATTCCGGCGGAGAAGCTGACGCTGACGAACCGCTACCGTCTAGTGGAGAGCGGGACGGGGATGTCGTAGACCGAATTCGAAAACACATGGAAGAGCAGGGTGAGCTTGAGCAGTACGAGCAGCAATCCGCCAACCCCGAGTCGGGCTCTGAGCAGAATCCTGAACAGAAAAATGAGCCGGGCGCAGAACAAAACGCCGAACCGGGTGCAGAACGGGGCACCGAGCAAGACACCCGGAATCAATCGTCAGGTGATCAGCCGGGCGAACAGGGCGGGGCCACGGGAGAGACGTCCGGCGAACCAGACGGAGGAGAGGCTCCCGGAGAGACGGGCGACTCAGCCGGTGGCATGAATGAGGAGAACGAGGCGAGCGGCAAGGCGAGCTCGGATGAAGGCGAGGAAGGCTCGACGGGGCAGAAAGATCCTGGTGGCGAGGAATCCGGTGGCGAAGAATCTGGTGACACCTCCAGCGAAGAAAGCGGCGGAGGTGGCGAGCAGGATTCTACTGGTGCTGGCGACAAGCCCAAGGACGGTTCGCAGAACGAAGGTGCCGGTTCCGAGGCGCAAGACGGTAAACCCAGTGATCAACCTGGCGCTGCCGGGTCCGAAGGCGATCGACATACCGACGCCGCTTCCACCGCCGACGAGCCCGGCCCGTCGCCGCCGGATGGAAAGCCACCAACCGATCAGCAGCCCGGTGGGCAAGATAGCCAGCCCGACAGTGGTGCCAACGCGGCGGAATCTGCCGATGCTCAGAATAATGATTCCAGTGATTCGCCGCCTCAGGGCGAGTCCGGTGAGCAGGCGACGGATCCTTCGGGCGAAGGCAACGAATCGAGTCAGGATTCAGCGGGCGAATCAACTGATTCAAACGAAGGGGCGAAAGGCGAGTCTGGCGAATCCCCAGGAACGGAGAGCGGAAACGAGAGCTCGGGCGAATCGGGCGAAAGCGAATCGGGCGAATCGGATTCTTCTGAAGGCACCGAAGGAAAAGGCGACGCATCGGAGTCCAGCAAGTCGTCCGCGGAATCGGGCGTGCCGGCTACGAAACAGGGAACACCGTCCGGATCATCGAGTTCGGGCGACACGCATGGTTCCGGCGACGGCAGCTTCGATCAGGCCTCAAGTGGTGACGATGCCAATGTCGAGTATGCACGTGAAGCAACGGACCTCGTGCTCGAGTACCTCCGCGACAAGCAGGGCAACCCGGACCAGGAGCTGTTGGACAAGCTGGGTTGGAAACCGGAAGACGTTGGTCGATTCTTGCGACGATGGGACGAGCTAAAGCGTGGTGCCCAGGAGGGTAGTCCGCGAGGGGCGAATGGCAAGCGGCAGCTGGACGACGTCCTTCGTGGTTTGGGACTGCAGAAACCCGGTAACCGCGTGGTTCGGTCGCAAGACAACAACGATCTGCAAAGGAATAATCGCAACACGGGGCGCAGGTCGAAAGTCCCCGCACCCCTTCTGGATCCATTTCGAGCATTCCAGCGTGCTCTGCAACGCGGGAATTAGATCATCAAGAAACGTCTGGCAAAGCAAACCGGCAGACCTGATGTCGGCCTGAGCAGCCACGACACGTGCCTTGCTCAGGCGGCCAGTTGATCTGCAAGATCGCAGTCGGCGAATGCGCTGTCGATGGGCGCCACCTCCAGGGAGGCGGACTCAAGCACGAGTTCTTCCGTCGCCTGGCTCACGGCGATATCCAGTGGCATAATTGACCGGGATTGCGAGAGAATCATCTCCGCGATTTGAGCTTTGGTTTGCGAATCGCTTTGGCTGCGAGCCGACGGCGTCTCCAGCAGGGCGGGACGGTACGCCATGGCGGAATGAGCGAGTGCGTTGTAGTACGCCTCCGACGCTGCATTGGAATCTGGAATGTTGGACGCCGCGAACGGTGTAAACGTACTGGGGATGCCGGACAATGCGAGCGGAATCGCTGCGGCGGCGTCGACCGACCCCAATGCATCGGAGTTGGTGACCGGTGTTGAAATGGATTGCGTGATGGCGTTCCTGACTTCTGCGGCACTGAGTTCCGGTTTGGCCGCCCAGACAAGAGCGGCAACACCTGAGACATACGGTGCAGCCATACTGGTACCGCTGAGGTATTTGAATGAGTCGTCCGTGTAGGTGCTGTAGATTTTCAGACCTGGCGCATCAACCTGAATTGCTCTGGAGTTCCCAACGCCGTTGCTGTCGGGGTCAATGTTGCCAGCGCGGGTTGAGGCACCGACGGACAGCACATTGTCCAGGTCAGCACTGTGGCTGGCGGGGTAGCCAGGCTCGGCGTATCCATCGTTGCCCGATGAAGAAACGACAAGGACATTGTTTTCCTGTGCATACTCAAGCGCCGCAAAGATGGACGCACTGTATCCTCCACCACCGAGGCTGAGGTTGATAATCTGGGCTCCGTTGTCAACTGCGTACCGAATGCCGTCGGTGATGTCAGGCAGGTAGCCACCGCCGTCGTAGTCGAGTACCCGAATTGGCATGATCTGGGCGCCGTGTGCGACACCGGTAACTTCGTCATTGTTGTAAGCCGCCGCGACGATACCGGCTACGTGCGTACCATGTCCGTTCTGGTTGTCGTACGGCGAGTTGTCACGACTGACGAAATCCCACCCGCCGATGTCGTCGATGAAGCCGTTGTTGTCATTGTCAATGCCGTCGCCAGCGATCTCGCCGGGATTGACCCAGATACTGTGTTGGAGATCGGGGTGGTCGGTTTTCACTCCCGAATCGACGATGGCCACTGTGATTCCGCTGCCGTCGTAGCCTGCGGCCCATGCTTCGGGCGCGTTGACCGCATTGACTCCCCAGCTTTTCCTCGCGGTGCCCCAGAAATCAACTTCCTCCAGGGGTTGGAATTCTCCGGTGGGCTCCGACGAACCTTCGCTGGCCTCCACGGTCAGGGCAAGTTGATAGTCACTGCTGGCGGTGTAGTAGGGAGCCACAACCAGATAGTAGGATCCGGCCGCAAGCTCTCCGCCGATGTGTTCGGACGGATCGCTGGTCGTGGAGTACGCCAGTTCGTTGGCGTCCATGTCGTACAGGTAGAGATCGATGTCATCGGTGAGACCAGTGAGGTCTGCATGGAAAGCCGATGGGGTTGTGATCTCAAAAGAGAAGATGTCGGCCAGGTCGTCCTGACCGACGAAATTTTCTATCAGTAATTCACCGTCGACCGTACCCAGCTCGCGGGCGGTCTCGAAAGAGTCGCCCGGATCTTCGGGGGGAGGGGTGACTTCGGCGGTGTGGGAGAAAGTGATGTCGTACGTTGCGCGTGAGCGGTTGCTGGCGGCGTGCACGAGTACAAAATAGGTGCCTTCCTCAAGTTCGGCGGTGATCGTTTCCGATTGTGTTCCGTCCAGCATTGATGAATCGATGGGGATACGGCCCTTGCCAAGCAGGTAGACGTCGGCTTCATCGGTCAGCCCGTCCAGTTCGATTGTGACGTTGCTGGCCTCTTCCATCGTGAATGTGTACATGTCCCGCTGATCGAACCGGCCGACATATTCACCCTCAAACGATATTGGTTCGTCATCAAACGAGCCGACCTCGCGAGCCGTGCTTCGTGAATTGTCGCGGGCCACGTACGACTGCTCCGGTAGTCCGCCGCCTCGGGAGTAACTGTTGCCGGTCAGGAGTAGGCGCGATTCGAATAGCTCGATCGAGGGCGTGCGTTTTTTCATGGTTGTGTATTCCAAAAGCAACATACGAACGTGAAGAGGGCTCATCGAAAACGTATGTCATTTCGCTCCCGTTTCTGTCAGCCTCAAGGTGCTTTGGGGATAATGGCCAAGTGCTTTGTCGGGAACCCAATCAATCTGGTTTGCCGCGATGAATTTCAGCGACGTGATCAAGCGGTCGGAGACCGGGAAAAGACGCGCGCGGGGCGTCATGTCGCTTTACCGGGACGACGAAGAAAACTTTCCCCGTCCATTGAACGCCCCGTGGATTACCTGGGTGGGCAGGTGCATTTCCGTCGCCTCAAGGCGGCTCGTTGTCGGGTCGGTATTGGACGGCGGACAAGTTGCGGTTGATCAACGTTCCGTTGGAGTCCCAAAGTATCCCCATGCGCGTGCGGGGCGAATTCATGAAGTGTGGGAAATCGCCGCCTGCAGCCCATGCGCCGCCCTTCGATGCTCAATGTCATACTCCGGGGTCTCAACTTCCCGGCATCGGGCCTACAATGATCTGTTCCGATCACAAGTTGCCCACGGCTCTCGCATGCATATCAATTCGCCCCGTTACGTTGTTCCCTTTCACCCCAAACGGGTACCCCATTATTTTACGGACATCGTCATCGTCGGCGGTGGGCTGGCCGGTCTGCGTGCCGCAATTGAGATCGATCCGAAGCTCTCGTGCGTTGTGGTCACGAAAGATGAGGTCCGCCAATCCAACAGTAACTACGCGCAGGGTGGTATCGCGGGGGTGCTGGACCCGAAGGATGACTTCGAGCATCACATTGCGGATACCCTGACGGCCGGCGGTTCGCTGTGTGATCGCGACGTTGTGGAAATGGTGGTGCGGGAAGCACCGGATCGCATTGGTGAACTGATTGAATGGGGAACGCGATTTGACAAAGCGGATGCGTCCGACGAACTGATGTTGGGTCGCGAGGGCGGGCACAGTCATCGCCGCATCGTTCATGCGTTAGGCGATTCCACTGGCAAGGAAGTCATGCGAGCGGTTGTTGACTGGACGGCCCGGTTTCCCAACATTCAGCTTTGGCAACGCGCCTACATGCTGGACTTGCTGGCCAGCGAGGGAAAAGCTCGCGGCGCGCTGATCTGGAACAAGCATCATGGCAAGATGATCCTGTGGGCCAAGGAGTTCATTCTTTGCACCGGTGGGGCAGGGCAGATCTTTCGTGAGACGACCAACCCACCGGTCGCGACGGCGGATGGGCACGCGATTGCCTTTCGCGCGGGTGCCGAGTTGCGGGACATGGAATTCATGCAGTTCCATCCGACGGTGCTCTACATCGCCGGCAGCAGTCGTAGTCTGATTACCGAAGCGATGCGAGGCGAGGGAGCTCATCTCGTTGATGGAAACGGATATCGTTTCATGCCGGAGTATGACGAACGGGCCGAGCTGGCTCCGCGTGATGTAGTGTCGCAGTCGATTGTCACGCAGATGGAAAAGACGCGAGCTCCCAACGTATTTCTGGACCTCAATCATCTGGACGCCGATCACGTTCGAAATCGTTTCCCAGGCATCGCCAAAACCTGCGCCAAGTTCGGCATCGACATCGCAAGGGATCGGATTCCCGTGCGTCCTGGCGCGCACTATATGATTGGAGGGGTCTCCGTCGACACGGAAGGGCGGACGACGCTGCCGGGACTTTGGGCCGCGGGAGAGGTGACTTCCAGCGGCTTGCATGGTGCAAATCGACTTGCCTCAAATAGCCTGCTGGAGGGGTTAGTCTATGGGGCTCACGCTGGCCGTGGAGCTTCGGAGGCGGCGCTCGCAGCCCGCGACAAAGAGTTTCATGTCTACCCGATTGAGTACGATGCGGTGGAACCGCCGGCAGAGGAGCTTGATCTTGCCGACATTCGCAACTCGCTCAAGAGTCTGATGTGGCGCGCGGCGGGAGTGCGTCGAAACGGGGAGGATTTGGCGCGGGCGGCGAGGTCGATCGACGATTGGTGTCGCTATGTTCTGCCCCGGCAGTTCAACGAGCCGGGCGGCTGGGAACTGCAGAACATGCTGTTGATTTCTCGCGTGATGGTCGAAGCAGCCATCATTCGGGAGGAATCCCGCGGTGTCCATCTGCGAACGGATTTTACTTCAACGAACGACGAATTCCTGAAGCATCTGAGTTTCTCGCAATCCTGAAGGTGAAATCACTCGGAATTGTGAATTTGGGACAGATCCGAAACGAACACCCGGCGACTAAATCGCGTAAAGACCCGGTGGTCGGCTGTTGAGTTAGCCGACGGCCTGGATAAACTCTTGGGCTTGGGAATGGCTGGATGTTCTTTAGGGGATCAGTTCGTTGTCGAGGATTCTAGATGAGCGATAGTTCAACACCGATGATTGAGGCACGTGGCCTCTCGAAGTTTTACGGTGATTTTGCCGCCGTCCGGGATATGGCCTTCGAAGTTAACCGGGGCGAAATCGTGGCCTTTCTTGGTCCCAATGGTGCCGGCAAGAGCACGACGATGAAAATGCTGACCGGATACCTCGCGCCCTCCGAGGGCTCGGGGTGGATTGCCGGGTACGACATGTCGTCAGACCGACTGGCGGGTGCCAACAAGCTGGGGTATCTCCCGGAAAGTGGTCCGCTCTATCCTGATATGACGCCTTGCGAAATGCTGAACTTCTTCGCAGAGGCTCGTGGATTGCGGGACAAGGCCAAGAAGGAATGTGTCGGTAACGCGGTAGATATGACCGATTTGAGCACGGTCTACTACAAGCCGATCGGCAAACTCTCCAAGGGTTTTCGCCAACGCGTCGGTATGGCCCAGTCGCTTTTACATAGTCCTGATGTTCTGATCATGGACGAACCGACCGCCGGACTCGACCCCAACCAGACTGAACAGGTGCGAAACACCATGCTAAAACTGGGTAAGGACAAAACGATTCTCCTATCGACGCATATTCTTCAGGAAGTCGATGCGATGGCCAGTCGCGTGATCATCGTCAATGAAGGTCAGAAAGTCGCGGACGCTCCGATCGAAGAGTTTCGTCAGGACGACAAGTCACTGGCTTCGGAATTTCGTCGTCTGACCGTTGGAATGGCGAAGGCGTAAGCTCGTTCGGGCAAGTCTGAACGGGTTTCTTCTGCTGGGAACTGTATTTTTATATCGGAAGATTGAAGGGTAGTACGATGGACGTGCTGTTGGACGTACTTGTTCAAGTGATGCGGCTGCTGATGGCAGACACCGTCTTTCTGATTGCTTGTCTCCTGTTGCTGATTCCACTGGCGAGGCTCAAGCCAGCCACGTTTGCAGTGATGAAGCGAAATCTGTTTGGTTACTTCAACAATCCGACCGGGTACGTCTTTATCTGCCTGTTCGTTCTCGTTGGATCCGCGTTCGCCTTCTGGCCACACGAATTCTTCAATGCCAACCTTGCTACGCTGGGCGAGCTGAATAAGACGTTTCCCCTGGTGATGCTGCTATTCATTCCCACGATCACCATGAGCATCTGGGCGGACGAGCGTCGCAATGGTACCGACGAACTGTTGCTGACGATTCCCGCCACCGACTGGGACATCGTGTTGGGTAAGTACCTTGCGGTGGCTGCGATCTATACGACGTCCTTGCTCTTTTCGCAGATCGCCAACTTCACGGTGCTCAATATCCTCGCCTTGGGCGACATTGATACTGGTCTTTTCGCGACCACCTACCTTGGATACTGGATGATTGGTCTGGCGATGCTCGCGCTGGGCATGGCCGCTTCGTTCCTGACCAGCAACCTGACGGTTGGTTTTGTGTTGGGGGTGATCTTCAATGCACCTTTGGTTCTGACGGCCAGTTCCGACCTGATCATCCGTTCGACCGACTTCGCGCAGTCCATCAGTCGCTGGAGTCACGCCGCCCAGTTTGAAGACTTTGGCCGCGGAGTGATCTCCTTTCGATCGATTTTGTTCTTCGGCATGATCGTGGCGATTGGCCTCTACCTCAGTATTGTGCTGATTGGGCGACGCCACTGGCATGGCGGCCGCGATTCCGAAGCCAAGCTGGGGCACTTTGTGGCTCGAGCGATTTCGCTGATCGCAATTGCGATTGGGCTCAATTTGATCTTTTCCGCCTATGACCTCTACCGCGCGGACATGACCGTGGAGAAGGTCAGTTCGCTTTCAGATGACACGGTACAACTGCTGGGAAATCTTGACTCCAGTCGCGTCACCAAAATTGAGGCGTTCGTCAGTAAATCCGTGCCCGAGCAGTACGCACGGACCAAGCTGGACCTCATCACGATGATGAAGGAGTTTGGGGCTCGCGGTGGTAACAGCGTCGAAGTAAAGATCTACGACAACCTGGAGCCCTTCAGTGATGGTGCCAATCGGGCTGAAGATCAGCATCGTATTCAGCCGGAAACGGTGATGACCGAGGATCGCGGTACCCAGAAGCGCGAGAAGATTTTCCTCGGTGCCGCATTCCAGCGTGGTGACGAAAAAGTCGTCGTGCCGTTCTTTGATCAGGGCATCCCTGTCGAGTACGAACTGATTCGCTCGATCAATACCGTCACGGATGCAAAGCGTCCGCGAATTGGCATCGTGCGGACGAAGGCCGAACTGTTTGGTGGCTTCAGCATGGCCGGTGGCATGCCCCAGCAAACACAGCGACAGTTGATCATCGATGAGCTTGAAAAGCAGTACGAGGTTGTCCAGGTCGACCCGAACAATCCTTATGAGAAGTTTGACGTCCTGATGGCCGTTCAGCCTTCGTCGTTGACGCCGCCTCAGTTGGAACATCTCATCGATGCGATTCGCGCTGGGCAGCCTACCGCGATCTTCGAGGATCCCGCGCCGTCATTTATCGGTGGTGCAACCGGCACCGGCCAACCGAATCCTCCGCAGGGAGGTGGCGGCATGATGGGCATGATGGGCGGCGGTGGCCGTCCTGGTGATCCAAAATGTGACATCTCGCGACTGTGGTCGATGCTGGGAGTTACGATGATCGGTGAGCCCGGTTTTGGTGGCCCGTTTGACGCAAACGTGATTTTTCAGCGCTACAATCCGTACCCGAAAGCTCGAGCGGTCGCACTAACGCCGGAATTCGTTTTCGCCAGTCCGGATTCCCCGGGCGCCAACGTGGATGATGCAATCAGCACCACCAATCCGATCACCTCCGGTCTGGATCAGTTGCTCTTCGCTTTCCCCGGCGCGATTCGGCATGACGAATCCAAGGAGGGCATGAAATTCGAACCGCTGGTCATGACCGGTAACGAAACGGGCACCATCAAGTTCGAAGAGATTAGTCAGGCACAGCAACTGATCGATTCGAACCCGGGTGCCGAACTGGGCGTTGTGCTGGATTCCTTCCGCAAGAATACGCTGGATCGATACTGCCTCGCTGCCCGGATCACGGGCAAGGTGAAAGAGGATACCGACGCGCTGCCCGGTCCGGCTGCCACCGGCGCGGGTTCCGGTGAAGCGGAGGTCGACGTGGTGTTTGTAACGGATATCGATCTGCTGGCTTCCCTGTTTCTCATGATCCGAGCCCGGCCAAGTGCAGCGGAAGTGAACTGGCAGTTTGATAACGTGCCTTTCGTGCTCAATGTTCTCGATAGCCTCGCAGGTGATGATCGCCTGATCGAAATCCGCAAGCGACAGACGCGGCACAGCACGTTGAAGATGATTGACCGGACGACAGAGGTAGCCCGCGACAGTTTCACAGAGGCTCGTGAAGACTTTGAGAAACAGTTCAAGGAAGCCGAGACAGCGGCCAATGCGGAGATGCAGAAAGCCATTGAGAACCTGCAGCAACAGCTCACCGACGCGGAAGCGAAGGGGCAGCAGGCCGATCGGCAACGACTGATTACCGAATTGCAACGAACCAGCCGAATTCTGCAACGGAAGACGGACGCCAAGATTGCCAAGCTCAGTCGCGAGCGGGATTCCAATCAGAAGCAGATCGAACGCGAGCTGAATCAGAAGATCGTCAGCGTTCAGAACTTCTACAAAGCGCTCGCAGTATTCCTGCCGCCGATTCCGCCGCTGATCGTTGGCCTGATTGTATTCTGGAAACGTCGCCAGCAGGAGTTGGAAGGCGTTATTGACGAGCGACGTCGGTAGTCGACGGTCGGCTTGTCCCGTTCAAATTCAAACTACGATTCGCAATTGTTTCGCGATTGAAGGACTTAAACCATGAGTGCCGCATCCTCCGGAAAAGAGATGACGAAGACGCTGCTCTTTGTTGGGGCCGCCGTGCTTTCTCTGACTGTTGCGTTCATCAGCCGACCGTCCACCGATGGGGATGCGGTCGATGATGAGGTTGGCAAACCGCTTTTTGCGGACATTAGCACGACGACTGCGAACGGCCTGGAAGTGCTGTCGTATGACGAAGAGCTTGGTGAGATGAAGCGATTCAAGGTCGCGCAGCAGGACCAGGGGATCTGGGCCATACCTTCACACCAGAATTACCCTGCCGATGCACAGGACCGACTCGTGAATGCCGCGACGATGTTCGTGGATCTGGATGTCATCAATGTCGTCAGTGAAATTGAATCCGACCACGTAACCTTTGGAGTGGTCGAACCCAGCGTCGAGGACACCAAGGTGGGTGACGAAGGCGTCGGCACGATGGTTACCGTGTTCGGTAAGTCAGACGACGGGCAAACGAAACTCGCAGACCTGGTGATCGGGAAAGCTGTCAAGGGAATGGATGGTCAGCACTACGTTCGTCGCCCCGGAAAGTCTCGCGTCTATCAGGTGAAGATCGATCCGTCACAACTTTCCACCAAGTTTGAAGACTGGATCGAAACCGACCTCCTGAAGCTGAGTTCCTTTGACGTTTCCAGCCTGACGATGAAGGACTACTCCGTTGAGTCGCAGCGAACTCTGCAGGGATTCGCGATCACGAACTACGATCAGCGACTGGAGGTCAAGGTGAGCGATGAGGACGGCACCTGGACGCTCGACCGGTTGAAGGAATTCAGTGACGGCGAGCTTCGCGTTGCCCAGTTGGAACCAGGCGAAGAGCTCAGCAAGGAACGACTGGATACGCTGAAGAATGCTTTGGGTGATCTCAAGATTGTTGATGTCGAACGCAAACCAAAGGGGTTGGGAGCGGATCTGCGAGCGGACAAGGCGTTCATGAATGATATGGACAGCAAGCTGTCGCTCGCGAACAAGGGATTCTTTGCCGTCACGTTCGAAAGCGGCGACTCGGAACTCTGGTGCAGTGATGGTGAACTGCTCGTCGACACAAAGGACGGCATCCGTTACACGCTCCGTTTCGGTCAAATTGCTGGAATCGGCGAGGAGTCGACATCCACCGACGATCAGGGCAAGGAAACAACGGAAAGTTCGGTTAATCGTTACATGTTCGTTTCTGTTCAGCTCAATGAAGATCACTTCCCTGAACCTGACTTGGAACCGCTGCCGGAGGGTGCCGGTACGGCGACTGCTGAGGGCGATGCTGGCGAGGGCGAGGAAGCCGCAGATGCCGAGGACGCGGACAAGAATGATGCGAACGAACTTGCTCTGGAAGTTGAACGCATCAACAAGGCCAATCAGCGAAAAATCGACGAACGGAACGACCAGATCGAGACTGCCAGGAAGAAGGCATCCGAACTGAGTTATCGGTTTGCGGACTGGTACTATGTTGTTTCGGACGACGTGTTCAAAAAGCTACGCCTGCGTCGCGGTGAAATCATTCAGTTCTCGGAAGAGGCGCTCAAGTCGGGAACGGGCCTCAGTGCATTCCGTTACCTGCAAGAAGAGGGGCTGACGCCAACTGAGGAAACGACTCCTGGCAACTGAGATTTCAGCAACTGGAATCTCAGTGCTTCGTCTTCCGGTCGCTCGCGATTGTCCGCAGCCTTCATCCAACGGCAAGTCATGCGAATGACTTGCCGTTGTGCGTATGCTAATCTGGTGTGTGCGATCGGAACGTCAACAGGAAGAATATCATGCGTCTAAGCCGAGTCTTGTGCGGTCTATTTGTATTTGCTGTTTCCGCTCTGGCGAGTGCGGAAGTACTGAAGCTGGAGAAGGGCGACCATATCTGTCTGGTTGGGAATGAGCTGGGCGAACGCCTGCAGCATCACAACTACTGGGAAACGCTCCTACATCAAACTTTTCCGGATCAGAATCTGACCGTGCGGAATCTGTGCTTTCCCGGAGACGAGGTGGCCGAGCGAATTCGCATCAAGAACTTTGGCGATCCGCACAAGCATCTGACACACAGCGAAGCCAGCGTTGTGTTGTACTTCTTTGGTTTCAACGAGTCGTTCGATGGAATGGACGGCATGGATGACTTCCGTTCGCAGCTCGATGAGTTGCTGACCGAGGCCAAGGCGCAGAACTACAGTGGCGAGGGTGCTCCTCGCATCGCGCTCGTGTCGCCGATCGCATTTGAAAACACCGGCAACAAGCACCTCCCCGACGGAAGAGAACACAACAAGCGGTTGGCTGCCTACACGAAGGTCATCGGTGAAGTGGCAGGCAGACACGATGTCGCGTTTGTGGATGTGTTTAATCCCACAATGGCACTGTTCGAAAAGGAATCCAAACAGCTGACGCGAAATGGATCGCACCTTAGCGACGAAGGCTACAAGGCGTTCGCACCGATCCTGCTGAATGCTCTCACGGGCAAACAGGCGGCTGGTGACCTGAACAAAGAGTTGAAGGCCGAAGTCGATGACAAGAACTTCCACTGGTGGCACCGGTATCGGGCCGTCAACGGTTTCTCGATCTACGGCGACCGTGGCAAGGCTGGCGAAGACGGCTCGCGTAAATTCAACAACGAAATGGTCATGGAACGCGAACGAGCAATCCTTGACCAGATGACGGCCATACGTGACGCGCGTATTTGGACATTGGCGAAAGGCGCGACCGTTCCAGCGAAGGCTGACGATACCACCACGTTGCCGTTTCTCGAGCCGACGACCAACGTTGGTGCTCCTAACGACAAAGAAACCAAGAAGGGCAAGTTGGGCTCGCTTGCATACCTGTCGGCGAAAGATCAGTTGCCGCTGTTCAAGCTGCATCCGGACTTCGAGATCAATCTCGTCGCATCCGAAGAGCAGTTTCCCGAACTTGCAAATCCTGTATCCCTGCAGTTCGACAACAAAGGTCGACTCTGGGTTTCGACGATGCAGTCCTATCCACACTGGAAGCCCAAGTCGAAGCTTGATGACAAGCTGTTGATCTTTGAGGATCACAACAACGACGGGCAGGCGGACGAGTGCAAGGTCTTCGCAGGTGGTTTGCACCAGCCGACAGGCTTTGAAATTGGACGTGGCGGCGTTTATGTCGCGCAACAGCCCGACATTCTGTTCATCAAGGATGAGGATGGCGACGACCGCGAAGATACACGAGAACGCAAACTCGTTGGATTCTGTACCGCGGATTCGCACCACGGCATTTGTGCATTCGAATGGGGGCCCGGTGGTCGGCTGTACTTCAACGAAGGCACGTTCAAGTACTCGCAGGTGGAAAGCCCCTACGGGCTGACACGACTCCAGGAAGGCGGCATCTGGATGTATGACCCTCGCACCGAGAAATTCGGCGCGCACGTGTCGCTGACGTTTTCCAATCCGTGGGGACACGTATTTGATCGATGGGGACAGAACTTCATCGGCGACGCCTCGCCTGGTAACAGCTATTGGGCGACTCCGATTTCAGGTCATACGGTCTATCCCGACAAGCATCCCGGTGGTGGCCATCACAGTCGCCTGCACCCGCAGACCGGTGGCGGTGAGGGCTACGGTCCAAAGTACCGGTTCCCGACTTTCTACAAGAAACGTATTCGTCCCTCTGCCGGTTGCGCATTGGTGTCCAGCCGTCACTTCCCGGACGACATGCAAGGCAACTTCCTGGTGACGAATTGCATTGGGGAACGGACCGTTCTCAATCACCAGGTCATGGAAAAAGATTCGGGTTTCGAAGGCAAGGAAGTGCCTGCCATTGTGTCCTGTGAAGATGGCAACTTCCGACCGGTTGATTGTCAGTTTGCACCGGACGGGTCGCTGTACATCATTGACTGGCACAACGCTCTGATTGGTCACCTGCAACACAACCTGCGTGACCCCAGTCGTGATCACAGCCATGGCCGAATCTGGCGAGTCACCTACAAGAAGAAGCCACTGCTGACTCCGCCGAAGATTGACGGAGCTCCTGTGGCCGATCTGTTGGAACTGCTGAAGGTCTACGAGGATCGAACTCGATACCGCGTGAAGCGTGAGCTTGCGGCTCGTTCGCCGGAAGAAGTCCTTCCCGCACTTGAGGCGTGGACTGCGAACCTGGCGAAATCCAGGCAGGAGAACACGCACCATCTGCTGGAAGCCTTGTGGATGTACCAGACGTTCAACGTTGTCGAGCACGATCTGCTGAAGTATCTGCTCAACGTGGATGATCATCGTGCTCGTGCCGCGGCGGTACGTGTCCTGTCGTTCTGGCTGGATCAGATTGACGCCCCGCTGGACCTTCTCGAGCCACGCATTAACGACCCGCACCCGCGTGTTCGTCTGGAGGCTGTGCGAGCGCTCAGTTTCTTGCAGGGCGACGAGGCCATCGAGTTGGCCTTGGGCGTGCTTGAGCATGACATGGATGACTACCTGCAATACACCCTTGATGAAACGATGCGAGTACTGGAGCAGTGATGTTGCGTTCGAGTTGGTTTGCTCTGGTTCTGATTGGTGTACTTCACAGTTTGGCAGTCGCGCAGCATGATCATGGTCATGCGCACGGCGAGGCTGCTGCAAAAACGGTGGAACGCCCGAAGGTGTTTCTCGACAAGAGCGCACGTGTGGTCGCTTACCAGTTGAAGCGACTGAACAACGAGCGGTTGTTATTGGTCGAACGCAAGACCGACGATGCGAAGTACGCGCCGGTATACAAGGCGATTCTGGTGCGAGATGGTATGTCTCCGCAGTACCGTGAAGAGGCGCTCGATGGACTGGTGAAACTGAATCAGTCTGACGCTGTGGCAGAAATCGTGATGGCGATTGATTCTCTCGATCCCGATGACCGGCAGCAACGCCGTACGGGCACCGAGCTGGCGAGGCAGTTGCTCGCGCGCGATGTCGATGCTCTGAAGAGCGGCACGTCTGGGTTTGATTCCGCCACCTCCTCGGATAACTCGATTGTGCGTTCGCTGGGCTACGCCGGTCTGATTGCGACTGGCGCGATTGACGGGGCTCGGGCCAAGGCCAGCGATAATGCAGGGAAGGTTGCGCTGCTGGAAGCACTGCCGCTGCTCTCTCGCGAAGCGGACCGCAATGCAGTTCGCCCGGACGTCGTTCAGGCACTCCAGCAGGATGACGAGGGAGTTCGGAAATCAGCCCTACGCGCACTTGGCATGGTCACAAAGTCGGCGGATGAGAACTTCGGGTTGTTGGCACCATTCGTCAGCGAGGCGGCCTATCGAACATTGGCGGTGCGTTCGATGTTGAAGATTCCCGGTGAAGCCCGCGATCCCGAGCTTTCTACGGATCTGGTGAAGTCACTGGTGAAACTTGCCGAGGATACTCCGGCGGCCGAACGCACAACGGACGAGTTCATCGATGCCATGCAACTAGCGGATCAATTGTTCGCTCGGCTTCCAGTGGAGATGGCGCGTGAATATCGCAATCGGCTGCGGGCCGTAACCGTTCGCGTCGTGCAGATTCACACAATCGAAGAAGAGATGCGATACGACATCCCTTACTTTGTTGTTGAGGCCGGCCGGCCCGTGCAGGTTGTGTTGAAGAACGAAGACCTGATGCCGCACAATCTTGTCATCGTGACCGACGGCAGTCTGCAGGAAGTCGCTCAACTGGGACTTGCTGTCGGCCCCAACGGTGGCCACGAGGGGAAACAGTACGTACCCAACAGCGAGAAGGTGTTGTTCGCAACGGACATGGTTCCTCCGGATCGTTCCGCCCGACTCACGTTCACGGCACCCACCGAGGCGGGCAACTATCCCTATGTTTGCACGTTCCCACGGCACTGGATGCGAATGTATGGTGTCATGCTGGTTGTGGACGATCTCGATGCATGGATGCAAAATCCGGTGGCCCCCAAGGATCCACTGGGTTCGACCAGATCGTTCGTTCAGAACTGGAAAGTGGATGATCTAAAATCCGATTTGGCGACGGGGCTGGACGGCCGCTCGATTGATGAAGGCAAGCAGCTCTTTACCGAGGCGACGTGTGCACAATGTCACAAGGCGGACGGTGAGGGCGGCGCCGTTGGGCCGGAGCTGAACGGTGTGCTGACGAGGTGGAAGGGCGATCATGCAGCCGTGTTGCAGGAGATTCTCGATCCGTCGCACCGCATCGATCCCAAGTACGCGGTGCACCTGATCATCACCGACGAAGGTGAATCTATCGCGGGCATCGTCGCGGCAGAGGACAAGAAGACGGTCTCAATTCTTGCCAACCCCGAATCGAAAGAGTTGACGGTAGTGGATCGCGATTCCATCGAGGAAATGGTCAAGACTTCAACGTCGATGATGCCCAAGGGCTTGCTGGATCGGTTCACGAAGGAAGAGATTCTGAGCTTGCTGGCCTACGTTTCGAAATTGGCCGGACGCGAATAGGCGGACGCGGGTTGGGCGGATCGCGGGTTGCAGCCCGTGAACTCGACTCAGCCAGAGCGTGTGAATGATGGCAACGTCGCCCGATTGGGTGTAATCAATCAACCGAGCAGCTTACGGTTGAACTGGCCCTCGTTGATCGTCGGTCGTTCCGGTCGACCGTTGTAGTTGTAGCTGAGCTGCATGTTGTCGATTCCCAACAGTCCAAGAATGGAAGCGTGGATATCACGGACGTGCATTCGGTCCTCGATCGCGTACAGTCCCAGTTCGTCCGTCGCGCCAATCGTCTGGCCGCCTCGCACACCGCCGCCGGCCATCCAGATGGAAAAGCCGGTTGGGTTGTGGTCGCGTCCGTCGCCCTTTTCGCTCATGGGAGTGCGGCCAAATTCGCCGCCCCAGATGACCAGGGTCTCGTCCAGCAGTCCACGTTGTTTGAGGTCTCGCAGGAGTCCTGCCACCGGTTTGTCCATGCCGCGACAGAGCCGCGAATGATTGGCTTCGATGCTGGAATGCGAGTCCCATTTGCTGCCGGCACCGCTGTAGAGTTGCACGAATCGCACGCCCCGCTCTACCATGCGACGCGCCAACAGGCAGATCCGACCAAACGGTTGGGTTTCCTTCTCGTCCATTCCGTACAGTTGTTTGGTAACGTCCGTTTCCCGCGACAGATCGACGGCTTCTGGTGCGCGAGCCTGCATACGGAACGCCAGTTCGTAGCTCTTGATGCGTGCTTCCAACTCGGATTGTTCGCGATCCATGGCGTGACGCACATTGAATTGCTGCAGGAGCTCCAGCTTGCGACGTTGGCGCTGTTGCGTGTGACCTTTCGGCAGGGCGAGATCGGGAATCGGGTTTGCTTTCGATCCGTCGAAACGGACGCCCTGGTATTCCGCGGGCATGAAACCCGTTCCCCAGTTTCGCGGACCGTTCACGGGTTGGCCATCGTTGTCACACATCACGACAAAAGCAGGCAGGTCTTCGTTCTCGGTGCCCAACCCGTAGTTGACCCAAGATCCCAATGAAGGGCGGCCAGCGACGTCGATGCAGGTGTTCATCTGGCAGACGCCGCCAGAATGGTTAATGCCGTTGGTCCAGCACGACCGAACGACGGCGATGTCGTCCATGCACTGGCCGATATGGGGAATCCACTCGGACGCCCACATACCGCTCTGTCCGTATTGCTTCCACGTTCGAGGAGCAGCGAGAAGCGGCGAGCCTTTTTCGCCCATCGCCGTGATGGGTTCCTTGAAACTGGCAGGTAACGACTGCCCGGCGAGCCGATTGAGTAGCGGTTTGGGATCGACGAGGTCGAGATGGCTGGGACCGCCTTCCATGAAGAGCCAGATGACGTTCTTCGCAGTTGGGCGGAAGTGAGAGATTCGGTGTGAGACGTCTTGGGTAGGCGTGACGTTTGTGGAGTCCGCGGCCGCCAGTTCGCGCTGCATCATCCAGTTGAGTACCAGCGACCCGAATCCGGCTCCGGTCGACTCAAGGAAATGTCGGCGTGACTGGCCCGGTTCGCTAATCGACATAGAGAAACTCGTTGGAATTCAGGAGCACATGACAGTAGTCGGCCAGATTGTCGAACTCTTCCTCCGTGCTGTTGCTGGCGACGAATCCCAGCGACGTTTGCAATTCATCGGCCGTTGGACTTCGGCCCCATGCCAGCAGTGTGGCGCGTTGCACCCGCTGCCGGTCGTCTTTCAGCGAACCCAAACGCCGGGCCATTTTCTGCGCGCGTTCAAGGGTGAAGCTGCCGTTGATCATCATCAATGCCTGTGTGGGTGTCGTCGTGGAGTTGCGTTGCCCGACACTCTTCAAACCATTGGCGATGTCGAAGGAGTGCAGAAAGCGATCGGGCGAATTGCGGAAGCTCTTCACGTACAACGAACGCCGCCGGGACGAACCGTTCTCCGAAGGACCGCCCATGCGGTTGTCGAGTTCGCCGCTGGCGTGCAGCATTGCGTCGCGAATCTGTTCGGCCGTGAGGCGAGTCACCTCCCGTCGCCACAACAGGTGATTTTGGGGGTCGCGCTGCGAATACCTGGCGGCATGCGGATGCACGGCTGACTGCTGCCACGTTGCCGACATCACGATTCGCTTGTGAAGTCGCTTCAGGCTCCAGCCATCCTCCACAAATCGGCTCGCCAGCCAGTCAAGCAGTTGCGGGTGCGTTGGCTGTCCGCCGAGGTTCCCAAAGTCGCTGACCGATTCGACGAGTCCGCGACCGAAGTGCTGTTTCCAGATGCGATTGACCAGGACGCGCGTGGTGACGGGATTGTCGGGAGACGTGATCCAGTCGGCCAGCGCACTGCGGCGTTGCGTGCCGCATTCCGGATACTCGGGGCCGCACACGTGCGACAGGACCCGAGCGAAACCTGGCGCGACAGGTCCCACATCGTCGCGATCTGGAATCCGTGTTTCCGCCGCCGGGCCGGGAAAGTTCGCTGCAGACATCAGCGATGGCAACGGCTCTGGTCGAAGCTCATCGAACTGCGCGAGTTCCTGTTTGAGCTTCTCGTGAACCTTCTCGTCGGCGGATTTCATGCTCTTCAGCGGGCCGCCACCTTCTTCATAGAACTGCCGGCCAACGAAGTAGGCCATTTGCTGGTCCCACGAATTCTTTTGGGCGGCGGGCTTGTGAAAGCTGTCCTGGATTTCCAGGGGAAACTTGTCAACGGTTGCCTTCCATTTGCGATCGTGATACGGCTTAAGCAGAGCATCAATCCGTTCGCGAACGTCTCTTGTATCGTGTTCCCATTTGTTGAGTCGCTGTTGGTGGTCGGCGATCTCTTGGTCGGTGGCATAGACGACGTCGTCGTTGAACACGATCGGTTCAAAGAACGCTCGCAGTTTGAAGTAGTCGACCTGCAGAATTGGGTCGAACTTGTGGTCGTGGCACCGCGCACAGGCCATGCCGATGCCCAGGAACACGTCGCCGGTCACGTCCGTGATCTCGTTCAGGATGTCATCCCAGTGTTGGCGGGAGTTCCGTTGGTTGTATTCGAAAATTCCCAGTCGCAGGTAACCGGTTGCTGCCAGCGTCTCCGGATCGGGGTTTGGCTGCTCGTCGCCGGCGAGCTGTTGCATCACGAATTCTGGCCACGGACGATCGTTGTTGAATGAGTTGACCACGTAGTCGCGATAACGCCAGATGTCGGGGCGATACGAGTCTGCCTTCCAGCCGTCCGATTCAGCGTAGCGCACCAGGTCCAGCCAGAATCGGGCCCAATGCTCTCCGTGGCGTTGATCGGCGAGCAGTGTGTCGACGAGGTTTTCGTAGGCCGATGATGACGTGTCGTTGACGAACTCGTCGAGTTCCCGTGGTGTGGGCGGTAGTCCAATCAGATTCAGGTACAGTCGTCGCGCCAGCGTTGCTCGATTGGCGGGAGCAGCCGGTTGCATGTCGGCGCGATCCAGTCTGGCCCGAACGAACCTGTCGATGTCAGTGACGCCCGGCGGATCAGTGCCGGGAACCGCGTCGACTTGGGGTGGCGGAGGATCACTGATGGGTTGAAACGCCCACCACTGTCGGTCCTGATCGGTGATGTAGGCGGCGGTTTCGCGAATCTCTTGTGCGTGGTCCGGCCATCTGGCTCCGGATTGAATCCACAGGGCGAAGTTCTGGATCGTCTGTTCCGGCAGTCGTCCGTCGGGCGGCATTTCCAGGTCGTCGTGCCGAATGGCCGAGATCAGCCGGCTTTCTGCGGGATCGCCCGGGACGATCGCTGCACCACTTTCGCCGCCGTTCAACATGCCCGCCAATGAATCCAGTCGCAGTTCGCCCTCCTGTTTCGCGGGGCCGTGGCATTTGATGCACTGCTGTGCAAGAGTCGGTCGAATGTGTTGTTCAAAGAACGTTGACGCGACTTGCGATGCCTCGTTCTCCGCCGCGGATGCGTTCGCGATGTTCAACGCTATCCAGCAAGAAATCAACAGCCAGCAATTGGGCGAGCAACACGTCCAGCGTTTGGAAACGCCAAATGCGAATCGGAGACGGTGCATGGTCAACTCCGGGCAACGGGCGATGGGCGAGCACGACATTCTAGTCGACGTCGTGGCCCAATGAAAGAAAAGCCGGCCAGGTGTCTAGCGATTGAAAGCCAGGCCCAGTTCCTCCAGATCGCCAGCCAATTGAAGTGCACCGGTGAATAGCCGAGCGTTCCAGCCCTGTTGGGTTGCGCCGTCGACGTTTTCCTGCCGGTCGTCCACAAAGAACAGCTCTTCCGCCGCAACGCCCGCGGCTTCGGCAGCCCGTTGATAGATGACCGCGTCAGGCTTCATGGACCTCGCTTCGTAGCTGGTAATCACTGGCTCGAATAGCGATTGCAGAATGCGAAATCGGTTTGCGGCGTATTCCCAGTGGGCTTCGCAGGTGTTGGAGAGGATTCCAATGCTGTAGCCTGCCGACTTCAGGTTGGTCGCCAGGGTCACCGTCGATGGAATGAGTTCGAAGATATTCCCCCACGCCGTTGAGAGTTCTTCGATGGTTGGCGACGTACCCGTGGCATCACAAAACTGCTGGTGGAATTCAGCGGTTGTAACGTCGCCAGTTTCATAGCGGTCGCTCAGCCCGGAATCGACCAACAGTGAACGTACATTCGGTTCCGCGGCACCGCTGACTTCGGCAATTTGCGCGAAGCCCCGTTCGTGCGTGAAATTCAGCAGAACCTTGCCCAGGTCGAAATAGATAAATCGGATTGCCATCCACGTAGCGTATGGCAATCCGCGTGATTTGCGAAGACGGTTTCGTGTCCGTTTAGAAGATTCGCAAGCTCATGGGGTACGGCCAGATTTCCCCGTTGTTGGCTTTGATTCCACCAATCACGGGGAACACTACGGTGATGAATCCCAGGACGACCAGCATCGGGATACCAATGATCACCACGATCAGCAGGATCGAAATGAAGGTGTAGATGACCGCTGAGATCATCCAGTTCACAACGATGCGACCGTGTTCGTCAAGCTCCGGAAATTCGTCTTTCTTTACCTGCCAGATAATGATCGGCGCAACCCATCCCGCGACCGGGACAACGAATCCGGCGAGTGCCGAAAGATGCAAAAACATGGCCCACTGCCGGACATCACGATCGCGCTGTGTGAGCGGTTGACCTGTGGGATACGATCCACCTTCGTAAGCGTTGCCTTCTTCCATTTATGCTGCCCCATTAATTGCGTTAACTGACCAACAAGGTATTCGCTATTTCTTCCGCTTTATTTCCTTGATTCGGATGTTTCGATAGGAAGCTTCGGACGGCGGTCCGCCGTGAATTTGTAGGCCGATCAGGCCTTTTGTGGCAATCCCTTCCTCTTTTTCGCGATAGTCCACCGTCTTCGTTCCGTTCAGCCAGATCTGAATTCGTTTGCCGTTGGCTCGAATGCGATACGAATTCCAGTCGTCCCATTTGGTGAGTTCGGTGAGTTTCTCTTCGTCGTAGGGACCGGCGAGCACTGTGCGGCGCCGTGACTCGTCATAGAGTTTGCCCCACCAGACTTTCTTCCAGGCTTTTCCCATGTCCACCTGGTAACCAACCATCTCGTGTGCTGGCAAACGTTTTTCTTTGTCGTCGGAACTGAGTTCCTCTTTGGTTGGGCGGCGACTGCGAATCTGAATCCCCGCGTTGCCTCCTTCGCCTTTCAGTTTGCATTCGAGTCGAAGTTCGAAGTTTTCAAATTGCGTTTCGTGCGTCAGGAATTCGTTGTTGGGGATCTTTTCCTTCATGGTGCCGGCAACGATCGCACCGTCCTCAATGCGAAAGTGCTTCATGTTGCCGGTCCAACCCTTGAACGTCCTGCCGTCAAAGAGCTGTTCAAAGCCGTTCTCCTTTTGCTTTTTTTCGCTTTTCTGAGCGAGCGCGGGGCAGAACGTGATCGTGGACACGAGAATTGTGGCCATGGTGTAACGCAACATTGCCAACCCTTTCGATTGCGGCGTCTAGTGACGAGTGTGGAGGACTACTAGAATAGCGGGCCAAAACTGTGAAAACGACCTCGAACACGGAAATACGGGAAATCGCAATGTCCGACGGCCTGAACAAATATAGTCAGCGTATCACCCAGCCCAAGAGTCAGGGCGCGTCGCAGGCAATGCTCTACGGCACGGGCATGACCGACGAGGACATGAACAAGGCTCAGGTGGGGATCGCCAGCGTCTGGTACGAAGGTAACACGTGCAACATGCACCTTCTGGATCTGGCAGCTGAAGTCAAGAAAGGCGTGACGGATGCCGGCTTGGTTGGCATGCGATTCAATACCATCGGCGTCAGCGACGGTATTTCGATGGGCACCGACGGCATGTGCTTTTCACTGCAGTCGCGAGATCTGATCGCCGATTCCATCGAGACGGTGATGGGCGGACAGTGGTACGATGGCCTGGTTGCGCTGCCCGGTTGCGACAAGAACATGCCGGGTTGCCTGATCGCCATGGGGCGACTCAATCGGCCGGCGCTGATGGTTTATGGCGGAACCATCAAACCGGGCTGCACCAGTTTTCAAAATCAGGAAAACCAACAGGCCGAAACAACGCGTGACATCGTTTCGGCCTTTCAGTCATACGGCGAATACCTTGCCGGCACGATCACCGAAGAGCAACGCAAGGAAATCGTCAAAGTCAGTTGCCCGGGCGCGGGAGCTTGCGGCGGCATGTATACCGCGAACACGATGGCGTGCGCAATCGAGGCACTGGGGATGTCGCTGCCTTACAGCGCGTCGATTCCTGCCGTTGATCCAGACAAGATGAAGGAGTGCGTCGAAGCCGGGGCGGCGATTCGCAAGTTGCTGGAACTGGATCTCAAACCTCGCGACATCATGACCCGCGAGGCATTCGAAAACGCCATCGTCGTTGTTATGGCGCTCGGCGGTTCCACGAATGCGGTACTTCATCTGATTGCGATGGCCCGTTCCGTGGACGTCAATCTGACCATCGATGACTTTCAGAAGGTGAGCGATCGTGTGCCCTTCCTTGCGGACCTGAAGCCCAGTGGCAAGTTTGTTCAGGAAGATCTGCATTCAGTGGGCGGGACTCCTGCTGTCATGAAGCAGTTGCTGGCCGACGGATATCTGAATGGCGATTGCATGACGGTGACTTCGAAGACGATCGGTGAAAACATCGAGGGACTGCCGAATTTGCAGGAAGGTCAAACGGTGGTGCGGCCGGTTTCCAATCCCATCAAGCCGACCGGGCACCTGCAGATTCTCAAGGGCAATCTGGCGCCCGAAGGGTCCGTGGCCAAGATCACAGGCAAAGAAGGGATGAAGTTCACTGGACCGGCGAATGTCTTCGACTCCGAAGAAGCGATGCTTGAGGCGCTGGAGCAGAAAAAGATTAACAAGGGTGACGTCGTCATCATTCGCTACGAGGGCCCCCAGGGAGGACCCGGAATGCCTGAAATGCTGACTCCTACGTCGGCCATCATGGGTGCTGGTCTGGGAGCGGACGTGGCCTTGATGACGGACGGGCGATTCTCGGGCGGCTCGCACGGTTTTATTGTCGGTCACATCACGCCGGAAGCACAGGTTGGCGGTCCTTTGGCGCTCGTTCAGAACGGGGACGTGGTAACCATCGATGCCGACGATAATCGACTGGACGTTGACGTTTCTGATGACGAACTGGCGAAGCGAAAAGCGGCGTGGAAACAACCACCGTTCAAGGCGACCCGCGGAACCCTGTACAAGTACATCAAGAACGTGAAATCAGCATCGGAAGGCTGCGTTACCGACGAATAGTCGGTGGCGACGTAGGTAGTATTCGGCACGTATGATGAAGTCGGCTTCCACAGATGAGAAGTCGGCTTGTTCGCTACCGAACTGGTTCGTTGCCACTGCCGGAACCAGTAACAGACTCGACGACTACAGGAACCGTGTGTCGCGTCGCTGCGTTTTGGGTTCGCTCGCTGCGACGTCAATGAGCCGATCTTCGTTATCGTCCTGGGCGGTGCCAAGTGCCGCATCGACGGCTGCTACCCGGTCAATGATATCGGTCGTTGCGACGTTTGGTCCACCAAGCGTGAACGACGCGCTAATGGCCAGTGCGAGCTGAAGAGTCTCGGGCGATTCGGATTCGTCGTCCGCATAGGTTGGGACGTCGATGAATACCTGATCGACGCCGGCGGGAAGCAGGATACGTCGGGGCATCCGCTCAAAATCCGCTCCAATGGTTGCTTCGCCTGATGCGATCAGCCGGACGACCACGGCGGAATGGCTATCGTTGGTCCGCGACAGGACGAACCGGGCCGAATCCGATTCGACGACGCTGTCACTTTCAGCACGAATGACGATTGCCGGAAGCACTTTGTCGACGACGGGGTCTTCTGTTTCTGAAACAGCCTCCACGTGGTCTTCGGGAATTTCCATGGTGGGTGATTCGCTCATCGAATCGTCGTCCGATTCAGTGGACGTATCGTCTGCCGAATTATTGGCGGCGTCCTCATCCGTGGCGCCTTTTGCCTGTTCGCCGCCGTTGTCGGCTATTTCGTCCGCGTCCATTTCGATCGAATCGGCCGAGGCATCGCCATCGGCAGGCGCCTCGGTGGAGCCGCCGGAGGCACTCGTGTCTGTATCGGTTTCGGCATCGTTCGTCGAGTCGTCCGTGCTCATTCCCGGATCGGAATCCGTGGCGTCGTTACCTTGCGTGGCGTCGTTACCTTGCGTGGTGTCGTTACCTTGCGTGTCGCCACCAGTCGCAACGTCGTTGTTGATGAAGACTTCATCCACGAAGGACTCCGAGTCGACTTCCGGATCATCGGTTATGTCGCTTCCATCCGATATGGTTTCCTCGGACTGCTCTGGCAGTTTGTCTTCCGCGATTTCGAAGATGAGCGGTTCAAGAGCGGACCACCAGTTGGCGGCGATGATGGCTTCGCCTGCTTCGTTCGGATGAACTCCGTCTACCGAGTGGAGTTCCGGATCATAGAGTTCAACCCCTTCGATCCCGTGGTAATGATCAACGATTTGTATTGGCGAATGTTCCGTAGAGCCCTGCCAGCCGGCTGCGGCTTCCGGAATCATCGAGATGACTTCGTTTGCGGCAGGGACTCTCGACGTAAACGATAGTTCGGTCGAAGTTGCGGGCAGCGTACCCAGCAGGATATTGATGTCAGGATTGTAGATTCGCAGCACCCGAACCATGTTGCGCAACGATCCTTGAAGTGACTCGTCATGCCCGGTGATGCTGAGTCCCTGAATCAGGTCGTTCACGCCTACCAACAGCACGGCGATATCGGCACCCACGCTTGCCCAACCGGCCGCGGTGTATTGCGACGGCGCTCCGTGAGGATCGGCGCCGTACCCATTCGTTGCAGGCAGGAAGTTGGCGGAGGTAAAGCCCCGGAAGCCTTCGTGCCCTTTGGCTTCATCTGGCAGGTGTTCCGAATTGTATTTTGAATGACCGACCAGTCTCGCATCCACTTCGTTGCGACGCGTTTCCATCAGATCCCAGAGTGCCGGACGATAGCCACCCCGCATCTCAATGCCTTTGAGGTTCGCTTCGAATGCTCCGACGCCCGCAGTAATACTGTCGCCAATCAGCGAAATGGTGACTGCCCCATCGGGTAGCTCCGGCTGACTCTCCACGAAATCGCCGCGGTACAGTAGTAGCCGTTGCTCGAGAGATTCGAGACGGGCAGTTGGACGTTTCTTAAATGGCATCGGACGCTCTGATTCACCCCAGTACTTGAGTTTCAAACGTAAACAAAAACCTGTTCGGGATCTACGCGGTTTTTCTTGAACGTGCCCGAATATGTGCGATGAATTCCCGTTGATGCTTCCACACATTCAGTGTGCTGAACATTCACCGCGGAGGGGGGAGGGCTGCCGTGTTCGGACGCCTCGGCAGGTGGAACGAAACGTTAACACTCAGTGGTCGCCTCGTACTCATCCGTCGCGTTGCATCTCTCTTTCGGGAGTCAGGAGAACGGATGAATTGAAGTGTTCAAGTAGCTCGGTCAACGACACGAGATCGAATGAACGCGCGCGATGCGCGATGGTTGCTCGACGATCGTCAGACGCAATGAATGTCACGCGCCGTGCGCGTCGGGTCTGCAGTTCTTTCAAACTGAAGTGCGCGTGGTTCTGTGTCGGACTTTGTCGCGGAGTGACTGGCTCGAATGTCCCATTCGATGGAAGTTGCGACTGAGACATTGGTGAGACATCGGTTTGCCTCGGTTCGTGCCGGGGTGTGAATCTGGTTCGGCGACGACAGAAGCTTTCCGCGTGTGGGTGGCAAAATCGGATTTGGCACACAACTGTTTGGGAGGCAATTACGCTTGTGCAGAGCAGAATTGACCGCTCACGGCCTTGCTGACAGCCCCATCTTCTTGGCGATGGTCGTTGCGGCGCTATAATGCGCCATCACGTGAATCTCAGGGGAAACGGCCGAATGGCGACAGCGGAAACGACTCAACTACCTACCACACTGCGCGAGCTTGTCGACAGCGGTTGGACTTCCAAAACAATCAAACAGGAGTTGCGGGATAACTTCGTGCGGATGCTTGCTTCCGGCGAAGAGTTGTTCCCGGGGATTGTCGGGTATGAGGATACCGTGATCCCGGAACTCAATCTCGCACTGTTGTCAGGTCATGACGTCCTGCTGCTTGGCGAGAAGGGGCAGGCAAAGAGTCGACTGATGCGCAATCTGATCGGCTTTCTCGATCCGCACATTCCTTATCTGGATATTCCCGGGGTCGCACTTCACGAGGATCCATTCAATCCAATCACATCGGCCGCGAAGCAGTTCATTGCCGACCATGACCCGGCGGAAGTTCCGATTGCCTGGTGGGCGCGTGAAGACCGGTACGCCGAACGCCTTGCACCCGGTACCAAGTTTGCTGACATCGTGGGCGAGATCGATCCATCGAAGTTGGCAACCGGCGTCAGCATGTCGGCGGAAGATGCCCTGCATTTTGGTTTGATACCCCGCATGCATCGCGGCATTTTTGCGATGAACGAACTTCCGGAGCTCGATGAGCTTGTGCAGGTCGGTCTGTTCAACATTCTTGAAGAACGCGACGTGCAGATTCGCGGCTATCCCGTCAGCTTCGACATCGACGTGTTCATTCTGTTTTCAGCGAACCCGTCGACCTACAACCGTAGCGGCAAAGTCATTCCGCAGCTCAAGGATCGCATCGGGTCCGTCATTCACACGCACTATCCTCGCGACCGTGATTTGGGAATTCAGATCATGGAACAGGAATCAGAAATTGACCTGGGCGGCGATTTTCCTGTCACCGTGCCGTACTTCATGCGTGAGATCATCGAACAGATCACGGTGGAGGCGCGTAAGTCGAAGTATATCGATCAGGATTCGGGCGTCAGCGCGCGATTTTCCAACGCCAACTACCGGACGATGGTCGCCAGTGCCCGGCAGCGGGGAATCGTTTTGGGTGAGAAGCCAACGGTTCCAAGGATTAGCGACCTGGGCCACCTCTATTCATCCTCGCTCGGCAAGCTGGAACTCGATTTGATGGGTAGCAGCCAGATGAACGAGCGTCAGGTGTTGGATGCGGTGATGGCGAAGGCAATCGAAACCGTCTTTGCCGAGTACGTTGGTCGTCACGGGTTGGAAGAGATTGCCCAGATCTTCGCGAAGGGTGTGAAGATTGAGGTCGGCGACATGCTGCCGTCCGAGAAATACGCGCAGCTCCTGCAACGTGTGCCGCCGATTTGGGACAAGGCATTTGAGCTCAATGCTTCCGAAGATGCCGCCGTCCGCGCGTCGTGCGTCGAGTTTGTTCTGGCGGGGCTATATTCGCTGGACGAGATCTCCCGCGCCCAATCGCACGGAAGTATTACCTACGAAACCTAGCCGCAGAAAAGCCAAGCCAAGCGTTTCGCTGGCCAAGTGCGCGCCAGCCACGCGCTAGCCACGCGCTAGCCACGCATCCAGTTACGAACAGAAGCCGTCACGTCCTCAGGAATGCCCTTCGAGAAATTCATCACGTCGTGTCCAAGACACTGATCGGCGACCCACCAGAAGAGCACGGCAGAGCTGGCGATCAGGAGCAGCGTTTTGAGCGGCTGTAAGACCGGTTCTAAAGCGTACACATATAGTTGGTTGCGTCGGGCGGCTCGAGTGACCATGCGGTTCTGTCCTTATAGAAGAGATTTGGACTACATACGATCCATGTCGCAGCTGACGTGCCAACAGCTGTTTGCGCTGGAAAACAATGAGGCAATCGCCCGAGCGGTGCGGATTTTGCAACAACGGAAGGAAAAAAGGCGACATGCCAGAAAAGAAACGTCAGGTCGGTGGCGTCATTCATACATACCAGAAGTTCGATCCGAAACGGTTTCCAAGTCCGACGGCTCCCCCGCCGGACGTTGTTTCCTCGGCATTCGATCATCTGATGCGCTTCGGCCGCCGACGAGAATTCACGGAGGAAGAGCTGGCTCGAGCGATTCACATTGATGCCAGTCAGATTCCCAGTCTTGGCCCCAGCCTCGATGCGCTAATTGCGATGTTGGAGGAGCGAAAGCGGAAGATTCTCGAAAAGTACGAAACCGACAGTGTTCAGGGACTGGTTGAGACCAACTATCAGTCGGAGAAAGAGGCTACCAGGCCGCCCGGCAAGTTTCGTGATCGCTTCGAACAGGCGACGATGTTCGAGCAGCTTTATGACCTTGAGCGTTTGTGGTACTCCGTTGGAGATGATCAGTCGCCATTCGCCCGCCAGCTCATGAACGTGATGCAGAGCCTTGGTGAGAAGTACGAAGTTGAAGAGTTGATCAACAAGTACGACTTTACAGGCTCGACGCCGCTAACGGTGCCCGAAGCGATCGCGATCAAGGAGGAGTTGGACAAGATCGAAGAGTTGCTGCAGCAGCTTGAGGAGGCGATGGAAAACGCGCAGCTGGCGATCATCGACATGTCTTCGCTGTCCGAGTTTGCCAGCGAAGAAGACATGCAGAATCTGGAGGCTTTGCAGCAGCAGGTTCAGGACATGATACGTGAACTGGCGGAACGGCAGGGGCTTGAGCACGACGGCAGCGGTTATCAGCTCACTCCTCAAGCCTATCGACTCTTTCAGGGCAAGCTCCTCGAACGGATATTCAGTCATCTGCAGGCGTCTAAAACGGGACGTCACCAAAATGCCGTCGTTGGCGATGGCGCGGTTGAATTGCCCTCTACAAGGCAATATGAATTCGGCGATTCCATCGCGCAGATGGATATTCCGCAGTCTTTCGTGAATGCCATGATCCGTACCGGTGGCGGTTTGCCGATTCGCATCAAGCCGGAAGACATTGAAATTCACCGCACGCGGAACACACCGAAGTGCGCAACGGCGGTCATTATGGATATGAGCGGTTCGATGCGCTACGACGGTCAGTACATGAACGTGAAACGCATGGCACTGGCCATGGATGGACTGATTCGCCGCGAGTATCCGGGGGACTTTCTTCAGTTCATCGAAATGTACACGTTTGCCAAATTGCAGCGGTCCGGTGACATTATCGACCTGCTACCAAAGCCCGTGACGATCAACGACCCGGTCGTTCGCTACAAGATCGATATGAGTCGTGAGGACGTGAGTGAAACGCGTATTCCGCCGCATTTCACGAATATTCAGCACAGTCTGCGGCTGGCCAGGCAGATGCTTTCGGTTCAGGACACGCCCAATCGGCAGGTGATTCTGATCACGGATGGGTTGCCCACGTCGCATATGGATGGCAAGTGGCTCTACCTGCTGTATCCGCCCGATCAGTTGACCGAAGAAGCCACGATGCGCGAGGCGTTTCTGTGTCAGCGGGAAGGTATCACGATAAACCTGTTTCTCATTCCCAGTTGGTCGCAGTCGGAGGAGGACATTCAGTTCGCGTATCGGCTTGCGGAATCAACGAAAGGTCGCGTGTTCTTCACGGCAGGAAAGGATCTCGATCGCTACGTTGTGTGGGACTACGTGAGTCGAAAACGGGAGATCATTTCGTGATGACGGGTGCGTATTGCTGATCGTTTGTTGCACTTGTTGCAAGGCAATTCGATTCCTCGCTGCGTCCGATTCAAGCGGCGCGCGAATTGGTTCCTGCCGCGCGCTGCGCGCAAAATGTTGTCGTTAGTTGTTGCCTTTCAAAAACGTCGTCGTTAGTATTGACGATGAAGTTGCGTTGAAGACGTTCTGACGCACACCCAATACTGGTTCGCGGAGCTCCTGAATGAGCCGCGTATTAAGTAACCCAGCGACTCAAGATTTTCTGAAGGCACCTGGCATTGCCGGTTTCAGAGCACTTCAGGTTCTCGCCTTTCAGGCAGACGACTTTGAGCCTTCCGCTCAGTCGTTAATTCACATCGAATCGGGCCTTCGCACCAACACGCCCACCAAATCTCTGGACGAGTTGCACGCACTTTCGGCTCATTACGCGATCTGCCCTCGATATCACTACGTGGAAGCTCGAATTCGCGAGAGTCTTGGCGAGTTGGATGCGATGCAGCAATCGATTTCCCTACTGAAGGACTGTCTTCGAGTCCTTTGCGAAACGGGTGATGGTTCGCAGGAATCACCGTTCGAAGTTACGTTTCTAACGGATATGGACGACGTGGTGCGGTCGTTTGGCGAGCGTGTTCGATACCAGCAACCGGTTGTCGCGGGTGAAATGCAGTACGACGTGTTGACGGCCCATTCTGGAATAGAATTCTGGTTTGACGTGACGAATTTGGTCGCTCGCAAGCCATCGCAGGACCCGTCGATCGTTTCGACGCAGAATATCTAGGTCGCTTCAGGTAGATGCTTTCGCGTCTGCCCAATCCCGGTTCGCGTGGCTGACGCGTGGCTGACGCGTGGCTGACGCGTGGCTGACGCGGGCGAAACTCGCTAGTGAAAACTCTAGCGTTCGTTTTGGTTTCTACCGAAGAGGCGGTCGAGTGTCTTTGACGTTCGAACCAGTTGTCCGGTCCACCAGAAGTCGTTGTTTCCAAGCAGTTCGTTGGCATTCTGGAAGTAGTAGCCCAGTTCGACGATTTCCTTTGTCGTGGGAGGTTGATCACGGTCTCGCGCATAGTGGGCTGAAATCATCAGCACGTAATAGTCGCCCGGCGAGGGAACAACCAGTTCGAAATCACCCGTTCGATTGGTACGCGTCAGATCGCCGCCCAGGGAGCGAATCGCCTGGTAGACGGGATCCCGAGGCAGATTCTGCGGAGTCTCCGGACGAAGCGTCGTGATCGCAAACTTTTCATCGGGACGTTGGCCCTTGGGGAGCGCGATGACCACGGATTCGGTATCAGCGGCGATCCGACCATTCGATGTTTGGTAGGTGATCTGTCCGGAGATCGTGTGCCGCGTGGAATTGGCGGCAGCGGCAAGTTGCGGTTGAACGAGTGACGATCCCATCGCCCAGCCCAGCACGAACGAAATGATTCCAACACCAAGGATCAGGCCGCCGATGAAGTAGAGTGCAGCGCGGGTTACCGGGACGGGGGAATTCCAGAGGATGACGTCCGGGGCGTGGGGCCTTGAGGACCGCGTTGGAGGATTCGCGACGGGCGCAAGCGGTTCCTCATGCGGTGAGCGTGGTGCAATGCCCGGCACGTCTGAGGGCAGTTCCTTCACTGCGTCCGACGCTGCCGTCGGTGGCGGAACCAGCACGCCGCCTCCGCACGTCACGCATTGAACGGGCTGCCCCATTTTCCTTTGGGCAACGCTCAGCAGTTGACCGCAATGTGGACAGCTAAAATGGATCGGCATGCGAATGTGTTCCAGATAACAGACAGGTTTTCAGGTTAGTTGACCGACACCAGGGAAGAAAGTCGCCCGTCCCACATCCATCATAGGGCCAATCCGTCGACTTCAGTTTTGACGGTTTTTCCGCTTCCGACAGTTTGCAAGCCTGGAATCCAGGTGGCAATGTCCGATTTGGTTGACTTGCCTTGTTCGGCCGCCTCACAATGAAGACTATCAATCCGGAGTTCGTCGGCGGAGTTCAAACATATGGGTCCGATTTTGCCCTCAAGAGTTTTTGCGGCCCTGTTTCTGCTGCTGTTTGCCGGATCGGCGATGGCACAGAGTCGCCTCTATCAACTGACACTGAAGAACGGCGCGGTTTTTGAGGGCAAATTCAGCAGTATTGATGAGATATCGAAAGACCTGACGGTACGCAATGTCACTGCCGGCGGCGTGACGGTGCGGAACATCGTGATCGTCGATGACGAACTGCGGCGAACATTTTTTCCAAAACGAAATCTCGCAGCTCCACCTGCGGACGCCCAGCAGGAGACGGTCATCAAAATCAACCGTCGCAACCAAACGGGGCGAAAACGTGTCGGGACGCTGGGAGCCGTGTTTGGGGCGACGCCGTTCAACAAGTTTGGGCGACGCACGATTACGGTGATGACCAACGAGGGCCGGCAAACCGTTGCTCAGGAGATCGTTGAGATATCGCCGATCTACACGCGACTGCAGAGCCCAAAGTACGACTGGGATATGCGTATCGCCACCAGCTCGATTCCTGCCGATCAGTTGCGCTCGGTCATTCTGGCTCATGGCGAAGATCCGGTGGAAGCTCGGTTGGACCTGGTACGAATCCTGTTCCTTTCTGATCGCTACCGTCAGGCGACGGCGGAACTGGCAGAGATTCTGAAGCAGCCCGACGTCAACAATCAGAAGCTGGATCGCCAGTATCAGATCCTTGTTCAGCAGAGCACGGAACTGGTCATGAAGGAGATTCAGGAACGCCGCAGGGCAGGGCAGCACAAGTTTGCCGCCTTCCTGCTAAATGGACTCGGCAATACGGGGGCGGCCACGGAGAGCCTCATTCAGGCCAGCGAAATTCTGGCGGAATACGAAGGTGTACAGCAGAAGGCCGAACGCGTGCTAACTGCGCTCGCGCCGCTGGTGGAGTCGGCCGATGGCGATCCACCACGTCAGAAGATGATCGCACAGCTTCACGAAGAGATTCGTGATTCGTTGAATATCTATAACCTCCCACGGATGGCCGACTTTCTGAATCTTGTCGGCGGGACGGGTCTGCAGGATGACGAAAAACTGGCGATCGCGATGAGCGGTTGGTTGCTGGGCCAGGGGCAGGTGATCCAGAACCTTGAAGTCGCCAGTAGCCTGTTGGAAGTCCGCAACCTCGTGCGCGAATATCTGCGTGCCATGGGCCCGGAACGGAGGCACATTCGCAAAGAACTGCTGTCGCGGATCGCTGACCGGGAAGGTGGCACGCCGGAGTATGTCGATCGGCTGTTGCAAAACATGGTGCCGCCACTGGATTTTCCTGAGGCAACGGAGATCCCGGGCCATTTCGTCGTTGATGTGCCGGGCATGCCGGAAGGATTTCCCGTCCGCTACACGGTGCAGCTTCCACCGGAATACGATCCCTATTCGAATTACCCCGCAGCCATATCGCTTCACGGTAGCAACTCGACGCCGGAAGCACAGATTGTCTGGTGGGCGGGGGAATTCAACGAGCAGTTGAAGATGCGCGGAGGCATGGCGACTCGCAACGGCTATATCGTGATTGCTCCTCACTGGACGAAGAAGGGCCAGAAGAAGCACGAGTTCTCGGCGCGGGAACATCACGTTGTGTTGACGGCGTTGAGAGATGCGTTCCGTCGTTTTTCCATCGACAGTGACCGGGTCTTTATCTCCGGGCACGCCCTGGGCGCCGATGCCGCGTGGGATATCGCCGTTTCGCACCCGGATCTCTGGGCCGGAATGGTGCTCATTGGTGCGCGTGCGGACTACGGGAGCAATTCGCCCCAGTACGTTACCTTTTACGATCGCAATCCCAAGCACTTTCCGATGTACTTCGTGTTCGGTGAGTTGGATGGAAACAAGATTCACTCCAATTCAATCCACCTGAATCGATACATGCGACCAGGGTATGACCCGGTGATTGTTCAATACCAGGGGCGTGGCAACGAACACTTTTTCGAAGAAAGCCCCCGCGTGTTCGAATGGATGGCGTTACAACAGCGTTCCCCCATTCCACGAGAATTCGAAGTCGACACCATGCGGCCGTGGGACAACTTCTTCTGGTTTACCGAATTTGCCAGGTTTTCGTCGCGAACCATGGTGTCTCCTTTTGAATGGCCCGCGGTCAAACCGGTTTCTGCGGAAATCAAAGTCAGCCTGGCAAATAATCGCGTCAACGTGCGATCGGGCGGAGCGGCGGAGACGACCGTCTGGTTTTCGCCGGAGCTCTTCGATTTTGACAAACGTGTGGAAGTGTCGGTAAACGGCAAGAAAGAACGCACGGACGTAATTCCCGATCTCGAGACGCTGCTGGAAGACGCTCGGCAACGCGCCGATCGTAAGCACGTTTATTGGGCGAAAGTCACGGTTTCCACCGGTCGGTAGGCCCTGTGTTCGCCTTCCGTGGCGAACGTCTCTTTCCGGTTCAAACGTGACAGGCCGTGGAAGCGAAATAATCGCACCATCGGTACTCATTCTGCCGGATCCAGGTGCTACATTTCATCTAGGCGCCATGTCAGCTGGGGTGCGCTCCCGACGCAGGAATTGCGTATGGGTTGTGAGGCTCTGGCGTCTGAACCTGGTATCAACCTAACTTCCAACCAAACCAAATCGTATGAACGAAAAGTCATCTCACGAGGTCGTCGCCGAAGGTACGGCCACTGTCCGACCGGGAATGGGCGCTAACCTGGAAGGCACAGCGTGCCGCTTTCGAGTGTGGGCGCCGCATGCCGATCGTGTTTCGGTTGTTGGTTCATTTAATAACTGGAATCCCGAAGCTGACTTTCTCAAGCCAGAGGGTTTCGGCTACTGGGCAGGCATCGTGGAAGGTGCGGCGTATCGCGACGAATACAAGTACGCCATTCACAACGGGCTGGAAGTCCTGCTGCGCAATGATCCCTACGCACGTGAGATGACGAACTCGGATGGTAACAGCGTGATTATCAATCCTGATTTCGACTGGGGAGACACCGAAGGTTATCGCACGCCGCCGTGGAACGAATGGGTCATCTACGAGATGCACATCGGCACGTTCAATGACAGTCCGTGCGAGTTGCCGGGAACATTCGACCGAGCGATTGAGAAGCTGGACTATCTTGCCAATGAGTTGGGCGTCAACTGCATCGAGCTCATGCCGGCCGCTGAATTCCCGGGCGCTCGCAGCTGGGGTTACAACCCGGCTCATCTGTTCGCCATCGAGCGTGATTATGGCGGACCCAAGGCTTTGCGTCGCTTCGTGAAGGCCGCCCATGAACGTGGTATCGCTGTCGTGTTGGACGTGGTGTTCAATCACCTCGGGCCGACGGACATTGATCTCTGGCAGTTTGATGGCTGGAGTGACTTTGGGCACAGCGGCGGCATCTACATCTACGACGACAACCGTGCTCACACTCCATGGGGCCATACCCGGCCTGACTACGGACGCGGCGAAGTTCGGCAGATGTTGCGCGATAATGCACTGTTCTGGCTGGAGGAATTCCGGTTGGACGGTCTTCGGTTCGATGCAACCGCCTACATCAGATCAGTGAGCGGGTTTGGTGATGACTTGCCCGATGGCTGGGGCGTTATGCAATGGATTAACGACGAGGTCGATGCCCGACAGCCGTGGAAATTGATGATCGCGGAAGACCTGCGGAACGATGACTGGATCACGCGTGACACTTCGACCGGCGGTGCGGGGTTTGATTCGCAGTGGTCGGCCAACTTTGTTCACACCGTGCGGCATTCAATCGTGACGCCCGATGACACCGATCGAGATATGGTGCGGGTTGCCAACGCGATTCAGAACTTCCACGGTGCAGCTACCGACCGGGTCATCTACACCGAGTCGCACGACGAAGTGGCCAATGGTCAGGCGCGCGTGGCGGAAGAAATCTGGCCGCGATACCCGGATAGCTGGTTCTCGCGAAAGCGATCGACGTTGGGGGCTGCCGTGGTGCTTACATCGCCTGGGATCCCCATGCTGTTTCAGGGACAGGAGTTTCTGGAGGATCGGTGGTTTGCCGATACGGATCCGCTCGACTGGTCACGATGTGAACGCTATGCCGGAATCGTTCAGCTCTATCGCGATCTGATTCGTCTGCGACGCAACTGGTTCGACAACACGCGTGGGTTGGCGGGCAATCATGTCAACGTTCACCACGTCAACAACGTCGACAAGATTCTGGCGATGCATCGTTGGGATGATGGCGGAGCGGGTGATGACGTTGTTGTTGTATTCAACTTCTCCAATCGCGAATTCAAGGAGTACCGAATCGGTCTTCCTTCGGGAGGAACGTGGAAGCTTCGAGCCAACACGGACGCTGCAATTTACGATGTCGATTTTGGGGAAGTCCCTGCGTTCGACACACACGCGGACGAACTGGACTACGATCGTATGCCGTTCTCGGGAGGTATCTCACTACCGCCGTATAGCGCACTGATCTTCTCTCAGGACAAGTAATGGGGAAGGGTGTTTTGGGCTATGCGGCCGGGCGTCAATTGCGTTCCTTCTGCATCTCCCGGAACTGCTTCCAGGTAATGATCTCAACGCCGAGACGTTTGATCTCGGCTTCGACGTCTTTGTCCATAAAGATTGCACGATCGGTGTCGCGAATCGGGTAGCTGCCGGTTATGTGGCGTAATTCGCTGTCGTCGTATCCGCAATGAATGATAATCTGGCTGGTGCCGGTGGGCAGTTCGCGGAGCGTCTTCAGGTAGATCTGCTTGCGCTTTTCGTATGTGCCCTGATCGTAAAACTGATAGAGCTCATCGAGTAGCGGTAGGCCCTTTGCATCCAGAACGGGCACCATCTTGATCGCGTCCGGATACTGCTCCGCCAGCTTGTTGGTTGGAGACGGGCGCACGAACAGTACGGGCAGGTCGTACTCGATTCCCAGACGCACATAGAGCTTCGCCAGATCTGGACGACTGAGTACCGCGCCCATGTGGGTGTCCAGGTGGCTCAGTTTGACACCGAATTTCACGGCCCGATCAATCTGTGCCCGCAGTTCAATCTCGGCCTCTTCGACTTTGACGTTCTCGGCAACCTGCTGGACGTTGTCCCAGAGGAAGCCATGCTCATCGATCAGGCTGGGAACTTTCGACGGATCGGAGACGGGGCCCCATCGATAGAGGTCCCATTCCGAGTTGAGCGTCAGGTGAATTCCGTAGTCGCCATCGGGATTGTCTTTGGCGAACGCAGCAAACTCGGGAAACCACGGGCACGGCACCATGATGCTCGCGGAAGACACCATGCCTTTCTGCATCCCGTCGATCGTGGCCCGATTGACGGAATGGGACATGCCGGCGTCATCGGCGTGGATGATGACATATTTTCCGGTCGACTTGCCTGGCGACGTCGCGTCTTGCGCGTTGAGCGTCGTGCAAACGACCACCATCATCAAGGCCGTGTGTATCAATCTGCGATTCAAGTGGCTGTCTCCCGGGAGGTTGCGGTCTGTTTTCGCATGGTTCGTACGGATCATTCGACGTCAGACATGATAATGCAGGAATGCTGGGTGTGACTCAGGGCAGTACTTCGTCGTGTAACCTTGTCCTGGCCGCAGTTTTTGGGGTCTTTACTCTGCTGTCAATGCAAATTACTCTTTTGTCGATGCGTAATATCGGTGTAGGCGGCATCGGTATGCGCAAATGCAGGATTCCCGCGCGCACTTCAGGCAACCAGGCAAGCGAGTGGTGGATTCCTCCTGAGGCCAGCGGTTGGCTTCAAACTCATAACCAGGCGGAGGTTTCTGATGTATGAGCGCACAAGCTCTTGTGACGCGTGGTCCTCCGTGAACCAATCAATCTTGATGGGGGACATCGTTCACTATGTTTCGTCCAGGTATTAAATCACTATTGTTCGTCGGTGTTCTGGGGCTCGCCACCCTGTCGCCAAGCTTCGCGGTCTGGGGGCAAGATGGCGTTGCGGAAGTTGCCGTAGACGGTGCCGGCGCAGCGGAATCCGCCGAGGCTGTGGAGATTCCCGTCGAATTCATCGTCCACAACTTGTGGATCATGATTGCCGGGATGCTGGTCTTTATCATGCATCTCGGTTTCGCGACGCTGGAAAGCGGACTGACCCGCGCGAAGAACACGGTCAACATTCTGTTCAAGAACTCGATGATTATTTGCATTGGGTTTTTGACGTATTTGATCTCCGGTTTCAATCTCATGTACCCGCCGGGCTTCGAAGACAACACCGGCAACAATGTGCTGGCCTTCGGCGGCTTTGACTTCATGATGAATGGTCTGGCTCAGGCGGGGGAAGCTGGTTTTGCTTCGCCGGCCTACAACGCTGGCTACACGGCCTATACCGACTTCTTCTTCCAGGCAATGTTTGCTGCGACGTGCGCGACGATTGTGTCTGGGGCTGTGGCGGGACGCGTCAAACTTTCCACGTTCCTTGTCTTCAGCACATTGTTCGTGGCGATCTGCTATCCGATCGCCGGTTCATGGAAATGGGGCTATGGCTGGCTGGACGACCGCGGCTTTTACGACTTCGCCGGATCGACGCTCGTTCACTCCGTAGGAGGTTGGGGAGCTCTCGTGATGGCCTGGATGTTGGGGCCGCGTAATGGAAAGTACGTGGATGGCCGCGTCCATCCTATTCCACCTAGCAACATGTCGCTGGCCGCTGTTGGTGTCTTCCTGCTGTGGTTTGGCTGGTTTGGCTTCAACGGTGGATCTGTCCTTAATGCGGATCCCGGCCTTGTTTCGCTGGTGCTGGTGACGACTTCGACAGCCGCCGCCGCTGGTGGACTGGCTGCGGCGATTGCATCGTGGCTTCACGGTGGCAAGCCTGACCTCAGTATGGCATTGAACGGAATTCTTGCCGGGCTGGTCGGTATTACTGCCGGAGCGGATCAAATGTCCGGTTTGGACGCGATTCTGATTGGAGCGATCGCCGGTATTCTGGCCTACGTATCCGTGATCGTGATCGACGCCGTTGTCAAAATTGATGACCCGGTTGGAGCCATCAGCGTGCACCTTGTGTGCGGAATCTGGGGCACACTGGCTGTTGGCCTCTTTGGGGCGATGGCTGGACCTGAGCAAATCGTCAAGCAGCTGACAGGCATCGCGGCGATTGGCGCGTTCACGTTGGTTTTCTGTTTGGTCGTCGGTGGTGCATTGAAGGCCACAATGGGGCTTCGCGTCGATGCCGACGAAGAAATGAAGGGGCTGGATATTGGGGAACACGGGATGGAGGCATATTCATTCAACGGGTAACTAATCCTGTTGGCAGTTTGCTTCACTGACAGCGGAAACCCGTCGGATTACCTCAGGCATTGATGGGTAATCCGACGGGGCTGTCGTTGGCGAACCATGCCAACTTTTAACGACTTGAGTTAGAAAAGGCGGATTTTCGATGAAACTCTTTCGCATTGCTGCGCAGACGGTGTGTCTGCTTGGCCTGTTTACTTCTATTTGCTGTGCTCAGGATGACACCGCACAGGCGATTGCTGACGCGGCACTGGCCGGTCACAACGCATGGATGCTCACGTGTAGCGCACTCGTGTTGTTCATGACGGCACCGGGACTCGCAATGTTCTACAGCGGACTGGTCCGTCAGAAGAACGTGCTCAGCGTCATGATGCAGTGTCTCTTCCTGATGGGATTGATGACGGTCATCTGGGGCTTATGGGGTTACAGTCTCGCTTTCGGCGGTTCGCCCGGTGACGAAGGCTACAGCCCATGGATAGGCAACACGGAATACATGTTCATGCAGAACGTGCAATCCGAATGGGATGAAGCGGCCGGTGCGCCCAGTGTTCCAATGGAAGGCAGTATTCCGCGGCTGACCCACATGGTCTTTCAGGGGATGTTCTTCATCATCACGCCGGCGCTGATCTGCGGGGCATTTGCCGAACGCATGAAGTTTTCGACGATGACGGTGTTCATGATTCTCTGGGGCACGTTTGTCTACTGTCCGCTGTGTCACTGGGTTTGGGATGGCGGTGTACTCGCATTTGGCGAAGAGGGCGCGTTCTCCGGCGGTGCACTCGATTTTGCCGGCGGCACGGTTGTGCATATCAGTTCCGGAATTTCGGCACTTGTGTGCTGCATCTTTATGGGCAAGCGACTTGGCTTCGGTAGTGACGACATGCGTCCGCACAATCTGACCTACACCGCTCTTGGTGCGGGAATGTTGTGGGTTGGCTGGTTCGGATTCAATGCCGGTAGCGAGCTGGCTTCCGACGGGCTGGCTTCCAGCGCGTTTGTGGTCACGCACTTTTCTGCCGCCGCTGGCGCCGTTGCATGGGCCGTGGCGGAGTGGATGTTCCACGGACGTCCGTCGATTCTGGGTACTGCTTCCGGTGCCGTTGCCGGGCTGGTTTGCATCACACCAGCGGCTGGATTCGTCAATCCGATGCCCGCTCTGGTCATGGGGCTGGCCGCCGGAATCATTTGTTACCTCGCGTGTAGCAAAGTGAAGTCTACCTTTGGCTACGACGATTCGCTGGACGCCTTCGGCGTTCACGGAGTTGGTGGCACGTTGGGTGCCGTGCTAACGGGTGTATTTGCCACTCGAGCGGTCAACAACATGGCCGACGGTGCTCCTTTGGGCGTGATCGAGGGTGGTTCGATCCTGACCGGGCAAATTGTTGCGGTCTTGATCACTGCTGCCTTCTCCGTCGTGGCCACGTTGATCCTGCTCTTCGTCTTGAATGCGACCATGGGATTAAGAGTTAGCCAAGAAGACGAGATTCGTGGACTCGATTTGGCCGAACATGGCGAAGAAGGCTACATCCTGTAGTATTCGCCGCAGCGTACGAAGCTAAGATGGGCGTGGACTTTGGTTCACGCCCTTTTTTTATGCGGATTGCACTATGTCAGAGTTTCCCGAGCCGGGACCGGATTCGAATGATTCGACGCCTTCATCTCACTGGGTATCTGACACAGCTTTCAGCACCTATTGCATCGCCGCCGCTTTCGGAACGTACTTCTGCATGTACGCTTTTCGTAAGCCATTCACGGCGGGAAAGTTTACCGGGCTGACGTTCGCAGGAACGGAACTCAAGATTGTCCTGATCGCGGCGCAGGTTTCGGGGTACACGCTTTCGAAGTTCATTGGCATCAAGGTGATCTCCGAGATGCCCGCCAATCGTCGGGCCGTGTCGATCATTGGGCTGATCGCCTTCGCGGAGCTTGCCTTGCTGGGGTTTGCCGTTGTTCCGCCGCCATGGAACGTACTGATGCTGTTCCTCAACGGGCTGCCGCTGGGAATGGTGTTCGGCCTGGTGCTCGCCTTTCTGGAAGGTCGCAGATCCACCGAAGCGTTGGCGGCCGGGTTGTGTGCAAGCTTTATCGTTTCTTCCGGCGTCGTGAAGTCGGTCGGGCGTTGGCTGATACTCGAGCACGGTGTGTCTGATTTCTGGATGCCGTTCGTGACCGGTTTGATCTTCCTGCCTGGGTTACTCGTCGCGGTGTGGATGCTGAGTCGCATTCCGCCTCCTTCGGCAACCGACGTGGCCATGCGGCAGCAACGAAAGCCGATGACGTCGGCAGATCGCTGGCTGTTTCTGAAGAAGCATGGCTTCTCCCTGGGGTTTCTGATCGTCGTTTTTATTCTGTTGACGATCGTGCGAAGTATTCGCGACGACTTTGCGGTCGAGATCTGGAACGAATTGCTGCCCGGTGCAGAAGAGCCAGGCGTGTATGCAAGGACCGAAACGTTGATTGCGCTCGTCGTGGTCGTCGTGAATGGACTGGCGATTACCATCCGGAGCAACCGCAAGGCGTTGTTGAGTTCGCTGGGGCTGCTGGTGGTCGGATTTTTGATTGTGCTTGCCGCACTGTTTGGTCATTCCGCCGGTTTTCTGAAACCCTTTCCGTTCATGGTGTTGGTTGGATTGGGAATGTACATTCCCTACGTCGCCTACCATACGACGATCTTTGAACGGTTAATTGCTTCCGTTCAGGAGACGGCCAACATTGGATACCTGATGTACCTTGCTGACGCCGTCGGTTATTTGGGCTATGTGGGTGTCATGGTATTCCGACAGACTGCCGGCGAAGAACTCAAGATACTTGGCTTGTTCAAGGGGCTGACCCTGTTCGTCAGTTTGTTCTCGCTGGCTGCGGCTGTGGGTCTGATTTTCTACTTCTCGAAGAAGCTGCCTCGTGGTGGCCTCGCCAATCCAACGCCTCAGGCAACCGTTCCGGGAGATTCGCCAGCATGAGCCCAATCCATGCGAAGACAGCCGTGCTGACTGAGACCGGTGCTCCCTTCGAGCTGCGCGAGACGGAATTGCCATCTCCGGCCGAAGGTGAGGTCATCGTCAAAACAGAAATGTGCACCATCTGTGGATCAGACCTGCATACGATCGAGGGGCGTCGCCCCTTGTCCGGTCCCATGGTGCTGGGGCATGAAATCATTGGTCGCATCGAGCGATTGCCGGCGGGCGGTGTCTCGGACATTTCCGGAACTCCGTTGGCCATTGGAGATCGTATTACCTGGTCCATTCACGCGTCTTGTGGCGAGTGCTTCTGGTGTCAGAACGGGCTGTCGCAAAAGTGCGAGCGATTGTTCAAGTACGGACATGAGCCCGTCACCACGGCACTGCCGGCGACCGGCGGGTTTGGTTCGCATTGCCAGCTTCAGCCGGGAACTGCGATCGTCAAGGTTCCGGAAACGCTGGATGCACGTATCGCTTGTCCAGCGAACTGTGCAACCGCTACCGTCGCGGCGGCCTTTCGGCAGGTCGATTCCTGCAAGGGGAAGTGTGTGCTTCTGCTGGGGGCGGGAATGCTTGGCCTGACGGCCGTTGCATGGGCGCGAGAATCTGGTGCCGAGTCGATTGTGGTTGTCGAACCACAGGCGGCGCGGGGCGAGCTCGCGACGAAGTTTGGGGCGAGCTCGGTAGTGGGCAATTTGTCCGACGCCCAATTCGAAATCGAACAGCTTACTTCGGGACGCGGAGCGGACTTCGCGTTTGAATTCTCTGGTCACAACCAGGCGGTTCAGGCCGCGATCCACTTCCTGCGAGTCGGAGGTAACGCCGTGCTTGTGGGGTCGGTCTTCCCCAGTGAATCGATTCCAATCAGTCCAGAGATGATTGTGCGGCGCTGGCTGAAGATTCACGGTGTCCACAATTACTCGGCAGTCGACCTTTCAACAGCGGTCGAATTCCTGGTTCGTAATGCGAGCAAATACCCGTTCGCGGAACTCGTCAGTCAGAATTTCGAGCTAACCGAAATCGATTCCGCGTGGCGGAGTGCGGCGACAGGTTCCGATGTCCGTGTGGCAATTTGTCATCATGCCTAGCGTCCTGCAGAATCGGGCGAGGGTATTTACTTGCCGCTGCCTTGTGGTGTCGTAGACTTTTGCAAGATTGGAGTAATTGCGGGAGTCGAACGCATGGCACGAATTCGTCGAAGAAAAGGTAACCGGTCCACTGTCAAGAATAGCGAAGTCATTGCGCTCTACATGCACAGTGGTCGCGTTGAGGGGCGAGTTGTTGATACATCGGATTCCGGTCTTGGTGTGTTCCTTGCGGAAGACTACCAGCTTCGGGTTGGTCAGACGATCAAGGCTATGTATCAGCGAATTCGACGGATGGCCAAGGTCATGCGTGTCGAATCGACCGATGATGGTATCAACGTAGGGCTGCAGCTCATCGACTAGTACGAAAAAAGCCACCGGGTTCTACGGCGGCTCTTCGACGCGTACTGAAATTCTCGTGACCTGGTCGACGAGAATCAGATGTACATGTTGACCATGTTTTCCAGCAGTTCCTGGCGGCCGCTCGCATTCGGGGCAGCTTCGCCTTTTTCCAGCATGTAAGCCTCGAGTGATTCGAGCGAGTGCTTGCCGGCTTCGATTTCCGCTCCGACGCCAGTGTCCCAACTGCCGTACCGTTCGGTCATTAGTTTGTCGAATGCTCCGTCCGCTCGCATGGCTGCAGCGATTTTCAGGCCACGCGCGAATGCGTCCATGCCGCCAATATGAGCGTGGAACAGATCGATCGGTTCGAAGCTCTCACGACGAACCTTGGCGTCAAAGTTGACGCCGCCCGGTGCGACACCACCGTGCTTCAGTAGCATCATCATGATCTGCGTGCAGAGGTAGATGTCGGTGGGGAACTGGTCCGTGTCCCAGCCCAGCAGCATGTCGCCGGTATTGGCATCGATGGAACCCAGTAGGCCCTGTCCGCCGGCATAGTCCAGCTCGTGCATCATCGAATGGCCCGCAAGTGTCGCGTGGTTGGTTTCGATGTTGAGCTTGAAGCGATCCGTCAGGTCGTAGGCACGAAGGAAGTTGATGCAGGCCGCGGCATCCGAGTCGTACTGATGCTTGGTCGGCTCCTTGGGTTTGGGCTCGATCAGGAAGGTTCCCTTGAATCCAATCTTGTCTGCGTAGTCGCAGGCCATGTGGAAGAAGCGACCGAGGTGATCCAGCTCGCGTTTCATATCGGTGTTGTAGAGATTCTGGTAGCCTTCGCGACCGCCCCAGAAAACATAGTTTTCGCCACCGAGATGATGCGTCACCTCGATGCACTTGCGAACGGCACTGGCGGCATAGGCGTATACATCTGCATTGCAGCTGGTCGCCGCGCCGTGCATGTAGCGCGGGTGGCTGAACATGTTCGCCGTGCCCCACAGAAGCTTGATGCCGGTGCGTTCCTGTTCCTCTTTGAGGACCTCGACGACGGCGTCAAAGTTCTTGTTGGACTCGGCCAGGGACGAACCTTCCGGGCGGACATCAAGGTCGTGGAAGGCGTAGTAGGGTGCTCCCAGCTTCTCGGTAAACTCGAAAGCGACCCGAGCCCGATTCTGGGCGTTCTCAACGGATTCTGAACCGTCATCCCACGGACGCACCATGGTCGGAGCGCCGAAGGGATCGCTGCCATTTCCGCGGAAGGTGTGCCAGTAGACAACGCTGAATCGCATGTGATCCCGCATTGTCTTGCCTTCAACAACCTCGTCGGGGTTGTACCAGTGGAAAGCCAGCGGGTTTTTGGATTCGGGACCTTCGTACTCGATTTTCGAGATTTCCGGGAATGCTGACATGAATAGATCCTTGCTGTCGATTCGTGGCCCTATGAGAGGCCGAAAATGCGTTGTGTTGAGTCCCACATCGTCTCAGATTCCCGGTCCAAATACAACCAGCGGGGGTGTGTCTGGCGGCTGGATTCGGAACTAGCTGATGGGTAAATTCCGCGATTCAAATAGGGCCAGATTGGCTTCATAATCGGCGGCGCTACTGCCTTGCCATATGACCATGCGTTCGTCCGTGTATTCTCGTAGATACAACTTGTAAACGCCGCCCAGCCACGGCATCAGAAAATCGAAGAATCGCCACAGGATTGCCATCCAGAAAAAGATCAGCACCAGGCAGCCGAACTGGTCCGTGATGCGTTGTTCCACCTCCGCCTCCACGCCGACAAAGTCACGCAGCTTCCAAACTTTCTTGTGGGCCGGGTAGAAGAGTATGTAGAGCGTTTGCTCGATTGTCTTTTCCTTGACGACAATGAGCGGAAACGAGCCGATGATCAGGCCCATCGTGAGGTCGAAGAAGAGTTGTTTGTAGAGCGGCGCTTGCCCAACAAGAATGAAGGCCACCAGCACGCCGAACACGATCGCGCGGCGTTTTCGATTAAACACTGGTACGAGATACGTGCCCTCGTCCTCAGCTGCTGCCGCCGCTGAATCGCTCGGCCTGTTCACGACGGGTTTTGCTTTTCCACGACCCTGCGATTCAGGTTCTGGCGCTTCACCGTCCGCCGGTAGCAAGCCGGTTACGTTTCTGGCTGCAAACCACTTTCCGCTACGGCCACGACGAACGCGTGTGTCGGCAACGATGCGGCCGGTAGCGGCCTGTGCTCGCATTTGCGCAACGGTGAATGGGCCCAGCTCGTCGTCGTCGTTCAGGACGTACCATTCCACTGCCATCAGAATTGTCCGGTTGAAAGGAATCGCGTTGCAGGAAGAATTCGCTGGTCATCATTCTAGTCACGGATGAGCAGCTGCACCTGCGCCCTGGTTTTCAACTTGTCATCTTCCTGACCAGCCAGTCACCGACCCGCGGTGAGATCTGCGAAATGATGAAAAGTAGTCTGGCCTTCGCGGGAAGTACCAATTCCAAATCCCCTCGTTGGCACGACTTCAGAATTCGAGCCGACAGCTTCGCCGGATCGAGCCCCTTCAGCCGCACGCCACCTCCCGGCTGTCGAGCGGACTCCGGGACGTCTGTATTGTCATAGCGGGTTCCGGAATCCGCGCGGGCGACAGGACCGGGGCAGGCCAGCAGTACGTGCACGCGGCCGTCCAGTTCCAGTCGAAGCTGCTGCGAGTAGGCGGCCACCGGAAATTTGCTGGCAGGGTAGGCCCCAATGAAACGTGAGACGGATTTTGACGCGAGCGAACCGATATTCACGACGTGCCCGTTCGTTTCCAGCAGCGATGGCATAAATGCGCGCGTGCAACGTACGAGGGCGAGGAAGTTCAGTTCATACAGCTCCAGAAACTGCTCGGGCGTCGTGTCCAGAATTGCTCCGCGGTCGGACTTCCCCGCACAGTTGAAAAGCGCGTCGACCTTGCCGAAGTGGCCAAGCACATTCGCGACGCACTCGTCAACCTGCTTCTGCTCGGTAATGTCTGCCACAAACTTCTGGCTCGATGGGCCCAGTTCTTCGGTTGCCTCGCGAAGCCGAAGTTCATTGCGAGCGATCAGGGCGACGTTGGCCCCATTGGCGATGCAGGCCCTTGCCAGTTCCAACCCGAGCCCGGCTGAGCCGCCGGTAATGACGACAACTTTGTCTTTCCAGTACGTCATTCCGTCAGGTTCATTTCATGGGGTTCGAACTTGGTCACATTCCACTGCAAGGCATCGTGCGCGCCGGTTCGCATTTCAATGCGTTGGTACTGCGCCGGGAAGCCGTAGGTTGGGTCAAACACCGCTCCCAGCATCAGGTAATTCTGTTGTTCGTTGGTTTCAAGATCGCGAGACAGTGTGTCAAACATGCCGGGAACGGCCCACGTTCCAAACGTCCGCTGTCGTTTGAGTGCGCGACCGTCAAAGGAGGCGGCGACGGCGAGTCCATTTTCGACACGAACTTCGTAGGTGCCAGGCTGCATGCCCGTGACTTCGACGGTAATGTCGTAGCTATCCGGGTGACCGGTCGTCCATTTTGCTCGAGCGGTATCGAAGTCTGCCTGGTTCATGGCCGGCATGCGATTGGCGCGAATTGCCATCACGCCCCAAATAGCCGCTGCCAGGCAGACAACCAAGCCCAGAATCAGGGCCGTCGAGAATCCGGACTTCGCCGGTTTGGAATCGATCTCAGGGGATTCTTGCGAGTTCATCGCTACTACACACTCCGGCTCGCGATATTGCGACGACAAACCGACCAGTGGTATTGTGTCGCTCGGAAGCGACCAGCGTCAATCCGACGCGTGAACAAACTGGTACGCATCCAGTCACATTGCCATGGAGTTCTACGATGACAACGCCAACGACTCAGCCCGTGCATGACCGGGCGCGAACCAAAATTGTGGCCACAGTCGGGCCGGCGTGTTCGTCTCGAGAGAAACTAGGCGAGCTGATTTCGGCTGGCGTGGACGTTTTTCGGATCAATATGGCACATGGGAACCCGGAACAGCATGGCGAAATCGTCGGCAACATCCGCTGGGCGGCAAGCCATCAGGATCGGCCCATTGGAATTCTGGCCGATCTGGCCGGTCCCAAGATTCGCTTGGGTACGCTGGTGAAAGATCCGCTGGAATGTTCGATGGGGGATCGTCTGGACTTCGTCGAGGGCACGGATTCGACGTCGGAGACGGAACTCACCAGCAATTACCCCAAGCTGCTGGAAGAACTGAGCGAAGGCGATCGCGTCCTACTGGCGGACGGCACCGTCGGCTTGACCGTGGTCGCGAAGGAGGAAAATCGGGTTCAGTGCAAAGTCTTCGCGCCCGGCGTGCTGCGGAGCCGCCAGGGCGTCAATCTGCCCGGTGTGAAACTCAGCGTGCCATCCATCACGGAAAAGGACCGCGTAAATGCCGTGTGGGCAGCTCAGAACAACGTCGACTTTGTCAGTCTCAGCTTCGTACGATCGGCCGAGGAGATTCGGGAACTGCAGGTCATGTTGCGGGAACTGGGGAGCCAGGCGTTGACGATCGCCAAGATTGAGAAGCCCGAAGCTCTCGAATGCCTGGACGAAATTGTGCTCGCTTCCGGTGGCGTCATGGTGGCGCGTGGTGATCTTGGTGTTGAAATTGATATCGAGCGAACGCCTGTCGAACAAAAGCGAATCATCGATAGTTGTACGAAGCATCGTCGTCCCGTCATCGTGGCAACGCAGATGCTGGACAGCATGCAGGAATCAAGGCGACCAACTCGGGCAGAGGCCAGCGATGTGGCGAATGCGATTCTCGACGGAGCCGATGCGTGTATGCTTTCCGGGGAAACGGCGATCGGCAAGTTTCCTACCGAAGCGGTATCCGTGATGAATCGCATCATGTTGGCGACGGAAAAACGGTTGATCGAACATCCGCCTGAACGTATCGAACCGGATCCCGAAAAGGCCGCCGTGCATCCGGTTACCGAAGCCGTTGTTTATGGTGCAGCCCGAATTGCCGAGCGGCTGAAGGCCCGCGTGGTTGCCATTCAGACCCACAGCGGACGTACGGCACTTACCAAAGCGAAGCAGCGCGATTCAATTGCGAGCATTGCCGTGAGTGACAGGGACCAGACGCTACGGCAGATGGCCCTGTATTGGGGTATCGAACCGGTTAGCGGTGCACCGACAGACGTTTCGTCGCTACGCACGTTTATCGACGAGTGGGGGAAAGCGAATCGCGTTCTGAGTGCCGGGGACCTTGTCGTTCTGATGGCGAGCGGTGATTTTCGTGCCGAGGCACACAACCGGATTGTGGTCCACGAAGTATCCTGAGTTCGCCGCTGCGATCGGCCCGTCGCTACGGACGAATGAAGACGCGCTTGGCGTTAAATTCCAACGTACCGTCTTCCATCACGCCCTCGCCGGTGGCCACGATGATGTGATTGGGTTTGATTCCAATGAGCTTGCGGACATCGGTCTGAATGATGGCTCCGCTTTCGTCAACCACGCGAACCAATCCGGTTGACTCCATGGCCTCCGCCTTGGCTGCCTGGCAGAACTTGCAGTCGGAATGGTCGCCGGCTTCGTCGTGTTCTTCGACCTTCAGGTCCAGATCACGAATCATGAATACGGCCTGCGACGCGTCAAAGGACTCTTCGTCTTCGCCTACGACGCGACCGACGATGGTGCATTCGCCAGTGACCAGACCCGTTAGCAGGTTGGCCTTCAGATCATTGACGCCCAACGCGTCTGCCGGTTCCGATTCCAGCAGGACGGCCATCCCCTCCGGCGTTGGCGAAGTCGAAGCGGTACAACCCACAAAAACGGGAAGGCTGGCCAGCAAAAATATGGCCAGACGTGCGATGGGAGACGGTGATGACATGTCGATTATCCCTGAAATACCGGGCTGCGAATTCAAATTACTGTACGACCGCAATTGGCCTTTCGCAATACGATATCGGTCGGCTTGCGGTTCGCGTCCCGGTTAATCTAGGCTTTCGTCACGCGGGATCCCCGCGAACGGTCCCGATTTCCGTTAATTCAACTATTTCCGCATGCCTCACCGTCTTCATATCAATTGGCCTCTGTGGGTGGGAGTGGCGGCGATCGTGGCACTCCTGGGACTCTTCATTGCGTGGCCGATGCTCACTGCACCGCCTGCCGATCCGACGGATTTTGTGGGGCAGGGTTTCTCGTTCGAACAGCGACCGGAAGAGCAGGTTCGGGAACGAGGCACGGTCACCGTGACAGGGCTCTGGTTCTTCGTCTTTGGGGCCACGATAGGAAGTTTTCTCAACGTCGTCGCCTATCGGATGCCCATGGGGATGACGTTCGTGTCGAAGCCGTCGAGGTGCCAGTATTGCGAGACGCCAATCCTGTTTCGACATAATGTGCCCATTCTTGGTTGGCTGATGCTGCGTGGCCGATGCTACGGCTGCCGACTACCGATCTCGCCGCGGTACCTGATGGTGGAAGTGCTCGTCGGCGTGATGTACTTCACGTTGTTCTGGTCCGAGGTGGCGTCGGGCGGCAGGAATCTGCCGTTTCACGAACCCAACACAAAGCCGGGCATCATGTGGAATCTGTTTACACCGCAGTGGGATTTGATCAGCCTGTTTGCACTCCATGCGTTTCTTTTGGGAGTGCTCGCGACGATTGCCTTGATCAAGTACGACCGATTGCGAATTCCGGTGAGGCTGGTGTTGTTCTCGCTGTGTGTGGGAGCTGTCGCGCGACTGGGCTGGAGCCACTTCACCCTGCTACCTCCACTTGCGATGGTGAGAGAGCTGCCGTGGAAGTCACCCATTTTGCAGCCGCTGTGCGATGTTCTGTTCGGCCTCGTCGTGGGCGTCTTGCTGCACCTGACGATTGCGATCGTCGGCCGTTACGAAAGTGGACCGGAAAGGTGGCGAGGAAGATCCGGCAGCATTGCCGTTTTTGTGCTCGTGGCAATGTTCGCTGGTTGGCAGGCCTGCCTGCCGACGATTGTCATTGGCGGTCTTGTCCAGTTGGCCATCACCATCGCCGGAATCAGGAAGAAACCAACGGTGCGCTGGTGGGCGATGAGCCTGATGTTGGGTGCGTGGCTAACGCTTTGCTTCTGGAAGCAGTTGCCGGGCATCTGGTTGCCGGGCGCCGGTACCGCCGCGACCTATCAGGTGGCCGCTTTGCTCTTCGGCCTTGCGATCGCGGTGGTTGTAGAGAGCATGTCGTTGCCGGATCTCGCGGAGGAAGACCCGGCAACGCATGAACCCGTCATCGAGCCCTGAATGGCCTCGATGTTGAATGCGGGTGACGCGACTACTTGCGAGTTGCGGTCCACGCTTCGCTAGCCAGTTCGTTACCGCCTTCTTCGGTAAACATCCAATTGCCGACCAGCTTGTCGTCGCTGATTTTGGCCTTCACCGAAAGCGTTCCGGAGTAGCCACTGTTTTCAAACGGCAGCGAGAATTCCACGTACCCGTCGGCGACCTTGACGGTATCGATCGAGCTGGAATCGCCATTGCTGCTGCTCAACTTGCCGCTGTACTTGCCACCTTTCTCAGCGAGCACAATTGAACCGTTGTAATCGGGGCTATCGGGTACCGTCGCCACGACGTCCCACTTGCCGGCGAGGCTCTTCGCCTGGCGTTGTGCAGACCAGTCACCTTCGGCGAGTTGACTGCCGTCATCGCCGGACGCAACCCATCCGCCAACGAGTTTGTCCTTGCCTTCCGGAGCCGCCTTGATGACGACATCAATCACGTTGCCGTTCATTTCAAATTCGAATTCGATGCGGACCTTGTTATCGGAAACCCGTGCGCGGTCGATCTTGATGTCGCCCGAGTTGCCGCTGAGCATGCCCTTCAGTGCCGAGTTCTTGCCCTCGAAGGACAGCACGGACTCAAGCGTGTTGCCGTTGGGCATGGAGGTGGTGGCGTCCCATTTTCCTGCCAGGGCGACTTCGCGATAACCCGTGAATTCGCCGCTCATGTATTCCGTGCCGTCGTCGCCGATGATGCTCCATTCGCCTGCGAGTTTGCCAACGGCCTTTTCCTCACCTTCGATGACGATCGTGCCCGTGTTGCCGTCGACTTCCAGTGGAATCTTGATCGTGACCATTTTCTCCTTGATGGTCACGCTATCGAAATTTCGTACGTCGCCGTTTTCACCGTCAACCGTTTTGCCAGATAGCTTGTCGCCATCCTTCTTGATGGTCATCTGGAGGTCGCGGTCGCCATTGTCGGAACTGGCAGTGAGATTCCAGACACCAACGACGTCCGCCGGCTCCTTGTGGTGGTCTGCGGAAACAGTTGAAGTGACGCCCAGTGCCACCAGGGCCGCGCACAAAAAGCGGATCGTTTTCATGTCAGGTTCTTTCAGATGATTGCTGAGGAGAGAAAATGCAACCTCAGTCTAGTGGCCGCTGCGAGCCAGTTGCAGATGCCAAACGGTCAGAATCGTCGTTCACAAAGCCCTGATACCAATTGTTACAGGAGTGGCCTGCAAATTCGGAAGATGCTGGATCAATCCCGGCGTTCGAGAAGGAAGATTCGGCGAGCGGACGAGGCGCCGAGACACACAGCAAGCGCGTTATGGTCGCGCGTCGAAAGCGAAGTGGCCCGCCGGCGTTGGCTCGCGTACGCAGATGACCTCACGTAGGCAGGTGGCCTACGTCGGCTGGAGGAGACGTTCCCAAGGGCCGGCACGTTAATTCGTGGGATAGTCCGTGGGGTCGAGTATCACGGAAGGTTCGAAAGGCGTGGGAGGCTCGACAGTGTCACCGGTTGCCGGAATGGGGAATTCCTGGTCTGTCTGCGGAATTGCGTCGGGCATCATTTCCCGGATCGCCTGAAAGTCCGTGTTGCCCGAGGCGAATCCCTGGCAGCGAACTTCCCAGCCACCGCCAAGCGACTTGTAGGTCTTGATGGCGGCCAGGGCGATGGCGGCTTTGGTGGCGACAAGACGATCCTGGGCGTTAACGAGGTTTGTTTGCACGACAAACACTCGCCCGAAGTCCTCTTTACCTTCCTTGTACGACGCCAGAGCCAGCGTGACGGCTTCCTGGTTGGCGTCGGCATTGTCGCGATCGAATTCGAATTGTTCGCGGTTCTTGATGTACTCGATGATCGCATCTTCCACTTCACGTTGTGCTGTCAAAACCAGATTTTCGAAGTCGAATCGAATCTGATTCACGCGAGCTTCCTGAACTCGAACGTTGTTTCGCAAACGCCCGTAGTTGAGGATGTTCCAGCGAAAGCCGGGTGCTGCGGTGCCGGTGAAACTGGCACTTTGGAAGAGATCGCTCAGCTTGGCGGCCTGGTAGCCCAGGGTGCCGCTGAAGGCGAACGTCGGCAGAAACTCGGCCTGCGCGATTCCGATCTGTTCGAACTGCGCCGCCATCAGTCGTTCGGCGGATCGAATATCGGGACGACGACGGATGAGCTCGGCGGGGATACCCACCATCAGTTCAGAAGGAATTTCAGGAATCGACCCTTGGGGAGTCAAAATCTCCTGGGCCTCTCCCGGTGGAATGCCCAGCAATACCGCGAGAGCGTTGTGAGACTGCCGCCGAGCCAACTCAAGCTGCGGGATCAGCGATCGCGTCGCGGCGAGGTTCGACTGGCCCTGAACGACATCCAGCTTGTTCGTACGACCGGCGTCGAATCGTTTGGTTGCGATGTCGAGGCTACCCTCCTGCAACTGCACGTTCGTTCGCGCCAGTTCCAGGCGTTCATCAAGCGAGCGGATCTGTACGTAGAGCGACGCAACGTCACCGATCAGTGTCACCAGTGCAAAGTCGTAGTCCTTGATGGTTGACACGTATTGAGCGTCCGAAGCACGAACGCCACGACGTATTCTGCCCCAGAGATCAATTTCCCACGAAGCGTCAAATCCGACACTCCAGTCGTCGATCGTCACCGGGAAGCCGGGGAAGGCCGTCGCAAGGTTGCGGCTGTTCTGGGTGTGGGCGTACTGTCCAAAGGCCGTCTGGCTTTGGGGAAAGAGATTCGCGGCAGCAATGTTTCGCTGCGCACGTGATTCGGCGATTCGCCAGGTCGCTGCCTTGAGTGACAGGTTTTGCGAGTAGACCTGCTCGATCAGTTGATTGAGTTCCGGATCTTCAAATGCCAACCACCACTGCGGCGCCGCTGTTACATCTGAGTTGATCATCGGTGAACTGGCATCGATCCAGTCACCCGCAACTGGCGCGACAGGTTCGCAGTAGTTGGGGCCAACCATCTTGTTGTTGTGCCACCAGTGATTGACGCTGTGGCAACCCGCAACGGACGTTGTCAAAATGACGATCACGCAAAGCTGGAAGGCGGTCGCATGTTTGTGGTAGCCGTTTGAAGCGATCATGAGTCCGTCACAACAAGTGTTACTACGCGTTTTGGTTACTTGCGTTAGAATCGGCCAAACCGGTTTCGTTGTGCGAGCTCGAATTTTTTCACGGACTAACCCGGATTCGGTGCATCGTTGACGTGTGAGGCACACTTCACCCAGACGGTAAAGATTTACTGCGGTAGGTTTCCTTTTTAAGCTCCATCTCAGCTTCGATCAGAAGGTCGGATTCAAATGGTCAGATTCAGGTTGTTCGCGGTGATTACACTTTGCGTGAGTGTGTTGGGCTGCGGCTCGGGCAGTGAAGAAAAAGTTGCGGAAAAAAAGCCGCGGCCGGTCGAAGTGCAGGTCCTTCGTCTCGAAGAGCCACCTTCTGCCAAGCTGGTCTCGGCTTCGGTCGGATCGTGGAAGACCGAAGAGATTGGCTTTGAAGTGTCGGGCCGCATCGAATGGGTAGCGGAGCCCAATACCGACATCGAGGGCCGTGTGCTCGATGGCGACGGAAACACGCTCGTCGAGGGTACGCCCGTCGCCCAGGTCGAAAGCGAACGACTTCAGTTGCAGGTCGACACCGCGATTGCCAATGTCGAAAGTGCCGTCCAGAGCGTAAACGCCGCAACGATTGAACTGGAACGGAGTATCCCTTCCCAGATACGAGCCGCGGAGGCGGAGAAGACTCTCGCCGAAACCGAATTCCTGCGTAGCAAGCGGCTGTTCGAACAGGATGCCGGTGCAAAATCGGACGTGGATCGGGACGAGGCGAACTATCAAACTGCGATATCCAAAATCGAACAGCTGGAAGCCACAACCAAAGCCAAGAACGCGGAACTGGAATCGTTGAGGCTGGGTGTGGAGAAAGCCAGGCAGGCACTTCGCGATGCCAGACGTAGTCTCAGCGACAGCGTGTTGTACTCGTCGTTCCGCGGGCAGATCGCGGATGTGGCTGTGGTGCCGGGCAGCGTCGTGACGGCCGGACAGCCTGTCGCCACCGTACAGATGATGGATCCCATCAAGATTGAGGTGGAAGTCTCGGCCGAGGATTCGCGGAGGTTGCGACAGCGGCAGCGGATTCCCGTGAAGATTCCCGTCCCCAATGGTGAGCCTCGGGAGGAAGACGGCTTCCTGTACCTCGTCGATCCTGTCGCAGATCCGCTGACGCGAACGTTCACGTTGACGCTTCTGATGCTCAACGAACGACATAGTTCCGCAATGTCGGGTGTTGCCCCCGGGACCCCGGTTACCGACCAGGCGTGGCGACTGGATTTTGGGTTTCTTCCCGGCGCGGAAGAAGGTGCCAACTATGTCGTGGAGGAGGCGCTACACAAGGACGATAAGGGCCATTTCCTCTGGCGGATCGACAACCTGAAGGTTCACGAATCATTGCCTTCCGATGGGCTGATCAAGGTCTCGAAGGTACGCGTTAAGGCGGGCGATTCGAAACTTCCATTTCTTGGTAACTGGATCTTCCAGCAGATTGAGATTCTGGATGATTCATTTAACTCGGAGGAAGATCTGGTCGCCGGCAAGCTGATCGTTACCGAAGGCGAAGCGGATGACTGGGACGGCGATACGATTCTCGTTGATCGAACCAGTCAGTGGATGGTTCGCCCGGGAGATATCGTTCAGGTCAACCTGTCAGACGAGGAGACCGTGCCGGGCTACTATGTGCCCATGGACGCGGTCGCCCACGAAGCGGGGAGGAACTTTCTGTACCTCGTCGAGTCCGGTGACAAGGACAAAGTTGTTCGAACCGAGATCAACGTTATCCAGAGCAGTGGTTCGGGTTCGACTTCGTCGATGCTTCGCGTTGAACCAACTGCCGGCCAGACATTGGAAGGCAAGTCCGTTGTCACCCGTGGTGTCCATTACCTGCGTGATGGGGAACCGGTGCGAGTCACCCGGCAGGAAGGAGACTCGCAATGAATCTTGCTGGAATTGCCATGCGATATCGCCCTGTCGTTTTGACGATGGTGGCGCTGCTGACTTTCTGGGGCATCGTGACATTCTTCACGATGCCACGTCGCGAAGATCCGGAGTTTACGATTCGTAGCTGTGTTGTTGCCACGCAATGGCCGGGTGCGCCGACCGTCAAAGTCGAAGAACTGATAACCGACAAGCTTGAGGACGAGCTGGACGGAATCGAGGAAGTCGAAACGCTTCGTTCCACAACCATCAATGGTTTGTCCACGATCTACGTGGACGTGGAGGATTCGGTTTCTCGCGACGACATTCAGAATGTTTGGGACAAGGTGCGCGCCAAAGTCGAACTGGTGCCCATGCCCAGTCAGAATATCAAGCCCGTCGTTGACGATGACTTTGGCGACACTTCCATTCTTGTGCTTGGTATCTATCAGGTTCCGCTGGAAGGTGAGGACGAGGTCGCGGAGGCGAATCAATACACCGCTCGTGAACTGGAGCAGTTCGCGGACCAGGTGCGAGACGTGTTACGGCTGTTGCCGGGGATTGCGAAGGTCGACAAGTATGGCGTCAACGACGAAGCCATCTACATCGAAACGGATCTGGGGAACTGGTCTCAGATCGCCCTGACGACCTCAACGCTGCGGTCGCTGGTCGAAAGTCGGAACATCGTGTCGCCGGGCGGAAGCATCGATACGCCCGAGGGCAAGTTTACGGTGAAGCCGGGTGGCGAATTCGATGCCGTCAGCGAAATTGAGTCGATTACGGTCGCCGGCGTGCAATCGGGCGACTCCTACAACCAGGTTCGGTTGACCGACGTTGGGCTCAGTGTCGAACGGGGCTACCGAGATCCGCCGGATGTCATTAGCCGGTTTACCGAAGAGCGTGGCACGTTTGAAGCCGTCATGATCGGCGTCACGATGAAATCGGGCGCCAACATCATCGACGTTTGCGAACGCTGCATGAGTCGCGTCGACGAACTGGTGAATGTCGACCAGGCGTTGCCACGCGATATCGAAGTGCGCCCCGTCTCCAATCAATCCGACAACGTCGCCATGAAGATCAGCGATGTGATCAACAATGTCATCTCGGCGATCGTGATCGTCGTGATTGTTGTCTTCCTGTTCGTTGGGTTTCGTACGTCGTTGGTTATGGCAGCCAACATTCCCATCGTGGTACTGGGAGCGATCGCGATCATTGCCATGTTTGGCGTGCAACTGGAACAGATTTCACTGGCGTCGATCATCATCGCGCTGGGCTTGCTGGTCGACAATGCGGTGCAGGTCTGCGACCAAACACGGACGAACATCCTGTCAGGTATGACGCCCGGGAAGGCCGCTGTGGAAGGAGCCAAAACGCTTTCCTTTCCGATGCTGTCGGGCACTCTGACAACGGTCGCTGCATTCTTTCCGATGCTGTTTGCGTTGCAGGGTGGAGGTAAGGAGTACGTCTACAGTCTGCCCGTTACGCTTTCCACAACGTTGTTGCTGAGCTGGTTTCTGGCGATGACGATTTGCGTGATCCTCTCGGCCGCTTTCATTCGCGGTGAAGCAAACCCGGAGATTCCCAGCGCGCCGCTTCCATGGCTGAGTTATCAGCTTGGCAAGATGATGCAGCGAGGAAAAAAGAAACAGACGGCACAGAGCTCGGAAAATATCTTCCTGTCGCTCTACGGGCAAACCGCGTTGCTGGCGATTCGCGCCAAATGGGTGACGGTAGCGGTCTCGGTGGCCCTGCTGGTTGCCTGTATGTCACTTCCGGTGAGCACGGAGTTTTTCCCGCAGGATCGACGCGATCAGTTCTACGTTAATATCGTCCTGCCGGAGACTTCGACGATTCGGCAGACCAGCGATGTCGTCGAGAAAGTCGAACTGGCCATTCGAAAACTGAGCCCGATGACCGACGAAGAGGGCCAGGAGGTTCAGCGACTGCGAACCATGCGGTCCATGATCGGCAAGGGTGGGAGTCGTTGGGCATTGGGCGTCGATCCGCCTTCGCCGAATTCCAACGTGGCCGAAATCCTCGTACGCACGACCGCCGGCGAGCTAACGCCTCAGTTCATCAATGATCTCCGTCGCGTCACGACGGAGGGCGACCCCGAACTGGGAATCGAACCGGTTGCCGGTGCGCGAATCATTCCCAAGAAACTTGCGCTTGGGCCACCCGCTGCACCGCTGGTGCTACGGATCTCGGGCGACGGATTTGCCGACATAGAACAGTTGCGTTCCATCACCAAGAACGTCAAGGACCTTGTTCGCGACCAGCCCGAGACATGGGACGTAAGCGACTCGTGGGGCGTGGACGGATTTCAGATTTCGCTGGATATCGATGACGAGAAGGCGAACCTCGCCGGTGTGACGAATATCAATATCGCCGACACCCTGAACGCCTATTTTTCAGGCCTACAGCTTTCCACGTTTCGTGAAGGCGACCATCAGGTGCCCGTACTGTTCCGGTTGGCGCCAGGTGAACGCAAGGACCTTTCAGGTATCGACGCGGCGTTTGTGGAAGGCCAAAACGGCAAGTTGCCGCTCAACTCGGTCGCTCAGGCAACGCCCACGTGGCAACCAGCCAAGATCGAACGTCGAGACCTCAATCGGACGATCGAAGTCACCAGCGAAGTGGAGGACGGTGTTTCCGGCAACGATATCGTCCTGCGTGTCATGGGCTCGGATCGTATGAAGGAGATCATCGAGCAGTTGCCTTCCGGCTACGCGATTGAGATTGGTGGGGCCTACGAAGAGAGCCAGGACTCGTCGGTGCAGATGATGACGTCCTTCGGAATTTCCATCCTTCTGATCGTGATCATTCTGGTCGTGCAGTACAACGGTTGGTCGAAGACGCTGGTCATCCTTGCCACGCTGCCGTTGGCGATGATGGGGGCGTTCTTTGGGCTGTGGTATACGAACAGTTCGCTGGGCTTTATGCCGCAACTGGGATTGCTCTCGTTGTTCGGCATCGTGCTGAACACCGGCATCATCTTTATTGAGTTCGCCGATATCCTGATTACTCACAAAGCCCAGATGGGCGATGGGCGGGGGCCGATCAGTGGCCTGACGCGAGATGAGTTCCGTAACTGCCTGGTGTCAGCAGGGAAGCAACGCATGTTGCCGATTTTCCTGACGACCGCGACCACAATCGGAGGCTTGTTACCGCTCGCGCTGTCCGGCGGTCCACTTTGGGAGGGCATGGCGTGGTTGATGATCTTCGGTCTGATCGTCGCGACGATCCTGACTTTGTACGTGGTGCCGGCACTCTACGCGATTATGGTTGAAACACTCCGCATCAGTCCTGTTCCGAAGCCTGAAATATAAGCACGCGTAGTCGCGTCGTTGTCGGGATGGCTTACAGGCTTGCGTTCCACTCGGTGAACGAAGATTTCAATCGCCCGACGACCTTCGGGAGCTTCGCGGCGACATCCTGCTGTTCGCCGCGGTCAGCGTGCATGTCGTACAACTGCCAGTCTGCCGACTGCTTGTTTCGATAGAGCTTGTACCTGTCATCGATGACCGCGGCCTGCGAACCAAACTGAAAGTGAATGAGGGCATCTCGAGTTGCCCGCTGGCCGTCAATCAATGGGAATATGTTGATTCCATCCAGCTGCTGTCCCGCGGCATCGTCGCCAATGGCAGCCAGAATTGAAGGGTAGTAGTCGCCCGTGTGGCAAGGTGCCTGGACCGTCATGGCGGTCTTTACCCGATTCGGCCACGTCATCAGGCCAGGTACGCGGATGCCCCCGTCGTGAAGGCTTCGCTTCCGGGCGTTGAGCCCGCCGGTCGTTCCGGGCGTCTTGTTTTCTGGTCCATTGTCGCTGGAAAACCACATCATCGTGTTGTCGGCGACACCCAGTTCCTCAAGCTCTGATCGAAGTCGACCGACCTGTTCGTCGAGCGCCGTGATGCAGCCGAAGTACATCTGTTCCTGCCATGTCCGGCCGGCATACATCGCACTGTGCCTTGGCCCCGCAACGACGGGCAGGTGCGGAGCGTGAAACCAGACGACGATGAAGAACGGCTTGTTTGCGCTGGCGGCCTCGCGGACAAACGGGATGGCTCGATCCATGATGACGCGCGAGTCGTCACCTTCGAGGTTATCGGTGATCACCTTGCCGGTTTGATCAAAGTAATGCGTGCCGTAGTGTACGGAAGCTCCGTCGCCGACTGGCTGCCACCCGTATCGCCCGTTCTTCGGATTGGATGGTTTCTTCATCGGATCGAACGTTGGCACTTTGGCTTCGGTGGAGAAACAGATGTCGAATCCATTTTGCCAGGGCGGTGAGTAGTGAGCCGTCTCGCCGGCCTTGCCGCGATTGGAATCTCTCATCGCCGAAGTGAGCGTGCCCAGATGCCATTTGCCGAAATGCCCGGTCGCATAGCCTCGAGCCTTCAGGCGTTCAGCAAGCGTCAATTCGCTGGCTTCCAGGCGTCCCTTGTTGGCGGTGGGGATTCCCAGCCGCAGGTTGTGCCTTCCCGTCAAACAGTTGCCGCGCGTCGGCGAGCAAACAGGGGCTCCGGCATACCAGCGATCGAACTTGATGCCCGACTTCGCCATCGCATCCAGGTGAGGTGTCTTGACGATCGTGTTGCCGTTGTAGCCGGTATCGCCCCAGCCCAGATCGTCGGCCATGCAGAGGATCACATTCGGAAAATCTGCTGCGCCGGACGGAAGGACGATGCCGCCAACCAGAACGATAGCTATGAGCAGAGTTCGTCGCATGCTGCGAACCTCGCGTGGAGTTAGACGGGGCGGGGGACTGACATTCCAGCTCCGACATCATAGTCCATCCGCAATCCGATTACTGAAGAGCATTCCGCCAGGCATGCAACTCAGCTTCGCTATGAACAGAGCCATCTATGGGCGAGCTCAGATGGGAATCCCGGCGAGTCCAATGATGACGGCGAGGATGCCAAGGATTCCCAGGATGATCCACCACGCGGGGCGATCCTTCCAGAGGTAGCTGCTGCCTGACGAGTGAATGATGTACTGTCCGCAGGAAGGGCACTGTTCGGCGTCCTCATAGACGTCCGCACCGCACTCGGGGCATTCGACGACATCGGAACTGTCGTCGTCATCGTAGTAGTCGCCATCGGACCACTCGTCTTCCGACCATTCGTCGTCTTCGTAGCTCATTTTGGTGTCGGTCGTGTTGTTGCGAGGTGCGAGTGCGCGCGAAACGAATTGCCGCTTCGAGCTCATCGTATCGCTCGACGGGATCATCTGGCAAGCGGCCGCGGAGGCCGGTTTGCAGTCAACGCATTCGCCCGGTTCCTCATCCGACTTTGGATTCCACGAGTTGTTTCCAGTTGGTCACAGCACGAGTGGCAGTGTGGAGGCCGTTGCCGCATGCATTGGAGCGGGAAAACGAGCAGCACCGGTCAGCGTCTGCATCCCAGAACCGGACAGTGTCGTGCTGCTGATGCTCTCGTTGTGCCTGGCGGGCGTGGCCCGTACGAGACGGGAATCCGTTCGTGACCGGCGTTGGCTTGTTGGCTTGTTGGCTGAAAGGCTAGTGGTGGCTAGTGGCTAGTCGGCTCAATAGCTAGTTGAGCAGCAACGGAGTTACCGAATCGCCGTCGTCGTCGCGACGTTCCCATTCACGCCGCACCTCACGTAGGCCGTACGCACAGAGTTCGAATTCGCGACTCAGCCGACTCAGGAGCTCGCCGTCGCCCGAGTCACTGTCGGCAGAGATCTTGCTGGCAATCCAGTACGAACGCTTGCCTTGCTGGCAGTAGTCGACCAGATGGTCGTTCTTCGTCGAAGACTGCATTCGTCGCAGCGTCTCCGGGTAGACGCCGGCCCAGAAAAGCGTGAAGTCACCGATGTGGCGATGAACGTCGCGTTTGGCTTCTCCGACCCGCTTTTCCGCCTCCTCCATCATGACGGCAACCTGCGCCAGTGGCTGGCCGGTGAGGCTGCGAATGCGATAGACCGCGTCGCTGCGGCTGAATCGAACCAGGAGATCAGAGATGTAGTCGATTAGCTGGGGATCGGCGACTCCCAGTTGAACCTGGAATGTCTGTTCGGAGATCCCCGAAAAGAATTTACGCAGTGGCTCGCGCGGTTCTGCCTGCATAGACGTCTCCTTCGATCAGGTGCAACGCTGCCGCCTGATTGCATTCGGTGATGCTTGAGAGGGAGTCTTCCACGCGAGTATTCTGAATGGAAGAAAGCTATGTACGAATTCAACCTTTGTCGCAACGTCGTCGTTATTCAACGTTTGTCTAATTCAAGTCTAATTCGAAATTCGAAAGCAGGTCAAGGTTTGCGTAAATCCCAAGTTGTTTTGTCGGGGTTCGTGAGGCTGCAATCGCTATAAGTTGTTGTCAAAGTCACAACGAATCGAATCACCACGATAACCCGTCGTTAACCCTGACAGCACTACCGCAGAGGGGCTTCACGAATCGTAACCGCCTACTCGGGATCTGATGCGAGATATGCCACGACGTCGCGCACGAAATCTTTCGGCATGGCGTCGAATTGTCCCTCGGGCATGAGAGACAGATCGGTCTTCTCAATTACGTCGATCTGACTTCGTGGAACCGTCACGCGATTGTCCACGGTTTGCACGACTACCGCAGATGGCGTCTGTTCACGTAGCGCTCCGGTGACGACGCGACCATCAAGCAGCACAACGCTGTGTAGGCGAAAATCTTTCCCGACGACTGCCGATGGTGTGATCACATTCTCGAGGATGTAGTCGAGGTTGCGACGATCCGATCCTGTCAGGTCGGGACCAACATCACCGCCTTTCCCAAACAGTCGATGGCACTTTCCACAGTTGTCCGCGTACACCTTCGCCCCGTTTTTCAGGTCGGCCTCGGCGAGCGTGTCGTGGTCAAGCTGCGCTTTCCAGGTCAGGATTTTGTTCCGCTTCTCGCGTGGCGTCGCGCGGAGGTCTCCCCAGTGCTCGCCCAGCAGCTTGCGTAGTTGTCCGTCTCGCAACTGATAGATTTCCGCGGCCTGGGCAGGCTTGATGACCTTCGCAGGAACAAGGCCGCTGGCCACCGCTTCCATCAGGGCTCGAGCGTGCTGACGACTACTTGCGAGCGTACTGATGGCGAGCTGTTGCTCCTGTTGGTTGAAAGACGAAAATCGACTCAGCAGCAATCGCGGCACGGCCGGCTCATTGAACTGCTCCAGCAGCCGAATCGCAGATTTTCGAACCGCTTGGTCATTGAGTAGCGTGCTGAGAATCCCAAGGCTGCCGTCGACGTCATTCTGCACCAGCATGGTGATCGCCGCGGTGCGTTCTTCGGCATCCGTGGCTCGATTCATGGCGGTTGTCTTGATGCGGTTGATGGTTGTCGTGTCATGGAACTTGATCGACAATTCGTCGACGACTCGCATGCCGTCCGGCGATGCGGAATCGCCAATGCGTGCGACAACGTTCGCCCAGCGCGATGGAATCGAAACGGAGGGCTCGCCGGCGAGCGCAGTGTTGATGCCGCCCAGAACGTCGATCTGAGCCTCCCGCGGGAGTTGCTCGACGACCTTCAGGAGTTTGTCAATTTCTTCGGTGTCGGTGGGGTCGTTGGCAAGGAATCGTCGCGCGATGAATCGCCGTAGCGGTGCCAGTTGGGGATTCGTATTCCCGACTCCCGGTAACGCCGCAAACTGTTCTCGATCGGCCACTGCCAGGGGTTCTATGGCGTACCACAGCATGGCCAGTAAATTGTGATCGCCCGCTTCGGGGAAATGCATCATCAGACTCGCCGCCGGCAACCACCGCTGCTCCATGGGCAGACGCTGCAAGGTCGACGCCATCTCGAGCATCAACCGGGGTGTCGCGGTGGGGACGATGTCGGAGATCTCCTCCAACGCGTATTCGGTGCCGGATTCGGCGAGCTTGCGGACGGCCCAACTCTGAATGAACTCATCACCGTCCCGTAGCAGTTTTTGTAGTCCCTCGGTTTGCATACCACCGGAGAGTGCCAGAGCGTCCAGTAGTTTCAGGCGTGTCGAAGTATTGCGCTCGGTAGCCAAACGCTTTCGGACCGCTGCACAAAGTTCCTGCATGTCCAGGCCGTCACTCGCTCGCTCATGAAGAATGCGTCTGGCGTGATTCCAGTACCACGCGTTGGAGTCGTCGACGAATTCCAGCAGTTCTTCGTTGGGCAGAATGAACAGGTCCAACTCGCGGGCAGGCTGCGCGTCCCCGTAGGCGATTTTGTAGATTCGTCCGCTGCTACGGTGTGTTCCGTCGTTGTCGTGACACTCGCCCAGATCCGTCCAGTCGCTGACAAAGACGTTGCCGTCCGGGCCATAGAGGAGGTCGATGCCGCGGAACCAGGGGTCGTTGCCGTGCAGAAAGTCAGGGCCGTGTGTGGCGACATAGCCGGATCCGCTCCGACGTAGCCTGTCCCGGTTCAGTCGATTGCCGTGTAGGTTACAGGTGAATAGCGATCCATGGTATTCCGCCGGCCAGGTACCACCGCGATAGATCATGGCACCGGCATGAGCATGTCCTCCGCCGGCTTCGCTGTGAATTCCAACTCCGCCTCGCGAGTCCGTCCAGCGACCTTCGCCCCAGTGCAAGTGATCGGCGCACTGATCGATCAGGGTGTAGGTGTGTGGATTGAAATGCGTTCCGTACATCCGTTCGTAGCTGGCACCCGGGATGAGATGCCACAGATGACCGATGACGCTGTTGGTGAAGAAGCCCTGGCCCATTTCATCAAAATCGATGCCCCACGGGTTCGTTGTGCCGTGGGCGACGATCTCGAACTCTTCGGTTACGGGATGAAATCGCCAGATTCCGCAATTCATGCGATGGCGTTGCTCTGCTGCGTCTCCCGGCTTGCCGATCATCGAGTCACCAAGGATACCGTGGCCGCCGTACATCCAACCGTCCGGCCCCCACACCAGTCCGTTGAACACATTGTGTTTGACGTCGTTACTGAGATCATTCCAGCCGTCCAGTTTTACCTCTGCCGGTCCGTCCGGTTGGTCATCGCGATTTCGGTCGGGGATGAAGATCAGTTCTGGCGTTGAGCAGGCCCAGACTCCGCCGAAACCGATCGCGATGCCCGTCAGGTTGTTGAGCCCGTCCGCGAATACCTTCCGCGTGTCAAACTGCCCGTCGTTGTCCGTGTCTTCGAAGATCAGGATGCGGTCGCTGTCTTTGGCTGCCCAGTCCGGATACGCAAAACACTCGACGACCCAAAGGCGTCCGCGATCATCGATCGTCATGTCGATTGGCTGATGCACGTCCGGTTCGCCCGCGAACAGCGTTACGTGGAATCCATTCGGGACGGTGATTTTCGCGAGGGATTCGTTGGGGGTCGGCGGAGTGTCGCCGTTGGGTTGCGTATCGACGACCCCGGGCGGAAGCTGGGCGAAGCAAGGGCAGGGCAGAACGAGCAGGGCAACGAGGAGGCTGCTGCGAAGCATGATCTTCTTTCGTCCGTGGAGGGCGGGAATCGACCGATTGGAAGATTCCGCATTCTATCGGATTGCGAATTGCGACGCGAAGATCGTTTACGTGCCGAAGTGCCGAGGGCCAGAATTGACGGTGATCCGCGACGACGCAACGCTTGATCCGGTCGACGGTAACTGGAATCCGCGTTTCGTGATCTAACCCAGCGCCTTGTCGGAGATGTCCTTGCGACACCATGCACCGTCCCAGCGGATGCACTGAACAGCCTTGTATGCCTGCAGCTTGGCGGCCGAGATGGAACTTCCCAATGCAGTGACGCCCAGCACGCGACCGCCGGTGTTGATTACCTTGCCGTCGTGTGCGGTCGTACCCGCGTGGAAAACCTTTACGTCATCGAGGGTGGCTGCTTCGTCCAGTCCGCGAATCGCAAAACCTTTCTCGTACTCGCCCGGATAACCTTCGCTGGCCATCACAACGCACACGGAGGGGCGAGGATCCCATTCCAGCGGTTTGATCTCGTCCAGCCGGCAATCGACTGTCGCTTCGATGATGTCCAGCAAGTCCGACTTAAGACGCATCAGGAGCGGCTGGCATTCGGGGTCACCAAAGCGAACGTTGTACTCGAGCACTTTCGGCCCCTGATTGGTGATAATCAGGCCGGCATACAGGACGCCGCTGAACGGAGTTCTGGATCGTTTCAGCGCATGTACTGTGGGGACAAGCACCTGCTCCTCTACGAAGGCCATCGTCTTGTCATCGACGATGGGCGTCGGGCAATAGGCACCCATGCCACCCGTGTTTGGGCCTTTGTCGCCATCGAATGCGGGCTTGTGGTCTTGCGCGGGGCTGAGTGTCAGAATTGTTTGTCCATCGGTGATCGCGATGATGCTGGCTTCTTGCCCATCGAGTCGTTCTTCGATGACAACCTGCGCGGCTGCGTCACCAAAGTCGGTGAAAATCCGTTCGATGGCTTCAAGCGCTTCCTGCCGCTGATGGCAGACGATGACGCCCTTACCCGCCGCGAGGCCGTCCGCCTTAACGACGACGGGCACATCTTCATTTTCCGTTGGGTAGCGGTCGTTGATATAGCGTTTCGCCGTTTCGGCCGAACGAAAGACCTGGTAGTCGGCGGTTGGCACGTCCGCGTTTCGGAGGAGGTTCTTGCAGAACACCTTACTGGCTTCCAGCTCGGCGGCCGCCTTGTTGGGGCCGAATACCCGCCGCTTTTCACCTTGAAAGGCATCGACGATTCCAAGAGCCAGCGGGGCCTCGGGGCCGACGACGGTCAGTTCTACTTTATTCTGTCGGGCGAATTCCAGCAGGCGTGGTATGTCGGTAGCGGAGATGTCCACGTTTTCCGCGTCGACGGCAGTGCCCGCGTTCCCGGGTGCGACGAAGACCCGGTCAGCGCGTGGACTTTGGGAGAGCTTCCACGCCAGGGCGTGCTCACGACCACCATTGCCAACTACAAGAATATTCATCGACCGTTCCCGACCATGCTCGAACCAGATTCACTTTAACGTGTTTCAGATCGTGTCCGCGAAACGTAATGGCATCGCTGCCGTTTCCTGTGCCACGATACGATTTGAAACTTGTCCTAACGTTATACGCATTCTGCCCGTCGAAAGAAGGATGCCACTACGGCCCACCGGTGATCAAGCCAGCGGGCAACGCGCCAGAACCGTGTAGGTCGGGCCGCGGCGTTCCAGTTCGCTGGAGAAGACAGTGAGTTCCCGGACCGCGATCGTCCCGAATTCCCGGTCTGCAAGATTCTCGATCATGCTCGAAAGATCGGCATTTCGAACCCGTTTGGAACGCATCCGGCCCAGCGTGAGATGACCCTGGTAGGGGCGGTGTTCTGCTGGAAAACCGAGATCCGCCATCGCGTCTTCAAGTTCTGAATGCAGTTTCCCAAGCTGCTGACGAGCATCGTCGACGCCCATCCAGATGGTGCCGGGGTTGGCGAGCGACGGAAAAGCCCCCACGGACCTGCATTCAATGGAAAACTGAGCGTTTGTGCGTGCCACCGCACCGGCTGCCTTGCAGACAGTGTGCAGTTCACGATCTTCCACTTCACCAAGAAATTTGAGCGTCAAATGGATATTCTCGGTCTGTACCCACCGTGCATTTCTCGCGACGTCAGAAAGCTCGCGAATCAGGTTCGCTCCTTCCGAGCGGACTTGCTGGCTGACTTCAATGGCGATGAATGTTCGGACTAATGACATTAGCGTGTATGACGGCTGTACCGATTTGGTTGGTGTTGGTGAGGGAATTGCCGCTTCTGCGGGGGACTTGGGACCAGGTCTTATGCCTCAATCTGACGTACGTTTGAGCAGTCACTTCTTTGGCACCTGCTATTACGAGTCGCCCCAATGAGCTACGTAAATGATTTTCTGAGCTTTCTCAACAACGGAATGAACAACCTTGGACCCAACGGTTGGGCAGTCGTATCGGCTATCGTGCTCGCAGTTGGCTTCCTCTGCATGCGCGGATTTGGCTCGCGTTCAAACTATTAAGTTCAACGTACTGAAAAGCACCATTCGCCGGCAGGGCCCTAAGCGGGTTCTGCCTTTGGATTGGCGCCGCGGATTACCAGATTCCCTCATCAGGATCGAATCCCAGCTCGATCGCTTTCTCAATGTCTTCGCCCGCCTGTTCCTGATTTCCCAAAGCGGCATGTGCCTCGCCCCGGTGGTGCAGGATCACTGAATACTGTTGATCCAGCCGCTCAAGAGCCAGCTGGAAGGGACGTTGGTCGACCACTTTCTGCATTTGCGCGATATACCGGCGACGGATCGCTTCGTTCTCCTGTTTGGTCAGGCCTACCGCCATTTCCAGTTGGTACATGGCATCTTCCAGGTCGCCGTTGAGCAGCATGAGATACCCGAGCGTATCGAGCATCACCGGATCGTCCATACGTTCGCCTACTTCCATCGCCAGTTGAATGTCGGCCAGCGACTGTTTGATGTCGACGCTATCTTTCTCAAGCGTCCACGCCTGGGCTTCGGTGTATGCTCGATTATTGAGTGCCATTGCGTAGTTGTAGCGTGATTCGTTGTCATCCCGCAGGCGAAACTCGTTCTTGCGGTATTCGACGAGTTCATCCCAGACGGCGATTGATTCCGGAAACCGATTCAACCGTTGAAGCACGTTGGCCTTGGCGGATTTGGGACGTAGGTCAGCTTCCGTGATCGCTTCGTCTTTTGCCGCCAACTCCAACATCAGGTCATAATCCTTGAGGCATTCCTCGAACTGCTTGTTCTCGAGGTGTGCCATGGCCCTGAGTCCAATGAGTTCGGTGTATTCTGGAGACCAGCCCAGCCCTCGATTTGCGGATTCGATGGCGTTGTCGTACTGCTGGTCCTGAATGGAATTGCTGGTGGCCGCGTAGTGCCAACGTGCGATCTCCTGTCTTCCGGTGACCAGCACGAAAGCAATAAGCGCACCCAGGAACATCAGCGAGATGAACCACATTGGTCGGCGGGTCGGCGCCGGTTGGTGGGGGGCGGCCTGGTACACGGTAGATGCGTTTGGTGCGTTCATGATGGACTCAAGGACTTCAGTACGACCGCCCCGTTTTGCTACGGCAGTCCAGATAAACAAACAATACTCTGACGTTTCAGGCGTCTCGAGGACAGCGAAACAGCCAAGGGGGCGAGGAAATTGGCCTGGAGGCAAATGTGCCCGCCGCAAGTTGACGACCTCAAGGAAAGATTCGTAGAATCCGGGAATGTGGACATGCAACCGGCGATTACCCGATTGTACGAAATTGAGGCCCGTCCACACCCCAGAGACGTATTAAACGGGAACGGAGCTTGCAGATGCCATTGTTCGAGGTTGAAACCAACGCACACATCATTATCACGTGGGCGGACGACGAGGAATCGGCTCGAAATGTGACGAAAGACGCGTTTCCAACGGATGAAATCCGGCGGATGACCAAACGTCCCCGTGATACCTGGGTGATCTCAAAGTCCGTCCTTGGTATCAACGAAAAACTGGATCCGTGCCAGACCGCTCGAGACTGCCTCTCCAAGGCAGCCGGCGACAAAATGCACGCTATTCGGCTCTATATGCACGAAACCGGAACGGATTTGGACGGCGCACGCAAGGCAATCGAATCCAACATGGTGCTCGGCTGGTAAGAAGCACTCCTCGTTCCTCCTCGCGGCCGCTCATCCCAGCACGATGCCGCAGTCTCCCTCGGGAAAACAGCAAATGTCGTTCTCTCTCTCTGGTCGTGTCGCGTTGGTTACGGGAAGTTCCACGGGACTTGGCAAAGCAATTGCGCTTGGTTTGGGCAAAGCAGGAGCCAAAGTCGCCATCAACTACAACAACAACCAGGAGCGAGCCGAGCGCGCTCTGGACGAACTGAAGAGTGAGGGCGTCACATGCGCGCTATTTCGCGGCAATGCAATTGACGAGGCCAGCATCGCGAACATGTTTGATGAGATCGAATCGGCGTTGGGCGGGGTCGATATTCTGGTTCCCAATGCGACTCCCGATCAGCCCTTGAAGACGATTGAAGAATACGACTGGGAGTTCTACCAGTCGATGCTCGACTTCTTCATCAAGAGCCCCTACCTGCTTACCCGCCGGGCACTGCCCCATATGAAAGAAAAGGGCTGGGGAAGAATCATTAACATCACCAGCGAGGTGTACCAGCTGAGCGTGGCTCCGTTCAGCGCCTACGTGGCAGCGAAGGGTGGTCAAATTGGTTGGTCACGCAGCATGTCAAAGGAACTTGCTCCCCACGGTATTACCGTCAACATGATCGCGCCCGGCTGGATCCCCACAGAAAGGCACGAGAAGGATCCCCAGGAAATGAAGGACGGCTATCTTGCGGCTATCCCAATGCAAAGATGGGGAACTCCGCCAGATGTCGCTGCAGCCGCCGTCTACTACGCCAGTGAAGAGGCTGCATTCGTTACAGGCCAAACCATTTGTGTAAATGGTGGTAACTCTCCCTGGTAGTTCCTTTGGAATTGGCACCTGTGTCGTTTAGTGTGAACTTGGACCGCAATCAGCTCTGATTGTGTTTAGTTACTCCAAGGGCGTTAACTGCGGTTAACGCTCATGCATATAATGACCGCCACGCCAACAAACACCCAGGATCGATCACGGCGAGTCGACTTCCTGGACGCCATGCGCGGGTTGGCGATTCTTGGTGTGTTTGGCTTTCATTCCTTCCGGGCCGCAAACGAGTATCAGCGCCTCTTCGAGTGGAACGGGTTCTTCCTCGATATCTTCGCGCGTCCAGCGTGGGATCTCTTGCTATTGCCGTTTCGCCACGGCAATTGTGGCGTGCCCATTTTCTTTGTGATCAGCGGTTTCTGCATTCACGTCAGTCATCGACGCAAGCCCGACCCGTGGTTTCGCAGTTTTGCCATCAAGCGAATTCTGCGGATCTATCCACCGTACCTGTTGGCGCTGTTGGTGTTTTCTTTCGTCTATCCGTTTGGCAGTATCGATTTTTCGCAGCAGGTGGACTTCACCAACTTTTTTGCGCACCTAACGTTGGTCCACAATCTGTTCCCGCTGGAAATCTATGCCGGCATCAATCCATCGTTTTGGAGTATCGCGGTTGAGGCTCAGTTGTATCTGCTGTTTCCGCTGATGTTTCTGTTGGCGAAGTGGCAGGGTTGGCAACGCACGCTGATGGTGTGCGCTTTGATCGAGATTTCGATACGGTTGTTCATGGCAACAACTGCGGTTTACGGAACCGAGCTGCCGCGTTGGATGGTCTGTTCGGCACTCACGTACGTCTTCAGTTGGAGCATTGGTGCGGCGGTCGCGGAATCATGGCTGCGAAAAGAACCTTTGCCATTCTCGAAACACAGCAGTGTTGTGTGGTTTGTCGTTGCCATCCTGTGTTACTACTTCAAGCCTGCCGAGTACTTCTCATTCACCGCGTGGTCATTGGCTTCTGCGTCGTTTATCGTCGCTTCGCTGGAAGGTCGGACGATCATCCCTGCGTTTCCGGGCAAGGAGTTTCTGCGCCGGCATCTGTCGCTGGCAGGAGTCATTAGCTACAGCTTCTATCTGATCCACCAGCCGTTATTGGACCGGTGGAAACGATTGTTTCTCGGCTGTCAGGGTTTGATTTCGGTGCCACGACACACCTTGAGCTGCTGTTGAACCTGTCCGCATGGCCGCTGATCATGTGCGTGGCATGGTTGATGTACAAGTTGGTCGAAATGCCCACCATCTCACTCGCCAGAACTGTAGCCTCGCGTCAGGAAGCCCGGACGGCAGCGAAGGCAGTAGGCCACACAACTTCCAGTGATTGACAAAAAAAGCGGCACCCGCCCATTCGCGGATGCCGCTTCTACTGTGTTCAATGGCGACGTTGACGTCGCGTTCGTTGGCCGCTTCTAGCGGAGCGTCACGGGGAACTGATACTGGTCGCCAACCGCCAGCACGAGGTGCTCAGCGGAAGGAGACGGCGTTGCCGTTGCCGACGCAAGTTCCACCGCTTGCTTCTTCGTCGTCATCGCACCTTCAAAGGTGGATGTCGAACCCGGGCGAAACGGCGTCGTGGATCGTTGAATCGTCGTTGGCGGTGCGGTGGTCGCAGGCGACTGGAATGCAGGCGACTGGAAAGACGGAGGTGCAACGGTGTTTCCGGTCGGTGCAACTGGATTGCTGCTGCGAGCGGCGTTGCCGGAAACGACGAACGGGTTCGGCGTGGCCGTCGAAGGATAGGCCGTTGGTGCCTGTGCACTGACCGTTTGCATGACGTTCTGAGCCGACTGGCCGATTCCGTTGGCTACGTTACCGACGGCCGTTGATGCGTTCCCGATCGAGTTCCGGGCCGAATTGACAAAGTTGTTGGCCGTCGACGTGGCCGACTTCACGGTTTCGCTATTGGCGACCGTATTGGCCATACTTTGAGCGTCTTTGCGAAGGGTGTCGGCGGTCGAACTGGCATACTGTCCAACCGACGATTTGGCTTGCTCGTAGGTCGAAGCCGCCGATTGCTCGAAGCTGCTTCTGGCCTGTTGAGCGTAGCTCTGAATCTGTCCACCGACCTGCTTTTGCATGTTGCTGATCGGATTCTGCGACGTCGTTGCCGCGGGCGTCGAGCCCGTTGTAGCTCCGAATCCGTTGGCATAGTCAGTCGCACTAGCCACTGCGTTGTTGTACTTCGAAGTGGCCGCGTTCAGCGTTTCGTTGGCTGCGGATTTAGCTGAGTCGATTTTGTTTTGGGCAGCGCCGAGGTACTGGTTTGCCGTGTTGGCAGCCGAATCGGCGTACTGATTGAAGGTAGTCTGCCCCTGGTTGACGATCTGATCCGTCTTGGTGGCGACCGTTGATCGAGCGGAAGACGCAATGTCGTTCACGGTCTTTGTGGCCGTTTCCGCATAGCGGTTGAACGGTTGAGCCGCGCCGTCGATGGCGTTGCTGGTGTACTTGGGAGTGTTTGCCAGTTCATCGACACTTCCCATCAGGGCCTTTTCCGCGTTGCCAAGGTAGTCGCGGGCTTTCTGCGTTCCCGAAGCCACGGTTGATTTGGCATTCTCGGCGAGGGTCGTCGGCGATGTGACAAATCCGGGCGGAGTGTATGGCTTGGGGGTCGTGCTCTTGCTCTCGTAAGCCGAAGCTCCGAAACGCGAGTTCGCGCTGGCTGTGTAGGTTGGCGAGCTTTCCTTTGGCGAGCTAGCCGCAGCTGTTACGCCGCTGTCGTAGCGACTCTTCGCTGCGTAGCCGTACGGTGAATTCGATGTGTCGTCGGTTTTCGGTTTCGACTGTCCGGCCAGCCCACCATAGCCGCCCGTTGAGGAGCTGGACTTCGATGCGTAGTTTGGCGTGTCAGCGCTGTACATTCCTTTTTGTGGAGCAGCCAGCGATTCATCGCCGGACTTGGGCGGACCGTACTTTCCATAGGCGGATGCGTAGTCACCGAACGACTTGTCGACCTTCTCGCCCTTGGGGAGCCCCGACGGAGAGAATCGCGACGCGTCAAATCGTGGCTTGGGGCCTACGTTGGTCGATGCGAAACTCGATCGGCCGCTGGAGCCACTGTCCTTTGATGCAAGTGCCGAGCCACTCGAACGATCGAAGGTCGGCTCAGATGTCGAGGATGGCTTGGGAAGGCCAGGTGCGGGTTCGTACTTCGCCCAACCCTCTTCTTCGCCTCGATCCATCCATCCCAGTCCGGGGACGCTGGCGAGTTTTGATGTCGTGGTTCGACAACCTGCGAGATTCATGGTCGCGGCAAGTGCCACGAAGACAAGTACTGACTGACCAAATCGCTTCGACATGATCCTACATCCCTGTATTGAGCTGGCGCAATCCTTTGCGCATCTTTGGTTGGGTACGGCCAACCTCGCCATTGCGTTCACGGGGAACGTAGCTGGCCCACATAATTGTGTCGGCCGGAACAGCCCGACTATACACGCTATTCCGAAAACTGGCTGCACTCCGCTGGCATCCGCAAACGAATGCTAGATCTGGTTACGGAATCAGTCAACGCCATTCGGGTCGTGTGACGCTGCTGTTTGCTCTGATTCAGGATGCCTGGCTCACATCGCCAAGCCGCGCCAGCAGATCTTTGGCAATGCCGTCATCGATAGCCGTGCTGGCAAGTTGCGTGCACTTCTTTGGGTCGTTTTCTTTACCCGCCAGCCACAACGCCGCGGCCGCGTTCAGCACCACAACGTCGCGGGCCGGACCACGTACACCATCCAGAATGTCGCGAATGATCTTCGCGCTCTCCGAGGGAGTCTCCGCCAGCATGGATTCCTTGCCAGCAACCTCGAGACCAAAAATCTCTGGAGTCCATTTGAACTCTGTCAGTTCATCTCCGCCAACTTCGGATACGTCCGTCGAACCTCCCAGCGAAACTTCGTCGATGCCATCGTCGCCAGCAACAATCAACGCGCGACGTGTGCCCAGACGCTTCAGGGCGCCCGCCAGCAGCGGTCTGATTTCGGGAATTCCCACTCCCAGCAACTGATAGCAGGCGCCGGCAGGATTGCAGAGTGGACCGAGGAGATTAAAGATCGTTCGCACACCAAGCTTCTTGCGGACAGGAACCACGTGCTTCATCGCCTGGTGCATCAGCGGAGCAAAACAGAAGCAGATCCCCAACTCGTCGAGGCATTTTTCCACCTGAGCCACACTGGCTTCAATGTTCACACCGAGCTCCGCCAGCACGTCTGCCGAGCCTGTCTTGCTGGACATCGCGCGGTTGCCGTGCTTGGCAACAGGCACACCCGCGGCTGCCGTGACGATTGCGGATGCCGTGCTGATGTTGAACGTACCGCGACCGGATCCGCCCGTGCCGCACGTATCGAGTAGCTCCTCGCGATTGGACTGGATTTTGGTCATGTGATTGCGCATTGCATTCGCCGCACCTGCAACTTCGTCGACCGTTTCGCCTTTGGTCCTGAGGGCCATCAGCAGCAGCCCGATTTCTTCCTCCTTGCAATCACCGCTCATGATCAGATGGATTGCATCGGACATTTCTTCCATTGAAAGATCATCGCCGCCGGTAACCCGACCTGTCAGTTCGGTTAACATTTCTCGCCTCGGGCTTCGTCACGGTTTGTCTGGGTTGCAGTACGGGGCCAATTCGGCCGCACGTTGTGCCAATTCTCAACGTACCGAGCAGGGAAACCGGTAGCAACCCGATTCCCCCCGCCAGACTGTCGTGCACGTCGTGTCATCTGCGAACACGCGGAATCACGGGGGAAATTCGCCCACGCTCTTACAATGGTTGCGAGCTATCCTGCTTCGCCGCAGAATGATAGTGTTTGATGGACGCGCTGGCATGTCCGCCTTCTCTTACGGGGCCAGCGAATCGAGTTACTTTTTGGAACATGGCAATGCGAACCGGCTGGATGCAATTCTGTGTAGGCGTGCTGGCCGCGTCGCTCATCGCGCCGTACTGCCTTGCCGATCCGCCGAAGACTCAACTTGCTGCTGCGATTGCGATGGAAGCCGCGATGGTGGCCAGTATCGCCAAGGCCGAACAGAGTGTGGTCGCGATCGCGCGGGGACGAAGAGGGGAGGGCAGGGAACTCAAGGATCCGCGGTTCGTCCCTTACGAATACTCGACCGGCGTGATTGTCGCTTCAGATGGTCTCGTTTTGACGAACTACCATTCGTTGGGCGAAGTGCAATCAAACGATTACGTCGTCTGGCTTGGTGGAAAAGCGTACCCGAACGCTCGCGTCCTCGCTGCAGATCCATGGACGGACCTGGCCATGCTGCAGATCGATGCCGACGACCTTACGCCGATTGAATTGGGTTCGGCCACGGGATTGCAGAAAGGCCGGATTGTCATCGCGCTGGGGAACCCCCATGCGATCGCGCGCGATGGCAACGTGAGCGCCACATGGGGCATCGTGTCCAACCTCAGTCGAAAGATTGACGGTCCACTTCAGGGAGCCTCGGGCCCGGATGCAGTCCGTCCGGAGGATCGGGAAACTCGTTACCACTTTGGTGGACTCATTCAGACCGACGCGCGATTGGCGCGAGGCACCAGCGGAGGTCCATTGCTGGATCTGAACGGCAGGATGATTGGGCTGTCGACCAACGTTGCCATGCTGGCCGGTTTTGAAAAGGGAACAGGCTATGCGATTCCGGTTGACGATCATTTTCTTCGCGTGCTCGAGAAGTTGAAACGAGGCGAGGAAGTCGAACAGGGGTTTCTGGGCGTCGCTCCCCGCAACCCGGACCACGCGCAGGGTGAAGTCGGCATCGTGCTGGCGGATGTGAAAGCCGGTACGCCGGCCGCGAAGGCGGGATTGTTCCCGTTCGACGAGGTCGTTCAGATTGACCAGCACGAAGTCAGCAACGTGGACGACCTGTTTCTGCGAGTCGGTTCTCTGCCGCCGGATCATGTCGCGAGATTTGGGATTCGACGTTCGTCACGCGAACTGACGATACCCGTGCGACTCTCGAAGAAGCCCGGTAATGCGTCGCGACCGGCCATCGTCACGGCCGAGCCCCGAACGTGGCGCGGTTTGCAAATTGATTATTCGACCGCGCTGTCAACGCTGCGAATCATGACCATCGATCCGGATGGATGCGTGATCGCCACGGAAGTGTCTCGCGATTCCGCTGCGTGGAAGGCTGGACTACGGTCCGGTGCGATCATAAATCGCGTTGACGGCAAACGGGTGACCGACCCCCGAGAATTCTACGCGGCGGTCGATGACGCCGCCGGGCCGGTGGAAGTCGGTGTTTACGGGCAAAAAGTCGTTGTCGTGGCCGACTAATGGCCAAATTCGACCGGCCAGTCCAACTTTCACGGTTTCGCCTCTCGCGATATTATTACGAGCTTGCATGAATGGCCCGATGGGGCCAGTACCGCTCCGCTGCCCGCTATCGGCAGCCCGGCATCTGGATGTTGATCGATGAAGACCGACGAACTACGTGAAAAGTATCTGGCATTCTTTGAGTCCAAGGGACACACGCGTTGTCCCAGTGATGTGCTGGTTCCCACCTGGGATCCAAGCGTACTGTTCACGCCCGCCGGCATGAATCAGTTCAAGGATCACTTCCTTGGCAAGGTTAACCTCGAATACACGCGTGCGACGTCCTGCCAGAAGTGTATGCGCACCGGCGACATTGATAACGTGGGACGCACGCCGCGGCACCACACGTTCTTCGAAATGCTGGGCAACTTCAGCTTTGGCGACTACTTCAAACGCGATGCGATCAATTGGGCGTGGGAGTTTCTGACGGACAAGAAGTGGCTCGGTATCAATCCGGCTCAGTTATCGGTCACCGTCTATAAGGACGATCACGAGGCCGCCGAGATGTGGAAGCAGGATATCGGTCTGCCGGAATCACGCATCCAGTGGCTGGATGAGGACGAGAACTTCTGGCCTGCGAGTGCTCCTAGTGAAGGGCCGGATGGCGTCTGCGGTCCGTGCAGCGAAATCTATTTCCACCCGGAAGATGGCCGCGAAGAAGTTGAGATCTGGAATCTGGTCTTCACGCAATTCAATCGTGTTGGCGATCCGCCCAACAACCTCAACCCGCTTCCCAGCAAGAACATCGATACGGGCATGGGGCTCGAACGCATCGCTGCGGCGCTGCAGGGCGTTGTGACGAACTACCATATCGACACCATCATGCCGATCGTCGAAGCGTCGGCAGAGGTGTGTGGGGTCAAGTACGAGTATGACTCGGAGGATGGGCGTCGCCTGCGTCGCATCACCGACCACATTCGAGCGTGTGCGTTCTGCGTTCACGAGAATGTCTATCCCGGTGCCAACAAGGAGAAGTATGTCGTCAAGCGACTGCTGCGTCGGGCCGTCATGGATGGACATCAGATGGGACTTCGCGAGCCGTTCCTGCATCAGATCGTGCCCGCCGTCGTGGACGCGATGAAGCAACCGTATCCGGAACTGACCGAAACGGTCGAGCGTGTCACGAGTGTCATCAAGTCCGAGGAAGCGAATTTCTTCTCGACGATCGACGCGGGGCTGGAACGCATTCACCGTGTGTTCGATGACATGCAAGCGTCCAACCAATCGACGGTGGATGGCGCGATCGCCGCCGAGTTCTATCAAACGTTTGGCATTCCGCCCGAACTGTTCGAAGCTCTGGCAACCGAGAAGAGCTACACGTTCGACTGGGACGCCTACCAGAAACGGATGGACAAGCACCGCGAGGACACCGGAACGGTCACGCACGGAGTTATGGGTAGTGCCGGTCCGATTGACGAGTTGAAAGAGGAACTGCGCGAAACGAGTTTCCTCGGGTACGAATCAACCTCCGCAACCGCAACGGTAAAGGGCATCGTCGTCGGCGAAGCGCCGGACATTGCGAAAGTTGACGATGTGGCGGCGGGAGATGCAACGATTCGCGTTATTCTTGATCAGACTCCGTTCTACGGCGAAAGCGGTGGACAGGTTGGAGACTCGGGTGAGATCACGACCGATGCGGCAACGTTCGTCGTCGACAAGACGGAAAAGGACGGCAGCCTGATTGTGCACTTCGGGCGCGTCACCAAAGGAACACTGAAGTCAGGCGACTCCGTGACGGCCATCGTCGACACGCAAAGGCGTGATGCAATCCGGCGGGCTCACTCGGCCACTCACATGTTGCACTACGCATTGCAGAAAAATCTCGGCACGCATGCGCAACAGCAGGGCTCGAAAGTCGACGCCGACTGGCTGCGATTTGATTTCACCAACCTCGATCCCGTCGGGGCCGAAGCACTGCTGACGATTGAATCCGACGTGCACACCTGTGTTGAAGCAAAGGATCCCATCAAGTGGGAGACGCTGCCGTTGGCTGAAGCTCGCGAAGCCGGCGCGATGATGCTGTTCGGCGAGAAGTATCCCGATCCCGTACGCATGGTATCGATGGGCGAATTTAGCAAGGAACTTTGTGGTGGCACCCACCTCACCAGCACCGCGGATGTCGATACCTTTGAAATCATTGCCGAAGAAGGCGTTGCTGCCGGAACTCGACGGGTAACAGCGCTGACCGGCGGGCGTGCTGCTGAACACCGCGCGAACACGGAGTCGGCCCTAAAAGATGCGGCTACACGACTGGGTGTTGAAGCTGATCAGTTGCCGATGGCCGCCGGCGCGTTGGCCGAGAAGACTCGTTGGCTGAAAAAACAGGCGTCGGGAAGTGGCGGTGGCAACGAGCCCAAGTCGGAGATCGCCAAGTCTTCGGGCGGCGAGACGTCCTATGCACAACGCCGCACGCTGCTGCGTGAGGCTGCCCGTACTCTGAACGTTCAGGCTTTTGAGGTTCCCGATCGAATTGCTTCCATGCTGAGCGAATGTGATTCGCTCAAGGAGCAGATTGCAAAACGCGAGCAGGCCGGCGGTGCGTCGGCAGACGAACTGATCGCCAACGCGAAGCAGATAGGTGGCACGAATGTCATTATTGCCGAATTGCCAATGGCCGGTTCAGGTTTGATGCGACAGTTGGTCGACCAGATTCGCAAGAAGCTGGAACCGACGGCGATTCTGTTTGCCTCACGCGATGGCGATTCGAAGGTCACGCTCATCGCGGCCGTCAGCCGGGAACTCACAAAGACCGTCAGTGCCGGTAATTGGGTGAAGGAAGTCGCGCCCGTGGTTGGCGGTGGTGGAGGCGGCAAGCCGGATATGGCACAGGCCGGTGGCAAGCTGCCGGACAAGACGCCTGATGCACTCGTTCGCGCGGAAGAATGGATTACTGCGGCATTGGGTGCGTAGCGATAAAGCCAATCCGTCAGGCCATGGCAACCGGTTAGGCCATGGCACCCAAATCAGACCATGCCAACCTGTCGGCGTAAAACCCACTCGGCCAACAGGATGACGATGAACGCCGCAGCGCATTGCCATGAATTCCAGATTGGAATCGGCGGCAGCGGTTCGATGCGAATCTGTTTCCCAACAGGCAATTCATCAAAGACAACATGGGCGTTCTCCATGTTGTAGTACTTGCCGCCAGTGAGCTCCGTTGCCTTGCGGAGGTCGACATCATCGAGTTCCAGGCTGGACATTTCTGCGTTGGGCGACTCCACGATAAAGTCCGTTGCTGGCGGTTCCTCGCTGGATGTCGGTTCCGCCAGCCATGCGTGATAGGCGCCGTTGCCGACATTGGCGACGTCCGCAACAAAGACGCTGCGACTGGATGATTCGCGTTTAAGCTCGATGCGTCGCTGGCCTCGCTGTTTGTCTTCCAACATGACTACCACGGATTGCGTTTCGTCGGGTGCAAGCCGTTCGTCGAAGAAGCGAGCGCGAAGGCGGACGATTTCACCACGCCGGTAACTCTCGCGGTCGGTCGTTAGTTCAATGTCACGCCCTTCGCCCAGTTTGAAACGACTCAGGTAGCGAATCGATTGACGCCAATAGCGTCCGAAGTATTCATCGCCGCGGCCGATTCGCCAGCGCCATGATTCATCCGTATTCTGAAACAGTACCTTGCCAGCCCCGACATAGGACAGCGTCGTAACCGGTAACGGTCGGCCGGATGAATTCGTGCGTTCGGCATGCTCGGCAAGAACACGGACGCCAGGCTTCAATTCGTCGACCTCCAGTAGCCAGTAAAGTTCCGGCAGCGATGACCAGATTTCCCGATTGGAGGCCCGGTTTGTGGAAAGCTGCATGGATGGCATCCGATCGCCAAGCTCGGTGATGACCGGGCGATATCCGGACTCGATGGGAATATCCTGTGGCGGAGCCAGCGTGCTGTTTACTTCGAAAGGCAGTATCTCGGCCAGCGGGGTATCCGCATAAGCCGCCGGGAAATAACGCGGCCCGGCAATACCGATGAACCCGCGTCCTCGTTCCCGTACGAAATCACGCAGGTTCGTCATGGCGTTGGCAGCAAGGAAGCTGGGGTCGACGTCACCGAAGATCACCACGTCGAAATCGAACAGCTCCTCTCGCGATGGAAAGTCGCGGATCGCATGGGGATCGATGTCGACCATTTCCGAGTCGGCTTCCTGGAGGAATACGGAGAACTCAATCGATCGAATTCCGGATTCCCGGGTCTCGTTTTGTTCCCGTTCCAGCAACGTCTTCAGGAAATGGTACTCATAGCCCGGGTAAGCCTGTGCCAGCAAGACGCGCGTCCGCTCTTCACGCACCTCGACGCTTGCCCGCACCTGATTGTTGTCGGTCGTCGCTTCTCCCGGTTTGGATTCCACTTCCACGATGAAATCAAACTTGCCCTTTTCGGCAACACGATGAGTCAGGCGAATTGATTTTGCTTCCTTCAATTCGCCCGATGGCGTCGACTCGGTGTCCAGATCGCCAGGCACATCGGCCCGCCGCAGCGTGACTTTGACGTCTTCCGCAGGAAAGCCTTCGCCGGAAAGGGTGACATCGAAGTTGACGACATCGCCGACGAACACGACGTCATCGACAAGCAGATCGGACAGCCGCAGGTCACGCGCAGGCGTCTTGCTACCGAGCCCCACGGCATGGATGGGAATGTTCCGCTGCCGCGTCATCCGGGAAATTTCTGATATCGGCGGACCTCGGGTCGTCACTCCGTCGGTCATGTAAACGATGGCTGCGACGGGGCGTCCGCGTTGTCGCTGCAGGGCACTCCGTAACGTGTCGCCCAGCGGACTCTCCATGGATTCGCTCGTCAGTTCACGAACGGCTTCCGACGTGACTTCGGTGGCTTGGGCCGAGTCCAGCGTGATCAGTCGCGGTTGGTAGTCCTTGCGCAATTCGTTCGGGATCTTGCCGTCGCGCCCCAGCAGCAGAGTCTTCGCGTAGTTCAATCGGCTCTTTTCATCGAACTCCAGCCGTTCAAATTCGGCTTCAATTTCAGGCGCGACGCTCGTCTCTGCGTCGACCGTCGACATACTCTCCGAGTTATCGACGATCAGCAGCAGGTCCGGGAGATCGGTTCTGAAGGGGCGAATGGTGTAGCCGAACATCATCCAGATGACCAGGCAAATGAGTATGAATCGTAGCGTCGCCAGCCCAAATTTGACCCACGTGCGCGACTCGGCATGCTCTCTGAGATACAGGCCGAAAACGAATACTCCCGCGGCCAACAGCAGCACGATGGTAATCCACGGCGCGAAGGGGGCGACATGCTCGAACGTTGTTTCCTCGCCAAGTCCCGACGACTGCGCAGCGACGCTCGCAGTGGCCGTCAGCAATAGAGCGATTCCGTGCAGTGGACCTTTCATGCTCGAGCGTTCCCCAGATACCAGGCGACGAATGATTCAGCGAGCAGGAGTGTCAGCAACAGACCGAGCATGAGGCGGAATAGCGGAGTTGTTGCCGCACTCACGCTGTCCGTTGCGTCCGCGGTCGAAACCGGGTTTTCCCGAAACTGATCTGGCAGGTTGTCATAGGCAATGCGTCGCAACTCTCCTTCGTCCGTGTCTGCAAGGTTCACGGCAAACGGTTGTGTCGAATTACTGTCGACATCACGGACGGAATAGATTCCGCTGTTCCACGTGTCGTCGGTGAACCATGCGGGTTCGTCGGCTGAAGCCTGCAACGCCAGCCTTCGCTCGGCCCCGTCCGGTTTGCGTAGCGTGACAAACTGACTGCCTGTGCCCGGCCATGCGGCAGACATGCTCTCGCCAACGCGAATGTTGCGGGTCTCGGACTGACTGCCGATCGACTGGGCCAGCAACTCTTGAATCATGGGGGGGAAACTTGGCCATGCGCTCCACGCCGTCCACGGTTTCAATTGCCCGTTCTGACGCACGGTGGACTTGTCCGACGCGGGTACCGCCACCATGGCAACGAACCCGCCGCCAATGTGTTGTTCCACGATCGCCGGATCGCCATTGGCGAACTCGAGTGCAACCGTTGCCGCGGAAGATTCAGGCACCGACAATCGTTGATACTGCCAGACGGGAGTTGTCAGCAAGCCGGCTCGCTCCTGACCTCGAAAGGCCTGAATCAGTGGATGCCGGTAGTCGCCCGGTGCGAAGCGATGCGTCCCATAGCTGGACACGTCGTTCAAAATTGCGGGAAGAATCGCGGGCTGGCCGTTACCACCGCCAATCAGTTGATTGTAGTTTTCGGCAGACGCCTGGTCGCCCAGGAACATCACCACGCTGCGGCCCTTGTTGAGATACGATCGGAGTTGTGTGGCCCGCTGCGCTGTAAATCGACCTACGTTGCAAAGGAACACGACGTCGTATTCGCCGGTCTCGATGTCGCTCAGGCGATGGTCGGGAATCGTGCGAACTTCGTAGCTGGATTCCTCTGAGGGCGCGATCGCAAGAGCCACGTTTCGCGCTGCTCCGATTTTGCCTTCGACACAGAGCAGGTTGTAGCTGTCCCGAACGGTCAGCACCTGGTGGTGTTGGTTGTCTACCGGAAGGCCGTCGGAAGTTGGGCTGGCAGGTTCCAATCGGAAAGCCACGGTATGGTCGCCCACACTATCAAACCGATATTGGAAAGTCGTCGAAGTGGTTGCTCCTGCTGCGAAGGATACGGCCTGTTTGTCAGTGAGTCGACCGTCGACCAATAATTCGATGTTGTGTTGACCGGTTCCAGCCTGGGCGCCAGCCAACTTTTCGGCTGTCACCTGCCAGGTCACGTTAGTGTCCGGAGTGATCACGGGCGGTCTTCGGCGGACGGACGTGATGGCGATGTTCTTCGCATTCTCCTGCCCCGTGTCCACGGTCACGATGTTGGCAGCCGATTCCAGTTGGCCAATCCTGCTGCGGACGTCGGGCTGTGTCGCCGCGTTCCAGGTTGTTTCACCCATGTCGGACAGGAAGTAGACATTGTGTTTCTCCAGTCTTGGAAACCCGGACTTCACTTTCTCCAATGTTTGGCCAACCAGATCCAGCGCCGTGGGCAGGTCCGCAATACTGTCCCGCAATCGGAGTTCGCTGAGCACGGCTTTCGCATCTTCCGGCGCGAAAGCGGGAACTCCGACGACGACCTCCGAGGGATCAGACATTGAAATGATTGTAAATCCGTCGCCCTGCGGCATTTCGTCAATGACTTTCGTGGCCAACGCCTTTGCTTTTGAAAGTCGGCTTTCGCCCTCGGTCTCATAACCCATTGAGTACGACAGGTCGACGACAAACAGGTGGTGCTGCGGGGCCCGCGAACCCAGTGAACTCCCGAGCGCCGGCAGCATCTGCCAGATTGGGTCGGCCAACGCCAGTGCCAGGACCACGGGAATCGACATCCGCAACAGCAGCAGCAGGAGTTGCTCGATGCGCATCCGACGAGATCGTTCCTGAACCGCCGCAAGCAGAAACTCCATCGCGGCCCACGACGTCTCGCGGTGCTGATTGCGATTCCACATGTGCAACAACAAGGGAAGCAAGGCCGCCGTCGCCCACGCAAGCATACCGATGCTTCCGAAGATGCCCGCGGCAAGCAGGGGAGCGCTGATGGGGAATTCCGTGATCACGAGATCCTTGCCATGCGCTGTGCAAGAAAAGTGGAAAGCGTCACGTCCAGTGGCATGTCGTTGCGAATGCAGACATAGTCGACCTTCAGTTCGCGGCAACGTCGTTCGACATTCTGCAGAAACTGGTTGAAGTGTCGAAGATAGGACTTCCGAAGGCCGCGCGGATCCGTCAACAATTCTGGCAGCGACTCAAGCCCTCGAAAAAGCGTCGGCCGGCGAAACGGAAAATCCAGCTCGGCTGCATCGAGTGTCTGGACGACGATGACGTCGTGTCGCTGATGGCGTAGATGCTGCACGCCCAACATCAGCTCCTCCACATTGTCAAAGAGATCGCTGAAGAGGATGACAATTCCGCGCCTCCCAAGTCGATCGGCCAACTCGTGTAGTACGCGGCCAGTCGAAGTCTTCTTCACCGGATCGGAGACTTCCATGATGTGGAGCAGTTGCTTCAAGTGCGACGGATTGCTGCTGGGACGGATGAAATGGCGGATGCTTTCGTCGAATGTCGAAAGACCTACCGAGTCCTGCTGCTGGAGGATCAACCACGCCAGCGATGCCGCAGCGGTCGCGGCGTGATCGAGTTTTGACCACGGCGAGTCGGGGCCCTTGTATTGCATGCTCTCGCTGATATCGAGCACCAGGTGGCAGATCAGATTGGTCTCGTCCTCAAATTGCTTGAGGTAAAACTTGTCGGTGCGACCATACACTTTCCAGTCGACATAGCGCAGGTCGTCGCCGGGTGCGTACTCGCGGTGCTCGGCGAACTCGATGGAAAAACCATGCGACGGACTTCGATGCGAACCGGTCACGTAGCCTTCGACAACGTGTTGAGCCCGCAGTGCGAGAGTCTGCAACCTAGCCAGCGTCTGTGGGTCGAAATACTTTGGCAAGCTGCTCACCGTCGGTGGAGTCCCCAACATCAGGAAGTGACGCAATGAGTCGTTCTATCAGGTCGTCGGTCGTCATGCCCTCGGCGTCGGCATTAAAATTCAGTCGCACCCGGTGTCGCAAAACGGGCGGCGCCACTTTGCAGATGTCCTCGCGACTGACGAAGTAGCGACCTTGCAGGACGGCACGGGCTTTGGCGCCCAGCACCAGGTACTGGCTGGCTCGGGGGCCGGCCCCCCAGGAAACGAATTGCCTGACGAAGTCCGGCGCGTCGTCCTTGTCCGGTCGAGTCATCCGGCTGAGCCGCAGCGCGTCCATGGCCACATGGTCGGCGATGGGAACCTTACGCACCAACGCACACAACTCCGAAATCTCATTCGCCGACAACGTGGCGGTAATCGAGTGTTCTGTGTCCGCGGTTGTTTGCTTGATAATCTGCAACTCTTCCGCTTCGCTCGGATAGTCAATGCGAACGTTGAACATAAAACGGTCGAGTTGCGCTTCCGGCAGTGGGTAGGTGCCTTCCTGCTCGATTGGGTTTTGCGTGGCCAGGACAAAAAAGGGCTCCGGAACTGGCCGCTGCTCGCCACCGACTGTGACTTGATGCTCCTGCATCGCCTCCAGCAAAGCGGCCTGCGTCTTGGGCGGCGTCCGATTGATTTCGTCCGCGAGAATAATGTTGCCAAAGATCGGTCCGGGCAGAAAACGAAGCTGTCGCTCGCCAGTCGCCTTGTCTTCCTGAATCACTTCCGTCCCGGTAATGTCTGAGGGCATCAAGTCCGGTGTGAACTGAATTCGGCGATAGTCCAGCGACAAGGCTTCGGCGAGCGTCCTGATCATCAGGGTCTTCGCCAACCCGGGAACACCCACCAACAGACAGTGTCCACCCGCGAACAGCGCGATCAATAACTCTTCAATGACGGCCGTTTGCCCGACAATGACTTTGCCGAGCTCCGAGGTGACGCGTTGGCATGCGTCCTTCAGTCGTTCCGCGGACTGGATGTCATGATTTTCCTGACCCGACGCCATTTAAGCTCTCTTCCCGAACGTTGCTACTTCACGTTGTTCCGCATGGTACTCCGTCCCAAAATCATTATAAGGGGAGACGCAGATATCCGGGTATCGAATCAGGCTTGCTACTGCGTTTTCGTACGCAGAGCCTGCCCCCTCTGGAATTTCTTTAGCCGCGCCAGCAAAGTCGCCCGGATCGCCGCCGGAGCTGCATCGAGTGCACGCGATTGCCACTGGACAGCTTTGCCGAAGTCACCCGACTCGGCATAGGCAGCGGCCAACGTGCCGAACACGGCCGGATTTTTAAAGTTCGTTTTGTGAGCACAGAACTCCGCCCACTGAACGGCGTCGGTTGCATTCCGCACCGTATCGTCGGTCGACGTCGCCAGTATCCACGCCAGGGAGTTTGCCTGCTGTACGAGATCAGGATCCAACTGCAACGCGCGACGCAGGTGCTCGACCGCTTTCGCCGGGACGTCCTGACTTCGGTAGAGTGCTGCGAGGTCCGTGTGCGACTTCGAATCATCCGGAGCAATCGAAAGCGATGTTTCCAGACTGGCGATCGCATCGCTCCACATTCTCTGTTTGGTGTAAACCACCGCCAGGTTTTGGTGGGCTTTGGCGTACCGCGGATTGAGCTCGATTGCGCGTGAAAGGCAAGCAACGGCGGAATTCCAGTTCTCCTGTTGCACGTGCATGGACGCAAGGTTGTTGAGCGCCATCAGGTTGTCCGGTTCAAGTTTTAACGCCCGTTCGAATTGTTGCATGGCAACTGTGGTTTGCCCTTTCGACTGATAGGCCACTCCAAGACTGACCCAAGTCGGTGCGTGCTGCGGATCGAGTTGCCGCGACTGCTCCAGTTTCGCAATCGCTTCGTTGACGTCACCTTTTCCCAGCAGGGCATTGCCGGAAAGATAGAGGACGTTCGCATCGCCGGAGACCAGCTCGTCCGCTCGCAGGGCCATGCGGTCAGCTTCTGACGTCTTGCCGGCCCAGCGAAAGACCTTTGCGAGATTTCGAAGTGCATCACCCTGTGCCTGCCGGTCTACTCGCGCCATGACTTGCTTCTTGACGACGACCCGAGTGCCTTCGTCGGGCAGCGCGGTTGCCGGAATGACGGCGTTCTGAACCATGGCTTCAAGCAGTTGTAACGCAAGCAGGCGATGCCCCTCGATCGTTGGATGCACATGATCCAGAAACAGCTGTTCGCCGGGGATCTGATGCGGAGACTTTTCGATTGCAAGTTGCTGGAAGTCCACCAGCGGGATGCTCCGCTTGTTCGCGACATCTGTAAGCACCTGCAACATGTCAGACGTCGCGCGAAGCGTGCAGATGTCGTTATCGCAGGCCGCCGAGAAAGCCGTGTAGGCTTCGGAATCGCGTTGCAGCGATACGAGTATCTTGCCGCGAAGATAATGGAGTTCCGGATTGCGAGGGTCGATGGACAGCCCCGCGTCCACCTGTTGCATTGCCGCGGCCATGTCGTTTCGGTCTTGCGATTCGACCGCCTGGGACAGCAGACGACGCACGCGACTGGCTTGTTCGTCCGGGAGTTCGCTGGCAACGTCACTCTTGAATGGCGAGCAGTCGCCTAGATTCGCGGTCGGCGTGACGAACATCAACTTGCACTTTGCCGTTTCGGCCAGGGTCGCCATGCGATCCAGATTGAATTCATACTGCTTAAGGATCTTTGCGGTCAGCCCATCGTCGCGATCAAAGGCATTCGGGCCGATTCCGCTGTCCAGGCGAGTCTTGACTTCGGCGGGCATCAAACCTTTTCCGTCCGTTGGTGACGACGAAGCCGGAGTGAGCGTAGTTTTGAGTAACGAGTAGGAGCGGGTGTTGCTGAGGAGGGCGTCGCTGTGTTTCAGCAATGCGGGTAGCTCGCGAACTTCCCGATACGTTCGTTCTTCCAGAAATTCGTTGTGGCCGGTGTAGACAACAATCAGATCTGCGTCGTACTCCAGTATCTCCTCCAGCACGCGAGCGACGCGATAGCTGGCGTAGCTGATGCCACCACAATTGATCACCTCATATTTCGCGTCGTCGTCCGGTGCGTTCAGGTACGCACGCATCCAACCGCAGAAAGAAGTCGGGTCGCTATAGGGGCGACCGTATGTTGTCGATCCACCGAGGCAGAAGATTCGAAACGTGCCTGGTGGTTTCTGTTTCGAGAAAGATTGCGAATTGAACCAGGGAGTCTTGTTCGTCGCGGTGACCACGACTTTCGGGTCGGCGGACGAAACGAACAATGGGTTGTTGCCTGCGAAGCCGACGTACGGATCTTCCGAGGCGATTCGAGGTTGAAAGCCAGTGGCAAGCAGCGTCAATTCCAGAATGACGAATGGCACCAGCGTTGCGATGACCGCAAAAACGACCTTCTTTCGAAGCGACAGGGCGGGGCGGGGCACCGCTGCAGTGGTGGCGTCCGTCGAGGCAGATTTCGGTTTTCGCTTTTTACGTTTGTTGCCCATGCCAGATCTTGCGCCGGCCAGACTTTGTCGGAGATCCGTAGGTTTTGGACAAAGCCCAGTGCTCAATAGGTTGCAGTAATCCTGGTCCTGAATCGCATGAATGTTCAAGGTAACCATAGCAAACATGGCCGCGCGAGGGCGGCCATGTTGCTCAGTTTGATTGTCAGTCAGTCGATGGTTGCGACCAACCCAGTGTCACGTCAGCGACGCCGCTTTCGCCGAGTCAGTCCGGCCATGACCGCGAATCCAACCAACAATGCACCCGACGGTTCCGGGACCGAAGCCGTTCCCGCCGCCTGTTCTGCAATGAGATTACGGACCGCAAGGAAGTCGGCCAGATCCACTTTGCCGTCACCGGTTTCATCACCTTTCTCAAACGATTCTGCTACCGAAAACGATCTGAGGAAGTTTTCGGAGATAATCAGGTAGTCGCCAAGGTCGACGACCCCATCGTCATTGAAATCACCCGAAGTGACGCCGTCGCGGCCGGGGATGAAGGTTGGCAGGGCATCGAGTTCGTCATCCGAAAGATCCGGATTTGTGTGGAACACAATTTTGTCGATCGCAACACCACGCTCGCGAGAAGCGATACCGAAGTCCAGCGTCGTGTTGAGCTCCGGTGTGTAGATGGCTTCAGCGTTCGTTGTGGTTCCGTCGCTACCATCGGCCTCCGCGTTCCACCATGAGAAGTTGCCTTCCCATTCGCCACCGGTTGGCAGGTTCCCGTAGAAACTGGGTTGCGAGTCCCGGTCCCCGCGCGGATCGGCAGGCGTTCCAATCAGTTCGCCCTCGCCGAATTCGCTGGATACGTAGATCGAGTCTTCGTTGCCGTAGCCGCCGTCACCATTGTTGTCGTACATCGAGTAGCTGATATACAACGAGTAATCGCCGGGTTCAACAAACTGCAGTCGCCAACTCACGAAGTCGTTGACGCCGCCGCCGTTGAAGTCAAAAACGGCTCCATCACGCGATGCCACGCCCGGTGCCAGAACACTTGAACCGGATGACGTGACAAAGGGATCGTCGATGCCCACGACGGCCCAACCTTCTTCGTCGTTGGCATTCACCAGTTCAAAAATATCCTCGGCCTCGAAGGCGAGGAAGTCGGTGCCAGGAGTCTGGCCCACGATTGCCTGGGCGTAACCGATCGACGGCAGCAACGAAGCCACCACCATGGCCGTCCCAAAGAGTATGGATTTGTTTAAAGCTGACATAGCTTTCTCCAGATGTATCATTGATTTATTGAGTTGAATTCGGATTTCTAACGGTTTCGTCTGCGTAGCAAACCCAGCAAAGGAAGGCCAAGCAACATTGCGGCCAGTCCCGATGGCTCTGGGACAGCAGCTGCTGCACCCTGACCAAAATTGCCGGAAAGCGTGAGAAAGTCCGGGAAGTCAACGACGCCGTCACAATTCACATCTCCGTCGACATACTCGGCACCCTCCTGGCTGAAGTTGCCCGACAGCGTGAGGAAGTCGGGGAATGCGACTCCGTCCATACCGTCAAGGTCGCCAAGCAGCAGGCCCAGTGCATCGTTCAACTCGGCGACGTTGCCATTGGCACATGCCGTTGCGAGGTCGCCGCTGTCGACAACGCCGTCGCCGTTGTTGTCGAGCGGATTGACGCTGACCGAACCAAGCGGCTCATAGACAACCGTACCGGCCAGCACGCTGTCCTCCGTGGCAAAACTGAATTCAAGATCTCGGATTCCACCGGCGGTGAAAATCGTTCCAATCTCGATCTCGGTACCGTTGCTGAATGTGGTGGTGGCACCACTGCCGTTGAATTCACCCAGACCATTGTTCTCGTTGGGAGAAGCTTTGATCCAGCCGTCACCGGCCGCGTTGGTGTCAAAGAATGCTGTCCAGCCCTCAGGATTCAGCGAACCCAGTTCCGACTCGATGCTGTAGCCGGTAACTTCAACGGGGTCGATGAAACTACTTTGGTGGCTGATTTCCGCTTCGCCGGTTTCCGGGTCAACACGCAGCGTCAGATTGTTGGGAGCACCCGTGTATTCCACGATACCCGCGACGACCGAACCGTCCGCGAGGCTCGCCTCGAACTGCAGGTCCTCATCCTTAGGCAACGTCGCACCGCCAACGTAAGGATTTCCGATATCGACCCCAGTCTCTCCAACGGTCAGGTTGGTTCCACTGAAACCCAACTCGGCGATGGCGGAAGAGCGAGGGTCCGCTTCGTTCCAACCGTCGACGTTCTGATCGGCAAGGCTATTCCAACCTTCGGTGGTCAGCAGCTCATTGTCAGAGAAAATCGAATAGCCAGTCAGTTCCAGTGGATCGCCAATCACGTTCATGATTTTGGCATTTCCAGAGACGCGATCTACCGAGAGGATCGGCACGTTCTGGATCTTGATGGAAGCGTTTCCACCCGACGTCGATAGCGCCGCGTTGAGTCCGCGTTCCAACTGGACGTCTGCCGGAAGGATCAGTTCGAGGCCGGCGTCGACAATGCGATCCGCTCCGGACACAAACTGGTAGGTGTCTCCATTTCCGGGTGAAACACCGTCGAAGATCGGAGCAACACTGCCACCAAGTGTGGCGATGCCGCCTACGGAGATGGATGGTGTTCCGTCTGACGAAACGTTTAACAGCAATTCGCCCGAGTGTGTAAAGTCACCGCTGGCCGACGCACTCACTGACGCTGCGCCCAGGTGGATCGTGCCCTCGTTGTTGAGGGTCGCTCCGTTGAACTCGCCGTTGCCGGTTAGCATGAGCGTGGCGGGGGCGGAAAGCGCTGTAATGCCGGACGTAAAGTCCGTTTCATCAATCGTCAGGGTACCGCCCTGACGAATGTCGATCGTGCCGTTGGTTACACGCAGTCCACCTGCCGAGGAGTCGTCGTCCACAACGACGTGTCCGCCGTTGCCTACCAACGCCCACAGTCCGAAGTCGAGCGATGGTGCACCGGAGATTTCGCCGTTCAGGTCGACCCAGTTGTCATCGTCATTCCAGTTGCCTTCCGGGACGCCGAAGGCCTCCCGGTCCGAGTCCAGATCCACGTCTTGTGCGAAGACGGGACCTGCGACCAGCGAGATGGTGACAAGGCACCATGCAAGTCTTAAAGATCTCATAGAAATTACCCTTTGTATGTTTGCTGATTCATAGTTGTGGTTTCAAACGGGGCCGCAGGGATGTCCTGCAACAGCCGTTTAGCGTGAGCGTCGAGTACGACGCACCGCTGGCGAAATTCCGAGCAGACCAAGTACCAGGAGCAGGCTGGTTCCGGGTTCCGGAACGCTTGCAGCACCGGCTGCGTTTGCAGAATTGAAGGCTTCCCGAAACAGTACCCAGTCGCGAAGGTCGGTACGGAAATCACCCGTCATGTCACCGCCCGTGACTCGCGTGGTATTGTCGCGATTGAAACTTCCACTAAGGATCAGAAAATCAGAGAGTGCAACTTCACCATCGCCGTCGAAGTCGGCTGCCAGAGAGGTACCCACCCGACGCGGCGAATTGGATGCCGTCAGGCCGCCATTCCACTCGATGCTATCGACGTACATGAGACCGGAACCATTGGTGAACGGTCCATCTTCCATGTCCACGAAGTTGTCGTCTTCGTCGAGTTCACGTCCATCACGGAATGAAAAGTTGATGCCCAAATTGTCGCCCCGGCCGTTTGCATCGACCTGGCCGTGCGAGCCACCCATCTCGTGCACGTCGACTGCGCCCGGTTCGAAGACCCGAGTCGCTCCCGAGTGACGGTGACCCATGGTCGGTTCGCCAACCCAGCCGGCCATGCGAAACTGGCCGAAGGCGTCATTTCCGTCGCCGTCGTCGTCGGTCACCATGGCCGAGTAATTCCACGTCGCGTCGGGGGTTCCGTCATCGGCAATGACGAGGTCCAGCTCTAGCTCGAAGAGTTCAAGTACCGTAGCACTGACGACCTTTTCGCCCGTCAACGTCACACTGCCTTCAAAGCCAATGTGGACACCATAATCGTTACCATCGGTGCCGGGGTTCCCCTGTCCGCTGAGGTAGCCAATCATTCCCTCGGGAATGGGAAGGTCGTCACTATCGACTTGCGTGACGGTGGCAAGAGGCAGTTCGCCCGTAAAGAAAATGTCCTGGTAAGCACCGCTCAGGGTGCCGCCGCCAGTCGTCAGATCTGACTGACTATAAGAGAAAGAAATTGTCTGAGCTGTTGCAGTTGAAAGACTGCAAAGCACGGCGAGAAGGGGCAAAAGACGCCACTTCCATCGCGCAGGTGATGCGCTCGCACCGATTCTTGGATCGACCATTGGCTACTCCCAGTTGTACGTGAGTGAAATTCTCAAAAGCAAACACGCCCCCCAAAGACGCAGATTGCCGCGGCATTTTCAGGCTATTGAAAGGGCAAGTCAACAAAAATTTCATGAAAGTGCCGGAATTGCCATTCTCCTATAGTGGGTGTTCTGATCGGCTTCTGACGGCGATGAGGAAGGTGGAGGCTTTGAAAGAGGCTTTGCCCCGTGACCGAAATGACGTATCTTTGGGGGTTAACGCGAAGCAAGCGAGCTTCGACACAATCTGACGAATTCCGCAGTATCCCAAAATGGCCATCGAAGAATTTGACGACATAACGCAGGAACGCTTCATCGAAGAAGACCGTGAAGCCTGGAACAGCATCTGCACGATTCTGTTGGGCATCATTTCGGTAGGCCTTGTTCTCGCCTGCCTTGCGGTTTACCTCGTCTCCTGATCTGGCAGGCTCGTGGTGACCGCGTTTAGGTCACCAGGATGCCGCTCGTTGAACAACGGATGTCGAAGAATCCAACTACGGATTCTGCCGGCCATCGTCCTCATCAACTCGGGATAGCCTCTCCGCAGGCAGGCGAAACGCTACGAGTTCCCTCGGTCCGGCAATTAGCAGATGGGTTTCGCTGAGTATCAGGTTTCCGGCGGTCGTGTGACGTGCGGTTAGGTCAATCGGCTGTCGCTTCGGTTTTCCGTCAGCGTTGCTCATGACGTGGATTTGACTGCCATCCCTGCCGCGGGTTGGCCAGTAGACGGCGTCTGTAGTCAGAATTCCGCGGCCAAAGCCGTTTGGTTCGCTCAGTTCGCCCGATGGGAATGGATTGGCGGCCATGCCGTTGGCCAACTCCCCGGTCCAGACATCGATCCACCACAGGCGTCGGCCACCGAGTAAGAGTTTTCCATTTGCAACGCCCAGCAGTTGTGTCGCGTCCTCTGCACGATCCAGTTCCCACACCAGTTCGCCGCTGTCCGCATGTAGCGCAAAAATCCTGTCAGAATCCGCCGGTGCCACGATCAAGAGCCCCGCATGGTAGATGCAGGGTGTCAGGTCACGAAGTGCATACCACGGTTCATCCAGCAAATTGCGCCGGGACGGGCCGACGCGCGGGTAGGTCGTGATCCAGCGAACGGAACCGTCGTCCGCAGACAACGCCGCGACGCTGCCAAGATTTGAGCTGAAATAGATGGTATCCTCGTGCTTGGTCGTCAGGCTATTGGTAAAGTCGCGATTCAGATTTCGAGAGGGTGTATCTGCGGATGAAGTTCTGGTCCGCCATAGTTCCCGACCCGTCCGCGTATCGAAACAGGCCACATGATCCTGTGCCGTGGCATCATTGTGCCGAAGCCCTACCCAGCAGCGATCTCCATCGATGATGGGAGCTCCCTGAAAAGACCAGTGTTCCCCCCGCAACTCGGCTGGGCCAAACTGGATAATGCCTTCCTGCTGCAGATCGAAACCGACGATCGCGGGTAGTCCGCTGCCTCCAGGCGAATTGTTCGCTGACAACGTGGCAACCAGCGTTGTGTCCGTGGCCGACAGCGTAAATCTTTGCTCGGACAATCGCACTCCGCGACGGCGTTGTTCAAAAGGCAGAAAGCGAACGTTGGCTTTCGTCGTTGGACGGTTGGAAAAGAACTCGCCGTCACCGTGGTCCGACCAGACCGCATCTCCCGTATTCAGGTCGAGGCAGCGAATGCGGTTCTCGTCGTAGACCAACACCAAATCTCCAACGACGACCGGAAAGAAACTGCAGAGAGCTCCCGGCTCCTCCCCGGCCTTTTCGGTTGGCAGGTTTTGCGTGCGCGGAGAAATTGGCGAAGGCTTGGCCGGCAACAGCGGAATCCGCCAGCTGGGTTCCATTGGAATATCGATTGATGTTCGTCGGACGCTTGATCGCTCAGGCACGCCCGCGAATGTCCTCCAGGATCCGTCACCGGTTTTCGTAGGCAATGTCCGATTGACATTCATCAGTTCCGACAACGCTTCGACGTAGTTTTGGTCACGGCCGCCGATGGAACCGATGGCGTCTGGCCAACGCTTCTTCAGGATGGACAGCTCGGCTGCCGCACGCTGGGAGTCACCATTCAGAATCGAAGCGAGTACCAACCGTGACCAGACGTCCGCCAACGGGATGTTGCTTCCGACCGTGGCGGAGGTTACTGTTGTCGCCGCGTCCAGACTACGCTCGACGGAAGAAACGATTTCGCCACGCACCACCCGTTGCCACGGAGGCAGTTGTGATTTCGTCCTTTGCCACTGCAGTTCGCCGTGAATCGAGCTGAAGTACCTTCGCGCAGTATCGGGCTTGCCCGACTCGAGTGCCAATTCGCCAAGCGCGAGCAGTGCGTCGTCGCCATAGCTGCTGTGGAGGCTTTTCGACACACATTGCGTCAGCATCCGCCGCATCGACGATGGATAGTTTGCCAAGTCGGCCTCCTCGACCCACTGTCTTGCCAATGGGTCGATTCGTTCACGGTTGTACTCAATCGCCTGGTCAGACTCGGTCGCCGATAAGATTGCATTCAATTTCAGATTGGCGACTTTCCCCAGAGGAAGATACGTGCGATAGCCGACATCTTTGTCGTCGCGAATCGCCGCGAGTCGCGACTCATCGGATTCCGTGAGCCGCAGCAGTGTATCAACGGCCTCCCGCCACTGGCCTTCGCCGGAAAACTGGTCGACACGATCGAGTTGATTTCGAACGTCACCGCCCACCTCATCGACGTACACGGTTGGCGAAAGTTCCGTAAGCGAAAATGTTTCTCGGCCGATCAGGTCGTTAATCAGGCCGCCTTCGACGATGCGGACGCGAGGCTCCTGTGCGAAGAGGCATGCTGGCAGCAACAACAGGTATAGCGTTAGCAATCGCATGGGATGACCGCCGGGATTGTGTGACCCTTCGCTGGCATTGTACCAACCCGGGATTTGCGTCGCATACCGGATCGAATGCGATGAGGCCAAGCTGCACAACCGGCAGCGGGCGAGGGCGTTCAGAGAGAGCGAGTCGCAAGGTGTCAGGACTGAGCCTGTTCCTGTTGACTCAGAGCGTACCCTTCAAGGTATCGCCCAAGCTGGAAGGCGCAGAAGCCAAAGACCAACATGATCAGCATCTGACTGAGTCCGAAGGAGCGACCAAGCAGTTTGCTGAGTTCCAGAACTATGGCGACCGGTAGAGCGATCAGGCCCGCGTGCTGAAGAAGTCTGCCAATCAACTGCATCATACTGCTCCGCAGTGGAAAGCGTTTAGCCGATGCTTCCGGCGGCCAGTTCGGCGACCTTCGCCTGCTGCTGAAGCCGGCGAGCTCGGCGAACATCCAGGTAGAACATCGTGCTGAGGCTGGCCAGAATGATAAACGGCATCGACATCATAAAAATGATGCTCCAGAAATAACCCTGCACCAGATTGCCGCCATTTTCGGCGACGGCTTCCTTGCACGTAGGGCACGCATCCGCGATTCCGGCGATGAGCAGGCTTGCAGCAAATGCGAGCAGTAGTGTGCGGAATTTCTGGTTCATGGTCTTGGCCTCTCTCCCAATTGTACGTTGAGTTTTGCTCAGGCTCCAGCCGCTTTTAGCATGACGAAAACCAGCACTCCCGTCACCGAAACGTATAGCCAGATTGGAAATGTGAATTTGGCCAGCCGTTTGTGCTCGGTCAGGCGACGCGAAAAAGCGAGGAAGAACGTCATGAGTATCATCGGCAGGCACACAACCGAGAGCAGAATGTGGCTGGCCAGAATGAACAAATACACAGGGCGAAGTCCGTTTTCGGCCGGAAACCGCGTGTCACCATGCAAATAGTGATGCAAGAGGTAGCCCACGAGAAACACGGCGGAAAACCCGAATGCCGTCAGCATCCATCGCATGTGTTGTCGGATACGACCCTTGCGAATCTCCATTACACCCAGCACCAGCGATATGGCACTCGACGCGTTCAGGATGCAATTCAACAACGGCAGGAAGGTCAGCAGGTTTTCCGTGCCTTCCGGTTCCTGACGCAATGTCCAGGCCAGTAGTGCGTAGGCAACCAGACTGAACGCAATCGTCCCGCCCCAGGCGGATTTGACGCTAATTGCCGCGAGGTTCACGGGTCAGGACTCCTGACTCACGGTTTCGGTTTCGTCTGCAGGAGATGTTGGTGCATCCGTTAGGTCAGCGTCTGATGTGCTCGCGTCCGACTTACCGCCAAGCAGTTCCTCAACCCGCGTGACAAGCTTGGTGAACTCGTCAGGTTTGTTCACGTTGTAAGAACCCTGCATGTTGCCTTCGCGATCGAAGACAACAACTTCGGAGGTATGCGTTTCGTTCGCAGCCGGCAATTCAAAGAACTCCACGCCGACCTGTCGCACGTAGTCGATGTCTTTGCCCGTGAGGAACTTCCACGAGTCGTGCGTGGCGCCAAACTCGTTGGCGTAGAGCAGGAGCTTGTGCGGGGGATCCTTGTCGGGAGTGACCGTCATGTTAATGATCATCACGCCATCGTCCGCGAAGCGTCGATGAATCTTGGCGATCTCCAGATTTTGCTCGCGGCAGATCGAAGGGCAGTCAGCGAAGAAGAAGCTTCCCATCCAGACCTTGCCCGCCAGCTGTTTTGAGCCGAACGGCTTGGCAAGTTGGTCCGTAAATTCGAATTCACCCAGCTCGCCAACCGGTTCAACGTAACCGGAATCCTGCTCGGCAAGCGAACCTGCGGGTGACTGTGAATTACGTGCCGCAAACCAGAAGATGGCTGCCCCGACGAACAACAGCAGTAACGCACTGAAAAACATCAAGGCTCGATTCATGGCAGTCTCCGTTGTCTCTTGCTCTATTTGAGGACCAGCTTGCGTCCCGGAACTGAACGCCCGATGCAGGCTTGATCCTCCCTAATGAATAAACCGAAACCGTTTCATGCAACTAACTGACGACACCCGACAAATGGCCGGGGCGAAGTGTGCCCGAGTTTCAACAAAAAAGCAGGACGCCGGTAGCATCCTGCTGATTTATCCTGACACACGTAATGATCAAACCGACTCAGTGTCCCGAGTCAGCGGAATCAGTCGAGCTGTGGGCTTCATTGGCAGCTCCGTCTGCGGAACCGTGCTCAGTGGATGCCCCATGTTCCCCGGCGTGGTCGTCCGAATGCCCATCACCATGTGCCGCTTCGCCGTGTCCGCCATGATCATCTCCGTGCTCGACCACCACATCCGCAGCGTAAACCGATCGTTCTTCGGAATAGTGATTGCCACGCAGTCCAACGTCGGGAATCAACATCAAAACGAGGAAGCAACTCATCATGGCCGCTGGGATCGTGAGGACGTATTTCCAGTTGGCTTCCCACATCAGGTGCATGAAGACCATGATGACCAGCATCGCCTTCGCACAGGATACACCCATCATGAAGATCCACGTAGGTGCCTTGGCGAATGGCCACCACGTCTGGGTCGTCATAAACGAGCAGGCAGTCAGGGCACAAAGACACAGGAAGACCACTCCGTACTTGCCAAGTCCGCCGTGGTCGTCGTGATGTTCGCCTTCAGCGTGTGAGTCCATGATATTTGCTTTGTCAGTTGAATTCGTTGGTTGTTTTGGCCGCCGCTACTTTAGAACAGGTACAGCAACGGAAAAAGGAAGATCCAGACCAGGTCAACAAAGTGCCAGTAAAGTCCGGCGTTCTCAATGAAGTTTGCTTTTCGCTCGTCAAGTTTCATCGGGAACGCACAGGCGAAGATGATCAGTCCGACGATTACGTGAATCGCGTGGAAGCCTGTCATCAGGAAATAGGTGCTGGCCCACATGTTGCCACTGGGAATCATCATCGGCAGTATGAGCCACGGTCGTGATCCACCCTCGTTGGCGAAGTAGTCATTGAGCCCGTGTGCCATTGCCTCTTCCGAGGTTATCAGGGCAAGGGTGTCGATCCGAGCTTGCAGCTTGATCTTGTCTGCGTCCAGCTGGGTCTGCTTGGCGATCAACGGTGTTTGCGCTTCCACGTCGTCTTTCGCAAGTGCGGCAAGCTGTTGCTGCGTGGCAGCGTATTCCGCAGTCAGCTTTTGCATGTCGGCCGCAACAACGGACTGTTCCTCAGCGAGTTCCGGTCCGTAGTCGTAGTGGGCACTGTGGCGGGCGTAAATGACGCCAGCCAGTTGATCCAGGGCCGCTTGCCGTTCCTTGTGTGTTTCCGCTCGAGCTGCCTTTTCCTCCGCCCATCCGACGAGCCCTGTCAAAAGCGTTTCGACCGTCTTGCGATGTGCCGTCTGCTCGTCCGTAAGTTGCAGGTTTTCGTCCGCATCAATCGCGTTGAATTCCGTCAGCTTGTCGGTCAACGTTGCTCGGACAGCGGCCGCGTAGTTCACATCAGCCTTGTCGTACATCAGACTGTGCGGCTTCTGTGGGTAAATTCCGTGAGCGAATTTCGAGTTGTACTCATACATTTTGATGAGCAGGAACACGACTCCGAACGCGAAGGTGATGTAAAGGAAGATCTTGGCCAGAGCTGCCTGGTTGCGACGGGCGAACTCCATCGAAAGCACGATGGTCACACTCGAGCAGATAAGGAAGAACGTGTTGATCGCTCCCAGAACCTCTTCAATGTGAACATCATGGGGAGCCGGCCAGGTGGGAGCACCAAATCGCAGTACGATGTAGGTACCGATCAACCCGGCGAAGAACATGATTTCCGTCGAGAGGAAAAGCCAGAGGCACAGCTTGCCGTTGTTGAGCGGCAATGCTGGTTGGTATTCGAGATGAACGTGACCGTGGTCAGACATTGTATGACTCGTCCTAGAGTGCTGTGTGGACTGCAATCAGTCCCAAGGCCAGTGGTAAATAGATTATCGATGCTTTCAACAGTTGGCGAGCGGACGTATCGTCCAACGAACGGTTGAAGCGTTGCGCGGCATTTATCTGGTATGCACCAAGGATCAATGCCAGCGAGCCGTAAATTGAATAGCCCATCAGGTGGGCGGGTGATTCGCCAAACAGATTCGCCAGCGGTAACAGACTTCCGACTGTCAGTAGCACGGCGCCCCAAACGCTGTAGAAGCCCGCGTTCCTTCCGGATGGGTCTGTCGTCGTGACCATCCGCAAACCCGCTTCGTCGTACTGCTTGCGATAGATCCACGCGATCGCGATGAAGTGTGGGAACTGCCAGAGGAATAGCACTGCAAACATCGTCAGCACGTGCCAGTTCATCGGACTACCAACCGCTGCCCAACCAATCAGGATGGGCAGAGCGCCGGAAACCGCACCAACGGTGGTGTTCCAGCTGGTCCATGTCTTCATCGGAGTGTAGATGCAGACGTACACGACCCATGTCGCAATTGCCCACATCGTCGGCTGCCAGCCAACCGTGAGCAACAGGTAGATCGTCCCCGCAATCATCGTCGCCAGACCGAAGGCGATTACTTCCGCACCGGACATGCGACCTGCAGGCAATGGGCGATCGGACGTGCGTGGCATCAACGCGTCGCTTTCCCTTTCCAGCAACTGGTTGAAGGCTCCAGAACTGGAGGCTACCAAAGCCGTGCCTACCAGCGTGTGAAGGAGTACGAACAAATCCGGGTGAGCGCCGCTCGCAACGAACACGGCAAGGGCGACCGTCACCAGCACCATCGAGCTGATGCGAGGTTTGATGATGTCCAACAAGTCACGCATGTGCTGCGCGTTGGTCACTGGTCTCGCGATGACAGTTGCGGTCGCGGTGGTGTTTTGAGGTGGGTCGTCGACCTGAATTGTTGTCATGCTCACGCGACACCTCCCAGGCCGACAGCTTGAAGTGTCCCGTTGAATACAGAATTTGGCTCGGTCGACGGATCCTTCTGAACGCTCGAACTTTGACGGAAGTAACACCGGGTTGCTCGCGTCGCATAGCAAACTGCGAAGGCAAGGATGAGCGAACCCAACGCTACGTGGCTGGTGACCGTTAAGGCCTGAGTCATGCTTTCTGACTGCACGGTCGCACCGACCAATGTGTTATGTAATGCAATTTCGTAGGGCTGGTCTGCTCGAACTTCGGAAACCATCGGTACGAAGCTGGGCCAACCGTACTTGGCTCGCCATGTAGCCAGCCCAAGCACAACCTGTCCCAGGATCAACAACGCCAGCCAACCGGCAGGTCGCCTCAGCGCTGATACCAATGAACGACTTTTCCACGTTACCGTAACCGTGTGAGCGAGCAGTAAAATCGCACCGACGATGTGAAATACAACCAAGGTGCGAAAAAGACCCGGTGACCAGGTTACGTTTGGGTGCCGTAGGTGGGCACCAAAGATGAGTTGAAGATACGTGAGCCCAACAAGGATCCAGCCGCCGATGACAACGCGGGCCGAAGTATCGAAATTCCTGTCGGCTGTCCATGTGTGCCAGAATCGCGATGTCATCACACTGATCGCCACGGTGACTGCGAAAAACATCGGCCCCGTGCAACCGTGAATCCTCGCGAAGTCGGTGCTGTTCAGTCGAACTCGCATGCCGCCAAGCAGCCCTTGCGAAACAACCAGGGCAAGAGCAGCGAGCCCCGCCCAACGCATCCACTTGCGATTGTCGCATCTCCAGATTGCAACGTTTAACGCGATCGTCAACATTCCCGCCAACGAACCGAGTAGCCGATGTCCGTGCTCAATGAACAGGTCCCATGGCCCCGATACCCAGGTTGAAACAGGGTAGAGAAACATGTTGTAGCCAAAGGTCGTTGGCCAGTCGGGAACAGCCATCCCCGCATCGTACGTCGTCACCAACCCGCCAACCCAAATTAGTGGGAAGGTCGCGCACACCAAAGTGACCGCGAAAAAATGCGGCCACTTCGATCGTTCAACCTGTGCTTGGCTATGGGACATTACGTAGCAGCAGTTGTTGGTGGCTGGGTCTGAGGATAGTAGTCCTTGTCGGATTCGGGGTCACCGTACTCGTACGGGCCTCGGTAAACGACAGGCTGGAAATCAAAGTTCCCGTGACCCGGAGGGCTGGGCGCCATCCATTCCAGCGAGTTGGCACCCCACGGGTTTCGGCCAACAGCCTTCCCGATGAACATGCTGGAGATGAAGTTGAACGCGAAGACCACCTGGCAGGCAACCATTCCGATGGCACACCAAGTCATGAACTCGTTCATGGGCTGGAGTTCGCGGAACGTTTCATAGTGGTATGGATCCGCGAGTCGACGGGGGAAACCGACGACGCCCAAAATGTGCATCGTGTAGAACGTGCCATTCAGGAAGATGAATGTCAGGAAGAAGTGGACCTTCCCAAGCGTCTCATTCATCATGCGACCGAACATCTTTGGGTACCAGAAGTAGATCGCTCCAAAGACTGCCATCGCCGTTCCACCGAACAGAACGTAGTGGAAGTGTGCGACGATGAAGTAAGTGTCGTGGATGAAAATGTCGACCGGAGTTGCCGCCATGAAGATGCCCGACAGACCGCCGATGATGAACATCGACACGAATGACAGGCTGAACAACATCGGCGTCGTAAACTGAAGATTGCCTCCCCAGATCGTGCCCAACCAGTTGAACACCTTCACCGCACTTGGCAACGCAATCATCATCGTCGAGACCATGAACGTCATGCCCAGAACCGGGTTCATGCCGGAGATGAACATGTGGTGTCCCCACACGATGAAGCCGAGGCCGGCAATCGCCGAAATCGAATACACCATCGGCTTGTAGCCGAACACTGGCTTTCTGGCGAAACAACTGAGCATGTCGGAAACCATACCCATCGCCGGCAAAATCATGATGTAAACGGCCGGGTGCGAATAGAACCAGAACAGGTGCTGCCACAACAGGGGCTGTCCACCACCGCTGGCCGGATCCGAGTTGTTGACGACCAAACCCTCGGGCAGGAAGAAGCCCGTGCCCAGCAGTCGGTCGGTAAGTTGCATGAAGCCGGCTGCCGTAAGAACTGGAAGTGCAAACGCCTGGAGGACGGCCGTGATGAACATGGCCCAGATCGTGAGCGGAAGACGGAACATCGTCATCCCGGGAGCACGCATCTGAATGATGGTGGTCATGTAGTTGACCGAACCCATCATCGAGGACACTCCAACGAATGTCACTCCAAGCAGCCAAAGTGTTTGCGGAAGACCACTACTGGGTGCCGATTCGGGCACCACGGATAATGGCGGGTACGACGTCCAGCCGGCGGCCGCTCCGTGACCAGCCGTGAAGAAGCTCATCCCAATGCAAATAAACGCAGGCCACATAAACCAGTAGCTCAGCATGTTCAGCGTCGGGAAAGCCATGTCATCCGCACCGATCATGAGCGGAATCAGGTAGTTGCCGAAGGCACCAGCAAGAATCGGGATGATCACAAAGAAGATCATCACGGTCGCGTGCATGGTGAACAGGACGGTGTAGAACTCAGGGGAAATCTGTCCGCCTTCACCCGGGAAGAGGATGCTTCCCAAGACAGGCATGTCCGACCATGGATAAGCCAACTGCCAGCGAATGCCCAGCGCGAGCAGTCCACCAATCAGGAACCACAGCAACGTCGAAAACAGAAACTGAAGTCCAATGATCTTATGGTCGAGCGAAAAAACGTAGCTCGAAATGAAGTGCCCGAGGCCACTCTCGCTGGCATGAGCATCATCATGTGCGTGTGAATCGGCGGTAATACTACTCATCTTCTTCGTCCTCACTTGGCGGCAATGTCACCGCGGTTTGTTCCGCTTTCTTCTCCGCCATCCACTGTTCGAACTCGGCCGGTGACACGATTGTCATCCGCCCCTTCATCTTGTAGTGTCCCCAACCGCAGAGCTCAGCACACACAATGTCATATTGGCCCTTCTTCAGTGGCGTGAACCACACGTGCTGCTTCATACCAGGAACGACATCGTTCTTCACGCGGGCATTCGGCAGGAAGAAGTTGTGCAAGACATCCATGCTTTTGATCGCAAGCACGGCTTCCTCGCCTTCGGGAAGTGTCAGGTCGTTGACGGTGTGGAGGTCGTCTTCTGTGCCAATCACCTGATCGGGGCCGGCATATCGAACACGCCATTCGAATTGGCGTCCGGTTACCTCCGCGATGGGAGGACGAGGAATGTCGTCGGCTGTGCCAATGCGGCCATCCGGGCCAGCGAGCATGGGGCGTAGCATTTTGGCTTTCGCCCATGCGTCCATCTGAAAGACAGCGATGAAGACCAGCGTAACTGCCGGAAGAATCGACCAGACGATCTCCAGCGTATGGCTACCGTGCGAAAACTTGACGGGCTCGTTGTTTTGCGTGCCGTCGTATTTCCACATGAACCAGAACAACGCCAGGCTGGTCGCCACGAAGATGACGCCGGTGAGGTACATGATCGAATTGAACAGACTGTCGATCACCCACCCGTTCTTGGAGATGTCTTCCGGAAACCAGTGGTTGTACAGGGGCCAGCTGTCAGGCAGCGCGGCGAAAACGAACGCCAGCACGCCGATGATCGGCACTAACAGGAAGAGTAGGCTCCAGAAACGTGTCACAGTTGCTCTCCAGAAAAGTCCACGCGAGGTTTAGTCGCGAGCACGGTCAAGTGTTTGTAGTTCGACACTGGGGTGACTCAGCTGCTCATAGGGCAACCAGAGCACATAGTTGACGATGTCCCAGATTTCGTCGTGAGTCAGGCCATTGGCGGCAGGCATTCCGGCACCGTCGATGCCGTTGTGCACTCGCCAGAAAATATCGAGTGGGCGGCGACCGCCACGGTACTGGCCAAGTCGCAGATTTCGCGGACGAATGATGCGTGGCTCCAGGCCACCAAGCTCCATGAACTCGGCCTTCTTCGAACCGTCTTCATCGGTCACGCTTTGCCAGTTGTGCAGTTCTTTGGTCCAGTCGTCGTAAAGACCAAGGTTGCCGTCGCCCAATTGCGTTGGGCCATGGCAGCTGTAACAGTTCGCCTTTGCTGTGTAGTAAAGTTCGCGACCACGATCAATCGAGGCGAAGACGGCTGTCTTTTCGTCGTCATTCCAGTTGGCGGGATTCTCCGACACGATTGGAACGTTGGGCTCGTCAGGCGTTACGGCTGGCTCGGCAGTCTTCCAGCTATCCACAATCGCTCCCAGTCCGTCGCCGTCGGCATCACCAATCAGCTCGCTGGGGTCGGTTGTGATCTGCTCGTCATCTTCACCGGATACTTCCGTCGCTCTTTCGAACAACAGGCGTTCCATCTGACCGCGAGCACTCAGATATTTCACGTAGTCAACGAGCGCCTCGACTTCGCCTCGGTCCAGCAAAGCAAAGGAAGGCATCGCCGTACCGTTAATCCCTTTCATCAGGATCTGATGAAGGTCGGCATCGGTGGACGGCACGCCAATGCGCGTTGAGTTGAACTTGAATTTGCCCATCGTGAAGTCACGTGGGTATGGGTTCAGGAATGCGGCCGTGGGGCCCTTGCCATCGCCCGTGATTCCGTGGCAATGGACGCAATGTTGGCGATAGAGTCCTTGACCCTTTGCCATATGCGGGTCGCCATCGGCATCGCCGGACAGGCGGCCGTTGGCGACGGGCCCGGAGGCGAGCACAAGATTGTCGACATCAATGAATCCTGCTTCCGCACCGTTCGCGATAAAGTGAGGCTCATCGGGCGTACCAAACATGGCCGCCATAATGTCGGAGATCTGCTGATAAAGCTGACGCGACATGCCTTCATCGACGCCACCCTGCAGTTCGGCAACACGCGAGCCAACTTTGTTCTGGGTGAATTGAGCGCTCGGACTCCCACACCCAACGACCGTTGACAGCATGGAGATCGCAAGAAGGATCAGGTATTTGCGAAATGTCATGTTTCTACTTCGAAAGAGCCGCGCTGTTGATTGCTACCTTTAGTTCTGCCTGCGAATCTGGCTCGAGATTAACAGTGAACGACCCGCGTTTTCCCCATCCCTGCGCGAGATCGGGATTATCGACCGTCACGGCACTACCGGGTACGCCCTTGGTCGCTTCGTGCCACACGCTAATCTTGACCGGAACACCGGCGGGCAGATTGGGTATCTCGAAACTTCCGTCCTCACCGGTCACAGCAAAGTAACCGTTGTCGCGGAAGATCATGTAGGACTGCATCCACGGGTGAGCCGCACAGTTGACCGGGAAAGGCGACTTCTCCGATCGCAGCGAAACACCTCCCGGTGGATACATGGCTTCGCCACCACCAGCGATGTTGGGATTGTACTCAGGATTCTTCGATGGTTTCATGGCCGCGTTATGACCAACCGTATCGCTGTTCAGGATGCGAAGTTTTTGAGTCGTTTGCACCGGGAAGATGCGATTCAGGAACAGACAATTCTTCTGGTCAAAGTCAACCGTATCCGTGTTCCCAGACATCGTCTCATGGCACCACTCGGCTGGCACGTCTGCGAAGATCAGCACGTTCGCCAGTCCGTTGTTTGCACCGACAGTTACGATCTGATCGAGGACCGTTCCGCCACCAGGCTTGCAGACCGAAAGGTCCTTGTTGACATTCAACGCCGGGTTAGCCGGCGGAGCACCATTGAGCTTAATCGTACCTTTGAGCGTCGCAAACTGATTGCTGAACTCGATCATGACCTCTTCCTGGGCCGGACCGGTACTCGCTGACGCAAGCTTCGTGCGAATTTCCTGCGCGGTCACGAGGTTCGGTTTTACGTCAGGTGGAATGTTGGACCCGGTGCACCCAACAAGTACTGAACAAGCCAGTAGGCCGGTCGCCAATACGCCGAGTTGAAGGTTCTTGATCATTTCCATTTTCTTGTGTTGCTGGATGACGAAATGCCTCGCCGCGATCGGCGAGGCCAATTCGAAATTCGATGTTACTTCTTGGCGAAGACCTTGGGATCGATCATGTAGTCGTGTTCCTGGTCTTTGCCTGCTTTGACGTCTATCGAATAGCGTCCTTTTTTCCACGCGGTTTTCTTCCCGTCGATGTTGACCGTCTGGATGTAGCCAGCTTTCTCATGCCAAACCTTGATGGTTAGTTTGCCAGCCGGAAGATTCTTCATTTCGAACTTCCCATCCTTGTCCGTGACGGCCATGTACGGATGGTCCTGCACAAGGACGATGCCTTGCATCCAGGGGTGGATTGAGCATGACACTTTCACGGGAATGATTTCCGATTTGGTGAGCTGGAAATCAACTTTGCCTTTGGCTGGAATGATTGGATTCACGCTGGTGTTCTTAAGGAAGTTGATCAGGCTGTTGTGTCCAACCGGATCGGGGTTTCCAACACGCAAGGTCTGCCCGGCACGGACGGTGACGGCATGCGGTTCGAAACGGCAACCGACGTTGTCGATCTGAACGGTATCCTTCGCGGATTCCTTGTAGCTGTCGTGGACTTTTTTGGGCTTGTAGACCCACAGAACGACGTTTGCGATTCCGCGATTTTCCGGATTCACGGTTAGCTGTTCGTTGAACAGGTCTTCCTTACCGCAAACCTGAACATCCTTGGTGATGTTCAACTTCGCAGCCGACGGAAGCTTGGCATCCTTGTCACCGTACACGAACTGCCCTTTGAGCGAGGCCCACTGAGCGTTTGCGGTTCCGCAGGACAGAACTGCGGCGAGTGCGACAATCGTGATGACGTATTTCATCTTCTTCTCCGTTAGAAACTTCGCACCTTCCGGATGCTGGGTTTCTGATGGTGGGATCGCCAGTCGTTGGCGATGGAGGCGGGTGTCGAGATCACAAAACAGTGAACTCACTCAAATAATACACCTTGAAACGCTTACGGACACGTTTGCCTCGTATTCCCGATCATGTTGTTAGGGTTTTGCTGTAACGGTTACTAGGGATCGGTGGACGCCGTCTCGGCATCCACTTTGACCATGTCTTTGATGGTCGATCTTCCGGATGTATATCGGTCGTAGTTCATTAATAGGTCGACCACGCCGTCCAACTGTTCCGTCGGAGTCCCGTGGAACATGTCCTGTGGCACCAGTTGCTCCGGGGCACCTGTGTAAGGAATGATGACAGGCATCGCCGTGTAAGGAAGAACACTTGACGGTTTGGCCACCCAGTTTCTCACATAATCCCCACGCAGACGCTTGTAGACATTTGCCAGGTTCGGCGCTTTCGCACGTTGTGCACCGCCCGGTTCGTAGTCACCAACCTGATGACAGGCCACACAGTAGTCCTTGTAAGTCACGATGTTCATCCCGGCATGCATCCGCTCGATGCCGCTTTCGCCCCCGCCGGCTTTCTCGACGTAGTCACTTTCAAGCTGGTCGAGCACCTTGTCGCTCGACCGCTCGACGTACTCGTAGGGGAAGGTCGCATTGTCACGAGCGGCAAAGTAGTTCACCAGTGCGGTTGCCTCAGCCGGTGACATGTTGAACTTGGGCATTCGCATGAAGACTGCAGGGCGAATTGGATGCGGCTCCAGCAGGAAGCTGTGCAACCACTCGGGCTGAACCTTCGTGCCCTCGTTGTGGAGGGAAGGCGGTAGCCATCCCCAAGTCTCCGCGGACTTGGCCGCCGAGTTGGATTCACGTTCGATCTCCAGCACTCGAGGCAGCAATCGGAAGGTCAGGTCACCGCCGTAGGTCGCGTGACGTTTCTTGATCGCCGAAGCCGCGACTTCCAGAGATTTGCCGACCTCCATCGTGTTACCCTCGATGGCGGTGGGCTTCCAAAGTGTCAATGATCGCTTGATGGCGGTTGGGTCATACTCCGCGTCTCCTTCGACGGGGTACCACTCTTCATCAAACGAATCGAACTCCAGCAGTACCGGCGACGCATCGTCTTCCGTTCGAGCCGGGTGGGAAATCGTTGGCATCCCTTCAAGAATAGCGGACAGACTTCCACGTTGACGGTCGGTGCTGGCCGAAGCGTCAAGCTGAGCGGGACTCAGTGCGGCGTTGGTAAATGGGAACGCCGTTGTGTCCGCCATTGGTGCTTCGAATTCGCCCGGGCGATATTCGATCTCCCACTTTTCGGTTTCCAGAACGTGGCAGCCAGCACAGTTGTACTTGTCGAGGACCTTTTGGCCTTCGATCAATGCTTGCTGACGGGCGTCGGGCTTATAGACAAACTTCTCGGCCGGGGGTTCTGCCACCAAGCCAAGGATGAAGGTAATCACCTGCTCGCGCTGCATGTCCGTGAAGGGGAACATTGGCATACGCAGCTTCTCGTTGTAGTCCTTGTTCAGGACTTTCTTGTAGTCGTAGCTGCGCGGCTCTTTGAGCTTTTGCCAGATGAATCCAGTGCGGTCGTGATGTCCCAGCTTGTGCGTGTAGAAGTGCTCGTCGATCGGCTCTTCGTCGCTCGCTTCTGCATGGGCTGAATCGCTACCGTGGGCTTCGTCACCGTGTCCATCACCATGTCCGCCGTGAGCGTGGCCATGCGAAATGTATTCAGCAATATGCTCGAAGGCGATCTTCGAGGCGTCTTTGCGGCCCCAATCAGCGAGCGCGACGCCAATAGGCTTGGCACCTTCGAAACCGGGAATGTCGTGACAGCCATAGCATCCGTACTTGCCAATGGTCTTCGCTCCAACGTAGTTGAGCAGTTTCTTGTTCATGTCGCCTTTAGAGCCACCGACATTGACCAGTTCAACTTCGCTACCCTTGAGCGTCTTTCCAATTTCTTCCGGAATTCCTTCTGTCAGGTAACGTTTGGCATCGGCACCGAAGAAGGCCTTTTTAAGGTACTCGTAGGCTACCTCTTGCAGGACTTCAGCTTCCGGGTTGAGCGGAGTCGCTGCCGGCTTCCAACCGTTCGTGCTTGCCAACAGGAAGGCCGCGATATCGGCGGCAGGATCGACTTCGGTTCCGTCCGCTGTCTTTTCCTTTGTCAGGTAAAGATCGGGCATCTTGGTACGCGGATGGTAGATCTGAGGGTTTCGCAACCAGGTGTACAGCCATTCCTGGGCGTCGGGAGTATCTTCCAAACCAAGCTTGTCGCCGATGTTCGAAAGATCAGGCCCTTGCATCTGGCGTGAAACGCCTGGACGAGGAGCGGCTGCGATAGAGCCGTGATTAGCGTCGTCGTAGCCCGAGTGTTGGTGACATGCGAGGCAGCCTCGTGTCTCGAATGCGACCTTGCCGCGTTCTGCATCGGGTGCTGCAACACCTTCGGGAGCTTCGACCGTGTCCATCATCGACTGACTTCGATCCATCAGGTAAGTCACGATTCCGGCGATTTCGACCGGTTCGTATCGTTGTGCCTGTTCAAGTGCCGGCGCATCGTCCTTGATGTGATCCCACATTCCGAAGAACTGCGGCATCTTGGTACTGGGTCGGAAATGCTTGGGTTCGCGAATCCAGTCGTAGAGGAATGTTGGCCCGACCTTGTTGGCAACGTGTCGCAGACTCGGGCCAACCTTGCGAAGGGTGCCCGGGGTTTCGGAATCAGCGAGAACTTCGCTCAGCTTATGAATGGCCGGTGAGAGTTTTGGCGTTTCCTGACTTGCATCAGCGTCAATAACGGCCAGCAGTGCGTGCCGGGTAACGTTTTCTTCTGGATGCTGTACCAGGCGATGGGCCAGTTGCTGCTCGTCCTCTGGCAACTGCTGGAAGGTTTCGTCGTGCGCCATTTCCGCCGCAGCGGCAAAGTAGTTTGGTTCGAGACGGAGGTCCGGGCCGATCCGTTCGGTCGGGCTCTTGTAGCCGTTGATTTCATGGCAACCGAAACAACCGTACGCCTGAATCAGGTTGTGACCAGCGAGCAGCTTCGGTGCGGGAGTTTCAGGGAAACGCTCGGAAGCACCCAGTTCCACAACCTCATGGTGACACTTAAGGCATCCGCTCTCGGCGAATCGAGCCGGATTCATGGGGAAGATCCAGTGGTGGTTGCTGAACCAACCATGCTCCATCCGCCATTCTTCTTCTTGCTCAAGACTGTTTGGTGTGTGGGACGCGTAGTTGAAAGACGTACCGCTGCCTTGGCCTTCGTGACAGACGGTACAACCGATGTCCGTCATCTTGTGTGGACTGAGAGAGCCGACAAACAGGTCGAGGCGTGGGTGCGAGGTATAGGGCTCGGGCAGTCCTCGTTCAACGATGACTTCCAAAGACGATCCCCAGCCGTCGACCGGATCCATCAGGAACGTCAAAGCGTCTCTTTTGGAATCGACGGAGTCGCCATTGATGTAGCGAATGACATCGCCCTCTTTCAGGCCGCCGGCACACGCAGTGTCAGAGACGTTAACCGCAAGCGCGGCCGGTGAGTTTGCGGTGATGAATTCGATGGTTACGTCATTGCGATCGATAAAGCCTTCGTCCGCGAGTACGATTCCAAACGCGTCTTCCAGGGAAGCACCGGCTGCAGGTTCTTCGGTAGGAGTCTGCAGCTGTACGACGACTTCGTGAAGTTTCTCGTATGCCGGGGATGTTGCCGAACCAGGCGCGGTCTTGTCGATGCCACGGTGGCAGGTCGTGCAGCGATCGAAACGACGGACTTCACCAAAGCTACCGTTAGGCATGGTGAGGCCATCGGTCCAAAGGTTGTCGATCTTCAGGGGACCGCCAAAACCATCCACAATCGGGAGCTCAAGCATTTTCTTACCGAGCAACGATGTCAATGAGAAGTAACGGACGTCGACCTCCTCGATAGCGCCGGCCAATCGCTGTTGTTCGGCTCGTGCGTCATCGAGCTCTTTCTTCGCAGCTGTTTCAGATGATGCCAACTGAGCCGTAAGATCGCGTAGCCTGTTTCGGTTGGCGGTAGTACGTTCCTGTTCGGCGAGTGCTTCTGCTACGACCTGCTTCTGAGCGTCAACTTTCTCCTGCATTTCTGCAGCAGCTTCGAATTGCTCTTTGCCGTAGAGAAGGCCTTGCTGTGCTTTAACGGCGTCGAACCGAGCCGATGCCAGCTTCTTATCGCCAGTGGCCTTATCCATCTGGTATTTGGCGTCGCCGGTGATTTTGCTCAGTCGGGATAAGATGGAAGCGCGGAGGCCCGTCGCGCTCTTTTGTGCAGCCTTCAAGTTTGACTCGAGGCTGGTTGCTGTTCGCTGTGCCGTTAGCAAAGCCGCGGCTGCGGACTCACGTGCTGCAATGTCACCACTGTCCGCGGCTGTCTGCACGGCTGCAATTGCCTCGCGGAGTGCTACCTGTCCGGCTTCGAATTTACTGGCCTCGGCGGCTGCGTTTCCGCTCTCCAGCTTCAGCTCTTCATAGACATCCTCGACAACGGCGAATGTTGAAGAGTAATCACCGACGGACTCCGCGGTGGTCTTGAATTGAGCGAGGATGTCGGCATCGGGGAGTTCCGTCTGAGCCGCTGCGTAGGCCATCTCGGCGACCTTCACAACTTCGGCTTGCTGCTTCTCTTCAGCACGAAGCCGACCAGCAAGTTGTTTCATCTGGATTTCACGAAACTCGCGTTGGCGATTCTTCCATGATCGCTCGTGATCTTGCGCGACCATCCAGATGGTTGCGATGAGCATAACAAGCGAGGTGCAGCCGAAAATGACATGCAACAGCTTCTGGTCGTACCAGGTTTTTTCTGTTGCGGGCATAGCGATTTCTCCAAAGGGCTCAGCGCGGCTGAGTTTGCTGAGTTAAAGGTTCAACAGGTATTCAGGAATGCTGATGATGTACTTCAGGTTAATTGTCCATCGCAAAATCATCTTGATGGGCAACAAAGCCATGAACAGCAGCAGGTTGGACATCACCATGAATCGGATGAAACCCATGCGTTCGAAATATCGACGGAAGATCGTCAGTGCCATGACTGGTGGTAGGACCACGAAGTAGGCAAGTGTGACGATAATTCCGGGCAGTTCGCGAAATACGATCCAACCGATTTGAGTCGGTAAGGTCGCGTCGGTGGGTGGCTTGGGCAGTGCTCGACCAAGCATGCCATTCCAGAAATACTGGGAAAGGTCGACGTTGTTCAGTACTTCGACCTTATGCGGGTCCCAGATCTCAAACGGACCGTAGAAGTTCCAGTTGGGACCTCGCAGGAACGTTCCCAGAACGATCAGCGTCACCCAGAGCTCAAGGAAGCCAAACTGAAAAATCAGGTAGGCGAACTTCCGTTCTTTAATTGTGTAATAGCCGTTTCCTGCCTTGTTGAAGTCCAGGAACGGGATTGCCATCAATCCAAATACGACCAAGCTGGGAAGGACAACGCCTGCCATCCACGGGTCGAAGTACACCAGCATTTCCTGCAGACCGAGGAAATACCACGGAGCTTTCGACGGGTTGGGCGTCTTTACAGCACTCGCGGCTTCTTCAAGCGGAGCTTTGAGTCCGATACCCCAGAGAATCAAAATGGCCGTCAGGGCGACCATGCAGATCATTTCGGTGTAAACAAGGTCGGGCCAAACGAGAACTTTTTCGTTGTTCTCCTTTTCGAGCGATTCGAGGCCCTGTTCCATGCGGTCGTCGTTCTTGATCGCTCGGCTGGTCGCCAGCCAGGTAAAGAATCCCAGCAAGAAAACCATCGCAACAATCGGAACGTTGTCCGGCTTGGTAACAATCTCTGCAAATTCCTGGTCTGTCATCGACAGGCCCATCATCAGCAGGATCAGGTTGAGGCCGAGCCATGCCACGATCGGATTACAGAAGAAGCGGCGGAAGAGAAACAGCACTGCCAGTGCGGCTGTTGTTCCGAGCGTGTACAGCCAGGCTTGTGCGGTGACGCGGTCGATGATGGTTCGCAACCATTCCGGCACGCTGACGAATGCCATGACCTCGACACTACCGCTGTAAGCGAGTGGCGACAGGATCACGAACACCAAGGAGACGATTGTCCAAAACAGGGCGAGGTCGGTGCGATTCAACTGCTTCCAGCAGTAGAGTGCCGCGACCGCGTTCATCATGGCGACGAACAGATAGTAAGAACCCAGAAACCCTGAGATGTTTTGTAGGAAAACCGGATAATCAACGTGCATGAGTTGGACTTTCGACCGAAACTGTCGCTATTTGTTTTACCGCTCGCAACCGCTCGATTTAACTTTGAACATCCTGTGAGTCAATTTGAGTCCTCGGTCGAATCACAACCGAGGCGGACTCAAAACGATTACAGCGGGCCGCTGATACCGCCATCTTTTCGAACACGCCAGAAGTGAATCGCCATCAGCAATGCGGCTGCCAATGGAATGGCGACACAGTGCAGAATGTAGAAGCGATTCAATGTTTCTTCGCCAACGAACCTCGCACCCAGCAGGCCGAATCTCGCGTCTGAGGCATTTGTGATCATGTCGATGCCCCCCACGTTCAGCAACTGAGCACCGGGACCTTCCGATCCAAGTCCGGGCGTTGCCTTCGCCATATTCGATCCAACCGTGATGGCCCAAATGGCCAGCTGATCCCATGGGAGCAAGTAACCCGTGAAGGACAGCAGGAGCGTTAGCAATAGCAGAATGACGCCAACGACCCAATTGAATTCGCGCGGTGGCTTGTAACTGCCCGTCAGGAAGACCCGATACATGTGCAGCCAAACCGCGATGACCATCGCGTGCGCACCCCAACGATGGATCTCCCGTAATATCCCTAACGAGGTCGCATCGCGCAGTGCTCGGATGTCATGGTAGGCCCACTCCAACGTCGGCCGGTAGTAAAACATCAGCAGAACGCCCGTGACGGTTTCCACCAGAAACAGGAAGAACGTCGTCCCACCCATACACCATGTGTAGCTGAGCGCGATTCCCTGCTTCTTGACCGACACTGGATGCAGGTGCAGAAAAAAGTTCGTCAGCATGACGACGACACGATTACGACGGTCGACCGGCATGGGGTGACGGAAAATACTTTTCCAAATCTGTGAGTTGCGAATGACTTCGCCGATCTCAGGCATGGTTGTGGGCCTTCTCGATTAACTTTCGGTGATCGCGTCTTGCGGTCGCGCTATTTGTCTTGTCTCGCTTAGACGGGTACGAACGATGAAGGATCGTTCCACTGCCCAAGCTGTTCCTGAAATGTCTTGGATTTGTCGATGGCAACCTGGCCATCATCTGCCACTTTGATCGCGTAGCGTTCCAGCGGTCGCGGTGCTGGGCCTTCAAAGTTGATGCCTTCCTTGTAGAAGCCACTACCGTGACAGGGGCACTTGAATTTTTGCTCGGCCTCAAGCCAGTTCGGCGTGCAGCCCAGGTGGGTACACACAGACTTGAGTGCCACGATCTGCTGTTGCCCTTCGTATTCTGCGTTGACGACCCAAACACCAAACTGAGCCTTGAACTTGGTGGCCACTGTGCCGGCGGAGAAGTCTCCCGGGAAACCAACCTTGAACTGACTTGGCGGTTCGACCAGCAGGTTCGGGAAGAAGAATCTCGCGACAACAAGGCTCGCGATGCCGGCCGATGCGACCATCGAACCCCAGCCGACGGCGAGCATGCTGCCCAGCGTCACGGCGAAGAAGCCGCGTCGGTCGGAAGATGATTTGGATGCCGCCGCGACAGGTTTCGCGTATTCAGGCTTCGCAGGCATGGGCGGAGCCTTGGGCTTGCCCTTTGGTTTCGCGGCCGGATCTCCCTTGGCACGCGATGCCGCCTCCGCCTTGGAGATTGGTCCCGGCTTGGCGACATTCCCGCGGGCTGCCGCCAGAATGCTGGAGGTATCCATCGGTCCGGTCTTGGCCGGCTTGGCGGCTGCCTTCGCGGCAGCAGGTTTTGCTTTTGGAGCTGCCTTAGCGCCGGCTTTGGGTTTGGCTGCCGGAGCGGCGTCACCGCCACCGACCTTTTCACCGCGAGCCGCCGCCAGCATGTCGGCGACGCTCATCTTGCCGCGGTCGGCTGGAGCTGCCGGTGCTGCGGTTGCCTTGGCTGCTGGCGCTTCTGCCGGAGCCGCATCCTCTGATTTCTCCGCGCGAGCTGCCGCCAGCATATCCGCGACGCTCATGCTTCCCGCGTCAGCCTTGGCGGCCGGAGCTGCTGGTTTCGCAGGAGCGGGGGTTGCTGCTGGTTCAGGGCTCTCGGCAGCGGGTGCCTCAGCTGGTGCGGAGCCGCCTTCACCGTCTGCATTTCGACAGTAGGCGAGGATCTCAGGAACCGAGAGGTTCTGTAAGTCTGCCATTTGGGCTTTGCTACCTAAAAAAATGAGTCGATTCGATCTCAGGCGTTGTCAACAACCGCACGCCTAAACTGTTTGCATCAGGCGAATTACGTAGAGATCGACCGAACAGCACGGGGCCTTGTGACTTTTTTCACAAACTCCGCGATAGTTGTACTTACCGCGCCCTAACTGTCAACCCGCGACACGCCGCTGAAGGCTGCATTTGGTACGTTTTTGGCCGATATCCCTACACTCTTAACCCGCTCGATGGCCTGCGATGTAACTGCCACGAGAGGACGACAAATTTAGCGGTGTCAAGAAAGATTAGGAAGCCTAAAGTCGAATTCAGCTCGGAATCGCTCCTTGATGGGCGACTTCGCACAGTAATCAGCGCTTTTTGTTGTGGTCGGGGGGCTTTGGTTGGCCCGCATTGCGCCAATCTACGGTTGCCCCACGTGCACCTTCGGTCGGCCACTCGGGATGAGCTTGCGAGGTGTTTGGCCTCGGCGAAAAGCGTACACCGCCACAAGGAAGTGGGTGCCGGCAGTCCATGGCGTCATTGGGCCTTGTTGCGACGCTCCATGGCGTCCGCACAATAACGCTTCAGGTCGAGCTCAATAAGTTCCTGTTCGAGCTCTTCCTCCAGCTTTTCACGGCGGGCGTCATCGAGGGAGCCGATTACGGCTTCAAGCAGGTAATCGGCGAAACGCTGTCTCGCCCGATGGATTGTAACCCGCAGGCTACTCTTTTCGGGTCGATTGCCGGTCTCGGACTCGATCAGATCCAGGAGCTCGGTGGAATTCCGGTCGGGATGGTTGGCTCGAGTGCGAAGCACGGTGTAGTAGATGCCGCCGCGCTGCTTCTGATGGGCCTTCAATTGTGACCACGCATGGTTGAGCAGGCCCTCGCGCCAGAGCCGCTTGAATTCTGCATCGGACTCCGAAGTGGCGGAGGGGCGGTCGTCGTATGGCTCTTCGGATAGTCCCTGTTTACGGTCGTCCTTGCGTTGCGACCGATGGTAATCAATGACCAAATGGTAGATGACCTTTTTCACGAAATGCCGAAAGCGACCGTGCTTGGGGTCCGCGGAGCCAAAGTCACCGCGAATCATTTTTAGGGCAAAGTTCTGGTAGACTTCATCGGCTGCTGACTGATTCTTGAGCGAGGCCAGCAGGTACCGCCGAATGCTGTCAGAGTAAATGTCGAGCAATTGTTGTTGAGCCACCTGCCGGCGAGGATGATCGGGCGTCGAGGCGTCGCGCACCATCGTCCATGATGTGGCAATTTCGCTGATATGTTTGTCATCCACTTCAGCCGCCTCGTTGGGTTGAACCTGGGTTTCGGAGTTTTCGATGTCGCGAGATACCGATTCTAGCCGCACGGGAGACGATTCTGAATCGGCATCTCCCACCGAATCTGAATCGCACGCATCTTCCGAGTCCGCTGCTGATTCTGATAGTGATGCCAGATCCGAACCGACGGTTGCTGATCGACCTGTCGCGAATGAGTCCGCATCACACTCGGTTTCGGCTGGCGATGGCACCTTATCCACCAGCGGAATGGGAACGTGGATGCCGACGATTCCAACGCTCCATGGAGATCGGTCAACGCCCCACGATCGCGACCCGTTGCATTTGCAGATTGGGGAGATCTATCGGGACTTTCTTGTTCGGCGCGAGATTGGCCGCGGTGCGTTTGGAGTTGTCTACTTTGCTGAACAGGTTTCGCTGCGCCGTACGGTAGCGCTCAAGGTTACCGACCTGACACGCGATGACGGCAGCATTCGCGAAGGACAGACGCTGGCTCAGCTCGAGCATCCCTCGATTGTTCGTGTCTATGCGCAGGTCGTCGATGAAGCCAATCACCGCCGCCTGTTGTGCATGCAATATGTGCCCGGTCTGAACCTGCGCTCGCTGATGCGTCGTGTGCGTGAGTCATGCGGCGATGACTGGAGTGGCGCTGATCTCCTGAAGGTGCTGGAAGAGGTGAGCGAGGAAGGTGCGATGGCGAACGAAACGTCGATCGCGGACCGTGAACACCTTGCCTCTCTGGACAAGTTCGATTGCGTTTGCTGGTTTGGCATGCAGATGGCGGCCGCCCTCCTGCACGCGCATGAGGCGGGCTTTGTGCATCAGGACGTCAAGCCGGAGAATACAATCGTCGACAGATTTGGCCGTCCGATGCTGGTTGATTTCAATCTGGCGACGGAAGCGAAGGTGGAGCATTACGTCGGCGGAGGCACCGTCCCCTACATGTCTCCGGAATCGATCACGGCGTTTGTCTCAGGCGAGATCAATCAGAGTTCTCGAATCAGTTCTGACATCTACTCGTTGGGGATTCTGCTGTGGGAGCTGGCCGCTTCGAAGCTGCCGTTTGATCACGACGGTGTGGATTCGCTGAAGGATCCGCAGCAATTCGACTTGCTGTTGACGCGTCGGTCCGAGCCACCTGCCGGGAGGAATCGGATGCCAGCGGTCTTGGCCAACGCGTTGCGGCCTGCGTTTAGTTCGGACGCCGGCGATCGCTACAGTTCGGCGCGTGACTTTGGGGATGCTTTGAAAGGCGTCATGCGGCGTTCTCGGGTTGATCGTATGCGGCACGGGCACAGCAGGCTGGGGGATGCCGTGATGCGCCAGCCGTTGATCTGGTTTGTGATCGCGGCGCTGATCCCGCATTGCGTGACGAGTGCTCTACAGATTGCGTACAACCAGGCGGAGATCATTGGTGACTTGCAGCTTGCGGAGTCACGCGAGCTCTTTGAATGGTTGTTGTTAGTCGTGAATCCGATTGCCTACGGTGTTTGTGTGGGCGTCGTCATTTGGTGGATGATCAAAGCCTTCCGTCCGTGGAAGCAACTCTCAGCACTCCATGCGGGGCAGGACCATGACGATCTGGAACAAAATGACGTGCTACGCCAGGATGCCGATCGTCGAGACGAATCTCTGTCACCGACGGTGGTTGCCGACTATCGCAAAACGTTGCTACGGCTTCCGCTTTTGACGGCCGTTGTCGGGTGCATGGGATGGTTGTCCAGTGCCGTTGTGTTTCCGTCGGTCATCTATTTCTGGGGCGAGCAGTTTGGGCTTGAGGTCTGGCTGCATTTTATTTGCTCATTCGCCATGAGCGGATCGATTACGGCGATCTACTGTTATGGATTGACGATGTCGCTGGTGGTTTTCGCCATGTACCCAAGTTACTTTGCGGAGCCGCAGGAGTTCCTTCGGGTTGCGGGACGAGAAACGGAACCGATCGGCCGCATATGGACTCGGTTGCCACTACTTGCGGGGCTGATTCCGATGACGACCGCCGTGCTGGTCGTGGCGACGTTTCGGCCGGAATCTCTGACAAGTTTTCGTGAGCAGATCGCGTTCAAGGGGCTGGTGATTGGCCTGTTGCTATTGAGTTCGTTTGGGTTCCTGTTCGTGCGGCGGATCGGACGGGTGGTGCTAAGTCTGATTCAGGAATTCAGCCAGCCCGAATAGTCCCGACGGCAAGAGTGCGAACGAAAAAAGCACGGGCTCGTTTTGAGCCCGTGCGTGTCGTTTGCCGGCGGCGATTGGCCGCGGCCGGTTCGTGATCGTTGGCAGTTCAGCGAACGGCCAGTCTCGAAATGTTGCGGGTCATTTCGAGTTGCCCTTCGACGGCGGTGAGGAAAGCTTTCGCCACTGCGTCGTCCGGCTTACTTCTCAAGACCGATGCCAGGGAGAGTTGGCTCATTTCGTAGCGGCCCGCCACGGCGTCGTGGTACGCCAGCAGGAAGTCTCTCGATACGGCCGCCGAGCCGCCCAGTTGCACACTTCGCAGTTGCTCGATGCGTCGTTCCAGAACTCGCATGTTCGCGTGGAGTGACTTGAGGTCCGCGGTCGCCCACAGGTCTCGAGCTGACTTGACGGCGTTGTAGGCATCGATGGCGGCGTTTTCAATATCGCCCATCGCCATGTGAACCAGCGAGCGGAGTTGGAGGGCTTCCACGTCCATCGAGTCCGCTTCAACCAGTTGATCGGTGATGCGGATGGCGGTCCCGAAGTTGTGTTGCCGATACGCTGCTTGTGCCGTCTCGATCGTTTCCGTGGCGGATTCCGCAATTCCGCGGTTGCTTGCTGGCATGGTGATGCGAATGCGATTGGACGTGGCGTTGGTGACATTCGCCAGAGCCTCTGGGATCGGAGCCGGTTTGAGTTCTGTTCGCGTGGCTGTTTGGGGAGCTGGTTCGGGCCGGACGGTCGTTTGCACAAGGACTTCTTGTTTTGGTCGCACCGGTGCGAGCTGTGTCAGTGCTGCGCGCGTGTGGGTCGGTTGCGGTGCGTACTGCGGCACGGGCTGGTAGGCCGGTCGATAGTACGGCTGAGCGGTTTGATATGGATGGTGCGTGATTGGAGCTCGAACGGGCGTGTACGGCCGATGGTAGGGCCGTGGAGCCGGACGGCTGGGGGCGTGGCCGCCTTTGCAGCCGGCGTTTGCCAGTGGAGTGAGTGCACAGGCGAAAATGATGATCGAACCGATGGCAGTGCGATGACTTGGTAAAGTCTTGCAAAGCTGAGTCTTGCTTGGCATGGGTTGGCTCCTTATTGCTCGTGGTTTGGTCTCTCACTACCAAGTACGGGCAACTGCCAATGCGTTACAGCAAAACGGAAATTTTCCTCTAGGACGTGCCTTTTTCCCTGAAAAGTGGCACGTCATGCCACTTTTAGTTGGCGCCTGAGTTCGTGTAGCGGGTGACGGTGAGAGGTTCGGTTTGCGCCGGCGTTAAATCGACTGGCTTCGAGTGGACTGGCTTCGAATAAGCTGGCTTCACAGAAGCGGGCTTCGTTTCCGCGTGCCGCAACTCACCATTCAATAACAATTGATAGTGGTTCTCTGCTTCTGCGAACTGACCGATTCGATGCAGTTCGTCGGCGAGGCGTCGTCGCATTGCCTTATCGTGCGCGTCTTCGGCGACGATTTCTCTTAGCAATTTCAGACCCTCGGCATGGCGTTCCATGCGGAACAGTGCCTCCATCAGACTATGGCGGAAGTTCCCATCCCGGGGCCAGTGTTCACGAGACGCCGAGATGGTCTCAAGCAATTCACGTGCACGAAGGCTGGCGACAACGTCTTTGCCAGCCGCCGCGTACACTAGCATGGGCCACAAATCATAACGTTCGGGATTGCGCTCCAGGACTTTCGCAAACAGCTCGAGGGCCAATGGATGGCGACCTCCGTACAGATAGGCAGTGCCCAGTCGGATGTGGAGGGACTCGCTGTCCGGCTGCCAACGCAGCAGTTGCCGATAGACGTGAATGGCAGTGCGATAGTCCTTGCCCCATGTCGAGACGTCTGCCAGTTCGCGGTAGGCTCGCACTTCGTTCGGATGGTCGGCGATAATCTGTCGGTAGACGTCAGAAGCTTCTCGGAACTGTTTGAGGTTGGCGTAGATTCCACCCAGCAGAAACCGGCCTTCGAGCGTCAGCTTACGCGTTCGCTGTAGCCATTTCAGTGCTTCCTGCGGGCGTCCAGCCGAGAGTAGCGCCCCGCTGTATTCCTCATGAATGTCGAAGGCCTCGGGATCCAGCTCACGAAGACGTTCGAACTGCTGTAGTGCCTCGGGCAACCGCCGCAGTCCGACCAAAACGCGTGCCCTCGAAAGTAACGCGTGGCGGTAGCGTGCGGGCGTGGAGGCATCCACACGTTCGAGCACCCAATCGAGTTCCGCCAACGCATCGTTGTAGTACTTTGCCCGCAGCAGCACGTCACCAAAACGCAGTCGGTATTCGATCGCACTGGAGCCTTCACCGCGAGATGCGTCACCACTGGAGTCTTCACCGCTGTTGGGCAGGCTACCGATTGTCTCGCGGTAGATGCGGATCGCCTGTTCAAACTCATTCAAGGTGGCCAGCGTGTCGGCGTACTGGAGTCGCGTACTCACGGGAACCGATGCGAGTTGCATGAATGGCTTCAAGCGTTGCAGCGCGATCATCGGTTCGTCGCCGCCTAGCCAGATTTTCGCGAGTCGCTCGGCAATCTCGATTCCGTCCTCGCCCAGTGCATGATGGCGTTGGTCGATGTGTCGGAAGATCGGGTCGTCGATGGAAACCGTTTGCAGGCCGGCCATGGCATCCAGCGTGGGTGACCACAACGACGTCTGATCCGGCTGCAGCTTCAGCAGTTCGGTGAATAGGGGAGCTGCGTCCCGGTATCGTCCGATCCACAGCAGCGACTTCGCATAGGACTCGCGGAGGGCCAGATCGTCCGGGCTACGAGCGAGCAGCGCCTCGTATCGAGCGATGGCCTCTTCGTAGTTTCTCGACCAGAAATGGACATCGGCCAGCCAGCGTTGGGCCTCCACGTTGTCCGGATCGGCTTTCAACAGCGACTCGTAGACTCGCTGAGCGCTGGCCATGTCTTCGCTGTCCAGGTACAGAGATGCGAGCAGCGCTAACTCGTCGCGATCGGGTGCTGCAATCGCTTCCAACAGTGAAAGCGCGGCCGCCTCGTCGCCCGTTCTCGCCAACACCAGGGCACGTTCGGCCGTCGTTGGTACCGAACCTGAATCAATCTTCGTCGTGGCCAATTCGTCCATTGCCGCTCGAGCTTTCGCGAACTCATCCAGCATCACGTGAGCTCGGAATTGTGCCAGCCGGAGTTCAGCCTGTCGCTGATCGCTATCGCCGATTTGTGCACCCAGTTTCCACGCGGATTCAAATAGTCGTCTGGCTTCTTCGTCGTTCCCCATCGATGCGTTATTACGTGCCGACGTGGCGATTACCTGCCCCAGCGTCTGCGTGTCGTTGGCAAAGTGTCGCTCTTCAATCAGGGAATCGTAATGGGTGTCCGCGTCGGCGAACCGACCGACCGCGTGCAGGTTGTTTGCCAGTCGAAGTCGAACGTGCGGATCATCGCTATTGCGCTGGTAGAGGTCTTGGCTGACGGCCAGGACCCGCTGCGGTTCGTCAATGCGAATCATGACGTCGATCAGTCGCGTCATGAATGAGTTATCTCGGGTCAGGAATCCGTGTTCGGCGTGATGGGTGTGAATCTGAAGGACAGTCCGGCGCGTTTGTTCGGACAGCTTTTTCGCTCCGGCGGCGGCATCCAGAAAGCGAGGCCACAGTGTGGCGTCGCCGGGTTGTTCGTCGATCAAATCCTGCCACAACGGCAACGCCGAAGAATACCGCTCGGCCATCTCGCCCATTGCTCCGCGGCGTCCACTGCAGCTGGCGGCGAGTAGCAGAAGTTCCGCGCGCCGCTTTTTCGCATCGGCGAACGCATTTGCGACGATTAGCCGATCGAGCAACACCTCCGCCTGCTCGGCATTGTCTGCCTGCAAGTGGCCCAACGCAAGTTGCAGGACTACCTGGTCCGATGCAGTGCCGGCATCCACCAGATTCTGCAGCAGCGTGATGGCGCGTTGCGTTTCGCCGGTCGCCACCAACGCCGATGCGTGTTTCGCTTGCAGCTCGCTACGATTCGGCTGCCGTGTGGCGATGTCGGCAAAGAGTGGTTCGGCGCGATCGGCCCGCCCGTGAGCCAGATAGACATCGCCCAGCTGTTCGCGAAATTTGTCCAACGATTCTTGGGTCGCTGTCGACGCCTCATGGTTGTTCGCCCGCGTAGCGTTAGCGTTCGCCTGCGTTGCGTTAGCGTGCGCCTGAGTAGCGTTGGCACTAGCCAGTGCGGGCAACTTGCCTTCGATTGTTTCGACCGTCGCCCACTGTGACGCCGTCAACGAACCAACCGCGGACGCTGCCTGCAAATACGACAGATTGAAGTCGGGTCGATCCGGTGAGCGCTTAACCAGATTCGCAAATTGCACCAACGCTGCGGTGTAGTCACCGTTCCAGAGATGCGCGGAAGCGATCGCCTCATGGACTTCCGGGTCCGTCGGAGTGAGGCTCAGGAGTTCATTCAACCGCTCGATGGCCTCGCGGTACTGTCGATTCCACAAGGCTGCAAACGCCAGACCTCGCCGTGCCTTGAGCTGTTGCGGATCGCGCTGCAGGACTTCTTCATAGATCTGCCTGGCCGCGTTGTAGTCCTTTGTCTGAACGAGCATCGAGGCGTACAGCAGCTTCTTGTCGAGTGACTGTTCGACGTCGAAATCAAGGTCCGGTGTTTCCTCTAAAATCGCGATCGCCTCGGCGGTGTCATTCAGTTGCTGCAGGACGAGCGCGTACTCAATCGCATACGGTTGGCGTTCGGCACCCAGCTCAAAGAGCAATTCAAATCGCGAACGTGCTTCGGCATACTCGTGACGCTGAACGCTGTTCCTGGCAGCCGCGGCGAGCGTCTCCAGCTTGGTCGCTCTGTCGGGGAATTCATCGGCTTGCAGCAATGCCTTGAAGCGATTTTCCGCTTCGCCGTAGCGAGCAAGCGAGTGTAGTGTATGTGCGAGTCGCAGGGCGTGGCGTCTCTCGGTGGGCTGTTTCTGTTCCAGCTGTTGCAGGATCGGTAGTGCGTCTCCGGTGCGTTCGCACTTCAGGAGCGCGTCCACCAAACGGATCTGCAACGTTGTTGGACGGGGTGTTGATTTGTCACGGTAGATGGCGTCCAACTGAGCGAAATCGTTGGGTGTGAGCGAGTCGGCGCCGGACACCGCTGCAAGGAATTGCGCCGTAAGGTTGCGATCACGTGGACGATTCTGAAGTCGCGGTCGGATTTGTTCGAGTGCCTGTTCATACCGAGCGGCGGACAGCGTGGTGTCGCCGCTGCGGTTCGCGTTGCGGGCGGCCAGTAGCAACACGTCAACGTACCGTGCGTCTTCCCGATTGCGCTGAGATTTGTCGGACAGTGTTGACTGAATTCGTTGCTCGGCTTGATCGTAGGCACCCATTTCTGACAACAGCACCGCGGCGCGGAATTGGGCGTCGGTTGAACGCGCTTCGATGCGTTCCAGAATCAACAAGGCACGACGCTGATAGCCAAGTCGAGCCATCACATCGGCCAGCCGTTCCATGAATGGCAGGTCATCGACATGTTTTTGCCAGCGTCGAAAGAGTTTCAACGCGATGCGGCGAGCCTCCGGCGTTGTCTCCTTCGAAGCGGCGGCGGCATCGAGGTACGGTTGCCACAATTCGGAACGCGTTGGTTCCTCTTTCAGTGCTCTGGTTAAGAGGATGTGGGCCTTGGTTGCGCGAGACTGTGCTTCTTCGGGCAAGCCCCGGAGACGACTGTTCTGGGCGGCTTCAAGCAGGAGGCGACTATGGGCGATCGTGTCGCGAGTCGCTGTGGAATGAGCCAACAGCCATGCGAAGTGCGGTTCTGCTCGATCGTGCTGTTCTTGTGCCGTGAGCGTTCGAGCCAACATTGCTCTTAATTGCGGGTGATCCGGAAACTGCGCGGAATATTCCTCCAGCAGCTCGGTCGCTGCCTGGTGTTGCTCGATCTTCGCCATCGCCTGCGATAGCGCCGCGGCGAAGTCTCCGTTGGGAGGGTGAAGATCGCGAAGGTCGTAGATTTCCGTGATGTTCTGACGATCCCGTTTCGTAATCAGTGGCTCGTCACATCCATTGATTGCGGCCAGGTAGAGTTGCCAGTTTGCCGTTTCTTCGACGTCTCGGTGAATTCTCTCTCGCAGTTTTTCCGCCGCCCTTAGGCTCATGCTGCGAGCCAAACCAACCTTGTGCAACGCCGCCGCGGACTGTGCGGCACCGACCAACACGGCTTCCCTGGAAACGGTTTCTTGGGAAACGGACGCCACGGATTCCGTGTCCTGCAATTCGATATCGCGGGAAACGGTTTGGTCGTCCGCTACGCCCGTTGCACCCGCTACCCTGCGTCGATGTCTGTCGTCCAGCAAGCTGTTGAATTGCCGCTCGGCCGCTGCAAACTGATGAACGGCCTGGAGAGCACAGGCGTAACGATACCGGGTTTGCCGGGATGTTGGATTTCGTTCCGTGAGCAATTCCAACAGCGGCAGTGCCAGTTCCGTGCGATTGCCAGCCAGGAGCACGTCAGTCAGCCGTTCGACGAATTCCGTGTCGTCCAGCATTGACACACGGCGCTGGTAGATCTCGGTGACCAGCCGCATGTCGCGTTCGCTACTCGCTCCCTGCCCAGCGAGTGCTGAAAGGAAGGGCGTCCACACGGACGTTGTTTCAGGAGCGTTTTCCAGTGTGACGCGGAGTTTTTCCAGACACTGGCCGTAGCGACGAGATTTCGTTTCCCTGTCGCCAAGCGAATCGCTGTTGCTGGCTGCGGCCAGGAGCAGCGCGATGCGAGTTTCGCTTTGCGTTGAGAAAGCGTCGGTCGCCAGCAGCTTGGCGTAGATGGACTCCGCTTCGTCGTGTCGCCCCAGTCGCTGCAGGATGTTGGCACGCCGCCAGAGGAATTCGGTGTCGTTGCCCTCCATGGAGAGCTCATCGAGTACACAAACGGCCATTGCATCCCGTTGGATCCGACTGAGCGCATCGGCCAAGCGCATCGCCATGGCTGAATCGCCGGCAGCGAGGTCTCGTGAGTTATAGATTTCGACCACGGCGGCAACGGCTTCTTTAGAATGGTCCTTGGCGCCGGAAACGGCGTTCAGAAATGGCAGCCAGATCTCGACGTTCTGCGGGTGCTGCTGTACCTGTTGCAGGAAGCAGGCGAGGGCAGAGGTGTACCGTTCCGCTGCCTCGCTGGTCGCTCCACGGCGACTGCTGTTGAGCGCGGCGGCGAGTAGCAGTTCACCACGTTCGCACCCGTCCTTGATTCGCAGAGGATTGGATAGCAGTTCACTGTAGTGTTCGGCGGCTGCGTTGTAGTTGCCCATGCGATACAGGATGCGAGCGAACACGGCGTGAAGTTCATCTGATTCGGGCTGTGTTTCCAGTAGCCGTTCTACCAGAGGAGCGGAGACGTCCGGCTCAAACGCCTTGTTCAACGCCCGCGCGAGGGTGGTGGCGAACTGCGGATCCGTTTCGTGTGCGGCACGCCGTTCAAAAACATCCATGGTGAAACGGGCATCGGCGGAGTCGACGTATTCCAGATTGGCGACGGCTTCCAGCATCGACGTCCAGACATTGCGTTCCTCGTCGACTGACAGCGTCTGGAGCACCGCGTCGCCTTGCTCCAGCAACGTACTGCCATGCTCCAACGCCGCGCGAAACTGCTTGTCCCAAACCAGCGTCTGGAGCAGTGAAATTCGTGGAGCGATCGCGTCCGGGAAATCGGCGATCAGTGAACGGTATTCCTCGATGGCCGTCGCGTAGTCACCCAGCCAGGCATCCACGTCCGCTTTTCCCTGGCGGGCGTCCAGCGTGGGGTCCTCTGCGATCAGTCGCACATAGATGTTTCGCGACTGGTCAAATTCCTCCAGAGCCGTGTGGATGGAAGCCAGCAGGAACTGGTCCTCTCGCGTGAGTTCGGCGGCGGTCAGCACCTCGCGTGCTCGTTGGTGGTGACCGGCGGCGGTGAGGATGCCGGCATATTCCGGGCGAATCTGCGCGCGGAATTCGGCCCATTCGTAGACGCCACCGTATAGGTCCGCGGCGCGCTGGAATTCTTTCAGGTTGGCCGCGTTCCGGGCGGCGGCAAGGATCAGGCTGACCTTGGTCGCTCGATCCCGAAAGACGGCGCTGTGATCCAACAGCAACTGAAACGTATCCCGAGCCTCCTGCAGGCGTCCCATTTTTTCCAGCGTATAAGCTTGTTGGAGCCGGGCGGCCGGTCGTTTGAAATGGTTGGAGACGAGTTGCTCGTTGAGTCGATCAACCGATTCGCGATCGCCCAGTTCCTGCATCGCATCCCGCAGCCTCAGGAAATGACGCTCATTCGCGGTGGGATTGGATTCGTATTCTTCCACCAGTTCGAGCAGTCGTTTGCGTCCTGGTTCGTCGATCGGCTTCTTCAGGATCGCGCGTGCCATCAGCACTTCGTCTTGGCACAGGAACAAGGTCGCGGCCAACGTCACCGCGACGGCCGCGGCAGCGATGCCACTCACGATTGCCGCCGGGTAGGCGACCGGCAGTCGGGTACGCTCGGGCTTGAGCGTCACGATCTGCTCCATCTGCGGTTCGTCACTGATATGCAGCAGCGTGGTCAGAATTCCGCGTGACTGCCCGTCAAACGCATCAATCTGTAGTCGGTGCGCCCACAGTTTCATTTGTCCGAGCGCAATCGGCTGGGACTTGACGACTCGCGCGTTGCCGGTGATTTCTCCACTGCATGTCGTGAAAGTGAAGCGATTGAGCTCCTTGTTTGCGAACGACTCTTCGCACAGGATCGTGAAGGCGTTGTTGGCGACGGATTCGGTTAACGTGAACACATCTCCCACATCGGGGCGAAATAGCCGCACGGGCAGGAGTACCTGGTAGTCGCCCTCGTTGGTGACCGGCGCCATCAGCTCCTCGGACTGGCACGGGTCGAATTCGTGGTAGCGTCTGGCGACGGCAAACTTGGTACACATGTGCCACAGCCGCCGTTTTGCTTCTTTGGTTGGTGCCTCGAACTCGACGCCATATCGGTAGGCGTGAATGTTGCCTTCTCTCCGCGAGTTGACGCTGGCCAGCTTGTTCCACGACGTGATTTTCCCGTTGACCGTGACGCTCGTATCACCGGCTGTGATGGTCAGTTTGACCTGGTATCCGGAGAATTCACGGTAGGCGATGAAGGCTCCGCCAACTTCGGAAAGGTCCTTGGTCAGGCCTTCACCAATCAGGACTTCGCCGTCGCCGGTTTGCACTTCCCAGGTTACGTGAGCGGCACACGGGTGACGCCAGTCGAATCGTCGTTCGGCGAGGGCCCTGCGAATGACAATCCATGCGAAAACGCAATGTAATCCAACCAGTAGCGAGCAAACCGTCAGTCCCAGGAAGTCCTCCGAGACGCCCAGGAAATAGCGAGTGGCCGCCCATGTGATGCACACAACACTGGCGCCGATGTAACTGTACTGGGCGCGCAGGAAATCGTGCATGCCGGACGCAGCCTTCTTGCCACCGGACTTTTTGGTGACGACGAAGGTGGCGTTCTTGCGGTTGAAGATGGCTCGCCAGGTGCCGCGGCATTGCGTCCAGAAACTCGCCATCTGCGAGATTTCCGTATCGATCAATCGACCGTAGCCGTTGCCGGATGCCTTGACCGTGTACCAGATGGTCATGACATAAACCAGCGTGATGACGATCAGATGCCATGTCATGTCGACGACCGGTCCGACACCCGAAAGCAACATTAGGAGCGGCGTCACGTAGAGGATTAGCTTCTGTACGCCCGTGGTCCAACTGAGCATCAGGGCGGCATAGTTCAGCCGTTGCGCAAAGGAGAGTCCGGGCATGGTAAACGGATTGTCGTAGAACATCGTTCCCAGATTACCTTCGCCCCAACGCAGACGCTGAATGGTGAACGTCTTCATATCCGGGGCGGCAAGGCCGCTGACCAGGCGTTCGTTGATGTACAGCGACTTCCAGCCTCGCGAGTGCAAACGCAGGCCGGTTTGCATGTCTTCGGTAATGGATTCCGTGGCAATCAGGCCGACGTCCTCGAGTGCCTGTTTGCGAAAGATCGCGGCACTGCCGCAGAACGACGCCGAATTCCAGTGGTTCTTGCCAGGCTGAACGATGTTGTAGAACTGCTGACCTTCTTCCCAGTAGAGTTGTTTGTCGTAGTCCAGCGAGCCCTGAAAACTGTCGAAGTTGTAGTAGGCGTGTGGCGTCTGAACGAACGCGAGGTCCTGATCCGCAAAGTAGCCCAACGTCCGGGTGATGAAGTGACGTTCGGCCACGTGGTCGGCGTCGAACACGATGATGAAGTCGCCGTCGGTGATCTCCATCGCGTGATTGAGGTTGCCGGCTTTTGCGTGAATGTTACTGTCGCGTTTGAGGTACTTGGCCCCCAATTCATCGCAGAGCGCTTTGACTTCCGGCCGCGCGCCGTCGTCCAGGACCCACGTGTCGTGTGGGTAGTCCATCGCGATCGCGCCTTCGATGGTGCCGCGCAGCAATTCGGGGTCTTCATCGTACGTTGGGATGTACGCGTCGACCTTCGCGTGGTCCAGCGGCGGGACGGGATCCGGGAGCGTTGGATTCCAGATCTGAAAGAAATACAGAAACATCAAAAGGTTTCCGTAGATCTCCGCGAGGTATAGCGTGATCGAAAACGTTGCCGCGAAACCGTTCTCCAGGTTCAACGTGAAGAGACCGCGATAGACGAGGTACACCATGCACACGCACACGGTGATCACGATGAGCATTCTGCGACGCTTGTTAGTCATGGGGCAGTAACGATGTGGAGCCGATGGCGAGTGGGTCGGTGGGTCGGTTGTCTGGGAGGCGGGGTGGTGTCTTGCCGCGGCACCGATGCGCCGTCGGTGGGTGCGCGGGTGCGCGGGTGACGCTCGGGGCGTAAAATTCAGGTTGGTGGGGTCGTAGCGGCGCGGGGGTTCCAATAACTCGCAGCTATGGGACATATACCTCACGGATGAGGGTGAACCCGCAATTTCCAGCCAGAAGCTGCGTATTTGATCGACGGGGCGATCGCGAGCCCGCACAGCCGCGCGTTTACGGCTTCGCAAGTTGGATCACTTAATCAGAATCGAATCGTGAGATTCGCGCCGGCTTCGGTCAGATCATAGAAAGACGAACGAACCAGTTGGCCATGAATTCGCAGCGACAACCAGTTGCGGATATCGCGAACCCACTGTCCGCGGGCCACGCCGTAGCCTTCGCCGTCGTTGTCCATGCGGGCCCCGAGGAACAGTTCGTACCAATGCAGATTGGCGCCTTTGAAGCTTTGGCAGCCAAGGTGGTTTCGCCATTCCAGTCCGGTCGTCGCGAAAACGAATGTGTCCGGCGCGAAGTACGGATGCGTGGCGTCGGTGAGGCCGGGCGCGTTCGGCAAGATCGACTGCTCGCGAAATGCCATGATGTCGACATCGAATAGCCAACGAAGTTGTTGAGGCCCTTCGCGGAGGGTCAGGCCCGAGTTGATGCTGGCTTCGTGCCCGATGTTGTCATCGGAGTAGTCCCAATACCGATAGCGACTGTCGAATTGCATACGACGCGTGGGACGCCAGTTGTGGCTGATTTCGAAACCTACGCGATGAATATCCTGCATGGCGGATTCGCCGTTTTGCAGCACGTTCTCGCGCAGTCCGGCGAGCTGCAGCGACGCGTTTTCCAGATACGCATGGCGGATTCCAATGTCGAAGTTCACGCGATCCTGAAAGCCGTAGTTGTAAGTTTGGAATTCGGCTTCCGCCCAAAATAGCGTTGCCCAGTCGTGTTTCACCTGAAAGCGAACACTGGCGGTGTTCTCATCGAGTTGCGGACCGCCATCAGGCTGGTAGAGTCCGCGTGTATAGCCGATCTGCAGGAACTCATCTTCTTCGCCGACGGGAAAGCGTACATAGGCTCCCGTCCGCAGTGAATCGATCACGGTCAGGTCGTCGAACCCGCGTTGCGAACTCCATGTGCTGAATAGTTGCAGTTGGGGGCTCATCTCCAGCCGGTTGCGTTCGATGGCCGTGACTGCATCGACGTTGCACGGATTGATGCACAGCAGCCGCTCGTAGCGGGCGATGGCCTCGTGCGTGCGGTTCATCTGGCTGTAAGCCTGGCCGATTTCAAACACGGCATCTTCATTGTTGGGCTCGAGCGCCGACAGTCCTTCGAAGTCATTGATCGCCGAGAGCGGCTTCCAGCCGGAATGCTGCTTGCCGGACATTTCGGTCGCGAGCAACGAGTTTTCGTAGCCGAGGCTTTCGAATTCCTGCTCCAGTTCCAGCGAACGTTCCGGGGAACTCTGTGCCATCTGATAGAGATGTTCGCCACTGGATTGCTGCAGCGCCTGGTTGTAGATCGGCGCCGCGGCCGATGGCCCCAGCGACTGATGCATTATCCGGGCGGCTTCGCGAGTGACATTTGTATTGTCCGGCATGACGCGGATTGCACGTTGGTAGTAGTGATTCGCCTCTTCGAATTGGGCGGCCCGGCTCATGGTCCTTGCGAGTCCCAGCAAGGCCTGCACGTTCATGGGGGATTGCTGGAGTACCGTCTGGAAATAGGGTCCGCAATCGGTCGTGTTTTCGCACGTCGCACATTGCAAACATGCCGCTCCCAGTCGGTTGGCGACGATCGGATTGGATTCGCAGAACCGACCGAGATGTTGCAATACTTCTCGTGCGAGGCAGCAGTCGCAGTCCTCCATCGCCAGTTCGGCCACGCGAACGCGAAGGTATGTGTCGGCGGCGAGCGTACCGAGGAACTGGTTTAGTTGGTCTTTCGCAAGCTGCGGATTTCCCATTGCGGTGTGCGCGAGATACGTGCCGTAGGCAACCTCGGGATGCGGCGAGTCCATGTGTCCAATGACGTGGAATTCCTGCAGCCCGGCGGCGTGGTCACCGCCGCGAATCAACGCCAGTCCCAATTTGGCTCGGAGTTGTGATTCGCGGTAAGGTCGCCCGAGCACGCCCGGAAGTCCGTTTCGAATTGCTGTCGCCGTGGACGCGTATTGCCGCGCCGAATTGGCGACATCGATGAACGTATCAAGGATGAGGTCACGGAATGTAAAACTCTGTGGCGATGCGCCAAGTGCATCGACGGTCGCATACGCTGCGGCAAAGTCGTCCGCATGGGCCAGGGCACGCGCGGCGGCCAGTTGCGCCTCGACGTAGTGTTGCCGTGCATCGACGGCGACCCCATCCTGGATTCGGGAGAACTCCAAAACCGCTCGTCGGAACTGTCCCGATTGGACATAGGCGTGTCCCAGGCCGATACGCGTGTGGGCATCCAGCGGATTCCGTTCCAGCAGTCGCCGGTAAATGGCAATCGCATCCGCCCATTCGCCAATCGCCGCACGATATTCGGCGAGGACGACGTTTGCCTCTGCATCGTCCGCTCCATCCAATGGAGCAAGCACGGACTTGGCGGCGACCGGTTCGTAAAGTTGTAGATTGCTGCGAGCCGTGCGGAGGAGGGCGCGTTTATGGCGTGCGTCGAAGGACAGGATCTGTTGATCGACTTGCATCGACAGGCGTTGGAATCCTTCATCGTGAAGCTGACGGGCCAGCGAGTCGCGAATTGCGAGATCTTCGGGACGAATTGTTTGCAACTGCTGGATGAACTGAATCGCGCCGGCAAAGTCGCCGGATCTTGCGCTGGCGAGAATAATCAATCGCAGCACTTTGGGATTCAGCGGGTGCTGGCGATGCAGACCTAGCAGCAACTCAAGAGCTCGTGCCGTTTGATCGATCTCGTTGAGTAGCTCGGCGAAACGCATTTGCTGGTCGGTGTCATCGGGGTTCGCCGTTTGCAAATGAAATTGATAGATCTCATGTGCCTCCTGAGTGCGGTTGGTCCATGCCAACAAGCGGGCGAGGTCGATGGCGGCGTCAAGTCTGTGAGGCGGTTGTTGCAGCAGCAAGCGGAGCGCTGGCTCGGCATTCGCGTAATTGCCTACTTGAAATTGCAGGTCGACGTAGCTGCGCAAGTAGACATAGTTGTCCGGGAACTGCTGCAGAAGATGTTCCATCTGATTGCCGGCCAGCTCGACATTTCCCTGCTCCGACAACAGGCCGGCAAATTCAAGACGCGCTTCGCCGTCATCCGGGTAGCGACGCAAATGCTCGGTGAATCGAGCGATGGCGGTGGAGTAGTCCTTCAGCCGATACGCGTTGCGGGCCGCCTGCAAAAGTAGCTCGCGGCGGTCCGCGGTGGCCACGTTACTGGTCGATGTGTCCGAACGGATTGCGTCCACACTGTTATTGGGCGGAAGCAGCGTTGCGTCCAATTGTTCGGCCAATTCCGTGGCGAGATCATTGTCTTGGGGCTCGACCGGCGGTGCGATTTCGAGGGCTATGGCTTTGTGAGGGAGGGCTTTGGGTGGTAGGGCCTCGGACGCAATAGCTTTGGGCGGTAGGGCGAACGCCGCGTTTGCCGGTTGCTTGCTCGCCGGATGCTCGTCGCTGGGTGAACCGCCCAGGATCATTTTTTCGATCGCACCGCCGGCTGAAGCGTCGCGTTTCCGTTCCTCGGCAAGATTCAGGTCGGTGTCGATCGTCGCGAACAAATCGGCTTCACTCGGACGAGTGTCCGGTCGCGGTAACAATTCCGGTCCGAGCTTCGTTTCGCCGTCCGTTGCGTGGTTGTCGAGCAAGTTGGGCTCGGTGGGAATTTGGATTGGTCGTGTGTCCGCGAACGAATCGGCGACACGAGAGACCTTGTTCGCAACGTCGGTGCCGCCGTCTTCGTTTGCGACCGTGCGAATCGATTGAAGCTCACGCCGCAACGGGTTGTTTGTTTGGGAATGGTTTGGCTGATGGAGGGTCGGCTGGTCTGTCGGTTCAAACGGAGCTGCCGTAGCGTCCGCGAGTTGTGGCGGTGGCGGCGGTGCTTGTTCGGCGAGCTCGTGCGTAGAGGTGGTCTGACTTGAGGTCGGACCAGGATTCGCAATGGGTTCAGTCGGTGTCGTTGGCTTTGTCCAGCGTGCCAGAATTCGTGAAATGGGTGGTGCGACGTTTTTGTGCGACGCGTTCCGAGAGTCGTTGGGGCGTTGCGGCAGCGATGCATTGGGCGGCGTGTTCGCGCGTGTTGGCGGCGTTGAATGGCCAGAACGCTTTGGTGAATTGAAAACACGGAAGGGAGTTCGCGTTCGGTTTTGCAACTGCCGAATCGGTGTCGACACGGACGACTGAGCTGGCAAGTTAGCCGTCGCGTTCGATCCGAATTGCTGAGGTGCAGCAGCCGAGTATTCAGCCGACAGCGTGACGGCGCAGAACAAACATATTGGTAGCGCTGTCGCGAACCACGACCACGTCTGCGTAACTAACACCCACCGACTAGACATATGTTTCTGCCAGAATCCCTAGATAAGCACTGCGGCTTGTACCAGTTGTCACGTATTTCTCGCAATGTGGCATCTTCGCGCCGTCGCACCGTTGCAGGCAGTGCTGAGTGGCAGTGCAGCGATAGCAGTTGAGTCGTGGCGTTGCAGCGTGTTGGACGTGAACCGGGAACGCGAAACGGGACGGGAGTTATTGGCGAAATCCGCAGACGCGAGCCAGGGCGGATGTCCGGGCACAGAGCAGATACGACTGGCTTCACACCGCATGATGTGGTGGTTGCGGGTTAGCGCGAGCGGCTCATTCGAAAACCGTTTTCACCGTCGGTTCCCTCGGACGTATTAGCGCTCTGACGAATTCTGAAAAAAACGTGCCCACAATCGTTCCCTCGTGGCAAATAGACTACCGAAGCCAACGTGGGAGTGAGCATGACGGACGAGCAGGAAATTCGATTGATGCGGGGCCTTTGTGCTCGCGATGCCGAAGCCTGGCGGACGGTCTACAACACGCACGCCCAACGAGTCTGGCGGGATGTCGCCCATCGACTTGGCGTTGGCTCCGACGACGTAGCGGATGTGGTGCAGGAAATTTTCCTCGACGCCGCTCGCAGTGCTCACGGATTCAAGCCGGAATTCGGAAACGTGTCGCAGTGGCTGAGTGGCATCACGCGACGCAAGGTTGCGTTGTATTGGCGACGGCAGTCTCGCCGCAATCGCCTGACGCGTGACGAGATCAGTTCGGTGCTCGAATGGTTGGATGGTGGCGAAACGCCAGAGAGGCTGCTGGAGTCTGCCGAGTTGGTGGCGGCCGTTCGTCGAACGCTGCACGAGCTTCCGGATTTTGAGTCAGGTTTGCTGCGTCGCAAGTACCAGGCCGGTGAAACGGCGCGTGAGATTGCCGAGCAATTGGGAGTGACGGTGGACGCCATTCAGTCCCGATTGAAACGAGCCAAACAGCAGTTCCGAACCAGGTTCACGCGACTTTATGGAAGTCCGGAAAGCCAACCAAAGCCTTCAAGTGGATCGCGATCATGAGCAACGAAGACGATTTTGACGATGTGCAAAAGCAGGAAGGTGCGTACTCGTCTGGCGGCATGCCGGAGGCTGACGGGGAAAACTCCGACGACTTCGATCCCGTTCAGGAAGCGCGCTGGCGTCAGCTTTTTGCCGGACCGGATGCGGAGTCCAGCGAGTCAAACGAAAGTTCGGCGATGGACGAGTCGTTCTTTCAGGAGTTGCAAATACGATCGACTCGGGAGTTTGTCGAATCGTCGCGAACGAATGTGGACTCGGCTCCATCAGTTCATTCCTCGCCCATCGTGACACGCGTTTGGTTGGGGTTAACGGTTGCGGCGAGCATTGCGGCCGTGCTGTGGATTTTGCTGCCGAAACCCGCGGGGGTGGCACCGTTACCCGAACAGTCGGGAGCTGATGACGTCGCCGATGCGCCGCCGGTGAACGAACGAGCGGACCAGTTAGCGGGCCAGTTGGCGGCGAACGTTGGTCCGGGGTCGTGTTGGGGCCTGCGAGTCGCCTTTGACAAATCCGAAGAGTCATTAACGGAACTTCTTGACCAACGTATGCGAGCACGATCCGTTCGATCTCGCAGCCTCGCGTCGTTGGCGAACCCTGTGTCCCTGCAACTGGAATTGGAGAAGAGTCGATGAGGAAACTGCAAATGGAAATCATCCCTGTGATGCTCGCTTCGTGCGTCATCGTGTGGATGGGTGGCAATGCGAACGCGACCACGGTCAATGCGAACGCGGCGCTGGTGTACTGGCAGGCGTTCGATGGCCTGCCGGAGATTACGGGCGAAGAATACGGCACGGCCATGTCGCTGCCGCCGAACAAGCTGATCGACAAGGGGCTTGCCGATCGTGTCGAACGGTCGAGTCGTGTGCTGATGTTGATGCACCGGGCTACCACTCGGAACCACTGCGAATGGGACATTGACTTTCGCAGCGACGGGGCCGAAGCCGTGCTCCCCCACCTGACGCTCGCTCGTGGTATGTCCAGGTTGGCGCTGCTACGTGCTCGTCAGCATTTTGTGGCTGGTCGCGATTCGGAAGGCATCGCGGATGTGTTGGCCGTGATGACGATGGCCCGTCATGCCGGACGGGATCGCAGTCTCGTGGGCATGCTGGTGGACAACAGCATGCAGCGCATGGCGATGGATGTCGCGGCGACGTTCATGCCCGGGATGTCGCCGGAAGTGTTGTTGGAACTGGAATCCGGGCTGGCTCAGTTGCCTCCGGCCAACACGTTTGCTCGGTGCATGGTGACCGAAGGCGAGTTTGCTCCGTGGCTGATTCGTCGGCTACAGCAGCTTGAAGATGGCGAGCCGTATTTGGATATGTGTGCGATGCTGGGCCTGGAAGTCACGGCAGACAGTCCGCTGGCGGGTCCCGGAGGCCGCGAGGCGATGATTCGCCACACGACCGAATTGATGAAGCTTTATGACACGTTGCCGGGCCTGGTGACTCGACAGGTTGCGAAGGATGCCGATCCGTTTGCGGAAGTCATGGCGCAGGCGGCGAAGAACCCGGTTGGCGAGATGTTCTTTCCGGCGTTGCGAAAAGCGTGGCACGCTAATCGTCGATTTGCGAGTCAACAGGCGATGTTTTCGGCGGGCCTGGCGACACTTCAACGCGGCCGGCAGGAACTGGATCTACATCGAGATCCCACGGATGGCAACAAGTTCCGCTATGCGGAAACCAAGGGTGGATTCGAGCTTGTTTCGAATATGACCGAGCGGATGGATTCGGAGGAAAAAGTGACGCTGCGATTTGGAGTCCCACAGGAATAGACGCACCGGGCGACGCCCGCAAAAAATCGCGACCCTGCGGCTGAACGAAATTCGGCGGCAGGGTTTCGTGCGTGCGTCGCCCGGCTGCCGACAATTTCGAGCTGGCTGGGAAGAATTGGCTGGCGCAGCAGTGTCGACTTTCTTTGTGGAAGCAGTCGAACTGTCGACGTTTCTTTGGGTGTGGCCAATGACGGCCAATCGGACGGATGCCGCTTGAATCCGCTCCTTTCATTCCACACGCCGTTCGTCGATACTCTGTGCGTCTCATCCTCTACGCTTTCCGGGAGTTCTGTGATGTCTCGTGTACTACTGGCTTGCTTCTGCCTGTCGATTGTTGGTCTTCTCAGTCAGTCGATATCGGCTCAACCGCCGGGTGGGCGTCGAGGTGGTGGCCGCAACGGTGACGCGGGGTTGGCTACCGATCCGTTCGTGGGCATTACGAACGGCGGGAAAGTCGAAAAGGGTTTGTTCAAGATCGAGTCGACAGGCGTCAGTACCGCGCCGGTGCAAAAGGCAGCCGATCATTTTCTCGATTCGCTGTCGGAGCTACAGATTCTGAAGACGCAGTTTCCTGTCGATGATCTAGAGTGGCGAAAGTGGGACAATCGGCACTTCTACAAACGACAGGGTGTTGGTTTCGACGAGATGACCGACAAGCAACGCGATCTCGCATTCGGGTTGATGAAGGCCAGTTTGAGTGCGAAGGGTCTGAAGCTGTCGCAGGACATCATGAAACTGAATGGGACACTGGCGGAGCTCGCTGATAACTTCGACGAGTACGGCGAGTGGCTCTACTGGATCACGATCATGGGCGAGCCATCGCAGACGAAGCCATTGGGTTGGCAGATCGACGGGCATCATCTGATCATCAACTATTTCGTACTTGGTGATCAGGTTGTCATGTCGCCGGTGTTTGTGGGCAGCGAACCCGTGAAGGCGACGTCCGGCAAATTCAAAGGTACGGAGGTCATGCAGGAAGAGCAGGACCTTGGTCTGAAGTTTGTGCTGTCGCTGAATCCGACGCAGCGAAAAGAGGCGATCATCAAGACCAGCAAGCCGGGCAACGACATTCTCGCGCAGGCGTACAGTGACAACATGGATCTCGACTACGCTGGCATTCCAGCTTCGAAACTGGATGCCGATCAACAGAAGCTGCTGCTGGACGTTGTGCGGTCGTACGTCGGCAACATGTCCGACGGTCACGCCAAAGTGAAGATGGACGAGGTCAAAAAGCACCTCGATCGTACTTACTTCGCATGGATTGGTGAGACGACCGACCAGAGCGTTTACTACTACCGCGTCCACAGCCCGGTTGTCATGATCGAGTTTGACCACGAACGCCGCGTGGCTCCGTTCCGCAGCCGCGAGCCGACTCGGGATCATATTCACGCGGTGTTGAGAACTCCCAACGGCAACGACTACGGCAAGGACTTGCTTCGGCAACACATCGAGCTGCATCACAAAGGGGAAGCTCACAGCCATTGACAATGGTATCCTTCACATGCCTGGAGTAGTGAGTGCCAATTCGATCGACCGGGAAATGAAGAGAAAGCCAAACAGCAGCGAGAACGAGCCAAGCCTGCCCGTAAGGGTAGAATCGATAAAATCGGGGCTGTGGAGTAATCGCAGAAAAACGGATTGGCCAACCAGATGCTCGTGGTCGAAGAACGCCGAACAAGAAACCACATGGTTAGCGAAGAAACCCGGTAACCAAGCAGTGTGCCTATCGTATGAAAGCACGGCCATATGAAACACATTACCTCAATAACTGCCAGGAACTTTAAGTCGCTTGTTGATTTCACAATACCGCTTTCCAAATTCACGTGCCTTGTAGGATTGAATGGAGCTGGTAAGTCGACGGTGTTGCAATTCGTGGACTTTCTAAATCGATTGGTCCATGGCGATTTGGAGACTTGGCTCAAAGAGCGGAATTGGGTAGCTGCGGACTTGACGTCGAAGCTAGGCACGGCGGACCACATCGAATTTTGTGTGACGTTCTCCGACAATGAGAACGTCGGGCGGTGGTGCGGGACGTTTGATCCTGACAAGCTGGTTTGCGTTTCTGAGAAACTTGATCTGGCGACTCACACAGTCGAGGTGGATGGTGACAAAGTCACGGTAGCAGAGAAAGAATCAGGTAAGCCAGAAATACTGGATATTGCCTTCGACTACGAGGGATCCGTACTCTCCGGTTTGAAGGAAGAACGGCTCCCCGGTCCCGTCGTCGAATTCAAGTCGCTTTTTCAGGGGATTTGCTCACTAGAACTCTTGGCACCCGAGTATCTCCGCCAACGAACCCGTGAGTCGGATGGTTCGCTTGGCCTCAACGGCCAAAACCTGTCGGCGTTTCTTCATGAGCTATCCAATGAAAAACAGGACCAGCTCGAGGAATCCCTCAAACAGGTCTATCCACAGTTTGTCAACCTTGAAACAAAGTCCCTGCAATCTGGATGGAAGTCGCTTAGCATCAACGAGGAATACGCAGGAGAAGCTCAAAAAAAACATGAGCTGTTTACCCGCGCACTCGAGACGGAAGCTCGCCATGTCAACGACGGAATGCTTCGTCTGATGGCGATACTCGCGGAGCTTCAATCGGATCACGAATTCGTTCTCTTTGACGAGATTGAAAACGGAATGAATCCGGAGCTCATCGAGTTCGTTCTTGATCAGTTGGTAAGTACGGACAAACAGGTCTTGGTGACCACGCACAGTCCGATGATTTTAAATTACATCGAAGACAATCAAGCCAAAGATGGAGTTGTCTACCTCTATAAAAAGTCCTCCGGTGAAACGAAAGCTATCAAGTTCTTTGAGATTCCCTCACTCGCCGAGAAGCTGAAGTTCATGGGGCCTGGTGAAGCGTTTGTCGATACTCACCTGACTGAGTTGGCCAAGGAGATCAAAACGGTCACGGGGGACAAGTGACGTGTTTTTTCTGCTCAGCGGTGAAGGCCCAACCGACATGGGCATCTGTGCCAATGGCCAGAACCAATGCAAAGAACCACATTTCTTACATGGCCCCATGGCAGTGTTCGTAAGCCAGATTGTCGAAAGTCGGCACGGCTACGCCCCCTTGATCAATGGGTGCTGTGGGTATGCATCCAAGAGCGCACTCACTGACCGCGTTTCGGATTTAAAGGCCGCAAAAAAGAGCCTCGGTTTGCCCGGAAGGAAACGCGGCAAAGAAACTCGATACTTTTTCAATAATGCCAGAGCTCTTGCCCGCATTGCACACGACATTGAAAGTGAACTCAATGATAAAGTTGTTGCTGTCTTATTTCGCGACTCGGACGGGACTGCATCTGCGGGTAGAGGTCTATGGGAAGAAAAAGTTCAATCAATGCTGGACGGCTTCGCTGAAGAACGCTTCGATAGAGGTGTACCCATGGTGCCGAAGCCCAAGTCAGAGGCTTGGGTGATTTGCGCCCTAAAGCAGGACTACATCGGCTGCGATGCTCTCGAATCGCGTTCTGGGAATGATGATTCGCCAAAATCCCTAAAGCGCGAATTGGAGAAGCACTTAGGCAACTTGCCTGACCGAGTGACTCTCTGCGATCTTGTCGCGAAAAGGGAGGTCTGCATCGACCAACTTCAAATGTCGAGCTTCAGGGCTTTTAGGTCGCGGTTGGAACAAGTGATGTGACCTTGAAGCACAAAAGTGCGATTCGACGAAGACACAACCAACTGTTGTCGATTCTCCAAATTCAGACCATCCAGGCGTGTCAGGAAAGTGCCGAGGGCGGGACTCGAACCCGCACGCTCCGAAGAACATCAGATTTTAAGTCTGAGGCGTCTGCCAATTCCGCCACCCCGGCATGCGATTGACGTAACAGAGCCCGTTTTCACGGGGACGGCGATTCAAACTGCCACAGAATCGCCCGGTTGGCATCCGATGCAAATTCCAAGGCATAACAGGAAGCCGAACTGCTCCGTTTGTCATTGCGGCATGTACTATCCCCGTCGAAGCCCAGGTTGTCTAGATTGGAGAGTGTCAAACGGACTTCCAATCCCGGAATTCTTTATGGAACGACGCGGTGCCAACTCCACTGATTGAGCTCGATAACGTCTGCTATAAGGCGAGCGGGCGACCCTTGATTGACCGGATTAGCTGGCAACTCGACCCCGGAAAGTCATGGGCGGTGCTCGGACCCAATGGGGCCGGGAAGACGTTGCTGCTAAGAATGGTGGCTGGAAAGCTGTGGCCCAACGCGGGTGGCGAGATTCGCCGTCAGGGTAAGACGCTGGTCGATCTGCGAACGCTGGCTCGTCGCATTGGCTGGGTCTCCGGGAAGATGATCGCCGACATTCCGGAAGATGAAGTTGCCTTGAATACCGTGGTCTCCGGCCGATTCGCTCAACTGGGCCTGAAGCCCGTCGCGTGGGACAAACCGGTTCCGCAGGACTTCGAGGACGCAGCCGCCATCCTCTCGAGGTTGGAGTGCGAGTCGCTGGCGGACCGGCAGTTCGGAGTGCTGTCGCAGGGCGAGCAACAAAAGGTGCTGTTGGCTCGAGCGCTCATCATTGATCCGCTGGCGATCATTCTGGATGAACCATGTAGCAGCCTGGATCCCGGTTCGCGTGAGCAATTCCTGGACGCGCTGCAAACGTTGCTGCAGAGCAAGCAGGCGCCGTCGGTGATTTTGGTGACGCATCACGTCGAAGAAATTGTACCCGAACTGCAAAGTGTGCTCGTGCTGCATCGCGGCAGGATCGTCAAGCAGGGGGCTACCGGCGACGTCCTGACTCCGGAAACACTGGCGGTGATCTACGGCCGTCAGCCTCAACAACTCATCGAGAATCGCGGCCGCTTCTGGCCTATCTGGTGAGTCGCTTCCTGGATGCTAACGATTCGCAAAACGATTATCGCTTGCGGTTAAGACGCTATGTCTTTAAGCTGGTTGGATGATTCAACAAGCTGGGGAACCGAGCGTCAAGCCTGCCGTGGGTGCGGATGAAACACCCTCGTCGCGTGGCCGTGAGGTTGGGCGAAACAACGGTAGTCCGTCCCGTGGAAATTATCTGCGATATGGAATTGTGCTGGGCGCAATTCTGGCGACGCGACCGTTGGAGCTGCTCTTTGCCGGCTTGCTTTCGGGTTCGGCGTGGTGGCTGTACGGGCTGTCCGTGGTCAGTGTGTTCGCGGCGTACTTTACGGTGACGGCGTCTCGCAAGCACTTCCCGATCCCGATGGTAATCCTGTTGGCAGCGCTGGCGGGCGGCGTGGTAACGTTGGTGGTCAGCTCGATTCCGGGCATGATTTTCGGAGCCGTCGTCGGAGTGTTGACGGCGATTCCGGTCGTAAACCGATATTCGAAGTGGGCGGCGCGACACGCCATGCTGACGGTCGTGCCGGGAGCCCTTGTGGGATTGTCGATCGGTTTTGCGGGTTCGCTTTCCACCGTTGTCCGAGTGCCTGCGGAACAGCGACTGGCAGTGAGTCTGGTGATCGCCTGCGGCATGGCGGTGATTGCATGGCTGCTGACCCGGTTGTTCCAGCGGTGGCGCCCGGTGCAGAGCGTATCGCGGTTCTGGCTGTCATACCTGCTGCTTTTCTTTTCCGGCATGATTGCCGTGCCGTTTGGAATTCAGTTCGACACTGATCGGCGAATCCGAACCCTCAATGGGTTGGAGCTGTATGTTTGGGATGATCGACCGGCCGAGTATTCGCTGCCGCAGTTTCTGACCTGCGGGTTTACTGATGTCGTCTCCCTTCGTTTGGAGAAGAAACTGACGAGCGGGCAAGCTCAGTATTTTGCGGCCTTCCACGATGTACACAGTCTGTATTCGGCCTATAGCGACTCGTATCGGGGTGAAGTCGAGCCGCTCGATGGGTTCGCGGAACTCAGCCTTCGCAACCTGGCTTTCGTGACACTTCAACGCGGACGCATTGAAGACGGCGAACTATTGGCTCTGGCCGAGAGTCACGCGATTCAGCATCTCAATCTGCGTGGCAATCCGGGCATTACGGATCGAAGTCTGAGCGTTTTCAAAGCGATGGATCGGCTTTCGTACATCGACCTCAGCGAAACGGGCGTGCAGGGTGATGGCTTGAAGCACTTGAACCCGGCGGCGCCGCTTTCTCATTTATTTTTGGCTCGAACGGGTGTCACGGATGAGGCGTTGGATGCGATTCCCAATTTTCAGATGCTCCAGTATCTCGACCTTGCGGAAACTCGCGTAACGGGAAAGTACCTGTGGAAGCGACAGCTTCCTGATCAGATGCTGCCGGGGCTCGCGACCCTGGTGTTGTCAGATTCCGATTTTGACGAGCGCTACATCGACGAGATTCCGGCCGTGTCGCAGTTGTATCTCGATGGCATTCCGCTCAGTGAGGACGCTATCGAGAGTCTGGTGTGTCGTTACCTTGGAACTGGCGGTCTCTTTACGTTGTCGATTTGTCACACCGGCATCCCTGACAGGGCAGCACTGTTGTTAAAAGATCTCGAAATCAGCGAGCTAAATATTGATGCCACGAACCTGACGGACAAAGTGTGTCCCGCGTTTCTGACGGTAGAGAAGCTGCAGTTGTCCTACGACTGGGAGCCATGGCAGCAGGCTGGCGGCACGGCAGAGCAACTGGTCGAGCATTATCAGCAAATTCGTCGCGAGTTGAGTTTCCTGCGACGTCGGTCGGCGGTAAACGATCCGCGGATCCCGCCGAATCCGGAAGTGTCGGTTTTGATTCGGGACGTCGACGTCAACAGCGAGAATGTTCGTGCGATCGCTTCGCTGCGGGATTGCAGGTTGCTGGACGCGACGGTGAACGGCGAGGAGTTGTTGCAGAAGGACTTCGACGCCGATGAGATGCATCGCTATTTCCATGAGGAACTGCGCGAGGTCGACGAATAGTCTTCGCGGCGAAACATTCGGTTGTCCGTAATCGCGGCATCGCGGCTATACTTCACCTATGTCGCATCCAATCCTCGATCGCATCAGGGAAGTCAAGCAAAAGGCTCGCCGTTTGGCGGTGTCGCGATCGTTGTGCATCGTGCTGTCGATCACGGTCGCGGTGGCCCTGTGCCTCGCGATGATCGACTTCAGTCTTCGAATCGAAGATACCGGTACGCGTTTTCTGTTCTTGATCGGCTGGTTGGCAGCGATTGGTTTCGCCGTTCACCGTTGGTTGCTGCCGGTGCTTCGTACCACATGGTCAGATCAGTCGATCGCTCAAATGATCGAACGACATTTTCCCACGCTGGCGGGGAAGCTCTCCAGTGCTCATGCGTTTCTGACGCAGACAGGCGAGTCGTACGGATCGAAGCCACTGATGCGAAACGTGATCGCCTCGACGACGGACGATGCGTCGCGACTGAACTTTCTGGATGCGATCAACACGCGACCGACGCAACAGGCCGTAGCGTTGGCGGTGGTTGCGATCGTGTTGGGCGGAGTGCCCTTCTTCATCGCGCCGCAGGCGACATCGCAGGCTGCCGTGCGGTTGCTGACGCCGTGGAAACCCAATCCGTGGCCGCGGGTCCACCATCTGAAATTCGTTGATCCACCGACGCGTGTTGGCCGTGGCGGTAAACTGCGACTGGCGGTTGTCGATGAGTCGGGCAGGCTGCCACCCAAGGTGGAAATACAGATTCGTTACGAGGGAACTGGTAACGGCGACATCGAGTCCATTGCGATGCGCCGTGAGGTATCCGATTCGGCGGATGAAATGGTCTTCGAACGCAATAACCTCGGTCGTTCGTTTTTCTACCGGGCGATTGGTGGCGACGACCAGACCATGGACTGGACCGAGCTGCAGGTTGTCGAGCCACCGCGGATTGTGTCAGGGCAGATGGAAATAACTCCGCCCGCCTATACCGGATGGCAGCCGCGCACGATCGATGAGCCCTCCGCGAGTTTGCGATTGCTGGAAGGCACAAGCCTGGCTTTTCGTGGTACAGCGGACCGACGATTGCAGGGCGGCGCATTGCACGTGCAGTCGAATGACGATGAACAACAGGATTTTGCAGCACAGATTTCCGACGATGGAGTTGGCTTTGAAACGGAGCTGTGGACGGTCACTGCCGCGGCAGAATACACCATGCACCTGGTGGATCAGGAGGGCACCGCGACCGTTCATGCGGATCGCTGGAATGTTCGAGTGCTGAAAGATGACGCCCCAACGCTGGCGTTGATCGAGCCGGATGTCGAGGAACTGGTGACGCCGGGTGCGGTGCTGCGAATCGTTTGCGATACCGAAGATGATTTGGCCATTCGCCGCGTCGATCTGCATTTCAGTCGAACGGATCAATCGGAGGAGGGCGATTCCAGTGTCTCGCTATTTGCCGGACCGCCATCCGTCGCGGTCGCACCGATGCCGGAAACGTTGCCTGCGGCTGCGCATCGTTGGACGGTCACGCACGACTGGTCGCTGGCGCCGATGAAACTGCCGCCGGGGGCCGTGTTGTCTTTTTATGTGGTTGCCGAAGATTACAAATTACAGCGTGGTCAGACCGTGGCGCGACGATTGGTCGTAGTGTCCGATACCGAGTTGATCGATCGAGCTGGTCGGCGGCAGTCTCTGGTGTTGTCAAGGTTGCGGCAACGGCTGACGCAGCAACGACGGGCTCGGCAGGGCGTCGAATCCGTGCGAGACTTGTTGGCGGAGACCCTCGAGATCGACAAGCCGGCCATTGATCGACTCAAGTCGGCGCTACTGGCTCAGCGGCAGGTGAATGCGGCGCTGCAAGGTGAAGAGGCTGAAGTCCTCCGCGAGCTGCGTCGGCTCAAGCGACTGCTGGATCGCAGTCAGATCGGCGACGTGGATGTTCGGCAGCGTGTGGAGAACACGCTTGGTACGCTGGAGGCGTTGGGCGCGGAGCATCTCGATCCGGCAATTCGACATGCGAGTGCTGCGGATCAATCGATTCAGGCAGAACGTGATCTGGAACGTGCGAACAAGAAGGGCGGCGATGCGGCAATCACGGTGCCTGAGGACGTTCCCGGCGAACTGGAACGGGCCGCTTCGCATCAGGCGGAGTCCGTAAAGCGACTGGAGGAATTGCTGGACGAGATGTCGGCGTGGGACAACTATCGTCGATTTGCGCAGGAGCTAGGTGAGCTGCTTCGGCAACAGCAGGACATTCGGGACGCCACCGAGGCGGTCGCTCGGGAAACGCTTTCCCGCAGGCAGGAGCAGCTCGATGGAAAGCAGCGTGCGTCGTTGCGTTCGACTGCCGCTCGGCAACTTGAACTGGCACGTCGCACCGAACGCACGCTTGCGAATCTTGAGGCGGCCCGAGAAAAGCTGGAGGCGTCCGATCCTCAAGCTTCCCAGATGGTGGGTGATGCGATGCAGGCGGCCCGTGATAACGCCGTCAGCGGTCGGATGCGGGAAGCGGGTCGGCAGATTGATCAGAATCGCCCGGGGCTTGCCCGGGAGGATCAGGCGGAGGCCGAGCAGGCGTTGAAGTCGATGTTGGACGAGCTCTCGCGACGCAGCTACTCGCAGAAGGAACGTGTCGAAAAGCTCGAGGAGACCGGCCGCGAGTTGGAACGCCTCCGGAAGCGGCAGGCCGAACTGACGAAAGAGTTCGAACGAGCGGCGGCGGAACGCGATGAACAGAAGAAAAGACGCGAGCTGCAGCGGCTCAAGAAACGCCAGGCAGAACTCGCACAGAAAATGAAGAAGCTGCAGCGGCAGCTACAACGTTTGCGAGCGAACGATGCGTCCCGGAATGCGGGACAGGCTTCGCAAGCGATGGAGGGGGCCGCTCAAGACGCTCAGCAAGGCAACGCACAGCAGGCCCAGCAGCAATCGCAACTTGCAGAAGAGCAAATGGAGCAGGCGCAGCAAAAATTGCAGGAAGCGGGTGAGCAGGCCAAAACGGAACTGGCTCGCGAGCAGATGATTCGCCTGCCGCAGATGGTCGACGGTCTGATTGGTCGTCAAGTAGCACTCGTAGAGGAACTGCGTCGCCTGGACGAAATTCGCCAGCGTCGCGGCGAGCTGACCGCGGCGCAGGAAATTAGTGTCGAAATCGCCGCCGAAACACAACGCACCCTGGCCACAGATACGCAGGGTGTCGCGGAGGAAATGTCAGCCTTGCCCGCGTTCGTCTTCGCGCTCGGGGAGGTGCAGGAACTGATGTACGAGCTGGCGGATCGGCTCGACCGGCTGACGACGACCGTCGCAACCATTGAACTGGGTGATCGGGTGTTGGCGGAGCTTCGGTTGGTGAGGGAAATGATGGAACGCGAATCGGATTCGCAGCCGCAGCAGCCGGGCGATGGCGGAGGGCAGGGCGGTGAAGGCGGCGAAGCGGGCCAGCAACCGGACTTTGATGCTCAGATCGCGCAGCTCAAGCTGTTACGTGGAATGCAGATTCGGATCAACGAAGAGACGATTCGTCTGAATGATGTCGAGCCGGCCGATACCGTGGCAAGACGAGATTTGGATCGACAGCTACAGGGGCTGGCGGATCGACAGGGAGAACTGGCGGGTGTCGTTGGCGACCTTGTTGCGCCACCGTCAGCCGCAAAGTCTGATTTGCCAAAGGCGAATGAACAACAACGGATCGACGTCGAGGGGCCGCCGGAGGATGATGGGCTGGATGCACTCGATCGCGAACTGGACCTTTTGTTGCAGTAGGACGACATGAAACGAACGTTGAATTCGACGCCGCTATACGTTGCTCTGCTGGTCTGTTTGTGCGCGATGGGCAGCGTGCCGAATTGGGTGGCGGCCCAGGAGTTCGATCTGGATGATCAACTGTTCGAGGACCTTGCGCCGCTGAAAGACGAGTCGACGTTGCGTTCCTCTGGCAACGACTCTCCATTGGACCGCAATGTCGAAAAAGAGATTGCTCCACCTGGCGACTTTCCCGGTGACGAAGATCTGACAAACCGCAAGGCTGCCAGCCCACTGCGGGAAGTGGCCGATACCATGCACCGCGTTCGCGACCGGTTAAAAGAGCGGGATCTGAATGCCGAAACACGCATGATGCAGGATGGGATTGTCGGCAGTTTTGACAAACTGATCGCACGATTGAAGCAGCAGAAACAACAGAATCCGCCTGGCAGTAGCGGAAAGCAGAAGTCGCCGCAGCAACCGCAGTCTGGCGGTGGCAAACCTCAGCCAAAGCCGCAGGGCAAACCCGGCGGTGGCAAGCCGGGCGGCAACAGCAAGAATTCCGCGAACAGCTCAAGCCGACAGGGAACAGCGCAGGCTACTCAGGCAGATGGCGCCGCACGCGACCGGATGATGCAGGACGCGTGGGGCAACTTGCCGGCTGCGGTCAGGCAGCAGCTGCAGTCGGCCCGACCGGAGAAATTCCTGCCTGGTTATTCGCAGTTGATCGAAGCATACTTTCGGCGTCTCTCGGAGCAAAAAAAGGAATGAACCAGCTTCGAACAATTCGCGGTTTGGCAAAGCTGGCGTTGGTGCTGGCTCTGTGTACCAGTTTCACGCGGCCGAGTCTCGCGCAGGCGAAGGACCCCGAAAAGACGGCTGCGGAATTCATGACGCCGGCGACGCGACAGGCGGTTGAAAAGGCTTTACGTTTTCTGGCCCAGCGACAGCAGGATGACGGCTCGTTTGGGCGCGGGCCGCACATTGATGGCCGCAACGTTGGCGTTTGTGGGCTGGCCGGACTGGCCTTCATGTCCAGCGGAAGCACGCCGGGACGGGGGCCTTACGGCGTCAACATCACCAAGTGTCTCGATTATGTTCTGGCGAACACGCAGGAGAACGGCTTCATCAACTTTCGCGGGTCCAACAGCCACGGGCCGATGTACGGGCACGGCTTTGCGACGCTGTTCCTTGCTGAGGTGTATGGTATGTCTCCGCGGCCCGACTTACGAGACAAGCTGTCGCGAGCGGTTCGCCTGATCATTGAAACCCAGAATGATCAGGGCGGTTGGCGATACCAGCCTCAGAAACGCGACGCGGACCTTTCGGTGACGATTTGTCAGATCATGGCCCTTCGAGCCGCCAAGAACTCGGGCATTTTTGTTCCCAAAGAAACGATCGAAGACTGCATTGAGTACGTCAAGCAGAGCCAGAATGCGGACGGTGGTTTCATGTATACGCTGGATGGTGGCGGTCCGAGTGGCTTTCCGCGATCTGCGGCCGGCGTTGTCGCTCTGTACAGTGCCGGCATTTATGAGGGCGACGAAGTCTCTCGTGGACTGGCGTATCTGATGCGTTATGTGCCGTCGGGGCCCGGTGGCATCCAGCAGGCTCACTTTTATTACGGCCACTACTATGCCGTTCAGGCGATGTGGCATGCCGGCGGCGAATACTGGACGCAGTGGTATCCGGCCATTCGAGACCGTCTGGTCGCTCGCCAGTCGGCTAATGGTTCGTGGGCGAATTCGACCTGTCCTGAATATGGAACGGCGATGGCAGCCATCGTATTACAGTTGCCCAATAATTGTCTCCCGATCATGCAGCGATGAGCGTGCCTTCAATCCGAACAATTGCGTTGTTGTGCGTGCTGCTGGGGGCCTCGGTCTTGCGAGGGCAGGAAACGCGTGAACTCATTCGCGTGAACGGCGACGTCGAGTTTGCACGCTTGAATTCGCTGTTGGGCGGGATCGCCGGTTTTAAGGCCGAAACGGCCGCAGCGAGTCGCGCCGGCATTCGCACGGGTCTTCCCGAGGATACAGAGCTGTCGGTCGATGAATTCATCCGCTGGGGAAGTCTCCGGGAGCCCGATCGAGTTGCGCAGGTACGGCTGACGGATGGTTCGCTGCTGTTGGGGGAAGTGACGCGTTGCACGCGTGTGCAGATGGTTCTGGAAACCGATCTATGGGGCGAGCTGACGTTACCGCGAAGTTCGGTAAAGCAAATCGTCTGGTCGCTGCCGGACGATCGTCACGATCGGTGGCGAATGTGGGATGAGGCCGGCTCGGATTCCGATGTCGACGTTGTTTCACTGAAGAACGGGGACCGACTTTCGGGACGCCTGGTGAGTGGCGATCGCCGGAAGCTGAGATTCGCGTCCGACGCAGGGGAGCTTGAGTTGCGTGTCGACCTCGTCGCATCGTGGCAGGCGAGTGGCGTCGAATCGCCGTCGGTGAAGGAGGCTACGGTCGTGGGGCTTTCGGATGGTACACATCTTGTCGCCACCGATGTGCGTTTGGACGATCGGCTGCACGCGAAGCTGGCTTGCGGAGTTCACCTTGGGACGATCAACGGAGTGCGTCCGGTGAAGGAGGATCTGATCTGTTTTCTGCAACCACGTTCAGTCGTCGTGCAGTACCTGTCTGACGTGTCACCGCTGGGATTCCGGCACATTTCGTTTTTGAAGACGAAGTGGGGTTGGGGCCGCGACCGAAACGTTTTGGGCGGCCCGGTTTCCGATGCGGATCGTATCTTCGCGAAAGGGATTGGCATGCACAGCACGTCCCGTCTGGCGTTCGATCTTCCGGAAGGGTTTTCCGAATTTCATGCCGAAGCGGCCCTCGATCGATCGGCTGGCGAGCAGGGGAGTGTGACGTTTCGGGTTTTTGTTTCGCGGAGCGATTCGAAATGGATCGAGACTTTTCGCAGTTCCGTGATTCGGGGCGGCGACGTTCCTTCGCCCATTCGCGTCGACATTCGCAATGCGAGGCGAATCGCGTTGGTCGTTGATTTCGCAGATCGAGCCGACTTGTTGGACCGGGCGAACTGGATTGACGCTCGACTGGTGAAGTTGCCGTAACGTTTTTGGCAGATCTACGTTGAGTCCTTGCCCGTTCGACGCGATGGCGGCATTCAGGGTGGTGCTACACGCATTCTGGTTCGGACGTTAGAATGCGGGGCTTGATAAGAAGCAGAATCTCGAACCGAAAGACGTTAGGGCCATCATGCGTACGATCGAAAAGTTCTCCTTTGGTGTGGGTGACCGATTTGCCCATCAGGCCGAATCGCAGCTAAATGCCTTTGTTGAGGCTGAAAAACTGGGTATCGACATCGTGCCTGTATGGAACAAGTCACACCGCGAGCACACGACGATTGGCTCGCAGCCGGCGAGCGTTCGGGAGGCTGGTGATGCGGCCGTGAAGGCGCTCGGTTGGAGCAAGTCGCACTATGTTGACGCGGATCATATCAACCTCGGTACGGTCGACGGTTTTCTGGCTGCAAGCGATTTCTTCACAATCGATGTCGCGGATTCCATTGGCTCGGCGGCGCCCGCGGCGGACGTTTCCGCATTTGTGGAGAAGCATGGCGAGCTGGTGGGCGATCACGAAATCGCCGGCATTGATCGCAAGCTGAGCATCAGCAAGGAAGAAGTCGAAAAGATTGCTTCGCATTACCTGTTGGCCACGATCCAGGCTGGGGAGATCTTCCGGCACATTCGTGATAAGAAGGGCGACGGATTCGTCACCGAAGTTTCCATGGACGAGACGGACAGTCCACAGACTCCGGTAGAACTGCTGGTGATCCTGGCGGCGATTTCGGATCAGCAGATTCCAATTCAGACGATTGCTCCGAAGTTCACCGGTCGCTTCAACAAGGGCGTCGACTACGTCGGCGATGTGGCGGCGTTCGAGACCGAGTTTCGTGAGGACATCGCCGTTCTGGCGCACGCCTCCAGCGCCTACGGTCTACCGGCCAATCTGAAACTGAGTGTTCACTCCGGTAGCGACAAGTTCTCCATCTACGAGCCGATTCGCAAGGCGCTTGCGGATACCGGCGCCGGTTTGCATATCAAGACGGCTGGCACGACATGGCTGGAAGAGTTGATCGGCCTGGCGGAAGCTGGTGGTGATGGCCTGAAGCTGTCGCAGGAAGTTTACGCACAGGCGTACGAAGCGCGAGCGGCGCTCTGTGAGCCGTATGCTTCGGTCATTGATATTGATGAAGCGAAACTTCCTTTGCCAGCGGACGTTAACGCATGGACATCGGAGCAATACGTTAACGCCTTGCGGCATGATCTGAGTTGCCCGGAGTTCAACAACCATCTCCGTCAGTTGCTGCACGTGGGGTATAAGATCGCGGCGAAGATGGGCGATCGATATCTCGGCATGCTGGTTGAGTACAAAGAGTCCGTTGCCCGCAACGTGACGACGAACCTGGTGGATCGTCACATGAAGCCGTTGTTCCTTGGTTAGAACGGCCTCAAGGGGCCGGTGTTTTAGGCTCCCGTTGTTTTTTCTGTAGATGTTGAAAGGCCCGTATGTCATTTATCCACGACGATTTCCTGCTCAGCAACGATCACGCGCAGCGTCTCTACCACGAGCACGCTGCGAATCAGCCGATCATCGATTATCACAATCACCTGCCCCCGCAGGAGATTTCCGAAAATCGAAGCTTTGCGGATCTGTATGAAATCTGGCTGGAGGGTGACCACTACAAATGGCGTGGCATGCGGGCCAACGGCGTATCGGAAGAGTATTGCACGGGCAACGCGCCGAACTATGAGAAGTTTCTTGCGTACGCGAAGACCGTTCCACACACGTTGCGAAACCCGCTGTACCACTGGACGCATCTTGAACTGAAACGCTTCTTTGGGATCGATGATCTGTTGAACGAGTCCACCGCGAAGCCCATCTGGGACGCGGCAGGCGAGAAGCTCAAGTCGGATGAGCTGACGACTCGGGGCATTCTGAAGAAGTTCAACGTCACGGCATTGTGCACGACGGATGACCCCACGGACGACCTGTCTCACCACAAGGCGATCGCGGACGAAGGCACGTTGGCGACGCAGGTGTTGCCGGCGTTCCGCCCCGACAAGGCCCTGTTTGTGCATCAGCCCGCCGAGTGGAATCCGTGGGTCGACAGACTGGCGGCCGTCAGTGACGTCGACATCAGTTCATGCGATCGCCTCCTGGAAGCGTTGCGAAAACGTCACGACTTCTTCCACGAGATGGGTTCGCGACTGTCGGACCATGGCATGGAGTTTGTGCCGGCGGACTTTATTGATGATCAGCAGGCGGCGGCAATTTTCGACAAGGCTCGGGCCGGCAACGCGGCAACGCCCGAAGAGCACAGCCAGTTTTCGACGTACATCCTTGAGTTTACCGCTCGGCTGGACGCGGAGAAAAACTGGACGAAACAGTTTCATGTGGGCGTCATACGCAACAATAACTCGCGGCTGTTTGAGAACGTCGGGCGGGACCTGGGATGCGATTCCATCGGTGATTCGTCGCAGGCAAGATCGTTGGGCGCGTTTCTGGATCGGCTGGACCGCGACGACTCGCTGCCAAAGACGATCGTGTACAACCTGAATCCGTCGGACAACTACGTATTTGCGACGATGCTGGGGAATTTCCAGGATGGAAAGACGGCTGGGAAGATGCAGATGGGTAGCGGATGGTGGTATCTTGATCAGCGTGAGGGCATGGAGTGGCAGATGAATTGCCTTTCCAATACGGGCCTGATTTCCCGATTTGTCGGCATGCTGACCGATTCGCGAAGCTTCATGTCATTCACGCGGCACGAGTATTTTCGCCGAATCCTCTGTGATCTGTTTGGTAAAGATATGCAATCAGGGCAGATTCCGAATGACTATGCGTTGGTAGGTCCGGTGATCGAGAATATCTGCTACGGTAACGCGAAGAGCTTCCTCGGGATTGGCTAGGCGAGTCTCGCCGATGACGCAATCCAGATAGTTTGCCGTCCAATTTTGATCGGCAACGCGTTTGATGCTGGCACTTTGTTGACGGTGAGCCGAAATCGTATCTAGAATTATGGTTCCTCATTGGGACCTTCCCGTCGTTGAGATTACCACCCCATGCCGTCGTTGATCACAGAAAACGGTCCAAATTCCGGGCGAGAATATCCGCTTGAATCGTCGCCGGTGGTTGTTGGACGTCACCCCGAATGCGACATCGTTGTTGATGTGGGCGCCGTCAGTCGGCACCACGCGCAACTTATGGACATTGGTGGTCAGTGGTATGTGGAGGATCTCAATAGTCGCAACGGGACCTTCATCAACAGCGAGCCAACGCAGGGCCGGCATCGGTTGCAGTTGGGGGATCGTATTCAGGTCTGCGACATCACGTTTCGGTTTGGCAGCCCGGCGTTGACGCCCATCGCCGACAACAACAACGCCAGTAGCGTATTTCTCGATGATTCACCGTCGGACTCGTCCCGTGTCATGTCCCGGCTGGACGTCGTGGGTTCCAGTATGGGCGGCAGTGGCAGTATCGCGATCACCACATCGCCGGAAGCCAAGCTCAACGCACTGTTGCAGATCTCGCGGTCGCTCTCCCGTTCGGTGGAGATTGATTCGGTCCTGCCATCGGTGCTGGACAGTCTCTTTGAATTGTTCATTCAGGCGGATCGCGGATTTATCATCCTCCGCAACGAAGAAGGAATCCTCATCCCGCGGCATACCAAATTGCGACGCGGCGATGACGATCGCATGATTCGGCTGAGCAAAACAATTATCAACCAGGTGGTCGAGAGCAAGCAGGCGATTCTTTCGACTGACACGATGGACGACCAGCGGTTCCAGCTCAGTGAGAGCATTGCCGACTTTCGTATTCGGTCGTTCGTCTGTGCCCCGCTGTTGGACGCCGAGCAAAACGTGTTGGGGACGATCCAGCTGGATTCGCTTGATCACCGTAATCGCTTCAAGCCAGAAGATCTGGATATGCTGGCCTGTGTCGCAGGGCAGGCCGGAATTGCGATCGACAACGCCCAGATGCACGAGGACGTCGTGCAGATGCGGGTCATCGAGCGTGACATGGAGCTGGCGTCGGAGGTTCAGCGTAGTTTCCTGCCGCAGGATTCACCGGCATTCGAAAAGTACTCGCTCAATCATTTCTACCAGCCGGCAGAAAAGGTCGGCGGCGACTACTACGACTACGTCGCACTACCGGACGGCCGAATGGCAATTGTCCTGGCGGACGTCGTGGGGCATGGAATGGCGGCGGCGCTGCAAACAGCCCAGTTGTCTTCCGCACTGAAATTCAGCCTGTTGACGCATGAGGATCCGGCGGAAGCCGTGTCTTCGCTGAATACGACGCTCAGTGAAAACAGTCTCGACGATCGACTCATCACGTTCTGTATGGTGGTCATCAAGCCGGATGACCCTCGCGTCACGGTCGTCAATGCGGGACACATGCCGCCGGTGCTTTGTCGGATCAACGAGTACCCTGTGGAAGTTGGGACCGATCAGCCTCGCGCTCCGGCATTGCTGATTGCCGAAGAGTTCAAGTATCGCTCGTTCGATTTCGAATTGCAGGACGGCGATCGTCTGTTGATGTACACCGACGGGATCAACGAGTACATGAATTCCGCGGGCGAGCAGTACGGTACGAAACGCATCTTTGAGCAGGCGAAGGGGCAGCAAACGGGCGTGGAGACGACCGAGCGGCTGGTGGACAACGTCCGAGCCTTCGCTGGAGGGGCACCCCAGAAAGACGACATGTGTCTGGTGTGTTGTGCGAAGGGCGATATTCCGCAGACGGGCATGACGACGCTGACGAGCTAGACTTCGCTTATTCCGCCGGTAGTTTATTCCGCCGGTAGTTCATTCCGCCGTTATTCGGCGTGCTCGCAGGACTGCCGCTCTCGCGGTCCAATTCCACGAAGAAAATCTTCGAATCTCGGAATATCTCGATTGGCCGCGGGCTCTATCCCTTAGGCGGACGTTGAGTTCGCAGAATTCGAATTCTGTTGAAGAGGTTGTTGAGATGAAGAAATTTGCTGGATTTCTGATGATTGGTTTGGTTAGTGCTCTGCTTGGTTGCTCGGCTGAGGTCGATACGACTCCCGTGGGCGACGGAGCGGCGGCAGTGGCAGAAGGCGTCGACGCAGCGGGTTCGGCTGCCAAGGAAGGTGCAGATGCCGCCGGTGAGGCCTTGAGCGATGGCCTTGAAGCGGCTGGAGAAGCTGCTTCGGATGCTGGGAATGCTGCGCTGGAAGCAGGCAAAGACGGGGTGAAGGCAGTTGGAGAGGGTGTTGAGGCCGCTGGCCAAGCCATCCAGGAATCCGTCGAGTAGTCGACACACCGGATAGCTGGTTGAGCCAGTGAACTGGATGAGCCGGCTAACAAATTGAGCCTGCCGGCCGGCAGGACTCGCAGAGAAAAATCCGGAAGGGCGAGGACGCGTTCTTCGCCCTTCTTTCTTGCGCGGCCTTTTTCCTGCACGGTGCTTGAAGGCACTCGTGTTGGGGGCTCGATACCGCAGTCAGACGAGATAGCGTTTGCGGATTTCTTTCATCGAATCGACGACGGGCTTGGCATCGCCATCGCTGGTCATGAGTCCCCCATACGGATACAGCGGCGCATCCCCGTCGCGCAGCTGATTCCAGATAACGCCCTGCACGGCAGGTTTGGCGAGACAGGCTTTGACGATCTGTTCCGCGAGACGAGCTTGCGAGATCATGGACATCTGCTCGTCTCCAAACGGGATGATGCGTTTGGATTCGTCGTTGGGCTCGGCGGTTTCATTGTCGTCTACCAGCGGCCCGGGGATGCTCAGAGTGATCACCAGCGGCAGGCCCAGCGAGCTCCAGCGATCGATGATGCGACTGATTTCCAGCACATCCCGTGGAAGTGTTCCGTCGGGCCAATAGCCGAGATTGATCTCCAGCCCGAATCCGGAAACTCCCAGGTCGGCGCGAACCAGGGTGTCGGCGTAGTGAATTGGAGCCAGATCCATGGCTCGTCGGGAAAGGTATTCGCCGAAGGGCTGATTGAAGCTGACAAAGACCGGAGTGGTGGGGTCATGCGTCCGCAACGTCTCAAGGGCTGCGACGCCAATACGCAGACGTTGTTCTTCGCTGAGGTTCATGGCCTGCCCGTTATTCAGGCTGGCCCACGCGTGCCAGAGGCTGATTTTGCCGGCGAATTTTTTGACGACGTTTTCGATGTACTTCAGCATGTACGATTGCAGCGACTCGGGATCGTCTTCCCAGAGGTACAGCCAGTCGGGCAGTCCATTCTTGTCGAAATCAAGCAGTGGTCCGCCGCAGATCCTCAACCCCAGCTTGCGACACCATCGCACCTGTTCTTCGAAATAGACGGAGGCGTCCTGTTCGGCATTGCCTTCCGCTTCGCTCCATGAGAACGGTACGACGCCCGTATTGATGGCGCCCAACAGTTCGCCTGGAAATTCGTGCCCGGATCGGGCGCCCAGGTTGGCGGCGAGAAACACGTTTCGCTTGCCGGACCGGGTTAGTGAGTATTCACTGAACGCTCGCATCATCATTTCGATCGCGTTTAGTGCATCGGTGATCGCATCCTGCGCGAACGCTGCGGCACCGAGATGATCGGTCTGAGTGGTGACGGCGGAGCACAGGGCTGCCGTGGCCGTGGTAATCAGCGCGCCAACCTCGGCGGGTACATTGATGCCGATCTGACGCCAGGATTCGACCTGATTGCGTAGTCTGCCGACCGTTCCGCGGGCCAATTCCACGGGGAGGATATACGGCTCGGGGGATTCCCGCAGGCATGTGGTCGACAGGGTCATGCGACCGTGGCCGGCTACGGGCCAGGGGACGAACAGGTTTCCCGACTCATTGGCGGCTCGCTGGACGGACAAAACACCATCTGTCAGCGAGTTTTTGCTCTGCCACGGAATTGCGTCAATACCCTGCATGTAGCACTGTCGCACGACGGCTTCCGGGAGCTGGTCGGGCTGCGGTACGTGGAAGGTCGTTAGGCCCATGCCGGTCGTGAATTTGCGCAGAAGGTAAAGAACGAAACAGCCGCTATGACAATTTAGTCCCTGGGTTACATTGTTTCGAGCGAAGGCTCAGTTTGATATACATAAGTGCGTCGCGTCGCCCGCGGGCGACATCCAGAACGGCAGCCGGTAAAGACCGTCGGACGCGGGCAGGGCCGCTAAAGGATACATCGAAAAAGTACGGGGGCTACATGAGTTCCACAACGTTGATGCAATCAGAACTGGCAGATCTACCGGTCCGACGAGGAAAAGTCCGCGATATGTACGATCTGGGGGACAGGATGCTGATGGTCAGCACGGACCGGATCAGCGCGTTTGATTACATTTTGCCCTCCGGAATTCCGGACAAAGGACGCGTTCTGGCGCAGATCAGCGCGTTCTGGTTTAATCGATTGGACCAACCTAACCACCTGATTGATACGGATCTGGGTAGTGTTGATCTACCGGCTGGGACGAATCCTGACGACCTTGCGGGACGCAGCATGGTCATCAAGAAATGCGAAGTTGTCCCGATTGAATGCGTGGTACGGGGGTACCTCGTTGGGTCTGGTTGGAAGGAATATCAGAAAAGCGGGACCGTGTGCGGCATCAAACTGCCCGAAGGTCTGCAGCAGGTGAGTCAGTTGGCCGAGCCAATTTTCACGCCTGCCACCAAGGCTGAGGAAGGTCACGACGAAAATATTTCTTTCGAGCAGATGGCGGAGATCGTCGGTAGCGAGACTGCCAAAACTCTGCGTGAAAAGAGCCTTGAGATCTACCGGTTGGGTGCCGAATTCGCCGCAACCAAGGGGATCATTATCGCGGATACCAAATTTGAATGGGGAAAGCTGGGCGACGAGCTCATTCTGATCGACGAAGTGATGACTCCCGACAGTTCGCGATTCTGGCCGGCCGAACAGTACAAGGTTGGTGCCAACCCACCGTCGTTCGACAAACAGTTCGTGCGAGACTGGTTGTCCTCGACAGATTGGGACAAGAACAGTGAACCACCGGCGCTGCCTGAGGATATTATTGCTCAGACACGCACCAAGTACATCGAAGCGTTTGAGCAGTTGACCGGGCAACCGTTCGCCTGGAAGTAGCTCGAGCGGACGTCGTTCATCCGGCGTGATGTATTGGCTTCACTCCAGCCTGCACACCGCGAGACCATTTGACTGGTTGGTCAGTGGTTGGGCGAAGGAGCGTTCAGCCAGTTTCCGTTGGCGTCTTCGCCCTTCACGACGATGCCTTTCTGATCCCAGCCGTACCACGCCTTCACGTCGGCGGCCGCGTAGCGAATGGTGAGGCCGCAACGCCGACGATCCGACTCGTTCGCTTCCGACCCGTGCAGTAGCTGATCCGAGTGCATGGAGAACTGTCCGGCCTTCAACGCGACGTCGACGGGATCTCCGCCATACTGTTCGGGATTGTCGATGACCATGTTGAGCACGTCTCGGTCATCGTCACTCTTGTCGTAGTCAATGAGTCCGTGACCGTGCGATCTCGGGATGAAACGCATATTGGCGTTTTTCGGATCGGCGTCGTCGATCGCCAGCCAGACGGTGACGGTTTTGGTGGGGCTCAGCGGCCAATACGTGCTGTCCTGGTGCCATGCGACTCGCTTGCCATCGTGCGGCATTTTGCAGAAAAAGTGCGAGCCCCACGCGACGACGTTGGGCCCCAAAAGATCACTGACGGGCCCCACAATTGCCGGGTGTGCCACGAGCTCATAGATGCGTGCGAAGCGAAGGTGGGCCGTATTGATGGAATAGCTGTCTCTACCCAATTCGACGAAGGCAGCAAGAACTCCGTCGAAAAAAGCCCGCAATTCGGCTGACTCGCGTTCATCGAGTCCGTCGAAGGGCAGGAGGTAGCCTTCGCGATTGTATTCGGCGATCTGGTCTGTGCTCAGATGGATGGGCGAATCATTTTCAGCAGGAACAAAGCCGATTTCGCGAGGTAATTCCGCCAGTTGCTCGGGCGTTGGGTTGGTGAGTTCGTCGACCTTTAGCATGGTTTCGATTCCCTGGGAGCTGATTGGCTGCTGGCTGCAATCGTAGTCCACTCGTGTCGACATGCAATCGGTATCGTGGGCCGGTGGTGCGTCCGAAGCTGTCTGACCGCGGCACCCGAAGCTCGCGGACGGCCGATGGTCCTTCGGAGGGCGTTTGGTTCGCCCCTTTTTACGTTTTGTCCGGAACCGGATAGACTGTGGCGGTACCGGACGGGATGTCTCCTGTCGGACGAATTTTGGCACGGAAGGGATTACATGTCGGACACTCTCGCCCGCACTCCGCTCTACGACTGGCACGAGCAGCACGGTGGCAAACTTGTGGACTTCGCCGGTTGGGCAATGCCGATCCAGTACGGCTCCATCGTGCCCGAACACCAGGCGACGCGCGAGGCCGTCGGGCTCTTCGATGTGTCTCATATGGGGCGATTCTGTTTTGCCGGCCCGGGCGCGATGCATTGCCTGGAAGGTCTGCTGACGCGACGGGTTTCCAATCTGGCGCCGGGCAGCGTGCGCTACTCGCTGGTGACCAATGAGGAAGGCGGCGTCCTTGATGACGTACTGGTCAGTCACCTCCAGGCCCAGGAAGAATCGTTTTACTGGCTGGTCGTGAATGCCAGTAATCGGCAGAAGCTGCTCGACTGGATTCAACCGCGTCTGGGAAAGTACGATGTCAACTTTACCGACGAGACGGTGAACACGGCCATGATTGCCGTACAGGGACCGCGAGCGTTGGAGATCGTAGACGCGATGTTCAGTGACGGGCGACCGAGCGACCTGAAGTATTTCACGGCCTCCAACGGAGTTCTCAACGGCATTCCGGTCACCGTGAGTCGCACGGGGTACACGGGCGAAGATGGAGTCGAGTTCGTCCTGCCGGCGGGCGATGCTTCGCAAATCTGGCAGCGGCTGATCGACGCCGCGCACGCCGTTGGCGGTCGAGCGGCTGGTTTGGGGGCACGAGATACGCTACGCCTGGAAGCCGCCATGCCACTGTATGGACACGAGCTCTCCGAACAGATTAATCCGTTTGAGGCGGGATTGGGTTTTGCCGTCCATCTCAAAGATCGGCAGTTTCCGGGACGCGACGCGCTGGCCAAGCTCAAGGGCAACCCCGGCCGTGTGAGGATTGGTTTGAGCATGGACGGAAAACGTGTCCCCCGCGAACATTATGCGATTTTGCAGGGAGACACGCCGGTCGGTGAGGTCTGCAGTGGCACGTTTTCGCCCACCCTGCAAAAACCGATCGCCATGGGGTTTGTGGAACCCGGGGTGGGGGAACCGGGCCAGGAGCTACAGGTGGATATTCGGGGACGCAGCCTCCCCGCAACGGTCGTGGAGTTGCCGTTCTACAAACGAACGTAGACAATCAATTCATACGCTTTCTCCCGGCAACACTGGAGCATCTGGAAATAGCCAGCATCCGGGCTTGTTGGAGAGGTAAGTTTTTCCTGAACCCGGGCCGCCGCAGGGTGGTCGTCTGTCTTCGAAATGCCAACAAACTGATAACAGGATCAAAAATAGATGGAACCTGAAAAACTGCACTACGCCAAGAGTCACGAATGGATTGCGCTGGATGAAGGCGGTGATACCGGCACAATCGGTATCTCTGCCTTTGCGGTCGAGCAGTTGACGGACCTTGTGTACATCGAACTTCCCGAAGTTGGGGCTCACGTTACGGCGGGAGAATCTTTTGGTGAAATTGAGTCTGTAAAAGCGGTCAGTGATTTATATAGTCCCGTGACCGGCGAAATCCTTGAGGTCAATTCTGCTCTGGTGGATTCGCTGGAGACCTTCAGCACCGATCCCTACGGCAAAGGCTGGATCATCAAGGTCAAGATTGGAGACAAGTCGACCTTGGAGAGCCTGCTCAATCACGCCGACTACACAAAACAGTGTGCGGAAGAAGGCTAGACCTCGTCCTCATGAGCTGTCGCCACCAGCGACGGTACTGCATCACCACGCAAGCTGCTCGTTACTGATTGGAAGAATCGAACATCTCATGCCGTATCACTTTAATACCCCTGAAGACAAGCAGTCGATGCTCGATGCAATCGGCGTTGGCTCGGTGGACGAACTGTTCGAATGCATTCCTGCCGATCTGCAGCTGAATCGTGCGCTAGACCTGCCGCCGGCACGTTCCGAAATGGATCTGTCCCAACACATGGGAGAACTGGCGAGCCGGAATCTGCATGCCCGGAATTCAGTCTGTTTCTTGGGTGGCGGAAGTTACGACCATTTCATTCCTGCCGTCGTCGATGCCCTTGCTTCGCGAGGTGAGTTCTACACTTCGTACACGCCCTATCAGCCAGAAGTCAGCCAGGGCAACTTGCAGGCGATGTTTGAGTATCAGACGCTGATCTGCCAACTGACGGGAATGGATGTTTCCAACGCCAGTTTGTACGACGGCGGTAGTGCCGTGACCGAGGCGGCATTAATGGCACTCAGTGTGGCCCGCGGCAGGAGCAGCGTGGTCGTTCCGGATTCGATGCACCCGGAGTATCGGCAGATCCTGGAAACCTACCTGCAAAACATCGATGCAGAGCTGGTGACAGTTCCCTGTTCGCAGGGAGTTGCCAACCCGGATACGTTTGCCCAGTTCGTCGATGACAAGACTGCCTGCATTATTGTGCAGCAGCCTAACTTCTTCGGTTGCCCGGAAGATCTCGCGTCACTCTCGAAACTTGCGAAAGAAAACGGAGCCGCCTTCATTGTTTCGGTCGATCCGATCAGCCTTGGCATTCTCAAGCGACCGGGCGACTGCGGTGCCGACATTGTCGTGGCGGAAGGACAGTCGTTGGGGAGTCCGATGCAATACGGCGGGCCTTACCTTGGCATCATGGCGTGTCGCGAGAAGTTTTTGCGACGCATGCCCGGTCGGATCGCGGGGCAGACTGTGGACCATCACGGCAGTACCTGCTGGGTGCTCACGATGCAAACGCGCGAGCAACACATTCGACGAGATAAGGCAACCAGCAATATCTGCACGAATCAGGGACTGTTTGCTCTACGAGCCAGCATCTATCTGTCCCTGATGGGGCCGGAGGGACTCCGCGAGGTGGCGACGCTGTCTTTGCAGAAGGCGCACTACGCGGCCGAGCAGATGGAGTCGCTTTCACGCCTGTCGCTGGCCTTCGAATCGCCGTTCTTCAAGGAGTTTGTTGTACGTGATCGTGCCAATGAAGTACCCGCGCTGTTGGCCGCAGCCGAGCAGCAACACTTCCTCGCCGGTATTCCGCTTGGAACGTGGTATCCGGAAATGGAGGACTGTTTCCTGATTGCTGTGACCGAACAGCGGACGCGAAAAGAAATTGACAACCTTACTCAGGTTCTGGGCAACGTGATCACGGAGACACTCAGCCATGCGTAACCAACAAGCCACTCAGTTGCTATTTGATCTGTCAAAGCCCGGACGCAGGGCAACGCGTTTTCCAGCGAGTGACGTGCCATCCGGGAGCGTCGAGCAGCTACTTCCGAAAGAGCATCTGGCCTCCGAGCCACTACCACTACCGGAACTGGCCGAGCCAGACGTCGTGCGTCACTACACCAATCTGTCGACGCAGAACATGTCCGTCGACACGCACTTTTATCCGCTTGGATCGTGCACGATGAAGCACAATCCAAAACGCAACGAAAGGATGGCAGCGCTACCCGGATTCGCGGACGTACATCCGTACCAATCCGAAGCCAGTTTGCAGGGGTTCTTTCAGCTGCTACACGAACTGCAGGAATGGTTTGCGGAAATCTCCGGACTGCCCGGCGTTTCGCTACAGCCGGCTGCGGGGGCGCACGGCGAGTTGACTGCATTGATGTGCGCGAAGGCGTACTTCAACAAGCGAGGTGAAAACAAGACCCGTGTGCTTGCACCGGATAGTGCTCACGGAACAAACCCGGCCAGCGCCAGGATGGTTGGGTTCGATACCGTCACGGTGAACAGCACGTCGTCGGGCTCGGTCGACATTGACCACCTGAAGGCCAATCTTGATGATCGCACGGCGGTCTTCATGATCACTAACCCCAGTACCCTCGGCCTCTTCGAAGGACGCATTGCCGAAATTGCCGAGATGGTGCATGAGCAGGGTGGTCTGATCTATCTCGACGGTGCCAACATGAACGCCATCCTTGGCGTGACTCGGCCGGGCGATTTTGGTGCGGACATGATGCACTACAATCCCCACAAGACGTTCAGTGGGCCTCACGGTGGTGGTGGACCCGGAGCAGGGCCTATTTGTGTCACTGACGCGCTCAAGCCGTTTCTGCCTTCGCCGATCATTGAGAAAGACGGCGACCGTTACTACCTGGACAGCGATCGTCCCGATTCCATCGGCCGAGTGCGTAGTTTCTTTGGCAACACGGGGGTGCTCGTACGAGCCTACGCCTACATCGCAACGCATGGACCGGATGGATTGCGCCGCGTTTCAGAGAATGCCGTCCTGAATGCAAATTACCTGCTCAGCCAGGTCAAGGATTTCCTCCCGGTGCCGCATGGCGAACGTTGTATGCATGAGTTTGTTGCTTCGGCGAAGGATCTGAAGAAAGACAAACATCTTTCCGCGATGGATATCGCCAAGCGCGTACTGGATTTTGGTTTCCACGCTCCAACGGTGTATTTCCCACTGACCGTGCCAGAGGCCGTTATGATCGAGCCGACCGAAACGGAAAGCAAGGAAACGCTCGACGCGTTCGCCCAGACATTGCGCCGGATTGTCGAAGAGTCATCCGATGTAAGCACGTCGGCTCCACATTCGACGCCCGTCAATCGTCCTGACGAAGTCCGCGCGGCAAGGCAGCCGCAGTTGGTGTTTGCTGACGAGACGGAATGACGCTTTCCGCACGGTTGCCTTTTAGGATTGAAGATTCAAGAGCTGAGCTCGCGACATGAAACACGGTCGGCTGATTATTGAGGGTGACCGTCCCGGCAGTTCGTTTCGCAACGACGGCGGCTGGAATATGTCCGTCGATGAAGTTCTGCTGCGGTCGGCGGCAACCAGTGGGCAGACCACGCTACGTTTCTACGGCTGGCAACCGGCGACGCTGTCGTTGGGGTATTTCCAACCTGCCCACGAGCGTTCGCTGCACACTGCCAGCCAAGATTGCCCGATGCTGCGGCGAGCATCCGGAGGCGGTGCGATCGTTCATGATTGCGAACTGACCTACTCGTTTGCGACGCCCGATGGAAATCGCTTCGGGCCTACCGAGCAACTGTACTTCGACTTTCACGAAACGCTGGTGGAGACGTTGGCGGAGCTGGGAGCTCCAGCTCAGTTACACCGTAAGGACGAGGGCCTTTCGGATTCTGCCTTTCTCTGCTTTCAGCGGCGGGCCGTTGGCGATGTGACGTCCTCTAGCCAGAAGGTCTGCGGCAGTGCTCAAAGACGCTGGAAGGGGGGGCTATTGCAGCATGGTAGCATCCTCCTTGCCCAGTCGGAAAAGGCGCCTGAACTACCGGGCCTGCGAGAGCTGACGCAGTTGGAATGCGATCCCACCGAATTGGTGGGGAAATGGCTGCCTAATCTACTTCGCCGATTAAAAACTGATTTTGTGCCCGGCCAATTGGCCGATAAGGAACTGCAGAGTGTCCGTGCGGTCGGACAAGCAAAGTTTTCAAACGATCAATGGACGCGTCGTCGCTAGCGGCGATTAAATGTTCAAACAATTTTTATAACTTTGACCATTCGTTAAATTTTTGCTACGCTATCGGGCTGGCACGCTAGCGGATTTGCGGTACGAATTCGGTAGTGCTTCGTCGACCTGATGATTACGTTGTACAATTGCGGTTCACGTTCTTGGGTGTGCTGGGCGCAAGATGCGTTCGGTGCGAAAAAGAATTCGGTGAAATTGCTCCATTCCTGTAGAATGGAACAAGCAGGTAGAAAGGCAAATGCATGCTTCTGAAACTGAAAGTCACCGATGGTTCCAACTCTGGCAAAGAGATAATCATCAACAAGGACAAGTTCATCATCGGCCGCGCTGATGATTGCAACCTACGTCCTCACAGTGATGCGATCAGTCGTCGTCACTGCGTGATTATCAAGACCGAAAAAGCCGTCGGGGTTCGCGACCTCAAAAGCCGTAACGGAACGCTCGTCAACGGCGTCAAGATTACCGGCGACAAACGTCTTCGCAACGGCGACAAGCTGGAAGTTGGCCCGCTCAAGTTTGAAGTCGTCATCGAAGTTCCCGCCAAGGTTGACGCTCCGGCTAAAAAGCAGAAGGCTCAGAAGAAGTCCGGCGAAATGGGCGGTATGGTGAGTCAGTGGCTTGAAGAAGCTGATGACGTCGCTCGCGAAGAACAGCGGTACAGCGAAACTCGTGAGTATCGATTTGACGAGACCAGTCGCATCGAACTTGATCAGGCCGCGCTCGACGAGGCTGCCCAAAACACCACGATCGAGATGACTCCGGCCGACAAGAAAGGTGACGACGAAGAGGCAAAAGACGGAAAAGACACCGGGAAATTGCCGAAATTCGAAGTCAAAAAAGAGCAGCCCAAGGATACTCAGGAAGCTGCACAGCAAGTACTGCGTAAGCTCTTCAACCGAAGCTAGTATTCGACTGGCGAATTGAAATCAACAAAACGGTGTCAGCATTGCTGGCACCGTTTTTTCGTGGATTGCAATAATCTGGCCCAAATGACGAAACCATTGTACGCCGGGCAGGGTAGAACCTGATACCGAGGCGGTGTTGCTTCGCAATGGGAAAGCTATGTCGTACACACATCTTCTGCGTCCGGAAATTGGTGAGCTGGTCGAGCGGGCAATTGCTGGCGACCAGCAGGCCATGCTGCAGATCGTCGATCGCTATCGTGCACAGGTCTTTGGGCTCTGCTTCCGCATGCTGGGCCAACGTGAAGACGCGGAGGACGTCTCGCAGGAAGCGTTTCTACGCGTGTTGAATAACCTGTCACGCTGGGATCCCACGCGGGCTTTTGAACCGTGGTTGATGACGATTACTGCCAACCGGTGTCGCACCCGTCTGGCTCGGCGAAAGAATGCGGCGCCGGTCCAGACGTTGCCGTTTGCTCCGGCGGACGACCGCTGGACGAACGAAGCGGACGCCGATCAGCTTGCCGAGGAAATTGAGTTTGTCGCGGCGGGGTTACCGGAAAACCATGCTCGGGCGTTCTCGCTATTTCACCGGCAGCAATGCAGCTATGCGGAAATTGCCGAAACGCTTGGCGTTCCCGAGGGCACGGCAAAAACGTGGGTTCATCGGGCGCGTCACGAACTCGTGCGGCGACTCTGCGCACGACAGGTTCTGGAGCGACGTGATGCGGTGTAGCGAATTTCACAGGACCCTGAATGAGTTGCTGGACGAACGGTGTTCGCTCGAGTCGGCCGAATCTCTGAAGCAGCATACGCAACAATGCGAACCATGCCGGCAGTACTTTGAGATGATGCAGGGAGTGCTGGGGGCAGTGAGCTCCGGTGACACGTTGGCTACTGGCATTCGGCTGGATGAAATGCCGGCGTTCGATGAGGAGGCCCCGTCCGTCGCCGTCGAGGAAGTCCCGCGTTCCTTACGCTCGTGGCAAAACCTTGGCGTCGCGCTGACGACGGCGGCTTGCCTGTTGTTGCTTGCCTCCGGATTCTGGTTTGGGCCGAGCGACGAATCGATCTCTATCGGTATCGAGGGTTATTCCACCGCGGCAGCGAATGCGGGCTCGGGTAGTACGAGTCCGGACGAAGCACCGCCGCTGATCGCGATGGGTAACGCGTCCGAATCGTCAGGTTCGGACGCAATCCGCAACACCGCGGAAGGTGTGGCCCCGGGGCTGGCGTCGGCCGGTAAGTTTCCCGAACATCACGCCGGGCACGGTTCATTCGTTCATCAGCCGTTGATCAGTATTGGGCTTCTATCGCAAGCGGACTGGCGTTATGCGATACCGGCGGAGCACCTGCCGTTTGGGCAACCGATTCCGCAACTGGATCCGGAGTTCGTCAAAGTCGTATCCGATGGCATGACGCCCGTGCAGCAGTCGATGAACAGTACACTCGACCTGATTCGACGTTCGTTTGCGTCGCGCTCGTAGATTCCCGACGCCGATGGGAAGCAGGCAATCGCTTCAGCGTTTAGCTGGCGGCTTTGCTGATTCGCTCGCTGGGTTTCCAGTCCACGATCTGGACTTCGACGCTGCGACGTCCATTGAACTCATTGATGACGGGACGATAGGCGACATCCATGCTGCCGCCGTGAGCTTGCATCGTATCCGCCCAGTCGCCCTGATTGAAGGCAACGGCACGAATACGAACGTCGGATTGCTCGAGCATGACCGTCAGGTGTTTCTCGCCGCGCCCCATCCGTTTGGGCTCGTTGCCCAGCATGACGCCGCGTGCACAGAGTGTTGGCCTGCGATTGTCCTGGCCGAACGGAGCCAACTGCTCAAGCTGTTTTACGACACGAAGCGTGAGAGAAGGCAGTGATGCCTCGGCGTCGATTCGTAGATGTGGTTGCAGGTCTTCTTCGGTGAGTTCGTTGGCGACGTATTCGCAGAATGCCGCCCGGAATGCCGGAATGTTCTCGTCGGCGACACGCAGTCCGGCCGCTGCTGCATGACCGCCGTGCTTGATCAGATGTTCGCGGCAGTGATGGAGTGCCTTATTCAGGTTGAAGCCCGGTATGCTACGCCCCGAGCCCATGGCAGGTTCCTTGCCTTCTTCATCCTGGCTGATGACGATCGTCGGGCGGTAGTACTGATCGCTCAAGCGACCGGCAACAATTCCGATGACGCCCGGGTGCCAGCCACGACCGGCCAACACGAAGGCCGGTTGCTGATCGACCGGTGCGAACTGTTCGGTTGCCTGATCCTTTGCCGCTTGGGTGATTTCCCGCTCAACACCCATTCGGGTCGCGTTAAGTTCATCAAGATGCCGGGCCAACTCCTCCGCTCGTTCGATTGAATCGGTGGAGAGCAGTTCGATTCCCAGTTCGCCCTGGCCAAGTCGTCCGGCGGCGTTCAGTCGCGGAGCCAGCATGAATGCGATGTCATCGCTGGAAATCGCCGGTTTACGATCAACTTTGGCCACGGTCATCAACGCCGCGAGCCCAACCGTCGGAGCGGCCTTGAGTGTCTTCAGCCCGTGGCGCACGAGGACGCGGTTTTCGTCGACGAGCGGCACAACGTCCGCAACCGTACCGATCGCTGCCAGGCCCATGGCGGATAGCAGGTAGTTGCGAAGCCGGTCGGTGACGCGTTTCGAGTCGGTGTGGAGTTGGCAGATTCGCCATATCAGTTTGAAGGCGACACCCGCACCGCAAAGTCCCTTGAAGGGATAGTTGGTGCCAGGGAGATTCGGGTGGACGATCTCGTCAGCGCCAGGCAGCTCCGCCAGCATTTCGTGGTGGTCGGTCACGACAAGTTCAAGTCCCAACTCTTTGGCCGTCTTGGCTTCGGCGAGACTCGCGATTCCGCAATCGACGGTGATCACCAATTGGGTGCCGTTCTCCGCGATGTTTCGGAGTGCCTCATCGCTCAGTCCGTAGCCCTCGCTGATGCGATTGGGAACGTAGAAATCGACGGTCGCATTGAGCAGTCGCAGGCCCCTGAGCAGAATCGCCGTGGACGTCATTCCGTCTGCGTCGTAGTCGCCGAAGATGGTGATCTTCTTGCCAGCCCTGATGGCGCTGAAGACTCTCTCGGCGGCTCCCTCCAGACCAGGCAGTTCTTCCGGGTCACGAAGGTCGGATAACTTTGCCGCGAGAAATTGCGTGGCCGTAGCAGGGTCGTTCACCCCACGACTTACGAGCAGCTGGGCCACCACGGGGGCGATGTCCGCAGCATGCTGCAGGTGTTGCACCTGAGCCGAATCGTGCGGCTGGAATATCCAGTTCTTGCCCATGATCATCCTGACTCTGTCGTGAAGAAGTGTTGGAGGCGATATCCAACGGGCAGCCCGTATGTGCACGGGCCACCGGGGCGTTACGCAGTCTTTGCGCACGCGCTACTCATTTCAAGTAAACCACGCCAAGCAAGCGATGGTTACTTTTTCTTTTCGACGTGAATCGTGTGCTTACGCAGGCGTGGGCTGTATTTGCTCAATCGCAGCTTCTCGCCGCCGCCTTTTTTCCGAAGCGAGTAGTTGTAGTCGCCCGTTTCTTCGCAAACGAGGAACACAGTCTCGGCTTTCTTCTTACTTCGACCACCTTTTTTCTTGGCCATGAGGACTTTCCTTAGCGATATGTCGTTCTAATGTTGCGAGGCGCAATCGCGTAGTTTAACGCGAAAGTGGCGTGCTCCGCCAGTGCCAGAAAAAGGTGCTGATCGAACTTGCCGGTATTGCTGTGACAGCCCACCCAATTGCGGGGATTTAGCTGGGAAAGCAGCCAAAACCCCAAGATGCTGGGTTGATGATACCGTCTGTTTGGTAAAATTAATGTACTGCTATACAGGTATCTTACAGCATGTCGGCTGACCAAAATCCATCGCCAAAGGCCCCTCAGAAGGGCAAGTCAAAGGGTGAATCGCCCGCGCCTGAACTCGTCGGGGAAAGCCGGCCGACGCCGGTCCCGGCTCCTGCGCCGGTCGCTGCACCAACTGCCGGTGTTGCACCAGCTGAATCAGTAACGTCGCCCGTTCCAGCACCCGCACCCGCACCAACTCAGGCAGCCCCAGCGGCACAATCTCCGGCCCCGACGCAACCTCCAGCTCCAGCACCTTCTCCGGCCGCGGCACCGCCGACGGAAGAGGGAGCGGAAGGTGAACCGGAAGACGACGAAAGCCTTCCTGCTGGTCCGTCCAGGTTCCTGCTGTTCGCGGCGATGCCAAGTTGGCTGGTGAGTCTCGTCTTGCACACGATCATCATTCTCTTGCTGGCTTTGTGGTACCTGCCCTCAATGCCTGTCTTCAATACGGACCTGACGATTGGCACGCAGGATGTTGTCGATACGGAAGTGACGAACATGGAGGAGAACTCGGCCGAAGTCGATTTCTCCGCCGAAGCAATCACTGCCGACGTGACCGCGGTGGATGTTCCCGTTCTCGAAACGGAAGACCCGGCGCTCGTCGATGATCCGTTGGAATCGGAAGCGGCGGCGATGAACGTCGAATTGAGCAACATTGGTTTCGAGGCTGCAGCCTCCAGTGACCTGATGCAGGAGATCGGCGAATTTACTGGTAGCGGACTTTCCGGACGAAGTGCTGCGGAAAAGACGCGACTCGTACGTGAAGCTGGCGGGACGAAGGGAAGCGAGCAAGCGGTAAAACGCGCCCTGCAATGGCTCAAGCGTCACCAACATCCCGATGGCGGCTGGAACTTCTACCATCTTGAAGGTCGTTGCCCGTGCAATGGACACGGGACGATGTCCGAAGCCCGCGTTGGTGCGACCGCGATGGCGTTGCTGCCGTTTCTCGGTGCGGGCAACACGCACATGGAAGGGAATTACAAAGCCGAAGTTCACAAAGGACTATATTTCCTCGCCAACCGACAGGCCGCGAACGGTGCCCTGTGGGAAGACGGTGGACGCATGTATTCCCATGGCCTGGCAGCGATCGTCCTGTGCGAAGCCTATGCGATGACGGGCGACAAGAATCTGCGCCGACCCGCGCAGGCGGCGCTCGACTATATCAACTACGCACAGGCACCGATTACGGGTGGTTGGCGGTATCAGCCGAAGGATCTCAGTGGTGGTGACACGTCCGTCGTCGGCTGGCAACTGATGGCTCTAAAGAGCGGTCACATGGCCGATCTTCGAATCTCGCGATCGGCAATCACGGGCACCAAACGCTTCCTGAATTCGGTTCAGGCCAACGATGGTGCAACCTATGGCTACATGGGGCCCGGCGAGAAAGGGACCACGTCTGCAATCGGTCTGCTCTGTCGAATGTACCTGGGCTGGTCTCACGATCATCCACCGCTGGTAAACGGCGTCCAACGTCTCGGCAAGTCGGGCCCTTCGAAGGTCGACATGTACTTCAACTACTACGCGACCCAGGTGATGCGGCACTACGGCGGCGAGCCTTGGGAAGAGTGGAACGAGGAGATGCGCGACTATCTGGTCAAAACGCAGAGCCGCAAGGGCCACGCCGAAGGAAGTTGGCTCATGGGGAAAAGGCATACTGACAAGGGCGGTCGTCTCTACTGCACGGCAATGGCGACGATGATCCTTGAGGTCTACTATCGCCATCTCCCGATCTACGGCAAGAAAGCGTCCGACGTCGATTTTGAACTCTAGACGCCCCGTCAGGAACAATGCCGGCAATTGCCGGCATGCTCGGTGAGCCTGCGAATTGGCCGCTCACTGGATTTCAGCGGGATCTGAAAGGCCGGTTTGGCATCTTCCGGCTGGACTCCCTATTGAGCCGCCGAGCGACTATCCTTGTCGCATGGGAATCCCGTAGTTCATTCGATAGTGGGCCTCTGACGCAACTGTGAGCAAGAAACACATCATCATTAGTGGCGGCAGTCGCGGGCTGGGGCAGGCATTGGTCTCCGGTCTGCTTGAGGCCGGCTACGCTGTCAGCACATTCAGCCGAAGTGCGACTGATTTTACTCGTGAGACGTCGTCCAATGATGCGTTTTACTTTGCCGAAGCGGACGTGAGTGAATCGTCGGAAGTCGACGCGTTTGTGGCATCGGCAGTCGAACGGCTCGGCCGGCCTTTTGGGTTGATCAACAGTGCCGGCATCGCGCGGGACGGGATTCTGGCCACCATGCCCGAGCAGCAAATCGACCAGTTGTTGTCGATCAATCTTGCCGGCACGCTCCACCTCAGCAGACGCGTCATTCGCGAAATGTTGCTGGAGCAGGGCGGTGGGGCGATCATCAACATATCGTCCATCATCGGATTGCGCGGCTATCGTGGGCTTTCGGCCTACGCGGCAACCAAGGCGGGCATGGACGGCATCACTCGCGCCCTGGCGCGTGAACTGGGGAGTCGGAAAATCCGCGTCAATTCGGTGGCTCCCGGTTACCTGACGACGGAGATGACCCACGGACTGGATGATCATCAGCAGACCCAGATCGTGAAGCGTACGCCCATGGGGCGACTGGGCACGCCTGAAGATGTGCTTGGTCCTGTCCTGTTCCTGTTGTCGGATGCAGCCGAATTCATGACGGGGCAGGTGTTGGTCATCGATGGCGGAATCACCTGCTAACTGATGGTGGTGCGCGGCATTCAGGAAGGTTTCCGGTTCGAACGTTGGACATGATCGAACGAATTCTTCCCGTAGTGGATCTGCTTCGTGGACAAGTCGTTCACGGAGTTGCCGGAGAACGTGGCCAATACCGGGCGATCGAAAGCAGTATCGTCGATTCGCCGCACCCCGGTCGCGTTGCCCGGGCGTTGTGCAGCCACGTTGACGTCAGTGATCTCTATGTTGCGGACCTTGATGCCATCGCCGGAGACGAGCCGGACTGGAACGCCTACGATTCGATCAGCAACCGCGGACAACACCGAATCTGGCTGGACGCCGGTGCGGTCACGCCCACACGAATCGAGCGTATCATCAAGCGTTCCGATGCCGCCGTGTGTCGAGTCATTGTTCCGCTGGAGACGCTACCGTCGCTCCGGACATTGGAGGAACTGGTAGCAAGATTTCCTCGTCTGAATCTCGTGTTCAGTTTGGACATGAAGGCGGAAAAGCCAATCACGTCCGATGCTTCCGCAGGTCGCCTTTCGCCCGAAACCATTGCGTCCTATGCCGTGGACGCGGGCGTTACGTCCATGATTGTGCTCGATTTGGCGTCCGTCGGTGGAAGTGAAATGATGACCGTCGATCTGTGCCGCAAGATTCGGTCTCGTTATCCCGATCTGGAATTGGTATCCGGTGGCGGAGTTCAGTCCCAGGAAGACGTGCAGCGGTACGTGGACGCCGGCTGTGATCGAGTACTGGTGGCGACAGCCCTCCATCGTGGGCGGATTTGACGGTTCGTTTGACCACGCCCGCGTCCACCGATCGAGTCTTGGTACGCCGGGTTCACGGCCATTCGGGATCTCGTTTGGACAGGAACGCATTGATGCCTTCCTGCGCTGCTTCCGTGGTGCGCGCCGCTGCGGTCGCCGCTGCGCCGGCGGAAAGCTGAGCAAACAGCGACTCGCCAATCGTCTCGTTGAGCAGACGTTTGGTCATCGAAATTGCGGTGGGGTCTTTTCCGTTGAGGTCGCGAATGATGGCGTCTGCCTTGGCCCAGGCGAGATCTTCAGAGACCAGCCAGCGATACAGGCCGATGTCCATGCACTCCTTGCCGTTGGCGAATTCTGAACGGAGCAGGAAATCTGCCGCGGCCGCCGAGCCCAGTCGGAAGGCAAGTAGCGGGGCACCAATACCGGGGACCAGGCCGCGTCGTGTTTCGGGAAACCCGAAGTTTGAAGCTTCAGTACCGACGGCAACATCGCTCGCCAGTACCAACGCGGCTCCCAGTCCCAGGGCAGGTCCGTTGACCGAGGCAATGATCGGTTTGGGGAAACGCAACATTACCTCAATCAGTTCCTTCTGCGCCATGCAGTCGGCGAACCATTTTGCCTGTGCGTTGTCATCCGACATGGACGACTTAATCTCGGCGAGGTCGGCACCTGCAGAAAACACATTGCCCGATCCGGTGAGAATCACACCGCGGACTTTCTTCTCCTGATGGAGATCTCCAAACGCTTCTTGCAGCTGATCCAACATCGATCGTGAGATGGCATTCTTTCGCGAACCGCGGTTTAACACGATGGTTCCGCTGCAGCCATCGACGCGAACGGAAACGTGACTGCTGCTGTCGAATGATTCGCTGTGGGTGATCATTTTCTTTCTCCGCCTTCCGGGATCCGTCTTACAACTTCTTTGACTTATTTTCACATTCTGATGATGTTACGGATAGCACTGACCACGGTTCCATTTCTCGGTTCTTGTGGCAGGGCTGCCATTAGCCTTAATTGCCTCATTCGAGGTGAGGTTTTTCAACAGCACGTTGTTTCTTCACATCCGTGTGAAGTCGCTCCCAACAGGTGTATTCTCCTTTGTTACCCAGTAAATACGACGATTCCAGCGGATCTGGAGTGATTGGCACCAACTGTGCGACGTGGTTGAGATCTCTGAGCCATACTCGCCCCTGGGATGTGCAGACCGTGACGAAATCAAAACAAAATAGTAGTACCGTAAATGGCAGCAAATCAAAGAAGGCTGCCCCGATCGCCTTCTCGGAAGATCGGAACGGGACTGCGGCAACGGTGAAGGCCGCCAATGGCAAGGCCCGCTCAAAAGCTTCTGATTCAACCGAGAGGGTATACGACCAAAATACCGGTGGCGAGGCCATTGATGATCCCGTTCGCATGTACCTCATGCAAATGGGTGAGATTCCCTTGCTGACTCGCGATGAAGAAGTCGCGGCTGCGAAGGAGATCGAGCGTACTCGAACCAACTTCCGCGATAGCATGTTGGCCACCGATTTCGTTCTGCAGGCTGCCGTCGTGGCACTGGAGAAAGTTCGTGACGGACAACTGCGACTGGACCGCACGATCGAAGTTTCGGTGACGAACACTGCCGAAAAGAAGCGGATCATGAGCCGCATCGTGCCGAACGTCGAAACGCTTCGCAAGATGCTCGTCCTGAACCACATCGATTTCCGCACGGCGATCAAGAAATCCAATTCACTTTCCGTACGACGCAAGGCATGGCGTCAACTGGTGCTGCGACGTAACCGTGCAGTTCGACTTATCGAAGAGCTGAACCTGCGTTCGCAACGTCTCACACCCTTGTTGGATCAGCTGGGGCAGATCTCAACGCGAATGCAGACGTTGCTGGAACAGATCAGTGAGGGCGACGACACACTTTTGGGCGGCAAGACGATCGATGACTTGCGAGCCGAGCTTCGCTACCTCATGCGAATCACGCTTGAGAGCCCAACCTCGCTCAAGCGTCGCATGGAACGCACCAAGCAATATCAGCAGGAGCACGACAAGGCCAAGCAGGTACTGTCTGCCGGTAACCTGCGTCTGGTCGTTTCGATCGCGAAGAAGTATCGCAACCGTGGGCTTGGTTTTCTGGATCTGATCCAGGAAGGCAACACGGGACTGATGCGAGCGGTTGACAAGTTCGAGCACGCTCGAGGTTACAAGTTCTCCACCTATGCAACTTGGTGGATTCGACAGGCCATCACACGGGCAATTGCGGATCAGAGCCGTACGATTCGTGTGCCGGTTCACATGATCGACACCATGAGCAAGGTCCGTAATGTCGCTCGTGAACTGGTTCAGGAACTGGGCCGTGAGCCAAACCCGGAAGAGATTGCGGAACGTGCCGGGCTGCCCGTTGAGGACGCTCGCTGTATCGTCAAGATGTCGCGTCAGCCCCTGTCGCTGGATCAGCCCGTCGGCGATCACGACGACAGCTACTTTGGCGAGTTCCTTGAGGACTACCGCGACGACGATCCACTATACGACACACACCAGCAGGCTCTGAAGCAACAGATCGAAAACGCACTGCAGATTCTGAATCATCGTGAACGCGAGATCCTGCGACTTCGCTATGGTCTCACTGACGGCTACTCGTACACATTGGAAGAAGTCGGCAAGATCTTCTCCGTCACGCGGGAACGCGTTCGTCAGATCGAATCAAAGGCTGTCCGAAAGCTTCAACAACCTTACCGCAGCAGCGGATTGCGGGACTTTCTGGACGGCCTCGAGCCAAATCCGACCGGCAGCATGAAGTGGAGCTAACCCGGTTCGCGACCATCTTCGCCGGGGCGAGATGACATAGTGCTTTCCCAAGACCGATTGGTGGTTTACCAATCGGTTTTTCTTTGCGCCAATGGAAGTTGTTTGCGGCGTCCCACTCGCCTACGGCTACGACGCTTTTGGCTCAATGACGTCGACGCACCGCCGGCGTCGAGGGAGATCCAAAGATCAAATCCCGGGACATTCTCCACCGTTCGTCAATATTCCAACACAAGACAGCCCCGGTCAGCACTTCGCTATTTGGTTTTCCTTTTCGATGGCCGCCTATCCGGTTTATAACTGAGCGGTGGTACGCTCTGCAGACGATCTGGAGCTGATGGCCAATACCAGAGTTCCGACGCGAGCGGCAATGTCGTGCAAAGATACCAGGCAGATCGGCGGCGTTCCTCGCGTGAACCTCGCAGATTCGAATCGCTCGAGTCGCGGTTGCTCTTAACGCGGACATTGACGCTCGCCGAACCCGTCGCGCTTGTAACTGCAGATGCGGGCTTTGCGATTGGTGCCAGTGAGTTTGTGGAACTCGATGGCGACCGCGAACGCGAGCTTGTCGTCTTGCAAGTTCGTCCCGGCGAACTGACGCGTCTATCCGTCTTTGATGCTCTGTTGCCAGGGCAGTATGAACTCGTTGGCCAAAGCCTCTTGTCGGTCGAGCCCGAAGGGATGGTTGTCTCGGACGCCTTGGCTGATGGATCGATTGATCTCGCTGTGTGGGATCGTGAAGGCCAGATGCAGATGCTCAATCTGAAGCAGGACGTGGCAGGCGTGCGTATCACCGAGCCACGGATCGTTCAGGTGGACCCGGTTGGTTATATGTCGAAAGTATTTCTGGCCGACCTCAATTCGGACGGACAATCGGATCTTGTCTGGACGCACCTCGTGAGTGAACTCAACGTCCGGCTGTCTGATGGTCTTGGCGGGTTAAACGAACCAACGCGATACTCGGGGAGAGCCCATGCGCTTGGTGACTTCGACGAAGACGGCACGCTGGATCTAATCGTCAATGGCGGGAGGGAAGTGTTACTCAACGATGGAACGGGGGTTTTCGAGGCGGCTCCAGAAACGAACGCAGCCTTTGGGCTTGGGGTGATTTCGGCAGACTTTGATCGAGACGGTCAGCTGGATCTGGTTGCAAGTGACTTCAACGGCATGAGTGTATTGTGGGGCGACGGTGACGCAACATTTGCCGAGCCGGAGTTGTTTGTCGCGACCAACCCGGCATGGTTCAATGAAAGTGGGATTCAGGAATTTCATGACGCGGATATCGACGGCGATGGATACCTCGATGTGTTTCTTGGATTTGAAGATGCCATCCACGGAGGTGTGCTGCCGCCACGAATCGCCTACGGTACGGAGACGGGATTCGAGACGACCTCGTATCCTGAGAGATGGCCGTGGTGGAGTGCCATCCCCACGAACGTTGATGGCGATGCGCGTTCCGAGTTCGTGGTGAAGAGTGCGAACGCGATCTCCGTGATACGGCAAGTTGAAACGGTGGCTTTTGATATCACAACTGAAGATCGCCCCAACCATTTCCGGCATTTGGTGGACGTAAACCGCGACGGCATGGAGGATGTGCTCCTGCTGGATGGCTCGGTACTGACGATCCTCGAACTGAAGGAGGATGAGCGGATTTACGACGAGTTTGAAGTGGAACTTGGCGTGCCGATTGAGAAAGTCCATGACATCATCCGTCTCGAGGACGCGCCGCATGCGTCACTTGGCGGTGACGGTTTGTTGATGATCGCTCGATCTGTCGACGGTGATGATCTCCTCGTGCACTTGCAGCGTGACGCAAACGCATTGCACGCCGACGTGGAGGTGTTATCGGGGCGTTTGGTGTGTGGCGATGTTGCCGAGTTGAGTTGTGTCGTGGTGCCTGTTGATCTGAACGTCGACGGTCGCGGAGAGCTATTGCTGGCCTTTACGAACGCTTTCGCATCCGTCGGATTCGAAGCGGCCGATTTGCGCGTGCGGACAACGATTGAGCTGGAATCGGACGTGTTCGCCGGATTCAGCACTTTCCCGGATGGCGAACCAATCTTTGAGTCACCCGACATGGATGGCGATGGCTTGCAGGATATCGTTTTCAGCTATCCGGTCGACGATGGATTCGCATGGCAGGTGGCGTTCAATCGAGCTGGCTCGGATTGGCTCATCTCCGACGTGATTCGCAACGCCAACCGCTTTTTCCCGGATTACGTGGACATGAATGGCGATGGTGTACTGGATTTCGTCCACGGTGCCGAGCGAGACAGGACCGAGGTTGCACTGCTTTCTTCCGTCGGCAAATGGAGCCTCTGGGACGAGCTGGATTACATCGGTAAGCCTCTGGATTTGAATGCGGACGGAGTGCTTGATGTTTTCGGCACGCACGGAACGAAGGGTGTTCAGGTGGATCTGGCCAATGGTGATGGGACCTGGGATTCGGCGATGGAACCCAACCGATACGCGTCGGCCGGTGCTGCCGGGGACTTCAACGAAGACGGGATCCACGAGATCCTGGTGCAACGCAGCGCACTCCGTGTTTACGATTTCATGGGCGATACAACGATTTCATCGTCGCCAAAACTGGCCGTTGACGGAATTGCGAGAGACTTTACTTTTTCCGTTAGCGACGAAGACGAGGATGGTCATCTGGACGTCGTGGCGGTTCCGGATGCGTTTCAGTCAACATGTGGCGTCAGCTATCGATACTTTGGCGATGGTACGGGAACGTTTCCGATCACCAGCGAGTTTGAGACGCTGTGTCCTCCATCGGAGCTGCCTGGGCAGTTTGTCGAACTGGACGGTGACGGAATTCCGGAGCGGTTTGTGGGTGGATCAATCCTGAAGCAGATCGATGGGGAGTGGCAACAGGTCGCGTTGTCTCCATTCTTTCGCCGAGACGTCGGTGAAGTTGAGTCGGCGTATGTGGACGACGATGACATCCTTGACCTTGTGATCCGTGGTCCGTACAGAGAGGAACATCGGCAGTGGGTACTTTTTGGCGAAGGCGAGTTTGAATTTCGGCGGCCAGTGTTGATTTCAGGCCGTCAGTTCGAGCGTGGTTTCCTGTTCGATGACGTTGGTGAAACGCATGCCGTTACTGCTCTCAACAAGAACGAGTCAAACGTGGACTATGTGACCCATATGTTCCTGGATTCTCGCGAGGGATTGTTGGTTGGGGATCGCGTTGTGCTGCTTTCGGAGGAGGGCGTGACGTTTGTTTCGCGTCGCGACACGGGGGACTTCAACGGTGATGGTATGAGCGACTCGAGTGACATCGACGAGCTCTTTGCGCACCTCGGCGGTTCGGAGGTGTCCTCGCGACGGTATGACCTGAACCACGATCTACAGGTTGACCAGTTGGACGTGGACTTCTGGCTGAAGCATTCGGCGGACACCCGGCGCGGCGACGTTGACCTGAGCGGCAGTGTTGACTTCGATGACTTTCTAAAGTTGTCAGCGAACTTTGGCAGTATGGACGCCACATGGAGTGATGGTGATTTCGACGGCGGCGGGGAAGTTGACTTCGAAGACTACCTGGCATTATCGGCCAATTTTGGAAGCGAGCACGAGCTGGATTAGCGATGCGAATTCGGGCGCCGTTTACTTCGACTCTTCGATTACGTATTTGAACGGTACGTGATCAGTCAGCCAGACTCCATTGTCAGAGACGAAGAACTCCCTGCCGTCCGCGTGCATTCGTGCGGCGTCAATTTTCAGGATGATCGGATTTCCGCGTCGTGCCCCAACGTTCCTTGCAGTCGATCGGTCTCTGGACAGGTGGACGTGATGTCGGCTGCCCCTTGAGAGTCCGGCTTCGCGAATCGAGCCAAGGAATCGGGCGACCGTGCCGTGGTAGAGCAGGGCAGGTGGCGCTTGGGCCAAATACCCAAGATCGACGTCGACGCTGTGTCCCTGATTCGCGCGAATACGTTGCTTGTCTTCGCTCAGTTGGAATCGCCGCTTGTCGTTGTGTTCTACGATTCGTTCGAGTTCATGTTGACTCAACGCTCGACCGTGAGCAGTCATGGAATCCAGGAGTGTGCGAACATCAGCCCATCCGGCCTCGTCCAGTTTGATACCCACCGCTTCTGGTTTGTGCCGAAGCACCAGGCTGAGGAATTTGCTGTATCGCGTTTCGCGGTTTCTTGTCATGTATTCGCCCACGCAAAGATGTGGTTGATGGGAACGTTCCTGCGGCCGGTCACACGCGACGGCTCCAATGACGGGGCAGGATGCTGGCTCTTCCTACGAAGAGTGCTATCCAGCATGCGACTGGTTCACTTTGTAGAATCGATTTTTCCAGCATTAGCGTGGCTGATGTTGGCTTCTTATATAGTCGCGATAGGTTGAATTGGGCCGGTCAGGGCGCTTTCTGAGGCCGGTAAAATCGCCAGGGATTGCCGTCCCAGACCCGTTTTCGTTAACCCAGGTGTTAAATTTCTGAAAGACGCCTTGCGTCGGATCAGACTTTGTGAAAAATTTCACGATTCGATTGGCGAGCAGATTCCGCCCTGTCACCGGACCAAGAGATTCGATGAATACAGTTGCCGTCCCGCCCATTATCAAGGGTCTAGACCTACCTATTTCCGGGGCACCCGAAAATCGTGTGGTGGATGGACCGACGATTAATACGGTTGCCCTCGTCGCCGACGATTACATCGGCATGAAGCCCACGATGTTGGTGGCCGAAGGCGATCGCGTGAAACTTGGACAACCCGTCTTCGATGACAAGAAGACGCCGGGTGTCCGTTACGTTGCTCCGGCAGCTGGCAAAGTGATTGCCGTGAACCGAGGGGCCAAACGTAAGTTCGAGTCTCTCGTGATCGAAGTCGACGGCGAAGACGCGGAAACTTTCGCGTCCTATCCAAACACCAACCTGCACAGTCTCGAACTCGACAAGGTCAAGGAGAACCTCCTTGCATCCGGTTTGTGGTCGGCGTTCCGCACTCGGCCCTACAGCAAGGTTCCCGCGCCGGAGTCGGTACCAAAGTCAATCTTCGTCACGGCGATTGATACGAATCCACTCGCGCCCGATCCCGAGCTGGTGCTGCAGCAGCCCGATTACGAGCGCTACTTCATTCAGGGCTTGCAGCTATTGACGGCCCTGACGAACGGTTCCGTTTTTGTCTGCAAAGCCACCGGCGCAAAGATTCCCGGTGTGGATCTGGATCGCGTCAAGAACGCACCGTTTGCTGGCCCTCACCCCGCAGGGCTACCTGGAACACACATACACTTCCTGGACCCGGTCAACGAATCCAAGACGGTTTGGCACATCGGTTACCAGGATGTCGTTGCGATCGGCAACCTGTTTGTGAACGGCACGCTGATGAACAAGCGAGTCATCTCCGTAGCGGGGCCGGCGATCAAAGAGCCTCGCATCGTGCAGACACAGTTAGGTGCATCGATTGCGGATCTGCTTGGTGACGGAGTCGTGGGAGAAAACGCTCGCGTGATTTCCGGTTCGGTCCTTTCCGGTCGCACCAGCCAGTCGCCAACGGACTATCTCGGTCGTTACCACAATCAGGTATCGGCGATTGGTGACGGCAGCCATCGTGAATTCCTTGGCTGGGCGATGCCTGGTGCAGACAAGTTTTCCGTGACCGCCGCATTCCTTTCGGCTTACGCCAAAGCGACTGCGACGATTCCCTTCACGACTTCAACCGAGGGCAGCAAGCGAGCGATCGTTCCCATCGGTGCTTACGAACGAGTCATGCCGCTGGACATCATCGCAACTCCCTTGTTGAAATCGTTGACGGTGGGCGATACCGAGACGGCGCAGATGTTGGGGTGCCTGGAGCTGGATGAAGAAGATCTGGCGCTTTGCACTTTCGTATGTCCTGGCAAAAACGAATACGGCCCGATGTTGCGAGATTGTCTGACGCATATCGAGCGAGAAGGCTAGAGTCAATTGCGTGGGCGAAGGCCCGCTATGAGATTGGATGTGACGGGCAAAGGCCCATCCTGAGAGAACACCAAAACCATGTTGCGAAAACTACTGGATACTGTCGAACCGCTTTTCGAGCCCGGTAAGGGTAAGCTCGAATTGCTGTATCCGCTGTACGAGGCGGCCGACACATTTCTCTACACACCCAAAGACACGACCACGAACGCCGCCCACGTGCGGGATTCGCTTGACCTGAAACGCATGATGTCGATGGTCATCGTGGCCTTGGGGCCATGCATCTTCATGGCCATGTTCAACACCGGTCGCCAGGCAAACCTTGCGATCGCCAGCAGCGAAGCGATCAGTCAACTCGACAACTGGCAGACCCAGTTGGTGCAGAGCCTTGGGTTTTCCTTCGAGCCCGGTTTGCTGAACAACATTGTCCATGGTGCGGCTTACTTCCTGCCCGTCTATATCGTTTGCATGACGGTGGGCGGACTCTGGGAAGTTCTGTTTAGCTGCGTCCGTAAACATGAAATCAACGAGGGGTTCCTCGTCACGGGGATGCTCTTTCCGCTGACACTGCCGCCCACGATTCCGCTTTGGCAGGTGGCCATCGGGATCTCGTTTGGCGTGGTGATTGGCAAAGAGGTTTTCGGCGGTACGGGGAAAAACTTCCTCAACCCGGCTCTGACGGCCAGAGCATTACTTTACTTCGCTTATCCGGCTCAGATCACGGGTAACACCGTCTGGACTGCTGCCGATGGTTTCAGCGGAGCTACCGCACTTGGCGAGTTGGCAACGGCTCCGGTCAAAGATGGTATGGCTACGGTGACGACCACTTGGATGGCATCGTTCCTTGGTGACATTCAGGGTTCGATGGGCGAAACCTCGACGCTGGCGTGTATCATCGGAGCTGCCATTCTGATCGCGACGCGAATTGGATCATGGCAGATTATGGCCGGTTGCGTTGTCGGTGCGGTGGGCCTTTCCGGAATCTTCTCCGTGGTTGGCAGCGAATCCAATCCAATGTTCGCCATGACGCCATGGTGGCACCTGGTGGTCGGCGGCTTTGCTTTTGGAACCGTGTTCATGGCGACCGACCCAGTGTCCGCGTCCATGACGGCGACCGGCAAATGGATCTATGGAATTCTTATCGGATTGATGACGATCCTGATTCGCGTCATCAATCCGGCTTATCCCGAGGGCATTATGTTGGCCATTCTGTTTGGCAACACGATGGCACCCTTGATTGACTACTTCGTAATTCAGGCAAACGTCAAACGTAGGAGTGCCCGCTATGCAACGTGATAGTACCCTCGGCACAATCGTGACCGCTGCGATTCTGTGCGTTGTCTGCTCTGTCGTTGTTTCGGCTTCCGCCGTTGGACTGAAGTCCTTCCAGGAAGTGAACAAGAAGAAGTTTCAGCAACGCAATATTCTGGAAGCGGCTGGCTACACACGAGACGAAATCAACGAAAAGGGGATCGATGAACTCTTCAAGAGCATCGAGACCCAGCTGATTAACCTCGAGACCGGCGAGTTGGCCGCGGACATTGACGAATCGAAGTACGACCAGAAGGCGGCCGCCAAAGATCCCACGTTCGAACTGAGCATGGAGATTCCTGGCGACAAGCAAACGTTTGGCTTCAAGCAACATGAGAAGTACGGTCGCATCTACCTGATGAAGGAAGGCGACTCGCTGAAGAAAGTCATCCTGCCAATCTACGGCAAGGGGCTTTGGTCAACGCTGTACGGATTCATTTCTCTGGAAAGTGACCTCAATACGGTTGCCGGGATTACGTTCTACGAGCACAAGGAAACGCCCGGACTTGGTGGTGAAGTTGACAACCCCAAGTGGAAAGCCCTCTGGCCCGGCAAGCTGGTTCGTGACGGCGGCGAAGAGGTCAGTATCGAAATCATCAAGGGCCAGGTGGTCGAAGGAAGTCCGGAAGCCAGTCATCAGATTGACGGCCTTTCGGGAGCCACGATTACCAGCCGCGGTGTCTCCGACGCATTAATCTACTGGCTTGGCGACGGCTACGGTCCGTTTCTTGACAAACTGAAGGGATCGGGAGGCAGCAATGGCTGAACCGAATCAGAAAGACATCGTTCTTGATCCGCTGATCAACAACAATCCGATTGCCTTGCAGGTACTCGGAATCTGTTCAGCGCTTGCCGTGACGACGAAGCTTTCCACATCGTTGACGATGTGTGCGGCCGTGATCGTGGTCCTCATGGCCTCGAATGCCCTGGTCAGTCTCATCCGCAACTACGTTCCCAGCAGCATTCGAATCATCGTACAGATGACGATTATTGCTTCGCTGGTGATCTGCGTTGATGAGTTCCTGAAGGCCTTCATGTTCGAAACCAGTCGAACCATGTCGGTCTTTGTTGGATTGATCATTACCAACTGTATTGTGATGGGGCGTGCGGAAGCATTCGCCATGAAGAACCCGCCAAAGATCAGCATGCTGGATGGACTTGGTAACGGTTTGGGCTATAGCCTGATCCTGATCGTCGTTGGATTCTTCCGCGAGCTGTTTGGGTCTGGAAAGCTGTTGGGTTACCCCGTGCTGTCGTTGGCAAGCGAAGGCGGATGGTACACGCCCAATGGTTTGATGCTGCTTCCGCCCAGTGCGTTTTTCATCATCGGTCTTTCGATTTGGGCAATCCGAACGTGGAAGCCAGATCAGGTAGAAACAGAGTGACAGAAAGCGGTTGCCTGAGTTTGGCAGTCGACACAACTGTTAGGTACGCATTATGAACGAATACCTCGATATCTTTCTGAAAGCGATCTTCGTTGAGAACCTCGCGCTCGCCTTCTTTCTTGGCATGTGCACGTTTCTCGCGATCTCGAAGAACGTGAAGACCGCCACGATGCTGGGCATCGCCGTGATTCTGATCATGGGAATTACGATCCCGGCCAACAACCTGATTTACACGAAGCTCCTGAAGGAAGGCGCGCTGTCCTGGTTGGGGCCGTCCTACAGTAGCGTGAACCTCGAGTTTCTGGGTTTGATCAGCTACATCGGCACGATTGCGGCGATGGTCCAGATTCTGGAAATGGCGCTCGACCGGTTCTTCCCGCCCCTCTACAACGCACTCGGGATTTTCCTGCCGTTGATCACGGTCAACTGCGCGATCCTTGGTGGTTCGTTGTTCATGGTTGAACGCGATTACAACTTCGCGGAAAGTTGCGTCTACGGCGTTGGGGCCGGCATCGGCTGGGCACTGGCGATCATGGCGTTGGCCGGAATTCGCGAGAAAATGAAATACAGTGATGTGCCCGCGGGACTTCGCGGTTTGGGAATTACGTTTATCGTCGTCGGCCTGATGGCGATGGCGTTCATGTCGTTCGGCGGAATTTAGTTACTGGTGCATGTCCTGCCCCACGACCCGAAAACATGCAGGCTCGGTCCTGTACTCCAGCAGTAGATAGCAGATTATGAGTACGATTCTCCTCGGCGTCGCGATGTTCACCGCAGTGGTTCTGTGCCTTGTTGCACTGATCCTGTTTGCGAAATCGTTCCTTGTGGCCTCAGGCAACGTCAAAATTACGGTCAACGAACAGAAGACGTTTGAAGTCCCCGCTGGCGGCAAGCTGCTTGGGGCACTCGCGGATCAAGGGGTGTTCGTTTCTTCGGCGTGTGGAGGTGGCGGCACCTGCGCGCAGTGTCTGGTGAAAGTACACGACGGCGGTGGCGACATTCTGGCGACCGAGAAGACGCACATCAACAAGAAGGAAGCTCGCGAGGGCTGTCGGCTTTCATGTCAGGTTGCCGTGAAGCAGGACATGCAGGTCGAAGTTCCTGAAGAGGCATTCGAAACCAAAAAGTGGCTTTGCAAAGTCAAATCGAATCACAACGTCGCAACGTTCATCAAGGAGTTCGTGCTGGAGCTGCCCAAAGGCGAGGAAGTTGACTTCAAGGCGGGTGGGTACATCCAGATTGAAGTTCCCGAACACAAGCAGATCTACCGTGAATTTGATATCGAAGACGAATACCAGGAAGACTGGGATAAGTTCGACGTCTGGCGTTACGTTTCCGACGTCAAGGAACCCGTGATTCGAGCCTACTCGATGGCGAACTATCCGGGGGAAAAGGGCATCATCATGCTCAACGTGCGGATTGCGTCTCCGCATCCACGAGCGCCGGAAGGCACTCCGCCGGGTAAGGCGTCGTCGTACATCTTCGGCCGTAAACCGGGCGACGAAGTGACGATCTCGGGACCGTATGGCGAATTCTTCATCAAAGACACCAAGGCCGAAATGGTCTACATCGGTGGTGGTGCCGGTATGGCTCCGCTGCGAAGTCACATCTACGAACTCTTCAAGCGTCAGAAGACGGACCGCAAGGTTTCGTACTGGTACGGCGGTCGAAGTTTGCGTGAGCTGTTCTACGTCGATGAGTTCCGGCAGATCGAGAAAGACTTCCCGAACTTCCAGTTCAACATCGCTTTGTCCGACGCCTTGCCGGAGGACAACTGGACCGGCTACACCGGATTCATTCACCAGGTGCTGTTGGAAAACTATCTGAGCACGCATCCGGCTCCGGAAGATATTGAGTACTACATCTGCGGACCGCCCATGATGAACGCGGCGGTATTCAAGATGCTTGATGATTTGGGTGTCGAACCGGAAAACATCGCCTACGACGACTTCGGCGGTTAATCCGCTGTACTCGCGTCGCGTGAGCGATAGGCGACAGCGATAGAATGAGGGCGTGATGGTTTTGAAAACGCACAACTGCCCAAGGCGCGAGTCGATGCCTGTCGTTCGCTGGTACTTCATCGCATTCGCATTGATTCTGTGTTCATCTGACGGGCGTCTGCTCGCCGAGGACGCGGTCGAACTGGGCGGCAAGACGTTCGGCACCACCTACTCGATCAAGGCCCGTGGCGAGGGGCTCGACCGAGACAAAATGGCTGCGGCTGTTTCGAATCGTTTGGCAGAGATCGACCAGCGGATGTCGACGTGGCGCGAGGATTCCGATGTCTCGCGTTTCAATGCTTCACGCAACACCGATTGGTTCGCCGTTGATGCGGAAACTGCGTCTATCGTACAACTCGCCAATGCGATTTCGCGGGAGACGAACGGGGCTTTTGATGTCACGGTGGGCCCGGCCGTGCGACTGTGGAACTTTGGTGCGTCCGGGAAATCCACGTTCGAATTGCCGTCTGAAAATCAAATCGAGGCGGTACGCTCAGTCATCGGCCACGACAAACTCAGCGTCCGGCTTGATCCGCCCGCATTGAAGAAATCCGTCGCGGAACTGGAGATTGATTTGTCCGCGATCGCCAAGGGATACGCGGTGGACGCGGTGTGCGAGACACTCGATCGTCACTCGGCGAATCACTACATGGTGGAGATTGGCGGCGAGGTTAAGGTGCGGGGAACCCGGCCGGATGGCGGTGCGTGGCGAATCGGGCTGGAGGCACCCGATCGTGACCAGCGTCGCATTGATTCGGTCGTGTCGCTCGACAACGAATCACTGGCGACGTCCGGTGACTATCGCAACTACTTTGAGCATGACGGCGTCGTCTATTCGCATACGATTGACCCACGTACTGCGAGGGCAGTGTCGCATTCCCTGGCCACCGCAACGGTGCTCGCTGACACGTGTGCTCGTGCTGACGCGCTGGCGACTGCGATTTTGGCAATGGGGCCGGACGCTGGAAAGAGCTGGGTCGAGGCCAATGATGTAACGGCGCTGTTGATTTCTCGCACGGCCGACGGCATTGAACGGGTGACGACGGCAAATTTCCCTTCGCCGGATGTTCAGGCCATCGTTGAGGATGACGTGGCGGAATCCAACTTCCTGCAGTTGTTCCTCGTGACGGCGGCCGTTTTTGGTGTCGCCGTGTTGGCGATGTCGGTCGGAGTGATTGTGGCCAACCGTCGATTGCAGGGAAGTTGTGGTGGCATGGCCGGAATCAAGGACGCCGGCGGCAAGACGATCTGTGACATGTGTACGAAGCCGTCGCCGGAATGCTCGGGGAATCCCGATGAGGCGGCTGCTGCCGGTCAGGTGTAGGACGTCGGGCTTCCCGTCGTTCGTCTCGCCGATCGGCGGGTAAATCGGCAGGCCGATTCAAGTCACCTGGAGCAGCATGGCTCGTTGCATGTGATCGCCCATGCGTTTCGCTCCTCGCTTGGCCATCTCTGCTCGTCGACCGCAAAACAATTCGTCCACGGTTGAGTGGAAGATGGTCAGCCATCGTTCAAAGTCGGCGGGCTGAAGTCCGGTGTCATGGTCGAAACGCATTTCGGCATCGAGCCGCACGTGCGCCTCGATGGGATTGCCCTTGTAGCCCTCCCGGTGCAACAGGATCGTTTCCCAGAACGAATACATGACCGGCAGGTGCGCGTCCCAGTCGACTCCCGCAATGTCATCGAAGATCAGGCCCAGCAAGTTGTCCGCTCGAACGCGAGCGTAGAAGGTGTCGACCAATCGGCGGATGTCGTCGCTGGTCTGAATGTCAACGGGGTCCTTGCTAACGTCATCCGGTCCAGCGTTGGCGGTCGCCGGGGCATGAGGTTGAGTGTTGATTGGGGTGGCCGCTGGCATGTTGCGCTCCCTTTCCTTGGTGTCGTTCCTGTACGACTAACTGCGTGTGGGGAACATTGATAACGAGAAAACAGGATGGAAATGTCCGGTTTCTTCCCGTTTCAGGTCTGGCGCATGCATGCCGGGTTATTGCACGCAAACGGCGCGGGGACGGGGGATACCGGGACGCGAATCGTCCTAGTTGGAGAGGTCGCGATGGGTGGCCGAATCGGCCAGTACGATGGCGACGTCGGCGGCGGGGTCAAGAGCCGCCGTGCCGCTGAGCATCAGTTGCTCGACCTTTGACATTCCGTCGCGACCAAGTTGCTCCAGATCGTAGATTTCGATCCACTTCTTCGTGGCACTGGATTTCGAGGTGACTTGCACGGTCTTGCCGTTGATAGGTACCAGCGTCAGGTTGGATGGATCAAGGAAATGAGCAAGCACGTCGGCGGCGATCTGTTCTCGTCCGTGCAATGTGGCATTGTCCGAGGGATGAATGCCGGTCGCAGCGAGTGCCTTCCAGTCAACCAGGAGTCGCAGTCCTGCTGCACTCTCCAGATCACGAAAGATCTGCACGACGGGAGTCGGCTCCCACACATCCATACTGATTCGTCGCTTCAGGTAGCGGTTGATCTGTTGCCATCGTGGCGTTTTCGAGACGAGATGGGAGGGGAGTTTTTTGCGTGGCTTCAGCCCACGGGCGGCACGGAGTTTTTCAAGGAATGCGACCGTCCGAATCGTAGCCAGTCGAGTGTTCGTAATGGTCAGCCGATCGCCGGTCTGTTCGATGGACCCGGTGCCGCCAACTGCCTGCCATGATTCTGGTGCAATCAGCGTTGAGATCAGTGTCGGCAGGTCGGAATCTCGTCCTTTTCCGCCCAGCAGATCGCCGACGAAATGCGACGTCGAAACATTTGCGGCGGACTCGGTCGAGGCACTGGTGACTCGTACGACGCCGCGATCAATCACGGCGATCAGTTTGCGTGGTTCAAGCGCCTGTCGCAACACGTCGATGACTTCGATGTCGATGGCCGCGACAGAGACGGTCGTTTCAGTGCCCTGCTGCTCGACTGCCAGCGGATCCAGTTGAATCGGGACGCCGGTCAGTTCCATCATCGTGCGGATGAAATGGACGAGGGAAACATCCTCGAATCGAACGGCCCGGACGCGCGTCGCCAGTCGGGAGCTGACGCCCGCGGCATTGGAAGGGGAAGCGGCGGTCGACGATTTTGAGGCAAGCGTGGTGGCGGGTACGGAAATGGCATCGCCCGCAGCTTCAGGGGCATCGGTTGTTTCCGGGATGGGTGTCGTTGCACCGCCGGATAAAAGTCGCGAGAGGTTGGTGAGTGTTCCGGGGGCGATGTTGGGCGTCAGTTCTGCCGGGGCGGGGTTCACCACGGAGGGGACGTTTTCCGTTGCCCCGTCGACAGCAACTGGATTCGCGTCGGCGGAATCTATTTCGCTGAAGATCTCATCGACGGGGACATCGTCGGTGCCGACTTCTGTCGGGATTTCTTCAGGGTCCGTATTGCCGGGTTGAGCTGGAGCGGCATCGGTCACTTCGTCGATCGCGTCATTCACGACTTCCTCAACGGGTGTCGTCACCGATTCCGTCGCGGCGATTTGAGCGATTTCGGGTGTCGCGTTGATGCGGTAGTAGGCGAAAATACTGCCGGCAATCGCCAGCGTCGCGAACGCGCCGGCGCCAATGGCCAGCCAGTTAGTATTGGTCTTCGGAGCCGCCGTTTCCCAATCGGCCGCTGCGTCGGAGTCGACAGGTGCGTCGGCGATTTGTTCGGGCGATTCGCCGTCAGGCAGGACTTCCATGCCTTCCGGAGCTGCCACCAGAACCATACTGCCACATTTCGGGCATGCAAAAATCTGCCCAATGGCGGCTTGGTCGCGCACCTTCAGCCGCGAAGAGCATGTCGTGCACGTGGTGAAGAATCCGTCGGTGGTCAACGGTCAAGTTCCTGAAACAATAGGCCCAAAAGTGTATTGTAACGCGATCACGCCCCGGCGCGAGGCTGTTCATTTACAGTTACTGGCCAAATGTCGCCAAATCCCGGTGTGGAATTCGTTTGGAAATCATTGTGTCGATTCCGTGTGAAGGAAACTGAACCTTCGCATGCCGCACGGCGGTCGAGTTGGTGCGGCTGGGCGCTACTCCGATTGAAACGCCTGCGGCAATTTGCGGTCGCTGCCGCTGACCGCGGACCGGGTGGTAATCTGGATTTTGCCCTCGGAATCCGGGGCAACGACCCAAACCAGCTTTTGTTGCGGATCCGAAGCCGACACCAGATTTTGAACTGGGTTCGCCTTCATGACCAGTTGCGTGAGGAGATCGCGGAGCGGTCCCGAGGCGTTGAAGTCGCGTATCTGTTGATTTCGGGTGATTCCTTCTGGTTCCAGTTCGGTGCCGACGATCTCGATGGTGAATTCAAACGGCAGTCCGGACAGGTCGTCACGCATTTGCTGGGCAACATCGTTCATGGCAAGATCGAGCGACTTCTGATCGAACCGGATTGATGTGTTGCTGGACAGCACATCTTCCATCGACCAGTTGGCCAGTTCATTGACGTTCCCAGCGTCCGTATCGCGGGCGGGAGTGGCGAACCCGAGTTCCGCACCCAGAAGCAGGTTGTGGATGGCAGCCGCCGGAAGCGCCGCGCTGGCTGCCACCTGACGGTCTTCGGTAACGACGCGCGTCTGGTCTGCCAGAAATCGAAGCATGGAAGGAAGACGCAACGCGAGCGGCTGCCAGTAGGGATCCAGTTGGGCGCGCCCGAGGAAGTCGGTGGTGTCGGCAGCGAGTCTGTCGGTGCGTTGGCGTGTCAGTGCCGCGAAGCGTCTGGCGGGCAGGTCGTCCCGGGCGATCATGCGAAGTTCAATCGTCGCAATATCCGTTAGCTGCATTCCGAAAGCTACGGCCTGTGCTTTGTCTGTCCAGAATGCGAACAGACCCTCCAGTAATCGGCGCCGTGTTCCCGGGAACAGCCCGGAAGCTTCGTCACGCAGGAAATTGGGATTGCCCAGCAACGTCACATGATCGGTATCGTGGGACTCATTGAGCAGTTGACGTAATTCCCGACGGAGAGCGGGAGAGGCGTCGGAACGCAAGCTGCCGACGATCTCGAGCGGGCCGTGCACGACGGTGCGCTGTTCGTCACCGGGAAACCAGATTGCATCGTTGCCTGTTCCTGCGATCCCCTTCGCATCACGGTTTTCATAGGCGGGGACTTCTTCCCGTGAAGTGTCGGCCTTTAGTTGTGCAACGGCGACGGCATCCGGAAGCGTGGTGCCATTCGCCAGCAGATAGACGGTCAGCGTCTCCAAATCGGTTTGCTGGAGTTTGAGCTTCTGTAGCCATTCGTCCAGGATCGCGCCCGGTTGTGGTCCCATGCTGCGAAGGATGCGTTCACCTTCCGGATGACCAACCAGTTCGGCCATGCGAACATGCATAATCGCCTGTACTCCCGCCGGCGCGAATCTTAAATCGAGCGGTTCGCCAGGATTTTCGCGAGCCCACAGTGCGTCCGTGGTGTCGACTATCTCGTAAGGAGATTCGTTGGAGGTATTGGATTCGATGCCCGTAGCGGAATTTGCCGCTCCGGTTTCCGTTGTGGAATTTCCCGAGCTGGAAGCGTTCGCGGGCGAAGGGCTTTGCGGCCGAGTTGCCAGCCAGACGGCAGTGGTAATGCCACCAAACAGGGCAAGCACAATCGCGGTTACCACGATCGGATTCATTTTCGAACCTGTGCCGCTGGAGCGATTGGCCAAAAGGCTTTCGGTCTCCGCGGGGGCGAACGCGGCAACTTCGTCGGCAGGAACGCCAGTCGCCGCGCCCGGGTTGGGTGGCCCACTTTCGGACAGCCCGCTTTCGGACAGGAGACGCTGCGCCTGCTCCTTCGTGAGTAGCTTGTTGGCAATCAGCAGCCGACAGATTTTCGTACTCGAGTTTGCGACGGAGTCTTTCGTTGAGATCTGCTGCTGCAACGCCTGGAGTTTCTTTTCCGAAATCAGGTTGCTCTGACTTAGCCGCTGCCAGAACTCATCCGGAGAAACGCTCATGCTGTGGACTCTGGGATATCTGGAATGCGGATCGGTTGCGGGACGGTGTTATCAACTGAAACGGCGAGTGCCCCCTCAATCGTACTCGTGAAAATTAATTATGATCGGTGTGGCGGTCGTTGGTGTCGGTTCGGGGGGAACACTCGCGTTGACCATTGAAGTTCGGAAGATTACATTTTCCAGTTCGCCGGAACGCTTGTGATTTTATTCACAAGCGTCTCGTGCCTTCCAAGTTTTTGTTTGGAAACGAGTTATGGCAACTCCCTCGATCCCCGTTTTTCTGTTTGCGGCGGCCAGTATCGGGCTAGCCGTAAGCATGGTTCTGATCGGGACGATTCTGGGGCCTAAACGACAAAGTGTCGTTAAAAAGATGCCGTACGAGAGCGGCATGGATCCGGTACACGATACACGACGTCGATTTGACGTGCGTTTTCATTTGGTCGCCATCGCGTTCCTGATCTTTGATGTCGAGCTTCTGTTTATTTACCCGTGGGCGGTGGCGAGCCGGCAGAGTTCCGGCATTGACGCGGCCGTGCGTGAGGGGTTGGTCAGTCATCGCGGACTGGTGTTTGGCGGAGCCCTGTTTTTCCTCACGCTGGTTGTCGTTGGGCTGGTCTACGAATGGCGGAAAGGCGTGCTCAAATGGCGATAGAAGGAACGGGAAGCGGTCCCCTTTTGCCGCGACAGGATGGTCTGCCGGAAAACGTGGTGGTCACAAAACTCGATGAGTTGGCGAGTTGGTGTCGTAAGAACAGTCTTTGGCCCATGCCCTTCGCGACGGCGTGCTGCGGCATCGAATTGATGGCGACCGGGGCCAGTCGTCACGACCTTGCCCGGTTTGGTGCCGAGGTCTTTCGGTTCAGCCCACGGCAATGCGACCTGATGATTGTCGCGGGCCGTGTCGTGATGAAAATGCTACCGGTTTTGCAGAGAATCTGGCAGCAAATGCACGAACCCAAGTGGTGCATATCCATGGGCGCGTGTGCTTCTTCCGGTGGCGTCTTCGACACATACTGCGTCGTGCAAGGTATCGACCGTTTCATTCCAGTCGACATGTACATTCCCGGTTGCCCGCCGCGTCCGGAACAGTTGATTCAGGGCATCATCGACTTGCAGGACAAGATTCAACGCGAGGGAACGATCACCGGGAAAGAGTTTGAGACCATGCAGCGACAGCAGCAAAAGCGAGCATTGACGGAGTTACCGATCATTGGGCAAACGCCCGTGTTCGCTCGAAAGTAGGCTCAGGTCAGCGGAACACAACCGAATTACAGGCAAAGCGATAGGCTTTCACCAGTGCAGGGCGGAACACGCTGGCGGTGCCGGCGGCGGGAAATGGAATCAGACAACACACCATTGGGCGAACGCTTTCCTGACGCGACGTTGCGCGAGTTTCGTGGGCAGCGCCGACTGGAAATCCCCGCTGAGAATATTGTTGCGGTACTCGGCGAGCTCAAAGCATCCGGGTTTGATCTGCTGGTCGACGTTACGTGTGTCGACTACTTGCAGTACCGAGCGGACACTTCGGACCGTGCGGACACTGCGGACCGAGCGGACCAGGCTAACGAACCGGACGGTCGGTTTGGGCTCACGTATCTCCTTGCGAATACGACGTCGGCCGAACGAATCACTGTGCGGGCGTATGTCGAGGATGAAGACCAGCCGACCGTGGCTTCTGTCGTTCCGCTTTGGGAAGGTGCCAACTGGCTGGAACGCGAAGTGTTTGACATGTTTGGGATTCATTTCAGCGGGCATCCCGATCTGCGTCGCATTCTCATGCCCGACGAGTTTGCGGCGCATCCGCTGAGGAAAGATTATCCATTGCAAGGTCGTGGCGAACGACACAACTTCCCTACCATCGCACGCGCCGACGCCTGAAAGACTGACAAACCCGACGCCGATCACAATGCCCGCAGCCGCAACCCAGTCCGCCGACACGCAGCAACAGGATTACCTGTGGACGCTCAACTTTGGTCCGCAGCACCCGGCCACGCACACGACGTTGCGGATTGTGCTCAAGCTGGATGGCGAGCGGGTTGTCGAAGCCGTGCCGGACATTGGGTTCCTGCATTCCGGTTTCGAAAAGATCGGCGAACACCTCGATTACAACCAGTACGTCACCGTCACCGATCGGATGAACTATATCTCGCCCATGGCGAACAATGTCGCGTGGCACGGTGCGGTCGAAAAGCTCCTGGATGTCGAACTGACGCCGCGCTGCAAGTACATTCGTGTCATTGTTGCGGAACTGGCGCGGATCAGTGATCACCTGCTATCCGTCGGCGCAATGGGGCTGGATACGGGCGCGTTCACGTTCTTCCTGTACGCCTTCTATCAACGCGAACGGATCTACGACATCTTCGAGACGCTTTGTGGAGCTCGTTTCACAAACAGCTACACGCGAGTGGGAGGCGTTTCGCATGACATGACTCCGCTGGTCATCGAAAAGATCCGCGACTTCCTGCGCGAGTTTCCCAAAACGATTGACGACATGGAGCGGCTGCTCAATCGTAATCGCATTTTCGTCGACCGCACCAAAGACGTCGGAGTGCTGACGAAGGAAGAAGCCATCAATCGCAGTTGCAGTGGCCCGGTAGCTCGTGCCAGTGGCGTTACGCGCGACCTGCGCAAAGACGAACCTTATCTGTCTTACGGTGACTTTGATTTCAAAGTTTGCTGTGCAAAGGCTGGCGACAGTTTTGCTCGTTACTACGTTCGCATCGCAGAACTGCGGGAGAGCATGAAGATCGTTCATCAGGCGATTGAGAATCTTCCGGCAGGGCCCGCGAACATTGGCGTTGATGAACGAATTGCGGTGCCGACGAAAGAGCAGGTTTATACAACGATCGAGGGGACGATCACGCATTTCGAATTGGTGATGGCGAATCGTGGCATTGTCGTTCCGCATGACGAATCCTATGCGGCTATCGAAGCACCCAATGGCGAGCTGGGGTTCTATGTGGTTGGCGATGGAAGCGATGTCGCCTGGCGAGCTCGGTGCCGTCCGCCCTCGTTTATCCACTTTGCTGCGTTTCCGCACCTCATCGAAGGACATACTCTCAGCGATATTGTGGCCGTACTGGGAAGCCTGAACATCATCGCCGCGGAGCTGGATCGATGAGCGCGCAACCTATGAACAGCCGGCTCCCAAACAACCGGCTCCCAAACAACCGGCTCCCAATCCACAGGCTCCCAAACAACAGGAGCGCAGGCGTACGAAATTCGGGCCATCACAGGCAATCATGACGACAGGCGAAAAAATACTCACCGACGAAATGGTGAAGGAGATCACCGATCTCTTTCCCCGCTATCCGACGAAGCAGGCAGTAACGCTGCCGGCGCTGCATATCGTCAATCGACATTTGCGGCACGTGCCGTTGGGGGCGGTTGTCGAAATCGCCAGGCTGCTGGAACTCGCACCGGCGCAGGTGCAGGATACGCTGACGTTCTACGGATTCTTCAAGCAGGACAAACCGCATGGCAACACGCGAGCATGGGTCTGTCGTTCGATCAGTTGTGCGTTGCGTGGGGCGGATGAGTTGCTGGAGCACATGTGCGACCGACTGGAGATTCAACCGGGCGAGACGACCGCCGATGGCAAGCTGACGCTGGAGTATGCCGAGTGCCTGGGCGCTTGTGACTTCGCGCCGTGCATGCTGGCCGGCGAGACGCTGCACAAGGATCTCGACAAGGAGAAGCTCGATAGATTCATGCGTTCGCTGACCTACAAGGACGCACCGTAGATGACTGAATTCAAACCCGTTCTACTTGCTAACGTCGATCGCGAAGACAGCCACCGGATCGCCGACTACGAGTCGACCGGCGGCTACCAGGGTCTGCGCAAGGCTTTGTCGATGGCCAACACCGAAGTCATCGAGATGGTGAAGGACAGCTCGCTGCGAGGGCGTGGAGGAGCTGGCTTTCCAACGGGGCTGAAGTGGACCTTCCTGCCCAAGGATCATCCTGGGCCGATTTACTTCTGCCTGAATGCCGATGAAAGCGAGCCGGGTACTTTCAATAATCGAATTCTGATGGAAGAAGATCCCCATCAGGTGCTGGAAGGAATGATCATTAGTTGCTTCGCCACGCGAGCGACGACGGGCTACATCTATCTGCGATACGAGTATCCCAAGGCGTGGGATCGGCTGGAGCAGGCGATCAACGAATGTTACGCAAAAGGCTACCTTGGCAAGAATATTCTGGGCACCGATTTCTCGCTGGACATCTATCTGCATCGTGGCGCCGCGGCGTACATTTGCGGAGAAGAGACGGGCCTGATTGAGAGTATCGAGGGCAAGCGTGCCTGGCCACGGATCAAGCCGCCGTTTCCCGCCATTGAAGGCATCTTTCGAAAGCCGACCGTCGTTAACAATGTCGAAACTGCCGCGTGTGTGAAGCACATCGTTGATCGCGGAGTCGACTGGTTTAAATCGATCGGTACGCCACCGGATCCCGATAACCCACGCGACGCAGGTAGTTTCGGACCGAAGCTTTACTGCATCAGCGGACACATCAACAAGCCTGGCTGCTATGAGGCGCCGATGGGCGTTACCGCCCGTGAGTTGATTGACGCGGACCATTTTGGCGGTGGTGTCTGGAAGGGTCGCAAGGCAAAGGCCGTGATTCCCGGTGGCATTAGCATGGGCGTATTGAGTGCCGACGAACTGGATTGTCCGCTCGACTTTAGCGGGCCCGGTAAATACGGCTGTCTTGGGTTGGGCACGGCGGCAGCGGTGGTTGCGGACGATCAGACTTCGATGGTCGACTTTCTCCACAACAGCGCCCGCTTTTTTGCTCATGAGAGTTGCGGCCAGTGTACGCCGTGCCGGGAGGGGACATCATGGGCACTGAAGATGCTGACGCGCATCAAGGCTGGCAAGGGACGGATTATCGATCTCGATCTGCTGCTGGAGATCGGTGACAGGATTGGCATCATGCCCGGCACCACGATCTGTGGGTTGGCCGACGGAGCTGCGTGGCCTCTGAAGAATGCGATCCGCAAATATCGCGATGAGTTCGAAGGCTACATTAAACGCACCAACCCGGAAGGATACGCGCAAACAGACCCGGTGCCCGCACTGGTGACATTGCAACATTAGCCGTGAGGAGTCTCCGGCAAGCTGACGCCGCGAGCGCCGGCGGACGGTTCCCCAGGCAAGGAAACGAAAATGGCAACGGTAACCATCAACGGACAGGACGTCGAAATCGGTGACGACGAGCGTCTCAATGGCATTGAGGCGGCGGCTCGGGTTGGCGAGGCGGTGCCGCATTATTGCTGGCATCCCGGGCTTTCGGTGGTGGCCAGTTGTCGCATGTGTCTCGTTGAGACGGGACGCAAGGATCCTGAGACGGGTGAAGTTAGCATGCTGCCCAAGCTCGTTCCCGGTTGCCAGACTCCAGCCACGGACGGAACGGTTTTTGTCACCGATAGCGACAAGGTCAAGGAAGCTCGGGCAATGGTCGAAGAGGATCTGCTGATTCGCCATCCCATCGACTGCCCGATCTGCGACAAGGCTGGCGAGTGTCTGTTGCAAGACTACCACTTCGAACATGGTCAGGGCGAACGCCGAGCGGATATTGCTCCGTTTACCAGTCGTCGTCGGCCGATGGGCGAAACGGTCGAGCTATTCGTGGACCGGTGCGTGATGTGTACCCGTTGCGTGCGTTTCACCCGTGAGGTGACGGGCACTTCGGAATTGATGGTCATCAACCGGGGTGCCAACGAGGAGATTGATGTCTTCCCCGGTTTCCCGCTGGACAACAAAATGTCAGGCAATGTCGTCGACCTCTGTCCGGTCGGTGCGTTGGGAGACACGGACTTCCTCTACAGCCAGCGCGTCTGGTTCATGAAGAAGCGGGATCACGTTTGCGGCGGTTGCTCGACGGGTTGTTCCATCACGGTCGAAGAAAATCAGGATAAGGTTTATCGCCTGAAACCGCGAGAGAATCCACACGTCAACGGATGGTGGATGTGCGATGAGGGCCGCTACGGCTACCGGCACATTCATGATGAGAATCGCGTTACGGAGCTGCGGCGGGAGACAGCGCGTGGCCATGAAAATATCGAATGGTCCAAACTCCCTTCGCTGTTGGCAGCCGATCTGGAAAATCGGTCGTTGGCGATTGTGCTTTCGCCGCATCTGACCGTGGAGGAAGCCTGGTTGCTGGCTGGTTGGGCTCGGCAAGTCGACGCCAACGCACGCTTCATCGTCGGACCGGTTCCGCAGGAAGGCGAAGACGAATCGTTCCCCGGTGGATTTACGATCCGAGCGGAAAAGTGTCCGAACCGCCGGGGTGTTGAGGCCATCGCGGCGCATTTTGCCGGCGACCAACTTCCAGCCTTTGCCGACTTTATTGCCAGTCTGGACCAGGATACTCCGGATGCGATCTGGTTTTGCGGAGGCTACAAAACGGACTGGAATGATGCCGCGATGGTGGAGGCGGTGGCGCAGGTTTCGACCGTCATCGTGCAGGACTGCTTCCCGTCGCCATTGTGGGATGCCGCGACCTACCAGTTACCCGGTGCAACGTTCGCGGAACGAAGCGGTTCGTTTGTGAATTTTGCCGATCGCCTTCAGAGCTTCGATTGGGCCGTGCGTGTTCCAGCGGGAGCAATGGTGGAAGGTCAGCTCTACTGGCGATTGTTGGGGCGCAAGGGCATGTACAAGTCGACCAGTGTATTGACCGAGTTGGCGAATGAGATTCCGTTCTTCGCGGCCGCGAATATGGAGATTCCGGCAATCGGTGTGGACCTGCGAGTTAACCAGTTGGCGTAATCATGTTTTCCAGCGAACTCCTACAAGCTGTTCTGAAGATTGGTCTGATGCTGGGCGGCATCATGACCGGCGCCGCGTACTTTGTGTTACTGGAAAGACGCGTCGCTGCGTGGGTTCAGGATCGGCGAGGTCCGAACCGTGTTGGAGCGCCGCTGAGCATCCTGAACAAGTCGTGGAAAGACTTTTCGCTCTTTGGACTGGGGCAACCGGCGGCGGACGGCCTGAAGATGATTCTGAAGGAAGAGTACACGCCCGGGCACGTAGACCAACGCCTCTTCCTGCTGGCTCCGCTGGTGATTATGTCGGCGGCGCTTTCGGTGTTCGCCGTAATTCCGTTCGGAGGCAATTTGCCACCCATTCCGCTGCTGGGCTTCAACGAGCCGATCGAGACAGTCGTTGCTCCCGGCCTGGACGTTGGCGTGATCTACATCTTCGCGCTATCGAGCATCGCCGTTTACGGAGTCATCCTTGGTGGCTGGGCGAGCAACAACAAGTACAGCTTTCTGGGCGGACTGCGATCAAGTGCGCAGATGATTTCGTACGAAATCCCGCTTGGGTTGGGGCTGTTGGGCGTAGTGTTCGCGGTTGGCTCGCTGCGTCTGAGCGACATCATTGCCTACCAGGCGACGACGGGATTCTGGTTCGCACTGGCACAGCCGCTGGGGTTTATCGTCTTCGTCGTTGCCGCGTTCGCGGAAGCCGGTCGCTTGCCATTTGACTTGCCGGAAGCCGAGCAGGAGTTGATTGGCGGCTATCACACGGAATACGCCGGCATGAAGCTGGTGCTTTTCCTGACGGCGGAGTTCATCCACATGATTACGGCTTCGTTTTTGATCGTGATTCTGTTTCTGGGTGGATGGCATATGTGGGGCATGCCAACCGAGGCAAACCCGACGCTGAATGGCGAGTTGTCGTGGACGATCGCGCTGGCACGAATTGGCATCCTGATGACGAAGACTTTCTGTGTGATCTTCTTCTTCATGATGGTGCGTTGGAGCTGGCCGCGATTTCGTTTCGACCAATTGATGTCCCTGGCGTGGAAAGTCATGCTGCCCTTGGGGCTGGTGAACCTGATCGCGGTGGCCATCCTGTTTGAACTGCAGCATCGCGATATGCTGGGCGCGTGGTTTGACGCTACGTTCGGCTCGTGGACACCTGCTTTCGTGGCCGTCGTGGGCTGGGTAGTTGGAATCGTGGCCGTGTTGGTCGCGGCGACGATCGGCCCGATGGTGACCGACAATCGTCCCAAGCAGCGGACGCGACACTTCGCCGTGGACGACCAGATTTAGCGACGATTCAAACCAACGACGAATCAAACCAACGACGAATCAAACCAACGACGATTAACCAGCGACAAACGATAGCGACAAGAGTAGAGCTGACGATGCAAGAAAACGATCCGGACATCCAATGGGTCGAGGAGCCAAAGCTGGGGCTGTTTGGCCGCATGTACCTGCCGTTGATTGCCGGTGGATTGGCAACGACAACGAAACATCTGGTCAGCCAGAAGGTCACCGTCAGCTACCCCGAAGAAGAGCCCGAGATTGGTAATCCACTGATCTATCGCGGCGTCCATCGTCTGAACAAGGACGAGAAGGGCCGAGTCAAATGCGTGGCATGTTTCCTGTGTGCGACGGCCTGTCCTGCGCATTGCATCGACATTGTCGGCGTCGAGAGTCCCTGGGAAGATCGTGAGAAGTACCCGGAGAGTTTTGCCATCGACGAGCTGCGTTGCATCTACTGTGGCATGTGTGAGGAAGCCTGTCCGGTCGATGCGATTGAACTGACAAGTCTCTACAACCTGACGGGGCGTAGTCGCGAAGAGATGGTCTTTGACAAGGAGAAGCTCCTGAGTGTCTACGACGCGACGAAAGACGCCGAGCCGATGAAGAGTTCCGGCTATTCGATGGCCGAAGACAATCATGGTCCGGGAGGCGATGCGCACTGATGGACTGGATTCTATTGGCTCAGGACATGGCAGTCGCGGCTGAGGGCAAGCAGCACGGGGGCGAACAGCTTGCGTGGCTGGATGCGATCGAGCATGCGTTGATGACTCCGGCGGCCCATATCGTTATTTGTGCCGTGCTGTTCGCGGCGGGGGTGTACCTGTTAGTGCCTCCTCGTGGTCGAGGAAAACAGTTCCTGTGTGGAGGTGTGCTGGCCGCGTTGGCGGTCGTGCTGTTTTTGTTTCCGACGCTGCAGCACCTGCCGGCGGCTCCTGCGTTTTTGTTGCTGGAGGGGCTGGCGGTCCTTGGCGGGCTGGGCACGATCACGTCACGAAGTCCTGTGTACAGCGCGATCTGGTTTGCTTCGTCACTGCTGGCGATTGGGGCTCTGCTGCTCATGAACGGAGCCCAGTTTCTGGGGCTCGCCACCGTCGCCGTTTACGCGGGAGCGATCGTGGTTACATTCCTGTTTGTGTTGATGTTGGCTCAGCCGGAGGGACACGCTGTCTACGATCGCATTGGCTGGGGTTGGTTCCCGGCGCTGTGTGCGGCGATTGGCGGCTCGAGCATGGTAGCGATTGTTTCCGTCGGTCTTTTCGTCGGAGGGCAGCCGACGGATACTGCCGCGTTGGTGCTGCAAAAACAAGTCGCCAAAGCGATTGTCGATCGTGCGAAGCAAGCGAGGGCGAACCAGGCGAGGGCGAACCAGGAACGGCCCGGTGTAGCGGACAGAGTGTCGTTGGCAGACGCCGTGACCGAAGCTTCCATACAGGACGCGGAGATCCGGGCCCAGGCCAACGGTGGCACCATCCTGGAAGTGACGTTGGTGCCCGGCAGTGGGCTACTTGAACGAGGTGAGGCAGTGTTTGCGACGGCGATCCGGTCGGCGCTGGCCGATCAGGGTTCTTCCGCAATCGATCCGTCGACACAGATCCGTATTCGCGAGCAAGACATTCTGGCGACCGATCATGTTGCGCGACTTGGCGGCGAGCTGTTTGGGCGACACCTGATTTCGATTCAGGTTGCTGCAGTGCTGTTGCTGGTTGCCTTGGTTGGTGCGATCTCGATGGCGATTCATGGCAAGGATCTGGCAGCTGGCCAGGTTGTTGGAAAGGCGGTTCAGCATGAATGAAATTGCAGTCTTGCAAAACTACCTGACGCTCGGCGCGATCCTGTTTGGCCTGGGGCTCATTGGTTTCCTCGTGCGGCGAAACATCATTGTCATGTTCCTGTGTGCCGAACTGATGCTGCAGGGCGTATCACTGAGTCTCGTGGCGTGGGGGCGTTATCACAACGATTGGGGTGGCCAGTCGCTTGTTGTGTTCGTCATCACAATCGCGGCCTGCGAAGCCGGGATCGCGCTGGTCCTGTTTCTGATGCTGGCAAAGCAGGCCGGCAGTTTGGACATTGCAGCCTGGCAATCGGTTCGCGAAGACGGCACCGAACCATTCGTGGATCGCGAAGTGCCCGAAGACATCGAAGCAGAAACGATTTGGCCGACGCTGACGCCTGCCGGTGTGGATCCGGAAGTTGACCCCGAAGAGACCATGTATCGAACGCGAGTTTGATCGCTACGAAAACGAATCATGACCGACTTCCGTACACTACTGATCGCTATCCCGTCGTTGCCGTTGCTGGCGGCGATTATGGTCGGCGCCGCCGGACTCTGGCGTCAGGCGTTTCGTTCTGAGGGAACGGATCGTGAAAATGGTGTGGACGGATTGCTCCGCAAGAGCCACGGACTGGTGGTCTACGCCATCGCTGGTTCTTTTGTTTGCAGCTTCCTGTTGTTGCTGAAGGTCGACGCGGCCACGACCGCCCAGAACGGAACTCGGCTGGAACGCTTCGAACATGTTGAAACACTTTGGACTTGGGCATCCGTCGAACGCGCCACGACATCACCCGCCGCTGGTGCGACTGGCAACTTTCAGATTGACGTGGCCCTGCGAGCGGACAGCCTGACGGCCATCATGTTGTGCATGGTGACGTTCATTGCCACGCTTGTCGCGATCTATGCCTCGGGCTACATGCACGGTGATCGCTCGTACTGGCGGTTTTTTGCGTATGTGTCGTTGTTCGTGTTTTCGATGACGATGCTGGTCCTGGTGAGCAATTTCTTGCTGCTGTTCGTCTTTTGGGAAGCGGTGGGCGCGTGCAGCTATCTGTTGATTGGATTCTGGTACGAAAAGCCGGAGGCAGCGGCTGCAGGCAAGAAAGCCTTTCTCGTGAATCGAGTGGGCGACTTTGGTTTCGCGTTGGCGTTGTTTCTGATCTGGACGACGTACGGATCACTCAACTACCACGATACGGCGATGCAGATCGGCGTTCTGGGGGAAGCTCGTCTGTCCGGACAGGCGGCATTTTTCGGAGGTGGCACGGCGCTGGCAATCTGCCTCTTGCTGATGTTGGGTGCGTGCGGCAAGAGTGCCCAGTTCCCATTACACGTCTGGCTGCCGGACGCGATGGAAGGCCCGACGCCAGTCAGTGCCCTGATCCACGCGGCGACGATGGTGACGGCTGGCGTCTACATGGTGACACGCTGCACGCCGCTGTTCATGATGTCGCCGGACGCTCAATTGACCGTTGCCTGCATTGGCGGATTTACGGCATTGATGGCGGGCCTGATTGCGCTCACGCAGAACGATCTGAAACGAGTGCTCGCCTATTCCACGATCAGTCAGCTGGGCTACATGTTTCTGGCGCTGGGTACGGGTACGGTGGCCGGAATTGCGGCGGCGATGTTCCATCTGTTCACGCACGCCTTCTTCAAAGCCCTACTGTTCCTCGGCGCTGGTAGCGTGATGCACGGGATGGGGAACGTGATCGACATGCGACGGTTTGGTGGGCTACGCAGGATCATGCCGATCACGTGTATGACATTCGCGATTGGATGTATCGCGCTCGCGGGAATTCCACCGCTGTCGGGTTTCTGGAGCAAGGACGCCATTCTTGGGGCCGTCCATGACCGCATGCATGAAGCGGATCATGCGATCACGCACGCGCTTGCGCATGGCGGGGACTCAGTTGCACATGCCGCGGCCGTCGCCCAGGAATCTGACGCCACTGCGTCACACGCCAACACCGGGGCTCACGGGATACATGCCACATCCGTGTATGCGACCATGAGTTCCGATCGGGTTGAGTTTCACCGACAGACCTACCAGTGGTTGTACTGGATGGGAATCGTGACTGCCTTCCTGACGGCGTTCTATGCCTTCCGGGCGTTCTTCATGACGTTTTTCGGCAAGGTCGTCGTCCCCGAAGAAGCTCACGGGCACGCCCATGAATCACCGCCTGTCATGTGGTGGCCCCTGGCCGTGCTGAGCGTCTTTGCCTTGTTTGTCGGCATGGTTATGTTTGTCCAGTTCGAACCTGACGCGTTTGGCGGTTTGTTGGCAGCCACGCCATCGCTTGGTTATGCCGCTGCTCAGGCGACGACGCAGCCTGGTACGTTTCACCTGGAAGTTGCCGGTACCAGCATCCTGATCGCTTTTGCAGGTGTCGGAGTTGCCGCGTTTCTGTATCTCGGGGACCGACGCGAAATTGGATTCCTGACATGGATGAACGACTTTGGGTGGCTCCGTGAGGCGGCCGAATTGAAGTGGCTGGCGGCGCTCGGGAAGACGCCGGCGCTGTCGGCAATCCAGCAAGGAGCGGACTCGATCAGACTGGGTTGGCTCTCGCGTTTCCTTGGTTTCCTGCTGATGGCGCTTGTTGGCATTCTTCTGTCGCCCTTGCTGGTGGGCTACTACCTGTCGCCGTTCCGCCTGTCACAGCACAAGTTTTATTTCGACGAGATCTACGACGTATTGATCGTGCGTCCGTTGTCCTGGTTGGCTGACGGCTTCTACGCGATCGATCGAAATCTGGTGGACGGCACGGTCAACGCTTGCGGCAAGTTGGCGATCGCGATTGGCGGCGGCCTGCGTCGGTTGCAGGGCGGGCTGGTTCCAGTCTACGGCATTGCGATGGTGGTGGCGGCGTTATTGTTTGTTGCAGTCCGAGTATTGTGGGCGGGGTAGGGCATGTCATCAATCTTGCTAACGACGATCACGTTGCCGCTGCTTGGAGCGGTTGTGTTCGGCTTGCTGGGCAGCACACGGGTTGCGAAGACCGGGACGTTGGCGATCACGATCGTGACGGCCGTTCTGGCAATGATTTTGGGTTACCAATTCAATGCGGTGGAACCGGTCCTGGGAGCAGTCGACGTCAGCTGGTTGAGCGCCGAATCGGGAATTGACGTTCGCTTTGCACTGGGGTTGGATGGACTGAGCATTTGGATGTTCTGCCTGTCCGCGATCCTGATGCTGACCGCCGTGTTGGTGAGCTGGGATGCCATCAGGGACCGGCCGAGTCTTTTCTATTCGATGCTGTTGTTGTTGGAGTCGGGGTGTCTCGGCGTCTTTGCCGCACGAGACATCATGCTGTTCTATGTGTTCTTTGAATTTACGTTGATTCCGTTATTCTTTCTGATTGGAATCTGGGGCAGTGAAGACCGCCGCTATGCCGCTGTGAAGTTCTTCATCTTCACGCTCGCGGGTAGCTTGTTGACGTTCCTTGGACTGCTGGCAATCGTCGCATGGGACTTTAGCTCGCAGGGCGATGGTGCGGTTCTGCGGTTTTCGATTCCGCTACTTACCGATTCGCTGGCTGCGAATCCCATTCAACCTCGAACCCTGCAGGTTGCGATCTTCCTTGCGTTATTCGCAGGATTCGCCATCAAGGTCCCGCTGTTTCCCTTGCACACCTGGTTGCCGCTGGCGCACGTCCAGGCGCCCACGGCTGGTAGTGTGTTCCTCGCTGGCATTCTGTTGAAGATTGGCACGTACGGTTTCTTTCGTTTTAGCCTGCCCATGTTGCCCGAGGCGACCGCGGTTTGCATGCCATGGTTGTTGTGGCTTTCGGTGATTGGCATCGTCTACGGTGCGCTCGTGGCGCTGGCGCAACCCGATATGAAGCGGCTGATTGCCTATTCGTCGGTCAGTCATCTTGGCTTCGTGATGCTGGGGCTGTTTGCCCTGAATCGAATTGGAACACAGGGAGCCGCCCTGCAGATGGTGAACCATGGCATTTCGACTGGCGGCCTTTTCGCTCTGGTGGGCATGCTCTACGAGCGATACCACACGCGAGAGATCTCCCGGTTTGGCGGCCTTGCCCGAAAGCTGCCGATCATGGCCTGCTTTATGGTGCTGTTCACGCTCTCCAGCATCGGCATGCCCGGGCTGAATGGATTCGCTGGCGAGATCATGATTTTGGTGGGCATGTTTCAGCGCGCGTTTAGCGAAGGGCCTCTGTCGGCTGGCTTGCAACCGGTTTCCGTGCTGGCTGTGTCGGGCGTTGTGCTGGGAGCCTGGTACATGTTGTGGTTGGTGCAACGAGTGTTCTTTGGTCCGCTGAAAGAACCTGAACCTGTCGGACATGCCGGTCCCCCAATTGCGGATCTGAACTTCCGCGAGGTCGTGGCGCTTTTGCCGTTGGCCATTCTTACCGTCTGGATTGGGCTGTTCCCGAATTTTTTCCTCAGTCGCATGAGTGCTGAAGTGAATGCGGCAACCGATCGAGCTGCGTTGGCGATTGGCGATGTTTATCGCGACGATGACCTGATTGGGAATCGGCCGCCGCCAACACCCGAGATTGGGCTGCCGAGTGAAGCGATGCGGTTGGTCGGCGGCAATGTTGCGTCGAATCGCTCGCCCGCACGTCTGAGCGTGGTGTGGAAGGAGCAGCTATGGGGGAGCAGCCATGATTAGTCTCGATACCGTCATCCTCCTGCTTCCCGAGCTCAGTTTGGTTGTGTTGGCCGCATGGGTCATTGTGGCCAGCGCATTTCAGCCGTCACGTTGGTGGGCGGGATTTTGCGCGCTCGTGATGATGATTGTTGCGTTCGCGTTGTGGCGACAGGACACGGCGCTGTGGCGTGACACGGCACTCGCTGGCGACGTGACCGGTCAAATGCTCAGCGGTCCGTTGTTTGTGGATGCCTTTGGGCACTGGGGGCGTTGGCTTGCTGTGGGGCTGGGTCTGCTGTTTCTGCCGTTGTCCGTTTTCGCCACCAAAGAAGAGATCACCGGCGAGTTCCTGGGGGCCGTGGTGGTTGCGTTCGTGGGACTGATGATCGTCTCCACGGCGGCCGATCTGGTGCTCCTGCTGTTGGGGCTCGAATTGATCTCGATTCCCACATACTTCTTGCTATTCGTGGGCCGAAGCGACCGTCGTGGCGCCGAAGCTGCCGTGAAATACTTCTTCCTGAGCGTTTTGTCGTCGGCTCTGTTTCTGTATGGCATCAGTTTCGTCTACGGCGCCGCCGGAACCTTGAATCTGATCGAGATTCATCGACAGCTGGCAACTTCGCCGGACGCGATTGGTGTGCGTTTCCTGCCTCTGGCAACCGTATTGGTGTTGGTTGGGCTGGGATTCAAAATCGCCGCCGTACCGTTTCACTTCTATGCACCGGATGTCTATCAGGCGTCCAGCAACGCGAACGCCGGGCTCCTGGCAATCCTACCGAAGGCGGCGGGGATTATCGCGCTGGCTCGCATTGGACAGGCTCTGGTTCCCGTTGATGGCGAATGGCTGGTCAGGATTCTGATTGTCATGTCGATTGCCAGTATGACGCTGGGCAACGCGGCGGCCTTGTGGCAGTCGAACTTGCGGCGGATGCTGGCCTACTCATCGATTGCTCACGCCGGTTACATGTTGATTGGACTCTCCGCGGCGTTTGCTGCCGGGGTGGACAGTCGCGGTGTTGGAGCGACGCTCTTTTACCTGTTGGTTTATTGCGTCGCTTCCCTCGGGGCATTTGCGACGCTCGCTTACCTGAGCAACGACAGCGAGGAATGTTCGAACCTTGGTCAACTATCGGGCTTGCCACATCGGCACCCGTTTGCGGCGGCGTTCCTGGCGGTTTTCATGTTTTCGTTGAGCGGCATTCCTCCACTAGCTGGATTCTGGGGCAAGCTCACGCTGTTCACGGCGGCGATGCCGTTGGCAGAGAAAGGCGGTATGTCCACCTGGTTCGCCGTGCTGTTGGTGGCGGCAGCCCTGAATGCAGCGGTTGCGGCTGGCTACTACCTGCGCGTCATTGCCACCATGTATTTCGGTTCTGAAGATCGCGAAGGGTCTGCTCCGGAGATCACATACGGCGTCAGCCTCACGCCGGGCCTGACGGTCTTTGCGTGCGGGCTGATCGTGATTGTCGGCGGCCTGGTAGCCGGACCGTTGATTGGCTACTCGAACAGGGCAGGGCAATCGCTGAACGGCGGGCAAGAGGAAACTCCACAACAACCCGTGGCCCGGTCCGTGTCGTCCGCGGTGCAGACCGTCGTGCTCGATGCGACTGCCCGTTAGTGCCTATCGGACACGCTGATAACTGCGATTGGTTCGTGGCTGGTTGTAGTAGTAATACCTGCCGCCACTCCAGTAGCCGCTGCTGGCATTGCGTCCCACAAGACCGGGGTAGGTTTGCGCTTTCCAGCGAAACCCGGCGGGCGTGCGGTATCCCAACTGAGCTCGTCTCTGCAAAAACTGTGCGTGCAGTCCAAAGGCGGTTCTGGCTTCCGCCGCCGTCGTCACGGACAGCAGCAGGATGGCCGTAACGATCGTGAGACTTCTGGTGGCTGACTTCATGATTGATTCCCTTTGCCTTGTAGGAGGGGGAGTGGAACATCGTCAAGTTTGCTGCATGCCCGAAAGAGAGGCGTTTGGCAGGCAAGTTTATCGTTCGTCCATTCTACGAGTCGCCGTCTCGACGGTTCATTTCATCTAGAATGGATGTAAAGGACCTCGCAGTCCGACGTCTTTCCGATGTTGTGGACGACGGTTGGCTGCGGCGGATCCTTACGCCGTTTTTTGCTCGCGTTGAGCTGCACGCTCGCCGCGGAGTGGTCGAACGAACGAGTTTTTACGTCAAACATTACGGCAGAACTGATGGCCCGTCCAACTTCGCCCAAAACACTAGTCTCGCGGATCTTCTCCGGCAGTCAGCGACCGTTGTATTTGCTGGATGCATCGGGGCGCATCGTGTTCTGCAACGCGGCTCTATCCGAGTGGCTGGGGTTGGGAGAAGACCAACTGGTTGGCCTGAAGTGCAAGTATGTGGCGAACGCGACGGATAATTCGCCCGCGAGCCGACTGGCGGTTCCTCCGCACGCACGGGGGCAGTTGTGCTTTCATGGAAGGATCACCGTTGGTGACGACGCACAGATTTGTCGACAAGCCATTTTTGTGACATTACAGGACTCACTGGACATTGGTTCGACGCTTGTGGTCGTTGATGGCAGTGATTCCATCGTGGGTGAGGAGTCGCACTTCGACGTCGAGTCGCTACACCGGCAACTGTTGTTTCTTCGTCACGAATGGAGCCAACCGTATACGTTGGAAAACCTGGCAGGTCAGAGTCTTCCGATTCGTCAGGCTCGGGCAAGAGTGGACGCGGCAATTGCTTCGGGGTGCCGCATTGTCATCTCCGGAAATGAGGGCACCGGCCGCGAATCGACGGCTCGTCTGATCCATCGTGAATGCACGCAGGCCACCGAGCGATTGGTGCCGCTGGATTGCAGTTTCACCGACGTTGAACTGTTGCGGGGCTTTCTGCAGGATTTCGTGCGGCTGGCCACCGAATTCGGCAACGACAATCCTGGCACGCTGCTGCTACTGGATGTAGACCGTCTTTCTATCGAAGCGCAGGCGGTACTTCTGGAGTACGTCAGCCTCGAAGAACCAAAATTCCGGACGATCGCAACCTGCATTACGCCACTGTCGACGTTAGTGGCGGAGTCGGGGTTTCTGCCCAGTCTCGCGCAGTCGTTGTGTCATCTCGACATTCATCTTCCGTCGCTCACGGATCGGTTGGACGACATCCCGTTACTTGCCCAGTGGGTGCTGGAGCAGTCCGCCCATGCAGAACGGCTGGGTGGATTCACGGCGGAAGCGATTGAGGCGTTGTTGCGTTATACGTGGCCCCGCGAGTTTGAGGAGCTCAAAGAGCTGGTGGTAGAGAGTGCCGAGCACGCTAACGGTGACCTGATTGGAAAAGAAGATCTGCCGAAAAAGTGTGCCTATGCAGCCGATGCCCTGGCGCTACCGGACGTAAAGCAGGAGGACATCGATCTGGACGAGTTCATGGCGGAAGTCGAAACGGAGCTCATCGGACGTGCACTGCGGCATGCAAAGGGGAATCGCGCCCAAGCCGCGAGGGCACTGGGGGTCTCACGGGGAAAGCTGTTGCGACGAATCGAACAGCTTGGGATCGGTGACCCATGAACGAGTTACTGGTGTTTGAGTCCGTTCCGCTCAATGCGGCCGTGTTGTCGCGGCTCGCGGATGTACAGTTGAGCGAGGTGCGCAGTCTGACGCAGCTCGAGCAGGCGCTGCGAGATCGGCCGGTGCCACGGATTCTGGCCGTCGAGGTGACGCAGGAGACGATTCCGACGATCGCGACCTTGATTCACGGCGTCAAATCGCGAGCGAGATTGGCTGTTATCGTGATGCCCGATTCGACGGTTCACACCGGTCTGACGATGATCTACGAAGCGGGCGTTGATCTGGTGTTTCGATCGATGCTGGACTGTCCGCTGGCCGCTCGGCTGATGGCCAGGTCGCTCGATTTTCGTGGCCGGAATGAGGATTGCGACGCAGATATCGACTTTCGCACGCGCGTCTGGCGTCAAATACCTTGGCAAAGGCACGCTACGGGCGGTAGCAGCAGAGCCGAAAAAGGAAACAATAGGGGCTGATCTCGTCCCTCGAACGACGCGGTCGGACCAGAGAACTCAGAAGAACTCAGATTCGCACTCAAAATACAACTCAGGAATACTCATGAGTCAGTCGATTGATTCAGCGGCCGTGCTAAAGGCCGTTGAAGATTTTCAGGATCCAGAAACCGGACGCAGCGTCGTCAAGATGGAACAGGTCAGCGACATTCGTGTCGAGGGCAACGACTTGCACGTCACGCTGGGGCTTTCGACGTTCTGTGCCCCAATCTGGTCCGAGGTTCGGGAGGACTTCAAACAGAAGCTACTCGCGGCCTTTCCGGGCATGACGGTCCACGTCGGCGAGAAAATTCATGATCGACCGCCGGAGAAAAAGGGCGAGTTTGGCCTGGAAGTCAAACACATCATCATCGTTGGGTCCGGCAAAGGTGGAGTTGGCAAGAGCACCATCGCAACGGCGCTCGCGTTCGGCCTGCAACGTTCGGGGGCGAAGGTCGGTTTCATGGATGCCGACGTTTATGGTCCCAGCATTCCGCACCTGTTGGGTGTTACCGGTCGACCTGAAATCGACCAGGAAACGCGGAAGATCATTCCCAAAGAGAAAAACGGCATGCCGATCATGTCGATGGGGCTGTTGGTTGAGCCAGATCAGCCTGTCGTGCTTCGTGGCCCCATGTTGCACGGAGCAATCACTCAGTTCTTGCGGGATACGGACTGGGGACAACTCGATTACCTGGTAATCGACATGCCGCCGGGAACCGGAGACATTCCATTGACATTGTCTCAGGTTCTGCAGGGCACGGGAGCCGTCGTCGTGTGCACGCCACAGGACGTAGCGCTACTGGACGCGGTGAAGGCGATTTCCATGTTCCGCAAAGTCAACATTCCCATCCTTGGGCTCGTGGAAAATATGAGCGGATTCGTGTGCCCAGACTGCGAAAAGATGCACGAAATCTTCGGTAGCGGCGGAGCTCAATCGCGAGCCGAGACGGTACAGGTTCCCTTCCTTGGGAAGGTACCCATCAACATTCAGATTCGCGAGAAAGGCGATTCGCACGAGGCAGATGCCATGTATGAGAATGTGCAGGCGAAACCCTACCTCGAGAAACTGTGTTACCAGCTGGTGAAGAACCTTGTTCAGTCGCACAAGGATGAGCCACCTTTGCCAACACTGAACGTGCTGTAGACGGATCAACGTGGCCCGTCCCACCTGGAACTAATCATGTGCAACTTTGGAACTGATCATGTGCAACCAATCATGACCAGGTGACGACGTTGCCAACCGTGGGACAAAAAAATAGGGCTGCCAGTTGGCAGCCCTGTCTCGTTATTGTCCGGAGGTCTTTGGACCAAAGCGAAAAAGCTTAGCGCTTCTTGGCTTTCTTCTTTGCTTTTTTCTTCGCTACTTTCTTTTTAGCGACCTTCTTTTTGGTCGCTTTCTTTTTGGTTGCCTTCTTCTTCTTCTTGGCTACCTTCTTCTTTTTAGCAACCTTCTTTTTGGTCGCTTTCTTTTTGGTTGCCTTCTTCTTCTTGGCTACCTTCTTCTTCTTGGCAACCTTCTTTTTGGTCGCCTTCTTCTTCGTTGCTTTCTTCTTGGCTACCTTCTTTTTGGCTGCCTTCTTCTTTGCAACTTTCTTCTTCTTCTTGGCCACAATTACGTCCTCCGTAAAATTGTCGGCGAGTTCACCCCATCGCAAATCTTCGTGATTGCTTCGGGTGGCAGCACTCACCAATCCATGTTTCAGTCACCACCCGCGAAGGGCACCTTTCGATTGGGTTGCACCGTGCAACGACAATCTCAGGAAGCGTGACTTGTGCGTTACGCTTTCATGCACCGTTAATAAACGAAGCACTGTTTGTAAATGTTCAAGATCGATAACACCTCGTCAACCCCATCTCGTTCATTTGAGCAAATTTAATGTCGTCGAATGTTTCATCATCGACGTGACTTTAATTCAAGTTTGCTACGTAAGCGTTCGACATGCATCGCGTCGCAAGTGTCGGCACGTTTACTAACTGCATTCGCCGTGCTTCAACGCGCTAGTGCGATTCGTACTGCATACACAGTGTTTTTTCAGTCGGCGTGTTTCGTGGAATACGTTTTTCAAACGCCAACGCACAAGTTTGAAGTGTCTTTCCGCGAAGAGAAATGCGCGCTGCGCATCGCGTCGTCATGACGTAATCGATGCCGGAATTTTTTTGCACGCGGAAAGGCGAAAAATGTTTGGCCTGGACACGCATCGCGAACTTGCGATGCGTGAAGGCGACCGCAAGGACCGTAGAAGATTCAACTGTCGCTGTTGTCTGGTCGTTACCAACGCCCACCGAAACTCGACGGTCCACTTAGCTGTTGGTAGTTGATGTAGGCCATGTATCCGAACATCAGCGCCATGTACGTCTGCTGGTATTGAACCAACGCCAACATCGCAATTACCGCAGCGGTCGCAAAGGAAAGCTGTAACGATTGGCGAATTCCGTCGTTCGAATTGGCTACGAACAGTTCGCGTGCGACCTGACCGCCGTCGAGCGGGAAAATCGGCAACAGATTGAGCAGCCCCCAGAAGATATTCACGTACAGCAGATCCAGAACGAAATTCGCCAAATCAGGGTTCGTGATGGGGTTTCCGGCCCCAAAACGCAACAAGCGCCCAAAGAAGTAGAAGCCAATTTCGGATTGCGTGAGAAACAGGACCGCCACCACGAGTGCGGCCAGAACAAATCCCGCGACCGGGCCCGCCAGGCTGATCATGATCTGCATGGCCGGAGTTCGGCGGATGCGACGACCTGACTGCCAAGGCGATGAACTGGGGTCGTAGATTGCGAGTCCGCCGAAGCTATGCAGCACAATCCGTGGCGTCCAGCCATAGAACCGGATCGCCAGGGCATGTCCCAGCTCGTGGACCAGAATGGAAACGAAGACCACACCAACCCAGATGAAGATCCCTCGACCCGTATTGTTGATGCCAAGGAAAATCGTCAGCAACCAGAAGAATGGATGCACGCGAACGGGAACGTCGAGAACCCGGAAGTGCAGGTCGTATTCGCTACGTGGTGGTTCGCCAAACATTGGGGGTACCTGAAGGTCGGGACTCAAGGAGGCAACAGCGGCAGTGAATCATGCCACTTTGGCGTCGTTAGGCAAGACCTGCTGGGCGGCGTTCAGCTTCTCCAGAATGAAGGTTGCCGCCCGCTGTGAGGCACCAGGACGAACGAAACTCTCTCGCAGCGGCCGCAAGCTGGAAATCACTTCCTGCCGCGACAATTCGTTTGTGAGCCAACGGACGATGTGGTGAGCCATTTCGGCAGACTTGTCCTCGACCGTCAGGTATTCAGGAAATGGGGCCTCGCGTCCGTTACGTAGGTCGTTAGGGTCGTAGTCGTCTTCTGGATGGAATCTTCGCTCGCTGGTGAGCAGGTTGACCAGCGTGATGAACTTGCTGCAGCGGAATTTGCGTTGCAGGAAATCGGCAATCCGATCGATCCGATAGTGAATCACCGTGGGAGTCTGTTCGTGAAGTAGTTCCAACGAGACCGAACCGGAACAGGCGAGGCAGCATTTTGCAGCGTGCATCAGTTCACGCGTTCGATCAATGTAGATCGCTGGTTCGGCCACTCCGTCATGCTGTGCCACCAGCTCGCGTGCCATGCTCGCCTGTTGTTCGTTGTAACTGGCGATCGCAAACTGGGCGTGCGGCACGGTCTGTTTCACAAAGTCAGCTGTTTTCAGAAACGCCGGCAGATTGTTCGTGACTTCGTGCTTGCGCGACCCCGGCAGAATGGTGACCAGCGGATCTTCGCCCAGACTGTGCACGAACTCTTCATCCATCGGCTGGTTGAGGAATGAATCGAAATACGGATGTCCGACATACGTTGCGGCGCAGTCACGTTCGCGATACCACTCCGGTTCGAAGGGCAGTTTGCACAACGAGTAGTCGACCAGGCGACGCAGCTTCTTCACGCGGTGCGTGGCCCATCCCCAAATCTGTGGTGTGCCGTAGTAGAACACCGGAATGCCATGCTTCCTGGCGCGCCGTGCGATCCACCAGTTGAAGCCCGGAAAGTCGATGAGCACGACAGCGTCCGGTCGTTGTTTCTGGAACTCTGCATCCGCCAACCACATCAAGTCCCAAAACTTCTTGAGGTGCGGTACAACGCGTCTGAAGCCCATCACGGCGAGCTCGGTCATATCGGCCGTCAGTTCGCATCCCGCTGCCGCCATCTTCTGACTGCCGAACCCAGAGAATTCGAAGTCAGTACCATGCTGACGCAGTTCGCGAATCAGGTTCGAGCCATGCAGATCACCGCTCGGTTCACCAACGGAGAAAAAAATACGCATCTGGGATCCATCCGCAACGAACGCATTAACAGTTGGCCGGAATGGCCCAACACGAGTGCTCCGATTATCGCAAAACCGCAAACCGCCGGGAATAGCGATAAACAGGTAAAGCAAAGGGCTACACCGCAACAAAGGCAGGTCGTAGTCACGCTAAAGGAGCCTGCCAAAGCACATTTTCGCCGCCAGCAGCCCGGACCGGCAGGCCCGGCCAGCAGCCCCTGTTACTCGTGACGCAACGCCTCGATCGGATCCATCATGGCAGCGCGTCGGGCTGGGTAGAGGCCAAACAGCACGCCCACACCAATCGAGATGGCCAGTGAGGCAATGATTGACCAACCCGCGATACGGGGTTCCAGTTGAATGATGGTGGAGGGCAGGGCAGCCGCAAGATCCGGCCAGAAATTCAGCAGCATGTAACGAGCAAGCGATACGGTTGGTTTGACGAGAAATCCAAGTCCCACGCCCAACGCTCCGCCAATCGACGTCAAAACGACGGCTTCAATGAGAAACTGCTGAATGATGTCGGCTCGTTTGGCGCCTAAAGCACGCCGGACGCCAATTTCACGAGTACGCTCGGTTACCGTGGCCAGCATGATGTTCATGATGCCGATGCCACCGACGATCAGTGAAATGCCCGCAATAATCACCAGCAGGCCATTGAACATCATTCGCAGGCGTTCGGCTTGTCGCAAGAGTTCCTTGGGGACGACCACGCCAAAGTCGTTTTTGTCCGCATGGTATTTTTCCATCAGCGTTTTGACGACCGCCGCAGCGGGTTCGACCATTTCAAGTTCGGGAACCGTGAGCGTAATCTGGCTCAATTCGACAATCTCGCCTTCCCGACTGCCGCTTCGGCTGGTGAAGACCATATCGCCGATACGCGTCCGCAGTGTTTCCAGCGGAATGTAGATGTCGAAGTTGTAGTCCTGCGAATCAAGGCTGCCACCAATCGCTGCCGAAGGATCGCGTTCGGCCGTTACCCCAATAACGCGATAGAAGTCCTGATTGATCTGCACGGCGCGTTGCAGGGGATCCTCCAACGGAAACAGCGCGGTGGCCGTTTTGGCACCCAGCACACAGACGTTTTGTGGCGGCGAATTGTCGCTGTCGGAAAGGAATCGCCCATAGTCCGTAAACAACCGGTTGACGGATTGATATTCCGTTGTGCAGCCGACAACACGAGCTTCTACGGTCTTGTCGCCGTTGCGAACTTCGCGACGAAGTTCACGCATCGGGACGGCTTCCTGAATGATCGGCAGGTTCGACATGATGCGTTTGAAGTCGTCACGCAGGATGCCATATTCCATGAACATGCCAGACCGCCCGCCCGCCGTGCTTTGCTGAGGCGGCTTCACGCTACGAACGATCACATTCTTGGCACCAAGATCCTTGATCTGTTGCTGTGCCTGGTAACTGACACCTTCGCCCATGGCCACCAACGCGATGACGGCAGCGATTCCGATCAGGATCCCCAGCACCGCCAACGCCGATCGCAACTTGTGCAGGAACAGGCTGTAGACGCCGAGTCGGAAGGTCGTGAGGATGCGAGTTAACATGGTTACCGCGTAGAGACTTGGAAAACGAAACAGGGAAGTGCGTCACCGAAGGGAATCGCGTCGCAAAACGCGTCGCCTAGGTGCCACCGCCCGGGCGACCACCGCCGCCACCTCCTCCGCCGCCCTGGAATCGCTTCATCAGCTCGGCTTGTTCAGCCTTGTCGATAAAGCCGTCTCCATTACCGTCCAGGCTGTCGAATCGACTTTGCATTCCAGCGGGAGCCTCGTCCTTGCTGATTTTTCCATCACCGTCCTTGTCGAGTGCCGACATGCCACCGCCAGCTCGACGACGCGCACCACCGCCACCCTGGCCGCCTCCACCTCCTTGAGCACCGCCGCCGCCCTGACCGCCAGCGCGACCTCCTGGGCCACCGCCACCGCCGGGTCCTTTCGGGCCGCCACCGGCGCGACCTCCAGGGCCACCACCGCCACCAGGTCTACCAGAACCGCCGCCACCAGCGCGACCTCCGGGACCACCGCCACCGGGCCTTGCCGGAGCACTGGCGTTTCCAAATCGTTTCGAGACGTCCACGTCCTCTTCGGACGCCATCTCGCGTGCTTCTTTCACGACGGCACGTGGGTTGAGCAGAATCGAGTCGCCAGCGGCAATACCGTCTTTGACCTCCACAAACTCGTCGTTGCTGAGTCCAATGAGCAGGGGCCGTTTTTCGAATTCAGAGTCCGTCTTCGCCCACGCCACGTACTTGCCACGTTTCTCGACGACTGCTGCGACTGGTAGCGACGGCACGTCCTTGAGGTGCGCGATGAGAATCTCGACTTCCGCCGTCATGCCCGGCCGAAGACTGGTCGATTCACCCTCGACTTTGCCGTCCTCCGAATCGGTGATTCGTACGTACGTCGCGTACTCCTTGACGTTGCCGCTGAAGAAGGACGTCGGTTCCGGCTGATTGGCGATGTTCGTCACCACCCCGGTGAACTCCTTGTTCAGAATACGGATTCGCGCTCGCATGCCGGGCTGCACCTGCTCGACTTTGGATTCGTGGACAGCGACTTTCACCTGCATCTGGTCAAGGTCAGGGAGGCGCAGGATCGTCTGTCGTTCACGAACGGCCACGCCTTCTTCGATCGTCGCCTGGGATTGACCAAATCGTCCGCCTCGCTCGTTTGCATAGACGACCATGCCGTCCTGCGGGGCCATGATCATGCAGTTCTTGAGTTGATCTTCCAGTCGTTTGAGTCGTGTTTCTTCCAGTGCATAGGCAGAAGCGTCCGAGTTCATTTGGGCTTCTGCGTTATCGCGCTGGCTACGCAAGTCTTCCAGCGTTTTTTCCTTGGTGAACTTCTCCAGAACCTCGCGGGCCGTTTTCGCCGATCCCAGTTCCAGTTCGGAACGTTCGACGGCGAAACGGGCACCCTCCATGTCCAGCTCGCTCACGTAGCCCTTGCGAAACATCTTCTGCGAGTGTTCAAGTGAGTTCTTCGCCGCACGCAGATTCTCTTCCGCGATGGTGATAAGTGCGTCCGCGTCCTGGAGGGCCTGTTTGTAGGTTCCCTCGAGGTATTCCGTGACAGAAATCTTCGCGACCGCAAAGTTCTTCTCGGATTGGATCTTCGTCGAGCGAGCTTTTTCGTAGGCAATACGCTGTGTATTGATCTGGTCTTCCAACGCGGAGGAATCCATCTCCACCAGCTTCTCGCCCTGCTTCACTTGCTTTCCGTCTTCGACGATCCACAGAATCGACGAGCCGCCAGCGACCGCGCATTTCACTTCGACGTTGCTCGCACTTTCGACGTTGCCTTCTTCGGTCACCGTGATCAACAGGTCATCGTTGATGACCTCATGGGTTAGCACGTTGGTAACGTCGCTCTTCCCACTGCCCGCGAGCATCGGGTAAGCCACGATCCCCACAGCCAGTATCGCGAGAGTTCCAAGCAGGAGAAAGATCCAAGGTAGGCTGGATCCGGATTGCGAGTTCGAAGCGGTAGACATAGGACGGTCCACAGGGGTGAACAGTGGGCGAGGCGGCGAGGGGCGACTCGGCAGTAAAAATGCGGTCGCAGCATTATAGACGCCACCAACATAACTACCTCTCCTGAAACGTACGTGTTGCGGAGAAATCCACAGTACCCACTCGTTTGCCGCGGGATTTCTCCCGGCTGTCACAGTGGAGGGCAACCTTACTGCCTGTGGAGCCCCGTAATCACGTAGGCCTTTGCCCCGTTTCCAGTGCCAAGAAATGAGAACATCCAGGTCTTCACGCAAAAAGCCCCGCGAATGACTCGCAGGGCTTTTACCGGACCGGGGTCCGTGGGATGTTTTCAACAGTGGAGTCTAGTCGTTCCCACCACGACGCCATCGTCTCAGCGGCTGCTTGAGGGAGACGTTGCTGAAGGGCGCCATGATTTCGCTGCGGACGGAATCAAGGATCGAGTCACCGCGAGTGTTTTGAACACCCTGAATCGGGGCGGGCGGCACGGGGCTGTCGATGATGGGGCCATCGAAATTGCCCGAGCGATACTCGGTTGGAACATCAGACGGTGCATATTCGACCGATGTCGATCCTGTCTGCATGGTCGCTCCGTTGGGATCGACAATGATCTCCTGCAACTCCGCCGGCAAAGCGGGTGGCACGAGAGGCATTTCCTCTTCCAGCGAATCGACACCCATGCACATGGCTCCCAGTTCGCTGGTCTCAAACCCTTCCAGCGGTCCATCGATCCAGCGGCCCTGCGAGTCCAGTCGCATCGTGCCAAGGTCTCGAGCGAGTAGCATGCGGTTTGCATAGTAACTCAGATAGACACTCTGGAAGTTATTCTGCGTGTTACGCAGGTCCGTCAGGGAAGTCAGCAGGTTTTGAGCAGCCGTTGGTCCCAGCGTCGAGGCGGGTTGGCCAGGCTGCGCGGGAGGTTGCGGTTCGTTCAGCGTTTCACGAGTCAGATCCACACGTCGAATGGCGATCACGGCCGCTCGACGCTGAATCTCCAGGTTCACGCGAAGCTGCTGCAGGTTTCGCAGTCGCGAGCGAAGTCCAAAGTAGACACCGTCGTAGTTCTGGATCAGGTCGCGACGGGCACGTTGGTATTCGATCAACTGCTGACGATAGTTGTTCCGCTCCACCAGTCGTGTGAAGGGAGCGTCGAAGCGAATACCAGCTTGCATCGAAGTTGTCGGTGCCCGGAACTTCACCGGGTTGGCGCCCGTGGTTTGCATGTCACCGCTGAAGAAGATCTCCACGTTCGATTGCAATGCATCGGCGTTGAACTGAATCAGTCGCCAGGTGTCGACCAGGGAAGCCCGGTTGTTCATGATGTCGAAGCGATTTGCGAGAGCAATGTCGAAAGCCCTATCCGCATCCATGTCAATTGGATCGACAGCGACCGACTCCAGCTTCGAGCGGGCCTGCACCAGCGACATCTCCTGGGCAACACCCAGCATGTCACGCAGCCAGACGACCAGGCGGTCCGCCGTATCACGATCACCGGCAGCGTTCGCTTCGATTGCAATTCGACTCTCGGTCAGAGTGTTCATGCGATCACGAAGCGATTGGAGCGTCGAATAAAGCTCTTCCTTGTCCCGCCGGAACATGTCGATCTCTTCAGGCGAGAGCGATTTTTCACGCTGGGCACTCGCCGCTTCAAGGCCTTGCAGGTTGGCTTCGATCGTCACGAAGGATGCTTCGAAGTCTCCCGTCAACGTAGCGGCTGCTTGCAGTGCCGACAGGATGCTCTCCTCGTCCGGCGACGTAAGCTCGCCAAGCATGATTTGCTGATCGGCAATGTCATCCTGTAGCTTGTTGGTTTCATCCTCGATCAACTGAAACGGACGAATCATCGCGTCGTCCAGCGTCATGGGAATATCTGGTGGAAGACCCAGAGCCGAAATCTTGAAGCCCTCCAGCTGGTCTTTCAGTCCATTCTGAGCCTGCAACAGTGTGGCTCGTTGGGTTTCAATACTTTGGCGGAACTGATCCACTTGCGTCAGGTCAATCACGCCGCCGTCGAGGTTCGATTCCAGCAGACTGAGCGTTCGAAGCTGTAGCTCGAGGCTCGTTCGGCTGTTTTCAATTTCCTGCATCGTTTGCAACAAACCAAGGTAACCACCGACACTCGCCGCTCCACCACCAGCAAAACCTGCACCGGCTGCACCCGCACCACCGCCGCCGCCACCAAAGCCACGACCAAGACCACCGGAGGCTCCAACGCCACCGAAACCGCCCGATCCCTGACCGGTAAAGCCACTCAGGCCCGTGCCGCCAAAGAAACCACCACGACGTCGTGGACCGGCAACGGACGAATCACCAATGGCGATCCCCGTGAAGAAGCCCTGACGGTACTGTGCGAAAGCTCGCAGGTTGGCCAGCAATGCTCGTTCGACGATTGTCAGTGTTTCCAGAGCCACATCCCGGCCAGCACCACGCAGCAGCGGCTGCACAAGACTCCAGTTCAGGAGCGACAGTACCGAGCCGGTGTCCGGGCCAGCGAATTGCCATACGAACTGATTCGCAATGCCGACAACCAATTCGCCGGCCGTGGCAAATCGCTTGCTGAGCGAAAGGGTTGTGTCTTGCGTGAGCGTATTGGACTCGACGCCATTTCGAAGTCGACCGATGTGTCCGAACGTCGAATCCGTGCCACCGAAAAACTGCGTCTGGAAACGGAAGCGTTCCGTCGTCACGTCAAGTGCCGACAGATAGATCTCTTCCACTGTCTCCTGGTAGCCCGGCGAGTTGATGTACGCAATCTGCAATGCCGAATCCAGCGTGAGGACCAGTTCCCCCTTCTCATTGATGTTCGCGTACTCGCCCAGACGGTCTCGCCATGCCGGATTCTCCAGCAATTGACGGTCACCGTTCTGATGCCATTTCGGCCAACCCTTCTTGCCGTCCACGCAGTGCATGAACTTGTGCAATTCCGGGTCGTCCGGCGGCATCGGCGGCGCGTCCGGGTCGTACGGATCGTAGTATCGACTACGCGGATCAACGTTGACGTTGAAGTTTGGCAGCGCCCACTGTGGGTCCGTGGATTTCTCCGCGACCATGCAGGCGACGTCCTGGTCGGCCTGCTCACGATAGAATGCCCGATTGCATCCGGAGGCAAACATGAGTGCCAACACTGCGAATGTCGTCAGGGTCTTGATTTGCTTGAAAGTCGACACGCGAGGCTTCCTTGTGAGTGTACCGGAGTTGAAGGCACTACGGGCAGCGCAACGCCGGCGGTGAAGGCGTCGCAACACATTCATCGGAAGCAGTGGAGCGATAGCACGCAGTCGTTCCCGGAAATCTCGGGCTGTGCGAGTCGATTGGGAACTGCCTGAGAAGCATCGCATGCCGGCGGTGCCGGTACTGCAACCGCTGGCGTTGCTATCGCAGCATTGCAGCAATAGAAGTGCTATCAGGCAGAATTATCGTTCGGTGAAGTTGCGTTTGAGAGACGACAGAGTTGCGCTGCAATACGGTCGCTGCAGCCTGTCACTGCAGCCTAGCGTCTTTGGCTTTTGCGTTTGGCCTTGGACTTGCCCTTCGATTTGCCTTTGCCTTTCGACTTGCCTTTGTCCTTTCCTTTACCCTTGCCCGAGCCTCGGGATGCACTGGATGAAGGTCGGTCGGCGCTCAGTTTCCCCACGACCGCCAGCTCCAGCGTTCGTTCGTCCATGTCGACATTCACAATCTTCGCTTCGACGATGTCGCCGAGTCGAAATTGATTGCCGCGGCGTCCAATCAAGGCATGAGCGCGGCCATCGTAGTCGTAGTGGTCGTCTGGCAAACCAATGATGGGTACGAGCCCCTCGGCCGGGATTTCCACGCCCTGTGCGAAGAGGCCAAAGTCCTCGACGCCCGTCACGAGAGCCGTCATTGTTTCGCCGAGTCGCTTCTCCATATAGCTGAGCAGTTTGAGCTTCTTGAGTTCACGCTCGGCACGTTCTGCCCGCTGTTCCAGCTCGCTGCAGTGCTCACCAAGGAGTGCCATCAAGTCGAAATCGTCTTTGGGACGCTCACCGCGGAAGATCGATTCCAACATGCGATGGACGGTCAGATCGGGATAGCGGCGGATGGGAGATGTGAAATGGCAGTAGCAGTCACTGGCCAGCGCATAATGCCCTTCGACTTGCGGGGCATACGTGGCTTTCGGCATGCTGCGCAGGACGGCGTAATTCAGTGCCTGTTCCTCCGGCTTGCCTTCGACTACGGCCAGGATGCGTTTGATTTCAAACCGGCTCTCCAGACTCTCCGCTTCGATTCCCAGTTCCCGGACGAATTCCGTGAGTGACTTGAGTTTGCGTGCCTCGGGGTTTTCATGAATACGCCGGAGGAAATTCAATTGCAGGTCTTGCAGTTTCACGGCCACTGCTTCATTTGCGGCCAGCATGAATTCCTCAATCATCTGATGGCTCTCCGTGTTTTCCACACGGTGAGCTCCAGCGACGCGGCCCTGCTTGTCGAGATCGATTTTGACTTCTGGCAGGGTCAGTTCCAGCGACCCACGCGCCATCCGCCGCTTTCGCAGGATGCGGGACAGCTTGTGCATCCGGTCCAGTAAACTGAAAATCTCTGGCGTCAGTTTGTCTTTCCACTGCACCGGTTTTTCAAGGTAGTCATCCACCTCCTCATACGTGAATCGTCGCTTGCTCTTGATCGCGGCCGTGCAAAACTCGGTGTCGATGAGGACGCCGTCTTCGGTGTATTCGATGAACGCCGTCTTGGTGTAGCGAACGCGGTCCGGCTGGAGGCTGGCGAGGTTGTTGGAAATGATTTCCGGCAGCATCGGAATCACGCTGTCCGGCAGATAAATGCTCGTCGCCCGCTGTTTGGCTTCGACATCCAGCGGCGTGCCCGGTTGAACGAAATGAGAGACGTCGGCAATGTGGACGCCCAGACGCCAGTGACCATTCTCAAGACGCTCGAGCGAAATGGCGTCGTCAAAATCGCGCGCGTCTTTCGGGTCGATCGTGATGATCGTGTCTGCCGTCAGGTCAACGCGCCCGTCCGAAATAGACTCGTCAAACTGGTCCGCCTGTTTGCGAGCTTCGTCTAACGCATCTTCCGGGAAATCTCCCGGCAGGCCAAATTCATAGATGATCGTTTGCGTGTCGACGCCCGGCTGTCCACGTGGACCCAGCACCTCCATGATGACCGCTTCGCCAGGCTTGTACGAGGTCGGGAAACGCACCATCTCGATGACGACCTTGTCATCTTCCTGGGCATTCTTGGCGCCGGGATCGCCAACGGAAACGGGATCTTCGAAGACGTTACCGTCGACTTTGACGAAGCCCTCATCGTCTTCGATCGAGTACGTGCCCACGAACTGATTCGTGCCACGCTCGATGACTTCCAGGATTTCGCCACTGAGTCGGCTCGTACGGCTGGAGACGTTGACTCGTGCACGTACCGTATCACCGGTGGTTGCACTTCGCGTCTGCCTCGCAGGTATGTAAACGTCACGGTCGCGAGAGCCGGGTTTTGCTCCTTCGGGACGAACAAAGCCAAAGCCTGCGGCCTTGCGTTGAAACTTCCCAACGATTTCGTTGCGGCCAGGGCCGGAAGCAGGAGAGCCTTCGATCGGTGAAGAACGGGCTGCCTGGATCTTGTGATTTTGAGCGTACGACAGTTTGCCGTCGCTCACCATGTGTTTGATGAGCCGTTTGAATTCGTCCTGCTCGTCCTTGGGGATTTCAAGGTTCCTCGCCAGAATGCGGGCCTTGACGGGTTTGTACCTGGGGCGTCCCACGTACTGCAGCACCAGCTGCTCGTAATTTGATTCTTTCATGAACAAACAATAAGAGAGATAGCCCGCCTGCGGAACCCAACGTGGGCAATCAGACGGCCTGAAATAGAGGCCATTCGCAGTGGAACGGCGAAAACAGCGGACTAGTTCCGCCGGGTTTGAAGTGTGCGACGGGGCTTGCGAATAGAATTCGATCGCCGGGAAAGGCATGGCCTTGTTAGCCGGCGTGGCCCTGTTAACACCAAGGTGTGGCGTTACCGCACATCTTCTTTCTAGACGCATCAACCTGCGTCCGGGTTCGCGATCATTTCGCGGGTTTTTGTCTTACGGATACTTCTTCTTACGGATACTTCTTCTTGCGGATACCGCTTCCTGCGGATATTCAGGTCTCGGTGTGCCCGACCGGTCTTGCAACGGCCAACTTCAGGAAACCGGTTAACCGCGTTTCTTACCTATAACGATTAATGACATGCCTCGCCATGGCAGGAAGCGGTCAAACAACTGGACGATGGGCCACAGGCGATCAAACGTCAGCATTTGCCGCGGCGTGAGCCGGCGTTTGCGGAGAATATTTCCATTCACGAACCAGGCCAACGCGCCCAGTTTGCAAACTTGCTCGGAATGTACGATATCGAATCCGACGTCACTCATGAGCGTCCGCAGCTCGTCGGCCGTGTAGCGGCGATGGTGACCCAGAGATGTGTCCAGTCCGTTGTAGATGGCAGGCTCGGCCGGCACGATGATGATGCAATGTCCTTCTGGCGTCAGGGCGTTGTGGAAGGACGAAAGGATCTCGCGATGTGGGCCAAGGTGTTCCAGGACGTTCGAGCAAAAGATCGTATCAAGTCGATCATCGATCCAGTCGGTTTCGAATTCCGCAGCCGTCAGGTCGACGTGAGCAACTCGCACATTGCTGCGCGTCTGGAACGTATCTCTCAAGGCGGCAAGGTAGATCGGATCGTGATCCGCGAGTAACACGTGTTCCCGGTCCGCGAACAGGCGGCTCATGTTGCCAATGCCAGCTCCGGCTTCGGCGACGCGTGTTCCCAGCCATGGGGAGATCCGATCGACGATCCAACGATTGTAGGATCGAGCCTTCTCCACAGAACGGAGCACGAACATGCCCGTGTGAAAGGTGAATCGCGTGTCCAGCCAGCGGTAGAAGAACATCGCCCAGATCGCTTTGATCCCATCGATTGCGTGCGTCTTCTTGCCGTCTTCGATGCTGCGACCACGATAGCTGATCGGCACTTCGTAGATGCGGGCTCCCCATTGTGCGAGACGTGTCGTGAGCTCGACTTCGATGGTGAAGGAGTCTGCCTTCAGGTTCAGTCCACACAGGATGTCGACCCGAATCGCCTTGTAGCATGTCTCCATGTCGGTCAGATTCAGATCGTTCAATGCATTGCAGAGCAGCGTCAGAAGCCGATTGCCCAGTGAATGCCAAAACAACAATACGCGACGTTCCGGGCCTGCGAATCGCGAACCAAATACGGCATCGGCCCGACCATCGACAATGGGACGGATCAGTTTTGGGAATTCATCAGGGTTGTATTCGAGGTCCGCATCCTGAATCACGGCGATGTCACCGGTGATGTGGTGGATTGCAGTCCGGATCGCGCGGCCCTTGCCGTGTCTTTTCGGGTGTCGCACCAACTTGATGCGGTCGTCCTCGCCTACAAGTCGCTCGACGACCTCAGCACTGCCGTCGGTGGAGCCGTCGTCGACGACGATAACTTCGATATCAAGGTCCACCTGGGACGTCAGCACCTGCCGCAGCAACTGTTCGACCGTCCACCGCTCGTTGTAGACGGGCACGATGACTGAAAGCTTGGTCAGTTCGCCGATGCGCGTGCGCGCCGCGTTGGCCGCGTCGAAGTCCTCGACGGCGAGAAGTTCGTGGTCAATGACGGCAAGATCCTGATCAATAGAATCGCTATCGATGATCGCGATGTTCTCGAGGACCGTAGGTTCAGTGGTCGTAGACATTGGTTGGATTCGAAGAGTGTGGTGCGACGATCAAGTATTCGTTGCAATTTCACCACTTCGTGCCCAACGTGTTCCCCCCGACTGCAGAATCCTCCCTGGATTGTCCGTCAAGACGCGATTCTGCCGGGTTTATCGGTTATTTCGGCACCGTCGCCTATTGCCGCCTATTGGCCGCCTGTTTCGTCGTCGACAGTACCGGCGGCGTCAGCGACCTGGCGTGGCACGTAGGCGATCGACGTCTGGATCGAGTGCCCGCAGGAACATCCTGCACTGGTTTCCGGTGCCAACAGCAACCCACCGCTGGGGATCAGGCTCAGCCAGCATCCGCTACGGATGCCAAGGAACTCGGTGCGTTTGTGGGTGTCCAGGTCCAGCATGCCGTGGTACTCGTATCGACTGAAGACGGTATGGTTGGAGGCCGACATGACGCCGCAGCCATGCCAGTCGAAGTTGTGTACACCCAGCACTTTTCCCGTCCGTAGTTCATACGTGTGCTTGTTGAAGTACACGAGATCGCCAACGATCGTTGGGTGAGCGAGTTGGCCGGTATGGTGGCCCTTCTTGACGGCGGCCGAATGCTTCCACAGCTCTGCGCCACTGGTCGCGTCAAATGCAAACGTGTGGAACGTGTTCTTCTCGTCCGTTCCCGTCACGAGGACGGTATCGTTGCCGTGCGTCATGTAGGCGACATATTGGCAACTGCTGAAATCGTACGGCCGTTCCCAGATGATCTTGCCCGTCACGGCATCGAGCGCGACGAGTACCTGGTCTTTCATGATCTCTTTGGTAAGCCGGCCGGTGTCGAGATCCTGAACGTCGTCATTGCGGCTTTCGACGAAGTACACGCGCCCATTGGCTATCGTAATCGTCGAATTGATGATCGCTCCGTTAGCGTAGGTCCAATCCGTTTCGCCGGAATAGGCGTTGATCGAGAAGAACCCGTCGCTGGTAACCTTGGCCGTGTCCTTGGCCGCGAAGCCCTCGTACCACTCGCCCTTGTCGCCAAGGTAGCTCGAGCCGCGACGCACCGTGGATCCGTACAACTGAGAACCGATACGTGAAACGAAACCCCAGTCGTAGTCACGCAGCCTGAGTTCTTCGGGAACCTCAAAGTCGCGCAGTCGTTTGCCCGTCTGTCCATCGAACGCGACGCACTTACCCTGAATCGCGACGCAAACGTGTTCGTCCGCTGCGACCATGTTCGACCCGTCACGCGGCATGTTGGCCCTTCGCATGGTTGGAATCTGCTTGGACCAGAGAATTGTTCCGTTGTAGGCATCCAGCCCGAATAGCGTTCGATTTCCCTGCACGTAGAGCCGGCCATTGGCCGAAACGGGCGGCGGATTTCGATTACCACGGTCGGGCATCGGACGTGCACCCGGTCGACCCCACCACTGCACCATCATTTCGCCGCGAATTTGATCGTCCTTGCTACACGCGGAATTGTCGGCGTTGCCATACTGGTGCGTCCACTCGCCTGTCCGCGGCAGCCGATCTCGCCGATGAACGAGTGACGTGCCAGGACCACCTTTGAATTCCTGCCACGACGGTGTTTCGGGATTCTCGACTGCCTCGGCGTCTTTCGTTTCCAACGCCAGTACTCCGCCTGCGGGTTTGAGGCAGCGATACAGATCGCTCATCGCTGCCGGTAGTTTGCCGGTCTCATACATGCTTTCGGAAACAATCAGGTTCGCCAGGAATGGGCCGTAAACGGTTTCGGCAAGATTCGCGACGTGTACCGAAATACGAGCTCCGTATAGTCCCGTCTGCTCCAGCGTTTCGCGTACCGTTTTCGCCTTGGCCGGGTCGTTTTCGATCACGAGGACGCGCAGGTTGCTGGCCGCCGCCAGTTCGTAGGCCAGTCCGCCGTCGGTCGCACCGACAACCATCGCATAACCGCGATCTCCCACCAGATCGATGTAGCGTTGGGCCGCCGCTTTTCTGCGCTCATTCCCGCCGTAGGGCGAAGAAGCGGCGACCGGTTGTGGCGGTACATAGTTTAGATGCGAGTCGAATCGATAGGCTTCCGTCGTCGTTTCCTTGCCGCTGGCATCGGTGCCGCCGACCTGAAAACGATAGACGACCTCGCGTTGAACGTTGTCTACCACGAACTGATGATGCGTCTTCAGCTCATCGTCGGTCTGGACTTGTGATGTGTTCATGTCCAGGCCAAATCGCAGCAGCGATGTCGTCGGTACGGGAGTGTCCCATTCGATACTGACTTTCTCTGCGGCAACGAATTCGGTGAACGGGCCATGGATGCCGTCCGGGATTCGCTCGGCGCCTTCAATCGTTCCCTGAAAGGACTGGTGGCGAACGGGGCGGTCGGCGAAACCTGCCATAGGCGTGTCTTTGACGCCATCGTGAAAACAGTGAATCGTGCCTTCGTCCGTGCTCACAAACAGCTTGCCCTCGCTGAGTGCCAGGCCGTACGCCTTGCCGGGCACCTCACGCGTCCACAGCTTGCGGCCGTTCTGTGCATCGACGGCAATCACTTCTCCGTCGCCGCCACCGATCAACACATCGCCCGCCAGAATCAATGCGAACGGCACCTTGCATTTGGTCCGCCATTTCAAGCACGCTTTCAACTCGTCTCCGAGCGATTTGTACTTCTTCGCGATCGCGTCGACTTCCGCGTTCAGCTTCGTGATGTCCGCTTCCTTCTTCTCCTCTTTGGCTTTCTTCAGTTGCTTTTCGAGTGCCGATTTCTGGCGTCCGACCTTGTTGCGTTCACCATAAACCTTGACGTACTGACCGCGATCGAGCGACGACAGTTCCTCTTTGCTTTGCAGGTAGGACAACGGCTGGGCCACGATCATGTGGTTGCCCTGAAACTGAGCCAACACGTCCTGGCTCTCGCCGATCATGTTAACGTCGCCAGTTTTGCTGGGACCGTAGATGAGTGTATCGCCGGTCAGCAACGCATAGGTTCCGCCGACGCCGCCCTTCACCTTGTGCAGGCGTTTTCCCGTTTTGGCATCGAGTACCACGGGAGTGTCACGTGAGGTGACGACGTAGAGCCGCGATTTGGAAGCGAGCATGTATCCCTGTGCGGGCAGGTCCTTCATTTCGGACTTCCAGATTTCCGCTCCCGTATCGGCGTTCATGGCTACGACGTAAACACCTTCGGACGGAATCACGCCAGCTCCGCAATACGCCGTGTCTCCTTCGATGACAACACTGGTGCGAATGGCCCATGGCGAAACAACACGCCCGTTGCCCGCGACTCGCCGGTTGGCAGGACCGGGGCTCTTCTTCCAGATCAGGTCGCCCGATTCCGCCGACAGGCAATACACGAAGCCATCGTCGCTGCCGACATAGACCCGATCCTTGTGAAGGGTCGGCGCCAAACGCACGGGGCCTTCGGTGAAGAAGGTCCACACCTTTTCTCCGGTGGTGGTATTCAGGCAGTGCACCTGATCATCAACCGACGATCCAAAGAAGACGCGATCACCGGAAACGGCGACGTGAAAAGCCTTGTCGAACACCTGCCGATTCTTGAGGTCATAGACTTTGCCCCAACCGTCCCACAGCGCTGGCTCGTCCCAGGCAGGAGTTGGCCGAACTGCCGATCGATACATCCACGCATGCACAGGATCGCGCGGCGCCTGTTCGGTAGTCGAGCCGCTGCGGGAGGCGTCGTGCTGGTACGTCGGCCAGTCGCCGCGGAGGGATGCGGTGATGACGAAGACTACAAACAGGGTTTGCAACAGTGATTGGGCTTTCATGGCCGTCCCTGAAACGAGGATTGATCAGTTCGCCACTATAGCGGAACCCGGTCGAGGCAAACGGTAGGTTCATCGATTCTGAATTCTGATTTTTCCGGTGAATTGAGGGTCGCTCCGGATTTTTTCTGAACCCGCGAGGGAGAACCGCGTCTTGATAGATGCGAGCCGGTTGTGGCCGCGGCATTTGAAATCAACGAGCAAAGAATAAACCATGACTTTCCTGCACCAGTTTTATCAACGCGACATATCGGTCGACGCCGTTCTGGATTGGCAACTACATAGCCAATCGATGACTTCGTCGCTCGATCAACTTCGCTTGTGACACGGGATGCAAAACAGTGAAAAACTGTGAGCCCGGTGGCATGGACATCGGGCTTTTTTCGTGCCCGCAGCGAAGCGCGAACGACTTGCAAGGCAATGAAAAGCACAGCCATGCAGTCACGTTTTGCGGGGTCGTCTAACGGTAGGATTCGATGCTTTGAACATCGAGATGCTGGTTCGATTCCAGCCCCCGCAGTTTTGAGGAGCAGCGAGGGACGAGGGAAGAGCAGCGAGCGACGAGCGACGAGCAGCTAGTGGCTCGAGGCTCGAGGCTCGTCGCTAGCCACTAATTTTGATCCGGGGTAGCAACTGTTGGTCGTTGCGTCTGGCTCTGAACCAGAAGGTCGCAGGTTCGATTCCTGTCCCCGGTGCTGAACGAGCAAACGAGCAAACGAGCAAACGAGCAAACGAGCAAACGAGCAAACGAGCAAACGAGCAAACGAGCAAACGAGCAAACGAGCAAACGAGCAAACGAGCAAACGAGCAAATGAGCAATGAAACGGGCACTCGGCAGTCGACGATTACAAATCCTCGTCACTCGCTGCTCGCCCCTCGCTGCTCCTCCGCTGCTCGCCCCTCGCTGCTCCTCTGCTGCTCCTCCCCCATGTCGACCGTCCCGTGTTGGTTCGGGAGCCTGAGTGTGAATCAGGTGTTCGCGAGTTCGATTCTCGTCGGTCGTCCTTTGGAGGCGAACACGTCTCCTTGATCTTCGGATCAACAAGCCTTCGAGTCCCTCTGGGAAGGGAGCCTGATTGTCTATCAGGTTGATGCGGGTTCGGATCCCGTCGGGGGCGCTGAGGGAAGGCTAGTCGGTTAGCGCCAAGTTCGCTCGTAGTACAGCCTTTCAGGCGGAAAATCCCGTTCGGTCGCGTTGCCGTACCGTTCCGCCTGAAAGGCGGTACTACGAACACGCGACTGACAACTGACAACTGACTACTGACGACTCTCAACTAACTACTCCCAACTCCCAACGGAAGGCATCCGGCTGGATGAGGACACTGTTTTGAAAACAGCTGCGGTATGCAAACCGTTCAGGGTTCGAGTCCCTGGCCTTCCGCTTTTGAATCCGTTCACGGAATCGACCGTACACCTCAGTTCTGGGAACAGGGCTGATTCCAAACCAGTTCAGCGGGGTTCGACTCCTCGGGGGTGTGCTTGAACAATTTGGCTCGATAGGCAACAGGCAGACCACTTTGGCTCAGAACCAGAGATGCTGCGGGTTCGAATCCCGCTCGAGCTACTCGGAACCACGCTTGTTTGTCGGCCCTCCCTGCTTTTCGCCGCGGAACCTTTAGTTCTTTGCGTTCCTATTCTTCCGCCGCAGATGGGGCATGTTGAGCAAAACGCCGCCGCAAGTCGTTCCTTCCAGCATTTCCGCTCACGCCCACTCAACGTCGCTTCGATCGGATTGGAAACGCCAAGGCGCGAAGACGCAAGTTTCAACGCCGGGATGTCTCTCCTTTGCGTCTTTGCGTCTTTGCGTCTTTGCGTTCCTATTCTTCCGCTGCAAATGGGGCATGTTGAGCAAAACGCCGCCGCAATTCCTTGCTTCCTTCCTTCCAGCATTTCCGCTCACGCCCACTCAACATCGCTTTGATCGGATTGGAAACGCTACGGCGCAAGTTCCAACGCCGGGATTTCATTCCTTTGCGTCTCTGCGTCTTTGCGTTCCTATTCTTCCGCTGCAAATGGGGCATGTTGAGCAAAACGCCGCCGCAATTCCTTGCTTCCTTCCTTCCTTCCAGCATTTCCGCTCACGCCCACTCAACATCGCTTTGATCGGATTGGAAACGCCACGGCGCAAGTTCCAACGCCGGGATTTCATTCCTTTGCGTCTCTGCGTCCTATCGTCTTTGCGTTCCTATTCTTCCGCCGCAGATGGGGCATGTTGAGCAAAACGCCGCCGCAAGTCGTTCCTTCCAGCATTTCCACTCACGCCCACTCAACGTCGCTTCGATCGGATTGGAAACGCCAAGGCCGAAGACGCAAAGACGCAAAGACGCAAGGTCCAACGCCAGGATTTCATTCCTTTACGTCTCTGCGTCCTTGCGTCTATGCTTCCTGTTTTTCCGCTGCTAATGGGGCATACACCCTCGCCGTGTCCGCCAACGATGGGCTTTCGCAAATATGTACTCGGGCCATATCGCGGTATGCGGTTCTTCGTGGTCAGTAATCCGCCATCAAACTTGCTTGCCGTTGTCGCCTTCCAATCCTTCTTTCCATGTCCATGTCCATGTCTGTACGATCGAAATCCGACGCCGAGTGCCCAGACCAACAGCTCCAAAAACAAACAAGCAGCAACGCAATATTGATAACGTCGCAGTGGCTGGGGCGGCAAAGACGCTGTTAGTTGTCCATGCGATTTCTATTCCGGGAAATGAGGTCAGCCAGAGTAATGACCTGCAATAATAAACGGAACCGGGCAACATCATTTGACGCTGCCCGGCGTGACAAGAGTTGCAGTGACGCTGACGGCTAACGGTTTTCGCGGTCGGGGTTATCGCTACGCCGTGCTGTTGCCGGAACGTCATCCGCGAATTCCGTTTGTAGGACGAGGACGAAACGAGTTTCACTTCCGTTCGCCTTGGATGGGACCGGCAGGAAGTGTGTCTTGCCTGGACGAGTGAGTTCCGTCGTCTTCCACTCGACAGAACCGTTGAACTCCATGTCCAGCGATATGAAGGGGCTGCCGTCCCGGCATTTCGGCACGAAGCGTATGGACTCGTTGTCGATCCTGAAGCTCGCCGGGCGATCTGCGAGCGTCGTGAGGACGGGGGCGGCGACGATCTTGCCGAGTTCGCCGTGCGTCCCTTTCCCACACATTCGATCTATTAGTGCGAGCGATGCTTGGGGATTCTTGTTCATGTACAGGAACAACGAATGAGCGATTTCGCTGGTCGAAAACGTACCCGTCTCATCCGTGGCCACCTCGTCGACGCTCAGATAGTCGACGCCCAGGTTCTGCAGTTTCTTCACGTCAATCTCAACGAGCTTCGAGCTGATTCGGATCGGACGGGCCGGGAGATCCTCGTCGGGTGTCTCGGATCGATCGGCGACATCGTGCTCGACATCCTTGATTGGAAACGCAATCGGACCCAGCATGCGGATCCGATCTTCCGACAGAACAACCACCATGCGGTCCAACCACTCGGCGAGGAATTTCCCCTCGCCTGACTTGGTCGTTTCCTTCAGCGCCGTTTGCATGTCATTCGCGATGGAGCTTTTGGTAGTTGCACTCACGTCTGCCTTCAACGTTGTATCGATCGTGAGTGCCATCGACTTCTGCGGCGAAAAGCCAACCCCAAGGAAGTCGGTGTTTTCCAGGACGTTTTGCACGGTTTGGGGCCATGTCTTCAGCGTTGGCGGCCATTCGATTCCGTGCTTGTCGATCATGACCGTCACGGCGCCGGTGTCGATTGCCTTCCACGCCGCGTGCCATGCATGTTCTTTTCGAGTGTGCTCGTTGCAAGACGCGATCCATTTGTGCCCGGCAGCTGAAAAGGACAGTGCGAGTGTTCGATCGTTGAGCACGCGGATTCGAGGTCTCCCCGGTCCCATGATCGGCATCGCTTGCAGTAGGAACAGTTGCTTCGAATCGTCCAGCACTTCGGCATGGGGAAACAGCTCATGAATGCGAGCGACCAGGTCCTGTGGTTCGTGCAATCGAACAATGATGCCGCTCGAACCGAGAATCAACGCGTGTTCGTGGCCTTCGTCACCGGGCTCGATCGTCTTGCCGGTATGACGCACCTCGCCGCGGATGTCGCCGGCGACGAGTTCGATCTTGTCGAGCGCGAGTTCCGGCATGCCCAACTCTTTGAGGTGCGTCGTGATCGTTTGGCGAAGCAGTGGACTGTAGATTCCCATTTCTTCGCCCACCAGGATCGATGGTCGCACCAGAAACACGCCCTGTTCGGCCAGTACCAGTTGACCGGGGTCAAACGCAGTGACGGATGAGCCGGCGGATTCCGTTACCGGTCCGGGCGCCGTTTTTTCGGCCGACACGCGCAAGCCTGTTGTGGCGATTGTGGTCAGCACCAACGTCGCGACGCCCAGCGACCAATACAGCCGGTCCTTGCGGGGTGTCGACGAGCCTTCCTTTGCTCGTAACATTTCGATTCTCCTTAACAAATTGGTTGGGGTAACGGACAGGAGTCCGGGATAGTACGCGTTTGGTTGCGAGCCATCGGCGCGGATGGCTAGTTGTGAGAGTGCTCGAGCGTAGGCGCGTCGCCCTCCGACCAGCGAACTGGCGACGCGATCGGCCGAGAGTTCCTGTTCCAGGATGACTCGGTTGCGCAGCCAGTGCGCTAGCGGATTACAGAAATGCACGGCTGCATACAGTCCGGCAACCATTCTCCATGCGAAGTCGCCGTGCTGGATGTGCGCCAATTCATGAGCCAATGCCGCACGAAGCTCTGCGCGTGACCATGTCGCATGATCGGTGGGAAGCAAAATGACCGGATGCAACCAACCGGTTGTCGCCGCGCTGCCGATCAGGCTGGTGGATTTTAACTGGACGGCCCGCGATTTCGTTTGCCGGAGCAACTGTTCAAGTTCCGTTCGGCAACGTTCGTCGTCGATGGGGACACTGTTTCGACAGAGCCAGATCAGAGACCAGAGTCCCATCAGTTGGCGTGCAATCAGGAAGACGGAAATAGCTGTCAACGCCGGCAGGAACCAGTCGGCCACCGGCGATTTGGTGCGCACGCCGTTCGTTGATTCTGTGAGGACAGCACCGTCGCGAATGAACTGCAGTGCCGACAGGTTCAATCCAACTCCCGCCCCGTTCGCCCACGCGGCCGGTTCGACCGGCGACTCGGAAATGGCGTCCGGCAAAGCCCGAGGCGGTTGCGGCGCGATGCCTCGTAGTGTCGCCACCGTATAGTCGGGCACCGGCAGGAATGCAGCGACCACCAACGCGAAGGCGGCGATCGTAACTCCGCGAACCAGTCCTGTCGCCTGACCCTGCCGGAACGGCGTCCAGCAGCGGCATAGCATCCACGCCAGCGCCAATACGATGGTCGTGTGAAAGAAGCCGATCGAAATTCCCTGCATCAAACCGCTCATGATTCGTCCTCCAGCAATGAACGCAGGGCCGCCTTTTCCTTCCTGGTCAGCTTTTTGGCTTGAAGGAGGTGAACGAGCAACTGTTCTCGCGAGCCATGGAAGACACGTCGGACGAGGTCGCCGACAAGATTCTTCGAGACATCCTCAAAGGATCGGGTCGGCACGTAGCGGAAGGGCCGCTGTTCGTTAACCGGTTCCAGGTAGCCTTTTTCCACCAGCACGCGAACCAGATTCGCAACGGTCACGTAAGCGCGTTCCAGCCCCTGTGACTCCAGTTGGTCGCGTGCTTCATGTGCTGTCTGTTCGCCGTGCTGCCAGAAGGTGTGCATCACCTCCAATTCACGGTCGGTCAGTTCCTTCGCCGCTGGCCTTGCCATCGTTGACTCCTTGTCGTGTGTCGCTGACTCTCTTTATCGGCAGGTAGATTTGGTTACCCAAATTTGATTCTGTAAATTACCGCCAGCCGCCAACGTGGGTCAATGGCATTGTTGGGTGCAAGCTCTTTCGTGGATGAAGTCTTGCGAACCCGTTTGGAGATTTGGTTGTCTGCTGAGACGGGTCCCTGTCAATCGGTGGTTCAGTCGGTGGTGCCAGTGTCGAATCGAAAAGTCGAAAAAGTTGAGCTGCCGTTGGATTCCGACCGGGAAATCGAATCGGTCGTGCGGCAGTTTGAGCTTTGCCGTTTGCCCTACAAGCACTGGACGCATCGTGCTCACCTGACCGTGGCGGTTTATTACCTGCGCCGATACTCGTGTTCCGAAGCATTGGCTCGCGTGCGAACGAATATCAACACCTACAATCGGAAGCGTGGTGATCCGGCGGGCTACAACGAAACGATCACGGTCATGTTCATGCGCAAACTGGCTTCCGAAATCCGACGCGGCAGGGCTTGCGAATCGATGCATGACGAAGTGGCTCGCGTTGCAAAGCTGTGCGATTCGAGTTGGCTGTTTCGATACTTCTCTCGCGAGCGAATCTTTTCCGCGGAAGCGAAAGAGAAGTGGGTGTCGCCGGATCTGGCGGACATCGATTTCTAGATCGCTCGTGCCTCCGAAGTGCCAAAGCGAGTTGCCGAAAACCGAAAAAGACGCTACGTCTTGATTGTTCGGACGGCGGGATCAACAATGGGTCATCCCCGTCCGGAGATCGCCATGTCGAAGTCCGATGCACCATCGAGTCGCAGTCAGCTTTCCCGCTACAGCCTGCGTACGTTCCTGTTTTTCATTACAGCGATGGCGGTGTGGTTTGGCTGGCTTGCCTACGTCGGCAACAGTCAGCGGGCCGTCATTCGGATCGTGGAGGAGAGCGGTGGATCGATCTACTATCGATTTCAGGATGACGACCGCGACGCAGAAGCTCCGCTCCGCACGTGGCTTGCCGATCTGATTGGCGAGGAGCTGGTGTTTGCGATTTCGGGTGTCTACCTGGAAGGCGACAAAGTGGATGACGCTACGGCGGAACGCCTCGCGCCGCATCTACAGCGGCTTCGGCATCTTGAGTGGCTGGAGTTTCGCGCGACGCAGGTTACCGATGTTGGCATGCAAAAGCTTACTGGATTGCATCAGCTGGAACGGCTGTTCCTGCGACCGACTCAGGATAGTGGCCCGATCCCGATCACGCACCGTGGACTGCAGTCCATCTCGGAACTCAAGGGGCTGAAGTTGCTGGCTGTTTACGATGCGAAAGTGACCGGCCCGGGCTTCGCGAGTCTCGGCAAGATGTCACAACTGGAATCGCTCGATTTGCGGGATACGGATATCGACGACGCCTCGCTGCAGCACCTGACGAGCCTTCGAAATCTCCAACAGATTTTTCTGTGGTCGGCGGATGTCACGGACGACGGCATCGCGCACCTGGCGGAGCTGCCGAATCTGGAGAACGTTTATTTGTCGGGCACGGAGCTTACGGACACGGGATTGCAGCTTCTGATCGCAAACCGCAAGCTTCGCATCCTCGACCTGTCGCACACCAACGTGACGGACGCGGGACTTGCGGGGCTGGATCAGTTGGAGTTTTTGGAAGAGCTTCGCTTGACGGGGACGCGTGTTTCGTGGGACGGGATCCAGCCGCTGGCCGGTTCGCGGAATCTGCGATCGCTTCAGTTGAGGAGCACGCGAATTACGGAGGCGGCACTGGTCGAACTGGAATCGTGGACTCAGCTCACGGAACTGGCTGTCTCCGGCGACGCTACGATTTCAGCGGGTGCGATCGCGAAGCTACGGGCCGCCTTGCCGAAGTGTCGCGTGGAGTGAGACGTAGGGAGTGAGTTGCAACTCTCTGGCTTCAACTCTCTGGCTTCAAAATCACAGTTCCACAAAGATGCACGCTGTGACCCACGAACAGGCAATTCCGCCGACGGACATCAGCAGCAGAGTTCCTTTCATGCTCAGTTGAAGCGGGCTCGATCCCGGCTGGCGCACGAGGACGCGGCGGCCGTCCAGCTGTTGCACGATCGTCGTGACAACAAGCCCCACGCTGCAGGTGATCATCAATTTGCCGCCGATCAGTAGTTCACTGGCCAGCAACAACGACGGAATGACGTACGTGGCGCAGACGGCGGCCGCGAGGGATATCGCCAATTGCATCCAGATAGCAGCGTGGTACCAGTCCTGGCAATAGCGTTTGGTGATCACCAACAATAAGGGCAGACCGACGGCCATGCTGCTCCACAGCAGTAGCAAGAGTACCTCCTGCCACGACCAGTCGCTGGCGGTTTCGAGATTGGGTGGCGAGCCGACGATGGCGGCGATCGCGAGTAGTGAATGCACAACGATCAGACTCGCGAATCCATACCAGAGGACGCTTGCCCGTTGTGGATTTCGTGACCAGGCCAACAAGACCGTTCCGAAGAAAACTATCAGACCGAAAAGCATCGGCCAAACCATCAGGTAGCGTGTGTAGATTTCACTCGTCGAATAGTCTTCCAACACGAACGCTTCGGAAAGGTGAATGGCCGTTCCGTTGCACCCGCGGTACGACGGCAGAAAGAGACAGGCGGCCAACAGCAGCCCCAATGTCCAGCTGGGAGTGAACAGCGATGCGAACACCTGCCGGTGAGCTCGAACGGCGGCTGGAAATTCGGCTGCGGGATCGTCGGCTGCGGGCGGATTGCTCGCGGCTTGCGGCTTTGGTGGGGACATGCTGACAACACCTCGGTGCGTCGACGAAGTTAGGTCGTACGAGCGAACTACAGGAGGTCGCAACGGTTTACCGCTTTCATTATGTATGGAAAGAAGCAGTTTGTCGCCGCAACTTGCGAGTAAGCTGACCGCAAGTTGCCGGTATGTAGATGCAAGTTGTCCCAATTCAGCTAAACGATCAACACACGCGGTGCCGGCGCGCGTGCGCGAATCCGCAGTCAACCGGGAGCGGCGTTATGTTACACTGGGGCCAACCCGGTCCTGCCGTGGTGACTCGCCGGACGACGGATCCCCTTCGTCGTTCCAGACTTCCCTCCGAGGCGACGACGTGCAACGGTTCGTTTTCCAATGCGTGTTTGCTTTCTGGCTGGCGACGATGACTTCGTCGGCGTTTGCCGATGAATTTTCCGCGCAGCTCGCGCCGTTCCTGCAGCAATTCTGTTCCGACTGTCACGACGGCAGTGACGCCGAAGCCAACGTTGACCTGACGGGTCTTCTTCAGCGGCCTCGTTTCGCGGTGACGTTTGATCGTTGGCACCGCATTGCGGAAGTGATCGAGACTGCCGAAATGCCACCGGTCGACATGGAGCAGCCGAACGATTTGCTCCGCAAGCAGATCGCCAGTCGGATTCGCGCACAGCTTGCGGCAACGGCAGCACGCGACAGCGGAGATCCGGGACGCGTAAAACTCCGTCGCCTGACGAATGCCGAGTACGCGTACACGATTGAGGAACTGACGGGATTGCAGTTCGACTTCGACCGCATTTTTCCTGGCGACTCAGCGGGCGGCGAGGGATTTGCCAACGTTGGCGACGTGCAGTTCCTGCAGGGTTCGACACTGGATCGCTACCTGGAGGCGGCACAGCTTGTCGCCGCCCATGCGGTGGTCGGTGCAGGGCCATTGCAGTTCTTTCACGACCCCGGACAGACGGGCCTCGAGCTTTCCGCGATTGACCGAATTCAGTCCATCTATCGACGATACGGATTTCGCACGGCCGCGGGTGAGGGGGGCGAGCCCTATGGAATGGAGCACTACCCAAACGGGCTTCTTGTTACGTGGTTGTATGCCAATCGTAAAACGTTGGGGCTGCAGGAAGAATCGCTCGGCAGTCTCGCCGCGAAGCACGGTGTCACCGAGCGGTTTGCACAGCATCTCTGGGACACGATGCACCGTACCGATGCGCGCGAGCCGTTGTCGCTGCTCGCGGACAGGTGGGCTGAGTTGCCCGTACCAGGCGATGGCGAAGCGTCCACCATCGCAGCTGGAAGCCGGGCCTGCGAAAGCTTGGCGCAGGAAATTCGCGAATGGCAGTTGCGGCTGGCAGCGACTGCCGGCGATGACGAAGAAGCCGCCCTGATGGCAAATGATCTGATTGCGTTGGCGCCAGACTTTGAATTCCAGGCGGACGCGCGATGGCGAACGCCCACGCAATCGTCGAAGATCGAGGTGTCGATTGAGCCCGGATTGCGAGGCGACATCCGCGAGGCCGCCGTGCTATGGAGCAACTTTACAATTCGCTTCGACTATCCGGAGGACGGTTGGTCCGAAAAGCGGCCATTTCGCGAAGTACTGCCAACGCAACAGCAGGCCGTATTTGGTGCCGGGTCTAGCGAAGCGAACGCCGAAACCAAAGTTGAACGCGATGAGTTGCTGACCGTGGGTGCTCAGCGATACGTATTCGACATTCAGATTCCGCGGGGGGCTGATCGAGCGGACATTGACGTGGAGGCCCGCCTGCTGGTCGGCAGTGGCGACCATGTCGTTCGTTGTTCGATTACGGATCTGACCGGCGACAAGGAAACGGAGGCGGACACGGGGCGCGTCTCCGCGGTGCTGGCTGATTCCCGTGGGGAGGCTGCGAAACAATGGCAATTGTCGGCCAACGAATTTGCTCGGGCATTGCCACAGATTTCACACCGCGAGCCCGCGCCTTCCGACCGCGACCCGATTCCAGCTCCCTGGGACACGTCGTACAACAACGCGGAACGGAATGATTTTCACTACCGGATCAAATACCATCGTGAGGATCAGTTCCTTGTCGAATCCGTTCTCGATGACGCGGGACGGGTTGAGCTGGAGGCGGCGTGGCACGATCTGCTGACCTCATTCGACTATCACGATCTGTACTTTGCGTTTACTCGCGACAAGCTGCAGCTTGAGCTGGAAAATGGCAGTGTCGCCGAATTGGCGGATGCAGAGATCGATTTGCTGCCGGACAATGCGAGGTCGATCGTGCAGCGGCTGGTACACGGTTATCGTGAAGCCATATCCGCGAGGCGGAATGCGGCCAGCCAACATGTTGAGGACGCCATTCGGTTGGCAGAACTTGCGTGGCGTCGACCTTTGCGATCCGCAGAACGATCGCGGTTGAGGAGCTTTTATGATCGCGTGTCCGCGTCAACCAGGGTTCCCGATGGCGACGGGGATCGCGTGGTCGGCGATCAAGGGGTGCTGGCCCAACACGATCGCGCCATCCGAGCATTGATTGCGAGAATCCTGGTCGGACCGGAATTCCTCTTTCGGGTTGAGACGTTGCCCGATGCGACACCGCGGGAACTTTCTGATTGGGAGATTGCCAACCGCATGAGCTACTTCCTGTGGTCGTCGCCACCGGATACGGAGTTGCGACGTGCGGCCGGGGCGGGAGAGCTGACGGATTCTACGCAGCGATCGATACAGGTGCGGCGGATGCTTCGCGATTCCCGTTCCGCCCGATTTGCTGAACAGTTTTTCGGACAGTGGTTTGGCTTCTATCGCTTTGACGAATATCCCGGAATCGATACCGGTCAGTTCGCCGCGTTTACGCCGGGGTTGAAGCGTGACATGTATGCCGAGTCGCTGGCGTTCTTCTCCAATCTGGTTCGTGAGAATCGACCGATCGATGAAATTCTGTTTGCCGATTACACCTTCGTGACGGAAGAACTGGCGAAGCACTATCAGCTGGCTGGCGTGGTCGCTTTCGACAAGGACGACGCCCGTCATTCGGTACGTGTTGATGGCGTCGAGCGGTTCGGACGCGGCGGGCTGTTTGGGCTTGGGGCCATTCATGCCGTTACCTCGGCACCATTGCGAACAAGCCCCGTGAAACGCGGCGACTGGATTCTGCGACGTGTACTGGGGACGCCCGTGCCTCCGCCACCGCCGGACGCTGGTTCGATTGCCGCGGATGAAGTGACCGGCGACGGAAAGACGATTCGAGAACGGTTGGAAGCTCATCGGCACGACGCGGTGTGCGCCGGTTGCCACGCCCGGATCGACCCGTTGGGGTTCGCGCTGGAGAACTTTGATCCCATCGGTCGTTGGCGTGAAACGTATCGTGATGGCACGGCCATTGACACTAGCGGCACCGTTCGCGACGGCAGCCGGATTGATGGTCCGGCAGGGTTGCGAAACTACATGCGGCAACAGAACGCACAGTTTCACCGCACTCTGGCTCGACGATTGATTGGCTACGCTCTGGGGCGGAGCGAGCTGTTGACGGATCGGGCGCTGGCGGAATCAATGGTGCAACGCATGTCCGAAGACGGCGGACTCGTTGAACTGGCGGATGCGATTGTGCAAAGCAAACAGTTTCTGACGCGACGATAAAAAGCATGAGAGATAGAGCCATGAAAGACGGAATCAGCAACGTTTCACGCCGTGGATTTCTCGGGAGTGCTGGTGCTTCGCTGACGTTGCCGTGGTTGGCATCTCTGCCTCTGCGAGCGGAAGAAACAGGACGCGTCACTCGGCAGGAGGAGTTGGGTGAGGCTCCCGTCCGATTTGGCTGTGTCTTTTTCTCCAACGGTGTCGAGCCCTCGCATTGGTGGGCGAAAGGGCAGGGGAGCGATATGCAGGTCGGTCCCGGTCTGGAGCCGCTGGCCCGACACACGCAGGACATGATTTTTCTGCGTGGTCTGTTCAACGAACAGGCCGTCATTCACAAGAGCCCGCATCTGGGCCGCAGTCCGAATCTGCTTTCGGGCGGTTGGGTGAGCACCCGGCAAGACGACATTCGTTGCGGCCAGAGTATGGATCAGTTGATGGCTCAAAAGATCGGTGGTCGCACGGCGGTCAGCAGTCTTGTGTTGGGCATCGAACCGACAGAGCTGCGGCTGGAAGACGGTCTGTCCATGCTTTACGGATCGAATATTTCGTGGTCGACGGCAACGAAACCGGCGACGAAAGAAATCTACCCCTCGCGAGTATTCGATCAGCTGGTGGGCGACGGCAAGGGGCGAGAAATCGACCGAAGTATTCTGGATGAGGTCTACTCGGATGCCAAAGCCTTGCGTCCACAACTCTCCGCCGATGATCGCAACAAGCTGCAGGAGTATCTCGATTCCGTGCGTAGTATCGAACGCCGTATTGATCAGGCGTCGAAGCAGCAGACGCTGGAAGGCTGGCGTCCGTCACTGGACAAACCAAACATGCCCCGCCCGGCGGAGAAGCTTCCTCAGGACGTACCGGTACACATGCAATTGATGCTGGATCTGATCGTACTGGCATTTCAGATGGACAAGACACGCATTGCAACGTGCATGTTGAATAACGATCTGTCGCAAATGAACTTTGGGTTTCTTGACGGTGTGCGTGGCAGTTTGCATCTGGATTTGACACACAATGGCGAGGACGAGGAACTCGAGGCGATGTACCTGAAAACGAATCAGTATCACTCGCAGCAATTCGCCTACATCCTCGAACGGATGAAAGGCATTGATGAAGGCGAACGAACGTTGTTGGATAACTCGCTGCTGTTGTTCTGTTCCAATCTGTTCGATGGCGACAAGCACGAAGCTGACCACATGCCGATGGTGCTGGCTGGAACGGGCGGTGGAAAGATCGATTCTGGGCGAGTGGTGGACTGTCTGGATCGTGAAAGCGAGGACCGCCGCGCCTGCAATCTCTACTTGTCGATCATGGATCACATGGGCGTTGATGTGCCGCACTTTGGTGATGCCAGCGGGCGACTCGCCGGGCTTTGAGGTTCTGGCGTTGACGCCGCTTCCTCGAATGCGACTTCGAGCGTACTTTGCGTTCCGTTGTGATTTGTGCGTTCTGTCGTGATTCGGGCGTGCCGCTGCGTTTCATCCATGTGTCATACGCTCCCCACACCGCAGCGTGAATTTGCGACCTTTCTTCCGTTTTCTTGCGTAGAAAATGGCGTCGTCGGCAAAATTTCAAGGCCGAACTTTGTGCAGCAAATCGCGTCTGTCTGACTGGAACCAATGGAGGAGCCCATCATGACGCAAACACTTGAACGACCGACGCTCGTTCTGAATCGGAACTGGCAACCGATCAACGTCGCCACGGTCGCGCGTGCGCTGATCATGGTCTGGAACGAATCGGCACGGATCGTCGACACGGAAGACTATCAGCTCTATGAGTGGGCTGATTGGGCGAAACTGAAACCGCAGGGTGATGAGCCGTTTGTTCAGGCCGTGCGGCAGCGTTTTCGCGTACCCGAAGTCGTCGCGCTGTCGGAGTTTGATCGCATACCGTCGGCGGCGGTTACGTTCAGTCGTCGCAACGTATTCAAGCGTGATCGCTACACGTGCCAGTACTGCCATGAGCAGCCGGGCAGTGGCGAGCTGACGATCGACCATGTCGTACCGCGTGCGCAGGGAGGTGAATCGAGCTGGACGAATTGCGTGCTCGCTTGCCTCTGCTGTAACGCGCGGAAGGCTGACCGTACGCCGGAACAGGCGAGCATGTTGCTGCGGAAGCAGCCGGTGCGTCCGTCATGGAAGCCGATCTACAGCGACCATTCGCTTCGTATGGAGAGTTGGTCGAAGTTTATCAGTGAGGCTTACTGGAACGCCGAACTTGCCGAATGATCGGCACTTATTGTCATGAAATGCCCGGGGCGAAGCATGGACTTTGCCTCGGCTTTTTCATTGGTAGTCGCTGCCACGGTCACGAGAGCGAGCGTTGCCCGTAACGGACCTGCTTGTATCAACCGGCTTTCGTGTGGACGACGTCCGGCAGTGAAACGAAAGCTAGTGCCGGGTGCCTTTGTAGATTTTGCGGCCCAGATTGGGCTGGTAGTTCGTCCAGCCGCTGCCGTCGTTGATGTCGTCGCGGATGATCTGCCGAAACGTGGCGATCTTGGCGTCCATTTCGTCAATGTTGCGAAGTGCGATGGCTTCGAAGGTCATGGGAACCTTGGGGCTGCCATATTCGGGCTGCCCGTGGTGGCTCTGGATCATATGCTTCAGACGCAAGGCAAGTTCCTTGGGGAACTTTTCGCCGGATAGCTTTTCCGCCTGGGCGATTTTTTCATCGACCATCTCGATGCCAATTGTCAGGTGGCCAATCAGTTGGCCTTCGTCGCTGTAGCCCAATCCCTTTTCGTAAGTGAGCTCGCGAACCTTGCCAATGTCATGCAGGAACGCGCCCATCACCAACAGGTCACGGTCGACTTCTTCGTAGCGGTCCGCCACGACAACCGCGAGCTCCATCAGGCTGGCGACGTGTTCCAGCAGTCCACCCTGGTAGGCGTGGTGCGCCTTGATGCCGGCCGGCGCCATCTTGAAATTGCGAACCAGAACTTCATCGACAAGGAAAGCCTCGCCAAGGAATTGCAAGCTCACGTTGGTCATGCCCCGCAGCAAATCGGCGACGCGTGACATCAGCTTTTCGCCCTGCTGCTGATCAACCTGAAGCAACTCGTCTTCGTTCACGATGCCCGGTTCGGCTGGCTCCACATGGTTCACGATGATCTGCAGGTTGCCGTTGTAGTGCTGCGTCGTACCTTCGATCCGCACGAAGTCGCCGCTGTCAAAATCCCGGCCGGTGCGATCGTTGGCGTTCCACATCATCGCGTTGACGGTACCGGTTCGGTCCGAGAGACGCATTAGTAGATACAGGTTGCCGTTCTTGTTCGGTCGAAGCTGTTTTTCTGTGACGACAAACACGTCGTCGATGTTCTCGCGTTCGCCCCATTGACTGATGTATCGACGTGTTGCCATGACTGTTCCGGTTGAGGGCGATTGAGAAGGGCGAAGTGAGTCCCGATTCTAGGTGTCGTTGCGTTTTGGGCAACCGCCCCAGTACCACCTTTGGCAATGAAGAACGTGCGGTCAGGTCGTACAGGTGACGGTGTTCATCAAGACGGACTGGGATTCCATCCGAAAATGCTCGGCCAGCCCTGAATATCACTCGAATCGATAGGGCGAGTCGTCGTCTTTCTCGTGTCGAATCTCATCGACAGGGTGTGCGCGATGTTGTCCGGCGTAGAGACGGTTCGGGGAGTTGTAGACCCACCCGGGAACTTTACCGACGTTGCGGTAGCCATGAACAACTCCCGGCGGAATCACCAGGCAGACGGGATTGGATTCACCGCACCGGACTTCGGCGCAATGGCCGTAGGTTGGCGATTCCGGACGAGAGTCCCACATCTGTACCGAAAATTCGCCGGGGCCCACGAATGCGAAATAGTCTGTCTGTTCGACGTGTTCATGCGGCCCGCGTGAGTGGCCGACATTGGTCTCGCTGATGTAGGACATTGCCGGGCGAAGCGAATCGGGCAGTTCGTCGTCGCGGTGAATTTCAATCAGCCAACCCCGCGCGTCCATTCTTGGTTTCAGTTTTCGGATCAGCACACCGTCGATGTCGCCGGGTACGTAGGTTTCGGCAACAACGGTTTTGGGTACGAACGCTTTGGGCGGTTCGTGTTCGTTGCCGCTGACTTCCGAATGCGATTGGGATTCGGGCGACGACGTGGGCGGCGATTCGGATAAACCCTTGGGCGACGATTCGGATAGCCCCGGGCGTTGTTGTACGTACCATTCCACCGTCTGTCGCAGGCCAGCTTCGAAATTGCGTTTCGGTTGCCAGCCCAGTTCGTTGCGAATCTTCGCACTGTCGATCGCATAGCGGTGGTCGTGTCCCAGACGGTCGGCCACAAACTCGATCAGACTACGGCATGGTGCGTGCGGCAGTTCCGGGCGGAGTTCGTCGACAATCGCACAGATCGATTGGACGATATCGATGTTCGCTTCTTCCGCGTCGGCACCGATATTGTAGGTCTCTCCGGGTGTGCCTTTTTCCAGCACCAGCTTTACTGCGTCGCAATGATCTTCGACATGAATCCAGTCGCGCACATTGCTGCCGTCGCCGTAAACAGGAATGGTTTTCCCGTGCAGCGCGTTAAGTGTTACCAAAGGAATCAGCTTTTCAGGGAACTGGTAGGGCCCGTAGTTGTTACTGCAGTTCGTCGTAACGACGGGCAGGCCATATGTCTGAAAGTAAGCTCGGGCGATATGGTCCGCCGCGGCTTTCGATGCCGAATAGGGCGAATTGGGGGCGTAGGGCGTCGTTTCGCTGAACTTCCCCGTGGCACCCAACGAGCCGTACACTTCGTCCGTGGATACGTGTACGAAACGGAATCTGTCTGCTGCGTTGGCGGGCAGTTTCGACCAGAAGTCGAGCGCCGCGTCCAACATGCGATGCGTGCCGACAATGTTCGTCTGGATGAAGGTGTCGGGCGCCGAAATGGACCGGTCGACGTGTGACTCGGCTGCAAAATGGACGATGGCGCGAGGTTGATATCGAGTCAACAGTTCGCTGACCAACGGGCGGTCGCAGATATCACCTTCTACAAATACGTAGTCGTCGCGATTCTCGAGATGTGCCAGCGCCTCGCGGTTGGCGGCGTAAGTCAGCAAATCCAGGTTGATGATCCGGTGACTTCCGGCGGCCGCGAGTTGTCTGACAAAATTTCCGCCGATGAATCCGGCACCGCCGGTAATCAGAATCGATTCCACTTTGTCCTCCTGCCAGCGGCGATCCAATAGCTGGTTGTCCATAACGGGTTCTAGCCTACATCACCGAGCACGAACGAATCCCCGTATCGTAGCATGACGCGGTTGCGGATTTCGGCCAGCGCATCATCCTTGAGCTCCGGGTCCGCTTCAATTAGAACTCGGGCGTCATCGCGGGCTTGTTGAAGAATTTCGAGGTCATGTTGTAGATCGGCGACTCGCAATCGCGGCAGGCCATGTTGTTTGGTGCCAAACAAATCGCCGGGCCCACGCAGCCGAAAGTCTGCCTCGGCCAGTTCGAAACCGTTCGTCGTGCTGGCGAAAGCATCCAGACGCTGACGCGCCTCCGGAGCATCGGATGGCGAAAAAACGGTCACGAATCCCGCTTGCGTTCCGCGTCCCACGCGGCCCCGCAACTGGTGCAACTGAGAGAGCCCGAATCGTTCTGCGTTTTCGATCGTCATCACGCTGGCGTTGGGCACGTCCACGCCAACTTCGACCAGCGACGTGGCCACCAGCACTTGCGATGTCCCGGATCGAAAACGGTCCATGGCGTCCTGTTTTTCGACGCTTGTCATGCGACCATGAACCAGTCCAACACGAAACTCGTCCAGTTCCTCCGAGCACAGCTGTTCGTAAAGCTGTTCTACGCTGCTGACATCCTGGTCTTCCTTTTCATCGACCAGCGGAGCAATGATGTAGGCCTGTCTCCCTTCGCGGAGCTTCTTGCGAATGAATTCCCACCACTGCGAACGCTTGTCCTCGGTGCCTACATACGTGTGTACTGGCTGCCGACCGGCGGGAACTTCCTTGAGCAGCGATACATCCAGATCTCCAAAGACAGTCATGGAGACGGTGCGGGGAATGGGCGTCGCCGTCATCACCAGGTAGTGCGGTTCGATATCCGCTTGTCGCAACCGCGCACGCTGCTTCACGCCGAACCGGTGCCCCTCGTCGACGACCGCCAGCCCCAGATTCGCGAACTCGACGCCGTTTTGCACGACTGCCTGGGTGCCGATGACCAGGTCAACTTCGCCGTTTCCGATTTCCTCCAGGAGCTGCCGTCGCTCGGCGGCCTTGAGCGTGCCGGTGAGCAAGCCGATTCGGACTCGCGAGTTTTCCAGCAGCTTCGAAAACGTTTGATAGTGCTGTCGAGCGAGTATTTCTGTGGGGGCCATCATGACCGCCTGATGGTTGTTGGCGATTGCGACCAGCATGGCAAACGCGGCGACCATCGTCTTGCCACTGCCAACGTCTCCCTGCAACATGCGGTTCATGGACTGAGCGCCTGCCATGTCGTCGGTGATTTCACTTATCGCCTGACGTTGCCCGGCCGTCAGTTCAAACGGCAACAGGCGTTCAATCCTCGCATGGATCTTGCCGTCACAGGGCAGGGAAGGGCATTGCGACAGCGTGACGGATGCACGGCGCATCGCCAGCCCCAACTGCATAGTGAACAGTTCCTGATAGGCAAAACGGTAGCGTGCACTTTGCAGGTCCGACGAGTCCGACGGCGAATGAATGAGTCGCAACGCTTCGGCGATCGGCAGTAGTTCGTACTGCTCCAGCAGCCTGGCAGGGAAGACTTCACTGACCAGTTCCGCGTAGGCTTCGACTGCATGTCTCACCAGCGAACGCATGTGGTATTGCGAAATGCCGCTGGTCAGCCGATACACAGGTTGTAAGCCCGTTTCTGGATCCTCGTCGTCCTGAAGATGCTCAACACGAGGGTGCGACATCTCCCATCGGAATCCGCGCAGCTTCGCTGCCCCCGTCAGTACGATGCGCTGTCCCTGACGAAACTGCCGAGCCATAAACGCCTGATTGAACCAGACCGCTCGCACGTGCGCATTGTCCTGCTTCATCAGCACGCCGAGCATCTTGCCGCCGTTGGACGTGGTGCGAAGATCGACTTCTTCCACGGTCCCAATGAGTCGAAACGTGGGACCTTCTTCCAGATCGTTGATGGACGCCGTCGAAGTGAGGTCCTCATAGTCGCGCGGAAAAAAGAACAGGACATCTCGCGCCGTCTTCAGGCCCAGTTTCAGCAACGCCTCCGCACGACGTGGTCCAACCCCCTTCATGTACTGTGTTGGCGTCAGCAAGTCGTTGGGGGGATCGGAACTCATCGTTAAGCAGTCGAAACCAGATGTGGGAAATGCGAGGTTTTAATCTTGCGGAAATGGCGTGGATGGGTAGTTTGACGCGGTTGCGGTTGTCCGCATGTAACGTTTGATCCGAAATATCTGGGAGAGTCTCGTGAGTCGTACCAACAACTTCGTGGTGGCAAAGGCAATTTACACCTTGGCAGTATTACTCTGCTATCCCGCGGCAGCATTCGCGGTTCCCATGTTCTACGGCCCTTCGTCGTACCAGTCCGTAGTAGACCGCCCAATGGGGTTCTGTTCGAGCTGTAACCTTGAGGACCTCGAGGACAATGCCCTCGATTCTTTCCTGACACTCTCTGGCGGTCAGATTCTGGGCCCCGACGCGACCGGCACAGACGGAAGCTTCTGGTCGGATTCGGTCGAACATCCCGGGCACTCCTGGTTCCTGGCAGATACGAATCCCGTACTGAGTATCGATTTCGCTCAACCAGTCAGCGCCGCCGGTCTCGCGTGGACGGACGGTGATCGGAATATCCAGGTCGTGCTTGAGGCCTTCGATGCCGAGGGCCAGTCGCTGGGGATGCTGAATGCGATGGACCTGTCCGATGACACTTTCTTTGGTTCCAAAGAAGAAGATCGTTTTCTTGGTGTGAGGTACGCCGGAGGAATCAGTCGACTGCAGATTTCAAACATGGGGCTCGGAAACGGTCTGGAGATTGACCATATCACGTGGCAGGTGGTACCCGAACCATCGAGTTTCTGGATTTGCGCGGTAGCGGTTCCGTTCCTGATCCGCAGACGAAAGTAGATATCGGGCGGGGCAAATGCAAGGAAGGCGGAAACATGTTGTCTGTAGGGTTGTTGGGTTCACTCGTGTGCATTGCGGCGAGCGGTGTTGTTTTCTTAATTGAGTTGCGTTTGATTGAGGCAGTCGATGACGGAGCAAAGCCGATCGGAAATCTTGGTGACGGTCAGCAGCTGGATTGCACGGATGATGGGTGTCCGTGTGAATGCGTCCCCGAGGAGACTGAGCGTGAATCAGCCGGCGCGACGGCGACGTTTCGTTCACCTGTGAATGTCTGACGTACCGGATTGGTGTGCGGGTGCTGGCCTGTACACCAGCGTGCTACTGACGCCGCTCGCCAACTTGTTGAACGGCGTTTCCGATATAGGTGGACGGTGTCAGTTCGCGCATGGACTGTTTTGCTTCTTCGGGCACGTCCAGCGTATCGACGAATTGCTGTAGGATTTCGCGAGTGATCTTCTGACCCCGAGTCAGCTCTTTCAGTTTTTCGTAGGGCTTCTCAATGCCGTATCGCCGCATCACGGTTTGAATCGGCTCGGCGAGGACTTCCCAACTGTTGTCCAGATCCTCGCTCAAACGTTGCTCGTTGAGTTCCAGTTTGCTCAGCCCCTTCAGGGTGGAAGCGTAGGCGATCGAGCTGTAGCCAAAGCCGACCCCCATATTGCGCAGCACGGTCGAGTCGGTCAGGTCTCGCTGCCATCGTGAAATCGGCAGTTTCTCGGCCATATGCCCCAGCACGGCGTTTGCGAGACCAAGGTTGCCCTCCGAGTTTTCAAAGTCGATGGGGTTCACCTTGTGCGGCATCGTCGACGATCCAACTTCACCGGCGATTGTCTTCTGCTTGAAGTAGCCCAGCGAGATGTAGGCCCAGACATCGCGGTCGAAATCAATCAGGATCACATTGAATCGCTGAATGGCGTCGAACAGCTCGGCGATGTAGTCGTGAGGTTCGATCTGAGTCGTCAGGCTGTTCCACTGTAGCTGGAACTGTTCGACGAAGGACTTTGCATTGGATTCCCAGTCAACGTTGGGATAGGCGGAAAGGTGCGCGTTGTAATTTCCTACGGCGCCGTTGATCTTGCCCATTAGTTGCACGTCGCCAGTGGTTTTTAACTGTCTTCTCAGCCGCGCGGCGACGTTCAACAACTCTTTGCCAACGGTCGTGGGCGACGCTGTCTGACCATGGGTGCGAGAGAGCATGGGAACGGCGGCGTACTGCACGGCCAGTTCGTCGATACCATCCACGACCGCAGTCATCTGTTGCATGAGCGCCTGACGTCCGTCACGCAGCATCAATGCGTGGGCGAGGTTGTTGATGTCTTCGGACGTGCATGCGAAGTGCACGAATTCCTGGATGGCCTCCAGCTCGGCATTGCCTGCCATCCGTTCCTTGATGAGGTACTCAACAGCCTTCACGTCGTGGTTGGTGGTACGCTCGATCTCTTTGGCGCGGGCTGCGTCGGCCGGCGTGAAGTCCGTGACCAGTGCATTCAGCAACGCGTTGGCCGACTCGCTCAGTGTAGGAACTTCTGGAATCTCCTGGTGGTTGGACAACTGCTGCAACCAACGCACTTCCACTTCAACTCGTCGTTTGATGAGCCCAAACTCGCTGAAGATTTCGCGTAGGTCGGCTGTCTTGGAGGCATATCGACCGTCGATCGGGGAAATTGCCGTCAGTGCAGAAAGATCCATGTTCAGATATTTCGAATGGCTTGAGGAATGTTTGGCAGACCAACGTGAATCATACCTACATGTTGGTCAGGTCATCAGGCCCGGTGGAGCCAATCAGTTCGTCCATGGCCCGGGCAATGCTCGCGTCCAGCCCGACCTCTTCCGGCCGGGTGTAGATCCTGCAGATTCGCGAACTCACGGGAAGGTGGCGAAACAGCTGATTGTCCGACAGGGAGCGGACGGTATCGCGATCGTCGTCGTAATAGAAGTTCTGGTTGGCGGCGGGACCGCGCGTGTGAGGGCGGTAGATATGCCGAGCGATATCAATCTTCAGGACGGTATCGTTGCGCAGTTCGGGGAGCAGTTTCCGCAGCTTGGCTTCGACCAGCGTGGGGTCGCTGAAGATGCTGCTCGCTTCGGATTCACCCTCGGAAAACAGAATGCGTCGCTGGCAAGCCATTCGAAGGGGGACGCGACGATTGAAGATGTCGTGCCATTGCCTTCCCAGCTCGGCCTTTCGCGGATCGTCACTGAATCGCCAGCGGGGAACGTCAACCAGCACGGACGTCTCCGTGAAATACAGATATTCTTCGAGGTTTTCCAGAGGGTTGCCCGGGAAAAGAAACTCGCGACTGGCCGGGAAAACGTCTGCCAGCGCAAGGTCGATCCCGCGAACCGTGCGATGAAAATAGACATTGCTAAACAGATCGGATTTCGCCGCCATGAATCGCAACAGAGATTCCACGCCGCGTCGGGCAATCGTGAGTCCGTGCTCGCTGAAGAAACTGTAGTGAAGCAATCGATCGAGATCGAACGATTTGGGGCTGAAGCCCGACATGTATGCGTCGCGTAGAACGAAGTCCATGTTGTCGATCGTGTAGATGCCACTCAGCAGACTTCGCAAGAAGCGTAGCCACTTGGGAAACTCACTCGCATCCTCGCCGGCAACCGGACGCTGGATCAGCCATGCAATCTGTTTCGGGTCCAGCTGCTCACCTTTTTCCAAAGCGGAGTTTGGGTTGCGGCGAACCGAACGCAGTAGATCGCCCAGCTCATGTTCAATGATGTGAGCGCCCAGTCGTTCGTGGGTCAATCCAAAATGGGTCAAAAAATGGGCATCGAAGAAATGGCCAAAAGGACCGTGACCGACGTCATGCAAAAGCCCCGCCATTCGTATCGTGGACTCGACATAGCCGCGACTCGGCACGCTTTCTCCACCGGAAGTGCAAACGTCTCGCAAGCTTGGGTACAGCCGTTCGATGGCTCGACTGCCGAGATGCATGGCGCCCAAGATGTGCTGAAAACGAGTGTGTTCTGCGGTCGGGTAGACCCACCATGCCGTTTGCAACTGATGGATATGACGCATCCGTTGGACCCACGGATGGTCGATAATCTGTCTTTCCGCGATCTCACCATCAGCTAGCGACGTACCGGATGTGAATGCGATGTACCCGTGAATTGGGTCGTGACTGAGATTGTCGGTTGGCGTGTTCATCGGCGAATTATGCAGTCGGTCACCAGAATCGTCTACCGACGAACGGCTGTGTAAGCTCTTGTAATGACGGACTATATAGTGCCCAGACTCGCGGTCTTGTCTTGCGACAAGCAAAAAATGCCGCTAGAAGAGTGGCCCTTAAGCCTGTATGTTCCGGGTTTCCCTTCAGTTTTCCTGCTTTGACTACGCTGTTCTGCGTTTCAAGGAGATTAATCGTGGGATTGAGAATCCAACGCGTCATCACTCTGTTTGTTCTGCTGACCAGCGCGAGTTGTGTTCCGTCGGCATGTGCGGTGATGCCTGCGGATCAACTCTTACCGGATACAGCCTGTTTGTTTGTGTCGTTTCCGGACATGAAGTCGACCGACGCAAACTTCAGTAAGACGCAATTGGGGCAGTTGCTGGATGATCCAGTGATCAAGCCTTTTGCGGAAGATCTGGCCAGCCAGTTGCGCAACCGATTCGGCCAAACCGAATTGCAGCTTGGTTTGAAGTGGGACGACCTTGAAGGCGTTTTCGCCGGCGAGGCGTGTCTGGCTCGGACGCTGCCGGCACAAGGCGAACACGCCGTGATCATGCTGGTGGACGTCACCGGTCACGATCAAGCCGTTGCGAAGCTGAAGACAACACTTTCGACCAACCTGAAGAAACGTAAGGCGACCGAAAGTTCGATCACGGTCGGCAAATCGAACGTAACTCAATTTCAGCTTCCCAAGGAAGTTTGGCAACTGAAGCCCAAGGAAGTCTTCTTTGTCGTCGTGCAGAATCAACTGATGCTGACGAATCACCGCGGCTTGTTGACGGATGTCGTGACCCGCGCGGAGGGTGGTGAGGCTGCCAACCGACTGGTTACCTCGCGCACTTTCTCAGAAGTCATGAATGGCGTTTCCAAAGAGTCGGGCGATCTGAAGCCGGACGTTCGCTGGTTCATTGACCCATTTCACTACGCCGAAGTGCTCCGCAACTCGAGAAGTCAGCGCAAGCGAACGCGAGGCACGAACTTTGTGCAGATCCTGCGTGGCCAGGGTTTTGATGCTGTGCGTGGTGCCGGGGGATACATTCATTTTTCACCGCAGGGCTACGAGGTTCTTCACCGCAGCTACGTGTTTGCTCCTCCCGTGACGGACCAACCGACGAAATTCAACGGTGCCGCCCGCATGTTGGCATTTCCGGCCAGCAAGCACATGCCGATTCCTCGCTGGGTGCCGCGTGAGTTGGCGACGATGATGTCGATGAACTGGAATGTGCTCAACGGATTCAACTACTCGACAGGGCTGATCGATCAGGTCGTCGATAGTGAAGGGTTTGTGGAGGACGTCCTGAAGAGTTTCGAGACCGACCAGAACGGCCCGATGATCAACATTCGCGAAGCTCTGCTGGCGCATCTCGACGATCATATTCTCACTTTCTCCGACAACGAGCTTCCTACGACGACCAAGAGCGAGCGACTGCTGGTTGCCATTCGCGTCAAGAACGAGAAAGCCGTCGTCGCTGCACTCCGCAAATTGTGGAAGGATGAACCCGATGCGCGGGAAGTGAAACTTGGCGATCACGTGGTTTGGGAGATCGTTCCCGACGAGGTGGATTTGTCGGACATCGAACTCCCTGGTTCCGTCCCGCTCCCCGGTGCCATTCCGTTGCCCGGTGCTGAAGCGGACACCGGTTCGTCAGGTGAGGGCGACATCAAGTTGCCAAACTCGGCCATGACGGTTGCCCGTGGTCCTGACGAGAAAGCGGATCCGTATTTCCTGATCTGCACCAGCATTGATCTGCTTGCCGACGTTCTGGCGAAGGATCGACCGCTACACGAAACATTGAGTGCCAGTACCGATTTCCAGCTCATCAACAAGGAGTTGGCTGAGCTTGGTGCGGGCGACGACAGTTTCCGTTTCTTTTCCCGAACGGACGAAGAGTATCGTTCGACCTACGAACTGATCAAGCAGGGAAAGATGCCCGAGTCCGAATCGATGTTGGGTCGGTTGCTCAATCGTATGCTTGGTCCGGAAGAAGAAAACGTGCTTCGCAAACCGGAAATTGATGGAACGAAGATGCCCGATTTCCAGGTGGTGCGGCGTTATCTGGGACCCGCGGGGCTCTATGTCAAACCGCTGGAGAACGGTTGGTTTGTCACAGGCATCATGGTCAGCAAAGAAGCACTCGCTGATCCGGACGCTGGCGCTCAGGCCAGTCTGACGTCCGAGCGTCGCTCGGATTCCAATACGAACTAGGGCCGCTATGAGCCGGTGCTGCGTTTCGATTACTGCAGCAGCGCCGGGAGGGTGAGGCTCCTGCCGAACCGCGCCTTGGTTGTACGGCCGTTTTGCGATTGGAGCGTGATTCGGCTCGGCGGGAGCCTCGCCCTCCCGATTATCCAGCCACGCTCTGTGATTTCGTAGGTCCGTTTCCCTGGGCCGTTGCCGTGGGGCGCGGAGGTTGCGACCGGCATGAACCGGTGCTGCGTTTCGATTGCGGCATGCAGTGCCGGGAGGGTGAGGCTCCTGCCGAACCTTGCCTTGGTGATCGGCTGTTTTGCGATTGGAGCGTGGTTCGGCTCGGCGGGAGCCTCGCCCTCCCGATTATCCAGCCACGCTCTGCGATTTCGTAGGTCCGTTTCCCTGGGCCGTTGCCGTGGGGCGCGGAGGTTGCGACCGGCATGAACCGGCGCTGCGTTTCTGTTGCGACATGCAGTGCCGGGAGGGTGAGGCTCCTGCCGAACCGTGCTTGAATGTACGATTGGTTTGCAATTTGAGCGTGGTTCGGCTCGGCGGGGGCCTCGCCCTCCCGTTTGTCCAGACACCACCAGCCAGGTGATCATATGCTGCGTTCCAACATGTCGGCCGTTGCAAAAAAAAGCAGCCCCGACTTGCGGAGCTGCTTTTGATTGAGACCAGGTGTTGCGAGCGTGACTTACATGTCGCAGCTCAGGCCACCAGCGGCCGGTACGTAGGCGGCGCGGGTGTAGTCCATCACCATTCGATGAGCACTAAAACGCCATGCCAGTGAACCGATCGAGTTCATCATCATCTTGATCCACTCTTGCGGCAGACCATCGACGTCTCGGTTGTAGTACAGAGGAATTACCTTCTTCTCCAACGCGTGGTACAGCTGCTCGCCGTCACGCTGATCGTGGATGTCGGTATTCGTATGCTCACGACCCTGGCCGATCGCAAAACCATTCGTTCCGTCGTACGCTTCGGCCCACCAACCGTCGAGGATCGAAAGGTTCAATCCACCGTTGAGGACGACTTTCTCGCCACTGGTGCCGGAAGCTTCAAGGGGACGGCGTGGGTTGTTCAACCACACATCGACGCCCTGAATCATGTGACGGCAAACGTTGATGTCGTAGTCTTCAATGAAGACGATCTTGCCAGCGTAACGAGGATCGTGACGAAGGTTGCTGATCTCCTGAATCAACTGCTTGCCTGGTTCGTCCTTCGGGTGAGCTTTGCCCGAGAAGATGAACTGAACCGGACGCTCGTTGTCACCGAGGATTCGCAGGAAGCGGTCCATGTCGGCCATCAGCAGGTTGGCTCGCTTGTACGTTGCGAAACGACGAGCAAAACCGATGGTCAGCACTTCGGGATTCAGCAAGTGACGTGCTGCTTCGACGATATCATCGTTTTCGCCGCGTCGACGACACTGTCGGCTGATGCGACGGCGAACGAAGGCCAACAACAGATTCTTCAACGTGCTATGCGTTTCCCACAATTCACCGGGATCGACGTTATGAATCGCCTGCCAGACTTCCGGCTCGCCCATGCGTTTGATCCAGCCCGGTACGAAGTTGCGGTCGTACAACTGCTGCATCTGCCAGGCCAGCCAACTGGGGACGTGAACGCCGTTGGTGATGTGCCCGATCGGGATTTCCTCTTCGGTTCGCCAGGGCCACAGATGAGCCCACATGCGGCGAGTAACGTGACCATGCAGCGAGCTAACCGCGTTGGCTCGGCGGGACAATTTGAGTCCCATGACGGTCATGCAAACCGACTCCTGATGGTTCTGCGGCTCGACTCGGCCGAATGCCATCAGTTGTTCGTAGGAGATTCCCAGTTGATCACGCAGTGGTCCCAGGTGCTCTTCCACGAGGTCGGAACCGAAGCGGTCGTGACCGGCAGGAACGGGCGTGTGCGTGGTGAAGACCGTTTGGCGTGCCACTTCGCGGACGGCGTCGTCGAACGTCATGCCGTCGTTGTGCATGCGTTGGCGAACGACTTCCAGCGGAGCGAACGCGCTGTGGCCTTCGTTAAGGTGATAGACGCTAGGGTGAATGCCCAGAGCTTCCAGGGCCTTCACGCCACCGACGCCCAGGACAAGTTCCTGACGAATGCGTTGACGTTCGTCACCACCGTAGAGGCGATTGGTGAGCTGACGATCTTCCGGGCTGTTCTCTTCGATCGAGCAGTCCAGCAGGTACAGTTTGACTCGGCCGACGGCCATCAGCCAAACGCGAGCACGCAGGTCGCCCACGCGGGTTGGAATCGAAACGGTGATGGGATTACCGTTGGTGTCCCGTGCTGGCTCGAGCGGCAGGTTTTCGACTTTGGTGTCGAGGTACTCTTCTTCCTGAAAGCCTTCGCCGTTCAGTCGCTGCTTGAAGTAGCCCTGGCTGTAGAACAGTCCGATGGCGACCAGAGGCACGCCCAATCCGCTGGCACTCTTGATGTGGTCACCCGAGAGAACACCCAGTCCGCCCGAGTAGATGGGCACCGATTCGTGAATCCCGAACTCGGCGGAGAAGTAGGCCACCGGTTGAGCACCCAGTACGCCGGCATTGTTGCGTGCCCACGTCTTTTGCGTGGAAACGTACTCTTTCAGCTGCCGGTAGGCATGGTGAATGCGACTGTAAAGCACCATCTCGTTGGCACGTTGGTCCAGCCGCTCCGGGGAAAACTCCTTCAGCAGCGCGATCGGGTTATGATCGAGTTGTCGCCAGCGGATTGGATCCAGATCCCGGAATAGATTGATCACTTCCGGGTGCCACGACCACCACAGGTTACTGGCGAGAGCTTGACACTTCTCGTACAGGCTCTGGGCGGCCATTTCGTTCTGTGGTGAGAATACGTTGTTTTGATGTTCAACGACTGTTGAATTTGTCATCGGCAGAAATCCCCTTGAATACGGTTCGCTTAGGTTATCGAACCGGCAGGGCAACAAGATTAAAAGCAATCGCGGCGGACGAAAAATATTCACGTAGCGGCCGCTAGCACCGCCATCAGACAGCGGCGTGGGACCTGATATACTGCCACAATGAATGAATTACCCGATTGTGTTTTCGGGTTTTGATCAAGAATAGTGTGGCTGTGAGTCAACGATGTGGATTGAGTCGCCCGAAGACAATGGGCTCGATGAACTGGCCGAACGATTGGCCGAAATGGCGCCGCAGTTGGAGGCTCCCAATGCCTGGCCGCGCGAGCAGCTGGAGTTGTGTGCGCAGTATGGCGTCTTTCGCTGGTTCATCGCCCGGCAGTGGGGCGGGGCCGAGTGGGCTCCTGAGGATATCGCCCGAGGCTATTTGAAGCTCAGTGCCGGTTGCCTGACGACGACCTTTATTATCACTCAGTACACGGGAGCTGCCCGCCGGATCGCCGGGTCCGAGAACACTCCGCTCAAGGAAGGACTGCTGCCGAAATTGGCGGCCGGCGAAATCTTCAGCACGGTGGGCATATCGCACCTCACCACCAGTCGGCGTCATCTGAAGTCGAACGTGCTACGGGCCGAAGAGACCGACGAGGGCTTCGTCCTGAACGGCATGGCACCTTGGGTGACTGGGGTGACGTACGCAGATAACGTTGTGGTCGGTGCGACGTGCGACGATGGTCGACAGATCCTCGCGGCTGTGCCAACAGAGCTACCCGGGATTGAGATTCCGCCCGCCGTTGAGCTCATGGCGCTGACGGCGAGTCATACAGGACCGATCAAGTTCAACGACTGCATCGTGCCAGGCAAGTTCCTGCTAGCGGGGCCCGTCGAGCAGGTGATGAAGCAGGGCGTGGGAGCTCGGACCGGCGGCGTTCAAACCTCGACGCTAGCAGTCGGAGTGGCCAACGCGGCAATCGAGTTCTTGCAACAGGAAGCACAGCAGAGGCCGGACCTGCAACGTGCCGCGGAGGCCTTTCAGTCGGAAGCGGGGCAATTGGCTGACGAACTGATTCGCGCAACCATGGGCGAGCAGACATGTTCCAATGAGGAGTTGCGTTCGCGAGCCAACAGTTTGGCTTTGCGGTCGACGCAAGCCTGCCTCGCAGCCGCCAAAGGTACGGGATATGTTGCCGGTCACGCCGCGGGAAGATGGTGTCGCGAGGCACTTTTCTTCCTCGTCTGGAGTTGCCCGCAACCCGTAATGGCTGCAAACTTATGCGAACTCGCCGGGATCATCGATTAAGGATCGGCGAAACGCACATTCGAGCTGTTGGGATCGGCTGGCTGTCGGGATAGCAGCTCCTTCCTAACGACTTTTCACTAATATCAACCTTGTCCTTCGAAGTCGCCACGCAACGGCCAGGCGACGCGCCTACGACAACCCAGCGGCAATTCTATGACTGACATCACATGGCACGATCATTCTGTAAGTCGCGAGAATCGCGAGGCTTTACTGGGCCAATCGGGCTGCGTTGTATGGTTCACGGGGCTCAGTGGCAGCGGGAAGAGTACCGTTGCCAACGCCGTCGATCACAAGCTGCACGCTTTGGGCGTTAAGACGTACCTGCTGGATGGCGACAACGTGCGGCATGGTTTGAATGCAAGTCCGCAGATTCTGGCCGAATGTGGTGACGAATACGCCAAGCGGTTTGGGTTGGGCTTTGGCGCCGAGGACAGAAAAGAGAATATTCGGCGAATTGCGGCGGTTGGGCAACTTTTCGTCGCTTCTGGATTGGTGACCCTGACGGCTTTTGTCAGTCCGTATCGTGGTGACCGCGATGCTGCCCGGAAACAGATTACGTCACTTGGTAGTCCAGATGACTTTGTGGAGGTATTCGTCGACACGCCACTAAGTGTCTGCGAAAGCAGAGACCCGAAAGGTCTCTACAAGAAAGCGCGGGCCGGAGAGATCAAGAACTTCACCGGCATCAGTGATCCTTACGAAGCACCTGAAAACGCGGAGTTGATTCTTGACGGTGGCGCGGCGCCGCCGGATGCATTGGCGGAACAGGTCATCGCGTACCTCCGATCGATTGGCAAGATTTCTGCTTGATGTTGACATTTCATATCTGAAACATCTATTTTTAGATGCAGTCGCATCATCTTGATTTCTCCCTTGTCATCGCGACCCGTTTTTATCTGTCGTTGTCGCCCTCTTGCCGTGTGCATCCGAAAACTATGGCCACTGTTGCGTTACCTCTCGATCGGGCAAGAAACGCGCTGCGTAGCAGCCCTCTGTCTGTTCTCAAGTCACTGAAGGTTGACCAGGCTGGAGACAGTCTGGTGATTAGCGGTCGCGTTCATTCGTTCTATCAGAAACAGATGGCGCAGGAAGTGGTGCGGGCCGTCTGCGAGAACGTCCAGTTGAACAACACCGTTTCGGTTGACTAGAAGCGGTGGGATTGTCGCTGCGACCGTTGCCGACTATTGCGTGTTCGCGAACCGAAGACACACCGGGCTGGGGATCTGAATCTTCTGCTCGGTGGCAGACAGCTTTCCCGTCGCCTGGTCGATGGCGAAGACGTGGATGTCGTTGCTTGACTGTCCGGCGGCAAGCAGGTATCGCCCCGTTGGATCGATTGTGAAGTTGCGCGGTGTCTTACCACCGATCTTCTGGATCTGAAGCGTCGTCAACTGATGATCCGGTCCAACGCGAAATACGGCGATGCTGTCGTGGCCACGATTCGAACCGTAGACGAACTTGCCCTTTGCATCGACTCGGACTTCCGCAGTAAAACTTTTTCCCGTGAAATCGCGGGGCAACGTGGTAATCGTTTGCGTTGATTCAAACTTGCCAGCCTGGGAACTGTACCGCAGCACGGTTACCGTCGACTTCAGCTCATTGATCGCGTAGGCATGCTGGCCGTCGGGATGAAACGCGAAGTGACGCGGCCCCGAGCCGGCGGCGATGTTCAGTGCGGAGGCTTTCTTCAGCTTGCCGGTTTTGGAATTGAATGCGTAGGCAATGAGTTGATCCGTACCCAGGTCGGCGGCGATGGCGAATTTGTTGGCAGCATCGAGATTGATCGAGTGGGCGTGTGGTTCCTTCTGCCGGTTTTCGTTGATGCTGGAACCCTCGTGTTGAACGAGCGACGTCTGTTTGCCAAGCGAGCCATCCTTGTTGATCCGTGTCACGGAGACGTTGCCACCGCTGTAGTTGGCGACCAGCAGATTTCGTCCCGAATCGTCGATCACCAGGTGACAGGGTGCTCCGCCGCCGGAGGGCTTTTCATTGATCAGCTTGAGTTTTCCGGACTTCCGATCGATCGAAAATGCACTGAGCTCTCCCGTTCCCGTTTCGTTGGCGGCATACAAGTGCCTGCCATCGGGATGTAGGGCCACAAAGGACGGATTTGTCGTTTCGGCGGCGACGCCCTGCAGCGACAGAGCGCCGGATTCGGTATCGAAGTCCAGCAGATAGATTCCCTTGCTGTCGCCTCCGGTGTAGGTACCGACGTAGAGGTTGAGCTTATCGGCGGATGATGTACCGACGAGGGCGAGGGATTGCAGAAGGGCAACGAGTAAGGCCGACACAATGGTTCGCACGATGATTCGCATGACGGGGACTCCGGTTTTGGTGGAGTCCAAGCGTAATCGCTGTACTGTCGACGAGCAAGCAAGTTCAGCGGACGGTGCTTGCGAGAGCACTCTAGCCGGTTTGCTTGAACTGAATTTCATGCAACCGCTGATACAACGGGCAACGTGAGATCAGTTCCGAGTGCGTGCCCACGTCGGTGATTCGCCCCTGGTCCATGACGACGATACGATCGGCCAGCTCCAGTGTGGAAAGGCGGTGCGTAATCAGAATCACCGTTCGGTCGCGAGCGAATTGCTCCAGGGCCTGATGGATCAGCTGTTCGCTCTCGATGTCGATTTGACTGGTCGCTTCATCGAGGATCAGAATCTCCGGATCTCGTACGATCGCACGAGCCAGGGCGATACGTTGCCGCTGCCCACCAGAGAGGCTGCCGCCGGCGGCACCGATGATCGTGTCGTAGCCGTGTTCCAGTTTGTCGTTGATAAAGCCATCTGCTCGAGCGGCCTTCGCGGCACGGACGATGTCCGTTTGGGAGGCGTCCAGACGACCCTGCCGAATATTGTTGTACACGGTATCGTCGAACAGGATGGAACGCTGTGTCACCATGCCAATTCTCTGCCGCAGATCACGCAGGCGAAAATCTTTCAGGTCCGTACCGTTCAGCAGGACGGATCCCTGTCGCGGATCGTGGAAGCGAGGCACCATGTTGATGAGTGTGGTTTTCCCGCAGCCGTTGGGACCCACGATCGCGATCGTTTCGCCGGCGGGTATGTCCAATGTGACGTTTGCAAGGACGGGCGTATCGTCGTTGTAACGGAAGGCAATGTTCGAAAAAGAGAGGGACTCGATCTTTTCCGGCAGCGTAGCGGGCGCGGGTGGGTCTAACAGTTTCGGCGTTTGTTCCAGGAGCGGCACAAGGCGATCGGAAGCTGCCGTGGCTGCCTGCGCGGCATTCAGTACATCGGAGAGCTTACGGGCCGGTTCGGTGGCACCGATCAGAAAACCGAAGAACGTAATCATCTGAATCATGTCCAGCGGCCGATCCAACATCCGGATGGGGCCGATGTGCGTGGCTTCGTTAAGCGTCAGCCAGGCGCCACAAATCAACGCCAACGCGATTGCACAGATCCCCAGCAGCTCGGTGACGGGTTTCGTCAATGCGTTGTAGAACGCGATCCGCATGGTCTTTTGCATGCACGATTTGGCGATCGTGAAGAACTTGCGTCGCTGGTTTCTTTCCAGCGTAAAGGCTTGCACGGTTTCGATACCCTGAAAGGCTTCCGTCAGAACGCCAAAGAGTGTCGAAATCTCTTCCAGCGAACGCCGGTTCGCCCGTTTGATAGAACCAGCAAGCTTGCGAATTGTGATCGCGGTAATGGGGGTCAGGATCAGCGAGAACAGTAGCAGTCGAGGGCTGATCCAACACGCGCCCACCAGGCATGTGAAGATCTTCAGTGGTTCCCGCAGCGCTGTGCCGGACAACGAGCGTACACCGGCGGCAACGAATCCAACGTCCGCATGGAAACGACTCATCAGGCTGCTGCTGCGTTCCTCGCCAAAGGAACTCTGGTCGAGCTTCAGGCATTTGTGGAAGAAGCGTTTTCGCAAATCGAAGGTAACGCGATGCTCCAGCTTCGCGACCAGCATCAAATTGCAAAAAACGAAAACGCCCTTTAACGCAGTTCCCAGCACCAGCGTCGACACGATGACGACGATGGCACGAAATGGATCGCGCGGCATGCGGGCAGTGTAAGGAGCGAGTTTGGCATAAAAGGTAGCCGACGTTTCTTCGGCCTGGATATCCATTTCGATGGCAGAACGATCCGCGGGGGCTGCAGTCGCCAGCTGCTGACGGTATTCCGCCGCCTTCTCTCGGGATTTCTCGACCTTGTCGGCAACGAGTTCCTGTACCGACTGCTTCTTGAAAGCGACTTCAAGAACCGGGTACAAAGCCCCGATGTTCAGGCCCCACATGAGGCCGACCATGACCGAACTGAAGAAGATTCCGCCAAGCGTCCAGCGATACTTCAACGCCGGACGCAGCAGGTGTACAAAGTTGTGCATTGGTTTCATCCGTGAGCCAATACGTGGCTGCGCGTGGCTGCGTTTGTTCGCGCTGCGAACCGTTTTCTGCAACACAAATGTGCTAGCATCTCATTCCATGAGCAAGCGCTTTTTCTAGCACACCCAACTGCAACCACCAACACCATCCACCCGTTCTGTCCACACCCTCACACAACCGGAAACCCGCATGCACTCGCGACAACTACGATGCGCTACGATTGTGATAGCACTGCTAACTTCTTCGATGATTTTTGCGGATGGCCCCAGGGACAACGTACCGACAAACGTTCGGCGAGTTCCTCGCCTTGGTATTGAAGTTCCTGTCGCCAAAGCGGACGAACTCGCCGCGGGATTGGCGCGACTAAAGGAACGACTGACGCAGATCGCGAATGCCGAAGACGATTCAACTCGCCAGCGCGTACCGGATGTCGAGATCTTCTATCGAGCGGTGAGTGACGCGTTGGAATTTCAGGAGTTCTTCAAGGACCGGGAAATCGACGACGCAATGCAGCACCTCCAGCGGGCGGAAGCTCGAGTCGAGCGGATACTCGATGGCAAAGGCGATCTCTCGACAATCGACGACCCGGAATCAGGCCTGGCCGTCCGCGGCTATCGTTCGAAGATTGACCATTCGGTGCAGCCCTATGGTCTGGTGTTGCCGAAAGACTATTCGCCGCAGAAACGCTACCGGCTGGACGTCTGGTTTCACGGTCGCGGTGAAACCATGAGCGAGAATGTTTTTCTCACGCAGCGTCTGAAGAACAAGGGCGTCTTCGCTCCTGCGGACACGATCGTGTTGCATCCCTACGGGCGTTACTCCAATGCCTTCAAGTTCGCAGGCGAAGTCGATGTGCTGGAGGCGATCGAGCACGTAAAGGCGAACTATAACATTGATGACAATCGCATCAGTGTGCGTGGCTTCTCCATGGGCGGTGCTGCATGTTGGCAGTTTGCCGTGCACTATGCGGACCGCTGGTTCGCCGCGAACCCCGGTGCCGGTTTTTCCGAGACGCCCGAGTTCCTGAAGTTCTTTCAAAAGGAAACACTGAATCCGACGTGGTACGAAGAAAAGCTGTGGCAGATGTACGACTGCAACTTGTGGGCGAGAAATCTGATGCATTGTCCGACGGTTGCCTACAGCGGTGAAGTGGACATACAGAAACAGGCCGCCGATATCATGGCGACGGCTTTGGATGAGTTGAACGTTGACCTGGTGCATGTGATCGGTCCACAGACGGGGCACAAGTATCATCCGGACTCGGCAGCCGAAGTGGCCCGGCGAATGGACGGGTTGGCAGTGCGAGGACGTGACTATCTTCCAAGGGAGATTGATTTCGTTACGTACACGTTGAAGTACAACCGCATGCACTGGATGACCGTCGACGCGTTGGAGGAGCACTGGGAGCGTGCCTGGGTTTCCGCACGCATCGAATCGGCGGAACCGACGATCCATATTCTGGCGCAAAACGTCGCGCAGCTGACCGTCGAGATTCCTTCGGGGGCGTGGCCGCATCGGATGGACCTACCGGTCAAGGTATTCATCAACGGGAAGGGCGGCGATGTCGTGCGCGCAAAATCCGATCGTTCGCTGCGATTGACGTTGACGAAGCGTGGTGATGTTTGGGACGCGGGCGACCGGGAAACTGCCGGGCTTGCCAAGAAACACGGGCTACAGGGCCCCATCGACGACGCCTTCATGGACTCCTTTATCTTTGTCCGACCGACGGGGAAAGCGAACAACGCGTTGGTTGGTGACTGGGCTGAGGCGGAACTGGATCGTGCCATTGAACATTGGCGGCGGCACTTTCGTGGTTACGCGCGAGTGAAGAACGATACCGACATTACGGAAGAAGATATCGCGTCGTCCAACCTGATTCTGTGGGGAGATCCCGGGAGCAATCGTCTGATAGGACGCGTGGCTAAAAGGTTGCCCGTACGTTGGACACCGGATTCCGTCGAGGTGAACTCCGAGAAGTACGATGCGGGGCATCACGGGCTGATTGCGATCTATCCCAACCCGCTGAATCCCGCACGCTATGTCGTACTCAATAGCAGCTTCACCTACCGTGAGTTCGCGTATCTCAACAATGCCCGGCAGGTTCCCAAGCTGCCGGACTGGGCCGTTATCAACGTCCAGACTTCACCCGATTCGCTTTGGCCGGGAAAGGTGGTGGACGCGAACTTCTTCGATGAGTTCTGGCAACTGAAACCGACGAGTGACTAGCCGGCTCGCCGTCGTCTTCTGCCGAGTAGCGTAAGGCAGAGTACACAAATGGACGCCATGGTTGCCGACGTCGGTTCCGGAACTGCCGCGGCCTGCGAGGATGCGGACTGGCCGAACTTTCGGCTGAGGATCAGGAAGTCTCCGAAATCCGTTTGGCCATCGAAGTTGAAGTCACCGCGATACCACGACGAGTCCGTTGAGTTAAACTCGCGGCTGACGGTCAGGAAATCGAAGAAGTCGACATCGCCGTCGCCGTTGGCATCGCCGTTCATCGGTGCGTCCATGGGGACGGCTGTTACTTCCCATTCGACGTCAAACATGTCATCGACGGATTCCAGTCCATCAAATTCCCAGTTGAAAGAAATGGTTCCTGGTTCCGTGGCAGGTGTGAGGACACGGGAACCAAAGAGGAATCCGCTTTCGGGATCTACGAAAACGTCTCTGGCGGTAAGTCCGTCCGAGTTGGTGGTGAACAGATCGAGCGTTGATTCGATGCGATACCACTGACCGGTTTGTGTTTCCCATTCAAGTTCGAACGGGTCCAACCTCAGCAGGTCGCTACCGACTTGCTTGGCACGGATGCGAAAACCGTTTTCGATTTCGTCTACGGTCAGAAAGCTCTCGTCGCCGGCCTCAAACAGTCCTGTACCCGGAGTCACGACAAAGTCGATTTCTGATTCTGGAACGGGAATACTGGCGATGCGGAAACCGATTTCGTTTTCCTTGTGCCAGGGCGGATCGTCATCATCGCGGTTGAACACGTTCAACGTTGTCCCAAAGTTGAACCATCGACCGCCGCGCACCCCGCGGATACCATCGGGGTTGTCGTTCACCAGATCGAGTTCGGTCTCCTCCCATTCCCACGCATTGCCGCCCATGGCCATGATGCCATAGGGGCTGAGACCGCCAGCCTGTGTAATGTCGGCGGGGCCGTGCGAAAGACGTTGCGAATGGACGGCCGTTCCCTGCTCCGTTCCGCTGGAAACGGATATCGGAACCTCGTTGCTACCGGTCGGATAGTTCCAGTACCCACCCTCTCCGTCGAACCGGGTGGGGTCGTAGTAGGCGGCCTTGTACCATTCGTCTGAATTCGGCAACACGTAGTGCGCAAGGCTGTTGCGGAATGGATTGTCCGCGTTGTAGCCAGGGTCGGCGGGCTCCCAAAGCAGGATATTCGTGTTGGGGACATAGTTTTCGCTGCCAACTTCCTCGGCGAATTTGTACGCTTCGGGATAGCCCTTGCTGGTGTTGAGCCAGTTCACAAAACGGGCAGCTTCATTCCAACTGACGCCCGTGACCGCCATATCTGGACGCGGGCCACCATCCATAAACGCCATCGGGGCCATGGTCAGGTTTAGTTCCGTTTCCGCATTGGCTTTGTCAATCATGCGACGACTGACTTCGTACTTTGCCATGTTGTAAACGTAATCCACACCCCCAGCCGGGTTCGGTATGCCAGTTCTGTCCGGCTGATTGCCGGGGTTACCTATCGTTACAAACTCAATCTCGAATTGGTTTGAACCGGTACCAAAAAAGTCGGATCTGGCTTCGTCACTGCATGCATGCAGGACTAAAACGATCCCTATCAGTAGGCCGAATGACCTCATGTGTGCACTCCATTTCCCTACGCGATGATAAGATAAGCCCGCCAAGTCGAGATGACATCCTGCGGTGCAGCTGAATAGCGGTCGAACGACCTTCCCGTAGACTAGCGAATCTCGGCAATTTATTCCAGGTGATATTTTTCTGAGCAAAGGCAGCAAGCGTCATGCAACAAACCACGCCCCCCCATTTATCGCCAAACGGAAGGCACGCAATTCTGGAGCCCGTTTCAAAACGCCTTTGCCAGCAGTGCGAATTCTCCAGTGCGAGTGTTCCGGGATTGGGATTCCGGGTTCTGAAACTTGCTCTCCTTATTGCCGCTTTCGTTCCGGCCTGGTTCGGCGTCCGCGCTCATGCGCAAGACAGACCGAATATTCTGTTTTGCATTTCGGACGACCAGAGTTACGCACACGCGGGAGCCAACGGCGATCCGGTTGTGAAGACGCCCACCTTCGATCGCATCGCGCGTGAAGGCTTGCGGTTCAGCCATGCTTTCTGTGATGCGCCAACGTGCGGTCCTTCACGAAGTGCTATTCTCACGGGGCAACATATTTGGCGTCTCAAGGAAGCGGGAAACATTCACAGCACGTTGCCTGCCGAGTTCGCTACGTATACCTCGATGCTGGCTAAAGCCGGATACTTTGTCGGCTCAACGGGGAAGGCGTGGTCTCCCGGGAGGCTGGAGCCCGGAGGCCGAACGGAAAATCCGGCCGGTCCGATCTTCGCTGCAAACAAGACAACGCCGCCCCATCGGGCAATTTCCAACAAGGACTATGCCGGGAATTTCTCTGACTTCCTCAAGCAACGTCCCGCCGGAAAGCCATTTTGTTTCTGGCTGGGGACGCACGAGTCACACCGTGGATTCGAGCTTGGCGTTGGCGCGAAGACGGGAAAAGATCCCGCGAAGGTAGTCGTGCCAGCCTACTTTCCGGATCACCCCGTGGTCCGCAACGATCTGCTGGACTACTACGTTGAGGTTGAGTACTTCGATGCGGTTGTTGGCAAGGCGATCGCACAGTTGGAGGCGTTGGGTGAACTGGATAACACCATCGTGGTCGTTACCAGCGACCACGGGATGCCGTTTCCACGGGCCAAAGCCAGTCTCTACGACGCAGGGACGCGAGTGCCCCTGGCCGTGCGGTGGCCCGAGGTCATTCGGAATCCCGGTCGCGAGTCAACGCTTATGGTAAATCTCAGCGACTTCGCGGCCACATTTCTGGCGGTCGCCGGTCTTTCGTCGTATCCGACAATGACGGGCCGTAGCTTACTGCCGGAGTTTCGTGGTGAGTCGACCTCGCAAAACTTTGATCGAGCGTTTTTCGCCATGGAGCGGCATGATGGCTGCCGCCGTGGCGGGAAAGGCTACCCCTGTCGTGCGATTCGCACGAGCGATTACCTCTACATTCGCAACTATGAACCGGAGCGTTGGCCTGCCGGCGACCCGGACGCATCCGTGTGCGCTCGGGCGATTCCATTCGGTGAAGTCGACTCGTCGCCCACGAAATCCCTGTTGATGGACAACCCGGACCAATACCGCCGATTCTACGACCTTTCCTTTGCAAAGCATCCGGCCGAGGAGCTTTATGATTTGTCGAAGGACCCCGATCAGATCAACAACGTTGCCAGCGAGGACGCCTATCGCGAAACGCTGGAAAAACTCCGCGACGAGTTGACGGCCTACCTGGTCGAGACAAAGGATCCGCGCGAGACCGACGGGGAAGTAATGTGGGATTACTATCCGTATTACGGAGTTCGCCGTAACAAAGATTGGACGGTTGACAAAGTTCCCGAGTAGAATTGTGGAATGGACGTCGACTCACGTGTGAGGAAAACCATGCCGTTCAAACGTCAGTTCACAGTTGGAGCAATATTCGCGTTCGTGGCGATCGTTGCGATCGCACTTCGCCCCGGCGCGGTGATTACGTTGTTGCTCATTGAGGGGCTCGCGGTCGCGGCAGCGGCAACGATCCTCGTGCGCAACCTGCCGGTCGCCATTCATCGCAAGATCGAAGCGAACTGTCGACGGTCCGACGGTACGCGGTCCAGCCGACGTGAGTACATCGAACGTCTGGCTCTGCGCAGAGTGACTCGCGATGTCTGTCTCCTTCTGGTGCTGATCCTGTTGCCGACGAATGCCGCGATCTGGTATGTGAATGCCGAAGTCATCCCCATTTCCATTGGCGCCAACGCCTTGGTTACCATGGGATTCCATGGCGATGCTACGAGTCTTCACGACGAAGAACACGCCTTTGACCGCTGGTGGTACTCGAATCATGCCGCCGGTGATCTTGGCGCACGTAAACGCTTGTTGGTGAACGCCTGGCCGCTGGTACTAATTGGAGGAGTCGTCTGGTTGGGCGTTTCGTTTGCCATCTTCTCGGCAGCCTACTTCCGTGTGTTGCAGGATCTCTTGAGCTCGATTGAATACCGGCATCACAAGTACGTGCTGCATGACCTCCATCGTTCCACCCGTCGGCAGGCTGGCAGCGAGGTTGGAAATGCGGAAACACCGTCCAGCGATCTGTCGGGGCAGGTCGCCTTCTGACAGAATGGAACCTCTGCAAACTACATCCAAACGGAGTTTCCATGTCACGCCCAAAATCCGCTGTTCAGTACATCAACAATGATCGAGTGGTAGTCGTCACCGGTGGTGGGCAGGGGATTGGGCTGGCGATTTGCAACGGATTCGTCACCAGCGGCGCGACCGTCGTGGTGGCCGACATCAATGAAGATCTGGCCAACAATATTCCTGCCGAAGCCGTATTCATGAAATGCGACACTTCACAAAAGGAAGATTGCCAACGAGTCGTATCCGAGACGATCACACGCTTCGGTGGGCTGGACGTGCTGGTCAACAACGCGGCAATTCAGCCACCTGCGTCCTATGTGTCGGTGGATCAACTCGATGACGAACTCTATGCGAAAATGTTGGCGATCAACTTCTCGGGCTATACATGGATGGCGGCGGGGGCACTACGTCAGATGGCGCGGCAGGGCAGTGGTGTTGTGATCAACATCGCCAGCGAACAGGGCCACCGAACGACGAGAGGCGTGCCGGTTTATGGTCCACTGAAGGCTGCCAATATTTTGCAGGCTCGCCAGTGGGCTGTCGAATATGCACGCGAAGGAGTCAGAGTCGTTTCGGTTTCACCGGGAGCCATTCAGACGCCGTTGGTGGTCGATAGTCTTGAGGCACAGGGCGGGGCGAAGGAGCTGGCCAATCGGCATCCGCTGGGAAGGATTGGCGAGCCAGCAGAGGTGGCCAGCGCCGTGCTGTGGCTTGCCAGCGATGATGCGTCGTTCATCACGGCAACGGATGTTGCCGTCGACGGGGGACTCGGCGGACTCGGTGCCTTTGCCGATCCGTATTTAATGCCCTAGAGACTCATGCGTCCCGCTCCTGCAAAGCCCATCCGCAGTCGCATCGACAAGCGGCTCTAAAGCAGTCCCGCCCATCTTCCAAAAACGTTGCCCGCGACAACGCCAAGCGTTAGCACGAATACCATCGTCGCCCGGGAATAGCTTTTCCCGTTGCGCACCGCCTCCAGCAGCCAGACGACGCCGACCATGATCGCTCCGGCCAAAGGACCACAGGCGATTTCCTGCCAGGCTGCCAACGGATCACCATTCATCAACAACGTGCCAAGAACGAGTACCAACAACGCGATGATCGATCCGGTTGTCATCCGCGTTGCAAGAGACCGACGATCCAACATGACTGCTGATGTCGCTGTGATCGCACCCGTCAGCGGCCATGCCCAGAGGAATGAGGGATGTGCGACCGGTTGGCCAATCCCACAGAGAAACGCCGTCGCGGCGCCCAATAGTGACCAAAAAGTGGCTTCGGGGATCCGGCGGTAGGGAATTCCCAAAAGGCCACCGAGCAGAGTTGCCGTGCCGATGACTTTCAATCCCATGAGGAACTCATCGGGTTCGAAGAGTTTCAGGTAGGTAAGTAGAACGGCGACGGTTCCTGTCGCGCACATCATCGACGCAATACTGAAGCGAAGTTCATTCGTCTCATTGACGCCACCGGGATCCATCGGCAAAACGTCATCGCAGGGACTGTCAGGCATCTCTGAATCTCCAGGTGGATACTTATGTGCCACTCGTCCGTACCATTGTCGCACGACGGCATCGAACCAGGAAACCAAAATCAGTTCGAGGGCTCGTAGCCGCGCATTTGTGCGATTTGATTCGTGAGATGTCAGAACGAAAACGACGCTCGCGACCGCAAACGGAATGAGGATGTTCCCTCGGTTTGGTGAGGGTTGGCCGCCGAAAGATGCCGACATACTCGTGGTGTTCGTTGGCAATGGGTGTCAATCCTGTTGTTGACATCAAGAGAACTCGAGAGACACCCGAGTTTGCACTCGAAGTGAACTATCCTTCTGCTGAGGGCGGGCACGAAATCGCCTTGCAACACCGAGACACGTCTGGATTACCAAGCAGAGTAAGATGAGCGAGCAAGAAAAGTTGAGCGATCGAATTGGTTCCACGGTTGATTCTTTAAAGGCTGAAATAGGTCGCCTTAAAGAAGACATACAAATCGTTCGCGACCAACCCGAATACGCAACGTACTTCGAGATGCTCGACTCCGTTAAGGACCGAGTGTTGGCGTTGTTTGGACGTTGGAATACGAATAGCGCTTCGAACATGCCGAGCGTGTCGAATGTTCTGCGGGGCAGCAAGTGGGGTTCCGATAGCTCAAGTGGCCACAGACAGGCGGACTGCGAAGGCGATCGGCCCTCCTACCTGGTCAATGACGACAACAGTCATGCTCGCTCATCGGGTCTGTCATTTTTAGGAAAGCAAGGCGACCCGTTTTCCAAACCCAGACTGGTACCGAGTTGGTTGAATTTTAATTCGGTTGTTGCGGTGTGTGCCCTGGTCGTGGCGTGGAACAGCTGGCAGGCATACCAACAAAACGATCTCATTGGCGCGGCGGCGATTGCTCTGATTGCAGCGGGCGCGCTGTTCGGATATTGCTGCGGGATTGTCAGTTTCTTCGTTTCGCTGGTCGGCGCTGTTGCGGCGTACTATTTCGCACCCCAGTTGGGCGTGGAATTTGAACACTTGTTCGCCGAGTATTTCTCGACCACCGGCCTGCTAAACCGCGGGCTGGCGATTGGTGCTGCGGGTTTGCTCATCTTCCTGTGTATTCATCTGATATCGGCGTTGCTGGTCGACTCGGTGGCCGGTAGTTCCGGGGACAAATCAACGTTGAGTTCCTGGCTGGGCCTTGGCGCGGGGGCGTTTCAGGCGACCGTCTGTGTACTCTTGTTTCTGAATGGATTTGCCGTACTTCAGCCCATGTTTCCCGTGACCGAGGGAGGCAGTGAAGTCGGAGCGGATTCGTCGGCAATTGCACAACTTGAGACTGCGATCGAACAGAGCCAGTGGCGACCGTGGGCGGAACGCAACAATCTGTTCGAACGGTTTCCAGAGCTCAATGTGGTTACGGAGATTCACCGGTCCGTTGATGGCCTGAAAGGGCCCGACGATGTGCGAGGGCTCCTGCGGCATCCGCTGGTCATGGAATTGCGCGAGCAGCCAGAAACGGAAGAGGCCGTGCAAAAACTAAGCAAAGATATCGATTTCGTGGAGCTGATGACGGGAAAGCGGTCGAGCGAATATACGATTAGCACACTGTTGAATAGCAACGCAGTCTTGAATCTGATCGAGCAACCGGGGTTCTTGCAAACCGCCCGGCAGGTCCTCAGTGAAACGTCTGATCTGGAAGTGGACCCGGAGTCAGAAATGGATTCGACTTCGACCGAGACTCGGTACACTTCCGGCGGTGAATAGCAGAACGGTGAATAGCCGGTCCCCGTTCGTCTGTATTGCCGTGCGGGGTTCGATGCTGTGGCCGTATGGTTTCGCATGACCTTGGTAGTTTGGTTTCAGCGCTGTCGAAATCGCGCTGCCCAAATCGGCGCTGCCGATACGGACGTCGTCTACGGTTTGTCCCGATTGACGATACGCGCATTCTCGTGGCCGATGAAGACGGCCAGAAATGTCCACGCGACGGCCAGGGGAATCACCATCCACGACAGGGTGGCCATCGCGAACCCTGCGGACTCACGGAGCGCCCGGTACAACGATCCAACCATCGTGTCTCCACCCCGGCGGACGACCGTGTCAATGAAGCTCTTGGCCTTATATCGATCCTCGCGGTTCACGGCGGTAAATAGCACTTCTCGGGCGGGATTGCAGATGCCATATTCGGCCGCTCGGCCGGTGACGGAAATAATGGCCAGCACGGCAATGGTCGGCGACAGTGCCAGGGCGCTAATGCCCAGGATGTAGGCAATCGGCAGCATCGCCAGAGTCCAGCCGAGCCCAATCGTTCGCATTAGCCAGCCGGCAATAAAGAACTGAAAGACCAGAGTGACAATGGAAACGTAGAAGTTGACATCGGCGAAGTATTCCGTTTGGGCCTCTTCCGAATCGAAAGTCGCCTGGACAATTTCGGACTGTTGAAAATAAATCGTCGTGCCACAGGTAGCCAGGATCAGTCCGAAACAGCAAATCGCCAACAGGTATCGCGACCGAAACACGGCCGTAAACCCGGCAAACGGATTTCCACCGGTCGCGTTTCCGGTCTTTGGCCGTTCACTGCTTGCGGCGAGGCGTTGGTAGGATCGCTCAAGCGAAGCATAGACAATCAATCCAACGCCAAGCAGAACGGCCGGAATAAATAGCAGGTTGGCGACGCCCAACTGACTGACCGTCCGACGGGCGACTTGCGAGCCAACCATACTGCCGATGGTTCCGCACGCGAAGATGACACCGTAGATGCGTCGTCCCTGTTCGGTCGACATCATGTCACCGATCACGCTCCAGAAGAACGAAACGATGAACAGGCCATAAACGCTGATCCAGATGAACAGCGCACGCGCGACCCAGATCCGTGATTCCTCCGGGCCATATTGCATTGCGACCCAGAACCCTCCCAGGCAGCAAATGAAGATGGCGTAGATGCTGGGGACCAGTTTGCGTCGGTGAAAACGACTCACCAGCAGGGAATACAGCGGAATCGCGACCAGCATCACGACAAACGTCGCCGTAAACAGCCACGAAAGATTCCGGATTCCATACGTCGAACTGATCTGCTCACGGATGGGACGCAGGATGTAATAGCCCATCAGAACAAGGAAGAACCACGCGGCGCCGTGCCACAGTATCGCGCGTTCGTAGGGGTTGATGGTCCCTACCAGCCTGAACTCCAGCCGCCCAGCGGTCGACAGATCGCTACCTTGCGAGCGATCTGTCGGCTGCGGATCATCGGACGAGCTATCAGGCATAAGGAAGCGATTCCTGGACCGCTGTCTTGCAACTCACGCGAACGCACACGGTCGTGCGTTCGCGGCTGTTGCGTTGGCTAGAACCCGTTTCAAAACGATTTTGCCTGCATGGTCGAGCCAGTAAGGCAAGCGTTCCGGGGCTGGGAATCCGGGTTTCGAAACCTGCTCTAGTCGTTCGTAATCTGGAACAGCTCGCCATCCTTTGCCATCTGCTTGATGTCTTCTGTGATTTTCATCGAGCAGTACTTGGGGCCGCACATGCTACAGAAATGTGCGCTCTTAAAGGTGTCCTGCGGAAGCGTCTCGTCGTGATAGGCGCGAGCGGTTTCCGGGTCGAGTGCCAGTTCGAACTGTTTGTTCCAGTCGAACTCGAAACGAGCCTTGCTGAGTGCATCGTCACGATCCTGTGCACCAACGCGTTGCCGAGCTACGTCCGCTGCGTGAGCCGCAATCTTGTACGCGATGGCACCCTGTTTGACGTCGTCCTCGTTGGGCAATCCCAGGTGCTCCTTGGGAGTGACGTAGCACAGCATCGCCGCTCCTGCCATGCCGGCGTTGGCGGCACCAATCATGCTGGTCATATGGTCGTAACCCGGAGCGATGTCCGTGACGAGTGGACCAAGAACATAGAAGGGTGCGCCTTTGCAGACTTCGATTTGGCGTTCGATGTTCATCTTGATCTGGTCGAGCGGGATATGCCCCGGGCCTTCGACCATCACTTGCGTACCGCGTTCCCAGCCCTTGACGGTGAGTTCGCCCAACACGTCCAGTTCCGCAAACTGAGCGTCGTCGCTGGCGTCAGCAATCGAGCCAGGACGCAAGCCATCACCAAGGCTCCACGTTACATCGTACTCACGCATGATGTCGCAGAGGTCCCCGAAAGATTCGTACAGAGGATTCTGTTTGCGATGAGCCATCATCCACTTGGCAATCAGCGAACCGCCGCGACTCACGATGCCCGTAACGCGATTCATCGCAAGGTGCAGATGCTCCAGCAGAACTCCGCAGTGGATCGTCATGTAGTCGACGCCCTGCTTGGCCTGGTGTTCGACCATATCAAGGAAGTGTTGCGGACGCATGTCCTCGATTTCGCCACCAAGCTCTTCCAGCATCTGGTAGATCGGAACGGTTCCGATGGGAACGGGGGAAGCCGCGATGATCGCCCGGCGGATATCGTCGATATCCTTGCCGGTCGAAAGGTCCATGACAGTGTCCGAGCCGAAGTGGACGGCCATATGCAATTTCTTGAGCTCTTCATCGACATCGCTGGTGACCGCCGAGTTACCAATGTTGGCGTTGATTTTGCATTTGGCCGCGATGCCAATACACATAGGCTCAAGTCGCGCTGCGAGGTGAACCTTGTTGGCAGGAATAACCATCCGGCCGATGGCCACCTCTTCACGAATCAGTTCAGCCTCGAGACCTTCTCGCTTGGCGACAAATTCCATCTCCGGAGTAATATTTCCGGCTCGAGCTTCCAGAATCTGAGTCATCTTTACCAACAACCTCTCCGTGCCGTTCCGGCACCGCTAACGTAGGAGGAACTTTTGTTTCCTCGGTGACGCCTCATTTTAGGACGTAGTCGGAGTACGGCAAAGGGCGCGGAAAGCCACGGCGATTAATGCGGATTTGGCTGACTGGACTCTCCTACGCGAGATGGCCGCACCCATTGCCGTAAAACCGGGACGCCTACAGCGTCTTGAGATATTCGAGCAGATCGACGCGTTCGTCGTTGGTCAGGTCGTCCGGGAAAGTATGTCCGCGCGCACTTTTGCCAAAGGAAGCCGTGTTGAAATGCATCCGCAGCACGTCCGGCCGCCGAATGGACGAGGGCAGCTTGTCGAACTCCTGAATCTGCAGCCCCACGCGTTTCTGGTCGAAACCGTCTTCGGATCGAGTCCACACCTTGGGGCGCTCTTCGGAGTGCAGGACGTGCCAGAGTGTGGGTACCGAGCCGTTGTGGAAATAGGGAGCCGAGGCCCAGACCCCGTCCAACGGCGGAGCGATATAGCCCTTCGGATCCACCACGGTGTCGTGTTCTCCGAAGTGGGCAAACCAGCTCTTGTGGTAGTGCTCGCGGCCTTCTTTCTTGAGTGCCGTCAATCGTACGTCATCTGTGCCGACTTCTTCCAGCGGTACAAGCCTGTTTGGGTAGCTGGGCTTGTCACCGTAGGTGCCGTGACAGTGTGCGCAATTGTCGTTGAAGACCAGTTCGCCTCGAGATGCTTTTTTTTGGTCGATTTCAAACGGATAGTCCGGAGCTTCCAGTGATTCGAGAAATGCGTAGACATCCCTGAAGTCGGATTCCCACTCGTCGAATTGCTCGCGACCGTTTTCCTGAACCAGCATGAACTGCATCAGGGCGCGATGACCTTTCTCTGCGAATGCGTCGATGTACAGATGAGACTTCTTGCTGAACTGCCACCACGCCGGTGCGTCCATATCATGGTGGACCATCTCCGGCATGGGGCGACCGGGATGAATGTTGAGTTCGGCATCGCGGTAGTTCAGCAGTGCGACGCCAAACATCACGGCGTTGGTTGTACCATTGGTCTTACCGAGAGGCACGACCAATGAACCCATGTCCATCCGCGTCATGGGTTTGCGAGTAATGAGTTTTGTCTTGCGAATGTCGGAAGTGAGCGTTTCCAGGGCGTAGCGAGAATTTGGTACGCCCAGAACGGTTTCGCCTAGTACTTTCCCACCGTGGCAGGAAAAGCAGTTCATCGTCCAGTTGCCCGCCTCGTCGACGACATACTGCAGAGGTTTGGTCGGATCCTCGGGGCGGCCCGTGAGACCGTAACGTGAGAACGCGAGCTTGCGCCGTTCTTCAGGCGTCGCGGCTTCGGCCTCTGCCTTGAGCTCGGAGGGCCAGACTCGCCATGTTTGATCGAAAGTCTCTTGATCGAAGTCTGGCGGCAAGTACGCCTTCTGCGTGAGGAAGCGATAGCCCCGCTCGGCAGCAGTCTCTCCATGGCTGTTCGCCGACATCAACGCCAGCAGTGTGCAAATGAAGCCGATGATTCCGAGTGACTTCATGGTGGTATTGCCGCTAGAGAAAACTTTCCGCATCGGACGCAAATCGCTCCACGTCCTCCAAACCGATGTCCCACGAACACATTAACCGGGAACCACCGGCACCAATGAAATTGTAGAACTGCCAACCCAAAGAACGCAGGCCATCTTCCATTTTGGCGGGCATATTGGCAAAAACCGCGTTCGCTTCTACCGGGAACATGATTTCCACGCCTTCGAGCGCCTCCAGCTTCGCGGCCAGGGTTTTCGCCATCTCGTTGGCATGTTGGGCGTTCTTGAGCCAGATCTCATCCGACAGGAGGCCAACCCATGGTGCGGACAGGTAGCGCATCTTCGAAGCCAACTGCCCGGCCTGCTTGCAGCGATATTCGAACTCCTCGGCCAGTTCTTTGCGGAAAAATATCACGCAATCTCCGACCGCCATTCCGTTCTTGGTACCGCCGAAACACAGCACGTCCACGCCCACTTTCCACGTCAGCTCCTTGGGCGCGAGGCCCAGGCTGGCAACGCTGTTGGCAAAACGCGCTCCGTCCATGTGGACATGTAGGTTGCAGCGGCGAGCTACTTCTCGAATGGCGTCCAGTTCGTCGATCGTGTAAACGGTTCCGACCTCGGTCGATTGCGTTAACGAAACGACTTTTGGTTTCGGGTAGTGCACGTCCGTGCGGCGCTGGACGGTGTGTTGAACCTGCTGGGGAGAGACCTTCCCGAGCTCGCCTGGGACGACGAGCACTTTGGTGCCGTTCGAGAAGAATTCCGGGCCGCCGCATTCGTCGGTTTCAATGTGAGCCAACTGGTGAGCGATGACGCTATGGTACGACTGACAGAGCGATGCCAGCGACAGCGAGTTGGCGGCGGTGCCATTGAACGTAAAGAAAACTTCGCAATCGATTTCGAAGATGTCACGCAGTTGGTCGCTGGCTTTTTCCGTCCACTTGTCATTCCCGTACGCGGCGGCGTGCTCGGCATTCGCCCGTTCCATCTCTTGCCATGCCGCCGGGCACACACCCGAATAATTGTCGCTGGCGAACTGTCGCGTCGGTGCAGTCATGGCATGATTCCAGATGTGGGGTGTGGATTATTAAGGCTACGGCAAGAAACGGTTTGCGTCTATTGTGTCCTGATCCAAGATTTTCAATCTGACGACGAAAGCCTCATTCCTCGGTCTCGTTTGTGACGATGACGAGTGCAACTCAAAATCGGTGAACCGAACAGATGCTCAAGAAACTCACGATCGCCTATTTTTGCTGGTTGGTTTTCATCGTCGTCGGTGCGGATCTGGGCCTCCTGACGCCGTTGATGAGCTGGTTGCACAGCATGCCCTATGGTGACAAGGGATGTCACTTTTTGTTCGTGGGCATATTCTGCTTTCTTCTGTCAGTAAGCCTTGCCGCCACGCAGCAGCGAATGTCGCGTCGCCGCGCCGCCGTATTGGGCACGATCGTACTGGTGGCGGCGGTAACTTCGTTGGAAGAGTTGTCGCAATCGATGCTGCGACATCGCCAGTATTCTGAACTCGATATGCTGTGCAACATTGCCGGCACCTGTGTTTTTGGCGGTTTGGCAATGCTAATTACGCCGTATCTGACTCAGTCGCAGGCTGATATTCCGCGCACCTAGTTGCGCCTCACCCGTTGCGGCAGTTCAAACCCGTTGACGGCTGAATTAGCGACGGCGACCCGTCAAATCACTTCTGCAGAATCAGTTTGCCGTTTTTGGTGATCGTCAGGCGATACATCTCGGATCCGTGGCGGATGTAGATTTCCTTGGAATTCCCAAACAGATTCTGGGATTCGATAGGGTGGCAGAGAGTGCCGATTGCGACGGGTTTCGTCAAATCGACGGTTTTTATCGCCGAGTTTGGGTCTGCGCTTTCGCCGTCAACCATCACGCTTCACTGGTTTGTTTGAGTTTGACGGGTTTACACAGCAGCTTCTTGCTATTGGCCACCCGCCCGCATTTGCGGCATACATGCGTGGGGTTATTGACGAGCGAAATGTAGGTGCCAAAGTCCTGTTTCAGGGTCTTTTTGAGCTCGCAAAGCGATTTCGACATTTCGTTTTGGCCTTATTGACAATGAGTCTCAATTGCGAATACTCTATTCCCGACGGTTAACGGTGTCAACGGTTTTGCGGGATACTTCTTCACGCGACGTTGGCATGCGACGTCAAATTGCAATCGAACAAGCCAGCCACACGGTCTTCCGTCCTAGCCAGCCAGTTCCCGAAAACGTGTTTTTGTTTTCCCCAAGGGTGAATTGGATGGTTTTGTATTTCTGTAAGTGTGTTGTGCGTCGTCAGCGACCTCAAACCAGAGCTGGCTTCACGCTTGTCGAACTCCTTGTTGTCATCGCCGTGATTGCGATGCTCGTCACTTTACTGCTGCCGGCTGTTCAATCTGCCCGAGCCGCAGCGAGACGGATTAGTTGCATCAACAACGTGCGGCAACTGGGGTTGGCACTTAATAATTTCGAGTCTGCACAAGCGCACTTTCCCGCGAGTTGGAAGCCCGCGCGAAGTATGGAAGGTAGCGTTGACGGATGGTCCGCGTCTGCTCAGCTGTTGCCTTACATTGAAGAAGGCAATTTGTTTGCCAACGTAGATTTTGATCTCAGTTACAACGATGTGAAGCTGCCGTCCGGATTGCCGATTGGATCGGCCCGAGTAGCTCCGACGTTGTGTCCGGATGAACCGGGCGACCGCGTTCGAATCAAGAATGGCGTTCCCAAGTACTACCCGTTGAACTACGGGGCCAACGTGGGAGTCTGGTTTATTTACGATCCGGAACTTCGGAAGGGCGGCCCCGGGGCTTTTTATCCCACCAGCAAGCTCAAGCCGGGGAAATTCACCGACGGCATGAGCAAGACGATTGCGTTTGCGGAAGTGAAAGCCTGGAATCCCTATTTCCGAAATGCTGCACTCGCCGACCCGCAGCCACCGGCGCCAGCCAACGTCGCGTCACTTGGCGGGGACTTCAAGACGAATAGCGGCCATACCGAGTCACTCGATGGCCGTGCACATCAAACAGGCGTGACGGGCCTGTTTACGCCGAACATGAAGGTCCCGCATTTCGCCAGCACTGAAGATGGTGACTTCGAGTACGACGTCGACTGGTCGAATCAGCAGGAGGGTAAGTCGGCCACGGTATCCACGTACGCGGCGGTGACGTCACGAAGTTATCACACCGGTGGCGTCAATGTCGTACGGATGGATGGATCAGCACTGTTCGTGGACGATGCGATCGAAGTTGCCGTTTGGCAGTCCATGTTCACTCGCAATGGCGGAGAATCGACCACGGTCGCGTCCCGCTAAATCGATTGCCTCCGGTAATCGTTCGCCTATGTCCGGCTGTACGCTCGAGTCCAAGATCCGAATCCAATAAAAAATGCCGCATCCAGCTTTTGGATGCGGCATTTTTTGGTTGATCGAGCAGGAGGAGGCTGCCTGCGAATGCGGACGGTCGCCAGCGTTATCGTTTCGGCAGGTTGATGACTTCGGAACTGTTCAGGATTGCTGCGGCATTGTTGAGGTCGGCAATTGCCACGTCGTGGCCTGTCCAGCTGTGCCAAAAAACGAAGTATGCGAAATGAGGAAATGTCGATCGCATCGTCTTGACCCATTCGCGGCCGTCCAGCCTTCCGTTCATTGGTTTCGAGCCAAATTCGGATAGTGCGATGACTTTTCCCAGGCTCCGCGCCGCGGCGTAACTGCCCGTGCGTTTCAGATGAGCGATGTTCTCACCGTAAAAGTCTAATGCGACGATGTCGACGACGTCGTCACCCGGATACAGTTCCGTAATTGGGGTGACCGCATCGTAGGTCTTCGCGTTGGCGCTGTAGACCCAAACCAGATTGTGCAGATTTCGTTTGACGTTGAAGAAGTGAACGGTGTCTCGCCACAATCGGCGGAAGTCTTGTGGTTCCCATGGCGAGCCTTTCGCGCCGGCACGCCACCAGAACCAGTCGCCATTCGCCTCATGGAGCGGGCGGAAGAGTACCGGGACGTTTTTCTTGTCGAGTTCCGCCAGCAGATCGGCCATGCCGTTTTGCCATTTCCGCCAGCGGTTGTTGGCCGTTGTATGCGGTGTCAGTAGATCCACCACGCTACGCTGACTCGTGTCGTTGTAGTTTCCATTGGTCCACGGATTCGGCGGATGGGTGCTGATTGAGACGATGCCTCCCATGCGGGAATGCTCGACCATCACGGCGGCGATCTGCTTGATTTCGATTGCGTTAGGTACACGCTCGGGACCGAAGTCCACGGCCATCACGGCCGGCAAGGGAAGGTTGCGATCCTTGAGCTTCGACCAGGTTTGACGGTATCCGTTGTTGAGATCATAGGCGGTATGACCAATGTTCTGGCCACTGAGCACACCGGCTTCCGCTCTGCCATAGACCGCCAGCGTTCGCAGGATCCGGACGGCCTGTGGGGTCGCACCGGGATCGCAAGGCTTACTGTCGACCTGGATAGGGCGTTCACCGGTTGCAAAAACACTCGCCGCGGCGATCGAGCCGAGTACGACGAAACCAAGAATAAGACATCTACGCTGCCACATAACTAAAAGTCCTCCTCGAAGAACCTAGGTCACTGTGGGGCAAGTCGCGGTTCAGGCGGTACCGATGCGTGGCCACATTGCCACCGTTTCCCGATAATAGCGGTAGTGCCGATTTCGCAGGATGTCCTTGGCGCCGATGTCGTTGGTTACCTCAACAGGTCTCGATGCGCATCGCAAGCGACAAGTACACTTCCGTACGCCAAAAACCGCTGAAGGGGAAAACATGAATAGCCTGACTGACAAAGACGTTGCCGATCTGGTGCGGCAGATTACGGGTCGACCGAAAAGCCTGTTCGAATCCGATATCGAGCAGTCGAGTGACGTGTTGCGTCAGGAGATACGCGGCAAGGCGGCATTGGTCATCGGCGGCGCGGGTACGATTGGCAGCAGCTACATCAAGGAGTTGCTACGGTTCGAACCATCACGCTTGCTGGTGGTAGACACGAACGAAAACGGATTGGCAGAACTCGTGCGAGACGTTCGCAGCTCGGACTTGCGAGTGCCAGATGAATTCACAACCTATCCAATGGATCTGGGGCATCCGTTGACGATGCGCATGATCGATCAGGAAGGTCCCTTCGACATCGTTGCCAACTTTGCAGCGTTGAAGCACGTTCGTAGTGAAAAAAATGCACTGACAACGGCCTACCTCGTGGATAACAACGTCACGAAAGCCGAACAGCTGCTGACAACGCTTTTGAAGAAGCCGCCACGTCACTTCTTCTGCGTGTCCACGGACAAGGCAGCCAATCCGGTCAACGTAATGGGAGCCACCAAGCGGCTGATGGAAGATGTTGCCTTTGGTGTCGGCGACGAAATCAAATCAACGACCGCGCGATTTGCGAACGTGGCTTTCTCCAACGGCAGTCTGCTCGACGGGTATCTGCATCGCCTTCGCAAAGGCCAGCCTCTTTCGATGCCCTCGGATATTCGCCGCTACTTCGTTTCCTGGGAAGAATCCGGGCAGCTGTGTCTTCTCGCGAGCATTATGGGCGAGACCCGCGAAATCTTCACACCCAAGCTGGATGCCGAGCGGGATCAGTACTACTTCACCGATGTCGCACGGCAGCTGCTGGCGAAAGTCGGTTTTGAGTTCGATCAGTGCGATAGCGAAGAAGAGGCTCGACAGAAAACTGCCACCATGTACGACACCGGCAAGTACCCCTGTTATGCATTCCCTTCGGACACCACGGGAGAAAAGACGGAAGAAGTGTTCTCGATTGCCGAAGAGGAGGTCGACGACGACCGCTTTTCCGGGATTAGTGTCGTCCGGTCGATGCAGGAATACGCTTCGTTGGGGGAAGTGCGAGGCGCCATCAATGAGCTCAATGAATTGTTTGGTCAGGAAGACTATACAAAGGAAAAAGTTATTGACGTACTGTCGAAACATCTGCCCACGTTCCGTCACCAGGAACGCCACAAATATCTCGATTCCCGCATGTAAAACCGGGCGGGGGCAAGGCGTATTCCCGTGCGTCTGCCCACATCGGGCAGCCACGATTTCTGATAAGATTCGCGAGTAGAGGTCTGTTGGCTTTCGCCGCAGCGAAATCGAATCGCGGACATCCATTATCGTGGCCAGGAAGAAAAAGAAAGAGCGGCGAAAGTCGGCAGGAAACAGGGCAGATTCGCCCGCCGACAAGCCAGCCAATTCGGAATCCGGTCGGGTGTCGGCACTCGGAAGTCTCGGTTCGCAAGAGCCTCTAACGCCGGCAACTCAAGGCCCTGGTACTACTGCGCCAGCGAATTCGCCAGCCACCGCATGGCTCCTGGGTGCGACTGCATTCTTGAGTGCCTTTCTGCTGTTTCAGGTGCAGCCAGTCGTCAGCAAAGCGATTCTTCCGTGGTTTGGTGGGACGCCCGCCGTCTGGACGACGGCGATGTTTTTCTTTCAGGTTCTACTGCTAGTTGGGTACTGCTACGCACATTGGTCGACGCGATTTCTTTCGCTGAAAATGCAAATGTGGTTGCATCTTGCGTTGATTCTGGCGGGACTTGTTTTGCTGCCGATCCGCATCCCTGAATCGCTAAAGCCCACCGGCAGTGATCCAAACCCTGTCGGCACGATTCTGTGGCTGCTGTGGCGAAGTGTTGGCATTCAGTTCCTGTTGCTTGCGACGACCGCTCCTCTGGTTCAGGTTTGGTGGCATCGGCTCTTCGGGAGTGCGCCGTATCGGTTGTACTCGATTTCCAATGCCGGTTCACTGCTGGCGTTGTTGGGGTATCCGTTTCTCGTTGAACCCCTGATGGGCGTTCGAACTCAAATGACTGTCTGGTCGGTTGGTTTCTTCTTCGTATCGTGCATGCTGGCACTTGCCAGTCGGAACAGTAGTGAAGGCGAGCTCGCAAGAAGCGAACCGGAGGATACCTCCACCGCAGCCAGGCCCGTGTGGCGGGACATCGCCGGTTGGCTTGCCCTTTCGACGTGCGGATCGGTACTGCTGCTGGCGATGACGAATCACATCACGCAAAACGTCGCCGTCATTCCTTTCTTCTGGGTCGTACCACTGGCAATCTACCTGTTGTCATTCATTCTGAGTTTCGCGGGAGCGGGGTGGTACAACCGCTGGGTCTACGGCGGACTGATGTTCGCTTCGCATTCCGGCGTCGCTTTCATTTACTGTTTTGATGTGGCGGACAACATCATCTTGCTGCTGACCATTTATCTGACAGCGTTATTCTCTGGTTGCATGGTCTGCCACGGCGAGCTGGCGAGAGCCAAGCCGCATGCACGGTACCTAACGTCGTTTTTTGTCGTTACATCGGTCGGCGGGGCGTTGGGCGGCTTCCTGGTCAGCCTTGTCGCGCCGATTGTCTTCAGTGCTGGTTACCTCGAATATCCACTCGTGCTTGTCGCGTGCTGGATGGCGTTGATTGTGATCACCCTGAGGGACAAGAGCAGTCCGCTCTACCGCGGCAGGCCGGTGTGGGCGTGGGGACTTATTTCGCTTTGCTGTTTTGGATTCCTGCTTTGCCTCCGCGAGGCGGTGGTGAAGGATCTGTTCAATGCCGCACTGACGCGCCGTAACTTCTATGGAGTGCTGTCCGTACAGCCGATGCTCAGCAAGGATCAGGAACGCATGGTGCAGTTGATTCACGGACAGATTAGCCATGGTTCGCAATTCCTTATTGAAGAGGGCGACGACCCGGCAAAGCAGTTCGAGCCTACCACCTACTACACTCGTGATAGTGGCGTCGGGCTGGTGATGAAAGAGTTTGCAAAACTCAATCGTCCAAAGCGTGTCGGCATGTTGGGGATGGGCGTCGGTACGGTCGCTGCCTATTGCGAGCAGGGCGATGTGTTTCGCGCCTATGAAATCAACGAGGACGTCGTCGAGATTGCTACGAACGGTGATCCGTTTACGTTTTGGGATCTGTTGAAGGAACGGGGAGCTACTGGCGACATCGTGATCGGAGATGCCCGGTTGTCTCTGGAAGCCGAACTGAGCGAAGGCACGCCTCAAAATTTTGATGTGCTGGTGCTGGACGTGTTTTCGGGCGATGCGATTCCCGTGCACCTCATGACGCTGTCTGCTTTTAAACTGTACTTCGAACACCTGGCCGAGGGCGGAGTGCTGGCTGTCCACATCAGCAACCGTCATCTGGATCTCGCCCCGGTGGTGGTTTCCACAGCAGCTCGATTTCCAGTGAAGTCGGCGTTTGTCTCGACGAAAGTCAGCGAATGGATTCTTGTGGGACCGGAGGAATTCCTGCAGTCCATGGCTGCGGCGAACCCCGGCGAGGTGCAGATTCTGGGGAGATCGAAATACGATGTTGTCTGGACGGATGACTACAGCGATATCTTCCGGATATTGAAATAGCCGGTTTCAAACGACTTCAAACGACGTAATCGCCATCCACGAATTTCACGAGCGCATGAAAAATGCCCCGCGGTTTTGGCCGGCGGGGCAAATTCATTTCTTCATCGTGAACGACTCGATACGGCCGTCACGGTGAGGGCAGTGAGGCGGTTAGGCCGTCTGCATGACGTCGACGATTTCGTATCCCTTGCGTCGCTCGCGTGCAACGAAGGAAGCCGCCTGGTCATCTCCAACGATTTTTTCATCGATGGGATCCCATTTGATCTTCCGACCCAGTCGCGCCGCGATGACAGCGAGATGGCACGTTGACATGGCTTGAACATGGGTGAAGGGATCGGAAACCGTGAGTCCACCCTCGCGAATGCACTGATAGAAGTTTCCTTTGTGGTCGCCCGGCTCTTTGCCTTTGAACAGACGCTTCAGGTCGTCACCGTCGAAGTGATCCTTGTCCCAGCCCTCCTCAATGGGAACGCCGGCGATCTTGCCTCGACTGACGAAAATGCGTCCCTTCGAGCCTTCGAACAGCACGCCGTTGTCGCTGCGACTGTCGATCACCATTTCGATGCCGTTGGCGTACTTGCAGTTGATGGCGAAGTCATGCGACGTGTTGTAGCTGTCTGCCCTCGTCGCATAACCATCCTTGTAAGGCACGGGATGTTTGGCATCGGACCCATCGATTTCGACCGGGCCCATACCTTCCTTGTCCTGGTTGAGTGCCCAGGTGGCGATGTCGACGTGATGTGCTCCCCAGTCGGTGAACTTACCGCCGGAGTATTCGTACCACCATCGGTATTCGTAGTGGGTGCGAGGTTCGCGATAGTCGACCATCGGGGCCTGACCGAGCCACATGTCCCAATCGAGCTCCGCTGGTGGAGCTTCTACCGGGAAGGGGCCACCGACGACGCCGCCATTGATGCCCACGGTGACTTTGCTGATGTCGCCGAGCAGACCTTTTTGCACCATGTTCACTGCGCGAAGAAACTTGTCCTTGCTGCTGCGTTGCTGGGTACCAACGAGGAAGACTTTGTCCTTGTGCTTTTTGCAGGCGTTCCGGATCAGCGCGTTTTCTTCCAGAGTCAGCGTCAGCGGCTTCTGGCAGAACACGTGTTTGCCAGCTTCCAACGCCTCGATGGCGATCTTCACGTGCCAGTGATCGGTCGTGACAATACTGACCACATCGATATCGTCGCGATCAAGGATCTTTCGGTAGTCCTTGTAGCCATCGGCCTTGCCCTTGCCGATTTGCGGGTGCTCTTTGGCACGATCGACGCGACGGCTATCCACATCGCAAACGGCCAGGATATCACCGTATCGAGCATGTCCGGCGGCATCACCACCATGGCGACCGGGGGCTCGGGGATCCTTACGGTTGCTACCAGCGCCCATGCTGCCAACACCGATGCAACCAATGCGTGGTCGGTCGTTCGCTGCGGTATTCGCGAACGCATTTTGCGTCCACGCGAAATAAGGAATTGTGGTGGCAGTCGCCGCCGCTGCACCAGACTTCTTCAGAAAGTCTCGTCGTGTTGAGTTGGATTGCATGGACCTCTCCCGAAAGTTATTGAATGTTCGCCGCCGACCGTTCGACTCAGCCCATCATCATATTTTGCTCACGTTTGCAGGGCAACTAACGGTAGTTTGCAACGGGATTTGGCGACAAAAACGGCTTGGAGGCGGCCAGGCACTAAGGCTTCTTCGCCCGAGAAACGACGAAGTTCGCGACGTTCGACCCACTGGAAGACACCGTGAAAGTCAGGCCCGAAGATGCAAAGTCGGCGTACGTTTGGTCGATGTGAGCGCCGTGATCCGCGTTTTCCGGATCGCTGTTCTCAACCAGTTCTGCTCCGCCGGAATCGGCCGCCATAATCATCTGCATGATCATGACCTGGTGGTCGCCTTCCACGGCTCCGTCGGCTTCCTGCTCGGTGCCCAGCGTGAAGCTACCGTCCTGCTGGATGCTTGCGTATGCCGTCACGTCCTGATCCGGCTGGTAGAACTCGATGCGACCGAACTGAGCGGGTTCGCCGTCCTCAAAGGTGACCTTGCCCGTGACGGCATACGTTTTGAATTTCTTGTCAGCACAACCGACTGCAATGGACAGGATTAGCAGCGGTAGCAGCAGGTAGATTTGGCGAGCGGTCAAGGCAGCATTCCCGAGGATGCGAAAAGGTAAGAAGGAATCGGGGGACCAACCTGAATGCGTTTGGTTGGTGATCAGTAGTTGGACCGGTTGGCCATTTCACCCAGAACCCTGGTGCTTGTCACGGTCGACAATCCTCGCACGCTACCATCGGCCATGGCAAAGTTGCAGACGCCATGATGCCAACTGCCGAAACTCATGGTCTTGGAGTAGTCGTCGTCCCCGGCGCCGCGGGAAAGCGGCAGGCCCGGTCCGGCTGCTCGAGCGGCAGATGCCAACGAAAATCCGTCGAATGCCGGCACGTCCTCGGGAGCCGCACCCAGTCGAACTGTGGGTACGTGTTTCTCTCCCAGCAGAATCGTTTTGCTGAGCCCATCGGTGATCTTGCGATCTGAGATCTTGTCCTTGAAGTCCAGGACTCGTTGCCCGTCGCATACCGGGCGGCTGGAAATCAGGATTCCCGTGCCGTTTCCGCCATAGTAGAAGTCGGTGTCCGCTCCCGTGCTGCCCGGGGAGAGGTCTCCGTGGTTGCCCGCGTAGTCGGATGCCTGCCCGATGGTGGGAACCAGACTGCCACTAACCTGAGCAACCTCGCAGCCGCATGACGCCTCGAAGTAGGTGATCACCACGTCACCGGCCATCCCGGATGTCGTGGCATCGGGCGATCGACGTGAGGGGCAAACAAAGCCGGGCACGTGTGGCGACCGTGCTTCCAAATCGTGGACATACCACGCCTTCTTCAGGTCCCACTTCGCATAGACGTTCTGCTCTTCGATATAGGGCAGGATCCGCACCATCCAGGTGGCCGTCTTTTCGCCACATTTCTGTGGTTCTTCGTCGAGCGGATTGTGCTTCAGTCGAGCAGGTGGGTAGTGGCTTCTTGCACCCTTGTACAGCTCGACGGAAAGAGCGAGTTGCTTCAGATTGTTCTGGCATTGAGCCACACGTGCGGCTTCGCGAGCCGACTGAACCGCCGGGAGGAGCAACGTCACGAGCATGCCGATGATGGCGATCACCACCAGCAACTCAACGAGCGTAAATCCAGATCTGATTCGGCGAGGGAGCATTGGAGATTTCCGAATGGAATGATGCAAAGTTCCAGTATATCTCAACGGATTGTCGTGTCCCGTTAAGAAACGGAGTTGATTGAATCGGATTCGTTCCCGTGTTGCGATTATTTGACGTCGTCTGGGGTTTCGGCCGTCGCTTCCGCATCAACAGCACCCTGTAGGGCTTCCAGTGAAGTCGTGATGGCATCTGCGACCGAGTCGTAGGCATTGCCTTCGGTCGTCGCTTCGCCTTCGGCATGGAATCCTTCGTGGATTTTCATGAACTGCTGGAAGAGGTTTTTGGATTCGGTCTCGACAACGGTCATGGATTCCTGACGCATCCCTTCGTCGCCGGCGACACTGGCGAGTTGTGTGACGATGTCGGCCGCTTCGTGCAATGCATCGTCACACTCATGTGGCGTGCCGGCATCGAAGGCGGCCTTTATCGTGTCTCGCAACGAAGACAACGTCGCGATACCTTCCGCAACGCTGGCAGGTCGATTCGATTCAACGACGATGGGCGTTGCTGGTGGCGCCTGATTGCATCCAGCGAGAAAAATCAGAGCGACGAGGCCGGCAATGAAACGGACGGATTTCATGGTTCTTGTCCCGATTTGAATTCAGAGAAGGAAGAACCGCCATCCTACGAATGTGGCTTCGATTCGACAACAACTGCAGGCCGTATGTGCATTTGAAAGCCGACCGAATGCGGCACTCGCAGCGGCGATTCCGCGGAAAACGCTTTCCTTTTTGCTAACTTACGCGACAATTCCGATCCGTGACCGCACTTGTCAAGTGCAAGGACGACACTGATCAAGCGACCGAACGCCACAAGTTGTTGAGAGAACTGAATGGAATCTGCGGCCACCAACGCTTCGACCCTCGTGGAGGATGTGACGCGCGATTTATCGCTCGAGCCCCGCGACTACCAACAGCGAATTGTCTGTAAAGCGATTCAGATGTTTCGCGGTGAGCACGTGAATCGTCGCGGAGAATTGGACGCACCGGCCAACTCGGTGATGATCGAAAGTCCTACCGGCAGTGGCAAGACCGTGATGGGACTGATGGTGGCTCGCTATCTGCAGCGAACTGAAGGGCTCTCGATCGCGTGGGTGGCCATGCGTCGCAACCTGTTGAAGCAAACGGCAGAAGAAAACATGGCCCGTGGATTCGATGTCGAGCTGAAGCTTGTCTCGATGTTTGATAAAGACCCACCGCCGGTGGACATGTTGATCGTGGATGAAGCTCAACACGATGCTGCCACCAGCATGGCGAATCTCCATTGCAAACTGAAACCCAAAAAGATCCTGGGGCTGACGGCGACCCCGTTTCGCACAGATCGCATCAAGCTGTGCTTCGATCAGATTATCAAGGATGCGGGCATCCATCGCCTGATTCAGGATGGCTACCTCAGTCCCTTTCGGCATTTTACGATTCCCGAATACACGCCCGAATCGGTAGCGGAGTGCATTGCCCGCGAACCCGATCGGTGGGGCAAGTCTCTGGTCTTCTTTCACAAGTCACCGGATTGCTATCGATGTCACGAGCGACTGAAGGCAGCCGGCGTCAGGTCCGAGGTCGTGACGGCTTCCACGGATCGCGACCGACAGCTCGATGACTTCGAGCAGGGCAGGGTGGACGTGCTGATCAACATGAACATCCTGACGGAGGGTTTTGACTGCCCTTCGTTGCAGACCGTATTCTGCCGTCCGTCCGTAAAAGGATGCACGATTCAGATGGCCGGCCGAGTGCTACGAAAGTGTCCGGCGACGGGGCTGAAGCAGATTGTGCAGTGTTCGCACACGAAGCACCCGTTTCTCAAGACGGCTTTGCCCGCCGAGCAGTTTGCGTGGCTCAATGACGGTTGGCAATCGCTGAAGCTCAACGAGCGGTTGGTGGAGATCAGCAACCAGGCACGGCTACTGGTCAGCAAGACCGACGTCGAGCTGCCGGCGCTCGTTGCCAAACACCGACGCCGAGCCATGCCATGGGACGCACCGTCTTCGGACGGGTTATAGATTTTCTTGGCGAAGCGTGTCCTGCGCCTGTCGCCATTCAGAAGAAGGAGTATGACGATGCAAGACCTACATTTTGAACAGAAGACCTGCGACGTCCGTGACTTTCGCATCCGGTACGATCGGGATGAGAAATCCAACGTTGCCGTTACGGCATTAAACTTCAACGGGGAAGACCTGAAACCCACGAAACGGTTCTGGCGCTCATTTTTCCAGCGGTTTCGCATCTCGGAGAATGTATTTCGGTACTTCGAGCCGACGGAAGTGTTTACGCGGATCTCGCAGCGGGCCGAAAACCACCGCATTCGTTTCTGCATCGAACGCCGGCCGGGCGCGGCGCCGAAGCTTTTGGCCGCGACGACTCCCGGACGGCCCATGATTGCGTTCAAGGAGGTCAAGGAGCTCGTGGATGACTACGAGGGGCAGGACGTCGAGTATTCCAACGGCGTCATTATCAGCACGCACATGCCGCGGTCCGGTGGCAGCCGATTTCGCATCGGTGGTGACGACTTCGAGCATCGATTTCTGATGGAAACGCCCGTCGACGGCTTTGGTCATCCACGCATTCATCTTTCGTTTCTACGGATGGTTTGCACGAACGGAATGGTTGGCTATTCGAAAGCCTTCCGCAGTGATATCAGCCTTGGCAAGGACATCCGGCATTGCATTGTGCGGGCGTTGGAGAGCTACGACAACGGCGAGGGCTACGCGGCTTTGCGACAGCGATTCGAGAGTGCTCAGTCGTCGTGGGCGTCGATTCGCGAATGCCTGCAACTCTATCAGGCGATCAGCCGAGTGCAGCTTGATGGTGGTCGAAAGCCCTACAAAATGCTCGAGGACTTTCGGCAGATGACGGGCAACCTGCATATGCTCTACGGGCTCGCAAACCTGGATGCGATCAGCACCAAACGTCAGCGGATCCTGCCAGCCAAATGTCGCATCTACGACCTGCTGAACTTCGCGAGCGAGGTGGGTACCCATTACGCGACCGCAGAAGGCAACAAAACGATGCAGGCGTTCGTGGGTGGACTGATTTCTGATGAGTACGACATGGAAGGAACGGCGGAATCGACCGAGGAATTCAGTGACTTTTTCCTGAGGCCCACCGATGATGGCGCTGGCCCATTTTCCGCGAATTGAACCTGTTGAAGCCGGAACGCTCGGCATGGGAACTAGCAATGAACCTTCGACTATCCGAGCTCCCCAGCGATTCGTTGCAGATCACCAGCGAGACCCGCCGCGTCCGCATGGACGGAAAAGAGCCCGAGATCGATCGGACCTATCTGACGATCTCGGGAACTCCGGAAGCATTCGAATGGCTATCCGGCATTCTCAAAATGATGGCGAAATCAGCCGGCAAGGAAGATGGTGGCGGTGCGCATGGAGTCGTTGTTGCTCCCGAAGATCTGCCGCAGTTAACCGTGAGCGAATGGGATGCGCTGGCGCTGGAATGTCGACGCACGTGATGGTGGCTATAATCGGGCCATGAACAAACCCGAACCAGCTCCCGTGACTCCTGACGAAGTGCTTGAACTGGCGAGAGGCGTCCTCGCAGCGGACCGCTTCCCGTATCTCGCCTCGATCGATGGCGATCAGCCTCGCGTTCGTCCGGTATCTCCTGTTCGCACGGATGGATTCACGGTGTTCGTTGCCAACCTGCGCAGCTACCACAAGACGCAGGAGATTGCTGCGAACCCAAACGTCGAACTCTGCTACCTTGATGCCGAGCACAATCAGATTCGCATCACGGGAGTTGCGGAAGTCGTCGAGGATCGCGAAGTCCTGCAATCGATCTGGGACGAAAACGCCTTAATGAGGCAGTACCTGGGGAGCATCGACAATCCACAGTTGATCGTCTATCGCATCGTCCCACATCGCGTCCGCTACATGCGTGAGTGGGCGCTGGAGTACCACGAAGTGCCGTTTGAGTCGCTTACGTGACTCAGCGAGCCAACGTTACGCTGTCTGTGTCGCGTGTTTTGGAGCGTTGCGTGCGGAGGCCGGTTTGGGCACCGCTGTCGAACTCTCGTGCGTGCGGCGCACTTTCGGTGTCGGAACTACCTGGTCGTGCAGATGGTGCGTCAGCTCCCAGCTACCGTCCGTGTGCTCGATGATCGCCGTGCAGTGCTCAACCCAGTCGCCCGTGTTGCAGTAGGTGATCTCGTCGATCATTTGCACCGTCGGCGCGTGGATGTGGCCGCAGATCACGGCATCGCAATTTCGGGTTCGTGCATGGCGGGCAATTTTGGATTCGAAATCGCTGATGAAGTTCACGGCGCCCTTGAATTTCATCTTCACCGCGCCGCTATAGTGCCACTCGTCAGCGTTGAGCAGTCTGCGGACACGGTTGATCGAATAATTCGACCAGAGCAGTGATTCGTAGAGCGAAGCTCCAATCACCGATAGCCACTGGCATGTCTGTTCGACTTCGTCAAACTTGTCCCCGTGCATGACCATAAAGCGGCGGCCATCCTGCGCCTTATGGACGAATTCGTCGTTGATGTCGATGAAGCCAAAGTTGCGAAGGTAGTTTCGCAGAAACTCATCGTGGTTGCCGGGGGTGTAGTAGAGCCGCGTGCCTTCCGCATGCATGGCCAGGAGGCGATGGAAAATCTGATGGTAAACCTGCGGCCATCTCCACGTCGTGCGGAGTCGCCAGCCATCAATGAAGTCGCCAACGAGATACAGTTCTTCGATTTCGTGCTGTTCAAGGAACGCCAGAAATCGGTCCGCCTGGCAGTAGCGACTTCCCAGATGGACGTCGCTGACAAACGCCGTGCGCACGCGCGTCGGAGTGGCGGAAGGAGAAGCAGATTCAGGGTGCGTCATTAGGAGTGGCCGTTCGGCAGTGTTGAATTTTCGCAACTCTACCACTCGCGTCCAAAGAACAGGTCGGGTTGTAGCAGTGGTACGGCCTATTGCGAGGTTCGTTATCGACTCGGGGCCTGTTGCGACGATTGGGTCATCCGGATGCCGACAGGGTGACGGCCGCCAGGGAGCCAGAACGGGGTGCCTCTCTCTGTTCCGGCTCCGGATGCCCGTTTGAACGCAGTCGCTTAGTAGCGATATCCGCCGCGACCGTAGCCGTAGTCATAATCGCAACGACGTGGTGGCGCATAGCGTTGGCGTTGAGGCGTCGCACGGTAGACCGTGTTGTAACCTCGGCCGTAGCCCAGCGTCACGCCGTAAGCAGGCATGGCGCGGCGGTTGTAATAGCCTCCGTAATCCCGGAAGCCGCCGTATCCGCCGGAACCAATGCTCAACGTGACGCGTGGTCCGCCGCCTCCACGGAAGTAATACGGATTGCCGGCCTCTGCTTCTTGTGAATCAATGCCGACGAAGGTGAGAGCTGCGAAGAGAGCTGCGGCCAGGATGCCTTTTGACATAGGTGTTCTCCTTTCAAGAGAAGCGATGATGATTTCCCGTTGAAGTAGATCGCAGCATGCGTGCCAAAGCCAAAAACCGCGGAAACAGGGCGAAAACGATTGCTGCGCGGGCAAATGTTTCGACGTTATCGCGACACCTGATATCAATTTGACTCGCTGTTCGCGGCCAATACGGGCATCCAATCTGAGTGGCGAAGGTGCTGGCAGGAGCGAATGGCGGGGAGCGAATGGCGGGGAGCGAATGGCGGGGAGCGAATGGCGGGCGTACCGCTGCGGCCAGCAGAGCTCGCCGACACCATGAAAAAAGGCGTCCCCCGACTCGGCAAGGGACGCCTTCTGATTTCTTAAACGGTGAACGGTCGTTGGACTAGATGATGTCGAAGACGCTGATGTCTTCGTCGTCATCGTCGGCTTCGAAGACGGAATCGACCGCGTCGGTATCCACGGCCGCGGCAGCTGCGACGGCTGCTGCGGGCTCGCCTGACGAGAACAGCATTCCGTTGAGGAAGCTGATCACGTTCAGGACGTCGATCGCCGAAAGGTTATCGTCGCCGTTGACGTCCAGGAAGAAGCCGTCAGCAATCGGAGCGGTCGACGTTACCAGGTTGCGGGCTCCGTTGGTGTTGATCTCGTTGATCAGCGTCAGAGCATCGCGTGGTTCGACGGTGCCGTTGTTGTTGACATCGAAGCGATTCAGTGGGTTGGTGAAGCTGGCATTGGCCGTGTCTTCGCCAATCGTGACCGATGCAGAACCGTACTGGATTCGAGCCTCGGGAACGGCCTGCGTTGGAATGTCAAAGACCAGCGTCTCGCTACGTTCGAGGTCGGCGAAGGACGTTTCGAAGACTAGCGTGCCATTGCCGGTGGCGACCATCGGCACGGAGAACACCAGTCGTTCAATGTCCGAGAAGGAGAAGCTACCGCTCCATGCCCCGTACTCGTCCAGCAGGCCATTGGTATCGTCAGCGACAACTCCGTCTCGTGGCGAACGACCCTCGGGGTACTCATCGCCAAACGTGACGTCGCCGTTGGGCGAAGCGATGTCTTCGTTGAACGAGACGTCGACATAGGCTGCCCATACTCCACCGCCGTCTGTTCGCAGGTCATCCGCGTAGACATTGACCAGGAACTCGTCGCCAACTGCAAGGTCGGTTACTGGCTGATCGTCGGTGTCGGTAATCTCAACGCGATAGCCGACGATTGGATCGCCAACGGTGATGTCTTCCTCTTCCACATCGACCGATACGGTGGCTGTGTCGGAGCCTACGCTGCTGGTGAGTGTATAGGTGAAGGTCTCAACACCGGAGAAGCCCGCAGGTGGCGTGTAAATTACGTTCAGGCCGTTGACCGAAACGCTGCCGCCCTGAGAAGTGGCTCCTACGGAAAGCGTGACCGCTGCGGTTCCAGACGAGTCGTTTGAGAAGACATTCAGGGAATTGTCCACGGAGTCCTGGTCGACGCTGAAGATGTCGTTGGAAGCTTCCGGAGCGACATCCGTTGTTCCGCCGCCGCCTCCGTCTCCGCCGCCTGTGCCGCCTCCGCCGCCGGTCGACGTGATGTTGACGGCGTAGTCTTCGACCTCACCGGCTCGGCCCGTGCCGGTCGGAGCGATACCGCGATCGTAGCCGTATCGGAATCGAGCCCACGTGTCGCCGACCATCGATCCCGCAGGAACCGGGAAGGTGAAGTTCGTCGATCCGTTCAGTTCCAGATCGGAGACGATTTGCTCGGAAGCGTCGAAGGCTCCGTCGCCATTGAAGTCAATCCAGCCGTTGACGACGGCTGCCGGTAGCGTTCCGGTTGAGGCACTGACGGTACCCGATCCCGTGCCGCCTGCGAGCAGCCCCGTGAGGCTGACTCCGTCATCATCGCTGCCGTCATCGACCTGCGTTGCTTCCTCTCCGTCAATACTGGCCCCCAACATGATGCCAGGTTGGACCTGATGTGAGGCGATGCCGTACGTGAGCGGAGCGTCGCCAAAGTCGGTGCCCGTTGTCGTGCCGGTCGCTCCCTGGATGCCGAATACGAAGGAATCCGACGAAAGTTCAATGCCGTTGTCCGCGGGTGTCGTGACCACCTGTCCCGGCAACTCAACCGCACGCACGGGGCCGCCACTCTCGCCAACGCCAGGGATCGTGAAGGTGCCGTCCAGACCGGCAACGGCTGCTGGTTCGCCAATGCCGAACTCACCGTCGTTGTTCGTATCCACATAAACGCGGGCTCCGGCGAAACCACCTTCGCCGTCGTCCTGAGCGCCATCGCCGTCGATGTCGTGGAACACAAGACCGGTGAGCGTCTGCGTGGGAACGAAGTCGCCACCCTGACCCGGAATGAAGACGTTGGCGAACATGTCCAACGTATTCGCAACTCCGGTAAAGCCTTCGGTCAAGGTGTAGATATCGTTTGCGAACACGATCTGGTTGTCGTCATGCGTACCGAACACAAGGTCAGGTCCCGTGATGTTCGTCAGGTCGAATGACTGGTCGATGATCGAGTCGGTCGAATTGAAGAAACTCGTATGCCAGCCACCGAAGATGTGGGCAGCTTCATGAGCAATCAGCCACGCGATACCCTGAGCCACGAAGTCAACCTTACGGGCTCCTGGGGCAATGTCGTAGTGATTGAGCGAAACCACGCTGTCACGCGGGCCAGCAAGGATGTCCATCATCGCGAGGGCCGTTTCCGACATGTCAAAGTTACCGACATCGATCGACTCGGCGATTCCCAACAGACCACCAGCGGTGCCCAATTGGGCCTGCGTTCCACCCACGATGATACGGCTGACGTTGGGTTGCCCGAACGGATCCGCGTGGTCGCGGCTGTTCATGACCGTGAATTTGACGTTCGGATTGGCCTTCTGCAGATCCGTTACGTACATCCGTTCAATTTCACGAACGATGGCGCTGATCAACTGGTTCTGGTCAACGCCCCAGTTCGGCACGAAATTGCTGAACGGGATGAAGTCGACCGCATTCGGTGCGAAGAACACCAGCTCGGGATTCACCAGTGCTCCGTCGAAGTCGAGGAACAGGATCTGGTTGTCGCCTTCAGGTAGAGTTTCCGCCGCCGGGCGGAACACTCGAGCTTCCAGTTTGTAGTTACCGAAGTCGTAGCCGTTCACGGAAAGTCGATAGCGGCCAGGCGTATCGATGACGTATGCCAGGCTGGACGTGCCACCGCCGGGCAAGGGCGAAGCGAGCGGGAAGAGGCCGGAAGCATCATCCGACGTCTGCAGCATCAGCTCACCGTCAGGATTGCGAAGTCCCAGTACGTTAGTGGAACCGATACCGTTGAAGCCAATGATGTCACCGGGCATCAGATCAAACGAGTAGAAATCCGGGTCACCGGCGTCTACACCCAGCGTTAGCGTGTACGCTGCACCAGGACCACCCTGAGCTGAAGATGGGCCGCTGATCGGGTTGGTGGGCAGCAGGAAGTTGCCCGGGCTGGTCGCGAAAGGCATGATCGCGACATAGTAGTTACCGGCTTCCTCAATCTCATGGAAGATGTAGTTGTCGATCGCCGGACTCATCTCGGTCGATTCGATGACGGTGCCGAACTCATCGTAGAGTGCGAGCACCGAGAATGGAGCGTTTTCCGCGTGGGCTGTGACCCACTGGCCCGGCTCCAGGTCCTCGAGTTCGTAGAAGTCGACGTCACCGCCCAATCCCGCGCCCGCGTTGAATCCGAGCGTACTGTCACCGAGGAAGCCTTCAAACTCAATCAGGTTCCCGGACGAGTGATTGACGTCGTTGGCGGTTTCAATCGAACCGTCATCGCGAACGACAACCGGCGGATTGGCACCAGCCACGGCGACTTCCGAGCTGCGGTCGGTTCCAACCGAGCCTTCGATCACGCGACCAAGAATGTCGATCGCCTGATGCTGGCCCGCTCCGAATCCAAGCGGAAGGAACTCCGCCGATGCCGGGTCGTTATTCAGAATGCGATCGTCACCGCGATCGTCCTCCTGCTCGATTTCGCGAACCACGATCTCTGCGTCGATTAACGCGTCCTTACGGGCGATATTGCCGGCACCAATGACTTGGTCATAGAGCTTCTCGGGCGTGAGTGTATCCCCAGCCAGCATGCAACGTTCTTCGAGATTCTCAGCACTGAATTGCGTTGCCTTCAGCTGTTGGCTCTTGCCTGTCTTCCGTCTGCGATTGCGCTTCTTCATTGGTTCCGAATCTGATTCAACAAGAGAAGGGAGTGGAGTGAGGTCGGAGGGGTAGTTTGAGCGATGTGGGCTGGCCCCGATCCCCATGCATACCAAGACTCCTAAGTTTAATCGGCATAATCCCAGAATTCCACAAACTAGGCTGGATCGGCTGGTTCGCTAAACCAAGAACCGGCCGTGTTTTGCGCAAATAGAGGGCCTTTCGCGAAAAGAAATTCGCGATGGTTGGGTGTTTAGTTGCTTAGCGTGTCACGGAATCTGGACACTTCGGCAACATTCTCACCAGAATTCGACGCCGGATCGTAGGGTTTGGCCCGATTGTAGCGCCGTCGTCGCAGCTGCCTCGGTCATCGACCAGTTGGCGAGCAACCGGCACGGGGTGCAGCTTCGATGGTGGTGAAGTCAACGAGCGCGGACCATTTGAGGATCCACGCTCAATCGTATTTAGCACCAATAACGAGCAGTTCCAGCCGGTACCGGCGAGATCGCCCGGACCTGTGGAACGGCTGAATTATTTCTCAGCCTTGTAGGTCGCGGTGATGATGGAGCTGATTCCGCCGCGCGGAGTCCAGGCGGCCACCAGCGTCATTTCGCGTGGTTCGACGATTCCGGCGACGTCGTCAAGGATTCGATTGGTGACGTTTTCATAGAAGATTCCGGCGTTGCGGAACCGCTGCAGGTAGAGTTTCAGACTCTTTAGCTCGACACATTTCTTACCGGGGACGTAGGTAAACGTGAGTTTGCCAAAATCGGGCTGGCCTGTTTTGGGGCAAACGGACGTGAACTCCGGGCAGACGATTTCAATCGTGTAGTCTCTGTCTGGGTAGGTGTTGTCGAATACTTCGAGAGTCTCTTTGAAATCATCCATCTGTCGGCTCCTTGATTAGCTAATCCCGCATTTTGCCATGATGCCTTGCCAGTGGGAAGGCATTCGAAACGCCAAGTGTGAAGGCAATGAGGCGGCCCCGCCCTATTCGTGGTGAGTTGGCTGCGTAGACTTGTTTGTGCGGTCACCACATTAAAGTCGGGACGAAAGATTTTGCGAGTCGCTGAAATCTATGAATCGTTGCAGGGCGAAGGATTCCTGACGGGAACGCCCAGCGTCTTCGTCCGTACCAGCGGTTGCAATCTACGCTGTCGGTACTGCGATACCCCTTTTGCCTCATGGAATCCCGAGGGGGATGACATGTCGGTCGACGAGGTCTTTGAGGCAATCGCCGAGCTACAGCATCAGTATGTTGTACTGACCGGCGGCGAACCGATGCTGTTCTCCGAGATGGTGCCCTTGTGCGAGCGCCTGCATGAAAACGGTAACCACATTACGATCGAGACGGCCGGTACGCTTTCTTTGCCATTGCAGTGTGATCTGATGTCGATCAGTCCCAAGCTGTCCAATTCGACACCCTTGGACGCTTCGAAACGCTGGATCGAACGCCACGAGAATACGCGTCACGCTCCAGATGTAATTCGTTACCTCGTCCAGAGATATCCGTACCAGTTGAAGTTTGTGGTTGGCGCTCCGGAAGATGGTGACGAGGTGATTACCTATCTGAAGGATTTCCCCTGCATTGACCGCGAACGAGTCATGCTGATGCCGGAAGGATTCTCGCTGTCGAAGTTGAACGGCGTCGAGGAGTGGCTGCGGCCCTTCTGCAAGGAGCACGATTTTCTGTTTTGCCCTCGACGTCAGATCGAGTGGTATGGGTCGGTCCGGGGAACCTGAATGGTTTCTCTGCCCGCGACGGGGCCGTCAGTCGCCCGCAAGTGTGGCCCGGTGATTGTCGCCCGCGAGTCTTGCTCGCGTTTGCACCAGCGATCCTTACCGCTTTTTGTCGATGGACTGTACAGGGTACGAAGTTCCTCGGCGGCGCATTAGAATGCCGCAGACCGTTTTCGGTCCCACTCCACCCGACTACCGCACAAGCATCAGCACGAGTTTCCATGTCTGAAAATCCAAGCGTCATTCTTTCCGGTTTCGCCGACGAAGCAGCCAACGATAAACTTGCCGTTCAACAGTTTTCTGCCTTCGCCGCCCTTGGACTGCAGTACTACAGCATCCGCTTCATTGATGTCGGCAATGGCGTCAAGAACGTGATGAAGCTGAACAAGACCGAGCTCAAGCAGGTCATCAAGATGCAGGACGAATACGGTCTCAGCGTCTCGTCGATCGGCTCGCCAATTGGCAAAGTCAAATTGTTGGACGTCGATGATGGAACGAAGAACGCGTTCATTCCGTTCAAGAAGTATCTCAAAAACGACGTCAAGCATGCCTGCGAAGTCGCTCAAACGCTGGGCGCCAAACTGATTCGCGGCTTTGCCTTTTACCATCCGGTCGGCACGGATCCCAAGGCTCACATTCCCCAGGTCGTCGATCAACTGAGCGAGATCGCCGCTATGGCGAACAAACACAAGCTGACGTTTGGTCTGGAAGTAGAAGCCAACCTCGTTGGTCAGAACGGCGACCTGCTCAAGGCGATCCACAAGAAGGTCAACAGTCCCGCACTGATGTTGATCTACGACGCAGCGAATCTGGTGACGCAAGGACTCAACGCGCAGGAGTCGTATGATCAGTACGTCGCCACCAAGCCCGGGCTGGGTTGGCTGCACGTGAAGGACTATCGCCAGCCGAAAAGGAAGACAACGCACGTTGACGAAGAGGCACTCAAGAACTTTGTGCCGGCGCACCTTGGCGACGGTGGCCATGAAATGATTCTTCGCGACTTGCGAAAGGAAATCCCAAGGCTGGAAAAGAAGCTGAAGAAGCGTGGGATTCCCGGCTTCTTCATCGACCTCGAACCGCACGTGAAAGGCGGTGGGCAATTCGGTGGATTCAGCGGTCCTGATGGAATGGGCGTCGCCTTGCGTAGCCTCTGCCGAGTCCTCGACTATGTCGGCATTGACTATCACTTGCGAGATTTCGATGACATCCTGAAAGCTCGCGGATTCTAGAAATCCAAAGATCGTCCGTCGGCAGTCGAATAACTGGGAGTCCGTTTTCGTCGCGTTTCGCACCACTTCCTCGCGATTGATCGTATGCTGCCTCAGGATTCCAACCCGTATTCGACGTCGACGCTGGAAGGCAATCTCCTGCCGGAACGCGTCGACTATCGCGTCAACGAGACGGGGTTCGGGACGTGGCTTTCCTACATGTACGAAAACGGGAAGACTTACCAGGAGTTCACCAGCCACGGCTCCATCGCCGGCTTCCCGTTGTTTCACTACACCCAGGGAAAGTGCCCGGAGACGGGACGCGGCAAGACTGCCTGCGGCCTTGTGGCCGTAGGACGAACGGCACTCGGTGTGCTGGCATTTGGGCAGGGAGCCGTGGGCATCATCGCAATCGGCCAGGCGGCCGTGGGCCTGCTGCTGGGCATTGGACAGTTGTCCATCGCTGCGTTGGCCGTTGGGCAGGCTGCGATTGGCGTGTATGCACTTGGGCAGTTTGCGGCCGGTTATTTCGCGGTGGGGATGTTCGCCCTTGGCTATGTTGCCAAAGGGATGTTTGCCGCGGGCGCTTTTCCCACCGGCAAGTTCGTGTACAAGCTGATGCCACCCTGGTAGATCGTGGGCAGCCAAGTCCTGGGCAAGCAGCCGTGTGCAAGCCGCTGTGGACTATTTTTCGGTCGGCAACTGAGCCATCACACCAGTCAGGAAGGTCGCCAGTCGATCGGAAAGACGAAGCGACGATTCCTTGTCTTTCCAGAACTCCTTGACGCTGCCGGGGTGATCGAGCAGCGCGCCGGCCGCCGCGCCAATCATGCCGGCGAGGGACTCCTGCGATTTGACTTTCTTGACGAGTTGATTGCGAGAGGTATTCGCTGATTCTGCAATGCAGTGAATACCCATCATTGGCGTTTTCAGAATTCGGCAGACCTCCGCAACGATGGCCGCTTGCGTCTCACAGGCCAGCGCGTCCTTCACTGCAAGCTCCTGTTTCATGTCTTGCGACGTTGGTAATTTGTCCAGCGTCAGCAGCGTTCCAACTCGCAGTCCCTTGGCTTCGGGCATTGTCGTTCCCGTGTTCAGCGAGTAGTCCGCCGCATCGATGATCCGCTCGGCGACGACGATTTCCCCTTCCCGAACGGACTTCGCAAGGCCGACCGCAAAGCCGCTGCCGATCACCCAGCGCGGTTTCCGCAAAGCGACCACATCGCGGACAACTCGAGCCAGCTCTTCGTGGGTGCCGCCCACCTCGACAATGCCGACGACCTTGTCGCCCAGGGCTCCAATCCGTTCTGTGAATCCATGGCAGTTCGTCGAACCGGGCTGTGTGAGTCGGTCGAGGGTGCCACCGGATTCGGACGCACTGGCGAAGAAACACACGATGTCGACTTCGGGAGATTCGACGGGGCCTTCACCTGCTTCGGCCGCCTCGGCGTCCGGGTTGAGTGCTTGCATCACCGCATCCTGAGCCTGTTGTCGGAGCCAGTTGGCGACGAGGTGTTGAAGCATTTCCTGCTGGTCCAGTTAAAGGGATTGAACGGTCGACATCGATTTCAGCGTCGAAACCGACGAAGGGGTGACGATGAGTAGGATTACACTCTACGATTCCACCTATCGTAACTCCTTTTACTTTCGATTTGCCATGGCAAGCCAAGACGCTCCGATTCGCGGGATCTTCACTCCCAACCTTGTCCCTCTGGATAGCAAGGGGAATGTCAACGAGCCCGAATTGCGTCGGTACGTCGACTGGCTCATTGATCGCGGAGTACATGGGCTCTATCCAAACGGATCGACGGGCGAGTTTACCCGATTCACGTTTGAAGAGCGGAAACGGATCGTGGAAATCATTGCCGACCAGACGGCCGGTCGAGTTCCCATTCTGGCCGGTGCGGCGGAAGCGAATCCTAAAGAAACGATTGCTGCCTGCGAGCACTATTACCAACTTGGAGTGCGAGCGGTCGCGATCGTCGCGCCGTTCTACTACAAGCTGACTCCGCAGGGTGTCTACGCCTACTTCAAGCAGATCGCGGACAATTCGCCGATCGACATCACGCTTTACAACATCCCCATGTTCGCTTCGCCGATCGACGTGCCAACCGTGCAGCGTCTGGCTGACGAATGCCCCCGAATCATGGCCATTAAGGATTCGTCGGGCGACGTCTCCAACATGATGCGGATGATCGCCGCCGTGCGGCCCAACCGGCCGGACTTCTGCTTTCTCACCGGCTGGGAAGCAGTTCTGGTGCCGATGTTGATGATCGGAGCTGATGGTGGCACTAACGCGACCAGCGGAATTGTTCCGGAGGTGACGAGAAAGCTGTTCGACCTGGCGACGCAGGGAGCGTGGGAAGAAGCGAAGAAGATTCAGTATGGGCTCTTGCCGCTCTTTGACGCCATGCTCTACTCGGCGGAATTCCCCGAGGGCTTCCGTGCCGCGCTGCGATTGCGGGGCTTTGACACTGGTACAGGTCGTCAGCCTCAATCGGAAGGCCAGCAGCGAGATTTGGGGAAACTTAGTCGCCAATTACAGTGCCTGCTTGCCGAAGAAGGGTTTGTGGACGAACCTGTTGGGGGTTGTCTGATCCGTGATGTTGATGATGAGCAGGTTTCGCGAATCGTCAGCACGGTTCTCAGCGAGCTGAAACGTCGCGGAATTGCCTGAGTTCGTCTGAAATCAGGCCGGTTTTGCGATTTCGCCAGTTCCCCAATCAACCAGATGTCCACGTTGTCCGCCCGCTCTCCCTTGCGGTTATGATGTCGTAACCACGCACTGACCGGAGAGGAAATATGACCGGAGACAAACCGAAGATGAAAGTCCTTCTGGCCAATCCACGAGGCTTCTGCGCCGGCGTTAATATGGCCATCGAAAGTCTGGACCTGGCTCTACGCGAGTTTGGCTCGCCGGTTTATGTGTACCACGAGATCGTTCACAACAAGTACGTCGTCGAAACGTTTCAGGGCAAGGGGGCGATCTTCGTCAACGACCTCGACGAAGTTCCCACCGGTTCGTACCTGCTCTTTTCCGCTCACGGCGTGTCGCCGGAGATTCGCAACATTGCAAAGCAGCGGAACCTGACGGCGATTGATGCGACGTGCCCGCTGGTCACCAAGGTTCATCTTGAGGCGATCCGGTTTGCGAAAGACGGCTATACGATCGTCCTGATCGGGCACGAAGGGCATGACGAGGTCGTCGGTACGATGGGCGAAGCGCCCGAGGCGATTGTGCTTGTCGATTCGGAAGCGGAAGTCGATGCACTGGAGTTCGCCGAGGGAACGAAATTGGCGTACCTGACGCAGACGACGCTGTCGGTGGATGATGCGAACCGAATCATCAATCGACTCAAGCTTCGCTTCCCCGAAATCCAGGGACCGCCGAAGGAAGACATCTGCTACGCAACGACAAACCGCCAGGAAGCAGTGCGGATTCTTGCCAGCGAATCCCAGTTGGTACTCGTCGTGGGCAGCCAGAACAGTTCCAACAGCCAACGCCTGCGCGAGCTTGCGGAGGAGATTGGCATTGAAGGCCACTTGATCGATGGCCCGCAGGACATCAACAGCGATTGGCTTGATGGTGTTGAAACGGTACTGATCACGGCTGGCGCGAGTGCACCGGAATCGCTCGTTCAGGAATGTCTGTCGTACCTCGAAGAACGCTTCGACGCGCAGATCGAAACCCGATCGATTCGCGAAGAAGACGTACATTTCAATCTGCCGAAAGAACTGCGGCAGTTGACCAGCTAACGAACTCGCACCCGGTCACTATGGCGCCAGTCGCTGGATGGTCAGGTCCAGCGGCGTTTCCGCACAGGCGCTGGGAGCTTCAATCTGCAGCAGCCGTGCGATGGTAGGAGATATCTGCGCCGGGCTGACTTGCGGCTGCGAGTGACTGCTGGACGTTAGCTTGATGCCATTTCCTACGATCATCAGCGGCACGTGGCGGTCGTAGGTCCACGGACTACCGTGTGTGGCTGCGGCACTTCCCGAAAACGAATACGGTTTCAGCACAAACAGCACGTCGCCACTGCGGCGGGCATGAAAAGATCGCTGTAGCATGTGCAACATTTCATTGCCCGAGCAATCCTGAAGGAGCTGTTCCCGAGTCGTGGCGTGCGCGACGTAAGTGTTCTTCGCGAGTTGATTTCGTGTGATGCGTCGAGCCAGTTCCGCGTTCGCTCCCTGGAGGGCAGGGTGCTGCGGATTCAGGAATACCTGGTTGGAAACCACGGCTTGCACCATCTGTTCGGTCCCCACGGTGATACCCATCGCCGAGCGGAGCGCTCCTTCCAGGCGTTGACGCTCTTCCTCGAAATTGCCGTTGTCGTCGGATTCGCCAAACGGATTGCGTTTCGCTCGTAGTCCCCATTCGGCCGCACGCTCGGGGATGGGGGCGACGCCATGGTCGGCGGTCAGAAACAGCAGCCATGATCGATCGCCCACCTGCCGGTCCAGGAACTCGGCGAACTCCCCCAGCTGCCTGTCGGTTCGACACGTCATATCTTCGACCTCTTTACTGTACGGGCCAAACGAGTGGCCAACATAGTCGGTCGAAGAAAGATTGATCGCCAGCACGTCGGTATGCTCGTCGACGCCCAATTGCTCGTTCTCGACAATCGTCCTTGCCGCGAGCAACGTGGCGTCGTTGCCGAATGGCGAGCAGGCCACATGTTTGATGTAGTTTTCATCGTCTGCCGCCGGCATCACATGCGGAAAGTCCTTGGTCATTTCGAACAACGGACGCTCGTGCTCGCTGGTTTCCGGTGAGCTGTGCGAGTAGCGTTCTGGCGCAAGCAACGGTTCCCACGCTTTCCCGGCGTACTGGAACGCCGCTTTTTCCTCGTTCAGGTTTCGCAGGTAACCCGGAATCGAGTCTGAATAGTGGTTCGACGTTATCCACTTGCCATCGCTGCTCATCCAGTACGCGGCATCCGCCAGCCGGCCCGCCATCAGGATTGCGGCGCGGTCCTTGATGGCAACGCCGAACACCTTCGAGCCAAAGCTGGAAGCCATTTTTAGTTGATCACCCACCGTGTCGACCAACAATCGTCGGGGCGACACCGGTTTTTCCTCCGCCGTCGTACCAATGATCTGTGCGTCGGCGTCTGACACGCAATAGACAGGTTTGCCCGCGGCGCGATCGTACCAGTTGTTGTCAATGATGCCGCTGCGCTCGGGGTAGGCTCCCGTCATCAAGACCGAATGACCAGGGCCGGTGAACGTAAATGCGTGTTGGTGATAACAGTTGTCAAACGACAGTCCGTGACTCCGGATTCTTGCAACGATTCCATTTTCAGGCAGATTGCCGGTGAATCGCTCGAAGTACTCGTATCGCCATTGGTCAACGCTGACAACGACGACCAGTGAGGGAGCGTCGTCAGCCGCCACGCAGATCCAGGGGCATGCGGCGAAAAGCACGAAAATTGTCAGGGCTTTGGCGAGGGTTTTCACTATCTGGTGATCCAGGAAGGCGTCGTTTTCTGCAAGCTTACGCGATATCGTTGTGGCAACAAGCAGCCGGCCAACATTGCTACGGGGACGCTACGACGATGGTGCGGAATCTCTCGGTCCTGCCAAATCTTCGGACCAGTTCGCATGTCGTTAATACTGACCTACGTTTGAGTGCAAAATCCTAGCTCCTGCGGTGAACGCATACCCCGCTACACAATGCCAAAGAACCTTCGAAGAGATCCTCGCTTTGCGGTCGTCCCGCATTCTTCCCTCGCCGCAGCGACGCTGACGGTCGAGTCGGAGGATAGTGTGTCGACGGCTGCCGAGTTGCTGGATATTTCGGAAGGTGGTGTGAGTTTTTCGGTAGGGGTTCCGCCCGAGGTGGGTGATAAACTTACGCTACGGCTCCATTCCGAGATCGTCAGCCATCCCCTGGAAGTTGGCGTGCGTTGGGTTGGTTCAGACATGCGTCGTGGCTGGGTTGTCGGCGCCTCGCTGGTTGAGCGAATCAGTGGCGAAGCGCTCTCGCGATTTGCTCGCGAACACCAACTGGAACGTCGGCGGGACGAGCGTCGCGAAGTCGATTGTACGGCAGTCGCCAAGACGGCGCTGCAATCAGAATTCAACAGCATCGCACTCGAAAACATTTCTGCTGGTGGATTCCGCGCCAGTTCGCTCGCTACGGACATTACCGAAGGCGATCGTCTGTTGGTTCGAATGCCCGGCAGAACGCCGCAACGCCCCACGTTCATCCAGTGTCGTGTCACCTGGAGCAACGACTGCGACGACGGTACACAGACGTTCGGTTGTGAGTTCACGACGAAGACAGACTACGCAGAAATGCAGTCCGCCATCAAACGGACGGTCGAATCGGACGAGAACTCGGACTCCGATGGTACCAAGAAAACGGCTCGGGAGGCGCTGACGATGGGCGCCCAGTACGAGCACGCCACGCGTTGGCCTCTGGTTGGATCTGGCGTTGCAGTGGCAATCCAGATTAGCCAATTCTTCCTGGGACGCTAAGCCGCCGTCCTTGCGGGTCCCAGGCATACCCGAGATCGAAATCTACTCGGCTGCTGTCTACTCGGCTGCTGGTGGTAACGTAGGTTCCATCGACAGGTGTTTGACCAGGAACGCCCACTGATCGGCGATCTGTTCGATGATCTTTGAAGTCGGCTTTCCTGCCCCATGGCCGGCTTTGGTCTCAATCCGAATCAGTGTTGGATTCACGCCTGTCTGTGCCGCCTGAAGCCTCGCTGCAAATTTGAAACTGTGCCCGGGCACGACGCGATCGTCATGGTCGGAAGTGGTGACCATCGTAGGCGGGTAGGCCGTACCGTCTTTCAGGTTGTGATAGGGCGAGTAGGCGTAGAGTGCGTCGAACTCTTCCTTGCTGGCCTGGCTGCTGCCGTAGTCGTCCACCCAGAATCGTCCGGCCGTCCAGTTCTGGAATTTCAGCATATCCATCACGCCGACGGCAGGCAGGCATGCTCCGTAGAGTTCTGGTCGCTGCGTCATACACGCGCCCACCAGCAATCCACCATTGGAACCGCCCTGAATCGCAAGATGCTCGGGTGAGGTGTACTTGTGTTCGATGAGCCATTCCGCCGCCGCGATGAAGTCATCAAAAACGTTTTGCTTGTTCGTTTTCGTTCCGGCTTTGTGCCACGCTTTGCCATATTCTCCGCCGCCACGCAGGTTGGGCATGGCGAAGATGCCGCCCATCTCCATCCATTGCAGTCGCGAGATACTGAATCCGGGCGTCAACGAAATATCGAAGCCACCATAGCCGTAGAGCAACGTTGGGTTGCGGCCATTCAGTTCCAGTCCCTTCTTGTGCGCGATGAACATGGGGACGCTGGTGCCGTCTTTGCTCTCGTAGAAGATCTGACTGACGTCGTAACGGGTCGGATCGAAGTCCACCTGAGCTTCGCGGAAGAGCGTGCTCTCGCCCGACTTCAGATCGTACTTGTAGATGCTGGGTGGCCGATTGAAGCTGGAGAACGAGTAGAACGTAGTGTCGTGCGTTCGCTTGCCGCCGAATCCACTGGCCGTTCCGATGCCGGGGAATTCAACCTCGCGGACAAACTTGCCGTCGAGGTCAAATAGCTTGACCTGGGATTTCGCGTCCTTCAGATATTCGACGACGATGTAGTCGCCGACCATGCCGGCACTCTCCATCGCCTCGTCGGCTTCGGGCACGATCGTCTTCCAGTTCTCTTTCTCCGGATGCTCGACATCAATGACCAGGATGCATTTCTTTGGTGCCTTCACGTCGGACTTGAAATAGAACTTCGAACCCTCGTTACCCATGAAGGAGTACTCGTTTTCGAAGTTGTCGATGAGCTCGGTTAGCTGCGGGCGTTTCGTCACTTCGCCGTCCAGTTTGGCATAGAGCACCCGGTAGCGATTGTCGGTTCCAACCCAGACGGTAACGACGAGGTACTTGCCATCTTCACTGACTTCGGGGCCAAAGCCCCAATCCGGATTGGCCGGATCTTCGTGAATGAGAATGTCGTCGGCCTGCGAATCGCCAATGCGGTGATAGAACACCTTCTGGTTCTTGTTCAGGCTCTGGAATTCTTCGCCTTCCTTCGGCTCGTCATAACGATTGTAGAAGAAGCCCTTGCTGTCTTTGGACCAGTCCGCCCCGCCGAACTTGACCCACTCGATTTCGTCCTCCAGCTTCTCTTTCGTGGCGATATCCATTACGTGCCACGTCCGCCAGTCGGAACCGGATTTTTGAACTCCGTAGGCGACGTACTTTCCGTCATCGCTGAATGCCAGGCCACCGAGCGCCACGGTACCGTCTTCGGACCACTGATTGGGATCCATCAAAACGGATGACTCACCCTCCAGCGAATCCAGTTGATAGAGGACACTTTGATTTTGCAGACCGTCGTTCTTGTAGTAGTAGTACCTACCGCCACGTTTGAAGGGCGCCCCGTACTTCTCGTAGTCCCAGAGTTTCGTCAGGCGGGCCTGTATTTCCTCACGAAACGGAAGCTGCTTGATGTAGCCGTACGTGACCTTGTTCTGATCGGTTACCCATTGTTCGACGTCTTCCGATTCACGAACGTCCTCTTCCAGCCAGACATAGGGATCCGCCACCTTGGTGCCGAAGTATTCGTCCGTGTGATCCACCGTCTTTGTCGTGGGATACTTCAAGGTTTCGCTCACCAGGGTATTTGTCGCCAGAAGAAAAAGAATTGTTGCACCGAGGAGCTGTCGATGTTGCCACATGGGTCGGCCTCCAGGAGTTTCTGTCGACCAGCAATATACGGGAGCGGGTGCGCAAGTGAAGGGCAGGGCTTCGCGGACGAAGAATATCGCGTTCCGGCAAGTGCTCGGCCGATGCGCTGAAACCGGGACGTTGTCACTTGTGCAAGAGGAACTTGCAGTGTTGCCGGCATTCTTCGCAAGGTTTTGCCCGTCACTGCGAAATGCTCACATGTTCGCCAGGTACAAGACGCTCGCTATCGTCTCCGTCGTCGCCATGGGACTCGTTGTGCTGATCGCAATCAGTCTTCGCTTATCGGCCAACCGCGTTCGGAAACAAGAGAACTTTGTTGTACGAGACGTTGGCGCCCAAATGGACCTCGCCACCTTACCAGCAGAAGAACGGCAAAGAGTAGTCCAAGGGAGATTGGGCGCGGATCGCGGGGCGGCATCCAGGCAACTCGCGAGGGCTCAACGGATTGCTGACAAGAAATTCGATTTCATAGCTGGGTTGTCCGAAAGAGAGCTGATTCGGGCGATAAACAATCCAGCGTACTACCGTCATTCAATGAATTCCAAACCGGAGTTTGCCCATCTGTTTCAGAATCGGGCATTCATGCGACTGTGGAAAGAGGTGTCCGAACGGGATGATCCGTGCAACGCATCGCAAGCGTTGTGGCGTGAGTTCTTCCCGTGGCTTTGCGATCTGGATCCCGCCGAATCTCGGGTTTATCCAAGGATCGGCAATCCGAGTACGGCGGGGCTTTCCGACATTTCTGGGACATTACTCGTCGGCAGGATTTGTGGGTTTGACGAATGCGTAAGGCGTGTCCTGCTGCATCGTAGCCATTACGTTCAACGAAACTCGACGTTTGGTGCTCCATGGTTAATGTGGATCAATGTCCTTATGGACTCGGCCCGAAATGATCCAGCGGTTGTTCCTTCCAAAATCAGGAAGATGCATGACTGTCTGACGAACGTGCTCGAATTGCAGTCGACGAACGTTACGGTAGTTCCCTGGCCCGCGCGTGTAACACAGTTCGACTACGGTATTGCCCGTAAACTCGGGATCGACACGTCGTTTGGACTCGAGACGATCACTTGCTATCAAGGAACCCCGGTAATACCTGAAGCTAAACGGTCACAATTCATCGGTGACGACGTGTTTGAAGTGCCACCTACGCTTGCTGCGGTGGTTGACGAAATTATCGGCACTTTTATCGATTGAGTGTTTCACCTCTCTTCGTCGCCCTCGGGATCTCGCACGTTGCCAATGCAACCCAACACGTCGGCGAGGAACGCTTCCATGTTGAGCTCCGCTTCTGGGCCGGACATACCAAGTCGTACAACAACCACTTGCTGCGTTGGGAAAATGTTGACGCTTTGGCCCTGAAACCCGCGAGCCGCGAAGTAGTTGTTGGGCAGTTTTGGACGCGGTTGATATTCCTGTTTCATCGTACCGGCGTTGCACCACCAGTGAGCGCCGTAGGCACCGTTCCATGATTTTCGTGTGGGTGTGCGCGAGTAGTTGACCCAGCCCTCGGGCAAGATCCTTTCGCCAAGCCACACGCCGTCGTTCAAATAGAGCAATCCGAATCGCGCCCAGTCTCGCGCCGTGGCGTAGCTGAACGACGAACCAACGAATGTCCCGGAAGGATCGGTTTCGATTACCGCGTGCCGCATGCCGATGCGGTCAAAGAGTCTCTTTCTGGGCAGCGCTCGATAGGCAACATCGTCGTCCATCGAGTTCCGCAAAATGGCTGCAATGATGTTGGAGGTTCCACTCGAGTACTTCCAGTAGGAGCCCGGTGGAAATTCGAGCGGCTTGTCGAATGCCGTTTTCGCTGCAAGGTGCGAGGCGAAGAGCATTTTGCAGACGTCGCTGAGCGGATTGTCGTACTCTTCTTCGAAACGCAGACCGCTACTCATTCGCAAGAGCTGATCGACCGTGATCGTACGCCGCTCGTCGTCCGGGTCGCTCCACTCGGGCAAGACCGGTGCGGCGTGAATATCGAGCTTTCCGTCCGCAACCAGAATCGCAACAAGCGAGTTGAGCAAGCTCTTCGTCATCGACCAGCCGATCAGTGGCATGTGTCGTGCGGCGCCATTGCCGTATTGTTCCCCAATGATCCGGCCGTTGTGGACGATGACGATGGCCCGCGTGCGGCGCATTTGCTTTGTATCGTTCGACGATTCCGTGAACGCCGCGTCAATGACCGTCTTGAGCCGAGCGAAATCGATTTCCGGATTGGTATTGTCCTCGGCGTTCGCATCGCCCATCGGCCAGGGGCGTGGATCATCCTTGCGATTACCTGGAACTGGCGGTGCTGTGATCTCGCGTACTTGCGATTCAGCAGCGCCGATCACGAGCGATGTGCCGAGGCCCGTTCGCACGACCGCCTTGCGGCTGATTGGGCCAATCCATGCGGTAACAGACTGATCCTGTTCATCGATCCTCCAGTTGACGAAGGAAACATGATCCAGATCACCGCCAGCGAGGATATCTTCGCGGGTGCGTCCGGACACGAATATCGCCGACGCGGCGACCTTGGCGGTATACCCGGCGCCAATTCCTGCGAGCTTTGAAAGGATGCTGCCGCCGACCACACCGGCAATCGCCGTCAGTCCCGCCAAAGCAAGAAGAATACGACGAGTTCGTGGGTTCATACCGGCCGCATCCTCGGGACGGCCTCAACGAATCACTGAGCCATCTTCAGGTTGCCAACGTTGTGGCGGACGGTTTCGGCGATACCGGCGGAATCCAGTTTGAAGTCCGCCAACAATTCGGCTCGTTCACCATGCTCGATGAACTGATCGGGCAGTCCAATGCGACGCACGTGTGAGGTGTTCAGTCCCTCGTCCGCTGCGAACTCGGTAAGGGCACCACCGAAGCCTGCTGCGAGTGCACCTTCTTCGACCGTGACAACCGTCGAGCACTCGGTTAGTGCACGACGCATGGTCTCCTTGTCGATTGGTTTGACGAATCGAGCGTTGATGACACCGACGCTCAGGCCTTCGCCACGCAGTACTTCGGCCGCCGCAACGCAGTCGGCGAGCTGAGTTCCGCAGCAAACGATTGCCGCGTCCGTTCCCCATGAGAGGACTTCGGCCTTGCCCAATTCGATGGGCGCGCGTTCCCGTTGAATGTTCTCCGCCGTTGTCTTTGGGTAGCGGATCGAGCAGGGACTGTCATGTTGCAGCGAGAAGTCCAGCATCTCGGCGATTTCCGGACCATCGCCAGGAGCCATGACCACCATGTTCGGGAAGATGCGCATGTAGCCAAGGTCGAACACACCGTGGTGAGTAGCTCCATCCGGCCCGGTAAGGCCTGCGCGATCGAGCATGAAGGTCACGGGGAGATTCTGAAGAGCGACTTCCTGGAAGATCTGATCGTAGCTGCGTTGCAGGAACGTGCTGTAGATGTCCACAATCGGTCGCAGGCCGGCTTTTGCTTGGCCGCCGGCGAAAGCCACCGCGTGTCCTTCGCAAATTCCGGTATCGAAGAATTGATTGGGGAACTCTGCCCGCACGGGCTCGAGTTTGTTGCCCTGGCACATGGCGGCGGTGAGTACGACGACGCGTTTGTCCTTGCGGATCTGTTCGTGGATCGCTTCACGAGCGAACGTGGTGTAGGGCGGGGGACTGTTCTTTTTGATCGGCACGACACGATCACGCTCGCGTTTGATCACGGGCGGTGTGTGGAACAGCACGGGATCTTCGGCAGCCGGTTCGACGCCGTGCCCCTTCTCCGTGACGATGTGCAGCAGTACCGGAGCGTTCATGGTCTTGACCATGGCAAGGTACTTTTTCAGGAGCCCGATATTGTGCCCGTCGATGGGGCCGATGTAGCGGAAGCCCAGGTCTTCAAAGAGCATGCCGCCGTGGAGGCCGGCTTTCACGCCTTCTTTGAGTTGCGCGAGGAAACGCTCGGCGGGGTCACCGAGTACCGGCATCTTATTCAGCGTTTTGACGACCTCGGTTTTCAGCCCGGTGTAGAACGGATTTGTGCGCAGCTTGTCGAGGTATTTGCCGACGCCGCCAACGCGCGGGCAAATCGACATTTTGTTGTCGTTTAGAATGACCAATAGTTTGTCCTGCAATTGGCCGACGTTGTTCATCGCTTCGTAGACGATTCCCGATGGGAACGCACCGTCGCCGATGACAGCCACCGAATGGCGATCTGTTTCGCCCATCAGTTCGTCGCCGCTGCGGAGGCCCATGACCGTCGAGACACTGGCGCCAGCGTGACCGGTCATGAACAGGTCGTATTCGCTCTCGTTCGGGTTGGGGTAGCCCATCAGCCCGCCACGCGTCCGCATGGTGCCGAAGTCCTTGTAGCGACCGGTGACCAGCTTGTGCGGATAAACCTGGTGTCCGGTATCCCAGATGAGTCGGTCCTTGCGGAAGTCGTAGACGCTGTGGAGCGCGAGGCACAGTTCGACCACGCCGAGGTTGGAGGCATAGTGAGCCGTTCGTGTGGCCACGAGATTGGTCAACACGTCCCGAATTTCGTCCGCGAGGCTATCCAGTTCTTCTACCGGCCATTCACGGAAGTCTTCGGGACTCTCAATACTGCGAAGCAATGGATGCATAATTAGCGCCTTCTTTCCAGAACAAACTTTGCCAGCGTCACGAATGGTTCAGACCGTTCATTGAACACTGTAGTGGCGTCGATGGCTTCGTCGACCAGTTCAACGGCTCGTTGCTTGCTGGCCTCAACGCCAAGCAAGACTGGATACGTCAGCTTGCCGCGATTCGCGTCTTTGCCGGTTCGCTTTCCAAGTTCTTCCTCGTTACCGTCGAAATCCAGGAGGTCGTCCACAACCTGAAACGCCAATCCCAGATTTCGGCCGAATTGCTGCAAAGCATTTAGCTGTTCTGGTGTGGCGGATGCAATTACGCCTCCCAGTTGCAGTGACACTTCCAGCATGGCTCCCGTTTTTCTACGGTGTATTTTCTCTAGTTCGTCGAGACCGCCAGTTTCTTGCTCTTCCGCAGCCAAATCGTCAGCCTGTCCGCCAACCATCTGGCTGGCGCCTGCTGCCACCGCAAGCATTGCACAGCATCGGGCTGCCACTTCAGGTCGGACATCCGTTGCGATCACTTCGAACGCTCGAGTGAGCAGGGCGTCTCCGGCGAGGATCGCGTTGCCCTCGCCAAAGGCTTTATGACAGGTCGGCCGTCCACGGCGTAAGTCATCGTCGTCCATGGCGGGTAAATCGTCATGAATGAGCGAGTACGCGTGAACCATTTCTACCGCACAGGCGGCAGGCACGGCGGCCTCAATCTCCGAACCGCACGCTTCCGCTGCCATTAACGTCAGCAGCGGACGCAACCGCTTTCCAGGTGCCAGAAGACTGTGGCGAATCGCTTGCCGAAGAACATCCGGACAGTCATCGTCAAACTGGCTGTACGCATCCAGGCGGGCGTCAATGAGTTGGCGATAGGATTCGGTTTGCTCAGCAAAAGAACGGGTAGCGTGCACGATGATGACGTATTTAATGGTGGACGAAACAGACTCACTCGGCAGTTTAGAACAGGGTGCCTCCCAAGTCCACGTCGCCCACGTCCCCCGAATCGGGGCCGGGGTGTGTTTGAGCATCCGCCCCGGCATCGGATTTGGGCTCCATATTGGCCCTGTTGGCCGGTTTTCGCTGCACCTTGGAGCGTTTACCGGCTTTAGCCGACCGTCGGCGACTTCGCCCCTCTGCTTTTTCCGCAAGTGTCATCGACTCGTCGTCCATGGGCTCGGTTACCGGGTTGCCCTCCGCATCAAATCCGCTCAGCAGCTCGATCTTGCGTTCGGCATGCTGTAGCAGCTTTTGACACTGCTTTACGTACTTGATTCCCTTTTGGTAGCAATCCAACGACTCATCCAGCGTGAGTTCGTCATCCTCCAGGCTACGCACGGCTTCGGAGAGATTGACGATGGCGTCTTCAAAGCGAGGTGCGTCTTCGGCTTCTTCGGGAGTGTCTGTCATAATCCGGTATCTGTTCCTTGAACTCACGGCGCGAAGGCACGCTATTTGTGTTTTTCGATTTCGACGATCTTCGCCGCAATCGAACCATCCTGAATGCGAATGTTGACGGATTCGTCCGTCGCCAATTGATCGACCGAGCGAACAACGGCTCCCTCCTCGGTCTGCGTCAACGAGTAACCTCGTGCGAGTACCTGTAGTGGACTGAGCGACTCGAGTCGCTGCGCCAAGTTGGCGAGTTGTACTTTCGAATTCGAGAGCTGTTGCTGCATCGCCTTCTGTAGCCGTTCGGAGAATTCGTCAATCGGCCGCTCGCGTTCGCGAATCGCGAGAAACGGATCACGAAGCACACGGCAGTTCTCGAATTGTTGAAGCCGTTCCCGCGCGTTGCTGAAACGCGTTGTCAGCAAGCGATGGATGTGCGATTTGGTCACCTCCAACCGACGGGCGATTTCACTTCCGTCGGGCACCATCAACTCGCCGGCCTCGGTGGGAGTCAACGCTCGCACGTCTGCAACCAGGTCTGAGAGGGTCACGTCGATCTCATGCCCAATGGCCGACACCACGGGAACGGTCGCTTCATGAATTGCCCGCACGACGGCTTCGGCATTGAAACCCCAGAGGTCTTCCAGGCTGCCGCCGCCTCGCGTTACCAGGATCGCATCGAGTTTCGGGATCTTCCCCGCGCGACGAATGGCGGCCTCAATCTCCTCGCCGACATCCTGTCCCTGAACTCTGGTTGGCACCACCACCACTTCGACGGCAGACCAGCGTCTTCGAATGACTTCCAGGTAGTCCCGCAAGGCCGCTCCACTGGGACTGGTCACGACGGCGATGCGTCGCGGATAGCTGGGCAGTGGTCGCTTGTTTTGTGGATCAAAGAGCCCCTCGGCTTCCAGTTTGTCACGCAGCTTTCTTAATGCCGCCTGAAGGGCACCTTCGCCTTGCAACTGCATCTGCCGAACAATCAGCTGGTACGTGCCGCGCGGGGGGTAAACATCGACGCTTCCGCTGCACAAGACCTGCATCCCGTCCTCCGGTTCGAAGGACAGGCGATTGGCGGTCGTGCGCCAGGCAACGGCTTTGAGGCTGCCCGTGGAGTCTTTGAGAGAAAAGTAAATATGGCCACTATTTGGGCGTGACAGATCCGTGATTTCACCGGCCACCCAAATGGAGCCGAACGCAGATTGCAGCGTGTCGCGGATCTGGCCATTGAGCTGGCCGACCGTCAAAATTGCGTTTTCTGCTGGGCCGGTCATAGTGGTTAGACGATAAGATGGAAGATTGTTGGACGCCAGTTTCGGACGGAATTTCCAATACGAAATGTCATGAAATGCCGTCGCGTTCCTGTGTAGGACGCGTCGCAATTGGGAAGACCAATTGTAGTTGTAGACAAGTTGATGGCGACCCCGACAGCGGAGCAACCTATGAATACCCTGAGATTTCTCGATCGGCCAACTCGTGACGGCGAAAATGCCCGTCCATTGCGAAATGCAATTGCCAGCCGTCGTGCTGCGGTTCAAGCCCATCGCGTTGGCTTGAGTCTCGAGTCGCTTGAGTGTCGCGTGCTTCTGGATGCGGGGCTGGGCAGCGAGATTGCTGCGTTCGCATCGCAGGAAGAATTGCAGTCTTTCCTCGTCGAACGGGCGGTCGAGCAGAACCAGTGGTTCTTTGGTCGTGAGGTCAATAACTCGGGGTGCGGCGGTTACCACCTCGCCGATGTTGACTACTGGTGTGAACCGGTCTTTTACGACCTTGAGGTTCTGCCGTTTGCGAATCAGGTTGCCCCACCCAACGCAGGCGGTGGGCCGGGCGGTTTGGCGGGCGGTGTAGCGGTATCGGATTCACCGGAATCCGACACGTCGTTTTCCGACACCAACGTTCAGGTTACCGGCGTTGACGAAGGCGACATCGTTGAAACCGACGGCAACTACGTCTACATACTTTCCGGAAACGAACTTGTCATTATCGATGTGCGAGATCAGGCTCAACCTCGCATCGCGTCACGGCTGGAGTTGGCCGCGAATACGTATGGATCGGAAATGTATCTCGATGGCGATCGGGTCATGGTCGTTTCCAGCTCGTGGGGCCAACCGGACGATATCTTCTTCCCGCCGATCATTGGCAATCCGATTTTGATTGAACCGATGTTCGCCAGTTCGTACTACTACCCGCAAGCCCAGTCGATTACCGCAACGGTCATTGACGTTACGGATCGCGAGGCACCGAGCATCGTTACGTCGACGGAAATCGATGGCAGTCTGACGAACTCGCGAGTCGTGGATGGGACGGCCTATCTGGTTGCCAACAACTCACCCAGCTTCCCATCCGTTCAGTACGCTACGGACGTGACGGTCGGCGAAGAGGCTTCGACAAAATACGTCTACGAGACGGAAGCCGAGTATCGTTCGCGGATCGAACCGATCATTCTCGAGCAGGTGTTGACAACCTATACGACTTTCGACGCGATGGGCGAAGAAATTGGCAGCGGAATCGTCAGCGAGTTCGACACCACATGGCGGACCGATAGCCCCGACTATTTCTCACTGGTATCGGTCGTGTCACTCGATATGCAAGCAGCACAGCCAACGGTCGATGAAATGGCGACCGTGTTGATGGGGTCCGGGCACAACATGTACATGGATCACGATAGCATCTATCTGTTTCAGAACCGTTGGGATGCCGAACAGACGACGTCCATCATGAAGTTTCAGATCGACGCAACCTCGGGAGACATCGAGCCTGCAGCGTCCGGCATCATTTCGGGACGCATGCTGAATCAGTTCTCCGCTGACGAGCACAACGGCCTGTTGCGCGTTGCGACGACGACGGGCTGGGGCGACGAAAGCAGCAGCGGCGTGTACATCCTCGAACAGGTCGACGATGCGTTGACGCTGAAAGGCGGCGTCTCCGGACTGGCCGCGGGCGAACAGATCTTCTCCGCCCGATTCGTTGGCGATCGAGGCTACATCGTCACGTTCCGACAGGTGGATCCGCTCTTCGCCATCAATCTTTCCGATCCGGCCAACCCCATCGTGGAAGGCGAATTGAAGATTCCCGGGTTTTCTGAATACATGCAGCCGATTGGCGAAGACCATCTGCTGGCGATCGGCCGAGACGCAGATCCGACGACGGGCCGGCGGGAGGAACTACAGGTCTCGTTGTTTGACGTGAGCGATATGACGGACCCGCAACTGGTCGATCGCTACACCTTTGAAGGCGAACACACCTACTCGCCGGCAGAGCACGATCATCATGCCTTCTCCTGGTTTCCCGAGTACGACACGCTGGCCATTCCCGTTCACTCGAACGAAGGTGTTTGGGTTTCCAGCCCGTGGGGTTGGCGTGATTGGGTGACGTCCGAATGGGACGAGAGCCTTCACGTTTTTCAGGTTGATGTGGAGACGGGATTTGAGTTCGTCGGTGCCATTGATCACCCGTCGCAGGTGCAGCGAAGTCTTCGTGTCGGGCAGGCCCTGTATTCCCTCTCGCGGGATACGCTGAAGGTAAACGCCATTGCGGACCCATCGCAGCAGTTCGGCATGGTGCACTTCGAGCGACCGGAGAATGGCGGCATCATACCGCAACGACCGACACCGGTTGATATCGATCGTATCTTCGCCGGTGCGGAGTCGGGCGAAAACGACGAGCGGTTGGATGCCGATGGAAACTCGGTGGTCGACGAAGACGATGTTGTCTTTATCGTCGAAGCCATCGTTAGCACCGAAATGGGCGACACGGATCTCGACGGAGATGTCGACTTCATCGATTTCCTGGCGATCTCTGGTAACTTCGGTTCGTCCGGAGGCTGGGCAGACGGCGACCTCAATGGCGATGGCGAAGTCGACTTCGAAGACTTTACGATCCTCTCCGGAAACTACACCGGCTAGGTCACGGGTACGCCAAACGTCGCATTCGATCCGATGCGCGGACCCGTTCAGAACAGGTTCCGCACGAGCTCAGTGCTGGTTGAGCGTCAGCCAGCCGAAGTACGCGACGGTGCTCCATAGGATATTGAAGGCGATGCCCATCATCAGGCATACGATGCCCAGCCAGTGTACCCAGTCGCGTCTGGGACCCCGGTGTTCGGCAAAGCAGGCGACCACAATCATCGCCAGACAAAGCAGGAAGTTGCCGTAACTGGCCAGCGAAAATGAGACCGTGGGATTCGCAGTCGGGAAGAAGCTCACGCCAATTGGAATGATGAACTCACTGAACGCCAGCAAGGCACCGATACCAAACAGCAATCGCCAGGCGCCGTCATTGAGATAGGCTGCGTAGGCGTAAGTCGCTACCGCCAATCCACCGACCAGCATCGGCAAGGTCATTTCCCAAAGTCGATAGGTCCAGTAGTAGGACGTCGCCCAATCCGGCGGAGTCGACCACCCCTGTCCATTGACGCACATCATGATGGCGACGGCAATTCCGACGATGGCCTGGCAGAACACAATCCAGTGTCCGGGTAGACACATCATGGTGGCCAACGACGGCCTGGCCCTGAACAGTACCCAAAGTCCGGTGATGCTGGTTGCCGACATAACGGCGCTGGTTGCCGAAATCAACGTGTACAGCGACCCCAGGTCCGGGGCGGTGAAATTGCTACTGACTGCCAGCAGGATCGCCGTCAGTGTCAGCCAGAGGAACAGATGAGAAATCCCCAGTCGAGGAACCGTCGTCGTTGCCTCCTGGTCGGAGTTTGCAGGGGCGAAGGTTGTCGCATAGGGATTTGACATTCGCTCACGTCTCGCCGGTTGAGTTCCAGGTCAGGGGAGCAGCCCGTTGAGGTACAGCAATCGCCGCTGTACTTCGCTCATGCCGGGCTTCCCGGTGGTGTAGTCTTTCGACACGGGAAACTTCAGTTGTTGAGGACCATCCTGCAACAACACGATCGTATTCAGAATCAGGTTGGCTTCGACGCCATGTCGGGCTTTGGCAAGGCACTCCAGAATCGTATTGCTACTGTCCTCACCACCGACCAACGCCAGAAACTCGGCCGCACGCATCCTGACAAGGTTTTCTTCGTCGTGGGCAGCCAGTTCTTTGGCTTTAGGTAGAAATACTTTCGCCGCTTCGCCGTGACTACTGCAAGCGATCAGCCCCCAATAGCGTTGCCAGCGATCGTCCGCCGTAAGCGCCGCGGCGATTTCCGATTGGCTGGCTTCGAACGATTGCAAACTGAGATCGGCCACGTCGACCAGCTTTGAAATCTCCGACTTGTGTTCCCGCCCGAACTGGACGGGATTGCCGTACGCCGCGTCGACAAGGTGACTCTCCGGAAACAGGCTCAGGTCGGGCATGGACTTTACGTGACTTGCCAATCGAGCCCGCATGTCGTCCAGCACTTCGCGATATTGGGGATTCGTTGCCAGATTCACAGTCTCGTGCGGATCCGACTCGATATCGAACAGCATCTCCGCCGGTCGCGGTTCGAAGAACTGACTCTGAATCTCATTGAGCTTGCCGGCTTTGTAGAGCTCTCGCCATTCCGTGAAAGCCAGCATCTTGTAGCGATAGTTGTTCTGCAACGCATCAAAGTTGAACGGCTGGTAGCTCCGCATATATTCGAAGCGTCCCTTCCGCAGAGTGCGAACGAGATCGAATTTCTCGTCGAAGCGATCGGCGTACCCGAATGCCTCGTCACGGGACTCGACCTCGTCGGCCGAAACGCTGGCGCCCAGGAATGGCTTGCCGTCGACCTGTGCCGGCACTTCGATTCCGGCAAGGCTGAGTAGGGTAGGGCCAAAGTCGATAAAGCTGACGAAGCCTTTCCGTCGAGACCCCATTTCTGCACCATCGGTGAGATGCTGCCACTTCTCCGGGACGCGGACGACCAGCGGCACGTGCAGTCCACTCTCGTAGGCGTAGCCTTTTCCGCGGGGCAGCACGCCGCCATGGTCGCCGAAGTAAAAGATGAATGTGTCCTCCAGCAAACCGTCTTTCGCAAGCTGGTCGACGACCGCTCCGATTTCCTGATCGACTTTCTGCATGTTGTCGCGGTAGCGAGCGTTCGTATAGCGGAACGTTGGCGTATCCGGATGATACGGAGCTACAAAGACTTTGTCCGGATCGTGCTGCGTGGGCTTTTCCATGTTCTTGAAATGCAGCGAACTCTCGTGCGTCGTTCCAAAGCTTTGCATGTGGAAGAACGCCTGTCCCGACTCGCGTTTGCGCCACGTTGCCTGACCTGAAGACTCGTCCCAGACTTCGGTTCCCGGCGTCGCGTTGTAGTCTGTTTTCCGCCGGTTGGATGTGTAGTAGCCAGCTTTTCGCAAGTAAACCGGAAACATGTCCAGGCCATCCGGCATGGGGGCCATCACGCTACGCCGATGAAATTGTGTACCGATGCGCGGGCCGTAGCAACTGGTCATCAGCGTCGTACGCGCCACGGAACAGACGGGGCTGTTGGAGAAAGCGTGTTCGAAAATCAGGCCGTGCTTCGCCAGTTCGGCAATGCGTGGAGTCTCCGCGCCATGTTCGTCGAACAGCTTCAGGTAGTGAGTCGAGTTGTCTTCCGATATGAGCCAGACAAAGTTCGGCTTGTCCGCCGCCAACAGACATGAACTCGAAAGCAACAAAACGAACAAGGCAATTATACGAGGCATGATCACCGCCAGATCTCCAGACGCCGGATGGATTGATGGCGAAATTCTACCGCAAGGTTTGTCCCGTCGCGACTTGGGTGATATGAATGACAGACATTGGCCGGAACCGATCTCGCGTCCGGTCACTGTCTTGTCTCCGAATTCAACTGGATGCGATCCCGTGCCCCAACTTCGTCAACTTGGAAATTCCGACATTCATGTAAGTCCTGTCGCTCTCGGTTGTTGGCCGATTGCGGGTATGACCAGTCTGGATGTCAACGACGTGGATAGCATGAAAACGCTCCACGCGGCGGTGGATGCGGCTGTCAACTTTTTCGACACGGCGTATGGGTATGGGGCCAGCGGCGAGAGCGAAAAGCTGATCGCCCGGGCACTTGCTGGTCGTCGTGAAGCTGCGGTGATCGCCACCAAGTGCGGCTTGGGATGGGACGAGCAGGGACAGCGGGTTCTGGATGGTCGCCCTGCCACATTGAAGTCGCAGATCGATACCAGCCTGCAACGTCTGCAAACCGACCGAGTCGAACTGCTCTATCTACATGCTCCTGACCCGGCGACACCGGTTACCGAATCCGCTGGGGCGTTGCGAGAGATTATGGACGCGGGCAAAACGCGACTGATTGGCGTTTCAAACTTCTCGCTGTCGCAGATTGAAGAGTTTCACGACGTCTGTCCGATTAGCGTGGTGCAGCCGCCCTACAACATGCTGCAGCGTCAGATCGAGCTCGATGTTCTACCGTGGTGCCAGGCGAACGGAGCATCACTGGCCACCTATTGGCCGTTGATGAAGGGGTTGCTCGCTGGAAAACTGGCACGCGATCATCAATTTCAACCCGGTGACGGTCGGGCCAAGTATCCGATGTTCCAAGGGGAGGAATGGCAGCGTAACCAGGACTTCGTCGACGATCTGCGTACGATTGCGACGGACATCGGCAAAACGGTGGTCCAACTGGTTGTTCGTTGGACGATCGAACAGCCGGGCGTTACGGCAGCCCTCTGTGGCGCGAAACGGGCATATCAGATCGAGGAATCCGCAGCCGCGATGCAGTTCGAGCTCGCGCCGGAAATTCGACAACGCATTGATGAAGCACTACAACGCCGCGGAGTCAGTAACGTCCGCGGCGCAGTGTAGGCGGTAGCTTAGTACTCGCGCGACTTGAGGCCGGGCATGGGGATGGGGTACATGCCGTTCTCATCTGCCGGCAAGGGCGAGGGGCTGTCCATCGTCAGCGTTTCCAGTCCCGGCGCGAAGACGTGTTCACTCTCGAGCATATCTTCGTAGGTGATGATCTGTCCGGTGTGTGAAGCCATCCGTCCCATCGATGTCACGAGGCTGGCTTTCGTGCCGCGTTCGACTTCGTTGTACGGTTGGTCCGTCTTGATCGCTTCGATCAGGTGGTCCCATTCAAGCTGGTAGGGATTCTTTTCCCGCTCTGGGTAGGCCCACGTCTGAAACTCTTTCTTCATGACATGGCCGGAAAAGATGCGCGGCTTTGCGGGTGCATGCCCCGAGGTTGAAACAATCGCCGAACCACGCGTGCCGTGAGCGTAAGTGGCGAATTCGCTGTGAGCGCCCGGGATCGTGCGGCCTTCCATGAAGAACTTGCTGCCGTCCTTGAAGGTGTATTCCACCGAGTATGTATCAAAGTTCTGGTCGACGTAGTCCTGACGATAGTGGCGACCACCGCTGCCCTGCGCCTGAATCGGCCAGTCGTTCTTCATCCAACAGGCTTCGTCGATGTTGTGAATCAGAAAGTCGCTGAACGCACCACCACTGAGCCACAGGAAACTGTGGAAGCGATCGAGCTGGTACATCAGTTCGCTCTTGCCTGCCGGTTTCTTCAACGAGTGTGCGGATGCCGTGATGCCAGCCTGACGGTAGGCACGCAGCATCGTCAGGTCACCCATCTGACCGTCCTGAATACGTTCAAAGAGTTCCCCGCGAGCTTCGCAGTGGCGACACATCAGTCCCACGCCGACCTTGAGGTTTTTCTCTTCGGCTTTCTTGCCAAGGGCAAACATGCGTCGGCACGCGTCGCCGTCGGTGGCAACCGGCTTTTCCATGAAGACGTTCAGGCCTTTTTCAATTGCGTAGCCGAACATTACCCAGCGGAACGCAACCGGCGTCGTGAAGATGACAACGTCGCCCGGTCGCAGATAGTCCATTGCCTGTTTGTAGGCGTCAAAGCCAATCCAGCGACGCTCTTCGGGAACGTCCATCTTGTCGGCATGTTTTTGTTCCAGGTTGCGATAACTGATCGAAAGTTTGTGGGGCATCACATCCGCCATCCCCACCAGCTTGACGTTGCCATTGGGCACCGACATGGCATTCGAGGCGGCCCCCGTACCACGTCCGCCGCAGCCGATCAGGCACACCTGAATCGTGTCGTCGTCCTGCGCGCCGTGAACGCGAGACTGGGCGGCAGCGGCGATCGTGGCTGCAACGCCAACGGTGCCGGTATTCTTCAGAAACTCACGACGGGATTTGGTTTTGTTTTCACTCATGACGTTCTCACATTCGACATTTCGCGGATGACGGGCAGGACGAGCATTGTAATAGATGCGCGTCGTGGATTCGACTACCGGAAAAAGTGTCGTCGAAACTGGTTCACCTGCTCTTATTGCTGCCAGTCGGGATTCGCGGGAGGTATCGCGGCATTCGTCGCTTGACGCCATTGCCTGACGGCCGTGACAAGCTTTTCGGTCAGTTCCGGTTTCGACGCGGCGATGTTTTGGGTCTCGCTGAGATCATTTTCCAGGTCGTAGAGTTCGACGCCGCCGTCAAAGAAGTCTATCAGTTTGTATTTCCCGGAACGTACGGCGCTTCCAAGTCGGTTGCCACGATGGAAGGCATAATTCGGATAGTGGAAAAAGATGTGTTCCCGTTCGATGGTCTCGCCCCGGAATAGCGGCAATAGGCTTGTCCCGTCCATCACTCGTCCCGCGGCGTCGCCAATTTCGTCGCCCGCGACTTCCAGTAGCGTTGGGAAGAAGTCCATACTGATCGTGGGCGTTGCGCAAGTCGTTCCGGGTTGGATCTTGCCCGGCCATCGAGCGATCAAAGGCACGCGAATTCCGCCTTCATAGAGATAGCCTTTCTCCTGTTTCAGCGGTCGATTATCTCCTACGCCTCCGAACGCTCCGTTATCTGAAGTGAAAATGACCAGCGTGTCGTCGGCGATCTTCAGACGATCGAGTTCCCCAAGGATGCGACCGATAGAAGTGTCCATGGCCTCGATCATGGCACCGTACCGCGTATCATTAAGCCCCGGTCCCGTTCGCGTTTCGTATTTCTTCAAGAGCGCTTCGGGGGCTTCCATCGGCCAGTGGACCGTGTAATTCCAGAGGCAGAGATAAAATGGCTTTGACTCATCCGCTGCGCTCTTGCGAATGAAATCGATCGATTCATCGGCCAACCGGTCCGGCAAGTATTCGCCTGTCTTGCGATTTTCGAGCGTCGGGATCCGATAGGGATCGAAGAACGTGGGCGGGCCTCCGAAATCGCAACCGCCAATGTTGATATCGAAGCCCTGGTGTTCCGGATGGAATTTTGTGTTGCCTCGCTGAGAGAGATGCCACTTTCCAATGAAGGCCGTCGCGTATCCCGCAGCTCGTAGCTTCTCTGCAATCGTGACTTCTTCCAGCGGCAGGTGATCATGACATTCGGCCGGCAGGAACTGCGCGTTGTCCGGCACAAAACGTTTCTGATCCGGAAGATGATTCGTAATACGCAGACGTGCGGGAGCCTTCCCCGTCATGACGGCCGCGCGCGTCGGTGAACAAACGGGAGCCGCCGCGTAGTTGTCGGTGAACCGCATGCCTTGCTTCGCCAGACGATCGATGTTGGGAGTTTCGACCAGTGGATTTCCCTGACAGGCGAGGTCCATCCAGCCCAGGTCATCGATCATGATGAATACGATGTTCGTCTTCGCCGCGGACGGCTGCGTCGCAATGAGCAGAATTAGAAAACAGGTGGCAATTACGGTAGACTTCCTCATGCTCTTGCACTCACTTCCGACGTTATCTATTTCAGGGCAGTCATGTCGCACAACAGTCTAACCGCGTCGTTCCGAATTTGCTTTGCCCGTGTGGTCGTCCACATGTTATTCGTTTGGGCCTGCACCGCAGCGGCCAACGCGGAACCGATGAACTTTGTGTTTTTTCTGGTGGATGACCTTGGCTGGGCGGACGTCGGTTGCTTTGGCAGCGAGTTTTATGAGACGCCGAACATCGATGCGCTGTGTGAGTCTGGCATGAAGTTCACCAATGGGTATGCCGCTTGCCCGGTATGTTCGCCAACCCGCGCCAGCATTATGACGGGGCGGCATCCTGTTCGAGTGGACATTACCGACTGGATTCCCGGGATGTCGGTCTCGCGGGCGAAAGAACCAAAATTCAAACATGTTGAAGATCGCGACAATCTGGCACTTGAGGAGACCACGATCGCCGAAGCTCTGAAATCCCACGGCTATCAGACATTCTTTGCCGGCAAGTGGCATCTCGGTAGCGAAGGGCATTGGCCCGAGCAGCAGGGATTCGACATCAACATCGGCGGCCACCATAAGGGCTCGCCGCCGGGCGGCTACTACTCGCCGTGGAAGAACCCTGCGCTCAAGTCAAAATTCGACGGTGAGTACCTGACCGAGCGACTGACTGAAGAGGCGGTGAGTTTCCTCGATGAACGCGATGCGGACAAGAATTTCCTGCTGTACCTCGCGTACTATAACGTCCATACCCCGATTCAGCCGTACAAGAAGCGTGTTGATCACTTCAAAGCCAAAGCCGCGAAACTACCCGGCGAAACGCCCACGATTGCAGAGCACTCGGGCACGTCCCGAGCGAGACAGGATAATCCGGCGTTGGGTTCGATGGTTGCTGCGGTTGATGACAGTGTAGGCGCCGTGCTGAAGAAGTTGGATGAGCTCAAGTTGAGCGACAACACCACGGTCATTTTCTTCTCGGACAACGGTGGCTTGTGTACCCTGTCCAGAGCTACCGGCGGCCCCACCAGTAACCTGCCGCTGCGATCGGGGAAAGGCTGGTTGTACGAAGGGGGCGTTCGCGAGCCGACCATCATTCGAGCTCCCGGCGTCACGAAAGCCGGTTCCGTTTCGGACACGCCCATCGTGAGCATGGACTTCTTTCCGACGATGCTTGACCTGGCCGGGCTTCCTCAAGTTCCGGACGTCACACTGGACGGTCAAAGTCTTGTGCCGCTGCTTTCCGGTGAGAAAGAACTGTCCCCGAGGAAACTCTACTGGCACTATCCACACTATCACGGGTCATCGTGGGCGCCGGGGGCGTCGATTCGCGATGGCGACTGGAAACTCATTGAGTTTTACCATCACGAAAAAGCTGAACTGTATAACCTCCGCGAGGATCCCGGCGAACAGCACGACCTGAGCGAGCGATTTCCTGACAGGACGAAACAGCTCCGCGTAGACCTGATTTCGTGGCAGAAACGAATGCACGCAAAGATGCCCGTTCCTGTCGACGCGCCGTGAGAGCGGGATACGTTCGCACTGGCTCTAAAACATGCCGCCCGGGAATTCGCGGTTCCGCACGGCCGCTTCCATTTTCAGTTCTGCGTCCATCTTGTCTGCCAGTGGTAACAGGTCGATGAGCAGCGGCTGCTTCGGCTTCTCCTTGCGGTACTGTTCGGTTTCCGTACGGATATGAGCCAGATAGCTTTCGACGTGGCGGCCGCTTAGCATCGCATTTCCGGTTGGCCAGCGAATTTCGATAACTTCTTTGGGCGATGCCGATGTCAGCGCGAGGATGTCTGTTCCGTTGTCGTCCGTGGCATGGACGATTTCGACTGGAAGACCCAACAGCCGCTTTACTTCGCCCGCAACGACAGCCAGCAAAGTTGCCGAGTCGCCCAACTCTTTGATTGTTTGCCACCCCGAGTGCACCGCGTTCGGATGCCTCTTTCCACCATCGGTGATCTGTGCGAACGCGTTCATCGTTTTGCCTTCACGCACGAACAGGACCGTATCGTCCAGCGACCCATCAATCTTCAGCAACACCTCTTTGATTCGTTGAGGATCGTTACCCTGCTGGTAGCGGCGCAGGAGATAGGGAATCGCGGGACGCGCTGCCGACCCGCACGCAACCAGGCCATCAAGGGCCACGCGGGTCAGCTCGGACTGGCCACCAAGTCGGTAAGCGTTTTTGCTCATGCCCGGTAGCGGTCCGGTGAATCCGGGAAAATAGCGGTCCGGATTTCTGGCTTCACCAGACTCCATCAACTGGATCAACGGTCCTACAGATTCCTTGCCCGGTTTCCGCAACGCCAGCGCCGCGACGTACTTGGCGGGGATCAGGTTCGCCTGGTTGGCCGGTCGCACGGTGGTCGTAATCACCTCGTGCATCCTGCCGGTCAGCTTCTCTTTGAATTCTGGTGGAAGCAGCGCGGTCTCTCGCGCTGGATCGCTGAGCCAATAACCCGCCATCGCTGCGACTTTCGGGTTGGCCGCGTCCAGTCCCTTGGTCATCAGTGTCGTGATTCTTGTGGAAGCGGAATCGTCGATGTTGGGACGCGACGGCGTCGTCACATGGAACAGGAACTCCACCGCCCATTGCAAACCGCCTTCCGTGTTGGCTGCCAGCTCCGCCGCGGTGACGATCGCTTCAAAGTCGTTCGTCAACTTCTTCAGCAATTCCCGGTTTCTGGCCATCGGCTCTGCGGCCCTGACGTTAATCGCTCCGAAGATCGGATGCAGAAAGTAGAACAGGAACGCGCGGCTACGATCGTTGCCCTCTTCCATCTCAATGAGAATGTTGTCCGACAATTCGTCCAGCGGCATATCGATCAGAAGCAACCATGCTTTTTCATTGAAGTAGCTCTCGTTGGTGACCCGCCCGGGTGCTCGACCTACCCGACGCATCAGCGAAAAAAGCGATTCGCAAACCTCGTCGTTGTATTCGCGGTTCAAGGGATCATCGTAAGTGGCCGCGATTCCCCTTAAAGCCTTCTTGAGACGATCGGAACTCCGCTCAACCTGTAACTCGTCCAGCCACCAGCCCAACGAATGCCCTTCGTATTGTGGAGCTGGTCGAGCCAACGTAACTTCGCGGTTGGCAGTATGCGATGCGGTATGCGAAGCGGAAACTGATCCGGTGTCCGTGGTGAGTGTCGCCTTGATGTTGCCAATCTTGGGTAAGCGAGTGGAGGGAAGCTTCACCGTAATTTCGAAAACGTGCTTCTCGCCCGGCGCGAGGTTGCCGTCTTTCCATTGAACCCCGCCGGGCGTCGTTTCGAAGTTGGGCGTGCCACTGACGATGGCAAGATGCTGACTTTCGACTTTGACGACGGCACCGGTGATTTTTCTTTCGGTGACGTTTTCGACCACGATGCGGACGTATTCCGTCTCGTTGCGACGAATGTTATCGGGAGCCTCGATCTTGATAGAACCCTCCAGTGTTTCGGGGGCCTTCTTGACCGGAGTGATCACGTCGGCGGATTCGAAGTCATCGGATTCTGTTGACTTGCTCGAATCGTCGGTCGTCTCCAGCAAAAGCAAATCGATGATGGCAGGGTTGTCGCGAGGTGCAGGCTCGAGCCGCTGTAGGGCAACTCGCAACATGGCGATTCGTCGGTTGTTCAATTCGACTGAAGACTTGTGAGTCGTGGCCCATTTGACTTTCGTGCCATCTTCAAACCACAATTCGATGCCGGCGTCCTTGTGTCGACTATGGTCTCGGACGAGCACCCGGCCGGGAATTTCATCTTTGAGGGGGCGTAGCAGGACCGCAATTTCCATGGCGGAACGCAGATTCTCAATCTTCCCGCCAACCCGTACTTCCGATCCGTCCGGGTGCTGGGAACGAATCTCAATGAAGGAGTCCGGGCCGCCGTGATCCACCGAGCGGAAGAAGGCATTGTATGGGTGGACCGCCTCGTCATCTTCCGGGCGAGCCATCGCGATCCGCTCGCCAAGCGACGGATCAATCTTCAGCAGCACTTCGTAGGCGAGTTTGCGTATCGCGGTCGACGTGGGGTGAGTCGGTACCACGGGAAACACCTGACTTGGCGAATTTGGTCGCGGCGGATAGAGCTGGTTGGCCCAACCGTATTGAATCTTCAGCACATACGGGATCGCCGCTTTCGCTCGCGAGCCAATGTTTCCCAACGTTTGCAGGATCAGCCTCGTCGTATACGCATCGTTGTAGTCGTGCCCCGGAACCTCCTGCAGCCAATACTCATGATTCGTGGGATGAACGAGGTCCGATCCCAGCAAATTGATGAGTTGCTGTGTGCAAGGGTACGCATCGCTTCCAAGGCGTTCCAGGGCCCGCACTGCCAGTACTTTGGCCGTTGGAATCTTCAGGTCGACTGACGACGAGGGATAGAGTTCGCGGTCGAGTACATGGTTCAGTTTGTCGGTCACTCCAGGAGTCTTCGGTGCAATTTGCGCCAGTCGCATGGCCGCCATCGCAGTGCGAAGTGCATCGCCATCGGGAGCCGGTTGGCCGAAACGCTCCAGTGCCGAAGCGAAGAACGTCACGTCGCCGTCAAATCGAACCGGCGTTGAGTGCCCTTGGGCGTGTCGCGCTGTTTCGCTGAGATAAAACAGGAAGTCGGTGGCCCACTTTAGGTCCTCGCACGCCATCACGGCTTTCGTGAACTCTTCTGAAGTCCTCAGGCGGTTGACAAAGCCTGTTGCCTCGTCATACGGGGCATTCAATTCACGGTCGCCGCTGGAGACCGTGGGATAAAGAAAGTAGAAGAAGAAATCGCGACTCTGTTGGTTGCCTTCGGCGACTTCCAGAAGGACACGCTCGAACAGCTCGTCATGTGGCAATCGAACAAGCGTCATCCATGCCAACTCGTTGACGCTCGCATAGCCCGAATCGTTGTGTCGCTTGCCGAATTCGCGGACCATTCGAAAGACCGCTTCGATCGACTGGTCGACCAGGCGAGTATTGGATGCATGATTGACCGTTGCGCTGACCGCCTTCATCGCTTCCTCCAGACGCTCGGGCTTGCGTTCGAATCGGATACTCGACAGCCAGTCCTGTAACGTCCTGCCGTCATAGATCGGTTGGTCTTCGTTGGCGGTGATCTCGTTGGCGGTGAGCTCGTTGGAGGAGGAATCCGGGGCGCTATTCGTTGTGGACGCTGCCAGTGCTTCGTTGGCGTCCTCGACCAGCGAAATCGAGAATTCCTGTTCGCCATACACTTCTGCGGAAGTCAGGTTGAATCGTAGCTTGGCGGCTTTTTTCTTCGGCGAATCGGAGGCTGCCATGACAACTTCCAGCAGCGTGACCTGTCCGGGATTGATGTCCCCCAATCGCCAGTTGATCGCACGCCCGGACACCGTGACGTTGGTGCGAGGCTGGGCGTTCACCAGTCGCAGGTCCGCATTGTCGGAGAAGCACACAGCAGACACGTCCGTCATGGGAACGCCGTTGAGGTTCTTGATTCCGATCGTGTAGGTGGTTTGTTCGCCTTTCAACAAACGCACCGGGCCGTTGATTGTCAGCTGCGGATTGACCACTCCGTCAGCGCCCGATGTCGTCGACGGTTTCGCGACGATTCGACCTTCGACGTACTTCTCCACCGTACCGTTATCGCTGGTGAATCGGACATAGCTGAGCGTGTCTGTCAGCGGCGCGGTCTTCGGTACCGCGACGGCAGCGACCACGGTCTTGGTGTAACCCGGCGGAATGGGAGTCAGATTCCAGAACAGCATATCATCCGCCATTGAAGAGCTGACGCCAGGCGACGAACCACTCATGTCGGCGACCAGATTGTTGTCCGCGTGGAATGAGACCATCGTATGATTCAGCGTCTCGTTGCCACGGTTCGTCAGCATTATTTTCAGTGTCCGGTTTTCGCTGCGAACGAATTGTTTGATCTCCTCGATTTCAATTTCAACGTCCGGCTGATCGGTCGCATCGTCGACGTCCGGCTTGGTCGTGCTGCCGGTCGTTTCACTGGCTCTTGCTGTCTTGGCGACATTGTCCGCGGCAGGTTGGCCCGCTTCCCCGGCTGCGATGGCATTGGTCACCGTGACGGCCACCTCTCCGTTACGAGTGACCGCCAAGGCTGCCGGTTCGACAAATAGCCCGTTGGATTCGCCTTCGATTTCCACCACGTAGTTGCCCGATCGAACTCGCGTTGTTCCCTTTCCATGTTCCAGTTGAATGCGATCGATCGTTTCGCTTCCTCGTTTGATGATCAGCCTGGCATTGGGGTCGGTCGAGTTGACGACCACCGTGCCATAGTCGGTCGCGATTCGATACACCATTCCCGCTGCCAGCATCGCAAATCCGGCCGCGAGCACCATCAGCCACTTGCCAATTCCGCCGCCGCTCATCGATGCGGACGGGGCGGGAGCGGTCGCTCGTTTTGCGGAGACGGCCGAATGCAATCGGGCCAGTGAGGCCGTGGGAGTATCGATGGGAGCCTCTTCTGTCTCGATTCCACGTTGCAAGAGTGATCGCAGGTTGGCACCCTGGGCCGGGTCTGCGAGTGCCTGGGCGACTTCCTGCGCCGACGCGAATCGTTCGTCCGGATCGCGGGCCAGCATGCGGTCAACGACTTGCACGACGTTCGCCGGCAGGTCCGGTCGAATGTGACCAATGGAAGGTGCCGGCTTGGTCGCGAGGGCCGTCATCTTCTTCATGAGTGTGCTGAATTGCGGGTCGGCATAGGGAGCTCGGCCGGTCAGCAGCTTGAAGAGCGTGGCTCCCAAACCATAGATGTCCGCGCGATGGTCGACGGCGTGACTGTCGATACCCTGTTCGGGAGACATGTAGTCCAGTGTTCCCATCAGGGCGCCAACGGTCGTTACATCGTGACCCTCGCGAAGGTGTTCGTCGCCGAGCAACGCGAGTCCAAGGTCCAGCAGTTTCAGCGTGGGGCCCGCATCTTCGCCCATTCCGCCGGTGCGACGTTGGGCGAGCATCAGATTGGATGGCTTTACATCGCGATGGACCAGTCCGGCATCGTGTGCATGTTGCAAGCCGATGGCTGCTTGTCGCGCGAGCTCACACGAGTCGGCGACGGGCAGCGTTCCCAACCGCCGCGTTAGCCTCGCGAGGTCCAGTCCGTCCACGTACTCCATAACCAGATAGTGCATTCCGTCGTCCTCTCCCGCGTCACTGGCGCGAACGATGTGCGGATGATCCAGTTGCCCAATGGCTTCCATCTCGCGTTCGAAACGGGAAATGGCGGCGGCGTTGGACCAGCGATTCGCGGGCAGCACCTTGAGCGCAACGTGGCGTTTCAGTTTGGAATGTTGAGCACGAAACACCGTGCCCATGCCACCGGCGCCCAGCTTTTCTTCGATCATGTACGGACCAATCCGTGTCGGCAGCGAAGCATCTTCCGGAGAAGCGGCCCCGCGTTTCATGCCATTGAGCACGCGTTGCAGGCCGTGCTGAAATGCGTTTTCATGCAGTACCGGATCGGCTTCCGGAATGGCCTTCAGATCTCCGACGAACGTGTCCTCGGCACCCGAGATTTCCATCACGGTGTCCTGACAGACTTCGCAATCGTCAATGTGAGTCGATATTTCCTCAGCACGGGGTTCCGGCAACTTACCCTGGATAAAGTCCGCCAATTCAGGTCGTTCGATGCACTGTTCCATGCGTTCCCCTTTTTCTGAATTCCCGTTGCCGCTCGGTTTGCGATGTGCCTCTGGCAGCCGTCGTCAGGTTCAACGGAGAGATTGGACATCGAACGGAAATTTTTTTCGGTGGGTCGGGAATTGGGGCTCGGGGGAAGCCGCAAATACGGACAATGCAACCGGAATAGCTCGCAAATCCAGTCGGTTGAAAGCCGCGAAACCGCTTTTCTCCTCGGTCTCAAATGCTTTTTAACCTTAGACTTCCGATATGCCAGTTAGTCACTGTGGATTTGGGTTAGCAATGTTTGACAGTCACCTGCAAATCGTCCGTCGCCATGCCCTGGTTTGCTTCGCGTTGGTCGCGTGTAGCCTGCCGACGGCGGCGCAAACCGGTGGCTTCGATCGCGCCGGTTTGTTGGGAGTGTCACTCGCCGGAGCCGAATTTGGTGCCGAAAAAAGAACTTTTTCAAATCGCCAGCCTGGCCGCAACGGGACGGACTACGTCTTCAACTCCGCGGATACGATCGTGTACTTCGGCCAACATGGATTGCGATTGGTGCGGCTTCCCTTTCGTTGGGAACGCATCCAGCCGAAGTTGGGGAAACCGCTGGATAAAGCGCACCTCAATGAGCTGCTGAAGTTCTGCCGGGCGGCTCAAGAGGCCAACGTATTTGTGATTTTGGATGTTCACAACTACGGTCGTTATCGATGCGTTGTTGATGATGTCACCCGCGAGTGCGTCATTGATCAGGAGGTTCGCGGTCGCGTTCCCGTCAGTCGCCATCACCTGGCGGACCTTTGGACACGATTGGCGAAAGCCTTTCGAGGTGAGCCTGCCGTGGTCGGTTACGGACTGATGAATGAGCCCCACGACATGGGCTCGTCCAATTGGAAACTGATTTCGCAGTTGAGCGTGGATGCGATTCGGCGTGTGGATCGGCAAACGGCGATTGTCGTTGCGGGTGACGACTGGTCCAGTGCCGAGCGATTCGTCGCGGCGAATGGAGGCGGGGCGTGGATTCGCGACCCGGTGGAGAAGATTGTCTATGAAGCTCATTGCTACTTTGACCGCGATGGTAGTGGCAAGTATCGCGAATCGTTTGCGAGCGAGTTGCAGCATGATCCGGACCTTCGCAACCGGGGAGTCGCTCGCCTGAAGCCCTTCGCTGATTGGTGCCGGGCAAACAACGTGCGCGGACTGGTGGGTGAGTTTGGCGTTCCGGCCGATCCGCAATGGAAAGAAACGACGCGACGATTCCTGCGATACTGCGAACGGAACAGGATCGCGGCCTGCTATTGGGCCGGGGGCGAATGGTGGGGCGACTATCCGCTCTCGATTCAGCCAGCGGATGTAGACTCGACCAGTGCGAAGCAGGCGGCGCCGCAACTCAAGTGGCTGCTGGAGTCACGCTGAATCGTTCGAATCAGGTTCGCGGCCACTACGTAGCGCGTTTGCTTGCGCGCACTACAGCAGTTCGTCGAATTCCGCGCGCAATCGAGTGAGCACTCGCGTCCGTGCCTTGTACACCGCCCATACCGAGATGCCCAGGTCGGCGGCGACGTTGTTCGGTTCGTCACCTTCCACGGCCGTACGCCAGAAGGCCTGCCAGGTGCGACTCTCGAAGTCGCCGCTGACCAGTTCCAAAGCGCGTTTTCGTATGCCGTTGACTTCTGATTGGCCGTCCGATGAGGTGGCGTCCGGCGGAGTTTCTGGCAACCCCTGCCACATTTGCATCGCGTCGGTTCCTCCGAAAGCCTGCGCCCGATCGCGTCGAACGCGAAAGTGGTCGCGTACCTTGTTGCGTGTCACGGTGTACAGCCAACCGCGAAAACTGTCGGAACCAATCCGCATCTGAAACTGAACCAACCGCGACGTCAGTGTGTGAAAAACATCCTGCATCACATCGGAGGCGTCCGTGGGCTGTAGTCCGGCTTTGCGAGCCCACGCGTAGACGACGGGGCTATACAATCTAGTGAGCTTTTCCCAGGCAACCGGATCCGCTCGCTGCGCGCGACGAATCAGACTCTGCGAGGTCGTGTCGTCTTGCGATTGCGGATTGTGCGGCGTCATGTCGCTATCATAACCAATCTGGCTATGATGTTGCTCGCCACGTTTGAGTTCCATAAAGCAGGTTGTGACTACGATTCGAAACTGGTGTCATCCGCGAGATTCAAAATGCTACTTCGGCTAATCATTGTTTCGGTTCTGTTTCCCGCGATTGTCAGTGCAGAGGATTGGCCGGGATGGCGAGGGCCACGCGGCGATGGCAGCAGCCTGGCTACGTCAGTGCCGACCGAATGGGATGCTTCGACCGGAAAGAACCTGCGTTGGAAAGTGCAGCTGCCGGGCGAAGGGCACTCGTCACCGATCGTCTCTGGCGACCGCGTTTTCGTCACTGCCTGCAAACCGGATTCCGAGGACCGTCTGTTGATGTGCCTGGATCGCACGACCGGAATGACGCTGTGGAGCAAGACCGTCCTCCGAGCTCGGCTTGAGTCCAAACATGCGCTCAACAGCTACGCTTCCAGCACACCCGCGACGGACGGGCAACTGGTTTACGTGACCTTTCTGCAGGCCGGCGCCAATCAGGTTCCCGCGCCAAACGTCGGTGGCAGACGCATGATCTATACGGGAGAGATTGTTGTCGCTGCCTACGATTTCGACGGTCATCAGAAATGGCTGGTCAAACCCGGTGGTTTCATCAGTGCCCACGGTTTTTGCAGCAATCCCGTGCCGTGGCGAGATACGGTGATCATTAACGGCGATCACGATGGCGACTCGTATCTTGTAGCGCTGGATAAGGCGACCGGCCAACCGCGTTGGAAGACGAAACGCCGGCACCAGACACGCAGCTACTGCACTCCGATTATCCGCAACGTCGATGGCCAACAGCAGCTTGTGCTTTGCGGCAGCAAGTGTGTCGCCAGTTTTGACCCGGACACGGGAATTCGTCAATGGAATGTTGAAGGTCCCACCGAACAGTTTGTGGCGTCCATGGTCTATGACGGCTCCTGCTTCTTCGCGGTTGGCGGTTATCCAACCCATCATGTGATCGCAATTCGGCCCGATGGCAAAGGTGACGTGAGCGACTCGCATGTTGCGTGGCACATCCAGAACGTTCGCAGCTACGTACCATCGCCGGTGGTAGTGGGCGAGTTTCTGTTGGTGGCGGACGATCGGGGAACGGCGAATTGTTTTGATGCCAGCAATGGCGAACGGCTGTGGCAAAACCGTTTGGGGAAACACTACAGTTCGTCGCTGGTAACGGCTGGGGGGCTGGTGTATTTCACTGCCGATGACGGCGTTACCAAACTGGTCCGCCCGGGCGAGTCGATGGAAGTGGTGGCAGAAAATGAGCTGGGTGAGAACGTCTATTCGTCACCCGCCATCGCAGGCAATGAGCTGTTCATTCGTGGAGAAAAGCACTTGTTCTGCATCGCCACGCCGGATGACCAGGTCGGCGGCTAGCCAATGCGGCCAGCTTCTGGGGCCAGCGTCTGGGGCCAGCGTCTGGGGCCAGAGAGTTTGGCGAGTGTCCGCGTCGCTACTCTTGCTCGTTTGATGTTGCGAATCGAGTTCGTAGGACAGACTCGTCTTTGGTGGCGGCGAAGAAGAATTTACTGGTACCGTCCAGTTGGTAACGTGCGATCAATTCGGAAACTCCTCCGCAAATCGTGTTATTGCACGTCGGGGATCGCAGCGGGCGGGGCAGGGCACAACCGTTTTCGGTATGGAACACGCACGAACCCTCGTACGATTCATTGGGAAGGTGTTTGCTGTACTCCTCGACAATCTGCTGCGGGGAAGTCGCACCGGGCATGGTGATACGCACAACGTGGGAATCAATAAAGCCCGTGTCACCGCCCAGCCGACAGCAGTGTCCACGACAGTTGCTGCAGGCGGCACCGATCAACGGCAGCAAGCTATTCGGGGACTTGTCTTCGTCATTTCCATTTGTGCGCACCGCATGTGGTTCGTTGTCGAGAGGCGGTGGAACGGACTCGACAGGATGTTTTTGCAGCTCTCCAAGGAGGCGTTTTGCAAACTTGTATTTACGGCGTCGCGTTAGTGTTGTTATCGCGTGCTGATTCGCGGGTGTTGTGATGACCGTGAAGGAGTTGGTGTGCGAGCGATCGGGCGTCGACTGTTGGCCGCGGAGTTGTTTCGCTCGTTCAAGATTTCGCTGCTGTCGTTCAACGAGTGGTTGAAAACGTTTCCTGTCAGCGGCCCGTCGCGCCGCAGCGGCGCGTTGTCTACATTTCCAGTGCCCGCAATGCTCGTCCCTGCGACTGCGGGTTGGCAATTCAACGTCGCAATGGACGCATCGTCTCACGATCGTGCTTCGTCGAGTCATCCTGCCGTTCCGGCGATATGCGGAGGTCCAATTGCGTTCTCGGTCGAAACTGGTAGCTGTTGCGTACTATTTTGGAAGTTTGACCGATTTCGCAGAAACAGGCCGAATTTGCGGGGGATCTGCACATAGCGCAGCCGAAAGTCCGCTTTCACGTCAAACCAGCTCGCCACGCACGGTGGTCACGGCCTGGCCGCGTAACAGAACTCGATCGCCCGCCACGGAGACTTGCAGGATTCCAAGCCGCTTGGAAATCTGATGCGCGATCATGTCGACTTTGCCCAGTCGATTCGCCCAATACGGGCCCATGCAGCAATGGGCGGAACCGGTGACCGGATCTTCATTGATGCCATGGGCTGGCGCGAAAAATCGTGAGACGAAATCGATTTTATCGTCGTCTGCCAACGCCGTGACCATGAAGCCACGTGCAGTGAGGTTTAGCAGTTTGTTAAAGTCGGGCTGCAGGGCGCGGACAACCGATTCGCTACTCACCACGATGATCTTGTCCGCCTGATTGGATACGCCCGTGAACTGTGGCGGTTCGACGAGCCCCAGGGCATCAAGCAGTTCTTCGGACGCGGTTACCTCGGTCGGTGGAGTCGCCGGAAAATCCAGTTGGATCAGTTCATTGGAGAGCGTGCAGGTGAGCAGCCCGCTGCGTGTGTGAAACGGAATCGCGTCGGCCGGTTTGACGGCACCTTCGGTCCACAGAGCATGGGCGGCTGCGAGGGTGGCGTGACCACACAGGTCAACCTCCGCGGCGGGCGTGAACCAGCGAAGTGCAAAGCCTTCGTTCAATGGGCGGACGAAGGCGGTCTCCGACAAATTCATCTCGATCGCGACGGCCTGCATCCAGTCGGCGTCGGCTGGCTGATCGAGAAAGCAGACGGCGGCGGGGTTACCACGGAAAGGTTGATTGGTGAAGGCGTCGACCTGAACGAAGCGAACGTTGGACATGTCTGGTTCCTGGAGTTGCGAGCCGACTCGCGGCGGCGGATGGTGCATCATCCCCAATCACAAGTCAACGAACAACAGACACACAACGCTCGGGTCGGTTCACCGCGTTTGGACGCGATTCCGGGACTGCGGGTATCCGATGGGCGGCTCAGGCTGCCCGGTCGAGATCATGGTCAGTACCGTCGGCGTATCCCCAATTGGAAAAGTAGTCCCGCCATTCATGAGCGAGCCGATACTGCACATCGGGCGCGATCTCACGATGCCGATTCTTGCGATAGTTGCCAAGCGAATCGAGATAACGACGGATGGTGGGTTGGGCGTGTTCGAAAGAAGGCAGATCGAGCTGCTGGTAGATCCGTTCAAGCGTATCGAGCGGAGTGGATTCCAGATCGCGATAGGCAACTTCGATCAAATTGGATTCTGGAATCAGGTGGCGTTCGGCGAAGTACTTTTCCGTGACGTCGCGATAGTTGCGGATCGTCGATCCAGAAATGTCGTAGTCGCCTTTGCGCTGTAGTGCCCACATGTTGAACACTTTCTCGAAACAGTGCATCGTCGAGGAATAAACTTCGTAGGGGTCGCGGTGGATCAGGACGAATTTTGCATCCGGAAACATCTCGACCAGCTCGCGGACGTGGGCAGTGTGCGACGGGGACTTCAGCACCAGCGGTTTGTTGTACTTGAGGGTCAGCTTTCGCAAGAAGAGCTGCATCGCGTTGCGCCAGCTTGCTCGTTCATGCATGGTCGTGTCGGTCATCGTGATGTATCGACTGTACTCGGCCGCGCGTCGGGGAAACGCGAGGCTCATCATGAACGACATTCCCGTCATTCCGCAGATCGCGAAGTCATCTTCCTGCGGTTGATCGGCACCCAATTTTACGTTGTCCTGGACACGTCGACTGGGAAGCAACATGTCCAGCGTGCGGGCGTTCCAGGCTTCGGTGGAAAGAAATGTGTGCGGGTAGAAAACCTGGTACGTGTTGGGGAATGCGAAGCGTTCGTCCTGAGCCAGAAGGTTGTGCAGATGAGTGGTGCCGCTGCGCCAGAGTCCGAGGATGAACAAGGGCGGTTTGACTTCGGTTTGCGCCAGTTGTTCACCGTATCGCCGGTCTTCAATGCGACGATACACCGAGTTTTGCAGGCAGCTGAGTGTGGTCACGCCGGCACGCAACCAATAGGGCGGGTCGATCGAAAACTGATTCTCTGCAACGCAACGCAACCATGTGCTCATGGACATGCCGCCAAGTCCGCCAGTTCCAAATGTCTCCAGAAATCTTTGTTGCCAGGACATGTTCTCTCCGAATTCGATCCGCCCCACTCGTATCTTCTTGCCTGTCAATAATTCGTCAAGAACGTTGTGAAACGCCAGTGCGAACTCAGAATGCGATTCGTCGCCCCTATCGGGGGACGAATCTCCACGCCGAATTCATGGTTGGCGTTGAAGTTCTCTCGCGTTTTGTCGGGGAAATACTGCATGTATGCGCTCGTGATTTTTTTCACAGTGATTTCAAGCTTGCATACTGTCATCGCACGAGTTTATTGTGAAAACGCTTTGAAACAGTAGTCGGGGCACAAACGCATCATCTAATCACCACAAAGTGAAAGGGTACGCGATGTTTGTGAAAGACATTCTGCGCGACAAGGGGCACGACGTTTTCACGATCGAGAGTCACGTTACTCTCATGGAAGTCGTTGACGAACTGGTGGATCGCGGTTGCGGCGCACTGGTCGTCATTGAGGACGGTCAACTTGCCGGTATCGTCACCGAGCGAGACATTCTCAAGGCTAGTTCGATTTCGCAGCGGCCGCTTTCCGAGACGGCGCTCGAGAACGTCATGAAGCGTGACCTGGTGACCGTGGCGCCCACGGATCGCATCGGCGAACTCATGACGCTGATGACTTCGCGCCGCATTCGCCACCTGCCAGTTGTGGATGGCGAGGAACTGATTGGCATTGTTTCAATCGGCGATGTCGTCAAGGCTCAGGACGCCGAGCTGCGAGCCGAGAATCGGTTCCTGAAGGAATACATTTCCGGCTAGTTCACGGTTTCGGTACACACGTGCCTTGCGTGACTGGAACCGTTTTCCGCGGACGCGAATCTCCCGCGTGTGTGGGGCTGCGCCGTGTCACTTGCGCGAAACCGAAGTTGGCACATGCGGGTTCGAGACTGCGTTGCGTGGCGACTGCGTGGCGACTGCGTGGCGACTGCGTGGCGTTAATAGTGCCATGGCGGCACCTTCCTAAGAAAGATCCGTGTATTTCGCGAGCGAATTCTCTCAAAGCTGGACGATACAATGCGAATTAGCTTGTAGCGACAGTTTTGACGACCTCTCATGAACGCGGATCAGGAAGCACCTACTCGATGGCACTCGCGATAGAAACGCAGGGACTAACGCGTTATTTTGACGATATGCACGCCGTGAAATCGGTCGATCTCAAAGTCGACAGGGGCAGCCTGTATGGCTTTCTGGGCCCGAACGGCGCCGGTAAGTCCACCACAATCAAAATGTTGACCGGCATTCTGGTTCCTTCGTCCGGCGCGATCCGGCTGCTCGGGAAGAATCCATGGGATCATGGCGAGGCCCTGGATATCAAACAGCGGACGGGTGTGGTTCCCGAAGATCTCGCGCTGTTCGATAACCTGACTGCCCGGGAATATCTGACATTCACGGGGCGGATGTATTCGATGGAGCTGGACACCATTCGAGCACGCTCGGAGGAGTTACTGTCGCTGTTGCAGCTGGAAGAAGTCCAGAAAAAACTAACGGTTGAATACTCGCACGGCATGAAAAAGAAACTGGCGTTGGCGGCGGCGCTGCTACCAAATCCGGACTTGCTGTTTCTGGACGAACCGTTCGAAGGCGTGGACGCAGTCACCTCGCGCGTGATACGAGATCTGTTGGCGATGTACGTGCGGCGGGGTTCAACGGTGTTTGTGACTTCCCACGTGTTGGAGATCGTGGAACGGATTTGTACGCACGTCGGCATCATCGCCAATGGGGAGCTGGTGGAGCAAACGTCCCTGCAAGAACTGCGACAGGGGAGTTCTCTGGAGCAACGGTTCCTTGAAAAAGTCGGCCGACCGGAAGAGGAAGCGATCAATCTGGCCTGGTTGGAAGATGGTCCTGTCCAGCACGATGAAGCTATGGAGGGAAATTCACCAGATGGAATGGCAGGCAGTCCGCCGGACGAATCGCCGGATGAATCGTCGGGTACGGCCACGGAGGAACTGCCCTCGTGAATTTTCGACACTTCTCGGCCGTCGTTAGCATGCGATGGCAGGCGATGCGCAACCAGTTCGCCCGGTCAGGGAAAGCCAACCGCATCGTCTCGACCATTTTTCTGATTCTGGGCGCGATCAGCTCCTTCGGTGCTTTTGTCTTTGCGATCGGATGGGGCAAGTTCTTCCTCGCGAAGATGGAACCGTTCTATATGCTCTATGTCTGGGACGCGATCGCCCTGTTGTTTCTGTTCGGCTGGTCAATTGCACTTATGGTCGAACTGCAGCGTTCAGAGATGATGTCGCTGAAGAACCTGCTGCATCTGCCCGTTTCGCTCTCTGGTGCCTTCTTTCTCAACTATGCCAGCTCTTTTGCCAGCCTGACAATCCTGTTGCTGTTTCCCGCGATGCTGGGGCTATGCGTGGCTTCGGTTTTACAGTTCGGTGTTGTTTCATTGGTCGTGTTTGCGCTGCTGATTTCGTTCCTGGTCATGGTCACAGCCATCTCCTATCAGATACGCGGTTGGCTGGCGCGACTGATGGAGAACAAGCGCACGCGCGGGACTGTCGTGGCGTGTACCACCATGTTCTTCATCATGCTGTTTCAGGTTCCGAACCTGATCAATATGGGGACGATGAAGTCGAGGGGGGAAGGTCCCCGATTGCGACAGGTCGAACACGCCGAACACCTGCAGGATTTGCAGGAGAAGCTGACCGCCCAGGAAATCGAGCTGGAAGCCTATACCGCGGCGGTGGACAAGGCGAAGCAGGAGTATCTTGAAAACGAGTCAGCCATTCAGGCGGAACAGCTGGCGTCCTTCAATCGCAAGGCGACGCTGGCCAACGTGGCGCTGCCGATCGGCTGGCTACCCTACGGCGCGAGTGCTGCGGCACGCGGTCATGTTCTGACTCCGTGGTTGTGCGTGCTGGGAATGTCGGCGATTGGGCTGGGCAGTCTGACCATGGCGTATCGCAGTACGCTGCGAGCGTACACGGGGCACCACAACAAGGTGCTACGCGCTGTTTCGCGAAAAAAGTCAAAATCGGTTGCCGGCGCCACGCTCCTTGAAAAGGACGTCCCGCTGCTCTCGGATGCTCAATCGGCAATTGCGACGGCGACGTTCCGTTCGACACTGCGAGCCCCCGAAGCAAAGATGGCTCTGCTCACGCCACTCATTTTCGCGTGTGTCTTTGGTTCGATGATGCTCACGGGCAATGTCGACAAGTTGCCGTCATTTGCCCGCCCCTGGTTCGGCGTCGGGGCGCTGACGATCTCGGTCATGGGGATGGCTCAAATGCTGCTGAACATGTTCGGGCTTGATCGTCAGGGCTTTCGTTTCTACGTACTATCGCCATGTGCGCGGCGAGATATCCTACTGGGCAAGAACTTTGGCTTGCTGCCGTTCGCGGCGACACTGGGGGGGCTGCTCGTGATCGCTATCGGCATCTTGGGGAAGATGGCGTTCTCACACATCGTGGCCACATTGATCCAAATTCCGGTTACATATTTCCTCTACTTTCTGGTCGGTAACTACACGTCGATCTACGCACCCTTGGGACTGGCATCGGGAACGATGAAGCCCGTTTCCATGAAGTTCAGTGTGATCGTGCTTCAAATGTTGGCGGTGATCCTCGTTCCGGTCGCCGTCCTGCCGGCCACGCTGGCCGTGGGGGCCGAACAACTTGCACATTTTTTTGGGGTGTTGCGAGGTGTGCCGATCTGTCTGCTCGTTACCCTCATTCAGCTTCCGGTTGTAGGATGGATCTACAGCCTGATACTGGGCCGTCAGGGACGTCAATTACAGGAACGTGAGCAGGAGATTCTTGTCACCATTTCCAGGGTCGCCGACTAGTCTCTCACATGATCAAGACTTTCGAAGAAGCCTACGAGTTTGTGTTGGAGCATAGAGTCTGTACGGTCTTTGGCAGCAAGGACTCGCCCTATCCGTCGTTGTGGGACAACACCGGACTATCTGAAAGGAAGCCCAAGGCGGGTGGCTGGAGTCCCAAAGTCAAAGCGGTTTGGGATTGGAAGACTCGTATTCCACAGACCTACCCGGACGCTGTCTTCTACGGGAAGGTGCCCGGTGGGGATGCGGTGTTGATGGAGATGGATCACTTCCGAGACGTGCATTATCCCGACGCGTTTCAACCCGTAGTCGAACTCGACCGCCTCGCTCGAGATGTCTACGAATTCATCCGGCTTGAACCGAACTTCACAGGCCCGCTCCGCAAGCGAGCGATAGCGGAGTTGGGCTGTACGAAGAGTCAGTTCGATCGGGCGTTGAAAGCGTTGCAGGTCAGTTTGAACATCGTGCGATCAAACGATCCAAAACTGAAGAACGATTTCTGGCTGCCGATGCGCGAAGTGCATCTGGATATCGTAACGGAGAATTAGGGGGCAGGTATTTGGTATCGCGGGTGGAAGTTCGTTTTAGTCACGCTTGTCCTGCGACTTTCGCTTTTTGCTTTTTCGACCTGCTGATTTCGTTTTGCCGTTTCGCGACTTCTTGCTGAGTGCCTTTTGGGCTTCCTTGCCGAATTCGCTATCGAGGCGCAGGAACTGTACCTCCCGTAGGTCGAACATCTTGCTGTCGCCATCGATGTTCTTGCACAGGACGAACGGCAGGCAGATGCCGGTAACCTTCAGCGGCCCTTTGTCGGCGTGCGGCAGAAAAGTGATCTGCACCGGCTTGTCGGGGGGCAGTGTAATGGGATCTGCACCACACCACAGGAACGTGGGGAATTGAAGGGTCACGTGTGCAACCGCCACATAGTCACCCGCGGCAAGGTCTTCCGGATGAAGACGCCGGGATGATTTCAGGGGTGCTGACGCGAGCGATTCGGTCGTGGTCTGGTTCGAATTCATAATAGATGGACAGACGGCAACATCTCAGGTTCACGCCGTTCGGCGACGTTTAGCTCATTTGGTCGAGTGACCGAATCCGGCGTATGGGAACGCTGTCCGAGTGCTGTCCGAGTGCTGTCCGGGGAAGTGTTCAGTGGAGTGTGTCTGGGCTGATTCAACGGGCAATGCATGGCGTGTTGAATGTGGACAGCTGATTGCGGTTAGTGAGACAATCAGGTTGTCGACGCAATTGGACAGGTCCTTAGAGATGTCGCAAGAGAAACAGCAACGTTACGTTCCGTACCGTTCCGAGGCGGACGAGTATCGAATTCATTTTCTGGGTGGCCCTCTGGATGGCTCGGAGATCAGGACGGATATTCAACCCTGTAACGACCTGTTCGTGCACAACGTTTCGGGGCGAAGTTACCGTTACCGGTATTCGCAGACCGGACCGCTATCCTTTTATGCACACCTGGACGGGTTTGAGCCACCTCAACGTGTTCCCGAGTCGCCGGCGCGATGGCTGCCCGCCTGGTTGATGTGGGCGGCGGTGATTGCACTGGCGTTCTGGCTATTACTGCGAATCTTGCTGGCTGGGTGACAACCCCGCTGGTCGGGCCACGGATTGATCCGTAGGCTGCTAACCGTCAATGATCGCAACGGATACTGGTATGTCGCTTCCGACAAATCTCAAGGTTCGCTACGACTTCGAATATTCCGAGTCCGGCAAATGGAATCATGATTCGGCTCGCACGCGCGCGTTGCGGGATATTGAATGGTCCAGTGTGGTGATCGCCGAATTCAAGACGGGCGCGGACCTGAGTCTTCTGCCACTCGCGCTCGAATCCCAGAAGCTGCATACGCTGATCATGTCCCATACGGAAGTTTCCGATGGCGAGTTGGAATTGATTCGGCAGGCGACCGGATTGAGGCGGTTGTTCCTGACGGATACACGAATCACCGATGCAGGAGTTCGCAACCTCGCTGGCCTGGCCGAACTCCGTCGCCTGGTGCTGACCAGGAATTCAATCACGGATGAGGCCATGCTTTCGGTCGGCAAGCTCACACAGTTGGAGTCGTTGTTGCTGGTCGACACGCTCGTCGGCGACGAAGGACTGCGGCACCTGTCGGCGTTGACGAAACTACAAATCCTCTGGCTCGATGGGGCCCCGGTTACGGATCGGGCCATCGATCACATTGTCGATTTTTCGTTGTTGGGGCGATTGCATCTGAACCGCACCGAGATCAGCGATGCGGGCGCGGAAAAGCTGCTGGGCATGAAGCAGCTTCGCAAGTTGCACCTGACCGGTACGAGGGTCACGGCCACGATGCTGAAACGGCTCGAGCGTGAACTGGCGGGAACCATGGTCTGGGCCGCCCATTTAAAAGGGGACGGGCCGGATGTACGCGAAGTCTCGTAGCGTCAGCTCGTTTGGCTGGCGCGATTTCGCATTTTTGTTCGGGCTCGACTGAGCGTCGGACCTACGCTGTTTTCGGGCACGCCGGTCTGCGAGCTAATCTCACCGTACGACTTGCCTTCCAAGTGGTACATCCGCACGATGCTGGCCTCGGATTCGGGCAAGCTTGCGAGTAACCGTTCCACTTCTTCGCGGTCGCTGATACGCGCTTCGAATCCCGGTTCTTCGGAAACCGGTTCGGTTTCAGGGCTGAGCGTGGCGACGGATCCGCGTTTCATCAGTTGACGAACGACGACACGACGTGCAACGACCGTGAGATACGTCGCGAGGCTGCTTTTGCCGCGGAACTGTTTGAGCACGGCGAATTCATCACGGACGATCGCCATAAATACGTCCGCCACCAGATCTTCGCGATCCTGATCTGACAGGCGCATACTGCGAGATTGCGCCGCGTGGTTGACGACATGGAGCACCAGCCCGAGAAAACGATCGACGAAGTTCTCCCACGAACGCGGTTCTCTGGCGAGGCAACGCTGTAACAAGTTTCTGTCGAATTCGGATAGAGCCATCCGATTTCCTTTCTGCCCCCGGAAGCAAGACCCTTCCCTGAGTCTGTTTCATGGCATTTGACTGCCGGGATCGTCATCTATTACACGATTCTAGGTATCCGTTACAAGGGAAGCAAACAACGTGATCAAAGCCGTCCCAAATACCGTGTCTTGACAGGCATGACGGGCAGCACTAGATTTCCGGTGGCTTTCACAGTGGTCGCTTGCTGAAGTACTGCTGTGGTAAGAACTTGAAGCGATGGAATGTACTTTTTCGGGCGGTTTTCGCTTCAAGTTGCCTAACATAAGTTTCCGAAAAACGAGTTATGCGACAACGGTGATTAGCGGGTGGACTGCTGGCACTGAAGTCAACCCAATCCAGGAGTTCGTATCGATGACTCACGTCGTTGCCCAGCCATGTTTCGCTTGCAAATACACAGACTGTGTAGTTGTGTGCCCCGTTGAGTGCTTCTACGAGGGCGAGCAAATGGTCTATATCCACCCTGAAGAATGCATCGATTGTGAGGCGTGCGTACCAGAATGCCCGGTCGAAGCGATCTTCCATGAGGACAATGTTCCTGAGGAGTGGAAAGATTTCACTGCTCTGAACGCTGAGCTCGCTTCCCAGTGCGAAGTGATCACAGAGAAAAAAGATCAGATTTGCTAAGCTGGTTCTGACCGTACGGTCTGAACACAAATCGTGAAAGTAATAGCCTGACCTCATTTTGGGGTCGGGCTTTTTTCGTTACGCTTTCAGGTGAAAACTGGCAACGGGCCAGCGAGCCTCCTCATTCCAATCCAGCGACGAAGTTTCGACGACCACCATGGGTAAGCACTACATCTACACCATCGCGAACCTGACCAAGAAACATGGTCAACGCGAGACTCTGCGAGAAGTCAATCTGGCGTTTTATCCAGGTGCCAAAATTGGCGTCCTCGGTCGCAACGGCGCGGGCAAGAGTACCTTGCTGCGAATCATGGCCGGTATGGACAAGGAGTTTGAGGGCGAAGCGAAACTCGGGTCGGGCTATACCGTTGGCTTTGTCCAGCAGGAGCCGCCGCTGAACGAGGCGCTGGATGTCAAAGGCAATGTGGAGGAGGCGGTTGCCGACAAACGCAAGTGCCTTGAAGACTTCAACGACATCAACATGAAACTGGCGGATCCGGATCTGGATCCCGACGAGATGACCAAGCTCTGCGACAAGCTGGCCGTCATTCAGGACAAGATCGACGCGGAGAATCTGTGGGACCTTGATCGTACGATCGAAATCGCCATGGACGCCATCAATCTTCCGCCTGGCGATGCAGACGTGACGAAGCTCTCCGGTGGCGAACGGCGGCGTGTCGCGCTGTGCAAGACGCTGCTCGAGCAGCCGGATTTGTTGCTGCTGGACGAACCGACAAACCACCTCGATGCCGATGCCGTCGCGTGGCTCGAACGGCACCTGAAGGACTACCCGGGAACCATCGTCGCGGTCACGCACGACCGGTACTTCCTGGACAACGTGGCCGGCTGGATTCTGGAAATCGACCGTGGCTACGGTTTTCCCTTCGAAGGAAACTATACGTCGTGGCTGAAGCAGAAAGCCGAACGCCTGCGTCAGGAAGAAAAGACTGCGTCCGCTCGTCAGAAAACACTGACGAAAGAGCTGGAATGGATTCGCATGTCACCCAAGGCCCGGCAATCGAAAAGTAAGGCGCGTATTCGCGACTACGAAAAGCTGAAGGCCGAAGAGGAGCGAGATCGTCTGGAGGAATTCGAGATCCAGATTCCACCGGGCAAGAAGCTGGGCGAGCTGGTAATCGAAGCAAGTGACATCAGCAAGTGCTTTGGCGAGAAACAGCTCATCGAGAATCTCAGCTTCCGGCTGCCTCGCGGCGGAATCGTCGGGATCATCGGTCCCAACGGGGCTGGTAAGACCACACTCTTCCGAATGATGACGGGCCAGGAAGAACCAGACTCTGGTTCGATTCGTCACGGGGAGACGGTGGAGGTCGGCTACGTCGACCAGAGTCGCGATTCGCTTCGGGATGACGCCAGCGTTTTCGAGGAAATCTCGGGCGGCCACGACACGCTGGATATGGGCGGTCGCAGCGTGAGTGCTCGTGCCTATGTCAATCGCTTCAACTTCAAAGGCCCCGACCAGGAAAAGAAGGTTGGAACGCTATCCGGGGGTGAACGCAATCGAGTGCAACTGGCGAAACTTCTCCGTCGCGGGTCGAACGTCCTGCTGCTAGACGAGCCAACGAACGACCTCGATGTAGATACGCTCCGGGCACTGGAGGAGGCAATCCTCAATTACTCGGGATGCGTCGTCTGTATCACGCACGACCGCTGGTTCCTCGACCGAATCGCGACGCACATTCTGGCCTTTGAAGGCGACGCCTACGTGCACTGGTGCGAGGGCAACTTCGGCAACTACGAGACGCAGCGGAAAGAACGACTGGGCATTAGTGACGAGCCGCGTCGTTTCAAGTACAAGAAGCTGGTCCGTTAGCGTACGCGAGAATTGTTGATGACAAAGAAAGAGGATCACCGTATTAGGGTGATCCTCTTTGCATTGAATCCGATCTCACGTTTTGCTGTGGCAGGTGTCACACGTCCTGCCTCAGGCTTACTTGCCGAGGAACGTCTTGCGAAGCCACGCGTTCTTGCGTCGCTCGAGCTCCATCATCTTTTGAAACAGGTTAGGCTGCTGCTGACGACGAACTTGCTGACAGCGTGGGCAGTTGCAGTGACTTCCGGCTTCTGCTTCCTGGCTACCAAGTGCACCAAAGCCAAGAACAGCTGCCACGATGAAAGGAATGATGTAACGCATATTTGAGTCTCCGAATCTTTTTTCTCGTACCGAAGCCACACGCAATGTGGAGCTGAAGAAACGTAAGACGCAAATGAGGTGATTTCACGTCAGTCGACCGAATACATGACGAGTTTTCGCCACATCCCATCCGGCTGTAGCGACTGAAGCGCCTGTCCGCCCTAAAACATTTTTGTTGAAGCGGTTTTGCGTCCTGGGGGACCTACTGTGTAGGCATTTCGGAGGAGGGGATGACACCTAACAGCATTCCGGGCAGGAAGACGTCCGGTAGTGAATCAGGGTCCCGGTCATCCAGAACGAAGACCTGCATTCCCAGCTCAGCCGCCAATTGCCGTGTCACCCGGATCGCCTCGACACAGCCGTACGCAAGCAAGATCTTCCCTTCGGGACGCAGGTGCTGACGGCAACCGGTAAGGATCGAACGCAGCAGCTCAAAGTCCTGGTCATACAAGGCATACTCGCTCCACTTTCGCGGCGTCGCATCTTCCCACGGAGGATTCGAAATAATCAGATCAAACCGCTCACTCGCCCCCACCACGGAAAACGCCCCGCTGTCCTCGCCATCGCCGGATGGCACCAGTCGAAAATCGATCGGTTGGATTCCCAGTCTCCGGGCATTCGACTGGGCGCACACGAACGCGGTTGGATTGATATCCGTGGCGACGACCCGGCGGGCACCGTACCGCTTGCAGCACAGGGCGATCAGTCCTGACCCGGTGCCGATCTCCAGGACGGACTTCTCGTCGACGAGGTTTGGTTGCTCCCGCAACAGCTTCCGCAGGCTTTGTGAGTCGAGTGGTTCCCAGAAGACGCTGGGGTAAATCGCCAATTCTCCGGACAGATCCGAGGGCACCGTGACCCAGCGAACTGGCACGAACGATTTCAGTTGGGGAGGAGGCCCAAAAAACGCTGCTGTGAGGGCAAAGGCGACAGGGATCGATTGCAAGGCGATCCGGACGGGCGAGGGCATGGATTGGCGAGCCGTGCGAGTGAGGTGGATTGGCGGGGTAGAAGGGCAGGGCGGATTGTTGAAGCTGGGGCGTGACGACTTGTCGAGGGATGGAGGTTAAAGTAGCTTGAACGAGATCAAAGCGGTCGCTTTCGAGTCGGCCGTAGTCTAGCAGTTTATTGAAGTACGAGAGCAAACATGTCAATCCTTCGAGTTGGTTCGAACGACAAGTATGCGGATGGTTGGGCCGCTGCATTCGGTACGGGAAAGTCGAGTGACGGTAGTAAGAAGTCGCCCAAAAAGTCGTCCAAGAAGAAGGCGGCCAAGTCCAACGGGAAGAAGCCCGCCAAATCCACGAAAAAGAAGGCTGCCGGGAAGAGTACCTCGAAAGTAAAGGCGACTCCGTCGACGAAGAAAAAGGCCGCCAAGAAAGCACCCACGAAGAAAGCACCCACGAAGAAAGCATCCGCGAAGAAGCCGGCTGCAAAAGCACCCGCCAAAAAGGCCAAGAAGGCCCCTGCCGCGAAGAAGGCGGTAGCCTCCACCAAGAAGAAGGCGAGCAAGTCGAAAGTGGCCAAATCTGCCGGAAAGAAACCAGCAAAGAAGGCCGCCGGAAAGTCCCGCAGCAAAGCGTCAAAAAAAAAAGTAACTGAACAACTCTCACTGTTTTGATCAACGACAAGGAACCGCAGATGAAAATTCACCTCAAATACTGCTCTCAGTGAAACTATGAACCCAAGGCCGTCAGTTTGGCGAGCCAGATTCTGTCGACGCTGAAGCAAAAAATCTCAGGTTTCGAACTCGAGCCGTCCGGTGGTGGGTGCTTTGAACTCACGGTCAATGATGAGCTCATCTATTCCAAGCTGGAGACGGGGCAGTTCCCCGACGAGTCGGAAATCACCGCTCAAGTTGTAGGAATGGCGTAAGAGCCATCCTCGATACTCCAGGGTGCTGACCAAAGGCACTCCGCATTGTCTCCAATCGTGAGCAACACGCGAGGGAGTGACCATGCATCGTTATACGGACGTTCCATTTCCGGCATACACGTACGTGCCGGGAAAACGCCCTCATCCAGTTCGCGAACCGGAAGGCCACAGCTTTGGCCGACCGGAGCCGCACGTTGATCAGTTTAGCCCGGCTCAGTGGAGGTCGTGCGAGGCTTTTCTGTTCGGAATTGATCTCTTCAATGCGGGCTTCTACTGGGAGTCACACGAGCAATGGGAAGCCGCGTGGCATGCCGTTGGCCGAGTGGGTGTGGAGGCGGACTTCCTCAAGGCGTTGATTAAGCTCTCGGCTGCAGGCGTCAAGCAACTGGAGGGTGTACCAGAAGGCGTGGTGAGGCACCTGGGACGCTCACGTGAGTTGCTGCTGATCGTATCCCGTCAGAATCAGGTCTACTGTGGATTCGTGATCGAAGAGCTTGTAGATGCCGTTGAACGCGTGCGGCAGGACGTTACGCGATTGCCGGAGCTGAAGCTGCTGCCAAACTGAACGAAGTGCCTGTTCGTCCGATCGGAACGATGTGGCTCGCGGCTTTGAGCGAGTCACCATGACGCCCGGGCCGTCTGGAGCGCCGGGCGAGAATAGAAGCAGGGCTAGTCGCACCCATCTGGTGGAATCGCCCGACTTGCCGCTACGCACGTGACAGGTAGTCGCCCGTTCGCGAGTCCACTTTGATTCGCTCTCCCTGCGAGAGATATTCCGGAACCTGTACCACCAGGCCAGTCTCCAGCGTTGCAGGTTTGGTGCGTTTCGTCGCGGAGTCGCCTTTGACGCCCGGATCGCATTGGGTAACCAGGAGCTCCACCGTTTGCGGAACCTGAACGCCCACGCATTCGTCGTTGTAGATGAGCGCCAGGATTTCCAGTTCTTCGGTAATGTACTTCCGCTCTTCTTCGATGTCAGCCAACGGCAGGGAGTATTGAGTGTAGTCTTCCTGATCCATGAGATGCATGTCCGTCTGATCGGCATACATCAATTTCGCAGTACGTCGCGAGAAGTCTGCCTCGTCAAGCGATTCAGGCCCCTTCAGGGTGATGTCGACCTTCTGTTTGGTGACGAGGTTGCGGCCCTTGAATTTGTACAAGGTCGCAGCCCCCCGCGCCGACGGTGACTGTACGCTGATTCCCTGAATCAGGATCGGGGCACCGTTGTAGTTGACCACCGCTCCGTTCTTGATTTCCTTGGCAAGCATCAATCTACCTATTCGTTTACGTACGTTTCCATGAATCGTGCGAGTCGATGGAAGTCACAGCCAGGTTCGATGTAACGCACGACCGTGACGAGCGTTTCCTGGTTGACCAGCTTCTCGAAATCAACGTAGTGCAAATCGAGCTGACCCGAGACGGACACCATCACTCCGTTTAGACCTTCTTCGACCAGGGCCCGATAGGCACCAACACCCAACTGGGCTCCCAGCATCACGTCAAATGCCTGTGGCTGTGCACATCGTGACTCGTAGCCAAGTTGAAGTCCGGTGACTTTACGCTTGGTGCCGGTCTGTTTCTGATACGCTTCCGCAACCAGAGTCGAGAACATACGTCCAAGACTGATGTCCGTGATGGAGATGTGGCCGTGGTCGTCACGTGGAATACCTTCCAGGTGTTTCGCCGGCAATAGTTCTGCCAGGCCCTCGGCAATGACGATCACGCCAAAGTCCTTGCCTTCACGCTCGCGAACCAGCATCGCCTTGACGATGTAGCCAATGAGACGATCGACATCCATGATGCGACGCTTCTGTGTTTCGCCGGTCGTTGGATCGGTGTAATCTTCCTCCGCCTCGAAGTCTCCATAGATGTCTTCGACGGAAATCACAAGGCTCGCTTCGCCGGCGATAGCGGCACCATACGCCAACCAGCCAGCACTGCGGCCCATCAGTTCGCACATGAAGTAGGCGCCGCTGGCCTCCGCGTCGAAGATCAAATTGCGAAGTTCGCTGGCAAGGAAGTTGGTGGCCGTGAAGTAGCCGAACGTAAAGTCGATCCCCATGTAATCGTTGTCGATCGTTTTGGGGAGATGTACGACGGGAATTCGGCGGGCGTCCGCCGGCAGGCGGTCCTGATACATCTTGAACTTGTTGGCCGTCTTGAGCGTGTCGTCGCCGCCGATCGACACGAGTGCGTCGACTTCCATCGAGCACAACGCCTCGTAGACGCGTTTCAGCGGAGCACACTTTTCTTCATCGTCGAAGTCGGCTTGATTGGTGATCATTTTGCCCGGGTTCGCTCGGGCCGTTCCGATCATGATGCCCTGGGTGTTCCGCGTTCGCTTGAGGACGCCATGGTCGATAACCTGGTAGTCCTTGCCGGCTTCCAGTGGCGATGCCGGATCAAAATCAATCAGGTTGGAGTAACCACGGTTGATTCCGACGACCTGAATACCATTTCGAAGGAACGAAGCCGCCGCTGTGGAGATCACGGCGTTCGCCGAGGGAGCTGGTCCGCCGGCGAAAAGGATGGCAGCGCGGCGAATGTTGGTTTCTGGTGATTTGGCCATTTTATTCTTGTCGTAGTGCGTGTCGCAAATCGTTTGGCGAACGCTTGTTAGATGTGATGGTCCAGTGCGAAGGCAACGGTTCCCGCCCGTCACGACCTCAGAAGAGTCGGGATTGTACCAAGTCGCTTTTGAACCTTAAAGGACTGGCATCAGAGGCCAAAACTGCGTCAGATCCGAGGGAAAATACCGCGTGTCTCGCCCCCAAGGCCTGTCAGCCAGTCAGGCTGGATCACTCAGGCAGGATCAGTCAGGCTGTATCACTCAGGCAGGAGGTTTCGTTCAACGTACGTTGTATCCATCTCCCCATCCACAAATGTCGAATCCGACAGGAGTTGCTGGTGGAACGGAATGGTCGTCGAAATCCCGCTGATTCGCAGCTCGGCCAGCGCACGTGCCATGCAGGCAATTGCCTCGGCACGCGTAGGTCGATGCACAATCAGTTTTGCGATCATCGAGTCGTAGTACGGCGGGACACGATACCCAGCATGGGCATGTGAATCAAAACGTACACCCGGTCCACCCGGGATGTACATTTCTTCAATAAGGCCGGCACTCGGCTGGAAGTTTCGCGCCGGGTTCTCGGCGTTGATACGACATTCCATCGAAACGCCGTTCTGCGGAATGTCATCCTGGCTGAACCAAAGTTTCTCGCCGGCGGCGACGCGAATCTGAGCCTGAATCAGATCGATTCCCGTCACCATCTCGGTCACCGGGTGTTCGACCTGAATCCTTGCGTTGACCTCGATGAAGTAGAAGTTGTTATCCTGGTCGACGATGAATTCGACCGTGCCGGCATTCGTGTAGTTCGCCGTCTTTACCAAACGAACGGCCGCCTCACACATGGCGTTTCGAGTTTCTTCGGGCAGGTTGGGAGCGGGGCTCTCTTCAATCAGTTTCTGATGCCGACGCTGCGTCGAGCAGTCGCGTTCCCAGAGGTGTACGGCGTTACCGTGCTTGTCCGCGAGTACCTGAACTTCCACGTGCCGCGGCCGTTCCACGTATTTCTCGATGAAACAATCGGCGTTTCCGAAGGCCGCTTCTGCTTCGTTTCTCGCCTGCTGCAAAGCGGATGCGAGCGACAGGTCATTGGCGGCGACACGCATGCCCTTGCCACCACCTCCGGCGGAAGCCTTGATGAGTACCGGAAAACCGATCTCGTGGGCAACCTTCACGGCTTCGGCTTCTTCTGTGATCAGGCCATCGCTGCCGGGCACAACTGGCACGTTGGCCTTTTTGGCCAGATCCCGCGCGAGGTTCTTGTCACCGAGCATTTCCATCGCTTCGGGGGACGGGCCAATAAAGTCGATGTTGCAGCTTCGACAGACGTCATTGAAATGAGCGTTTTCCGCCATGAAGCCGTAACCGGGGTGGATCGCTTCCACATTACCCACTTCGGCCGCGCTGATGACGCGATCGATCTTGAGATAGGACTCGTTGGATCGCGCCGAACCAACACAGATCGCTTCGTCAGCGAGATCCAGGTACGCGCTACCCCGATCAGCTTCGCTGAAGATGACTACCGATTCGATGCCGAGATCACGACAGGCCCGAATGACCCTGAGTGCGATTTCTCCGCGGTTGGCAATTAGGATTCTGTTGTACATCACGCGGCCGGTTGAAGTTGTGCTAACGTAGACCCCGGCCCTGCTGAGCCGGTTGGTATTCCCGAATGGGCACTTAGCCGTGAGGGCGAACCTTAAAGAGTGGTTTGCCGAACTCAACGGGCTCTTCATTGTCGACGAGCACGGCAACAACCTTGCCCGAGACCTCCGCAGCTATCTCGTTGAACACCTTCATGGCTTCAATGATGCAGACGGTGGTGTCCGCCGAAATGTCCTGACCGACCTGCACAAACGAATCGGATTCGGGGTTGGGACGCCCGTAGTAGGTGCCCACCATGGGGCTCTTGATGATGACAAGATCTGACTCATCTTCGGCATCGGCAGGGGCCGCCGGAGCCGCGGGCGCTGCAGCCGCAACGGGTGCCGGGGCAACCATCGGCGCTGGGGCAACGACAACGTTCTCTTCACCGCCTCGTCGAAGCTTGATCGTCTGGCCATGTTGTCGGAGATCGAGTTCCGACAGGCCATGTTCGATCATCAATTCGACAAGACTTCGAACGCGGTCCACATCGAAGACATCATTTTCTTCGTCACTCATCAATCGCTCTTCGGTGCTGCTGCGGAGAAATCAGTTTCCATGTTGCGTGAGGCTACGCCCGGCACGGTCACGGATTCCGGATTGGTGGAATCACCACCGGGAAATCAAACGGGCGAAAGCCGGATGACCGTCATCCTGAGACCTCATAGACCGCCCGTCGAGCCCCCATTCGAAGCAGGGCTCTGGCCACAAGTCCCTTGCCCACTTCGAGTTTCGGCGAAATTCTAGCGATGCTAATTTTGGCGGTCAAGCCGCTCTAGCAGCACTGGGCGAGAATACGCTCACAATACTCCGATCGCAGATTCCCTTTGTAGGACTCAGGCAAGCATGGCGCGTCGGTACGCGGTTTGCCTCCTTTCTCACATGTGCCCTTCGTTAAGGCAATGTTGGCGACCGTGAGCCGAATTACCACTTATTGGGTGGACGCCATCGTCGCGGTTTTGATCTGAAAAAAGTCGAGTCAACGAGAAATCGTACTTTCGACGTCAATGTTGGGAGACTGCCATTTTGGCCGAGAATACCGGAGTAAATTCCATGCTGAAGCGAAATTCCAAGAACCCCATCCTGCAGACAGCGACGTGTGCCGCTCTGATTGCAGCCAGCCTGACGGTCCCCGTCAGTGCCGAGGCGATCTCGTCGATCGAACGATATTGCACATCGAGTTGGCGGCAGGCTGGAATCCCCATCAACGAATGGGAGGATTGCACGCAGGACACCATGCTCGAATTGTTGTCGCGCATGCCGCAGCAAAAACTGGTGGAAGCGATCGAGAATCCGAAATCGTCCGAACGCCGCGAGCTGATGCGTAGTGTCTGGTGTGTCGCGCAACGATGGCGTCGGTCCGCTCGCCGCGCGCCGGTTTCGCTGGATATTCTGCCCGAACGCGAGACCGAATCGGAAGCGGAAGTACCTGGCGATCCGGAGGCCCTGACGCTGGCGATTGCGAGACTAAGTGATACGCAACGCGAGATCCTGGCGCTGTGGATGAACGGTGATTCCGTGAAGGAAATCTCCGCTCGATTGAATATTCCGGCCGCGCGGGTCAGCGACCAGAAATACAAGGCGATCCGGTCGTTGAAGAAGGAGTTCGTTGCCGAAGCCGCGATTACTTAGACGACACACGTTTCCTGTCGTGGCAGCAAGTCCTACTGCGGCTTTGGCTCGGGCTACATCGCGTCCTGATACAGCGACAGTAGTTCGGCCTCGCCAACTTCGCGTGGGTTGAAAGTTCCCGTCCACTGTTTGGCGGCGTCCGCAGCGAGCGTGGGAAGCAGTGCTGCATCGACGTTCATTTCCTCAAGGCGTGTCGCGAGGCCTGCGTGGGCGACCAGCTTGCGAACAAAGTCTGCCAGCTCAAGCGGCGTGCGTAGCGAAGGCATGCCGGGTTCGTTCGCTGAAGCCCGTACCAGCTCGTCGTACCACGGGCCATGAACTTCGGCATTGAACCGTATGACATGAGGTAGCATCAATCCAATCGCCTGCCCGTGCACAATGTCGTAGTGAGCGGTCAGTGGGTTAGCCAGTGCGTGGGCCGCGCCGAGCATGGAGTTTTCGATCGCCAGCCCGGCAAAGCAAGCTCCCAATTGCATGGCACCGCGTGCCGTCAGGTCATCCGGTTGATCCAGGACGCGCCCAAAGTTCGCCGCCAGCAGTCGCCACGCTTCCCGGGAAAATGCACTCGACGCCGGGTTCCGCCGCTTCGTCACGTAAGTTTCCAGAGCGTGAGAGACGGCGTCGATGCCGGTGAGTGCCGTGACCATGGGCGGTTGCGTGACGGTCAGTTCCGGATCAAGAATCGCCACCCGAAACGAAGCCTTCTTGTCACCGCAGGCCATCTTCACATGGGATTCGGCATCGGAGATCAGTGCAAACGACTGGGCCTCGCTTCCTGTTCCCGAAGTTGTTGGCACTGCGATCATGGGCAGCATGGGCTTGAGCGCTTTGCCGACGCCCCAGTAATCCTTCATCTCGCCGCCGTTGGAGTACACGAAGTTGATACCCTTCGCGCAGTCCATACTGCTTCCACCACCGAGCCCGACAATAATCTCCGGTTCGTAACGGCGGGCCATTGCCACGCCACGTGCCACATCATCGGTGGTGGGATTTTCGTGGACGCCTTCAAAGAGCTGCGTTTCGATCCCGGCGGCCGTCAGGGCATCGATCCCTCGTTGGGTATGGCCAACCTTGATGATGCCCGGATCACTGACGACCAACGCACGCCGTGCGCCAATTTCGCCCGCAAACTCGCCAAGTCGAGCGACGGTACCCTCGCCAAAAACGATGCGAGTTCGACATTGAAGATCAAACGGAACCATTAACTGACAAGCGCCGCCATTTTGTCTTCAGGAAGCTGATACGCCCGCGACCGGAACAGGAAGTCGATCAGATTTCCTTCGTGCGGCTGAAGCCAATTGAGCCGGTTGGTTGGGATTGGACCAATGTTTAGTCGATCGATGTGAACCGCGTCCGTAAGCTGTCGGCTCCACGCAGGGTCTTCGGTGATGGCGGTTCCCACGAGCGTGGGCCCAATGTTCTTGAGCATCTGATCCTGGGGACATTCGACGACCGTCGCGAAGGGGAACATGTATTCCTTCTTGGCGACCTCATTGCCATGTCCGCAGTGCAGCACCATCGGGCGAAGATAGGCACAGCGTTCCTGCTCGACCAGTCGCGGTCCGTATTGGGCCGTCATGTCGGTGACGCCATCTTCCTTGAGGTCTTCCTCGATCATGCTCCACGTTCCCGTTGCCATGGCTGCATTGGTGAATGCGGCAAGCCCGGCATCGGGATCGGTCGTTGGCTTCACTTCGGTGGGGCCAATCCGTTCGGCGATTGCCTGGGCAATCTCTTTGGTGTGACGCGAGGCCCAGATTCCGCTGGCGTTGATGCAGCTTCGGCCGCCATTGATGTAGACGCTCTCCACCAGCACATCGAGGAACTCTTCCCAGCGATCGACCATGTCGTCACCGATCAGGATCTTGCTAAATCCAGGTCCGTGAGCCTGAACGCGTGGGTTGCCGTGATACTGGTTCACGGTTTGGGCACTGCCGAAAATCATGCTACGGCTGACGGAATCGAGCAGGGCAGGGCCGGCGTCGTGTCCGCCTGGGTAAATCGCCATCGCTTCGGCGGGGATGCCAGCCTCGACCATGGCCGAGATGACGCGGTAGGGAGTCCATGGTTCGGAGGAGCCGGGTTTGAGCATCAGCCCAACCTGGAGTGGAATCGCTGGCAGCCACAGAGTATGCACGCCGGGCGAGTTGGATGGCAGGACCGCACCAAGCACGGGTGTTTGTGCCTGGAAGCTGACGATTACGCCACGATCCTCAAGGCCATAGCCCTCGCTGAAAATGCTCAGCGGTAGTCCGCGGGTGAGCGCGTCGAGGACGTTTTCCATCTCCGACAGGACGAACGCATTTTTTTTCATGTTGCCGCGACACATGGCCTCCGGCAATCCCGTACTCGCTGACTGGGCATGCACAAATTCGTCGGGCGTTTGCGTTCCGTCGCCGATGGGCAGCGTTGCCGTGGTGTACAGCTCGGCGGCCTTGCGACACTTGGCGATGAGATCGTCGCAGGAGAATTCGCGGAGGATATCACGAGCCTTTTGAGCCTTCCTCGCATCTCGTTGAATGATGCCTCCGTTCGCCTGACTGACCGAAGCAATCGCTTCGCCGGTCTCGAAGTGGATGACTTCGGCTTTCTCGAGAGATTCGTATGGTTTCCCCCAGCGAATGACTGGCACATTCAGCATGGTCTATGCTCCGCAGTTCTTGTGGCAAGGTTGACCTTCGTTCGCCCATCGTCGTTGCGATGGCTGAATCGGAGGCAGTGAAGTGGTTGTTTACGTGGGCTCGTGTGAACGGTTCATCCGTTCCTTATCAATAGACGCCCACTGTCGTGGATTTGGCAAAGACGTGATACGGCCGGACGCCGCTAACGCCGTCCCATGGGAACGTTTCGAATGGCATTTCTCGCTCACCTTCATCGCGTTCAAGGAAGCCCGGTACGAATAGCTCTTTCGTGAGCGTCGTGAGTTTGACACGACCCGTTTCGCCGTAGGGCACGAGCTTGTTGGAGTCTTCGAAGTCGACGACTTCTGTGACGGCTCGTGGTTGCGGCGCGTAGTAGGCGATCTTGTAGTCCTCTTCGGCCGTGACGGGCTTGCTACAGGCGAGACCCATGAGCGTATTCCCGTATGTGGGAGTCATGTAGATGCCGCTCTCTTCTGCCGGTCCGCCGAAGAGTTCCTCGACACAGTAACGCGTCCATTGAGGTGTGAACTCCGTACCGCCCGAGAAGATTCCCGTGATGCCGCATTCCTTGAGGCTGGTGCCGCGATCTTCCAACGCCAGACAGAGTGCATCCAGAAGTTTGGGCGTGGCGAACATACACTTCACATCGTGACCGGCGGTCAGGACGGTGACCGCCTGGTCAACGCAGTGTTGCTTGTAAAGGTTCGCTTCTTCGACCTGATTTCGCTTGAGCAGTTTCACGACCCAGCGAGGATCGAGATCGATGCAGAAGCAGATGCCGCCGCGATACTGACACAGGTGTTCGACCGCGAGTCGGAGGCGACGAGGACCGGACGGGCCCAGCATCAACCAGTTTGCACCTTTGGGGAAATACTGGTCAGGCAGCGTGTCGCTGAAAATTTCGTAATCAACGCGGTGGTCTTCGATGACCATGCGACTCTTGGGAATGCCGGTGGTTCCGCCGGTTTCAAAAACAAAAACCGGTCGGCCTTCGTAACCTTTTGGCACCCAGCGCCGAATTGGTCCACCACGCAACCACTCGTCTTCGAAGTTGGGAAACTTCTTCAGATCGTCGTAGCACTTGACCTCGGTTAACGGGTCAAAGTTGAGCGACGCTTTTTTCTCCAGCCAGAACGGACACCCGGTCGACTCATGAAAGTGCCATTGAACGATTTCGTACGTGTGGGCATCCAGACGCTCTTTCGCGTCCTTCGCCATGGATTCGATATCTGTCGTTGTGCTCATTTTTCATTCCGGTGAGAGAGAACGTCGACATTATAGCCGGATGTCGGTGCCGACAAGTCGCCGCGCCAATCATCTGAAGCCGTTGGTGAAAGCGGCCATTTTATGGGCTCGGTGAGATCGTAACCTGCCGCAGATCGCCGCGGATTTCCTGGCCACCCGGCCAACTGCGAGAGCGCAAACAAAAACCGCGTCCCGAAGAACGCGGCCATTAATGCGATGCAAAACTGCCGATCTGGATTAATCGTTGCCGTTTGCGCTCAATTGAGAGAGAACCTGAAGGACACCGTTCAGGTGAGCGAGGCGTGGGCCGAAGCGATCCACAAACTCATTGAGTACGAATTCGCCATCGAGAAGGTTTTCGGAGTTATCCGCAATTTCTTCGGTTACCGATTCAAGGAAAACACTTTGGACTTTTCCAAGTACTTCCGCCGCTTCACGGCATTGTCGGGCGAGTCGAGGGTTGGATTGTTTCCACTGAGCGAGCTCAGCAGATCGTTGGCGCTGGGCGGCACCCATCTGTTCGATGAGTTCTTCCAGCAATTCGTTTTGTCGATCCTGTCCAGTGACCAGTTGCTGAAGAACGTCTTTCACTTCGGCAGCCTGATTCCGACCATCTCCGTTGGTGGTCGTGTGTGTTGAAACGTCAATGGGCGAGAACAGAGACGAAGGGCGAGGCTTCTCTGCCATTGGTATCTTTCCGGCGGCTGCACTGCACTGAATGCATAGGTAGTTGCTTAATCAAATCTCTCACGATTATAAGCTGTGTCGAAAGGCGTTGTCCACTGTTCTGCCAATGCGAGCAGTGCATCGAAGCAATCTGAAAGCAAGCTTGACACCGCACGACTGGGAAAACGCGTAAGGTCGATGTGTCTTTGCGAAATCTGATAACAAATGGACGAAAGACTTGACTTTCGTGCGCGCCAAACTCCGCGTTTTCGTTCACGTCCACTTCCGGTTGTATCCTCGCTAAAGTCGACCCCGTCAGTTGTTCGATGCAAACGTGACTCTTCACACTTGCCAAACATCCAAGTCGCGACAACATGAAAGCTAGCGGTAGCAAAACTACGTACGCCCTCGGGTATCTCTCTTTCATCGCTGTCCAGAATGTTGGGATCGTCGGCGGGTATCTGCTGGTAGACGATCGCGCAAGGCCCATCGAGTTTCATTGCACAGCTCCCGTCTCGCAGAATCGAACCCAGCAGATTCTCTACGGCGAAACGTGGCCTGCTTCGTTGAAGGCTGAACACATTGGAGGGGCGTTGTTGAAGCAGGCGTCCGGTTCGCCGCGTCTCCTACTGACCGACGACCGTGACGGAGCGCTCATTCGAAGTCGAACGGAATATCCGTTGGGGCTTTTTGTTGGGGGAGAGGCCGGCGATGCGACAACTGCGGAGCAATGGTCATTCGAATTTGCCGGGTCGACGATTACGACGGCTCCCGGTTTCGATTGCGATCGTGGTCCGATCCGTGACGCTTTGCACGCGACGGATATGAATGTCCGTTTGTCGGAACCGCTGGATCGAATTCGGGCTGCGATCACGGAAGCTCAACGAAGTGCGGCTTGACGATTCCAAATCACGGGACCCATACAACCATGTCGGATGCCCCGAATCAGCTCGCGCCACTCGAAGTCACTTCGACAGAATTTCAAGCGTCCGTGGGGCCAGAGCCGGTAGTTAGTACCAAGTCGGCCGAGCATCCCGAGCTGGATGTGTTTTCGTTGCGAGTCGGCAATCCACGCATCCAGTGCTTCCGGTTTGACTTCGCTCCGCCGGCTGTGCTGCGGCCACCCAAAGCGAAGGCTGACCGTCCGGGTTCGGTTGGCGGTAGCAATCGCCCGCGGGTGGCTGCCAGGCTGCCACCTGCCAAATCGTCGACGTCCTTCGTGCCACCTAATGACGTCGTGAAGTTGCAGGATCGACTGTTTTACGTGCTGCAGCCGCCACTGGAATCGGTTTTGGGTGGCAACGAAATGCGTTTGCCGTTTGAGCCGTTTTCGTATCAATATGAAGGCATCAGTTATCTGTACCCTCGGCACGCCGCGGTACTCGCAGATGAAATGGGGCTGGGGAAGACCATGCAGTCCATTACGGCGACTCGGCTGCTGCTACGGTCCGGAGAAGTTCGCAGCGTCATACTGATCTGCCCCAAACCACTCATTTCCAATTGGCAACGGGAATTCGAGCAGTGGGCGCCCGAAGTGCCCGTAACCGTGATCAAGGGGACCGGCGAGCAACGGCGGTGGGCGTGGCAACGCAACGAGTTCGCCGTCAAGATTGCCAACTATGAATCCATTCTTCGTGATGCCGATATGGTTCGTGACGAAACGATCTCGGCTGATCTGGTAGTGCTTGATGAAGCACAGCGGATTAAAAACAGCTCGGGCAGCACCAGCAGTGTCGTGCGCGAAATCTCGCGAAAACGCAGTTGGGCTCTGACGGGAACGCCCATCGAAAACAGCACGGATGACCTTGTCGGTATTTTTGAATTCCTGCTACCGGGGTTATTGCGCAAGGGTATGGCTCCGAGGAATATGGCCGCAGCAACCAGTGATTTTATTCTTCGTCGCACCAAGGAGAACGTGCTGACCGACTTGCCTCCCAAGCTCTTTCGGGACGCGGCACTTGAGTTGTCCGGCGATCAGCAGATCAGCTATTCAATGGCAGAAGACGAAGGCATCGTTCGGCTGGAAGAGATGGGAAAAGAAATCACCATCCAACACGTCTTCGAACTCGTTTTACGCCTCAAGCAAATCTGTAACTTCGATCCTGCCACAGGCGCAAGTAGCAAGCTCGAACGTTTGGAGGCGGATCTGGAGGAAGTTGCGGCAAGCGGCAAGAAGGCGATCGTCTTCAGTCAGTGGGTCGATACGTTGGAGAAACTGGAGTCACATCTTAAGCGTTTCAATCCGCTGCAGTATCACGGCCGCGTTTCCAGCGCTGCTCGCGAACAGGCGATCATCGACTTCCGCGAGAAAGAGGAGCACACCGTATTGCTGCTCAGCTATGGGGCTGGCAGCGTGGGGCTCAATCTGCAATTTACCAACTATGTATTTCTGTTTGACCGATGGTGGAATCCTGCCGTCGAAGATCAGGCGATCAATCGAGCGCATCGAATCGGTTCGTCAGGGCCAGTTACCATCAATCGCTTCGTGACGCCAGGCACGATCGAACAGCGGATCGACGACATCCTGCGCGAAAAACGTGAGCTCATGGAGGCAATCCTTGGCGATCAGGAAGGGCCTCGGCAGATGGGGCTTTCGCAGGACGAGATATTCGGCCTGTTTGATCTGAAGATTGGCCTATAAGCTAGAAGCAGTTTCGAAACGACATTGCCAGCGTGAGCGAACCTGCGATGTGAGCGCTCTGGGGCTGGGAAAACGGGTTTGAGAATAGTCCTACAACGAGACTCGTAACGGATTCTGTTCCATGCACAGGTTCAAACAAGCAACGTGAAGTCCGGCACGCGGCCAGGCCCGTTCTATCTGTGGATTCCTGTTCTGGCCATCGTTCTCGTTGGGGGATTTCTGCGTTGCGTGCCCCTTCATGAGAGCCTGTGGGTCGACGAGCTGCACACCGCCTGGGTGGTGGCCGGCGAGGCACATGACGTGGCGACGCGAGCGCATCTTGGCAACAACGGCGCAGCCTGGTTTATCTCCGTCAAGTTAATCACGGACACGCTGGGCCTTCAGGAGTGGACGTTGCGACTGGCTTCGATCGTTGTCGGAATTGCCCTGCTGCCTGGCACCTGGTTTCTGGCACGACACTGGCAATGCTCGACGACCACGTCCCTGCTGGCCGTGGCACTGGTGGCGGTTGATGGCAACGCGTTGTTCTTCTCGGGCGAGGCCCGTGTCTACGCGACCGTTCAATTGTTTGCCATGATCCATCTGTCCCTGTTTTCGCGTCTGTGTCTTCAGCCGCAGCGCACGGCCACGTGGATCTTCTGGATCTGTTCCGGCATCGTGCTGTTTCATTTGCACTGCACAACGGCGCTGGTGCTTGTCGCGGAAGTGATTGCTTACGCACTGCTATGGCGTTGGCACAAGGAGCCGGCGACCAGCTGGATCTATATGGCTCTTGGGCTGGCGGCAATGGGGCTGGCCATGTTGCCAGCCGCCGGGCTGGTGCGCGAAATTGCCCAGCGGCGAGACAACTGGTCGATGTTCATTCAGCAAACGGGAAATCCGCTGGCGATTTTTCAGATGTATCCCCTGCACGTGTATCTGCTGACGCCGCTGGTTGCCATTGGAATCACGTGGTTGCTGGAGCGATTCCGACTGAGGGAAGACGTGGGGGATCTCGACGAGCCGCAGGCTGATGAAACGCCGGTCGACCAGCAATTGCTGACCGGTCCGCTAATCATTGCGTTGACATGGATTCTGGTTCCGCTGGTCCTGGCGTGGTTGGCAACCGAGTTGGATTTCGCGCGGCTGTTTCACCGGCGATACCTGATTTCTTCCAGCGTTGCGCTGGCTCCCGGTACGGCACTGATACTCTCGCGGTCGAAGCTGAGGGCGAGCGTCGTTCAGGGGGTGGCCCTTGGCGTGTTCGTAATTGCCTTGCTCACGATTAGCCCCATGAAGCAGATCCGTTACGGTCGAATCGCACTGAGGCACGCTTCCGAAGACTGGCAATCAGCCGTCGCCACCATCAACGAGACAGATGAATCAACGCCGGTGATCCTGTATTCGGGACTGATCGAGGCGGACGCCTGGCACGCTTCGACGGTGGCGATCGAACGGGAATACTGCGAGCTACCCGTGAGAGGCATCTACCCTCTGGACGAAGGTCACCGGCTAATCGTGTTGGCTCGAACGTTGCCGTTGGAGTTGGCGCCGTCGATGTTTGCAGAGGTCGACGATAGTGTCTGGTTCCTGATTCGCGGCGATTGGGATACATCCAACGACGTTGTTGCTTCCGTCCTGTCAACTCTGCCCGGTTCATGGATGACCTCCGCGGAGGTGGACGGTCGAGTTCAGCTGATTCGCGCGAAGCGGTTGTAACTGCAGCAGTGTGGTTTGACTGAACGTTACTGGCTGGTGTCCTGCGCGAGTTCCTGAATCAACTGGGCGTTGGCATCCGGGAATCGGTAGTTCAACAGCGAGGACTTCTCGACGAATCGAAAGCTGCCGGCGGGCTTGTTGCCAGAGTCATCGACGATGCGGCACCGGAAGAATCGGATGGCAACGGTCGCATGCTCGTAGGTGTGCGTCTGCGGCTGGAATTCACCAGCGATAGTCACATCGAGTCCCGTTTCTTCCCGGCACTCTCGTACTGCAGCGGCTTGCGAGGTTTCCCCCGGCGCGACTTTTCCGCCGGGGAATTCCCAGAATCCGGCCAACGGTACTCCATCTGGCCGCAACCCGATGAGTACCTCGGTACCGCGTTCGACGACGGCAATCGAAATCTGTTTTGCCATGCGTTTGAAACCGGTTGATTGGCAAGACGCCTTACTTCAATTCGTCAAGCAATCGGCCAGGTGAACCCATCATGTTGTAGCCCGCGTCGACGTGGTGGATTTCACCGGTCGTGCCCGACGACATGTCGGACAACAGATAGGCGCCAGCATTGGCAACTTCCTCGTGCGAGATGCCTCGTCCCATGGGCGAAACTTTCTCGTAGAGGCTCAGCATGTCGTTGGCCCCGACGGCCGAACTGGCAAGCGTCTTCAGCGGGCCGGCGCTGAGGGCGTTCACGCGGATGCCGCGCAGGCCAAGGTCGAAGGCGGCGTACTTGGTGGCTGCATCAAGAGCCGCCTTGCAGATACCCATCACGTTGTAGCCGGGGACGCAGCGTTCGCCACCGAAGTACGTCATCGTCAGTACTGAGCCGCCGTCGACGAGTACGTCTTTGGCTGCATTCGTAACCGCAAGCAGACTGTACGCACTGATTTCCATCGCCATCTTGAAACCCTCGCGACTGGTTTCGATGGTGTCCTTTTGTAGGTCCGCGCGGTCTGCGAAGGCGATCGAATGCAGCAAGAAGTCAATTTGACCAAACTCGGATTTGGCGTGGTTCATGACCTCGGCGATTTGCTCATCGTCCTGAACGTTTAGCGGGACGAGGAACTTGCAGCCGGGATTTTCTTCGCCCACACATTTCTCGACGCGCCGTCGGTTCTTGCGCCGTTCGTCATCCGGTCGGTCTGGAAGATGGGTGAATCCACAGACTCCGCCTTCTTCGATGATTTTTCTTGCAATTGCCCATGCGATCGAACGGTCGTTCGCAACGCCGAGGATAAGTCCTTTTTTTCCGTCAAATAGTCCCATTTGATCCGTGCCTTGTGTACTCGATGCTTGCCGAAGGTTACGTAAAAGAATATCGCTGAGTTCGCGGTGTTGTCTATTGGACGTTGCGGGCTACCGTGTAGGTGGAGAAGTATCACGTACGTCCAACGTTTGTTGGTTAGAGGGCAGTTTATGAGTTTGTCGCAGTTTCCGCCTCGCATCCATGCTGCGCCCATCGCGCAAAAATTGGCCGCTCGTGTCCTCGCGGCAGTTCAGCAGGCCGAAACCGTAAGTCATTTCCTGGACATGATTTTGGCAGACGTTGCCAATGCATGCGAGGCTACCGCAGCAGCCATATATCGTCCAGACCTCGGCAAATGGCATGAGCGGTACGCGACAGCCGCGATTGAGGGGCTGGATACGACGTGTCTCGCGGATGCAAACGATCAGGATCACGCTGTTATCAAGAACAGCTGGGCTGCGGCTCCGTTGGAGCATCGGTCCGAGCGTGGCGACTGTTTGCTACTTCAATTCGCGACGCCCTTCTCCGATCTGAAGGCCATCGACGGTTTGGCTGCCCTCGTTGGCGTTGGAATGGCGTCAGTTCGAACACACCAGAGTGAGACGCGTAGGGTACGCCGTCTCGAAGCGATTTTGGACATTGCCGGCAAGTGGAACCAGAACCTGGAAATGGAGTCGCTGCTCTTGCAGATGGCAGAGACCTCCACGCGTCTGCTCGATAGCGAACGCGCCAGTATTTTCCTGTGGGACAAAACGAACCGGATTCTCATTGGACGACCGGCGCTGGGCGTCGACGACGATGAACTACGGATACCGGACAATTCGGGCATCGTTGGAGAGGTCGTTCAGACCGGTGAACTTCGTCGCGTCGACGAATCCGATGACAACGCAATTGCCCGTGACGTCGACAAGCAATTGGGTTTTCACACGAGAACGCTGCTGTGCGTTCCGCTGCGGGCGGCCGATGGCAAGATTCTCGGCGCCTTCGAGATGATCAACAAGAAGGGCGGCAACTTCACCCGTCACGATGAGTCCGGTTTGATTGAACTAGCCAGTCATGCGGCCATTGCCCTGGAGAATACCAAGCACTTCCAACAGGTCATCGACAGTAAGAAGCAGATTGCCGAGCAGGCTGCCAATCAGGTGCAGATGATTGGCGAGTCGGTTCCGATTGAACAGCTTCGCAACACGGTCCAGCGGGTTGCCGATACTGATCTCGCCTTGTTGGTGTTGGGCGAGAATGGAACGGGTAAGGAAGTGGTCAGCCAGATGGTGCACTACCTGAGTCGTCGTCGGGACGAACCGTTCATCGCCGTGAACTGTGCTGCTCTGACCGAGACGTTGTTGGAGAGCGAACTGTTCGGTCACGAGAAGGGGGCGTTCACGGATGCCCACGAAGCGAGACAAGGGAAGTTTGAGCTGGCGTCGGGCGGGACGTTGTTCCTTGATGAGATTGGTGATCTGAGTCTCGCCGGCCAGGCAAAACTACTGCGTGTACTTGAGGAAAAAGTCGTCGTTCGCGTCGGTGGCTCGATACCGATTCCAACAGACGCCCGCGTCATCGCGGCAACAAATCAGAATCTGGCCGAGATGGTTCAGGGAAAGCTATTCCGCGAAGACCTGTTCTTCCGACTCAACGTTGTCACACTCGAGTTGCCGTCGCTCCGCGATCGCGTAGATGACATCATGCTGCTCGCGGAACATTTCCTGAAAGACTTTGCGGTGAAAGCTCGCCGCAGCGTGCCGACGTTTACCGACGAAGCCCGGACCCGAATGCGGCAACACCCGTGGCCCGGCAACGTTCGCGAACTGCGGAACCTGATGGAACGGCTGGCTTACCTGACAACCGGCGATGTGATCAACGCCGAAGATCTGGCCTTCATTATGTCACCGGATCGGGATTCGGCGTCCGCGATCTCGATGGACCTGACGCTCACGGAAGCCACGCGACAATTTCAGTCTGCTTACATCAAGAAACACATCGCGGCCACCAACGGCAATATGAGCGACGCCGCTCGGCGGATGGGCCTTCACCGTTCGAATCTCTATCGCAAAATGCGGCAGTTGGAAATGGGTTCCGCGGGTGACGACGGCGAATCAGAACAAGAGCCTGCCGGGAATCAGTAACGCGTGGCGAGAATTAGTAGGGCTTGGCAAGGTCCGTGAAGCCTGCCGATGAGTCCTGATGCCTGGGCCGTGTTACATGGACTCGATGATCTTGATACAGAGTTCCCGGAACTGATTTGGATTGACGTTCGGGTTCTTCTTCTTCGCCTGCCCGATTAAGGCTCCGACGGCCTTCATTTTGCCTGCCTTCACGTCGTCGACAACGTGTGGATTGGCGTCCAACAACTCGCGACACAATGTCTCCAGAGCACTGTCGTCCACCTGCTCGATGCCGAGCGACTTGATCGCCACTTCTGCAGTGACTTTTGCCGATAGCATCTCGGCAAAGACGTCCTTGCCTCGGCTGTTGTCCAGCTTGCCGTCAGCGATCAGTTTGATCAATGTTGCCAGGTCGGCGGCCGCCACGGGGAAGTCGGCAATCGAATCGCCCATCGCTGCGAATACATTCTGTTGCAGCCAGTTGCTGGCTTTCTTGTTGTCGCCACACTCCTTCGCGAGCGTCTCGTAGTAGTCGACGACTTCGCGACCCTTATTCACGATGACGTCGGCATCGTATTCCGGCAACGCATAGTCCTGCTGCAGTCGTTCGCGAATCTGTTGGGGAAGCTCACCCAGCGAAGATCTGATTTCCTGCAGCTCGGCATCGGAAACGGTGACGGGACAAAGGTCGGGGCAGGGGAAATAGCGGTAGTCGCTGGACTCTTCCTTTTCACGCTGCGGCTTGGTGACTTGAGCACTGTCGTCCCAGCCGAACGTGCGTTTCGGCGCGTCCTTGATCGTGTGCCCGGTTTCCTGCCATTCGTCATATTGCCGACGAGCTTCGTATTCCATCGCGGCTTCGACGGCACTGAAGCTGTTGACGTTTTTGACTTCGACGATCGGCGTCGCCACCTTTTCGCCATCCACCGGAATGTGCAGATTGATATTCGCGTCTGCCCGGAGGCTGCCTTCCTGCATGTTGCAGTCGGAAACGCCGAGGTAGGTAAGGAGGAGTTTCAGCTCATTCAAGTATGCCCGGGCTTCGGCCGGCGAACGCAGATCCGGTTCGCTGACGATCTCCAGCAGAGGCGTGCCCGTACGATTCAGGTCGATGCGACTGTCGGCCCGTCCGGCTGCCTCGTCGTGCATGCTCTTGCCCGCATCTTCTTCGAGATGTGCGCGAGTGACGCCGATTTTCTTCGGTTCAAAACGGCCCTTCTGATCGCGAATCTCCATCCAACCGGTCTCGGTCATGGGCTGATCGTACTGACTGGTTTGGTAGCCCTTGGGGAGGTCGGGATAGTAGTACTGTTTGCGATCCCACTTGGTGAAACCGGGGATCTTGCAGTTCAATGCCAGGCCAACCTTCAGTCCCAGTTGGTACGCTTCGCGATTCATGACCGGAAGTGCTCCCGGCATGCCGAGGCAGACGGGACAGACTTGCGTATTGGGGGCGGCGCCAAACTCCGTACTGCAGCGGCAGAAGAGCTTGGTTTTGGTGTCCAGCTGTACGTGGACTTCCAGGCCGATGATGATCTCGTACGGAGTTTCGCTCATAGCTCCGGACTCCGTGTGTGCCAGTCGGTTTCGGCCTGATAAGCCGCGGCGAGTTCAAGCAGTCGTTTTTCGTCGAACGGTCGACCCTGTAGTTGAAAGCCAACCGGGAGATTCGTGGACGTGAAACCGCACGGTACCGAGATCCCCGGCAGCCCGGCGAGGTTCGTGCTGACCGTGTAGAGATCGCCAAGGTACATCGAAAGTGGATCGTCGGTTTTTTCGCCGGCCTTGAAGGAAGCCGTTGGCGTGACCGGACCAATCAGGCAGTCCACTTTTTCAAACGCGGCGTCATAGTCCTGGCGAATTAGTCGTCGCACCTTGAGTGCCTTCAGGTAGAAGGCATCGTAGTACCCGGCGCTAAGGGCATAGGTGCCAAGCATGATTCGGCGTTTTACTTCCGGGCCAAAGCCTTCTGACCGGGTGCGGCGATACATCCGGACCAATGGCGATTCGACCTTGCCACCGGACTTGCGGTCTTCGGCCAGTTCCGCCGCCATCTCGCGTTCGTCCGTCCGATAGCCGTAGTGGGCTCCGTCGTACCGAGCCAAATTGCTGGAGGCCTCACTTGGGGCAATGATGTAGTAGGTTGCGATGGCGTATTTGTTGTGCGGTAGTTCGATTTCGACAATCGACGCGCCCAGTGACTCGTAGACCTTGATCACTTCCCTGACGGCCTGTTCAACTTCGCCATCAAGCCCTTCGCCAAAGTGGTCGCATACGACACCCAGTCGGACTCCCGCGAGTGGTTCGCGGGTGAGGGGGAACATGGACGTCATATCAATCGGTGATGACGTCGTGTCCAATGGGTCGTGGCCGCCGATCGCATCCATTAGCAGCGCCGTGTCTTCCGCCGTCTGGGCCAGTGGACCGGCCTGGTCCAGGCTGCTGGCGAAGGCGACCAGGCCGTATCGGCTGACGCGGCCATAGGTCGGTTTCATGCCGACGACTCCGCAGAAGCCGGCTGGTTGTCGAATGGAGCCTCCCGTGTCGGTACCAATCGACAGGGGAGCCATGCCGGCGGCGACACAAGCGGCAGCTCCACCACTAGAGCCCCCGGGAACGCGTTCCAGATCCCACGGGTTTCGTGTCGTCTGAAGCGCCGAGTTTTCCGTTGAGCTGCCCATGGCGAACTCATCCATATTCGTCTTGCCAATTAGCACCGCGTCGGCTGCGCGGAGTTTGGTGACGACCGTGGCATCATAGGGCGGCGCGAAGTTTTCAAGCATCTTCGAGCCACAAGTCGTTCGCTGCCCGTCCGTGCACAGCACGTCTTTGATGGCGACGGGAAGTCCCGCAAGTGAACCGAGCTGCTCGCCGGCCTTGCGCCGCCGGTCAATGTCCGCAGCTTGCTCCAGCGCCGAATCGTCGGTGGAAAGGAATGCTCCGACCTTGTCGTCGTGCTGCTGAATCTGCTTCAGATATGACTCGGTGATTTCGACCGACGTCGCTTCACCAGCGTTCAGCAACTTAAGCAGGGAAGCGGCAGTCTGGTTCATGGCGTCGAATCAGGTAGGAGGTGTTGCCAGCAGCCAGCCTGCCTGGCAGGCCAGCCTGTCCAGCGGCTAGTCACCCAGCACGGCAGGCACCAGAAAGCACTCGTCATCGGACTTGGGAGCTGCCGCCAGGGCTTTCTCTCGCGGCAGGCTGTCTCGGAGTACGTCGTCGGCGAGCACGTTGTGAAGGTCCAGCGGATGAGCCAACGGTTCGACACCCTCGGTATCGAGTTCGTCGAGTTGCTGGATATAGCCGAGTACCTGTCCCAACTGGGAAGTCATCAGCTCCAGCTCGTCGTCACCGAGGCGAAGACGAGCGAGCAATGCGACTTTTTCTACGTCTTCGCGAGAGAGGCTCATGACAATCCGTACTCTACTTCGCGGCCGCCTGGCCACCCGGCAGCGAGAACGGACTGCGTTTTACGGCCTTCCGAATTGCGCCGGAACGAATGCACTGCGTGCAAACGAGTTGACGCTTGTTGCCGCCCTCTGGAAGAGCGATGCGAACCCGCTGTAGGTTCGGCTTGAATTTGCGACGCGTGATTCCGGTAATCTTCGTACCGACACCGCCGAGGTATTTCGCTTTACCACGGGTTTCGACACTATTCCCCATTTGCGAACGCTTACCGCAAATACTGCATTCCCGAGCCATAGCTCCACCCTTAACAACTTCAGTTCAGCGGTTCCATCTTGGTGACCGCGTGGATGTACTGTGTTCAATAGCTCCGCATCATACAGCGAAATGCCGTGTAGTCGCAACCGGAGGGAATGGACGGTTCCTGGCCGGATTTCAATGCCGGAAATGGCGTCTGCAGAGCTGTTTTAGGGGTAAATCGACGGGTAGTCTGAGGAGGGAAGCTGACCGAGGCCCCAAGTTTGATCCAGGCATAGCCCAAGCATACATGTACCGACTCTAGCCCAGCAGCTTTAGCAGCTCGTCCAGTACCTGACCGTTCGTGCTGATGCCGTCCCCGGAATCGATGGAAGCTTGCCCCTTCCAGTCCGTGAACGTTCCCCCAGCTTCCTCAATGATCGGTTGTAAAGCGGCTGCGTCCCAGATGTTGAGGCGAGCGTCGATCATCGCGACGGCCCGCCCTGTGGCTACCAGATAGTGTCCGTAGCAGTCTCCCCAGGTTCGCATGAACCAGGAGGCTTCCGCCACGTCATTGAGCCCCTGGATTGCGTCTCGCTCCCGGAAGCCTTCCCAATCGGTCGTCAGCACGACGCCATCCTTGAGAGTGCCGGTGTCACAGACGCGAGCTGGTGAACGCTCGCCAGCGACCGTCTCCCACGCTCCACCGCCAACCATGGCATCAATCGACACACCCAGCCCGGGGAAATTGACGACGCCAATTTGCCCTCGACCGCCCGATTCGACAGCCACCATCGTGCCAAATAGAGGTACGCCCGTAATGAAGGACTTCGTACCGTCAATCGGATCGAGGATCCAACGGAATTCGCTGCTGCCCTCTTTGGTGCCAAATTCTTCGCCCACGATCCCGTCGTCGGGAAAGGCAGACTCGATTTCGCGACGCAAAAGCTGTTCAGCTTCCCGGTCTGCAACGGTGACCGGAGAAGCATCAGCTTTGAGATCCACGGAAACCCCGCTGCGGAGGTGCTTCCGAACCAGCTCGGCTGCCTCTTCAGCGATCCGAATTGACAGACTGTACCGAGTTGACAGAGCCGACTGCATTGGGATTTGGGGCAATAATCGGTGCGGGAACAGGGCCGGTTGCGTCGTTAGGCGTGTCGACGCGAGGCGTTACTGTTGCATTTCCACTGGTCGGTTGGCAAGTAGGGTCGGCGGAATTGATTGCCGCGTCTACCGTCTGGGTTGCCTTGGCGACCTGATTGTCCTCGGCTACCAAGTCGGCCAGTTTTACCGCTGCAAGGCGGTCTCGAACGGTCGTGTTGACGCTTTCCATGACGGACACAAGCTGATCGCGTGTTGAATCCATCAGGCCCTCGCCAAATACGACTTCGTGGACCAACGGGCCCTCGATGGCTTCGATTACGTCGAGCATCGATACGGACGCTGGGTGGTGCAGGAGGACGTACCCCCCATCTACGCCGCGAGTGGATTTCAGAATCCCGTGCGTAACCAGGCTGCGGAGAATCTGAAGAAGAAACCTCTCCGGCATGGCGCCCTGTGATGCAAGTCGACTGCACGGGATGGGGGGGCCATCTGCGTTACGTGCAAGCTGGAGGGTTGCTTTCAATGCGTAGGTTACGGTTCTTGAGAGCTTCATGACTGGCCTCGAAAGTACTGAGTTGCCGTTGCAGGGTCACAATCGCACGCAGGCCAAGCTGGTGATATAGGACACGGTCCTAACCCTGCAGAACTTACTCGAACCCATCGGCTTTGTGTTCGAACTGTGTTCAGTATTCAGTTTCGATCACAAACAGACTCAAACAGCAAGTTTCTTTGTAGGAAGGAGGCCGCAATCGGGGGGCTGCTGTTGGAGGGTGCGAATTTGCCATGAGGTAGTGCGTATCATACACACGTTATTTTGGATGTATCACGAATCCGATGTGCTATGTGGATTTTGAAAAGAATGCCATATAAGCAGCACAGCTCCGCAAATCAAAAGGCTATCTGCGACATTGAAATTAGGCCACACGTACTGATCGTAGTTGTAGCTCAGCCGAATGAAGTCGCGCACGGCACAAATTTTTCCGCCGCTCCAGATCCCCAAGCGGTCGTAGAGATTGCCAAGAATTCCGCCGGTGACGACTCCCAATGCGATGGTGAGAAGTCGATCCTGGAAGCCGCCGAAATGCGTGAGCCACACCCCTACTCCAAGAAGTGCTGCAAACGACATCAGCGCGAATAGCCAAACCATGCCTTGGCCCATCCCGAAGAGGGCACCCCTATTGAGTGCGGTCTCGAACCCCACGTAACCTTCGACGATCCAGTGGATATTCTCGACGCCGTTCGGTTGGCCGAGCCAACGGAACGACAGCCACTTGGTGACTAGGTCGATTGCACATCCAACCGACGCGAGCCCAAGGAATAACGACAGGCGTGCTGATCGACTGACACTCTCGGGCATAAGGGCAGAATCGGTGGAGGCCAGTGTGGTCATGGATCAACCCGGACGATAAGGAGCGTTACGGTTCGAAATCAGGTGTTGAACCGTAACGTCACACTGGACTCCGGGCTATCTCAATTGCACCTTCTCGGCACACTTGACGCAGTGTGGTGTGTGAGGAAGTGCGTTTAATCGAGTCTTGGGAATTGCCGACTCGCATTCCGTGCATTGGCCGTAAATGCCGTCTTCGATGCGGATAAGCGCACCCTCGATTGCCTCGAGCGTATCGCCATCGCTTGCAAGCAGGCTGAGTGTGAATTCCTGCTCGAAATTGTCGGTGCCGGCGTCGGCAAGGTGGATCGATAAGCGTGCGTCGCTAGCGTCTTTGAGTGCGGCATCTGCCATCGTTGTGACATCACCACGTAGTCGAGCTCGCAAATCGATCAATTTTTCCTTATAGACCTTCGCATCGGACTTTTTCATTGCGCGTTTTGCCATAATTCCGTTCCACATTCACGTCGTTCTCGCCAAGTCACTTCCTTGCGAATGCGATCGGGGAAATCGTCCATCCTCCCGAACTTCTCGATTATAGAAGTGGCCACCAAGGTGTCAAATGGGCGGAAGGCTTGCGCGTTACACAGTTTACGACGATTGCAGATCGGCGTTTGTCTGCGTGACGGAAGGTGTTGTGAGGTGCGCAGTCTCATTCGTGTCGGCCCGCAGCTTTTGGCGATCACCGCGGCTTGTTCGTGCGTGTCCTGCAAAATAGACTTCGAGACAAACGCGGCAGATGGGGACCGGATGGAGATCTGCCACTGCCGCGTAACGATTAGCTCACAACAGGAATCCAAACATGAGCGAACTTCGCTTGGGCATTAGTGGCGCCGCAGGCCGCATGGGCAATCGACTGGTTGCGCTCAGTGGCGAGGACAGCGAACTGCAACTCACCGCCGCGCTCGATTCTCCGAACAGTCCGCTCGTTGGGAAGGATTCGGGGTTGGCGGCCGGAGTGGCGGAAAATGGCGTCCCGATTTCCGGTGACCTGAAAGGAGACGTCGACGTTCTCATTGATTTCTCAGTCCCTGCGGGAGCCGAACGGGCGACCCGGCTGTGCCTCGAGAAGGGGATCCCTCTCGTCATGGCGACGACCGGCATGAGCGAAACTCAGCAGCAGCTCATTCGCGATGCTGCGAAGGAGATTTCGGTCGTGTGGGCGCCCAGCATGAGCATGGCCGTCAATCTGACAATGAAGCTCGCCGCGATGACAGGCAGGACGCTGAAGGACGCGGACTGCGACGTGGAAGTCCTTGAGCGTCATCACCGCTTCAAGGAAGACTCGCCAAGCGGCACGGCATTGCGGTTTGGTCAGATCATCGCTGACGAGATGGGAATTACTCACCACCAACATGGTCGCGAGGGGCGTCCCGGCGAACGGCCACACAACGAAATTGGCTATCACGCGATTCGGACGGGCGACAATCCCGGCGAACACACGATGGTTTTCGGCATGCTTGGTGAGACGATTGAGCTCACGGTGCGAGCGTCGAATCGTGATTGCTATGCGTTGGGGGCACTGCGGGCGGCCAGGTTTGCGGCTCGGCAGAAGCCAGGGCTTTACGACATGTTCGCAGTACTTGGGCTTGAATAGGCCCGATGGCGAAATGCGACGAAGGCTACCTGTGTGAAGTGTGCGGCGAAGACGTCGAGGGCATCGGCGAAAGCGACCTCTATCTTCGCTTCGTCATTGGGGAGATGGACCCCGAGCGTTTGCACACGTCGGCCGAAAGACATCTCCGATGCAACCCGGTGCTCGCACAGTTCATCAAGGATGATCGCTTTCAGTTGGAGGGAGACGTGCCGGAGGGTTTCGACCTTGCCAGCCTTGATCCGGACTACGTGGCAGAACGCTCACGTCTGGTGACGCGCGGATGGTTGCGATTGGTGGAATTGAGCGGAATCGATGAAGAGCTGGCGATTCACGAGTATCCGTTGCCGGAAGTTCGCGCGAAATGGGAGTGACCTTGCGAGCGGCTTGACCATGCTGCATGGCGGCGGTATCACCAAGCCTGGCATCAAGGTCAACGGACACGCACAAGATGGCTCTCGTCTTCGAGTACTGCTTTTATGTTGGCGTTCTCCTGTTTCTGGTAGGTCTCGCCTGGACTCTCCGTATGCTGGCCGGCAGACGATTTGGTCGACTGAAGCCGCCGGTTGCCGTCTTGCTTGTTGGCATCGCGCTCGTAATTGGGCCAGCCGTGATATCGCGGTCCATGGCGGTCGATTTGGGGCCACGCGAAACAATCGTCAACAACGAGCGTCACATTTCGCTGACCGGTTGGGACGGAGACAGCTACGGCTTTCTGTCGTCCCGGCAGGATACGGTCGTGCTGCAGATGGCGAATTCCGATGTTAACGATGCAACGCTTCAACATCTGGTTGGCATGACGGGGCTCAGGGAAGTCGACCTGAACGACTCGATGATTTCGGACGCGGGCCTGGCGACGCTCGCCACGCTGACGTCGCTGGAACGGCTGCGTCTACGAGCGACGAAAATTACCGACGCGGGCTTTACCGAGCATCTGGCCGGACTGCCCAATCTCATGCAACTGGATCTCCGTGAGACGGCTGTGTCGGCGGAGGTTGTCGAAGCATGGAAGGCAGCCAAAGCGGGAAGGAGAGTCATGCAGTGATTACGATCAGCCTGTTGATTGGCTTCGGGTTCGTTGTGTTTGTTGTCGTTCTGTTTGTGCTCTGGCGTTTCTTCTCTTCGCAGGAGAAGTCTGCCGGAAACGTCACTCCAGCGGCAACAACGACAACCGACGGTGCAGACCCGCTGCGTCTTGATGAACAGACCGGCGAGACGCTGGATGCCCGTGTCTCGCATACCTGGACGCACGGGCACTACCTCGCGCGGGCCTGCGAGCTGGCGTACCGCGATGCCGAGCCCGGCGCGGCGGCTTATCTGGCCGAGTTGAACCTTCAATCGCGTTTGATCAGCCGCGACAACACGCAGGTTTGGGTGTGCGAGAATGCCAATTCGATTGTGCTCGCGTTTCGAGGTTCACAATCGCCAACCAGCATCGATGGTTTCAAGGACTGGCTGCTCACGAACGCCCGGAACTTTCTGGTGCTACCCGAAGGTGAGATTGGTACCGACTTTGCTGCCGCCGGTGTCGGCGCGAGGTTTCACCGCGGCTTCATGGGCGCCCTTGCCGAAATCTGGGACCCCTTGCTCGCGGGCGTGGAACAGGCGCTTCAGCGTGGGCAGCGTCCCGTTTGGGTTACGGGGCACAGCCTCGGTGGCGCCATCGCGTTGCTGGCTGCATGGCGGCTGCACAGGCACTTTGTTCCGGTACATGAGATTTGCACGTTCGGAGCGCCAATGACCGGGAACGCCGCTGCGGCCGAAGCCTATCATCGCGAATTCCCCGGCAAGATTGTGCGGTATGTCGACTACAGTGACATGGTTCCCAAACTTCCGACGATGAGTCTGTTGAGCAACCAGTACGGCCACGTGCAGAGAGAAGTCGTCGTCGGGACTGAAGCTGGTGCCGGACGGTCCGCGGAGGCGACAATGTCACTGGCGGCCGACCAGCACCCGGAAGGCGATATGAGTGAAGTCGTCGCCGACAATCTATGGCACGAACTCAATTCGGGAATCTCGGCCCACCTGATGGACAACTACATTTTGCGATTGTCAGAGCAGTTGGGGTAGTCAGTAGTCAGTAGTCAGGCTGCCAACAACCAACTTCTTGCCAACTGCCAACTTCTCATTCACATACATCGCTCCGAGCCGTGTAGGTAGTCGTCTGTGACGGGATAGTTGCGGAAGCGGATCGAGTAGTAGTCTTCGAACCACTGGGCAATTGTGGGTTCCAGCCCCAGATCGTATTCGGGCTGCACGTAGAGCGTCTTGCCGAGGTAGTCGTTGCGGATGTCGCCCTCTTCCACAAGCACGATGCCGTCCTTGATCACGTATCGCGGCAGCTCGAACATCGTTTGCTTGTTCTCGTGCGGCGTGTAGATCGTAATGTCTGCATCGGCACCGACGCCGAGATGTCCCTTGTGTCGCAGGCCCAGCATCCTGGCCGGTCCGGCTCGGGTGATGATGGCGATTTCGTTGAGCGTGTATTCGCGATCGATGTCCATTAATGAGGTTCTCTCGCGGATGCCCGGGTGAACCGTCTTGATCACATCATTTCGGTAGGTGCGATCCATCAGCAGGCGGATGATATGTGGGTACTCGAGAAACGAACCGCCGTTTGGACTATCGGTACTCATGGCCACTCGCCATGGGTCCTTCACCATCAAGTGCCACTCCAGGCCAATCGCCCATTGCATCGAGTGTACGAGGCTCGTGTTGCGGTACTTGATGGGAGCGATGCCGCAGCCGGTTTCCATTTCGGTATCGCTGCTGAACCATTTCGTGCCGTAGACGTTAGACAGGTAGTAACCCAGCGGCCCGTCGCCCGTCATGCTGGTCGTTTCCCCAAACATGACCTGTCCCACGTCGACCGTAACGTTTGGATTGTCGTTGACGTAGTCCGCCAACGGCGCGACCTTCGAGGTAAATGTGTTTTCGTCTGCGTCGCCACCGCCATAGCTGTGAAACTGTATGTGCGTCAGGTGCCCCTTGGCTCCCTCCAGGCTTTTCATGGTTTCCAGCGTGGTTGCCCAGTTTCCTGGCATACCAAGATTGTTGCAGTGGATGTGTACGGGGTGGGGCAGTCCCAGATCGTTCGTTGCCCGTGAGACTTCGCGAATGATCTGCCGTGGCGTTACCTCGAAGTGATCGACCACCGAATCGATGCCCGCGACGTCACCGGCCTGGTGATGCTTCCAGACTTCCACGCCGCCAGGATTCACCAGCTTGCAGGAGTAGCCCTTCGCGGCGCCCAGCAACCATGCGATGAACCCTCGAAGCTGCTCCTTTTTGCCGTCCTGGATCGACTTCATCACGAAGTGGTTGTTGCCCATCAGGACATAGAAGCCCTTGTCGATGCAGGGCGTATCCTGAAACTCCTCGTGCGTGTGGCGTGCTGACAGGGGCGGGACCGCCGCATCGAATGCCGTCGTGTAGCCCAGTCCGATGTACTTGTATCCCGTCGCGAACGTACTGGGGACGCTCCCCATGGTACCGCTGTGCGTATTCCTGGTGCGGTAAACGGGGTCGGCTCGTCGTTTGTCCTCGGGCCGCATCTTTCTTGCTGCATTGACTTTGGGCCCGGCGATGTGGCAGTGCATATCGATTCCGCCGGGCATGATGACCAGTCCCGTCGCGTCCAGCGTGCGGGTGGGACGAACGTGTGGATCTTCCGGGGGCGGAGCGATCTTGCCGTCCAGGATCCAAAGATCCTTCACCTGCCCGTCGATTCCGTTGCGCGGGTCGTAGACATAACCGCCGTGAATCCTGAAATATTCCTTGGACATATCTAGCCGAATATGAGTCTTGGCGTTGCTTGTAAATTTGGTCGCAAGCGGCTTCAATCACGTGCTTGCACTTCAGCACGACGTAATCGACCGCCGTCGATCGACCACTTATATCGGTTGACGGTATCGCCTAACAGTGCAGACTTACGATGGTTGTAATCGGAAGGAGAAAGTTGTCATGGGGCGCGAACGTCTTGATCTTGCCATTTCACAGATTGAATACGCACGAAAGTACACGCTTGGTCTGATCGAGGATGTCCCGGACGGCGACTGGTTTACACAGGTGAGTAACTGTCCAACTCACCTTGCGTGGCAGGTTGGACATCTCGCGATGGCCCAGTATGCGCTGACGATGTTGCGAATTCGTGGTAAGGAACGCGAAGATGAGCAAATTCTGTCCAAAAAGTTCTTCCGGGCGTTTCAGAAAGGGACTCAGCCTGTCTTCGATCCCTCGCAATATCCGTCCATCGATGAGATCCGGGATACAATGCAGCGGGTTCACGCCGCGTCCCTTGAGGAGCTGCGGCGGGAGACGGACGAGTCACTGGATGTCAATCTTCCCGAACCTCATGCCCTGTTTGCGACCAAGCTGGGTTCGGTCTTCTTTTGTTCCATTCACGAAATGATGCACGCCGGTCAGATTGGGCTCTGGCGACGCATGACCGGCAGGGCTCCCCTACGATGACGTCGTCTTCCTGGCATGACTCGGACGAGAAAAAGAAAGCGGACCTGACGTTCGAGCTTGAACGGCGCAAGCAGCGTCAGAAACAGGTTGACGAGGTCTCGGCCGAGACGACCGGGTTCTTGTTCCGACTGGGCCGCGAGCCGGTGAACCTTTCCTTGGTGGAATACCGGATCATCAATTTCCTGTCGCGGAATCCCTACAAGGCATTCCGACGCGAGCAGATTGTGAAGGCCACACACTCGGATGAACACCCGGTCCACGATGCCAACCTGGACTCTCATATTCGTTCGTTGCGCAGCAAGCTGGGCCTGTTCAGCGACTACATTCAGACGGTGCCTTACATTGGCTACCGATTCAAGCCGTGAGCTTGTGAGTAGAGAACGTCGACCACTACCACTACGTCGCCGCGGCTCGCTCTTTGGAGGTCAGCTCGGCGATCGTACCCAGTAGCTGGTCGGGGTCAAACGGCTTGGCGATATAGGCGTCGATGCCGGCATCAAAGCAGGCGGCCTCTTTTTCCATCACCGCATGCGCACTCATGGCGACGATGGGGATCTCCTTGCTGCCTTCCGTTTCACTCTCGAGGTCACGAATCCTCCGCGTGGCCTCCAGGCCATCGACTTCCGGCATCTCAATGTCCATCAGGATCAGATCGAAATCCTGACTACGGAACAGCTCGACCGCTTCCAGGCCGTTGTTGGCGATCGCCACGGAATGACCGGAGTGCTCAAGGAGGCCCGAGGCAACTTCCTGGTTGACGATACTGTCATCCGCCAAAAGAATGCGACAGCCCACGACATCCTTCGTGATATCGGTTGCCGGCGCCGTCGAAAGTGGCTCACTGCCAAGCAGGATCTGCACGGCGCGACCCAGCTCATCCAGAACCGGAGGTTTCGTGACTTCCACGATCTCGCCATCCATCGGATTGATCTTCTGCGAAAGTGTGATCACGTTGGAGGTATCAAGGTTTCGCTGCATCCAGTTTTCAATCAGGTCTTCTTCAATCAGCACGACATCAAAGCAGTCCAGCCCGCTTTCGTGGAGATCGTAGAAGGTGTCGAAGCACATCACGCTGAGGCCCAGGCACTCCAATGCCAATGCGCGGGATTTCGCCGCTGCCTCGCTCTTGCTGACGACGGCACCTACAAGTCCACGGAGTTCGTCGATACCCAACGCAAACTGGCTGGACTTTGTTTCGCTGAACGGGATGTTGAATTTGAACGTACTGCCGCGTCCGTCCACGCTCTCCACACCAATCTTGCCGCCCATCATTTCCACCAGGGTGCGGCAGATCGAGAGTCCCAGTCCCGTGCCACCGAACTGACGCGTGGTCGAACTGTCGGACTGCTTGAAGGCGTCAAAGATCAAATCCTGCTTGTCTTCCGGGATTCCGATGCCCGTATCGCGGACGGAGAATTCGATACTGTCGTCCATGCATCGCGCGGCGACGTGGATTTCGCCTTCGGATGTGAACTTGACGGCGTTTCCGATCAGGTTGGTAAGGACCTGGCGAATACGGCCCGGATCTCCAGTGGCGATTTTCGGAAGGTTGTTGTCAATTTCACAGATGACTTCAAGGTTCTTGGTCTGCGCCGAAGTGGCGAGCAACCTCACCGAGTTTTCGACAACATCTCGCAGTTCAAACTCGATGTTCTCCAGTTCCATCTTGCCGGCCTCAATTTTGGATAGATCCAGAATATCGTTCAGTAGCGTAAGCAGTGTGTCGCCCGACTGTTTTACAACTTTCAGGCAGCTGGCCTGCTGGTGCGTGACGGACGATCGCATTAGCAGATCGGTCATGCCCAGAATGCCATTCATGGGTGTACGGATTTCGTGGCTCATCGTTGCCAGGAAACGGCTCTTGGCTTCGTTCGCCGAGTTCGCTTCCTTGATCGCTTCACGCAGTTGTTCCTCAGTCGAACGCAGGTCGTTTGCCGTGCGCTCCAGTTCCTGATTGGACACCGCCAGTTCACGGGCTCTGGCTTCGGCGGCTTCGGTACGTTCTGCAACGCGATCTTCTAGCGTCAGGTTCAGGGTCTGTAGTTCGTCGTACTGTTGGGCGTTTTCCAGCGACGCACCTGCGATTGTCGCGACGAAGTCTGCCAGTCGCATTTCCGTTGGGCCAAACAGGTCGCGTACTTCGTCGTGCGTCGCGTAAACGCATGCGGTGACGCGTCCGGCGACCATAATCGGCGCGCACATGAGCGAGCCACCCTGCAGCCCGTGGGCTCCGTTGTCAGACAGGTTGGTTTGTCCCAGATTCGACGCGTTGGCTCGACCCAGACCAATCGCCTCGCGGATCGCTTCGAAGTTAACATCAATGTCTTTTCCGGCGAGCAGTGAATACTCGGCATCGGTGACGTCGAGAATGACGCAGTTTTCGCAGCGTAGCAGGCGAAGTGTCGCAAGTCTCGTTTGTTCGTAGACGTCGGCTGCGGCCAGCGCGAGCGTGATTCGCCGGCCAACACCCAGAATCGTATCGAATCGATCTGCCAACGAAAGCGTTTCGGAAGGTTGCGCCTCGTTGGTGTCGTCTTCAACGCCCGAGTTGACAGCCAGTCGATTCAGGAGTGCCTTGGCTCGGCTGGCGTTTTCGTCCGCGTCAGGCCAGCCGAGCTGCTGCCCCAATTCGCCGAGGATGTTCAGTGATTCCGCATAGTCGCCGTGGGCGCGAATCTGATCGGCAAGGTTGATGCTGCGATGCAGTAGCCAGCGCGCCTGCTGCGGGTGTCCCTGCATATTGCGAATCAGCGCCAACTCACGCAGCATACGCGGCAGGTCGTTGGCGGATAGCCACGACTCCAGCAGTCCACGGACGGCACTGCGCAACGCACTGCGTAGCGTCTGGATGCGTTGGTGTCCTTCCAACGCGCCATCCTGGCGTTCCGCCTTGATTCGGAGCGCGTGCGTTCGCCAGAAATAGACCGAAACGGTGTAGCAGTTCGACACGCCCGAATCGCGGATGACCTTGATGCCTTGATCGAACCACCCGACGGCGGCGTCAATGTCATCTCGCATGACGTTGATGCCCTGGGCGATCAGGACCTCGCACCGCGTTTGCATGTCGATGCGATCACGGGCGACTTCGATGTCCAGGTAGTTCCTGGGAACGAGGCCTCCGGTAATCTGTGCCCAGAAGTGCAGGATGACACCGGTCGTTTGCTCATCGCCGATTGCCATGCCCGAGGCATAGTTTTTTTCGCATTCCGCCAACGCCTCACGTTTTCGCCCCAATCGGAACAGGGCGGCCGCCATTTGATAACGGGCGATGTGCACGTACCAGTAGTCACCCGCGCGTTCCAGCAGCCGCACGGATTCGCGTCCGACGGAGAGGGCTTCTTCAAATCGGGACGCAGCGTAGTAGGCACACGCAAGGAAGCACTTGGACTGCCCCTGTCCCCAGATGTTTTCCAGCTCCGTGCGAATTTCGATCGACTTGCGGGCATATCGTTCCGCGCGACCGAACATTCGCAGCAGGCACATCACGGGCGCGTGTTCGGAATACGCATTGGCCAACTCTTCCGAGGGTCTGAATTTCTCGCCCAGATTCATGCCCCGAAAGTGGGCCCAAAGGGTTTCCGACTTGCCTCGGGCATACCAGTAGGAGTGCGCGAGGCCGCTCAGCAGCGTGATACAGAGTCGTTCGGAATCATTCGGTTCGCGACGCGCCCGGTGAAGCAGTAACGTGGGCAGGAACGTTGTGCAAACCTGCTTGATGGTTTCGCACAACATACCGAGATTGAATTTCCAGCTTGTGTTGGGAACCGGATATCCGAGTGTTCCAAGGGCGGCTTCGTAACTGACGATGGCCTTTTCAAGGTCACCCCGTTTGCGACCCACTTCGGCCAACTGCCCAAGGATCTGAGCCTGCGCCAGCGTGCCTTCGGCATACGATTCTGCGATCAGGAAATGCTCTTCCGCAGGTTCATATTCGCCGAGCAGCATTAGGACTTCGCCTAGTCCCACATTCAGGCGGAACAGCGTGTCCTCTTCGGCGTTTTTATCCTGCGCACGTTCGGCAATCTGATACAGCTTTTTGGCCGATTCCAGTGAGTTGGACGTCCGTGCAACTTCCGCCGCCGTGAGTGCGAACGGCAGTGCGCGCTGGGGGTCACCCGCTTCGTCATAGTGAAATGCGATCTGAATCGCGTTTTGTGGTGACTGCCGCTCGAGGTACTCGCCTGCCCGCAAATGGATGTCGCGTCGCTGTTCGTCCGTCAAACGAAGCAGGAGGGCTTCCCGGATCTTGTCGTGTGAAAACAGTCCGTAGCCATCGCCGCGAACCCACACCATGTGACGATGTCGAGCCTCGTCGAAACACTTGACGGAAGAACTCGCATCCTGACCGGAGAGATAGCTGACCAGTGCGAAGTCGAATTCTTTTCCAAGTACGGCACCGGTGGAGAGGAATTCAACCGCGGATGGGGAGAGGAGATCAAGGCGGCGTGTCAGGAATTCGCCCGCCTCGTTGGAAGACTGGCACGCGGCAAACGCCTTTTCGTTGATGACCCAGCCTGATTCCGAACGTACGATTGCCTCCGATTCGTAGAGCCCTCGAACGACGGCCGAAGCCATGAAGGGACTACCGCCGGCGGCATCGATCACCAGGTCGATCGCCTGTTCGGGCAGGGTTCCGGCCATGGATTCGGCGACCAGTCGCACTTCCTTGTCGGACAGCTCTTTCAGCGAAATCTGACCGGATCGCTTGATCGCTCGAATCGGGTGGTCCGGCCCGACTTCATCGGAGCGGAATGCGAACAGAAACAGAACCGGTCGCCTGGATTGTTGTGTCGTTTCGAGCGCCAGGCGGTTGAGGAGCTTGCAGGTACGACTGTCCGCCCACTGGCAGTCGTCCAGGATGATCAGTGCGGGTTGCGAGTCGGATCCGATCGCATTCAGGAAGCCACAGAGGTTGCGTAGCTGTCGGTTTTCCGCGAAGTCGTCAGGCCCTTCCTCGACGGAACCCGTTGATGGGATGACTTCCTGCAACCGCGGAAGCAGGGAGACAAGGTAGTCCACCTCGCCTTCGAAACTCTTCAGGAACTGTTGCACAAAGTCCGGGTTGCCCGAGGCGTTGGATATGAAGTCTTCGACAACGCCATTCAGGATTGAGAATACGCCGTCGGCTTCATTCGTTGTTCCCTGGCCGCGGTAGAGCTGGAAACGTTGTGTCGCAGCATGTTGGTAGAATTCCAGCAGCAATCGCGACTTGCCGGCGCCCGATATACCTTCCAGGAGGACGACCCGTGGTTTGCCTCTTTGTGCTTCGGAAAGTTCCAGCGCAAGATGTTGCAACTCGGTCCGACGGCCGACAAACGAAGGTTCGATGAGTGTCTTGCGATCGTCGTGACTGGCAACCACCAGTTCTGGTTCCGCGGCTCCCGTATCAAGACCTGCTGCGATTTCCTTGAGGTCGTGGAGCACACCGCTGGCCGTCTGATAGCGATTGCCCGGATCTTTCGCCAGCAGCCGTGAAACTACCTTTTCAAGATTTCGCGGCACCGCCAGCTCGGCATCCTTGAATTGCGGGACTGGCTCAATCATGTGCGACAGCAGGATGCTGCTGACATTGTTTCCTTCGAACGGTGGACGGCCGGTCAGAATGAAAAACAACACTGCGCCAGCCGAGTAGAGGTCCGCGGGTTCGGCGACGTCCCGTTCGATCGACCCAGCCTGTTCCGGAGAAAGGAAGCTTGCACGCTGAAGTTGACTTTCCTGGTTCGGATCACCTGGTTCGGCAATGTCCCGACGTATCAGGTTCGCATGGCCATCGGCATCGATGATGACCTTTTGCGGACGCACGTCGTGGTGATGAATTCCCACGGAGTGCAGATCGTTTAGTGCCGTGAAGAGCTCAATGGCCAGCTCTATGGACTGCCGTACGTTCGGAGATTCCTGACGCACGTATTCGGCGAGGTCCATTCCAACAACGTACTGATCAACGACCACTGCCAACTGGTCATCAAACGCAGCGTCGATTTGATCGGGCACGAAGGAGCAATTCGATGCTCTTGCGGCATGTGTTTCGTGTTGGAGGCGAACGAGCGCCTGACGGGAAATCCCCCTGGCGATTTGGAAGACGACTGGTGTCGCCGTGGCGAGATTGGTTCCTGTTGCGATCAGAAAATCGAGCGCTGCGCTGTCGAATTCGTCCAGAGAGAAACGACCTGCAAAACGATTCTGGATCGTATCCTGCAGAGTCTTCAGCAATGCGGAAGGCGTTTCGGGTGCGGACATGGAGAATTTGTGTCGATTATCGCGAGACGACGACGATGGAGCGTTAAAAAAAATCTACGCCGCTCATTAGAGGCACTGCCCGTAATTACCCGTCACGGACACGTATATTCCCATTAACCCGACAAGGTTGACGACACAAACGGCACAGTTCCTTCAGGTGGACCGTCCTTAGTTCCATGTAGGGTGCATCCAATCGCAAAATAGTGATTTCATTCGGTCTGTGAATCCACTAAGTTCGAGTCGGTTCGTCATGGCAGGAGGGTAGGCGTACTGAAGTGTGTGCATGGACGGATGCAAATCTAAGGCGCAGCTCAACACGAAATCACGAACTGTCTGGCGGGACTCATGTACACGATCATTGACATTCTTCGGGCGCACGCCTTCGAGAAGCCTGATGACGTTGCGATCACTTATTTGGATGGTGGCTCGACATCCTCGGGAAGAGATCTTACTTACCGCGAACTGCGGGTCGCCATGGATTCGTTCGCAGATTCCCTGCTCGAAAGAAGCTCCCCCGGCGATGTAGCGGTACTGGTTTACCCGCACAGCGTTGACTTCATTGTTGCGTTTCTTGGATGCCTTGTAGCCGGCGTGACGCCTGCCCCCACGTCCGCACCCAGGAAGAATCGTAATCGTGACGGGAATCAGAAGTCGGCGAGATTCGCCACGATCAGTCAACATGCAAAGCCACGCCTGATCCTGACTAGCGAGAGCTTGATCGACAACTTGCGTGGCTACCACGACGACAGGGTTGACTGCGAATTCTACGTGACCGACGAAGCCGTTGCCGAATCGCTGGCAGCGAAGAGTGGTGGTTCCGGCCGCCCGGGGCCGTCTCTCGACGATATCGCATTTCTGCAGTACACGTCCGGTTCGACCGGCAACCCGAAGGGTGTCGTTGTCAGTCACTCGAACCTGGTCGCCAACGAAAAAGCCATCTCGCATGGAATCGGCACCGACGATGGCATGATGTCCGTGTCGTGGTTGCCCATGTTTCACGACATGGGGCTCATCAGCGGGCTGCTGCAGCCTCTTTACGTTGGTGGTCGCGCTGTCCTGTTTCCTCCCGAAGTGTTTGTTTCCAATCCGGTCTTCTGGCTGCAAGTGTTGACCGAATTCCGCGCAACGCACACGGGCGCTCCCAATTTCGCCTACGAGATGTGTGCTGATCGACTCGATGATGATGCCGTTGCCAACCTGGACCTGAGTTCTCTGCAGGTCGCGTACATTGGGGCTGAACCGGTCCTGGCAGAAACGGTCCGCAAGTTTACGCACCGGTTTGCGTCGTGTGGCTTCGCGGCACGCAACATGCTGCCCTGCTTCGGGATGGCTGAGGGAACGTTGATTGTGTCGGGGGGGCCACCGAATTCGGAGCCACCAGAAATACTTGCCGTGGATCGATCGGCCCTTGAAAGTAATCTCGCGGAACCCTGTCGACCCAAATCTGATCGACTTGAAATTGTGGGCTGTGGGGAGCCAGCGCTTGGCAACGAACTGGTGATCGTTGACCCGGAGACGCTACAGATGCTTCCCCCTTATCGCGTTGGGGAAGCGTGGCTGCGAGGACCCAGTATCGCCGACCAGTACTTCCGCGATGAAGAAGCCACGGAGGAGACATTTCGAGCGAAAGCGAATGGGTGCACCCACCATTTCCTACGCACAGGCGATCTTGGTTTCATGAGCGACGAGGGGAATTTCTTTCCTACCGGTCGAATGAAGGAGCTGATTCTTGTCGGTGGACGGAATATTTATCCTCACGATGTTGAAAATGCAGTCCGTCGCGAGCTGTCGCTGGACTCGCGGTTTCGGGTTGTGGCCTTTGGATCGCCCTGGAAAGGCACAGAGAGAATCGAGCTGCTGGTCGAGTGCGACGGTGAGCTGCGTCGACTGGCGCGGGCGTCCGAAAAAACGATTGAGCGAATCGCCAGCGAAATTCGCTCGGCGGTAACCGACGAATTTGACGCAATGGTCGGTGATATTGGATTCGCGCGAACCGGCGGAGTTCCGGTAACTTCCAGCGGGAAAGTTCGTCGTAGCGATTGCGGTGAAATCCTGCGTTCGGCGCGTGCAGGGCATGAGAAGACAGACGTGTTGCATCTTTCTCGCGGACTGTTGTTGGCTTCGGATCAACGTCGCGAATCGCAGGGCGACCGGGGGGCGGCACCGGTCACACCCGAACTGCGGCGGGCGCTGGAAGGTATCCTTTCTCCCAGTCAGTTGAGCGTCATCGATCAGCGCGGCAGTTCGGTGACACTGGATGACCTTGGCGTGGACTCGCTTGGCAAGGCGGCCGTGATTGCCGAAATCGAGCGTCACCTGAAAATTCGCTTCGACTCGGCCGAGCTTCCGGCGAATGGTCGACTTGCCATACTGGCCCAACTGGTGAAGCAGCATCGACAGGTAGAACAACGCCCGCAGAGTGAAGACCGCGATTTCCCGTCGCAGGGCGTTGTCGAACCAGAAGTGCCGGGCAACAGTGAACAAGACACTGGCAACCTTTCCGAAGTTACCCGCCAGCCGGGGCCCATGCAGCATTCGCCGAGACCCATCGATACCGCGCCGTCGGAGTTGCCGCGACCTGTCGACTCCAAAGTGACATCGCTGACGGACTTCGTGCAACGAGATTCGCGTGATCTGTTCGACAAGACCAAGGAATTCCGCGAGTGGTACAACGACGCAGATCGGCGTGGTTATAAGCGATATCTGCTGCCGGTCATCGAGCAACGCGGCGGCCGGGCCCTGGTGGGTGCAGATCGATATTCGCCGGAACGCGAAGTTATCCTTTTTGGTTCAGCCGATTACCTTGGACTTGCTCACGACCAACGCGTGAAGCAGGCGGCGGCTGACGCGATCATGCAGCACGGGTGCAACGTGGCATCGGTTCCACTTGTTGCCGGTTCCACGCCGTTGCACAAAGTGCTGGAGCAGGAACTGGCCGCGATGATGTCGTACGACGCCTGCGTGTTGTTCCCGACGGGCCACTCGGCGAACATGGCAACCATCGCCGCCATGTGCTCACAGCATGATACGGTTGTGGTCGACAATCGCGTGCACTACAGCATTCTGGAAGGAGTGCGTCTGGCGCACTGTGGCTGGCGTACCTTCCTCCACAATGACCCGGACAATCTTCGCGATACGCTGCGGCAGGTTCGTCAGACAAACTCGTCGCGCGGAATTCTTGTCGTTGCAGAAGGGGTGTACGGTATCGCAGGTGATCTTGCGGACATCGACGCACTCAACAATGTAGCGGCCGAATTTGACGCCAGACTGATGCTGGACGATGCCCATGCCATTGGCGTGCTGGGCCCGGCCGGGGAGGGGACCGCAGCTCAAATCGGAGCCGTGCGGAATCCTGACATCGTGATGGGATCGCTGAGCAAGTCGCTGGGCAGTTTCGGTGGCTTCATTCTTGCTTCTCATGATGTAGTCGACTATCTGCGTTTCTATGCAAAAGCGATCTCGTTTGCGGTAGGGTTGCCAACCGTCAATGCCGGAGCCGCGTTGGAAGCGATGCGGATCATTCGCGACGAGCCGGAACGCCTTGCCAGTTTGCGGGCCAAGTCGCAGTTCTTACGCGAAGCGTTGATCAACGAGGGCTTTGATGAGCCCAGTGTCTCGCGTTCGACGATCATGTCTCTGGAAGTGGGCGACGAGGAAATTCTGCGTGAGGTCAGCAAGGAATTGTTTGACGCGGGAGTCTGGGCGGAAGGACTGCCGTTCCCGGCTGTGCCGCGTGGGCAGGAGCGACTTCGTTTCCGGATTCGCGACTGCCACGAATACGACGACCTTGCCTACGCCGCGAAAGCAACCGGTGAGGTTTGTCGACGTCTGATACCGGGCAAACGCACACAGGTTGCAGCGTTCGCGTCCCCAGAGTCTACCGATCCGGAATGGACGGTTGTCCGGTCGCTCACCGACCAACAGGCGCATGAAATATGCCGTCTCGCGCTGGACCAGGCAACTCGCCACGAAGCCGCGTTGCCCTGGATTTCTCCCGAGTTTGTCACGAAATACTTCCGACGGGGTTCATACTGGAACTCGCTGGAATCCAATCACGAATGGCGAATCGCCTATGCCGGCGGCAAGATGGTCGCAGCGTTTTCGCTGGATATCGACAAGGTCGCCAATGCCGGAAACCCGGTTGAGGCCGCGATGATTGGCGCGTGTTTCTCGGCGGAGAACACCGAGCAGCTGGTGGCCGATCAGATTTCAGAAGTCATGCGACATTGCCAGGACAAGGTGGACGTTGTGATTGCTCCGGCGACTTACCCCGTCCCGGTTTTTGGTGCCGGCGTTCAGACGTGGAAAGCGGCCGGTGGCAAGCCGTTCCTGGAGACGGAATTGCCTGCCGAGTACGGCGAGCAGCTTCGTTCACTCGGCTTTCGCATCGCTGGCTCGAAACGGTACTGCCGTGTGAGGCTGCAGCCGACGGCAATTCCCTCGCCTCCCGCGGAAATTCATGTTCGCGACTTCAGTCGGGCCGAGTACCGAGAAGAGACCGCGAACGTCATCGCTCCGATTTTTTCCGAGACGATTGGGAAACTGGATCTGTGCGTGCCATTGCCTGAGAGCGTGATGGTCGGGCTGATCCAGGATCTACGAGAGTTAGTCATGCCCGGATTCTGGCTGGTCGCCGAGTACGAAGGGAAGCCGGCTGGTTTTGCATTGTGTTACCCAAACATCGTCGACGAATTCCGTCGAATTGGTGGCAAGGCGGACATCGCTGATTTCCAGAGCATTCTGGAATCCATGGAAACGGCCGATGAGGCATTTCTCGCGTGGATGGCTGTCGCCCCAGAGTATGCCAACCTCGGTGTCTCCGACGCCATGTGCGCCGAACTCCGGCATCGCCTTGTCGCCCGAGGATATTCACGCCTCTGGCTGTCATGGGAATTCGTGGACGGAAAAGTTCGGATGGAAGACCACGTTTCGCGAATGGGCCAACTGGAATCGACGGTCGACATGCCGTTTTACGGGGCCCACGCCCGTAAGGGTATCGCCGTACCGAAGCCGCACTTTCCCTTCGGTGGGAAGAAGTCCCGTCGAAAGTCGCCTGGCAACGATCGGTCGTAACTCCGAAGCGACGCCGGTATCCGACCTGCGTTGCCATCGCGAGCGAGATGATATTACAAACGCCAACGCCGAGTAATTGGAAATCGGGTACTAAAGCCTGCTCTAGCGATTCAGGAAACTGACAAACAGCAGGTGGACGCTGGTGTCGACTTCGCTGTTGTCAAAATCACCACCGACGATCTGACTGACACCGACCTGTTGGGAATCTCCGAACATATACTGGTAGCCGAAGTCAACGTCCCACCCTTTGAATCGGGTTCCGTATCCAACGGACACGGTGTGCTCGATAATGGGCGTGATGTAGATCGTCTGCGTCTCTTCAGGAATTGGATTTCGGTGGTATACGTAGCCGCAGCGAAAGCGATCACAGTTGGCAAGGATTCGCTCGTAGCCAACACGGACTGAAAGAGTATCTCGCCAGCGTAGAGGTAGTTGTTCTTCGATTGGACCAAACGCGGCAAATACCGGATTGGTGGGGTTGGTGAGGAACAGGCCTACATCGTCATAGGCCTTTTGCCAGTTGTAGTAAATCAGGTCGACTGCCCCGATGGAACATGGAGACAGTTCGTGTCGGACTCCGAGCCCAAGTGATCTTGGCCAAACGATGTCCATTTCCAGGTCAAAGGTCGACTCACCAACTCCCGGTATTTCCGTCGACGATTTACCGTCGAGGCTGAACCGCGTCTCGGATTGGTAGCTCAAACCCAGCGTTGTCTTGTCGCTTAGTTGATACTGCATCCCGACCGACCAGTTGATCGTCGCTCCGGTCGCCTGGGTATCCATGAGCGTCGGGATACCACGAGTGGGACCGAACTGCAGTGTGTATGGCCCTTCCAGCTCAATGTGGCTGGCGGCAACTCCGAACGTTGCTCCGACGGACCAACGTTCGGTCATGCGTAGGGACACTCCAGGCATGATTCGAGTCAAAGCGCCGAAAGACTTGTACGTGCGTTGCCCCGGGAAACTCGGGGGACCATTCATTTCTGATTTGCCCGCAAAGCCGCCGGTGGAATAGACGCCGATGCCCACCGCGACGTCTGGGTCCAGCTTCTTCATCATCGTGAAGTTGCCGAGCGGAACGAAGTCCTGCGTGAACGTCGAGTCGGTCGCTGCGTCCTGGTATTTCACGTCGGTGAAGAGCACATCGATTGTGCATTCCACAAGCGTATCGCCGTGGTAGTTAACCGCACCGCCGATGTTGTCGTGGATGATGGAGCCGTTGTCGGCGAACGCGATGTTGGTACCACCGCGACCGGCCGATCTTGCGCCCAAGCCGTCGCGAATGAGGCCGTCCGCCGCTGCAACGGTACAGAGAGTCAGTGTGAGAATTAGAGCGAGTGCCTGTCTCATTTCTCAGCCCTCGATAAGTGCGCTACCAGTCCATGACGTCTATTCGTCCTGTGGACGGGGAGGACGAGACGCCAGAATGCCGGATATTGCCGGATTGGAAATGAGCAATCCGGTTGTACCGGTTAGGCAGAATTTAAGGGCTGGCCGTTGCCAGCTCTGCTGGCGTTTCGGGAGTCGCTTCGCCGATCTCTGCGGCGTACTGTTCGTTGAGGCGTTTTCGGATCGACACGAATCGTTCTTCGCTGGCAACGAATGCATCGACGACGTCCGGGTCAAAGGCGGAACCGGATCCTTCGAGGATGATCGATCGGGCTTTCTCGTGAGAGAACGCATCTTTGTAGACACGCTTTGTCGTCAACGCGTCGTAAACGTCTGCGACGGATACGATACGGCCGCAGAGAGGAATGTCTTCGCCGGCGAGGCCATTGGGGTAGCCGTTTCCATCCCAACGTTCGTGGTGATTCAGAACGATGTCCTGGGCGAACCGGTAAAATTTCGCCGATGGATTGTTTCGGACGGCGGAGCGGAGAGTCTCGAATCCGATCACCGTGTGGGACTTCATGATCTCAAATTCTTCTTTGGTCAGCCTGCCTGGCTTGAGAAGAATGCTGTCGGGGATGCCGACCTTCCCGATGTCGTGCAACGGGCTGGTGGCGTACACCGTACGAATATAGTCTCCGTCGATGACGTCCTTGTATTTGTCGGTGGTCGAGAGTTGTTCGGTCAGCACGCGTGAGTACTCGCGGATGCGTTCCAGGTGAGCACCGGTATCCGAGTCGCGTGATTCCGCCAGCTTGGCCAACGAGAAAATGAAGATGTCTCGTCCTTCAAGTGCCGCGATGCGTTCCGCCGCGCGCAGGCGAACTCGCAATTCATCCGGTTTGAAGGGCTTTCGCAGGAAGTCGTCCGCGCCGGCATCGAGACCTTCGATAAGATCGGTTTCCTGTTGGCGACCGGTCAACAGAATGAAATAGACGTACGAACCCAGTTGCCGTTCTCGCACGAGACGACAGAGTTCCAGCCCGTTTACTTCCGGCATTTCCCAATCCGAAATGACGAGACGGTAGTCGTTCGCCTGGATCATCTCAAACGCTTCGCGTCCGTTCGTCGCGGTGGCTACTTCATAGCCATACGATTCCAGAAACGCCTGTAGCATGACCAGGCTTGAGGTGTCGTCATCTGCAACGAGAACGCGCATAACTATCCCTGTTGTTCTACCGAGAGGAACGATTCAGTGGTCGTCTTGTACTCCTGCCAGGCGTCCAACAACGCTGGCAGTGTCTGTTCCGCCGCTTGCATGTCGCCATCGCGTGTTGATGTCTCAATACGCTCGGCAACCGCACGCAGCTCTTCAGCCGCGACATTGGCAGATGCTCCCTTGAGCCGATGGGCAATCTTGCATGCCGCGTCGGTATTGCCGCTCTCTAGTTCCGAGGACAATCCCGGTATGTCTTCTTCGAGTTGTGCCACAAACGCGCCCACGACACGCTGCGCAAGATCAACGCGACCAACGCAGCGGGCGAGCAATTCGGCGGGGACGGAATAGGTTTCGAGCATCAGGTTTGGGCTTCCCCAGCCCATCCAAGGGCTGTTCAATCGACTATCTGGGTCACCCAAAGCGTACGCTTTGAGGAATACGAGTCAAAAAATCTTCAGGGTTTTGGGCTGCCCTACACCCGCCAGGAAATCAGTTTGACTCGTCGCGACGGAGAAAATGGGTCTACTATCATCACATGACTTACAACCGTTCGTTGAAGGAGTCAGAATAGATACATACCGGGAGGAAGCGCCAGGTCATCCGATTCCCGCCAGTACGACTCAGCCGATACAACCGTCATAATCCAGGTGCATTGCTACTTGCCAATCATGAGTTGCCTTGATCTGATCCCGTCGTTCCGCTTGATATTCGTCATAGGTGGTACCACCCTGGCGATGTTGGTTGGCCCTGCCTTTGGCCAGACGCCAGAAGCTCTGGACTACACCGAAGAGATCCGCCCCTTGTTGGCGAGGAACTGTTTCGCCTGTCACGGCCCTGATGAGGAATCTCGCGAGGCGGATTTGCGGCTGGATGCACGCGAATACGCAGTGGATTCTGCGATTGATGAATCCGACCTGCCGAACAGTGCGCTGCTGGAACGAATTGTTTCGGCCGACCCCGACCTGAAGATGCCGCCACCTTCCTCGGGAAAGTCACTTTCGACCGAGCAAATTGAAAAGCTGACCCGTTGGGTGAAAGCGGGTGCGAAGTACCAGCAGCATTGGGCGTTCGTACCACCTCGCATGCCGAACGTTCCCGATGTCGGCGAAGCATACTCGTCCTGGAAAAGTAACGCGATTGATGCGTTCCTGCTTCGCAAAATGACTCAGGTCGGGCTGATGCCATCGCCGCCCGCAGATCGTCAGACGCTAGTACGTCGGCTGTACATCGATCTGGTCGGACTGTTGCCCACGCCGGAAGAGGCGGATGCGTTCGTCCGAGACCAATCCCCCGACGCCTACGAAAATCTGGTCGCGCGATTGTTGGCTTCCCGGCACTACGGTGAACGTTGGGCGATGCCGTGGCTGGACGTGGCCCGGTATTCTGACACCAATGGCTATGAAAAAGATCGTCCCCGGTCCATTTGGCCGTATCGCGACTGGGTCATCGAAAGTCTCAACAAGGATATGCCGTTCGATCAATTTACGATCGAACAGTTGGCTGGGGACATGCTGCCAAATCCAACTCTGTCGCAACGCATTGCGACGGGATTTCATCGCAACACGATGCTCAATGAGGAAGGTGGGATCGACCCGCTGGAGTACCGGTTTTACGCGATGGTGGATCGTGTCGCGACGACGGGGACTGCCTGGATGGGGCTCACGATTGGCTGTGCGCAGTGTCACGCTCACAAGTACGATCCTGTTTCGCACGAGGACTATTACCGATTCATGGCATTGCTGAACAACGCCAATGAGCCCGACCTGGTCACGCAGAAAGCGTCGTCGGCAGATCGAGCGAACGTCCAGCAGCAGATCGGCGAGCTGCTGCAGGATTTGGGGGGCCGGTACGAGGCTGGTACTTCGCCCGGTCAGCGGCAAGCGGCATTCGGCAAGGCTTTCTCTACATGGGTCCGGGACACCAGAGAGTCGCTCGCCGACTGGCAGGTTGTGAAACCTGTTCGATTTGAAGCGGGCGATCGCGCACAGAAGCTGGAAAGGATGGCGGACAACTCGCTGTTCGCCCGCGGAGATTTTACCAAACGTGATTCGTTTCACATCGTTGGGAAGTTGCCGACTTCAAGGGCGGACAGCTCGAAGACCAAGCCAATCACGGCCATACGGCTGGAAGTCCTTCCGGATGAACGACTGCCCAACGGCGGACCGGGGCGAGCATACTATGAAGGACGCATGGGAGATTTCTTTCTCAGCGAGATCGAGATTCAGCGTGAAAGTGCCAAAGGCGAGTTGATCCCGATTTCCTTTCGAACTGCATCGGCGAGTTTTGGGAAAATCGCCATTGGCAGCGGAAGTGCGGATGCCAGCAACATCTTTGATGGCGAAGGTTCGACGGGATGGTCGACGGCGACGAGGGAGGGCGAGCGACATTCGCTGGTGCTGATCCCCAACGAGCCGTTTGACGCCGACCGGATTGATATTCGTATGCTCTTCGAGCGTCACTTTGTTGCCGCGCTAGGACGCTTTCGGTTTTCTGTTTCCAGCGGCCATAGCTCATCGATCCGTGCCGTGGACATCACGGAAGACGTCGAGGCGATCCTGTTACGTGATGAGGCTACTTGGAGTCGCGATGATCGACACGCCCTGTATCTCGCTTTCACGCAAGTGGATCCGCGTCTGGCTGCAGTGCGGAAAGAAATCGAACAATTGAAACGCCCACTTCAGGCGAGCACGACGACGCTGGTCATGAGCGAACGGGCTGCCGATAACCCGCGGGTTACGTGGCGGCATCATCGTGGAGAATGGTTGAACAAACGAGAAGTCGTAGCCGGAGGCGTGCCGACGGTTTTCCCGGCGCTGCCGCCAAACGAGCCCGCCAATCGGTTGACGCTGGCTCGCTGGTTGGTGAGCGAACGCAACCCGCTGGTGGCGCGTGTGGTTGTTAACCGGGCGTGGCGAGAATTGATGGGCGATGCCCTGGTGCGTTCGGATGGTGATTTCGGAACCCAGTCAGAACCGCCTACGCATCCGCAGTTGCTGGACTGGTTGGCCTGCCAATTCATGGAGAATGGCTGGTCGTTGAAGTCGCTGCATCGTCAGATCGTCCTGAGCTCGGCCTACCGCCAGCAGTCAATACAGACGAAGGCACATCGCGATCTGGACCCGGAGAACCGCTTCTTCGCTCGTGGGCCACGGCATCGTGTAACGGGTGAAACGATTCGCGATCTGTTGCTGGACGGTTGTGGATTGCTCTCCCGGAAGATCGGCGGTCCCAGCGTGCGACCTCCACAACCAGCCAGCGTCACAGCGCTTGCGTACGGAAGTACCAAATGGCCTGCATCGACCGGTCCGGATCGCTTTCGTCGATCGCTTTACACATTTCGCAAACGGACGGCACCCTTCGCCGCGTTCACGACGTTCGATGCACCTTCGGGTGAGAATTGTGTGATCCGCCGCAATCGCAGCAATACGCCGCTGCAGTCGCTCACTCTACTGAATGACGCGATGTATTTTGAAATGGCGCAATCGTTGGGAACTCGCGCGGCGCAAATCGACGGTTCCATCGAACAGAAGATCGCCTACATGTTTAGAAGGTTGCTGACTCGTTCACCCTCTGGCGAAGAGCTGCAGCGTCTGTCGGCTTACTTCGACCAACAGGCGGGAAGACTGGCCGATGGGGATCTCGATTCCAACGAAGTCATCGGGAATCCTGCGACTGGAACGAACACTGCCAAACATGCGACTGACGGTGCCAAGGCTTCCGACGAGGCAATCGAGCAGACAAACGAAAGTGCCACGGCGGCGCTGGTTCTGGTCGCGAGAGTACTCATGAACCTCGATGAGGTAATCACCAAGCAATGATGAAATCTGACGCAGACGAACCGACGCGGCAAACGCTGGCAAGTCGCCGCCACTTTTTCAGCGATTGTGGCGTTGGAGTGGGGAAGATTGCGCTCGCGTCGCTCCTGGCCGGTGAAGTAGCCGGTGACGCGCACGGAGAAGGGATAACCCAGACAGCGACCGGGACGGGGCATGCGTTCCATTTTCCGGCCAAAGCGAAACGGGTGATTTATCTGTTTATGGCCGGAGCTCCCAGTCAGCTCGAGTTATTCGACTACAAGCCGCGACTCCGTGAGTTGGAGGGCCAGCCGTTACCGGAATCGGTAATTAAGGGACAGCGATACGCGTTCATTCAACCCGACGCTGCGGTCCTTGGACCCCGATTTCAGTTCTCACGTCACGGTGAAAGCGGCGCGGAAATTTCCGAGATGCTGCCGCACTTTGCGCAGATCGTGGATGAGGTCGCGATCGTACGTTCGATGCACACCGACAAATTCAACCACGCACCGGCTCAGCTTTTCATGAATACGGGCAGTGGTATTCCCGGGCGACCGGCGATGGGAGCGTGGTTGAGCTACGGCCTTGGGAATGAGGTCAATGACTTGCCATCGTTCGTGGTGATGAACAGCGGCGGCAGCGTGAGTGGCGGGGCGTCGATGTGGAGTTCCGGATTCCTGCCGTCCCTGCACCAGGGAGTTCCGTTTCGCAGTGGCGCGGATCCGATTTTGCACGTCTCCAATCCTCCCGGGATTGATCAGACAGCGCAACGTGATGCGATTGATACGATTCGTGATCTCAACAGGATGCAACTAAGTGTTGCGGGCGACTCCGAGATTGCAACCCGGATCGCGGCGTACGAGATGGCTTTTCGGATGCAGACGCGGGCACCGGAATTGATGGACTTTTCCCAGGAGTCGAAGGCAACACTGGACAGCTATGGAGCTGAAGCGGGAAAGGCCACGTTTGCCAATAGTTGCCTCGTCGCACGTCGGCTGGCCGAACGAGGAGTTCGGTTCATTCAGGTCTACCAGTCCGGGTGGGATCATCACTCGAATGTCGAAGGCGGCGTTCGGGGGCAGTGTGAGAAAACCGACAAACCCGTCGCGGCGCTGATTATGGATCTCAAACGGCGTGGCATGTTGGATGACACGCTGGTCGTCTGGGGCGGGGAGTTTGGACGTACGCCCATGGTCGAAGCCAGTGCCGCGCTGGGGCGAACAAATGGACGAGATCACCATCCGCAGGCGTTTACCATGTGGTTGGCGGGCGGAGGCATTCGGCCAGGAACGCAACTCGGTCGAACCGATGAATTGGGTTTCCACGTTGTCGAGGACCCCGTCCACGTTCACGACCTACAGGCGACGATCCTGCATTGCCTGGGTATTGATCATCGCCGGCTGCAGTTCAACTATCGTGGCCTGGATTTCCGGCTGACGGGTGTTGAGGAGCATCATCCCGTGGAAAAGCTGCTTGTCTGAACGTGATTGGCGGGCGAGGACGAGCTGGGCTCTTATCGAGCTTTTGCGATTGCGCAAAAAAGAAACGGCCGGAGGTTGTCCGGCCGCTCTCGACATTCACGATGTATTTCAGCCGCGTCGGCTACCAGGTCCAGGTCATACCGAAGTTTGCACCGTGGAGCAGGATTTCGCTCTTGTTTTCGAACATCGCCGGACGGGCCGTAGCACCGAATGGTGATACCGTGTTGAAGTTGTCAATCGCGAGAGCCATGTTGTCCAGATAGAGTGCGGTATAGCCGCCCTTGATCGTCAGACGCGGAGTCACGCGGAAGGTTGCCAACGCCGAAAGCTCTCCGACGAATGCGACATCCGTTTCGCTGTTGTTTTCATTAACAGGCGTTGCGGCAACACCCGTATCGATCGTGTTGATCACGGATTGAACGTTGGCGTCGTTCCCGAAGATACCGCCCTTGGCGTCGAGGCCAACCTTGAATCGAGGCGACACGCAAACATAGAGATCTCCACCCGCCTGGAATCCGAACGATTCGTTGTCCGTCTGGATGTTGTAGTCCATTGAACCACCGCTTGCGGCGGCAGTCGTGTGAACCAGTTCTTCCTGCAGCGAAAGGTAGCGGGCACCGGCCAGATATGATCCATGCAGGAGGCATCCTGCTGTGACCCAGCGACGGCGGAGATTCAGTTCGACGTTGTGCAGTTCCGAAGTGAAATCGAGTGTGTGCAGGTTCGCCGCGTCCACCGTCTGAGGAAATCCAAAGATGATGGTCGGTGGCGGTCCGGGATCAGAAAACTGGTCGAGACCGAAGTTACTGAAAACCGAATACAGGTCGCCAGCACCTGTGGCGGAAGCCGACTCGTCCCACTCCTGAGCACCGAAGTAGGTAAGCTCCATGGAAGTCGATGGTCCGAACAGGAATGCGTAGGTCGCACGAAGACCGTGAGCCAGTTCGCCGTCGATGTCATCGGTGCTCAAGACAATCGGGCCGTCGATTCCGTCCGAGGTGATGCCAATGTTCGAGCTCTCGTCTCGCGTCAGGCTCATCCAGCTGATTTCAAAGTCGTACCAGATTGGCGAGCAGCAACCGCCATTGCCGAAAGGTCCATTCTCCTGGCCATGAAGCCCGTCATAGCCGCCGGGACCACCGTGTACCTGCCCGTTAGGGGAAATGGCGTAAGATCCAATTCCACCGCCCAGACCGTTGCCCAATCCGCCCAAGGCTCCGCCGAGTGTGCCGCAACCGCCATCACATGATGAGCTGCAACCACAGCTGGATGGAGCGGCCGGTGGACCAGTTGGAGTCTGGCCACAGATGCCGCAACCGCCGCCGTCACATGCTCCGCATGACGTGTGGCTTGCCTGTTGAATGACGGGGCTTCCCTGAGAAAAGGAAGCGAAGCCGGGATTTGCGGATGGATAGGGTGCCTGGCCCCAAGCCGTTTGTCCAACGGCGATAGCGACGGCCATCGTCAAAGCCAGAATCCACGCTGGGTGGGTCTTCATTGTTAGTCTTCTCCAGCATCGTGAGATGTCGCGGAATAACGGCAGTCACAATCACTGCAATCCGATTCGTGCAGACAATCGCTACCGTCGCAATAACTCATCGGTCTGGAACAACGGTTAAAACCAGTACTTCCCGTAAGGACCGCAAAGTTTGACGTAGATTGCCTTCCTTAACGTCGGAATGACCGGTCTGTTCAGCTACTTTATCGGGCTAAACAGGGCTAAACCGGCCTCAAGACCCGCAAAATCGTTAGAAACGTAAAAATCGCCATACACGTGGGGTGCGATTCCTACTCAAAAATGCTGCACGTTGGCAATGCGAAGGTGGCCAAATTATAATTCGACGAATCAGTGTAGACATCTCATCTCTCCCAAATCAACGAATCCGAACATCCTGGTTTGGGAAGTCTTACCTACCTACTCTAGGCAACTAGCCTTAAACCTCCCTTAAGAGAGCAGTGAAAGATGGCATCACGGCGTTCCACGAAGTACGCAGATCGGCGTAGGAAGGCTCGCAATAGCAAGCAGCAAAAGAACTTGCAGCTCGAATCACTCGAGCCGAAGGTCTTGCTTGCTGGAAATACCTCTGACAGCATCGCCCAGGTGGTTTCGGTCGTTCCGCAGCCAATTACCAGGGCTGCAAACGGTGGTCTCAGTCAGGCCGCCGACCAGATCGTCGTGCACTTCAATGATGTCGATTTGCTGGATAGCTCTTCGTCGGCGGAGAACCCAGCTCTCTACCAGCTGATTCACACGAACGACACGATCACGAACACGGACGACACGATTCACCTGCCAACGTCGGTCAGTTACGACGCGGCAACGAATCGTGCGACATTGACGTTTGCGAGCGATCTTTCCGAGCTGCATAACGACGATGCTCCGTATCGATTGCGCATCAACACCAGCCCGGATTTGCCAGTGGCGCCCGTTGCTCTTGACCACGTTCAGGACATTGCGGGCTCCAGTTTTTCAACCGCTACGAGTGCGACGGGGACCGGCAACGCCATTCTGTCGGGTGCCGTTGTGATTGATGCCGCCATTGATCCTCAGCAGTTCGTGCTGGACTTCCCGGGTAGCGATGATGAGCCCGGTATTCGTAATCTTCCGTTGCAGCCGCACCTTCTGGACGAGAAGGATAGCGAGTCTGGCATTGCGACGATTCCGTACAACTTCAAGACATTCTACGGCGTTGACCCCTCGGGCAACGATCTGCGAAACGCCATTACCGAGACGCAGAAAGATCGCGCTCGGGAAATCTTCGATATCTACGGCACGATGTTCGGCGTGCAGTTCTACGAGACGGCTGACGAAGGGCTGTCGATTGTTACCGGTGACTTACGGGCGTTGCAGACAACGTTCCAGACCAGCAGCCAGGGCGGCATCATTGCCGCTTCGGGATCGACAAACATCTTCGAAGAGGTTCCGACTGCCATCATGGACCTCGCCGAACCGTGGGACGATTCCTTTGGCGGCAGTTGGTACCAGGCGGCCATGCGAGAAATCGGCCACCTGCTTGGAATGGGTGTGACGCCGGAAGTCAGTGGTGCAAACATTCTGGGGAACCTGACCGAGTCGCTGAATCCGCTGGTGACGCGTTTTCAGGATTTCGAGAACTTTGGCTATCAGTTGGCGGTATCGCCCAGCGCGCAGACTCCGGGGTGGGTGGATACTTCCACTCTGCAACTGCGGAACTCGGCGATTAACGTCAAAAACGGCGCGACCACCATTCGTACGTCGTTCGTTGGGTTGGATCCACTGGATTCGACCATCGAGGGAACGGGCGATTTCGGGATTACGGCCGAGCGTATTCTGCCGGGTGATGCCACGATTCTGTTGGGACAGCACCTGCATCGACCCGATAGTGTTGACGTCGACCTCTATCGGTTCCGCCTGAACAGTCTGGGGCGTTTTTCGGCCGAGACGATCGCCGAGCGACTGAACGATTCCAGTCTTCTGGATACGACACTGACGCTCTTCGACGCGTCGGGCGAAGTCATCGCACGGAACGACGACTACTTCAGTGAAGACTCGCTGATCGATCTTGAGCTTGATGCGGGGACGTACTTTATCGGTGTCTCGGCGAGTGGTAACCAGGACTTCGATCCAACCATCGAGAACACGGGGCTCAACGGTACCAGCGAGGGTCCTTATCGACTGCGTCTCGACTTCAGCCCGTCATCCACCGAGAACGTGCTCGATACGTTTGGCCGTGCTCTGGACGGTGACGGCGACGGTTCACCTGGTGGCACGTTCAACTTCTGGTTCGAAGCCAACTCCGCCGATCGCACGATCTACGTCGACAAGAGTGCAGGGCAGGGGGGCGATGGTAGCCTTGGTGCTCCTTACAACAACATTGAACAGGCGCTCGATGTCTGTACCGGTGATGATCAGACTCAGTGTCGCGTCGACGACCGCGATATCGCTCGAATCGTCGGTAACGGCGGTGCGGATGGAAACGTTTCCACGTTGGGCGACAACCTCGCCTACGAACTTGGTTTTGACAACTTTGGCGAGCTGCCTGACGGTGGCGCTCTGATCGTGCCTCGCGGCATGACGGTCATGATTGACGAGGGAGCGATCTTCAAGATGCGTCGTTCGTTCGTGCAGGTTGGCACGTCAACGACGAACGTGGAACGCAGCGGAACGGCGTTGCAGATTCTCGGTACGCCCGATGCGGACGTGATCTTCACTTCCCGAGAAGACGAAGCCACCGGTGTCGACAACGAAGTGCTCGACACGACGCCCGAACCTGGCGAATGGGGCGGGATTATCTTCCAGAACGATCTGGATCGCTCGAACTTCAAGCTTGACGAAAACGGCGCACCAAACGACGCGGAAGCCCGGGGTATCTTCCTCAATCACGTGACCAACGCCGACATTCGCTACGGTGGTGGTAACGTGACGATCGACTCGGTTCAGGAAGTCATCAACCCGATTCACCTGATCGATTCGCGACCGACGATTTCGTTCAACGACATCACTTTCAGTGCTGATGCCGCCATCTCGGCGAATCCGGACAGTTTCGAGGAATCGCGATTCCACGCCGTCGATTCGCTGGACGTTGACTACCAGGCTGTTCCCTTTACGTCTGATTACGACCGCATCGGTCCAGACATTGTCGGCAACTTCCTGCAGAACAACACGACCAACGCACTTTCGGTTCGAATCGATACGTTGGCCGGTGACCGACTTGAGGAACTTACGGTTTCAGGTCGCTTCGACGACACCGATATCGTGCACGTAATCAAGGAAAACCTGATCATTGGTTCCACGCCAGGTGGACCCATTGAACGTCCGGGTGGCATTGGTACGAAGGCGGCGAGACGCGACGCTCAGTTGGTGGTCGATGCCGGTATCGTCGTCAAGATGGACGGAACTCGTATTGATACCAGCATCAGCGCACAGCTGATTGCCGAAGGTACTCCGGACAATCCGGTTGTATTTACTTCGATCAACGATGACCGCTTTGGTGGTGACACCGAGGCGGGGATTGCTGCGACGTCCGGCGACTGGGGCGGAATCTATGTCGGCAACTCGGCACGACTTAGTCTCGACAATGCAGTGATCGCCTACGCGGGCGGTGTTACGCGGATTCCGGGGTCTTCGGCAGCGTTCAACGCGGTTGAGATTCACCAGGCCGAGGCTGCTCGAATCACCAACAGTACGATTGAGTTCAGTGCTCAGGGTGTCGGCGGTATTGGTGACGTCGATCGTGTTGGTCGAGGAATCAACGGGCCGGGGGCCATTTTTGTACGCGGTGCCCAGCCAATCATCGTAGGCAACCAGATCACAGACACCGACGGTACGCTGTCGGCGGTTATCAATATCGATCCCAATTCGCTCAATTCGACGCGACTGCCCGACTACGGTACTTCGCGAGGTGAGTTGGACCGGTTCATCCAGTTCGATGACAACCAGGGGCCACTGGTTCGCGGCAACGTACTTGACCGTAACACGCTTAACGGCATGTTGATTCGCGAAGGCGTTATCACGACGGAAGTTGTCTGGGATGATACCGACATCGTGCACGTTCTGTTTGACCAGATCGTGATTCCAAACCACTTCAGTTCAGGCGGTTTGCGTCTGGAAAGTAGCTCGACTGAGAGCCTGGTTGTGAAGCTTGACGGTCAGCACGCTGGCTTCATTGCCTCCGGTATGCCACTTGAAATTGACGATCGTATTGGCGGTATCCTCAACATTGTTGGGCAACCCGGTCATCCGGTCGTACTGACATCGTTGGCGGACGACAGCGTTGGTGCGGGTCTGGACACAACGGGTCGTGCCCAGACGGATACAGACGAAGGTGTCTTCACCCGACCGCTGAGGACGGAAGAAGAAGGATCCTTCCAGATCGACATCAACTTTGGACCGTTCATCCGGCAGCATCCGGATATGGTCGCCGGCGTCGAGCGAGCTGCCCGTCAGTGGGAAAAGCTGTTCGAAGACCCGATTACGATCACGATCGATATCGACCTTGATTCGCCGGATGCCGAGGGCAACTACACGATCAACGAGTTTGCTCTGCAGGAAGTCTATATCGCGGAGCCTGCCACCACGAGCGTCAACTTCGATGAGGTGGTGGATGGCCTTGCGGATGATTCGCGGCCGCACGAGTCCGTCGCCCGACAGATTCCGTCCTTCGATGACATTGAAGTAACCTTCCCGAATACACCGGAAGATCCATTCACGGTCAACGAGTCGATATTGGTCAACACGGCCAACTACAAGGCGATCTTTGGGGAAGACATTCCTGACGAGGCACAGGTAGTCTCGCAGTTTGATTCGGACGAGCACGCCGACGGTACGATTTTGCTGAATGAGGGATCCATCAACTTCCAGCACTGGAGTGTTGGTCCTGAATTCTTCGACGCGGATCGCAGCGACGGACTTCAGCAGGGTTCGATGGACTTTGTGGGCATCGTCGCTTCGGCGATTGGTAACGTGCTTGGTTTCCGATCCGGCATTGAGGACGTTCGCATCGCTCTGCAGGATGCAAACACGTCGCGTGATACGCAGCTGACTCCGTTGGATCTCTTCCGACTGGAACCGGGCGAGGGCGGTGACGACTTCTTCAATGCTCCTCGAGCACTTGATCCGGATCTGCAGTCGCACGTTTTCTATGACGGCGGTATCTTCGACCCCGCGGGATTGCCTAATGAGTTGCGTTTGCAGCAGGGCGATATTCCGCTGTTGGCGGACGCGATCGATACGCGAACTCTGCAAACCAACCAATTCGTAACAGGCTATGAGCTGCCGGAGAACCTGAACGGGTTCTACGTCGGAATTGGGCAGCCAGCCTACGGTATCGATTTCGAATACCACATCACTGAACAGGACAAGTCGGTCTTCGATCTGATTGGCTACGACGTGGTGGGTGGTCCCTTGTCCGGCGACTGGGAAGGTGTCAGCTTCCAGACCTACTCGCACGATCGCAACGTCGCGGTCATCACCGAGTTTGAGGGCGTCAACGACGGTTCGGGTACGAACAATGTCACATCGACGGCCCAGTATCTCGGCACGCTTGCTCCCGAAGAAAAGGACAGCGACGAGAACCTGCGAGTTGGCTTTGAAGTCCACGGTTTCATCAACAACGCGGCGTCCGCCAACCGGGCTTCGGACGTTGACGTTTACAGTTTCGATGCGACTCCCGGGACGGAGATCTGGATTGATATCGACCGCACCTCGCAGTCGCTCGACACAATTGTCGAACTTGTCAATGCCAACGGCGTCACCGAAGCTCGGTCGGACAACTCGTACAACGAGTCGCTGGAAGACGACGATCCCGATTATCAGCAGCGTTTCGAGCGACCGGGGATCTTCTCGTTCAGCATGAACAAGTCGATCTTCCTTTCGCAGGATCACTACTCAACCAATCCACTCGACGCGGGCATGCGAGTCGTGCTTCCGGGTGAAGGCGTTGACCGCTCGACATACCACATTCGTGTCCGCAGTGCCGGATTGGAGGCTGACGAACTCGGTGGCGGACTGACCGAAGGTGCTTACGAACTGCAGGTTCGACTCGGTGAGACCGACGAAGTTCCTGGTAGCAGTGTCCAGTATGCCGACATCCGTTACGCAACCGACGGTATTCGGGTATCCGGACTGCCTCGCCACTCACCTTTGACCGGTGAAGTTCGCGAAGATTCCAGCCCTAACGACACGCTCAATGCGGTGAGCCTGACGGGCACGGTCGCACCTGACGCGTTTGGACAGTTCAATTCAAACGCCCTGCGTCCGCTCGGCGTGTTTGTGTTCGACGACGACGATACGGATGTCGACATCGCCATCGAGGGTGTCGACGGCGGAGAATTCCCGGCGCCGCAGTACGTCGGAAACGTCCTTGCAAGCGATCGGGGAGCCATCACGATTTCCGGCAAGTTGCAGCCGATCGTCGAACCATCGCAGTTCTCGACCACAACGTTCGAATCGGACGTTGACTACTACATGTTCTCGGTCGACTTTGAGGCCGTGCAGACGACGGGCCAGTTTTCAGCACCGACGACGGCAAATCTGATTTTCGACCTCGATTATGCAGATGGTCTGGGCCGAGCCGACACGTCCATCTTCATCTACCAAGCGGAGTTCCCGTTCGACACGGAGACGGAGTTTGATGTCCAGGTGGGACCACTGATCGCCTCGAGTACGGATTCGGGCGACCTGGATGACCTGCCAGCCCCGGGCCAACCTACCGGGCTTGAAGATCTGAGCCGTGGATCGGTTGGTCGCCTTGACCCATTGCTTGGCCCCTTCGAAGTTCCGGAAGGCCAATACATTTTGGCCGTGATGTCCTCGAATGTGATCGTGAAGGAAGTCGACGAACAGTTCACGGAACACCTGCCATACAACCCGCTGGTTCGAGCGGAGCCGATTGACGTGCTCGGTCGAGTGGCTGATGAGACCTTTGATGGTCCGGCATTCCCCGAACCTGAAGTGCCGGTTCTGATCGATACGAACAGCATCGTACCTTTCAACCTCAGCGATGTAACGCTGTATGTCAGTCAGCCTGACGGAGCCGGTGCGGTTCTGTACACGGTGGATCCATTCCAGGGTGGCATCGAAACACAGGTTGGCGTTCTGGGGCTTCCACCGGATCCTGACGGAAACAACCAGGGCGGTGGTGGCCAGGGGGACCTGGCTGACGTTTACAACGTCGGTGACTTTGTCTTGGGCGAACGCCAGTTTGTTCCCGGTGTTGACCTGGGGCCGGTAGACGAGCAATTCTTTGCCTTCACGCTTGGCGATACGGAAGCCAACACGGGTAACTATCTCGTGATTGAACCATCGGACGCAACCGTCCGAGGTTCCGGAACGGGCGATAACAACAACCAGGGCGGCGGGAACAATAATCAACAATTCATCCAGGACGAGACGTTCACCGACGACGGAATTGACGGCTACGGCGTTGACCTCGCGGCGGATCCGCCTGAAATCAATGATGATATTGACGACGGTGTGCAGTTCGAAGCACTTGCGTTGCTACAGGCCGGTCGACGGAACTACACCGGCTATGCCGTCGGTAATCGTTCCGATCCGGCGATCATGAACGTCCTCTACCAGTACGATCACAGCAATGGATTGGCACAGGACTCCGAGGCACTGCGGGAAGATGACGCAGACCGTCTACCACCGGCTGGATCGGAAGACAACTTTGGCTACTCCAATGTCGTCGAACGCGGCGTGTTGTTTACCGAAATGGATCTGGGCGGCAACGGTGGAGCGATCATTCCGAACGAGAATACCGCGTTGATTGCCACCGCTGCGGTGGAGGATAACCAGGTACTCATCCCCGATGGAATGCGTATCACAACGCTTGAAGTTGTCGATCCGGATGACCCAACGCTGGACATTCAGACGACCTACGAAATCGATACCGTTCCGGGCGGTGTGATTCAAGTCGATCCGGCCAATGGTGTCGTTCCTCGTGACGGTGACGAATTCTTCATCGGCGACGATGTTTACGAAGTCGAAACGGGACCGGTACTGGTCCTGAACGAAGAACTCAGTTCGTTCTCGGTCGGCGACCAAATCGTCATTTCGGATATTCGCTCCGAAGAGCCCGCGCTGTTTATCGAGATCGTTCAGAACGATCCACCGACCACACCGGGAGCGATTCCGCTGTCGATCGGTGTTGGTGACTCGGCAGAGCTTGCCCAGAATCTGGTCGACCTCATTAATGATCACCCGGGATCCGCTACCGCACATCTCGATGGGTTGCGTGTCAATTTGCAATACGAAGGCGACGTTGCCATCAACTCCTCGGCCATGCAGATTGATGGTGCACGAGGTGCTGACGGCAACGGAATACTGATTTCGATGGAGGAGTTCTTCACCTCCGAGCAGATCGTCGACGTCTTCCTGTCGTCGATTCCAGGTGCGATTGCTGACGGGAATCTCGTTGGCTTTACCGAAGCGGATGAAGTCGAATTCTTTGACTTTGAACCAGCTGCCCAGATCAACGCGGAGGCTGGAGTTTCCGGTAGCAACGTCCGTATTCCGATCCTGCCAACTTTCACCGGTCAGCAGGTGGCCGAGGCGATTGCCACAGCCGTTGGCGGAACTGCCGCAGGTAACGTGATAACCCTCGAGCAGGGGACGTCGATGCAGTTCCAGTCGGCAGGTGATCTGGAAATTTCCGGGCAGTCGCCTGGCGGTAAGATCACAGGCCTGCAGTTCGTCGGTGGAACGCTCTATGGCGTTTCCGATGCGGGCGGCCTGTTCATCGTCCGAAGTCATGGCGTCCCTCAGGGAGCGTACGTTGACTACCTTGAGTCTTCGGCCGAATTGGAAGGCATCAGTTTCTCTGGCCTGACGCTTGGGCCGCAGGAAGTGGCGGGTGGAATCTACAGTGAAATGTTCTTCGCAACCGATACGGCGGGCAACATTCACGCGTTCGACTTTAATGGATCGCCGCAGCCAATCTTCGTGAATGGAGCCACCAGCGTTCCGACGGGAATTGGCAATGCCAACGGACTTGAGTTTTCGTCGTTGCAGGAAAACCTCTGGGGCACGACTGCCGAGCGAGCAGCTGATCCAGGGCATGGCGAGCTGTTCTTCGGGGGAGGAAACAGCCTTCGATTCGGTGATGCCGATCGTAGCTTTGACTTCCCGGGCGGTGCCGCCGGTACCGTGCTCAGCAACGAAATCGATCTGTCGGAGTACACGGCGGATGACTTGCCGACGCTCTACTTCAACTACTTCCTCACGGCTGAGGAATCCGAACTGCTGGATGACCCGCAGTTCAAGCGTGATGCGTTCCGGGTGTATATCTCGGACGACGACGCCGACGTTGACCGTGGATTGTGGCAACTGGTAGCCGCCAGTGACCAGGCCCTTCCGGATGGTGTCGAACCACTGTTCACCAACAGCTTCTACGATATTCCCCGGTTCACGCGTGATACCTCATTCTTTGAAAACATCGATGATCTGCCTGATTCCCAGGACGACCTACCTCTGGGACCAAGTGGTGATCGTGATACCTTCCCATTCCAGGGTGAGGTGGAATTCGATAACAACACGCCGCGAAACCCGTTCCCGGAAAACTCGAATATCGGCGATCCGAATGATGAGGACTGGGACGACCACACAGGACTCGACGAACGAAATAGTGTCTGGCGACAGGCTCGCATCGATCTCGCTCAGTTCGCCGGATCGTCTTCACTGCGACTTCGATTCGACTTCAGCACGGCGGCCTCCTTCGACATTGGCGGGTTCGGCGGTGTTGAACTGAAGGCTGTCGACGCAGCCGAGCTTAGCGACGGCGATACGATGACGATTGCCGGAGTGACGTTCGAAGTCGACCTTGGGCTGTCGATCCTTGCCAGTGCGGGGACGAGCATTCGCGACGGCGAAACGGTATTCGTTCTGGACAACGAGGGTGTTGGGCATCGCTTCGAGTTCGACAACGACGACACAGTCGCTGAGGGAAACATTGCGGTTCCGTTTACGCCGACCCAATCGGCCAGCAGCATCGCCTTTAGCCTGGCAACGGCGATGGATTCTGTCGGGCTCTCGGGCAGCGTGGACGGGAATCGCCTTTCTGTTGATGCGGACAACGCGTTCACCAGTGAAGGTAGTCTTATCCGCGTCGAAGGTGGCGGTATCGATGCCGGCGTGGCACCCGGCAATGTGGCCGTCAATCTCACTCGTGATATGACATCTGCCCAGGTGGCGGGTGCGTTGAAAGGCTTGCTGGCTGAAACGTTCGCTGGCGGCAACGCCGCAGCGTTCTCGGGTACCAACAATGTGATTCGGGTTTACGGACTATCCGTTGAGGATCCGGGGCCATTCGGCGTCACGACGGAACTGCTCGGTGACGCATGGGGATCGTTTACCAACCAGGCGGGTACACCGGCCTATCGCGGGTTGGAAAACGAATTCCGCTACTACGACATCGACGAAGATGACGAGCAGGATCCGGCCGTCCTCGACCCAAGCCTGCTGGAAGTAGACGACAACGGTAACGTTACCAACCAGCCTGTTGACTTCCTCGTTCCGTTCGAGGGAGCCTACATCGACGACATTGTGATTGGATTCCGTTCGCGGGGTGAATTGCTTGTCGATCATCGCGATAGCCTGCTCCATGCCCACGATCTGGATTGGCAGGAGCTGACCTACGATCGCGATGACCGGGTTCGCGATCTGTTCGCAGCCGGCACCTCGGAATTTGAGGTCGATTTGCTTTCGTCGGCGATTGCAGTCGGTGAGTACCAGGTAGAGATTCGAGTGGCATCGCCGGATGATGTCAGCCTGAACCAGCTCGAACGAACTGTGCCGAATGCGACGCTGCTGTCGCCCAGCGGTGATCTTGTCTTTGATGGCAAGCTCTTCGAGCTCAACGACGGGCGTCAGACGGTAACCTTCGAGTACAACGACCTGGCGTTGGGAACACCGGGAGACGTTGGTGGCGACAACGTCGCGATTGACTACAACACGTCGGATACGACATTCGAACTTGCAGCGAAGATTCGTGACGCCATCAACTCCGTAGGTTCATTGCAACTGACGGCGACGACCGGCGACGGCGAAGTGACGGCGGGCGTGGTTTCGACGGAATCCAATCGCATCAATCTGATTGGCAACGCGGTCGTTCCGGAACTGGATCTTCCGAATGGCATTGAGTTCATCACATCGTCCTTCGAGGCATCCGGCAACCGGGAACGTGATCAGGGACAGCTGATCATCACCCAGAGTCGCGTCACGCACTCGGAAGGACACGGCATCATCGTGGAAGACTCGTTGCGGGATCTGCCTTCCTATGAATGGGCAGACCCCTTCGGCCGCGAAGTCCACTCGCAGTTCTCGGAAGGTGACTACACACCTCAGCCGGGGCCAGTTCGAAACCTGCGTGAAATCAATCAGGAGAACCTGACAACCGGCGTCGTGATTTCCAACAACGTCGTGGCGTTCAACGACGAAGGCGGTATCAAATACGGTGGCGATCCAGACGGTTATATCTTTGTGGCACCGTTTGGTGATGATCCTCCTGCCGCCAATCTGGAGGCGTGGGATCAGCTCAAGTTCACGATCACGGACAACAATAATCTGAGCCGCACCTTCGAATTCCACGACCTGGAAATCAACTCGCCGGCCGTACCAGGTACGGATTACGTCCTGGGCAATGTTCCGATCTTCTTCAACCGTGATAACTACTTCAACAATCCGATCGACTGTGTCTATGCAAATGCCCCCGGTGATTGCGAAGGTCGTTACACCCCGGCAGACACGGATATGGCCGATCGACTGCAGGAAGCGATCGAGCGATCGAACCTTGACGTCACCGTTTATCGCGGCAAGGGACATGAGCTGTTCATTGAAGGTGCGTCCTTCATCGGATTGCGTCCAAACGACATTCCGTCCTTTGCAGTCGAGTCGTTCGTTTCCCGAGTTCAGACCGGAGCCGTACCGTTCGGTCGGATCGTGAACAACACGATTGTGGGGCGGGGTGGTGAGTTCACCGATACGCGAATCGACGAGGTTGACTCGATTGATCCGTCGCAAACCGATGATGTGCTGCGTGTCGTCAACGACTACCAGGATATTGGTATCGAGATTGGCGACAACTCGGATCCAACGTTGCTGAACAACGTAATCGTCAACTTTGAAGTGGGTGTGCAAGCCGACTTTACAGCGATCGATTCCGTTCGCGAAGGTCTTGTGTTCCAGGGCAACAATCGTGACACGGAGAACACAACGATTGGTGACTTTGCCAGCATCCTGCGGCTGACTGATCCGTTGTTTGTTGACCTTGCCAATGGCAACTTCTATCCTGCCGCGGGTGCATCGATCATTGACAGTTCGATTGATTCGCTGGAAGAACGGCCGTCATTGTCGAGCGTCAAGAGCCCGCTGGGCATCGCACCGTCGCCAATCCTTGCTCCGGACCGGGACGCCCTGGGACAACTGAGGGAAGACGATCCGTCGTTCGAGCCTCAGGATGGTCAGGGTCGAAACGCGTTCAAGGACCGTGGTGCCATCGATCGCGTCGACTTTGTTGGTCCAAGTGCACGGCTGCAAGTGCCGCTTGATAACGACTCGTTGGGCATCGACAAGAATCCTGCAACGACGGTCGTTTCGCTGGATCCGGAAAACGTGGTCGACTCCTTCGACATCGTATTCCCGGACTCCTCGCAGATTGGCGGAGCTGCGGATGGTACGGGACTTGATCCCTTCTCGATTACCGAGAATTCTCTGACGGTGACGCGCAACGGTGTCGCGTTGACACCGGGCGTGGACTTCGAAATCGATCTGGATGCGACCAACGGAATCCTGCGACTCATTCCGGCAGCAGGAACCTGGAGCATCGGAAGCACCTATGTGATCACGCTGAATGAAAATCTTGTTCAGGACATCGCGGGCAACTCGATTCAGGGCAACCAGCCGGACGGATCGGTCACATTCACGGTTTCCATCCTGCTGGGGACGGACTTCGGTGATGCACCGATTGGCTACCCGGTCGCGAGTCACGACATCATTGACGGATTCCGCCTTGGAACCAGCGTGACGCCGGAACCTGAGAGTCAGCCTAGCCCGGGTGCTACGGCGGATACTGGTGACAACGGTGTTCGACTGCCGGAAGAATTCGAGCGAAACGCATCCAACGGTATCACCGTGACCGCAAGTGCGGACGGTGTGCTTGATGCATGGTTCGACTTCAATATGGACGGTGACTGGAACGACGCGGGTGAACGTGTCTTCAGCGGCACTCCGATTAGTGCGGGAGCCAACGAGCTGAATGTCGACGTACCATTCGACGCAGCGACCGGAGAAATCTTCGCTCGATTCCGGTTCAGCAGCGACGGAGTCGCCGGAGTTGCCGGGAATGCAACGGATGGTGAAGTCGAGGACTACGCCGTCTTTGTTGACTTCGGAAATGTCTGGCAGAACATCAACAATCCGCTGGACGTCAACGGGGATGGAACCGTCTCTGCGATCGACGTACTTCGCATCATTCAGGAAATTCGTAACCCACAGGCGAGCGATCCGGATACGTCCGAACTGATCATTCCGCCAGTGGAACCGAATACGCCGGAATCGATTGGCTTTGTCGATGTGAACGGAAACGGATTTGTATCCGCACTGGATGCTCTGATCATCATCACGGCGATCAACGAGGGAAGTGCAGAGCCCGCGCTCGCGGCACTTGCAGCTCCCGTGACGGTGGATCCGATCGGTGACATCCTTGAGCAACCAGCCGTTGAGTTGCCGCAGGGCGAACCGTTGTCTCCTTCGATTGACGACGATTTGGCACTCGCAATTGCCGCTCAACAATCGAGCAACGACGTCGACGACGCATTCGCGGACCTCGACTGGATAAATGATTCTGACGTGTAAACGTCGGGCGACATGCAACCGGACCTCTCGCTACAGGCAGGTCCGGTTGTAAATACTTGAGAACGAGTAGCAGCGACAACTTCAGCTCAATCGCTTACGCACGGAAGAAGTTGGAGCATACTGGACAACTCACAGGACGACTGACACAGGAAAGGAATCTGGTCGACGCTGATAAGGCATAACAAGGCATCATGAACAGCAACTTTGGAACGCAAAGTAAACTTAATCGCTCTGCACGCAATCGCAAACGCAGCCGCGCCGCTAACCAACGACGGCTGTCTTCCGAGAGTCTCGAGAGCCGCGTTCTTCTGGCAGGCGACACGCTGGCATGGCACAACGCCACGATGCCGATGGACACGACCGGCGACGGACGGGTTACAGCGATCGATGCCCTGGCGGTTATCAATACGCTGAACTCCTCGGGGCCGCAAAACGTCGACGTTGCGGCGGCTTCCCCGGGCCTGTTGGATGTGAACGGCAATGGCGTCGTTTCTGCGGCTGACGTGCTGCAGATCATCAATCACCTCAATGCGGCACAGGGCGAGGGTGATGCCAAGGTTCAGGTGCGACTGGCCGTCACCGACGCGGACACCGAAGACGTCGTGACATCGCTTCAGCCAAGCGATGAGTTCGCACTGCGAGCGTACGTCTCGGATATCACGCCCGAGGAATTCGGCGTCTTCGCTTCCTACATCGGTGTCGATTACGAAGCGGGACTTGCCGACGTCAACGGTGATGTTCAGCACTGTGATGACAACTCGAACGTTCCCGCAACGTGCCGCGGCAACGAATACGGCAATGGAACGACCGACCCCAGCGGAGCCAACGACGTATCGGTTGACGGCGTCATGAGTGAGATGGGCGGATTCGCAGGGCTCTCTCCGCTTGGTTCTGGCGAGTTCTTGCTGTTCTCGATTCCCATGGTGGCGGAAGATACGGCTGGCACGCAGACGCTGACCTTCAGCGGTAGTCCTGCCGCTGAACTGCCAATTCACGAGACGCTGGTGTATGGAATTGGAATTCCCGAGCCCGTACTGCCGGAAGAGATCATGTTCGTCAACGCCAGCGTTGAGGTGGTTGGCTCTGCCGAGCCTGTCATCGCTTTGGATGACTCCTACGCGGGCGACGAAGATGTTGTGATTTCCGTGAACGCGGCGGATGGTGTGCTGGCCAATGACCAACCCGATTCGGGGCTGACGGCTCAACTGGTTACCGACGCTGCCAACGGTACCGTGACGCTGGATGCCGACGGTTCTTTCACCTATGAACCGAACGCGGATTACTTTGGCGAAGACTCCTTCACGTACACGGCTACGGATGGAAGTCAGACTTCCGAAGCAGCGACCGTCACTCTCGACATCGCACCGATCAACGATCCACCCGTTGCAGTTGATGATGCCTATACGACCACCGCTGGCGTATCGGTCATTCGCCTTGATTCCGCCGAAGGTCTCTTCGCCAATGACTTTGACGTGGATAGCGACGGGTTTACGTTCACGGGAGCCACGGTTGGTCCTTTCGACGGCACACTGACGGTTGGACCCAACGGAGGATTTGTCTACCTTCCGAATGCCGGCTTCGTTGGCACGGACACTTTCACTTACATGATTGTCGACACGGAGGGGGCGATCAGTGAACCCGCGACGGTAACGGTCACGGTGAATGAGCCCGGCGGCGGAAATGTGGCGCCCGTGGCCAGCGACGATGCCTACTCCGTTGACGAAGACATGACTTTGACGGTTGATCCAGCTGGAGTCTTGCTTAACGATACAGACGAAGACGACGATGCACTCACTTCCACGCTCGTCACTCCGGCCAACGATGGTGTGGTCACGTTGAATGACGATGGCTCCTTCACGTATGTGCCCGACGCGGACTTTAATGGCGTCGATAGCTTCTTCTACGAAGTCAGCGACGGTGAACTGACCGATAGTGCCGCGGTGACCATCACGGTAAATGCGATCAACGATCCTCCCGTAGCTGTCGACGAAGAGTACACCACGTCGGCCGGTTCGCAGTTGGTCGTGGATGCCGCCAACGGAGTGCTCGCCAACGATTCCGATCCTGACGGTGACGACCTAACGGCCCTGTCTGTCCGGGATCCGGCCAATGGAGTCCTGGATCTCGCCAGTGACGGTTCCTTCACGTACACGCCTGACGCAGACTTTGTCGGAACCGATTCGTTCCAGTACGCCGTGCAGGACGTCACCGACGTGCCGTTGACCCGATTCGCTACCGCCACCATCGTCGTGGAACCTGCCGGTGATTTGCAGGTTGCTTTCCGGGTTGAAGTTACCGACGCGGTTGGCACCGTGATCGACTCGATTGATACCGGCGAGGCCTTCACGCTGAGCGTCTACGTAGACGACATCACTCCCGCGCCGCAGCAAGGCGTGTTCGCCGCCTATACCGACGTCACCTGGACACCGGGCCTGGCGACGGTCATCGGGGCGTTGGAGTTCGGTGCGAATTATCCGAATGGCCAAACGGGCAGCACATCCACACAGGGGCTCATCGACGAGGCTGGTGCCTTCGACGGACTCAACGAATTGGGGCCGGACGAGCAACTGCTCTTCAGTGTCCCCATGCAGGCAACCGGATCGGGCACGCTTACGTTCGCAACGGACCCTGCCGACGACTTGCCCTTCGGCAACGTGCTCCTCTTCGAAACACTCAATGATGCGGTGCCTTCGGAATTCATTAGCTACGGCTCGACGTCATTGACGGTGATGGGGCTCGCCAATCCGGTTGCGATTGATGACGCCTACGACGCCGACGATGGTGTCGTCAGTGCATCGGCAGCCACCGGCGTACTCGCCAATGACCTGGGTACCGGCGGAGAGCTGACGGCCGAGCTTGTCGATGGTCCAACCGACGGCTCGCTGCAACTGAACGACAATGGTTCGTTTGTCTATGTGGCCGATGAAGGCTTCATCGGAACAGACACGTTTACCTACCAGGCGGAGAGTGACGGCAATACATCGAATGTTGCTACCGTTACGATTTCGGTAGGCGAAGTACTTCCGGGTACCTTGTCCGGAAGCGTCTACTTCGATACGAACAACAACGGAACGTTTGATGCTGTCGAGCACGCGTTTGGTAGCGTCGAAGTGACTCTGACCGGAACGGATGTCTTCGGCAACGCCGTTTCGCGGGTGACGTCGACGGCGGTCGACGGATCGTATGGTTTTGCGAGCGTGATGCCTGGCGACTATGTCGTCACTGAGACGCAGCCAGCGATTGTGATTGACGGCATTGATTCCTTCGGTGGAGCCGTCTCGTCGCTCAACGATGCACACGCGGTCGAACTTGCCTCCGGTGAAGTTCTGTCGGGCTTGAACTTCGGTGAACGAGGTTTGCAGCCGGCCTACTTTGGCAACCCACTGTTCATGACGTCGGCTTTCCGCGGTGGGGTTGGAATCGGAATTGGCCCGGACGGCGAGACTTCCTGGTTCTGCCATGACTCGGGGTGGGGAACGTTCAGTTCGATCTCCGCCACGTTGTCCGGATCGCAAGTCAATATCACGGCCGTTGCCGTCAATGGCGAACGTTTCGAATCCAGCGTACCAATTACCGACTCGCGAGTCCGTGTGCTGGGTAACGCGTCGAACGGTTACCTTGTACGCCTGATGGGATCCAGTAGCGACTTTGGTCTGCAGCCAAGCTCGGCCGCCGCGGCGGTTGATGCGGTCTTTGGCAGCTAGTTGAAGTCGAGCCGATATAGATAAATGAAAACACCCCGTTAAATTTGACGGGGCGTTTTCGTTTGGAGTTTGCTCTTCGCGAGTACTGGCGCCGGCGTTGCAGGGCCAGCTTGGATCGCTCGGATTGTCCTAGCTGTCGTACGCCAGGTTTGGCGATAGCCAGCGTTCGACTTCGCGTAGTTCCATGCCTTTGCGTTTCGCGTAGTCCTCGACCTGATCCTTCGTGATGCGGTCAACGGCGAAGTAGCGAGCATCGGGATGCCCGAAGTACAGGCCGCTGACACTGGCCGCCGGCATCATCGCAAAGCTCTCTGTGAGTTCCACCGTTGTGCGGTCGGTTGCTTCGAGCAGCTTGAAGAGCGTTTCCTTTTCCGTGTGGTCAGGGCATGCGGGGTAGCCGTGTGCCGGGCGAATTCCGCGGTACTTCTCCGCGATGAGGTCATCATCCGTCAGGCTCTCGCCGGCTCCATAGCCCCATTCGTCACGAGCCCGTTTGTGCAGCAGTTCCGCGAACGCTTCGGCCAGACGATCTGCCAGCGCTTTGACCATGATTGATTTGTAATCGTCATGGTCGGCTTCGTATTTCGCGGCGAGCTCGGAACAGCCCAGCCCCGTCGTAACACAGAATGCGCCAATGTAGTCTGCTCGGCCACTGTCGACGGGAGCCACGTAGTCCGCGAGCGAACGGTAGTCGGATTGGCCCTTTCGTTCCCACTGTTGGCGAAGCATGGAGAATTTCGCGGCTACTTCCGAACGTGACTCATCGGTGTAGACCAGTACGTCGTCCCCGTCAGATGCCGCAGGCCAGAAACCGAAAACGCCGTTGGCCTGGAGCAGCTTGCCGCTGACGATTTCGTCGAGCATCTCGATCGCGTCGTCGAACAGTTTCGTGGCTTCCTCACCCATTTTGGGATCGTCGAGGATTCGCGGGTACTTGCCACGCAATTCCCACGCCCAGAAAAATGGTGACCAGTCGATGAACTTGCGAATCTCTTCCAGGGGGAAGTCTTCCAGTGTTCGAAGTCCCAGTTGTTCGGGCTTGTCGATCTGGACATTTGCCCAATCCGTCTGGAAGCGATTTTCCAGAGCAGTGGCGTAGGGGACCAGTGTCTGCTGTCGTTGCTCATACGAGGCACGCAGCTTTGCCTGTTCTGCGAGGTTCGCTTTCTGGTAATCTTCGATGGCGTCTTCGCTATTGAGCTTCTCGACGACACCGACACATCGCGACGCGTCCAGGACGTGGACGACGGGCGATTCGTAGTGCGGCGCGATTTTTACCGCCGTATGTTTGGGGCTGGTGGTGGCTCCACCGATCATCAGCGGCGTGGTCATACCCAGTCGCTTCATCTCTTTTGCCACGTAGACCATTTCGTCAAGGCTGGGCGTGATGAGGCCGGACAGCCCTATGATATCGACGCCGTGTTTGACGGCCTCTTCCAGAATCTTTTCGCACGGCACCATGACGCCAAGGTCGATGACTTCGTAGCTGTTGCAGCCAAGGACGACACCGACGATGTTCTTGCCAATGTCGTGCACGTCACCCTTGACCGTGGCCATCAGGATTTTGCCGCGAGCAGGTGCGTTCTCAAGTCCGGCCTTCCGCTTTTCTTCTTCCATGAACGGCATCAGATAGGCGACAGCCTTCTTCATGACGCGTGCAGACTTGACAACCTGTGGCAGGAACATTTTGCCTTCGCCGAACAGATCGCCGACAACCGACATACCCGCCATCAACGGTCCTTCGATGACTTCCAGGCATCTGTCGAAATGTTGCCGAGCCTCTTCGGTGTCTTCCTCGATGAATTTGTCGATGCCCTTGATAAGCGCGTGGGCGAGGCGTTTATCGACGGGTTGTTCTCGCCAACTGAGGTCTTCGACGGCCGACTTGCCTTTTTGGCCCTTGTAGTTTTCGGCGAGATCAACGAGTCGATCGGTCGCGTCCGGACGGCGATTGAAGAGCACATCTTCGACCGCCTCCAACAGATCTTTGGGGATCTCCTCATAAACCTCGAGCTGACCGGCGTTCACGATACCCATATCCATTCCAGCCTTCACGGCGTGGAACAGGAATGCGCTGTGCATGGCTTCGCGGACCACGTTGTTGCCGCGGAACGAGAAGCTGATGTTGCTGACACCGCCGGAGATCTTCGCACCCGGACATTGCTCCTTGATGATACGCGTGGCTTCGATGAAATTGATCGCGTAGTCGTTGTGCTCTTCGATACCCGTGGCCACGGTCAGAATGTTCGGGTCGAAGATGATGTCTTCGGGCGCGAATCCAATCTCATCGACCAGGATGCCGTAGGCCCGTTTGCAGATTTCAACTTTGCGATCAATCTCAACGGCTTGCCCGACTTCATCGAACGCCATGACCACGACAGCTGCTCCGTAGCGCAGGATCGTCTTCGCCTGCTCCCGGAAACGCGCTTCGTCGTCCTTGATGGAGATCGAGTTGACGATCGCTTTGCCCTGACAGGCTTTCAGGCCAGCCTCGAGGATCTCCCACTTGGAACTGTCGATCATGACGGGCACTTTGCTGATCTCGAATTCCCCGGAGATCAGATTCAGGTATCGCGTCATCGCATCGACGCCATCCAGCAATGCATCGTCCATGTTGATGTCAATCACGCTGGCGCCGCCTTCGACCTGCTGACGCGCAACCTCGATGGCTTCGTCGAAGTGACCTTCCCGAATGAGCCGGGCGAACTTGCGTGAACCGGTGACATTCGTTCGTTCACCAACCATGATAAAGTTGGCGTCCGGTCGCATGTTGAACGGCTCGACTCCGCTCAGTCGTGTCAGGGGAGCAATCTGCGTGCGTTTGTGGGGAGTCGCCTTCTTGAGGGCATCGTGCATCGCAGCGATGTGCTCGGGCGTCGTGCCACAGCAGCCGCCCACGATGTTCACCCACCCGTTGTCCGCGTATTCCTTAACCATGCCGGCCATTTCAGTTGGCCCCAAATCGTAGGCACCCATTTCGTTGGGCAGGCCGGCGTTCGGGTGACAGCTGATGTAGCTTGAGCTGACGCGGGAGAGTTCTTCGATATGCGGACGCATCGTGACGGGGCCGAGGGCACAGTTCATTCCGACGCTGAGCATGGGGAAGTGAGAGATTGCGTTCCAGAACGCTTCCACTTTCTGACCCGATACAAACGTGGCACCGCCTTCTCCGAACGTGGCAGAGACCATCACGGGAACCGTAATGTCGGCCTCTTCAAAGAACCTTGCGATACCGAACAGACAGGCTTTCAGATTGAGCGTATCAATCACCGTCTCTGGCAGCAGGATATCGATGCCGCCTTCGACGAGTGCCTTGGCCTGTTCGTAATAGGACTCGGCCATCATGTCAAAAGTGGCGTTTCGGTAAGCTGCATCTTCCACCTTTGTGGAGATTGCCAGTTGCTTGGCAGTGGGCCCCATCGAGCCTGCAATGAATCGCGGTTTGTCCGGTGTCCGCTCGTTGTATTCATCTGCTGCCTTGCGGGCGCAGGCAACGGCAGCACGATTGATTTCAGCGATGACTTCATTGGAGACATCAAATTCGTCGGCACCGACCGGGCTGGCACCGAAGCTATTGGTGCAAACGATATCAGCGCCAGCTTCAAAATAGCGACGATGGATGTCGGTGATGTCTTCCGGACGGGTGATGCAAAGTATGTCTGCAAAGTTTTTCAGGTCTTTGGTATGGTCCGCAAACCTGTCACCACGCACTGCGGCTTCATCCAGCTTCAGCGACTGAATTAGCGATCCCATTGCGCCGTCAAGAACAAGAATGCGGTCATCAAGGATTGAACGAAGTTGATCTTCGACGTTGTTGATTTGTGAGACGGTCATTTTGCTGTGTTCGAGTTTGTAATCAATTGCCGCGAAAGCGTGCTCGTCGGTGTCGACTGCATCTTAGCGGAACGCCAGTTTTTCGTGGCGGGACGGCAAGGTTCTACCAAGCCTCAAGATCCTCATAAGTATAACCGATTAAACGTGACGAGGGCGGATCCGTAAGTTCGCGAGTCTGTCATGCTGTCGCGGTCAAGCCGCGCAACTGTTCGAGGTGTCAATTCAATGACGACGCAACCCAATTCATCGAATTCTCCGGCAAAGCCGATCGTGCTGCGGCGTCGGTACGACGGTCGACGCGAGCCATCTGTGCCGGTTCTGCTGTCTGTTCCGGACCTTCGCGAGCCCGCTGACGATGTTTCAGCCCACTATCCGAAAGCGAATGGATCGCAATCGGTCGATTCGCTGAAGAATGAGTACGCGGTGATAGCACCGGAGTCAATTGCCGAAGAACGGGTTCCCGAATATGGGAGTCCGGCTGCAGGCGCGGCTGCGAGCACCACTGAGGTCGCCGGCGATATCGCACAGCAGCCGTTCGCCCCGATGGATCAGCCGCGGACCGAGTTTGGTATCGCTCCACCACAGAACGTGATCGGTGGCGAGGACTCCGTTGCCTGCCCGGATTTCCCGGATTCACAAGGCGAATCTACCCACGATTCAAATCCGGATACGGTTGCCGGTGAGGTCGAGCGAGTCGATCAACTCGCCTCCGAGACCAAAACGCCCGCGGTAGCCGTCGTGGATCCAGTTGCTGCGGTCAGGAAATTCGTGACCAACCTGTCGTGGTCGGGACTGCCCGATAGCGTGAAGGAGAATCTGGGCACGCTAGGAACGCTTGCTGCTGCGATTTTTGTATGCACGATCGTCGCCAGATCGCTGAAGCAGGATTCCGCGAGCCCGATTGCGACGCTGGCCGATATGGAACAGTCGTCTCAGGCGCTGAATGATGCGGTCGAGCCGCAGCCGTTTGCGTCCGGAACCGATGAGGGCCTTGTCGCCACGCCCGGCACGATTGCCGAACCCGTTGGTCGCTCAATTGGTCAGTTCGAGTCATCGTTTGCCGACAACCAACAGCCACTCAGCCGAGTTGCTCAAGCAGCGGGACAGCTGGGCAACGTTGGCAACGGGATGAGCAATCAGGCACGCGGTGCTACTGCCTCGGAGCTGGATGCCTTCCAGCGATTCCAGGCTCGGCAGTTACAGAACAGAGGCAACAGCACTTACGGCGGTAATCGATCCAATAGCGGTCCGTCGAATCCCACGAACTCGTTTTCGGCTGGCGGAAATCCCAGTGGGGTATCTGCACCGCTACTGAATGCTCCAAATCGTCGAACTGTTCCGCCAGCCACCAGGCCGGCAGCAATGGGATCTGATTTCGGAGCGGTTGGATCACCTGCTACACGTCAGCCGCGATCAGGCGATTCCAACGGCTTGGCAAACCAGTCATTCGCAAATGCACCGCAAGTTGCCTCACGGTTTGACAAGGGGAGGGCGATTCAGGGTGGGACCAATACGTTCAACGCAAATCGGCTGGAGGCAAGATCCGGTTCAGCGGAATTGATGCAGAATCCCACGCTTCCATCCGTCCCCGAAGTTCCGCCCAGCGCGATTTCCGCACGGAGTCCTTACCCATCGACGGGCGCGAGCGCGTTTCCGCCGCTGAACGACGTTCAGGCGGCCGTGCGTGACCAGAAATTCGAACGAGAGCCTCTACGTGTCAGCTCACGACCGCGTATTGCTGGGGCGGATGCAGGAGCCAGTCAGTCAACCAATGACGCAGCCTACGACAGCTCGTCCAACTTCTATCGTGGAGTAAACCAGTAAGATGAGCGCACTTGATGATCTGCTGACTCGCAAGTACATCGGTCGCGACGCAGCGCCAGTCTCGGACGGCACGTACGCATCGACGGAATCGCAAGACGATTGTGCGGAAGCGCTTACTGGTGTGGGCGAGTCGGTGGAAGAAGCGTGCCCGGATGCGGTCGCGGAAGCCAGCGCGGAGACTCTTCCGCTGAGCGAGCACCTTCCGGCGGAATCCCTCGACGGACTTCCGCAAGCCGGCCCGGAAGAAACGCAGGCCAGCTCCGAAGCTGACCGTGAACCTTGGGAAACTCCCGACAAAACAACCGTGCAGAATGATGTGTCTGAAAAGGAAGCTGAATTGCCTGGTTTGGGCTTTGGGCAGATCGACACGTTGAGTACCAACCTGACGCTCGAGACTCCCGGTTTCGCATCTGTCGATCAGTACCTGGAACTCGCGGCTCAACCGGAATCCGCCGCTGGGCCGATGTTCGATACGCTTTTGGGGATTTCAGCGTTGGATCGCCTTTCCGGCACGGAACGGAAGAGTGGCAGCGAAGTCGCTGACGCCTCAGAGATCGAAGAAGAGGTCGGACCGGCGGAACAGGCCGAGAGCGAAACCGGCGATAGCGTCGTCGTAAAAGTCGCGAGCCATGATGCGGGAAACCGTTGCGAGGACGCCAGCGACGAGATGACGGAAGATGAATTCGCTCCGGATCCCAATGAAGGCATCCTTCTGCCGCTCTATGACGCCCGGCAGGAAGAGGCGCGCCACAGGGCAACCGCAGACGACGTCCCTTTCAAGCCCGAATGGGAAGTCGATCGGTTTTCCTGGCCCGGCATTTGTGGTGCCGTCGAGGACCGCATCGAACGGGAACTGGAATCGACTGTAGAGTCCATCGTGGAAAGCTGCCGAGAGAATGAAAGCAATGTGGTGCTGCTAACCGGGGCTTCGCGAGGTGTAGGCAGCACAACTATCACATTGTGCCTTGCCCGTGAGGCCGCCCAACAGGGGTTGCGCGTGGCGTTGGTAGACCTCGACCATGCGAACCCTGACCTCATGGATCGGTTGGGAGTTGCTTTTGATTCGGGAGTCGAGCATGTCGATCGACGGGGTGTAACGCCGGCAGAAATTTGCGTCCACGCAGTCGACGACGGAGTATCGCTCATCCCCGCCGCCGAGGAATTCGCTCCGGAGCTGGCGGCTTACGAGGCAACACGACAACTGTTCGCGACGGTGGCCCGAAATCACGACCTGGTACTCGTCAATACATCGCGGGAGACCGCGGGCATGATGATCGAATCTGGTGGCGTGGATTGTCGGCAGATTCTTGTCACCCATGCGGAACTGGATTCGTCGTTGGTGCTTCCGAATCAATCAGGTAGCAGTGCGATGACCCTGGGAACAATCACAAACTTTGCCGCCTGAGCGGTACTCTCGCCACAGGGCAATTGAAGGAACGAAAAGATGTACGAGTCACACTGGAATCTGAGTCAGAAGCCTTTCGAGAATATTCATGACTCGAAGTTCTACTACCCCAGCGAGCCGCAGCAGAGCGCCATGCTCAAATTGCGGTATGTCATCGAGAACCAACGGGGCGCGGCCGTCCTGAGCGGTCCAGCCGGTGTCGGCAAGTCGATGCTGATCCGTTCGCTATTTAGTGCATTGGGGGATTCCATCGCTCCACGCACACATATTGTTTTTCCTCGCATGCCAGGCGATCAACTGCTGTCTTACATCGCCGATGAGATCACTGGCACGCCGCCGACCGCCCAGGCACCTACGGCACAGCAGAGCGTACATGCAATTCAAAATGCGCTTCAGGAAAACTCGGAAGCCGGGCAGCACGCCGTGGTGGCGATCGATGAGGCACAGATGCTGCTCGATGCAGAATCGCTGGAATTGATGCGCCTGTTGTTGAACTTCGAAACCGAAGCCGGCGCAGGCATGACTCTGCTGCTGATCGGGCAGGGGGAGATGTTACCCGCCATCGAAAGGGTGCCAAGCCTCGAAGAACGACTCGCCGTGAAATGCATCCTGCGAGCGTTCACGTTGGAGGAATCTGCGAGCTACATTGGACATCGTATGCAGGCTGCAGGAGGCAGTCATTCCGTATTCTCCAATCAGGCAATGGACTCGATTCATCACCTTTCGGCGGGAGTACCGCGGCGGATCAACCGCCTCTGCGAACTGGCTCTTCTGGTCGGATATGCCGAGCAACGTGAAACGATCGATGTCGAACAGATCGAAAGTGTTTCGGAAGAGTTGCTGCGAGTTGCTCCTGAGTAGTCGGGAGCCTTATATCGGGAGTTCGTTTGGGGGTGGTGAGGGCCACCCCTTTCTCTTGCGCGTCAAACCAATTCGACGTCGCAACACCTGATTTCTGCGCGACGTTCGCCTGTCACTTGCGGACAACCGCCATTACCTGCATATCCATGCCAGGGCGGATCCGTTTTTCGCTCGCCAATCAACCGGGACTCAGTAACCTGACGCCGATCGTCCGAACAGAATGATCGAAGGATCGTAGTTCGATAGCGTGGATGGATAGTGAAAAATCAACGTCTGAATATCGCTGTGGTAGCACTGGTGGTGGCGATTCTCATCGTGATTCCCTATTCACGTGGGAAGTTTGCTGGCGAGGATCCATCGGCTACGGGGACGTTGCCGCTCGGGCTGCTGCTGCAACCAATCGGTCGGCGCCTTAAGGTCGTCAGCACGGTGAAAGATGGTCCAAACACCGGGCTCGATGCTGGTGATTACATCACCCAGGTCAATGACACCAAAGTGAGTTCAATTGCAGGGTTCCGGAAGGCCTTGCAGGGGGTAGAACAGGGGGAGTCTGTCCGGTTGACGGTCGTGCGCGACAAGTCGCTGCTGACGATAAGCAAAAAACATCTGGGCCCGATTGAGGTTCCTCATCCTGGCGAATCAGGTTTTACGGACGAAGTCACGCTCACATCGAATCGATCCCTTGGGAGTGACGTGCCGTCTTCTGGTTCGTCACCTACGGGCGCCGGAACGAGATACCTGAAGTCCAACTTCGCTGACTTTGGCATGGAATTCCGTGAAGATGGTGGTCGGTTGGTTGTGGAGACACTGCCGGCCGGTTCCGTCGCGGCCGCGTATGGCGTAGAGCCCGAAGACATTCTCTTTCAGATCGACCACAACAAGATAACGACCCTTGCCAGTTTCCATGCAGCCGCAGCGAAGAAGTATGTCGGTGACAGTGCGGACGTGATGCTGATTCGTGGCGAGAGCATTGTGATTATCGAAGGTATGCGACTGGCTGCTGCAGGAGTCGAGGCAGCCAATGGTTTTCAACCGAAGATCTACGCCTTTTCGGATTTGAGTAAGGATTCGGTCGAACAACTGATGCAAAATCCGTTTGACCTGGAGAACGAAATTGGGCGGGATCCGTTGGAGCTCGGAGAGGGAATCACCGCGCCCGACGAGATTGCAGACACGCCGGCGTCGCGAGTTGCCGACGCGCTGGGAGCGATGGAGATCGATACTGATTTTGACCTTGGAAAACCGTCGCTGGAGGTACCGGCTGCTCCCACATTCAACGACGAGGAACTCGAAGCTGCTAACCCGCTGTCCGACGTGGTGTCGTCGTCTGATTCAGGCAACGTTGACGACGGGAAAACGCCGTTTCGACCTTTCACGGCCCTTGAGGAGATCGGAGAAGTCGCGGGAGACTCACTCAAACTGACCAAGCCGAATGCCATTCCGCGTTTCGATGACGTGAAAGGCGTTCCGCTGGAAGGCGTTGCGGAGCAGCTTCCTGTTCCATCAAGGCGTGAGAGCGTGCGTACGATACCACCAGGTGGTATACAGGACGCCGTCGACGCTCCGGCATTTGCAGGTCCACAAGTTGACGGTCCAGACAACATTTCCGCGTTGGAAGATCGAGCGATAGTGAATCCATTTACTGCCAATGGATCCGGTCGACCCAATGACATTGCCTCGACCTACGATCCTGCCCGTGGAGGTCAATCCGAATCAGAGTTTGGATCTGTGATGGTCGCTCCGGAAAACGAGGGCGAATATCGCAGCGGCCGAGGTAAACCCAGAGCAATTACGAAGAATTCATCCTTGCCGAGTGCCGCTCCAATTGCGCCGCCATTGGAGAGTCTGGACATGCCCCAATCGGAATACGACGGCATTCGAACGTACGATGCCGCGCCGTTTCAGCAGCAGCCGCATCAGTTTGCGGATCAAGGATCGATGTCGCACCTCAGTGTCTCGCCGGAAGAATCATTTGATGGGTTTTCTGCGTCGACGGGGCTACCCCGACAGCCGCACTGTGGCTACTGCGGCGATTGGGGCTGTGATCAATGTGTCTGGGAGGCAGACAACGATTTCACTCTGAATCGGTTGCTGTACGGAAACGATGAACCCTTGATCTCCATTGGTGGATGGGGTTCGATTGGATTTCACACCGCTGGTAACGACTTGTTCAACAATCGTCCCAGCACGGTTGCGGCGCATCAGGCTTGGCTGTTTCTGGAACGCACGGCAACTGCCGAGAGCCCGTTGGGTTTTCGAGCGGACGTGATGTATGGCATCGACGCTGGCGATACTCAGGCATTCGGAAACAACCCGGGCAACTGGGACTTTGCAAACGGGTTCGATCGAGGCGCTTATGGTTGGGCCCTACCGCAGCTCTATGCGGAAGTCGCGCTTGGCGACTGGAGTGTGAAAGCCGGGCACTTCTACACGCTTATTGGTTACGAGGTCGTGACGGCACCGGACAACTTCTTCTATAGCCACGCCATGACCATGTATAACTCCGAGCCCTTCACGCATACCGGTGTGATCGCTTCGCGGTCCGTGGGTAACAACACCGAGATCCACGCCGGCTGGACACTCGGCTGGGATACCGGTTTCGACCGGCTCGGTGACGGGAGTTCCTGGCTTGGAGGAATCAGTCATGAGTTCACCGAAAACCTCTCGCTCACTTACATGTCGACGGCCGGTGATTTTGGGGCGCGTGGAAGCGAAGCTTATTCGCATAGCATCCTCCTGAGTGCCGCGCTCACGGACAAGTTGGAATGGATCGTGCAGAGTGACCTGCTGAGGGTCGGCAGCACGAATGAGAGCAACGTCGGCATCAATCAGTATTTACTCTATAGCGCGACGGACCAGCTTGGGATTGGAGCTCGCATGGAGTGGTGGAACGCGGATGTCATCACGGGGTATGCACCACACGGCGCCGTCCTGCCGACGGAAGGGAAGCTGTCCTACTTTGCGGCCACATTCGGATTGAACTTCCAGCCGGTCTATAATCTGATCGTTCGCCCGGAGGTTCGGCACGATTGGTCGCCGGTAGCCGACTATAGCGAAACCTATTTTGCGATGGATGCCATCTTGCGTTTCTAGATGCTGCCCCATGGTGCTGACCCATGGTGCGGATCTGACGCAGCCGTGGGAAAGGCAAGATCATGTCGGAAGCTGAGGTCATTCAGGGGACTGACTTTCCAGCCACTCGTAGCAGCATCGCTGCTGATCTGGCGAGACTGGGCATGTTGCCCGGCATGACGGTTCTTGTTCACTCGTCGCTGCACTCGCTAGGCTGGGTTTGCGGTGGAGCTCACGCTGTTGTGCTTGCCCTGCTGGACGTGCTGGGTGACGACGGAACTTTGGTGATGCCCACGCACACCAGTGCGCTCTCCGATCCTGTCTTCTGGTGCAATCCGCCCGTACCCACGAATTGGTGGACGACGATTCGCGAAGAAATGCCCGCCTACGATCCCGAAGTAACTCCCACACTGATGATGGGATGCATTCCCGAATTGTTTCGGACGTGGCCCGGTACGGTCCGGAGTCTGCATCCGCAATACTCGTTTGCAGCGCACGGACCGCGGAGCAGAGAAGTCACGGACCGTCACCAATTCAACTTTGGACTTGGTGATGGATCACCACTCGGGCGGCTCTATGAGCTCGATGCACACGTGTTGCTACTTGGAGTTGGCCACGATCGAAATACGTCACTGCATCTTGCCGAGCAGCGGATGAACCCGGTGCTCAACAAACGCATCAGCAATGGCGCGCCCGTGTTGCGAGACGGTCGCCGGCTGTGGGTTCCGATTGAGGACTACGAGCTTAGTAGTCACGACTTTGCCGCCGTTGGGCAACAGTTTTCACTGCGGGCGAACAATTCGTGGCAGTCGGGTCTGATTGCGGCGGCGTCCAGCGAGTTGTTTTCTCAACGTCAACTTGTCGATTTTGCCACTCCCTGGTTCGAAAAAAACAGATAGTTGCCACCCGGCGTGGAACTTTCCGGCGGACCGCCGCGTCTATGTTCCTGAAGCCGCATGCGCGGTTGTTATGCCCGACACGCCAAACAGGGAGCCCGTTCCGATGCCGGACTTTCCATCGCTGCCGCAGATTCATATCGCCAATCCCTGCCATGAAGACTGGGAACAGATGCAGGGAGATAGTGCGAGCCGATTTTGTGCTCACTGTTCCAGGAGCGTCCAAAATTTGTCCGAAATGACGGCGGCGGAGGTTCGTGATATTGTCGAATCGGGCGAATCCGTTTGTGTCCGCATGCGTCGACGTGCCGACGGAACAATCGTGACACGTCGCGGCGGGCTTGGGAGGCGACTGATGGCGGCTACCGCTTCCCTCCTGGCGTCGCTCACAATTGCGGGGTGTTCCCGGGAGACGGGCGATGTTGGAGCTATCCCGTCCGACCCGTTGCCGCCCGAGGACCATGGTGAATTACTGATGGGCGACATCTGCGTCGTCGAACCAGTGAAACAGGAACCGCAAGAATCAGAACCGGTCGTCCTGATGGGGAGAGTGCAACAGCCGCTGACGCCGGATGGCGCGGAACACACGAGCGAGCCATAGTTGGTTTTAGTTGCCGGGAACGTTGGCTATAATCGAGCCGAGGCGACACCCATTCCGAGATCTTTCCATGCCAATCTATGAGTACCAGTGCGAGTCCTGTTCGAAACAGGTCGAACTACTGATTCGCGGGGATGAGTCCCCTGAATGCCCGGAGTGTGGCGGCAAGAAACTACACAAGCAATTCAGCGTACCGGCAGCTCACAGCGGCAATGGATCCAGTTTGCCCGTCATGCCGCCAGGCGGCTGAGGTTTGCCGAAATGCGGCCCGGGTGGCTGCGACTAAATCTGGCTGACGATTCTTCTGAGCGACGCGCCTAACGAATTAGTGGAAGTGGGGTCGAGGCGCTGGTGGAGATTTCGCGGTGGAGTGTCTGTTCCGAACGAAAGTGCGATCTGCCTTTGATATCGGGGGAACCAGAAATGATCCACCGCTACGTAACGCCATTGTTGACGCTTGCAATCGTATGCCATGCCGCAATCGCGCAGCCACTCAATTTTGCGGATGTCGAGTTCGCCCACGTCGGCTACACGCTTGCACTTCGCAAGAAACGCGGAGGAATTTCATGTCTTGTTCCTTGAAAAGCAACGTCTTGCCTGGATTACAACCATGTAATTTCGCAGTCGTATTCGCAACATTCGTATCTGCCGCGCTCGGCGAGACTGGTTACGTCAACGACGGTGGCGAGTTGGTCATTTTGTATGATGAGCCGACTCCCGTGCTGACACTGTTGGTTCGGTCAGAGGGCGGCTACCTTGTTCCGTTGCCGTCTGCAGATACAACGGCAGATCCATCTCCTTGGGAGATCACTTTTCGAAACGATGCCTTCGAGGTGCAGTTTGTAAACCTTGTCGCTGAAGCGCCCTTGCTGGAAGGAATATTTCAGACCGGCATTCTTTACACGCCACCGCCCGACGTCCTCGATCTGTATGTGCTGGCGGGTTGGCGTACCGGTCAAGAATTGCGTTCGCCAACATTGATTTGCGTTGGTGCTCCATGTGCGGTACCTGAACCGGCGCCGAGCCTCTTGCTCGTCTTGGGCGTCGGGTGCCTACAGTCACTTCGCGTACGACGGCGATTGTGAACAACGGCGTCAACGAATCGCAACATTTGGACGGCGGTTTCTGTCCGTAAACTGTATCTACATAAGGGCTTGCGGTCGTGTTTTGTTGACTGGCTATCTCTCCCAGTTTATCATGGGGGTTTAATCGGGCCATTCTCTACGCGCACCTGCCGCGCGTGTTCCTTTGCTCTGAAAGCAAGCTCCGTGATTGGATTAATTGTTCTGGGCCTCGCCTTCGTGTTCTTCTTGGTGGTTGCCTTCTTCGCGGCAAAAACGTGGCACGTGGGGCACGTCGTCGCGATGTCGTTCCTGTTCCTGTTCACGTTGCTGACGCTGTACATGACGGCAACGCTGATGCGAACCTACGCGAAGTACCGCCCGGAATATGCAAAGACGGTGAAGAGCATTGAGTCGCTGGAAAAGACAAACCACCAGCTGGAGTTCGGTAACCTGTCGGAACCTGCCGGCGAGGGTTCACTCGTGGGTGAACGAACGCTTGCGAAAGTCGAGTCGACAAGTCGCGGACGCATGTGGGGAAATGTTCGCGCTCGTGTGGCGCCTGACAATTCTATCGTGATGGACATGAGCCGTTGGGCTAACGATGGATGTATGCGTGTCGGGCAGGAAGAAGACGAGACAGAGATTGATGAGCCCATTGAGCCTGTACCGGACGAGGGCATTGATGGGGAAGCTGCAGACGCTCCGGCACAACCAGAGGTCGCTCGGGATAATCACGGAATCGTGGAAGGCCAGTTTGTCTATGGCTTCAAAGAATTTCCGATTTCGCAACTGACTCCAGCTGAGAAAGAGTTCTACTTCGCGGGACTTGGCGAAGGAGAAGACGCATTTCCCAACAAGGATACCAAGGGACTCTGTCGTGTGCCGGTCGCCTACATTGGCAAATTCCTTGTGCAGAAGGTGGATGCTCAGTCGGTATCTGTTGTGCCTGCTTCCCAGCTAACGCCGGGACAACGACAGCAGATCGCCAACCCCAACCCGTGGGTCATCTACGAAAAGCTACCGACCGATTCACATGACGTTTTTGCGGGTGTTGAACAGGAAAAGCTTGCCTCGCTCATTCCGGCCCAGCGTTTGGCTGCCGGAGGGCTGCGAATTCCACCAGCGGCCTACAATCGAATGATTGGCAGTTACGCTGCGGACGGTAAGGAGTTCACCGGGCAAGTGACCAGTCCCCTGCGAATCAAGGTGAAGGTAAAGTTCCTTAAAGAGCACGAGCAGGTCGTCGACCTTGTTGTTGAAGGCGAGCTGCCACCGGCCGACACGCCGTTCGATGTACAGGGCCGAGCGCAGATCAATAGTTTGCTGCAAGGCGAGCCGACAAAATTCGCCAAAGATGATGAAGCCTGGTTCGATGCCAAAACGGCGGATGATCTCGTGCGGCGTGGACTTGCAGAGCGAGTTGGAAATCCTGTCTTCTCTCGCCAGCTGAGTGATTTTGAATACTCGTTGGATGAATACCAGGTCACCCTGAACAAGATCTCGGTTGAGCGATCACTTCTACAGGGACAGGTCGATGCCCTGACGAGCTCGTTGGAGCGTCTTCAGGAGCAGATCGACAAGCACCGCCAGGAGCTGGACCTGTTGCGTGCCGACCAGCAGGGCTTCGACGTCGAAAAGTCGGAGCTGGAAGGTTATCGATCGATTCTACGTCAGCGGATCGAAACGCTCCGCGGCGAAGTGGATAGCATGATCAGCATCTAGTTGGCTCACGTTGCTGGCCTGGTGCTATCACTGGGCGACGTGTGGCGAAGACGGCTGGCGAGTGTGCGGCGGCTCTGGAAAACGCTCAAATATTGCGAACCGGCGTCCTCACGCGTCGTATTTAGAAGGTATCTCCGACACAAGGTTTCTCTGGGGTCTGACTGCCAGCTTCACGTGTGGCCTGATGGAGTGGATGGTTGCTAGCGTTAGTGGAAAAGCGATGTTGCCATGGGTAACGTTCTTCCTATAATCGCCTCGAATTTCTGCGGAGCTACCCGTTGGATTGACTGAGTACAGAAGGCATGGATGCGCCTGTGAAACAGTTGGCAAAAACATTACTGATCGGTGCAGGTCTCCTGCTCGCGATTGAAGACGTATCGGCACAGGGTTTTCCTGCGGACGGTGTACCGCGTGTCGCTGCGAGGCAAACGAAGCCGTCGGGCAATCTTCAACTTCCTCCAGGCGCGAGCGGGCCTTACAGTCTTGACTCACTGCAGAGTGGTACTGGCCCGAATGGCGCGCCGGCAGTTAAATCGCTGCAGGAAATGGAAGCAACCAGAATCATCGCTCGCGTGGGCGATGAGGTTATTCTTGCCGGTGATCTCTATGGGCAGGTGAACCAGTTTCTGCAGAGCCGTCTCAAGGAGATTCCGGAAGAGCAGCGGGGGCAGATAACGCCGGAGCTGTTGAAGGAACGCCGCTGGCAACTCATTCGTCAGGTGTTGCCGCAGGTCGTGGACGGTAAGCTCATCTATCTGGATTTTCTGCGTTCGATTCCCAAGGAACGCGTACCTGATATTCAGGACAGTCTTTTCAAGGCTTTCGACGAACAGCAATTGCCAACTCTGATCGAAAGAGCCAACGTGCAGACGGCGGCGGACCTTGATGCGATGCTACGGTCGCTCGGAAGTTCCCTTGGACAGCAACGCCGCACGTTTGCCGAGCAACTGGCCGCCGCCCAATGGAAGCAACAAAGCGGCGCCAGCAAGCGAGAGGTTTCCCATGGCGACATGGTGGACTACTATCGTGAAAATATCGCGGCCTATCATATCGATGCGAAGGCCAAATGGGAGCAACTTACGGCCCTCGACTCAGAAGCCGGTTCCCGCGAGGCGGCCCGTCAGAAGGTTGCCAATATGGGGAACGAGGTCTTCCGGGGGGCTTCCTTTTCTGCGGTCGCCAAGCGATCTTCACAAGGGCCAACAGCCAGCTTGGGTGGCACCTATGACTGGACGACCAAGGACAGCCTACGGTCGGACGTCCTGAATGTGGCGATCTTCTCATTGCCGATAGGTCGTTTGAGCCGCATCCTCGAAGATGAGGATGGATGTCACATCATTCGCGTCGTCGAGCGACAGGACGAGTCGTTCGTGCCGTTTTCCGAATCTCAGAACGACATTCGGGAGAAGATTCGCGAACAGCGAGGCGAGGAAGCTTTGCAGAATTATGTGGAGAACCTGCGAAATGAGTTTCCCGTGTGGACGATTTTCGACTCAGATCCGGACTTCGCTGGGTAGGCGATTCGTCAGTTCTTCGACGTGAAGCGGAACATTGGTGTGGGGCGACCGGATACGGCTGGTCGCCACGGGTCAATTGCCACCATTCGCTCATATGGTTAAACTCTTGATATTGTCGGCGAGTCACACGAATGGTTCGTCGGCCGGCTTCAAGTCTCTCCCTGCGGCAGCTCCGCTGACCGAACTCCCTCGTCGGTTAGTTGGCATCGCAACCACCTCCAGCCGCAGTTTAAACATAGGAAAAACATCAATGGCAAATGCGGAATCATCGAAAACTGCCAAACTACAATTGCAGGGAACGGAACTGGATTTGCCAGTTCTTGTTGGGTCAGAGAATGAGACCGCAATCGACATTTCCCGCCTGCGACGCGACACCGGGCTCATCACACTCGATGAAGGGTTCGTTAACACGGGTTCCACATCCAGTGCCATTACGTACCTGAACGGTGAGGAGGGCGTTCTCCGTTATCGCGGGTACCCCATTGAGGATCTTGCCCAGAACTGCGACTTCATCGAAGTCAGTTATCTGTTGATTCACGGCGAGCTACCCACTCGCGAACAGCTTGAAGAGTTTCGCATGTCCATCCGGCGACACACGATGTTGCACGAGGACATGAAGCAGTTCTACGACGGCTTTCCCCGAGACGCCCACCCGATGGCGATTCTCAGCTCCGTCGTAGGAGCACTCTCTACCTTCTACCAGGACTCGTTGGACCCTCGTGACCCGGACCAGGTGGAGATTTCGATTCATCGACTGATCGCCAAGCTGCCGACGATCGCTTCTTACAGCTACAAGAAGTCGTGGGGACAACCCTTCAACTATCCGAACAACGACCTGCCCTACACGGAAAACTTCCTGCAGATGATGTTCTCCGTGCCCAGCGAAGAATATGAGATCGATCCGGATTTCAGCAAGGCACTGAACATGCTATTGATCGTTCATGCTGATCATGAACAGAACTGCAGTACATCGACTGTGCGGATGGTCGGTTCGGCAAACGCGAACCTGTTTGCTTCGATTTCAGCCGGCATCTGTGCACTCTGGGGCCCGCTGCACGGCGGAGCCAACGAAGCGGTTGTCAGCATGCTTGAAATGATGATTGCGGACGGCAGCAACGTAGCCAAGTACGTCGACATGGCCAAAGACAAGAACGATACATTCCGTTTGATGGGCTTTGGACACCGCGTCTACAAGAACTACGATCCACGGGCGAAGATTATCAAGTCGATGTGTGACCGTCTGCTGAAGAAGCACGCGATCAAAGACCCGCTCTTCGACGTGGCGCAAAAACTGGAAGAGGTTGCCCTCAATGATGAGTATTTCGTCGAACGCAAGCTCTTCCCGAACGTCGACTTCTATTCGGGCGTGATCTACCGGGCGATTGGAATCCCCGTGCAGATGTTTACCGTGCTCTTTGCAATGGGGCGCCTACCGGGATGGATTGCTCACTGGTTGGAAATGCACCAGTCGCCCAACAAGCGAATCTGCCGCCCACGTCAGGTCTACACCGGACCGAATCAACGCGACTTTGTGCCACTAGACAATCGCTAGAACAAGACGCCGGAAACTTACCTTTCCCTGCGGCACGCGACTGGACGGATGCGATGCATTGGCCCGGTAGCGGTAGCAGGGCTTTGGTTTGGTTTGCCCCAACGCCTGCCTGCATGGGCGTTGGAGGCTCGACGTCGGCCGCTCCCACAAACGGACAATTCGCGTCCGTGATTCAACCTGTTCGCCGATCGTTCCGGGAACCGACTCGTCCGATCGTGGTGACCACTAGCCCAGTCGCTTGTTGATCTCTTCCTTGACGGCGGAAGCATCGGCGGGCAGGTAGGTAGCGGGATTCGCGTGCTGGGCGTTGATACCCGCCAGAGTCTGTTCGTGGTAGCCAACCTTGAAGTTGGCAAATTTCAGCCCATGGGCCGTGCTGATCACGACGGTCTTCTCATTGGACTTGATCGTACCATTCGCGATCAGCTTCTTCAGCACTGCAAGCGCGACGCCGGTATGAGGGCACGTGAACATTCCTGTCAGGTCGGCATGCGCCGCGGCGTCGGCCAGCTCATCCTCCGTTGCCTGTTCGACGATTCCGTTGGTTTCGACGACCGCTCGCACGGCCTTTTCGTAGCTGACCGGATCGCCGATGCGGATTGCGTTGGCCAGCGTATCCTGGGCCGTTACGCTGATCTTGTCCTTGAAGCCATTCTTGTAGGATTCGTAGAAGGGATTGGCATTGGCTGCCTGAGCCGCTACCAGTCGTGGCATGCGATCAATTAGCCGCAAGTCCATCATCAGCTGAAATCCCTTGTGCAGGGCACTGATGTTCCCGAGGTTTCCAACCGGGATCACGATCCAGTCGGGAACTTCCCAGTCAAATTGCCGCACGATTTCGATGCCAACTGTTTTTTGGCCTTCAATACGGAGGCTGTTCATCGAGTTTGCGAGATAGATGGACTGATCCTGCGTCACTTCCTTCACGATCTGCATACAGCCATCGAAGTCCGTATCCAGCGCCAGTACGTGTGCGCCGTTGGCAACTGGCTGAATCAGTTGTGCCGTGCTGACCTTACCCGCTGGCAGGAAGATAACCGCGGGAATTCCGGCGTAGGCTGCGTACGCGGCGAGGGCTGCGGAGGTGTCACCGGTACTCGCACACGCAACTGCTTTCACGGGGCTTCCCTGAGCCATCATTTGCTTGACGACGCTGACCAGCACCGTCATGCCCAGATCCTTGAAGCTACCGGTGTGACTGTTGCCACAAAGCTTGATCCACAAATCGGGAATACCGAGCTGTTTTCCCAGTCGGTCGGCCCAGAACAGGTTCGTATTTCCTTCGAACATGCTGACGACGTTCTCGTCCCGCAGCGAAGGAATCACCCATTCGCGCATGCCCCACACACCACTGCCGTACGGCCAGTTTGAGCTGGCAGCTCGAGCATTCAGCAACTGTTGCCATTGATACGGGTTGCGTTGCTGAAGGGGTTCTCGTTCGTGATGAACTTCCAGCAATCCACCGCACGTGGGGCATGTGTAGATCACGTCGTAGATGGAGTGTTTTCCCGAGCACCCTGCAAAGCAGCGAAAATACACGGTTTCGTTTTCTACGGCGTGGCGAGGTTCGACGGCTGTCGATTGCATGATAGTTTTCCTGGTGGCCGTGCTCGGGCGTGAGCTGTCTTGTCCCGGGGTGAGCCGAGTCTCGTGGTGGTCTGCTGTATTCTAGATCTCAGGGGGCGACAGCTACAGGTCATAAAGTGTTGAGTCGACCTTTGGCGGAATGAGTTTCCGACGCATGGCTTTCAGATCGAGCTTCGATCCGGACTTGGAAGCGAACAGCATCTCGTCATCTTCCAGCGAATCGCCCATTTCTTCCTCAATTTTGTCCGGATCTTCCCCGGACTCCATACGGCGGATCGCTTCTTCCATGCCCCCACCGAGCTTCAGGCCCGTTGATTCATAAAGTTTGCGCATGAACTTCGCCATCGCGCGTGGGTTCTCTTCATCAAGCCCGCCGGCTTCACCTTCCAGTGACATCATGGCCTTTTCCATGGCCCCTTCGTCGATGTCCGGGAAGTCATCGCCACCATCGTCACCTCGGCCGGAAGAAATTGCGAACATGGAAATCTGCTTTTCCATTTTCTTCTTTCCGCACCCGGGACACTTTGGTTTCTTGCTCTGCTCGAAACCCTCCGAGCGGAAGCTGTAAATCGTGTGGCAGTCTTTGCAATAGTATTCGTAGACGGGCATGACTGTTCAAACGTAGAAGTTGATTCGAAATGGAAATTCAGCACAAAAGTCTAGCTCGCCCGGCCGACCAGTCGGCTGACAAAATTGCCGGGGAAACGCCAGACTTATCAACATTATTCAGCACCCATGATTCAAAAGGTGCGGAAATCTGGCAAGCCCGATCGGGCTACCTGGACCCGGATGAGGAATCTCATGCGTTCCGGGGAAATCGGCTCTCAAGGAACTCGAGGAGAAGTGGCCAGTCTGACGGCTTTGCAAGCTTCTTTCGCGAGACGATCAAATGGTTGTTCGACCCCCGCACGAATAGCAGAATCACGCGTTGAGAGGCCACGAAGCTACCAAAGGCGGGCCATGGGATTTCCGTCTTGTCCGGGTCCGTACGTGAGTTGATTCCATCGTTGGTCAGCAATGTCTCGGTTTCTGCGAAAATGCCGATCTTCTTTTTGGAATCTCCCAGCAGACGCAAATACACCATCAGCAAGGTGAAGGGCAGGATCGCCGGCATCACAATCAATCCAAGTACCGCGAAGGTATTGCTGAAAAGTGATTCCGACGGACTGAACATTCCGCACGCAATCACGAAACCGACGTACATTGCCAGGCAAACCAGTGCGTAACCCCATCGTCGCGACAGCAGCAGGAGTTGTGTATGCAGGACATCTCCAACCGGCATTGTCCCACGCAACACGATGTCATGGGGCAATGCGAACACGTCCTCGGCAACGGGAAACGATTCGTGTTCGCCGGGAGCCTCGTACGGATTGAAGGTCATCGCCCGTCATTCCCGCTTTGACCGTGACGAATCGTCCAGCTGCGATGAATTCTCTGATTTCGGAATTCTTCCGGAAGCGTTTGGCGAGTGACTTCGCGTGAGACACCGGGGATTGCCTCGGCATCGAATTTAAGGCGGCGGAAGTTGGACGAGAAGAAGAGCGTCCCGTCCGGCGATAGGTGCTGCAGCAGTTTTGAGATCAGTCTGACGTGATCCTTCTGCACGTCCCAGACATCATCGGTTCGCTTGCTGTTGGAAAAGGTTGGTGGATCGCAAACGATGACATCAAACTGCGATTCAGGCCCCAACTCCTCCACGTATTTTCTGGTGTCCTCGCGAATGAACGCAAAGTCGCCGTCGAGGAATTCGTTCAAATCAAAGTTTCTGCGTGCCCACTCAAGGTACGTTTGCGACCAGTCGACCGTCGTGACGCTGGTCGCTCCTCCGTCAGCCGCATACACAGAAAATGCGCCGGTGTACGCGAACAGATTCAGTACTCGTTGACCGCCACACCATTTGCGAACCATGCTGCGGGCGGCGCGATGATCGAGGAACAGGCCCGTGTCCGTATAGTCTGTCAGATTGACGAGGAACTTCAGGCCTCCCTCATGCACGGTGATTTCATCGCCGATATTGTTGAGCTTCTCGTGTTGCTCAAGGCCCTGCTGGCGTTGGCGTGTCTTCAGTACAACGTGTTCCGGCTTGCATTCGAGCACCTCGCCGGCGGTTTTGGCCATCAAGTCCAGCCACTCGGCGTGCTGGGCCAGATCGCGATCGTGCGGACGCTCGAATTCGAGGATGTGAATCCAGTCTTCGTATCGATCGACGACCAATGGGATTTCAGGAATGTCACGCTCATAGATGCGATAGCAGGTGATGCCACGGCGAGTCGGCCAACGTCGCAGGTGCCGGGCACGTTTTGTGAGGCGGCTGGCAAACAGCTGAGCCTGTTCGTGGGCTTTGGCGGTCAAGCCGCCGAAGACGGGGCGTAATTCAGGAACGACGGGGGCCGCGGCATCAGTTTCTGTAGTCGCTTGCGTTTCGGTCGGGAGGTCCTGGACTTGATCCTGATTCTGCTCCTCGACCGGCGCGCCAGCCATCGCCTTGCGGTCGCCTGGGCGAGGTCCGTGAAATTGATAGTACGTACACTCGATCCGGCCGTTGTAGAGTTTCCTTCGACGGTCGGCTTCACGGCCAATGAGACGCTCGAAACCCTCAAATGCCGTCAGGATGAAATGCGACCATGTGGGAAGGTTCTTCAGTACGACCGGCATGGACTCGTAGAGCTGTCGAAGTTCCGTGGGCTCAAGGCGATCGCCATAGGGAGGATTCGTGATGATGCAGCCAAATTCCTTACCGCTTCGCAAGTTGGCAAACTCGCGTTGTTGAAAGTGAATGTCGTCGGCGACGCCGGCTGTTTCGGCATTTCTACGCGCCAGCGAGAGAGCCCCGCCGTGGATGTCGTTGCCGATCAGTTTTTGCGCCAAATTCGGCAGTTGCTCGGTACGTGCTGCCTCGCGTGCCTGATTCCAGTCCGTCGCGGAAACGTTGGGCCAGGCTTCGCAGGCGAAGGAGCGATTGAGCCCCGGGGCCATCTTTCGAGCCAGCATGGCGGCCTCAATGAGAATCGTTCCACCACCGCAAAACGGATCGATGAGCGGTCGGTCGGGCCTCCAGAAAGTGAGTTGTACCAGTGCAGCAGCGAGGGTTTCCTTCAGCGGAGCCTTCGTCGAGATTTCCCGATAGCCCCGTTTGTGCAAACTGGGGCCTGTCGTATCAAGGCTCACTCGCGCGCGGTCATTTCGCAGGCCAATGTGAATGCGAAAGAGCGCGCCAGTTTCCGGTAATTCGGAGAGTCCGGCGTCCTTGAGCAGATGATCGACGATTGCCTTTTTGACGGTTCGCTGAATTGCAGGAACGCTGGAGAGTTGCGATTTGACGGACCCACCTGTGATGTGAATCTTCGCTTCCGGTGTGAGCGTCGACGACCAGTCAAAAGCGCGAGTTGTATCGTAGAGCGTATCGAAGTCCTTGCAATCAAAGTCGGCAAGGATCAGTGAGATACGATCGGCGCACCGTAACCAGAGGTTCGCGCGGGCGACGTCTGACCAGTCCCCCGTGAACTCCACTTGTCCCGGGCCGGTGGTTTTCGTGCTGAATCCCAACGCGACGAGTTCTCGGGCGACGATCGCCTCAAGACCGAACGCGCAACTCGCCACACAGTTCATGCGATTACGATACTAGGTGGATGTGGGTGGCGGAGAGGTGATCTCGATCTGGTGTCCGTCCGGATCAAGAATGTACAGCTGCACGGCACCATCGGGTCGTTTTCGTGGACCGGCGATAATTTCAACGCCTTCGGCTCGCAGCAGTTCGGCAGATTTGTCGGCATCTTCGACCAGAAAAGCGACATGCAGAGCACGCGTAATCTGGTTGGCGTCGTACTGAAGGCCCGGTGTCCCGGCTTCATCACTTTGCACGTTCAGGTGGATTTGTGTGCTTCCCGCCTGAAACCACGCGCCGGGAAAACCGAAGTTGGGGCGAGGCTTTTCTTCCATGCCCAGTAGGTCCGCATAGAATTGTCGGCTCTTGTCCAGATTGGCAACGACCAGCGTTACATGGTCGATCGTTTGGACGCCGAGGTTTAGCTGCGTTGTGGTCACGTGTCATCTCCCGCCGGAAGGTAGCTGTCAGGCCGCACATTATATGTGACCGCGGATTGCGTCGATACGGGCAAACTGCAACTACAGCGTTTCAATTGCCCGCTGGAAGATCAGATCAACAAGCCAGGCGTTGCTGCACGACCGAGGCCGACACCTTGAGGGCATCAACCACAGAGTCTGGTGTGTCAGCCGTGACGATGAGTGAAGCCACCGGTTGACCGGGGAGAACCGTCAGTCCTGCGTTGGGGATATCGGCCAATTGAAAACCCGGGTTGTCCCGCGGGAGGTCAACCGGAACCTGGAATTGTCGTGTCGCATAGAGGATGGCTTTGCCGGTTGCAGTAGCTGATGACGTGGGTAGTTGCTTGAGTGCGTGGTCGTGATGACCCGAGTTGCGAAATGCCGCAACGTGCAAGCCGGCAATTGAAATCGAATTCGCCAGTTCGTGAACTTCCATCGATGAAGTGATGCGAGGATTGACCTCGATGGGAAGGACCTCGCCGTGGCGAAGGATGGCGTCCACGCCGAAGGCTCCCCGGAGTTCAAAGGCGTTCGCAAGCACCCTGCCGATGTGTTTCCATTGTTCCGTTTCATCGTGAGTCGGCCGACGGAGTACGGAACCTGCATACGCAAAACCGGATGCGCCCAGCCATGGGCATCCGACCAGCATGTCGGTCGCTCCCAGATAATGACTGACACCGTCTACCGCGACAAAGGCCGCCGAAGCCACCGTACCGACCACGAATTCCTGGAGATAGGAATCCGAGGCAACGGTATGACCTCGGTATTCGCTGACATGCTGCCCACCGGCTGAGCGTCTTGATTTGACGAGCCACCGATCGGACCCTGTAGGCATTCGTTCCGCAACGGCAGGGCAGGGGATACCGTGTTCTCTTAGCACGGTGGTCAATCGAAGTGGATCACGTACGGCTTCCAGTACTTCGCCCCGGTTTCCCCAAACAGGGCCTTGTTCTGCGAGGTGGGTTATCAACGCCGGGTAGTTCTCCAACGCACCCGTGTAGACAACAGGCACACCGGAAAACTCGCTTCTTAACTCCAGAAAACCGTTTGGGTAATCGGAGACGCATCGCGAAGAGCAGCACTCGACCGTGTCCCGATCCGCAAACAGGTCGGCACCGGTTACGTCGAATCCGGCGCGAACGGCGGACTGACAGGTTGCACGTACAGAGGCTCCAATGATCAGTAGCTGCTGCATTTACATTGTCATTACGACGCCGTCGACGGACTTGAGCCGTTCATAGGTTGCCAGAACCAGCTCGGCTGATTCGATGTGTGGCTCGAGCGTGACGGCAACGTGTTTGCCGTTGGGGGTCGCACGCGTTGAATAGGGGATCCGTTCATTCGATTGCATTGCTGATTGCACAACTTCAACGACCTGCGAGACGAATTCATCGCTCGACCGTCCGATGACCTTAAACGTGAATGCACAGGGAAAGTTGTGAGTGGCGTTCAGCAACTCAAGTGCCTGTTCGTTTTCCAAACCGAAATCCCCTCAATTTATTCGAGCCACGCCTGTCTATTGCTTTTGCGACACTCGTCTTGAAACCAGTTCTATTCTTGCAGCAGATTCAGGATCACCGATTCAATCAATTCTGCAGGATGATAGCCCTGCAGCAACAGCCTAACTTCTCCCGTCCTGCCTATGAAAACAAGTGTGGGGTAAACCGTACCCACTCCCGGTAGCAGCTCGGCCACTTCGGTCGTCCCAAACAGGCAAGGGTAATTCATGGGTTGCGTCTGTTGATAGGCATCAACGAGCTTCTTCGCTTCTTCGTAGGGCAACAACTCACCTGGCGATTTCTCAAAGTTGATGCCCACAAACGCAACGTCATCGGCGAAACGTTCTTGCATGGTTACCAACTCGGGAATGGTATGGCGGCACGGTAGACAGGTGGTTTCCCACACGTCCACAACCGTGATTTTACCTCTTGAATCTTCCAGCGAGACTTCCGTATTTTCGTCGGACAGTGATCGCAATCGAAAGTCAAACGGGAACGGCCTCTGGTCTTGAAGTAGCTGGCGACTATCCTCGAGCAACCATTGACGGACCTGCTCCAGGTTGGTCTCGTTCTGGACAAGGGATGCAAATTTCTCCTCGAGCAAAACGAGTCTCGCTTCCAGTCCCGCTGACCGGGCTTCCAAAACGGAACCCCATGCTGCAGTAGGATCGCCGGTTTCTACCAGCCCTTTTGCCGCCTCCAACAGCAGGATGGCCGGCATGTTTCCGAGGTCCCCGAGGTCGGGCTTGTCGCGGTTTCGGTCTAACAGCAATCTGGCGAGTTCGCCCAGTTCACGTTGGTGGGCGATTTTTTCGGGTCCCGTCCAGAGTGGCAAGAACTGATATCGCAGTGACGTTACCGCCCGCAACAGGTTTTCATCTTCCGGAAAGTCCTCGCGACCGAGATCGCCGATAGACAGTGCCGCGTTGACACCCTGTAGTGATGGGACTTTTTTCGTCTTGCCCGTCGCACTTTCGCTGAGGATGCGTTGCATGGCATTGAAGCAGTCCTCGGCGGAATCAAATCGCTCGACGGTTTGAGTCACCGTTTCCGCGCCGGTATCAGTGGGCGAACCTGGTGAACTGCCATCCAGCGCCGATTCGACTGCCGATGCGGCAGACGTTTCGGCCGGCTCGGCGGGGCTTCTGGAGCTACAGCCGCAATGCGACAACATCGCGGTAAGCGTTACCAGAGCAAGCAGTGGTCGATACATATTCGATCCCGGCGGTTTGAGCAAATCCAGACGCGTCATTCTTCAGTGGAGGACACGGTTAGGAAAGTGCAGAAAACGCAGAAAGCCAGAATACTGGTAACAGATGACGGCCACAAAAGCAAAAAGCGACACCAATGGTATCGCTTTCTGTGACTCGAATAATCTGGTGCAGGAGTGGGCTTAAGCGCCACCACCGTATCCGCCGCCGCCGTAGCCGCCACCACCATATCCGCCGCCGCCGTAGCCGCCGCCATATCCACCACCTCCACCGCCGATGGTGGGTAGGTATTCTTCTTCGGCTTCCATTCCGTAAGCTTCGGCGATTCCGGACGACACGGCCGTTACGTCATCCCGGAACGTGTCGACGTTGAGATCTTCCTTGTCGATCGCAGTCAGAAGCGATGTGATCTGGGCATTGAGATCTTCGAGCGACTCATCACCCTTGGCGACGGAAAGTACTTTGGTCACGCCCTTCTTGACGCATCCAAGCCGATGTTTGATGTCGCGACGAGCTTCCGTCAGCAGGGTATCTTCGGGGATCTTCTCTTCTTCCGGCTCTTCCGCGGCACCACCATATCCGCCGCCGTAGCCTCCACCGCCTCCGTAGCCACCGCCGTAGCCACCATCACTGCCACCGCCATAGCCACCATCGCTGCCGCCACCATATCCGCCGCCGCCATAGCCACCGCCTGCCGTGGGTGCGCTACCGCCGTTGGCTTCACGCTCGGTGTAACGTTTCACGAGGCGTCGCTTGGCAACACGACATACTTCAACGGTTGTAGTTGCTAGTCCCTCTGTTGTTTGTTCGATATCCAGTCCCTCAGCACTGGAGATGTTCATTTGGCTCAGAGCTTCAATCGCCGTGCACCGCTTCGCAATGGACGACTCTTCATCCGCGACCACGCTGGCGAGCGACTTTGCCCACTCGTTGTTGGGACCTGCATAGCCAAACGCGCCGAGGATCATGGTCGCTCGTCGCTGCATCCATTCGTGTCCCTCTTCGGATCGATTATCCGGGCATTCTGAGGTTGCCAGACTGTAAACTTCCTTCGCCACAGCTCCTTTGATCTTCGCCGACATCTTGACGCCCACGCGATTCAATTCTGCGTGCCGGTGGATGCCGATCAGAGCTGCCACTTTCATGGCATCGTTGTATTCAGGCTTCTTCAACGCGTTGTACAGAACGCCCAGTGCCGGAGTGAGCGGCGTGGGAAGCGTTGGATTGGTTGGGGAGTTGACCGCCTCCTTCTCGTTCAGCATGCCGAGGATCAACATGGCGTTGTACTGAGCGACCGGGCTGAAATTCCGCTCTGGTACGACGAACGACTTGCACCATGCAAGGACATCGCCACGCAGACGTGGGTAGACAGCAGGAGCTCGAGTAGATGCCATGGCGAGATCCTTCAGGATCGTCGTTCGCACCTGATAGAGCACCGAACCATTGGCTTGGGGCTGAGTCAGATTGGCAAGTAAACCCAGCGCGTAGTATTTCTTGGCCAGGTTTGCATCGTACGCTGATTCACCCTTCAGGATCTTTGACATCTGTCGCTTGAGAGAAGTCATCTCCTTGTTGGGAGTTGGCTTCAGGCGACGTGGCGCTTTCTGCTGAGCAACACAAAGCGACCCCGTCAGCAGAATGGCCAATGCCAAACCAACTGAACAAACTGATCGATAGATACGCACCATGATGTGCCCCTTTCCTGAACTCAATTTCGTTCCGCTGAGCGGATGCCCATCCATTGTATTCCACGGATTTCTGTTCCGAAATCTGGAATCTCTCGATAGTTACCAGACTACTTGTTTATCGAGCGAAATGTCAACTGAACGCCGGATTTAAGCGGATATTCTTACATTCCGCTTACAACTTGTTGGACGGGCGACCCGCCTAAACGTCGTTGGTATCGCTTTCTGAACCGGCCTGTTCCTGAAGTGCAACGGAGGCCCGCGAGATCTCATCGCGACCGAGCATGTAGAAGATTGCCCCAACGCAGGCAATCAGGATGGTCATCAAGCGATACATGATGGCTACCGCGAAACCTTGCCCCTCTTCGAGCTGGGGACCTGCTTGTTGATCGGCGCTCGCAATCGTGGACGACTCGGAACTCGTCGGACCAGCGGCAATGCCTGCCTGGAAGGCGCCCGATTCAAGGGCATTCGCTTCTGTCGTCGCGTCGCTGGCGGGGACACGGCGTCGGCTTTCGGGAATCTGACCATAGAGGTAGTCGACCGCCAATTCATAGGTGCCCATACCACCGGGCACCGGAGCAACGCCCGTCGCCGATGCCAGAGGGCTGATGACAGCGTGTTCGGAGAACTTCGGGGTCACCGCGTAAACGGCCCGGTCGGACAGATGCATCGTGATTGCGACCAGGAAGTGAATGCCAATACTCATCGCCGTAATTCCGACAAGCCAAAGACGGCGCGAGCGATAGAGTTCCAGCGCTGCCCGCACGCGGGTGAAGACCTTACCGATGAACGGCATTCGTGACAGCGGATTGAACAGCCAGTCGGTGAATTTCGCGGGCATCAAAAGAAGCGTAAAGACACACGTCATTCCCACCGCTGTCAGGATGACGAGATTCAGGAACGCTCCCAGTCCAGCCAACTTGTCGGTGCCGACCACCATGATGGCAATTGTGGCGACGACCATCAGCGAATAGACGCCCAAAACGCGATCCAGCAAGATCGTGGCCACGGCCTCCGGTCGCCGCTCGGTCTGGTTGCGGGCCAGAAACCATGCCTTGAATAGATCGCCGCCGGTTGCGCCCGGTCCAACGAAGTTAAACAGATACCCCAGGAACCCCAATCTCAATGCGTCACGCAGGGTAAACGGCAGATCCAGGGCGATTACCAGGAAGAACCAACGTACGAAAGACAGGCACGTAGCCGCCAACAGGCAGGCAAAGCTCAAGAACAACAATCCCCTATCTTTCGGGCCTGTCAGGAGGTTGTAGATCGCCTCCCATTCCCGATACAACAGCCAACTGAGGATTGCCGCGGGGATGGCGATTTTGGCGAAGGTAGACAGCGAACGCTTCAAGTTTCTGGTGGCCTGACGACGGTTCTTGACAAGCAGATCGGGCACCTGCTAACGTGACCCGTCTGAATGACAGCTTCAAGTGAGTTACAGGTTGCTCATTTGGACGGGCCCAAGTCCCGACGCGATTTGCCGGATAAATCTACGCGGAACGTGTCGCTACCAAAAGCCCACAGATAAAACATACGGCACACATTCGCCAAATGCTCATTTCCTTTGCATTTCGCGAGTTTAGAATGAACAAGCCGGGGGATTAGCTCAGTTGGGAGAGCGACGCGCTGGCAGCGCGTAGGTCGTCGGTTCGAACCCGTCATCCTCCACTTTGCAAAGGGCAGGTCGTCATCACGGCCTGCCCTTTATTTTTACCATGATTGATACGTCACCGTCTCTTGTCGTGGAGGCTATGCATGGCGCCAACTCCAAACACCGAACCGGAACGCTACGCCGGCGAAGGCTACTGTCTGTTTCGCGATGTGTTGTCCGCCGACGAAATCGAATCAGCTCGTGCCGAGCTCGCTCGTAGCATCGCGGATATGCCGGAAAGGCTGGTCGTCTACAAAGACGGCGCGCACAAGGAAGTCGCCGCTCGGCCGGAATACCTCACCGAGCCGCATACAAAGAGCGACTTCTGGTTGGACTTCTGTCGACATCCCAAAATTCTCGATGCCGTTGCATCAGTTCTCGGCGACGATCTGATTCTTATCATGTCGCACCTGATTGTGAAATTGCCTCACGATGGTCTGCCTGTTGCATGGCATCAGGACAACACCTACTGGCATTCCGTCAAAGGCACGGATGTCGCTACGGTCTGGGTTGCGATCGACGATACGGACGTGAACAACGGTTGCATGAACGTTATTCCGTCCTCGCACGAGGGCTACCCGGAACTGGACAAAGTCGCCACGGGAGCCAATGACCTGTTGGGATTAACGGTGGAGGTCACCGCCGGCATGGAGGCGGCGGCTGTACCGTTGGAGATGTCGGCCGGGAGTCTTTCCATTCACGATTCGTATGTCATTCACGGCAGCCATGCGAACACCAGCGATCGTCGCCGTGCTGCGTATACGATGCGATATGCGAATGCGAAAACGGTCACGGTTGATGCTGAACAACACTGGGTGCCCGTTCATCACGTGCGAGGCCAGTCTGGCTAGTAGCCCGCCGGTCGCCACAACGGCAATTGGAAGTCTCGCTGATGTGGCATGATAGCCAGGGTGGAAGTCTCGCCAGGGTGGCATGCACGCAGGCACGCGATCAGGAGAAGTGGCCTCGCAGCATCTCCAGACTCTTGCGGACCGATTCTGTTGGGTCTGCTTTGCCTTCAAATTCCAGTGAGACGTAACCACGATAATTCGCATCACGCATGATCTGAGCGATCTTCGCGTAGTCCAGATCCAGCGTGTACCATGTGCCGCCTCCGTAGTAGGTCTTCGCCTGTAGCAGGATCGCCTGGGGTGCGAGCATCTTTAGTTGTCGATGTCCGGGGTCTTCCAGGAAGTTGCCGGTATCCAATGTCACCTGCAACCACGGAGAATCGATTGCGTCAACGATTCGTTTGACGCCTTCGGCCGTGCGGCCCAGTCCCCAGTGATTTTCCAGCCCCATCGTGACGCCGCATTCCTCGGCTTTGGGGATCAGCTTTTCAATGGAATCGATAACCCATTTGAAACCTTCATCGTCCGTGTACCCTTCAAGCGTCGGTTCGATGCCCTTGTTGGCCATCAATTCGTCGAACGATCCGCTGGTCCCCCAGCGACCCGTGTTGATGCGCAATGTTGGAATGCCAAGGCGGTACGCTTCCTCAATCATGGCGTTGGTGGCGTCGACGTTCTTTTGGCGTTCTGCCTTGTCCGGCTTCACGAAACTCTGGTGGGTCGAATAACCCATCAGATCCAGCCCCAGCGAAAACGCGCGTTGTTTGATTTTCTGCAGTTGCGAATTGCTGGGCTCGCCTTCCATCTGCACTTTCAGGATTTCGACGCCATCGAAACCCATGTCGGCAGCGAGTTCCAGGCATTTCTCGATCGGACGATAGTCCTGTCGCCGAAATTGCCAGAACGAGTAAGTCGAAACGCCGATCGGATTGGCATAGCGTTTCGGTTCTTCTGCCGCCTTGAGCGTTGCAGGGATGCCCGTCGTCATCGCGCCCGCACCGAGCGCGAGCCCCGTTTTCAAAAGATCTCGTCGAGTCGTCATATCAGGCTGCCTTTCGATTCCCGTTTCGATTTCTGTTGCGGTTCCCGCGACCGTTGTCATTCTTGTTGTTGCCAACGACGGTACCGTCGTCTTTGTACTTTGCTTTCAGGTCATACAGTCGAGCTTTCAACTCTTTGACCAAATCAGCATGTTGGGCGTCATCATAGATACTTTGCAGTTCGTTCGGGTCTTCTTCAAGATCGAACAGTTCCCATTGGTCCATGTCCGGACGACGCTCATGCGGATAGTAGTGGATCAACTTGTAGCGATCCGTGCGAATCCCGTAGTGACGGGCGACGCTGTGACCGCCGGGAAACTCATAGTAGTGATAGTACATGGCGGTTCGCCAGTCGACCGGCTCCTTGCCCTCCAGCAGCGGAACGAGGCTCGCGCCCTGCATGTCCGTAGGGATCGCTGCGCCGGCAGCCTCAAGGAACGTCTCTGCGAAGTCCAGGTTCATGGCCATTTTGTCGCAGACACTTCCCGGTTTGATCCTGTCCGGCCAGCGAACGAGCAACGGAGTACGGAATGACTCTTCGTACATCCAGCGTTTGTCGAACCAGCCGTGGTCGCCGAGATACCAGCCCTGATCGGATGAGTAGATCACGATTGTGTTGTCGGTGAGCCCCAACTCATCCAGTCGATCCAGAACGCGGCCAATGTTTTCATCCACGGAGTCAACGCATCGGAGATAGTCCTTCACGTAGCGTTGATACTTCCATCGAATCAAATCTTTGCCCTGAGGGTTTTGCTTGCGAAAGAGCGCGTTCTTGGGGCCATAGGCCGCGTCCCATGTCGCTTGCTGGCTTGCCGTGAAACCGCGTTGCTTTTCCAATTTAAGATCACGGAGATTCAGATCTTTTTCGATCGTCATCTTTTGCTCTCGCGCCGGGTCGGCACGGTTGCTGTAGTCGTCGAAGAGCGTCTCGGGCTCCGGGATCTCCACATCGTCGTACTTGGTCAGGTACTTCGGACCCGGTTGCCAGTTGCGATGAGGAGCCTTGTGTTGGTACATCAAAAAGAATGGCTTGTCGTCGTCGCGTTTGGTGTTGAGCCAATCGAGTGCGTGGTCGGTGATGATGTCGGTGGTGTAGCCGGTGTGTTTGACGACCGTGGGCTGTCCCGCGGAATCCATGGTCTTCATCGGCGGGTTGTAGTAGGGTCCCTGCCCAATCAGCACGTTGTAGTAGTCGAAGCCCGTGGGCGTACTGCGGAGGTGCCATTTACCAACGACGGCCGTTTGATAGCCCGTCTTATGCAGTAGTTTGGCGACCGTCTGTTGTGAGCCGTCGAAGGTGCGTCCGTTGCGTTCGAAGCCATTCAAGTGGCTGAATTTGCCCGTGAGAATTACGGCACGCGATGGACCGCAGATCGAATTGGTGACGTAACATCGATCGAATCGCATACCCTCATTGGCGATTCGGTCAAGGTTTGGAGTCTTGTTAACCTTGCTGCCGTAACAGCTCATGGCCTGAAACGCATGATCATCAGACATGATGAACAGGATGTTCGGTCGGTCGGCGGCTCGTGTCGAAGTGGCCAGCAGGAAAACGACAACGGCAGTTTTCAGCAGTCGCATCATGGGAGACTCCAGTCTTGGGGCATGGCGAATATGAACCGTACCACTGGACGTCACGTCGCACAAGAATACGCTACTCGCCCGCGTGCGAGTAGCAATCCATCTTCACTGAGGCCACCGCTACGGACGCCAGTTGGCTGCAAGCAACAGGAAATCTGTAAATGTTACTTCGCCATCGTCGTCCAGGTCGCCATCGTACGACGCTATGCCCGTCCGTCCAAAGTTCACTGACAGAATCACAAAGTCCTTGAAGTCGACAAGGTCGTCGCCGTTCAGATCGCCCACGACACTTCGGTCGCGGACCTCCAGTTCAACGACCAACGAGTTGTTCGTCGGCTCCAGCTCAACTTGTCGCCGGTCGGTGGTTATCGATACGAGCCCGGTCAGTGCCACAACATCCGAAGGAACCGTGCCCACGACCGTGTATCGGAAACTCGAGCCAGCCGGGATGGATATTTCCTCGTTGATCGGGCCAACTCCCGCCTCCGTCGTATCGGTTCCGAATACGACCCACGTTTGCTCGTCACCATTTGCGCACCTTCGCAGGTCCACGCAGGGACTGGCGCCAACCAGAAAATCGTCTATCCCATCCCCGTTATGGTCTCCTGCGGCACCGACCCACTCGCCGACATCGTCACCTGTCAAATCGCCAAGTCGCACCAGCGGCTCCAGAGCTCGGCGGACTCCTCGTAGTTCGAACCCGTCGAGCCCCGACAGTTCGCGAACATCGATGCTGTCCTTCTCCGCCAGTGAATCGTCACCGAACAACACGAACGCCTGCCCGGGGCCCAGTGGGTTCCCAATGAGGACATCGTCGAATCCATCGTCGTTCACGTCGCCGATTGGTGCCGAAGCAGAGCTGAAAGATTGCAGGATTGAGAGTCCGTCCAACACTACGACGTTGCTACGATCCGGCCTCGCGAAGATGGGGCCGCCGTTGAACTCCGCGGCGCCGAAAAGGAGTATTCCGGGGCCTTCGCTGAAGGAAACAAAGACGTCGCGATATCCGTCGCGGTTGAGGTCACCGGCGTCGTATGCGTTCAGACCCAAAGTGGATCGCGATACTTCATAGGCGGACGCCGTGTCGATGATTTCGCGGATCTGGTCGGGCCGGCCATCTCCGTTAAAGTCAACGATCGATGTCGAGTTCGATCGGAAAGTTGCAGCGACATCATCATCGAGAAGCAACGCTTCGTCCGTATCCATTGCAAATAGAACCCGGCTCGCGGGCGTACCGCCAATTCGCGTCCAGGTGACATCGCGTAACGAATCCGCAACGTGGTCCAACAGCACTGCGCTGACAGCTTCGTTTTCCGAGTTGTTCGACACGATGACGTCGTACGCAAACGTTTGCCCGGGAACTAGAGAAGCGGGCAATCCGGACGTCGTGACGGAAAGTTCCGTAGCCGGCAAGACCGTCAGATGATGCTGTGGCCAGGCGGGGATCGTCTGTCTGGCAACTCCGGTGACTCGGTACGAGGTACTCGACTCGCTGGCCATGGATATCGTTTCGTGAAGGACGCCAGTGCCGGCGGTCGTGCGTGGTCGCTGACCTGAAATGGCAATCGTGGGGCCACTGAAGTGATTGGCGTAGGGCCCCCGTTCGTGGACAGACGTGTCAAACACCAGATCGTCGATACCATCGCCCTGTAAGTCACCAACGGCTGCGAACGCGAACGTATCCCCGCCCGCTATGTCAGACTGATTACGCCCCGGCGACCATGCGTCACTGCGAAGCACAAAGCCCTTGTTGCCCGCGAGTGACGTAATGTCGACAAAACCACTCGAGCCAATCGTCTCACTGCCGAACACGACATGCACGGCGGCCCGGTCGTAGTGGAACCGGTCGTAGTATTCCGGTGGTCGCACCGCGCTAATGGCAAAGTCTCCAAGTCCGTCGCCGTTGATGTCACCGATGCCGCCGACTCCCCTGTCCGTCGCCGCATCGGGTTCTGCGACCAGACGGAATGCACGGCGACCATCCAACATCGAATCATTGAAGTCGCTCGCAGCCAGCCATGCCTGACCTCCCAGCAGTACGGTCTCATCTGACAGCAATTCATCGATGCCGTCTCCGTTTATGTCCTGCGCAATGGCAGCATGTCGAGTATCCAGTCCGCGTATTGCAGTCGTGAAATCGTAGAGGTCCTTGAGGGCAACTTTGCCGCCAGGAACGTGCTTTTCTGTTCCGAAAACGATGTGTAGGTGGTCGTTGGCGGACGCGACAAGATCGTCAACTCCGTCGCCATTGAGGTCTCCACCCCCGGCAATCGAAGTGCCGAGATTGGTATCACCACCCTCGATCATGAAACCGTTGGATCCATCCAGCGATCGAACGTCGATCGTTTCACCGTCGATGAGCGTCGGACCGCCGAACAGAACGTAGACGGCCGAATGCGTGCCTGCCGTTGAATTGGTCGAAATGGCGAAGTCAACAATGCCGTCGTGGTTCAGATCGCCGGCCGAAGTAACTTGCATCGCATCGACGACGGTGCCTTCGTTGGCAAAGCCCGTTATGCGGATCCCGGAACCGTCGGCCGTCAAATCGACCGGTTGATTGCCGAACTGGTCACCGCCCCAAAACAGGTGCGCGTCCGAACGGCCGAACGTTCGTTGATGCACGACCAGCAGGTCATCGAAGCCATCTTCATTTAGGTCCCCCGGAACGCTGACGGCCGTTGCGCCGCCTGGATTGGTGACGAATTCAATTTCGGGATCGTTCCCAACACGTCTTCCAGCGATCAGGGCGTAGACTTTGTTGTTGCCGCCAACCACGATGTCGGCCAGTCCGTCCCCGTTCAAATCTCCTCCATCGACACTCGCCCCGAAGCTGAAGTGATAGGATTCATTGGGCCAATCGCTACCCAGAAAGACCGCTCCGCGACCATCTCCGGGAGTGAGGTCATGCTGGCGGAATTGCCAGTCTTCGCGAACCCATTCAATGTCGTCCAGGACTTCGTCGATACCATCCGAGATACGTAGGTCGCCGATGGCAGGCCCGTCGTTGTGAATATCGACGACGTAGCTCACACGCTCGCCGGCTGCGATCGGACCCGCTGGAAGATGGCTGCTTACCGCTGGCGCAGCTGATAGCAGCCTGCGGTTCTCAAGTAGTTCGAGCTTGAGTTGTGTGTGAGTCCGGCGCATGCGATCCTCTTGAGTTAGCATGTTCTACCGGAGGCTACGTAAGTACGCGAAATTCCTGACTCGATAACGACGGTTATTCGACTCGAGTTAGCATCAGCAAGCGGAAATCCATCACTTGCGAGCCCGGAATATCGGTGGCTTTTAGCGTTAGTTCGCCGCGTCCCTTCTTAAGCTCAATTTTTCCCAACGAGAGCGGTTTGAAGTCCTTAACGTAGGATTCCGTTCGCGGAGATCGATCGTGCTCCGCGCCGCGTTCAGGAGGATCGTGAGCTTCTGTGATTTTTCCAGACAGGGAAGCTGCACCGAAACTGAGTTCGAACGTCGAACCAACATCCTTGCCCGGACACGTGTAGTACAAGTCGACCTCGAAGACGCCGTCTGCGGGCACTTCTGCCGTCCACACAATCTTGTCGGCTTTCGTTCTCCAGTTGGTGAAGTACGAGCAATTTGGATACCGGTTCGATCGCTTGATTCCGCCATGTGCCACTCCGTCGCGAGCGGGAATCTGTGTGAACTGATAACCCGGATGTCCGATCAAAAACGGTCGATTGTCGGTACGGTCGCCGGGATTCAATTCCGCTTGCCACTTGTCAGCGGCCGCCTGAAGTCTCGCCTTCACATCGGGTTTGTCGGTTACGGGGGTGCGTTGTTCAGGGTCGGCTGGAATGTCGAACAGCACGCCGCGATTGTCCAGCCGATACTGTTGCGTGCGAACGCTGACTTTGCGGTTCCACGTGTTCAGCAGCATACGCTCGGGCCACGCGGGAGCGTCTTCGGTCAACAAAGGTTTGAGGCTGACTCCGTCCAGTGGTTTCTTGCTTGCGACGGGAGCTCCTGCGAGATCGGCGAGTGTCGGCAAAAGGTCGGTGACGCTGGCGATCTGCGAGATTTTTTTGCCACCAGGAATCGAGGCCGGCCATTTCACCAACAGCGGCGAACGCACTCCGCCCTCATCCGTTGATCCCTTGCGACCCTTCATGCCGCCATTCCAGCGGCTGCCATTGGGGCCGTTGTCGTGGAAGAACACAATGATCGTGTCCTCGGTCAGCTTCAACTCCTCGAGCTTTGCCATGAGCCGCCCCACGTTCCAGTCGACGTTTTCGCACATCGCCAGGGCCGCTCGAGCGTGCAACATGTTCTCTTTCCCGTCGCGATGCCGCATGGGCAAGGTGTGATCCTTGAACTTCTCCCAAAAGCGATCCGGAACCTGCATCGGTGAGTGGGGCGTGTTATAGGGCAAGTAAACGAAGAACGGCTGCTCGCGGTGTTCCTCGATGAACTGCATCGCGTTGTTCGTGAAGTCATCGATGACGAAGCCCTTGCCCTTTGTGATTTTGCCGTTCCGCTCCAGCATTGGATCAAAATAATTGCCCCAGTGCCCCGAGCAAAATCCGTAGTACAGATCAAACCCGCGCCCGTTGGGATGATACGGGTACTGCATTCCGTTGTGCCATTTCCCAAACGCCGCGGTCGCGTAACCGGACGCCTTGAACGTCTGGGCAATTGTCATCTCGTCGAGGTTCATGCGTTCGCCACCGGCGGACGTGCTGTAGACGTTGGAACGAGAATGGTATCGACCGGTGAGAAATTCCGCTCGAGTTGGCGAACAGACCGGACAAACATAAAAGCGATCGAAGCTCGCACCGTCCCGAGCCAGAGAATCAATGTTCGGCGTCGAAAGGTTCGTGTTGCCGTTCATGCTGAGGTCGCCCCAGCCCTGATCATCCGTCAGGAAAACGACGACGTTGGGTTGCCGGGCTATCGCGTTGCCGCCAATTGACAGCAGCAATACAAACAAGGGAATCAGATACGATTTCATGGCTCTTGATCTCGGGTTGGAAGATCCGAAGATTCTAGAGCATTTCACCGCGCCGTTCACTGCCGCGACTTGCCACGCAGGACTCCCCAAAGACTACGGAGGTGAGAGACTGATTCCTTGCCCAGGGTTCCCGGGGCGTAGGCGGCCTGGTTGTAGAGAATTGCAAGGTTGCGAGCTGCCGGGCCGACCTTGCCGTCCGTGTCTCCGACCTGCGCCGCAAATTCAAGTGCCGTTTGTTCTTCCGATCGCGGACAATCACGTTCATGAGCCCACGCCTGCAAGGCCTCGAACGAATAGTTCACCAGCTGTTGCGGGGAATACCGATCCGCGGTGCCTGCGAGGAACGGATCCTGGTACGACGCAAACGCTCGAACTGGTTCGGGTTCGGCCACTTCGACTTCCTCGATGTGTTCCGCACCTGCCCTTGGGGTCCCACCAAACAACCGCCGGATCATTTCCATGAAATCGCGAATGAAGGCGTTGATTGCGGCACCAATCTCACGCCCATACCAGAGGAAAACGAAGAACACGATGATTGCGATGAGGACGAAATAGACGAGCTTCGGAATGGATGGGAGCGAAAGATTCTGCAGAGGGTTGGTTGGCGAAGGGGGCTTGGGTTGCGCCTGCGTCGTTCGCGAGCCTTCCTGCTGGTTGCTGTCGTCATCGTTTTGCCTGGTATTCGATTCCGAATTCTCGCTGCGTTCTTGCTGCTGGTCGGAGCGACGATTGTCACTGTCGTTGCGGTCTTGATCGTTCTGTGAACGGCGTTCTGATTGTTGCCGCGAATCGTCCGCGTCCTGGGAGTCGCCGGAGTCCCTGTCTTGCTGCTCGCGGTTTGACTGGCTTTGCTGCCGGCGATCACGATCGGGCTGGGAGTTCTTTTGCTGCCCCGACCTGGATTGTTGCCCCGACCTGGATTGCTGGCCGCCTTTCGTTTGTGGCTTGTTGCCCGACTGGCTGCCCTGTTTTGCGTCGTCTGATTTTTGCTGGCCCTCTTCGGAATCCGATTCGGCCTGTTCGCGGTCGGAATCTCCTCGCCCCTGTTTTTCATCGTCCTTGACGCCGTCTTCGCCGAAGGCAAATCGTGATGCCTTGCGGTCCTTCGATGAAAGTACATCGATCGAATCAATCAGTGAGTAGCCCGTATTGGGTCGTGGTAGCAGCAGGCACAGCAGCATCAAGCCGACGATAATCGTGCCGCCGGCACCCAGCCATGTCGAAGCCATTTTGTCCGTGAATGGCAGGCGACGCTGGATCAGATAACGCCGCATTTGCAGGAAGCTGGTTGTCATCAGTAACGCCAGTGCGCTCGCGACGTAGATGCAAAGCAACAGGAATCCGACGCCCCGATGATGATCCGGCAGCAGCAACTGGCCCAGGCCAAACAGAGGAATGGCCGCGATGCCAAAGTAAATCACCCACACGCCGGGCGTGTGATGCCGTCGACGTCGTTCAACCCAGCGACCCCACAGTGACTTTGTTTTTGATTTCGTCTTGTCGGTCGTCGCTTCGTGGTCGATGTAGCCGGCGTCGCCTTCGTCCGGGCTGCCGTCATCGCCACCGACGCTTCCTTCCAGCCCGATTGTCTGCAACAGACCCTCGCCCGATGCATCTTTGTCGAAGTCAACAACCGTTGAATCCCAGGTCAGTCGGTCGGTACTCCACCAGATAAATGCGACCAGGGGGATGCACAGTAAACCGGCGTCGGTGTACTTGAACATGCTGAGGAGCGTCACGATGCTCAGCGGTACCGCGAACGTGCTGGCATACTCACGGCCCTGCTCGATCGAGATTCTGGAGACCAGCACTGCCGCCATTACAAAAAGGCCGGACGCAATGCGCAGTCGCAGTGAATAGCTGCCGTCGTAGAAACAATGCGTTGCGAAGAATACGAGGCTGCCGACCATGAACATGATCAGGATCGGCGAGATCGCCGCGATGATAACTCCGGTGATCGATTCGACGTGACGCTGCGACATGATCAGGCGGCTCCAACTCCAAAGAACTGCTTCTTCGCAATTGTAGAAATCGCACTCGCGTCGGCCAGGTGATGCGTCTGGACTCCCTCCGCGAGTAGGTGTCGGGACAGTTGGGCAAAGTCGTACGAGTCGTAGACATTGATGATCGCGGTCACGGCGTAACCCTGCCGGCGGAGATTCCCGAGCGCCACGGCATAGGACTCGTCAACCGTTTGCAGGATGGCAATCACGGTGGCATCCTTCGGCATGCGACACGCCGTTTCCAGGATGAGCTGGTCGAACCGGATTCCATCGGTCAATTCAATGCGGGCCATTGCCAGTTGCAAACGGCGAAGGTGCTCCGGGCCGCGGTTGGGGGCGAAAATCTGCGGCCTCAGCCGGTCGCTCTCTGCCAGCATCGATGCTGATTTCCGAGCCGCGCTACGAGTTCGCAGGTCGTAGTCCCAGCCTTCTTCGCGAACACGATCGGCCGCGTCCCGACCATTCGTGATGATCCCTACCTGTTGCCCCATGTCGTACAGGTAGTGGCAAAGTGAAGTGGCGGCGGAAACGGCGATTTCACTGCGCACCGGTTCGTTCTTGTGAGGATGCGAATCCTTGTGAAAGTCCAGCAGAATCGTCGCGCCTGCAACGGTGGAAGGCTCGTAGATCTTGCTGTGGAGTTTGCCCGTTCGCGCGGTGGCTCCCCAGTGGACACGATTGAGCGGATCGCCGGGCTCGTATTCGCGAACGCCCGCGTTCCGGGTGGGGTCCTCGTAGAGCCGATGCGTCATTTGGACTTCGCCCAACGGTCGCCGCGACGCGATGTCATAACCCTCCAGCGGAATCGCCTCAGGCAACACGGTCAAAAAAGTTGGCTTCGTCAGCACACGATAGCGCCGGTGGAGTCCGAACAGATCGCCGGTCTCCATCACCAGCGGACCAATCTGGTAGTACCCGCGCCGATTGCATTTCATCTGATACATGATGCTCTTCCTGACGCCACCGCCGATACTGGTGAGCATCACGCGGCGTCCCGAAAGTTGCAGGTTGGGCGGATTGTGTATCAGGGCTTTCAGCGGCAGCAGATCCTCCAGTAACGCCCACGGAATGGGAAGGGCTCCGGTATTCTGAATGGTTGCAATGATCGCCACCACCTGACCGGTTTCCGCTTCCATGCGATTCAATTCACGTTCGGCCGTCAGGCTGTCGCTCCAGCGTGAGGTCAGAAATCGACTCAGCAGGATGACGCCCACCAGGGCATACATCGCGTAAGCCAGCAAACCCAATTGAAAGGTCAGGGCAACGATCAGCAATACGATTGCCGCACCGAGCCAACTCATACTGCAGTCTGCTGCGCAATCATGGGAACGGGAACATCGGCCACGACATCGAGGACCACTTCTTCCGCGGTCACCTTTCGCAGGCGGCTTTCGGGTTGCAGTATCACCCGGTGTGTTAACACGGGGCTGGCGATGCGTTTGACATCGTCCGGCTGCACGAAGTTTCGCCCGCGAACGGCCGCCAGCGCCTGAGAAGCGCGAAACAGAGCGATCGAAGCACGCGGGCTGGCACCCAGTCGCAAGTCTTCGTGACCACGCGTGCCGTGAACGATCTGTGCGATGTATGAACGGATCTTGGGATCAACGTGTATTTTGCGGACCGCATTCTGCGCAGCGATCATGTCCTCCGCAGAAATCACAGGCTTGATCGCATCAACCGGATGTGCCAACTGCAACTTGTCGAGCATCAGGAGCTCTTCTTCCAGCGACGGATAACCAAGGCTGAACCGCATCAGGAACCGGTCGAGCTGTGCTTCCGGCAGGGGAAAAGTGCCTTCATGATCCACGGGGTTTTGTGTGGCGATCACAATGAAAGGCGGCTGCAGTTTCCGCGTCTGACCATCAACGCTGACGGAACGTTCGGCCATCGCTTCCAGCAGAGCGGCTTGTGCACGCGGCGTCGCACGGTTGATCTCGTCGGCAAGCACCAACTGAGCGAAGATGGGGCCGGGGCGGAATTCAAATTCAGCCTGCTTCTGATTGAAGATCGACATGCCCGTTATGTCCGTCGGCAGCAGATCGGGCGTGCACTGAATGCGCTTGAATTTACAGCCGACGCTCCCCGCGAGTGCTCGTGCCAACATCGTCTTGGCGACACCCGGGACATCTTCAAGGAGAATGTGACCTTCGCACAGCCACGATGCCAGCGCGAGCACGATCTGCTGACGCTTGCCCACGATGACCTGTTCGACGTTTGCGACGACCCGCTTTGCGAGTTCTGGGACTGGTACCACGCGTGCTCCTCGCCGTAATGCTGCCTGCTGTTCCGCAAGTCATTATGGTCGAAACGGAAGTACCGCGCCAAACGAAGTGCCCAAAGCACCGTGGGCGCTCATGGAATGGTGCTACCAGCGCTAAGTACACCAATCACATTGGCAAGAAGAACCCGGAACCGGGTGAGTCGCATACGGACGTCACTGTTCCCGCGGATGTTGCAATTTCCGCCCACAGCGGCGACCGCGGTAACTAGTCGTCGTCCGATTCGGACTAGCCGTCGCCAATCTCGGCCATTGCGTCGTCGGGGATGTTGAAATTCGACGAGACGGCTTGTACGTCTTCGTGGTCATCCAGGGCTTCTACCAGCTTCAGGATCTTACGCCCGTTGTCGGCATCCAGATCGACGGTGTCGCTGGGGATGCGAGTGATCTGTGACGCTTCGAGCTTCACCTCGGCCGTTTCGAGCGCCGCCAGCAGGTCGCTGAACACATCCGGTTCGCACGTGATTTCAAAGTTCTCATCGACGCGAGTCACGTCATCGGCCCCAGCTTCGAGGGCGACTTCCATTAACGAGTCTTCGTCCGCGTTCTCCGCGGCAACCAGTGCCATGCCTTTTCGTTCGAACATGAAGGCAACGCAGCCGGTCTTCCCAAGCTCGCCGCCGTTCTTCGTGAATAGCGAACGCATCTCGGGAGCGGTGCGATTTCGATTGTCTGTCAGTGTCTCGCACATAATGGCGACGCCACCGGGGCCATAGCCTTCGTAGACGACTTCCTCCAGGTTGCCGCCGGCGAGTTCGCCCGTGCCCTTCTTGATGGCGCGACTAATGTTGTCCTTGGGCATACTGACGGCCTTGGCGTCGTCGATCGCTTTGCGAAGACGAAAGTTTGCCTCCGGATCGCCACCGCCGATTTGAGCTGCCACGATGATGGCTTTACTCAGTTTGCTCCAGAGCTTGCCACGTTTCTCATCCTGCCGCCCCTTGCGGTGTTGGATGTTCGCCCATTTCGAATGGCCTGCCATTATTTTGACTCCGCTACGTGTCGTTGTATTTTCTGCCTGATCGAGCCCCGTAGTTCCTCGACATCGTCGATCGAACTGAGCCTCAATAGAGCCTTTTGCCAGGCCTCGACCGCGCCCAAGCCGTCCCCCGTGGCAATTAGCGCTTCCGCCAGATGATCCAAAATAATCGGATCGGGTGTGTCATGGGAAGCGGCATTTTGCAATTCAACGACAGCCTCGTCGAATTTCCCCTGCCGATAAAGACTCCAACCAAGGCTATCCCGGTAGGCCGGGTTATCCGGTTCAGCCTCAACGGCAAAACGTATCATTCTTGTGGCGCGTTCCAGGGAGCGGCCTTGATCCACCAGCAGATAGCCAAGATCGTTGCTCGCCCCCACGTCGCGGGGGAATTCATCGAGCACTCGCTCGAGCCACTCAATGGCGTCACCGTAACGCTCGTCCTGCAAACAGATGTCCGACAGTACGAATCGGGCATCGCGAACGCTTTCCCTTAGGCCGGGCATTGAATAGTCCTCGGCGTACTTTTCAAGCCAGCGAGTATAGGCGGCTTCCGCAGCAGCGTAGTTGCCGGCTGTGTACTGAATCCAGGCTGGCCGAATCGCAACGTCAGGTATGTCTCCCGAAAGCTTCGTCGCCTGCCGGGCAGCCGTCATGGCATCTTCCGTACGTCCGGCCAACTGCAAGGCTCCCGCGAGATAGTAGAGCATCACGCCACGCTCGGAATCCTCCAGCGGAAGCTTCAATGCTTTCTGCAGGACGCGAATCGCACAGGCGTGCTCGCCGTCGAACAAGCATTTCGTGCCCCATGACTCCAGCAGTCCAATTCGTTCCGGATCGGTTTCTAACTTGCCAAGAAACTCTTCCGCGAGTTCATGCCGGCCCGTTTGCACTGCCAGCAGCCCGCACGCAGCGGCGACCCTTGTGTCTGAATTTTCTTCAATCCGTTTACGACCCAGTTCGAAAACATCATCGAGCAGTTTGGGCGAATTGGCCATCGCGGCCAGTTCGTCTGCAACCGGGTCGAGGCTGTTGACGGCGAAGGTAACTCGCACCAGCGTATCCAGAATTCCCGTCGTGTCTTTCAGTTCGCGGAACGTGGCCAGCAAGCCTCCGAAACCTTCCATCGTCGGTTGCGTTTCCAGGGACTGCACGTAAAGGTCGGCGGCATCCTTCAACGTACCTTTTCGGCGATTCAGATCGGCCACGTACGACAACAGCGGAAAGTTGTCCGGGTCGTCACTCAGCCAGTCGCGAAACCGGGCGATGACTCCCTGTTTCTCCACATTTTCGTCCTCGGGCCTCGAGCGTTCCAGCACCGATTGCAACAACTCATACGGAGTGCGGCCTCCAAACTTCAGCTTTTGCTGGATATACCTTTCCAGCTTTTCACGCGCCTCGCGGTACTTGCCGGCGCGGTAGTCCACGCGCGCACTCTGGAATTCCATCCAGTCGTCCGCGGGCGTTTCACTTGTGGCCGCGGCTTTCGTAAACAGGATACGTGCGTCCTCATACTCGCCTGCCTCCAGGAAGCTTTCGGCGATCAGGCTGTAGACGAGTCGCGGATTGGCAAGGATCGCGTCCCGTACCTCCGCGGGGAGCTGGTGCTTTTCGGGATTTTCCAGTGCATCCAACACCACGCGAAACGACTGTGCTGCCTGTTTGAATTTGTTGGTCAGGAAGTACAGGCGACCCATCTCGAAGTGCATGCCGATTGGGTCGCGTGTTTCGGGCTCGTTCACGCGAAGCTGCAGGACGTGTTGGTACAGCTTCAACGAGCGGTCGTATTCCAGTTGATCGGCCATCAACATGGCAAGGCGTTCAGCAAGGAACGGATCCTGTAGATCCGAATTGGTGAGCAACAAGGAGTATCGGGTTGCTTCCTCGACACGCCCCAGATTGAGCGCCAGTGGAACGATCTGTTTCAGGAGTACGCGGGCGCCGGGATCCAGTCGCCACGCTCGCTGGTACTTTCGCAACGCTGGAACGTAGTCGCCACGTTGTTCGAGAATTCGAGCCTGCATCACAAGCGTCGCGGCGTTCACCTCGTCCGTCTCTCGTTCGGAACGCGGACGCAGCGGATCCAGGCGAGCCAAATCGCCGAAGTCGTCACCGGGCGAGGCCGCCGTAATTGCGAGGCTTAATGCCAGTCCAGCCCAGGCTGATAATCGAAGGGGATAGTTACGCACTTACAAGCATCCATAAGTCGACAATTGCATCCTGCAAAAACGTGATCACCGCCACGTGGGACCATCATAGAAGGGTAGGGCGGACGAGTGAAGCGTATGCCACGCGCCGCCGGGTGCCTGTTGGATATTGCTGGTCGCAGTCGACTGGACGTGGGCCGTTAACGCGGCTTGCGACGTGCCAGTTGTTTTGACGCCGATTTCTTGGCGGTTTTCTTCGTGGCCTTTTTGACCAGCTTCTTCTTGGCGGTCTTTTTCTTCGGGGCTGTTTTTTTGGTGGCCTTTTTTGTTGCGGCCTTTTTTGTCGGCGACTTCTTTGTCGCGGCCTTCTTTTTGACGGCTTTCTTTGCCGCAGCTGGTTTGGCGTCTTCTTTGGTTGCCTTCCTGGTTTTCTTGGCGGCAGCCTCGGCCTTCTTTTTCTCGGCAGCTTCCTTCTTCGCAGCGGCCTCTTCGGCTTCCTTCTGCTTTCGCTCGGCCTCCTCCTTGCGTTTCTTTTCCGCCTCGAGCTTTTTCTTGTCGACGCGTTTGGGCAATCGGGCTTTGCAGTCAGGATCGACTTCCAGCAGAATCCCACGAACCTTCTGGGAGAATGGCGAAGCGATCAGGTCCGCCGCCAACTGATGCAGCAGCGAAGCGAATTCCACGCCTTTGGCTTTGGGGATGGCACGTTCCAGTCCGGGGACCTTGCCTGCCGCGGCTTCTTTCTCGTTCACCGCACCGATGATGTACATGATGTCCATGCCGCCATTGCCCAGCGGAATCGCGTGCCCGCCAAGATTCATTTGAGTGACGTAGGCGATCGTGAACGGCGTGGTGCCTTTGTAGGATTCCAGCAGAGCGACCGTCTTGCCCAAGTTCTGCTTGCGCATGGGTTCAAGGTCGAATGTGTACTGCGACTCGAACACGCTCTGCAGGGTGTTCTTGAGGTTCAACGCATTCGAAATGGAATTGGGGATGCCGGAGAATACCTCTCCAAGCTCACGTCCGGTCGTAACGCGGACTTCGTTCCAGTCGAAGTAGGAGGCCTGAACCTTTGCGAAACAGTCGTCGGCCTTGTCGTGCGGAGCATCTTCCAGGCAGCAAGCATAAAGCAGGTTTTCCATCAACGTCCGTTGCGGAGGAGTGACCGGCTCGTAGTGCTTCTTGAGGACTTTCTGAAGCTTGTCGATGATTGCGGCGCGGTTGTTAGTTGCCATTTTCTACTTGGTATCTGTGTTGTTTATTTGAGTATCAGTGTGGTGCAGCGAGACGAATGCCGGGAGCGACGTGATCCCGGTGGAAGCTAGGCGGAATCCGAATCCTGTTGGTGCGTTGGCAAGTCGGTGGATTCCTGATCCTGTACTTCCTGGTCGAGTGTTTCCTGATCTGGGGGAAGTCTAACAGAGGCATCTGCCTCGGTCGTTGCAGTGGAGGCCTCGGCGTCACTTTTGCCCGATTCACTGTCGGGTAGCAATTCGCCAAGGATGCGATTTACTTCCGCGGATTTCTTGACACCCTGATCAAGGACGAATTTAAGTCGCGGTGTGTAGCGGGTGTCGATGCGGTTACCAACCTTCTGTTGAATGAATCCTGCGGAACTCTGTAGGCCATGCATACAGAGTTGCTGCTTCTTCTCATCACCCATGACCGAGACATGCACTTTGGCCTGCCGCAGATCACCGGTTACTTCAACATAGGTTACGGTCACGTTCTCCACGCGCGGATCACGAATGTCGGTCAGAATTGCCATACTGACGACTTCGCGAATGGCGGAAGCGACCTTAAGGACTCGACGCGATGTCATTGCGGTTCGTTTCTGAAATACGTTGCCGACAGTCTGATTTAGAGTGTGCGGGCAACTTCTTCAATCTTGTATGCTTCGAGTACGTCGCCCTCTTTCAGGTCGTTGAACCCGGAAAGCTTGATACCGCACTCGAATCCCTCACGAACTTCTTTCGTGTCATCCTTCTCTCGGCGGAGTGAATCGAGTGGATACTCGCCAATGCCCCGTCCATCTCGGTTGACACGAATACGACAACCTCGCTCGATCTTTCCAGCCAGTACGCGGCAACCTGCGATCGTGCCGATACGGCTGATCGTAAACAGTCGCTGCACCAGGGCACGTCCCAGATCGGCGACGCGTTTTTCCGGCTTCAGCTTGCCTTCCAGCATCATCTTCAGGTCTTCGGTGACTTTATAGATGATGTTGTAGCGGCGGATTTCAACACCACGCTCATCGGCGAGCGAACGTGCAGCCTCATCGGGTAGCACGTTAAAGCCCACAACGACAGCGTCCGAAGCATCCGCAAGCGTGATGTCGGCTGACGTTACAGCACCGACCGTCGCCTGAAGGATGTTGATGCGAACTTCCGGATGAGCCAGTTTTTCCAGCTCTTTCTGGATGGCTTCAATGGAGCCGCGAACGTCCGCACGCAAGATCATGTTGAGCGTGGTGACCTCATTGGTCTCGGCCAGCGTGCCTTCTTCAAGACGACGCTGGAATTCGTCAAAGCTGACTCGAACGGTTGTACCCGACAACGATTGCGACCGACTTCGGTCACGTCGCGTCATGGCAATTTCACGAGCTTTCGAGACATCCGACATCACGTAGAACGGATCACCGGCACCGGGAGCGATATCCAGGCCGATCACGCTGACGGGCGTCGACGGACCAGCTTCTTTCAGCTGTTTGTTGGCGTGCAACGTGTGATGGATTGCCTTCACTTTACCGAAGGCACCGCCACACACGATGACATCGCCAACCTTCATGGTTCCGTTGGTGACAATCAGCTTGGAGACGACACCCTTGTCGCCGTCTTGCTGACTCTCGAGACAGATACCATTGGCTTCGCGGTTTGGATTGGCCTTGTACTCGTGGATTTCCGCTGTCAGCAGCAGGGTTTCCAGAAGGTCATCGACACCTTCGCCAGTGATGGCGCTGGTCTTGATTACCTCGACATCGCCACCCCACTCGGTAGGCAAGAGGCCATGCGTCGAGAGGTCCTGGTAGGCCTTGTTCTCGTCGGCGCCGGGCACATCGATCTTGTTGAGTGCCACAACAATCGGCACTCCAGCCGCTCGGGCGTGGCTGATGGCTTCTTCTGTTTGCGGCATGACACCGTCGTCGGCGGCGACGACCAGCACGGCGATGTCCGTTACGTTCGCACCGCGAGCACGCATTTCGGTAAACGCTTCGTGGCCGGGCGTATCGACGAAGGCAAGTTCGCGACCGTCCTTGTCAATCTTGTAGGCACGAATGTGCTGGGTAATTCCGCCAGCCTCGCGATCCACGACATTGATTCCAATGATGCGGTCCAGCAGCGACGTCTTTCCGTGGTCGACGTGACCAAGGAAGGTGATAATCGGTGGGCGAGTGACCAGATCGGCCGGGTCGTCCTCGATGGTTTCGAATTTGGTCAGCAGCGTATCTTCCAGCGTTTCCGGCTGCCGCAGATCGACCTCCAGCTCCAGCTCGGCGACGACCAATTCTGCCATCTCGTTCTCGAGTTCGGCGTTAATGGTGGCCATCGTCCCCAGCCCCATCAAGGCACGCTGAATCTGAGCGGTAGGTACACCGGATCCTTCAGAAAGGCTGCGGACCGTGCAAGGAAGTTCGACGGTGACGCGACCCTTACGCGGAGCGGCCGTATTGGTGCCGCCCTTGCGTTGAAGACGCTTCCGGTATCGACGTCGGTTATCACCATCATCGTCGTCCGGTCGCCCTCCACGACCGCGGCGACGGTTATTCTGCCGAGCGGCACGAGCACTGGCCATTCCAGCCAGTTTCTTGCCTTCGCCATCCTCCGGCGCACTTCCCTTGCTGGCGGGGGCCTTACGACGCGTTGATTTTCCTTCGCCGGGAGGCAACGGTACCGATGGATCGGGCATACTCGCCGGGCCGGAAAAGCCCGGTTTGCCGCGACCGGCAGGACGTCCGCCACCACCACCACCACCGGTGGAGCCGCCTCGACGTTCTTTTTCCTCAGTACGTTTCTTGTCGTGTTGCTTGGTGAATTGTTCCAGCGGTGCACGACCGCCTGCCTTGGCGCGACTGATCGCATCCCGGGGCAGGGTCATGATTGGCTTTTGCGCTTTTCCACCTTTGGGAGCGGACGTCGTTGGCTTGTTGGCGGACTGAGGAATGTCCGGCAGCTTGATGACGGGACCCTTTTTCGCCTGACTCTTTTTCTCGCCACCGGACTGCTTGGGGCGGTTGCCCAAAACCGGAGGCTTGCCGCCGGCGGTGCCCATGGGGGCAATGTAGTCGTCGCGTGTGAACCCAACTTTGTTTGGATGCGACTTCTCGGCTGCAGGTGCACTGGCTGCAGGTGCACTGGCTGGCGGCGGACTGGCTGCTGCCGGACGTTTTGTCCGGGCCGGCTTCCCCGTATCCGGTTTGCCCGAGGCAGCTGGCTTGGGCTTGGGCTTTGTCTCGGCGGCCGGAGCAGGACTGGGCTTGCCTGCAGCCTTGCGACGAACATCGATCGGCGGACTGGCCGATTCTTTGGTTTCAGCTACCGCAGGTTCTGCGGGCGGCGTGGGCTCTGGTTCCGGTTCCGGAGTAGGTTCCGGGTCCGCGGCTTTCTTCTGCTGGATTACAGGAATCTTGCCAACGGGTTTTGCCGTCGTTGTCGGACGCGTCATCGGAGGTGGAGCAGCGCTGCCTCCCGACGCACCACCACCGGAGGAAGGCGCAGCCGCGGACTTGTTGAGGTGCGCCTTGATTTTGGCGACCTCATCGTCTGAAAGACTGGCCAGCGCCGACCCCTTGCCTGTAACGCCTGCTTTGGTGCAAACGTCGACAAGTTCTTTGCTGTCGATATCCAGCTCTTTCGCTAACGCGTAAATACGAATGGGCACTGTTGCCACTCTCCTCTCGCCGCGGTGCGGCTACATTTTCTTGTCCGAGTCTACATAAGCCGGCTCTCCCTGGAGGGTCGCTCGAAACCAACCGCGGTTTCGCGTTCTGAGTCCACGTCGCCTGAATGCGGCATTTTCCCGTTTTGACCTTCGGTGCGATTATAAGAGATTAGCTCAAAGTTTTGGTTCAGTTTTAAAATATGCAAGTACCCATCAGGGCATCCCATTTCGGGGGGCCATGAATCAGGCTTCTGCCTTGGCATCCTCACCGGGTGTTTCAGTCTCTGTTCCTTCAGTCGACGTCTCACCCGTGTCGGCGCTGGCTTCCGGAGCAGCGGCCTCTTCTGCGGGGGCAGGCTCGGCCGTCGCTTCCGGGCTTGGGGCATCGGCAGCTGGCGTTTCGGCCGTCGCTTCTGCAGCGGGCGCCTCTGCCGTTTCAGCGGGTGTGCTTTCAGCGGGTGTGCTTTCAGCGGGAGGAGCGTTCGCTGCCTTTTCCTTCTCCAGTCGATCGGCTTCGCGTTGGCGTCGTCGTTCGTCGGCGGCAGCTTTTTCAGCTTCTTCCGCACGGGATTCGGCGTCTTCAACGATTACGTCGACCTGCTCCTCCGTGAGTGTCTCCATGTCCTCGGCACTTTCGCTCATGGCGATGAGGTCATCTGGCTCGATTACCGAAAGGTCGTCATAAGACAGGAATCCTTCGCCCACAAGCTGTTCTGCCAGCTGATCGGAGATCCCTTCGATGGCACTGTAGCCGATCACGGCACGCTCGATCTGCTCCTGCAGTTCCTCCTGCGTCATGATTTCGATGTCCCACTTGCACAGTTTGCTGGCAAGTCGAACGTTCTGGCCGCGTCGTCCAATGGCCAGCGAAAGCTGATCTTCACGCACCAGGACAATTGCGCGTCCCATCATTTTGCAGAGAATGACTTCGTCCACTTCGGCCGGTTGCAGGGCGTTGGGGATCAGAACCTGCATGTCGTCGTTGAAGCGTACGATGTCAATTCGCTCGCCTGCCAGTTCGTCGACGATGTTCTTGATTCGGTTACCACGCACCCCGACGCAGGCACCGACGCAGTCGACACGTTGGTCATTGCTGACCACGGCAACCTTGCTGCGATAGCCCGGCTCGCGAGAAAGGGCTTCGATGGTGATGACGCCTTCGCTGATTTCCGGGATTTCCTGTTCGAACAGGCACTGCACCAACTGCGGTCTCGCTCGGCTGAGGATGACCTTTACTCGGCTGCCCTGTTTTCGGACGTCGAATACGGTCGCCCGCACACGTTCGTTGACTTCGTGCGACTCGCCAGGGATTTGCTCGCTACGCGGCAAAATTGCCTCAACGTTTCCCAAGCTGACGATGGTCGCTCCGCCCTCGTTCTTCTGCACAATTCCGGCCACCATCTGGCCCATCATTTCCTCATACTCGTCGTGCAGCGAGTCGCGTTCTGCCTCACGGATTTTCTGAATGATGACCTGCTTGGCCGTCTGAGCTCCGATACGTCCGACGGCTTCCTCGTGATCAAGCACATCTCCATTGACCGTACCGCTAATCTGGCCTTCCATACGGTCGATGTTGATGATGATTTCGGACTCTTCTCCATGGTATTTGCGAGAAGCCGATACCAGCGCAGACTCGATCGCCTGGAACACGATTTCTTTATCGATGTTCTTGTCGCGGTGAATCGCATCAACGATCCTGAGTACTTCGCTCGCATTCATATTGCTCTCCAACCGTTAAAACCACGGCACAACTGTACGGCAGGCAGATTTCACAGGGGGAGCCGCCTCGGTAGAGCACCTGGCGGTAGGACCGGAAAACCGACCCGATCAGAGCACCCCGCGACCCATTCAAGGTTCGCCGAATGCGATGTTTCACCAATTACCGCAACGGTGATTCGTACCAGGCGGATCCGTCCGCCGGCAACTCAACCTGTGGGCGAGAGACATATGCCTCAACATCCTACTGGCTGCAATCCAGTAAACGTATTCCTCTAACTTGGGGCTGTCAACCCAATGATGCACCGGGTAATGCCCATCTATCGCAAGCCACCGACGTCCTACATTGAAAAACCACAGTGCGGGGGCCTCAGGGCGATCTTGCAAGCGATCTTGGATCTGTATTCTCCTGCCCTGTTGCTGGAAAATCTGGCGATTTTTTATCGCGCCTTCCTTATTATGTGAAACATGGGGTGGTTTTGGGGGAGACTTGAAAATGAATTGGCAAACATCGCAGAGCGGGTCGAAACTCGATTTCGAAAGTCTGGACGAGCGGCAGCTGCTGGCCGTCGATATTCTGGCCAACATCGACATGACCGAGGACGCTCGCTTTACGCCGCGAGACATTCATGCGTTCGGTGATAGCATTGTCGTCCGGGGCGATGACGGTCGAGTTGGTCCGGAAGCATGGATTTCGGATGGGACCGCGGCAGGCACCGAGCTGCTGAAGGATATTCGCATCGGTCGCCTTGGGGCCGGTCCGCGTGACTTCATCGAGTTCAATGGCAGCCTCTTTTTTGGTGCCAACAATGGCTTCAATGGCTACGAACTGTGGGTTTCCAACGGGACCCGCGGTACGACCAACCTGATTGCCGATATCTGGCCGGGGGCCGAAAGCGGTGCGCCCACGGATATGGTCGTCTTTCAGGATACGCTGTACTTCTTCGCGAACGATGGCGAGTCCGGCCGAGAACTCTACAAGAGTGACGGTACCGCCATCGGTACCGAACGCGTCGCGGATTCCATTCCTGGCCTGGGAGGTTCGGCCGGCGAACACATGACGATCGTGGGCGACCAGATGTTCTTCGTTGGCACTACCGATATTGCTGGTTCGCTCAGCATCTGGGTTTCTGACGGAACCGCCGAAGGAACGAACCCCGTGTCGATTCCCGAGGTAGCCGTGAACGACATCAATTTCCTGACGCCATACGGCGACCGACTGCTTTTCGAATCGCAAGACCAACTCTGGCTGACGGACGGAACCAGCGAAGGCACGCAGCAAATCGATCTCGGCCTCGCCTTGGGTGGCGACATATCCGAGTTGTCCGTCGCGGGCAGCACGATTTACACCGTCAACAGCCGTGGATTGCAGGCGATCTCCGCGGACCTTTCGCACGTGTCGACGATTTCAACGTCGGCGGATGGCATGACCACCAGCGATGGCAAAGCGTATTTCTGGCATGCAAACGGGTTTTACGTGGTCGGAGCGGACAACTCACCGACTCAGTTGCTGCCGTTCGTTTCGTTCTTCGGGACGAACCTGCATTCGACGTTCAATGTTCCAGGCGGCATGGTCTTCAGCGTGAATCGGACGTTGGATCAATACGAGATCTGGGGAACCAACGGGACCACGGCCGGTACGACGTTTGTCGAGACGGTCCGCGACGCCAGTTCCGATGCGTTGGCGGGCTTCCAGCAGATTGGCGATTTCGTCTACTTCTCGGCCACGAACGGCGCTTTCCGCGAGTCGCTGTGGCAGGTCCCCGCGCCAACGATTGAGATTCTTGAGCAACCCGGTATCCCCGGCGACGTTAACGGAGATGACGTTGTCAACGTGGCGGATATTGACGCCGTTTTTGCGGCGGTATCGGCGGCGTCCAGCGATGAGGAGTTCGACGTTAACGAAGATGGTGACGTCACTGGCGACGACGCCAACTATATCGTCGAGGAGATCCTCGATACGCGGGCAGGCGACGTGGACCTGAATGGCGTCGTCGACTTCCCCGACTTCCTCACACTGTCGGGCAATTTTGGCAAAACGGAAGCCGCATGGGGCGATGGCGACTTCAACGGCGATGGTGTCGTCGACTTCTCCGATTTCCTCGCGCTATCGGGGAACTTTGGTTTTGATTCGACCGGGGACGAGTAGGAACTAGGGGCGAGTTTCGAGTTTCGAGTTTCGAGTTTCGAGCTTCGAGCTTCGAGCTTCGAGTTTCGAGTTTCGAGTTTCGAGTTTCGAGTTTCGAGTTTCGAGTTTCGAGTTTCGAGTTTCGAGTTTCGAGCGACTGGCGACTGGCGACTGGCGACTGGCGACGAGAACGAATTGGCGCCGGACGGAAAACGGAACCGTGAGCTAACTCTCAGCGGCTGATTGTGTGTGGCCGACCATTGCGTAGGCAACGCATTGGCAGAAGTCCTACGCGACGGATCGCACGATCAACGCCGACGCCTGTCCCTGCATGGAGACGTTCACATTCATCACGCTCGTTCCGGCCGGCACATCCGGTGTGGTCACGATATTGAGTTCGCACTCGGGATCGGGAGTCGTGTAGTTCAGCGTCGGGTACAGATTACCGTTTTCCATCGCCTGAATACTGGCAATCAATTCAATACTGCCGCCGCCGGCTCCGACGTTGCCCGTGAAGCTCTTCGTGGCGACAACCGGTACTGCCGAAGAACGTTCGGCGAAGACTTCATTGATGGCTTTCGCCTCGTCGCGGTCGCCCTTGATCGATCCAACACCGTGGGCGCTGACGTGGCCAATGTCGTCCGGAGTCATATTCGCCATTCGCAACGCCTGTCGCATCGAGTTGGCGACGGCCGTATCGCGCCGAGCGACAAAGTTCTTTTCGATCACCGCCGATGAGCCGTAGCCAACGACTTCCGCGAGGATGTTGGCTCCGCGTTTTTCAGCGACGGACATTTCTTCCAGAAGAACCGATCCGGCACCTTCGCCAACGACCATGCCAGTTCGATTGGCATCAAACGGTCGGGAGATTTTTCCGGGGTCGCCGTTCTCCTGCGCCAGCTCTTCCTGCAGTGCAACGTGGACCGTCTTGATGGGGTGAATTCGGCTTCCCGTGGCACCTGAGATGATGGCGTCCGCATGGCCTCGTTCGATCGTACACCATGCCTCGGCAATCGCGAGGTTCGACGATGCTTCGCGAACGGTAATCGAATTACTGGGGCCACGCAGGTCGTTGTAAATCGCCACGTGACACGCGGGCATGTTGGGCAGGTACTTCAACAGCCACAGCGGCGTGACTTTGGTCAGACCGTCCTCGGCCCATTTTTGAAACTCAAAATCGCTGCCTTCCTTGAGGCAATTTCGAACGCCCTCTTCGAACTCGGCAGGCATCGTCATGATGTAGTCGCAACCAAACACGACGCCCGTGCGTTCGCGATCGATGTCATCGAAAGCCAGTTTTGCATCCTGAAATGCAAGCTGCGATGCGGCGACGCCCATCTGGATTTCGCGGCACATGACCTTCAGGCCTTTGCGAATCTGCTTCTTCTGCGCACCTTCCAGGGTGCCAAACTCGCTGATGTGACCGGTAAACTCAACCGCTTCGCCGCCGGACTGAACCGGCAGCGTAGTTGTGGGGACCAGGGATATCGGGCGAATCCCGCTTTCACCGGCGGTTAGCGCCGACCAGAATTTCGACTTGTCATTTCCAAGCGGACTGACCAATCCCATTCCGGTAATGACGACTCGACGCGTTGCAGACATGACGGGGGAATCTTTTTCGAAGAAGTGAATGTGAGCCGGTTGCGGCCGCCCGTGGACAGCCAAAGGCAGCAGGGGGCCAATCGACGGCTGAATGTGGGCGAAATTCTAGCCCCAGAGCTCCAACGAGTCGATGCAGTGAACGGAAATGTCGCTCGTTGGCCTAGTACCTACCGCGATAGTTGGCCGAGTCCGTGCGTGAAGCTGTCGTCGTAACACCTGATGCCGATTTGATTTCGTGACGGCTTTCCAGGAACAGCAGTGCCTCGGCGCGAGGAGCTTTGCCGTCGAAAATTCGCCGAATTGTGCCTTTTGCCGCGGCTGGTCCGGGCGTCGCGACGAGTCCGCGGCTGATGAGTAGCACCTCATTGGTCGGCCAGCGAAATCGTTCGTGCAGATGCCAACTGGACACTTGCGGTACCTTTAGCTGGGATCGCTTATAGGTTCCAAACTGGTCCACCCTGCCGACATTCAGCGGCGTAAATTTTTCGATTTGGTCGACGGAGCATTTGATGACAGCCTCGATCGTGTCACCGCTTCGTCCGACCAGGGGACTGATTTGCAATGAAAATCCCTCGTCGACCTGCGCCAGGCCGGCGACACCAAATTGTGCGTTGGTGGGATCCATTCCTGAATTGAAGATCCGCGGTCGAGTGCTTTCGATCGTGTGCGTCTGACCGCTGTAGATCGTCAGGTTCGGCGAATTGTGTTCGCGATAGTCGACGCGCTGATTGAGTGCATACAGCAGCATTGCCGCGTTTTCCCGCGAGAGCACCCATGCTTCGATTCCCGGCGTTTGCGATTGCACGGGAGTCAGCATTGGCAGCGCCCGGACACGCCAGTCCGGGTTTTCAACGGTGACCAGGCGAACGGCCACTTCGTTGGCTTCGGATCGGCTGTTCAGAAAACGGTCGATGACCTCTTTCACGACGGCTTGCACCTGGGGCGTGTGATAGACACGCACGGCATTGCGATTCGCGGTCAGCATGCTCATGGGCTCGCCGAACCAGGTGTTGGTACCGGTTTCTCTAAGAATCCAGTCGACGATCGTCTGTTCTGGTTTCTGCTGATCTCGCAGTCGACGCGTGAAACTGCGGATGTCGTATTCCTTCCAAACCTGTCCCGAATCCGTGGACAATTTACCCAGCGGCGTTGGCGCGATTCCTCGAGACCCGATAGGCGTAATGTCCCGGCGGGGTGCAGTGGCGGCATCGCGTCCACCGACGTTGGTCTGCCATTGGTTTGTCTGCTGAGCGAAAACACTGCCGGCAGAGACCAGGGCCAGTGTGACGAGCGATATTGCTATCCGGTTCATCGCGAACCTCTTGTGGGCTTGAGCATGATCGTCGCGAACGCGAGATTCAGGGCGGCGGAGTATAGAGACGGTTCACGATCGTCAACAAGATCAACGGCCCCACGCTAGCGGGCCTGTGTGCTATCGCCGGTTGCTACGGACCGCAAAAGCAACGAAGATAGGTGATCTGGAGTCAGCCCCTTTCGTCTAGTGGCCCAGGACGTCGGACTCTCAGTTCGAAAACCCTCGTTCGAATCGGGGAAGGGGCGTTGATAGCGTCGTCAGAGGTAAGCACACGTCATCAGTAGCGGGCTCTTCGGCGATAGCGGTGACTGCTGATGACGGAGGATTAGCACCGATGTTACCGCGGATCGATTCGTCGAAGTTGCTGGCTGCGGACCAGTCTTCATAGGCCACTTGCAAGTAGGCATGCATCAAGACTGAGGGTGCCGATACGTTTTTTGGTCTTAGCAAAGGCGTTGACCATATTTTTGACGGTACGGCGGAAGTTCTGACGGCACGGGGACCGGGGCTACTTGCGACCACTGATTCCGTGCAATGGCACCAAATGTTCAACGCTGAAGGAAAAATTGTCGTTCACATCAATCCCAATATGGCAGCGTACGACGAGGCCCTGTTATCTGTAATGGCACACGAAATACATGAAATACAGGCGTTCAGGCAGACTTTTTGCAGAACAAGGCGGAACACTTCAGTTTAGCACATATCAGAGTTCGGCGGCCGCACCGCGGGCAGGTTCCAATCACACAAACCTACATACGGCCGCGTGGGAGTATGCGGACGACTTCATTGAAAGTCTGCGAGCTTCAGGAGGCGTGCGATGAATGGACACACCAGCTTGTCCGAAAGACTTCATGCGTTACTGAGAGGCCAGGCGAATGGAGATTTGTCGCGAAAAGAGGTCGTAGATCAGTTCCTCAAAGCATTAGGAAAGTTTGACGACGCTGCGCAGGTCGTGACGAGCGATGATACTTACGTAGAGCTACCTGATTGGTTCTGCGTGCTGCTGCTCGAGGACTTGCGGGAGCTACGCGGAGTGGACTACTACCTTAGGTGGACTTTCGGTGGGGATCCGCGCAGTCTGGCGCAGATTCATTCGGACTCCGATGACCTTCAACAGTTCTTGAGACGAAATGCCGCGGCCATTTCTGAAAAGCTGGAGGCCCGCATCAGCGAGTAATGGGGAGTACCGGATTCCGTGACGCATGACCGTCGATCGCCTTGTCGAAGCTCTCGGGCGGAGATTCCCCTTCCGTTCCCCTCTGTGATGAGCCTCCCGGCAATTGCTCAGCGAAGTATTGTCGCTCTACCAAAATGGATGGTCGATGATCGAGCGTTTCTCGGGCAGTCCACCAAACAGTTCAGCCACGAAGTCGACGATAGCGCAACCCGCAAACGCTCCGGCCACCATCAGCACGACGACGACGGGAAACCGAATCCAGTGGCCAGACCGCTGATCGTTGTGAGCATCTTTTTCCTGGAAGCACATGGCCAGTCCAACAGCCGAGCCATGAACGAGGAAGACGTACACGCCGAACAGTAACGCCGTGGCCGGATTGGATCTGAATAGGGACAGCATGGCGAGGAACACGGCTCCAAGCTGTTCGAAGAAAATGCCCTGGATTCCGGTGACGAAGAATGCTTCCTTCGCGGAGTAGCGGAACCAAATGAGCGCAATCAACCACGCCACGGCCCAGCCGCCGTAAAACCCAATGCCAATGATCAGGTCAGCAAATAGCTGCGGATGAAAGAGTGCTGGATCCGTTGCGGCACTCAGGTAGTTGTTTAGCCAGGCGAGCGTTTCCGTCAGGCAGCCTGACGCCAGGAACAGTGCCGCAACCTTGACCACGTGTGGGCCTGGGCACCGGTCGTACAGGTTTGATAGGGGTTTGCGAAAAAGCCAGGCGATAACGAACACTGAATAGATGAGCGTCGTCACATCCGGCGGACTCCCCAGCAGGCCCAACGTAGGAACAAGTCCGGTAATGACCAGCAGAGTTGTTTTCCACATTGTTTTAAGCCAGCCTGTCTCTCAATTCGTCTACAGCTTGTACCCGGTGGGCACCTTGTTGGTTTCAGCTTCGGGCAATGCCTTGGCGCAAGGTAAAGAGTTGGCCAAGGACGTACCTCGTGTCATTTGTTCAACCGATCGGAAAGAAAGACGCTGCCTTTCGGGCCACCCCGATCAATTGACGGGGAATAACGGAAATATGAGCCGAGATTCTAGCTGCATTTTCGAAGAGGCCAACAACGTATGTTTGCCATCGTCTTCAACACAGTACGACGAGTAGCAGTTATGACCAGCGGGAAGTCGCCTCTTACATTTCGGTTCAGTCTGCGGTCGATGCTCATCGTGTTGACGTTGGCGTCGGCGTGGCTAGGGTGGAAGGTCAACTCGGTGACGCGACAACGAGTGGCTATCGAGAAGATTGAGGCTGCCGGTGGATGGATTGGCTTTGAGTTGGATGATCAGCGACGGGTTCCAGTGCTGTCCGGCCCGGCTTGGTTGCGAAACCTTATGGGCGAGTTGGGGTTTTACGTCGTGGTGTCGGTTCGAGTCGACAATCGATCCGATGACGTGATCGAGAGTCTGTTTGCGTTTCCGCAACTGAGAGAGCTGCAGTTCACCAATGGCGAGCTATCGGACACGCAGTTGGAGAGACTGACAGGTCTGCAAGATCTTCGAGCCCTCCATCTTTCCTATTCGCGTGGCGTGCAGATTACGGACGACGGCATGCGGCACATTGCAAGTTTCAGGAAATTGAAAGTGTTGGATGTCAGGGGCCACCCGATCACGGATCAGGGCCTGAAGTCTATGCAAGGGCACGCGGAACTTTCTCGTCTCATGTTGCAGGACACGAAGGTAACGGGCGAAGGTCTGAAGCACCTCCGCAACATGCCTCGGCTTTCGGGGCTTTCCCTGTCGGGGCTCCCGATTTCGAATGACGAGTTGGGTTCGTTGCGTCCGTTGCCGAGTCTGTGGCGTTTGACGATCGGCGATTCGTTGGTGACGGACGATGGATTGGAATACCTGAAGTCGTTTCCACAGCTCTCGATAGTTGAACTCGATGGTACAGCGATCACCGACCGCGGACTCGCACACCTGGGCACCGTCGGTTCACTCACGCAGGTGACTTTGAACAACACGGCCGTCACGGATGAGGGGTTACTACAACTCGCGAAACTCCAGCAGCTACAGCATCTGTCGCTCTTTAGAACCAGTGTGACTGACCCGGGCGTGGAAGCACTCAAGGAGTACGTCGACAGTATTACAAGCGTCGCGAAAGACATCGACGAGTTGAAATAGCGAGTCGCAGTTATTCGACTCGTACGTGTTCAGTCTGCCGTTGCTGTGTCGCTTTCCCGCGGGGCCAGTGACGGGGATTCCGCCCAGTGGCCGGAGAATGCGCTGAATACAGAGATTCTGTTCCGCGACAACGTCATCACCGTATCGTTGTCGATTCGCGGCGAACCGGCGTGTTGCGTTGCGTCCCACGCGCCATTTAGTCCGCTGAATGCATGAATGCGATCACCGATCTGAACCGCGGCGACGTTGGAACCCACGACCGGTATACACTTTGTCGCGGGATTGGCGAGTCTCGTCGTGCGCCATCGCCCCTGTTTGTCCACCGCGACAAGTTGCCGGATGTCCTTCCCGGTGATCTGAAAAACGACAACGGTGGATCCGATGATCGGAATGACGGCCGTGTCCTTCGGGAATTTGTGTGTCCGCCATTTGCCCGAGTGCTTGCTGTACGCCGCCCACGAATTCGATTTTCCGATCTGGGCAACCAGCAGTCCGTCGTGCTCGATCCACAGCGGCTCCTGGGCGAATTCCGGAGAAAACGCCGGGCTCGCGATCGTCGGCTCGTTCGCCTCACCTTCCTCGGCGGAAACGGCCATGTTGGCCGACATGAGCACAAGTACGCTCGAAATAGCCAATCCGATAATCGGATTCGAAGTGATGTGTGGCGCAGGGCGTAGTTTTCGCACGTCGGGGCTCCGGCGAGTATGAGGCGTTGATGCGTTCACGCCGAACGTGAACTACCCCTATTTATCGTCAGAGTGTGACAGTCGCGAAATCCTGTCCTCTACTGTGACCGTGGTGACCACCGACGCCGGCTACTCAAGAACGACACAGGATCATACAACGGCAACCCGAAGGGACAGCTTGCCTGAATTTGACCTCACGCAAGGCCGGCAGCCGACGCCCGACTGTTGGCTCGAACTCTGTTTAGTGCGTGTAGGTGATACCAAGGCGGAAGCCTTGCAACATCACATCGTCATAGAAAATGGCATTTGGGCTGAAGAACTGATCAAGCGCGAGGCCTGCGTCGCTGATCGCGAGGAACTGATATCCGGCGTTGAAGGCCCAGCGATCGCTCCATTGGTAGTTGGCGTTGATGTCGATTTCTCCCAGCAACGACGTGGTGTCGTCGGAGAGAGGCGAAGTACCAAACCCAATCGTTTCTCGCGAGGCATTGTTGAGGAACACACCGCCTTTGAGCGTCCCTGTGATCGTGAATCCGTTGCCACGGTCCCACATCAGATGTTGAATGCCCAGTTGTCCGCCGACGATACTGTTTTCGATGTCGACCTGATCACGATAGTTGGGATCCGTCGCCGTGCTGGCTGTGATCGAGCCCTTTTCGTCCAGTTGAATCCAGCGAGCTCCAAGCAACAGCTTTGTCCAGTTGTTGAGCCATCGGGAGGCGTTGAATTCGACGTTGGTAATCTGCGATTCATAATCGACGAATGATGTGCCCACGCCAATAAAGTTGACCTCGCGAATGATGAGGTCGCCGACGTGCGAGTTGCTGCCGGAGAACTCCTCGATTTGATAGAAGATACCTTCGAAGTCGAGCCCGCCGCACAGATTGTTTCGTGTAATCGCGACACGTGGTCCCCAGGCGAAATCCAGGTCCATGTCCCGTCCACGAACGCCTTCGTTCGTCACATCGCACTGAGCCAGAAAGGCGTCGAACCCATCCGAATGCGAGCGGTGCATTGCGATCACGCCGGCGCTGGCTGACCATACCGCTTCACGGCAGCAACAAACATTCGATGAGCACTGATTGCATCCCGTATTGAACACGCGACTCCAGTCGGGCTCAACGATGGAGCGTCGGAAGAGGACGTCCGAGCCGATGCTCTGAAAGCTGTTGTCGCCGAACCCGGTCGCTGCGTACGGGCTGGGGCCGATCGAAACGTTCGACGCCGAAGTGTCCATGAATTCAGTTCCGACGGACGACAGGGTAGTTGTCCGGCTGAACGCGGGCGTTTCGGGCGACGGTGCGATTGGGGCGGGGGACACCTTCGGAAGCGAGTACACGGGTGTTGCGGAATCAGCCTGCTTCGCGGCGACTGGTGACGCGATTGGCGTCGCGACCATGTGGTCTGTTGCGGGCGTCGGGTTCGCTCGAGCGGCCGTCAAGACAGGTGCAGGTTTCCTGGGGGAGCTCACTTTCGTGACACCAGGCGTCGTTCGTGTATCTGCCTTCGTTATCAGCAGTGACGGGGCAACTTTTCTGGACGGTGCCACCGCTGGTGTCGTCTTGAGCGTTGCTTGTGCTGGCGGATTGCCATTCGCCACGACGGCATTGGCGGTGTTCGGCTTGATCGCTCGAACCACGGGTTGTTCGACCGGCTCGTCTGGTGCTGCAGCAAGGTTTGAGGGGATACTGGCGAGTTCGGCGGGATTTTCAGCGGCTGGGAACGTCTCAACAGCCGGAGCGGCGGGAAGGTTTGCGAGCGTCGGATTCGGCTTGAAGGGCTTGATCGCTCGAACGACGGGGTGCTCGGCCAGTTTGCCCGGTGCCGCAAAAGGGGTTGTCGGGATACCGACGACTGCGGCGGGTTTTTCAGCGGCTGGGATCGTCTCAGCAGCCGGAGTGGCGGGAAGGTTTACGAGCTTCGGATTCGGCTTGATAGGAATCGCGGTAGCGTTCAGGTTGAGCTTCGCATGGCCGCCCGGACTACGGGCAATCCGCGGCTGAACTTCAACGCCGATCTGGCCCTCCATCAATGGCGTCCGCGTCACGTTCCATTCATCGGAGGCCTGAAACTGCAACAGCCTTGGGCGGGTCGCGGCCGTTGTTGGGTAGGAGTACTGGCCGGACTGGGGATCGACCTCGGCTTGTATTGCTTGGCCGGCTGAATTTGCCGGCGTTGCGCTCGTCGCGTGGGTTGGTGTTGTTGGATCGGATGCGTCGGGTTTGGGAACCCTCAGTTTCGGCGCCTCGGGCGTAGCAGTAATCGGGGCAGGAGCGATTGGCTTCGAGGGAGTCGTCGGTTCGACGATCGTCTCGTCGCCGATGCTTTCAAAGGAAGGGGGATCCACATATTTGACCGGGGCCAACCAGGCTGTTCTTGAGATGCCGCCAGGCTTGCCGATCTGGTGCGGCGGTGGCAGACGACGCATTCGATTCAAGGCGGGTGCAACATCGCCAGCCATTGCGAAGCCGCTGAATAACACGGCTGCCGTGATGGTTCCAGCAAGGACGTTTCGCAGGTCGCGGAACGACGATCGGTTGGCTCGGGTTGTTCTCATCGTGGCAGACCTCGGTCTTGGTAGCATCGCCCAGCAAAGCCAGTGCGTTAGTTGTTCAAGATGGAGTAATTGAAGTTGACGAAGTTAAGGGCAATGTTCGCCATCAACTCTCTCGGTTTGTAACGCAGCACAATCATGTCGCGAGGTAGAATGCGGAGTCGTTCGCGATGGTCGTTGAAGGCCACCCGCAGATCCACCAGGATTTTGACCTGCTCGCCATTGTCGAGCCTTCGTAGCACAACCGCGTCGCTGGGTGCCACAATATTGCCTGGACCGCTGCGGAAGTTGGTGGCCGTTGCGTTGCCGGCAGGACCAAGGACATTGCTGTTTGCGATTGCGATGGCTTCGAAAATGTCGACGTCGTGGTCTCGCGGCAGGGGGTACTTGCCACCGCCAATCAATCCTCCCGTCAGGAAGTATTCGATTTCGCGGGACTCGAGGAATACCACGTCACCTTCATGAAGAACGACATCAGCCGGGGCGAACGGAGCTGGTTGTCCGGGGCAAACACGCAGGGGGATGCGAACGAAACTTGCATTCGGTTGCATGCCCAGCGTTTCAATTGGGGCGCCCATTTGCAGGCGTTGCAGCATTTCGCTGGATTGATCCGAATGACGCAATACCCAAACTTCGTTGTAGGCGTCGATACCGGGAAGTCCTCCGGTCTCCGAAAGCGCGGTCAGTAGGTCGTTCTCATAGATAGGCAGCTCAAGGACGAAAGACGCTCCTCGTTTGGTCAGCGGCTGAGTGTCTCCGCGGACAAGCGACGGGCCAGCCATTTCGGCGTCCTGACGCACGACAAATATCCGATGAGTACGCGGTCGAATCAGATCAACGGAAACGTGACCTCGATCCGGACTGACTAATTGGTCTGCGAGGTAGCGTTCACGTAGCGTGTTTGTCGCCTCGGCGAGCGTCTGCCCGGCGAGGTTGATGGGGTCAATCAACGGAAGCGATACCGTACCATCCGGTCGCACTTCGATGGGGTGACCCACGCTTGGCGACTGGACAATACTGCGTCGTTCCTGCGGCGGGAAGTAGACCGTCGGTAGCTGATCGGGCACATCCAGGACGCCCTGAATGTAAATTCCCAGCACGTCGCGCGGGCCGATGCGATGTTCTTTCGTGGGGGCCTGACGCAACCAGGTGAAGTCGATCGGCACCTTCTTTTCATTGGAAGACACTGACTCAAAGGCTTCGTTAGCAAGATGCGCCGGAATCGAGTTCTCGGTCACACCAGCTCGAGTGCTGGTCAGCCCATGGATGCACCCCTGGCACGCGAGGGTAGCAACGATGATGGCGGCGAGTCGTTTCATGAATTCCGTTTCCTGAAAGCCTGGATGCCAGATTGATTGGTCGCGTTGGTTAACGCCTGAATTGCCCCGGAGTCGTTCGACTCTGGTTGGATGGTGAGTTGTCGCTCGCAGCTACTCGGCCGAATTGGCGTCCCTCCAGAGAGTCCGCCGCCGGACGCTCGAAGGACATGAACTCAATGGATTTGGGTTGGGTTTTTGCTGCAACCGTCGAATCGATGTCCGCTCCGCCACCGCGAACGGGCGGCTCCGGACGGCACACGTTACCTTCAGTCAAGCCACCGGGGCAGTTACAGCCAGCCGCCAGAAGTCCAGCTTCGTATCCGCGATACCAAGCGGAAATACGCCGCATCTCAGTACCATCCGAACAGCGGTCAAGTCGATGCGCGCCCGGTGGAACCGACGGCAACTGACCATCGGAACCGCGCGAAAAGTCAAAGTATGCCTGTTTCCAACCACGTTCGTACTGACGGCCGTACGGCCCATTCGCGAGGGGTTGTGGGGCATTCCGGTAGGCGGTCCGAATGCGGTCCTGAAGGTTGGCGTGGGATGTCTGCGGTTGAACGGCCGAGCAACCGCAAAGGCTCGCGAACAGGACGCAAACGAAAATGTACTTGCGAGTTGCCATAGCTGCGTGTTGTTAAGAATGTTTTATGTTTGACTGCTAGCACGATCGCAGCAATCGATCCCGAATGCGCGTCTCGCACTACGGCATCAATCGGCCTCAGCAGGCGCGAGCAAGAGTGGTAGTCATAATGGCGGAGGAAGTGGTACAGGCGGAGGAAGTGGTACAGACGGAGTACGCGGTACATTCGTTCCACAACAAAAAAGCGTGAAAAACAACATTGAAGCTTGCAGCGACCTGTCACAATCGGTAGACTAGGTACACCACAGGGGTGGTAATGTGTAAAGACTTGTCCGAAGAAAACTTCAAAGGCGGACGAGAGGGAAAAATACGATGATCAGACTGACTTTTACTGCTTTGGCTGTTTTGCTGCTCACCGCGGGTACCGCACAGTCCGCATCGCTTGCAGATCTCTTGGGGCTGGATGAAGCGCTGATCAACGGGGCGTCCACTGAGGCGACAGTCGATGGAGTCGACAACAGCTTCCTGTTTGCGAACAGTGAGAGTGGCTCTTCCAACGGCGGAGCGGCTCGATCCTCAGGCGCGACCTGCGGATCGCCGAGCTTCTCAAGTCCCTCGCTGGCAGATCTTGGTTTGTTGGATGCCTTGAGCTCTGGCGACTTGGGAGCCGTCGGCGTTCTGAACATCACGATCAATATCGACATTGATATTACCTTCAATGGAAGCTTCTGCCAGCCGCCCGCTAGTCCTAGCACTTGCCGATAGCATCCTGCTTCCGACAGTCGATGAATACTGCTTCAAGAGCGGCGAGAGAATTGTCTTTCGCCGCTCTTGTTCTATTGACGCTGTGCCCAGCGTGGATCAACGCCGGCGCCGATCCCGTCACACGACCGTTCCTCTATGTGACGTGTATTCTTTATCTGGTAGCGACCTTGGTTGCCACCGGCGGCAAAGCGGGGTCGGCTAGCCGAGGGCTGGGCACTGCTCTCGTCATTGGCATGTTGCTGGTTGTCTTTCAGCTGTTGCCTGTCCCCAGTGACTGGTCGCTGCCATCGTTGGAGATTTGGCGAGATGCCTTTCCTGACGTCACGTCTGCGACGATTAGCCTCGACCCTTCTGCTACTCGAACACGCCTCGCGTTGTTTGTGGCGGCGGTTGCGGTTTGGTGGAGTACGACGCGAACTTCGCTCACACCGGAACGGACTCGAGCATTATTTTGGCTGGTGATGGCCAATGGAGCTGCAATCTCCGTCTTTGCGGTCATTCAAAAGCTGACATGGAATGGCAAGTTGTACTGGACCTTTGCACTGGGGCCTAACACGACGTTTGGTCCGATGGTCTATCACAACATTGCTGGGGCCTACCTGACTTTTGCCTTAGCTGCGGGGACCTATGTGTTGATGACGCGCCCTGCCTCGCGGACGCGATCATTGGATCCCGTTTCCCTTACGGAGTTCACGTTAGTTCTCCTAACCGCGGTCGGCTTGCTGGGATCGCTTTCGCGTGGAGCGATCATCTCGGCTGCGATCGCTGGGGCTGTCACGCTGATTGTTGTGCCGCTCAAGAAATCACCTCGCCAGGTTGGCGGTATCGCCGTCGCTGTTGGCGGTATCGCCGCGTTGCTGTTGTGGTTTGGGATCTTTGAAAGCGTGATGGAACGCTTTGGCAAAATGAGCGGCAGCTACATGGCCGAGGACAGTCGACTCGATCACTGGGCCGTCGCATGGAACGTGGCTCAGGATTTTTGGCTTGGTGGTACTGGCGTCGGTGCCTATGGGTACATTGTTGCGTCTTACAAGTTCAAGCCGATGACGTTCTTCTATGCCCACAATCAATATCTGGAAACGCTCGTAACGGCTGGTGTCGCCGGCGTACTAATACTGTTCGCCGCAATCTACTTCGTTGCGCGAGATGTGGGCGGCTTGGCACGTTATGTTCGTGCAGGTGATCGAAAGCCCAGTCGCGAAGACATGGCGCTGCTCGCATTGGCGACCTTCTTCATCACAAGTCAGGTGTGTCACTCGGTAGTGGATTACTGCCTTTCGATTCCTGCCATTGCATTTTGTCTTGCAGTGGTGACGGCCCTGGTTCAGCGAAAGCTGGCCGACGTACGGACTGATCGGGATGTTCGCCACACAAATGCCGCAATCGGTGGCGCCGCCTTTGCGGTACTCCTGTTAGCCGCTTCTTCGTGGGCTGCCTGGGACGCGTACGGTCACGCTCGAGTGGACATGGCCGTACGGCGTTTGCCGTGGGAAGATTCGTTGCGTGAATTGGCGGCCGAGGACCTGTCGCACCATATCGAAGAGCTTGAATCAGCGTTATTGCTACGGCCGGTTTCTCCCGAAGCTCAGGAGGCGTTGGGCGGATTGTATGTCGCCCGTTATCGTCGTGAAGCCGTCGAGCTGCTGGCCAATGAAACGGGAATCGCCGTCGATGACCAGAACCTATGGAAGTGGACCGCTCCGGAGGTTTTACACAATCGTGCCTATCAGTTCCGGGCGGCAGGTCAAACTGATCAGCTTGACGACCTCCGCACTCAGGAAGCCGTCTCTCGCAATCTGGTCCCGGCGCAAGCGGCATTCCACCGGTCCATGCGAGCTTGCCCGGTCATTCCCTCCGTGCTAACCAGTCTGGAACTGCTTGAATTCGTTCAGCCGGAAGCGGAAATGAATGGTCAGTATTCCGTGGCCGCCGCAAAGTGCGCTCCCGGCGACGCCCGTCTCCTATACCAGTGCGGTAGCCTTGATTTTGGCGCTGGGCGACTCGATGCTGCGCAGGGTAATTGGCGAGCGTCCCTTGTGGCGTCGACACGCCACCTGGAGGAGATCGTGGGGCTGGCCGAGCAGATGCCAGATTCCACCGAGTTTCTAAAGCAGGTTGTTCCGGAGGAGCGGGAGGTACTCGAGCAACTTCTTGCGGCCGCACGATACGAATCCGTCGATCAGGAAATGCTGTTGGCCAAGGCGACGAAGCTCCTCCCACAAACCAGCGAGAGCGGCGATGTTAATGACCTGGCGTTTGCCGCTTTGGTTCAGGAAAAGCAGGGCAACATGGACGACGCCGTGAAGCTGATGCGAGAAGCAGTGCTGCTCGCTCCGGAGCAGGTTGCACTTCGCTTCAGATTGGCCCAATATCTCGCCGCCGCCGGCGACAAACCGGCCGCCCTCCGCGAGGCGACGCTATGCCTGCGCCTGAAGAACACGCGTCGTCATGCGAACTTTGTGAAGCAACTTCGCGGCAACTAGCTGGACATCGCCTGCTTCGTTCGTAGTACCGCCTTTCAGGCGGAAGCATCTGTCTTGTTCCCGTTATCGTGCCGTTCCGCCTCAGGCGGTAGGTAGGTACTGCGAGCCTGTTAAGCAAACCAGCTGCCTCAAGCCTGGCACTGTCCGCCGTGTCGATTCGCATCGGCACGACGGCTTCTTCCGCGGACCGAGCCGGCCTTTCAGTCATTATCTGTGGTGCACTTCGGTGTGGTTTCGTCTCTTCCACGCGGGGCGTAGGCCGCCACGGCTGCAGCGTCCCTTCCGGCGACGTTATCCGACTACGCTTTGCGGCTGAGTGTGATGAGCATCTCTGCAGACATCGATTGCTCGCGAATTAATTTCTTCAGCATCGACAAAGCGGCGGCTCTTCGCGTGGATCGCCATGTCGGATCCAGGTGGTTGAGTCCAACCTTGCGCATCCGGTGGGTTCAGCTCGCCAGGCCATCTCGTCGCGCAGCTCTTTCAGTATTTCTGCCCTCGAGTGGTTTTGTCATACCCCATGAGGTGGCGTGTAGTTGAGATTTGCCTCGCGGCTGGGCAGCCAGTGTTCGGCAGACAGGCAGGCGTTGGCGCTAGAAGTAAATATCTACGAATAATGAAAACCGAAGGCTTTGCAATAATTTTATATCCGGTTATTTTGGGGTTTGATGCCCGGCGGGGGTGAGGGTGTCTTTGTTATTGTGGCGTTCGCCACCGTTGTTTAATTGGTGTTCCGGGATAGCAAGGAGGCGTAGATCGTGATTGCTGAAAACCAACAACTCGCAGCAGGAAGTAACACCGGTAGTAGTGGCGATGCTACTCAAGTTGACGTGATTGGTTTGGTCAGGCGTCGATGGGGTGTAATCGCCTTTGGTGTAATCGTATGCACGTCGCTGGCGGCGTTCTATTACCTGACTGCTACGACGATTTACGAATCGACCGCGGAGATCCTGGTCATACCGAAGGATTCCAAGCTCGCGACAACCACGGCCACGTCGAATGGGGATCTGGGTTTGCAGTCGGCGGGCGACGAGTTGCTGGCGACACACATGCAGATCATTACCAGTCCGGCGATCATCCGGAAGGCGATGACTGCCCCCGAGCTTGCGTTGATAGATCTCGATTCCATTAGGGCGGAGGCTCTCAAGAATGACGACCCGCTGGTAGCGAAGACGGAATATATCATCGATTACGTGCGAGAAAATCTGAAGGTCGAGCGGGGCGGAAGTGGGGCTGCTCGTGATGCCCAGGTGCTGACTGCACGCATGACACATACGGACGCGAGGGACTGTGCCGCGATACTCCTGGCGATCAGTGATCAGTATCGAACCTACATCGGTGAGACGGTGAAGGGTGCTGGAGGCCAGGCTGCGGAATTGATAACGACGGCCAGTAAGGATTTGCATGACCGCCTGAGGGATTCGGATGAGCGGTATGAGGAGTTTTTACGGGAAGCCCCTTTGTTGTGGGCGCAGGACGGCACGCACATCAATCCGCAGCAAGCGAGAATAGTTCGGCTTGAAGATGAGTTGGCATTGCTGGAGCAGCAGAAAGCTCGGGCTCAATCGCGGTTGAAGCTCGCCGACGAAGTGCTTGCCAATGGAGGGCAAGAGCCGGATCAGCTCGCCATGCTGTCTGTGTTTGATGGGGCCGACATTGAACGGCTGGCCTTGCTGTTGCAGATTGATCGCGGCTATCCCGCGTCTGAATCATTTCAGTCACAATTGCCCGCGGCGGAAGTCGAGTCCAGTGAGTTGCTGGCCTTGCGCTTGGAGTCGGATAAGGCGGGGTTGCTCTACGGGGCGAATCACCCCAAGACTCGCGAGCTGAAGCAGCAGATTACTCGAGTGCGGTCTTTCCTTGATCGAAAAAACATATCCACCGACGGCTCTGTATTGCGTCAGCCGACGATTGACATCGCTGATATGGTGCCGCTGTACCGGTCGTTGTTGGCGGTGGACTTGGCGGATTTGACGGCTCGGGAGGTGGAGTTGCGGGAGCGTCTGGATCGTGAGCAGGAAACTGCCCGGGAGATGGTGGCGGCAGCGATCGAAGCGGATGGAATGAAGCGAGAGATCGACCGAACGCAGAGGCTTTATGACGTGGTTCTTGCTCGAGTTGGCGAGATCAACCTGCTGACGGACTACGGCGGATTTATTACGGACATGTTGTCGCCGCCACGGTTGGGTGAAAAGTCGTGGCCCCAGGGGTCTCTGATCCTGCCCGCGGGCTGCATGGTGGGCTTGTTGTTGGGTGGCTGTTTGGCGGTTGCGGCGGACCTGATGGATCGTTCCTTCAGGACGCAGGATGACGTTGAGGCTGAATTGGGAGTGCCTGTGCTCTCGCACGTTTCAACGCTTGATGCTAACGCCAAGCCAAGTGCCGAGTTCCAGCAGTTGGCGTCAACGATGGTGACGATGCATTCCCCCAGGTCACGCGATGCCGAAGCCTTCCGCGTACTGCGAACGACGTTGATGTTCAATGCACGGGATGTGAAGTGTCCTGTTGTGCAGGTCACTAGTCCCAGTCCGGGCGACGGCAAGTCGACAGTCATTAGTAATCTGGCGCTGTCGCTGGCTCAAGCGGGAAAGTCGGTGCTTCTGATCGACGCGGACATGCGTCGTCCGACGGTTCATGCGAACTTGGGTGTCGAGAAAACGCCCGGATTATCCGAGTTGCTTGGCAGTGTTGCTACGTTGGATTCGGTGGTACAGCAGATATCTGGGGCTCCCAGTTTATCCGCAATCTCCTCGGGCAAGGTACCGGGTAATCCGGCTGAGCTATTGTCGGGCGCAATGTTGCCCGAGCTACTGGAGGAGTTGCGTTCCTTGTACGAATGGGTCTTGATTGATTCACCTCCGGTCAATGCCGTCAGCGACCCGGTGGTCATCGCGCCTCACGCGGACAGTATCCTGATGGTGCTGTCGCTAAGAGAGCGGGCGCGAGCTGCTGCTCGCATGGCCTGTCGTCAGCTCGGCGACGTGGGGGCCGAGTTGAGCGGAGTGGTCGTTAACCGGGCCGCAAGTGCGCACGGCGCATATTCAGGTGATTATACATATGGATCAAATTATTTATCGCATAAAAACGTTGCTTGCAGTGGCCGTTATGGGTATTCTTCCAGCTGTGGCGACGCGTATTACGGGGAAGGCTCGTCGGAATGAGTAATGTAAGTCTTGAGTGCTCCAGTAGTCATCGCCGCCGACTTGATCCTGTAAATGCAGTTTCGGGCTCGCCGGGGCCGCCAGGCCGCAGCTCAGGGCAGCGAATCCACGAGGTTCGTGATGTCTACTTGCCGCTATTGCTGACTGGGTCGCCACTTGTTCTGTCGGACCTGGTGGCCAGTGTTGCGGCTTTGGCGGTGCTGGTTCAGGTTGGTGGTTGGTTTGGGGTCGACGCCCTCTCTGGCTTGGCGCTACCAATGCTGGTCGCGATTACTTTCGGCTTCGTCGCCATGCGGACCTATCGCGTGGGGGTTTCGCCGATTGCCGAGTTTATTCGGATCGCGAACGCGGCCCGATTGGTTTTTGCCGTCGCGGCAGTTGTTGTTGCGTTTCAGTACGGTCCGGTTGCTGCGGGCCTGCTGTTCCTGGTTGGTATGCCGTCGGTTGTGGGGGCGGTTACGTTGTCGCGTGCGGCCTCCCGTCGCCTATTGGCAGGCTGGTCTTGGTGGGGAGTGCCGGTCCGGAGCGTTGAATCGGAAGCGACTATCTCGGCTATTCGGATGCTGCGTGACCATCCCGAGAGGGGGCTTAGGCCGGTTACTGTAGATTCCAACGGCGTCGAGTCAGCCGTCTCGGATGCCAGCGCGAGTGGATTGAGCTTGATCGGAGACCGGTCGGTCCTGGCGTCACTTGGGTACCCCGCGTTGCTCCCGTATCGGTCGGTATACCTGTTTGGTGGAAACGATCAAATTCCGCCGCTTAAGTCGAGCATTTCGGAGCTCGGTGGTGAAACATGTGTTGAGATTCGACCGGATGTCCTGAATCCCATCAGCCGACTGTTGAAGCGGGCTTTTGATCTGGTTGTAACTTCGACGCTATTGTTTCTTGGTGCCCCTTTGTTTGTGCTGCTGGCAGGTCTGGTTCGACTTAGTTCACCCGGTCCCGTTTTCTATGGTCAGGAGCGAATTGGATTCAATGGGCGGCATTTCAAGGCTTGGAAGTTTCGTTCGATGATTCCGAACGCAGATACGGTACTGCAGGAGTATCTCGATTCGAATCCTGCGATGCGTGTTGAATGGGAAAGCGATCACAAGTTAAGGAGCGATCCGCGTGTCACTCGCATTGGCCGATTCCTCCGGCAGTCGAGCCTCGACGAGCTGCCTCAGTTGTTCAACGTACTGATGGGCGAGATGAGTCTTGTTGGGCCTCGCCCGATCCCGGTTTACGAAGGCGCATCGTACCGGTCAGTGAGTGAAATGTCATTAAACTTGTATCTGCATTCCGTGCCCGCACTGACTGGTTTATGGCAGGTTTCTGGTCGGAATAACACGTCTTATGAGTGTCGTGTCGGCTACGATACTTACTACGTCGCCAATTGGTCGCTTCTGCTGGATGTCTATATTCTCATGCGAACGGCGAAGACGGTCCTTCTTCGGGAAGGGAGTTTCTAGGTGTCTGCTGGTGCATCTACTGATATTCCCGGTTCCCTGCGGTTTCTGCTCGTCACCAATCTCTACTCGCCAGATTTTTGTGGCGGCGCCGCGCAGTTTACGGACTTGGCCGAGGGGCTGGTCGAGCTTGGGCATACCGTAAGCGTGTATGCGGCAGAGCCCTACTACCCGGAGTGGAAGCGGAAGTCGCCGCAATCGTCCATCGTGAGGGTACGCGAGGAGAACTTGAATGGTGTAACGCTCTATCGACATTGGCTGTACGTTCCCCGCGATCCCAAGCGTCTGGTGCAGCGTTTGTTGTTTGAGCTTTCGTTCTGTTTCAGTCTCTGCCGGAGTCTGTTTCGTGGACAACGAGCTGATGTAGTGCTCTGCTTCTGTCCTCTTTTTGGGTCCGTGCTTTTTTCACTTCTTAGAAAGTTGTTCAGGAAAGAAAGAGTATGGATCAGCGTTCAGGATATTCCGACAGACGCTTCGATGGCGGCCGGAATTAGCAAGCCCGGTTTGTTTATGGCGATGGCGACCTGGCTGCAGACTTATGCGTTTCGTTCGGCTGATGTTATCTCCACAATTAGCCCAGTTATGGCTGGGCGACTTAAGGAAATCGTTGGGGCAGACGTAAAGGTCGAGCTATGTCCGAACTGGTTGGTCGGCGAGTTGGCGTCGTGCGTTGAGGGTACCGTCGTAGAGACCAGCGATTCGAACGGTTCACCATTCAAGCTGCTTTACTGTGGCAACATCGGCGAAAAGCAGGGCCTGGTTGAAGTCTGTGAAGAGCTACGGGCTATTGACCTTGATTTCACACTGGAGATACGCGGCGCTGGATCGGCATATGCGAGGCTAGATGCCTGGATGCGGCAGACAAAAGACAGCCGTTTTCGACTGGGTGGGTTTTTGCCAAGTCGTGAATTCGTCGATGCACTTGCTGACGCCGACATGTTCTTGGTGTGTGAAAAAAGTAATTCCGGGTTCGGTTTCATGCCAAGCAAGTTGATCCCCTGCATCTCCGTTGGGACTCCAATATTTGCAGTGTCTGGTCGAGATAGCCCTCTTGGCCGGGAAGTACTGGATTATGGAATTGGCATCCACGTAGAGCCCGAATCGAGGCGATGGAGTGAGGCGTTCGAATCCGGGATGAGTAAGATTCCGGAACTGCGCGAAGCGTGTCTGCGTCGCGCCCGAGAATACCAAAGACAGCCGTGCATTGAACGTTATGAGCGAATTGCTTTGGGGGCCAGTAGTGACGTCAGGAATCAGAGATCCGCGACCGCAGATGGCCGATTGGCATCGATGAATTAATTGTCGCGTCTTGAATCAGTCCGCATGCCCTTTGAGGCGTGTGCAACCTAGAAACTTACTTTGAATATATGTATGGGGCGCTGCAACCCACATGGACGGAGTCTGGAGATAGTTGAAGTCAATCAAGAATGAGACCGGATTTAGCTGCCAAACTTCCTGGTCTGGGTAAAAACTCATGGGTAGGTACATCCGTCGCGATATCCCACTACGGGTGGCCTCTCTGCGGAGCAAGGAAAAACTGCGAGAGAGGAATGCCACAGGTCAACGAATGGAAAGCGTGTCCGTCGCAGATCCACAGAGGAGTGCAAACGTCGCACTTGGACTTCCTGCCCATCAGAGGGCAGGTGCCCAAATGATCGCTCATGGACACAATCTACGGACAATGTCGGGACTGAACTACAACAAAGTCATTATCGGTCTGGCGGCCGTGCTGTTGCCGTTTTTTCAAATTCGCGTTGGCCGTGTGTTTGGGCTGGACCTAAATGTCGCGTTGTTACTGACTTTCGCAGTAACGCTGGCAATTTTTTCAATCAACTCCGCCAGGTCGTCGCACCTGGCTGTGTTGATTGTTTGCCTTGCCTACCCGTTGATGTTCCTGTCCGTCCGGGTTGATGTAATCGAATTTGGGCGAAGTTATGTTCAATTCTGTCTCTTGTGCATTGCGACATTCGTCAGTCTGAATGTCCCGCTGAAAGGCATTTCGGCTTATTGCGGCAGGTGGGTGCCACACCTCTCAGCAATCTCCGCGGGAATTGGAGTGCTCGCCATAGTCCAATCCGTCAGTATGAATCTGTTTGGCAGTTTGGCCCTCCAGAATCCGTTTGGGCCACTAAGTCCATTGTTTAATGGCGAGTTATTTCACCCGTTACCTCGAACAATCCTGCGTACCAACGCCATCTATAGCGAGCCTTCCATCGTGGGCTGGTTTCTGCCTCTGGTTTGTGCCGTGACAACTTCGCTGGAAAAGCCTGGTCATCGGCGATCCCTGAAGGTGATTCTGTGTGTATGCGGCGCATTGGCGAGTTTTTCGATCAGTGCGTTTGTGAATTTGATCGTGCTGCTACTGGTATATGGCGTCGGTCGCGCCGGGAACGCCAGGTCGGGGCTATTGAAAGCTGTCGCGGTAAACCTTTGTGCCGCTTCGCTGATCGTTGCGTTTCTGTTGGTGCCCGGCCTCGGCGAGCGGTTCTCTCAGGAAATGACAAATCCGGCGTCCTCGATATTCGCTCGCGTGGTCTTTCCGACGAAATTGATTGTAGATTCGATTCCGGTGCATCCCTTGGGCTATCCGTTGGGGCATAGGCAGTTTGCCGCCGATCGCCCCTATGCGGAGGTTTGGAGCGACGAGATTGAGCGAGGTCTGATCCACAATAGTTTTGGTGTTGTTGGGTACCACTTCGGTGTGCCAGGGCTGATGGGTTGTGCGTTGATTGTTGCCTACGTGTTCATCGGAGTGATCAAGGGTAAACGTGATGCCCCAATCGCTGTGGTTTTGCTACTGGCATTTTCTCAATCCGGCAGGCTGTGGGCGCCTGAGATGATTTGCATGGTCACTTGTTGTATTTTGATGTGTCGGGGTACTGAATGTGAAACCCGGCGTTAGCATCATTTCGGTCGTGCGAAACGACCGCTCCGGGCTCGAAGCAACGTGGGCATCAATTCGCCAACAATCGAGCGATGAATTCGAGTGGGTCGTCATTGATGGCGCGTCCTCGGACGGTACCGCCGAACTGTGTGGCAGTCTGTTTGAAACTGGACTCGCTATTGGAACATCGGGTGTTGACCGAGGCATTTATGATGCGATGAACAGAGGCCTTGGTTTTTGCACACGATCTCATGTTCTTTTTCTAAATGCGGGTGATGTCCTCGCAGACGCGAATGTGATTTCACAGCTTGACGACTTCGTGTGTCTGAAAAGCCGTCGTTCTACCCTCGTTTGTGGAGACTACTATTTCTGTGTTGGTGGTAGTTCAATTGTAAGAACGTGGTCCTCCGGAAAAGAGTGGTACACGATGCCTACTTCGCACCAGGCGATATTATGGCCCGTGCAGAACCTGGGAGCCGGCTATGATATTCGATTCAGGATCAAAGGAGACTTTGAGTTGTACCGCCGATTGAAGTCCCAGGGCATTCCTGAAGTGTATTGTGGATTTCCGATTGCAAAGTTCTACGACGGCGGAGTATCGTCGTCGACTTCCGGTGTATGGCAAGGATTGCGTGAGCACTGGGCGGTTGAAAAAGAAGTGACCCAAGCCGGCAGGTTTCGTGCGACGGCAGCGACGTTACGCTGCGGAGTTTCAGCCATCTCTCGAATGTTGGCGTGTCGCGCACTCCAGGGGTGGCGGTAAGACGTGGTTTCTATCGTTCGTGATGTATGGATTGCCGTGAATCCGATCGTATTCATTTGGAAGAGTCCGTTTTGACTGCTTTCTGGGTCGAACCTGCACTTCGCATTGTTGACGGCGAATTCTGCCGCATTTGCCGTTTGGCTTTTCGCGGACGATTTGCCGACCCTTGCGGTATAGGCCGCGTGGACGACCCCGCGTGATGCTCGACAAGTCGGTGCAGCGCGCCGGAATTTCCGTGTGTGTGAAGGTGGTCGGGCTTGCTGCCGGACTGATGGTTCTGGCAAAGTGTAGTTCGCAGCATGACGAAACTCTTTTTGCTGAATTCGCCGTTTGTTGGACAGCGGTCGGAGTTTCCAACTCGTTCGCGGTGATGGGGATCGATGTGCTGGCGTTTAAGCGAGCCTCCTCACTTGACCTGGGGGCGAGGCAGTTAATTGTGCTTGGTGCGCTGGTAGCTGTTGCGTCGGTATTCGTTGCTATTCCAGTTGGGGCTCTGCTGCTGGGGGGGACTGTCGCAACAACGCTGCTGTTTGCGTCATGGGCCTGCATGGCAGCCTGCGCTACGGTGTGTGCATCCGCGCTGCGTGGTTTTCAAAGAATAGCGCTGTCCAGTTTTCATGGCGGCAATCAGTCTGCCGCCTTTTCTTCCCTGTTGGCATTGTTGGGGATAAATCTTTGTTTCCAGCCCGGCGAGTTGATTTTGCCGCAGCTCATGATTGTCATGTGTGTTGCTCAGTTGGTGAATCTCACAGTCGTCGCGTTCATCGCTATTTCGGAGTCGTCCCGATACCAAGGGCATTATGTTGATGCCCTGAAGTTCGTGATTGAGTCGCTGTTGAGTTCCCTGCCGTTGATGCTGGCCGGAATGGCTGGGACGTTGTTATTCAAGTCACCGCCGCTGCTGCTTTGGTGGCTTTGGCAACCAGCAGAAATTGCGGGTTATCTTGTCGCACAGCGATTTATCGAAGGCATTCTGATGTTGCAGGTGATGATTTGTGCGGGGAGTTGTTCGTCGGTTCCCTATCTGTTTGCTGAAGGTGAAGGAACTGAGATTGCAAAGGTACTGCGTATATCGGGAATGCTGTGTACTACCGTGACGGTGGCCACGCTTGCGCTACTGCTGGCTGCGGAGCCGGTCGCATTCATGTTGTTTGGCGACACGGCTGAAGGATACCGCTTGATTCTTGCGATTCAGGGATTGGGTTTGGTCCTCGCCGCCTGGAGCGGGCCGGTCGATCAGATCCTGGTAGTTACCGGTCGACCGGGCGATGCTTTGGTTTCGCACACCATTGGGTTGATCATTTTCTTGATTGGCGCTCTATGTATGTACCAAGCCGGCGGAGGCGTAGTGGTGGTCGCCCTGGTTTGGCTTTTTGCCTGGTCAATCGCACGTGTGTTGAATGCCAGCTTCCTGTTTCGCAGGATGGGGATTGTTTCCTTCTTTCGCATTCGAGACGTAAGTATTTTAGCGATAGGTAAGGAGGCAGCGTGCTAGTTCTCAACGTGGGGATGATCCGGTCTGGCTCCACTCTACAGCACAACCTCCTGCAGAACACGGTCACCGTTTGTTCAGATTTCCCTTTGTTCTCGCATGGATTTTATACCCGCAAGCGCGCCTTGGCGAACGTTCTCCGGCTTAAATTGTGGTCGCTGGATTCTGCATGGCACGTAGTGAAGATGCACAAGGTTCCCTTCTTATGTGGTTTCGTCCGCCCACGTTGCTGTTTCGCGACCTACAGGGAATTGGGCGACGTGGCTCGGTCAGCTCGAGTCAAATTCGGCTATAGCTGCAGTGAGATTGTCGACGAGATATTCAAGTCCTTGCGCTCCTACGATCAATTTGTGAAGTCCGGCCATTCATTGTTCGTCTTCGACTACGAAGATCTGGTTGGACGGCCCGATTGGGCAGTGCGAATGCACGCCGCTGCATTGGAGATCGACATACGAGAGCATCATGTGGACAGGATACTTGATAGCATGAAATCCGGAATGCGGCCTGTGGGCAAGAAGGTCGACCCAGTAACCCAGCTGCACCCCGATCATGTTTCCAACAAGGTGTCCCTTGATGCCGCGTTGAGTAAGCGGGAGCTAGATGCAATTGAGGCGGAGCTTGCCGACGCGATGGAGCGGTTTCGCAAAAGGTTAGTAAAGTGTGACCCGCTCTCGTGATGGGCGAGGGCGTAGACCTCTGTTCGTTAGGATTGTTGGCGGCCAGAGTCACTTCCTCGCCGGAATCATCTGAGAATCACTTGCGAACCCGAGGGTCCAACAGCTTCTCTCGTTGTACTTCAAGTCAGACTAGCCCCGGGCTACTACGGGGACGTAAGTGTCGCCCCGGCCACATTTGCCCCCACGGCATCCGTCAGCGTCTCGCGAACACAAGCGCGAACGTATTCGCGAAAAACGGCGTCTGCATCCGATGACGAAACTTGTTCCATTCTGCGCAAAAGAATAGATTCGTCCATAGATGGTCTCTCCGTAGGTCCTACCGACTCAAGAGTATTTCCGTCGGGTATTCTTGCCCAAAGTGACACCCTCTTCAGTGTTCAGCAACTAATGGTCCGCTCCTCAACTATCAATACATGATTCTTAAGAATATCATCAAACTGCTGGATGTGCTTTGGCGTCCCGGTGGCTTGAAGGCTGCCATGACCGCGAGGCCCCGATCGTTGGCTTCGTTTCGGATACTTGCGAGAATGAAGTTCGTTGTGGGTGAAATCGGTACGGTGATCGACGCAGGAGCGAACATCGGTCAATTTGCCCGTGCCGCATCCTCTGCCTATCCGGACGCAGCGGTGATTTCATTTGAGCCGCTTCCAGATGTGGCTGAAAAACTGAGAAGTAATCTCAGGGATGTTCAACAGCACGAAGTATATGAGATGGCATTGGGCAATGAGGACGGTTCAACCACCTTCCGCCGGGCATCAGAAGACGGTCAGTCGTCTTCGATACTTCCCTTTATCACCAGGGAAGAGAGTCTCATCAGTGGCGTCACGGAAATTGAGCAGCTAGAAGTCAAGATCGCCAAGCTGGACACTGTCTTCACGGGTCGGAGTCTTGTCTCGCCTGTTTGCCTCAAACTGGATCTGCAGGGCTATGAATTGGAGGCGTTGAAGGGCGCCACTGAACTGCTTGGGAAATGCGATTACGTCCTCGTAGAGACGGTCCTCGAACGCAGTTACGAAGGCGAACCACATTTTGTCGACATCGTCAAATTTCTCGAGCGGTTCGATATGACTTGCAGGAGTCTTCTGGGCGCAGAGGAAAACGATAGGGGCCAGATAGCACAAGTTGATGCGTTGTTTGTCAGACAGCGCGAGCAAAAGTGAAGCGATTTTTTCACCCGGATTGATTGTGACGCATTATTCGCGAACTGGGATCCTTGGGGAACATCGCTCACGTGGCGCTACGGGTTCAGCATTCCTGGCGGAACGCCGATTGTATTTCATGGCTTCACTCGGGCACGTGAGATGCAAAGTCATACTCGGATGTTCGTTGGGATTGCTTGCAGAAGCCACCCATGTTTTGATCTGAAAAGGAGTACTATGAAGACTGCGCTGATTACTGGCATCACTGGCCAGGATGGTTCGTATCTCGCGGAGTTCCTGTTGAACAAGGGATACCAGGTTCACGGTATAAAGCGGCGGGCGTCGTCGTTCAATACCGAACGGGTTGATCATATCTATCAGGGTCCGCAGGCGGAGGCGAAGAACTTCTTTCTGCACTACGGGGACCTGACCGATACTTCCAATCTGACTCGAATCATTCGCGAAGTGCAGCCGGATGAGGTCTATAACCTCGGTGCGCAAAGCCATGTCGCCGTTTCGTTCGAAGCTCCCGAGTATACCGCCGATGTGGATGCGATCGGCACGTTAAGAATGCTCGAGGCGATTCGGTTTCTGGGGCTGGAAAAGAAGACTCGGTTTTACCAGGCGTCTACTTCTGAACTGTACGGCAAGGTGCAGGAAATTCCGCAGACGGAAACGACGCCGTTTTATCCCCGTTCACCGTATGCCGTGGCGAAGATGTATGCCTACTGGATCACGGTCAACTACCGTGAAGCTTATGGCATGTACGCCTGCAACGGAATTCTGTTCAATCATGAATCGCCGCGGCGTGGCGAAACGTTTGTGACGCGAAAGATCACTCGGGGTTTGTGCAACATTGCCACCGGGATCGAAAAATGCCTCTACATGGGCAACATCGATTCGCTGCGTGACTGGGGACATGCAAAGGACTACGTCGAAATGCAGTGGCTAATGCTGCAGCAGGACGAGCCCGATGACTTTGTGATCGCGACGGGAATTCAGTACTCGGTGCGTCAGTTCATCGAGATGACGGCTGGAGAACTGGGAGTGAGCCTTGAGTGGAAAGGGACTGGCACGGAGGAGCATGCGGTTGTTGCGGCAGTTGCTGGCGACCGAGCCGCCGGGATATCGGTGGGGGATGTGATTGTTCGTATCGATCCGCGGTACTATCGTCCGGCGGAAGTTGAAACGTTGCTCGGTAGCCCTGCCAAAGCGAAGGAGAAGCTGAATTGGAGCCCCAAAATCGATGTTCCCACCATGATCAGCGAGATGGTCGAATGCGATCTGGATTCGGCGAGGCGACATGCGTTGCTGGAATCGAGCGGCTTTGATGTCAATGTGCCGCACGAGTAATTCGCTTTTCTTCAATTCGCTGACGCACAAGAGTTGCTATCTCCATGCCCAATCTTGAAGACAAGCTCGTTTATGTTGCCGGTCATCGTGGGATGGTCGGATCGGCAATTGTCAGGGCACTTGAAGCACAATGTGTGCGGAAGGTGCTTGTTCGAACCTCCGCGGAACTCGATTTGCGGGACCAATCGGCGACGAACCAGTTCTTCGCAACGGAGCGCCCGGACGTCGTTTTCTTTGCCGCGGCGAAGGTCGGTGGCATTCATGCCAACAACACGTACCCGGCTGAATTCCTCTACGACAATCTGATGATGGCCACGAACGCCATCCATGCCGCGTATGGGAATGGTTGCGGTCGTTTTCTGTTTCTGGGAAGTACTTGTATCTATCCCAAGATGGCTCCCCAACCGATTCCGGAGAGTAGTCTGCTCAGTGGTCCCCTGGAAATCACCAATGAGGCTTATGCGCTCGCGAAGATCGCGGGGCTGAAATTGTGTCAACATTATCGTTCGCAGTACGGCGTAATGTTTCACTCGGCGATGCCAACGAATCTATATGGTCCCGGCGACAACTACCACCCCGAGAATTCTCATGTGCTACCGGCGTTGATGCGTCGGTTTCATGAGGCAAAGGAGCAGGGCCTCGAACAGGTGACCATTTGGGGAACTGGCAAACCGCGGCGCGAGTTCTTGCACGTCGACGATCTGGCGTCGGCGGCGATTCATCTGGTGGGACTCGATGATCCGCCGGATTGGGTGAACGCCGGCACGGGGAAAGACATCTCGATATGGGAGCTCGCGCATTTGGTCGCGAACGTGGTGGGCTACCGAGGAGAGATCCTGAAGGATGCTTCCCGTCCGGATGGCACTCCCGTCAAGCGAACGGATATTGCTCTCATCGAAGCTACGGGATGGTCGCCTCGCATTGAGCTGGAGGAGGGTGTCAAACGCACTTATCGCTGCTTTCTAGAGGAACTCGAGGCCGGACGGGTTCGAGGCGTATAGTTTCGTTAGCAGTCGGACGGTAACTGGCGACTGCTCACTGGTCAGCACGCACTGGTGACCTCCTGCCACACCGACATGACGGCGGTGATTCGATTCCGCAACACGGTCGCTGTCGCTCTGTGTTCTGGCGTTCATCTATATAAAGAAGTCGTCATTTTCTCGCGGCAACTCTTGCCGCCAATTGCCCAACGTCAATGCTTCTTGACGAACGGCATCTTCTACTCGTAATTCGCGGCGCTAATGTTGCGATTACTTCTCATTTGATCCGCGCGGTACGGCAGGTGATCGTAACCGGCTAAGCCGATATTACGAACCTGTGCGGTTATGCATTACGACGGGACGAAATGGTCCGTGTCAGGATTTTGAATCGGTTGATCGTTATTCGTTGATCAACGGTTAGGATCGATTCCGTATAACGACTGTCGTTCATCCGTCGCGAGTATCGATTTGAACTTCCTTGCATCTGATTTTGAACCTGCCTATTCTGGGATTTCCCGACCTCTGGGGGATTTTCAGTAGGTTCGGACTACAAGGATCTGGATCAAGTTTCAGAACTGAGTTGCGTCTCAAAACGCTTCTGCCATAGGCCTGCCCGGGCTGGCCTACGTGTTGTGAAAACTGGTTCTAATCCATTGACGAAGCTTGCATTGACGAGGCTACGATAGAGTGACTGCTGAAAATCAACGGAATAAAACGACGACCGGTGGTGGGCAGAATATCGAGGATGGAGTAATCCAGATTGACCTCCTGGGGCTAGTCCGTCGGCGATGGGGACTCATCGCATTTGCGGTAGTGCTGTTCACTGCGCTGGCGACGTTCTATTTCCTGACCGCCACGACCATTTACGAGTCGACGACAGAAATCCTTGTTATTCCCAAGGACACAAAGCTGGCGACAACAACAGCGACGTCCAATGCAGATCTTGGACTGCAATCAGCAGGGGATGAACTTCTTGCGACGCACATGAAGATCATTACCAGCCCGGCGATCATTGAAAAGGCAATGGTCGAGTCGCAGTTTATGGCGTTGGAATCCATCAAGGCGGAGGCTAGGAAGAACGATGACGAGCTTGTCACGACGATGGAGTACATCATCGATTACATTCGCGAAAATCTTGTCGTGGAACGCGGCGGCAGCGGATCGGCGCGAGATGCTCAGGTACTGACGGCCCGATTTAAACATACTGAACCACGCGACAGTGCCGCGATTCTACTGGCGATCTGTGATCAGTATCGAACGTACATCGGCGAAACGGTGAAAGGTGCCGGTGGTCAGGCGGCCGAGTTGATTACGACGGCCAGCGTGGATCTGAGCAACCGGCTAAAGGAAACGGATAGCGAGTACGAAGACTTTCTGCTCAATGCTCCGCTGTTGTGGAGTAACGATGGCACGCACACAGGGCCACAGCAGGCGCGGATTGTGCGGCTGGAAGATGAGTTGACGCTACTCAGACAACAGAAAACGAAGACGGCGTCGCGTCTTAAGCTTGCTGAGGCAGCGCTGGCGAACGCCGGTGACGAGCCCGATCCACTGGCGATGCTGTCGGTTTTTGATGGAGCGGACATTGAACGACTCAGTCTGCTGTTGCAGGTAGACCGAGGCTATCCCGCATCGGAAGCTTTCCAGTCCCAACTGCCGGCGGCCAGCGTTGAATCGGGCGAATTGTTGGCCCTTAATCTCGAAGCAGAACGGGTCGGCCTACTCTATGGTGCGAATCACCCAAAGGCTCGCGAGTTGCGGCAGCAAATCTCGGAGGTGAAGTCTTATCTAGATCAAAAGAACATTCCAACCGGCAGCGAGAGCGCGGTTCGCAGTCCGGCGTTGGACGTCGCCAATCTGGTACCGCTCTACAAGGCGCTGCTAACGGTCGACCTTGCCGATCTGACAACACGTGAAGAGAGCTTGTTGGCGCGACTGGAACGCGAGCAGGAAACTGCCAGGGAAATGATCACTACCGCCATCAAGGCGGACAGCCTGAAGCGAGAGATTGACCGAACTCAGCAGCTCTACGACGTGGTGCTCGCGAGGGTCGGCGAGATCAATCTGCTGACAGACTACGGTGGATTCATCACCGACATGCTTTCACCGCCGCGTGTTGGTGAGAAAGCGTGGCCGAAGGGATCGCTCATCTTGCCGGCAGGCGTCATGTTGGGATTGTTCTTTGGTGGTGGCCTGGCAGTTGTTGCTGAATTGATGGACCACTCATTCCGCACTCCGAAGGACGTGGAGTCCGAGCTGGGCGTGCCGGTGATTTCACACATTTCCAAACTGCGCCGCAGGGCGGTTCCCAAGGGCGAGCTATCAAATCTCGCACCGACGATGGTGACATTGCACTCGCCGAAGTCGCGTGACGCGGAAGCGTTCCGTACGCTACGGACGACGCTGATGTTCAATGCGGGTGATGTTCCATGTCCCATTCTTCAAATGACCAGTCCCAACCCGGGTGACGGCAAGTCGACAATTGCCTGTAACCTTGCGACGTCGATTGCTCAGGCAGGCAAGTCGATTGTGCTGGTAGACGCCGATATGCGTCGACCGATGGTGCACAAGAACCTCGGCATTGAGCAAGCACCGGGCCTTTCCGAGCTCTTGGGAAGTGTGGCCAGACTCGATGACGTGATCCACCCGTTGGCCTCGGCCCCAAATCTTTCGGTGATCCCGTCCGGTGCCGTTCCAGCCAATCCTGCCGAGTTGCTGTCGAGCTCTCTGTTGGGCGAGTTGCTGGATGAATTACGTTCGCGATTCGATTGGATTCTGATTGATTCACCGCCGGTCAACGCGGTTAGCGATCCATTGGTGCTTGCTCCCCACGCAGACAGTGTCATTTTGGCGCTCACGCTGGGCAGTCACGCACGCACGGCAGCGCAACAGGCGTGCCGTCAGCTTGGTGACGTCGGAGCGAACCTGAATGGATTGATCATCAATCGCACGTCCGGCGATTCGTCAGGCTATGGTTATTCGTACTCGCACTATGACTATCGGTACAACGGAGGCTACGGCTCATCTAGCTCCAGCGACGCTTACTATGGCGAAGGCGTGTCGACATGAGCAACGCAAGCCTTGATGGCCCGACGGGACAGGCCTCAACCGAGGTGCGCGTGCGAACTGAATCCACACCAGGTCACTTCCCCAAATTCCACGCAGCTGTTACCGCGCCAGAGACGTCGTCCAGTTTCGCGGCGTATGTGGTGACCGGCGTCATGGTGGCACCACTGGTGGTCTCCGACGCAGTGGCGTCGGGCCTCGTCGTGTCGGCCATCACTTATCTGACGTCATGGCTGAGTGGATCCCTGCATGCGACGCCGGCCGCGATGACGTCGGGTGCGGTTGTGGCGTCGATTGTTGGGTTGTCAAACTGCGGCGCGTATGCGATCGGGCTCGGCCCAATTCGCGAGTATTTTCGAATCGTTAGGGCGTTCAGTGTCGTTTTTCTGATGGCGTCCGCGTTCATCGGAATTCAGGCAGGAATCGTACCGGCTCTATGCATGGCGGCGGGAATACCATTCGCGGTGGTTGCCTCGATGTCATTCCGGGCTCTCGCGCGGTTCCGGCTTGCGCGATCTTCCTGGTGGGGAATACCGGTGTTTGTCGTGGACACGCCGGCCACCGCGGCTACTTCGGATCTCATTCGCAAGAATCCCAAATGGGGGCTCCGCCCAGTCCTTCTGATCGATCGTGTTGAAGAGTTGGAATTTGGCAACAAGAGACCATCGGGTTGGATGCAAACAGCAAAGTTTGCGGCAGCACGCCTGCTGGTCGAGGAATCTCTTGTTTCCGAGAGAGCGACACGTCATCGCAACGTTTACAGTGTGCCGAGCAGGCAGTTCCCCTCCCTACATACGGATGTTACGGAATTTGGTCGAGACATCTGTTTCGCTGTAAGGAAGTCCCATCTATCAAATCCGCTCGTCGTGCTGCTGAAGCGTTGCCTTGACGTTGTCTTGTCGGCTGCACTTCTGGTTTGCACCGCTCCGTTCATTGCCACACTGGCAATACTTGTGCGACTCAGTTCTGAAGGGCCCATTCTGTTCGGGCAAGAGCGTGTAGGACGTGGCGGTAGGCCCTTCAAAGTCTGGAAGTTTCGGACGATGGTCTGCAATGCCGAGGCAGTTCTGGCAGAGTACCTGGAATCCAATCCAGCCATGAAGTCCGAATGGGAGAGTGATCACAAGTTGCGTCATGATCCACGCGTTACCGTCGTTGGTCGGTTTCTGCGCAAGACGAGTCTGGACGAATTACCGCAGCTCTGGAACGTTCTGGTGGGTGAAATGAGCCTCGTCGGTCCACGTCCCATCGTGGATGACGTGCGGTACGACCGAACTTACATCGAAGACTTTCCCGATGTCTTCGACAGCTACCAGCAAGTTCGTCCTGGCGTTACGGGGCTGTGGCAGGTTTCTGGTCGCAACCTGACCTCTTACGAGGAACGCGTGGCCTTCGATCGCTACTACCTTTCGAACTGGTCTTTGTCGCTGGACTTCTACATTTTGCTGAGGACAGCAAAAACCGTGTTGCTTCGAGAAGGCGCATTTTGAATTGACGGAGTGTGTTTCCGTTGATTCCCAATTCTTAATTGGCTACGTTTCCCACGATGTCGACGACGCTTCGAGTCGCGCAGCGTACGGTGAAGTCGTTGTGCCTCTTACATTTCGTTGCTTCAATTCCAGCACCAGGAATTCTTGGCGCCAAAGCAAACCAGACGCTCTATTCCCACTAACGCGAATCGATGAAAAGTAAGTGAAACATGTTCACGCTAACGCGGAGTGGATTTTGTTTGCTGCAATTTTTACGGCGGTTAAAGTGGGGGGATAACGTGTTGTTTCTGATTTATCGAGCACGCAATCCTCGCAATGCAATAGCGAATTGCGCAGGCGAGACTTGAAACGCAAGCAGCTGCCAGACTGTACCGGAACTGTCATGAGTAAGTTGGGAATCCCGTATAACGCCGGCAAATCTGAAGCAAGTACTTCAGACGCCTCGGGCATTGCCGAACCGGCTTTGCGCGATAGCGGCGTTCCCTCTGCAATTGAAGGCATCCGAGCAAATACCGCGAACTGGATCAAATTCTGTGGTGTTAACTTCTGGAATTCCGATGTGGCCTTGCTGGTGGACGCGGTCAAAGAGTCCGGCGGGTATGTTGTTGTCCCGGCCGCACCGGCGTTTCCCATGATGCAGAATGATCTGCACTACCGCGAAGCAGTCTGTGACGCCGACTATGCGATTATCGATAGTGGACTGATGGCCATCATGATGGCGCTGCTGCAGCTTAAGCCAATTAGTCGGATTTCGGGACTACAGCTGTTGCAGCATTTGCTTCTATATCATCCCGAACAAATGATTGAAGGATCCACGGTCCTGTGGGTCACACCACGGCCTGATGAATCGCGACGCATACATTCGTTCATGTCAGGGTTGGCGTCGAACCGTACCCAGAGCGTAGTGAACGCTTTCTATGAAGCCCCGTTCTATGACAACGAGTCTTCGTACCGTGATGAGGCACTGCGAGACCGTATTGCCGAAGTTGCTCCGGACATGATCGTGTTGTGCATTGGCGGTGGACGGCAGGAGAAGCTGGCGTTTGAGCTGCGGCATGGTTTTGGTGTCGACGTTCCCATCTTCTGCACGGGTGCAGCCATCTCGTTTCTTACTGGTAGTCAGGCCCCCATTTCAACGTGGGTGGACCGATGTTACCTGGGTTGGCTCTCTCGAATTATTCATGATCCAAAAACATTCCTGCCCCGTTACTTTCGCGCCGCGACGGAATTTCCCCTGGCCGTGGCGTCCTATTATCGCGGCCGCTGGTAGTAAATCTGTAGTCTCCCTTCCTGATGTTGATTTGAGGTATTGAGTCGATGAGCCGAATCTTGATAGCCGGTGGCGGTGGTTTCATTGGAGGGCATCTTGCGAAGGCGTTGTCGCAGAATCCGTCCAACTCGGTAAAGGTTGTTGATATCAAGCCGATGGACCAGTGGTATATCGTGAATGATGGAGTCGAAAATCTGGTTGGTGACCTCAAGGATGCTGCGATCGCCATGGATGCCTGTAGCGGCATGGACGACGTCTACAACCTCGCTGCCGATATGGGAGGCATGGGTTTCATCGAGAATAACAAAGCACTATGCATGCTCTCAGTTCTCATCAATACGAACCTGCTTGTGGCTTCGAAGGAGTCTGGTTGCGACCGTTTCTTCTTCGCCAGCTCGGCATGCGTATACAACGCGGACAAGCAGCGAGATGCCAACGTGACGGCTCTGAAAGAGGAAGACGCTTACCCCGCCATGCCAGAAGACGGCTACGGTTGGGAGAAACTGTTCTCCGAAAGAATGTGCCGACACTTCCGCGAAGACTTTGGGCTGAACACTCGCGTCGCGCGATTCCACAATGTGTACGGACCAAACGGTACGTGGGACGGTGGCCGTGAGAAGGCGCCGGCGGCAATCTGCAGGAAGGTTATCGAAGCGGTCGACTCCGGCAAGCATCAGATTGAAATCTGGGGTGATGGGAAGCAGACCCGCAGCTTCATGTATATCGACGACTGTATCCATGGAATTCAGAGAATCATGGACAGCGATATTCTCGAACCGATCAATCTGGGATCCAACGAGTTGGTAACCATCAACGAACTGGTTGGAATCGTAGAGAAGATTGGCGACGTGCAACTCCAGCGTAACTATAAGCTCGATGCACCCAAGGGTGTGAACGGCCGTAATAGTGACAACACCATGATCCAGGAATATCTGGGCTGGGAGCCCGGCATTCGGCTGGCGAGCGGCATGAAAAAGACCTACGACTGGATCCTTGGCGAACACCAGGCTCGCAAATTGAGTCTCGCTAGTACGGAATGAGACTATAGTGGGCCGACTACTTGCTCATAGCTACGGTCCGACATAGACGCCAGATCATCGGAGCTGGGGTTGCCCCTTATTCTGTGGGGCGGACATGCTGCGATGTATATTCAATAAGTGGTAGACCGTCCGTTCTGTCACGTGGCACGCAACCTATTCCTCCGTAAGAAAAGACGCCGGACGCGTTCCAATGTTCTTTGTACCTCAGCAGTCCACGGTATGGAAAGCCAAACGGTCCCTGCGACGGATGATCGCCAGTCATTCGTTTTTTGCGCCGTTGTTTTACCGAAGGCACCGCGACTACGATGGAGCGCTCAAGGGACTCCACAACGATACAGATCTGGTTGTGGATGCTTTTCCTCGCTCGGCAAACACCACCTTTTCACGATCGGTGATGGTCGCGCAGGCCGGGCGGATGCGTATCGCACACCATCTCCATTCTCCGGGAGTCATCATCGCCGCAGCGAAACGCGGCGTCCCTGTGGTGACAATCATTCGCGATCCCGCGGACGCCGTGGTCTCGTTCGCCGTCTTTCAAACACCTCATTGCAATAATGCAGATACGGTATTGGCGGTAGCGCTGGACGAATATATTCGATTCCATGAAGGAATATATCCCTATCTTGCTGGTGTCTGCGTGCTACGTTTTGAGGATGCGATCGGCAGTTTGGCCGCCTCGGTTGGAGCGATCAATGCCCGATTGGGGTTGGATCTGGATACCGGCGACGACATCCCGGAGTTTGGTGACGAGCTAAGGGAAGTGATAGCCGAATCACACAAGGCTTTGCACGCTGAAGGGATGCAGGAACACAAAAATCCGGAACCTAGCGAGAATCGGGAGCAATTGCGATCTGCATTTCGTGAGCGGCTCAATTCGCCGAAAGTCGCGACGAAGCTGGAGCGGGCGAGGCAGATTTACTCAAGGTTTCTACATGTCGCAGTGGACGTGTAGAGGGTTGAGACAAGGGAACAACGAGATGGGTCGCGCTGTTACGGTTATCGCCGAAGTTCCACCACCGGTCCGCGGCGATACGGCCATCACCAAGCTCGTCATCGATCAGTTACAAGGTTGCGCGGAACGCGTCCGCGTCCTGGACCTTTCCAGCGGACGGCCAGAAGTGGATGCGCAACACAAACTGGTGAAAATGCTCCGCGTGTTTGTGACCTCGCTACAACTGCTGTTGTCGCCTAAAAAGCCGAACGAGATTCTCTACACGGTTGCGAACAGCGGCCTTGGCCTGTACTGGAATATGTTGGCGCTGGTGGTCGCGATCGTTCGCGGGTACGACTGCTACTTGCATCACCACGCATATTTGTACATACACAAATACGATTGGCGGATGAAAGTCGTTGATGGGCTTGTGCGGCGTGCGGGGAAGCACATCTTTCAATGCGATTGTATGGTGGCTGATTTCGAGACGCGTTACGGTGCAGGCACACCGCACATTATCGTTCCAGAAACTGTAATTCTGTTGAGCTACCAGTCTTGCGATTCAGTGCCAGTCGGGAACAGGGCGGAGGTTCGGTTGGGCATGTTGAGCAATCTTACGATTGAGAAAGGACTCGATCTTGCGATTGAAACTTTCGAACGGTTGCATGGTAAGGGTGTGTCGACCTCGCTGTTGCTCGCAGGACCTGCAAAGGGAGAAATCGAAGAGCGATTGATCGACGACGCGGTCCAAAAATACGGCTCGCATATACGCTATCTTGGACCTGTCTACGGCGAGGCGAAACGCAGTTTTTTTGAGGAAGTGGACGTATTCCTCCTGCCCACCAAATACCTAATCGAAGTGCAGCCGCTTGTGATTGCGGAGGCGATGGCGCATGGCGTCCCGACAATTGCCTTTGGCAGGGCCTGCATCCCGGAGCTAATGGACGAATCCGGGATGATCGTTCCCGTGGGGGCTGACTTCGTAACGGCTGCCACCGAGCAGTTGACATCATGGAGTTCCGCCGAAGGGGCACTCGATAACGCCAAAAGCGATGCGCTGCGCCGTTCGCAGGAGATCCTGCGTTACGCGACGACCCAAATGGATGAGTTCCTCGCGGAGGTGTCGTCGTGAAGCCTGCGGATACATCCAGTGCAGGATTCTCTGGGATCGTGCTCATCGTAGGGATGGCAAGATCGGGTACGTCGGCATTGCTCAATGCGTTTGGAGCAGCCGCGTCGACGCAACTGGAAGTTGAACCTCACGTGCTGTGGAAGAGCGGCAGTTTCCGTTATGCAAATGACGAAGAATTCGAACTTTCAGCGCACGTTACGTCACGGATACGCAAGAAGTTCCTCGGCGATTGTGTGAAGCCGATCATGGTCGAAAAATCGCCGATCAACTGCCTGCGATCGAAACATGTGCATGCTGTATTTCCCGACGCAAGGGTCATCTATTTGAATCGCAATCCGATTGATTGTGTTTATTCTAACTATGTCCGGACGCTTGGACGCGATTCCTTCAATCTGTCGATCTTGTGGCGAAAGTACGCCAATCGTTCGATTTCCCAAAATATGGAGTACGCCACATCACGTCGTTCTCTTCTGGCGCAGTTGTCGCCGGTCGACGTGTTCGCGTTCACGACGTATTGTCTACGGATGATGGCGCTCCGTCGAAGGATGGAGCATTTTCCTTTCGGCCCCAAGCTCAAGAATTTTCAGCGAATCGTCGAAACGGACGGAATTGTGCACTACCACGCCGAAGTTTTTCGTCGGGCGTGTGAGGAACGGGCTTACTATCGCGCCGCTTTTGAGGGTAAGTTCCGTGAAGTTTGCTACGAAAATATTGACGAGCAGACCCTACCGGAACTCTTTGACTTCGCTGGCATTCGGCCTGAACAACATGAAATCGACAAGGCTGTATCCACCTGGCGAAAACCGGGGAAGTCAAAATGCGAGGGCGAGATACGCAACCAGATTGGGTCAGCGTTGGCGAACCTGGGGATTACGGACTAATCCGAACCGTCCCACGGATTCTCCCGCGGACGGTCAATACCTGGAATCGACGACGGAATTCGAATTGAAGAATACGATTTAATGGACGCGACGACTCGACTCAGCGGTCTGCGGCTGAGCTTCGTGTGGACCGCAATTGGTCGACTGGGGGCTGTCGGTGCGCTCTTTCTGCTGCACATGGTACTGGCCCGGAACGTCAGTACGGAAGCGTACGCGAGTTATGCGATCCTTGAGTCCTCGTTGTACATACTTGTGCTGCTTGGCACGGCGGGCCTGCCCCTCGCTCTTCAACGCGAGGCAAGAATTCGACGGGACCGTGGCGACCATGCCGAGTTCTCATCCCTGACGGTCAATGCATTCTGGCTGGTGGCGGGTTTTTCCAGTTTGGTTCTGTGCATTGTCGTTGGTTGTTCGGTTCTGTTCACGGAGTATCTGTCTTCCGAATTGGCGCAGGTAAGTCTGTTGTGCTTTGTCACATGGGTGCTGTGCAGTTCGCTTCTCCGGCTGATGGGGGAATTTGAACGCGCGAGGGGCGACTACTTCACGGCGAATCTTGTCGGCGGGCAAAGAGGAGGTTTGGGCATCAACCTCCTGGTATTGGCTGTCGTGCTGGGGGCACAATTCACTCTGGGGCTTTCGTTGGCGTTTGTCATCGGTACCCAATGTTGCGTCGTGTTACTGTTTTGCTGTTTCCAACTGGTTCGAGTCTACTCGCACCTTCGTGCGCCGGTCAGTCTTGAGGTGATGAAGGGGTTGTTGGTGATCTCATTACCGATGTTCGCCACACAATTGATCACCCAGGGGATTCCCGAATTTGACATCTTTGCCGTGGGGGCGCTCGCGTCGGACCGGGAGCTGGGCCTTTACTCCGTCGGCAAGCGAATTGCATTGCTGGGCGTAATGCCTCTGTTACTTGTTAACGGGGCTGTTCAGCCGTTCATTAGCTCTCTGGGGTCGGCGAATGATCTGAAACGACTGGAATTAATCACTCGGTGTACTGCCACGATCGCTTGTATTCCGAGCCTGGTAATCCTCCTTGCCACAATGCTGTTTCCCAAGGTTTTGTTGGGCGTCTTTGGGAGTGGCTTTGTCGATGCAGTACCGATCGTGGTTGTCCTTAGTCTCGGGAGTTGTATTTTCGTCGCAACGGGTAGCGGTGGTTTGGTACTGACGATGACCGGAAGGGAACGTACGAACCTGAAAATAACTACCGTGAGTGCGATCATATTTGTTATGCTATCGCCTTTGCTAACCTTAAGGTTTGGGGCGATTGGTGCCGCGATAGCGGTTGCTCTCGTACAGGTGGGGGCAAACCTTGCCACGGCAGTGACTGTTCGTCGCATGCTGGGGATTTGGACTGTGGTAGACTGGTCACCAGGACGGTTAGCGGAAGGTCTCACACTGATCACTCAATCCAGCAATAGAAAGCGTCATGCACGCCCCGTCTCCTGAATTGCCAGAATCAAGCCTCAATGTCGGTGGGGAAGGCTTCGGAGATGAGACGGCCTGGCACTCGGCTAAATCGCATTCTGGCCATGATGTCGGCGGCGGATTCAATTTTGAGATAATGGACTTATAGGTTATGCATTTCTCAGCATTGATATTCGTGTTTTCCTGGCTGCCGATCGTGGTGCTGCTGGTAGCCGGATGGATGGATTCACATCGCAAGCTGCTGTCACCGTTTCTATTCATGATGTTTTCTGTTGGCGTCGGTACGGCGGCCAAAATCACGTATCTCTATACGGCTCCGTCGAATCGGCTAGTCGCGTCTTTTGCGGGGCTCAGCGATGGCGAGTTGATGAGATCGGTGATGACGATTTTGGTGTTCATTGCCCTTTGTTGTCTGGCTTACTTCGCGTCTCGGGGACGAAGTGGCATTGGGCGATCGCAAATCGGCGATTCAATGCCGTTGCTGCATCTTGTCAACCCGTCCGCTTTTCTGATGGCGAATCTCGTGATTCTCGCTGTTGCTGGAACCGCGACAATTGCTCTACTTGGTTCGAGCGGATTCGAACTAAGTGATCTGAGTGCGGTATCGAAGAAACGGGTGATGGAAGATGGAAGTAGCGGCGGCGTGTACCGTGCAACGATACAGCTGGCGGAAGTAAACTGTCTCGTCCTCTTTCTGATATTCATGCAGGTCAGAAACAGAATTCAGCGACTTTGGATCCAGGTTGCTTTCGCCTCGAGTTCGCTGGTTTGCCTCACGACCAGTGTTCTATTGAGCAGTCGTACCAGTATCATTTTGCTGGTGGCACCCATTGTTGCCTACATGCACTACCGAAAGGCCATCCGGCTCTCCCATGTTGGCATGGCGGTACTAGTGTTGGGCTTTATTGGTGCATCCATTGGTGCGCTTCGAAGTACGAAGTACGATTCGTCGTTGGGAGACATCTGGCAAGGCGTCCTGGAGGCGCCTCGTGCCATGGCCGAAGTCGAGAACTGCGTTGAGATAACCAAGATCGCCCGGATCATCGATCACTACGAAGACGGTAATAAGTACCTCGGTGGCTACAGCCTGCCGATGGCGATGATGGCAATTGTCCCGCGACAGATCTGGCCGGGGAAACCGAAGAACTATCAGCTCAACCTCGATCATATCGTGACGTACGAGGTCTATGCCCAGGTGCCCGGAAAAGATACAGGAGCCAAGCCGCCAACCATTATCGGCGAAGCGTTCATGAATTTCGGCTACGTTGGCGTCGTGGTGACTGCTGTGCTTTATGGATTTGGACTGCAGCTATTTATGTCGTGGTGGCAGCAGCGGGGACAGGGATCGATGTGGATGACAATCGTCTTTCTGATCGCGTTGCCCGTCGTAACGCATTTGCTGTTGGCTGGATATTCAACGATAGCCCTGATTCGATTCCTGACTCGTATTGCATCGGCCTATCCCATCTATGCGTTTTATCGCCTGTTTTGCTTCCGCCCGGAACTGGATGTTTCGGGCGATATGGCACAATCGCCGTAGCCCTCGCAATCGCCCCGGCGGGTGCAAGTGGGCGCCTTTTCCAGAGGGGGGGTGTAGTGCATCTGCAGGCTGGTACTAATGGCCTCGCTGCGAATTACACTGTGGGGGTGGTCGCATTTTGATGAGGACAGAGATGTTCTTTCCGCTAGTTCTATAGAATATCGATGCTAAAAATTGTGAACATCGTTGCACCGAGGCTCTCCATAATTATGCCCGTGCTCAATGAGGAGAGGTACATTGAAAAGACTCTCGCGTCCCTCGCAAACCAGACAGCGTCGCAGGACGACTACGAGGTATTGATTTTCGATGCCAACTCGACGGACAAGACCGGTGAGATCGTCAAGGAGTGGGAAGGCCGCATCAAGAATCTGTCGTTGGATACAAACGACGGGCGCCTACCGGCGTCGGGACGTAACCTTGGTCTGAGCCGGGCTCGGGGAGATTACGTGGCATTCGTGGAAGGGCACTGCATTTTGCCAAACGACTACGTCGAACGTGCCATCGAACTTTTTGAACGAAAAGAGCCCGATGCACTGGGGAGGCCCATCAACCTGGTCGTGCCGTCGGACTCGCCGCTGCAGCGATCGATTGGGATCGCTCGAATGTCATCATTGGGCCACGCACGAGATTCGTTGCTCTACAGCAATGCGGAAGGGTTTCATAGTTCCGTCAGTTGCGCGACCATTTATCGCGCTGGTGTCTTCGATCGGCTGGGAAAGTTTGACGAACGCCTGGCCGTAGCTGAAGACGTTGATTTCAATATGCGTTTCGAGGCGGCTGGCTTCAGCCACTATTTCTCCCAGGACCTCGCCTGCTTCTACCATCCAAGACGCACGTACCGGGAGTTTCGGGAACAGATGTACAGTTACGGTCTGGGGCGACTCCGATCGGCGCGTCAGCGGGGCATAATTTCGACGCTCGATTTCGTATTGTTGCCGTTCCTGGTCTGCCTTTGCGTAACGTTAATCGTGGGGTTTTGGAACCCTTTGGCATGGCTGTTCCCGGCAACCTATGCTTTGTGCATGTCGATGTATGCTTTGTATCTGGCTGCCTCCCACGGACAACTTCGATTGTGGGGATACGTGTCTGTCGCCTTGATGACTATCCACGTGGGTATGGCTATCGGGCTGGTTGGCGGAATTATGGAATGTGTTATGCCATCACGGGGAAGGGGCGGCGATGAGTGACGGCCTGATGAGTCAGCTTCGCTCAGGTCTGTTCGTTGCCGCTGGGCGTACATTGCAGATCTGCTGCGGTGCAAAGCGGGTCTTGACCCGAGGGACTCGGCAGAACCGAATCGGTTTGACATTCGACGATGGTCCCGTGCCGGGTGCGACGGAGGATGTGCTTGCGAAACTTGACGAGTTTGGTGCGAAGGCAACGTTTTTTTGCACCGGGGAAAATGCCAGAGAGCATTCGTCAATGCTTCGAGAAATCAGGGATGCCGGCCACGAGGTAGGGACGCACACGTACGGCCATCGGCGTCTCGTTGATCTGAGGCTCGATGAGGCGTGGGAAGAAGTTCGAAAAGGCCGTGAAGTGATTGAAGACGTGCTGGGCGACGGTTGCCCCTGGTTCCGCCCGCCGTTCGGTCTGATCCAGCCGCGGTTGCTGCCAAGACTCTGGCGGCACGGCATTGCTGTGGCACTTTGGACATTCTCGACGAGGGATTACAGCGAGGAGTCCGCCGGGGCACTCTGTGAACGCACTTCGTCTTACCCGATGACGAACGGTGAAATCATCCTGATGCACGATACGAGGCCGGCTGCACCGGATCTTGTTTCTGCCGTATGCACGGCCGCGAAAGCGCGCGGGCTTGTTGCTTCCACACTGAGTGATCTGTCGTAGCGCCCGATTAACCCAAGATTTCAGTGAGGTCGTTGGTACTGTCGCCAAACTCCTGAAGTTCGACACCCATCGACTGTGCCATCGTGACGTAGAGGTTACACATCGGGGTATCTTTGCCAGCGCGAATTCTTCGCCCGGATCGAATGCGACCACCTGCCTTTCCGGCGATCATCAGAGGGAGATCGTGGTTGTCGTGTTTGTTGCCGTCCTTCAGCGACGATCCGAACAGAATCTGACAGTTGTCCAGAAGTGATGACCCGCCTTCATCCAGTCCTTTCATACGTTCGAGCATCCATGCCACCTGTTCGACGTGCCACGTGCCGATGCGTTCATACTGGTCTCGCACGCGAGGGTCGTCGCGATGGTGAGAGAGTTTGTGGAAGCTACCTTTGACTCCATCCAGGAACGAAAAATCGCGACCTGTCTGCGCATCTCCGAGCATCAATGTCGAAATGCGGGTCGTGTCCGTCCAAAAAGCAAGGACGAGCACTTCCATCATCAGTCGGACATGCTCCTCGTGATTGTCGGGGATCCCGGCAGGAGGCCTGTCGACAGTGAGTTTCTTTTCGTTGAGCCATCGTTTTTGAGGACGCAGCGATGCCGTGATGCGGCGTTCGACGGAGCGTACCGATTCGAGGTACTCGTCGATCTTTGCCCGGTCCGTGCGGCCTACTTTATGCTGGAGAGATTTCGCACTTTCCATCGCAAGGTCCAGCACGCTCTTGTCGTCGCGAATGAGTGAACTGCGGATTGCGGGATGGTTTGGATCCATGCCTGAAATTACGGGTGCGGAACGCGTTCGAAACAGTCGGTCGAACGCAAGCTGTGGAATGATCTCGCGAGCGACCGGGATGTTACGATCTCGCCAGGAGATATAGGAACCATAGATGCGAGCGAAGCCTCCGCCGATGCCGTCGACGCCCGTCCGGGGAGCATCGATGCCCAGTTCCAATGAGGGCAGGGGAGTGTGAGCGCCGATGTGTCGCGCCATGACCTGGTCGATAGAAACGCCGCCGGTATCGAGCCTCTGCCCGGTGGAACGGACGACGTAGCCGCCAGATAACCACGCCGGAACTTTCGGCCAATGACCGTTCCGGCCCGTTGTCTGCTCGTGCCAGAGGTTTTCGATGAGGGTGATGTCATCCTTCACGTTGGATAGCGATTTGAGGTACGGCGTGAGTTCGAAGGATTCGTCGTCCCCGGCCGGCGTCCAATGGTCCGGCACGACTCCGTTGGGCATGAATAGAAATGCCGAACGCACCGGCGGCTTTGCGAGTGCCTGATCGGCACCGTGCGCCATCGCCTCAAGCCACGGCAATGCAAGGGCAACGCCCGCACCACGGAGTACCGTTCGTCTGGAGATTCGTTTCATGCTCTAATTCCCGGATTTCGAAGGGGCGCTTGCAGACGGGTTATGGCCTGGTCACGCTCCTGTTTCGGAATGGTGTGCTGCGGACGACTGCTTTCAGGAGTGATCGGCCGCGGTATCCGTTGTTTTCCAGATGCTGTAGCAACTGCTCGATTGTACACTCATCGGCATCCACGAGACTGCGACCCAGCGAATAGCCAAGAAGCTTGCGGATCAATTGCCGGCAGAATTCTTCTCGTCGCTCCAGCAGGATCTCTTTCAGCTGGGCGGGGCCGTCGAATTTCGCACCCGATGGCATCAGGCCAACGGAATCGATCGGCTTGCCGTTGTCTTCTTCCCGCCAGCGTCCCAGGAAGTCGAAATTCTCCAGCCCAAAGCCAATGGGGTCCATCAGGTTGTGACATGCTGCGCAGGATGGATCCTCTCGATGCGATTCCAGGGCTTCGCGTAGCGTCTGTTTCCTCGCCTTGCGTCGTTTGTTGTTGATCGCAGGGACATCCTCCGGTGGAGCCGGGATTCTGGTGCCCAACAGCGTATCCAGCACCCACGCGCCTCGCAGTACGGGGCTGGTCTGGCGTTCAGAAATGTGTGATGTCAGAGCAAGGACCGCACCAAGTCCGAGTATGCCGCCCCGGCGTCGGTCGGGAAGTTGAACCAGCTGGAATTCGTTCTTTGGAGGCAACTCGATGTCTTCCATGCCATAAAACGTGGCCAGTTTGCCGGTCAGGAATGTATAGTCGGAATCGAGCAGTTCGAGCACGCTGCGGTCTTCCTGAACAATGTGTTCGAAGAGCAATACCGCTTGCTTTCGCATGTCGGCCGCGATGAACGGTGTGTACTTGTCCTGGATGGAGTTTTCCGTTGCTGCACGCCGACCGCCAACATCGCGGGTGCCCCACCATTGCCCGACGAACGTTTTAAAAAACTGATCGGCACGAGGGTCGCCAAGCATGCGGTCGACTTGGGCATCGAGGATCGCATCCTCATTGAGCCGATCCAGTTCCGCCAGCGTTCCTAGCTGGTCGTCGGGAGTCGTGGACCACATCAGGTACGACAGGCGAGTGGCCAGTTCGAAGGACGAGAGTGGTTCGATGTTATCTCCGGACGGCGGTGCCTCAATACGGAACAGGAATTTTGGCGATATCAGAATCGCTTTCATCACTAACTTGATGCGATCTTCGTAGCTGTCGCCACGCGTTGCGGCGGAGTCGTACAACTCCATGAACTTATTCAGCTCGGCATCTTGCAGCGGACGGCGGAAAGCATCTCGACCGAACTTGCGAATGGTGGTTTTGGCCAGTCGACGTGGATTGGTTGGCTGATGTCCGGGACGTACTCCCAGTAAACGGATATGTCGGGCTACCTGAACGGGAATGGTCGGCTCCGGAATCCGCTCGACTCGAATGCGGAAAATCGTGACGTCGTGTTCGGCGGGAGCACGAATGCTGATCGAATGGAGTCCTCGAGTCAGCCGCAAACGAGCTTCCTCCTGATTTGCGACTCCCTTTTGGCCGTACCGTCGAAAAGTCATCTTCGAGGCGGCGATATCGTCGACTTCCACGGTGACGTTGAGGTCGCCTTCATCCAGCGGCACGATGCCGACAGGGATTCGATAGGTTCCCGACACGTAGATTGGCACGAGCACCGTGACCCGTTCGCCTGCAGGAATGACGCGAGACTTGCCTGGGGCCTCGCGTTCCGGAAGAAAATCCGTCGGCACATATAGACGCGAGGAGGGCGACGGAATGATGGCGGCGTCGACGATCTGCTGAGCGGCCTCCAGGTAATGCTCCAGCAAGAGGGGCGGCAGGAAGAGCGTTTCGCCGTTGTTGTCAAAGCCTTCGCCGCCGCCGCTGTCGACGGGCAGGGTCGTCGCAAAATCCAGCTCGACACCGACCAGGTCCCGAATGGTATTCGCATACTCGCGTCGGTTCAGTCGCCGAGTTGTCACAACACCGGCGTATTCGTCGCCATCGCACGCGGTCTCGCGTAGTTTGGTTTCAATCCATCGAGCGATGCGAAGGCGGTCCGCTTCGTCCGGTTGCGCTTCATCCGCCGGAGGCATCGTTCGATTCAGGAGCTGTGTAGCGACGTTGCGCCAACTGGATCGCGCCGCCAGCATCTCCTCATCCGAGGCGGCGGACATGAACTTCGCGCGGTTCTCTGATTCCGCATCGTGGCAGTCGCCGCAGTACTCCATCAACACGGGCCGAATGTCGGATGCGAACGACGTTGGATCGCCCGTTTCGACTGCATCAGCAACGAAAGCCGAGAAGACAACGATCAGCAGCGATTTTGTAGCGAAGTGGCGCATGGCTGGACGTGGCGAGGCGGGAAAGATGCCTCAGTATACCAGCTTGAGCCGGGCGAGAGGATTCAGGATGTTGACGCAAAGGAGGCTGCCAGAAGACGATGCGCATCGCATGCCTGCGACGTGAGCGCGCTCCGCGCAACATTTTCTCAATGGACCGCCATCCAGCTAGGCGACGAGCGTCACAGGTTCTTCGGCCGCCAGATGTTGCCTGATGACAGCCAGGGTATCGGCGTTTCCGTTGCGTGGCACTTCCTCGACAGACGGAATGTAGCTGTCGAGAGAACGGACGAACTGACGTAGGTGTTCTCCGGTGAAATCCGAAAGACTGACCGCTTGCCCGCAACCGCGTTCCTGAAGGTAAAACGCATTGATGCGCTGTTCGAAGTGACGGTCCTCCGGCAACGCGAGGACGGGTTTACCGAGATGCAGCGATTCACCCAGCGTCTGATTTCCGGCGGCGCCAACGAGGGCCATGCAGCCGGCCAGGTCTTCGACAAACTGGTGTGCATCGAACGGATTGAACTTAAGGTTACCGCGGGCTTCGCGTGCTCTCAGTCCGTAGACGCGAACCTCGCAAGGAGCAGCTTCCAGTTCCCGAATTACACGTTCCGGCGTGTGCTTTCTGAGGTAGGACACCAGGTAGTCACCGCGGGTCGCGGTCGCTCGTCGAATGGCAGAACGAACGATTGGACCGACCGAAATCGTATCTTCATGGCCTGGTAGCAATGGGCAGTGAAAGAACGATGTCACGATCGTCTGTGTCTGCTTCGTATAGTGAGACTGCACGGCCAACTTCATCGCCGTTGCCCACCAGCGCAGTGAAGATGGCAGTGCCGACAGGTCGTACGACGTCAGGAAGTGTTGATGATCAAAGCTGATGTAAGGCACACCACGACGTTCGGCAGCCCGCGGCAGCAGCGGTTCAAAGTCGGTGATCACCACGTCTGGATGCTGGCTGTCGATTCGGTTACTCAACCATTCGACGGCGGACGACAGGCTCCCCCAGAACTGAAGACCTGTACCTATTGATTTCGTCAGATCCAGTCTGCCCGAGGTGTAATGGAATCGCAGGCCGGGAATGCGTTCGACGCGCACACCCGATCGGGCACCGTATCTCGGGGCCAGAAATTCAAATGCCTGATGCGGAGCAAACAGGGTTATGTCATGCTGATGCCGCAAGTTGTCGACGATCGCGGCGGCCCGGCTCGCGTGGCCCCGTCCCTCTCCCGACATGCTGTAGAAGATCTTCGCCATCGCAGGGAAGCTCCTGTTCGGTATGCGAATTGGATAGATAGTCCCGCACTTCCCATGAACCATCCCGGTGTTCAATGAGTGCCGTACAATGTTCAACCCAGTCGCCGGTATTGCAGTACGTAACGTTCCCCATCTGTCGCATGACGGGGGCATGAATATGGCCGCAGATAACGCCGTCGCAGTTCTTTGCCTCAGCGTAGTTGGCGACTGTGTTTTCAAAGTCGCTGATGAACTTGACCGCTCGCTTCACACTCTGTTTGACTCGACTGCTGAAGCGACAATCCGGCATGTGAAGTCGTTTGCGGATGCGATTGACCATGTGGTTCAACCACATCAGCGTCTCGTAGGCTGAGGCACCAATCGAGGAAAGCCACGGAATTGACTTTTCGACTTCGTCAAAGCGGTCACCGTGGGTCACAAGGAAGCGCTTACCGCGAATCGAATCGTAGATGAACTCGTCGGCGATATCGACGAATCCGAAATCATGCAGGTAGTGCCGCAGGAACTCGTCATGATTGCCGGGTGTGTAGTAGAGTCGCGTCCCTTCAGCACTCATCTGCAACAGTCGATGGAAGATCCGGTGGTAGACTGCCGGCCAGCGCCACTGGCGTTGCAGTCGCCATCCATCAATGAAGTCGCCGACGAGATAGAGCTCGCCGATGCGATGGCTTTCAATGAAGGAGAGGAACTCGTCCGCGTGACAATATCGACTTCCCAGATGCACGTCGCTGACGAACACGGTCGGCAAGTCACGATCGGCCGCTCCATGGCCAGGCACCGATTTGACCATCAATAGCCCCCGTTAGAGGAAACAGTTAGCGACATGGCTTCCTGCCCGCCGCACCGTTTCAACTATCGGAAACAGCTATTGAGAATCAGTGAATCCAGTGTGAAGTTTGTTGTGGAAAACCTGTCGGTTCCATGTTTTCCATTGTGCTGCAAATGCTATCTACAATTAACCAAATCGCCGGCGCGTTAATGGATGATAGCGATGAATTTGCTGAGTCGTTCACTTGGAGGCTGTAAAGAATTGAACTTGCGCTGAATCCAAACGGTTTCTTTGGGCGTTCTTCATTTACCAGCGCTGCGATGGAGCTTGCTGTATCGATATCGAACAAGCATATTCAAGCTCAACCTGTAGCATTGATGACACGAGGTTGGTGATATCCCTCGTTAGTCTTCTTCGCCGTCCTCGCTGAGCAGCTCAGATAACGCAAAATCAATTGCCAAATCATCTTCGGGTTCGGATGCGCCCGCGTCGAGTAGTGGCGTCAGTTGCTGGGCAAATGGCAGAGCTGCGGCAGGGCGTTCGAATCCGAAATTACCTGCCAACGCAAGGAAGTCATCGAAGTCGATCAACGCATCCCCATTCGAGTCACCGTCCTGCCATCCAGCATTGGCTGCGCCGAATTTGCCGGACAGGGTCACGAAGTCTCCAAAGTCCACGTCACCATCCAGATCGGTATCACCGCGTCGAGTTTGCAGGATATCTTCGACCAGCGTAGTGAGGTCGTCGGTGTCGACGCTGTCACTGTTATTCAGGTCAAAGAGCGGATCTTCGCTCCCCTCGCGAATCGCAGCGCTTAGCAAGTCAATGTCCTCGTGATCCACCGCGCCGTCTGCATTCAGGTCGCCGGGAACATTGGAAACAATGAAGTTTGCCGAATTCAGCACTGACCAACCCGTGTCGTTGAGAACACGAACCTTGACGTCGCCTGATTGGGCCAATCGAATGAAGCCCGTGTAGGGGATGGCGGTGGGGCTGACTTCACCGTTGGGTTGTTTGGGGTCCGAGCCGTCGGTGGTGTACCAGACTCCGGTATCGTTGAGATTCAGTTTTCCGAGTTCCAGTTCCAGGTCGAAGCTGATGTCGGAACTGGATGCATTGACCTGGTGAATCTCGACTGCGAACGTATTCTCGCCCACGCGTAGTTGGCTGAGCGGTATGTCGATTTCAAAGTAGGTCGACTCATTGGCGGCGGCGACCACAGACGTGGCGAACTGGTCATAGGCAACTTCTCCGCCGGGCATATTCTGCCTTGCTACTTCCTCTCCGTTTAGATAGACGATGGCTCCGTCATCTCGTCGAAGCAGAATGCGTGCTCCTTCAAATCCTTCCGTCGATTCGATTTCGAAATCGCGACGGAAATACGTCGTGACATACTTGGAATCGGAGTTGGGACCGAAGCTGACAACGGTGGATTCGCGGGTGCCGTCCCCGTAGCCCAATTCGGCTTCGCCTTCCTCCCATGCCGAATCGTCAAAGTCTGGGTCGCGCCAGGCCGTTCCCTGATTACTGCCGTCATCGAGGTACTTCCAGATGGAGCCTCTGGGCATGACGGTTTCAAAAGAGAACGACGTTGCCGTATTGACGGAGATATTGTCGCCCGCTTCGACTTCGCCACCATGCTGCAACTGTCCATTCACGGCGAATTGCGGTGGCTGTGCGTCCGGATACCAGTCTTGCCGCTGGAACTGATTGATGACAACGTCCACGCGACCATCAAACCAGTTCTTCAATCGATTGACAGCACTCTCCCACGTAGTCTTGGTGTAGGGAGTCGAGCGTTTGGAATCTCCCCAGCGTGCTGACTCGGCGATGATGGCCATGTCGAATTCCGCGGCCCGGCTGTCGATCAACGCTTTCGATTTCTCGGGCGTCAGAATGCCGTCGTTGAACATGGACTCATACACTCGATCCGCGAATTGCTCGCGATACAAGGTATTCGTCCGCGCCAGTTGTTCGTGCATCCAGTGCGGATTGAAGTAGCGAAGCTCACTGCCGCCGGTCGTGAGCGGCGTCACCATGTTGTAATTTGCGCCGGCTGCGTTTCCGGTATCCAACGAGTGCTCGCTGTCGTGTTCGAAGAACTTGAAGCCGTCCGGATTCGCCCGATTGAAGATTCCGAAGTAGTTGTTGACTCGCGGGCGGGTGAACTTGGAACCCGGACCGTCGGCATCACTGGTGAAGTAGGTGATGATCATGTAGTCGATGAGATTTTCGACATCCAGTAGCCGTTTGAACGCGGGGTTTCTGGTTCCGTCCGGATTCATCCCCTGCGTGGACCAGTACTCTTCGACGTTTTCGTCGCCGAGGCCTCCGTTCTGGTAGAACTTGCGAGCCAATTCCTGGTATGCAGCCAGCGTGCCGTCGGTCGCTTCGTTTTGATAGCCGCCGGAACTTCCTGCCGACTTGACGACATCGTAGTCATCCGAGTCGCCGCCGAAGTAGGACGCCGCGTACCTTGCCTCGGGTCGTTCTTCGGTTTGAAACAGTCCCCAGTAAAGTCCGTTGATGTACAGGTGGTAATACTCGCCGCGGGTGTAGGGTTGCCCCATCATCCCCTGGACATCACGTGAGTAGATATCACGCAGGAACGTATTGCGGCTGTCGCCCTGAAATGCCCAAGAGTAGTTTTGCGTTGTCCGCAGATCGATCTTGTCGAACTGGTCGGTACCCTCGTCACCGAACAGCGGGAAGTTCAGTTTGGCATCGCCGTATTCGTCCCGGAAGAAAAGACGAAATGCGTGTTTGGGATTTGAGTTGCTGCGACTGAAGCCACCTCGAATCCGGAGTCCCATGTTGACGTTGAAGCCTTCAGATCCGTCGGGATTGATCAGCTCCAGAGTTGCCGGTCGCTCCCATGCCCGACCGTGACTGCCGGCGTGCGAATAGATTCCCGTGGAACCAAGGAAGTCGTTCGGGTCGATGGTGACCGACATCGTGGGCACCTGCGTTAGGGACTCGATCATCTGAGGGCCCCACGTGCGGCTTTCAACGATATCCGGATCCATCCCGTAGTTCATCGTCTGACTGAGAGACGTCGGCCAGTTGTCGGGGCGTCGGGAGCCCTGCTGCAGTACGTCTTCCAGGAACAGGTAAGTCGCCGTTTCAACGCGGGACGGTTCGACGTCCGGCTTGAACGAACGTGCTCGAATGGTGGATGTACTGTCGACGGCGAAGGGGCCCTGGTACAGGATGCCGTTAGAGTCGGTTGGTTCCGTGCCGTCCAGTGTGTAGCGAATGGTCGTGCCTGCTGAGGCCGAATCGATCGTCAATTCGAAGGGTTCTTCAAAGAAGCCATGGTCCTCGCTGAACGTGATGTCATCCAGGAGGAACTCGAGGACGCCCGTCGAAGCGTTAAACGTACCGGGCGTTGGCTCACGGAAGTACACGGGGTCGCCGGTCGAGGTTTCGATTTCGACCAACTCCGCTGCCAGCAGGAACTCGGCATCGTCGGCGGACTGATTCAGCCCCTGAATCGCGAGTACGTTTTCACCGTCCTGTAGCAGTGATACGTGTTCCGAAATGGTGATGAATTCCGCTACCAGGGGATTGGAACGTCCGCCCGTTGCAGTCGCGTCAAAGCTCAGTACATCCGGAGCGTTGCGGCGAGCGACTTCCTGACCATTCAGATAGGCCACAAAACCACCGTCGTAGTGCATCTTCAGCGTCAGCGCTTCGAACTCACTGGCATCTTCCAGATTGAACGGGACACGCACGTAGGCACTGGAAGCCTGATCCTGCATCTCCTGCTTGATGTCCGTCGTGTAGACGGTTGAGAATCCAACGACTCCGCCTGCTTCATTGGTTTCAACCGCAAATCCACCGTTCTCCGCATCGCCGACCAGGCGATAGACCGTGCCCCAGGAAGTTCGCGCCCGGCGTGCCGAAGACAATTCAAATTCCGCACCACCACCACGCTCGAAGTAAATGAGTTCGACGTCGTGCAGACCTTCGCTCAGGTCGATCACGCCAAGGCGATCCTGTGGAGCATGTAGCGTGTCGTCATCGATCACCGTGACGCCGTCAATGATCAGCCGGATGCCGTCATCGCTGTTGGTGTGGAAGGTGTATTCGCTGGCTCGCGTTACCGTGATCGTTCCGGTGGCCCTAACGGCAAAGTCGTTGTCGTCGCCGGGAGTGTCGTTGGGAAAGACGAAGTCTTCGTCGTAACGTCCCGATCCGCCACCACCTTCGGGATCTCGAAAGTTCAGCGTGGGCGAGATCGCCGTTGTCACGCTAGCCTGGTTTTCACCATCCAAAACCGCCAACGCCTCCGATAGATTGACGATCGAACCGGTTGACTCAGCAACCTGGACGGTGAAGCCGGGCACCGTATTCTGATAGCCAATCGCGGCATCAACGGTCGACCAGACAGCCGCATCGAAGTCCACGGTATTCCAGTCGGCATCCGGTTCGGCAACCGGAATCAACAACGAAGCGGGCGAAGCGTTGGTTGTCAGCTCGTCCACTTCGACTTCCTGGGTGAAGCCGTAGGAGATGTCGGTGACCTGTTGCGGAAACTCGGGCGCGAACTCCGAGACCACTTCGACTCGACCTCCGGCGTCGTCTCGCGTCAGCGCCAGGTACTCGCCGCCAGCGGACAGCTTGAAGTTGGTATGCAACTCGCGACCGGATTCATCCCGGTCTTCGCCAGAGGCAAAAACGATGATCGATTCGCCGGCTGCCAGGGGAGTATTCGGGAAGTCCCATTTGCTGAGATCGTCCTCGTCGTCGGTGAGGTGCCAGCCATCCAGGTTGGTGTCGTCCGGTCCGGCGTTGAAGATCTCCAGCCAGTCAGAGTCGTTGCCGTCTTCATCCAGCAACACACCATCGTTGGACGCAAGGAATTCCGCAATGAAAACGTCTGCTGCCAACAGACATCGCGGCTCGAGCGTTTCAAGGTTGTAGTGCCGTTGAATTTCACTCCGTTTTTGCGCACGTCGCCGTACCATCTGCCTGTTCCTGTGTTCCAGAGTCCCAGTTTGCCCAAGGTTGAGTCTACACGAAATCTTAATAAGTGCGCACTGTTGGGCAAACTTTGAGGCCCCGAGAGCGGGCTGAGGCGTGAAGTTGTTCACGCAGACTTGCGCACTGCCATTCGATTGCGAATCCCGTCGCTCACGTTCCGCTTGCGAACGGCCATGGGAGTGCCGCCCATCTCGGCGGGATTCGGAGACGCTTTCGCGATGAGCCGGACGTTGCACTGACGCACCGGTCGCTCACAGGATGCCGACTAGTGATCGCTATCTAATGAGCTCCGCCGAGTACGCGATCGTCGCCACGCAACCAGCGAGCAATCATGCGAACCTGTTCGGCTGTGAGCAGATTGTTGTCGCTGGATTCGTCCGCATGGAATGCCGGCATGCGATCGTTGGTGCCTTCGTAGAATCGTTCGTGTTCCGGGTTCGAGATCAACTCGACCAGCCACGACTCGCTGCCGTAACCGGTGAGGTCAGGTGCACTTCCAAGATCGCCCTCGTCGCGGAACTTGTGACAGTCCGTGCAACTGTATTCGGACTCGGCATCCTCGGTTGCAGCGAGCGGTGATGCGATGAGCGTTCGCCCTTCCTCCAATGAGCCGTCCGCTTCCGCAGCGGCGTCGGCTTCTGCCTGGTCAGCAAGCTGCGCCTCGGCGGAAAGTGCTGCGACCAATTTCGTCATTTGTTGCTTGCCTTCGTCCGACAGGTAGGCCACATGCTCGGTGAGATAGCCCTGCATCAGGTCTTCCCCATGGGCCGTTGCGCCGAAGTAATCCCGAGAAGCGAATTTCTCCGGATCGAGAACTCCGGCCAGCCAGGCACGCGATGCGAAGCCGTACAGGTTTGGAGCGGCGTCGCCTTCGGTGGGGCCAGCGATTCCGTTGCCCTCGGCGTCCGTGTGCGCGTGACAACTGGCGCAGTTCGCTGAAAACAAACGTGGACCCTGAAGCTCGGGGTCCTTTTGCATTAGCGAAATGGCACCTTCGATCGGAATGCCCCCGCGATGCTGAATGACCTGCCGCAGACGATGAGCCTCTTCGGTGGCCTTCTGCTTGGCAGCAAGGTAGCCCAGTGAGTCCTGCACTCGCTTGTCATGCAGTTTCTTTGCTTCTTCGTCCGCGTCGTCCGGGAGCGACGTGGCGTGCAACTGCGAGTAATAGTCTGTCTGCAACGCTCGAGCCGTGAGTAGGCCCGCGCCAAAGATCAGCGCAATCATCATCGCCACGTTGAATCCGTGCCCCAGTTTCCACTTCCCCAATAAAGGCATCAGAAACAGGAAGCCCATGACGGCCCCCGGCGCGACGATCGCACCAAAGAACTCGTTGCCGAACGTGGGTCCAAGGTTTTCTTCGTTGAAGTATTTCAGACCCTCGAACAGGAACAGGAAGTACCATTCAGGTCGGGCTGCTGAATAGGCCTCGGACGGATCTGCCGGCGCCGAGAGGTGAGCACCCATGTAGTCGCCGGGCGCCAATTCTGCCGCGGCGGTCTGGCGGATATCCATGGATGCGTGCGGAGTGAAGAACCCCTTCACGCAAAGCAGCAGCACAACGGCGAGAACAGCCAGACATGCGACGGCGTCTTTCAGAACCTGGTCCGGCCAGAAGTACGCCGCCGGTGCATCGGGGTCTCGCGTCTTGATTCCATGTTTGCGAAACAGGCCGATGTGTAAGGCGAGGCACGCGATCAGCGCGCCGGGCAAGACTCCGGCGTGGAGTGCAAAGAACCGAGTCAGCGTGTGGTGGCCATACTCGCTGCCGCCCACGACAACCTTTTGTAATGATTCACCGACGAAGGGTACGATGCCGGCGATGTTCGTTGCCACCGCCGTGGCCCAGTAGCCCTTCTGATCCCAGGGCAGCAGGTATCCGGTCAGTCCCAGACCGAAAACGATCTGCATCAGGATCAGCCCCATCCAGAAATTGATTTCACGCGGGGCGCGATAGGCGCCGTCAATGACGACCTGCAGGAGATGGATCACCATCAGTACAATCATGACCTGCGCCATGTAGTGATGAATGCCTCGCAGGAGCCATCCGCCCTGCATCTCGTACTGGATGTAGTAGACGCTTTCCCAGGCTGTTCGGCTGCTAGGGCTGTAGCTCATCCACAAAAAGATGCCCGTGATCATCTGAGTGACGAACGCAAACACCAGCGTGCTACCCCAGACGTAACGCCATTTTGCGCCACCCGGAATCCGCTCATAGAGTGCCTCGCGAGTGATTTCGCGAAAGCCCGTTCGATCATCCAACCAATCCGTGAGGAATTTCATCACTTCTCAATCTTTTCGTGTTTGCCGGGGATGTAGTTTACGAACGGCACATAAATCCAGCCGTCTTCCACTTTGGTTGGCTCAAGCCGATCCATGTCGCGAGGACTGGGGCTGGGAGCGATCATGGAACCATCGAGCGCGAACTGGCTGGTGTGGCACGGACACTGGAACACCGTGTTCGTCGAATCGTATCCAATAAAGCAGCCCGCATGCGGGCAGACGACATTGAATGCTTCAACGGTGTCGGAGCCTTCCTTGCGGAGTAGAAAGACGGCACCGACGCTCTCGTTGGGCGAATAGGTCCACGCGTCCTTCCTGGCTTTTACCACGGGAAACTGTCGCGGCACTCCGTCCGCGGGCACGGAGTCCAGAGGTGCGATCTTCACAAGTTCGGGGCCTTCGCTGGCTTTCCCTTTTCGCAAAGGATCCAGCAACACGGCCAGTCCTGCGAGAAACGGAAATACTCCAACGATGCCACCGATCGCAATCGCCCAGAATTCCATCAGAAAGTTGCGACGCGGAGGATCTTCTGCAAGATCGACATTCGTATCGTTCATAATCAAATCCGTAGGTAGGTGGGAACTACGTTGTAACGGAAACGAGTTCGCGTTTCGACCGCAGCCCCGGACGCAAGAATGTTTTGGCGGTGAGTGCTGAACTTTTTATAGATCGACGACCTGCCCATTCCTGAGGCTCTCGGTCTGGGCGTGACACAGCCGAATCGCGTCCCCGGCGAGATCACCGCCAAGAATCGCCGATGTCTTTCCGCTTGAAATACATTCCGTCACTTCTGTCAGTTGGTTCCGAAACGCAATCTGTGGATCACCGTCACCCAGGTCCGGGTGGTGAGCCTTCCCGTCCGGCCCGAAGAGGACGGGTTGGCAAAGGTATTTTCCTTCTTCACCAATGACGGCAAACTCGAAAGCAAGCGTCGCCTGTTCCAGATGAATTTCAAACCCATGCAGGAAAGGGCGACCCTGTTGTCCAATGGTGCCGCTGGAGGAGGTAACGCCAAGATCGCTGTCCGTGTAGTTGTAAATCGTTGTCCATGATTCGGCGCAGTCGCCCCGCATGCGGCCGCACGTAATCACGGACTCGGGCATGCCAAACAGGTATCGAATGAAGTGTGCGTCGTGAACGTGCAGGTCCAACATCGGCCCGCCCACTTTCGCCGGCTCCCAGTAGTGTTCCAGCCACGTGGGATCAGAAATCGTGCGACGGAAGTGTCCCCCCAAGAGCTTTCCGTATTGCCCGCTGTCAATGATCGATCGCGCCCACTGGTACTCGGGAAAGAAGGGCAGCACATGGCCAACCAAAAGGATCTTGCCGGCCTTTTGGGCTGCTGCAATAACAGTTGCCGAAGACTCCGCATCCAGGGTCAGGGGTTTTTCGCAGAAGACATGCTTGCCCGCTTCCAACGCTGCAATTGCGGTTTCCGCATGGCGATAGGGCGGCAGCGTGATGTCGACGACGTCCACATTCGGGTCGGCAATCAATTGCTCGAAGGTCTCATGGGCGACAATGTCACCAAGGTCCATCTGTTCGCCGGGAGGTCCGAAGTTTCCCTGGATGCCACGCCAGTCACCACTACGTTTCTTCGGATCCCGGGAGGCAATCGCCGTAACCTTTGCTCCAGCAACATGCTGGTACGCAAGATAGTGGATCATTCCCATGAAGCCGATTCCGGCGATTCCAAAACGAAGCATATCGAATCCTGTGAAAGGGGAACGCTGCCTTGCGGGCCTGCGCAGGTGAATGCCATGATTGTCCGCGACCTGCCGCGAAGTTCAACCACCTCGCGAACGCTGCTTGCCGCGCGCATCAAAATACGTGAAGACCAGCAAGCCACATAAGGCGAACAGGCAGATGCGACTGACCATCGTCGGCCAGGGTGTCGTCACTTCGAAGGACTGCAGCGGGAACTGACACACAATCAGAATCCCGGCAAGGAGTGAAAACAGGGAGTCGCCCGCAATCAGTCCCGCGGCCGCAAGGATTCCTCGATGCGATGACTTCGAAAAACTCCACGTTGCAACCACGCGGGACAGGTTCCCCGCAAGGATGCCAATTCCCATCACTGCTGGAAGGTAGATTCCCACCGCGAACGCCAGCGAACTGAGCAACGCTCCGCGAGCTCGACCGATGACTTCAATCAAAACGGCCACACATCCCAGCAGCAGCCCAACGCCCACCGGCCCCCACGGAATCGCCTGGTCGGGATCAAAGAGACTCGTGAGTACCGTTCCAAAGAAGCTCGCTTGAGGGCAGGGGAGTTGTTCCGTTCCCAGGCCAAATGCCTTGTGCGCGATGTTCAACGCGAACGGAACCGTACATGCTCCGACAAGGCAGCCAATGAGCTGTCCCGTGAAGGCGGAAGAAACCTTGAAGCCGTTCAGTTGAATCGTCTTGTAGTCCTGGCTACTGTCGTTCGCCGCCGCGATCGCCACACAACTGGCGACCAGCACGGGCTGCAGGACTTCAATGGCGAAGATGCCCGTCAGCGAAAGGGCAACGGCCGTGATGCTGAGCACCAGCATGGCCATGAACACCGTTCCACTCACCGGTGAAGCTGACGCGCCAACCTGCAGCGAGAGCAAGCCGCCCAGTCCGGAAAGCAAACTGACTAGCAGCAATGACGTGACACCCAGCACCGCGACCTGCGCGACGGAGATGCCGGCCTGACTCAGGATCACCAGCAACAGGGACGCTCCCGCAAAGATCGCCGCAAACAGCATGGTTCGCGTGCCGGACGACAGTTCCAGCAGACTCTCGTCATACTCAATATTGGTCGCGCTCTCTTGTTTGCGACCTTCGATCGCGTAGTTGATGAGGCTGTAGACCACGGCGACCACCATCGCGGCACCTCCGACCCAACGATACGTTTCGTCCGGCAATCCCTGTTGCACGGAAACGGTTTTCGTAACGGCATTAACAAGGCCTCCACAAAAAACCAACAGTGCCGTGGGGAAGGTCAGTAACGCTCCGATGCCAAGGAACAGCGGGCTCAGCGGAACCGGCAGTCCGATGGCAGGGGAGGTCGGGGACGAGCCCCACGAAATCTTTCCGGCGAAGGCAACTTCGGGGAGCGCTTTCAAAAAGATCAGCATACGAATCAGGAAACCGCCCGCGAGCGCCGGTAGCAGGGAGATAGATACCGGTGGTCGCTGGTCGGGTGACTGTGCGGCGGTTTGAATCAGTTGATCGCAGGCAACGGCCTCCGGGGCCGGCAGTCGAGGATCGGTGAGAAACCGTTTCGCGGCCAGTCCGACGAAGCCCCATCCCATCAGGCTGCCCGAGATGCACGCGAGCAGCGTCGACATAACATTCACTTCCGGGACCGGCTCGCCCATCAGTTTCGCGCTGATTTGAATAATGGGAGCCGTGAAGATCAATCCCGCGCTAACGGCTGCGCCGCCCGATCCTGTAACTTGCAGGATGGCAAGGAACGGCTTCAGTCGGTCACGCATCAACGCGCCGAAGACGACCCAACCAACGAGGACCACCAGGGGACTGACGCCCGGAGAAATGCCCGCCTTGGCCGTCGCAATCACCAGCGCGCCGCTGATCAGCATCGAAAGGAACGCACCGATCAACAGCGCCGGAATGGACCGGGGAACGAGTTGCGGTTCCGTCGCATCCGTCATCGTCTCGTCTCCATATTCAGACTCTACAGTTTGAACGCAGGACTCACTGCTGCGTAGACTCAAGGAACGCAAGGAGGTCCCGCAGTTCGTCGAGTGTCAGTTGTTTGTGAATGCCATCAGGCATCAGCGAAACGGTCGACATGTGCTTGGCTTCGATATCCGACTCGTTCAACTCAAACGGATTCCCATCGGTGCCGATGTACCGCTTATAGCCGTCGTGTAGCCCCGTGAGTACTCGGCCGTCCGTCGTCTGCATCACCATCGGAACAAACTTGGGAGCCACGTCGCGGCTGGGTTCGAGGATCGATTGCAGCACCTCGCGTCGCGACGTCCGTGAGGCGATCGCCGTGAGGTCTGGCCCGATCTTCGCGCCCCGGCCACGATGTTGGTGACAGTTTGCACAACTGGCCGTCTGATGCCCAAAGAAGGTTCGCCAACCAGCGTCAGCATCGCCACCGCTTCCGACGAGCTTCATCCAGGCGTCCAGCTCCTTCGCATCAGTGTGATCCTTCGCATCAGTGTGATCCTGCGACGCGGGCGACGACGAAACGCCATTCGGACCAGTTGCCAGGCGAATGCCCATTTCTGCATCGGCTTTGACTTGCGAGGAAGCATCGGAACCAATGACACGCAGCAGGAAGTCGGTACGTCGGTCGTGTTTTGAAAGCACAAGCCACCGGACAGCCGCGCGCTGCAGTGTCTCGTTGTCGTGCGCCAACAATGACTCAATCGCTTCCGGCCAAACGTCTTCGTCGGTGGGTAGCATTCGCAGGGCAATGGCCCGCATCGCCGGTGACTGGTTGGCGTCCCCCAGCACATCGTAGAACCGCTGCAGGGAGTTTCTGGGGTCAAACGTTTTCGGCCCGTGTTCAAGAACATCGAGACACGCGATGGTGCCAAGGAAGAGTTCTTCCGTCGCGTTGGAGTGATCGGCAAGCTGGCGTTCGACCTGTTTCTGCAGTTCGCCAATCTCCGCATCCGCCACCCAGCGAACGGCGTATAATCGGACCGCGGGATCGGAGTCATCCAGTGCCTTGGTCAGGATATCGATCGGCGGTGGTAACGCTACCTCCACGGCGTGATCCAGCTTCCATCTTAGCGCCATCAGCAGCCCCAATCGCCGCTGGCTTTCGGGAAGGTCTTCGATGCGAGTATTCATGAGCTCGGGTGACTTGGTCAGGCCGATCACAGCGAACTGAAGCTCAACGGGGTCTCGAGTATCAAAGGCTTCCCAGTCGAGTTCACCAGCGGCGTTGCGTACGGCCTTTTCCAAATTGGACAGTGGTGGAACCGAGCGGGGTTGCGGTTCGGTTCGGTAGCTCATTCGCCAGATCCGGCCCTTGCCGTGCACGGGATAACTGCGATCCACCCAGTCGGTCACAAACACGGAGCCGTCCGGAGCTTTCGCGAAACCGACAGGACGGAAGTTGCGATCACCACGAATCGGTATGTCTCGCTTCGCGGAAAAAGAAGCGCCCTTGGGAACGAGCTCATAGCGTTCGATCTGATTGTCTCCCCAGCCGGCCACCCAAAGCCGCCCGTTCAGGACCATCATTTCACACGGAGCTTCACCGGTTCCTGCGATCATCGGCAACGTCCCCGGTAGCTCGCCGTCCCACGCCTGTAGCGGATGGCGCCCGGCGCGGCCGTACCTGAATTGAAAGCCGTAATCGGACGCTTCGAACACCTGAATCAAACGACAGGGCGGTCGGCCATCGGAATCATTACCAACGGCGAAAATCCGGTCGTGTCGGTCCATGCACAGTCCAAACGGGTTCCAGAACCCCGTCGCAATCCGCTCGAGCTTATCGCCATTCAGGTCGCAGCGAAAAATGCCACCTTCGCCCGATCCAGTATGCGCCGCGCCGTCGTGTCCAACCAGCCGAAAGTCGTGGCCGAGGTTTTCCCCGAGTCCAAAATAGAGTTTGCCTTTGCCGTCAGGCATTAGCCCACTTAGTCCGTTGTGCGGATAGACGCCCGTCGTCTGCAGCTCCGCAATCAGTTGTTCCTCATCGGCGACGTCGTCCCCGTCGGTATCGCGAATGCGGAAGACTTTCGCTCGTGTCGCGACGTAGATCCAGTTGTCATCACCCCGAGCGAGACTCATGGTGAATTCGGTGCCCTCGTAGAACGTGCGAAACGAATCCGCTTTGCCGTCGCCGTCGGTGTCCTCGATTAACCGAATGCGGTCCTTTTCCGGGCCGTCATAATCACCGCGTTTGTGCGTATGCGATTCGATGGCCAGCAAGCGTCCCTTCCGGTCGATGCAGCAACCGATCGGTGTCACGATGTCGGGCGATTCGGCAAACAGTTCCAGCTTCAAATTCGTGTCAACGATCTCCGGGGTTTGCCCAACTGTGATGCAGGACAGGGCGTGTAAAAGGATTACACAAACGGAAAGCCGAGACAGGAACATGGTGAGAATCTCTTTCATGGCGGACTTTCGGGGCGTGCACGGCATGGTCGCCTGCCAACAACCCAAGCTCAAGACGGAATCGTCGAAGTTCAGAGTGTAACCTTCGTGAACCAGCATCGCCAATCGAACCATCACTGGCGATTCAGGCCAGTTCTTCGTCCTTTTCGCGGATCTTGATCGCCACGGGAAAGTGATCGCTGTAGCCCTCGGGATCGAAGTGACGGGCCGGCCGACCGAATCGTTTTGGTCCGTTGCGATTGCTGCCCGATTGGATTTGCATGTCCTCGAATTTGACGATGCCGACGTGGGGGACCGGGCGGCCAGCTAACTGGATTCGGCTGAGTTCAAGCGGCGAGTCACGATCAAGCAGTCCCCGATTTACAAGAATCTGATCCAACATGTGCGGCTGGCCTTCATACATGTAGCTCACGTGGCCGCTGCCCATCAACGGCCACATCAGGTTCAACAGGTAAGGATTCTTCGAACGTCGTGATTTGACCTTGCGCTCGATTCGCTGAGCGAGCGCGTAGTGCGTGAGGGCGCGATTGAAGGGCTCGTCATTGAAATCACCCATCACCAGCACGGGCGGCGGAACTGATTTGGATTCGGATTCTGCCCGGCCGGCCGCGACCGCCTGCTCGGCGAAGATTTGGTGGATTCTTGTCATCCAGTAAGAAAGCGTTTCGCCAGCGAGCATCCGGTACGGTTCGGATTCCAGCACTCCACCGGTTCGCGCCGGCCAGTGGTTGCCAATGCAGATCAGCAGATTGCCGCGCGGCCGAGTATAGAAGTTGACCTGGCACAAGTCCCGCGTCGCGGTCCGTTTCTGAATGATGTGATGAAACACCTCCGAGGCACGCGTGCGAAAGCGTTTGCTGTCGTAGATGAAGGCTACGTCGATACCACGTTTGTCGCCCGAGTCATGGTGGATGACGCGATACGATCGACCGGGCAGACTGATGCGGTCGACTAACTGGTTGAGTACCGCTTCGTTTTCGACTTCGCAAACGCCCAGCAAATCAGGGCCCAGCCCATCGTTCATCCGCGTAATCACCGAGGCCAACTGCGAGATCTTCTGCTGGAGGACGTCCGCGTCCCAGCCGGCAAGTTCGCGGCCGAGATAGCGATCCAGCCACGGATGGCGATTGGGATCGTTCTCGATGGAGAACAGGTTTTCGACGTTCCACCACGCAATGAAATATTCGTTCATCCTGAAACCATTTCGGCCGATCTCAAAGGCGGAGTGCCCCACATACCGGTGCCGCCCACTCCAGTTCTTGATGTTGGGCGATCATCGCGTCCATTCGCTCGAGCACCGCAGGCAGGATCGGGGCCATCTTTCGTGCCTTGAGGTCGACGTTGCCGACGATGGCTTCAAAGGTCGCCGAGATCCGCTCATGTTCCGGACTCACCATAATATGCATCGCGTGAATCCGTTTCTGCGAACCCGAACGCGCGAGGAGGCGGCTGTGAACCTGCAGTCGATCGCCGACACGCAGCTCCGAAACGTAGCGTGTGTGCGTCTCAATCGCAAAGGAACCGACGTGCATCGACTTAACCGTCTCATTGTCCAACCCCAGCGAAGATCGCAGGCTTTGCATGGCCGACGAGAACGAAGCCGTGTACCAGGCGACGTTCATATGACCCATGACGTCAATCCACTCATCGGAGACGGACGCCGCGTGCGTTTTCGGAAGCTGGAGGATCTGTTGATAGGTTGGCAGGATTTGCATCCGCTCATCGTACCCGTCCGTCGCCGCTGTCCCTAGACGAGATGCCGAGGCTGGATTGGTAGGAGAGAGGTCGGCAGGGCAGGGCTCGGCGGGCGTTGTTGTCAGGATCGCCGCAGCAGATACATCAGGCCATGGTTGTTGGGGATGAACCAGATCCTCGCACCGTAGATTTCCGCATTGGCGTCAATGTATTCGGCGTTTGTCTGCAGATGCGAAACGGCATCGGTGTACTGCGGCACCACGTCCGCGACCGATTTTCCAATCGAATCTTCCATGATGCTGCCGTCCTGGTTGTGCATCATGACGTGGAATACATCGCAAGCTGCCACCAGTTCGGCCGATTTGAAGCGGTGACCAAACTGTCGCCTTAGCACTCGTTCGATGTCACAGTCGATCATCACAATCCCAAATGCGTCTTCTGTGCGATCGTCGTAGATCGGGACTCCCGAAGCGAGCCCAAGATCGTCCGGTTGCTGACGACTGTTCGTGTCGCCGACGTCGCACATTGCATCACAAACAAGCGATGTGACACCCTCTTCCGGCTTCTGCTGCAGGACGGAATTGATGAAGGGACTCGACGGCGATGTTCGCAACTTGCTGCGAGGTACAACACGGATGCGCGAAACATCGCGGCTGTGTCGCTCGACCCGCACCAGTTCCGTAAACTCGTCACTGGTGACTTTATGATAGACCACCGTCCGGTAGTCTGGATTGGCTTCAAGGAGTCCCTGGAATATCGTCGCCAGTCGTTCGCGCCAAACGAGCACGTCCTCCTCGAGCGTCGCCGTAATCAACTGCTGGATGGGAGGCAGCTTGGACATGAATCGCACGTTGCGTTCCAGGTCGTTGACGATCGACTGCAGGTCCGCACGCAGCTCGCGACCCTCCATTCGCATCGCTTCGTACTGTGCCTGCTTGTCGCCCTGACCCACCATCCATCGCTCGATCGCTTCCGACAGATGCTGGACACTGGCGTAGCGGAGATGGGGTTTGCGGGCCATCGCTTTGGCACAGATCTCGTCCAGTTCCAGGGGAATCGTGGCTCGCAGGCTGCGCGATCGGGGGCTCTCCCGTTCCGCAATCGAGACAATGGCTTGTCGTAGGTCCTGCTTGTCTGCGACGCTGCGGGCGTGTGGAGCGTCACCGGTCAGGATCGCAAACAGCACGGCACCCAGGCCATACACATCGGTGCGTTCGTTGATGTGATCGAGGTCTCCCTTGGCCTGTTCTGGAGCCATGTAGAGTGGTGTGCCCACAATGTCGCCGACGGTGGTCCGTGACATGGCTGAATCGGAAAGTGAAGCCTCTGTCGAGATCTTGTGTGCCAGGTCGCCGTCGTCGGTGAGTTTCGCAAGGCCCCAGTCCAGCACGATGACCTGACCGAAATTGTCGAGCGCGACGTTTTCTGGTTTCAGGTCGCGGTGAATGACCCCGCGTGAGTGGGCGTACGCAATTGCCTGACAAATATCGAGAAAGACCGACAGCAGGCGATGCAGTCCCAGTTGCTCGTCCTCGCCCGCTTCCACAAGGTCGTGGTACTCAACGATCGCATCGGACAATGTGCGCTTGCCAACGAACCGCATGGCGTAGAAGGGCTCGCCCGATTTGCGGTCATCGCCGTACTGGTAGATGGGCACGATGTTGGGGTGCTCCAGCATCCCCGTGATTTCTGCCTCTCGCTGAAAGCGTTGCCAGGCGGTGGCGGTCTCCAGGGCCTCGGCATTGAGCTCCTTGACGGCGACATTGCGGTTCAGCTTCTCATCGCGTGCCAGCCAGACGTTGCCAAGCCCGCCTTCGCCCAGTGTTCGCAGCAGTCGAAATCGTGAGGTGACCTGACGCTGCGAATCGGCGTGGTTGCCTGGTTGGGACGTTACCTGAACGTGCGTCTTTTCCTTCTTCTGTGGTGGTTCGTTGACCGGCTGGACGGGATCGGGAGCAGTCCTGATCAACCCGGATTGCGACAGCTTCAGCTTTTCGACCGTAGCGGCGTCGACGGAATCCTGCATTCGTTGTCGCGCTTCCTTGGAGAGTCCCGGAGACTTTTCGTCCTTGCCCGCGGCAATCGATTCGGCGGCCAGGGAAACGGAATTCTGGATCTCGCGGGACAGGTTGGCATAGGCGCGGGATTGCTCGTCCTGCTCCAGGTGCTGAGCCATCTCGAGCGTGTCATCCGCTTTCAGTCGCTGACGTAATGATTGGGAGATCAGTTGGGTGAACTTTCTGGCATCACTCATTGGAGGGCACCTCCACTTCCCATTTCTGTCCCACGCACGCGGCCAGCCCCAGTCTTGCCCGATGCATGCGGACCCAGAAGTTTGAAGAAGAAATTCCCAGTTCCGTGCAAATGTCAGCCGAGTCCATATCCTCCATGACACTCAGAACGAAGACGTCCGCCTGTCCCTGAGGCAAAGTTTCAAGGCAGCCCTTTACGACCTGCCACAACTCGTCCATCTCAACCTTCTGGTTCGGAGCCGGCGACCAACCCAGAACACCAGGTTTCCAGTGACCGGTGCCATCAAAAAACTGTGCCGTCAGGTCCGTTTCGTCTTCATAGCCACTGGTTGTATTAAGCTTCTGTCGTCGTCGGACGAAATCAATAATCTTTCGTTTGAGGATACCCAGCAACCACGCGCGTTCTGTGCCGCGGCCCGAGTACTGTTCGGCGTAACGTACGCCCGAAAGAAAGGTTTCCTGTACGACCTCTTCGGCTGCGGTCGTGTTGCGAAGCCGGGAATTGGCATACCGAAAAAGATAATCGCCGTACTCCTCAACCCAGGTGGAAGGATTGAGGGGTGTTGGCGCGTTTGTTTGTGGATCAGGATCAGACATCGAGGGAGAAAAACGACCTTATGTAATGGTTAAACTGTTTTTCAACGTCTTTTTAACACGTTATGTCACGTGCAGAGGCTCGTCGAGTACAGTTGCACTCATTATGTCGCTACTGGCCGCTGATTCTTACTCTCAAGGCAGCCCGAATTGCCTGACTTCTGGCTGATTGGACAAATGCGACCACATGGTCTGCCTGCCTGTCATCCAAAAGCGGAAGGTGCAATTCACCATTCCGCTCCGGGGACGACACCTTTCGTAGTTGCCGCACCACGTTTCGGAGCTCACGGCGCTGCTCGCGGTCATTTGCAACACTCGGTAGCGATCCGTCCGTAACGACCGCAATCACGATTTCGTCACCGGGCTGCAAATCCTCGGCTTGCCATGAGATGCTCAGTCCTCGCTGATTGTTCACATGAGCCTTTACGTCCAGTTTCGTTTGTGGCGACAGCTTCAGGGCTGCCCGAAGTACGCGTTCGGCCGTCGCTTCGCCGTTGCTCGGCAGATGTACCAGGCCGTTGACGATGAGCCTCGATTGTTCAGGAAACGCGTCGCCCGGAGTCCGAATGTAGGTATTTCGGTGCTCCGCCTGAACTGGATCGATCGGTTCATCAGCCACGTAGGTGAGCACATGAATCGGCAGTTCGCCCTGCTCTCGCAGGGTCTCAATCCGCGCCAACGTGGACGATGCCGTGACTGAATGCCGAGTCGGAGTTTCGGCCCCAGTTTTCGCTGGAAACCACTCGACGAGAGCAAATCCTGTCGAAGAAGTCGGGGAAGCTGGAGCCTCGTTCCCTTGCGACTGAAAGTGACTCGCAGAGGCGGCTGCCCCGCTATTGGTATACAGGCAGTAGAGGCACGGCGTGAGTACCACCACTATTCCTGTCAGTAATCCTCGCATGTCCGCCTCCTGCAGCTTCCAGTTCAGATGAAGTTGCAGGCAGTGACGTCAGCAGCAAGGTGCCCTTACTGGATCGGAAGAAAAAATTCTGCTCGTCGGGTGGAGCGAGGCTCCGGTTCGTCGGAGCCGAGGCTAATAATCAACAGCCACGTTCATAATTGAGAACAGGCTATGCACTAACCATTGTCATAGGGGCCTTACTTTTCACCCTGCGACTTGAGTGAATACATACTCCAGTGATGACGGCACCCAAGAAGAGCAGTCCAGCGAAAGCGGCCAATACGACATAGTTGGCGACGCGATATTGTTCCTGAACGCTGCCGACTTTGACAACGGTTGCCGCTTCATCTTCCTCGATTCGGAAGATTTCGGAAGGCAATCGGCCCGCTACAACTCCGCTGGAAGTCACGGAACTGGCGGAATTATCGCCGGTAAGACTACTGAGCGTGTAGTCCTGTGCAGACGCGACTGAGTTCAAAAGGACGATGGTCGCGAGGATGCAAAGAGTTCTTTTCAGATTTACGTAGATGTTGCTCATTAGCCGTTCTCTCTCGTTGCTGTTTGGTTGCCTTTTGGCAACCGTCGAATGTTCCGGTTGATGCATTAGATCAACAAATGCGAGTCACGCCATCGAATGGCAATTGTCGATGTCAGCTTTCGCAAAACGCGTGCCGGTTTAGGGTTTCTCGCCGCATGACGAAGGCTCGGGTTGCCGCAACCAGCGACCGGGTACAAGCGAATGCTCGCACTCGGTCAGCGTCATGAAGCCGCGTGTGACTCCTATACTAGTCAGCGTACACGCGAGTGCTCTCTTCTTCAACGACCGGTGCCGTCGTATCGTCACTGGTCATTTGCACCGTGAAACGCTGGTCACCTTCCTGGATGCCTTCGACTTGCACATGGTAGATGGATTCGCCCTTGGCAGGGAGTTTCGGAATCGCTTCAAACAGTACCTGGTTGTTCTGAACCTGATACTTCGTCTTACCGCGTGAGGCGACAGCCCGCATACCCGGTGGCACGATGGCGACGAACTGAACGTTGTTCGCTTCCTTGGTACCCTGGTTACGAACCTTGATTTGATAGGTCGTCACTCCGCCGACTTCGATGGGGTCGACCTGATCGGCCACTTCGAACAACAGGGCAGCGATTCCATCGACAGCCAGTGCATGGTCTGTGGTCGCTCGCAAGTTCTTGCTGGCGACTGCCTCGGCCGCAATGTTGTAGTCGCCCTTCTGCATCGGTACCGCGGTGAATTTAACTTCGCCGAACTGTCGAGCCGGGAGCCGTTCCAGATTCCATCGAATCGTATTCGTCGACGCGTCAAAGCGACCGCTGTTGTTGGTGCTGACAAATTTCAGTCCCTGCGGTAGACGCGTTTTCAGTTCGACATTCTTCGCCGGGGCAGTTCCCGGATTCTCGATAGCGATGGTATAGGTGGCCTTTCGCTCGAGATAGCGTCGTGAAGGCCCATCGATTTTGACCTGCAATTGAGGTGCGACGACTTGCAGGTCGATACCGTGTTCGGCGATCAGTCCACCATCGGCTCGAGCGACAATCACGTTGCGGACCATACCGGCCTTTGCGGCTGTGAGACTCAATTCCAGCCGTCGGTTGCCGCCGGCGGGGATCGTACCAACTTCATAAAGTAGCTGCGGCCCTTTGTTGTGCGACAGTCCCTGTGGAACGTCTTCCTCGATGACCACATTCTCCGCGGGGCCGGACCCGCGATTCTCGATCGTAATCGCAAAATTCACGCGATCTCCAACGAGTACGGGTCCCTTGGTGGAGTGAACGATGTCGAGCATCGGCTTGGTGACCTGGGCTCGAGCGGAAACTTCAGCTTCGAAAGTCACCGTCGCGACACTGCCGATCAACCCTTCCGTCAGAGGCGTCACCTGCATGGTGACTTTTGCTTCTTCACCTGGTCGCATCGTTCCCAACTCCCACTCGACGGCACCATTGGTGGCCGTGGCTTGAGGATTGGTGTCGATCAACTGAGTGCCTTGGGGAACGATGTCGCGAACAAACACGCGATTCGCGGGGACCTGGCCGTTGTTTCGCAGTTTGATCGTGAAGGTGGCAGGTTCGTTGACGCGTACTTTGGTTGGAGCAATCTTCTGGATCGAGATCGAAGGAGACTGAACTCCTTCCAGTTCGCGAGCTCCCGGTTTCCCGGCGCCGGCGAGTCCGCCCATGTTGCTCATGCGATTGTCACCATACGATGGCGTATCGTTGTAGGTCGCCTGACGTCCAAACTGATTCTGTCCAATCGGGCTGCGTGTTGCCGGTTGCTGGGGAATCGGCTGTGCTGCGTAAGCCGGCGGGGCGGCTGCGGGTGGAGCCGACTGGCCGTAGGCGGAGCCTTGCGTGCGAACGGGGTTGGAACTGTCAACAGATCCCTCCGCGCGAAAGCGGGCGGCGGCTGGCGGTTGAACGGTTGCTGGAACTTGACCGGCATCAGCGACGTTGCCGCCGAAGTCCGGTGCGCCACCAAAGTCCGGTGAGCCGCCAAAATCAGGCGTTCCACCAAAGTCAGGCGTTCCCGCATCGGCTGGTGCACCGCCAAAGTTCGGAGCGTCAAAGGCGGGAGCTTCCTGTGCGGCGACATCCTGCGCCGTGTTCGGTGTGTCTGGAAACGCAGGTATAGAGGTGTCTGCTGGCGGCAGTGGAGCTCCGCCGGGCGTGCCGGCAGGAAATCCGTCATTTCCAAGTAGTTCCGGTGCGGCACCAACGTCACCACCGGCGAAACGCGGTTGGTCCGCGGGTTCGATCGGTGCGTCGTCGAAACGCCGCACGGGATTGTTTGCTCTCACCGGATTGTCGGCGAACGAAGTGGCAAAGCGATTGTTGGATTCAACTTCTTCGATGGCCTGAACGGGCGCCACGTTACGATCAACAACAACGGGAGTGCCGATAGGCGGCTCGGTTGCGGCTGGCTGAGACGTCGACCAGGTCGATTCGGCAGGGGCCGACACGTCCTTGATGGCGAGCGTGCTAGGGTCGTTCGCGTCGTTGAACGCGACCTCGGCCTGTGTCAGATCTGGCGCTGCTGCGTTGGCGGCGATACGATCCTTGTTGGCCTGGGCGATGGCGATGGCGCCACAGATGACGACCAATCCAAGAACTGTCAGTCGCGTGAGTAGTCGCTTAACAGATCGCTTGAAGTTTTCCATTTTCACTTCTCGATCGAGAATCCGGAAGTTGCTGTTTTGGGGGCAAGTCGAAACGGGATGACTGCCGATGTAGAGTTGATTGGCGTAGTTATCAGAAGTTGCGGGTTCAAGAAAAGACCAATCGTGCGCGAACGCGTGAAGTACGCGAACCTCAGCGGACTGGTTTCATCGCAACGCCCCCTGACTACCCATGTTTTCACCGCTGGTATGCCGGTTAAAATGCGAAGCCAAGTGAGTTAATATGTGAAATCACCGACACGTAGCCGCTAGCATCGCGGCTACGTGTCTGGCAAACGGATGGGTGGCCGAGTGGTCGAAGGCTCTAGTCTTGAAAACTAGCGTAGGGGAAACTCTACCGTGGGTTCGAATCCCACCCCATCCGCCTTTTTGCGAAACCCTGCAGTCGCATGCGACTTAATGCGGGGTTTTTTAATGTCTTGCAAGGGCCTACCCAGCCATGCGAGACAGTGCTGCAGCGCCTAGTGCAGCGCTTCGGTCGTTTTTGCTGCAGCGCTTTTGCAGCGCGCTTCGTCGGTCGCACGCCTGATCTGCTTCAGGTCCAATCCGGCCGCTCGGAGGACATGTTCGCCCTTCACTTTTGCGTAGTGCTTGAGCAGGGTCTCGACTTTGTCGCCCTGCCATGCCGCCACGACATGGACTGGGAAATTGTCATCCAGCAAGTCAGTTGCTTTGCTGCTGCGCATTGAATTGAACAGCTTGGCCCACGGCTTGAGTCCTGCCCTCCAGATGATCTTCTCGAGTTGGGTTCGCAAATTGCAATTCCTCCAGCCGCTTTCGCTTTGCGCGGATTCGCGCCACCGATTGTTGCTTACGACGTATTCAGCTCCTTCGGTCGCCAATTCGAACGCCTTGTCGAGTTCTTTCCTCAGCAAAGGGTACAAGGGTACGATTCGAGATTCTTTACCGATGTGATGTTCCGTTTTTGGTGACCTAACCCGCATCGTGTTTTTGTCCCAATTAACATCGCTCCATTTAAGTAACAGTACCTCCGACGGACATCGCAAGCCACCGTGTCGGCACAAAGTGAGAACCATTCGCCAATCTTGGTTTGGGGCTTCTTCGATCACTCGTGCGATCATTTCAAGCGTGACTTCCTCATGGTCTGCCGCCGGTACTGCGGAAAGCTTTATTTCCGAAAAGGGACTGGAGGCGAGCACCTGATGATCAACGGCGAAATTGAATAGCTGCCTCGCAAACTGCAACCGCTTTGTAACGGTTGATTCGCTGATTGGCACATTTTTGTTCTTCGCTGTTTGTAACCGCAAGTCTTTCTGATACTGCTTTACTTCGCCTACAGTGATTGTTGCAAACCTTCGATTTGCACCGAAGTGCTCGACAAGCGACTTTTCGCCTTGACGCCAGATCTCTTTGGTTGCCGGCTTCGCCTGGGTCTGCTTCGCCACGTAGTAGCCTGCGAAAGCTTCGAGCGTCGATGGAATCGCATCTTTGTTGAGTGTGATCAAACCAATGCGTTCGAGGCGTTCGTTGATCCAGGATGGCAGTGACTTCTTGTGCTCGCGAATTTGTTTTTGAATCAATGCATCGTCGTCCGTCTCGGATGCGATTGCGAGTTCGACTAGCTTTTGCGTAGTGGTGATTTGTTTCTTAGTGGCCTTTGCTAGTCGTAGTGAACGTCTTTTTCCGTGATAGACGAATTGAATTAGACCCGACATGGAAATCCTCCTGCTGTGAAAAAAAACTGCAATGGATAGGCGGTTCGTCTGTGGTCAGGCAGAGGCCCGCCTTTAAAAAAACTGCGCAGATTGGCGGAATAGCTGAAGGCGACTAGTCCGTAGAACTGTTCAAGAAGCGCAACAACTCATCTCGCGAGTAGATCACCCGATTGCCGACCTTGATGGCACGCACTTTACCTTCCTTTCTCAGCGTAAAAAGCGTGCGAGGTGAAATGCTCAGGAGTTGAGCCGCCTCCTGCTCGTTGTAAGCCAATCGTTGATCAGCTTGATGGCAACTCACGTCGTACCCGAGTACGGTGAGAGTCTCAAGTAGGACTTCTATTGAATGCCCGTTTGGGGAACCTTTTCGGGCAACTGGGGCTTCTCTCTCCGTGGCAGTCGGTACTTTAGGTACGGTGGGTACACGGTAGTTCAAAACAGCCTCCGTTCGACCTGATTTCCATAAACGGTCCAGCCAGTGTTCGGTTGTTCTTCTCGCCCATAGAGTTCGAGATACGGACCAGGGCTCACCTGTTCGATGAGCTCGCGAAAGCGGAACGGCTTGCGGCTATGCTTCGTCCTCGGCGCGATCTGCCAGCTTGAGATGTCGTTCCGGCCAAACTGCAAGCGACCACGAATTCCGAACATCAAAAACTCATGCGACAAACGCCAATAGTTTCCAAGACCAATCGTCGGTTTGGCCCAAACGAGGCAGGACTTATATTCAAAGCCCCAAGCACGCATGACACGGAACGCATCCTCAAGAAACGCATTGGTCGTCCAGAGGTGTAGATGCGAATTATCTGCCGCGAGGTTTTTGACCGGTTCGTTGCAGATCGCTTCGACTGTCATCGTCGGATAGTGATTCTCTGCCGCAGCCCGCGACGAGGTATTGGCGTAACGCCACGGGGGATCCGCCAGGACCGTATGAAATCGGTGCCCCTTCATCGATAACCGATTCAAATCATCGACGATGCCTGGAGCCTTTCGTTCCAGATCGAGATCCTTCTTGACGGCCGCATCCAACCGGACGTTTTTCACTCGGTTTCTCCGTCCATGAGGATCCACGTATGGGCTTCGTCCAGCACCATTCGCACCACTGGAAGATCGTCGCGACCCAACCGAGTCGATTCCTTCCACTGATCGCCGTTGCGAAAGAGTCGCACGACGGTCAGCGAATATCGCACTCCGTTCTTCGGCTTCCGTTTCCAAATGCGTACCTTGATCAGGCCGCGACGTATTTCATGTTGTGGCTTGGTGGCCATGTTCGTTACTCCAGGACTCCGTCACTGCTTCCAACGCACTACGCAACTGAACTAGCTGTTCCTGCTGCTCCGGAGAGCTCCAACCATCGTCCAGAATTGCGAATGCCACGACTTGGCACAGCTTGACAATGTCGAGTAAGTCGCATGTGCGGAGTTGGTGCGTTGCCTGCATGTGTGGATCGAAGCGAAACACGTTGAACTGATATTCAGCGATTCCGGTGGGCTCGATTATCCGATACACATGAGACACCAAGTCACCTGCACCCAGCACGGCACAGGGTGACGAATCGTGTACCTGGTTCTTACCGTTCATTCTGAACCTCTGCCTGACGGTCCGTTTGCCAGATCCACGCGTAGGCAAGGTCAGCGGCCTTCGACACCAATGGAAGATCATCCCGGTTGAAAGTCGTCGTGTTCTTCCATGCGTCACCGTCTCGGTAGATTCGAGATACATGGACGCTATACCAAACGTCCTGTTCCTTCCGATTGGCCCATATCGAAGCCCGGATTCGCCCAAGCTTGAATTCATGAATTGGCCGGTCTTGCGATGTCATCTAGTTTCTCCGCTTGTGCCATCAGACCACGAGTGGCCTGTAGCTATACTCGCTGGCAACGGAGGAAAAGAAACACGATTCTGACGTGATCTTGGCGAGAACGCCCGCCAACGACCAAGATGTTGCTCGCCGATGAACAGGAACGTACGCAAGAATGGGAAGATATCTTCCGCTCAGTTCGACGGATGGCTTGAGCCTCAGCTATCCGTCGTTTTTTGACGCTGTCGGCGGTTGGGTTCTGGTGTGGCTTGACTTTGACTTTGCCTTGGTTCCGTCCAATGCTCTTAGAGCGGACTCAAGTGATTTGATGGACTGCTTGATCTCTCGGCGTTCATTGTCCAGTTCTTGTAGCCGGGATTGGGCCGACTCTTTTGCTCGTATCAGTGATCGGCGAGCATCCGATAGTTTGTTTGCCATTTCCTTCTTTCATATGCTGGAGACCAACTGAAAGTACAATCTGCTGTTAGCGTCTCGATTCTACGGCTCAGTTTCTAGATGCGATTTCGCCGAGACTTGTGTTTTGTCGCACGTTGTGGCATTGATAAAAACCTAGGCATGGAAAAGCGCGAGAAGCACTCTTCCACCACCTAGGAAACAAACTGTTTTTTGCTTAGTGCTCTTCGGGGAGCAAGATCGTTGTTGCGGAACGATCAGCTTCCGTAATGATCAGAAAGCGACGGAGCTCACGATTCAGATAGGAAGAGACAATGCGATTGTCTTTCAACAAAGCTTCATCGTTCTTCGCAAATTCCTTTTCGTCGACTTCACCCCAATCGCCCGTCATGTGTCGCATCAAGGCTTCGTTTGCCTGGTTCCTGTCCAGGTCTGCAGCTGCCTTGCGCGAGACGCAGATCATGCCGAGCTCCATTACCGCGAAGCCAAGTGGGATGACAATCATGACGACCTCCCCGCACCTGCCAAGACTTCACTGGCTGCAGTACGTTCGGCTCGCTGCACTTGGACCTCTTTTTTCCAGATCCAGCTGTACGCCATGTCCATTGCCTTCATTGCAATCGGAAGGTCGTCACGCCGCAAAGCCTGAGTTTCCTTCCAACCCGCACCATTCTTGTAAAGCCGCGTGACGATTGCATTGAACCACACCGCGTGGTCCTCTGTTTCGTTCGCCCATATCGTGGCTTTGATTTTTCCCAACTTGATCTCATGGGCTGGTTGCTGTGTCCCCATGACACCTCCTTTCTATGTGCACCTGATTGTCTTCATTGACGATTAGATGCGGTTTTCACAAATGCAGGTCGGAAATACCGACTTGCAACTAAGACGGGGATCATGCTGTAGCATCACCTCGTCACCAAAAACCGCCACGTGTTGCTTGACAAGAGCCATCAACTCATGGCAGAAAATGGCACACGAGAGAACCAGGCCGAAATGGTCTCTCGTGTGACAGGTCTATGTGAGTGCTACGCCAACTCCTTCAGCCAGAATGGCAATCAGTCTGAAGAAGAAAAAGCCTAACGCCACAAAGAAGGCGTCCCGCTTCGAAATCCAACCACTGGCGGCTGGAAGGAGTGGGATTGCCTTAGCGTCCTTTGGGCTCAACAGCACCTCGGCCAGGTGCGCGCCGCTGTAGGGAACGCCTGAGTAAAGCGAAATGGAATCGGGGAGGTTCTTGCCCTGAAGATAGTGCAATTTGCCATCGGCAGATTGCACCATCAGGATGTGAATTCTCCTTGTCCAAGTACGCCCATTGTCGGTGTGTACGACCTTGCAAAACCATTTTCCATTAGCTTCCAATGCCATGGCGATATCTCCTCTACTAGTCTGCGGCTTACGGCCACATACATTTGGTTCATGGAATTCATCGAGATGAATCCCCCGGTGAAGCCCGCAGGCTTCCTCGTGATCTAGTTCCGTTTTCGATCGTCGAACTAACATCGTTGGTCTCCGAGAACCTCAATGCAAATGGCTCCATCTGGAGCCATTCGCCGACACTGCGTTTTGGCCGTTTGATACTCGCCGCCAAAACGTTGTTGAAGCCGCGTTGAATCTCTCCGGCAAACGTTGGTGTCTAGTGCCTAGTTTGAATTCCGGGCAATTCGGAATGTAGCCCCGTTGTTTACGCGCCTCTTGGGGTGGGAGAGGTAGGATGAAATCAGTCTAGAGCCGATGGCCAGCAGAAAAAGCTGATTCTGACGTGAATCTGAGGCCGGGCATTGGAGCTCGACCGATAATCGGTTGAGCTTTTCGGCAGAGTTAAGTTCCGAGGTCGTTCTCCCCCTGTCAGTTGCGCCGGTTGGCCACGCTTGGTGATTTCGCTGCTTCCAACTGCGCTGAAGACGCCGTGCTCCATTGCGCGGAGCAGCTTAACTTGCATCTCTAATGGAATATCTCCAACCTCATCGATGAAGAGAGTGCCCCCATTTGCTTGTTTCAGCAAACCATCACGGTCTGACTCGGCTCCTGTGAAGGCTCCACGTACATGGCCGAACAACTAACTCGCTTTCCGCCAAAGAACTGCTCAGTGCCGCGATGTTCACGGGTGTGAATGGACCATCTGACCGCTCGTTGAACCCATGAACGGCACGAGCAGCTAACTTTCCCGGTACCGCTCTCACCGAGAATTAGTACACCCGCATCTGAATTTGCGGCAATGCGATCCGAGTGAAGACGCTCTGCATAACACGGCTCTTGCCGGTCATGCCGTCAATCGAGACGGCCCGGTTCGTTTCGTCTTCGTCAGCTTCTGCGGCTTTGGATATTGCTCTAGCTTCAAGGGCTCTAACAATAAGTTCTCGTATCTCATCCGTTTCAAACGGTTTGACAGCATATTAGTCATGGCCGAACAGATCGTTCCTGTGCTTCACGTTAGTGATGCTCGCGAGACCTCAAAGTGGTACGCCCGTTTGGGTTTGACTTGGAAAGCGGCATCAGTTCGCAGAAAACATGCCGGTGTACGCCTTCCTAGAACACGGTGATAATGCGCTTCACCTTTCGGAACATAGCGGCGACGCCAAACCTGACACACTCGTTTACATATATGTAGATGAGGTTGACAGCATAGCCGAAGAATTTGGCGAGCCTGTGCGAGACCAACCATGGGGTCGGCGTGAAGTCTGGCTGACGGATCCAGACGGGAATCGATGGAGAATTGGTGCTCCCGGAACACCGGGGACATGACAGCCACAAGCTTGAGACTATGGATAAGCCGTGCAACTGACAGATATTCTCATGTGCCCGAAAACGTCAGGCTCGCTTAGCTTTGGTAACGGCGATTCTGTGGTGCGCGTGCATGGCCGTGACGTTACGTATCCTATCGTCGATGGAATCGTCGACTTCTGTCCTGATGTCAAGGACACCATTTCGAAGGCATACGATGCGTGTTCGTTCGGATATGATGCCTACATGGCTTCCGGTGTATCTCCTGGGGTACTTCGGAGATTGGTGGACCGGCTTGTGTGGGGCTTCTCCGGTGACGGTGGCACTTTCAATCAGGTCCTATCGCGCCTACCTTCGGACTATGAAGGAGTCTTGCTCGACGTGCCCGCGGGCACTGGACTGTTCACGTGCTCTCGGTATGCAAACCTCTCAAATGCAACAATCGTAGCCATCGATTATTCCATGGGCATGCTGCGACGGGCGAGGAAGCGTTTTCTGGAACACGGCGTGAGTAACGTCCACCTGTTCAGAGCCGACGTTGCCAACTTGCCTTTTAGAGACGGTACGGTCGATATGCTGATGTCCTTGGCTGGACTGCATGCGTTTGCAGATAAGCAGCTTGCGATCAAGGAAATGCGGCGTGTCCTTCGCGAGCAGGGGAGACTCTTGGCCCTTACCTATGTCGGGGGCGTGAGACGGAGGGCTGACTGGATCGTTAAACACCTTCTCGCACGAAGAGGCTTCTTCTCACTTCCATTGCTTCATATTGATGACATAGCGTCGCAACTCGAAGGATTCACGATTCAGCAACAGGACAACTTCGAGTCGTGTGCATGGTTCGAGGCGGTCAAAAACGAATTGGCCGAATCATGCGAAGGCGAGTGACGAACCTGCCTTGTCGCAGCTGTCCTCTTCGCCGTTGTTCAGGGGGAGACTCGTCCGAGCAGCAATGAATTCAAGCCAGCATCGGTTCGATTCTGTTCTATTCGATTAGAATGACCTAACAATGCAACGCACCTCATGCGGCAACCGCCTAACTTACGCGCTCTGGTCACCTTTCTACGATTGGCTGATCGGGCTCCCGCCGTTTCGAAGAGGGCGAGCTAAGGCACACGAGCGACTCGCTCTTCACTCCGGCGAGCGAGTGGTGTTGGTCGGCGTTGGGACCGGAATCGACTTTCCGTTCTTACCTGTCGGGATTGAGGCGTTGGGTGTCGACTTGAGTCCGGCTATGCTCGCCCGAGCACGGAAAAGACTGCCGATCGTCGGCCGGCAAGTCGAGCTTCTCCAGGCGGATGCCCAGGCGATGCCGCTCGTTGCTGACACGTTCGATGCGGCATTGCTTGCACTAATCTTAAGTGTCGTCCCGGACGGGGCTGCCTGTCTTGCCGAGACAATCCGGCTCCTGAAGCCGGGTGCGCGGGCTGTTGTCTTCGACAAATTCTTACCAGAGGGAGCGCGCCCCTCATTCGGCCGCCGTGCCGTCAATTTGCTAACGAATCTGTTTGGTACTGATATCAACCGGACTTTTGAGGCGATGGCAGCAGCCTGCAATTGCGAGGTCGTCTCCGACGAACCGGCAGCAATGGGTGGCGTATACCGTGTCATCGTTCTGCGAAAAAGTGTGCCCATAAATGAGCCATCGCTCGACATTTGCGAGAAATGAGAAACGATCCATGACTGCTACCAGTGGTTCGGACAAACCGCCACAAGGAATCAATCGTCGCCGTGTGGTTCTGGGACTAATTGGCCTGCCTGTATTCATCGCTCTATTTATGTTCCTGCCTGCTGGCACATGGGCGTGGCCGAAAGGCTGGCTGTTCGTCCTCATTCTGCTGGGCGTCATTTCAGCGGTCTTTCTAATTCTTCAGCGTGTGAATCCTGAAGTCATCGTCGCCAGAAGTCGCTTCCACGAAGGAACAAAACGCTGGGACAAGGTTCTGCTCTGTCTTTACTTTCCAGCGATGTCGGCTGTCTTAGTCGTGGCGGCTTTGGACGATAGCCGATTCCACTGGTCCCAAGTTTCGTTGCGGGTTTGCGGTGTCGGCTACGCTTTGCTGCTTGCCGGGATTGGCATCGTTACATGGGCCGAAAGCGTGAACAAGTTCTTTGAAGTCACCGTTCGGATTCAAACGGAGCGGGGCCATTCAGTGATCGACACCGGCCCCTATGCCATCGCTCGACATCTCGGTTATGTAGGGGGGATTCTCCACGCAATCGGCATGGCACTATCGTTGGGTTCTTTGTGGGCTTTGATTCCTGCGGGCATTGCCTCAACGGTGTTGATAGTGCGGACGCAGTGGGAGGACCAGACGTTGCAGGACGAACTGGAAGGGTACAAGGAATATGCAATGAGGGTTCAGTACAAGCTGATTCCGGGCGTATGGTAGCGACAAAAGAGCCTACAGCCGAAACTGGACTTGCGTGAATCCACCACGGCCCGAATACGTTCCCAAGCCGGTACGTCCAGGGATCCTCTTTGCGACGATTGAGGCGCTGCTTGGCATTCCCACTCGCTAGCGAAAAGCGTACATCGACGCTGCTCATGAAGTCAGCGCGGACCCAAGTCCTGGACGGTTGCTCAATTGCCCATAGCGGTTTCCAACTTGGCACACTTTCCACGCAGCCGTTGCATCAACGACTACTGCAGTAACTCTGCGTTCGAAGCCGGGCGTATCGACGACTGCAGATCGAACCGCCATCAAACTGATGACGAATCAAGACTTCGCGTTGCTTCCTTCGTGCGTAATATCGAACCGTCATTAGTCATGAAGGAACAATCATGGGTGTCGTGGATGACACGCCTCACTCCGGGAACTTCAAAGAAGAATCACACGGTCACGAAGAATAATTCGGAGAGCAAAGAATGTGGTGGCGAGCAATTATCGCGGGCCTCGGTGTGGCAGGCGTATCCGAGCTTGCGGATCGATATCCGCGGCTCAGCGTCCTGCTGCTTACATTGCCGATTGTGAGCATCATTGCTTTCATTGCCGTATGGACAAAGGATCACAACCTTGATGTTACAACACGGCTGGCTCGCGAACGCTCGTACTCGTGCCGATTGATCTCCCATTTTCGTGCCGCTTGCTTTTTCTCAAGCGCTTAGGACGGAGTTTCTGGGCCGCCTTTGTGCTGGGCATGCTCCTCGCAAGCCAGAATAGAGAGCGATAAAAGTAAGCTTGCGTAGGGGCACCCCTTTTGGGGCTCAAGAGGCAAGTCGAGACTCCCTCGTGGTGTCGACTACTGATGACTCCTCAAGAAATCGACGCGTCGTGCGTCCAGTCAAGGGAATCGATGACCGTGATTCAATTGGTTGGTCCCATCCCGCCGTACATGATCACGAAGTCGCCATCAGGTTTGGCGTAGGCGCTTGGTTTGCTCCACCGTGCGCCAACACCCCCTGGCAAGACCTGCTTCTCCGTTATGGGATCGCCGTTCCGATCGTAGACTCGCCAAGCCAAATCTCCTCCCCTCATGAACTGACGTGGCTCCTCAGCTTCAGACCATGCGAAAAGGACGTCGCCCTTCGAATTGCAGGCTAACACCGGCGACCTCGTCTTCTTCCCGTTGCCAGGAGCGGTCGTCGGATCGACACTTGACCCCGACCTGGCGAATCGAATCTGGCCTAACGTGTCCCATGCCACATAAACACCTGACGGCCCGCTTACGAGAGAATAAACGGAACCAGGACACCCGGCGTTGGCCCATGGTTCCAGAAGTGTTCCCTTGAAAGTTCTTCCCTTGTCCTCGGACACTAACAAATATGTGTCTTTGTTGGCCGCTGCTTCTGAGTTTCGGTATACGAGATACATTCTTCCGTCCGCATCGATTGCACCGGACATCGAGCAGCAAGCACACGCACCGATGACGTCGTTTTGAACCTTTTCTGGTTCGGCAAAGGTCCGTCCCGCGTCAGTTGAGCGAGCCGCGAATATAGCGCGGGATGGTTCAGGCCCTATCTTTTCAAGTCCATGCCAGAAAACAGAGACGTCATCCGTTCCATCGGCGATGATCGTGCCAACACCTTCAAAAGCAAAGGTTGCTCCCGACAGGTCGCGTTCCTCCTCGAACTTAGTCCCCTCATCATTCAGGCGGCAATAGAGCATGTATTTCAGATCATTGAACTTCGGTTTTCTTTTGAGCTTGTTCAACGAGTATTTTGCGTTTGGCCGAATCAATACATGGACTCGACCATTTTTTCCGACTGCCATGCTGAAACCTGCAGCACAGCTAGGGGTCGAGTTAACTTGAATCGGTGCAGAGAACTTGTCCTGTCCTGGGTGTTTCTTAGCGTAGAACAGGTCGCCGCGTTTCTCCGTGTGGGCGTGAACCAGGTGTATAGTTCCTGATGCGTCCACGACTACTTGAGACCGAAACGCTGACTCTGGCAATCGAACAGTCGAAACACCAGGCGCAGCAACCGTCAAGTCGCACGTCACGAGAATGTAGATGGAGAGTAAAAGCGGAAGGCCAGGCCTCATGTTACCACCTCAATTGCTAGAACATCGGTTCGTACCGAATCGTCATCATAACCGATTCAGCTGTTCAAACAGAATCAGAGCTATCGAGATAATTCGCTGGACAATTCCGCCCGATGATCTCCGCAAGCTCGGTAATCACACGAGGATTTCACTTCGGGCACTGCCACATCATTTGTGTTCGTCGCCATGGCCTTTACCGTCAGTGGAGTGGCTATCTCCGTCATTTGAATGTTCGCTTTGCTCCGCTTGCTACTCGGCTGTGCATAATGGAGATTGTGACGAGGTTAATCGCCTCAAGAGAGATCGCGAGCGCGGCAAAACTGTGAGACTCCAGTCCATCCCTCTGTCACGCTTACCTCTTAAAGACGGCCAAGTATTGTTGGTCACTCGACTGAAGCAACATCACTATCGGTTTATGTGCTTCCTGACGTCCGAGAGCGAGTTTGAAATCGTCGATGTTGGAAACCGGGAGATCGCCGATGCGCACAACAACCATTCCCGCCGCAATCGCTTCCTTGTACGCAATGCTGCCCGGGGCAACCTTAGTGATGAGTGCGCCTTGAGTATCTGGAGGTAACTCCAGTTCGCGGACAGCCTGACCGGTGAGCTCATTCAGACCGAGCCCAAGTCGTTTGTCAAAATGTGCGGGTTCTCGTCCGGAACCGCCCGCAGGAACCGCCTGTGACGGTGAATTGTGGTTGGGAAACCTTCCCAACCTGACTTGAGTCGCAATGGTTTGTCCGCGGCGAAACAGCGTAAATGTGTGTTTCTCTCCGGCACGCGGCTCGAGATAGAGTTGGTCTGGTCGAAATGCTTCGTCGATCGCCTCTTTATCAAAATGCGTGATGACGTCCCCAACTTTGAACCCAGCATCGGCGGCCGGGGATGCGGGGTCAACATCTTTCACATAGAGCCCGCCCGCGACAGGCAGCTCAAGTAGCTTTGCTGTTTTAGGTGTTAGTCTTTGGGATGCACACCCCAAGTAGCCGCGTTCGATCTTTCCCTTTGTTCGCAGTTCTTCGGCGACCCATTTGGCAGTGTTTACAGGAATCGCCAGACCAATTCCTTGAAACTCGCGCCTTGTACTATACGCGCCGGTGATGATGCCCACGACTTCTCCTTGGATGTTCACGAGAGCACCTCCTGAGCTGCCAGGGTTGGTTGCGGCATCGTTTTGAATCTGAGGATAGGGCACGCCCGCAATCCATCGGTGGGCATCGCTAACAATTCCGGCACTGATAGAGTGATCCATGTCATAGGGGCTGGCCAAGGAAACCACGAAGTCCCCTGCTTTTAGTTTGTCAGAGTCCGCCAAGGAAACTTCGTGCAGGTTATCGGCATCTTTGATATGAAGCACGGCCAAGTCAGTGGCTGGGTCTTCCCATACTCTATCGGCCTCGAGTTTTCTGCCGTCTGCCAAACGGACAAAGACTAGGTCGGCTCCATCAATGACGTGCTGGCAGGTGAGAATAAAACCTTGGGGATCGATGACGATCCCGGAGCCTTGTTCATCTGGCGATGGAGTTGTGGATGAAGTGGGAATGCTCTGACGAAAATCCAATAGAGATTGTTTGCTGGTGGCAGCTAGGTGTCTCCGCCACGAGGAAGTCATGCGTGGACCTCGTATCGTGTAAACCGTCACCAGCCCGGGCGAGGCTCGTTGCGCTGCCTGCCGGAAGACGTGGGAAAGACTCGCTGCCACTCGTTCGCCACTTTCAGCCGAGGATTGGGCTGGGTCAACACCGAAGACGGATTGTCGACTGAATAGAGTGGAAACCATCAGTATCATCACGACCAGAAAAGTGGACGGTTGCATGCGATTTCGGCTCATAGCAATACGCTTTCAGAGTAGGTTGGGAGCACGACTGAGCAACGTCATGCCCGCTAGTGGCCAGCGTGGTCATGACCGGCATGATCGTGCCTTATCTCGCCACGGTAAGACTTTCCGTTAATGGTGACGACTAATCGAGGTTCTGCTCCGTCTTCATCGATATGGCCTGCCAATTTGGGATTATTTGAAACAAAACAAGATGACTGTCCTTGGGGATCGCTCGCGTCCGGTTTCGCCGCGAGCTTGAATTGCTCCGGTTGGCCGTCGTGTTTCGTGTTAATCGTGACCTCGGTCGCATCAATGGGAACTTGTTTATCTGCGGCGCCGTTGAGGATGTAGATCGTGACGGACTGCGCGTCGTGCAACAGTTCCCCATGGTATTCTTCATTGCCTAGTTCGATGAGATCGCCGTGATGCGGCCCTTCCGTTGGGTGGGCGTGGCCGGCATGAGCGTCGACAGTCGGCGGCGGAGGCATGGTCTCGGGACCTGCTGTGTTCGTTTCGCTGCTGCATCCGGTGAGACAGATAGCGATGACAGCCAGAGTGGCGGCAATCGTCGTTGGAATTGAGTACATGGTTCGTGTGCTTTCAGATGGGATATTTGAGGGTGAAAACCGACCTCCGCGGGAGGTCGGTGCGCGTTGACAGTCGATTAATGTTCGTGCTTGACTTCAAAACCGTTCTTGGCCAACCAGGTTTGCCAGCTCTGGGCAACTTTGTGGTTAGGTAATTCGATATTCTTCCACTTCGGACAACGAATCGTCGTGTCCACGTGTCCGCTGTGCGATTCCGTTCGGACTTCGCATCCGAAGCCCTTCATTAGAGCGACGAACTCTTCCATCTCGGCTTTCTTTTTGAAGTGCACGCTCTTCCAGCTGGGCAGACGATATGCAACGACTTCGGCGCCGCCAGGACCATGGCTATGGCCGTCATGGTCGTGTCCAGCATGATCATGTCCTGCGTGGTCGTGGCCGTCATGATCGTGCTGACCGTGGTCGTGACCGTGCAGCGTTTCGAACCCAGCGCCTTTAAGCCAAGCTTCCCATTGGTGTGCTAACTTGTCGCTTGCGACCTCAAGTGACCGCCACTGCGATGTGCGGTAAGCGACGTCGATGTGTCCGCTGTGACTACCTTCTTTCGCTTCGCAGCCCAATTTCTTGACCGCTTCCAGATGTTGTTTTGCTTTCGAGGCGTCGTTGAAGTGCATCGTGTTCCACTTGGGAAGACGATAAGCGATTGCTTCGCTTGCATCACTTGTGTTTACCAGCGTGCAAACGGCAGCAATGCAGACCGAAGTGAGGATCGAACGTGACATGAGATAACTCCTTTTGATTCCACCAAACTGCAATCCGTATGCAGCTTCTTGGCGACACTTTAGGTTGTCCCCGCCATCATGGGCGGAGCGTGAATTGATTTCCTATGCGGCTGCGAGTTGTTCATCTGAATGCTCCACGAGAGTGACGTCAGCTTCTGAATCGTTGATCAATCGTTCAGCTGCTTTGAGGCCAAACATCCGGAAGAGCGCAGGTCGAACGAGGAATTCGAGAAGCGTGCAGCTCGTCAGACCGCCGATGTGAACAACGGCGATGGGGTATAGCACTTCCTTTCCGGCTTCACCCGCGGTCAGTATCAACGGGATCAGACCAATGCCCGATGTGAGAGCCGTCATCAGCACGGGAGCCAAGCGCTCCTGGCCAGCCCGAACCATCATTTCCTTTGACCAGCTTTCGCCCTCGTATCGAACGAGATGAAGGTAGTGGTTCAATAGTAGTATTCCATTGCGCGAGGCTATTCCCCCAAGCGAAATGAAACCCACCATGGCGGCGACGGTGAGCGTCTGGCCGGCGATCACCAAAGCAAATACCGAACCGATAAACGCCATTGGCAAGGCGGCCATCACCTGAATCGCAAGGTTCGCAGAGCGAAACATCGTGTAAAGCACAAGGAAAACGCCAAACAGCATCAGCACAAACAAAATGGTGATGCGTCTGGCTGCCTCCTGCTGAGTCTCAAATAGCCCGCCGTATTCGACAAAGTACCCATCTTCGAGGTCCTGCTGAATTGGCTTTAACCTCTCTTGGATGTCAAATACAACGTCAACTAAACCTCGTCCAGACACGTTGCACTGCAGCACAATTCGCCGTCGCACTTGCTCTCGTTTTACAGCGTTGGGGCCACCAGACTCGTAAATCTTCGCAACGGACGATAGTGGCGCCGTTCCGCCACCGGGGAGTTCGATCGACAACCGCTCAAGGGCATGAAGGTCTTCGCGGAATTGCTCGTCGAGTCGCACGAGCATGTCGAAAGAGCGCTGGCCAGTGAGCGCCCTGGATACGATTTCGCCGTTCATCGCAGTTTCAACGAACTCAGTGACCTGCATTGGGGTAAGGCCATATCGCAGCAACTTGTCGCGATCGAGTTCGATTCGATATTGCGGAATGATGACCTGAGGTTCAACCTGCAGACCGGTGACTCCCTCGACATCAGCGATCGCCGCCTGCATTTGATCAGCAGTTCGACGAAGCACATCCAGATCGTCACCGTAAAGCTTGATGCCCACCTGCGCCTTGACGCCCGACAGCATGTGGGCGATCAGGTGAGCTAGTGGCTGCTCCACCGCTGTAACGATGCCCGGGATGTCGGCCATCGATTCGCGAATGTCGTCGAGAATCTCTTCCCGCGTTCGTTTGGTATCGGCGTCAAACGTGATGATAAGCTCAGACATGTTGACGCCTTCGGCGTGCTCATCGAGCTCCGCGCGGCCGGTACGTCGCAAGAATCCGGCAACGTCTTCAATCTCCATTAGTCGCTCTTCAACAGTCCGGGCAATCTGATTCGACTTCTGCAGAGACGTTCCCGGAGGCAAAACCACGTTAAGCTGCGCGACCCCTTCATTGAAAGGCGGAAGCAAGTCCTGCTCCATACGCAAGGCGAAGAGTGCGGCCAAGGCTGTCACAGCCGCCGCCGTCACCACTATAGGCACTGCGAACCGCATGCTGAAGCGAATGACCATGCCGACGAGCCACTTCAGCAATCGCAGCAGCGGTCCGTCCTTTTCACGTGAGGTGACGGACGCTTTGGGCAGCAGCCAGTAACACAAGACGGGCGTAAGCGTAATAGATACCACGGTAGAAGAAACAATCGAAACGATGTACGCCACACCTAGTGGTGCGAATAGGCGCCCCGGCATGCCGCCGAGGGCAAACAGCGGGATGAAGCCGATCACGACGATCATCGTGCCGAAGACAATGGGGTTTCGAACTTCGCAACCGGCCTGATACACAACAAGCAACGGGTGCTTTTGGTTCTGAGAGTTGTGATTCTCTCGCAGCCGGCGAAAGACGTTTTCCACGCCAACGATGGCGTCGTCCATCAACTCGCCGATGGCCACTGCTAACCCACCAAGCGTCATCGTGTTCACGGACAGGCCGAACGCCGAGAAGACAAGCACAGTCATGAACAATGAGACGGGGATCGACGTCAGAGTAATGAAAGTCGTACGGAAGTTGAGTAGAAACAGAAACAGAATAATGACTACCAGGACCCCACCATCCCGAAGGGCTTCCAAAACGTTGTCAATGGACCGATCGATAAACGATTTTTGGGAATACAATCCAGTTTCGACACGAATGTCTTCTGGAAGTGTGAGTTTCAGGTCTTCGATCGCTTTCTCGATCGCATCGGAGAGCTCACGTGTGTCGGCATTAGGCTGCTTGTTGATCGTCAACACGACAGCGGGGCCACCCGCGAACGATCCGTCCTCTTCCCTCACGAATGCGCTGCTGTCGCCCCGCTTGACCTGTGCCCCCTCGGTGATTTTCGCAACGTGTCTGAGTGGGATCGGTTGGCCGTCCTGAACTTTGACTACCAGCGTCTCTAGGTCTTCAACCGATTGCACTCGGCCGAGGGCTCGGACAAGAAACTCATTCGGCCCCTGATCGTCGAGGTATCCACCCGTGGCGTTTTGGTTGCTCTCGCGAACGGCCTGCTTTACGTCGTGAAGCGTGACGCCGTAACGCAACATATCGTTTGGATTGACGAGAATCTGAAACTGCTTACGTCCTCCACCCATGGTGAAGACTTGTGACACACCGGGAAGCGTCAGCAGTCGCTGTCGCACCACCCAGTCAGCCAATGTGCGAACTTCGAGCGGACTGGTCTCGCCGGACTCGCTCCACATTCCGACCATCATGATCTGCCCCATGATCGATGAGATCGGAGCAAGCTGCGGCTTCACGCCTTCGGGCAGTTGCTCACTTACCAAGGCCATTCGTTCGGCAACGATTTGTCGGTCGGTATAGATGTTCGTGCCCCAGTCAAACTCCACGTAGACCACTGAGATGCCAACACCCGACGAACTTCGCACGGCCTGTACTCCGTTTGCACCGTTTACTGCAGACTCGATGGGGAAGGTAATCAGCGTCTCGACTTCTTCCGGCGCCAACCCGGGGGCTTCCGTCATGATGACCACGCGTGGGCGGTTCAAGTTAGGAAACACGTCGATTTCCATTTGAGCAGCTTGCCACGTTCCATACCCGACCAAGCCGAGGGACACTGCAATAACGAGCAGGCGTTGTCGAAGTGCAAATCGAATAATTGCATTCAGCATGGCGCGACCTTCCTAGTGGTTATGTCCAGCATGCGGGTCGACGCCGCCACCAGATTTATTCTTGAGAGCCATTTGCAGTTGGTGAGCACCACGCATGGCCACAACATCGCCGGGAAACAGCGAGCCGTCGTTTTCGATGACGACCGAATACTGATCGCGATACTTTGCGTGGACCGGCACTCGGTCAAAATGATCACCGTTTTGCTGAAACACGAAATATTCGGCGCCTTCGCGCGCTACGGCGTCGACCGGCAGGACGATCTGTTGTGGCCACTTGTCGACAGGAACGCGGAGTTCTAGTCGTTGCCCCGGTAGGTACTTCCATTCGACGAAACGGTTGCCATCCGCACGTTGATCCTTAGTGACTTCATTGAGAAGCCTGACATAAAAGTGGAGCGTTCGTGAACTCGTATCCACCTTATTTGCCAGGTAGGCGATCTTCAGACCCTCCACGATGCGAGCACCACCAGACTCGTCGAAGAGTGCTTCAACCGTCCAACCTTCTTGAGATGCCTTGCGGAGCTGGGAGATGTCTTGTTCAAAGGCCTGCCCCTCGATGAATAGCTCGTCGTAGTCGGCCAAAATGCACAGCGTTTCGCCAGCCATGACGGATTGGCCCTTGTGAACATCCAGTTCTTGCATGATGAGCGGCCCGGTGTGTGACTGCTCTGCTTCGAGTCCATCATTCGCGTTTCGGTTCAAGGAAACTCGTCGTATCGGGAGCCGTGATAGTTTCAGCTCGTCGTCTCCGTGGTCGTCGATCGACGGAGCGAGTATCTGAAGCTCTCGAAGTAAGCGCCGCTCCTTGGCAATCCGATCGACTTGTTGGTCAGAGAGTCCGTGTAAACGCAATGCCTCACGTTGGGCACGTAGAAGTGCCGTGAGTTTGTCTTTGGCGTATTGACGTTCGAGTAAGATTTTCCCAGCTACCGCGCCGGTGTTTGTAATTCCTGTGAGGCGTTTGACTTCTCGCTCTTCTACATCCAGCTCTCCAAGCGTCTTAACAAACTCGGTCTGGGCTTGAACAAGGTCTTCATGGGTTAGACGAATCTTGAAGAGCAGCGTGCCAGGCTCTACGGCCTCACCTTGAACGGCATGGACGTGTGTAATTACACCTGTCATCGGGGTGGCGACTTGCACTCGTGTTCGACCAGGCCGCTCCACAACAACAGCCGGAACGGTAATCGACTTGCGAAAGCTTTCGAGCTTGATAGGGCGTATCTGGTCCGACGTCAGCCCGACATTTCGAAGAGCTTGCTGCGACAATTCTAGTGACGTCGCTTCATCGTGCCCTGCGTGTGAACTGTGGTCATGGCCGGCGTGAGGGTCGTCTTCTTCGTCGGCCCGCCCCTCCACCTCACCGCCGGATCGAGATGTAGCAATAGTTTGGTTGACCCAATTTGCCGTCGCCGGAAACCAACGACTCCACGTAAGGCTGGCGACAACGGCGGCCACGACGATGATGGCTGCCCAAACCCATTTTGCAGGTACCTTGGGGATTTTCAATTTCATGGGTAGCATCCAGTACAAAGGACGACGGACGGACCAACGCTTGCGCATCACATAGCGCAGGGCGCTGCGCAGGTGACGCGAGAAACATTCAAGGGTCGCAGCAAAGAATCACGACTGCAGGGACGAAGCTGTTCAGTGAGGAATAGCGCAGCAACGCACGCTTAACGTGATCCCATGGCAAACTTTCAAGAGAAAGTCCTTAGATCAGCCACACCTGCATGAGCGCATGCAGGGGCTCTTCGGCAGCAGAACTTCGATGAATATAGACTTCTACGCCATCCGTATTCCGAAGTGAGGCAAGCAGACTCGCAAAGCTGTTCGAGTCCATGGCAGGTTGCAAAAACGACAGGGATAAAGTTAGCTCCGAGCCAAACTCTGGCGAGTAGAAGACACACGAAGTTCCGTCACAACAATCACTATCATGGTTATGGTGGCTGTCATGGGATTCGCCATCAGACGAACCCGAGTGGTCGTGACACGGGCAAGAATTGTTCGGCACTTCGGCCGCGACGACTCCTGTTTCGCAATGATGACCATGATGCCAGCAGCAACCAAGCAGCACGTGAAAGCTCACGGCGGCAAGAGTTGTTGCGGTAAAGATTCGCTTGGTCATCATGGTAATCGTACGTCGTTGACGAGGAGAATGTTCTTCGCCCTCTTCGTGTTTATATCGGACATTTCCTGTGATGACGAGAGATTTTCGCTCAAAACAGTATAAAGTCGAAGGGCAATCGAACTGTCGCTATGCACAAAGACGGGCGATGATCGCCCGTCTTTGCTGAAACTGGATTGGTTGACTGTTATTCAATGAAAGTAATTGCCGAATTGGGCACGTCGGAATCCGCCTCGGTAGACTGGCGCGGAGTGGAAATGCGTCGTCGTATGTGGAACCGCATCGACATGATTGCCGTGACGCATGTAATCGATGTGCGTCGTTGTATGTGGGACGAGCACGCGTCGCGGGTAAATGCGCCGGTAAGTTGTGTGCGGCACCAAATGTCGGTGCGTTGTCGTGTGCGGCACCGCATCTACGTGGTTGCCATGCCGAAAGTAGTCGACGTGTGTGGTTGTATGCGGTACGGAATCGTAGTGAGTGTCAGCGGCGAATATCTGAGCAGAAGCCGACTGGGCTGCGCTAAGGACTCCGACGACCACCAAACCAAGGAAAACGTTTCTCATCACAATGCTCCTAGCAATTAAAGTGTGTTTCGATTCAACGCGAGGCGGCAATTTCCCGCGATCTACGCCGACCTGGCTTTGGCCTCGACCATTGAGCAGCGAATCCTCCGCGACGCCGCTGCCACTGCCGCGACTAGATCGCAAGCGGTGTGCCAGGTGGAAAACTCGGCGCAATAAGAAAATGACAGCACATTCGTGTCGCAGTTCTGAGTAATGGTGCGTTCATAATGACTTCGCTGCCACCCGTGGTCAGGTGAGAACCTAGGGTTCGAGGGTGTTCCGAGGGTTTAATGCGTGTCGAATGCAGTGTTGGCACTGCTTGTGCACTCAGGCGGTGCAATGCAAAAAAAGGAGTTTTGACCTTGGGACACGGATGGGAATCTGTTTCAAAAAAGGAAATTGAAATGTACAGACGATTGAAGTCGCTGGCCGTGGCCGGCATCGCATTGGCAGCTGTTTTTGCCACCAACGCGCATGCCCAGCATGTGCATCAAGGACACCATCCCATCTACCGACCGAATTATCACATTGACCACCATGATCACGTGGTCCGAGACAGGCACGGACATGTAATTGGGCGATACCATCACGACGTGGTGCATCAGGACTCTTCCTACATCCTGCCTCACGTAGATACGCATCATCATGCTGGTAGCTATTACTTGCGAAATGGTCGCTACTACTACGTGCCGCAGACTTCAGTTCGCCACCAGGCGTATAAGCCAGCGGTCGTCCAATTCGGAAGCTTTTCACACGTTGATGATCTCGCGAGTCGTCTTGAAGAACTTGCCAACGACTTCTGTCTCGACCTGCACTTCAATTACTCCCACAATCCTGGATATCCGGAAACCTACCGCGAAGCGTATCAGATCCTGCAGGTAGCTAAATACATCCACGCAGCAGAGCATCAGCATGATCGAGTAGCGATCCAGCAAAAGCTTGGCGGTTTGGACCAGCTGTTTCACCACGTCCAAGATGATGTACGAGGTTGGTCGCGCCATCACCATCGTCAGATTGGCCAACTCGGAATCCTCTCAAAAATGGACATGATCGAGTCGACGCTGCATCACCTGATGAATGACGTTGGTGTACGGCAGACGCCGGCACCACAACAAGCACCTGCGCCTGGGGGAGGTGTGGCTCCTCAGGCTCCGCCGCCATTGACGACAGCGCCGCCGCCAACGGTGCCGTGAAATTGCGTGCTTCGTTTCGGGATCGAGTCAAACCAGCCGGGCCATCTGCTCGGCTTTTTTGATGCATAGCCCTAGAGATTTCGACGCTGGTCAAATTGATCGCACTATCGGTAATAGTGACTTCATCAAAATCAACTCACTCAAACAAAACCGGAGAAAGCACGCGAGTTCTTGGGGCTTACTAAAGTTGGCATACCACGTGCGTTTCATCTCCATGCCCCCAACAAAATTGGAGATCACGAATGAAACCTATCATTGCAACCGCCTTTACAGTCCTCGCGTTACTTGTAGTCCAGTCGCCCGCATCGGCCGGTGACTACTGGCACGGTGGTGGCCACCATGGATCGAGCCATGCTGGGCATCACTGGCAAGGCTCGCATTACGCACCGCACGTCAGCCATCATGGTCCGCGTTACAGCGGCTATTCATCAGGATACGGTTACCACGGCGGCAGAGCGTATCGTGGTGGTTTCGGAGCTGGTCGATATCGTGGCGGTTTCGGAGGTGGATATGGTTACGGCGGATACAGTCGAGGTCATGGCGGTCATCACGGCCATTCTGCCCTGCACGTTGACATCGGACCGCTTCATTTTGGTCTAGGCCACTAGTCGCAACGAGTGAATTGCACCTGCCCTCATGAACTAAAAGGAATTGAATATGACTAAGTTGTTTACTGCTTTGCTGCTTACTGTTGGTTTGTTCGGTGGAGCCGCCATGCTGCCAGACTCCCAGGCACACGAAGGACATGAGGGCCACGATCACGGATCAGCGCAAGAGGCACCTCAGCAAGTCGCTCCAAGTGAACCGTCCCCCGGAGTCATGAGCACGCCGCCGCCGTTCGAAACACTTGACAATGAGTCGGCAAACTCGCCGGCTAATCCTGATCGGAGTTACGCGCGTGAACAAGCACCTTCGACTCGTGATTGGGGGCAACCGTATGACCGTCGATTCGAGACGAGTGAGCCACCAGCTACGCCGCGTATGGAAGCTGGAGACCGGCCCCGACTACAAGCTCCGCCGCGCACGTTCGAGCAGTATCCGCGAGATCGTCAAATGGAACCGCGAACCTATGAGGACGTCCGACCGCAAGCATCGCCCCCGACAGGCCGCGATTGCGGCTGTCCGCTGGACGCCCCTAACGTCGGTGGATACAGCAGTCGTCTGTTGCCCAGCGATACTTGGAGTTGCCCGCAGCAGTCCGACTACGGACTCTCCGCTGGCCTGTATGACCAATACCACTATTCTGATGCCCTCAATTGCCATGCGAATGAAGTCGTTCAATCGCATTATTTCGGAGACCACGATCACAGCTACTCATATGGCTACTGAGATCGCTATTGAATCAAAGCATAGGTGCCGCATGCGACCAAAACACATTCTGTCTGTTTTCGTTCTGATCTATTCCGCGACATGCACTACGACCGCGAGGTCCCAGGCTCATTGTCCAGACTGTGCAAGCATCCCGAAACGTCCCAAGGCTTTCGGATCACCGACGGCACCCACAGCTTTGACACGAACAAGGCATCCCGTTGCGCGAGCGAGAGGCGTGAGTTTCGCACCGGGCTTAACGGGCCCAACGGTCCGTAGTGTTCCGGCGAATACTTCGTTCGGAGGTGGGAGTCGGCCAAATTCCGCGTTTCGATCTATCCCGGGGTACACTGGCGGATTTACAGCAACGAGATTTTCGGCAGGCTCGTTTGGCGAGCTAAACTCCTTTGGTTTACCTTCGATCCGGTCAACACGCCCGAAACGTAGATCGCCGCGCAAGCGATCGAACGTATCATCGGAATTGTCAGCATCGACATCGTCATCTAGTGCGAGCGATTTCAGCACACGGTCAATTGCCACGGCGCGCACGGAGCCAGCCACCATCACGAAGGGGCAATTAAAAACGATGCGAACCTGGACGGATGCCAACGGGAAGTTTTCAACGACTGCCTCGCTGGTCCAATTCAAGGACAATAACGTGTGGCTTCGCAAGAAAGATGGGGCATTGGCAAAGGTTTCACTTCACCGGCTCAGCCGACCCGACCAAAGCTACATCGAGCAGTGGATCGAATAGGAGTGGACGACGATTGGCTCTGAACATTGGCTTCTTACTTATTGACCGCTCAACGCGGCACCACGGAGTTCATCCGTACCGTCGTAGCTGACCGCTTGGTCAAGCCCGCCAGTAAGAAGCAATCCGTCAATCCTCGTGTTCGCCTGGGCCAAGTCCGCCAACGCAGCAACGTACTTTAGGTTCGCATCAAAGTATGCTCGCCTCGCCGTAAGCACTCTAAGGAAGTTGAATTCGCCTGCTTCCTGCGCTTGCTGCATTAAATCCAGCGTCTCGCCGACCTTGGGAAGAATGGAGGTTTCGTATTGTGTGACGGTTGCCTGAGCAATTTGGTGGGCACGCATCGCTCTGGCCAGGTCGCGGCGGATCTGCATTTTGAGACGATTCACATTTTGCGTCGCTGCACAATACGCAGCGTAGGCGGCACGAATGTTTCCTTGGTTCTTATTGTGAACGGGAATCGGGAGACTTAGCTGGACGTTCGCAAACTCGTCGCCCGTTCCATCGTCGTAGCCCGCTCCGACTTGAGCGTTCAAGTTTGGAATTGGCTGAACTCGCTGTCGCTGAAGATTTGCCCGCGCACGGCGAACTTGGGCGCATGCGGCCGCCAACAATGGGCTCTCTGCGACCATTTGGGCGTATTCGGCTTCAATGTCACGGTCAACCGTCGGTGTTTCCAGATCGCCAATCAATATTGTCGGGGCCAACTCTGGCAGCCCGGCGATCGCAACTAGTTCATTCCAGGCAGCCGTGAATTCGTAATCAGCTTGTTGGATTGCCAGCTCCACCTCGCTCAGCTGCACTTCAGATTGCAAAACATCGGGACGAGCTCCCTCCTGGACGCGAACCAGTTCTTCAGAAATCTCAACTCCCTTTTCAGCTACCTCACGAAATTGCCGAGCGATCTCGAGTCGTGTTTGTGCACCAAGTGCCTCATAAAATTGAATGCGAATGTCATTTCGAATTCGGAACCGCTGGACTTCAGCCTGCCAGCGCGCTGCCTGAACATCATGGCCAATCACCGTTCGGTTCCAGGCCAACTTGTCCCCTCGCACGAACGTCTGCGATACAAACGCTCCATGCAGACCTGCCGCACTGTCATTACCGATCTCTTCTCCAAAGTAGCCAATGCTCGGATTCGGTTTGAGACCAACTTGTGTTCTGATTCCAGCAGCCTTGCTTGCGGCCGCACTTGCTTGCCGAATTGAAGGATTGTTCTGGAGCGCCAGTTGTTCGAGTGACTCTAATGTCAGACCGTCGTCGATCGATTCGCCGATGAAACTAGGAACATCAGGCGTTCCGTATTCAGGTGCCCCTTGTAGCTCAACGTCATCCTCTGGTTGATATGCGACTGGCATGATCGGCGATCGGGCTGCGGCCTCTTCGTCTTCATTGGCGGTGACGGATGTCGTTGCCGGAGAAGTAACATCACCGTCCCTTGAAAGCGTAGAGGTTTCGAGTGGCGGATGGTGTGGACGGTCGCCGGTGGATACACAGCCAGTGGATATGGCAAATAGTAGAAACAACCCGACATTTGGGAGGTTGGTGGCGGTCTTCATGGCTGCGCCTTACACGAGAGAGTGACGTTCTTCAAAGCTGACTGCTGGATAAAAACGAAGACTAAATCAGCAGACGCATTCCGAATTCACTGGGTCGCAGGTGCAGCGCATTCGCGTTACAGCATGGATGGTCCCAACAAAAATGCCCCGAATCTCCAATCACATTGAATCGGACCGGTAACGAATCGGCTGGGGAACCCACTTGCACCATGGTTTGCGATGTATCAGCAACCGCGCCCAGACAGAACGGACATGACGACTCTTCGGAGTCGCGATCCGTCGGCATTGAAGAATGATTGCTTGTTGACGTTGGGCACTGGCTACATGCACACAGCGCCTGACCACTCGTAAGACCATTCGATGTCGACGCAACAACGCAAAGACAGCACGGAATCACCGACTGTAGCAACAGCGGTAAAAGCAAGGCAATCAAGATGGGTCGGCGGCGAAAGGACACGACACGAGTTCCGATTAGGTTTCCACAAGCAATTCACGCTCTGCTCTCGATGAGCTGTTACTTCTCAATCATCGGGATTGCGCGGTGACAACGTTGGTTCGGATAGTGCCGCTGCAATTACCTGCACAATCAGCACAATCCTCCGCGATAGGTGGCACCCGGTGAACCGAACGCCGAAAACCATCGTACGACCTATGCCACGCCTCTCATAATGGCCAAAAAAGTCGTCGCAAAAGGCTTATCTTGACTGCGGTGATCCACCGACAGACAATTAGGAGGGTAAAAGCTAGGATTGAGCAATGAACCATTCTCGGATCGCACACCTAATAATTGTCGTCGTGCTGGCATGCCCGTACTTCTGTATGGGACATGTGTCGGGCTCGACGTCTGCGATTTGCGAATCCGGTTGCGGATGTTCCCACAGTCAGTCGCAAGATAGTCCTGGTGAACCCGCTGATCATGCTCCTGATTGTCTATGTCAGGGCGCTGTTGTAGACGGTGAGGTACGCTCGGCTGATCTCGAGCTTGCCGTACCGCACTTGGTCAATGGCCCCGCCTGTGACATTGCCCTCGTGGGACGAACGTGTTCGGTGTCTTCGCGCATCGCCTTCGAGTCACCACATAGCTTCCCGCCATTTTCTACTGGCAGAGACGTTTGCGCGCTTACGTGCACTTTTCTCATCTAAGCGGAATATCTAGCCGCGTTGCTCGGCGTTTTCGAATCCAAGCTGTAGAGACGTAATGCTGGGCGTTGAATAGCGCACCAACAAACTTTGCGTCGCCTCGCGTGCGATTTCGCCAGTCCTTCTGAATCCACGAATGTGTTGTTCTTGCCTGCGGATGCAGGCGCCGAGGCAGTCAAATGAGTACGAATATTGACGAAACTCCAGCAAAACAAGTCGCCTCTCCTGGCATAACGGATCAATTGGAAACCAGTGCGAAGATCGCTGTTCCGCGACGTGGAACTTCGATCCGCCAACGCGCAAAAGACGTACTACCGACTCTCGTGGTAATGGGATTGCTGGCGGCTATTGGGCACCTTGGACATCACTATGGCTGGAAGGTGCCCAAATTCTCAGAGCTGACGGGACAACAGGGCGAATCCGGTATTTTGTGGTGCGACGAGCATGGTGTTCCGGAGGCGGATTGCATTGCGTGCAACGCTGATCTGATGCCGAAGGGTGAGTTGTTTGGCTGGTGCAAAAAGCACGGCGTTCACGAATGTGTCCTGCATCATCCCGAGACCGCGCAGCTGGATGAGATTCCGGTAGTCACCCAGACCGATCACGACCGAGCAGCACGAGCAATCGCTCTTCGGCCACGCACGAAGAACGACCCTGGCTGTAAGATGCATTTGCGCCGCATCCAGTTTCCATCTGCGGAGGCTGTCGATAGGGCCGGCATCGACATCAATCTTGTCGATCGCGGACGTATCGTCGAATCGGTGTCGGCCACGGGCGAGGTTGTGTACGACCCGACCCGCGTAGCACGGCTCGGGTCTCGCGCAGCGGGGACGGTCTGGCAGGTTCGAAACAACGTCGGCGATCACGTGAAACGAGGTGATGTCCTTGCTCTTGTCGATGCGGCCGAAGTCGGCCGAATAAAAGCGGAATTGTTGCAAGCCGTCGCCCAGCTTCAACTACACGACAAGACGGTTAAGCGTCTCGACGGACTTGAGAATGTTGTAGCCGGAAAGCGGTTGCTAGAGGCCGAAGCCGCCCGCGCGGAAGCAGAGGCGGCCGTTCGAAAAACGGTACAAGCACTGCAAAATCTAGGGCTACCCCTTTCCTTGGATGAAGTCTTTCAAAGAAACGATGCTGACCTGTCCAGACATCTCCGTCTTCTCGGGCTACCTAAGTCGGTGGTAGACAGCCTCGATACAGGACGTACGACTGCCAACCTAGTGCCCATCGTTGCTCCGCGAGACGGAGTTGTCGTGGTTCGAGACGTTGTAGCTGGTGAAGTCGCGAGTACCGATCGGATGCTCTTTATGATCGCCGATACAAGCGTGATGTGGTTAGTGCTCAACGTTCCGCTCGAAGAAGCCAGGCGTGTCGATATTGGCCAAGACATCATCTTTCGCCCAGACGGAGATGATCACGCCCACACGGGGAAACTCACATGGATCAGTACGGACGTGGATGCAAACACGCGCACCGTCAAGGTTCGCGGAGAGTTGACCAATGAAGACGGGCATCTGCGAAATGAGACGTTCGGGTACGGTGAAATCGTCCTGCGAATCGAGGATGACGCGATCGTCGTTCCAAGTACGGCCGTTCATTGGGAAGGCTGTTGTCACGTTGTCTTTGTGCGAAACAAGGACTATTTCACAAGTCCCTACAAGGTGTTTCACACAAGGTCTGTACGGCCAGGCGTGGTGATTGGTGGCACCACGGAAATGATCGCTGGACTATTGCCGGGCGAAGTGATTGTCACGAAAGGAAGCGGCGTGCTGCGAGCTGAATTGCTCAAAGGGAATCTGGGAGCCGGCTGACTGTGCGAACAGTAGGGTCCAGTTCGGACCGCAAGCGAAAACACGCGTGAATGAGACTGTAAGGACATACGGATGCTCAACTGGATAATCGATTTTTCATTGCGAAACCGAGCCGTCGTGCTTGTCGCCATGCTCGTTGTCATCGTTGCCGGTGGATGGTCTCTGCAGTACATAGACATCGACGCTTTTCCCGATACGACACCAGTGATGGTGCAGATCAACACGACAGCGCCGTCGCTCGCGCCCGAAGAAGTCGAACGTCAAATCACTTTCCCCATCGAACAGGTCATCAGTGGCTTACCGGGTTTGGAAAAACTCCGTTCCATCTCCAAGTTCGGACTGTCTCAAGTCGTCGTTGTGTTCGAAGACAGCACGGACATCTATTTCGCGAGGCAGCTAATCAACGAACGACTCACGACAGTTGAGTTGCCGACCGGTATCGAACGCCCCAAGATGGGGCCTGTTTCGACTGGCTTGGGTGAAGTCTTTCACTACATCGTGCGGTTGGAAGGTGTGGATATCTCTGCACTACCGCGCGACCGCCAAGTTGAGAAGTTGACAGAACTCCGCACAGTTCATGACTGGATTGTCAAGCCGCAGCTTCGCACCGTGAGCGGCACCGCGGAGGTCAATAGTTGGGGTGGATATGAAAAACAATACCAAGTGCGGATTGACCCCGACCGTCTGATTAAGCACGGGATACTCTTCGACCAAGTCGTAACCGCCGTAAGGGAAAACAATCGGAACGTAGGCGGCGGCAACATCACGCAAAACAGCCAAATGCTGTTGGTCCATGGGCTCGGCCGAACAGTCAATATCGAGCAGATCGAGAACATCGTCATCAAAGCCAGCGACGGAGTGCCGATCTGTGTGCGAGACGTCGCCAGTGTTGAAATCGGGCATGAGATACGTCGTGGAGCTGTAACCGCTGATGGCCAAGGTGAAGTCGTTTATGGCCTTGGCTTCATGCTCATGGGTGAAAACAGCCACGAAGTTACCAACAAACTCAAGACCAAGATGGAGGAAATCAAATCCACTCTTCCTCCCGGCGTTGAGGTTGAAACTGTTTACGACCGTACGGAATTGGTCGATTATGTCATCGAAACGGTTCAAAAGAACCTATTCGAAGGTGGTTTGCTGGTCATCGCGATCCTGTTTTTGTTTCTCGGAAACCTAAGAGCTGGCCTTATTGTTGCTTTGGCGATTCCGTTGTCGATGTTGTTCGCCTTTTCCGGCATGCTTCGCTTCAGCATTGCTGCCAGCTTGTTGAGCCTTGGATCGATCGATTTTGGTCTGGTCGTCGATAGCTCAGTCGTCATGGTTGAGAATTGCGTGCGTAAAATGTCGCACGGCATCCCAACGGGCAAAACGAAGTTAGACGTCATTCGAGACGCAGCGATCGAAGTTCGAAAGCCGACCATGTTCGGTGAGCTGATAATCATGATCGTCTACTTGCCGATTCTGACGCTTACGGGTGTCGAAGGAAAACTATTTCGCCCGATGGCGCTCACGGTGATCTTCGCCCTGGGAGGCTCGATGATCATGTCGCTAACTCTGATGCCGGTGTTGGCTAGTTATTTCTTGCCAAAGCGAATCCAAGAACGAGAGCCGTGGCTAATTCGTTTGGCAAAGAAAATCTACCGACCAATCCTACATTTCACGATGCACCAAAAAACAGCCGTAATCGGATTTGCTCTTTGCGTATTAGTCGTCGCATTCGGCCTGATTGCACCGAATCTCGGTTCAGAGTTCGTGCCCAAGTTGTCCGAAGGCGCGTTGGCTATCAATGTCGTGCGACTGGCAGGAACCGATTTGGACGAGTCGATTCGGTACAACTCGCAAATGGAGAAAGCGATTCTGTCTGAGTTTCCAGATGAAGTGGAGCATGTTTGGAGCCGCATCGGTAGCGCCGAGGTTGCGACTGACCCCATGGGAATCGAACTTACGGACTTATTCGTTACGCTCACACCGCGCACCACTTGGAAAAAGGCGACAACGCAGTCGGAGTTGACACAAAAGGTGCAGGAGACGCTTCGGGAAATGCCCGGACAACGAATCGCCATGACGCAGCCCATCGAGATGCGACTGAACGAAATGATAAGCGGCGTTCGGTCCGACGTAGCGGTGAAACTGTTCGGTGACGATTTCGATGTACTGGTGGAGAAAGCTGAAGACATCGAACGGGTGCTACGATCCATTGAGGGAAATGCTGATGTTGCAGTCGAACAAATCACTGGACAGCCGGTATTGCAAATCAAAGTCAAGCAAGATGAAATCGCTCGATATGGAGTCTCTTCAAAGCAAGTGCTCGACCTCGTTGAATCGTTGGGTAGTTTTGATCTCGGTGACGTATTCGAGGGTCAGCTTCGATTTCCACTAGTGGTCCGGCTGCCGGAAAAGATGCGATCAAGCCCGCGGGCGATTGGTGCAATTCAACTCACTACCGCTTCCGGTCAACGCATTCCCTTATCCAGGCTTGCCGATATCACCGTCATCGAAGGACCGTCCACAATTACCCGTGAATGGGGCTATCGTCGAATCAATATTTCCAGCAACGTTCGCGGGCGAGACCTGGGCAGTTTCGTCGCCGAGGCACAGCGTCGAATCGAAGAGGAAGTGAAACTGCCTGCCGGCCGTTATCACCTCGAATGGGGCGGTCAGTTCGAGAACTTGATCAGCGCTCGCCGCCGTCTGATGGTTGTCGTGCCGATCGCCCTCGTTTTGATTTTCGTCCTCCTCTACATGACGTACAACAACATCGTTGATTCGGTCCGCGTGTTCACGGGCGTCCCATTCGCTTGGACTGGAGGAATTATCGCCCTCTGGATACGAGACATGCCATTCTCGATTTCGGCGGCAATCGGATTCATCGCACTTTCCGGCGTCGCGGTACTAGACGACATGCTGTTGGTATCGACGATCCGTCGCCTTCGACGACAAGGCATGGGGCTTGAAGACGCAGTAGAAACTGCTGCCCTCACACGATTACGGCCGGTCCTGATGACGACCCTCGTGGCCGCCGTCGGGTTCCTTCCGATGGCCCTCAATACAGGGATGGGGGCTGAAGTTCAGCGACCACTCGCCACTGTCGTAATTGGTGGCGTGATCAGCGCGACAATCATGTCGCTTCTTGTATTACGAGTCCTTTACATGGTCTTCGCGGGACCACTCGGTAGAAAGGAGCATCCCGATGCAGTAACCGCAGAAAGCAATGCGACAAACAGCGTGGTCACTCGCCACGACGAAACGATTTCCAAACAAACAATCGGTTAGACATTTCACGGAGAAAAAACCATGCGTACAACATCATTTTACGGCATCTTACTGACGAGCTTTCTGGCCTCCGCCATGCTACTCGCGACCGGATGTGGCCAGCAAACGAGCGATTCCACGCCAACTGACGGGGCGACGGATGTTTCGAATACCGACCACAGCCATGGCGGCTGGTGGTGCACCGAACACGGCATCCCGGAAGAAGAATGTAGCATGTGCAGCACGAAAGCCGCTGACGACTTCAAGGCAAAAAGCGATTGGTGCGAGGAACACAATCGAGCCGAGTCGCAGTGCTTCCAATGTGATCCAACGCGGGCCGAGAAATTCGCCAAGCTCTATGAGGCGAAATTTGGGCACGCACCACCTGAGCCTACAGAGTGACCGCTAGCCAGTCGTACAACTTCGTCGTGCGAGTTGTGATCAATGCTCAACCGTCTTAGTCACAAGTGGGTCGCCACAGCTTCCGGTTAGCCGACGACCCTTGCTTGCCAAGCAATTGGCCAACAAACGGAAAGCCACTGATGAGCCAAGTCACAAATCGATTTCAATACCGAATCCGCGGAATGGATTGCGCGGAAGAAGTGACACTCTTGAAACGCGAACTTCTCCCGTTGGTTCATAACGAAGACAGACTCGGATTTGATTTGCTCAATGGCAAACTCACGGTGAATGCTTCAACATTGGATGTCACGCAGATCGACGTGTTAGCAGCAATCGAGCGCACGGGACTGCAAGCGGAGCTTTGGCAAGACGTAGACCAAACGCGCGACGGCCAGTCATTTTGGCAGCGTAATCAACGCTCTATTCTGACGGCAGCGAGTGGCGTGTTTGGTCTGGTTGGATTGCTGCTGCAACTCACCACCAGCGTAGGGCACTCCGTACCGCTGGTGGCCATCGTTTTGTATTGCATCGGTATCCTGGCGGGACTTTGCATGGTCCTCCCAAAGGCATGGCGGTCACTAACTTCGCTTCGACCGGACATGAACTTGCTAATGTCGATTGCAGTTGTCGGTGCCGTACTGATCGGTGAGTGGTTCGAAGGTGCAACGGTCGCGTTTCTGTTTTCGTTCTCCTTGTTGCTTGAGTCGTGGAGCATCGGCCGAGCACGACGAGCGATCGCCACCTTAATGGACCTTTCGCCTCCGACAGCGCACCTTCAGCATGCAGCTGGTGAGCTGAAGGATGTGCCGCCAGCCGAGGTGCCCTTAGGTTCAACAGTCATTGTTCGACCCGGTGAGAAGATACCGCTTGATGGCCGAGTCCTTAGTGGCCTCAGTGGTGTGAATCAGGCACCGATCACCGGAGAAAGCGTTCCTGTTGAAAGAGAGTCCGGTGATGAAGTGTTCGCCGGGACAATCAACGGCGACGGATTGCTCGAAATCGAAACGACCAAAGCCGCCGATGATACGACGCTGGCTCGGATCATCAAAATGGTCGGTGACGCCGGGTCCAAGCGTGCCCCATCCGAAAAGTGGGTCGAAAAGTTCGCGGCAGTCTACACGCCAGCTGTGATGATAATGGCTCTGTTGATGCTCATGATTCCACCGCTGGCTTTCGGCGGTGAATGGTCCGTATGGCTATACCGTGCGCTGGTGTTGCTGGTCATCGCGTGCCCATGTGCCCTCGTGATCTCGACACCTGTCAGCGTAGTGGCTGCTCTGGCTGCTGCTGCTCGGAACGGTGTTCTCATCAAGGGCGGAGTGTTTATTGAGTTGCCCGCTCAACTGAAGGCTATCGCGATGGACAAGACCGGCACGCTCACCCAGGGAGCCCCTGCCGTGGTTGATGTTGTGCCAATGAACGGTCACGACGAAGACGAGTTGCTGATGCGAGCCGGTGCATTGGAACGCAACAGCAATCATCCACTTGCACGTGCAATAGTCGAAGAGGCGAAACGAAGAAGTATTGAGATTGTCCCGGCCGACGATTTTGAAACGATCCAAGGAAAGGGGGCGTCAGGCGTCATCAATGGTAAGCCATTCTGGCTCGGTTCCCATCGTTACTTGGAACAACGAGACCAGGAAACGCCTGAGGTTCACGAGCAGCTTGAGTCCATGCAACAAGCAGGACGAACCGTTGTTGTGGTTGGCAACGATGAACACGTCTGTGGTTTCATCACTTTGGCGGATGCCATTCGAGAAGAAACTCGTGACGCGATTCGTCAGCTTCACAAAGCGGGTGTCGAGCAATTGGTGATGTTGACCGGCGATAACGAAGGCACGGCCAAAGCGATCGCTAAGGAAGCCGGTATTGACGAAGTTCACGCCGAATTGTTGCCGGAGGACAAAGTTACGGCCGTCGAACGCTTGGTCGAACAATACGAGCATGTCGGAATGATTGGCGACGGCGTCAACGATGCTCCAGCACTCGCACGTGCATCATTGGGCCTTGCAATGGGAGCAGCTGGCAGCGACGCCGCAATCGAAACCGCTGACATTGCCCTGATGTCAGACGACCTCTCGAAACTACCGTGGTTGATTCACCATTCACGACGAACGCTACGAATCATCCGTCAGAACATCGCGTTTTCACTCGCAGTCAAAATCCTCTTCGTCATTCTGACATTCGTCGGCTCTGCATCCCTATGGGCTGCGATTGCAGCCGACATGGGAGCGTCTCTGCTAGTGATTTTCAATGGATTGCGGCTACTTCGATAGCGTTCAACCGCGTCGCCGAAATAGTATCGGGACGCACAAAGAGGCGACTACCAGTCCGAACGCAACACCGCTTACGAAAATCAACAGCCCAAGCGGCAACTCAAAATGGGTTACATGGCTTAACGTGATCATTCCAACATTCTCTCAACATCGTACATGATTTCCGACTTTCCGGTCACCGGATTCACACACGTCATTATAGCTCGGAACCCCGCAGGGGGGAGTGCGGCCGGTAGCCTCGACGACCTTCGCGTCTCGTGCAGTTTTTCAATTTGTCACGAATTCGCTTCCGTTTTCGATGCCTTCTTTCGCCAGTACTTGTGAAGAGAAGCATGGGCTTGGTACTTCCTTTGTCCAGGCTCAGCGGTTTTTGGACTAGCAGTCGACCATCCTTTGGGGTGGTCGGCTGCGTTACTCCCAAGTACGAGCCATTTCATGCTGACAAACATACTTTCGACGCTTTACATCCTGGCCGGTGTCTTTGGCAACATCGCCTATTTACCGACACTTCGTGACCTTTGGCTACTCAAGCCCGCAGCAAATCTCCAGTCTTACTGCTTGTGGAGTTTGACCTCCTCGTTGGTATTCGCCTACGCCGTGGAAGTCAACGGAGACGTACTCTTCATCACTTTGTCGTGCCTAACGCTCTGCTGTTGTGTTGCCGTGGTTTTACTCGAATTTCGCCGTAGGCGCATCCAAAAACAAACAACTGAACGGTCGACTTCGGAGCGGTGAAATGCGGTCGAGAACAATACTTTGGTTCGGTGCTCTTGCCCTCGTGTGCTTTGCCTTTACCACGCTGTTGAGGACGGTGGATCGCACGATCTTTCGTTCAGGTAGATCTGCACATTCAAGTGCAGCGGCGACAGTTCAACTGCCAGTTCATCCTTCCGCGCCTACACTACGTACTGTCAAGCCACCCGCCACAACTCCGATTGACCAACATTGGGAGGCGATGAAGTTACTCACCGAGGCAAGTGTCGCCCAACGAGCGGCGCTGGGCATTATTGAGCAATGGGATGAAGAGATTACTCCACTGCTCAATGATGACAACGGTCAAGCAATCGCGGTGAACAACGAGCTTGTTGAAAAGCTAGCCTACGTCCTCCGTCAACGGCGTAAGGGCGAAGGCGAAATAAGCTCGATTGGCGAACAGATCGTGTTGCTGCAGGAACGCGTGGAAAAACTCACGGTGTCGCCACCGAAGTTGCTATCCGCCCGCGAGATGTACGAGATCCGCCGAATACACAATTCGTCAATGACGGCGAAGCAAAGTTGGGAACAGGCGTTAAAACAAGCTAACGCGATTGTCCTCAAAGCCCATTGGGACGTGAATCCCGTCGCTGAGCCGACGCTTCAACAAAGCTTAGATCAGATTGAGACCGACTCCACGCTTCAACACCTGGACGAGAAGATCACGAAGGCGGAAGAGGCTGGTTTCGAACCGGAGCCCAAGAATGCGTTTGAAGAAGAGTTCGACGCTGTCGACTTGAAGTTACGGAAAGAAGCCTTGTCCGCCGAAGTCAAAAGTGCGTTGGCCCCATTTCTGGAAGCTCGCGCGATTCAACCTTCCCTTGCTGGTCGGTTTTCCATTAAGTTTTCCAGGACTGGCCAGAAGCAGCCGATGTCATTGGGCAAGTTGATGAGCATCGGGGCGCTTGGCGAATCCGAGTTGGGTTTAAAGAAACTCGCTCTCGTCGGCGGCAATCGAAAACTTCCCGAACCGAAGTGGTCCATCTCTTCGCAGCCACATGGCTGGAGCGAAGACGATGAAGAGTTCCTGCGCAAGGCTCAACAAATGCTCCGCGACTATGGCGCCGTCCTCGTTGACGAGGGATTGCTGTCGCAATAACCCTTTGATCAACGGAGTAGCGGTGACTTGGATGATGGGCAACCACTATGTAGTCTACACAGCTGGGGATGATGGCGAGACAGGTTGAACTACACCACTGGCTGCGATGCTATGTTCCCTGCTCCGAAGCCTCTTTTCTTGCTTTGCCTTTTCGCAGGAACTCCTTTTCAACTGACTGGTTTCTGTTTCGTTTCTTGGTTGACTTGGGTTTACTATGATTTCTCTTTGACTTTGTATTCTTCGTTGGTGTTCGCGCTTGCGGCGGCTGTATAACGAATGCACCGGGTGCGGTAGGCCATGGCATTTGCCTGCGTCTTTGATACTCCTCAAACGATATGTGGTACTGCGAGACCATTGGAATGGTTGCGCCAGCGAACTGCGTGTATCCACTTCCGAAAGTAAAGCGGACAAGGCTCGACTGGCGCCGCGAACTAATCGCCAGTAATTCATTGCGATCATAACGAGCTCGCTCTTCCTCCGTGATTCTCACGATACCTTCCTCGGCGAGGAGCGGATCGTACCGCTCCGTCAGCTCGCCCGTGCCTCGCTCATAACGCTGATACCAGGTCGGCATCCTATCCCGGCGAGTGCCCGACATTTTCTCCAGTCGCTCGAGGGATAACAAATCAGACGCTCGGAAGACTTGCTTTACCGCCGTGCAGGAATCGATCGTATCGCCCAAATCAGTTCCCTGCCGGCGTAGCTGCCCTGCCGTCTGGTGGGCGGCGATGATGGTTCCACCAAGATCCCGAAACTGTTCGAAAATCAGCTTGATACCGTCGCTAATGATCTGCTGCATCTCATCCACGAAAAAGTACACACGGTTCTTGTCTTGCGGCTGATGGCTGGCGGCGGAGAACATCGCCCAAAGAAATAGGCGAGCAATCGCCGGCGCATTCGTCGGTTCAATAGCTGATCGCAACGATAGATAGATGACCTGCGGCTCTTCGAAGAGGTTGGCTACGTCAATCGCCTCTTTGTGAACCTGAGGCTGATCGGGATACATTCCAGGCACCACGTTGACGGCCTCGCTACCGCCAAGACGTTTTACTAGAGCACTTAGATGCCTCGCCTGCTTCCAGTCATCTTCATGACCAATTCTCGCATACCAACGCCGGTCTGACAGATAGTCGCTCAGTTCGCGGAATGATTTCGCCCCCGACTCCTTGAGAACATTGTTCATGACGATTTCGTTCATCGCCGTAAAATACCCAGCTCCGTATTGGATGCCATAGTCAAGTGATAGGCCCTGCAACAATTGCTGGGATAGTTGCTCTACCGAAAGCTTGGCGTTGTGGGACTGCAAGAAAGGATTGAAGCTATACGTTGATTTCCCTACCTCATTCGAAATCCAGCGGAAACGCAGTTTCTTGGTTCGAGCCGCTTCACGCCGACAAGTTTCGAACAGCGCTTTGTCGCCTTTCAAGTCAACGACAACTACGGTGGAATCGCCGCGCGCGATTTTCTGGGTTACTTGCGGCGCAATCCCCAAAGCCGTTTTGCTGGCTCCACTATCGCCAAGAATGTGCGCATGCTGGTCGTGGATGTCTTGGTGAACCAGGATCGGGTAGTCACCCGACTCACTGACGCCCAACAGCATGTGTTCACGTTCGAGTTCATCTTCTGAATTGGCAATGCGGTCGATGTAGTTGTCCCATTCCGTGATGCTCTCATTCTGACCCTGTGAAAGCTCGAGATCAAACCTGGCCAGCAGCGAACCTGCGGTTAGCCAAAGCGTAAAAAGCAACACAAGCGGCGCCGTCATCGCGGACAGCAGAAAGCTGACCAACAGCGGCCCAATGTACACGCCATGTTCCCGGAGCATGAACGCGGGATGGGGGCACATGCTCGCATATCCAAAGGCGATTGCAACCAATGTCAAAACCAACAGACCCCAACGCGGCAATGGGCTTCGCAACCAACGTGTCGGAAATCGGAAGATTCCGGCCGCCGGAGTATCGTGAATGTTGTAGGTCACAAAGACTTGCAAGGCTCGCCACGTAACTTGCCAACTTCGCTTGAACTCTGGTTCCGGTAGGAATGGGCTGACGATCAGGTGCCAGCCAGTCCAAACGACAAGTACGCTCAGGGCGAAACCAAACGGCCATGCCCATGTCGCCACCGATGATGGTCCGACAAGAAAAGATGTCATCCAGTAGGCGATGCCCAGCAAAGCAGGACTCACGTTGTAGGTCAGCAGGTCCGGGCAATCGAGCGACAGCCCGTGTGGTATTAGACGAGGCAGATTCACGCGCCATCGCTTCATCGTCTCGTGATCTACGGTCGGAGCGACCAAAATCCATGCCGCCATTTGCCTTGCAATGAGCGAGCAAGTCACCCAGGTGAGCACTATCGCTACAACACGCGTGCCGGGTGCGCCACGCAGGGACCAATCCCAGAAAACGCCACCAATCGAGCAAACGCAAAAGACCAGTCCTGCGATCAACTCCCATCGCACCAGGGCTCCAGCCAGTCGACGCAGCAAGAACCAAACGACGAAAACGGGCCCGGCCGCGAACACCATGTCATCGATCCATGGATGCAGAGTCAGCATAGAAGTCGGTACACCTAGTAGCAGCGCCACGGGAGAGGTGACAAGTAGTAGCAATAACGTGAGCCGTAGCTCTTGCTCGTCAGTCAGTGGGCGCGTCCGATAGTTGAGCTCGGTCTTGTCGGTGGGAGGCAGAGCCTCGACGTCCAAGAGATCGTCTGCATGTTCTGGAAAAAGTTGCAACATTTCATTTCCTTAGTAAGAGGATTTCGGCCAGCTCTGGTACGACATGGGCCACGACTTGAACCGGTTCGAAAGAATCTTTTTCAACTTGCCGGAGAATCTTGTCTCTTTGCACTTCTGTCCCGCAGAGCACGTTTAGCTGGAACCGCCCCATCTCCATAAGCAAAGCGAAATCCGGCACGACAACTCGCTCGGCGATCGCGCGACGAACGCGAGAGCGAATCCGGCGAGGGGCACCACCGCGATCTACGAGCAGCATCTCCAGCTTCATATCATCCGCAGAGTCCACTAGCAGATAGCTGGAGGATCTCATTCCGGGTGTCCGGAGGTTGGGATACAGACGAGAGAATTCGCGACAGGTGAGTCGCTCCTCTCCATGTTTCACACAATAGAACGCCACGGCTAAAACTGTGGGCAGCGATTGCTCTGTCAGGAGTCGAGGCGTTCTTGCCGGAAGATCGATGGCGCGGCAACCTCGTGACGTCAATGTGACATACGAAAGTCCCTTGTCCCAACTCTCTTTCGCCAGCAGCTTGCGTTTCTCCAGCCTTCGCAAAACGCGACTAATGTTCTTCCTGCTATTTGCCTCCGTGAACACCTTCTTGCGAAGTAAGTCGACGGTGCCGACCCGATACCGATTCACGAATCGGAGGATTCTCCGATCGCGTTTCCTTAGCCGAAGTTTTTTCATCAAATGCCCTTACCAAATTTCGTAGTTCAGTCCGACGCTGGAAAAACCGCTGTGCAGCTCAGCTAGTCGGTGCGGTGAGTAATCGCCGCCATACTCGAGCGCCCGCACAATGTCGCCGTCATCGTCGACAAGCACTGCGTCCGGGCGTTCGCGGATGGGCCACTCTGCGGATAACTGGTCCTCGCTGCACCACTCGTCTTGTCGCCCGGCACGTCGAAAGCGGAGAAAGACTTCCGAGACGTGCAGGTCGTGTGTCATTTGAGTTAGCTTGATAGTTGGCATTCGATCACCGCCGAAAAGCGACACCGATCGACGCGTCGCAAACACAATCGTGACCATGCTGGCCGACTTTATCGCACGACGATGTAGCCGAGAGGATAGTGCCTCGAAGTCAGGGGTCGGATCTTGAGTTTGCCATCTCAAAAGCGGTGCTTCGAGTTGTTCGATAGGCCGCGATAGCACTCGTCGCACATGGAGCAAATCTTCAACTGCTAACTCATGAAGCGTGCGCATTGCGCGACTTCTTCCCCAACGCGTGTCAGACCACCATTCCCGTGCCACCTGCTGCACGGCCAACATCCGAACGGAGCTCGACACAATGCGAACGACTTCTTCGTCACGTTTCATGACTTGCGTGAGCCTTTGCGATTGTGGTGACTTCGCACACGTGGTTCGGGCAACCCGTCTTTGCCGGAGACTGTCTCGTTCACTTGACTAGATGTCGTTTCGCTCGGCACCGGTTCGCTAGACCTTGTCTCGGTTGTCGAGTTGTCCGCTTGGACTTGTTCAACTCGCGTTCGCGTTGGAGACTGGATCGGCGTCGGTGGTTTTTCAAACACCTTTTCGCCTTCTAGAATGTCCATTGCCTCTCTCGCGCCGGACAGTACTGACTCGAGGGCTCGCTGCCGAAGGTATTCAAAGAATGTCAGCATCTGACTTGGTTCCATGGAGAGTGACTGTTACCTCACAGTCATTCTCGGTCGATGCCTCGATTTGAAGAGTGGAACCTAAGGTGATTCTGGCGCTGTTTTTCTCGCTGCCACTGACCAAGTTGTGCAGGAAAAGATCGTGGATGAGGCTGCGACGCGTGGCTCCACAAAATACAATGGGGTAGTTGTCGCTAAGTCCTTGTCCCCAACCCCTTTTCACAACACTTTGGTCCACATTTTTATGCGCAACCATTGATGACCTAAAGTGCGCACGGAAATCTGCCTCGAAGTGATCCCACCTGTGTCGACGTCACATTCCAAGACAATCCGATTCCGAGGTCGTGAAGAGCCGGTCCTAGAGACCATTCGCGTGCACGGTCGCAGCTACTTCGCGCTGGAAGAACTGAGTAGCCGAGGCGCGTTTCGAGTGTTTGATCCACGCGCAGCACCGGGCGGTGATTATCGCGCTCTTTATCGTTTTCCGGCGTCTCAAATGTCACGCCAAAAGACCGAAGTATTGCGGCGACTTTCGGGGCCGAACGCCAATCGAAACTTCCCGCAACTAGTCGAGTTTACACGCGTCGACAATGACTATTTTGTGCTGCTGAGTTGGGTATGGGGCACCAACTTGAGTGACTACTTTCGGTCCATTCGAGAACAAAAGACGCCGCGTCCCAGCGTATCCGAAACGGTCCGCTTGATGCGTGGCTTGGCTCATGGATTGGGTCATTTTCATCGCCGCGCGAACCTCATTCATGGCGACGTTTCACCAGCCAATATCATGCTCACGTCACCAGCAAAGCAGCTCGTTTTGTTAGATTTTGGCTCCGCTTGGCCCGTTGAAAAGTCCGCGACAAAGACAACCGGTGACGGTGTCACTCGCCCCTACGCTGCACCCGAAAGACTATTCAATCATGCAGCCGAAGACTTTCGTTCCGATGTGTTTTCGTTGTCCGTGGTTGCGTACCAAATGCTTACCCAGGAGATTCCGTTTGACGGTCTCGGTGGACAAGCCGGCTCGCCCAGTATTGTGGAAGAGGCAAGGGACTCCTATCAGCGTCCCTCGACACTTATTCCGCGGAGCGAGCAGCTCACACAGGAAGCAATTGAGCAGTTAGATCAGCATTTCGAACGCGGTCTGGAACTACATCCTGACGGTCGATTTGGCACAAGATCGGACTGGTTGGCAGCGTGGGACGAACTAGATCGTTCATTCAGGAAAGGCGACCGGTTGACCGGATGGCAGAAGCTGCTGCTCGCAGGATTCGAAAGGTTGGAGAGGCTCTTGGCAGCCAAGAATAAGTAGACGCGTTATTCACTGCAATGATGCCATCAGCCCCAACCGCGTGGAATTGGCATGCGGAGGTGCCGCACCAAATCGATTGCCGCAGTCGCAGTGGAACGTCTCGCCTTTGCTGCTTACCAAGACGACAACCTGCTTGCCAGCTTGGCGAGAACGATTGATGGTGGCTACGTCGATCGGCTGTGGACAACCATGTCGACAATTTACGCAGCGACTCCGCTGATCAGGTAAGCGAGGCTCAACCTGATGTTGCTGCGAGTCCACCAGTTTGACCGAGAATTCATGAAGAGTTCGAATGGTTTGCTCCCGTAGCTCGTCGGTAATTTGTAGCGCGAGTCCATGTGCTGAATCGTTCGGAACCACGATGCCAAAGGGTACCTGAACGTGTCCCACCGCCTCAAGCAACAAGGCATATGCGACCAAGCGTATCTGATGTTTCGGATAGAGTTCGCCTTTGCTGCCGCCAAGCATGTTACTGCCAGAACGAATCACAGGGATGCGTTGACTATCTCGTTCCAAAACGCGCCAGGGACAGCCCTCTAAAGGAAATTCAGGGTGTCGAAAGGGCCGGATGTAAGTGACGGGTTCGTATCCGGCGTTCAGCATGGACCACCAGTTCACGGCTTGAATACTTTCAACGTCTGGCACGGGTTCTCGGGACTCCGCCTTGATGGCAGCTCGACGTCGAGCTGCAAGCCGAAGAATGGCGATTGAAAGATTCAGAAACCAGATGGTTGACCCCATGAACACAAGCAATGAGGGATAGAACATCACCTTGTCTTGGCTGAGAACACCCGATGCCATCAAACAGGCAGAGCTGATTCCACAGACCATCGCAAGTCCTAGCTGGCCCATCTTTTTCTGTAGCCATTCCTCGATTCGTTCTCGGTCGAAATTTGGCAGATACGTCAGCCGTGGCAACGGTTCATCCGCGTCCCGATCATCGCCAGCCTCCGCCGCTAAAATCGCTGATCGGGCGCAGAATACGTATTGTCCCAAGGCGTGCACACTCAGGAATTGCCGTACGCGTGTTCGCGTAGTGTGTTGCTCTTTCGGTGCGGTGGTATGCTTTGAGCTATTGACCTCGTTGGTCGGTTGCACCAACTCTGCTTGCTCGGAAACGTCGACTTGCTGGCCGACCGGTTCATCGCACGATGCAACGTGTACCTTGGGTTTTGTCGAGTCCTCCCCTGCTTGCTTGACCCCATTGTGGCGACAGGTCTTCACGTCACCCAACGACGGTTGCGCGTCGGCGGGTTGGAACGGTGGGCGAGAGCGTCGGGTGACTTCTGAAAGCTCCGAGTAGAACGGTTCCAGCTCGTCCGGATCGAAGAAGTATTCGAAGACCTCGCCTGTCATTCCCATCGATCTAACACCCGTAAGAGGTCGTCTACGCTTCCCGGACGTTTAGATCTAGTGACGCTCACACATCGTGTCACCAAGTCGCTAACGTCCGCCGGAATATCTAACATGGACAGGTCCTCGGCACCACGATCGCACAATTCGCCGGTCGCCGCGTGAATGAAAATCCGACCCCAGCTGTAAATGTCGGCTCGCACGTCAACGGGAACATCGCCGCCAACTTCCAGGGCGCGATAGGGATCATCGGGCCATTTAACGGGAGACACCGTCTGAGCGTTTCCGGCGAGCTTTGCCAACTCCATATCGGTGAGAATCGGTTTGTCGCTGCGTTCCCGAAGTAGTACGGATTTGGGTGACAATTCGCGAAGAATAATGTGGGCTTTGTGGAGCTCGCCAAGCCCGGTCGCGATACCTGTCATCACGACTCTCAGCTCGTAGCCACTCAAAGCCCGCGTTGCCAGACGTGCAGCAAGATTCTCACCGTCTTCCCAGCGATCAAGTACCCACCAGACTCCGTCAATGGGAGCCGCTGTAATGTTTTGTGCAACGTTGATCTTCTCGCCGATCTGCTCGCAAACTTCAACATGTCGAAGCAGGTATGCCTCCACACGCTTTCGTTCGGACCCCGTGAGATGTCGTAACTCATAGCACTTCCCCCGCGCCATTCGATCCTTCAGATAGCGATGACCTAGACGTACGAGCTGAAACTGCAGACCATTCGTTGTCTGCAGCCAACCACTCAAATATGCCTCGATCTGCCATTCCAGTACCTGCCCTGAAGATGCGACTTCGGTCTGAACTCCCATGGCCTCCAATTCGTCTGGGTGCAGAAGTTCAACGGGGTTGTCGATCCGAAAGACCTTCTTCCCGGCAGTCGCCAGGGTCTTCAAGAAGACCGGATCACCACGCAGCATTTTGGTAACCGTTGCTCGGTCGAGATTGGCTATTTGCTTGAACTCTTTTACAGTCAAACCAGCCGCAACGCGCAGCCGCTTCAGCTTGAGTGGGTCGGCTCGAAATCTTCGTTGTTCTAGTTCCATGGCTCAGCTTACCTCCGCAGTTTCAGCTTCTCGCACTGTTGGTTTGCCTTCGTCATCTAAGAATATCTCCACGGACTCGAACCCCTGCGATTTCGCCTGCAGGAGTAGTTCGCCCAGCTTCGTATCCACCTTTCGAGTCAGTTCTCGCGCGTCTTGAGTTTCGCCACCAAGCGTCACGATGTCGAATACGATTTCGGGTGCGATTCGCTTGATCGTGACGCCAAACTCTTGACCAGCCTTGCTGATCTTGAGTCCGGCAATGCGAGCACGTGTTTCTTCATCAAGCGGTTTGAACACGCAGACGTGGTCAAACCGGCTGATGATCTCTGGGCGAAAAGTATTCGCTTCCTTGAGTACGGATCGCACTGCCGTATCCAGCTCGTGAGGATCATCGAATTGCTCCAGCAGTCTGCCAATGCTTTCGTGTTCGGCGTTACTGGTGAGGACAATCAGCGCCTGGGTGAAATCCGCTACTTTTCCTGACCCTTGCTCTGTGAGCCTGCCTTCGCCCATCATCGACAGCATCAAATCAAACACCCCGGCATAGGCTTTTTCAATTTCATCAAACAGAATCAAACGCCGGGCATTCGAGAACATCGGACGGGTTAGCTGCCCGCCCTGCGATGCACCCACATATCCCGTTGGAGTTCCAATCAGCCGCGATTTACCTTCAGCGCCCGTGAACTCGCTACAGTCAAATCGCAGCATGTTCTTTTCGTCGTCAAACAGGTATTCGGCCAACGCCTTAGCAAGTTCCGTTTTTCCGGTTGCCGGTGGACCCACAAAGAGCAGGTTGGCAATCGGTTTGCCACGTTGTTCCTTGCCCCATTGCAGCCGAACGAAGCGACTTAGGGCATCAACAATATGGTCCTGGCCTTGCACCCGCCGCTTCAAAGCCACGCCCATTTCGGCTTCATCGATGACACGTGCCTTGCCCTGACGACGACTTGCGAGCATGAACAGAAGTTGCTCTTTGTCGGTGATATCGAGTGGATCCATGATGTTGCTTTGTCTTTCTCAGAGGGAATTAGCGAACACGTAATGAAAGTGTCTTGTGTTGGCCTTCGGCCGCCGCCACGAGTGGCTTGCGCAAGAGTTTCTTCACTTGCTGAGGCGCCGCTGCGAATCCTTGTCCCGCTTGAAGCCGAAGCACTTGCGTGGCGACCACCTCAGGGGCGACGTGAACGAGGTCTAAGTGGTAGGCACGGCATTCATTCATCATCAGCAGCGTGACAACTTCGCTCTTCACGAGGTCATCTGGCAGGGCAAAGTACATCAGCTCGGTCACTGCGTGTAAAAGTTGGGCGTCCATACCCGTCGCACTGGTGAGCTGCTCGACAACCTTCTCATCACAGTCCGTTTCAGGCCTAGGCGCTTCTTGGTCTGGAGGTGTCGCAATCGTTAAGACGACAACGGTGCCCGCGAATGATATCTCGTTGTCCGTGCCGGTCGCTCGCAATGCGCCACTGTTGAGCAGTTGTTTGAGTATCCGAGCCACATCGTTTGGAGCTCGGTCTACGTGTTCGAATAACAGCATCCGATGTGGATTTCGTCGCACTGATTCCAGCTCACCAGCCGATCCTTTGACGCCAATGAGATCGGACGCGGATATCTGCTCGCAATCAATTACGTCTATCGCCGCATCACCATACAGCAGCTTGGCGAGGACACGAGAAAAGTAACGCTTTCCGACTCCCTCATCACCGATTATCAAGAATGAGGCCAATGGACCATGAACTGTTCCCCTGCGGTGACGCTTGCGTAACGTCACGTTTTCATGAATCCTCGATAGAGTGCGAGTGATGGCGTCATCGTGACCGCGAACGATTCGTTTGGCCTGTTCCTCTGCCACGTCGAAGTCCTGCTTTGAACGGAGTTGAAGCCCTTGACGAGCGTCTTTCGATGAATCCATCGGAATCTGCTGCCCAGTGCAGGAAGACACAAACTGTAGGTAGCGTTTTGCGAGCGGCACGACGACCGCACGACCACAGACCGGCCATCGTTCACGAAGTCCCCAGGTGGACATGGCGTTCAACAGCGTGAACCCGCACAATGTCGCTCCTAAAATCCAGTGCACTTTGGTTAGCCACGAGTAAGCGAACCACGCGAACATTATCAGCGAAAAAGTCTGCAGTATTGTTGCCAAGCGCCGGTCCATGGTTCTCACTACTCCAGATGCACAAGTGGATTTCAAAAAACAAACGCACGCAAAAGGCCAACGATGGCGAACACCACATTGAGGCGAAAGAACCAGCAGTCTTGCCAGACCGCCACGAAGGTCGCTCTAAGGCGGCTCATCATTGGACTGTAACTCCAAGGTCATACGCTTGGCCCACACGCATGCGACGCGCGAAGAAATCGCCACGGCTCGTGCGAAACGACAATGTGACACCGCCTCGTCCATCCTGCGTTCCCTGAATGGTGATTGTGTTTTCACCGGGTGACAGGGGCATCGAGAGCAGCGTCCCTGCGTTCATGATCGGAACCGTGGCAAAGGGGCTTCCGTTTACGAAGACTTCAACGACGTCTCCATCTTCCTGGCAACAATCGAAGAGCTCGATTTGAAACAGCTCCTTCCTACCTTGTTCGAGAGCTGATGCTAAATCTGGATCGGATTCAAGGTCCGGAAGCACGGCGTCTGAATCAACAGACGCCGCAATCGACTGAGCTGCTTGTAGCGCCTCATTGGCAGCAGTGAGGTCATTCCGCATCAATGCCAGCCTTATTCGTTGTGTCGCGCTTCGATTGGCATCCACGCTGGTGACGCTGATGTTAGCGGTAGAAGACACCTCGCCGGCAGTAACTTTGGTGAGTGCGTTGGAACTAGGAGTGGACGCGTCGGTCGCGGCTTGAACGCGTTGCCAATGTGGATGCTGGGATTCATCAGTGCCGGTCGACCACGGGCCGATACTCCCCAGAAGAAGTCCGGCCGCGACAGCCGCAGCGCCGATTAGAGAGACCCACCCATTACTGCTTCTGGGCACGCGGCCAGCGGACTTAGAGTTCTGATTGGTAGCTGATTCGATAGTTGGAAGCGCGATATCATCCTCTGATCGACAAAACGCGTTGTGATGCGGGCCTGTAGATTCAGCGGCCAAGGACATTCTTGGATCAGACATGGTTCATTTAGCCTTCGTTTAATGGATCGAGGTGTAATGACACTCAAATGCGCGATGCGTCACCGCATCACGCACTGAGCGTCGCTTTAACTATGAGACGCGTCAGAAAGCGAGCCGCCGAATTTGCCGGATGGCTTCGTTTCTAATCGTGGATCTGAGAGTTCCTTGAACTGGAAACTGATTCACGTTTCCACCGCAGACTGCGGTGCCATTCTGACTCCGTCACGATTGCCCTTGTTGGAATGGCTGTTGCGTGAAGGGTTGTGCAGTAGTCCGAGCGGACGGAAACACTGTCGAATGAACGATCGGAAACGCTGTTGAATGCGTTGCAGGAGGCGCCGTTGACTGTGCAATCGGGTATGCGGTTGGAAGAGAAGTTGCCTTCACTGTCGGCACGTCGGGAGCATGAGCCGATGGTAACACTGGTTTTGCTGTCGACGGTTGAGTCGCTGCCCCAACACGTTCCACTCTAGCTGGATTGACTTTCGGTTTGCTAGGCTGTTTGGCTACGGTTGCCTGGGCCCCGGACTCTGCGGGCATAGCTTCTTCAGCATCGGCGTCGAACTCGACCGGTGACCTGGGGGTTTCAAAAACCAATTGGGTTCGATTCTTATTGCCGAAGAACTGTGCCCAACGAACCTCTGCCTCCAGTCCGCCGGAGCTGCGAATTCCCGTGATTCGCAGCCGGATGTTGGCGTAAACCCGTCGGTTAACCGACCCGTAACTACTTTTCCTCACTGCCACAAAACGTTCGGCTGCGGTGGCCTCCATGGGTATACCGCTGATCATTTTTGGATCTTTCAGATACACCTCCAACTGATTTGGCAGGTCGTCTGAATACCCACTATTGTATTCGTACCAATAGTGAGAATCCGTCGCTTCCTTGATTGGAAACATGCCCTTCTCGAAGTCATACGAGTCAAACGTGAGGTGCGTCTTGAGGATGAAATCCCGTTCGATGTCAAACTCCGCCACACGCTTGTTTACGATTGCCAACGTCTCAATACGCCGCTTCTGCAGTTGGAATTCGTCGTTCCGGTTCTGCTCCCAGACATTAGATCGAACCGATTTCATGTAGTCGTCAACGTGATCCGCCAACGTGAAATGGTCATCGACTTTGTCGCGTGCCAATAGCAAATTGTGCCATGTGAACTCATGAGCAGGCAGCTGTGTGATGTCGGGTTCGAGGACATGGACGGATGATGGATGCATCCATCCAAACACACGTCGTCCCTCGATTTGGAAGAGCCCTAGCAGCCACGGTCCGCTCTTTTGCTTGACCGAGAATTGACTTCCTCTGGGAACGATCCCGAGTGAACCTTCTTTTGACTTCACTTCCGCTCGATCGCTAACGACGATCACTGAATCTCCAATTTGAGGCTCACGCCCCACTGCACTCGGTGCCATATATGCGGCGACTACGAGTGCTAAGCACAATGTCTTCATGTTTTGCTCCTTTCAATGAGCGAATGGACGAAACGTCACCAACGATCGATGCAATGAAAGATTTGTGGGAGCTCAACACGATGCGCCCAGTTGGTGATGAGGCGAGCGCAAGTTCGGTCAGGGAAGAACCTGGCTGATGGCTGCCGTCAGAGAGAGTGGCGAGAACGGGCAGGTTAAACGGAAGTCGTTTTTCAAAAAACTCTTCACTGAGGACAGAATGCCCCGATTATTAGCCGTCTTCAGCGATGATCTTACAATCTGGCAAAGCTACCCGAAGGCGTTCGATGCCCTCAGTTGTCATTCGAGTGTTCTTGATTGCCAGATGGGACAAGTCTGTCAGCTTAGCAAGATTGGGAATGTCTTCGTCGCACAAATCACTCCCGCTGATATCGAGCGACCAAAGTCCTGGGAGCTGCAAAAGGGAGAGGACCCCGTCTCCCGAAACTTGTGACGAAGTCAATTGCAAGGAAAACAGGTTCTTCATATCGATCAGATTTGCGAATCCCCGCCCTGTGACGTGAGTGCCAATCGCCGCGATTGTCCTAAGGGCTGGAGCCTTAGTAAGTTGTTCAAGGTCTGCGTCATTTATCTCAATCGAGGCCATCCTGAGTTCCGTCAGCGAAGCAAGTTCCTGCAAAGGCGCAAAATCAGGATCCTTTACTTCCGTTCGCCAGAGTCCCAATGTTTCTAGCTGTCCAAGTTTCGCAAAGTGATGAAAGCAATCGGCGTTGAGTTGGCTGTAATTGATCTCGACCGTAGTCAGGTTCCTCAGCTCGGCGATGTACTCGATAGCTTCATCTGCCTCCGTCAGCTTTTCGAGCTTGAGCCGCTTCAACTTGATGCACTTGGCAATTTTGGCGACTTCATGTGCTGCAACTGTCTCACCAAGCTTGCTACCATCAGTCGTCAGCTCGGTGATCTGAAAAAGAGCGTCCTCGAGTCTCGTCGATGACCGTCGACTTAGCGCAGCACCACCATGAGCAACAATGAAGTCAACGGTCGGCGTCTCTTTCGCAACGAGATCAGCGGTGAAGTGTGGAGGTACAGCAACTGGCATGGAGTATTCGAACGCAAGGCAATCGAGATCTGCTTCTCTTGCGTCAAGCACAGGGGTCCATGGTCCAATCCCGGGTTTCGTATGGACCTGCATGAGTAATTGACCTTCATGGAGCAGAGTTACTCGATCAGTCAGCAATGCCACAGAAATCTCGAATTCCGTGCCCAACTCGGACGTGCATCGGCTTGCCGAACGAATAAATCCCAAACCTGATATTCGAAGCCTGATCTCATCGGTGCCATCACGGCCGCGAACAACTTCAATGCTAATTTCCGTGTCATCCCGAGATCGAAGTCGCATGGTAAACGAATCGTCGGAATATCGACGAAAAACAGTCCTTACCAGCAGCACCTTCGACCGCACCTCTGGGAAAGCGACTTCGCAATCTCGCAACCGCCAAGCATCAGCCATCTTTGTGACCGAATCATCGTCTGCAAGCCGAGTCCATTCGTCCTCAAATGATTTCCATTCCAGCGGGACCGTGGTGGTATCGGCTGGCGGCGTTACAGAGAATTCATTGGCGACTCTGTCAGTTTTCGATAGCGGATTCAGAAACGCGGCCAAGCACGCGACGACGGAAAGTCCAACGGCAACGGCTATGAACAAGTTCTGCGAACTTCGTCGTTCGGCAAGCTGATTGGGATGTTCAACGTGGACACTGCCAACTGAGTACCGACCAACCGCCTCTGAAAACTCCCTCGCCGATTGGTAGCGGTCGTCGGGTGACTTGGCAAGCGCTTTCATCACGACCGCATTCAGACTCTGATCCACCAAACTCGCTCTTAGTTTCGCTTGAGCCTCCTTTCCATCAGAAGCTAGTTGATCCAGAGGAGTTGGATCCCCGTGAATGATTTGTGTAATAACGTCACTCATGCTGCCCGACACGTCGTAGGGAAACTCCCCTCCCGAAACGAGTTGGTAGAGAATGACACCCAACGAATAGATATCGGAACGGGCATCGAGCTTCTTGCCTTCCGCTTGTTCCGGGCTTGCCCATGGCAGCGAGCCCATGAACTGCCCGCTGATTGTGAGCTCCTGAGCCACAACGGGGTCGATCCAGTCCCGAAGCCCCGGCTTAGCCAACCCAAAATCAAGTACATGAGGCTCGCCTTGGTCATCCAGCAGAATGTTGGACGGCTTCAGGTCTCGGTGTACAACACCGGCGCGGTGAGCGGCATCGACTGCCTTGCAAATTTTGACAAAGACTTGTAGCGCGCTTTCGAGATTGACGTCCGGTGACATTCCATGGACGCGCGACTTGTCGGTGGTAGGACAGTACGTTTCGTCTAGAGTGGGGCCATCGACAAACTCCGTTGCAATGAAGAATACGCCACTGTCGCTCTCGCCACTATCAATGATGGACACTATTCCTGGGTGACTCAGCCTTGCAAGGATCAACATTTCGCGTTGCAGTCTCTCTCGCTCCTCACTCGACGCGACTTTCCCCCAACGCAACATCTTCAACGCCACGTGTTGTGTCGTCGACTTTTGGATGGCTTCATACACAACGGCCTGGCCACCAGTGCCGATTTCTCGCAGGACTTCGTAGCCGTCTACATCAGGTAGCGGCTGATGATTCTGCGTCTTCGGCTCCAACATATCAGCCGCGAAAGCTAACCCCGATTCGAATGGATCGTGAGCGAGGTTGTCGTATCGTAAGAGCGATCGCACCTCACCAAGAAGTTGGTCATCCTCGCAGTTTCTTCGTAACCAAGGTTCTCGCTCATCGACGGGCAACCGAGTTACTTCAAGAAACAGCCGTTGAATCTGATCGGCTCGTCCGTCCGCGCTCATGAATATCAGCTCCCTAGGATTGATCCATCGCTCGGTACAGCCAAGCCTTTGCGAATTTCCAATCCTCCTGAACTGTTCGGCTCGATACTCCCAGTTGTTCGCCAATCTCGGCATAGTTCATGCCGCCGAAGAACTTCTTTTCAACCACATCGGCGGCGCGCGGGTTTTGCAATGCGAGTTCCTGCAGCGACTCATGAACATCGAGGATGTCTAACCCTGGCTGGACCGGATCAATCGCAAGCGGTACTCGGCGCTCCCCACCGCCACGTTTTTGAGCCAATCTACCACGCGCGTGGTCAACCAAAATCCTGCGCATCACCACCGCACTTGCGGCGAGAAAATGACTGCGATGATCGGTGTCCACTGCCTGATCCTTTAACAGTCGCATGAAAGCCTCGTGCACGAGAGCAGTCGGCTGCAATGTGTGCTCACGTCGTTCGCTTCGCATAGCACCCTCAGCTAGCCGACGAAGTTCGACGTACAACTCAGAGTCCAGTGCCTTCTTGGCGGGGCCGCTACCCAAGGACGATTCCTTTAGAAGGGTCGCCACGTTTTGCGCCGGTTCAGACATCGGTGGACTCGTTGCGGGGAATTACATGGTCATGTCAATTGAGAAGTCAGTGCACATTCTGAGTGATGCGATCTGCCTCTACAAGAAGCGAGCGATTGGTGACGACTACCTTCCGCTCGTTTCCGTTCGCCCGAAAACCGCCGTCGTTGCTCACAGAGCTTTACATTTGAACTTTCCATGTGCTATGTCTCATATATGAATCGATCCTATGTTGGCATCATTACGGCTCACGGGCTGCAAGCCCTCTACAGTGAAAACAATCACCTACTCAGGTTTCTTCAACGGCGTCTGTACCGAAGGAGGCCATACGATCGCTTGTGCTGTTGGGCCGTGATTCCGGAAGAAGCTGCTGAATTCATAGAACGACAAACCAACCGGGGCGAGAGTCAACTCGCGTTACAGGCACTTCAAGAGTATTCGATTCATGGGGGTTCTATTCTCCCAACGTTGGACGACAGCTGAGCAAAACAGCCGTGACGTGGGAGTTTACGCCGCTCCGAGTCGTATCCGTTCCACAATATTTCGCGTCACCTGCTTCTGACGGCGATCATAGAGACGGGTTGTCCGGGGGTCGGCGTGGCCCAGAAGATACTGCACGTCAGCCAGCGGAACGCCTTGATCCAAGAGATCGGTCGCAACGGCAACCCTAAACGAATGTGGCGACAGATTATTTGGCAATTCGGCTCTGCGAATGTAGCGTTTCACCATTCGGCAGATGTCATGCCCATTCATTGCATTCCCAGTGAATCGATCGGACTTCCCAGAACAGGTCAAAAACAGATCGGCTTCTTTTGGCGCATCGGTCATATCTGATGCATCAACGTAGGCACGAAGAAAGGCACTCAAGTCGCAGCGCACAGGAATTTCGCGGCTTCGTCGCCGCTTTTCGTCGAATCGCAGCATCCATTGTTCACCAACTTGGTAGTAATCCGATCGACGCAACCTTGCAATGCTCCCGGCACGAACACCCGTCCACATCAGGATCCCAATGATTGCGCGGTCCCGAATCCCGATTCGCGTCTCAACGTCGATTGCAGCCATTAGTAGGCGTGATTGTGCCGCGCTGATCTCCGGAGTTTTCCCCTCGCTGACTTCCATGCGCTCGGTTCGAGCCACCAGAGCGGGGTTGATAAGACAAAGATGCCTCTCGACGAGTACGCTGAAGAAACGACGCAGGGCAGAGTGATGTTGCTTCTTTTTTGACAAGCTCCCGTCGAGCCGTCGCAGATATTCCCCCACGTCCGCGGCGGTTATTTCGTGTAGCAGCTTGTCCGCGAACCTCGGAGACATGAGAAATCGACGGACAGCGCGAGCGTAGGCTATCCTGGTTAGGTCGTTGGCGACCATGCCGACAAAGAAGTCGTCCCACGCGCGTTCGGCCGCCACTCCTGCGCGAACGACAATCGCTGGTAGCCCCTTGTCGTTGTTGTTCGAAAGGACGTTTTGGTGTAATGCCGGCAGCAAATCCATGCTGGAATTCAAACTCAATCATCGTAGCCAATAATGTCTTATCTTTGGCATGATTCGTTGAACGATGTCAAACACAAAGTAGCCGTTCGCTACGCCAGAGACGGTCCTCCATTCGACGACTTTGAAGACAAATCGCTAGTGAGTCGAAAGACTTAGGTAAGCTCGCCGGAATTCCGATCGTAGCATATGTAACAGCGTAGTTACTTACAGCTTTACATATGCCACCTATCGTTGTAGTTCTAAACAACGAAATATTGACCATCACAAGCGGACGTTTATGAAACGCGAGGGACGACGAGGGATCACCGAGGAGCAAATACGAGAGGCGATTGAACACATCTTGGCCGATGATCAGGAACCGACCACGACAAGTGTGCGTGCCATTCTTGGAACTGGCAGCTTCACGACGATTGGGGCGGTTTTGTCGAAGTGGCGAGACGAGAAGGCTTTGGAACGCCAGACTCCAGTGCCGCAGATTCCCAATTCCGCTACCCAGTTATTACAACGCCTTTGGTCGGAGGCCTGGCGGTCAGCCCAGGAGTACCACGAGACAGAACGGGCGGGTTTTCGAGCTGAGCGGCAAGATTGGACTAGAGAAAAGTTCGAGCACGAGGCTGAAATCGCCCAACTGGAATCGGTCAACGCTGGGCAACTTGCTGCGTTGGAAGAACGAGACGCATCTTTGAATGAACAACACAAACGCCTGGTATCCACCGAGCAAGATCTTGCGGTCGCACACGCCCAAATCAGTTCGCTAGAAACGGAAAACCGACGACTTGTCGACGAACGGCGACAGTTCACCACCCAGATCGCAAACGTTTCTGAGCGAGCGGCAACGGCAGAGGCGCGGCTAAAGCAGGCTACGAACGACTAGGGTTGTCGGAAGGTAATGAATCAATGGCACGTTGATGTTGGTTCACGCCGAGCCGATTGACTGCCAACGCAGGCGATAGCGTCGCAAACGTAGAAAATACCCTCCCCGGCAAGTATATCTCTTCGGCGTCCAACAAAGAAATTTGACTCTGCCGTGAAGAAATCGCTACGAACAACATCTAAGCTAACAAGTGGAGATGCGCGATTCTCGTGGATCAAAGTATTTTGCCACTCATGTGAATTCTTGGAGTGGTCCGGGCCGATGAAATAACAGGGACTAGTAGATCGATTTGTCCTCCCGCCTTTATTGCCCCACCATATTCGAGAGAAAGGATTCTCTCGCATGCCTGCTATCAATGCTCGTGCGTTTGTCGTTGCGTTTTGCGCAACCGCTATAGCCGTGTCTGGTTGTCGCTCTGCAAATCAAGTGCGTCAGCCCGAATACCATCAGCTCTCACATTCAATATCGCAAAGCTGGAATCACCCGGCGCCCGTCGAACAGGCGGCCGATCCGGTGGCCTATGAACTGGCCGGACCCCATTCAGTCGAAGAATATATTCAGTTTGGCTTAATGCAGAATCCAAAGATTCAGGCTGCGCGGATGCGGGTCGAATCGGCGGCCGCCAAAGTGCCTCAGGCGGCCAGTTTGCAGGATCCAATGTTTGGAGTGACCGTACAGGCGGAGCAAGTTCAAACCGCCGCAGGACAACAGGAACTGGCGTTAGCCGCTAGTCAGAAGGTTCCTTGGTTTGGCAAACTGCAAACGTCAGCTGCCGTGGCAGAGCGAGGACTGGATGCCGCTCGCGCTAAGCTACATGTTGCGGAATTGGACGTCATCGAAAAGATTAAGCGAGCTTACTACCAGCTCTATTTCATCGAGCAAGCAATCGCAATTACAGAGCAAGATCAGGAGCAACTGAGGCTGATCGCTCGCATCGTTGATCGGCGTTATACGGTCGAGCGGAAGGTGAGTCAGCAAGATGTGTTGCGGCTTGAGGTGGAAATCTCACGGCTAGAGACGGATTTGGTCAGATTGCGGCAGCAGCTGGATAGCAGTCAAGCGTCATTGGCCCAGCTCCTGCACGTTTCGCCAGAAACAGAATTGCGGGCGGTCGACACGTTGCCACCCGAACAGATTCCGCAAGACATCGAGCTGTTGTACCGACAGGCAATTACAGCTCGCCCGGAACTGCAAACACAGTTAGCAATGATCGCTAAGGATCGAACCGCTGCTGATCGAGCCAGACTAGACTACTTTCCTGATGTTACGTTTGGCCTCACATGGATCGACACTGCAAACGCAGGAATCAGCCCAGTCACAAACGGGCGGGATGCATTCTTGTTGTCCGCGGGCGTCAATCTTCCCATCTATAAGAAACGACTTTCGGCCGCAGTGAGGGAATCGGAAGCTGCTGCCGTCGCGGGAGCACGTGAGTACGACTCGCTGAAAGATCAAACGATGCAGGAAGTGAAGGACCTCTTCTCGCAAGCCACAAGCCAACAAGAGCTGCTGCGTCTGTTTAGTGATGACATCATCCCAAAGGCTCAGCAAACTCTTGAGCAATCGATTCAGTCTTATCAAGTCGGTGAAGTGGATTTCCTCCAGATGATTGACAACTGGCGTCAGCTATTGGGTTTCCATGTTGGCGAGAAACAACTCGAAGCTCAGTTGCGTCAAAGTGTGGCGTCGCTCGCGCGAGTTGTCGGTGGATATCAACTGCCGGAAGGATTCACATCGGTCGTGGAAACAGAGAGTAACGAATTCTCGACTAACTCGGTGGACAGCCAAGATTCCGACGCCGGTGCTCCGGCTAACTGAACACCGCAATTTTTGAAGTATCAATTGGAGCCACTATTATGTATCGGAATATTAAACGCCTTCTTGCGACTGTGGCTGTCGTTGTGGCGGTTGGATGTGCTCCGGCGTACAACTGCTACGAATGCGGATGTACACCTTACGACTATTGCCGGCGAGCACCGTTGCCGTATTCCACGTTCGACTCCTGCTGCCCAACACCGATCGCAAGGAGTTACGCTTGGTCGCCCCAGCCAAATGCTGAGCTCTTTGAACCTCCTGAATCTTCTTTGATTCCCACCGAAGCTCCGGTCCCTGGTGGCGTATCAGAATAAATCCGAGGGAATTGTCTCTCGTTTTAAAGGCCCGTTTTTGCGGAATTCCATGGTAGATAGCCAGTGTTTACTTGTCCGGACGCGGACGACGAGCAATACTTAGAGAACATTCGAACTGTCTATCGCGTACGACTTGTTATGTTTCCACTCGAACTCAGACGCATGATCACCTCGGTGTTGGCGGCTGCATTGCTGTGCAGCCAGCTGATCGCGTCCGTTCCGGCTCTCTGCGGGTGTGCCAAGTCTGAAGCTTCTTCGCAGGAACATTCCTGCTGTGTAGCGAAGTGCTGTGAGACTGGCCAAATGACGCGCTCGAGCTGCTGCCAAGCCAGTAGCGAACAGGCAGCAAGTGGCACCTGTGGCTGCACCTCGGATTCCCAAGAGGAGCAAGTCCCGACCGAGGGCCGTGATCGTATACACGCTGGCGAGGACTGCGATTTCCACGCGATCAGCTCACTGGCGTTTCACACCAAGCCTGCGGGCAATGCGTTTGTTCAAGCCCTCAATTCTCGCTCAATCAGCTTGATTTCTGCACAGGTCCTGCTGTGCGTCTGGCAAGTCTAGTTCTGCGCGCATTTCTGCGTAACCTCGGGCAAGGCTTCAAGTTGCCTTCCTGGTTAGATGCCAAAATCGGCAACTCGATTGCGCCTCGCTGCTAGTGATAGCTAAAGCGAACGCAACCGTGAAAATCTCAGTTGCCATTGAGTCAACTTGCAGTATTTCCGATAAGAATCATAGACGTACTCGGCCAACCGATTTTATGTATCAACTCTCCACATACATCCTGCTCTCCGCCATCGTTGCATCGCAGCTATTTGGTAGCATTGCGCTGCAGACGATGAGTTGGGCTGATCAGGGATGTCAGTGTTCAGTAGAGCTTAAATTTGGCGGTAATTGTTGCTGCTCCGGGGAATCTTCCAGCGAATCCAATTCGTGTTGCGCAGAGAAGAAGGTTGCCAGCTGTTGCGATAGTGAACGCGGAAGCGCACAGGAAGCGGACAGTTGCTCGATGCTTTGTCAGTGTGGCTGCGAGGACACTTCGCATCCCGCCCCAGCCCAATCGAACTCATCCTTTGACGAATTGGTTCGATTGCTTTCCGAATCATCGTCATCTGAATCGATCGCTTCGATTTCCGAGACGCGTACGTTCAGTCCAGCTCCGCAATCACGCTTCTTCTACGACGGAGTCTCTACCCAACCTCTCTATTGCTGTTGGGTGATATAGGCACGCTACCGGTGTGATTCTACTCACCGGTTTGACCGAAATCGCATGAAAGTGTGTCAGGTCGTTACGTGCGCTCGAAGCTATTGACTTCGGCCACGAGCAAACATCCTTCCGATGTGATTGCCATTGCGCATCGGACCTACCTATTGCCTAATCAAGCGTGGTTCAATGCCGCGCAGATGGAGTGCGAGCATGAGTTCCACAAATCCGCTTCCCGACGATCAGCAAGACGCGCCCGACCGAGCGCCATCGGCGCAGCATGAGAAAGACTCGTCGAGTGTTCCCAAGACATCCATGCGGAAGCGTGCTTTGTACGCCATCAAGTTGGTATCGCAGCCGTTAATGATCGTCGCGGCCGGACTGATTGTTCTCGCAGCGCTCGGCGTGGCGCAGCGGGCTGGGTGGATCTCCGCGAGCAGCTCAGGCAACGGGGGAGGCTCATCGGGTGCTGCTGCCCCCGAAGTCGATTACATCTGTCCAATGATGTGTACTCCGCCTCAAAAGGAACCTGGTCGCTGCCCCGTGTGCGCGATGGAGTTGGTACCGGCCAGTGGAGGCAGTTCTGGCGGGGACGAGCGGTCGGTTGTCGTAGACCCGGCGACTCGGCGCGTTGCCAACATCAAAACACAGAGTGTTCGTCGTGAACCGCTGACGCGAACGATTCGTGCCGTTGGTGAACTCAGTTACGACGAAGGCAATCTCAAGACAATTTCTGCATATACAGATGGCCGATTTGATCAGCTCTATGTTGACTACACGGGCGCCGTCGTCTGTGAAGGCGATCGACTTGCTTCTTTCTACTCGCCGGAACTCTATTCGTCGCAAGTCGAGTACTTGGAAGCCAGTCAAGCTCTTGCCACAGAAAAGGCGGCCACTCGCTCGAGTATCAACAGGACGAATCGACGTCTCCAAACTAGCTCTCGGCAGCGTCTCATCGAGTTCGGCATGTCTGAAGCCCAAATCGAGCAACTGGTACGTGATGGAAAAGCACGCAGCCGCCTTGACATTGTCGCTCCGATGCACGGAACCGTGATTGAAAAGCTGGCCGTCGAAGGGGAATACGTCAAAGAAGGTCAGCCTATGTTTCGGCTCGCTGACCTGACCACGGTCTGGCTAATGCTGGAATTGTTTCCCGAAGACGCGTCTGCCGTTCGTTATGGGCAATCTGTTGAGGCAACTCTCAAATCGCTTCCGGACAAGGCGTTTTCAGGACGGATTGCGTTCATCGATCCGGAAGTCGACAAACAAACTCGCACTGTGAGTGTGCGAGTAGTACTCGATAATTCCGACGGACTCATTCGAATCGGTGATTACGCGAAAGCGAGAATAACGATTCCAATTCGGGCAGCCAATGACCAGCTTATTTACGATCCCGAGCTCGCCAACAAGTGGATTAGCCCGCGACATCCGCACATCGTCAGCGACAAGCCGGGCGTGTGTCGACTTTGTGGAGTCGATTTGAAACCAGCTGCAGATCTTGGCTTCACAGATCAACCGCAAGCCCAGCAAACCGCCATCGTCGTACCTCGCAGTTCTGTTCTCAATGCGGCCGACGAAAGCATTGTCTACGTCGAAACAGAAACGGGAAGGTTTGAGATTCGTCGCGTCGTGACGGGCGCCACCTCCGGCGGTGACATCGTAATCATCAAGGGGTTGGCTGACGGAGAGAAAGTGGCGACGTCCGGCAATTTCCTACTCGACTCGCAAATGCAGCTGGCGGGAAATCCATCGTTGATCGACCCCACTCGCGCCGCTCCGCCACTGGAAATGGTGGCAGGTTTTGGCGCGAAAGAACTCGCCGAGATCGACCAATTGCCCAACGAAGATCAACCGATAGCGCTCGCTCAGGTGATATGCCCCGTTACGGACTACAAGCTGGGTTCAATGGGCGTTCCGCCCAAGGTCATTGTAAATGGCGAACCAGTGTTTATTTGCTGCGAAGGATGCCGAGAAGATTTGCTCGAAAAACCGGACATCCACCTTGCAAGATTGCAATCCTTTCAAGCAAGCGGCGGCTTGTCGAGTGGGACTTCGGCGGACGATTTTGAAGTTCCCGAAATTGGCGAATTGGTACCCATGGACGATGGTGCGGGAGTGCCCTCCATCGAGTTGATCGAAACCGAAGATGAAATTGAAATCGAAGTGCCAGAATTCGATTTTTCAATTGAAGAAGCGGGAGGATCGAATCAATGAAGTGGTTGATTGATTTCTGCATTCGCGAGCGACTCCTGATTGCGATTCTCTCCATCGGCACGGTTGCATTCGGCATCTACGCGACCAAACATGTGCCAGTCGATGCGATTCCGAATGTTGGCGAGAATCAGGTCATCGTGCTGACCGAATGGATGGGCCGATCGCCAAAGGACATCGAAGATCAAATCACGTATCCGCTGTCGATCGCTCTGCAAGCCGTTCCGGGCTCAAAGAGCGTTCGCGGCAAGAGCATGTTTGGCTTTAGCTTTGTCCAAGTCACTTTTGATGACGACGTCGATTTCTATTGGGCGCGATCTCGCGTTGCGGAACAGCTGACTACCGTTGGAGGTTCGTTGCCGGATGAGGTCACGCCGACGCTGGCTCCGGATGCGACGGCGCTCGGTCAAATCTATTACTACGTGCTCGAACCTCCGGCGGACATGGACTTGGCGGAACTACGTTCCAAACAGGATTTCTTCATCAAGTACGCCTTACAGTCGGTGGACGGAGTTGCGGAAGTTGCGTCGATCGGTGGCTATGTAAAGCAATACCAGATCGAAGTTGATCCGGACGAATTGCGATACCACAAGATTCCGCTTAGTTCCGTGATTAGTGCGGTGAAGGCGTCGAACATCGACGTGGGAGCCAAAACCGTCGAAAAGAGCGGAATGGAGTTCATTGTGCGCGGGCGCGGGTTCATTGGTTCCGGCAAGACGGAATCCGAAACGATCGAACAGATCGAAGACACCGTGGTACTGACTCGCAATGGTGTTCCCATTACCGTTGGCGAGCTTGCCAAGGTCCAAATCGGACCAGCCTTTCGACGCGGTGCCCTGGACTTCAATGGCAGTGAAGCAGTGGGTGGCGTCGTGGTCATGCGATACGGCGAGAATCCAAGGGAGGTCATCGATCGCGTTAAAGCCAAGATCACGTCGCTGGAGTCGGAACTGGGGGGGATCAAGATCATCGGCGTCTACGATCGCACGCAGCTCATTGGCGAAACCATTGCGACGTTAACGACAGCTCTGTCAGAAGAAACGTTGGTCACGATTGTCGTCATGCTGTTGTTCCTGCTGCATCTTCGAGCCAGCATTATCATTGCCGTCACTCTGCCAATGGCCGTCCTGATGTCGTTCATTGCCATGCACGTTTTCGGCGTGGATGCGAACATAATGTCGCTCGCTGGAATCGCGATCGCGATCGGGACAATGGTCGACATGGGAATTATCGTGCTCGAAAACGTCTACGATTCGCTTTCGGAATGGGAGTCCGAAGGCTCTCCCGGCGGCGCAGACCAACGACTGACCGTAATACGCGACTCCGCGCTAGAAGTAATTCCTGCCGTGATCACGGCCGTTACAACCACCATCGTTAGCTTCTTGCCAGTCTTCTTGCTGACCGGTCGCGACCATCGGCTGTTCACACCACTCGCATGGACAAAGACCTATGCATTGGCATCCAGTCTCATCGTGGCGGTCGTGGTGGTGCCGATGCTGTGCCAAGTCTTGCTCCGTAGTTCACGGCCCAAGATCGTGACACGTTTGTTCGCAACGCTGGGACTCGGTGCCATCGCAACTGTTCTCGTTGGCTATGTCTGGGGCCATCACATCGCCGAGCACATTGGCGTTCCGCAACCAGCATTGCTGGTCGGAAGTGCAGTGTTGGGAGCCATCGCCGGCTGGTGGATGTCAGCAGAACGGGTTCGCCCGATTGAACAGAATCCCGTCAGCCGGTTCGTGCGATGGCTGTATGGCGGAAGGTTGCGTTTTGCACTGGAGCATAAAGCAATCGCACTTTCGTTTCCGGCATTGATCTTCGTCATTGGGTTGGGAGCCTGGATCGGCATGCCGACTGTCTTGCGACCGTTAGAAAAAGTCGCCGAGATGGTTGGTGCTGATTTGAATGAAGTTCCGGGCTACGTCGACGCCAAGCATATCTTCACGGGCCTGAAATCGGACGACTGGATTGCGCTGGACGAAGGCAGTTGGTTCTACATGCCAAGCCTCTATCCGGCCGCAAGTTTCAATCAAGCAATGGAGGTCCTGCAGGCACAGGACGCGATGATCAAACAGATTCCCGAAGTCTCCGATGTGCTCGGCAAAATCGGGCGAGTCGAGTCTGCACTCGATCCCGCTCCAGCCGCGATGGTGGAAACGTACGTCATGCTGAAGCCGCGAGCGGAATGGCGGGACGGGATGACGGAACGCAAGATTTGGGACGAAATTAACTCGGTCGCGACCATCACCGGGATCACACCCGCATCGGCGTTGCAACCGATCGAGGGTCGAGTTGTGATGTTGCAAAGCGGCATCAAGGCTTCAATGGCAATTCGTATCTACGGCGATGATCTCGGCGGATTGTCGAAGGCGTCGATGGCGGTGGCCGAACATCTGAAAAAGCATCATTACGTGAATGCTGGCACCGTGAACCCGGACATTGTCTTGGGTAAGCCGTACATCGAATTCGAAGTCGACAGAAAAGAATCGGCTCGCTACGGCATGAACACGATGATGGTTAATCAGATCGTGGCCGCTGGTCTGGGCGGAGTTGACGTGACCGAAACAGTCGAAGGTCGTGAGCGGTATCCAATTCAAGTCCGCTATGAACGCGGTGTCCGCGAGGACTCGGACAACTTGGAATCCATTCCGGTGGTGACACACACAAAGGAGATTGTTCCTCTTGGTCAGCTGGCTAGTATGACCACGACTTGGGGGCCCGGTGCCATCAACAGCGAAGACGCTCGATTAGTGGCCCACGTTTCCTTTTCTCCAGCCGGGGCCGCCGGTGATCTCGAAACGGTGAACGTCGTTACCGAATCGCTTCGCCAAGCGAGAGAGAGCGGTGAGCTTGAGTTCCCTGCAGGCAACTTCGAGTTGGAAGCCGTGGGTTCATTCCAGAATCAGATCGAAGCGAACCGGCGTTTGATGTGGATCATTCCAGCGGTCATCTTCATCAACTTGTTCTTACACTATTTGCACTTTCGCAACTTCCCGCTCTCGCTCGTCGTTTTCTCTGGGATCCCGTTCGCAGCGTCCGGTGGCATGGTCGCCGTCGCGGTGATGGGTGTCGAAATGAATACGGCCATGTGGATCGGATTCATAGCGTTGTTTGGCATCGCCGCCGACGATGGGTTGGTGATCGCTACCTACATCAAGCAGCTACTAGATCGTCGAGAGATTCGAAGCATCGATGAGCTGCGCGACCTAATCTACGAAGCCGGACTCAAACGCGTCCGACCTTGCTTGATGACCACGATCACGACGCTCGTCGCGTTGCTCCCAGTACTAATGTCCAGCGGTCGCGGGGCCGATGTCGCACGCGCGATGGCATTACCGGTGTTCGGCGGAATGCTCGTCGAACCCATCACTTCATTTGTCGTACCAACCCTTTACTGTGCATGGAGGGAATTCCAAATCAGCTCTGGCTTGGAAGTTCTTCCGCCTAGGCTGCTGAAGGAAACGGAATCCGCGGCGGCCTGAATTCACTCCGTCTGACACCTTTACAAAGGACTGAACTATGAAACGACTAGCTCTAATCACACTGACACTCGCCACCGCCGTGCTGTTATCACAAACAGCTTTTGCTCAGGCGTCCTCACTCTCAAAGTACGACCAGCTAAAAGTGGCCGTACAAAAGATTTGCCCCGTTACTGGCAAGCCGCTTGGCAGCATGGGGGACCCACTTAAAGTGAAGATAGGCGAAGAACAAATCTTCTTGTGTTGTAAAGGGTGCACCAAAGGCCAGATCAACAAGCAGCACTGGGTCACGATCCATAAGAACTTTGCCGCGGCTCAAGGAATTTGTCCGGTGATGGAGAAAGCACTGCCGGCGAACCCAAAATCGACCGTTGTAAACGGCCAAACGGTCTATGTGTGCTGCCCACCATGCACGAAGAAGATCCAAGCGGACCCGAAAAAGTTCTTGACGAAGGTCGCTGGGTACTACCAAGGCGCGTTAAAGGGAAAGCCGGCTCAACAGGGTGTCGTTGACGGCCATACACACAGCGATGCGAACGCAGGTAGTTCGAATCGCGATCAAATGAAGATCGCTGTTCAAAAGATATGCCCTGTTTCTGGTAATCCGCTCGGCAGCATGGGCGCCCCCATCAAGGTTAAAGCTGGCGGCATGGATTTGTTTCTTTGTTGCCAGGGCTGCAAGGAAGGCAAAGTCAACAACCAACACTGGGCCTCAATTCGCGGAAATATTGCGAAGGCTCAAGGAATCTGCCCCGTGATGGAAAAAGAATTGCCTGCCAAGCCCAAGTCGACCGTCGTCAACGGGCAGATCGTATTCGTTTGCTGTCCACCATGCACGAAGAAGATTGAAAAAGAACCAGCCAAATTCTTGGCCAAAGTTGATTCCTACTACATGGCTGCTTTGAAGCAACCAAAGGCTAACGCACCAGCAGTCCTACGATGACAGTATTTGTGAGAAAGGCGATCCCGTTTGACATTCGTCGCGCACATGATGGCCGAATCGTGTGCGCGACGGAGGTTTCGCCACAACCTAGGTTTGGATGATTCGATGACAGCTTCAGAACCACAAATCAATTGCGTCACCAATGCTTCCGAAACGGACAGTGACGCATCCTTGGTGACTCGTGGCCAGGCTGGGGATCGAGATGCGCACAGGCAGTTATATGAATTGTATGGACCGAAGGTTTTTCGGCTCATGGTACGGATGGTTGGGAGTCAAGATGCAGTTGATTTGACTCAACAAGTGTTCTTACAAGTCTATCGCAAGATGCATCAGTTCGCCGGCAACTCCAAATTTGGCACGTGGCTCTATCGCGTGGCGGTAAACGAAGCACTTCAGTATCGGCGGCGGCAACAGAATCGTCCCGTGACGCAACCCCTTCTCTTTGATGTGCCAAGCCGAAAAAAAAGCGGTGAAGCTTTCGAGGCAAGAGAGTCACTGGAGTTCGCGTTGGCGGCGATAGAACCTGAGCTTCGCGAGATTTTCCTGCTGCGTGAGGTAGAACAGCTTCCCTACGACACTCTCGCCGAGGTCTTGGAAATGCCTGCTGGCACTGTCGCCTCTCGGCTCAACCGAGCCCGACGAGAACTCAAAGCGGCTTTGGAACGACTTGACCCAACTTAGCATCCTAGAATTTTCGCACACCAAAGGGTGATGGAAAACCTGAGAGGACGAGGACTTGAGCCTTGAGCGTTACCAGTTCCCCTAGTCGCAATGTGTTAGCTCTGGTCGCGATCCGCATCCTCGCACTCACTGCCGCGTGCTTCGCTGCCTATCTGACATGGGTGACGTTGACGCACGGAACGGTCGCCGGATGTGGAGACGAGTCGTCGAACTTGGCGTGTGATGACGTCCTAAGGAGCCCTTGGTCACGCGTTGTTGGTATCCCCGTCAGTTTGCTCGGATTCTTGTCTTATGCTGCGATCTTCGTGACCAGCACCGCATTGCACTCATCTTCAAGGCCGCAGTTTGCTGAAGTGACGAGACGCTGCTATCAGACGCTAGTTGCGATCGGCTTTGGTTCGGCGATGTGGTTTCTTTTCTTGCAGCTGTTCGTGATTGGACACATCTGTCCTTACTGTTTGATTATTCATGGTTGTGGAATCATGATTGCAGTGATCAGCTGGGGAAGCATCGCGCTTGAAGTAGTCCGGATTAGACGGCCATCCCAGATGGAAGTCATGCAACAGCTCACAATTGGAAGTGTCCAAGCGGACACTTCCAGCGTTGAATCGCACTTGCGTATTACCTCTGGCGCTCGATGGTCCGCACTCATCACTTTGCTTGCTGTCGGCTCATTGGTGATGGTTCAAAGCCTGTTCCCAGCTCGTACCTACGAAGTCGTTGAGCCCGAAGAATCTTTGGCGGCTCTGATTGTTGACTCGAGAATGGACGCGATTCCTTCCGTTGTGCGTCAGGATTCGGTAGTTAGCGCAGCTCCAAGTGTGTCAAAAGTGGGAAAGAGAGTAATGGAATCGACTATTTCGCCGACAGAGCATCAAGCAGTCGTACCTGGCCCAATTTCCGCACGGAAGATGTCGTTTCTCAAAGGCCGGTTGGAGATCAACATTCGCGACCATGGTCTGCTAGGACCACCAGATGCCGACTCAGTAGTCATTGAGCTTGTCGACTACACGTGTCATGACTGCCGCCAAGTGCATCAGTATCTAAAACAAGTCCGCGAAGAGTTAGGGCATCGTCTTGCGGTTGTCGTGTTTCCCGTTCCATTGGAGACCAGCTGCAACCCCTATATCCGCTCGACTCATAGCAAACACCATGGTGCGTGCAATTATGCTAGGCTCGCGCTCGCCGTGTTCAAGGTGGCTCCGACACAATTCGCATCGTTTCATGACTGGCTAATGGATGGAGACGAGCCGCCTCCGTTCGAGCAAGCGGTGCAGTACGCTGAAAACTTGGTCGGATCAGATCATGATCTCCGCGCAATGGAATCGACGAGATTGCGAGACTATGTGCGTCTCTTCAAGGCTGCGAACATTCACCGGCTGCCAGCAATGATTATCGGTGACAGGGTGTTAATGGGCGTTCCGCAAGATGCCAGCGACATCGTCACAGCACTGAAAAAAGACTAGTTGTCGAGTCGACGATTGAGCGATGTCCCCACGGGTTTCTGCGCGAATTTGGGGTGCAATCGCAAGCAAGAAAAATCCAAAAACTAGCCGAAGAAACAGTCCTCGGCTGCATCCAAAAGTCTTGATGGGAAGTTGCAAGCGACCACTGCCCAAATCCGATGATTGCGAGGAGCGGCACACATGACACGTTTGGCCATTCGTTTAGCTCTTGTCATTTGTTTCGCCGCCGGCAGTTCGTCATCTGTTGCAACCGCCCATGACGGCTCCCACTCCCGCGGTTCATCGACGCGTTCAGCTCCAAGGGCTACGTCGCCAAGGCGAGCGACGACGGCGCCGCGCGCGGCTCCAAGATCATTTACACCCTCGCCATCCGCATCTGTGCCGCGGCGTTTTCCATCATCTAGCGGAAGCCTGCAAAGACCTTTTCCGTCGAGCTCGAATCAAGGAGGTTTTCGTCGTCCTACTGGTTCCTCTATAAGCAGACCTAAGAGCTATCGAAGAAGAAGGCGGGCAAGGCCGCAGACCAGAATCACTTCGACCATCGCCGACGAACGTGATTCAGGTTCAGATTCAAGTGGCTCGTTTCGCCAGTGGACGGATTCGACCGGAGCGTATTCCATCCAGGCGAAGTTGGTCACGCGCAGGGACGATACGTTGTGGCTACGCAAGCCGAATCGTGACCTGATTCGCATTTCGGTAGAGCAGTTGAGCCCAGCCGACCAAACACACCTAGAGCTACATGGCCGTGTGAAACGAGTTTCGCTTGGCCAGCCAAACTCTGAGCTACGTCGCTGGACGGACATGTCTGGTAATTTTTCAACGTATGCGCGACTGGTTCAGCAAAGTGAGGATTCCATTTGGCTAAGGAAGGAGAGCGGCGAACTGGTCAAACTCCCGCTATCAAGTCTTAGCGATGCGGACCAAGCTTTCGTGAACCAATCGACACACTAGCAAAACGAATCTCGAACGAGGCAATTGCGTGAGTGATGAATCAGATTCCGCCCCCACCGCGGACGACGTTCGCGATTGGGTTAACGCCCACGGAGACGTCCTCTTTCGGTATGCATTGACTCGCGTTGGTAGTCGAACGGAGTCTGAAGACTTGGTGCAGGACACGTTCTTAGCGGCGTTACGGGAGGCAGATAATTTCGAACGTCGATCTGCCGTGCGGACATGGTTGATCGCGATTCTTCGAAATAAGATTGTTGACCACATACGGAGGGAATGTCGTCGGCGAGAACGCGAAGCGGAGCTCGATTCGACAGCCAATTTTTTTCACGACGGCCATTGGAAAGTCCCCGTTGAGTCGTGGTCGACCGACCCATCGAAGTCGATGACAAAAAAAGAATTCTGGGAAGCGTTGGAGCAGTGTAAGGAAGAGCTACCCTCCAATCTCAAGTTTGCATTCATCATGAGGGACATCGAGGGATTACCGATCGATGAGATGTGCGCATTGCTTGAGATCAGCCCTGAAAACCTTCACGTGCGTCTCCATCGCTCACGACTGTTGCTTCGGGCGTGTCTCGACAGGAATTGGTTTTCAATTTGATTTGGCTTTCTTGACCAAGCAAGACACACGACTCATAGGTTGCTTTTCGATGCCGCGAAGGGGCGCTAAATTGCTGGGCGATGTATTCTTATCGGAAACAGGTCTGGCATTCGCATCTCTAGCGAGCCTTCGCTCGGCCGCAAAGCGATTCGTTAAGCCTTTGTGGCCAGGAAGACTTTATCGAGTGCACAAATAATGACGATAAGTCGAGTGAGGTAGTCTATCCATCGAGAGGTAACCCAACATGTTGAACCGCTCAATAACGCTGGCATTGGTCGCACTCTGCTTGCTTTCTACTGATTCGATGGGGCAGCAGGTGTCAGGCCCGCATGCGACAAATGTGGGCCGCCGAGCGACGAATCGTGTGGGAAGGACGGTTCGCCGCCAAACGCATCTCCCGGCGCAACAATACCCAATTCTGCCAGCAGATCAATCTTCCGCTGCTCAGAACCACCACTTCTCCTACGACGTGGAGCTGCGGCAATCCGCAGTTGAACCGGCCGCATTCGAGTATCCGGAGTGTTGTCAGCAATGCCAGCAGGCACCCCAGCCCATAGCTTGGGCGAGAGCGGAATACTTGCTCTGGTGGACGAGGGGAACCGACATGCCGGCACTTGCTACTACCAGCGCCAACGGTACCGCGCAGGCCGATGCAGGTGTACTCGGATTGCCATCGACTCAGGTATTGTTTGGGGAATCTGACCTCGCGACGGCATCACGATCTGGCGGGAGATTCTCGCTGGGTTTCTGGCTAGACCCGTGTTGCTCTTCGGCGTTGGACATTACCTACACAAGACTGGGCGATGAAAGTGAATCCTTTTCGGGGTCCGAAAGCTCTTTTCCAATCCTAACGCGGCCGTTTTTCAATACACAGAACAATGCCGAAGAGTCGCACCTTGTGGCGTTTCCCGACCTTGTTTCTGGCTCGTTAGATATCACACTGAGCACCGAATTCCAGACACTTGAGATGCTGTTTAGACAAAAGCTTGAGCGTGGGCCGGTTAGCAGTTTGGAATACCTTTGGGGATATCGATACGCAGAACTGAATGACGGCTTGCGAATGAGTGAGGCCACACTCTTGCTGTCGCCCGTCGCACAAGGAGCAACGATCTCCTTGTTTGACCAATTCGACACTGCAAACGAATTTCATGGTGGCGAATTCGGATTCGTCAAGCAATGGCAATCAGCTCCTTGTGTTTTCAGTGAGCTCGTTGCCAAGGTTGCTTTGGGAAGCACGCAATCGAATGTCGAGGTATCGGGGGAAACAACGTCAACCGTAGGCGGCTCATCGAACCTAGCTCCGGGAGGCCTGTTGGCTCAGGCGTCGAACATTGGCCAAAGGGAAAAGCAATCGTTTAGCGCAATTGCAGAATTGGGTTTCAATCTCCGACGTAGATTCACTCCACGAGTCGTCGGGACTTTCGGATACACATTCATGTACTGGAGCGAAGTAGCCCGCGCTGGCGATCAGCTTGACTTGGCGATAAACACAACGCAAATCCCACCGGGTACTCTGTCAGGCGAGGCTCGACCTGCGCCGAGGCTGGACACGACTTCGTTTTGGGCCCAAGGGATCAGCGTTGGACTCGAAGCGGCTTTCTAGCTGTCGCAATAGAGGTGCAAGCTCTAGCCCTTGTCTAACTCTTAATGGGGCAGCCCGTCGTCCAAGTTCTCGCTGCCGGCATCGTCGGCTTTTTGCCCGGATGGAATGAATCCTTCGCCATCGGACTTCCCGCGATTTGACTCAATGAAGGTACGGATCGCACCGGCGTCAAAGTTGTCGAGTGTAAGCAGCCGAGCCCACGAAGCTACGGCAATGGCATCATCATTGGCAGCACGAGGGGTCATGATGACTCCCGTGTTGGTCCCGCCGTCAATCACGAATTGCCTTAAGTCGGACAAGTCCTGACTGCTAATGAGGCTGGGGTTGTAACTGATCCAAACATGTCCGTGCTCTAGACCGTGAACCATGTCTTCGTCGGGCTGCTCGGTTTGGTAGACTCCGGTTGGTCGAGGAGTAATCGCATTGCGTTGCGCGTCGAGGCGGAACGGGTGGTGCGGACCGTAGGTCGGTGGATTACTGTATCCGCTATAATCTACATCGCTTGTGACATGATCGGCGTTGAGCGGCAGCGCGCCCGGCAGCAGATCCGTTCGCACGCCCGCTAGTCCCTCTTCTTGAAATGAGCCTGGAGTCACGGTTCCGAATGGTTGGTTTTGAACCACTGTCTCAAGGACGGTGATCGAGGCCGCGACAGGGCTCGAGGTCAAAGATCCGTCGCTGACAGTGTAGGTGAAGGTGTCTGTTCCAATGAAATCGACGTTTGGCGTGTAGGTGAACGATCCGTCCGCACTCAGGACGAGTTGGCCGTCACTAACGCTGCTATCCAAAATCGCTGTCAACGCATCCCCGTCGGGGTCGCTGTCGTTATCGAGCACTCCGTTCGAAGTACTAACGGTCAACGTTTCGTTTTCATTGATGGAATAGCTGTCGGCTGACGCCACTGGGCCCACATTTGTTGGAAGGACGTCAATCGAAACGGTGGCACTGTTAGAACTCAGTTCGCCATCGTTGGCGGTGTACGTGAACGTATCCTCGCCTGTAAATCCCGCGTCGGGTACATACGTGAATGAACCGTCGTCGCTCAAGGTCAACGAACCGCCGGATGGATTCGACTCAACGGCCGCGAAGAGCGAATCGTTTTCGTCGTCCGAGTCATTGATGAGAACACCCTGATTTGCTGCAACGGTCAACGAGCTTCCCTGATCAATCTGGAATGAATCATTGTTCGCGGTCGGTGCAGTATTTGCGACTTCGACCGGTGGCGTGTGTGGCAGACCATCACTCAGATTTTCACTCGCTGGCCCGTCTGCTTTTTGTCCAGAAGGAATGTATCCCTCGCCATCTGACTTGCCACGATTCAATTCTACGAAGTTGCGAATCTGGGCATCGTCGAATGAGTCAAGCGTCAACAACCGTCCCCAAGACGCCACCGCGATGGCCGAATCATTTGCCGCGCGAGGAGTCATGATAACTCCCGTATTCTCACCACCATCAATCACGAATTGTCGAAGAGCCTCCAAGTCGGCGTTACTGATGAGCGTTCGGTTGTAGCTAATCCAAACATGTCCATGCTCGAGGCCATGGACCATGTCTTCATCTGGCTGTTCGGTCTCATAGACACCGGTTGGACGAGGCGTGATCGCATTGCCTTCAGCATCCAGCAGGAAGCCGTGGTGCGGGCCGTAGGTTGGCGGATTACTGTACGCACTGTAGTCGACCGCCTCGGTTACGTGATCCGCGTTAAGAGGAGGAGCACTCGGCAAAAGATCGGTGCGCGTTCCCGCAAGCCCTTCATCCCGGAAGTTTCCCGGCGTAACGGAACCAAAGGGTTGATTCGTCACTTCGGTGGCGGCGACTTCGATTGTTACTTCGGCAATATTGGAAGTTAACTCCCCGTCACCTGCTGTATAGGCAAACGAGTCGTTGCCCGTAAAGGCTGAGTTCGGAGTGTAGCTAAATGAACCATCTTCGTTGAGCGTCAACGTGCCGTTCACAGGCTGTCGAACGATCGTCGCGATCAAAGCATCGCCTTCGTTGTCAACATCATTGGCGAGCACACCTTGACTGGCGAGGAGAGAAAGCGTCTCTCCCTGAGTGACTCGGAAAGTGTCGCGATTCGCCACCGGGGCCGAGTTCAAAACATCGGGAACGTCAGAGCCGCTTTCGCGAATCGTTTGAGCCAAGGCCGAGTCACCATTGATGTCCTCCGCCAATGCGACGGTTTTTCGTAGCATTTCCGTTGCAGGCGGTGTGGATGACAGCAGCCACAGAATGTTGATGAACTGCGGTTGCAATCCGAGTTCGCCAAAGTTGTTGTCGACTAGTTCGTCATCGTCGTTTAGGACGACGTCTTCAAACTGACTATTGCTAACTGTGGAGCCAACCACTGGCGTCGCGTCTCGCCCGTCTTGTAGTGCCGAAGACTGACGTTTCGAAATATTATACGTTCCGGGTTCCAACTCGTCGAAAGTGTATTGCCCATCGTCATCGGTGAGTGTCGATCGTTCTACCGACGAACCGTCGACGTCAGTTCCCGACAAGTTGACAACAATTCCGGGGACGCCCAACTCTGTAGAATCTTTCGTGTTGCTGTCGTCGACATCAAGGTAAACGAAGCCGGAGGCGATACCTGCAGCGTGTAACACCATTCGGGATTCAAGTTGCTCCAGCTGGGATCGTCGAAGGCTGCTGCGACGTTTCTTTCGATTCATATGCTTTGAATGTCCGGTCGATGACTGTTGTGCATGTTCGTGGCGGATTGGACCTCTCATTGTGTGGAGAGATACATCCTTCCCACAAATCTAGATTGGGGTGGGCACCATAACCCACCATCTTGAACCGAGAGTCTCAATACCTCAATTCTAATTTGAGCTAGAGTTATCGCCTGCAAAACTGCTTCAAAAAAATTTCGTGACAATTCGTAAATCTCGCGAAGAAATCTGCTAGAACCGCATCTAATGCTCCGCAGTATTGCGGAGCGATCGGGGATCCCGTTTTCCGGTCTATTCCCATTGTGAGCTTAATTTGGCGTACGTTCGAATCATCAATGCCAGTTTGACTTGCCCTCGAATCTGTCATCTCCAAGTGGCCTCGCGCTTGGAAGCTACGCTTCGACCTCACCGAGTACATCTACGGCGATGAATCTGCTTCAGACCGCTACCCAGTTGGCGGCAGGCCGCTGCATGGCGCTTTCCACTACGCAACAATGCGTACACCACCCCAGTCTGCCAAATCGTCGATCGCCGAAGCGGTTGAGGAAGTGATAAACATGTAGTTCGTTGGCACGCTCAGTCGCTCACTCAAAGTGGCCAGCAAAGCAGGTTCGAGTCTGCCTCGTACCAGCAATAGGTCGATGTGTAGCGTCGGAAACTCTCGATCGACTTCGTCTCGCATCTGCGCCAAGTTATCCGGCACTTCACTCACAGCTTCGTAACACCAGAGGATTTTCAAGATCCGCATCTGTTCGTTGCGAGCCACATACTCCGCGGCGGAGCGAATTTCCCCTTTCGTCCCTTGCGAGGCGACAAACACGATCGAACGACATTGAACGGCCTGAAGGAGCACCCGGATTGTCTCAGTCATTTTGAGACGGCGAAACATCGGGAACTCTGCGATGACTTTGCCAAGTTTCAACACCAAGGTCAACAGCGTGCTACGGAAGAACATTAGAGCCACCACGAAGGTGGAGCTGGCGAAGTAGAGAGCGAAGACTTGAACGTACTCTGGGTCCAAAACTACATTGCCGATCAGGGCGGCAAGAACGCCTGCGAGTGCAATAACCAACGAGCTGACGCTCGCTTCCGTGCTGCGACTCAAGTCCGGGTGCTTTCGTTTCAGCAGCAGATTCCCAACTGCAAACAACGCCATCACGGATAGAAACGAGAGCGTGTAGACCCCAGCGAGCATCTCGATTCTTCCCGCCGTAATCACCAAAATCGAGCAACATAGCATGAAGAATGAAATGATGATCCAGTGATTCGTATCTCGCCAACGGTTGCGTCGCAGTAAAAACTGCGGAAGACACAGGTCCATGCTCATACGGCGAACGAGTCCAGTCACGCCGACATAGCTCGTCAGAACAGCACCGGACAAGACAACCACGGCATCGACACTAATCCAACCTGCCAAGAATCGTGGAAACCCAGAGTCGACGGGTACCCCGATTCTAATGGCGCCTCGCCGACCCATTTCAGAAAGAAGGGCTTCTTTATGAGAGGCGATTTCATCCATTGGCACGAGACCTAGCGCCAGGAAACTGATGGCCGGATTGAACAATGCGACGGCAATCCACATGTTCCGCAACGTCTTGGGAAACACGCCGGGCCCTTGATCCTCAATGTAATTGGCTGAACTTTCGAAGCCGCTGATCCCCAGCATGGCCGCGGAGAATCCAAAGAACAAAGCGACCATCATTCCGCCCGAACGCGGCATCGGCCACTCTTCCATCGGAGTGTTCCAGTTTTGTAAGAAGACGGATGGATCGGAAAGCATCGCGGCTGCCCCGATGGCAACCAGCACCGTCAATGTGCACAGGTGAAACAGAAAGATGACCAATGCCACGCTGGCCGAATCGGAAGTACCCATCACGTTCAGCAGCGCAAAAGCTCCGAGCAAAACAATGGTCGCCCAAAAAACATCGACGCTCGGCCATAGCTCAGCGGCGTAGCTCATCGCCTCGCTACCGCTAATCACGGCCGTTGCGATGTACGAGAGAAGCGTCAGGCAAGCAGCTAACGCAGCACGAGCCTTCGTTGTCGTGTTGAGTAGAACGTTGTAAGCACCGCCGTCTAAAGGCAGTGCACTTCCGACTTCTGCGTAGATGCTTCGAAATAGAAAGAGGATGCCAGCCACAAGCAGCAGTGCTATTGGCGCTAATGGTCCCGCGTAGAGCGCAGCCAATGCGGAAACATATAGGCAACTCGAAGTAATGTCATTACCGCAGATCGCGGTTGCTCTCCAAACACCCAAACGCGCATGCGGCTCTTTATCTACCTCAGCCGCCGCGTTGAGGTCAGCGATGTTTTCTGTTTTGCCCCAACCCGGAAATTCCCAGCAACGGCAGTCGCCGACCGCTTTTCCGCAACAGCTGCAGGCCTGGTGTGACATCATAGAGCTCCGAAGTCGCTTGAAGGCACCTGCCAATTAGCGGGTAGCCAGTGCTGGGTGCACATGCGATCTTCTAACGCTAGCCGAGACGGTGACAGACTCTTCTCCGACGGCTACGGATGTGCGAAACTTGAATTCCAACATGGCATTGCTAATGGTGCTTGTACCAGCCCGCTCCCTTAATGTCGTTCCATGAAGTCGTTTGATGACACTGGAAACATTGATCCACCCGCGCATGGGGCTTCCCTGCCACACGGGCTGATATCATATGGAAGTGCATCATGTAATGACTTGGCGGAGCTTGGTGACACTGAGCACAATCCATTGAGTTGGAGGATGGATGCCGAAACTCCGGTATTGTCCAACGGTCAGTCGCGTGACACTGGGCACAATCCTGTCCGAATAACTGAAAATGTCGGTCGTCGTTGCTATGACAGGATGCGCAGTTCAGCACGAGCTCCGTGGCCTTGATGTGTGGGTGAGGTTTTATGTCCTCGATACTCTGCGACGAGTCGATCCACGAACGTAACTGCTCAGCCACCTGTTGTCCTTCAGCATCCGGCGCATCATCTTGACGCAGTTGCCGAAGGCCTATCTTCACCAGCGCCCCGTGATCCATATTCGTCGGCCGGTGCTCATAGCCCTGATGTTCCAAATGGCACTCAGTGCAGTTGCTAACAGCGGCATGAAAAGCCGTCGGCTGCCGTTGTAGAATCGCTTCGTCATTCGCGTGACACACGATGCAGTTGGTGGCTTCCACCCCCCGGACGGAAGTGTGACAGGCAGCGCAGTTGTTCTCTAGGTGGGAATGAGCCGCCGATAACTTGCCAGGCTCGGTCATCCTCTGCCATGTTGACGCTTGCTTGAAGGCCGAGTTGCTTGGCGTGCTCCACCAAACGAGCATGATCCCGACCGCGATCCCCACGAACATCATCCAGCGTGAAGCGGCATTGGCCTTTTTCTTTGCCACCGTCGTTACTCCCGTTTGTCCGCCAAGGCGAGATCGTTGAGCGTCCAGTCGTGCTGGAAATAGTCGAGCACGATGTGGTTTCGCTGCTCGTCAATCCAATTGCTGTCGTCTGTCGATGTGTACCCTTGAACGAAGTCGAGCAATCCGCTGTCGTCACCAAATAGTCTCTTGTCCGCTTTGAATATCCATGAGAGCGTGATCCTTTTGCGATTGCGGTCGATGCGCATGCCTTTTGCTTCGTTGCCGAGCAGCTCTCGAACGATAGTATCAAGCTGAAGTTCAACTCGATCGCCCCGGAAGATGTCCGACGAGCGATCGGGACAACTCACCGCCGCACAACTAATCGCAAAGACAATCCTTGGGTCTTTGAACTTGCGTAGCAAGATCTCGTTTTCGATCTGCTTCAGCGAATACGAATCACCGCCAACCTCAATTGCGGGCACACTCCACGGGTCCCTCGCGTCGATTTTGGTATCAACAATCGAGGGCAATGGATAGTTCTCGGCGGCCAGCTTCATCGCCGCCAAGTTGTAGACATTGATCCAGAAGGACTTTTCCTGATTGCGGTCGACCAGCGTGTTAGGACGAACACGCTGCAATGCAGCGAGGCTGCGTTGCAGGTCGGAGTCGGGTTGATGCACTTCGCTACTGATTCCAGCGTAATCGAAGACAGTAGTTCTGTAGCCATGAATCGTGGCGGTACCCCGCCAGTAATTTCGAAATAGCTTGCCAAAGTGTTGTGAGAACTCGGCAGTTGGGTTGGCAACTTCGCGAGTAGAGGAACCCTCTGATGTAGTCGTGGTGGTAACTACCCTAACCGGCATGACGGCGGCAAAGTGCGTCGTACTGCTTGGCTCAAACCATCTCAAGCCGAAATGAATGGCCGCCCAAATGTGGAGGCCCATCAGTACGTATAGCACAACAGAAATGACGATGTGAAGCTTCAGCCACTTGCCGAACCACTGTTTGAAGTGCTCGTGGGTTTTGATCGCATATTCAACATCGGCAATTGACTCGGAAAGCCGAATCAATGTTGCCGGATGCGGGACGGTCGGCGAAGTCACTGCCGTGATGGTATCGTGGATAAAGAAACCAGCGACGAGCCGCCCGAACATGCTGGAAAACGGACGCAGCAGTTGCGCACTCTCTGGATTGTTCCGTAAGTCCGTTCCCGCTCGTTCGTAGCTCGCCTCCAACATGGCAAGCAATCGCTTCTTCTCACGAATTTCTGTCGAGAACTGATTCATGAGATAGCGGCCAATGAAACCGCTCACCACGACAATCAGTGTCATTGCCGTCAATGCGATTCCTAGGGGACTCTCAAACTTGTGTCCCGTATGTAGCAGCACCAAAATCGGCCCAATGATGCCGGCGTAGACATGCCATGCGAGCAATGTTCGCATTGAGACGTATTTCTTCGTCCGCGTCTTTATCCATTTAATTCGCTTCACGAACATATAGGCTAGTGGCACCAGCATTAGCACTCCGCCGGCAACGCCGAGAACGCCGCCCCAGAAACTACCAGCGAATCGCGGCGACTGATGGAACACGAACCCAAGCCAGAGCACTAGCATCAGAATCGTGAGCGCCGTGACGATTGCTCTTTCGCGTTCTTTCATTTAATTGATTCGAGTTTCGGGCCGGCTGCAGACGCGCAGCCCCAACGCGATGTTCCGGAATATTACGCTTCTATGACAACATCTGCTTCACACGTCGCTTGGCAGGCCAGCACTTTACCCGCCGCTCGGTCGTCAGGGTCGAGTCCGTCGTCGATCTCCATCTTGACGCCTCCTGACAGAACCTTGACAGCACATACTCCACACATTCCTGTTCGACAGGAGTTGTCGATGTCAACATCGACTCGTTCGGCCGCTTCAAGGATCGTTTCGTCGGGAAAGAACTCGGTCGTCTTACCCGAAGTTTGGAACGTGACTTTGGCAGCGGCCGTGGTCACGGCGGTTTGCGATACTGCCTCCTTTATCGCGGCAGTACGAGCTCGTGGCTTCTGCTGCGATCCAAAGTTTTCCGTATGAATCTGTTCGGCGGGCACACCTAGTTCCGACAACATCTGCTTGGTGGCGTCCATCATCGGCGGAGCCCCACACAGGTGAACCCATGTAGACTCGATGTTCGGTACCCATTTCTGCAGCAACTCCTTCGACAACCGACCTCTGTGGTAGCCGTTCGTGTCTTCATCGATGCGACTCATTGCCACAAGAAGATGCAGGTTCGCATGCCGCTGGCAAAGCCCCCGCAATTCATCCTCAAAAATAAAATGCTCTGGATCGCGGCACGCAGCGATGAAATAGATGTTGCCTTTCCAGCCCATGTCGACCAGTGCACGTGTGATGCTCATCATCGGTGTGATACCAACGCCCCCACCGATCAACACGATCGAGTCCGCTTCCCTACCTGTGAACACGAACTTCCCACTGGGAGCCTGCACATCGAGCCGGTCGCCCTCCTTAACGACATCATGAAGATAGCGTGAGCCCGCTCCGTGCTCTTCACGTTTGACGGTGATTTCGCAGTAGTATCTTTGCGTTGGCGATGACGAAATGGTGTAGCTGCGGCGAATGGGCTTTTCGTCCGTGGGCAGCGTCAAGGTGAGAAATTGCCCCGGCAGATAACTGAAGGGGATCGAACCGCCATGGCAGGAGACGAGTCGAATCGTCTTGACGTCTGCCGTCTCTTGGAAAATCTTGGAGACGCGGAGCTTGCATAGTTTTCTCTTGGCAACTGGAAGCAGACCTTTCGAAATATCAACGTCTCCTTCTTCGCTACATGCGTCGGCACATTCACTGTTGGTATCGTCGCAGCATGACGCGGATGTCTCCGTTGCATTGGTCTTGCCTTCGAGAACCGGGTTAGCTGGAGTTGTCGCACGCTGAACGACCGCAGCGGCTGACTTTGGCGCGGTGGCTTTCGACGGCTGACCGATCGCCTCGGCCGCCCCTTCTGTGGCGAGTCTTTCCAGCAGTAAGGAGGCGCGACGCATCTTGAAGTAGTACATCCAGAGCATCACCACCGCGAAGGCAATGAGCAGTCCCATTATGGCGGTGTGAAAAGGCGTCATGCCGAAGATTCGCAAGCCGGACTGCGGAACGGACGCAGGCGGCAACAAGTTCATTTCCCGTTTGAACCATTGCAGAGCCACGTTGCGAGGTGCCTTGCCTTCCGCAATTGCACGATGCGCGGCCAGACCACTTTCGAACTGAGACAGCCCCTCCCTCATTTGCATGGTCGCGGCCTGCATCGAACGAAAGTCGTCCGTCGCCGCCGAGTTGGTGAGCGCATCGAGGCCTTGCGACAGGAGCGTGGCGCCCGCCGTCATTCGCTGATGCGCTTCCGCTTCGATTTTCGCACGCTCCTCCATAGGAAGATTGGGCAACTCCATGAGGCGTGGATACATCTCTTTCGGTTTGGGCGCGCCCATTTTCTCCATCATTCCGTCCATCATGCCTCCCATGCCACCGCCCATCATTCCACCCATGCCACCGCGCGTTCCACTTCCTTGTGAATTGGGAGTGGCCTGAGCCTGCTCCGGATGGTGGCTGAGGTGCTCTTCTTGAGAAATTTGAGCTGAACTTGTAGTGACAGTCAGGCCAAGTAGAACGATGGCACTGAGACATTTGTGCACAGAAAACGTTTTCAGCTGACGTTGGAGTCGGACACTAAACATGAGCCGGCTGTTTCGAGTTGAAGAATCTGCTAGTTCCTTGCGCAACTACTGCCTCGCTGATGCGATTCAAGGCGTGGGCATAAGCAGCCGTCCGCATGTCCGTTTCCTTCTCCTGCATTAACGCGTAGATTGCATTGAACTCGGTCGCCATGATCGGCTGCAGGCGCTCTTGTACTTCCTTTTCCGTCCAAGCATATCCGGCGCGGTTCTGGACCCACTCGAAATAACTCACTGTTACTCCACCAGCATTGGCCAAGATATCTGGCACAACCAATTTGCCGTTGCTGGCGAGAATCTCGTCGGCCTCGCTCGTTGTTGGTCCGTTCGCGACTTCCACAATGACCGGAGCTTTGATCCGAGCCGCATTTTCTTCCCTCAGCTGATTCTCTAGCGCAGCCGGAATAAGAACGTCGACCTCCAATTCAAGCAATTCCTCGTTGCTAATGAGGGAAGTGTCGCCGTGTGCACAATTGCAGTCAGGGCATCCGCACTTGGGGCATTCACAAACGGAATGTTCGCTGTACACCGTGCTTACGCCAGTGCCACGCAGTTTGAGTTCGATTGACCGTGGAATGTCAATGCCGCGTTCACAAAACATCGCGCCACGGGAGTCACTAATGGCAACGATGCGGTATCCGTCACCATGAAGCAACCTTGCCACGTGTTGTCCGGCGTTGCCAAATCCTTGCACTGCCACCGTGACGCTCGATGGCTTCCATTCTCTAATTCGCTCCAGTTCCTTGATGCAGTAATACGCACCGCGGCCGGTTGCATCATCACGACCTAGACTGCCTCCAAGTGGGATCGGTTTTCCGGTGATCACTGCTGGAGTGCGTTGCCGTCGAATCTTCGAGTATTCGTCCATCATCCAGCCCATGATCATGGGGTTGGTGTAGACATCTGGCGCCGGAATATCCGTTTCCGGGCCGATAAAGTCTGCGATCTGTTCAACGAAGCCACGGCTCAAGCGTTCCAGTTCCATGCGTGATAACTGCTTAGGGTCGACGATCACGCCGCCCTTAGCTCCACCATACGGGATGCCCACGACGGCGCACTTGCAAGTCATCCAGAACGCCAACGCTTTGACTTCACCCAAGTGGACGTTGGGATGAAAACGAATTCCACCTTTGGTCGGACCGCGAGTATCGTCGTGCCGGACGCGGTAGCCCTGGAAGATCCTCAAGCTGCCGTCGTCCATACGGACTGGGATTGAAACTCCGAACACGGCCTTGGGGAACCGCAGCTTCTGTACCGCCTCCTCGTCGAGTTCGGCAATCCGCGCTGCTTTATCCAAGCGGCTAATCGCATCGGCAAAAACTTCTTCGTCTACGCTCATGACGAGCTCCAGCTTGGATTAGGGGGCCCAGGTTACTTCACTAAATGCCTCTAATGTGATTGGTGGTCAACTTCGTCCGAGTGGTCCGTCGGCAATGTGCCGATCAATGACTTGCGCTGATCATCAGTCAACACCTTGGCTGCTTCTCCGACTCTTCGAATGAAGTCAATTCGTTGGTCGCCACTCAATGTCTCGATTTCGCGAACTCTTTTCTCAATCTTCATGACTTCCGGACTGTCTGAGCTCGTTAGCACCCAAAGCCGTTGCTCGGCCTCGTCGATCTTGAGATCGGATGCTCCCTGCTCAAGCAGCGAGTTCTCCCTGATTTCGTTGAGACGAGTCTCCTGTTCGACAGTCAGCGTGATGTGCTCCGGGTGATCGAGGAAGAATGCTGTCGATCCAATGTGGTAGATGTGCGACGCACCGGGAAAACCGGGAAGTGCGGAGGGAGTCTTCATTTGCATTTGGCCCATGCCCTTCATTTTTCCCATCATCGCCATGCCTTTGCCCATCATGTTCATACCGGACATGCCACCACCCATTTTCATGTCGCCCATACCGCTCATTTTCATCCCGGACATACCGCCCATTCCTTGCCCCATCATGCCCATTTTCATCCCACCACCGCCCATGCCTGACATCGATTTCATTCCCATTCCGGACATGCCGTTTCCCATGCCCATCTTCATATTCCCCATTCCTTTCATGGAGTTGGGCTGCATGGCTGAGGTCATTGACGCAGAATGCTTTTGCTTGAGCAGAGCTTCCAGTTGAGCAACCTTGGTTTGTAGGCCTTGCAGCTGGCTCGCCAAATTCTGTTGGTTGACGCTTGTTCTTTCGCGGTGTTCCGAATGGTCATTGTCAGCGCCGGACTGCGAATATCCGACCGAGCCAATCAAGGTGAGGAGCATCAAGCACAGAAGTGGGCGAAAAAGGGCGAACGGCAGCGTGCTAAGTGCTTTTTGCATTACTCTTCCTTTTGAATTCATGGGAATCGGGGTGGTACGCAACAGAAGGTTGGATGCACCTTCGCGACGAATCCTTCTCCCGAATTGTGCAAGACGGCAAGAAAAATGAGTGAAGACGGCTTGCTTCACGATATTGCTCAAACGTATGGGCAATGAATTCCGAGAGATTGGTAAAAAGCATGTGGAACCGGCACGAGGATCATCAGCAAGAGTAGAAACGCGGTTCCACCAACTGCCATGCGCGCTGGGCCCAGCTTAGTAATGTCATTGAGTGGCGGAATTCCTTTTCGCCCCGCAATGAAAAAAGCGATAAATGCCCAAGTAAGCAAACCGCTCCAAACGAATAACCCAAGAAAGAATAGTGTGATCAACGCGGCGGTGCTAATCGCTGTTCCTCGTCGTTGACCGAACATCGCATCCGCGATGTGACCGCCATCAAGTTGACCGATTGGAAGCAAATTCAACGCAGTCACAAGCAGACCGAGCCAGCCAGCGAATGCCAGTGGGTGAAGAGCCAATACGTGGCCGTGAGACACGGCATCGCCGAACACCAACTTAGACATGATCGTCAGCAGAATCGATGAGCCGACGCTGGTGCCGTGGTGCATCGAAATCGGATCGGTCGTTTCGGTTGACTGAACGATTTCCGACAGTCCCAACCCAGACCAAAGAGCCGGGATGGCGAACACTAGCCCGGCTAGGGGTCCAGCGACTCCGACATCGAACAACGCGCGGCGCGTTTTCGACGGCGACTTCAGCTGAATGAAGGCTCCGAACGTGCCCAGTGCAAAGGGCACGGGAATAAAGAACGGCAAGGTCACTTTCATTCCATGGGCCTTCGCGGCGAAATAGTGGCCAAGCTCGTGCGCGCCCAAAATTAACATCAATGCCAATGAATAAGGCAAGCCAACCATGAACTGACTGGGGGCTTGCAGTAGATTCACTCCCTGATGCAACGCGCCGGCCCAGGTGGTCGTGACGATTGTCACGGCGAATAGTACGACGTTGATCCACGGGCCGCGTTGGGGCGTCTGAGTTTGATCTAAATCAATGGGCAACACTAGAACGCGCGGCTGGCCGTCTTCATCATTTTGCAGAAGCGGAGTAAGACCCGTCCCTTGAAAGCGCTCTTCAAGTCGCTGGTGGGCAGATCCAGCGTCGACGGTGAGCTGGCCGCTGAGGACCAACGTTCCCCCTACGTTTTGCGTCCCGGTGATACGAAACACATCGTCCATCCGCAGACTATCCGGCAGCACAGTGGGCTCTGCCTCCGGCGGTTGTTCGGGAGAATGGTGGCCAGCTCCTTCCTCGCCGTCGAGCATCATGTGTGACATCGCTAGGCAGCACAGCATCATGATCAGCAAGACCAGCAGCGGATTCACGACCACACCGAAATTCATCATTACATAAAAAGCCAGCAGCGGCAGCAAGCAAATCAGCATCATGATGATTGCAGGTAAGCTTCGTGATTGTTTCATCCCTAGGTCCTTGTAGGTGTATCCTCGCCATGTTGCTTGCACTGCGCTGGAGCACGTGCGTGCCGCCTCAAGGCTGTACTCCAACACATGTCTTGTTGCATCACTTCTTCCTTGCTAATGGCGCGGGCTTGCCTTCCAGTTTTCGAATCAACGCAGCGTGCTCAGCCAAAGCCTTGTCCAGCTCTTTCGTAATGTCGCTGCAGCAAGACGCACACACGTGACCATCAGGTCCGTCCTTCGCACACTCCTCGTGCAGTTGCTTGTGTGTTTCGGCTGCCTTGGCGATGTGCTTGTCGATAGCTACGAGGACGGAAATGACTTCCTTGTTACGTTCGAATCCCTTGCGTACTGCCCCGATTTCTTTCTTGGCAAGATTGATGTTATGGCCAAGATTCTCGACTTCTGCCCGGGCGACCTGCGGTGAAATAATCTCGGCTTGCCGCGAGTAGCGATAGATGTCGCGCGAGTAGTCGCGAGCGTGACGCAGGCTGCGAGACGCACGCTGGTTGGCCCAGAACCCCTTACCCGGTCTTTGGCGACGTTGTGCTGTACCGCGACTTCGCTGCGTACCAGTTCGCGGAGCAGCAACGGCTGATCCAGAATCAATGGGAAACCCGAAATCATCGGTTTCCTGCTGCGCCAGCGAGGTCGCTGGAAGGGACATTCCCAAGAGCGTTACGATAAGTAGGGATGTGAGAACCTTCATCTTGTATCCTCCTGTTCGTCTGTAATGTGACAACTAGGCCATTGCGATCGGCCTGTAGTGAATTGGATGCACACCGATGCTCTTTTCTTCACGCGATGACACACTTTTTCGACAAGTGATGCGCATTGATGTGCGGATCGGCCTAACAATTCGATGCAGCTCGTCATTACAGGGATGGCACGGAGTTCGCTGAGATTGGCTTCACATGCATACTCGCAGGAGTCTCGCCACTTCGAGTCGGAATGCGGCTTCTGTGCTCAGGTCGTGGGGCACGAACGAGCTAATCAGAAAGAAAAACTTTTCCACCGACTTGGCGGAACAACGTAGGCCGGATCGATCCTGCCTGGAAAACAACCGACTCCACATGATCGCTGAACGGCTGCCGCACGCTGTGATCTTTCGCATACAGCAGCCGTCGCGTCTACCCATCAATGGCAACTAGGACAATGTGCCGCTGAGCTGGGCGTACCAAACGACTCGTTCGCATTTGGCGAGCTGCTGCTGGTTAGTAAAGGGCGATCAATCGTATCGTCATACGACATCTCAGGAACTCGGCTGTAGATGTTGTCATGAGTGGACCGTGCCTTCCGGGGTGACTGGCACCCCACCGCTGCCAACAGCGCAACAACTAACAAGATAGAAGAAAAGTTTGGAGCATATTTGATCATCGTAGACCTCGATTCCTTTCAAGTGGTTTAGTTCAATTCGTTCTCAACTCAACGAAACAGGGAAGGGGCGACATCGTCACGTTCGCTAAGCGGCGGCGCCAACGAAATCCTTAACCCCGTCGCAGAAAACTGGAAAGCCTGGAGCGAACGCCGCTGCATTTTGCCAGTCCTGGATTCGTTCCATCAGGAGATCTGACAGCGCGAATAGATCGCCGCGATACGCGATCAGTTCGGTGACTCGTTGGAATTCGGCCAGCACCTTCGCGTAGGTTGATGCTTGAGGAAAGTACATCCAGACTTCCACGTGCGGAATGCTGCGCAGCTTGTCTGCGAGTACCCAGCCGCTGTGATCGGGCACGTCGCGGTTGATAATAACAAGCGCCGAGTCGCATCGGCTCACCAGCAGCCGGGCGTCATCTACTGACTCGGTACGTACGAGATCAACTTCGAAGCGAGCCAGGTCAGCCGCAAGGCGAGCGTAGACTTCGTCGCGATGCTCGACAAGGATTAGCGTCGGACACGCGGCAAAAGTAGGCCTGCGAGGCACTAACTTCCGCGCCTTGTGGAGCTTGCCGTCCGGTTGTTTGTCTTTAGTACCCAAGCAACGTGATCGAGGTTCTTCTCTCCTATTAACGCTGTCGCCGATTTGATTCGAGGTCTCTCGAATTGCTAGTGCAATCATGTTCTTCTCCAATACGCGCCGCGCGTGCGGCCAGTAAGAAATGCCTTCAACGTAAAACTGGAATCCATGCAGATTCCATCCGCCTGAAATAGCGTCGCGCGTCCCTCTCAGGACGACGACGCCTACGGTTTCAGAGTCGAAAGCAGCAGAGCATGATGCAGCGGCTCAAGCCGCTGGTCGCTGAAGCTGAAGAAGATGTAGCCAAGAAGTGAGTCAGTGACGAGAAGTCCACCGATACGTAGCTGACCCACGCGACGGGCGCGGAGAGGTCGTCTTCGTTCAAAGTGCACCGCTCTGAATCGACAGCGTGTGTGGTGTCGGTCGCGCTACAGCATCCTACGGGGCATTGACAAGGCTTGGCATCTCCCTCTCGTCCGTGGCAGCAAGACTGCTCTGTCGAGCCGTGGTACATCGGGCCGGCACCACTACAGCAGATATCTCCCGAGACTACATCACTCTGATTGCCGTGATCCCGGCAGCAGCAATGCATAGCGAAAACCTGATCGACTTGCAGCAGCGTGATCGCCAGCAAGGCCAAGGTCTTCGCGATAATTGTTGAAGCTCGGTTCATAACAACCTGTCTTTGCCAATGGAGTTCGTGCAAGAAACTCCGCTGTTGTTGTCATCGGCTAAACGTGCGCCAGAATTCACTGTGCGTAGTCGCTCGCCTGCCTGAAGGTGCGTTGGACACTTATCTTGGGTTGGCCGCGCGGGGTCAATCCCAGCTGCGGTTCGCATGGCGTTCGTACCGTATTTGTTATGTGCACTAGTGAGTTCGCACGTTTCTTTCCAGGCGCGCAATTTAGTTCGATCATAAAAATCCTTTTCGAGAAGAATACTCAGATCGCGGCATCCAAAAGTCCCGTTGAACAAGTTTGCCCTGCTATTGGCTGCAATTTCCAACGGGTGAGACGTCTCACCGAAGCCAAAGGGCTGTAAACGCCTACCTGCTAGGAAGGACCACACATGAGGATTGGACGTACTGTCGTTTTGTTGACATTGGCACTCGGAGCGAACTTGATAATTGGGCCCGCATCCGTCTTCGGGCAGAAGAGCTCAGAGCACAAGGTCGGGAGCGACCACGCCGCAATGATGAAGGCTGAGAAGAGCATCGCCGCAGAGCTTTCTAAGTTGTCTGCTGCCGACCGAAAACTGGCGGAAACACAGCGATTCTGCCCGATGATGGAATACAGCCGACTTGGTTCTGATGGAACTCCTATCAAGGTCATGGTCGCGGGCAAACCGGTTTTCGTTTGCTGCAAGGGCTGTGTGAAAGGAGCAACCAAAAACGGCGCCGCCACGCTAAAGAAGGCTCAAAAACTCGCCAAGGCTTCCTCCGGATTGGGAAAGCTCCCCATGAAAGACCGGATGGCCGCCGAGATGCAAAAGTTCTGCGCTATCGCGAACAAGAATTACCTGGGGTCGATGGGTAAGCCGCTGAAGCTGACCGTAGACGGCAAGCCTGTTTATCTGTGTTGCAAAGGTTGCGTTGGCAAGGCGAAGGCAGACCCCGCAGCGACGCTGACCAAAGTGGCATCGCTGAACAAGCTCGGGCATGAGAAGACGCATGGCGAGCACGGCCATGACCATAGCAAGCACAAGCACAAGGATTGATCGGTGATTACATAGAACAGGCGCAGTCGTTGGCCGTGGCGTCTTCACCGCTTGATGGGATGCCGTCACTGCCGCGATCTCTTGCGCAATCCCTATTCCGTGTAGCCCGCAAAACAGGGGCGGCCGGGTCGGAGGTGCCACGATGAACCATCAACGCGTCAAGTTTGCCGTTCTCGCAATTGCAATATCGCCTGTTTTTCTCGGCAGCCTTGCGTGTGCGGCCGTTCGTGAGTGGGCAGATGCGACCGGCAACTACAAAGTCGCCGCCGATTTGATCGCACGTGACGACGATTCGATCGTACTGCGCAAAGAAGATGGCGAGCTAGTAACTCTCTCTATTAGCCATCTCTCCAAGCAAGACGTGAAGTACCTTGAGGGCCAGGATGATCAGGATGCCACATTTCCTACCTCACCTCAAACGTTTCAACTGAAGTCGGGCATCAAGCTTCGCGGCAAAATCGTCGACTTTCATCAGCACGGTGTGGCGGTTCAACGAAGGTTGGGACGTGTATACGTCAACCACAAGTGGTTCGACAAATTACCCAAGGTTTACCGGAGTATCGTCCCGCACATCGTCGGACATTTCACGAAGACAAAGATCGATGGCAAGAAAGGCCTTGAGAAATGGTTGCTGACACAAAAGGGCAAACCGAGAATGTTTCGTTGTCAGGGTTTACTGATGGAACTCGATGATGAGCACTTGTACTGTATTCCATTCTTCCTGTTCTCTGATGACTCCATTGAGTCGCTCAAGCCCGGCTGGGAACGCTGGCTTGAGGCAAGCGAAGACCAAGAGTGGCGACAGCGGGAATCGTTTCTCTTGCGGGCTCAGGCAAAAGCCTATGAACTGCACCAACAACAGCAGCTTCGCCAGATCCAGCGGCTACAGCTCAACCTGCAGGCCTACGATGCCGGTTTGGTCGATCTTTGGGAGGTCACAATGTTTCCGCCCTCGGGCGTTCATGGGATACCGCTGAGCGTCGTCGTCCCGGCGCGTAACAGCCAGCAAGCCATCCTTGCGGCCAAGCAACGCAATCCTAAGTACGTCGCCGGGGGAGCGCGCGCCGTGCCGCGGAGGTAGGCTCGGTTCGCACGGCCATTCCACTAAAAGCGGCAAAATATTGAGGCGATCCGTGGCGTCCGCCGATTCTAAGAATTGCGAGATTCGTCTGACCCGACCGGGATAAATCAGGCAGTAGTATCAAGCCGACGTCGAACCAGTAATAGCGTGCATGCTGCGGCGAGAATGATTGCGTGCATCGACGGTTCTGGAACGCTCGTAACTGAGGTTGTCCAGAGAAGGGGCGATCCTTGTACACGATATGCTGCAGTGAGGTGATCAGAAATCGCTTGTTCTGACAGGCCCGCAGGCAGCAACGACTCAATGGTATCACCGGCTGCGAATAGAAACTTTGGATCGGAGCGGAAATCGAGAAAAGACTGAGCATCTAACTCGTCGCTGAGCACAATGTCCAAGTCGTCCGCCCACGGTGCGACCCCAGTGAAAAAATCGAAATCTGCAACATTGCCAGGATCATCCATGATCCGAAAGAAAATCGCGTCCAGCTCCAACTCGGCATTACCGGACAGCACTAAGTCCCCCGATGCGGGATCGTACAACATCTCGATTTCACTGTCTGGCAAACGTTCAACGTCTAGCCCACTAAACACGGAGTCAGGCGTAGAATGAGCCATCAGGTCCGCCGAGGGCGACGTCAGTGCCCCCATAAACGCCATTAAGTCGTTCAGTTTTTCCGTGCTTAGTTCTTCATTGTGAAGGAGGGGGTCAATCGCGGAAGTCATCGCATCGATCAGCGCCTGTTCTTGTTTCACCGTAGACTCAAGATGCTCAGGTAGTTGATTTACGTCGTAGTTCGTCAGCGAATCTTCCGGGTTGTATTTGTGGCGTACAACGTCTTCCAAGTTGGCAAATGCACCGTTATGCATCCAAGGCCCCGTGAGTGTGACGTTTCGCAGCGGTGGCGTTCTGAACGCGAATTCATCTTCCGCCGCGCCCGTCTCAAGGGCTCGGCCCATGTCCAACTGGTTCGGATCCTTGCCTGGCCCAAACTGGGGAACAGCCAGATTGTGATGTTGTTGGTCTGTCATCAAGTCACCGGAATGACACGACGCGCAGTTTCCGTCGTAAAAGTGAACGGCGCCTCGTTTGGCGGCAGCCGACAACGCGGTATCATCGCCAGCAAGGTACCGATCCCACGCGCTGTCATTCGGGGAAAACGCCGCCGCCTCAAACTCTGCTATTGCCTTGGCAGCATGTTGAAATCCGATCTTGTCTTCCGGCACTTCCGGAAAAGCTTCCTGAAATGCCTGTTTGTATGCCGGAATCGACATTAATCGGTTGGTTAGTGCCGCCCAAATGCCTTGAAAGTCACCATCCGCAATCTGTGCGATTTCGTTAACTTGCCCGTTAACATCGAGGTCTCCATCATTCCCTCGCATCTCGGCGCGTGAGGTCACTGGAAACATGGCTTGCGGCTGCAGGACGTGCTCAAATCCGATGGGCAATTGAGCTCCTGCCGGTGTTTTGAATTTCTCATTTTCTTTCGCCACGCGGCTGTCCCAGAACAAGTTGGTCCATTCCGAGTTGCCTCGATGAAAGATCTCTGGCGCGTTCCTTGGAACAACTTCGCGATCAAGCTCCTGTGTTCGATCGGGTCCGAGTCCGACGCCTCCCACGCCCGACGGCAGCGCCCGGGAATCACCGGACGAGGCGGAAGGATGATGACAAGTCGCGCAGGAAACGTTGCGGTTTCCGCTGAGCTCACGGTCGAAAAACAAAGACTTCCCTAGGTTGGCCAACGGCGTATTGCTAGATGGGGATTGCGCAATTGGTTGCAAACCGTGATCAGTGATGAGCTGCCGCAACTCGGCGTCAAATCCGTCTGCGCTCGTTGCGCAGGAAAAAATGATGACGAGAATCGTTGAAAAGGCAAAAACACGAACGCACATGATGCTGACTCAAGGGGTTGTTCTGCAGTTCTATTGTCTCAGCTTAGTTGCCCCCGAAGTCTCCGCAAGCTGCGTGCCACGAGGTCGATCACTGGATATTTCTCGGATCGATATTGGTATTCCCTCACACCGAAAATCGCTTCTGCATGGCTAAACGCTCCGCAAGCGTCGAGGTGCTCCGATGATGAAAAAGCAGCCCGATATCAAAAACGTGCGTTTTCGCACAGGCCTCTGCATTCTCCAGTACACTCCATTCCGGCGGGCAGTCGGCCACGAATGGTCGCCACCACAGCTCGAGAAACCGATCTGTCTCAGCTGACAACGACTCAAGCGATTATTCGTTACGATGCTTAGGCAAGTCGCTACATGGTCTTGATGCTAACGTATTGCTTTGGATTGTCCTTAAACTGCTGATGGCATTTAGCAGTACAAAAGTAGTAGGTGTGTCCATAGTAGTTGTCGCTTGTTGTCCCATCCGTGATGCCGATTCGCATTCCACACACCGGATCCGTCGCAATTTTTTCAGACTGCTTGGCACCGCGATCGATTTGTAAATAGGAACGCACAAAATCGAGCAATCGATCTTCCGACCAATTCGCAACTTTGTCATCCGGCACTTCCCTATTCGAAAGCGTGAGCCGGTCATTATCCTTGTACTTGATAAACACCGGCATCAGATACATTTCATAGCCCAAAACGACTCGATCGAAGTGAGCATCGTGTTCAATGACGAACCCAACTTTGGCGCTAACCGGAAACCTCGCCCTACTTGGGAACCAGCACGAGCATCGTCCCGGTGGATCGTTGCTTGCGACTTCACCACGAAAGCGGCTAGCGACTAACGCGAGCCTTGGACGGATAACAGAGATCAGGTGCTCCGCCACGAATTGGAACTGCTCCTGTTTTGCCTCAATCCCAGCCATAAACTCCATCGATTCAGAAGGGGGCCACCGAGGCTCATTCTGAATAGCGGTGATACACGCTTCCAGGCGAGAACTAAACTCTTCGAGGCTTGGCATGATTCAATCGCTTTCACTTCCACTCTACTTCCGCAACCGTAACGCATTTCCGACGACCGATACGGAGCTGAAACTCATCGCTGCCGCTGCCAACATGGGACTCAGCAAGATTCCCAAGAACGGATAGAGCACACCAGCCGCGATCGGTACACCGAGAGCGTTGTATATGAAGGCGAAGAACAGGTTCTCGTGGATGTTGCGTACCACGGCCCGACTGAGCTTGATTGCGTTGACGATTCCACGAAGGTCACCCTTAACGAGAGTCACACCCGCACTCTCGATGGCTACGTCCGTTCCCGTACCCATCGCGATGCCGACATCAGCCGCCGCAAGAGCCGGCGCATCATTCACTCCATCCCCGGCCATCGCCACAATATGACCTTGAGTGCGCAGAGTCGCGACGCGATCGTTCTTTTCTTGTGGCTTCACGCCAGCCTCGACTTCATCGATGTTCAGTTTCTCCGCCACGCTGTCAGCTGTCTTTTGGTTGTCGCCGGTCAACATGATGATCTTCAATCCCAGTTTGTGCAGCTCGCGAATTGCTGCGGGAGTTGATTCCTTGATTGGGTCGGAAACCGCGAGCACGCCAGCCTTCTCGTCAATTCCGACAAACATCGCGGTGTGGCCCAGCCTGCGAAGTTCATCGGCTTGCTGCGACAATTCCTCGCTGCACTGAACCTGACGTGATTCCAGGAATTCCTTTCGCCCAATCAACACGCGTAGTCCATCGACTCGACCTTCAACTCCAAAACCAGTCTTCGATTGAAAGTCCGATACTTCCGGAATCTCAATCTCCCGATCCTTTGCTGCCAGTACGATCGACCGCGCGAGCGGGTGTTCACTGTTTTGCTCGACTGCGGCTGCGAACCTGATGAGATCGTTTTCCGACATTTCCTTGGGCGGCACCAACTTTGTGAGCCGAGGTCGCCCCTCGGTGAGCGTGCCCGTTTTGTCGACGATCAGAGTGTCAACCTTCTTCATCGTCTCCAGGACTTCAGCGTTCTTGATCAGAACGCCCTCTTTTGCCCCGCGTCCAACTCCCACCATGATCGACATTGGTGTAGCAAGTCCCAGTGCGCACGGGCAGGCGATGATGAGTACCGCAACGGCATTGATCAAAGCATTAGCCAATTGCGGTGGCGGGCCCACTGTTGCCCAAACGATGAAGGTCAGCATCGATGCAATCAACACCGCTGGAACGAAGTACCCGGCCACCGTGTCTGCAACACGTTGAATTGGTGCCCGACTACGCTGCGCTTGTCCGACCATATCGACGATCTGAGCCAACATAGTGTCCCGACCAACTCGTTGCGCTCGAAAGAGAAAAGCTCCGGTTTGATTCACCGTGCCACCGATCACCGCGTCGCCGGCCTCCTTGGCAACCGGCACAGGTTCTCCGGTGATCATGGATTCATCAACCGCACTTCGGCCCTGGGTGATGACGCCATCGACAGGAACTTTGTCACCGGGCCGAACACGAACCAAATCATTTGCGTGAACGTGTTCAAGAGACACTTCTTCCTCTGTGCCGTTCCGAATCACAAAGGCGGTGGGCGGAGCCAGCGAAAGGAGTTCGCGGATCGCACCGCTCGTGCGTCGTCGCGCCCGTAGTTCCAGCACTTGCCCCAGCAATACGAGAACGGTAATCATCGCAGCAGCCTCGAAGTAAACGGCAACGTGGCCGCGCTCACGGAATGATTCCGGGAAAATGTCCGGGGCGAGCGTAGCCGCCGCGCTGTAGAAATACGCGGCGCCGGTCCCGATCGCAATTAGCGTGAACATATTCAGATGGCGAGACAATATCGACTGCCAGCCCCTCTGGAAAAATGGCCAACCGGACCAGAGCACGACGGGTGTTGAAAGGGCGAGCTGAATCCAAACTGATACTTGCGGGTTCAGAAGATTGAGGCCGACCATTGGGGCCATCGCCAAAATCAGCACCGGTAGGCCGAGCGCCAGGCCCACCCAGAACCGACGCGACATGTCGTTGAGCTCGGCATAGTCTTCTTTCCCATCTATTTGAACCGTTTGGGGCTCGAGCGCCATACCACATTTGGGGCAACTGCCCGGATGATGCTGTTCGATCTCCGGGTGCATCGGACAAGTGTAGATTGAGGCAATGGATGTCTGTGGAGAAGCCGGAGCTGGATTGCCGCCTTCGTCCGAGTGCGGTTTTCCATTCGCGATAAACTTACGCCGACAATGCTCACTGCAGAAAAAGAAAGCAGCGCCGTCTCGATTTGTGCTCAGCGCCGTCTCTTCGTTCACCTCCATTTGGCAGATTGGGTCGATTGCCATAGCAGCCTCTAAGGAGTTTAGCGATTCCAGTTTGGCTGGCCCGCAGCGGCGACGCCGCCCAACCACTTCGCTTCGGAAGTCTCGGAAGAACAGACTTTCCCATCTCTTACTTGGCAAGTTTCGCCATGTACTCATCCGGGCTGGCCAGTAACTTATCCTTACAGCCTTCACAGCAGATCCAGACGTCTTGGCCTACAACATCAACTTTGAGAGGTGCTCCCATCGTACCCAGCATCTCTCCGCTTACCGGACACATGTGTTGTTTTTCGGCTGCTAGCCGGTCTGCTTCTGGAAGCTTGGCTAACTCTGCCTTCATCTTGTCCATGTCGGATGAGCCGACCTCGCCGTCATGAACGTGTCCCGCGTGGGCGTCATCGTTCGTATCGTCTTTACGAGTGTCGGAGCCTTGTGCGGGTGCAGACGATGTTGGTTGCGATGATGTACATCCGTAGATTCCCAAGAGTGCAATCGTTAGCGCGGCCGCAAAGAAAAAGTGTGATCGACGCATCGTTTTGGCTCCAAAAATTCATTCAAGTGTCGAGAAGCAGGGTCGCTACCGTTTGGATGCACCATGCCGAGGGATTCTTCTCGATCTCAAGTATTTATTTTGCCTGCGAGAGCCGCGAACGGTTTCTGAGAGTGTTTGCCATGAGTGAGCGTAACTACCCTGACAACATAGGTTTATGCTGAATTGAGATGGCCTTCAACGTAAGAAAATGGGAAACTGAAGAAGAAGTCGATGCACGTTCGCATCTCAACATCAGGACTTCTGCACCATTTTGTTTGGAGCGCGAGATGAATTGTGAGGAGGCACGGAATCTGATTTCGGCCTATTTTGACGGCGAACTATCTTCCGACTCTCGATCGTCAGTGTCGAAACATTTGGGTTCGTGTCCGACGTGCACTGAGGAGCTCGCTTCCTTCGAGAGTCTTTCGAAGCAGGCACGTAACCTCGAGCATCCACTGCCCCCTGATCAGATTTGGCAAAATGTGGAGGCCCAGCTTGACGTAGGAAGTACAAAGTCTCCTGTCCGAGAGGCAGCTAATCCTCATCGCTTTGCTTCCTCTCGCTGGCTCTCCATCGCAGCGCTGCTTCTTGTAGCACTAAGCTTGGCGTACTTTGGCTACGAGAATTGGCACCACGCTGGCCACGATGAACTGGCAGCAGACTTTTCCGAGTACCTGGATGTTTTCCAGGACAATCCGAGTGATGCTCACTTGGTGCTCGTTAACAAGTATGCAGGCAAGACGGTGCAACTTGATCAGGCGCACACTGAACTTGGTTACAAACCGACACTCGTCGCCGGACTACCCGACGGGTACACCGTACAGAATTCATTCGTGATGGAGATGCCATGCTGCAAATGTATCAAAACAGTCTGCAAACGCAGTGACGGCGGTACATTGGCTATCTTCGAACATAATGACGAACAGCCCATCTGGTTCGGTGATCGTCCGTCAGTTCAAACCGAGTGCGGTGGTGAACCATGCACACTAACCCAATTGGACGGAAACGTCGCTGTTTCGTGGAAACAAGGCTCACGGCATCTCACCGCTGTCGGAGCCAAAGATGTTGAGGAAGCTGCTGCTCTAATTGAGCATTTTGCTGCTTCGTCGCCCGGCTAGGCGAGATTTGCACGATAGTTCAGTTTGCACGAGCCGTGGTTACTCGACAGTTTCATTCAATTCTACGCAGAGCCCTGGCTCATCATTTCTTGGTCAGAACTGCTCGACTTCAGCTCATCGGGAAAACTGCTCCAGGTTTCGGACTCCGTTTTGAAAATAAGACGGATGGCCGGTCGCCGGTCCGGTTGCATTTCCGCTGGCAGGACTGCCCATGGTTGGACTGCCGTGAAACGCGGGAGAAAGTGCACGCTCGGTCAAGTCAGATGCTTAGCGTATATGGCTGCAGTAGCCCATATACGCTAAGGAGACGTTGACAGCAGCACTTGCAGTTCCTTTGAGAAGGATTCGGCAGTTTGAAAATCAACCAAACGTCGTAATTCGCTGCCATCTGCGGACAAAAAACGAACGTCAGGCAGGCCGGTGACGCCGAACTTCGCAATCAATGCCGTATGTTCGTCGGCATCCACCTTTAGAAAGATGCAACGCTCGAGGAGCGATTCCACGCGTGAATCTTTCAGCGTTTCTATTTCCATCCGTTGACACGGCACGCACCATTTAGCTCCAAAATCCAGGACTATTGGTTTTTGCTCATTTTTCGCTCGTGCAAGTGCGTCAATATAGAAGCGGGGAAGCTCGGCATCGCTATTCTCCCGCGTCGCAGATACGCGAGTCGGAGAATCTACAACCGTCCCTGGGTAACCACTCTGTTTGCACGCTTTGAGAAGTTCCTCGACAGTAATTCTCGATGCATCGTAGTCCACGATGAAATCATCATGGTCAAGTTCCATCCGCACGTCGTTAACAGCGTCAAACCCTACCAGGGCTTGTTTGACCGTGTTCGGTCAATCCATTCACGTCGCTCCGCTCTTGCTCTTCATGAATCCTTCGAGATGAAGTCGAACGGTTTCAATGGAACTGTCGACAGCCGGTTTTCCGGACTCGGACCCACGTCCACAACCGAGCAAAAGCACCATCCCTAACGAGGCTACAGCATACATTCGTGTTTTATACATTTTGATTTTCTCACGCCTGGGGCTGTTTTTCGGCACAGTCCCAGAAAAGCCGTGTCACCTAAACCGTTAGCGAACATCTGCGACGCGAAACCCGTTCTCCTCCACGGCTTCCACCAGTTGGTTGGTTTCCGCTGGAGACGCTTCGTCAATCGCAACGACTGCCTTGCTCTCTGAATACGACACAGAGGCATCAGAAACACCCGCTACCCTACGAAGCGATGTTTGAACTCCGACCGCACACGCCTCGCAAGTCATTCCCTCAATTGCAAGCGTCACTTTAGGTGCATCAGGTGAGAGCACCGTGGTGCCATCACCGGCTGCTAGCCCGAGGTATTTCGGCAAGAATGCAAAACTCAATACCCCAACGAGAGCCATCCACAACATTGCACGATTGAAACGCACTAGCTTTGAGGTTGGCGTGCCGCAAGATGAGCCTGGTGCACACACCGGCTTCCGGCCGTAGTTGAGATAAAACCCTAGACCGAGCAACGCAAACGCACCGCCGAGAAACCAAGGCCGCACATTTGCAAATGCCGTTGCTACACCGGCCGCCGAAACACCTCCGAGTAAGAGCAGCGGTGGAAGCCAGCAGCAGGCAGAAGCGACAACAGCCGCAACAATCGAACCAACCGAAGCAACGAGCGTCGCGTTTGACTTCGCTCCTTGGTCACCGAACAACGCGGCTTTCATTAGCTCCCGTGTCGGTAGCCCGGAAGCTCCATACATTCGACAGCTAAACGAGTAGTCGCTGCGTTCGCGTGCCTCCGGGTCGATGTCAACGCCGTCTACTTGAATCGTAGGTGAGCCAAAAAAACGCAGTGCTTCTGCATCTTCTTGTCCTTGCACTTCGACTTCTTCGACAGTCGCATCAACGCCGATTTCCTTGACTACACTTTTGGCCAGCTCGACGGCCGGAAGATGGTTCGGACAACCATCAAAATAGAGCACTCGCACAATCATACATGTTGCCTCCAACGCAATAAAACAAACGAAAACGTATTGACGCTGGATATTTTACACCTTGAACCTAGGTTCAAGGTCAAGTAGGACGTTGCGGTGCGGATAGATGCCCTATTCAGGTGTGATGCGTTGACCAATTCGCAGGCGATTGCCATCGGGGTCGCTCAGCCACACTTCACGTGTTCCCCACGGTTGGTCTTTCACTTCAACACCAAATTCCTTCCCGATGCTGTCAATGTCTTCAACGTAGAGATACGCCAATGAGTTGGGAGTTGCGTCCCCTTCATGCTCTGAGAGGTGAAGACAAATATCGCCCCGCTTCAAGAAAGCGTAGAGCGGCATGTTTGGGGCAAAGCGGTGTTCACTTTCTAATTCGAATCCTAACCTTGCATACCATTTTGCAGTTTCTGCCGCGTCAGTTGCTTTAAAAATTGGGACTAACTGTTCTGTCATCGTCTTGCTCGCTTTCGACGCCACCATACGATTCCGATTGATAAAACTGCAATGACCGGAAGCCCGTAGTAGCCCAATCCACGCAGGATGAGTGTCCGAATCTCAATCGACGTTAGCTCGCCAATACGACTTGAATCTCGCCATTGCTCGTCGCTAAGTGCCGATGTTAAATCACCACCCGATAAGGCGACCGGATTCCGATACTCAGCCTCAAGCACATTGCTAACCGCCTCCGTAACCTTTCCCAAGTCCACGCCCGCCGTCGGAACTATTCGTAGCAACGTCCCGGTGTGATTCGAGAAGCTACGTTCTACCTCAATAAGCTCGTCCAAACGCACCAGCACGGGTGCGATGGTCTGGCCTCAGCCAAGACCCTTGACCGCACCTCACGTAAGGCCCTGGACTTGGAACACCAGGTCCGGGCTCGACGTTTGAGCTAGAGCTGGGCTCGCCACGAGCATGGCGACCGCTAGGAACGGAAGCACCATACTGAGCGGGGTGGTCTGTTCTGTCATTGAATAGCTCGCTTTCTAGTCACTTACTTTTTTTGCGTCGCTTGCCTGAAGACTTACCACCAGCCTCTGAATTCAAGTCCTCAATAAGCTGACAGTAACCTGGCCGGGACGTTTGCTGGCACCTTTTCAAGAATCCCTTTAGCACCCGTTCGACGAGCCTCATCTCGGCCATTCGCTGTTTGACATCCTCAAGCCTCTCCGCCGTGAGAAGCTGCACGTCCCTACAACTCTGTTTCGGTGCAACTCGCAACGTGAGTAGCGTTTCCACGTCATCAAGCGTAAATCCAGTTGTCTGTGCAGCACGGATGAAGCGAAGCCTTTCCACAGCGTCATCCCCATAGAGTCGGTAGTTTCCCTGGCTCCGGTTGCTCGGTTTTAGCAGCCCGCGACGCTCGTAGTAGCGAATCGTCGAGGCGGGAACATCGACTGTTTTGGCTAGTTGTCCGATGGTGAGTTCGTTGGGCATTGTCCCAGCTTATCACACATTGAAGCTGGGTTTAAGGTTCCCGCTGTGGTAGCCAGCATGAGCTGAGGGGCTGCTCCCTCGTTCGGACTTGGAGTCGCTTCCTAAGATGTTTAGATGCGCATGAAGCTCCCTCTCATCACGGTTGGCAAGAGAATATCGCCTCGATGATTCCGTGGTTCGGCTCGATGTGCGGATTTGCACACTACAGATTCTGTTGTGCTTCTTTCGCGAACTCTGCAACTACAAATGTGAGGTCGTCCTGATACGGGATGCCGTTTCGATGTTCGTCACTAACTCTTTTTAGCTGATTGCAAGCCTCAGCGACCGACCGGTCACACGTCTTGCGGAAGAGATCGGGAAGCACATCGCGACCTAGGTACTGTCCCTCCGCATTGAAGGTCTCCGGCAGACCATCTGTGTAGGAAAACAACCGTTCGCCAGCGTGGATTGTCAGCGTTGTGTTTTTCCATTTCATGCCCTCGTTAACTCCCAACATGATTCCAGTCGAACTCAGTTCACGCATTTCGCCAGTGGGCGCGAGTAACCAGCACGACTCGTGCCCCGCGCTGGAGAATTCGAGGCACATCTCGTTCAAGTCGATACGAACCAGTAGCATGGTGGCGAAATCTTCATCGAGTGTTACGTCGACAAAGTTATCGTTGATGAATTCAAGTATCGTACTGGGCCTTGAAGATACCTTTATGGCTTGCGCTAGAAGTGTCTTGAGCATCGCCGCACTCATTGCGGCTGGAACGCCATGACCAGTCACGTCGGCGATGCAAAACAACCAACCATTCGGCCCCATATCCAAGATGTCAAAGTAGTCACCAGCAACGTCGGTTGCGGGCTCATAAATGTGGCTCAGATTCACCCCTGGCACATTGTTGTCTGAGGGAAGCAGGTTCTGCTGAATCTGCCTCGCTTTCGCCATCTCGATGGCACGAGCTTGCTCGGCTGACGCAAGCGACGCGCTCATCGCATCGATCTCTCCAGCCAGAAAACTGAATTCGGCACTCCGAAAAGCTCCCGCCTCTACGTCAAAATCTCCGCGGCCGATCGTGCGAACAGTGGAGACCAAACGGTCCAGTGGGCGAGCAACAATGCGCAGGAGGACAAGGTTGACTAGCAATGCCGCTAACACGGCAAAAAAGAGCAGGCCCGTGAAACGCCGCAACTCATCGCGGAAAACGCTGCTGCGCAGTTCTGCCACGTCTTCTGAAATGTATACGGCTACTTCGCCTTGTTCATGTTTTCCAACGACGATTTCGAAGCCGTCTTTGTTGAGATAGTAGTTGCTAGATTCTGCAGCAACCTTCATAGCATTGAGCATGTCGTCGGACTCGCGATTGTGGGCGGTCGCTTGGAGTGTCGACTCGCCCAGTCGAATCGCGATGTGATGTCCTGGCGACTGTACATCACGCATGTGGTGACACACTTCATCGACATATGTCTGCACAGCTTGCTCTCCGTCACTGCTGAGACGAACGGCGGCAGGAAGGAGCGTCTTTGCTTCCTCTTCGAGCGCAATGTGTTTCTCTTCGAAGCGTTCGTTAAGTTCTCGACGATAGTCAACGACAAGAAACGAAATAACAAAGATGCCCAGTAACGAGTTGAGTGCCAGAAGAATCTGAAATCGGATTGTCGTTTTTGTCACTTCGCCGTTGCCAACTGAGGGACTCGTGGTGTCAGAAACATGTGCCCCACAAGGCGCATAGTGCCGTAAACCCAGATTGGGCGTGTTGTGGGCGATGTCGTATTGGATGCCTAGAATGGCACCAATCTTCACAGCGAGTCGCGAAAACGTCAGGTTGTGCGAATTCGCACGGCAAGAGGCATGGTCAGTATGCTTCTCGTGGGAATCTGCAAATTGTGCCACTCGGCTAACCTGATTGTGCAAACACCGGTCCTATTGCTCATATCGTCGTACCGCCCGATTAAGAAGAAATCCGAAATCGGCGCGAAGAAGTGGACGCGAGTATGCATCAAAATGAAAAATGGCGGGCGATAGATCCGCTCGAGTCTTAGATGTAGATCAGATCGTGGCGTACACACTCAAGACCAACCGGCGCAACGTAGCCAGACAAATGGTGGACCGGAAGCATTGGATTGCATCAGACCGACATGTCGGCCAACCGCTCGAAGACAAAGAGGAGAGAGTCGCGCGTTTGGCATATGGTGTGTTACGCGATTGCGGCTACTACGAGCTAACGCGACTGACCTGTGAATACCAGTGCCACGATCGGGTGCTCGTCTTGCGGGGGCGGGTTTCAAGTTTCCATATGAAGCAAGTTGCACAGACCGTGGTGAAGGTCATCGAGCAAGTCCATGAAATTAAGAACGAAATTGTCGTCACTTATCGAACTTAGTTGTACGTCCATCCGTGGAAACATCATAGGATTGCGTGTAAAAGCAACGCGGCTCGTTTAAGACTAAACGATAGGATGCAAGAAATGTTTCGATCAGAGAAGCTACAGGGCCTGCTGCGTAAACATTGGGGCAAGCTGCTCGCCGTTCAGGCGTTGATTGTGTTTGCAGTGGGTTACTACGTCGCCACGCTCGTCGGTGGCTCTGCGCCTAGTGATTCGATACCCAGCGATCCGCATGCCGGTCACGTCGAGGCCGCGCCGACTCTGTGGACGTGTTCGATGCACCCTCAAATTCGCCAGCCCAAACCGGGAAAATGCCCACTTTGCGGTATGAAGCTTGTACCGGTCTCCAAATCAGCTGGCGGCGGTATGCGAACGGTCAACATCAGTCCGGCTGCTCGCGAGCTGATGAAGATTCAGACCAGTCCCGTCGAGCGGCGATACGTTGCAGCCCAAGTCCGCATGGTCGGCAAAGTCGAGTACGACGAAACGAAGCTCTCGCACATCACGGCATGGGTCTCCGGGCGCTTGGATCGACTGTTTGTCGACTATACCGGAGTGCAAGTCAAACCGGGTGACCACATGGTCTATATCTACAGCGAAGAGCTTTACGCAGTTCAAGACGAACTGATTCGAGCACTTGAGTTTCAACGTCAACGCGGACCAAGTCGATCACCGAATCGGACCGAGATCAACCTTGTTGAGTCTGCGCGAGAAAAGCTTCGCCTGCTGGGGCTGACCGACTCGCAAGTCAAGGAAATCGAGCAGCGAGACAAACCAACAGATCACATTACGATTCAATCGCCGATTGGTGGAATCGTGATAGAGAAGCTCAAGCAGGAGGGCGATCGTGTTCGCACAGGAGACCGAATCTATACGGTCGCCGACCTCAACCAAGTTTGGGTAAAGCTAGACGCTTACGAATCCGATCTCGTTTGGCTTCGGTACGGTCAAGAAGTCACTTTTTCGACGGAGGCATATCCGGGCGAAGAATTCACCGGACGGATCGCCTTCATCGATCCAGTGCTAAACAAACAGACTCGCACCGTCAAAGTCCGAGTCAACGTGCCCAATCATGACGGCAAGCTAAAGCCCGAAATGTTTGTTCGAGCAACGGTCAAATCCGATGTCGCGGCCGGAGGAAAGGTGTTAAGCGCCGGTCTGGCTGGAAAGTGGATTAGCCCCATGCATCCAGAGATCGTCAGCGACAAACCCGGCAACTGCACGATTTGCGGCATGCCTCTCGTCCGCTCCGAAACGCTTGGCTACGTCGCAGCTCAGACTGATGAAAATGCACGGCCGCTCGTTATTCCAGCCTCTGCCGCATTGGTAACCGGCACGCGTGCCATTGTCTATGTGGAAAAACCAACAGCCGAAGAGCCAACTTTCGACGGCCGCGAAATCGTGCTGGGCCCGCGGGCCGGAGACTTTTATTTGGTCAAGCACGGTCTGAGCGAAGGTGAGCTTGTCGTCACGAACGGCAATTTCAAGCTCGACAGTGCTCTGCAAATTCAAGCCAAGCCCACGATGATGACTCCCGAAGGTGGTGGCGGAGGCGGTCATGATCACGGCGGCGGTGGTGGCGGTAACAAGAAGACGAAGGGCGGCGAGATAGCTGGTGCCACGATGACGTTGCCTGGAGAGTTTCGAACGAAGCTCGACCAGGTCGTCGCTGCATTCGATGACTTGACCGTAGTCGTGAAGGCATCTCGGCTGGATGACATTCGAAGTTCATTCCGTCAGTTCGGCGAAACTATCCAACAAAGCGGCAACAATCTCGTCAGCGGTCATGCGTCGATGCTCTGGGACGAGTATTCCATGTTGCTTTCGAACGACGCGGTGGAGGGCAGCGAAGTCGGCGGACTCGCGGAAGCGGATCGCGTGTTCCTACTCACAAAACGACACATCCAACGTATGCGAGAACAATTCGGCGTCGTGCACGACGGACATGAGCAGCATGAGATGTCCACGTTGCAGACTCCGCCAGAATTCCAGCAGCAACTCGCAGCGTTGTTTCAAACGTATCTGCCGGTGCAGCAAGCGTTGGCGGCTGACAATCTACAGATCGCCATGGAGGGTTTGTCATCTCTGACGCAGGCTTCGCAGCTGATCAACGCGAGCGTGCTCGATGCAGCGGCAGGCGAGGCTTGGAAATCGGAAGCCGAAAACCTCTCGGACATTCTTGTTGGGCTGCAAAAAGCAAAAGACATAAGCGAATTTCGCTCAGCCTTTGCCATGCTGTCCGATGAAGTCTCCGCCTTGGTTAAGACTTTTGGATTTGGACCCGGAAATTCAGTCTACGAACATCATTGCCCCATGGCTTTCAACGGTCGAGGGGCGATATGGCTCCAGCCCGATGACGCTACGAAGAATCCGTATTTCGGGACGACGATGTTGAAATGTGCGGATCGAGTTGACTTGATTTCCAAACCGAGGGCGGAGCCCGGTGAGGATTCTGCTCATGGAGGCCACCAACATGAGCAGTGATGGGAATGACGGCTTGCCGACACAGCTTTCGATGCTCGACAAGCTGATCTACTTTTGCATGACGAACAAACTGGTCGTGGTGATGGTCGTCATGGGGATCGTGGGTTGGGGAGTCCTCGTCGCTCCCTTCGACTGGAATCTCGGCGGCCTGCCGCGCGATCCGGTGCCTGTCGATGCGATTCCCGATATCGGCGAGAACCAACAAATCATCTTCACACCGTGGATGGGTCGGTCGCCGCAAGACGTCGAGGATCAAATCACCTATCCGCTGACGGTCGCTTTGCTCGGCATCCCCGAAGTAAAGACGATTCGCAGTTACTCTTTCTTCGGATTCTCGTCTGTCTATGTGATCTTCAACGAGAAGGCCGATTTCTACTGGTCGCGAACGCGGGTACTCGAAAAGCTCAACAGTCTTCCGACTGGCACTTTGCCGGATGGAGTCCAACCTGCGTTGGGCCCTGACGCAACGGCACTCGGTCAAGTTTTCTGGTACACGCTGGAAGGTCGCGATCCCGACGGCAATGTCGCGGGCGGTTGGGATCTACACGAATTGCGTTCTGTTCAAGACTGGTATGTCCGCTACGGTCTCACGTCGGCCGAAGGAATTAGCGAAGTCGGTTCAATCGGCGGTTTTGTGCAGGAGTACCAGATCGACGTCGACCCGGATGCCATGCGGGCTCATGGAGTTACCCTGTCTACAGTCTTTCAGGCCGTGCGGATGTCGAACGTTGACGTGGGTGCGCGCACGATCGAGCTGAACAAAGCCGAGTACGTAATTCGCGGTCTCGGATTCATCGAAAAGATCAGCGACATCGAGCAGACGGTTGTGAAGGTAGCGGACGACGTGCCGATCACGGTCGAGGACATCGCCAACGTATCGCTCGGCCCAGCCTTGCGTCGCGGGGCACTCGACAAGGAAGGTGCTGAGTCGGTCGGCGGAGTCTGCGTTGTTCGCTACGGATTCAACCCGTTGGACGCGATCAAGAACGTAAAGGCGAAGATCGAGGAGATCGCGCCGGGTTTGCCTACGAAGGTACTGATTGACTATTCGAAAGTGTCGCGGGATGAAGTAAGCGACTACGCCGATCGTAATAACTTCGATGCCTATGTTGGCACAAAAGCGAACGACGACGCTTGGGTAAAACATCTGCTGGCCAAGCCGCGAGAGCAATGGCCAGTCTGGACCAATACGAGCCAAGTCACCGTGGTGCCCTTTTATGATCGAACCGGATTGATCTACGAAACGCTCGGCACGTTGAACTCGGCGCTAACCGAAGAAATCTTGATCACCGTGATCGTGATTTTGGTCCTGCTACGGAATTTCCGCAGCTCGCTGTTGATTAGTGCGTTGCTACCGCTGGCCGTGCTGATCTGTTTTATTGCGATGAAAGTCTTCAAGGTCGACGCGAATATCGTCGCGCTTTCGGGAATTGCAATCGCGATCGGGACGATGGTCGATATGGGGATCATTCTGTGCGAAAACATTATCAAACACTTGGATGAAGCTCCGCCGGAAGAAGATCGGTTGCAGGTGATCTTTCGTGGGTCACGCGAAGTCGCCGGCGCGTTGCTCGCCGCCGTTTCGACGACGATCATCAGCTTCTTGCCCGTATTCACGATGATCGGTGCCGAGGGAAAACTCTTCAGGCCGCTGGCGTTTACCAAGACGTTCGCCCTGATTGCGTCGGCGATTGTTGCGATCATCATCATTCCGCCGGCTGCTCACGTGCTATTTGCAACGAAGATCGGCAAAGAGTGGGTCAAGCGTGGGCTTTACTTGGCGATGATGGCCCTGGGCTTGGGACTAGTCTTTCTCTCGATCTATCCCATCGGCGGAATCGAATTACCGATGGCGATTGGCGTCATCGTAGCTGGATTGGCCGCATACAAACTGTTTGAGGCGTCGTTGCCGACTGCAGTGCAGAAGGTGGGGCCGTGGTTCGTAAGCGCAGTGCCTGTGGCGATTGTCGGGTTGCTTGTGACGGAACATTGGATGCCGCTCGGTCCAGACAAAGGCTTACTACTGAACGTTGTTTTCGTCGGTGGTTTTATTGCTGGAGTGCTTGGCTTCTTCCAGATGTTCCAATCCTATGCGTACCAACCTATGTTGCGCTGGTGTCTTGCCCACAAGATGCTTTTCCTCAGCGTACCATTCGTGGTACTCATGTTGGGTGGATGCATTTGGCTTGGTTTTGATAGCGTATTTGGCTTCGTTCCCGGTGCGGTTGATGCCATCTCAGGCAAGAACGCCACGGTCGCGTCAGCTTCGTCGCAAGATCCGAACGACGGCAACTTCATCCGTGACTCCAAGCTTTGGACCCAACTATCCGAGACCTTTCCAGGGCTAGGCAAAGAGTTCATGCCGCCGTTGGACGAAGGCTCCTTCCTCTATATGCCGACCACGATGCCGCACGCGTCGATCGGCGAAGCGCTAGACGTACTGCAGTTGCAGGACAAGCTGCTAATTTCGATTCCCGAAGTCGAATCGGTTGTGGGTAAGCTCGGTCGAGTCGATAGTCCGCTTGATCCGGCTCCGATTTCGATGATCGAAACGGTGATTAGCTACAAACCCGAATATATCACGGACAAAGCCGGTCATCGGATGAAGTTCAAGTTTGACGAGACCAAGGACGAGTTCGTGCGCGACGAGAAGGGTGACCTCATTGCGGATTCAGAAGGACATCCCTACCGGCAGTGGCGGGATCACATTCGAAAACCGGACGACATCTGGAAGGAGATCGTGACTGCCGCGGAAATTCCAGGTACGACCTCCGCGCCGAAGCTGCAACCCATCGCCGCCCGCATCGTGATGTTGCAAAGCGGCATGCGAGCACCGATGGGCATGAAGATCAAAGGGCCAGACCTCGAAACGATTGAACGCGTTGCGCTCGAGATCGAAGGGTTACTGAAAGAAGTTCCTTCGGTCGAAGCATCGGCAGTGATCGCCGATCGCATCGTGGGTAAGCCGTACTTGGAAATCGACATCGATCGCGAAGCTATCAAACGGTACGGATTGCACATTCGCGCCGTGCAGGATGTGATCGAAGTCGCCATCGGTGGCCGTCAAATCACAACCACCGTCGAGGGGCGAGAACGTTACCCGGTGCGCGTGCGTTACGCTCGTGAACTGCGTGATGAAATGGAAACGCTGGGCCGGATTCTCGTGCCGACGCCCACGGGAGCTCAAATTCCGCTGGAGCAGCTGGCAGAGATTCGCTACCTCCGCGGACCTCAAGTCATCAAGAGCGAAGACACGTTTCTGGTCGGCTATGTTTTGTTCGACATGAAAGAGGGCAATGCAGAAGTCGATGTCGTCGAAGACTGTCAGGCGTACCTGAGCGGAAAGATCAATAGCGGCGAACTTGTCTTACCGCCCGGAGTTAGCTATTCCTTCGCGGGGAACTACGAAAACCAAGTCCGCTCGCAAAAAACGCTGATGATCGTGATGCCACTGGCGCTATTCGCGATCTTCCTGAATCTCTACTTCCAATTCCGCTCGGTGCTCACGACATCATTGGTCTTTAGCGGCGTGATCGTCGCGTGGGCCGGTGGATTCATGATGGTTTGGCTCTACGGGCAATCGTGGTTTCTTGATTTCGATCTATTCGACACGAACATGCGGACGCTCTTCCAAGTGCATCCGATCAACCTGAGCGTCGCCGTCTGGGTGGGCTTTCTCGCCCTGTTCGGCATTGCAGACGACGATGGCGTCGTGATGACAACCTATTTGGAACAGTCTTTCCGCAAGGCTCACATCATGAATGCCGCAGATGCCCGCGAAGCGACTGTCGTGGCTGGCATGAGACGTATTCGACCATGTTTAATGACGACCGCAACGACCATGCTTTCTCTGGTTCCGGTACTCACGTCAACCGGTCGCGGTTCGGACGTCATGGTCCCGATGGCAATACCCAGTTTCGGAGGCATGCTGATCGCGATGATGTCGATGTTCATCGTTCCCGTGCTGTACTGCAGCATGATGGAGTGGAAACTCAAGCTGGGAATCAGAGATGCGCGTTTCCAAGCAGCCGAACCGAGCGAGATTCAATAGGGAGTCAGTAGCGACAGAAACGTAACGAAAGCGGTGAAGCTCATGACGAACGACGATGAAATTCACACAGCGGCGAAGAGCACCCACTCTGACCCAACTGTTTCGTCACATGTTCAGATGTCACTGAAGGTTGGCGTGATGGGTGGCGCGGGGGGTGACATCCCTGCCGAGTATCTGGCCAAGGCCTCGCAACTTGGCGAAGCGATCGCGTCAGCTGGCTGCATCGTCGTCACCGGAGCGTGTCCCGGTTTGCCGATGGCAGCCGCTCGTGGAGCCAAAAGTGCCGGTGGTCTTGTGATTGGCATCTCGCCCGCCTTGAGCCTCGACGAACACGCCTTCAAATACGAGTCGCCGACGCTTGCTCACGACGTATTGATTTTTACTGGCAGCGGGTTGATGGGGCGCGAAGTGGTCAACATCCGCAGCAGCGACATTGTGGTGATTGTCGGTGGAAGCAGCGGAACGCTCGGTGAATTGGCGATCGCTTACGACGAAGGAAAGCTGATCGGAGTGCTTACCGGCACCGGCGGAATCAGCGACATGGCCAAAGACATTTTGGCTACTTGCAAAAAAGAAACCGGCGCACGTGTTGTCTACGAAAACGATCCACGTCTCTTAATGGAACAGCTGTTCGACATTTACAGCACCGAGCATTTCCGTCGACCGTCGGTCTTCTGTCGCGGCACCACCGATGCAACGGAGTCGCCTGCCGAAGGTAGCCAGCAAGACGTCGTTTGCGGAATGTGGGTCGCGCCACGCAAAGCTGCAGCCCGCCGAACGAGAGATGGAAAGCGATTTGTCTTCTGTTCGCTTCAGTGTGCGGAACGCTATGACGCCGGCGAGGTATAGCTCGCTCACCGTCAACGCAACAATTCTACACTTTCTCGGAGTCCTCGATCATGCACGGCGACGCAACGGCAAATCTAGAGGACGCGATTGCTCTCGCCCATACCTCTGATCCGGATACGCTGCTGCAGGTCCTCAACAGTGACGTTCAAACCGGACTCGACGACACGCGAGTTAAAGCGTTGCAAGAAAGTCGTGGCCTGAATCAATTAGAGCAAGCTCCGCCGACACCGATCTGGAAAAAGTTGCTGGCTCAGTTCAAGGATTTGGTGATTTGGATTCTGATCATCGCGGCGATCGTCTCAGGGGCGCTGGGAGAATGGGTCGACGCGATTGCAATTCTGGCCATTGTGCTGCTCAACGGTGTGATTGGATATTTGCAGGAAGAACGCGCCGAACAAGCGCTGGCAGCACTGCAAAAACTTTCGGCGCCCATGGCGCGAGTGATGCGTGGTGGATCGTGGTTGTCGATCAAGGCGAAAGAGATCGTTCCGGGTGACATTTTAGAAGTCGAAGCTGGCGACAATATCTCGGCAGATGCACGACTACTGCAAGCGTTCAGCCTATCAGTGCAAGAGGCTGCCCTTACCGGTGAATCGGTTCCGGTCGAAAAAGATGCTGACGCGTCCCTCGATGAGTCTGCGACACTCGGCGACCGACGCAACATGATCTACATGGGCACAGTAGCCTCCACCGGAAAGGCGCTTGCTGTCGTCGTGGCCACGGGCATGCAGACGGAACTGGGCCAAATCGCTGGGATGCTTAGCGCCCATGAGCAAGAACCGACGCCGTTACAACGTCGACTCGCTGAACTTGGACGAATACTGATAGTCGTGTGCTTGGTCATTGTCTCAGTAATCTTTGGCTTACAGGTGTTTCGGCAAGGAAATCTCGTCGAAGCATTTCTAGTCTCGGTCAGCCTTGCTGTGGCAGCAGTTCCGGAAGGACTGCCGGCGGTAGTCACTGTTGCTTTGGCATTGGGGCTGCAGCGGATGGTCAAACGTAATGCGCTCGTCCGTAAACTCCCTAGCGTCGAAACGCTCGGCTCCGTGACCGTCATCTGCTCCGACAAAACAGGCACTCTGACGCGCAACGAAATGACGGTGCAGGAGATGCTTGTGGGAGACGGGCACTACCGCATCTCCGGTACGGGATATACACCTCGTGGTGAATTCCATCGCGAAGACACCGCACCGGAGGCGTCGACGAAGCGAGGGGAACAGGCCCTCGACAATCCCGATCTGCTGCACGCCTTGACCATTGGAACTTGGTGCAACAGCGCCCGGCTGATTCCGCGGGCGCACGGTGAAGACGGATGGCAGGTGATTGGGGACCCGACCGAAGGTGCATTGATCGTCGTTGCGAGAAAGGCCGGCATTGACCGCTCGCAAGACGACAAACGAGTGCTGTACGAGATTCCCTTCGACTCGACCCGCAAAACAATGTCGGTCGCGGTTCAGGATCAGAATGGATCGACCTTGCACGTAAAAGGCGCGCCGGAAGTAATTCTGGGCAAATGCGAGTCAGAACTATACAACGCGGAAATCCGGCCCCTGACCAATGAACGGCGAGAACAGATACTGGTCGCCAATTCGCAAATGGCCAATCGCGCTCTACGAGTATTGGCGCTCGCTTATCGCTTGAACCCACCGAACCAGCATGGCGACGACCCAGAATCCAAACTGATCTTTGTGGCGCTCGCAGGGATGATCGATCCTCCTCGCGAGGAAGCGAAAATGGCCGTCAAGAAATGCGAGGACGCCGGGATTCGACCGGTCATGATAACGGGAGATCACCCTGCAACTGCTTTGGCAGTTGCCCGACGACTTGGAATGGTTGGCCCTCAAGACCGTTCGATCGCAGGTGATGAACTGGAACGGATGACCGACACGGAACTTGAAGAACAGGTCGAACACATCCCAGTCTACGCACGCGCCTCCGCCGAACACAAATTACGGATCATCAATGCTTGGCGATCACGTGGGCAAGTTGTGGCGATGACGGGCGATGGAGTCAACGACGCTCCGGCAATCAAAGCGGCGGACATCGGCATTGCGATGGGTATCACAGGCACCGACGTCACGAAAGAAGCGTCCGATATGGTCCTAACTGACGACAACTTTGCGTCAATCGTCAGCGCTGTCGAAGAGGGACGCGGTATCTTCGACAACATTCAAAAAGTGTTGCAGTTTCTTCTATCGTGTAACTTTGGCGAAATCCTGTTGATGTTTGCTGCCAGTCTGATCGGCTGGCCAGCACCTTTGCTTCCTATCCAGCTCCTCTGGATCAACTTGGTCACCGATGGACTACCGGCACTGGCTCTCTCGTTAGAACCGCCAGAGCCAGACATCATGCAGCGAAAGCCCCGTCGACCGAACGAGTCAATCCTATCGAGGCAACTCGGCTTCGCGATTGTGTTCCAAGGTGTGCTAGTCGGTGTGGTCGGTCTGCTCGCGTTCGGTATCAGCTACAACAGTCATCCGGGCGACGTGGAGCGAGCCCGTGCTATGACCTTTTGCGTTCTCGTCTATGCCGAGCTATTTCGTGCCCTCGCGGCGCGAAGCCAGTCCTTCACGCTTGGACAGCTCGGCATTTTCACCAATCCCTATTTGCTCTTGGCAATCGCGGCGTCCGGTATGCTGCAGCTCAGCGTTGCCGTTTTCCCGTTCACGCAACGCGTCTTCGCCGTTCCTTCACATAGCAACATGGAATGGGTTGCCATCGTGGTGCTCGCACTCGTTCCAGTTTCCATACTGGAAATCGGGAAGCTCATCCTCGCAAGAACCAAGACTGCGGTGTCATGATTTGGTTTCTCTTTTTGTTGTTTTCGTGCAGCTCAATTCGATCCTATCGCATTGTCGATATTGTTTGAAACTGAATTGTCTTGATACCGTTGACTTGAGACTCGTAGACGACGGCAACCATGTCGTGCCCGGTCGCGATCGTAGGATAGCTTGCGGTCGCATCGACTGGTTGAACTATTCGTCGGCCAATATCACCATCTTGCGATGAGCGAACCCATATTTCCTGATGTCCTGAGCGATTGTCCTCCCATGCGATCCATGCCATTTCAAGCCTGTCTATACACAATGACGGATGATCTTGCGTTCCATTTGTAACCTCATGGACCAATTGGCCAGCGGCGAATTCGGGTTTGTCCGACACTGTCCAATAGACGTTGGGTTCGCCCATGCGAACGTCTTTCCATGCTGCCGCGAATTTGTTTCCCGTGGTAGATACGGCGACCGCCGGTGCCGACATGGGTCATCCGTTTTCTAGCGTGTTCTGTTCGTTGATTTGAAATGCTTCAGCGAATGATCGACCGCGATTGCTAGACCATAAACCAAAAATCTCACGGCTTGGTTTACTCCCACCCTCTCGATACGCGACAAATGGATTACCTGATCCGTCGACAGCGAGGCCGGGCGCACAGCATTCGCAAACCGTGCTCGCAATCCGGACGTTGGCACCGACTTTACCGTCGACGACGGTTGCAAAATAGATGTCTTGACCGGACTGCTTGCGGTCGCGCCGATCTAGCCACGCTATGTGAGCTTCTCCATTTGGGGCGACTGTCATCCAGTGCAGCGACTCCGGCGCCTGTTTCGCCACTTCGTTGACCTGCTGAGGTTCGCTCCAAGTTTTGCCAGCATCGCTAGAACGCACAAAAAACAAATCGGCAGTCGGGTAACGTTTTTCATATTCGGCGTCGTCAAAAGTTACCGGCGCCGTGACGGTCAATGTTCCGCTATCGTCGACCCCGATGCGAGGTCCACGATGGGCGCCTCCACGCGCGCGACCACCTACATCGATGGCAATCACTGGCTCACTAAATGTTGCGCCCTGATCACGAGAGGTGGAAACCGAGATATTTCCTTGATGAATGAAAGCGACGTAGATGCCACTACCGCCGTCAATCGTCATGTGAGGCTGAATTGCATCTGTTGCAATTTCGCGTGACGCCATTGGGGGCGCGTCGATCGTATCAGGTGATACCTTCGAATCACTTAAGGACGCAACCGTCGCTGGTGCGGCACTTCCATCAGGTTCCAATTGCTCAACCGCAGGAGCTATTGCTTCGCCCGCTATTTCGCTGGATCTCTGACACCCAACCGTTACGATTGCCAAGCTGACAATCGCGCAAACTGTCCAAGCTGTTCTAGTAGGCATCGATACACCTTTGGGCAAGACTTTGATCAACTATCGGATTGGTCATTGTAAGCCATCTTGACGGCGCATTGTCAGGATACCCGGCAGCCAAACCAGACACTCCTTCAGCTCAACAGCGGCGGAACATAGCCTTGTCCTTGGATTCGGCAAAGCCCAACTCGCCCAACCACCACTCGATCAACGAAGCTCCCTCGGTCTTAAGCTCTAGGAATGGCGGCCAGGGTAACCCTTACGCATCCCTTTGCCTCTGCCTCGGTCGCTTGCCGCCTCTGGCCCCGCCAAAGTCGCGGGCCGCCGATCTAGGAACGGTTCGGCCAAACGGCCCACAGACTTTGGGAGGGCCTGCGGCTATTGGCGAAGCGACCGAGGCGACGGCGACGGGAAGGCTCCAGGGTTTTGGGAACCGGCTTGTGAGGATTGTTGTGACTTCGAATTCCGCGTCCGCCCCAAGGATTTGCTAAGTGCTCAGTGGCGTTGAGCGACGTTGCAGAACTTGTTGCTTTCCTTTGCTCAGCCCGTTCGGGGTGAGCCCGATGGTGGATTCCATCTATGACGGTGTCGGCTTTCAGGCGTTTTTCGAATCGGGAACCCCTCAAAGCGAACCGACAAGCGAAAATTCGTAACCCGACTGTAAAAACCTCCTCTCTCGCAACCTCGCCACTGGCATCGGCATATTGCCATAGCTGACCAGAAAAGTCACGAATTGAGCTATTCGACGACGTGTCGTTCGGACGAGCCGTACAAGCATCTCCCCAAGGGCCCGGTTCCGTTAGATGTTTTAAAACATCACATCGCAGGTCTCGGTTCGCATAACAGCAATGAAGCCCCGGTAGATAAAGAGGCAAAGGTTGCCTTGTGGTTCTTCAATCGTTCGCGGAGCCATTGTTGGCACCGTATTCATTACTGTTTTGAGTAGAAAGAGAGGTGACTCATGGCAACTGCCACGAAATCACAAAATCGTCAGAATGATCAATCGCCTAAACCCGCTTTTGCGAGTCGGCATCGACGACTGCAGATTGCGGTTTGGCAGAACGACTCGTCGAACGGGACGTTCTTCACTGCAAGTATGCAACGGTCTTACAAGGACGGCGAAGAATGGAAGCGAACCCAGGCAACGCTGAATCGAGACGATTTGCTCGTCACGGCGAAGCTTTTGAACTGGGCACATTCGGCGGTCAACACTGCGGTGAGCACGAAAGCAACGCCACAGACCGCCAAGCATCCAGTCAGTAGCCAACGCTATCGCAACTTGGAGGTGGCCGTTTGGCGGCGCGATGGTGAGCAGGATGCGTTCTACACAGTTTCGCTGAAGCGAAGCTATAAAGTAGTAGATGATACGTGGAACGAGTCGACGATCAGCCTCAACAACGATGATTTGTTGCCGATGGCACGATTGCTTGAACGCGCCCACGACGCAATCGACGATCTCTATGAAGAAGGCGATTTCAGCTCGAATGAGCCGGGTAACCCTGGATCAGCGATCTCGAATGACACTCCCTTCTAGAGCGTCGGTTCTTTCAACCCAAAGCCTTCAATCTACCGGAGGCTTTATCTGTAGCATCAAGCACTTAACTATGACGTTTTGAAGCTTGAGCACCGCTATACGGTATTGCGCTTTGTAACGAGTAGTCGTTTGAGTCAGCGATCTTGCCAAGGTCTTTGCTGGCTTTTCACCAGCGGCGAAATTCACCGCGACTAGCTTGGACACTGATCCCCATCCACTAACCAGGAGTGTTCGATGCGCAATTTCATTCATGCAACCATGTTCATTGCTGCGTTGAGCGTGGACTATACGTTCGCTGACGACATTCAATACCTGGACTCACCCGCTGCGTTCCCGGCTGTCACTTCGGGACTGAGCACTGAGTTTGGAACAACCGCATTCCCGCCCTTGGGCGAAACGACCCTTTCCTACTATCAAGTGCCGGGGACGGATCCAGTCGATACGGAATTTCGATTTCACAGCGATACCGGTGCCTTTCGGTTTAGCTTTGGCTACTACCACTTTTCAGCTTCGTTGAATTCGATCGACACGTCGACCGATGCCGGCAAAGTCGCCTATGCGACGCAAGCGTTAGCTCCTGGCAACGCAGTCGTGGTTTTTGACGACCTCGTCGAGAATCCCGGTGTATCGAAGCAATTGACTCTAAATGGGGGCGATATGCTGGGCTTCTTTCTGATTCCAGATGGCACGTTGACCGCCTTTCAGAACACACCAGGTGACTTCGATGTAAGTGGAGTCGGATCGCCGACGTTGGGAGTTACAGGACCAAATAGATGGCCGCTATTTGGATTTGCTTCAGCCAATCCCGAAGGCCTGGACCAGCTGATGAGTTTCGACGGCACATCGCTCGCAACGGGAAATTCGTCCAACTTGTTTGCCTGGGAAGACCTTACACGGGCTACTATTCAAAGCAATCCCTTTCCTTCCGACGTTCATTTCAACGACTTGGTGTTTGGCGTAGAAGGATTGGTTCCAACGATAGTACCTGAGCCTACTGGATTTTCGGCCGCGGCGATCGCAGCGTTGGCTCTGATGTGGATGCGGCGGCGACGCTAGGAATCGTCCATCGCACCGGCCCAGTTAAACCCACACAAATTCGGATGCAGATATCCTCTCACCCATTGGCTACGGGAGAGTAGACGGGCCGTTTCTTTGCGATTTCGTCGGAAATGTGATACTTACGCGCAGACGTTCTTTCTTTGGAGATCCAAGAGTAGACAACCAGTCATCAGTGGCGAGTCGGAGTTCACTCGGACCCGCTGCCGGTGGCGTGCACCGGTTTTCTTGAGGTTCTATTCCGAAGTGAGAAGACCATGTCTGAACTGTCGAAGTTTCTCAATCATCGGTTGTGTATCGATGACGCAATAAGCGACAACCCGGATTCGCCACCGTGGTGGGAAGATGGCGTTACCGTCGAGATCGACGAAGCGAAGTACTACGAGTATCTGGATCTGCTGCCGCCTCGCTTCATGAATGGCGATCTGTTCGCGTTCGGTGAAGGAGCCGGCAACTTCATCTTGTTCTGGGTGGAGGTCCGTCGCTACTTCGCACACCAGCTGTCGGTTGCGGATACCGAAACATTCTGTCGTTTGACACGCGTCGCGCTACACCAGTGAGGCACGCAAGATGACAAGAAACAAATCCTCGGAGTCGGCAATACCTGAGCTTCTCGATGCCGTCAGTATTCTTGCGGATGAACTCAAAATACTGCGCATCGTAATCGACGAGCTGAGAGAAGAAGTGCAGTGGAGCAATCAGAATCACGATTCGGATGGGTCTCGCCTAGCCGGTCGTCCGATTCAGAGTTGTTCACTCGATCCAACGAGCCGCAACTTCGAAGTCAACACGATTGATCAAGAGACTCTCGAAAACCTACGAGCTGAGTTGGCTCCGATCCCAGAGAAGCTAGTGACGCAACGCGAGCTCTTCAATTGAGTGAGCGTGACGATCTGACTCTAGTTTGAAGTTGAGGTTTTGCTCGACGGCATCCCTCATTGTGCCACGGCGTGCAAGGTCCGCTCACGCCTGTGGCGTTCACTGCTGCTTTCGCCTCGCGAAAGACTCCACCTTGCACTGCCGTGTCCCATTTTTTTCGGGCCGCCGGCAGGCCCATTCTTTCTTTCCAGCTGCTATGCCGGTCGCAGCATCTAAGGAGTATTCCCATGAAACGTGAAGAAGTAGGTGAACTCGTAGAACGAGGTATTCGTGAACTGAACGAAGCTCTTGCCGCAGGCAAGAGTGATCGATTGCAGAAGTATCTCGACGTGATGGCTCGTTTCCCACGATACAGCTTCAACAACTGCATCTTGGTGGCGCTGCAATTTCCGGACGCTCGAATTGTTCAGGGCTTCCACGCTTGGCGGAAGCTTGGTCGGTCGGTCAAGAAAGGCGAGAAAGGAATCGGCATCATCGCGCCGATGATCGGTCGCAAGAAGGACGATGAAGGCAGTTCTGCTGATGACTCGAACGAAAAGTCCATCTTCGGATTCAAAGTTGTGCATGTATTCGACGTGTCGCAAACGGAAGGTGATGAGCTACCTGAGTTCGCCGAAGTTAGTGGCGATCCCGGAGACAACATCGTCGCTGTCGAAGAGCTAATTCGTGCTCGTGGAATCGAACTTGTTTACGAGGCGATTCCGAGTGGAGCCGAGGGCCTGTCGAAGAAGGGGGCGATCGTGATTGCACCGGAACTCGAACCGGCCGCTCGTCTCGCAACCTTGGTCCACGAGCTGAGTCACGAACTTATGCATCAATCGTCGGAGCGACGTTCCGAGACGACGAAGACAATTCGTGAAACGGAGGCCGAAGCTGTGGCCCACGTAGTCTGTCAGGCATTGGGACTCGAAACGCTTCAGCATAGTGCCGACTACATCCAGCTTTACAACGGGGATGTCGAGGTATTGGCTAAGTCAATGGACCACATCCAGAAGACGTCAGCCGAGATTCTTGAAGGAATCCGCAGCCTCTCAACATCATGTGCATTGGCGGAGGAGCAGTAAATGGACCCCGATGCTTGTTTCTCGATGCTACTTGAAGAAATCGCCCATGGTGAATGGGATGACGCCGCAGAACACGCCGAGTCGCTCCAACGCTGGATGCGAAGTGGCGGATTTCCTCCCGGCGGAGGCAAGATTCGCAAGACTTCCATTTACGCATTGTTGAATTGGCTGATCAGTCATCCCGAACGCGATCCGGACTACCTCTAACCAGAAAGGAGACCATATGTCACAACAGAGGGATATTCGACAGCGAGCATTCGACGACGCTCGCGAGTTGATCACCATTTCACGAGCGAAAGAGATTTTACGTTGGAAGAATTGGCGACACGGCGGCGTACTCGGTGGAGCACCGAAGCCAAATTGTCCCGATATTTGCGATGAGGAAAACCATGTGATTCGACGACTTTGGCTCACACTCGATGGATCCAGTTGTTGGATGAGCGCCTTGTACATGCTCCGCAACGACGAGCGTCCCTCAGGCAACTAATTGTTCGCCCTCGGTTTTGCTGCACGCTAACCGGGGCGACGAGTTGAACCGATCTCGGGCGCTGCAGATGCAAGAGTGTCAGTTTTCCGTCTGAATCATCTCGTCTGCGATTCGTCTTTTCGCAAAAGCTGGCTAGGCAATGCCATCAGGTCAATTGCGATGTCGGTGAATATGGCACGCCCCTTGGTGAGCCATGCAGCTGCAAACGCCCATACTGCGACCCACTCCATCCAGAACAAGAAGTTGTATTGATTGCAAATGCGTTTCCACTCCGCCTGCATCAGGAAGAGATATCCACCCATCGCAAGCATGCTTATCAGGATCACCACGCCGCTCGTGCGATACACGAAATTGCGTTCGGCCTCGTGCGGAGCGATTTCTCGGTTCTCATCCTTGGAACTAGGGAAGTGATACAGCGAATAGAATGCGAGCGTTAGAAAGAAGACGCCGCCACTGATTGTATGCAGGTAACCGACCACAGACTTCTGATACAACGGATCACTATTAGCGTCGAGCGGAAAGAGAGCAACGCCCAAAGCGGACACACACCCGAATTTGCCGGTCCAACTCTCGATCCAGTCATAGCCTCGATAGCAGTAAAGGAAGATGCCGATCGCACACATCGACCCAACAAACACGTCTCGCAGAACCGTATGGTAGTAGCTGCTCAGGTTGTCTTGAATGTCGATTTCAAATACCAGCCAGCCGACGGGACCCAGCAGAATTGGCAAAAGAAGCCCGACGGCGCCGATGGCTCGACGCACACCCAGATAGGAAACGACCAACGTGCGAGTGCTCTCCGAAACGTTCTCGATCATGGCTGCTACGTTTCTGTTACGAGGTGTGAATCGCCGAGCGGCCGCTCAATGAAGCCGACCGAATTCGTCGCTACGCCGCGACACTTGCCGATTCACCATCTCCGAATGGTAGCAGCTGCTGGCGTTTTAGCCTCAGCACAACGCGATACGGAATCTGTTCCGAACAACCAGCGACTTGGCGGGCTTTGTTGACGTCCTTGATGATGCGAACGAGTTGGCGTTTAACGGGGGCGTAGGGCAAGAAGCCGGTGTTGGCGAATTCGTATGCCAAGTTTTCGGCGCTGCGGCGGTTTGCGATCTCCATGAAGTAAGCGCGGAGTCGCAAATGTGTGTTGCGTTCGATCTCGACGCACGAATGCCACTTCGGATCGGGAGTTCCCTTGGGTGGTTTTGGTAGTCGCTTGCCTTGCAACGTTTGTTGCTGCCATTGCTCCATGGCGTGGCGATAGGCAACTTTCTCTTCGGCCGTCTTTTTCAGATAGCCACCGCGGCGGTAGCTCACTGCGTAGCCATCGAACGTAGGTGCCTTGCGACCATACTTCTTCTGATTCGGTTTCTTGTTGTTGAGTTTCTTGTGTCTGGCGTTCTTGCTTGGCGTCTCGGTCTGGGATGGAGCGAAACGTGGAATCAGAATCGGGCACTGCCGAGCGTCTCGGATTCGTTTGGCTTCGCGATCTTTGAATTCATGGAATCCCTTGGTCGCCATGATAATGTAGAACGGACCGTGGCGAATGTATTGCAAGTTGGCGATCCCTCGACTCTTATTGTGGGCGATGAACCGCCAGTCCTTACGGATTTCGTACTTGGTGAGAATGTTGTGATCGATTTCGGTCGGCTCTTTTCGCTCCGGTACGATACCGGTCACGTACCACCAGTAACCGTGACGCAAGTAAGACAACGCCAACTGCTGAATGAGTCCTTCCATTGATGTTGCTTCGCACAGATAGCGCGGACATCGATAAGCCATACTGCTCCTCTCATCGATCCGGCTGAATTGCCGTCTGCGAGAGAGTGCCACAACAGGAGAACTTTGTAAAGAAGTGACGGCGATACACCTAAACGTTAGTGTCAAACAGACGGAGCTGCACTTCGGAAATGGGTTCACATATCGGATCCGGAAGTGGCTCAAGCGGGCAGCTATAGATCTTGTCCTCTTCAAACCATCCCTTTGACTTTAGTTGCTGCTTCGCCGCCCCGATGTCATCGGTGAAGAAAGCCACTGCAAGGTCCTTCGTCGCTCTAGAACAGCACACGTAAAACAACCGACGTGTTCGATCGATTACGGAATCTTCCTTCGCCGCTATGTGCTCCTTGTCGCGATCGGACAGCGGTTTCACGCCGAGTAGTTTGTCGTATGAAAACTGGTTGTAGTTGCTTTCAGCGTCATCTAGCACGACGAGTACACGTTCAAACTCAGCTCCCTTTACTCCTTGCTGTGTCGAAAATGGAGATTTCTCGCTGATGTAATCCCGGAATCCGATGAGTTCTGATGTGTTGGTTTCCAGAAAATCGTTTACGGCCTTATCTTCCCCTCGCAAAACATTGCCGTCGTTGCCGCTATCTAGGCGGTCACCGAATCGATCGTCCAACATCACCATGTCGCTATTCCTAAGAAACATGAGGACATCACGAAGTTTGGAATCACCATGAAAGATCTGGCAAAGTTTTTCCACGTCTTCTTTTAGACTGCCAAGCAACTCCTGCGGATCTTGCCCCTTGATATTGTCAGGCGAGAGACGAGGACACTCGCGACGGAGAACAGAAATGACCTCAAAGTCATCGTTGGCAGCTCTTGCTTCCGTGATCGGAAGAACGAAATTGAAGAACGGTTTGAAAACCCATGCAGAGCCGTCAAGAAGACCGTCCTTTAGACGGTTTGGCCCATTGTCGTTAAGAGCCGAGTATATAGTTGGAAAGCCCAACCTGTTTGCGGCGGCGCGATGGACGAGAACGAGAATGCGAACGGCGCGGTCATTCATCCACTCATCGTCTTTATTTAGTCGTGCAAGGCGATCGCGTATCTCCGACAGTTGAGATGTCCGATCTAAGTGCCGAGGGATTAGAAATACCCGTGCCGAGCCGATCTGCGCCTGTTGATCGCTCCCAATATTCTGAACTAATCCATCGACTTCAGAACGGATTGCGTTTATGACGCTCAGTACCGATGCGGGGCATCGGAAATTCTCTGGCTTCTGTATTACGTTCCACTCATTCGAAACTTCCAAATCGCCAATCCCAGCGAGATATATTTTTTGCATCGGATCACCAAAGAATCCGATGCAGATCCGATCGGCCACCGTGTGCACCACTGCGTGTATGGATTCCACAAAGTCCGGGCTCGTATCCTGACTCTCATCAATAAGGAGATAGGGAAATCGACCAGCTAGGACATCCTGCAGCAACGAGTGCCTGCTTATCATTTCTGGACCGAAACGAAGGACATCAGCGTGTCCGAGAATTCCTTTTTCGTAATCGCGGCCCACACCATACCGAAGGCTCGATGATCGTACGCCTTTGATTTGTTTTTCGTAGTCGGCAATCTCAAGTTGCAGCTTCTCCCTCGTTGCATCAGTAGTCTTCGGCTTATTCGATTTTTCTTCTGACTTGCGGATTTTTTCCTCAATGCGTTCGACAACTAGATCCCGAATATTGTCTTGGAAGGGACGAATGACAGACCAAAGAAAACTGTGGATCGTGGAAACGTGAAATAAGTCCGATCGTCCTACATCATTCAGAATCTCCGTCGTAGCTACATCCGTGTAGGTGATACAGGCGACTTGTTGCGCACTGCGCCTGAGCATTGCTCCGGCCGTTCTTTCTACATGGTCCAGCGCCTTCACTAGTGAAGTCGTTTTTCCAGAGCCAGCGCCAGCGATAACAAGGAAGTTCTTCAACGGCCGCTCGCTTAGGTGCGAACGTAGCTGAATGTCTGCTTCGGTATCAGGCTGATGGATGCGAGAAGTCATTAGGCCGCTGCTCCTTTGCTTGGAGCGCCGGCATCGGCTATCGGAACCGGGACTAACTCAGACTCAAGCCATTCTAGCCCGTCCGAGATATAGGTAGGAACAACCCAGCCTTCGTCTTTATTCGCGATCAGTCCCAATGCGAAATTGGTCTTTTTGAAATTCGAGCTGGCGACTTTCTTGTTGATCGCTTCAAGCAAACCACGCAGATCTAGCTGATCGCAATTCTTGATTTTCAAACCAGCGTCAGCCGCTGCGTCTTGTTGGGTCCAGCTAAGGTTCTGGTACGCGAACGCCTCTTCCAGCGTTCGCCCCGCGATTGATTCCTCCTCTTTCTCTGCACCGCTCCCCCAAACGGCTTTCTCTTTGGTTTGGTACGCCACACGAATGGGCGCCAAAAGGGCTTCAGTTGGTTCGATGATCAGTTGATCGGGTTTAGCCGCAAGGAGATCGCTCACTTTCTCTAGTTTTGGAATCCATTCCTTTAACGTCTGATTGCTTGTGGTTGCGTTTGGAACATCTGTCATGCAACTGGAGGCCTTCGCTTTGCTATCAGCTTTCGCTTCCTTCGGAACCGCTACGCTGTCAATGTCTGTGACGATGAGCGTTGGTATCCCCAGAAACTCGATCAGTGAGCGGAGACGATTGGCGAAAGCACCTCCGACCTCAAGAATGCTGAGATATACCTTTCGAAGATCTGGCGCCGATTTATTGATCATTAGTGGCATCAAAAGGCGTTCCACGTTGCCCTCCACAAGTACTGCGGCATCTGCGAAGAACAAATCGCAGTGCGTCAGCTTCAAATAGCGTTCAAGGAAGTCGCGATCTTCCTCTGCCTTTTCGTGGTACAGAGAGAGGTTCAAGATTTCGGAGGAGTGAACGGAATCCGTCGTGAGCCGGCGAAAATAGCGAATCGGCTTGAAACCCCGCTCGTAGAGGATATGTGCGGAGTGGGTGGTGATAACAAGTTGTTCGTGGCAAATGTCTTTGTCGTCACCTTCAATTTGCAGGATCTCCAACACCTTGCGAATGAATGCCTGCTGGAGTTGGGCATGCATATGAACCTCGGGTTCTTCGATGAAAATCACATGCACCGGGGGGCGATTTTCCTGCATAGTGAGCCATTGCGACTGAACATCAAGAAGCTCAACTACCATGTAAATGAGATTGCGATACCCAAGTCCATTGTATTGGTCTGGCAAAGTAAGAGTTACATCGGGATCCTCCTCCACCTCGTAGTGGACACGAGCGCCGTCGTGACTATTCATAATCGTCACCGGATTCAATGTTGACCGGATCAACAATTTGGGATTTGCCAGACCCGGATAACCTAGATCAGCCAGTCTTGCGAGCGTATCAGAGAACACTTGTCCAAAGTGCTCGTTCAGTTGCTCTTCAGATTGTGCCAAGGCGAGCATAGCTTCATGGTCGTCAGCACGCTTGTCTAGGTTTCGCTTGTAAAAGCGACTTAGGCATCGTGAGAGATCCTCAGACCTGCTGCTTTCACCGTTGTCTGAAAGATGGCGTTGGGCCGTAAGACAGTCGACCTTAACAAGGGAGTTTAGAATCTCTTTGCCGCTTCGCCCCTTTTCCTTTACGAGCTCACTTGGATGGTATCCATCTTTCTCTTTGAAGGAGTCATCGAACTGCGCACGGTCGAGCACGTAGTACCGAAGTTCGTACTCCTTGCTAAATTCTTTCGTGAGGTAGTCACAAAGGTTGTTCGGGGTTGGCATATACTCAAATTTTCCGTCCTTGTCAGTTCTAGCATTCTCGAGCGCTTGGTCCCGCGCTGATTCGAATCGCGCAAGAAGCTCCGAGTCATTTCCTGCGGCGAGCTCCACTCGAATTCCTACAAGAGTGTCTTTCCACTCCAAGCTGGGCAGCAAATCCATTACACGATGCAGATCTTTCTTCTCGATAGAAAACCATATATCGATCGACATCTTCGGCAATTCGGCATTTGACGCGCGTTCTCCGAATTGGTTGAAATCCTTCCAGCAAGGTGCGCTGAAATCGTGAATACTGAACTTGTCTTTGATCCCCAGCGTAAACAACCTCATGGCATGCATGGCGGATGTCTTACCGCTGTTGTTTGCACCAACAAGTATGGAAAGCTCCGGATCTAAATCTAGATAGACATCGTGTAGCTTTCGAAAATTCCTCGCACGCAATCCGTAAACGTTCACACCACCCCTCCGTGATAGATTGGTAAACCGGAAAGCAACCTTTCTCAGCAAATAATGCGCCAATATTTCTTGCGGCGCAGTAACCTGTTAGGAAGCATTGGGTTAAGGGGAACGGTGATTCTGGCTGAAAGAACCAAGCTGCCAAACTGGCGTCCCGCCAGCTACCTTTACTGCTGTGAGGGCCGATGATTTGGAGTCACAAGGTGAGGGATTTCGTTTCGGGCAATCCCTCAAAGCCGTGCGCAAATTTCTTCACTTAAAAAACCACTGTGGCCGCGTTACGACGGCTGATTGCTTGCTGACTTGAAGCAGATTTGTCTCCGCTGCGTAGCCTTCATTGACCGTGATCGTTGGTCTCGACATCAACCAGACACGCTGTGTCGTCATCTGTTGTGGAACCATGCTCCCTCCGGGGGTATCGAGCGCTCGACTCTTGTTGAGGGCGATGAACCGCCAGTCCTTGCGGATGCCGTACTTGCTGAGAATGTTGTGATCGATTTCAGTCGGCTCTTTTCGATCTGGGACGATGCCGGTCACGTACCACCAGTAACCGTGACGCAAGTAAGACAACGCCACCTGCTGAATGAGTCCTTCCATAGATGATGCTTCGCACGGATAGTGCGGACACCGATAAGCCATACTGCTCCTCTCATCGATCTGGCGAAATTGCCGGTTGAACTAGACGTTGCCACAAGTTGGAGCAAATGTCGATCGGGAGAGGAGAGCTTGGCTAACCCCTCTCTGGAGGAGGCGGATTCCGCATAACCTAACACGTCGGTATCACAACATATTGATTACCGCAGAAAGACATATGGTGGTAAACTACTGGTTTTCAATTATTCGATTCATGATCGACCTTGAATGGCAAAGAAACCAAAGAAAAAAGTTGCCAAGAAGAGATCCAGAGAGCCTGTCGCACCAGAGCTTGATGCGGACGGAAACGTCAAGAACCCAGGGGAAGTCCACGACACGGAGGACCCAGGTGACGAAACCCAACGACGATACCGATACCAACATGCGTACGGTGCCATTCTTCTAACCGGGATCGCCACTGGGCGGCTTGATTATCAGAGCATTTGGTGCGAACACCACGATGACTACCTTGCTCAAGCTGACGAGATGTTCGACAGCTTTCAGGTCAAGACACGCCAACCCGAAAACGGTTACTGGGAACTAACAACGGACGGATTCATCTCTGCCATTAAGAAATTCACCACGCTTGAAACACGCTTTCCCGGCAAGCTCGGCCGGTTCAAGTTCGTATCCAACGCTTGCGTTTCCAACAGCAGCGCTCAGACAAAGATTAAGCGAGCTCCGCAGCAATTGTTAACGGCTATTGATGCCGTTGACGATGTGTCGAAATTGAATGCTCCGTTTAACGACTCACTTGCGAAGCTAGCGCAAGCTTGCGGGGTCGACACAACATGCCTGTTCAATGTCTTCAAACGATTAGAATTGATCGTGGGACCGAGTTTGGCTGACTTTGAAGTAGCCATCAGCCAAACTCACATTGCATCGTTGGGCAGCTGCAACTCGTTTGCTCCACATCAGCTCAATGCAATCCGTGACGAGTTGATTCAAAAGGTGTTCGACGCTTCTTCCAACTTCGTTGATGACCCAGCAAAGCACTGGTGTTGCGTAAACGGAACCGCAATCAGTGATCCACGTGTTCAGGCGAAGCAGCTATTTCCTTCGGTCGTGGCGACAGCCGTTCAAGCAAAGTCACCGCCATATTTCCGTTACTCCGATATCACGACCAGAACGGGGCAGCGGGTTACTACGAACAACCTTTCTACGTTGGAGAAAAAACTGCTGCAGGGCAATCTTCGTCAGCAGATCGAAACGATGAAACGTCGGACGACTTCCACGGAACGTCATTTATTGGAATTGGCAGCCGCCAAGCCGCAGGAGATTCAGCAAATACGTAACCAACTGGAAGCCGTCGTTCAAGGGGTGTGCGACGACGCATCCCTGAACTCACGATTCAACGGACTCGTTTCTGGAACCGAGATGATGAAACTAGTCCTTGCAGAGTTGAAGGACAAGGCAAAAGAGCAACCGGGAAACGTGTATGGTGAGTCCTATGAATGCATGGTCGGCATGTCCGGTCTTCTAACGGAAGACTGCACAGTCTGGTGGAGTGAACGGTTTGACCTTGATGAGGCTAGCGCATGAGCCTTCGAATTATCGATGCCACCATCGAAACTGAGCAGTCGGATCATCTTCACGAAGCGAGATTGCTCTTGTTGTTACGGCACGCGGCCAAACGAGGGAAGGGCACGGTCGAGGGTATTACCAAACTAGCAAAAATTGACTTTATGCTTCGCTACCCTCTATATTTCCAACGTTTGGTCGACCAACTGAACGAGTCACGCAAACGCAAAATTAGGGTACCGCTTCGCGAATATGAGTCCGACACCGTTGAAAGCAAAATGATTCGCTTTCGATACGGACCATGGGACCCACGGTATCGGCGCTGGATCGGTATTCTTGTGGCTAAGGGACTTGCCGATACCTATCTTCAGGGCAAAACGGTCCATATCAAATTGACGAATTCCGGCGTCGAACTAGCTAAGCAGGTTGCGGAAACAGAGGACTTCAGGGACCTCGACGAACGGTCAAAGCTAGTCGACAAGACCATCGGATCAAGATCCGGTACCTGGCTCAAAGACAAGATCTACGAAATCGTGCCCGAACTAACCGGCATGAAGTGGGGAAAGAAGATCGAGCCATGAAGATGCGGCTGAAGGAACTACAGCTAACGTGCAAGAAGTCCGTCGAGCCCATCGTCTTTGACGACATTTCGTACTTCTACGGGGAACTTGGCGCGGGGAAATCGACGATCGCGAGACTCATCGACTACTGTCTTGGTGCAGAGCAAATGGTGATGACAGCTGCTTTGCAAAACGAATTTGTAGCGGTGGCTCTGACGCTTGTCGTTGAAGACACAGAGTTGAGAGTCGAACGAGAGCGGGAATCGCATCGGGCCGTGGCCTCTTGGAACGGCAGCCAGCTTCTCCTTCCCGTGCGCAAAGCAGCTGGCGTTGTGCTTCCCGATACCAAAGTTGAGGTTCTTTCTGACCTCATATTCCACCTTGCTGGCCTCGCCCCACCTCGCGTTCGTAGAAGTCAGCTTAGAGATGATTCTGATTTGGAGCGGCTTAGCCTTCGCGACCTGCTGTGGTATTGCTATCTCGACCAAGACAGTATGGACAGCAGCTTCTTCAGTCTCGATAGGGACGCAGACACGTTCAAACGACTAAAGAGTCGCAACGTATTGCGTTCGATCCTTGGTGTTCATCAAGAGCGGGTTGCCGAACTTGAGGAGCAGCTCGAATTGATTCGGCGTCAACGACAAGGATATGCTCAAAGTGCCACCATTCTGGAGCGATCCCTACGTGAAGCTCAGTTTTCTTCACTCGAAGAAATCGAGGCACAAGAAAAGGACGGCGCCAGGCAGCTGGAACTTTTGGATCGTCGGATTCAATCGATTCGAGGCGAACGGGAATCGTTGGTCAGCCATGTGGCGGACGAACTTCGTAGCGAAGCACGTCAGGTTGCATCAGAACTTGAAGCCGTAGAGCGTGCCTTGGAAGAGATCGAATCCATCAATGCCGATGATCGCCGACATCGAAACGAGATCCTGGCTCTTTCGACAAAAGTTCGACGACTGGAGAGTGCCCGAGCGGTATTGAACGACGTGGATTTTGTGAAATGTCCAAGGTGTACAAGACCATTGCCAGAACATTCCAGCACAGCTTGCTCTGTGTGCGGGCAAAGCGATGAGTTGTCAGGTGAAGATGAATCTGAGGGAGCGCAAACGCAGGCAGATATCGCAAGTCGAGTCAAAGAGCTCGAGGAGATGATCGAGGCCCAGACCACGCAAATGCGACGCATGCGACGGCGACGGGATGAACTCGGGCAGCTGAAACAGGAGGTGGACCAAAAGCTGGTGCACGAGATGCAGCAATATGATTCGGCTTATCTTGCTGAGGCCATTTCACTTGAAAAGAAGCGTGCCACCAGAGAGCAGGAACGAAACTATCTCATTCGAATAAAAACCCTTCCAACTCGTGTCGAAGACCTAAAAGCACAGGCTGATGCACTCGCGGCAGACGAATCCAGAGTGCGTCGTGAGTTGAAGCAAACCCGTGAGGCCGCAGAGCAGGACTTGTCCAATCTTCGGATACTGAAGAAGCTATTTCTTGATTGTTTGCTTCGGGCGAAAGTACCGGGCTTTGAAACTGATGACATAGTTGATATGAGCCCACCGTGGTTTCTTCCCGCAGTGCACGGAAAATCGGGCGAGCTGGCAACTACCTCATTCAGCACGCTTGGAAGCGGGGGAAAGAAGAATCTATTCAAGTGTTGTTTTGCGTTGGCTGCTCATCGGCTATCGGCACAGCTCGGAACATTGTTGCCAACACTGCTGGTCATCGATTCTCCGATGAAGAATATCAGCGAAAGGGAGAATCGCGAACAGTTCGAGGGATTCCATCAGTTGCTGTATGAACTCGCGACAGGCGAATTAGAAGGCACGCAGATCATTTTAATCGACAAAGAATTCTGCCCACCAAGAGAAGACATCGACGCTTCACTCACTTCGCGACACATGAAGGTTGATAGCGAAAAAGAGCCACCTTTGATTACGTACTATCGCGGAAAGTGATGCGACTCTTTCTACCTTGGACAAATGGATGGAACAGGATACGAACCAGATCAGTTGGCCATTGCCGTCGCACAAAGTACGATCATTTAACAGCAATCGACGTGGTGATCGCGACAGATGTTGTGTCTAGGAGCAAACGATGAGAATCGAAGTTCGCAGAGAAACAAAAGTTCGCGTTGCTAGAATCGGCCCGCAACGCACCTTCGGTGACTACGAAAGTAGGCAAAAGCAGAGCGATGAAGAGGTTGTCAGCCTCTTCGACCATCAGTGGGATATTGGACTCCGCTCTGCCGTGGAGCGCGCGCACGATTGCGAATGTGAAGTCGCCCGATCACGACTTCAAGAAAAGCACTTAACGTACATCGACTCAGATCAAGAGCAAAAACAGTTTCGATTTCAAAATATGGAGTTCATTGCTCAACTCAAGGAACTGCGCGAGAATGAGTATGAGTTAACTCAGCTTTGGCGAGTTCAGAGTGGTGACGATCATCCGAAAACGCTGTGGATCACCTTTGATACCGTCGCTGAAAGAAAGCGATTCAAATCGATTGCGGAACACCTGCAACGTAAGGACGAAGACTTGGGATTGGAAATTGTCCGCGATTTCATTACGAAGTTCGATAACGTAGTTCCTCTGATTGCAGAGGATGATGACGGTGACACGAGATAACAATCTGCCGAGTGCGAAAATGGATCAACAAGACCCGATTCAATTCTTCCGAGATTCGATCGATCAGATCGAACCAATACTTTGTCGCCACTCGGTATCTATGCTGGAACGGTTGTCACCGAAAAGCTACGACGAGCCTTCCAGTGGCACCCTTGTGCAAATCCGACAGCGTTACTTCGTAATGACAGCGGGCCACGTCATCCCTCGCGATCCAAACAGCGGCAACCTATGGCTCCTAACGAAAACTCCACGCGACCCATTCTCTGACGGCCTACCGGAATTCCTGCGGTTCAAGAAACTAGCCTGGCCCGACGTAGGCTACCTCGAATTATCCAAAGAGGTAGTCGAAGAATACGTTGACGCCGAACCTTGCGGAATCGAAAAACTGTGTTGTCGGGGAGTTGGGCGAGAGCGCCGCCACGTAGCCATCGTAGGAGGTCCCTCGGACTACGCGAAACCAGTAACAGCCGATAACTTGACCGAAATCACCGTAGTAACGAAGGCGTACCTTTCTGTTCCCTACTCGAAAAGCGACTGGCCACTGGTGGCCAAAGACAGTAGGCCCGCATCTGAGGAAGTTGATGTGTTCCTCCCGTTTGAGTCAGGAGACATTCAAGATATCCGGACGGGGCAGGACATGCCGCTGGATAGCCCCAAAGGCTATAGCGGAGGAGGGATTTGGGATATGGCATTCGAACCGGGCGAAGTCTGGAATTCCTCGGATATGTGTATCTTCGCCGTACAAAGCAGCTTTCACGGCGAGTCGAACTACATGAGAGCTGTACAAGTGCATAACTGGCTTCGTTTGATTTTCGACGATTATGAAGACTGCCGTGAGGAAATCGTCGATCGGTTCCCTGAACAGTTCAGCCTGCCGGACAAATAACTGCTTAAGAAGATGAGGGATTTCGTTTCGGCCAATCCCTCAAAGCCGTGCGCAAAGATCATCACTAAAAGAACCACTGTGGCCGCGTTACGACGGCTGGTTGCTTGCTGACCTGAAGCAGATTTGTGTCCGCTTCGTAGCACTCAATTGTCGAGATCGTTGGTCTCGACTACAACCAGACACACCATGGCGTCATCTGTCATGGAACCATGTTCCCTCCGGGGGTAGATTCCATATGGAGTGGCCACCATCTTATGGTGGTCACACGATTTAACCTCTTTTTGCACACACCCAGAACCACGACGCACGTCGGGTGTATGCCGTCGTATCGCGGCCACAGCAGGATTCTCATCACTGTGAAGATCTCTGCTCTAGCCGATCACTGTTTGACGCAAGCCCCTGACGATGCGCCCGTACAAAACGTACGGGCACACTCGCACAGAGACACGTCTGCTCAGTTGAGCAAGTTCGGTCCGCTCTTTCGTTGTTGCCATTGGCAAGCCTTCTGACCGAAGTCGTCAGACTTACGCTCTGCCGGTGCCACCCGGCGGCAAACGGTATCACGACTGGTAGCCGCTTCCCCGCTTCTCTTCCGAGAACTTCTACTCAAGCGTCGCTCCCACTCTCTGGATTTGACACACCAGTTGAAAACTGACCACGCGGCTAGCTGGCCGCTGTCCAGAGAGCTTCCCTCGTTAGTGTCGAACTTCGAAATGAAGGTTACGTTGCTATCCGCTGTTCAACGGAGGTCCGTCACCGTATGTGCGTCGGTCAAGACGCCATAGTCACGCCAGCTACTTCAGTAGCCAACTTTTCCGGGGCCAGAATCTACAAGCTGCTCCCGTATCCCTCGGTGAAGGATGTTCGCTGGGTACCACGTCCCCAACATTTCTTACTGGCAAGCTCTTGGGTCCATATGCCCTTGAGCCTTTCATGGTTGAGCTTTTTGGCGCTCTGATGTTCGGCAACGTTGAAACGCTACCCTAGTCAGATGCCCGCCGCGTTCAACGGCGGAACGGCCGGTTGCCCGGTCGCTACCTCCCCACGCCAGCAACGTTGTGCGAACTCGTATTCGAAAACACAAGCCCGCACCCCGCAGACGGGATTACTCCGCAACAAGTTGCAACCTAAGTTGCTGATTGGTTTGCAGCCAATCACTCGTTGCTGCATCACCCGCTTTGTATCGACACGGCCTTCTCTCAAAGATTGCTCTCAAGAAGGTTTTTCCGAGTCGCCCAGATTCAGTGCGTGGTAAACCGAAAGATCAGAGGCCAGAGAATTGAACGGTCGAATACGTGATGTCGATGACTCCACGCGCATCGCACTGCCCAGTTGCAGCCGAACGTCGCAACCGCGTTTGCATTCGAGTCTATCATTTCCTCCAGCCACCGATCCCTCGATCGGCACGCCCATGAATCGGATCGAATCACAGGATTACTCGCTTGTCACGCACTTCCTTACGAGAGAAGTATGCGTGATTCGACTGGAAAACAGTACCAGCCAAACCAAGCGGATTACTCTATGAAGCCTCCGTCGCGCTACAGGGTCTACTCATACAACTCACCGATTTGAGTCGCGTGAGGGAACGTGATCATCTTGTGCTGCTACACAAGCGACCAAGCTCCGCCCTCGGACAAGCCCAGTTACAGGCATCCGGCGCTACCGATCTCACAATATGGGATGCCAACCCCATGCTCTTTCAGTTCGGTTGGCGACCGAACCTCCTTGGGATGTGAGCCTCAACCGAGTGACGTCAGTGCACGCCGCTTATTCGCACCATTTCTGTGCGTTTTCCACGACGCAACGGTTTCCACGTTCTGACAACTCGTGGTCGGCGGAGTAGCCGACCTGTTGATAACTCAATACCGTACGAATGGGTCAGAAACAATTCCGCTTGATCTTGGACAAAAGTGGCAAAGGCGTGCTATTAGGTCAGGAATGAATAGACCAATGGACGGAGTATCACCATGGACACTAGCAATGAGAAAATCGTATTCATCGACATCGAGAGCGCGGGCCTTGAGTTTACGAGACCCATCATTCAGATCGCCGCCGTTTCAGTTGACGCAGGACTCGCAGAATTGGAGACCATCGAACTCAAGATCAAATTCGATGAAGCGAACGCAAACCCCAAGTCGCTTTCGAAGAACAAATACGATGCCAGAACGTGGCAGCAAGATGCGATCGACGCACACGAAGCCGCAATTAGGTTCGCCAACTTTCTAAGAAGACACGCCACGTTCGACATGTTCTCTCGCGGCGGGAAGCCGTACTGCATCGCTCAGCTTGCCGGGCACAACGCCGAACGATTCGATGGCCCTTTCCTGCACGCATGGTACCGGCGCCAGCGTGTCTTCTGCCCCGCGAGATATATGACGCTCTGCACGAAACAGAAAGCCATGTGGTTGTTCGAAGAAGACCGTTCGTTGACACCACCGGAGAATTTCAAGCTCGGCACGTTGTGCCAGTATTTCGGTGTGCGATTGAGCGACGACGATGCCCACGACGCGTTGAATGACGTCCGGGCCACCGTTCAGCTCTACAAAGCCATGCGAGACCACGAACAACAACTCGCGAACGCTGCGTAGGGGGCATTGATGAGCAGAAGCAATACCGGCAATCTCCCTGAGCTATTGTTCAAGATCAAGAAGGGCACGGTTACGGCCGAAATCTACGGGCCACGTCTCGGCTGGAAGTCGCGACGAGTCCGCTACTACCGCTGGACGAAATGCACAAAGGAAGCGTCGGCGTGGGTCAAGGTGCTACCCGATAGGGGCGTCGACCAAGCCCACCTTGCACAGTGCGTTAAGGCAGTACGAGCTTGGCTCAAACAAGATGATTCTCCAGCAAGCTAGGACTTTCGCTTGCTGACCTTCGCGCTCAAGAACGCTTTCACGATTTGGTTGCGACATGCGTCCGCCAATGGTCCTTCCTTATATGTATCGATCGTCTCCGCCAAGAATCCTGATGCCTGTTCCATAGCCGCGGATTCGATTTCCTTACGTTTGGCCGCTGGCAATCGATCGAGATAGCGATCGATACGGTCAGGCGTTCTTGGCGTCTCTGACCGCTGCTCTAACCCAGCACGGCTGGACTTAGGGCGAACACGACGACGCTTTTCGCAACCGACCAACGTGAATTCGACCTCCCATTCTCCTCGTTGTCCCGGAACCTTCCGAAATCGCTTACGGGACGGCAGCACAACTCCATGTTTGACCAATTCATTGATCGGCTCTGTGAGCATCCTGCGGATCTGGGCGTTGTCATTCTTTCGGCTGACACCAATGTGCTCAAAAGCAAACACCTTCAGGTTTGGGGTGAGCGTAGACTTGTAGTCCGGATGAAAATGCTTATCTAGATACCGATACATTCGCCGCGCGATGGTGCCGAGTTCGCGAACTTTCGAGTAGTCCAATTTCTTGAGATAGCCCGATTGGAAACTCTCGAATAGCACCGAGTTCCATCGAAATTCAGAGAGTCGCTCTGACTGATCGCCGTTGGGAGCTCGAACTCGACCATCACGAACCTCAAATGAATCCAAGAGTCCAAATCCACCTTGGCTTCGAAATCGCTTCTTGGCGTTGTCACGCCATGCGTTTTCGTAGAAGAGCCTGACGCCAGTCAGTCGGCAGAGCGCCGTGGCAACGCGGTGGTAGGACCAGTCGCGGTTCTTCCACCCCATGAGCCTGATGAGTTCGCAGCGGGTGAAGAGCACCTTTGGCTCCACGAAGTCATTGTAGATCTTGGTCAGCTGCAGAAGCGCCAGATAGACCTCTTCGTCCTTTGCTGTTGGTAAGCCATACTTGGCATCACCGGTCACGGTTAGCTTTCGAATCACCGGCTTTCCGGCGATGCGATCATAGTCATCGACTTGAAATTCGAGAACTGTTGTATCGCCACTACGTTCAGAGAGAGTCGCAAAGGGAAACTCCACGAGATTCATTTCATCGCGGCCGTCGCTAAAAGAGCCGATATTGCGTTTTTGAGTCTGTCGTTTCGCTTTCGTTGCCATCAAAACCGATTTCAAGTTAGTACATGAGTATTGAGGTACAAAAGTACCGCTCCAAAATTCGTAGTGTTTTCAACGACTTGGCCCACGCATTCCTGCATCGTTTGGCGCATGCCGCCTGTTTCGTATGGCGTAACTTCCCTGTGCCCGTTGGCGTATGAACTCTGCTTCGTTTGGCGGATACCAACTGCGTCAGATGGCGTATTGGAACAGAACGGCGATGAATGCCGTCCACAAATCGATTCCAAGAATTGTGATAAGCCGATTTCTGTCTCATTTGGCACACGTGCGTTCGAAGCACGGGCTGTGAGCTGCCGGCCGAAGGTTGTCGAATTCCGTAGTCGTTACGGTGAGTTGCGAGGAATTGCCACTGGCAATTTTTCTCTGTCGTGCTCAAGACCAGACTACCTGAACTCTTCAGCGCCCAAGCTCGCTTCGTGAATTGTCTTGATGGTTCCATGCTGCGTGTGCTTTAACGAATTTGAATCAACTCGTTAATAGCACGGTCAATTCGGTAGCAACATGAAAATCATTCAACTCCCCCGGCTTCACTCGCAAGACAAGTCTCAAAGAAATAGCGAAGAAGTCGGTGAGAACTCCCATGCGGAAACAGAACTCAAGAAAGCACAGGTGTTCGCGGTCATCAATCAAAAAGGTGGTGTCGGCAAGAGCTCTTCGTGCTTTCATCTTTCCGGGGCCTATGCAGCGATGGGACTACGTGTTCTCGTCATCGACGCTGATCCACAGGCATCCATAACACAAGGCTTTTTTGGATCCGAAGCCGTCGAAGAGATGTCCATAGAAGATACGGTCGCCGCATTGTTTGACGATCGGTGCGCCTTTCACGATCAGTCGTCTCTGGTTCGTACGACAGAATTCAACGGCATTCACGTTTGCCCGTCCAATCAAAGGTTGGCTCAGTTCAATCGCCCAAGCCCAGAGGAATCGGGACTACAGCAATTTGCGTTGGGCGAATTCATCGAATCGCAAGTCGAATTCGATATCGTCTTGATCGATTGCCCGCCAAATCTCTATGAATGCACTTGGGCCGCGTTGGTGGCCGCCGATTGGGTGATCATTCCCGTGAATCCTGAAGATTTTGGAACGCAAGGTCTTCGAGCAGTCCATCAGGCCGTGGAGAACGCTCGAGTTCTGAATCCGAAGATACGAAGGCTCGGTCATCTCGTAACACGCTCTGATAGTCGCCTACTAATTCATAAGTTCTACGAACGCCGACTACGCAAGAAGTATGGCAATCTCGTGCTCAGCAGTTTTTTGTCAGAGCTGTCAGCATTCAAGGTCGCTGTGGCCAAACGGACACCAGTACAGTTCCACGAACCGAACGGTCGTGCCGCGCGTTTGACACGAAATCTCAGTCGTGAGATTCTCGACCGTATTGATGTGAGTAACGCAAAACGGAAGGCAGCGTAGTATGGCAACCACCCAGAGCAAACTTAAGGAACTAGAACCAAATCTTGATGAATCCATTGGAGTTCGAAAACGGTCCGAAACACGGTCGCAACTCAGTCCTGTCGCTTCTCCTAAAGACGTTGGTCGCCGTCCGCTCCGAAACTATGGGCGAATTGCCATCGATCAAGTGATTCCTGATCCATCTCAACCACGCTCTGAGTTTTCGGAGGAGTCCATCAAACAGATGGCCAAGAGCTTTGCGGAGAAAGGGCAACTTGCTCCGATTCGCGTGCGATGGGGCGTCGAGAAAGGCAAGTGGATCATCGTCTATGGCGAACGGCGCTGGCGAGCTGCCTGCGCCGCAAACGCGAAGACCATCGACTGTTACTTCGACGATGACCAGCTGTCTCAAGCGGAGATACTTGGGCAACAGATGATCGAGAATCTGCTTCGCGAAGATCTCTCACCGATCGATCAGGCCCGAGGGTTTTCCGCGTTGATGGAATTACACGATTGGAACGGCAAACAAGTCGCCGAATCTCTCAATGTTCCTCCGTCCACTGTCAGCCGAGCATTGGCATTGCTCGATTTGCCACAAGATGTTCAAGAGCGAGTGAACGATGGCCAGTTAGCACCGCGGTCCGCTTATGAATTGAGCAAGCTGCCTGACGCTTCCGTTCAACGAGAACTAGCACAAAAGGCAGTGGATGGAAAACTCACGCACGCCCAAGCAACGCAAGCCGTGAAAAAGCGCAGCCGCAAAGCGAAACGGAAAGAGCGAGGTTTTCGGCAGTCCTTCTTTGCGGATAGCGGAATCAGAATCACTGCGTCGGCTTCCAAGAAGGTGACGTATGAAGAAGTCGAAGTGGCGCTGAATCAAGCTTTAGACGAAGTGCGTCACTACATCGACCAGGGGCGTAGCGCTTTCTAGGAAGTCGGTATTGTTTCGCCGGACCATGCGGAATCGGGCCGAGTCTGTCGCCACCGATTCACCACCTGTTGCAAAACGAGGAATGCGTCAAGGGTCAAGACGAGCGGCAAGCCGCCCTGGACGCATTCCTCGTTTTGCCCGCCCCCGTCCACCAATCGGCCTCGCCAGACTCGTTCCTCTCAGTTTCTCGTGTTGAAAATCCACCCCGCCTGTGCTGCTCGCTGACGCTCCCAGCACCCCCGGCTGAGGAATCAAAGCAAGTTCATCGCCACCACTTCCACCTGTTGCAAAACATGGGACACGTCAAGGGTCGAGACGAGCGGCGAGCCGCCCTTGACGCATCCCATGTTTCGCCCGCCGCCCAACATCCAAGCGGCGTCGCCAAACCTGCTTTTCTCAATGGTTTACTGTTTCCAATTTTGGGTGGGCCTCTCTGCGGAGCAGAAATATGAGGCCCACCCAAAGCCGGAAACATGCTGAGGGTGGGTAATACGAAAGGTCGTCGGGAACACGATGGCCATTGAATGGAGAAAAACAATGAATACACATGAAAACGAAAACATGCAAGCTCCCAATGCAAATGACTTCCTCGGTGGGAATTACCTGAAGAAGGAGGACGTTGACGGCCCAATGACTGCTACGGTAACCGGTGTTTGGTCAGAGGCTGTTCTCAACGCCGGGAGAAAGAAACTGGTGATCTCGTTTCTTGAGATTGAGAAGCCGTTGATCTTGAACAAGACCAACATTAAACGGCTTGCTCGGATTTTTGGGACACAAGACACGAGAGATTGGCGAGGCCCAGTATCAATCTACGTCGAGCAGGGAGTTGAATATGCCGGTCGAGTGGTTGGTGGTATCCGCATTCGCCCCGCAGAAGGAAAAACTTCGTTGCGTGGCGAGTCCACCGATAAACAATCGTATGCAAACGGCCAAACGGAGAGAGCAAGTTTTGAGGAAGAAGCCGATTCGTTCTAGCGGTTTCTGATTTACTAACCTGCCGGTGGGTCCAGTGCCCACCGGCCCTTGGAACATCCAATGACTACATACCAACTGCCGATCAACTTCAACTTCGATTTTACGATCGACCGCGAGAATGGGCTCGTTCGAGAGAATGGGAACGTCGTAGCGGAATTGCTCCAAACTCAAGTCGCACTGATACGGGACAAACATGGTTGCGTGATCGGAACAGAAGTGCTGCATCTTTGCAGAGCAGCAGACGGAACAGAATTCGTAGTTGACGAAAGCGATATCGATCCCTCCGAAGACAATGATCTGGGTTGAGCGGCGAATGAAAAGGCAAAGTCGAAGTCGAACCTTGCCAATTGAACGGAGCAACACGTCGAACAACCAGTTGCTAGTTGTCTGCGGCATACTCGACTAGCCGATGCTGAAGCAGTTTAGCTACGAAACGACTCGAACTGCACGAGTAGGGTCCACGCCGACGAATTGAACTCAATGTGAGTTTTTCTTTGGCTCGCGTGACGCCGACATAGAGTAGGCGGCGTTCCTCTTCCACGGCGGCGTCTCCACCTTTGATAGCATTCCAGTGTGGCAGGTTGTTTTCGTAGATACCCGGCAAATAGACCGCGGGAAATTCGAGGCCCTTGCTCGCATGCAGGGTCATGACGCGCACACCCTTTTCCTTCGCTCCACAAGGGATTTCTCGTTCCTGAAAACTACGAGTCATCTCGCGTGCTTCTTTGCGACCTCGGACCAAGACAGCGAATTCGCCGAATGAGCGCTGTTCGCATTCCCTCGCATTAAGCACATCGCTAACAACAAAGTTTCGTTCGTCTACGGGATCCGCAGTCTCAAAGAACTTCACGGGCACCGATGAACCGTTGGCCGAAACAAGCGTCTTTCTGAAGCGACCGGGAGAGCCGTGGATCACCGCGTTGGCGACACGAATAATTTGACGCGAGCAACGATAGTTCGCGGTAAGTTTGACGACTTTGGTATCGGGAAACTCCTTTGCAAATCCAAGGATTAGTCGGCGATCGGCGCCGCGAAAGCCGTAGATACTCTGGTCATCATCACCAACGACACAGATGTTTCTGTCCGGTCCGAGTAAGCAATTCATTAAGCGATGCTGCAGCAGATTGGTGTCCTGATATTCGTCAATGAGCAGGTGGCGATAACGTTGCCGGTAGGACTGCTGCATATCGTGGTCTCGCTCCAGCATCTGCACAGGCAGGCTAATCATGTCGTCCAGATCGATCAGCTGCTGCTCGCGGAGTTCCAGATTGTATTCGCGCATCGCCGCGCCAATGAATTGGTCGTGATGGTCCTCAGACGCAAGCAGCGTCTGAGCATCGCTGCCGCAACTCTTGGCGAAACTGATGCGACGAAGTAGATCCCGCGGGCTCAGTGAGTCCTCTTCATCAGCAAATCGAGTTTGTGCTTGCTGCAACACCCGTTCGCAAATCTTGAGCCGTTGCTTTTCGTCACTGACCTTGAAGTTGCGTTGGAGTTGAGCAGCATCGTGTTGCTCACGAAGAATCAGCAAGCCGAGCGCGTGAAAGGTTGAAACACGAACGGCATCTGCCTTCTCGCCAATCGTCTCCATGAGACGTGTTTTCATTTCGTTGCCAGCTTTACGAGTGAACGAGACTGCGAGGATGCTCTCTGGCTGGACACCGCCCGCCAATAGATTCGCAATGCGTGCCGTAATCACGCGAGTTTTACCGGTGCCAGCTCCGGCAAGAACTAATAGCGGGCCAGCCGTATGCATCACAGCCGAATGCTGCTCACGATTGAGCTCAGCCAAAAGAGACGCAAGATCGAAAGAAAGACTATTCATAAAACCACACCTCAAAACGGGGACTTCGACATCACTTGCCAATGCCGGGGCAGGTCCGCGGCATAAGCAAGGAATCGTTTCGTCTACTTGAGATGTAGTTGTCAGAGAGCTTCGGATGGTTCCTGATAAGAACCATGCCACATTGCGTCCCGAAAGTCGAATCAACATCGCGTGGACTGTTGATTGTGTGCCTACTCGAAGTTGCTAGGTCAGGTCAGTCGTCGCACGTTTTCAATTTGGGCCAGTTGGTATTTCCTCATTCTCCAGAGGAATCGATTTCGTGTTCATCAGCGAGGGGTGAATGAACAACGAAACAATCCCAATGGAGGAATCAAAATGGAAACCAACAACAAGCCAATTACGATCAAAGCCGCGCGAGGTGTTAGAGCGAAGCTTTGGCGAAATGCCAATAAGAATGGCGAGTGGTTCAACGTCAGCATCACCCGTGTTTACAAAGACGACTTAGGTGAATTCCAAGATTCGCAGAGCTTCATGCGCGATGACTTGCTCCAGGTTGCATACGTCGCACAAAAGGCATTCGAACAAATTGTCGCATCCGCAAACACCAAGCAATGAAAACCAAGTCGCGGCGGGCCTTGTCCGCCGCGACTGTGTAGTTCCACAGCATCGCTATCTTTCAAGCGCGAGAATGAGCTTTGTCGCGCGAAATTCGACATTTCCTGTTCTAAACGGTCGCAAACCGACGCATCGGGCGGTCTTTACCGTTGACGAGGGAGAATGCAGTGGCGCTAACGCACGTAATGCGGTACATCGCACAGGCAACACTGGAGATGATCTTCAGGCTTCCTCGGTCGCTACCACAAAAGCAACGTAGCGTAGCCAAGTATGGCTCCCACAATCATACCCAGGAAATCCCGAGCAGATATCTGTGAAAAGGAGGAAGCTAACGATCGCGATTGATTGTCATATTTCTTGGGAGTGTACATGCTTACGAGAATGCCACATGGCTGCATCTGGCGCAAGTTCGGATTGCTCTTTTGCACGACCGGGCCCTCGTTGACGCCGTCGGTCCGCTAGCGAGCTGCCCGTTGTTGCGGTACTATGCCGGGCATTGCTGCATCATTTTTCGCAGCGCATTCGTCTCGCTTGGCGGTGAAAATCGCGTATTCCGCCGAAAAGCGGATGCGGGTTCGAATCCCACCCCATCCGCTTCTTGGCTTTCGCCCCACGACGAGCAATCAACGGGGCTTATCTTCAGTTCTTCAGTTCGCGTTCTGATCTCTGCGAATCAGCGCAGCGCAACGTTTCGGCTGGAATTCCTTCTTCTTCGCGTGTCGAGTAGCACTATCAATATGAACCAGCCGTAGATCGCCCCCGAGGGTTCCGGGACGGTGGCGATGCGGAAGCCCAACACGGCTGCTTCGGCGGACGGAGCTGTGATGTTGCGAAAGGCCGCGCCCAGATTGCCGGCGGCGGGCGTGGCAAAGCTGCCGCCGCGGAAGACTTGGAAACGACCGAACTCGTCGACGTGAAGCCCCTCGGTCCATTCCTCGACGTTGCCCGCCTGATCAAACGTGCCATAGAACGACGCGTTTCTGTCACCCGCACTGCCTACGGTGGACACGTTGCCATCCACACCGTTCCAGTCCGCAAGCAATCCGTAGTTGGCGACACTGCGCAGATTCCCGTGCAGGATATTCCCCGCGTCATCGACCGTCGCTCGTGATGGTGCGCGGTTGTTTCGCCCAGCGTGCAACCAATAGTTGTCTTCGTCACCGCCATCGGCGAAGGGCTGGTGATAGGCAGCCTTGTACCATTCGTCTTCACTGGGCAGAAACCAGGTTGCATCGGTGTTGCGAGCCAATACAAATTCGGGCGAAGCAATTCCGTCCAGTGAATAGGCGCCGTCTTCCGTTGTTGATGTCGACTGAAGTCCGGTCGGAGTACCGTTGTGCAGCCAATTCGAAAATCGAGCCGCGTCCCAGAGGCTGACATAATTCACGGGCTTGTCGCCCATGTTGGGTCGCGTCGAATAACGGAAGCCCGTGTCCGATGGTGCTCGCGTGATACCACCGCGTGTGTCAAGTCCCATCTGTTCGTTGTAGAGACCGTGGTCATCGATCCCGGCGACTGCATTCAGGAAGTCGGTGTACTGCTGATTCGTAACTTCAAACGTGCCAATCCGGTAAGGGACGCTCACGGAACCGAACGCTCCGCCGAAGCCGAAGTCCTCATCCGATGCGTTCCCGGAATTGCCCACCCCGACCGTATCGATGTTGGTTGCGAAGCCCGACGTGTTGATAAGAACGATAAACAGCAGCCCGGCTGCCATGGTGATCGATGAAATTTTCATTGCACTGGTCCAGAGGAATGAGTTGTGAAGAACGGGACGATTCCTGGCCAGTAGCTGACTCCAGTGGTTGACGAAAACAGGACACGCGAAGCCTATCGAGTGTATGTGACATGAAGTGCCGTGTTTTCTACGAGGTCGTGCGCAACCTTGGTATTGTGAAATAGCCAACGCATCAGGGAGCGGACGTGCGCGTGCCCGTATGAGTGGCCGTTGCTTTTTCGTGTTTAACCTGGCTCTCCGGCATACCGGACATTGGGAACCGACTGCTAGCGAAACTGAGCAACTCGGTGATTCCGAGCTTAATCGCAGCTCCGCCCGCACCTGTTTCATGTTCAAGCTATCGGGATTCCGGCTATCCCGGTCAAACTGGCGGGATCGAGCTATCGTGCATCCGCGGAATCCTGTACCAGTGGCGATCTGAAATTCCGGCACAACGTACGTGGGTAGATCGACAGTTCCATGACTTTCCGAACGCTTCGCAGGCGAACGACGTGGCTTCTTGATGTTTCCGGAGCTTCCTTGTGGTTGGAACGACGTAAGCCGGTCGCTACGCCGAATGCCGTCTTCCTGTGGATTCCCAAATCCGCCGGTACGACGGTTTACGAGACGATGGGAAGTCCGCCGCTGCTGAAGACCGAGCACCTGGTTCGCTACCGATTTGTGAACGCGGGGCTCGTCACGTTCGGGCACATGGACTACGCCACGCTCGTACAAAAGGGGCTCGTCTCGCCCGAGTTCGACCAGTCGGCGTTCAAGTTTGCGTTCGCTCGAAATCCGTACGACCGCATCGTCTCGCTCTACTTCTATTCACAGCGAGTCGATCGACTTTCGAAAGACATTTCGTTTCTGGATTTCTGCCGACAGCTTCTGAAGCAACCCTGTGAACCGGTCGGTTTGTACAACTCGATTGGTCTCAGCCAGTGCAATCCGCAGTCACGTTGGCTTGAAGGTATCGACGTGGATTACGTCGGCCGTGTCGAATCAATTGATGAAGATATGCTGACGGTGATGCGGGAGCTGGGGTTTGGGGCGACCGCTGAGGTGCCAAAGCTCAACGCGACTCAGCACCGCAGTTATCGCGACTATTTCTGTGACGAGACGCGACAGATTGTCGAACACCTCTACGACGAAGACTTCCGGCAGTTCGGCTATCACAAAGAGTCTTCGCAACCGCCAATGGGCGACGCAGCCAACGAAGCAGCCTGAGCGCTGTGGAGCATTCAATGGCGTTGGGTGAGCTGGTCAGAATTGCAGCGAAATCGTAACCGGAAGGCTCGTCCGGGCGTAACGTCGGCTACTTCACATTCGTCGCTGAATCAGATGAAGAGTGTGGTGCGAATACGCTACATCGCGCCGCAATCTTCACGCAAGTTGCGGATTCGAGCATGTTCGCCGGCATCGGTCAGCGGTCACATGTACGGTGACGTAGTCTCTCATGTGTGGCGGCAGGCCCTCACCCGTTTGAGGGTCGGCGATACACGGCATTTTCCTGTCCATTTCCGGCAGCCGTTTCTAATTCCCACGGGCGCTGTGATGATTCCGACAATCGTTTTCGTGGCAGTTTGCTGTCTTGCGATGACGCTACGAGCGAGACCATGCCAGGGATTTTGGTCGCACGATTTCGGCCCGGCGATCAACGCACCCTCCACAGACGGCGTGCGAGTCTGTTCGCGATGCGGCAAAGTTGTTGCCGATTGAAAACGAACGCTGACCCGTGATGCCATTTGGCATCGTCATCTACCTCGACGCGCAATAGGCAAAAGTCCGACGCATATGCGGCCCTCGTTCTTTCCGGCCCGACGAGCTCGCTTGAACACACCCGTCATCGAATAGGCCCTCGACTCAACCGTGGCAAAGCGAGGGGGCCCTTCGTGCGATGATACTTCGTAGATCACACCGGACTAGCCAATAGAGGTCTTCCGAAATCGAGTCCTCCATCGATTTCCAGCCAAGGCAGTCGCCAGAAACGCCAGATATAGCAGCGAAGACGGTTCAGGTACCGCAACCGTTGAAGACGATGGAACCGAGATGCCATCGAACGAAGTGGTACAGCCGTATGCCCTAGTTTCGTCTGCGTCGCCCCCTTCACCGAGAAGGAACGTTAAGTCGAAATCCGTACCAGCAGAGAGGCCGACGGTAGAAAATTCCACGGTAAATAGGTCGACGGGCGTTGTCGAAATTGTTGCGATTCCCGTGGCTCCGCTTACTGCGTCCGCATCGGCAAGGCCAGCGATGCCAAACTTGTTGTCAAATTTGCCAGTAACAACTTCATTGGCAGTTGCTCCCGCGCCAAACAGCAAATCGATGTCGACGCCGGTTATCGCTGGTGTCGTTGGGTTGGTTTCGCCTGCTGGAATGTCAACGCCACCAAAGAATTCGCCTCCAT
>OZ244208.1:2420000-2596884 GCA_965216885.1 Pirellulaceae bacterium | reverse complement strand
TCCGGCGACCTTGTCTTCAGCGAACCGTTCAACCGGCGTGGAGGCCTTCGCAACGGCGATGGCACGACGGACCCGCGGCGGCATTATTTCGCGATGCTGCCGTACGGCACCGTTTGGTACCACGGAGCTCCCGCCGATATTCGCGATATCCCACACGGCACTCACATGCACGGTCGATTCCTGTTGCCGATGGAAGGCGAAGAGGAAACGATCCCGCCACTTACGGAACAGCGACTCAAACGATATCCGCTCGCACGCTACAACCATGCGTTCCGCCTCGAAGACGACGTTAGCTTTTACTCGCGACAGGGGCGGTCATGGAAATTGCTCGGCACCGAACAAGGAGGAGGTCCAGCTCCACGACTAAAATTATCGGTCGAGCCCATCGGCCCGGAGATCGAAGGCGGCATCAACAAACCGGCGCTCTTCGATATCGATGAGTCCACGCGAGTCTGGAAAGGCGCAAAGCTGGTTGGCATGGATCAGCTTGAAGAGGGCGCAGAGGTCCAAGTCAATCTGACGTGGGGGCCGTTTGCCAGTTTGGCGACAACCGATATTTGGCTCGACAAAGAAAGCTTGGACGCCTGCAAAGAAATCCAGCGTCAGCGGCATTTGCGTTTGATTCGCTCACGATTTTTGCCCGGCTGGGTCGATGCCGTGAAAAACTACGACACGGGCGGCGGTGAGTTGACGGTCACGTTGTTCGCTGGCATGGACTCGGTACTTTACGAGGAAATTCGCAAGTCGAAGCCAAGAATCTGCGATGCGGAAATGTCGCTTCGAACGTGGGCGTATCACGCCGAGTACGCACCGCACGCGGACAAGCTTGATTGGAAGGTGGACAAAAATCCTCCGCCGGGAAGTAGCGGAATTCAGGTGCGATTGCGCGTGCCGCAGATGCTCGATGGGTTTCGTCCCGGTCGCGTTGTTCGACTGAAAGGTTCGTGGACGTACGTGCTGCTGCCGTTTGATGAGTGGTTAGTGACGCCGGAAGATTTTGAGCGTGCGTCGAAGTTGAGGTTGCCATGAGCGCGGTAGTTCGTAGTACCGCCTTTAGGCGGAAACGCAGAACCAGAGTAAAGCAGCGCACCGTTCCGCCTAAAGGCGGTACTACGAACTACTTGTGTGTCTGGCATTTGCTTGGCATTATGGCAACAGTCTTCTGTAGTCTGTCAGTCAGCGCCGAAGAAGCCAACTTCGACGCAACAACAAACACCTTCCTAAAAAACCATTGCCTGCGTTGTCACGGCGAATCAGAACAAGAAGGCGACTTTCGCATCGACACACTCGAACGCGACCTTTCCAATCCCATCGTTGCTCAGAAGTGGAGCGAAGTTCTCTTCCGCATCAATGCGGGCGAGATGCCACCACCTGAAGAAAAGCTGCCGAACTCCAAAGAGATTGGACACGTCGCGGATTCAATCTCGAAAAAAATCCGAGCCGGCGCAGCAGCACGCATGTCACGAAGTGGCCCGGTACAACTTTATCGGCTGAGCCGTTCGGAATACGCGCACACCGTCTACGATCTGCTCGGAGTCGTTTTCGACGTGGAAGCTCCCGGTGCATTCAATGATGACCCACGTTGGCAAGGCTTCGATCGTGTTGGTTCGCTACTGTCGGTCGCTCCGTCGCACGTTGAACGATACTTTGCTGCGGCGAACACGGTTGTCGAACAGGCGTTTCCCGATAACCCTGTTCCGTCCAAGACCGTCCGCAAACATGCTGGCAACGGAACAGAGAGTCTGGGCAAGCGGCAGTTATTGCAGCTCGGCGAAGGATGGTCGTTCTCGATTGCTCATCCCGGTCGCTACCGCATTCGAGTTCGAGCCAGCGGTTTACCAGCGTTCACGGGAAGAACTCCCCGGTTGTCTCTTTGGCACAAGCATCACAAGCGATCGTTCGGTGATCGCACGCTGGATGCGGCCGAAGATGCTCCTCAAACGCTTGAGTTTGTGGGCCTTTTCCCGGCGGCGGAGTACGAAATTCGCAACCATGACCGTACGAAAAAACACGCGAATGGTGGCATCCAACTCTTTCGCAACGAACTGATCGATGCCGAACGAGGACTGGCCAGTTTGACCGGTCGAGAACGGTCGCCATTTACGAAGGTGGTCGATGAAAACGGAAAGCCAACGACGCCACTGTTGTTGATCGACTGGGTGGAAATCGATGGTCCGTTACTCACGGAAGCAGACAAAGCTAAACGCAGGGACGTCATGCCAGAAAGTAACGCTGATCGATCCGAACAGCTCGCATGTCTGCGGCGTTTTGCGGAACGAGCTTGGCGGCGGCCGGTTTCGGTGGACGAGATCGAACCCTACGTTCAACTTGTGGCCGCAGAACGCGAAGCTGGCGAGTCATTCCGTGACGCCTACCGCTCGGCCTTGGCTGCCCTTCTGGTATCTCGTAGCTTCTTCAATCTGGAGCAGGGTTCGCCAAACGAAAATCGCCAGCACCTGACAGACTTCGAACTGGCGAGTCGTCTTTCCTATTTCCTTTGGAGCTCGATGCCGGATGACGAGCTGTTCAACGCGGCGCGAAACGGCAAGCTAACGTCGCCCGAAGGGTTGTCCGAGCAACTGGATCGCATGCTGGTCGATTCTAAAACCGATCGCTTCCTCGACTCATTTCCCAAACAATGGTTGCAGTTGCACCGCGTCGGCATGTTTCAGCCAGACCCCGGACTCTATCCGAACTACGGCCCGGATTTGGAAGAGAGCATGGTGCGAGAGACCACCGAGTACTTTGCCGAGATGTTTCGCACGAACTTGCCGCTGCGAGAGGCTGTCGATTCGAACTGGACGATGCTCGACCGTCGACTCGCGCGTCACTACGGTGTTTCTCAGCCAGCGAAGCTAACCATGAGTCGCGTTGAAGTGCCCAGCGAGTCTGGACGCGGCGGCATTCTGACGCATGCCTCGATCCTTTCCCTTACGTCCGATGGAACACGCCACCGTCCCGTCCATCGCGGAGCATGGTTGTCCGAGGCGATCCTCGCATACACTCCGCCGCCGCCACCTCCCAACGTTGATCCGCTCGAACCCGTTACCAGCAACGAAGCGAAAACGACGATCCGTTCCAAGTTAGAAGCCCACGCGACCGACCCGAATTGCGTCTCATGCCATGCAAAGATCGACCCATTCGGACTGGCATTCGAGAACTTCGACGCCATCGGTCGTTGGCGAGATGTCGAACGCGTCGAGGGCGGTCACGGCGACAACCCGCCCGTCGATGCGTCCGGTACACTACCCGATGGCCGGTCGTTTTCTGGCCCGCACGAATTCAAAAAACTACTTGCAGCAAATGAAGAACGACTGGCCCACGCATTCGTGGAGCAGTTGGCCACGTACGCCCTCCGCCGCGTCACGACGGTCGACGACAAAGAGCAACTGCAAGCCATCGTTAAGTCCGCAAAGGAAGATGGCTATGGCGTGCGGACATTGATTCGCGGTCTGGCGACATCAAAATTGTTCAGGCAACGATAGGCGGCAACCCAATTTTAGAAAAGAAGAACATGAAACGACGCATACACTCCTACGCATTCTTGATCGTGTGCTTGATTGTTGCATCCACCACATGCGCGAACGACGAAGAAACGGCGAAGGTGTCACTCCGAGTTGCGACGGCTCAGATTCCGGTAACGAACTCGATTTCGGAAAACAGTGCCACGATTCATCGCGCGTTGGATGTCGCTATCAAAGAAAAGGCAGACATCCTGCTGACGCCGGAAGGTTCGCTTAGCGGTTACACACCGAAGTTTGACCAAGCTGAGGTTGAAAAAGAGCTCGCAAAGATCATCAAGCGAGCCAGTGAAGCGGGTGTCGCGTTAGCTTTGGGAACCTGCTACGTCGAGCCAGACGACAAGAAGTGCTACAACCAAATTCGCTTTTACGATCGTTCCGGCAAGTTCCTTGGCTTTCACAGCAAGACCTTGTTGTGCGGTAGCTTTTCGGAACCTCCTCAGGGTGAGATCAACGACTACGCCACTCGTCCGCTACGCACCTTCGAAATCAAAGGTATCCGCGTCGGCGGCCTGATCTGCAACGACATGTGGGCCAATCCACAATGCACGCCCATGCCCGATCCACATTTGAGCCAGAAGCTATCGAAAGCCGGAGCCCAGATCATCTTCCATGCAATCAACGGAGGTCGCGATGGTGGTAAATGGTCGACCGAGGTTTTCTGGCCGTACCACGAAACCAACATGCGCATGCGAGCCGCGGCGGGGCGCGTCTGGGTAGTCAGTGCGGACAATTCATTTCCGCACACGGCTCCCTGCTCCGCGCCATCAGGCGTGTTGAAGCCCGATGGTCAATGGGCCAAACAGTCTCCACGCAAGGGCGAACACGTAACGGTTCATACGATTGAGCTCGCGCGAAAGCGGTAGACAAAAAGTAGCTCGGCTGTCCCCAGCCGAGAGTTCCCTGCATTGAGTTACTTTACTTTTCGGCTGGGGACAGCCGAGCTACTTTGGATTTGCAAAGCAGAATCTCACTACCGCCTTAACTCCCTTTGCCACGATTCATACTCACGAAGACAGTCGTCGTCGCTGACGAACTTCTTCCAAACCAATCGACCGCGATAGCCATACTCTCGACCCACTTCAACATCGTGTATGACGTATTGGAAATCCCAGGCTGGTTTTCGGCGTTCGTCTTGGACTTTGAATTTGAACAGGCTGAACCGGATTTCGTCCGACTTCGAATAAGTGCGATCGAACATCAGCATCAACGACATGTCGTTGGCGGCGCGACCAAAGTAAAACGGCTTTGTGAATCGCGGCCAGTCGTAGCTCCAAACGTTCAGCTTGAAGTTGTGGTCTGAGTCGTATTCGAGTGGCGGGGCAGACACGTGACGATAGGTACCGCCACCTATGTGGTCGCGGTGTGTATTCGGAGCAGACCCCGCGATCCACTTTTCGTCACCTTCTGCATTTGCTTTACCGAGAAAGTGAAGAGCCACGTCATCGACTTGATTCATATAGTTGGCCCAAAAGAAGATTCCGTAGCCGCGTTTCCCAAATTTCGTGCGGTCATGCGGAATACACTTAAACTCAAAATCAACGTAGTGCGGTGCAACGACGGAATAGCGTAGGCTACTGGAAACATCCCACGGACTATCTTCGCGGCGACGACGCAATTCGACCGTTCTTTCGTCGATACGGTGGAGCGTGTATTTGCCGTGGCGTGGAGTGAACTTATTGCGTTCTTCGTTGTGACCGGAAATGATGTGCTCGAAGTTCAGACCTGCAGAGCTTCCTGTGGCAGACGGGTCATACGCGTCGTAACCATCGGCATCCTTCAGATTGAATAGGCTTTGTAAGCCGCTGAGCACTTTGGGTGATTCCGAGTTGTCACGAAAAAGGACCGAGAGGTCGCCATGCTCCGCAAGAATCGACCCGACTGGCTTCTTATCGTTTGCAACAATAGCGTCGGGAGACAACTGCGTTGCTCGGTCGCTTGCGGCTTGACCGGCGGCAGCAGATGGATTGTTTGCATTTCTCGTTTGGTTGCGTTCCGGCAACTCACGGCGATACTCGTCCAGTTGCAGACCGATCTTTTCAAGAGGAATCGCTCGAAAGCCTTTTTTGAAAGCCGGGGAATCCTTCTTTAGACGGAAGTCCTTGATCCCGTTCTTTTCTTCAGACACAAATCCGGGTTCCTCGCCAACCAGATTATCAGCCAAATCCAGTTCGTCCGGCTCAGCATGCCATGAGACGTGAAGCCACTTACCGCCCACGCAGATGTTTCGCTTTACAACGTTGTGTTCAGGCGGCACTCCCTTGAAGTCGTCACCCACGTTGAGTGGGGCACCGGTTTTGCCGAAATACGCATCGAGACTCTTCAAAGCCGGATAGCGCTGGCGGTAAAGAGCCGAAGGCATTTCTGCGAGGCTCTTGCCCAGACCGATCACGTTGTTGCGCCAGGTCGTGGAAGCGTCGAGCCCGCGGCCGTCCATTCGCAATGTGGGATCGCAGTCTACGAAGATGTTGTTCTCAACGTGATGGTCGCGGCCACCGCCAAGGAACACTGCCCAGTGCACCTTGTAGAAAACGTTTCCATATATCTCGGTGCCACTCATGCAGTCGTCCATGTAGACGCCCATAGATCCACCGCTTCCTGCAGTGTGGGTGTGGTGGATGTAGTTATGGCGGATGCGGTTGCCGCGAAAGGTATAGTTGCGTCCCGCGTAGATCGCGCCGACGTCGCCGGTTTCCATGGCAATGTGGTGGATCTCGTTGAATTCAATTGAATGATCATTGCCGCTAAACAGAATCGCGCAATGCGGATGGTCGTGAATCAGACAATGGGCGACACGCTGACCGACACCCTGCATATGAACCGCGGGTACATAGCACTTTGACCAACGCCCCTGACGCTGGAAATGACAGTTCTGGACAAAATGCCCGCCGGGTGTGAGCGTCTCGCGATCGCCGCCCGTCATGTCGATGCCGCCATCTCCAGTATCAAAGATGTCGCATCCAATCACACCATGATCGTTGCCGCCCGCGATCTTTATTCCCCAATCGCCAATGTTCCGAATGGTGCACCCAGCCAGCCGATTACGGGACCCACCTTGCATCTCGACGGCATTGCCGCGCGTGGCTTCGAGTGTCAACCCGCGGAAGCTAAGGTGTGAAACGTCCTTCAGGCGCAGCAGCGGTTCTTCAGACAACGACAGCAGCGATTCTCCTGAAGCAATCGGCTTGGGTGGCCAGAAGTAGACGATCGCGTGCTTACGATCTAGAAACCATTCGCCCGGTTGGTCCAGTTCCTCCAAAACATTTAAGAAGTAGAACCGCTGGCCTTTTCGAAAACCGTAGGTGCCATGTGGCGGAGCCGTTTTCAGTAAGTGACGGTCGAGATCGATCGACGCGATACGCTCGTACGAATTCGCCCAGTCCCACGACCAATATCCGTGAATCCAAATGTCGTCAACGCCCTTCCATCCGCGTGGCCGTTCCCCTTTGTAGTTAAAGCCATCGACCAGCTTGCCGGTTTTGCCACCGTGCCCATCGCCAATCGCAGAGTCCTGAGGAAAGTCTGCGATTTTCTCCCAGCTACCTTCGTTCGGCCATCGCGCTAGCGTCATTGGTCTTCCAGCGAAAAACAGTTCGCAGTGGGCGGGCGTTGTCGTCCGCCCAAAGCCACGCGATTGCATTTCGCCGAATTCGGTAACGCCGAGAGCTCGCAAATCACATTGCCAAACCTGTCCGCGGGCCGCGGAAGGCAGCCGCTTCAACACGTCCGCGTCTGTCACGGTTTTGAATCCCGCAAGTTTGCGCCCACCGAGCAGACGTACGCGCTCACCCTCCACCGCGCGCCAAACGATTGGCTGCTCCTTACTACCACTGTCGACGTCTGTCAGCTCCAGTGCGCCAGTGCGTACGTAATCACCACCGCGCAACCACACCGTAACACCGCCGTCGAGGGGCGAGCTTTTTTTCTTCAAACTCCGAATCGCGTCTCGCGCGGCTTCCAGCGTGCGAAAAGGTGCAGCGTTTGTGCCAGGATTTGTGTCAGAGCCATTCGTAGCGACATAAAAATCGGCGGCCAAACTGCGCTGGGCGTGACTCGCCGTCAAAATCGAAGACAGCAAAACGAAGACGAGAATATGTTGGTTCATGCTCACGGTCTTTGTCGGGGATGAAGTTGCTTCACGGCCAAATCGTGAGTTTCCGGTCTCGGCCACCCGCGATATAGTCCGTCAGATGCAGTCGAGCGAGATACTTACCGGTCATGATGCTCGCCCTCGTAGGTGAGCAAACGTGGCAGGCTGCATAGCTGCTACTAAAACGCATGCCATCGCGGACCAGTTGGTCCAGGCACGGAGTTTCGTATAAATCGCTTCCCAAGTATCCCGCATCTTTCCAACCCATATCATCTGCGAGGACGAAGAGAATGCTGGGCGATTGCTTAGCGGCAGTTGCAAACGGCAATGCCGTCAGACAGTGAGCAACAAAGAGCGTTATGAGCAAGACTGTTCGTTGAACGGACACGTGATTTCCCCGGCGGACAGTGATCGCGTTTATCAAGTCGGTACTCTAACATTTGTGTCCATGGGCGTAACGCGATTGCCCTGAAACTTTACTCGTACAGTTGGCTAGTCATGATAGAACCAATGTGCGTTGTTGGGTTCGTCTTCGCTTTAGTCAGAACAGATGTTTTTGCGCAAGACGAAAAGCCATCGGTTGCTCATGTTCGTGTGCGGGGGACCTTGCAATAGACCGTGCGACCAATCGTGCCGATGATCAAAGGTCGTAGCCGACGCCCACAACTGTCGTGACCTTAGTCAGTTGGACCACATGGCCGTTTCAATTTCCTGAGATTTCTCTTGCGCTAGACCGCTGCAGATTGGAGGTTCTCCTCCGTGCGGTCGGTTGCATCAACACGTGCGACTTGGCCTCGCTGCCAGCTGCAAGAGGTCGTCACGACCTCTGCGCTTGCGCGGTTTGGCTAAGCTGCGTCGGCTGATGCACCCTCAGCGTTTTAACGATTGGCGCAACTCGCAGAGGTCTTGCGCAAGAAAACTCCAAAGAGTTTTGCGGAGTAGAAGATGTTCACTGCCGTGCCGTCGGAAAGGCACATGTCGGCCGAAGGAAGTCGAGGCCCTCGTTGCAGTCATGCAGCAGTTGGGGCACTCAGCCGTAGCGCAGCTGCTCAGTTGGTTGCTGCTCAGCGGAGAAGTCTCTGCCGACTACGAACTGAGTTGCGATCCCATAAAGAAAGAGAGGATTAAGGTAGACGTAACGTCGCCACAATCGCCTTGGTTCTCGACTCAGACGAAACGCCCATTCCAATCCCCAATCCTGAACCAGTCGTGGTGCTTGAGCCAAATTCCCCGCGTGAAAATTAAATGCAGCACCAACAGCCAACACCGGCATCCGCAGAGCGGCGACGTTTTCGAAGGCCCAGACCTCCTGGCGTGGGCAACCGAGTCCGACAAATGTGATTTGAGCCCCCGAACCCTTGATCTGACTGACGATTTCGTTCTGCTCGTCCGATTCAAGTTGCCGAAAACGCGAGGCCATTGCACCGGCGATTTGCAAACGAGGAAATTGCTCCCTGAGCTTGCTTTCTAGGTCGCGTAATGTCTCGTCCGTGCTGCCGTATAAGTAGACCGAAATATCATGCTTTTCCGCGGCTTCGCAGCAACGAATCATTAGGTTGGGACCGTACACGCGATCTGGTAATTTCACACCATGCAACCAACGAAGCGCCCAGCGAACGGGTTGGCCGTCCGGAACCAACATAGAAAACCGCCTGAGGCGGAAGCGATGTTCTAGGTCAAGCATACCCGTCATCACCCCGTGCACAGCGAGAGCCGATACCGACATCGGCCCCGATTCTAGGGCGGATGTCACGATTTCACTTATTGCCGCGTCGTAGTCGACTGCGCGAATCGGAAGCCCTAGTACATTGTGTGTGCCGAGGTCTACTCCACGGGGGAGACGTTTGTGATCCACAACCTTTCCTCCTTCAGAGTTTCTGTCTTGCGGCAGTTCTAGACGACAAGGCCTCAAATATGTCTTCGCAGATGTCGTCGATGCTGTGATGAATTCTCCAGTTGGGGTAGTCCTGAGAGAATTTCTCCAGACTGCTAATCCACCACTTATGATCACCGATTCGATTGCAGTCTTCGTAGGACCACTTCATTTCGCGTCCCGTTAACGACTCGCAGATTTCAATTGCTTCGAGCATCGAACAGTTGCTGAATCGCCCGCCACCCAAGTTGTAAACGGCACCGCATTTTGGATCATCGAAGAAGCAACCAAATGCAGACAACAGGTCGGCGCTGTGCATATTGTCCCGTACCTGCTTGCCTTTGTAGCCAAACACTGTGTAAGGAGAGTCCGTGATTGCGCACTTCATAAGGTAGGCTAGGAACCCGTGCAGTTGGGCCCCACTGTGATTCGGACCAGTAAGACAGCCACAACGGAAGCATCCAGTACGCAGCCCAAAATACCGCCCATATTCCTGGACCATCACATCCGCAGCCACCTTGGAAGCCCCAAAGACGCTGTGCAACGTTTGATCGATTGACATTGCATCGGTGACGCCCTCCGCAAATGCATGGTCCGCTTCGATCTCCCAGCGAGTTTCAAGCTCGACCAGCGGCAGGCGATTCGGCATGTCACCGTAAACCTTGTTCGTGGAAGTGAAGATGAAGACGGCCTCAGGACAATATCGACGGGTTGCTTCTAATAGATGCAAGGTACCGTTCGCATTGACTGCGAAATCCAAGAGCGGATCTTTTGCCGCCCAATCATGCGATGGTTGTGCGGCTGCATGTACAATGACGGAGATTTCTGTCCTGTATCTCTTGAAAAGAGCCTCAATGGCTTTCTCGTTCCGAATATCTAAAGACTCGTGCCTGTACATGCGGCCGAGTGCTTTCGATAGCTGATTACTCTGCCACTGGGTTGAAGCATCGCTGCCGAAAAAATGTGCGCGCATGTCGTTGTCAATACCAACGACCGCGAGCCCTCTTTGTGCAAAATAGCGAGATGCCTCGCCACCAATGAGTCCGGCGGAACCAGTGACCAATGCAATGGACATAATCTTTTCAAAGTTGAAACAATCTTGGTTGAATCAGACACCGTTCGGTTTGAACAACATCACATATAACGTTTTGCCCAAAAGCTTCACGTCCGTCCAAATCGTTCGATCGCGCACGTAGCGGACATCCATCCGCATCCAATCGTTGAACGTAACCTTCGACCTCCCTGAGACTTGCCACGAGCACGTCAACCCCGGCGGATGTATCAAGCGTTCTCTCTGCCATGCTTCGCAATGCATTGATTCGTGGCACGGTAATGGGCGCGGGCCAATGAGCGTCATGTCCCCCTTAAGCACATTCCGAAGCTGGGGAAGTTCGTCGAGACTAAGCTTACGAAGAAGAACTCCGACTGGTGTTACACGCGGGTCGCATTCCATCTTAAATGCGAGGCCGTCTCGCATGCTTTGCGAAAGCAGATCCCCCTGCTGTGACTCGGCATCCACTACCATGGTGCGAAGTTTATGCATCGTGAAGGGCTTACCCATGAACCCAGTTCGACGCTGATTGAAGATCGCAGGCCCTCGGGAGGTGCTTCGAACGAGTACCCAAACAAAAATCAGAATGGGCAACAAGCAAACGATCGCCAGTATCGCAACGACAACATCTAATGAACGACGCCAAAGCGGCAATGGTGCTGCTAACAACCGGAGAATTGGCTTTCCCAGTGTATGCTCATCAATTTGCCCTCGCCCGGAATCATTGCCATCGAGATCATTCGGGTACGAATCGATTTGAAATTGAAACCTATTATCTTCATCTAGCAAATGTTTGATATCATCTAAGAACGAAGCGGCTCCGTCGCGACCTGTTGCCGACAAAACAAAGGCAAGCGTCTTGCGATCTAAGAAACCAATATCGTCAGTGATGCGAATTCGCCGACAGAGCCTTTGCAAGGTTGACTCGGCCAAAGTCAGTGAGCTTCCATCTGCGTCCTGAAGTAGAACGAGTGAGAATGGCAAGCCCGTTCGATCGGCTCTAAACTTCTCGCGCAGCAGCACATGACGCACACCCGGCGTGCTTCGCGTGAGATCGTATTGGAATCGAGAAACAACTGTCACTTGATGCCTATCTGAGATCCTCGGTATGCTTCGCAGCTTCAGAAGCTAGTTCCGAGACAATCCATCGGTGTTTTCCTGCCGAGGTCCGCTGAATCAGGGCGGTCTGTTTAACCTCAACTGGGTATCCGCCCGCGATCGTCGAAAGCTCATGATGGATTCGTGCTATTTCCGTCTGGGGCACATCTTGCTCGGACTCAAGCAACAGGGAAATCCGGCCATCCGAATGCTGCTTGGCTTGAAACCGCCTTGCATCCGACGAGTCCATTAGGTGCTTAACAACCATTGGATGAATCGATTCGCCTCGTGCCGAGCGAATGAAGTCATTGCTGCGGCCAAGTACGTTTCCTAACTCCGCAAATCCTGTGTCAGGACGAAGAATGGGGCAATCCGTCACGTCCTCAATGACATACCTAAGCAACGGGAAAGACGCGTTGTTTAGCACACTAACAACGATGCCATGCTCACGTCTCGATTGTTCTTCTGTTTCGAGAAAGCAAACATCTTCTCGCACTCGAAGTCTGCGTCCGGGTCCTTCCGTTGCCATCGTGCCACATTCGACACTGCCGTATTCCGTAACACATGGAACGCCGAAAGCTGCTTCAACGAGTTCCACGACTCGTCGATAGACGGGCTCTGCGGAGAGTGCGACAAACTTGAGATCAGGAAACTCCACGCGCAGTTCCATTGCCGTATGGGCCAATTGCTCAACTGCTGAGGCATACCCGTAGATCGTCTTACATCTGGATCGAATAAGTTGACGGACATATCTGACTCGCGTTTGCGGATCCATCTCGTATGGAACAAGCCGAACGCGATTTCGAAGCCAGTCAAACCACAAAGACTTCGTTCGGCTTAGCATGCCATTAAATCCAGGGGCAAATCGATTCGGATTCCCCCACACAAATGCCTTTCGATCGAAGATGCCAACGCCGAATTTCGCGTCACGACGATACTTTGCGCAAAGGTGCTGTGCATGAGCTTCATGCGACCAAAAGATGGAGGTCGGCTTCCCCGTGGAACCACTTGTGCGGTGCCAACTTCCCTTTTGCGGTCTTTCAGATAAGAAACGCTGAGGGTTATCACGGACGAGCGACTTATCTAGCGTCGGGACGTCATTTGAGAATTCTCCCAGCGTCTCAAAGCCTTGGGGAAGCGAACCATGGGCTGCCAGATCACGGTAGTGTGGTACAAACTCGATGGCATGTTGCCAGACTTCGTTCAAGCGTTTGAGTTGCCAGTTTTCAATCTCGGTGCGCGACCAGGCTTCTCGAGCAGAAAGCCGGTCGAGTTCCTTCGTAGCCCTGCGAAAACGTGGGAGATAGGAGATTAGCATCGTTCCACCTCCGCGCGACGTACTGGTGGTGCGACCTGTCCATGTCCGTTCCCTCGAAAATAGAGCGCACTCTGATAAGCCTCCATCAGCATTTTGTAGTTCTCATTTGCCGTGTAACGCTTCAAGAATTCGTCATGTGCTGCGCAACGCATAGCGGCACGTTCTTCTTCACTTTGCGAACAGATCTTTTGAACGGCGCGGACGAGGTCGTCGGAGTTCCCTGCCTCAAAACAAAAGCCAGTAACACCTTCCAGCACAAGTTCCTGCATGCTGCCAAGCCGCGATGCGATGACGGGACAGCCTTTCGCATAGGCTTCGATTATCGTCCGGCCGAACGTTTCGTACCAAAGCGACGGCATGATCAATAGTCTGGCGTCACCGATCAATTCAAGCAGTTCATCGTGGCTTTTCCAACCGACCGCTTGTATTCGTGGATCCAGCCTTGCGGCCGAAGCAACGATCTCGTTTTGCTCTCCATCGCCAACGAATAACAGCTTCAAGGGACTCCGAAGTTTTTGCCAGGCGTCAAGCAGTAACTCGACACCTTTCTCAGGTGAAAGCCTTCCAATAAAAATCGCATAGTCACCGTTCCCTTCCCCGACCTCTGGAACTGAGTCGATAAAGTTTGGTTTGGCCCTGATGCGGTGCCGCTCAAATCCCGCCTGAACGTATTTGCTTTTTGCAAACTCGCTGGGGGTCATGAACAGGTCTATTTGGGAACGCCATGTGCCGAGCGCATGATGAACCGCCTGCATGGACGCAACGACCACTGACCCCGGTAAGCTACCGCGGTAACAACGATGGCGAATCGCCGGGACAGCGATCGAACGGCCCAAGCAATCCTCGCAGATCTTGCCATCACGAAGGAAATTGAACGCCGCACATACCAGCCTGTAATTCCTCAGATCTTGGATGACGGCTGCGCCCAAATGGCGAGCAACTGAATAGACACTGGGAGAAATCTTCGGAAAGGTGTTTGTGAAATGTACGATGGCTGGACGAACCTCTTGAACCATGCTGGCGAGTTTGCGACGCGTGCTGGCATTCCAAATCGTCTGCACGGCAACCTTCACCCTTGATTGCTGATCGATATCGTCATTGTTCAGCGTGAAGCGATGTACTTCGTGTCCTCGATCCTCCAGTAACGACGCGTTGGCCTCAAAGGACAGGCATTCGCCGCCCCGTTGTTGGTAGTAGTTGTGGGCCACGATGATCTTCAAATTGAGGCCCTTTCAAATTCGGATACGTCACGTCTCGCATCCTGATCGGCGAGGCCGTTGGCAACGAGCAACCCCAAAAGTGAAAAGAAAACGACCGATTCTGTTCGCAGTGGACCGACAAACGTGACGCAAAGCTGGCTCCAACCCAGATACCAAAGCAACAGAAGCCAGCTCATATGTCGGATCTGTTCAGACTGTTTGCACATCGGCTGGGACGACAGAGCGAACCTAAGAGGTTTGCAGAGCCCCCAAAGGAAAAAGACACAACCGACTAAGCCCGTTGACGCAAGAACTTGTAACACGAGATTGTGAGCCGTGTGGTTGCGATATTTACGCCACATCAAGAACGTTCCTTCTTCTGAACTGACGCCAAATCCGTGCCCAATCCATGGCGACTTTTCGAACTGGCTGCTCACTGCCGCCCACATTTCCGTACGGCCGTTCAGCGTGGCGAGCTGACTCGTCGTGCCGCCGCGATAGGCAGCATCGACCAAATTTTCCGTAGCCCTATCGGCGAGTTCGAACTTTGCATCGACTAGCATGGTCAGCATTGACCCGACAAAACCCGCTAGCAACAATCGTCCAGTGGTCCTGTGGCTGGCTGCGGTGAACCAAGTGATCGGTAGCAGCACCACGACCAGCACTTGCGCGGTACGGCTTGCAGCAAGAAGCAAAACCAGCGCGCCGACCACCATCATCGGGATGCTCAGCCATGCCAACCGAAACCCCCGAATCGTTCTGTTGATCGGCCGAATGACCGTCATGCAAAAACCCAACATTAAGCCCAACGACGCGTTGGCTGCTGCAGCTGTTGGGTGGATTGCCCCATCAGCACCGGACGCTTTCAAAGACCGGTCGAGACCAGACAGATCTGGACGGACTAAATGAAGCGTGAGCAAAACACAATTCACTGCAAATAGAGATAACGCCAGGTGCCCTAGGACCAAGTCGAACTCTTTGGAAGTTCTACTGCCCATGGCAATGCAAATTGACAGCGTCAGCAAGGCAACGATGCCGACAAGCCGCGAAATTGTAGTTGTAGGAAGCGGAGACCAAACAACCGAAGTGGCGCACCAGGCTACAAAGACAATTAAGGGAAAATAGAGATATACAACTTGGCGGAATCGCGAGAAGTGGCTAATCCACAGCTCTCGGCACGCTAGTCCAATGAGCAGGCTGCAGATGGTTAGTTTCGCAATGGCCACTGAGTCGATCGTTCCATTCGATGAACGGCCAGGAATTGTGAATGAGAACAGACCCAAGGACCAGATGCCCAAAATGGTAACCATCAAATATGGGGTCTTAACTGCTTGTTTGGAGTGCGTCATGCTACTTGCTCTCTTGCACGCAGTTGAAGCAAATGCCAGTACGCGCCCCACCTAAGAATCATCGCAATAGTCAAGCCAGTGCATACCCCAGCCGCTGCCCCGGTGAGGTTGCCCTTCGCCGCAGCGACAGCAGCAGCGCTTAGCGTTACTCCCAGGGCGATTGCATTGATTGCGAATCTCCATGCTGGCTTCTCGAGAACTCCGATTGCCTTTGCCGCAGGCAGGCTCACAAGAGACGAGGCCGTTCCTATGGAAAGCCAAACGACAACCGGCCACTGTCCAGCGATGCCTTCTTCACGGAACAGCAACTCGAGCAGCTGACCACCGGCAAACCAAAGGATGAGCAGATAGCAGGTCGAGGCTATAAGAAGCACGAAGGTCGCTTGCCCAGCCAGTTTGCGGAGCAAGAGCCGGCCATCGGAAGCATAGGCCTTAGCTAGGATGGGACCGATTGCGTTTCCGGCTCCTTGTATAAAAGGGCTGGCAAGTTGCACGACAGATGAGCACATGGAGTACACCCCGGTAGCAGCCGTGCCACAGAAGACCGCGATCAGCCAATGCACTGCGTGTGCCTGCCCCAGGTACATCGATTGCGACAGGACACCCCAACGTCCGAAATTCCAACTTTCTCGACAGTCTTCAACGAACTGCTTTCGCGAAAAGTCGAAGATCGTGGCGTGGACACCAAACCAGAGTGCCGTGGCAAGAATGTCTGCGATTCCAATCACAACAAGGGCGGAAGCGGCAGACAAATGCCAGAAATAGTTTACAGACAGGAAGCCAGCAAAACGCAACGTCATGGCGATACCGTCCAACGCAGCCGCATGCCGGAAGTTCATCATCGCAAAACTGAGCCGCCTCACGAACTCTCGACTCATAAGGCCAGCCAGGGCAACAGTGAATGCGAGGGCCAAGCTGCCAAACGGACTCGCGATTGATCTTAGAATCATCCAGACTGCCAGCGAACCGCAAAAAACACTGGGTGCGAGTAGTGCGTGCTGCCCGAGCGCGCTACCCAACAGTAGACTTCGACGCTCCACGTTTCGACGTGGCAGGAAGACGGTAAGCGGACTAATGATCAATGCGGTTTGAAGACCAGCGATGGTCATCAACAGTGAAAACGCAACGGAGTAGATACCGAGTTCGGCTGTCCCAGCAGCGCGTTGGATGATGATTACGGTGACAAAACTCGAACCGCTTACCAAGAACTGATCAAATATGGCCAGGGTGCCACGGGCAACCTGCTTACGCGAAGATTCACTCTCCAATCGGGAAGTCGTGGGACCGCTGAAAACACTATCCCGTGAGTCGTTCTTGGCTTTAAGCAACATCATCGAGGTTGAACTGTGCTATACGCGATTGTGGGTAGCGAATTGCTGGCCGATTCAGCCCCACGAGCAGTCGCGAGAACTCTTTCCTCTTGTATGGGCTGACGCTTGAGGAATATCGGTCCGAGGAAACCGACGATTGCAGCAAAGAGTCCAACTGCAGCACAGACTTTCTTGTTAGGGCTTACGGGCCGTCGATGGATCATCGGCTCTTGAACTATGTTGATGCTGGTAATGCGTTCCGCTTCCAGCTCCTCATCGATGCGGGCATGTTCCATTTTTTCGCAAATCATTTGGTATTGCGAATCCAATATTGCCGTCTCTCGCTCGAGGAGAAGGATTTCCTTTTCTCTGGAGTTTAGGGCGACTAGTTCCGAGTCGAGTTTCTTTCGTTCGTTGTTGTATGCGATGAGTTCGGATCGAATCCCATGGCAATTGGCTCTCTCAATTACTAGTGATTCGAACAAAGTCTGATGGACTGGGTTTACGCCGAGTGTTTTCTCCGTTCGGTCTTCCATGCCCTGGACCACCTCTTGTGCTCCGGCGAGTTGCTGGTCAAGCATTTTCACACTTGGATGCGTTTTCGTCAGTCCGGATTCCATCCCATGTTTACGGATCTCTAACTCGTAAAGTCGCTCACGCATGCCGTCGCGTGCTGCGTTGGATACGCCGGAAATCTCTTGTAGCACAACACGTTCATCAATCCCTCTTAGTTGGTTTTCCAATTGCTCAAGTCGAGACTCAGCCGCAGACAATGACGATCTCAGTTCGGTTTGTTTTGCTCTTGCCGTTGCGATCTGTCCCGTGACGAGCTGTTGTTGGTTTGTAATCGTAAGAACTCCGGCCTTGTCTTTGGCCTCTTGCAATTTGTTGCGGGCTTTCGTGAGCTTCTCTCTCAAGTACACCGATTGCTGCTCAAAGAAATGGAATGTGCCCTGAGTTCTGGTCAACGCTGGCCGTTGAGCAAGAAATGCTTCAACCCATTTAGAGACCACCTGCTGAGCCAATTCCGGTGACTTGGTTTCGAAAGCCACGGAAATAAGGTGGGAATCTCTTGGTGCTGAGATCTTCATACCGCTGTGTAACTTCAGCACCGCCTGCTCCATATCGTCGATAGGATCCAAGGTTCTTACCCACGTCTTTAGCGTATCAACCACCGGCACGACTCGGCGACGAGAGTCGGATTCACTCGGTTGCTGTGAGAGATATCCAGAAAGAATAGAATCGGGGCCCAAAACATCGGCTACCTCGCTGGCGATCGTGTCACTTCGAAGCATCGCTAATGCAGTCCGCACCTCGCTTTCTCGATTTTGCTGAACTTGAATAGTCTCGCCGGTGGTAGCGGTGGGATCTAACGCCACATTTTCGCGGCCTACTCGTAGCAGCAACAGCGACTCGGAACGATACTCTCGCGGCGCATACAAGATGACTAACGTGGTTAGCACTAGTGCCAGAACAGGAAGAACAACCGAGGGCCAACAGGCCCTTAAAACAGAAGACAAACTTCGATCTCCTACGACTGCACCACAAACTATGTGTTGTGTTGACGCAGCTGAAGCTTACGGACAGGGGAACAAGCGGTGTGTATAGTGTACACCGTGAAGATTTGATTATCGAGCACTTGCTTCCTAAATGAGACCGTAAATGGACCCGCTAGAGTTCTGCATTCAGTCCGATTGGCCGCCTCTTGCATGGGTCGCTCAGTGTTGTAAACGCACAGGTCACGTTCGTGTTCAGCACGGTCGCGGAGTGGAGCTGCTCGAAGACTCATACTGCGAGGCGGTGTGGAACGGAAAGTTTCCTGACGGTGGATTGGATCAAACAGATATAGTTTTCGGTTCGGGAGGAAGACTGGTTGCAGACAGTGTGATGTTCGTCTCGGCGAGCAACACCGTGGACAGGCTCCAATGGCATGAGGGCGAAAACAACTACACCATTTCGAACTCACTCGCCGGGCTGATGGCAGCAGTCGGGGGGGAAGTCTCCCCAGGCTGGGAGGGGGGCTTCGGTTTTTTCGAGACCATCATTTACGGATTCGATCAATACAAAAAGGAGCTTCAAACCTCTGTCGGTTGTATTCATTTGACCTACTTCCGAAACGTCGTTTGGGATGGGAACTCGATAAGGGAAGTCGACAAGAAGATCCCGCAGCGAGCTTTTCGCGAATTTGCCGACTACTATGGGTTTCTGACGGAGACATTAACTGCTCTTGGGGACAACCTTACAGACAAAGCCCGTCAGTATCCCTTAACTCCACTTGCCTCAATCTCTACCGGCTATGACTCGCCGACAGTGGCAGCCATGGCGCGTTTCTCAGGCTTGAAGGAAACAATTTCCATTGCTCGAGGTCGCGGCAATGTCGACGATGATGGCTCGGAGATATCACGGCAATTGGGCTTGAAGCCCCTCGTCGCCAAGCGCGAGGAGGTAATGGAATCAACTGCCCTGTTGCCGCTATTCATCGCATCAGATGGTAAAGGAGAAGATCTCTATTTTTCGGCTTGCGCGAACACACTGGAAAATCGAGCCCTTTTCACCGGCTATGGCGGTAGCCGCCTTTGGGAATCTAAAGACCGACAGTGTGCACAGTTCAAAAGAGGTGATCAGAGCGGCCTATCACACACGGAAGCTCGTTTGCATATCGGCTACATTCATTGCCCAATCGCTTTTTTGGGGGGCACCCAAGAGACCGAGATTCGTGCGATTGGCAGGACGTCCGAAATGCAGCCCTGGCGCATTGGATCTGATTACGACAGGCCTATCAGCCGCCGTATCCTCGAGGAGGCCGGGGTTCCTCGAGGTCTGTTTGGAGTTGAAAAAAAAGCTTCGTCTGTACTGCTGTTTGATCGACGAACTTTCTTGCCACCAGGACTTCGAGAAGATTTCGACGAATGGATGTCTCAACACAAGATTCAGACTCGAACCACAATCCAAGACATTGCGGGGAGATTGCTACGTTGCTTGCATCAAATGAATCCGACCGAAACGTGGCCCTTGATGCGTCGCCTTTCGAGCGAAGGAAGATTGCAGAAACTGGCTTACAAAGAGCCGAGATTTCGATACTTGTTTCCCTGGGCATTGCACAAGGCAGCGCAGCGTTACATCCAGTGATCACTTTTCCACGACCTTGGGGAGGCCTGCGATCCGAGCTCGCGGTTCGCAAGGCAAAGCGGATCGAGGTCTCAATCAGAACTTGTCTCCCGAACTACGACCATGTTGCGAGCGACGGGCGACATCCTCAGCCGACACCTCTGTCTCGAAGGAAACCTTCGCAACCTCCGAGGTTGGACAAGCCTCGGAGGTTAAGCACGGCCACTAACCAACAGCGGGGAAACCACCGCTGCGCATCCGCCAACGATAAAATGTGCATTTAGTGTTATTTTTGAAAAATCTCGTGCGGAAAAGTGTCCTTCGACCGGCGGGCTCCGCCCCACAGCCCCGCCCCCCTTCGGAAGGACCCAAGGTACGGGGGGCACCCCTTGGGCCTGCTGTAGTCGCCGTGACATTCCTCCGTGCGTGATTGCAAATAGGAGCTGGCTTGCTCTGGGATTTGTGGAATCGGCTTCGGCAGAGAGCACGAAGAAGCAAGCCAGACTCCACAATCCCAGGATTGCAATTCGTAGAATAAAGTCAATGTCTTTTGCCACGTATTTGCCGTTAAGATGGGGAATGCTGCGAGTAACTTCAAGATTTCAAGGGCACCCTTTTATTACCCTTGGAAATGAGAGGCAGACCACCCAAATTGCCAGATTTACAGTAGTAACACAATCACCTTGAAGTAGTGAATTTACTACTTACTTACTACCACTTACTCTCTTTTTACGCTTGTTTTCGTCAGTTTTCGGCATCGAGTAAATTCAATTCCGGCCCTTGAAGTTACTTGAAACTTCAAACCATGAACGGACGCTTCAAATTGAAGTATCCCAATTTCAAGGCTTCATTTTTTGAAGTTACTCAGCCTCGCTTGTAGACAATAAATTGTGTTGGTTTACCCGCCCCGGACTGAACACTCTCTATGCTAATAAACCCTGCCTCACGGAGATCGTTGAGGATGCCATTTCGCTCTTTTGCGTCCCGAATCCATTGCGTCTTTCGCGTGAACTGGCTCCTCGTCAACCGCCCCGACTCTCGCACCAATGCCAACGCCCTTTTCTTTTTCGCCTCGTGGACGCCGTCAGCTATGTTTTGGCTTACTTGGTTGAGCACCAGTTCGGTGTTCCACGTCACGAGCTTGATGGCCCATTCCATGTCTTCACCGCGAATCGTGTGTTCGTCGAAATTGCGGGAGCAGGCTCGCACAAGGGCCAGCCTTGTGGCCTTCTCTGCAGCCCGTGACCAAATTGCTTCCTTTCGCTTCAGGCAGGCCTTGTGAAACGCTATCCAAGCTGACTCGCTGGCAGCGTCGTGCTCGAAGACGACAGGGTGTGGGCAGATATCTCCAGTTGGCAAATCAGCAAGGTTGCCGTTGGTTTCTCGACGTCCCAGCAGCTCCTGTGCGGCGTAGAGGACGGACTGAGGTAGGTCTTTCGGTTGTTCAAACAATCGTGACACTTCGTTTGACTTCGGATTCGGCTCGCCAATGAAAAAAAGCATCCGTGGGATGAGACCATCACTGACGGATTGAGGAGTCAGCGACAGAAAGAAAGATGAGGGCGTCGCCATCCCAATGAAGTTCAGGCAAGGGCTTTCGATCTTGATGTTGTAGGCTGGGTCCGCGTACTCTTTAGTCACGCTTTGGCCTGCCTGAGAGTATGTTTTGAGCAGCAGTCCTTCGATTTCCCGCAGGTATGAGCCCGCCGTTGGAGAGTTGATGTTCTGCATTTGCTTTCCGAACTCGTCGCATATCCAAAGCTTGTTAGGAGAGACACTCAAGCCTCTTGCGAGGGCGGCGCCGGACGAGAACTCATCGGAATAGAACGCTGAGCGGCCAACCGCATCCAGCAGTTTTTTTGTCTTCGTGATGGCGTGGTTTTTCCCTCGTCCGGTCTCGGCAAGGTTCACGATCAGTAGGTTGCTTCGGTTGCCCAAGGTCTCATAAACCGAACGGCCCACCAGTGTTGCCGTGAGCGACAGTGACGCCGCAAAATTGAGAGTCGGCTGACGGACGACTGCAGATTCTTCGAGGTGCTCAAACCACTGGCCTATGAATCCCGGACAATCGAACAACTCTGAAGGCATTGCCCCCGGATCCTCGTGAACGTCGTCGAACAACTCGTCGTCTTCATCAGGTTCGACAAGATCATTCACACTTGCCTGCTGGTATCCCTCCCTTAGTCGGCAACCGTGCTCGCCGGATTCTGCAACCTTCTTTTTCGCGGATTCCAGTTTGTGCTGAATATCCTTGTCGGTCCATGGCGGCGTGCACTTCGCCCCATTGAACCAGTTAAGAATGCTTGTTGCATCGCCATCCGATAGGCCGAATCGCTGCGTCTCGGCGGCTGCCTGTAGCATGCGGTCAGAACCGTTCTGCCCCTGCACCGAGTTGCCTATTTTCTCGAGGTACTGCTGGCAGCGACTAACTGCGTTATCGTTGGAGATCGGGCTAAACAGCAACGAGCTTTCCACCTGCGTCACTGGCGGCGGCGTATGCTTGTCGTCACCGTTCGAATCGTCCGCGAACTTGTCGGCGACAACCTGAAGCACGTCAGCGGACGTTGGATCACGCCACCCGTTTTGGAGGTAGTCTGGCACGTTGGCCAGCTTGCTGTATCGGTGCGGCCGCTCGTCCGTCTCTTCGCCCTTTCTGGTTCGCGTGCCGTAAAGCTTGGTGATGCGGGCGGCATTTCCGACCTTGGTATCCACCTCAACGAATTCGTCTTGATGGTGCTGCTTGACGGCTTTCAAGAAGTTGTTAACCAGTGCCTTGGATTCGACGTTGTTCGGCAAGTCGACCGGGATCAGCAAGTGATATCCATTGCCACTATCGGCAAGGATTGGTTCGCCGGTACCGTGTCCACGGAGCCATTCGGCGACATCGGCAGCCTTGGTGCGGGCCGCGTCATGCTCATCACTTGTCGATGAAACATCGCTTGGCCGCACCGGATCAAAGTCGACCAGGATCCACCTGCGACGAACAACGTCTATGTCCTTCGTTAGATCGCTAGCTCCGATCGATTCCGGCGATCGGGCATAAAGTAAATCGTCGACAGGATTGAGTGTGCAATAGATACCTTTTGGCTTGCTGGCATCTGCTTTTTCGACTGCTCTGGCGGCAGCAGCGTGGTCGCGGAAGAAGCCACCAACACGACCTGTCTTGCCGATGGCACAGACTTCGGCAATGCCGTCAGGAAACAAGATTGCCAGTGTTCTTTCGATAGTCATCGCGGTACAATAGAATCCGTTCATGTCGTGAGAGAGTGATCGCCCGGTTGCACCCGGGCGGTAGGAATTTGGGCCGTCGTCAGACAGCTTTGTTTGGCGGCGGTTTTTCGTCGTCGCCGCCGAACACTCCATCGAGTGGCACGACGCAATCGGCGATGTCTTCTGGCCGATGCGGTTGGCCCAACGGTTTCAACTCAGACATGCGCCGCAGCATGGTGCGACCGTCCATCGAAACGCGGCACAACAAGTCACGTGAGTGTTGCGATGGCTCGCTTTCGGGGATGATATCGATGACACTGACGACGCGGCTGAATCCGCAGAATTTGGTGGTGGCGAGATCGCCTGGTTGCATAGTGTGCATCTATTCGCCTCCGCTCAAGTCATATTTGCGGGGCTTCTTTCGCCGCAATCGCGACGTTTGTACGGGCGACGTATCGACCCGTTGAGCGAGGATCCACTCCTCGACCTCGGCTTGGATGTATCGCGCTCGGCGGCCGAGTTTATAGAACGGCGGGCCGAACCTGCGGCACCGCCAATTTGCAAGAGTTCGCACAGTCACGCCGATCATGGCGGCTGCATCGTCGTCCCATAGCCAGATTGGCTGGCTGGCAGTTGTCTGCATTTTTTTGAATCTCCGTGCGGTCAAGTGACACTAGAGATTTGCAGACGAGCAGGCCGCCGTCACGGGTATCGGAACGTTCCGATACCCCCTTATTTTTGATTTTTTTTCCGGCGGGCTTCAAGTCGCTGCACGACTTTGTCACGGTAGTCTTCCGCCGACGTGAATTTTGACGCACTTTTTTTCCTCGCCCGTTGTCCGGCTGATTTATACGCCTCTCTCGTGATGCCGGTTGCTTCTAACGCTTCGGCCAATGTGGCGTCGTTGGCTGCCTGGTATGCCTTTACACGGGAGTACGCACACCCGTTTCGCCGGGGGCCGCCTTGGGCTGCCTCGCCTCCCACAACAAGTGCATATCCAAACACGTTCCCCACCATGCTTTCGAGCAAGTCGATTTCGTCGCGTTCAAGTGGACGCCCCGCGATGCCTTCGACCTCCTGCAACAGGTCACCAATCATCAAGCCGACCGTGTCCGAATTCGCGTGTCCACTTCTTTCGAGCCCTTGGAGAATCTTCTTGTCTTTTGCAGTGAAACTCTTGAGCTCTTCGTATTTTGAAAAATCCACTATGACACCTCCCCGAATACAGCGTGTTCAACGGTTTCCGCGACAGCAACTAATCGGGCTTCAGGAAAGCTCTGACGATACGTCGCTGCCATTGACTTGTCTTTGTGCCCCATCACCAGATCGATCGCGGTCTGATCCACAGACTCACTTGCGAACGTTTCGAAGCTTCTACGCCAGCCATACGTCACCACCCCGTGTCGTCGATGGCCGCAGTTTTCGATCAGGTTGCGTATCCGCTCCCGCACTTGCGACGATTTGAATTGACGCCCTTCTTCGTTCAGGAAGAACCACTCTTCGTCGGCAGCAGAGTGTGGGTCTGGCCGCTCGTGCCCTTGGTAGGCACGCAATTGCTCGACCGTCCTCCGCCAGAGCTTGCCTTCGCGAGGGGCTTTCGTTTTCACTCTACGATTGCGCCACCACCCGTTCTCTAGGTCGATTTCGTAGGACCGGAGCATTGACATGTCTACAGCACCGCACCCCATGTTGATGCCAAGTAACACCCAAGATTTCTGCAACGGCGAATCAGCGAGCTGGAGTTGCTTGCGTATCTCGTCGGCGCTGTAGTGTCGCTGTCCGTGAGTCCGGCGTTGCCGTTCGGTGAATTCTGCGATTTCGTCCGCAGTTGGCGATTTGAACCCTGTTCCGAATTTGGGGACACGTTCGATGTAGTCGTTCTCGGCAAGCCAATTGAAGATGGTCCTCACCTCGATGACACAGAGTTTGAGCGTGTTGGGGCTCCGAAAACTCTTTCGCGCTCGCACCATCAGTCGCGTCCAGTCGGCCGGCTTCAGGGAGGCGATTGGACGATTCGAGCCAAACTCAGCGACGAGCATTCGGCAGAGCCTCTTTATCGAGGTGAACCGCTTGTTCCAGTTTCGCTTGTGGGCATTGGCGGCGTCCTTCGCTTCGAGGTAGAGCTGCAAGCCATCTTCGACTGCCAGAGTGCCCTCCATGGCGGCAAACGTATTTGGGGGCCTTCCGGCCAAGAGGTCGTCACGTTGTGCCATCCACCTTGCCTCGGCCGACTCAGGATCGTCCCAGGTCCCGAAATAGAGTGTTCGACCACAGACTTTCTTCGCCCATTGACCTGTGGCGTGAGGGAAGAGCGGAAAATCTCGGCGAGGCTTTTTTGGTTTCCGTCGCGAACGGCTAGAATGCGGCACGGCTGAACTCCTTTCCAGTTCGGCTCCTCGACGCCGTGAGTCTGACCACTCGCGGCGACTTCTATTTCATCACAACTACACCCGATTTGAGCGGGTGTAGGCTACACCTCCGAGGCGTATTTTACATGACTGGGTGTATTTCTGCGTGACCGAGAGTGACGTTTTCTCGCGAGAATTCCGCTATCCCCGCGTATTTGCAAAGGTTGGTTTTCTATTCCTGATAGGGACGACGCTGCTGATATAGCGCCCGTCGCTTGCTGATTCGTTCGGCCTTCGCGGTGTCGCCGGCGGCCGTCGCGGCGCGAATGGCCGCTTCGCTGGTTGAGATCGCAGCGGCGAATTCACCGGCTGCCGCTTGCGCCGCCGCGAGTGTGTCCAGATCGCCGGCATTCTTCTGTTCGGTCGTTTCCACCAATCGCATCGCCAACTCGACGGCGCGAGTCGGCTGCAAAATCGCCGGGCGCGTCGCCAACAGCCACGCGAGATTGTTCACGGATACCCGGAGCGCAGGAGCCATCCGGATGGCTTCCTCGAAGCATTCGACGGCTTTCGGAAGCTGGCCCAGCGCCACCAGCGAGTTGCCAAGATGATGCCATGCGATTGGAGACGGTCGGTACGCGATTGACTTTCGCAATTCCGCGGCTGCCTCTTCGTGTTGGCCAAGACTGATTCGGGCCAACGCCAGCTTGAGCCTCAGTTCCGGATCATTTTCGCGACGTTCTAGCGCCGCTTCGTAATGCTCGGCCGCTTCGCTGTGGCGATTCAATTTCGTCAGCACCTCGGCCAATACGATATGCGATTGACGATGGTTCGGATCGGCATCCAATGCCCGCTTCAGGGCTTCCGCCGCTGACGCATACTGCTTGCGATCTGTGTAGATTGCGCCAAGCAACACCATTGCCTCGGCGGGATTGTAGAGCCGATTCCGTGTCGGATTCCCAGCCAACTGTTGAAGGTAAGCCTCTGCTTCGTCAACAAAACCCCCTTCAACGAATCGCACGGCCAACTGATTGGGCGACGACCCCGATGGCGTTCCCAGCCAGATTCCTTCGTAAGGAACGCTCGCTTCTACGATCTCCTTTTCAGAGGCATCCAGCAGCTTCGAATCCCGCAGAACCTGTTCAGCATCAACCGGACCTTTGTAGATAACTCGCAGGTTGCCTCGCGCGTCCACAAGGAAGCTACTTGGCACGGGCAAAGGCTGCTGACGCCTGAGGATACTGCGTTGCAAAACGTCGAACTGATTCTTCAACTTCAAAGAGCTGAACCCCGAGGCGAACGGCAGCTTCAGCGCGCCGATCATGTCGCGAATCTCCTGCTCCTTCTTCCGGGATTCGTCCAACTCGTCGACATTAACCGCAATCACTTCCAGGCCAGCGGCTCGGAAACGTTGTGCTTCCTGCGACCACTCGCCCAATTCCTTGATGCATGGCTGGCACCACGACGCCCAAAGGTTGATCAGACGCGGCGAACCTCCGCCAGCCAGTGAAACAGCCCGTTGAGATTCGGTCGACTGGTATTCGATGTTTGGCATCGGTAGCGGCGAGATCAGTACGATTCGCGCCTTGTCCGTTGACGCTGGCTCTTCAACTTTCGAGGCAGCCAACTGAACGTCGCGTGTTGGCGGAGCCCATGGCTGTGCGGATTCCTGTCCCTGCCGAATCCGATACCGGGTCCCTGTCTTCAGATCACGAATCGTTTCACGCGAACCGTCGGGCCACCGCACAACGGCATGGTCAATTTGTTCGATATCCCCCAGTCCAAAGATGAGCCATTTACTGGACTGAGCCAGATAGCCTTCCCCCGCGCGGAGCGTTTTGACTCGAACCGGATGTTCGCGGTCACCAACGTGCAACTCAACTTTCGCACCGATAGCATCCCGATTGCAACGCACGCCTTCCAACCGAAAGGCAACGTACTTCTGTCCCTGCGTAGCGTCATTGCGCAGGAAACGAACCTGCGGTCCTGTGCGATTGGCAATCCAAAAATCGAGGTCACCGTCAAAGTCCCAGTCCGTCAGCGCGAGCACTCGGCCATCGTCACTAAAATCGAGATCCGCGGCGGCGGAAATATCGGCGAACCGCTCTCCGCGCGTGTTCAGGAAGCAGCAGTTTCGTTCATGCCCGCTGAGCGATCGCCCTGCTTTCAACATCGTATTCAGGGCCTTCCAGCCGACATCGTATCGCAGTATCTCAGCAGAAGGAGCATTCTCCCCGGGTGATTGCGCCACGACCTGGCGCCACATAAAACTTCACAAGTCGCCCGTGTCGTCGGCCGTGACAAATCCGTTGGTGACATACAAATCCTCCCAACCATCGTTGTTCAGATCCACGAATAGTGACCCCCAAGCCCATCGTCCCAACGTGACTCCCAGATCGACACTGCGATCGCGAAACTGGCCGTCACCGGTATTCTCGAACAGCGAGTTGCCGCGTGCGTGGCGTTGAAAATAGCCTTTCGTCTGCTCGTTCAGGCCGGCCTTGAATTGCTTCTGGCTGGTAATCCTGTTCCCCGCCGAGGAAAACATGTTGCTGACGTAGATGTCCGACTGGCCATCATTGTTGAAGTCTCCCCACGAGGCCGACATGCCCGGCCCGATGTCTTCAACATCCATCTCCGCCGCGACGTCGTTGAAGTGGCCATCGTCATTGCGATAAAGGTTGTTGCGACCAAAATCGTTGGCAACGTAAACATCCAGATCACCGTCGTTGTCAAAGTCATCCCATGACGATGCGTAGCTGAATCGCGAACTGTTCTGATCGAGCCCTACGTCATTGGTGATATCCTCGAATTGCCACTCGCCATCGTTCCGCAGCATCACATTCGGCGCGCCGTTGGTTGCGTCATGGAAGGGCATCGGGTTTGCGAACACATCATCCAGATTGACGCCAGATGACAACGTGTACCCACAAATGAATAGATCGAGGTCGGCGTCGTTGTCGTAGTCCACGGCGTTGATTTGAAACAGGCTGCTGGGACTGCTGATGATTGTTTTTACTTCGAAGTGCCCCTTGCCGTCGTTCGCCTGAATTACGACTTTCGATCCGAGTACGGCAACGAGGTCCTGATCCCCATCGTTGTCGAGGTCTGCCAGCAACGCCGCACGCGTGCCCTCAAGCCAATTAACGCCCGCCTCAACGGCCGTGTCTCGAACACTGCCGTCTGCATTCTGAACCAACAGGAGGTTGGGAAGCGCCGGAGACTGACATAGGTAAACGTCTTCCAGGCCGTCGCCGTTTACATCACCGATCGCAATTCCGTGCCCGGCTGCCGGTCGAGCGATCGCTCCATCAAAGCGGTCTGTCCAATGGTCAATGCCGTAGACCAACTGCCGTTGAAATCGATCCGAATTCCGAAACACCGACTCCGTGCAGTCGGCAAACATCGCGCCAACGTCGGACTTGTGAACGACTTCCTCGTAACGTTCAACGCGAACCGACTCCAACAAGGGATGCTCCGGAGCATTCTTCCATCGACAATGCCACGTCGCGTTAACCTGCGTCGCCACCCCGTCGCGCCGGCCGCTCGTCTGGAAATAGGCCGTTGTATCGGTCGTGACTCCTTCCGTGTCGACGCCAACGATCTTGAATTTGAATCGCGCGTCCTCCAGCCCACGAACAGCGTCCGCCTGACCTTTGATGACGGTACGAAAACACTCGAGGCCGCCACGGCGCAACGTTTCATCGGAGTTTTCAGGTTCCGCGGCAGCGAACTGATCGCCGCGAAAGACCTCCAGACCTGAATCCGCAAAGACACTGGCAAGATTGGCTGGCCGTAAACCAGCACAGGCGAATTCGGAACTAACAACCTTCTCGAGCATCTCGTCCGTGAGCGTGGTCGATTCCGAAATCCATTTCCCTATCGATTTGAGCTGCTTCCCCGCCAGCTCGCTGAAGTGTTCCGACTCCCAGCCATCCAGCACGGGGTCCTCCCGCTCGGCAACACTGCGAACGACCGAGTCAAAGCGTTGCTTTTCCAGTCCCGGTAGCGTCGGTAGTGGTTCGACGTCCGGCGATTGAACTGCCGAAGCATCCGAAGTACTGACCCCAGTTTTCCTGGCAACACTCCCGGAATCGACCGTGTCACCATCCGGATTACTGCTCCGCGTGAGCAAGAACACGCCGACCACGATTGCGACCACTGCCACGCATCGCAACCACAAGGGCAACGCACTTACACGTTCTGGCTCGGTTGCAGTGGATCGCTTGTTGACCTTGTTAGCGGTCTCGCGTTTCTGTCTCTTTTTCTTGCTCACCAAAGGAAGACTCGCACATCAGGATGACTGATCACCGTCACTGGAGAGAACCAAGGTGGTCCACCGACGCGGATACTGCTTCCACTGTAGGACCAAATTCGCAGCCGCTTCTGTTTGAGAAACGGCATCAACGCGCCGCGAAGCCGATCATTCAGCAGTCGTTAGGATCGTTGGGATAATCGGGGACTCCATGCCCCAACGAAACAAAGCCACCAGCTTGACTGGTGGCTTTGCATTTGGTCGGGGGCATACCCCCACCGTCCATGACTTTGGATGCTGACTAGCGATGGCGACGTCGCAGCCCAAGCATTCCCATCAGGCCGATGAGACACAGGCCGAAGCTCGCTGGCTCGGGAACAACTGGCCCCGAGGTTGTGAACGAGTAGTTGTCGTACGTAACTCCGTGGAAACCGTCTTCACGGGTAACCTGATCGTAGTTCAGGTCGTCATGGGCACTGTAAGCGAGGCCAACGTACCAGCCATCGCCATCTGCACGCACGTTGGTTACCGGAGCGGAGTAGCTCCAATCGCCAGGAGCTCCATCGACGTCTGCTGCCAGACCGGCGGTGAAACCGTTCGTGTCCGCGTCATACATGAGGCTCAACCAGGTCATGTTCGTGCCTTCAGGAGCGAACGTGTTGTTGGGAAGCTCATTTCCGTCAGCGTCAAGAATTGGATTCTCGAAACCGCCGTCACCGTCTGGATGACGTTCGTCGCGACCACCAAGTCGCGATGGAACAGGATTGGCACCACCCGGCTGCGAACCGTTTCCAGTCGCAACCTGAGCCATTGCGAACTGCGAAAAGCCGGTCAGATCAGCACTGGCACGAAGACCAGCTTTTCCCCAACGACCATCGATTGCTTCCGTCTGGCTGACAACACGAACCGTCGCAGTGAAACTCTCCGAAACCTGATCTCCATCGTGAAGATAGATGAACTGGTCTCCACTGTTCCACATGTCGCCGCCGTCCGAGTCGAGCAGCGTGTACGATCCGCCACCGTTGTCGATGACACTGCCGCTGCCGCCACCATCGTGGCTAACGTAGGTAGTCGTGTCGAGTTCAGCGAATGCGAACGAAGCGGTGAGCAATACAATCGCGAGGGGGAAAAGTCTTTTCATGATCGTTTCCTGATTCAAGGTCTGTCAGTCGTGGTGTAGTGAGTGTTTCTTGGGTATCAACGAAAAAAAAGAGTACCCATGCAACCAACGACCACCCACTCATGTGGGGTCCGTTAGAAGCATCGATACTCTTTTTCGTCAGTAGCGTTATCCGCTGAACTAATTGTTGTTACCGCGTCAACCGGAACATCGGCCGACCACCTGACTCTAAGGCAATTGGCAAATATAGGCAACACAGTAAACCCGGATAATATCCGTAATTACCGAAATCGCCACCACTGGAGGGAGTTGGTGATAATTGATATTTTCGAAATCTACCTACTAGAACCAGATGCCCCCAGCAGGTAGAGGGGTGCGACCTGAAATCCCAGCCAACTCACGCACGGAGAAGTCGAGGTGTGGGGGCCGGTCGTTCGATTCGAACGGTCATCGCTTCCCGGTAGTCGGCCCAACTTTTTTCAGGTCCAACCGCGCAAAAACGGGAAAACAGAACCAAAGAGGGGTTTAGATGTACCCAAATGGGCAGCGAACCTCGTTCTATTCGAGAAGGCTTCCGAATTCCGATTTTTCAATGGGTTGGATGGATCCGTCGATCCTGCTTATCCTCTTCGTGGAGGAGATCGATTGAACTGGTACATAAGACTCGCGGATGGGCGAATCCAAGGCCCTTACAAGGAAGTGCAAATCCGACGTGGTATTCAACAGGGCACTATACGCGCCGAAATGATGATACGTCAGGCAAACAGTGCCTGGATTGATGCCATCAGGGTAAAGCAACTGTTCGATCGCCTCGACAACGAGGGCTTTTATCTACGATTCGCCAGCGGAGAAGTCGCTGGGCCCTTCACGGAAGAACGCGTTCGATCGATGAGTGCCTCAGGCGATTTGCCGCCGGTATTCTTGATTCGGCGCGGCAAGTCCGCCGCATGGACGACGCTCGACACCGGAAGCAATCGTTCCGGGAGTGTAGCGGCCGCATCGCTGCCGCAAGACGCTTGCGCCACCGACCTTCGACGAGAGCCAAGACGGAAGATTGCTGGCGCTGGACCGAACGTCGCCCCCACTCCCCCTATCGCCCGCAAGCCGGGCGTCGCCCTCGTGACAGACACGCCGCCAAAGCCGAGCGGTACTACATCTTCAAACGTCGCACAGCTCGAGCCGTCGGCAGTCGGGACGGGATCTCGACCCGCAATTCCCGCCGCGCCGGTCATGAAATTACGGTGTAACACCTGGATCGAACGGTGGAAGGCGCTGATGGATCAACTGGCAACGCTGGTATTGGGTGACCCGCTGGATGGTAGAAACGCCGCGTTCGACAATGCCGTCACCACTGCAAGCGAATTTCAGCAAACGCACCCGGCGGAATCGGGTATTCCGCCACTCCATCATAGACGCTCAGTTCAGCAACCGTTTCATCCCGAAAATTAACGAGTGCTGCCGTCCGCCATGGCTTGAACGAGCGGATACTTACCGTCGAAGCTCGCTCGGCGGTCTCGACGATCTGTAACCGAATCCCGGTGCCGTCCTCCAATGGCCGCCAGTCGGTAACGATGACGTTCCGTGAATCGATATGAAAGAACCAACCCACTTCTGATGACGCCGCACCGGCCAGTTCCGCCGAGAGTTCCAAGGATTGCGATTTGGCCAGAAACTCAATCGCACTCCGCGATGCATTCGGCAGGTCGACACCAATTCCGAATCGGGCGGTAGTCTCAGAGTCACCACGAGTGGCAATCAACGTCTCCACGATGGTGTCGGAAGCCCGTCGATGGAAAGGCAGGCCACCTGTCAGAATGGTCGTTTGCAAATTCCCGCAATCGATGTCGACAAATAGCGGAGCCGCCAATCGACGACGACTGACATCGTGCGCCTGGTAGCGGCATCCCGCCCGCAACACGGCTGACTCGTCTGCAAAAGCAAATCGGCACGCATAGTAAGAATCCCACGGATCATCGAGCAACACTTCCTCGACAGTGCGAACTTCAAACTCGACAGCCAGAATACGATTCCCTCGCTCGACCTGGTAGCGTTGTACGAATTCCCCGACGACTTCACCATTCAGCGCAAGCAAACGCCCTCGCGACACGATTTCGCCGACCAGTTGACCATTCCGCGTGACTTCCACCGAGTCGGCGGCCATCACGGAATAGGCAACGGGCGATTTGCTATCGACCCACGGCTGGCCAGTCTTCGGCAACGTGATTCGAAAGGCCAACTGCTGGCTGAGCCGTGTCTTTCGCGACTTGTAATCACGCAACGATCGAAGCGTCCCAGTGACCGGATCAATCGTGGCTTGGAAAAACTCGTTGCGCAGCATGAGCTCTTCCGCGTCAACAATTTCCGGACCGCTCGCCACTTCACCCTGCCCATCGAATCGCACCGTTGCAAACCCCATCGCGGGTACATCTACCAGCGCCTGCTGACTGCCGTCGGAATTGGGCGCTGCAGCGTACACCGCGTCGCCGGATGCTAACTGCCCGGTCGTTGAAGTCAGCAAAACGCGGCGAGGAAACGAGAACGGATTGACTACCGTCGTCGCTCCGTCTTCCGTTTGACAGAGCTTCTCCTGAACGACTTGGGCGATGTCGTTTTTCTGTTCGGTGTCATCACAATCCAGAATGTTGGCGATTGCCGTTAGCCCGGATTTTGCAACACCCTCAATCTCGCGTTGCCAGTAGTCACGGCAATTTGCAATCGCCCCACCCTGCCCTGACGCAGCCGATTGCTGCAGGTAGGGATACACGTAATCATCCGCGTGGAAAGAATCCTTTGTCGCGTAGGCGGCGGCTTCGCTGAAGTACTCCGTCAGCGTCACAAACTTCCCCAGCGCCGTTCCGTATCGTGCGCAACGCCGTAGATCGTGGTACCAGGGCGCAACGTGCCCTGGCCAATGGACAAACATTTTCGTCGCCACGTGGTCGGTATCCATCGTGTCGCTGAGCTGGGACGGAAGGTTGAGGAACGTCTCGTGCGCCGCGGCGTCCAGCGGTGCACGTGCGTAGCACTCAATGAGATCGGCGTCTCCAACCTGCCATGTCGTCTTGCCCTGCGCCGAATCGGGCATCTGACCTTCGTCAAACTTCAGGTGCAGCGCGGATTCGAAGCCAGCATCGCGAAGGATGTACGCCAGATTCGGATACATGCCGTTCGCACGACGCGCGAACGTGGAAGGCAACTGCCCAAGATGCTCCTGGTAGACAACCTGCCCCTTACGAAGTTGCTCGGCGGCCGTGCCGGGTGAACAGAGCGGCAAACGCAACTCCTCGTATTCACCGCCAGCGAGACCAACTTCACCGGCGGCCAGTCGATTGCGCAATTTGTCGAGCGCCGATGGATTGTGTTGGGCCAGCCTTTCGATCGCCACACCACTGGCAATAAAGTTCTGGGCGGGTTCGTCGTCCAACTGCCGGTCCAGCGATCGCCCCAGCGTCGCTTCCTGTGTTGCGAGCAGCGTCAGATCAACAAAATAAACTTCGACGGGATAGTAGTGACTTCGTTCGTCCGTCAGCGCATCGTGGCATACCGTCAGCTTTTCACGACATGTCTCACTGTCGCCAGCAATTAGCGCCGCGGCGGCCAGCTTCAGATCACGAGCGATGCGGGTCTGATCAATGCTGCTCGAATAGCGCATCTGCTGTGTGAGCACTTCGACTTGCAGGAACGCGAATCCAAATGCCAGAAAGTCACGCACCAGTTCAGCATCAAGCTTGTCCGCTTCGTCGCCATACCGAGCCAACGCGGCCTTCAAAATCTTCGACCGACTATGTTCGCCGCGAATCAGAACGGCGTTCTTCAGTTTTGCAGTTTCCGGCAGATCCGCGTCAAGCTCCACTTCGCACGGCGTTGGCAGCAAGAGCAGCGCGTTGTCGATTTCATCAGTTGGATAGTCACAACGTTCGATGCCCGGCAGATGCGCGGCGCTATGGATGAACAGCGGGTGCCAGAGCGCCGTCCAGCAAGCCAACAGGCTCGCCGCCTCCTCGCCAGTGTGATAGAGCGGAAAGTCTTCGAGGCCGTGACAGGGTGCGAGCAGAATGAGTTTTTCGTAAGCCATGAATCTCAATGGATGCAGGAACTGTCCATGAACCGCAGAGTTTAACGTTTTGCCGCAGCGAGCGTCACCGTCGCAAATCAAGCTCGTCCGCAACAATTACGTCAACGAAATGGCAGCAAGATACTCTGAATTTATCGGAGCTTCCCGAATGGCAACTTCGATCGGAATTCACGCAACAAATCGCGGCAAAGCACGAGAACCTGAATGGAGCTAATGAGAACGCAAACCCTGCTCAATCAGGAGACTGGCCATGAAGGTTGACCGATTAGTTGACGATCTGATGATGATCCTGTTCGTTCTGGCTTCGCTTTACGCCGTCTATTTCGCAATTGTCGAGCGAATGGCAGGTCCGGCGGGTGCTTAACACCGTTTTGAGCGATGGGGCGGGGCGCGTATAATCAAGCGTCCCACCTAAGCCTCAATGGCCCATCCAAATGCTCCGAACACTCACATTGCTGTGTCTGTTTCTATGCTGCCGCCATCTTGCCGCGGATGAACTCGAACGTGCCGAATTCTTCGAAGCAAAGATTCGCCCGGTGCTCATCAAGCATTGTTATGAATGTCATTCGGCGTCGTCCAAAACCGTGGGTGGCGAACTGCTGTTGGATTCGCGGCACGGGTTGCAGAGCGGCGGCGAATCGGGCGAAGCGCTCGTTGCAGGAAAACCGGAAGCAAGCCTGCTGATCGAAGCCGTCCGCTACGAGGGGCTGGAAATGCCACCGGCGGGAAAGCTACCGGAACGAATCATCGCGGATCTGGAAACATGGATCCGCGACGGAGCCCACGACCCGCGCGAAGAAGTGGCTCGCCCCGCCATGGATACCCAGACAGAATCCGGTGTCGACATTGAAGCGGGCCGCCAGTTCTGGTCCTTCCAACGACCCAGCATGCACGATCGACCGGACGTGCAGAATACCGCATGGCCTCAGAAGAAGATCGACTGGTTCGTGCTCTCGCGACTGGAAGAAAAGGGACTGGGACCAAACCACGCGGCGGACCACGCTACGCTGATTCGCCGTCTGACTTTCGACCTCACGGGCCTGCCGCCCACGCCATCGGAGGTCGAACAGTTCATCAACGATGAACAACCGGACGCCTACCGCCGCGTTGTAGAACGTCTATTGGCGTCTCCACAATTCGGCGCACGATGGGCGAGACTCTGGCTGGATGTCGCACGCTACGCCGAAGACCAGGCGCACATTGTCGGCAACAATCAGTCGCTCTTTTACCCCAATGCCTACCGCTATCGCGACTGGCTGATCAAAGCGTTCAATGACGACATGCCCTACGACCAGTTCGTCCGCGTGCAGTTGGCGGCAGATCTGCTGGGCGAAGAAGGCGAAGCCCACATACCGGGACTTGGTTTTTTGGGTTTGGGCCCGAAGTACTATCGACGTAACGCGCCCGAGGTGATGGCCGACGAATGGGAGGATCGCGTTGATACGGTGACGCGAGGCTTCCTGGGCATGACGGTCGCGTGCGCTCGTTGCCACGACCACAAGTACGATCCTATTCCAACGGAAGACTACTACGCGTTGGCCGGTGTCTTCGCCAGCACGGAAATGCACAATCTGCCACCGCCTGGCTGGAAACCGACCGAGAAAAAGAAGAAGCCCGACCCGGCCGAAACCCTGCACGTCATTCGCGACGGCAAACCACGCGATCTGAAAGTTCACATTCGCGGCGACGCATTCAACGAAGGCGAACTGGCTCCGCGTCGTTTCATGCAAGTCCTGTACGAAGAAGAAAAGCCACTGGAGGATGGCAGTGGCAGACTTCCCCTTGCCGAGGCCATCGCCGATCCGCAGAACCCGCTGACCGCACGAGTGATCGTAAACCGGATCTGGGGACAATACTTTGGCCGGCCACTGGTCGGTACGCCCAGTAACTTTGGCAAGCTGGGCCAGGCACCAACGCATCCTCAACTGCTGGACGATCTGGCCGTCCGCTTCATGAACGAAGGCTGGTCGCTGAAATGGCTGCACCGCGAAATCGTGTTGTCCGCCACCTATCGGCAGTCCAGCGACGCCTCGATGGCAACAACCCACGCCGACCCGGACAACGCACTACTTGGGCGAATGAGCCATCGTCGCCTGGGAGTTGAAATGTGGCGGGATGCGATGCTCTCCGTCTGCGGACAGCTCGATGATCAGGTTGGTGGGGACTCGCTTGATGTGGAAGACACAACTACCACCCGACGAACGGTCTATAGCAAGGTTAGCCGCCTTGAGTTGAACCCCATGCTGCATCTGTTCGACTACCCGGACCCTAACGTCCACGCTGCGAGGCGAGTCGAAACGACGACTCCGCTGCAAAAACTGTTCGCCTTGAATAGCCCGTTCATGGTTCACCGCGCCCAGCAGCTTGCGAAACGAGTTCGTTCACACTGCGACCAAACCGAAGACCAAATCGAACACGCCTACCAACTGCTGTACGCCCGCTCGCCCACTTCGCAAGAACTGAATTTGGGCGTCGCCTACCTTTTAGATGGCGATGTAATCGATCAATGGAACAACTACGCCCAGATTCTGTTGGCTTCCAACGAGATGCTCTATCTGGACTAGCAACAGACAAGTACAAGCGAACCAAAACCGGACTCCCGTCAACGGTAACTGACTCCCCCAGGAAACAATCCCATGCACTTCCCGCAGAACATCAGCCGCAGAGAAGCGTTGCAGCGGGCCGGCACCGGCGCAGGAATCATGGGACTGGCGGGCACTCTGCAGTCAGCCGGGCTGATCGGACAGGCGAATGCTTCCGTCGCCGCGCCGGTGACGCACTTTCCAGCAAAAGCGAAACGCGTCATCTTTCTGATGATGAACGGGGCTCCGTCACACGTCGACACGTTCGACCCCAAACCTGCACTGGCCAAATACGAAGGCCAGATGCCGGAAGGAAAGCTCTACAAGAAAGCGGGAGCAGGCTTCATGCCCTCGCCTTTCAAATTTCGCCAGCACGGTGAAAGCGGCGTCGTGATGAGCGAGCTTTTTCCGTGGCTTTCGCAGTGCGCCGATGACCTGTGTGTTCTGCGTGGTATGCATACGGACGTGCCCAACCATGAGCCGGGATTGCTGGTGATGACATCCGGCAATCAACAACCCATTCGGCCTTCGATGGGAGCGTGGGCCTCGTACGGACTGGGCAGCGAAAACCAGAATCTGCCTTCGTTCGTTGTCTTGTGCCCCGGTCTGCCGGTTGTGGGTCCACAGCTTTGGTCCAGCGGATTTCTGCCCGGCGAACACCAGGGCACTTCCGTCGATACCAATGACATGCGAGTTGATTCGTTGGTCAAGAACCTGCGGCATCCCAAACTCGATCGTCCCGCCCAACGTGAACAACTGGCGCTACTGCAAAAGCTCAATACGATTCACTCCGAACGTCGTCAACGTGACGCAGCGCTCGAGGCACAGATCCGCGCCTTCGAACTTGCGTTCAGTATGCAACGTGAAGCGAACGAAGCTTTCGACATTTCGCGCGAAACGCAAAACACTCGCGATCAATATGGCGACTCGCTGTTCGGGCGATCGTGCCTGCTCGCTCGTCGGTTGTCCGAACGCGGCGTTCGATTTGTGCAGGTCTTCTACGTCGACAAGAAAAAGAAGCAGCCGTGGGACACGCATCAAGACAATGACAATCAACACCGAAAGCTTTGTCGCTCCAGCGATCAGGCGACCGCAGCGTTGATCACCGACCTGAAACAACGCGGACTGCTGGAAGACACGCTGATCGTCTGGGGCGGTGAATTTGGTCGAACGCCCTACGCCCAGAAGGCGAAGAAGCCGGGTCGCGACCACCATCACACCGGCTTCTCCATGTTCCTTGCCGGTGGCGGTGTCAAAGGCGGACTCACCTACGGTGCGACGGACGAATTCGGTATGAAGGCCGTCGAAAACCGGATGCACGTTCATGATCTGCACGCCACGATGCTGCATCTAATGGGCATTAACCACGAGCAGCTCACGTACCGCTATTCGGGCCGCGATTTCCGGCTGACAGACGTCGAGGGGCGAGTAGCTCACGACATCATCGCCTAACACTGCGAAACGACGCCCAATATGACGCAGCGGGCCGATACGGACTGTCACAAAAAGTGCTCACGCCGTTTGCTGCCGTTTTGCTAGAATGGACAGGCAATCGCAGGTGCAATGCGGAAACCTCTGGGCTATCGCATTCGCACTCGATTTAAATGACTGCGCCGATCTACGCCGACTCAAGGTCGGTTCAGCGCAGTAAATCGTTGGCGTTCGAACTCGCGAAGACATTCCATGATGAAGCGATCTCTATTCTTCTGGCTGCTGTGTGCCCTGATGCTTCCCGCATTCGACACCGCCACTCCGCTCGCACCCAGTGCAGCGATGGCTCAGGAGCAAGAGGAAGAATTCGAAGACCGGGAAGAAGAATTCGAAGAAGAATTTGACGAAGAGGACTTCGACGACGACGAGGACGAAGATGAGGAAGTCGCCGAATTCCTGATGGAGATTCGCGGCGAGCTTGTCGAGAAAGCCGAGGAATTAGCGCGAGCTCAAAAAGTCACGCAAAAACGCATTCAAAAGATCGACCGCTTCATCGAGCTGACGTATACGGCCCGCGAACTGGAAGAGCAGATGGGAGCCGCCGATGAGTCGGGCGACGACGATCGGATCGGCGAGCTGGAGGAACAGTTTCAGCAAGTCGAAATCGAGATGGATGCTCGTCGCGAACTGCTGGAAATGGAAGGCGAGCTGATTGAGCTCAACGAGCAGATCGAGGAAGCAGACCGCGAGGAAGATCTCGACCGTCTCGAGTTACTCGAACAACTCCGGGATGGCTTCTTTGAAATTGGCGAGATCGTGGAAGCCCTGATCCCCATCTATCTAAATGGCCCCGAGTCGGAGGAGGGCCCGCTGGAAGAGCGCAAGGCCCGCGTCTTTACGCTCAAGATTGAAAAATCTTACCGCGCGCTACAAGTGCTGGAGCGGCTCCGCGACGCCGAGGAAGAAGAGGACTACGAACTCGTTAAGGAGTTGGAGGCCCAGCTCAACAAACTGCGCAGCGATTCCGGGGCGAAGTCCAAGACAACCGCCAAGCCAGTCGTCCCCGAACTACTGCCGGTTGTCGTGACCGAGGAAACGCTGGCTCCATTTGCCAACGCCGATTTGCAAAAAGATGTCGTCCCGCTGCTGAAGCAATATTGCTTCGACTGCCACAGCGACGACTCGTCCTCCGGTGAATTGAATCTCGAGAAACTTCTGGCCACAACACCGATCGTCAAGAATCGAGACCAGTGGATCAACGTCATCGAACAGTCGAAGAACCACGTGATGCCGCCCGAAGACGGTGATCAACCGACGCAGGAAGAACGAGCCAAAATCGTACTCTCGCTGCACAACGCGGTACACAAATTCGACTACAGCAACATTGTCGATCCGGGTTACGAATCGGCCAGACGGATGTCTCACCGCGAATACAGCAACACGGTGCGTGATCTGTTTGGCATCGACATCGATGTCATCGACCGATTTCCCACAGACCTGACGGCAACCAGTGGTTTCGACAACAGCGCCAATTCACTGTTCATTCAGCCACTGCTGATGGAACGCTACCTGGGTATCGCCGAACACGTCGTCACCACCGCCCTGCCAACGAATGCCACGACGAAATCCCAGCAGGCCGCGAAGCAACGAATCTATGGCGGCATTACTGGACGCGATTCCAGGGCGGCTCGCGAACTGCTCTCGCGATTTTTGCAAAGGGCGTATCGTCGCCCGCCAACCGATGCGGAAGTCAACCGGTTCGTCTCTCAGTTTGATCGACTCTCCGAAGACGGTGTTGATTTCGAATCTGCCATTCGCGCGACGCTTCAGGCGGTCATCATTACGCCCAGTTTCCTGCTGCTGACCGAACGGGATAACCCCGATACCGACGAAGCCTTCGAACTAAACGACTGGGAACTGGCGAGTCGACTCTCTTATTTCCTCTGGGCGTCCATGCCGGACGACGAACTCTACGAACTTGCGGCCGCCGGAAAGCTCCGCGACGCCGGCCAGCTCACCGCGCAGGTTAGCCGGATGCTGGCCGATGCAAAGGCAGACACGCTGGGCTCCGTCTTCACGGCACAGTGGCTTGGCTCGCAGCACCTTGGCACCCGAGTCCGTATGGACCCGATCGACAATCCATGGTGTACCGACTCGTTGATGGCCGCCATGCGTGATGAAACCGCGATGTTCTTCAACTCCGTCGTGCGGGAAAATCGCCCGGTCACGCAGCTCGTCGACGCCGACTACACGTTCATGAACGAGGAGCTCGCAAAACACTACCGCATCGACGGCATTAAGGGCGAACAGATGCAGCGGGTTTCGATTGATCCGCGGCGTCGCGGTGGTATCTTCGGGCAGGGAGCTTTACTTGCCGTTACCGCTTTCCCGGGTCGAACGAGTCCCGTTGTTCGCGGAAAATGGGTGCTCGATAACGTCCTCGGAACTCCGCCGCCTCCACCGCCGCCCAACGTCAGCGAGCTCTCCGATGAAGTGGCCGAAAACCGGCGACTCTCGTTCCGTGAGAAGCTGGAACTGCATCGCGAGAAACCAAACTGCTACGCCTGCCATAGTCAGATGGATCCATTGGGCTTTAGCCTTGAACAATTCGACTGGTTTGGACGCTATCGCACTCGGCAGGGCCGACGGCGCATCGACCCGACCGGCCAGCTTCCAAACGGCACGGAATTCGTCGGGCTGCAGGGCCTGAAGAAGGTCGTCGTCGAACAACGCAGCGACGATCTGCTGCGACAAGTCAGCCAAAAGATGCTGTCCTATGCCCTCGGCCGCCAACTGGAATACTACGACGAGCCGGCAATTCGCAAGATTGTCGACGCCGTGCGTGCCGATGAATTGCGTATGCAAACCGTGATTGCGGAAATTGTGAAGAGCTATCCATTCCGCTACAAGAAGAGCCGCGATTCAGCCAACCTGGCCGGCGATACACCAACGAACAACACGACGGCCAGCCGGTAACCCGCTGCGTCGCTGCGACAAGACAACCAAACATCAGTACACGCAAACTCCCGGACGGGTGCCCTATGCCATACCACCAACCGATTTCTCGCCGAACCATGCTACGCGGAGCCGGCGTGGCGATGTCCCTGCCGTTCCTCGACGCGATGTCCAATCCGTTGCTGGGCGCAGCTCCCAAGCCGGCGGCGAACCCGGTTCGACTCGCCTATCTGTATTTTCCTAACGGCGTCGCCGAAGGTGCGTGGCAAGCGGAAAAGGTTGGCAGTGACGGCTCCTTGCAAAAGCTCAATGAGTACATGCAACCGCTGGAGAACTTCAAATCCGATATCGTCATCCCCCGCAAAGTCTGGACGCCACGCGGGAATGGCCACGCCGCCGGAACGGCCACCTGGCTGACCGGACACGGATACGATGGCCGCGAAATCAACGCTGGTGGGGCATCCGCAGACCAGGTGGCAGCTCGGCTGGTCGGCAACAAGACACTGCTTCCTTCGCTGGAACTCTCGACGCGTGGCGAAGGCTTCTTCTCCAACAGCCTGCCGCGCAACACCCTGTCGTGGGCGAACGAATCGACGCCCGTCCCACGTGAGACGGAACCGCGTGTCATCTTCGACCGCATGTTCCGCGTTGGAAATGGCGGACTCTCCGATCGTTCCGTTCTGGATGCCATTCTGGAAGATGCGAAGTCGCTTCGCGGTCGTGTCAGCACAAACGACCATCGCAAACTCGACGAGTACCTGGAATCCGTTCGCGCCGTGGAACGTCGCATTCAGTTCGCCGATCAACAAGCGGCTCGGGCAGCGGCCAACCCGGAACTGACCCGCAGCCTTGTTCGTCCGCCCGCCGGAATTCCAGATGACTATGGTCAGTACATGCGACTGATGTTCGACATGATCACGCTCGCCTTCTGGGCGGACGCCACCCGCGTTTCGACGTTCATGCTGGACCACGGACAGAGTAACCGCTACTTCAACTTCGTCGATGGCGTTCAGGGCACATGGCACGCGTTGTCACACTGGAAAGACGCGTCCGGAAACACCGAGGACGACGATGGAATGACGTCCTGGTCGTCGGCGAAAGAGAAACGGCATCAATACAACCTGGTGACGCAATGGCACCACGAGCAAGTGGCTCATTTCCTTGGCCGGCTGAAGACCATTCGCGAACCGGATGGCAGCACGCTGCTGGACAATTCGATGATCATGTACGGCTCCAGCCTCGCCGACGGTCACGAGCACTCCGCGAAGAACCTGCCGCTCATCCTCGCGGGACGCGGTGGAGGACATGTGAAGTCAGGTCGGGAACTGCAATTCCGTCGCGACACCAGCATGTCAAACCTGCACCTGTCGATGCTGCAGCAACTGGACAAGCGAGTCGAACGATTTGGCGGCAGCGCGAAGCCCATGACGGAACTCTCGGGCTAAGAACAGTCCGGGCCGCGAGCTGCCTTGTCGTGGACAAAGCATGGCTGGACAACGCCTGGTTTCAGCCAGTGATTTCGTGTGTGTTCGTAGTACCGCCCTTCAGGCGGAACCGCACAGTAACGCGAGCCAAGCTGCTTTCCGCCTAAAAGGCGGTACTACGAACAAATCCTGACGCTGCCCACTAGCCTAAGGGGAAGCTAGTCTACGAGGATGCTTGTCAGTAATTCGCTTCCATCATTTGGATCCGTTGATTTGTTCCGTGATGTCGGCATAGCCCGCGGGTTTCGAAACCTGAAACCGGTCGGTGGCAAACTCCACGTCCCACTGGATGTCCGTGAACTGATGTCGGGTTTCGGATTCGTCCGCTGTCCGGACAAAGCTGAACTCTAACGGCAGATCCGTTTTCGGATCCAGCCAAACGTCAAGCGTCGCCCCCGCCCAATCCCAACCGTCTTCCAAAGTTGCCTCGCCGAGGTCACTACGCGGACGGTCGCCAAGCACGATCCGTAAACCGACGGCACTCACGCCGTCGATCACTTTGCGGCCAGTGAAGCGGGCGCTGTTTGACTTGTGGTCTCGCACCATAAAAATCGCTCGCAGTGGGTTTCCAATCGACGCCGCATCCAGCGTTTCGCTGATCTCCCAGCATTGACGCTTCAAGTGGTCGACCATAATCCCTCCGGCAGGCCCGTGCGTTTCTTCAAGGTGTACCAGCGGTGTCCCTTTTGGGCGCTGATGGACTTCCGTATCCGAATACATCCCTAATGGCTCGGTTCGCCAATCGCATCGGGTTGATTGCACAACCGATTTGCCTTCATCGCCGGACGTAACGGCCTCCATCCTGAACGACCACGATCCCGCCGCAGCAATCGCCTGCCCCATGCGATCCATGGCCATCGCCGGTCGATCTGCGAGCCCCCACATTGCCAACGCCAGCAACAGCACGGCGGCGGCAGAAAATCCGATCAGTCGGACTAAGCGACCACGTCTGTGTACCCCCGAGCGTGATGTGCCATCGACCTTCGGTGGCAGCGACGCCAACAACTGCACACGCGTCGCATCATGTCGCGAATTGATTTCACGGTGAAGGTCATCGAGCGTTTCCGTAACGAAGTCATTGGTTTCAGGCATCTTCTTGCTCCGTATGAGAATCGTTGTTGGCCGCATTCAGTTGGCCGCATTCAGTTGGCCACGCAGTCGCGCCAGCGCACGTTGCAGGGTCGCGTAAAAGCCACTTCGCGAAATCCCGATCGCGGCCGCGGCAGCGTCACCGCACTGGCCATTGAAGTAGTAGGCATGCACGACCATACTCTCGCGTTCCGGCAGTTCAGCGACGGCCGCCATGACCAGCCGACTCTGCTCGTCACGCGTTACTGTGGATTCCGGACTCGCCTCCGATAAGTCGGCAGCCGGTTCGATTTCGGCGACTCGTTCAGAACCAAGTTTGCGTTTTCGTTCACGCGCGACATTCCGGGCGATCCCCTGGATCCACTGGCGAAAGTTCTCCGTACTCTGCAGGGAATCGCAGCGACGGTATGCCCTGAGAAAGGTCTCCTGCGTCATGTCTTCAACGCCCCCAAAGTCGCCGGACACTGCCGCCACGACGGCTCGGACGGATTTCGCGTGCCGATCGTACAACCGACCAAAGGCTTCCCGGTCGCCACGCATCACCTGGCGTACGTCGTCAATGTCGAGATCTGTATCGGCTTTCTGCTGCATGACATTCCACTAGTGCGATTGACGGGCCTTCCGTCCAGCGGAAAACGGGAATTTTGACAAACTATCGAATATGGGCACAACCGCGTTGAAAACCAGCCGTTGATTCCGCAAAAATGCAGGTCTCTCTTCCCTGTCCCTCCACGAAGGAAGCCAGCCATGACGGTTCGTCGCATTCACATCTCGCTTATGACACTTTCACTTTGTTTCACGCTCCTGTTCACGTCCCTGTCGACAGCGCAGGAGAAAAAGCGGATGACCAAGGAGGACGTCGAGCAACTGCTCGTGGAAGTATCGAACTGGGGCCGATGGGGAAAAGACGACCAGCTTGGAGCGATCAACCTGATCACTCCCGAAAAGCGACGTGCGGCAGCCGCGTTGGTGAAGCAGGGCGTTTCGGTCTCGATGGCTCGAACTGCGGAAACCGTGGCCGCCGCTGACAACCCCAGCCCCTTCGTTCACAAGATGGATTCATGGGGAAAGGGAACAACAGGCAATTGGGCGGGCGACAGCTATACCGTGCAGTACCACGGTTACGCGCACACTCACATGGATTCACTTTGCCACCTGTTTCACAACGACAAACTGTACAACGGCCACTCGCGAGACGTCGTCACGTCGAAGGGAGCCGTCAAACTTCACATCAATAACATGAAGAGTGGCATTTTCACTCGAGGCGTCCTCATCGACATTCCTCGACTTCGCGGCGTCGAGTATCTCGAACCGGGCACGCCAATTTATCCGGAAGAGCTGGAAGCCTGGGAAAACCGAATTGGCACCAAGGTGCAGCCCGGCGATGTCGTCTTTATTCGAACTGGCCGATGGGCTCGTCGAGCGAAAATGGGGGCATGGTCGGCCGATGGAGAGGGAGCCGCCGGACTGCACGCATCATGCGCTCGCTGGCTGAAGAGTCGCGATATTGCCATGATCGGCAGCGATGCAGCGAGTGACGTCCTGCCATCGGGCATCCCCGGAGTTTCTCATCCCGTTCACCTTATCGTGCTGCACGCAATGGGAGTTCACATTTTTGACAACTGTGACCTGGAGGCCGTGGGGAAGAAAGCTTCGGAATTGAATCGTTGGGAATTCCTGACGACCGCGTCGCCGCTGGCGGTTGAGGGCGGCACGGGATCACCGCTTAACCCAATCGCAACCTTCTAGGGGTCTGCCTAGGGGTCTGCGTCGGCGACTACCCTTCGAACGCAAGTACTCCGTGGTGTTCACCACGCTATCGTATGGGGGAGGGTGTCGTCGCTCGTGGTTCATGCCGTAAGCTGTAGACCAAACAGCACATGATACGTTTCCCAAGTTAACCGCTGTTCTTCAGACAACTATATTGATACAGGACATCCGATGAAGTTCCGTTTGGCCCTCATGATTCTGCTCGTTTCCAGTCAGGCTCTGGCCGACGAAAACTGGCCTCGATTCCTCGGCCCCCAAGGGCGTGCAACCAGCGTCTCCAGCAAGGTGCCGCTGACGTGGAGTGAATCTGAAAACCTGAAATGGAAAGTTCCCGTTGGCTCCGGCTCGTCCAGTCCCGTTGTCTGGGGCGACATGGTATTCGTCACCAGTTTTTCGGGCGATGGTGAAAGCGTGCAGCGACATCTGCATTGCATCTCGCGGAGTCAACAGAAGGAGATCTGGAAGTACTCCGTTGACAACGCGGGACGTGAGGACGCGTATCGCGGCTTCATCACGGAACACGGTTACGCCAGCAACTCGCCTGTCACCGATGGCAAGCACGTCTATGTGTTCTTTGGCAAGATGGGCGTGCATGCCGTTTCAATGGAGGGCAAGAAAGTCTGGTCCGCCGAGGTTGGCAAGGAATCCAGCAACCGCCAATGGGGATCCGGCGCGAGTCCCGTGCTGCATGACAATCTGCTGATCGTCAACGCCGCCGACGAAGCCCAAACGATCTTCGCCTACGACAAACTTAGCGGCGAGGTCGAATGGAAGTCCGAAGCGGGTGGTTATGAACTGACGTACAACACTCCGACCGTCGTCGCAAAGCACGGCGAAATGCTGGTAGCCGTTCCGGGAGAACTGTGGGCGCTCAATCTCAAGAACGGCAAACTGAAGTGGTACGCGGAAACCCAGCTCACCGGCAACGTATCACCGACAACGATCCTTGATGGCGAAACGGTGTACACATTTGGCGGCTACCGTTCATCGGGAAGTCACGCATTTCCCGTTGGCGGCAACGCCGACGGCAGCAAAGACGCGACCGACAGCGAGAAGTGGTACGCTCGCAACAGTTCCTACGTGGCTACACCGCTACTACATGATGGCCACCTTTACTGGATCGATGATCGCGGACAGGCTTACTGCTCGCGAGCGAGCGACGGAGAACTGGTCTATCGCGAACGCATGAAAGGCCTTTCCAGCGGCGGTCGTCCGGTCTACGCATCTCCGGTATTGGCCGGTGACAGGATTTACGTTGTCAGCCGTTACGACGGCACGTTTGTCCTGCCAGCGAAACCGGAATTCGAAATCCTCGCCCAGAACAAATTTGCCGGCGATGAGAGCGATGCGAGCGGAACTCCTGCCATCAGCGGCAACGACCTGTTCCTGCGAACCGGAAAATTCCTGTACTGCGTGAGCGGCAACTAGCCGGCAGTAGAGACGGCATCGCCTTTTTTGGATGACGAAGATCGGTCAGCAGATGGCTGCCCGATTGAATAGACAATGCCTTGTAGCATTCTTGCCAGACACGGCCTGAGTTCGTGTACTGCCGGTGGGATCGGCGTACGTGTGCGAAGTACGCCACTGCATCCAACGACGAGCAGAACAATCCTCACGGCGCCATCCTTGCGCCGTCGATTGGTTGCGTGATTCCTTGACTTTGCAACTGCAATTATGGGAAAATGCTACGAACATCCCAGAAACACACCGCGACGGCAAACTCGCTAATGACTTTCTAACAGAGTGACGACTCATCACTCTTCTTTTGCGGACCTACTGTCCGTCGTTTTTCAGTTGGCGTTGGCTGTTGGTCTGCGTGTGCAGAATTTGTGTGCCGTTCTCTGGGATGTCTAAATATGTCGACAATCAAGTGCTTTGCGGTTTCGCTTTTACTGTCTTGCAGTACTGCGGTTCGCGCTGAGCAGATCAGCGGCAGAGCCGAATTCATTGCCCTTTCGGATGTACCGCGAGCTGGGTTGCTTGCGGGTGACCCTGGCTTGATCACTTTTGGCTTCGAGTCGGAAAATGGAAGCATCGTTGCCGGGATTGAATACAGAGTAAAAGCAGACTTCCTTGAATACGACTTTGGATCCGTAAACAGTCGTTTCGAAGGGGACATCGACCTGATAATTTCAGAGGATCGAGGATTCGGCACAGATGGATTGATAATAGACGCAAATCTACCCAGCGTATCGGATTTCACCGGGATATCAGTGAATGGAGAATCAGAAAACTTCATCAACACGCTCGACCCAACGGAGCTAGTTTTTAATTGGTCCTCAAGGCCGTTTATTCGCATTCAGTCCGATGTAGACCCGACTCTAGGGTTTACTGCTGGGCTTACATGGCTCAGTGTCCCCGAGCCAACCTGCTCTTGCTACTGCATCATTGCACTTGTTGGGGTAGCCCAATCTCGGACTAGACGGAATTACGTCGCTCACCAAGGATCGGCGTAAGACCAGGAACCATTCTCATGTTACGAATCAAGCTAGCCGCAGCACTTCTACTCGTCTTTGGCTCTACCGCGCACGCCGAGATGCTGACTGGCGTCGCTGAGTTTGTTGTTTTGACGGACGCGCCAGTTGCCGGGGTTTCAGAAGGTGATATCGGACGACTGGAATTTGGCTTCGATCCTGACGCGGGTACCGTTGATGCCTTCAGCTATATCGTTAATGCCGACTATCTTCTCTACGATTTCGGCACTACGAATAGTCGGTTCGAGGGCGACATTTTCTTGGTTATTTCGGAAAATCTAAGTTTTGGCACAGACGGCATCTTCCTTGAATTCGAACTCCCCGGTGACTTGGCCACTACTGGCTTCGGAGCCTTCGGAGACAACGAAAGCTTCATTACGGGACCGCTGGCCCCGAAAGAAGTCGTCTTTGACGTGGGCGCAAGCAGGGAACTCACTGTGCAACAAGGCAGTCCACGTTTCATTTTTCAAGCCACTCTTACGTCGCTCAGTCTACCTGAGCCGTCTTGCCTTAGTTACATCTTCATCGCATCAATCCTGGTGACGAGCCTTCGAAGGGAATTGCCTCGCAGGTAGCCTCGTCTGTGCTCGATTCGTCGAAACCAAAACGATCCAATAGCGTGAATTTCAGTTATGCAGATAAGACTTAGACTCCTGATGACCGTTGCTGCCCTGGCGGCAGCATTCTCTACCGCGAGTTACGCGGAGATTCGTCCGGATGATGCAATGTTCACAGGGAACATTGACAGCGAGGGCTTTCGTGAGATGCGATTCGGTACCGTATTCTACCTTTTCGACGACGGCTTGGGCCATCGAGACCCTGCGCTTGGGTCGGGTGCAATACTGTTCGATGTGGAAATTGGCGACGTGATTGGCCAGGATGCGAACGACGTGTTCTCTGAGTTGTTGCCGCGTAGCGGTCCCCACATCGCGCTTGGCCAAGAGAAATACTTTGGGTACTGGACGAGGGTTATTTATGATGAAGATGCCCCCGTCTTTGCTGATGCCCTCGGATGGATGCTTGTTAGACGCGATGCTGACGGGCTTGAAATCCTAAGTAGCGCAGCGGACTACGGCCCGTTCGACGGACGGAGCTATGGCCCGGCTGGCGGCATTACCGTGGGCCAGGTGCCGGAACCAGGTTCGATGATTCTTGCGCTTGTCGCGACCATTGGCAGCTTGGTCTTGCGCCCACGTAGACGCCGAGCATGTTTGGGATGATCACAGCAAATTTGTTCGGTCCCGTCCGTGCGTCGGTCCGAAATCGAATCGAACAGCCGGAATCAGCGCTCGATGCGTATAGGATCTGGAGAAGCAAGAACGGACTCTGGCAAATAGGTGTCGGTGGCGACTAAAGCAAGCTAGAGACCGAGGTCACCAGCTAAATCCAAACAGCCGCAAGACGCCAGTGTTGCCCAGTCCGCAAAATGGCTCCTGCGCGTTCTACCACGCACACCACTTGCGGCATTCCAGTTGATGACCAGCCACGCCAATCACGGACGTGGCTTACGGAACGGTCTAACGCGGGTAGTCGTGGCTACCTACGTCGACGCAACATACCGAGTGCAAGTAGGCCCAAAGAGGCCAAGGCAATTGACGACGGTTCCGGGATCAATCGTACGAACCGTAATCCCTGATAGAAATGTGGTTCGCGGGTATACAATGCGGACGAGTCTTCGGACAAGTGGGTACCCACTTGCCCGAAGCGTCGCTCTACTATCGAACCAGTTACCACCAGTTCTTCTGTCCATTCACCAACGCCGCCAGCCTGATCAAAAGCAGCGTAAAATCCCTTCGCATCCGGATACGAACCAACCGGCTCAAGCCGACCTAGATTTATACTGTTTGGGCCACCCGGTGGTGCTTCACTGACGGGAGGGTATCACTGCCATTTGGGTACAGCCAGTATTGGCTACCACTCTTTGACGGGTCGTGGTAAGCGGCCTTGTACCATTCGTCCCAGGTTGGAATGGCGTAAGTTGCCGAAGCCCCCCGCACCTCCGTTGCACCTTCGAAGACGTTGTAGGTTCCGGCTTCGGTCGTGACATTACCAGGCACGCCGTCGGGCTGTCCGTTCTCAAGCCAATTCACGAACCTCATCGAATCCAGAAATGTCATGGAGGCTGGGTACAATTCTCGACCGACAACCGGTTGATATGAAAACGCGCCTTGGGCTCCAATCTGATCGATTGACTCTTGAGCCCACAACACTGCTTGTTCCGCTTGATCCGATGTCGGGAAGACCACATTTCCTTCCAACAAGACTGCGGTCAGAAACTCGGCGTATTGAGCGTTGGTGACTTCGAACTTGCTAATTTGATAGACGTAGTCTACCGAGCCATCTCCCGTTCCTGGATCGGCGGGATTTCCAACGTTCCCGACGGTGACCCATTCGAACGTAACTTCTGACCAAGCCTGCGGACTAAACAAGCAAGCCACACACAAGACAATAAACCCACGCATCGGAATCCTTTGCTGTAACTGAAACGGTTCACCTAAAGTCGGAGCATAATGCCGCGGGAAGTTGCCTGGCGAGGTCGACGCAATACACCGATGACCATAAGTGAAAAGGAGGCCAGAGCAATTGAAGACGGCTCCGGGATCAATCGCACCACCCTCAATCCCTGATAAAAGTTGGGCTCACGCGCGAAGAGGCTCGATGAATCCGAAAAACGCGAGTTTTGAGGGCTTCCGTATCGTCTACTCGGGATGGGCGAGAGCCCATAGATCTCCTCAGTCCACTCTCCGACTCCGCCTGCTTGATCGAGAGCACCATAGTAACCAGACGAATCGGGATACGACCCTACGTCGACGAAACGGGAGAAATTACCGCTATTGGTCCCTCCGGGAGGCGCATCATTATTGGGGGGCGAGTTACTTTGGTTGGGATACAGCCAGTACTCATCACTGGCAGTCGGGTCATGGTAAGCCGCCTTGTACCATTCGTCCCATGTCGGAATGACAAACATGGCTCCGTGATTTCGAACCTCGGTGGTTCCCTTGAAGACGTCATAACTTCCCGATTCGGTCGTCGCCTCACCGACGACTCCTGTTGGCTGTCCATTCTGGAGCCAATTCACAAAACGAAGCGAGTCGAGAAACGTCATGTTTGCAGGGTGCGATTCTCGTCCGGCTTCTGGCTCATACGAATACGATCCGGGTGCTCCTGTCTGAATGATTGGACTACCGGTCCACAAGCCAATTGGATCACCTTCGTCAGGACTCAGCAGCGGCACATTTCCATCAGGCAACACGGCGGAAAGGAATTCGGCATACTGGCCCATCGTGACCTCAAACTTGCTGATCTGGTACACGTAGTCTACCGAGCCATCTCCCGTTCCTGGATCGGCGGGATTTCCAACGTTCCCGACGGTGACCCATTCGAACGTAACTTCTGACCAAGCCTGCGGACTAAACAAGCAAGCCACACACAAGACAATAAACCCACGCATCGGAATCCTTTGCTGTAACTGAAACGGTTCACCTAAAGTCGCAGCATAATGCCGCGGGAAGTTGCCTGGTGAGGTCGACGCAATAGTCCAACGACGATAAGTGAAAAGGAGGCCAGAGCAATTGAAGACGGCTCCGGGATCAATCGCACCACCCTCAATCCCTGATAGAAATGTGGTTCGCGGACGAAAACCGCGGATGAATCTCTCGTTCCGCCCAAGCCAGATTGGCCGTAACGACGATTTCGTATGGGCGACAGGTCATAGATCTCCTCCGTCCATTCTCCGACATTCCCCGCTTGGTCGAAGGTTCCGTAGAACCCAAATGAATCCCGGTACGACCCGACATCTATCAGACCGCCGAAATTCCCGCTATTTGCGCCTCCCGGTGGTGCCTCATGAACTGGAGGTGAGTCGCTCCGGTTTGGGAAGAGCCAATACTCGCCGTCCACGGTGGGGTCGAAGTAAGCCGCCTTGTACCATTCGTCCCAAGTGGGAATGACAAACATGGCTCCGTGGTTTCGAACCTCGGTGGTTCCCTTGAAGACGTCATAACTTCCCGATTCCGTCGTCGCCTCACCGACGACTCCATTTGGCTGTCCATTCTGGAGCCAATTCACAAAACGAAGCGAGTCGAGAAACGTCATGTTTGCAGGGTGCGATTCTCGCCCAACTAATGGCTCGTACGAATACGATCCGGGGGCTCCTTTCTGAACTATCAGGCCATCAGCCCACAAGCTAATCGGATCACCTTCGTCAGGACTCAGCAGCGGCACATTTCCATTCGGCAAGACTGAAGAAAGAAACTCAGCGTATTGAGCGTTGGTGACTTCGAACTTGCTAATTTGGTAGACGTAGTCAACTGAACCGTCGCCCGTGTGCGGATCGGCGGAGTTACCGGCATTCCCGATCGATGCCCACTCAAAACGGACTTCAGAATGTGCTGCGTTGCATATTAAACACGACATCGCAATCGCAAGGAACAGCCGCACGACGCCGCCGTGATGCCCGATCCAACAAATTGGCCCCTGCCCATTTCTCATACAATCGGTTCCCGTCGTCGTCTGATTCCGATGGCAGCCGCCGAGGCAATTGGCAACAACAAATCGCCCGTTCTCGGCTCTGGGACTGCCGCAATAATCCCTGAAAGGGCATACAGGTGGTTTTGTGCCCCGATAGGTGCGGTATCGATACCAAATCGGAATCGAGGAAATGTCTCACGCGCGTATCCGATGTTTGCAAAAGGCGCGCCGCCCAATCCGCGGTTCTCAATCGGTATTCCGATGGGCGCTCGTACCCCAGTTGAGTTTGTCCCGGTGAATACAGTGACTCTGTCGTTCTCTGGAGGAATCGTCCGTCCCATTTCATCGAGATCGAGAAAGACCGTATTCGGGGAATCAAACAGCCCGAGCACCCAAAGGTCGTGGTTGTCTTCATACGCCAATGCTCCATCTACACGGTAAATGGGCACGCCATCCTCGACCTGCCAGTCTGTCCCGGTATTGGTGACAGCGTCTACGGTTGGCGTCGAAGCAATCGCTTTCCACTCAAGTCCCCACGAGGCGACTTCAGGCGACGAATCGGCTACAGACTGCACGAAGTTGTTGTAATCTTCGATGTTGCTCGACGTCGCATCCCGTTTCTGAGACGTAGTGAAGATCAGCCGATACTGATCTCCGGGTTCCAGCCCTTCCGGCTGAAGAACCAGTTGGGCGTCGCATATCGAAGCAACACCCAGAATCAAACAAATGTAAACGTAGCGCATCCAAACATTTCTTCCGCAAGAACAAGTTGCCTTAATGAGTTGGCGGAAGAATCCGCCGCCCAGCCAGATTGCAACAGCCAAACAAACACTGAATCTGGTTCCAGACCCTTTTCCCATACACTCGAAACCCGCCGATACGTAGACGTTTCCGCAGGGAGTGGACTCCCGCATGACACATGACCGGATAACGTCTGCGTTGCGATCGCTCGGTAGGTTATCCCCCAATCGACTACTGCGTCGTTCTTGATGGCCATGATGAATCTCCTTGCTGCAATGAACTATTTGACGTCAATCCGTCTGCTCCTGATCGCACTTACGCCGGCGACCGTGCACAGCAAAAAGGTTCCCGATTCAGGTTCCGGTACCGTGGTTATCACGGTAGACATTGCGTAAAAGTGATGCTCCGCGGTGAGCGAGTCTCCATCTGCCGCGAACCGTATCCCCGGGTCTGGCCCATTCGCCCATCCGGTTCTCCCAACCACTCCGCCAAGCCCTCTCAGTTCGATATCAATATCAATCGGTGCCTTAGTTCCGATTTCGTTGGTGCCTGTAAACACGACGACGCTCGGATCAAAAGGCCCCGGCATGATCTGACGCCCGAATTCATCCAAGTCGAGGGGAACACTATGCGCTTGGTCAAACCGCTCAAGCACCCAAAGGTCATGGTTGTCTTCATACGCCAATGCTCCATCTACACGGTAAATGGGAATGCCATCTTCGACCCGCCAATCGGTTCCGGTGTTGTCGACGGCATCAACCGAGGGAGTAGAAACAATGGCCTTCCAGTCGAGTCCCCACGTGGCGACCTCAGGGGACGAATCAGCTACGGACTGCACGAAGTTGTTGTAGTCTTCGATGTTGCTCGAGGTCGCATCCCGTTTCTGAGACGTAGTGAAGATCAGGCGGTACTGATCTCCGGGTTCCAGCCCTTCCGGCTGTAGGACCAGCTGGGCGTCACATATCGAAGCAACACCCAGAATCAAACAAATGTAAACGTAGCGCATCCAAACATTCCTTTCACGCCTGGAGCAAGGTCAAGTTGCATTAAAGAATTGGCGGAAGAATCCGCTCAAATCTGGCCGAGCCAGATTACGAACCGCAGAGAGGTTCAGCTTGCATTAGCTAAGAGAGCTTTCAAATCGAGTGCTTAATCCAGGTCCGCTGCAAACGAAATCGTCGTTCATTTCAAACAGCAAAAACCGTCCCTATAGATTAAGACGTAAACGGTCTCAAAATCGCGCATTGATTTCGGTATTTTGGGCTCGTGTTTCTGGTCGATTGCTGTAAGTCCGCTGCAATCAACGCCTTACCATCAAGAAATATTTCCGCCCCTTCGGCCCAGCCCAGATCCATCCGTGGTCGACGGCAGTGTTCGACAAGGCGGAGCGTCCAGATCAGGAAACGCCGACGGCGGTTATCGTACCATCGTCGGCAATTTCGACCTTCACCGTTGGCAAAGCATGGCGGGGTGGGCCGGCGAGCGGCTCGCCCGTTGCGAGCTCGAAGGCACCGTGATGACACGGGCAATGGAATTCATTCGACTCGAGGTCTGGAATCACCGGGCATGCAAGGTGCGTACACTTCTGAGCGACCGAGACGAAATTGACTTCGTCCAACTTCACAAACAGGCACGGCGACTTTTCGTTCGGGTAGTGAAATAGCTGAGCTTCACCAACGGTCATTTCCGTGAACTTCTTTTCCAACGTCAACGGCGGGAAGTGACTGACGTGTTCATCGCCTTCGGTAGCTCCGTGGGCATCGGTAGCTCCGTGGCCAACCTCCGCGGGTGCAAACTGATTCAGGGCCGCCTGGCCGCACGCCATCGCTCCGCCTGCTACGGTGAGGCCGCCCAGAAATTCGCGACGCGAGCGGCTGGCTTCGTCATCGGATTCGATCGGAAACTGTTTTCGCCATTGCGGCAGGTCGTTCGTATTGCCGTCGGGCGTGGTAGATTTTGGATTCAGGGGCATACCGGATCCTCCTCATACAGTCCGGCCAGCATCATGTCGTCGATCGACTGCGGGCCAAGCTCATCCGTGACGTTCAGCACGGCGGCGGGATCATGGATCGGCACCAGCATATTGACTTTCGTGTTGATCTTTTGATCGCCAAACTGAAACTGATTGAGTGGCTTTGAGCGTGGACGCAACTGCTCGATCTCTTCCCGCGTTCCAAAGAACAGGCATTGGCTGGGACAGACCGAAGCGCACATGGGCTTCAGTCCTTCGGATGTGCGGTCGTAGCACATGTCGCACTTCATCATCAGTTCGATCCCCGTCACTTCGACTTTGGGAACTCCAAACGGACAAGCCAATCCACAATTATTGCAACCGATGCAGCGTTCCTTTTTGGCCGACTGCACGACTCCATCCGCCGTTTTCTTGATCGCATCCGCCGGACAAACTTCCGCACACGTCGGGCTGTCACAGTGCATGCAGATCACGGGCGCCGTCTGGGGACTATTCGGCCGGTCGACGTACTCGAGGTGAATCATGGGCGTGCCCTTGTGCGTATCGCATTCCGAGCACGCCTGCACACAGGCTTCGCAGCCAATGCATCGATGCGGATCAACAAAGAACTCGAGTTGCGAGGGAACGGGCATGGTTACTATTTCGAGTCGACAGGTCGAAGGCTGCTAACTGATAATCTCCAGGGTGGGCACCGGATGCTTGCGTGCTTCCGATTCATTTTCGTAATGCGGTGGTTGTTCGGCGGGGAAAACCCGGCAGGCACAGACTTTGAATTCAGGAATCTTCGAAACGGGATCCTGTGCGGAGATCGTACACTTGTTGGCGCTGCGTTTTCCCGGCCAGTGATAGGGCACGAACACCGTGTCCGGCCGAATGGTCTTCACCACCTGCGCCTGAAGCGTCACCGAACTACGCCGAGTTTGAACCGTTGTCCATGCTCCGTCACGAACGCCCAACTTTTCCGCCAGGGTCGGATGGATTTCAATTTTCGGTTCCGGGTACTGGTCGACTAACGGACCGATGCGACGCGTCTGCGTCCCCGAAAGGAATTGCGAAACGACGCGTCCGGTCGTCAGGATCGTGGGGAATTCGTCGTCCGTCACTTCTGCCGGCGGGCGATGTTCGCTGATGCAGAATCGCGCTTTGCCATCGGGGAAGTAGAACGGCCCGGCGCCATCCGCCACGGGGTTGTACGAATCCGGTTCAAACAGCCGTCGAGTTCCGGGATGATCTTCGGACGGACACGGCCAGAAGACTCCGCCCTGCTCGTCAATTTTCTCGTAGGTGATTCCCGAATAGTCTGCCGTGCCGCCTTTGCTGGCCTGGCGTAACTCGTTGAAGATTTCCAACGGGCTGTTGAAGCCAAAGCCGTGCGTACGATCAAGTGCGACCGTGAGATCCTTGATGATCCGCCAGTCCTCTTTCGCATCACCCGGGGGATCGACGGCCTTGTTGATCTTGATCACTCGGCCTTCGATCTGCGTTACGATCCCTTCGTCCTCTTCCTGCAGAGAACCAGGCAACACAACGTCTGCATGCCTGGCCGTTTCGCTCATGAAGAAGTCGATGCTGGCCATAAATTCCAGCTTATCCAGTGCAGCTCCAACGTATTCGTTGTCCGGCAGGCTGACCTTGGGATTGAAGCACAGCGTCAGCAGCAGCTTGATTTCACCGGCGTGAATCTTCCGCATCATCTCGTAACAGTCAACGCCCGGACCCGGCAATTCCTGTTCATCTATTTCCCAAAGCTGACTGATGTACTCGCGATGCTCCGGGTTACTGATGTCACGAGCGCCCGGAAGCTGGTCGCACTTCTGGCCATGCTCGCGTCCGCCCTGCCCGTTGGCCTGACCGGTGATCGTCGCGTAGCCACAGTTTTTTCGGCCAATGCGGCCCGAAGCCATGACGATGTTGATCGCACCAAGGCAGTTCTCGACGCCATTGGAGTGATGTTCGATACCGCGAGCATGCAGCAGGAAACTGGTCGACGCCTGGCCCCAAAGCTCGGCCGCCTCCATTAGTTTTTGCCGGGAAACGCCACACTCCTGCGCCGTCCGATCCAGCGTCCACTGCGACACGTGCTCGGCCAGTTTGTCGAAGCCCACCGTATGATTGTTGATGAAGTCGTGATCCAGCCAATCCCGCTCGATCATGATCTGCAGGACGCCATTGAACAGCGCGGCGTCTCTTCCCGGGCGAACCGGAAGGAACACGTCCGCGGTTCGGCCAATCGGCGTGATCCGTGGGTCGACGACGACAATCTTCGCACCCATCTCACGAGCCTGCCAAACGTAGTTCGTCGTGATCGGAGCACATTCGGCAATGTTGGCACCGGAAATCCAGACAACGTCCGCGCCCACAATGTCGTCCCACGCGTTGGCGGCGCGGTCAATACCGAATGACTTCTTGTTTGCCGCCGCTGCACTCACCATGCACAGCCGACCGTTGTAATCGATGTACGGTGTCTTCAGGCACACTCGAGCAAACTTGCCCATCATGTACGCCTTTTCCGTGGTCAGGCTGGCACCGCTCAACACTCCAACGGCGCTGTGCCCGTACTTTTCCTGTACCCGTTTTATCTCGCCGGCGACACGGTCAATTGCCTGCTGGTATTCCATCGAGCGGAAACCGTCCGGTGACGACTCATCTCGTTCCAGCGCCGTCATGATGCGATCCGGATGGCCGCCCTGAAGGTAGCGTTTCACGCCTTTCGGACAGAGCATGCCTTCGTTGAACGGAAAGTCATAACGAGGTTCAAAGCCGATGACGCGGTTTTCTTTTACCTTCAGCGTGATTCCGCACTGTTGCCCACAGAAACAACAGTGCGTGTCCACCAGCTTGTCCGCAACGTCAATCGAATCCTGCGAGGGCTGTTCGTTGAAGGCAAGATGCGGGCCCCAACGGTCGATCGTTTCCAGCAGGTTTTCTGGTTCTCGTGCCACGCTACGTTGCCTCCACAGTCTGCCATCGTTTACCCTGGGCGACGACCAACGACGCCCGTCGGCATTGAGGGCACACTAACTGGTAGTGCGACGCGTCATTCTGGTCAGCATCCAGTTCATAGCGATAGCCGAGTCGCTTCTGAATTTCGATCAAATCATCTACTTGCTGTTGATCCGCAAAGGCAACGCCGCAACGGGTACATTCAGCCTTCCCCCCACTGACCGACTCATGTTCGTAAACCATGTGTGCCAGTTTCAGCGTTCGTTGGGGAATATGAAACAGTTTACTGTATGGAAGCCAAAGCAACGTCAGGCAAACGATTGCACAGTGAATCCAAGCCAGGGGGGCGTGCATGGCGCCTTCAAGAAACGAATAGCTGACCGTCATCAGCAAGCCCGTGATGGCGATCGACAGCAGCACAATCAAGGGAACAAAATCGTTTCCGAATGTCTGCGTCGCTCTGTCGCCGCGGTCTCGCAGTCGTCGCCAAATGGCAACCGAACAGCCGGCGATAACCGGAAAAGACGCCCATACCAGTCCGTGGAAGGCAAGGAAAGCTTCTATGCCGTCGACGGGAATCGTCCGTATATGCTGCCCAAACAGCATCACTTTATAGGAATGCAAATCGTGCGGGGGCGTTTCGAACCAAACCCACCCGAATATAAGTGGTACGACAATCGCGAGTGCCATCAGGCACCCGACCATGATGGGCCAGTGTGCCGCCCACCGATTGAGACCTCTTCGCCAAACGAACTGGTTGAGTGCAAAATAGCCCGCCACTCGGACGGACATGTGTCGAAGCAAAGCCAGTAGGCTCTCCGGATTCATCAGCATCGCACACGCACGGCGGTACAACACCAGCGTCGGAGGTCGCTGCGCCCAGACGGCCAACCGATAGACAACCAGCGCGAACGAGATCACCAGCGCCTGAGCGTAAACGAAGAGAGCGCGGTCAAACTCGAAGAGCTGCCAACCAACGAGCGCTACCGTAGCCCCGGCGATACCAGCGCCCAACCCCGCGACAACTGCGTTTCGAAAAGTGGAATCAGCCGCCATGCCACGCCCCCGCAGGAACAGACATTACTCTTCCAGATTTTTCCAACAGCCGCATGTTCGTTCCGCCCGGACGACACATTGCGCTACACTCCCACTCCTGAGATAACTTCGGGATTGGATTCGCACGACGTCGCCAGTTTGCAGCCAATTTCCGTCGCCAGCATCTTGTCCAACACTTCCGTTGGCGGCAGATCGAGGAACACATTGTCACCTTCGATTTTCACCGGGAAAACCCGTACGGAATAGTCATCCCCGCTGGTGCATTCACCAGACTCCAGGGAGAAGTTCTTCTTGTGTAGCGGACAGGCAACTTTCGGAGCACCCTGCGAGTCGCCGAGGATTCCACGCGATAACACGAACGCCTTCTTATGAGGACACATCTGCTGGCAAGCGTACCATTCGCCACGCGTTGTGAAGTTGAAAACGGCGATCTGCACCTTACCGTACTTGATCGTGGCTCCACCATCTTTGGGGAAGTCAGCGGTCGTTCCGACCTGGAACCACTTTGTCTGTGTGAGTTGCTCCTGCTCGTGTTCGGCAAGCGTTCGCCCATCCAGCATCTTGATCTGCTCCAGCGAGACTTCCTCGCTGGGCCAGTCGCCGGGCCGAGTCTGCCCACGTTGGCTGACCACTTCGATGACCGGTTCCGTCTCATCCGTGTTGACGAACTGCCGGAACCATTTCTGCTGCTCGGGCGAGTCGACAACTTTCTTCCATTCGCACTCGTAGGTGTCCACGACGAACTGCATCATCTCTTCCAGCTCATCACAGATGCCAAGCTTGTCGTCGATAATGACTTCCTTGACGTGATCAATACCGCCCTCCAACTTCTCCACCCATACCGACGTACGATTGAGTTTGTCGGCCGTCATACAGTAGTACATCAGGAATCGGTCGATGTACTTGATCGCCGTTTCACTATCGATGTCCGCGGCAACCAGATCTCCGTGACGAGGTGTCGCTCCACCATTGCCACAAAGATAAAGGTTGTAGCCGTTGTCCGTCGCGACCAGGCCGAAGTCCTTGCTTTGAGCTTCCGCACATTCGCGAACGCAACCGGAAACGGCAGACTTCAGCTTATGCGGAGCTCGTAGCCCCTTGTATCGATTCTCGATCTCAATCGCGAAGCCAACCGCATCCTGAACTCCGTATCGACACCATGTGCTACCCACACAGCTCTTCACGGTCCGCAGGGCCTTGCCGTAAGCGTGTCCACTTTCGAATCCAGCGTCCGTCAGCTCGCGCCAAATGTCCGGCAGGTCCTGCACCTTCGCGCCGAACAGATCCACGCGCTGGCCACCGGTGATCTTCGTATAGAGCCCATATTTCTGCGCGACCTCACCGAGTACGATCAGCTTTTCAGGTGTAATCTCTCCGCCGGCGACACGGGGAATCACGCTGAAGGTTCCGTCTCGCTGCGTATTTGCCAGGAAGCGGTCGTTCGTATCCTGCAGCGTCTGGTGTTCGGGTTTCATGATGTTCTCGTTGAACAACATGGCCAGAATGGAAGCCACGGCGGGCTTGCAAACCTCACAGCCACTGCCAGATCCGCAGTGAGCGATGATATCGTCAAACGTCTTCAGCTTCTTTGCCTTGACGATTGCAAACAGCTCGGTGCGAGAATACTCAAAGTGCTCGCAGATGTGATTTTTGACTTCGATACCGGCCGCCTTGAGCTCGGCATGCAAGACGTCCGTCACCAGTGGCATGCAACCGCCACAACCGGTTCCCGCTTTCGTGCATGACTTGACTTGCCCCGGCGTCGTCAGTTCTTTGTCGCGAATCGCCTCACAGATCTGGCCCTTGGTGACGTTGTTGCAGGAACATACCTGCGCCCCATCACCCATCGCGTCGGCACCCAATTCAAGCCCGCCGCCCATACCGAGGAGTTCCGCAGGACTCGCCGGCAAGGGATCGTCCGACTTCGCAAGTATGGAAAGCATGCCGTAGTCACTGGCGTCACCAACAAGAATACCGCCCAGCAGCTTCGTGCCTTCCTTGTTGAAAAGCAGTTTCTTGTAGACGCCGCCGAACGGGTCGTTGTGTACCAAATTGGTGGACGTATTCTCGCTGAGCTCATAGTCACCAAAACTGGCGACGTCGATCCCCATCAGCTTGAGCTTCGTTGACAGGTCCGTGCCCTCGAATCGCATATCGCCGCCGCAGATTTGCGACGCGGCAATTTCCGACATTTCCCAACCCGGAGCGATGAGACCGTAGATCATTCCGTTGTGCAACGCACATTCGCCAATTGCGTAGATGTTCGGATCCGACGTCAGGAGCTTGCTGTTAACGGAAATCCCGCCGCGTGGCCCAAGCTCCAGGCCGGATTCTTTTGCCAAATCATCACGAGGACGAATGCCGGCCGAAACGATGATCATTTCCACGTCCAGCTGTTCGCCGTCGGCGAACTTCATGCCGTCGACTTTACCGTCGCCCAAGACCTTTTCTGTTGCCTTGTTCAAATGAACTTTGACACCCAGATCCTCGATCTTGTTGACGAGGATCTCGGATCCAGCATCGTCGATTTGCCGCGGCATGAGGCGCGGTGCGAACTCGACAACGTGTGTCTCAAGGCCCAGATCGTACGCAGCCTTGGCTGCCTCAAGACCCAGAAGTCCACCGCCAATCACGGCGCAACGCTTCGAGTCTTTCGAGTAGTCGATGATCTTTTCCAGATCTTCAATCGTGCGGTAGACGAAGACGCCCTTTTGCTGGATGCCATCCACCGGCGGAACGAAGGGGTACGAGCCCGTCGCCATGACGACATTGTCGTAAGCGATCTGCACACCTTTGTCCGACGTAACGATCTGCTTTTCGCGATCGATCTCGCTGGCACGGTCACCGATATGGATCTCAATCCCGTGCTCTTCGTACCAATCCAACCTTGCGATCATCAGCTTCTCAGCATCGCGATGGGCAAAGAAGGAAGTCAGCCCAACCCGGTCATAGGCGGCCCGCGATTCTTCGCAGAAGGTCACAATCCGAAACTGATTGGCGACATCGAATTCCACCATCTTCTCGCAGAAGCGGTGCCCCACCATGCCGTTGCCAATCACAACGATCGTCTTTTTGCTCTCGCTGATCACTTCGATCCTCCGCCTAAAACTCAAGCCTGCCGCGTTAACGTCTTGTCAGCGCCAGACACCTAATTGAACATCACAAAAACAGATTTAATGGACTCGCCGACGTAGATCGGCATCGCGATCACGGAGGAAATCTCGTCCGCATGGAGAGACGCCAGCCGCTTTCGCTCGACAGCGGGCAAGTCGTCCGTAACAAACGGAACGCCCGTTTCGACGACCTTGCCTACCAGGCCTTCACCAATCGTGTATGAGAGCGACCGTGCTTCTTCAAGCGTTGCTTCGCAGTCGACTTCCGCGCCCGCACGAAGCGAGATGCTACGCCCTTCGACGTCCCATATCTCAAACACTTTTGCGATCGGTGTATCGCGCGATGAGAGCAGCAGGATAACGGAATTGAGATCGTGCTCGGTTGTCATCACTGGCAACCCAACCCCAACATCCAGTCCGCCAGCGCGAGCCCCCGCGGCACGCATAAAATTGGGCGAGCTTCCCAAGCCCGTGATCAACAGCGCCTGCCGCTGTTCCCAACTCTGGCCGGGAAGCCCCGAGCCACGCGGAAACTTCACGTGTTCGGAAATACTTGCAAATCGACTGAGGCCCGCGAAGATAGCGCCGTTCAGCCCCAGCTCGTCGCGGTTGTCGCGACTCCAGATTTCAAAAGCCCCCATGGATTCTTCCGGGCAGAAAATCGAAAGCACGAGACATGCCTTCAGTTTCTTTTCCACAATCACGGGAATGCCCATCAACGCCATGCCGTCGGCACCGTCGAGTTCATCCGACGAGAGGATGACGGGCCCAAGTTCGGCCACGGCGCGTTCAACGATTCGCCCCGCTACGTTTTCGGGCATCTCGGAGAGCGAGGAATTGGGTCTGAGGGATTGTGAGCCTTCAGAAGCCACCCAAACTTCGGCAGCACTAATGATCGGTTGGTAGGTCGCAGTTGCCATTTCGTCGTGTCTTTCGTTCGTTCCGCCTGTCGTCGATAGACCAACTAGTTGCGAGATGGTGTGCTGGAAAGCACAACGGTTCGCCTGTCTTCCTCGACAACGGCCGGTATATCGACGTGTGTGTCAATCATGGACTGGTCGGGAATGTCTGGCTGGTCCGCCTTCTCCTTGGCATGCTCCTGTTCCTCAAGGAACGAGACCAGGCTGCCACGCAAGTCGTAGTACATCGGGTGCTCGAGCACCTCAGTACGAATCCGCGGCCGACCGAACGGCAATTCCAGAATCTGCCCGACTCGTGCGCCTGGTCCATTTGTCATCATGCAAACGCGATCCGCCATGTAGATGGCCTCGTCGACGTCGTGGGTGATGATCATCGTCGTCACCTTCTCACGAGCCAGAATTTCAAGAATCACATCCTGAAGTTCCATTCTTGTCAGCGAATCCAGACGGCCGAATGGTTCATCCAGCAACAGCAGCTTTGGCTTTAGTGCGATGGCCCGTGCGATACCAACCCGTTGCTGCATTCCGCCCGACATCTCACGCGGATACTTGTTTTGCGAATCCGCGAGACCAACGAGCCCCAGATAGTGTTCGCAAATCTGATTTCGTTCGGCCTTGGTTCCGTGCGGGTAGACTCGATCAACGCCAAGTCTCACGTTTTGCTTGGCTGTCATCCACGGCAACAGGCAGGGTGACTGAAAGACGACCGCTCGGTCAGGTCCCGGGCCTTCAATTTCCCGGCCGGCAACCACGACGCTGCCGGAGGAAATCGGATTCAGTCCGGCCACCATCGTCAGCACGGTCGACTTGCCGCACCCCGAGTGGCCGATCACCGAAACAACCTCACCCTTTTTCATGATGAGATTGAAACCATCCACCACAGCAATGTCTTCGCCGTAGGGATTCGGGTAAGCCTTCACCAACCGATAAAGTTCGACGTATCGGTTATCCAGGGGTGCAACGGACGAGGACTCTTCAACTTCAGTCGCGTTGGTTGCATCAACCATAACTTCCCTCGAATCAGCTTTCGGTTTTGGGATTTCCCCTACGTTAAAGAGGGCTTCCCGAAGTTCTCGGTAATGATCCGTCATGACTAGGCTCCTAACGCAATCGGCTTCAGGTCAGGCAGAACAACATCGTCCGCAACACGCAGTTGCTTCGCGTCTTCGTTGTTCTGCATCATGTAGCGTGTAACTTCATTGCGGAGCTTCTTGAAGTCCGGGTTGAAGTTCAGCGTCGCCCGATCGCGAGGTCGCGGCAGCGTCACTGCAAACTCACGACCCAATTGGGCACGAGGACCGGGAGTCAACGGAACGATCCGGTCCGCCATCAACACCGCTTCGTCAACGTCGTTGGTGATCATCAGCACGGTCCGTTTGTCCTCTTCCCAGATGCGAACGATTTCGTCCTGCAGAACAGAACGCGTCAGCGCATCCAGGGCACTAAGCGGCTCATCGAGCAGCAAAATGCGAGGCTTCATTGACATGGTTCGAGCGAGCGACAGTCGCTGACGCATCCCGCCCGACAGCTCGTGTGGCTTCTTCCACTCGGCACCGGACAGGCTCACCATGTCGATGTAATGTTGGATGTAGTCCATCCGCTCGGACTTTGACATATTCGGAAAGACCTGTTTGACGGCCAGTTCGATATTGCCGTAAACGGAAAGCCACGGAAGCAACGAGTAGTTTTGAAAGACGATTCCGCGATCGGGTCCAGGCTCGCCGCAAGGCTGGCCATCCAGCAGGACTTCTCCACGATCTGGTTCGACCAGCCCCGCAAGCAGCGACATGAGCGTACTCTTGCCACTACCGGAGAATCCGATGATCGCCACAAACTCGTTTTCTTCGACCGTAAGATTGATATCTTCGAGCACCTCGTATCGATCCGAATAGGATCCGAATCCGACGCTCGCGTTCTTCACTTCAAGAAAAGCCATAATTATTCTCCCTGCGATGGCGGGAGCTACCGGCCCGGTGACAGAACCGGTAGCTCAACAGCCATCTTTTTGGACTAGAGTGCGGTTGCCGCGCCGTCGAAGCTGACCAGTCGCTGGAAGACAATCATGATGCGATCCAACAGTAGACCAACCAGGCCAACAACGAAGACGACAACGAACATTTGAGCGAACGTTTCGGATGAGCCGTTATTGAACATGTCCCAGACGTATTTGCCCAATCCCGGGCTCGAGGACAACAACTCGGCTGCGATCAGTACCATCCATCCGACACCCAGCGAGATCCGTAGTCCCGCGAAGATCAGTGGCAGTGCCGAGGGTATGACAATCTTGAACAGTCGCGACCAGAACCCGAGCCGTAGCACGCGAGCAACGTTGACGTGATCCTTGTCAATCGACGCTACTCCAAGGGCCGTGTTGACCAGCGTCGGCCACAGCGAACACAACGCCACGGTGACGGCGGATGCCAGAAACGACGGGGTCGATAGCCACTTCAGGTTGCCCTCAAGTTCGGGCATCTGAAATCCGCCGATGATGATGAACACAATCGGCAGCCAGACGATTGGCGAAACCGGCTTGAACAGTGAGATCAGTGGCGACATGGCGGCCATGAACACATCGCTCAGCCCACACAGAACGCCAATCGGAATTGCGATGGCCGTGGCAATCAGAAATCCAACGAACACACAAGCGAGACTCGTGCGAACCTGCATAAAGAAGGTCGGTGGCTGAGCGTACTCGGAACCCGCAATTTTGTTCAGTCGCTCGTTGGCCTTAACAATCTTGAGCCCCTTGGTAAACATATCCGCTGGGGCTGCGGCTGCAACAAAGGCTGCCTTGTCCGCTTGAATGGCCGTTTGCAGTTTCTCAACCTTCACGGACCGGTTTGCTGTACTGAGATACGATTCCCGCTTGGACAGGAATTGCTTTGTCTGATCCAGGGCGTTCTTGCGCTTCCGTTCGACTTCAAGGACGTCCCACTTTTCCTGACGCCGCTCATCAATCTCGGAACGCATCGCCTTGATGTGATTCGATTCATCTTCGCCGATTGTAAGGTGCTGCTGAATCAGGCTGAGGTATTCGGTTTTCGCCGCGACGTCGTCAGCAGCGATGGTCTCAGCTTTGGCCAACAACTTCTGCTCGCGGTCGGCTGCATTCTGAGCGTACTCGGCTTCCTTGGCGTCGAGAGCCGCGAGATAGGGAGCCAACTTGCCAGCCAGCACCTCGTTGCGTTTCTGCTCGAGCTTGTTGAATTTCTCATTGGAGATCTGCGAGTAGGACTTCGCCAACTCAGCCTCGGCCTTCACACGCTCGAGCGTTTTCTCGCGTGTCTTGCCGGAAACCTTGAAGTCTCGACCCTTCTGATTCTCGCGGTCCGCAAACTGAACAATACCATTCCACGCTTCCAGAACACGGCCCGGACCGGGAACCTCACCGGACTTGGTCTTGTGACGCGGCCCAACATAAGACCAGGCACCAATGAAGACGAGGAAAGTCAGAATTGGAACGCAGATGAAGAGCCCAATCTTTCGCACCTGCACCATGGGCTCTTCGCCACATACAAGCCGAACGATCGGTTCGAGTACCTTCAGGCCGGCAACATCAAGGGCCCGGATGATGAAGTATTTCATTTGAGTCAGTTGTCTTTTCAGGGATGTATGAGGGAAAAAAAAGGAGAAGCAACAGCTCCCTCAACTGCTGCTCTCCCTCTTTTCAGGCAATGCCCGAATTCGTCGAAACGTGATACCGAGGGAAGTCATCACGCTCCATGATTTTCAATGCAGCCAAGCCAGTAGGGGCTGGCTGGCGAACACGCCCCAAGGGACGCGAACGCCGCTGCCAACTCGGAGACTCTACGAATCCTTGTTTCCGATCTTATGAGAGTTCAGATAGCCGATTGGATCGCGGCCGTCGTACTTAACCCCGTCGATGAAGTCCGTCGTCGCTGGCTTGTAGCCATCCGTCTCCGGTACTTCCGACGCATCCAGAAGGCCCTCCGCAATCAACATGCTCGCGGCCTGCTTGTAGATGTCCGGGCGATAAACCGACTTCGCCGTGTCGTGGTACCAGTCGGCAGGTTTGGGCTCGGTGATCTGACCCCAGCGACGCATTTGCGTCAGGAACCAGACTCCATCGCTGTACCATGGGTAGGTGCAGTGATATTTGAAGAAGACATTGAAGTCAGGCATTGGACGACGGTCAGTCTTCTGGAAGACAAAGAACCCGGTCATCGAGTTCTTGATTACGTCGTAGTCAGCACCAACGTAGTTTGGCTGTGCCAGAATCGAGACCGCTTCCTCGCGGTTAATCAGCTTCCCGGACGCGTCCGTTGCATCCAGCCATTTTCCAGCTCGAATCAGAGCTTTAATAACAGCAAGGTGCGTATTCGGGTTATTGTCTGCCCATTCCTTGGAGACCCCAAAGACCTTCTCTGGGTTGTTCTTCCAGACGTCATAGTTCGTCGTTACTGGAACGCCGATACCCTTCGCTACCGCCTGCTGATTCCATGGCTCACCGACACAATAGCCTTCGATGTTCCCGGCTTCGAGAACGGTTGGCATCATCGGTGGAGGCGTGACCGAAAGCAGGACTTCCGCGTTGGTTTCACCAACCTTGTCCGACTCGGTGTACATACCAGGGTGAATCCCGGCAGCGGCCAGCCAATAACGGATCTCATAGTTGTGCGTGGAAGTTGGGAATACCATCCCCATCTTCATCAACGCTCCTTCAGCCTTCTTTCCATCCACGATAGGTCGCAGCGAGGCGGCCGTGATCGGGTGCGGAGGCGTGGGCGACTTCAACTTGGGATCATTGGCCTGCATCTGCTCCCAAATCGAATTCGAGACCGTAATCCCGTTTCCGTTAAGGTCCATGGTGAAGGCCGTAATGATGTGAGCCTTCGTGCCGAAGCCGATCGTCGCAGCGATTGGCTGGCCAGACAGCATGTGAGAGCCATCAAGCTCGCCGTTAATCACGCGGTCGAGCAGCGTTTTCCAGTTCGGCTGGGCTTCGACATCGACCTGGAGACCTTCTTCTTCAAAGAAGCCCTTCTCTTTGGCAATGACGATCGGAGCACAATCCGTCAGCTTGATAAAGCCGAACTTCAGTGTGTCCTTCTCAAGCTCCAGCATCTGTTTCTCGCCAGCCTTCGGTGCATCGGAGGCGGCCATACCAGAGCCGGCGGGGGTGGTCACCGTTGCAGCTTCTGCCGCTTCGACGACTTCAACAGGCTTTGAGTCAGAGGAACTGTCGTCGCCAGACTCGATGTCAGACAGATCGATTCCGTCAAAGCTGGACTTACTACCAGAGGAACAACCTACAAATACCAACGGCATCGCCACGGCAACGACTGCCACGGTTCTGAGCAGCGTACGCAAGAGCGGCGAATCCGCATCACAATGTTTCTTCACTTTCGGGTCCTTGAAGATGAGGGACTAGTTACAAAAATTCCGCCTACCCGACGTTTCTGAATCGGGCCTTGCCTACGTTGAGAAAAAGCAACTGCTGTGCCATCACCTCTAGCAAGGTGCTGTCATGCTGGTTTTTTGGGCCTTAAGCCAGAATCACTGCCCAATATCCGCGCGGTTACTGCGCGAACGAGTAGCGATGCAGTTGAGAAAAGATGCTTGGCACCCTGAACCACCGGTAGAGTCGGCAGTTCTTAACAGACACCACTCAAACGGAGAGGTAGCAACCACCACTACTATGTAGGGGTCAATTGGCTTTAGCTGCAAATCGGCGGCTAGGTACGTCAACCGACTAGCCACCCGCTACGGTTAGTCGTTCGTTTCCGCGAAGCCGCGTCGTAAGCGAATCGCCGCCCGATACTGCGCAATTCGGTTTTTCAACTGAAACCGCTCGTTGAATTGGCTTTGCTGCTCCGACGCAACAGGCGGAGGATAGCTTGCTCCCACCCTCACGAGCATCTGCTTGAGCATGGCCTGCCGATTCCTTTCATCGGCAGGAATGTGAAGATTAAAATTGCGCATCAGCGCACCTCCAGAAAAACACGAGTAACACACACAGCAGGAGAGCTGCTGCCTTTACGATTTCACGCCGATATGCGGTTGCCCCAACTGCATTCGCGACCAGTCGCCCATATCGACGCTGTCGTCATCCAGGTTAGGTGCCGGCAATGAAGACAAACTAATCTGTTCACCCGAACACAAATCCGCCACCGAATTGACTACACAGTCGGGCGTGTAGGCGTAGTTGCGAATTTCTTCGAGACTGGTCCCGCCAGACAACACGAGCACGGTGCGATAGCCCATCTGGACTCCGCCGAGAATATCAGTGCTCATCGTATCGCCAATCATTACGGTCTGGGACGTTGACAAGCCGAGCTCTTTTCGAGCCGCACGCATCATCAATGGACTGGGCTTGCCGAGACTGAACGCGCGAGCTCCGGTTGCTGTCTCGAGGTACGCCACCGTTGCCCCACAACCCGGCCGGGTCTCTCCATTCTTGGTCGGGCAGTTCGGATCGAGATTGGTGGCAATCAACTTTGCACCATCAAGGATCATCTGCACGGCAGCTTCAAGCATCTCGAGTGTAACCGTGCGGCCTTCCCCCACGACAACGAAGTCGGGTGAACTGTCCACGATTGCGATCCCGTTCTTGTGGAGCGCATTCAACAGCCCTCCACCGCCGATTACGTAGGCTGTTCCCTTTGGCTTTGCCTTGGCGAGAAAACGAGCCGTCGACATGGCGCACGTGAACACATTCGACTCGTCCACGTCGATCCCCATTCGCTGTAGCTTCATCGCCACATCCAGTCGCGTACGCTGACTGTTGTTGGTGAGAAACAGAAATGGATATTCTTTTTCACGCAGAGTGTTAATAAAACGATCTGCACCGGGAATCAGCTGGCTACCGCGATATATGACTCCATCCATATCGATCAAAAATCCAGTCTTCATAGTCGTCTCCATTCAGCCTGGTCAGTATCGAGAGAATTCGCCGGTACAGATCACGTGACCATCGGGCCACCCGGCAAATCAGGTTGTCGCCGCCGCGTCTTTCATTACAGTCGCGAGCGTCACATACGTCTCCGTCCAAGCCGCCTTAACATCTTCATTCCAGGCCTCGCCCAACCCCTTCTCAAGAGTCCAAAGCAAAGCCGCCGCGACTGTGTCGTAGTCCTTATCCTCTACCTTGTAGTCAACGTGCCGCCTCCCGAGCGCCTGAACCGGTTCGAGCACCTGGTCAAGCTGATGGAGATTCGCCACGGCGACACCAATCATTTGCATGAGCTTCTTACCTTGCTCTGCCATGTCGCCGGTGAACAGTTTTTTGAGGTCGGGATCGAGCTCAAAGAGCCTCCCGTAGAAGAGCTCTGCAGCCGTATCGGAGATCTCTGCTACGCTTGCCCACGTTGTCTTTACCAGCTCGATTTGTTCAGGAGTCATTGATTATTTGCCTTCGTTTCGTGAGGGTAGTGTCTTCAAATACAGGTGACGGGCTCATTCCGTTTCCGCCGACTCGAAGCGGTAGAGCATGTACTCCACCGCCGAGCGAACCTGTTCGGGAGACAGATCGTCTCCCTGCGGAGGCATTTCGCCCCACTTGCCTTCGAATCCTTCGACGGCGTGTTTTGTCAAAACTTCAACGCCCTGCGGCGCCCGCTTTGCCCACTGCAATGGATTGCCCAAACGCGGGGAACCGGCTTCACCATGGTCGTGACACAGCCCACACTTTTCCGTGTAGACCGCAAGCCCCGCGACATGTTCGTCCGGAATTTGCGGCTCTGCTTCGTCGCCCGCTTCCGTCGTGCCGGATTGCAGCTGCCCCTCCTGGGCAGCATTGCAACCGACAACCACAACAAGAAAGACACAGAGTCCGATAAAGTACTTAACCACAGAGTCCTCCAGACACCGATATCTCCAAAGGACCACCGGAATTCAGAAAGCGATCAATTTCGCATCTTGCCATTGACGCCGTTACGGTAGCGGCACTCGCACGGCAACAGCTCCCATAACGTCACCTTCCTTGAACTCAGGATAAGTATCGCCGCGGTTCGCATGCTCGTTATGGCAGGACCAACAAGCTTCGGCCACAGCACGGTCAGGATAGAAGGCCGTGAAGTACTTCTTACCTCCCAGCTCCTCCTCCTTGTAGAAGTTTTCACCCGGGTTTTCCGACAGGAACGTCAAAGCTTCTGTCTCGAAATCCGAAGCGGGCTTATGCTGCGGGTTCAATGGCCACAGCGACTTCAGGCTGTAGGTAAACCCGGCTTCCGGATCTTCCGAAACGAGCTCGGCTCCCATACGGAACATCTGAGCGGGAAGCGGAATTGCGTGCCCGGTCTTCTCGTCTTCCCAATACTCGTCTGGCTTGACGGGAGACGACTGCTTCTTGAGACGCGTGACAACCTGCTTCGCGTAGACCGTACGATCGGCCATCATGACAGCGTGAACACCATCCGCGAATGCCTGTGGTGAAATCCCCCCAGCGGACGCGGAGTCCGAAGACGACGCCACCGAAGATGAACCACAGCCAACGACCGAAGCGACAAACCCCGCCACCAACAGGCCCATAAAACAGAGCTGTAATTTAGAATCGATTTTCATGTTTTCCCTTTTCGGAACCAGACTTCGACACCATGCCGAATCAGTTCCCGCGAATTTTACGAATAGTAACCTGCCTTACTTATTCCGCCTCGCCTTTTGCCTCTTCTCCTCGAACCAACGATGGGCCATCTGCGCGCTTTCAATCTGCACGCTCGGTTGCCCCTGAAAGCAGTTACGTATCAGTAGGGAATCTGCCAATGAGTTCATACTGAACTCAAGCCCGTGACAGCTCATACATACACTGCGAATCATCTTTTCATTGGGCCGTAAGTTGTAGTTCTGATTGTGCTCGACATAGACATCGCCGCCGTCTTCCACACGCGGCATATGACAAGTCGCACAGGAGACACCACTACCGGTCTCCCCTTCTCCGCCTACCTCCTTCTTCCAAAGTTCAAAGTGTGCCGAATTTTTGTAGTTTTTTGTATGCTCGTCGTCGTGGCAGCTCATGCACGCATCAACGGCAGCGTATTGGGTGTCATACCCGTGGGCCGGGTGACAGGCCGAGCAATTCAGCTTCTTGTGAGCTGATTCCTCGTGCATTGGCAACCGAGCCATCGATGGTTCCATCGCCGACATACCAACAGCAAGTCGCATGCCATGGCGCCCTTTAACGAACCCTTCGCTCTCACGAGGATGGCACTCCTCGCACGACTCATGACCGATTTTGTTTTTCCATTCCACAAGCTTTCCATCTTCCGACTCAATGTCGTGGCAAGCCCGACAGTTGACACCCGCCGCTGCATGAGCCGTCGCCGACCAGTCTTCGACAATTGGCTTTAACAGTAAGTCCGAGGGGGCATCTGCATCCGAACGAGCCAGCGCCGAAACGCCCCCCGACTTTTGCTCCCACTGCTGCAGAAGGTTCCTCAGCGCCACCGTCGCGTCACTCGAGTGATCAGGCTGACCATGATTCTCGTCAAGGAACTTTTCATAGAGTGCGCGATTGTCGTGGTAGTTGTGACAACCCGCCGTACTACATGAGTCGTGTGTCATACCTTCGTGGCTCGGACGCTGCTCGGCAACGTCTTCGTGGCAGTGGACACAATAGTCCTCCGGCAACGAAAGCCCCATCCCGTGAGTCCGATCAGGAACATGCTCGCGGTGACACGTGATGCAACTCTGCGCATCAAGTAGCGCCAAACGCTCGGCATTGGTTGGGTCATTAAACTTGCTGGCGGGATGCGTATCCTTATCCCGCTTCAGGTCGGCACCGTGACATTCGGTGCACGCGTCCTGCTTCACGCCCATGAACTCCGTATGACAGGCGTCACACGCCAACTCAATCTGATAGTGGCCGTGCGTCGTCTGGCCGGGCAGCAGCACTCGCCTTGCAGAGGCATTGTCGGCCGTCACCGCAAAGACGAGGTAGCCAACACCAAAAATGGTGAGACAGAACCAGGCGAACCATAGTATGCGGCGAGGGATCACAGGCTATTCAATAGTAGTAGATGCTGAAAATGTGAGCGGCGATCAGCAGGGGAAGTGGCCAGAAAAGAAGGATGTGCAGCCACGTCATCCGAGGCCGCCATTGCCGTAGCATCAAAGCGGTTGGACCGGTCACGCGCGACTCCAGCGACGAAATCACTCCGGTGAATCCACCCACGAAATTGATGCCAATAAAACAGGTCATCAACCAGAAGTTCAAATTCGAACCCCAATGCATTCCCGTATGCGCCACCACCCCAAGCAACGTAATGGCGCCGAGTATTCCGTGAGCCATTCGCCAGTTGCCGAAGGCCCCAAAGTTAATGCGGCGAACACGCTTCCTTAGCGAAAACAGTAACGCCAGGACTGTGATGCCCAGCAGCGTGTAACCGGAGACCTGCTTCCAAAAGTCATCCCGCCAGAAGAAGTCCAACGCTCGACGCGAGGTTTCCACGGATTCGGAATATTCGATTGGACCAAGGGTCAACATCAGACAGACCGCAACCACCGCCGTCACGGACGCGACGAACAAGCCACGCCATCCGGCGACGGCCTCAACAGCCTCCCCTGCCTTGCCCACCATCTGCGACAACAGTGGGCGACAGGATCCACAGACCGTCGAAGCACCCGTCTTCTCCGCGAGCTCCTCGACAGTGCCACAGCCTTGCTGACAGGCCGTGGTCAATTGAGAATGTTTAATCTGCAAACAACTACAGATCATGGCCCCCGGTGGCCACTGGGTAACATCGTCCGTAATCTCGGTCGGCCAGAGATTTCCCTTCTTCTGAAATCGTCGGATCTGCCAGCCCCACGGCTGCCGCAACTCGGACACCGCCGCGCGGATGCGATCGGCTTCCGGCCAGGGACCGACACCAAGTGCCCCGACAATCCGGTGGTCCCGAAGCAGTAGCTTCCGCGCACCGTCCTTCACGTTCGCATTGACGACAGACGCACCAACCGCCTGCCCAATCGGCTCGCCGAAAGTGCAAACATCAACGCCCAGGAGCTTTAGCTTGGCATCCTGCTCGGCGCCCTCGAATTGTTCCGCGCCGCCCTTCAGGCGACCCGCGAGCACTTTCGCCATCTGATAACAGGGGCCGACAAGCCCGTAGACCAAACCACGATGACTGGCACACTCTCCAATGGCGTAGATATTTGCATCACTGGTGCGAAGAGAATCGTTCACGACAATCCCCCCGCGCTGCCCCACCTCCAATCCGGCGTCTCGCGCCAGTTCGTCTCGCGGTCGAATCCCGGCAGAGATCACGACCATGTCCACCGATAGCGATTCACCGGAGTCATAACGAATGATCAGAAAGTCGCCATGCCTTTCGATACTCTGTGTTCGGCGCGTCAGATGGACGTTGACGCCCATCCGTTCGACACGCCTCTGCAACTCCTCGGCACTTTCGCGGTCCAACTGACGAGGCATCAGCCCCGGGGCCATCTCCACGACATGCGGGATGAGATCCATGTCCCGCAATGCCTTGGCGGCTTCCAGCCCCAACAAGCCACCCCCGAGCACGGCTGCCGTGCGAGACTTGCTGCCCCACGACGAAATCGCCTCGAGGTCCTCTATCGTGCGATAGACGAAGACACCATCAAGATCGACGCCCGGAATCGGCGGCACAAAGGGACGTGAGCCCGTAGCAAGCAGCAACTTATCATACGAGTATTTCTCGCCCAAGGAAGAATGAACGACGCGATTCGCTCGATCAATGGAGTCAATTCGCTCGCCGGTCCGCAGTTCGATGCCGCGATCCGAATACCATTCGCGCGATGCCAATTGAAGATCGGTGGCCGATTTACCGCTGAAGTACTCCGAAAGCCGTACGCGGTCGTAGGCCGGACGTGGCTCGTCGCCAAAGACGCGAATGTCGTAGCGCGAAGCAGGCGCAACGTCATCAGTCACCCAACGACAGAAGGCCTGACTTGCCATCCCGTTGCCGACTACGACCAACTGTTGTGTATTCTTCTCCGCCATCCGATAGCCAAACTATTTCAGGTCATGCGGTCCGCCAAACAACTCCGCACGAACCTAAGTGCCAGCACGGCGCGTGCCATTGCACATTGCGATCCGTGTTCTCCGTGAATAATCGCGAAATAAAACCCTCGACATTGCCAGGACCGCCCACGAGAACGGCAATGCTGCTCAGTCTGCAGGCAATCTACGTTCGGATTCCGAAGCAGGACGCACCACTTCCACTCCATTCAAATCGAACGCCGAAGGCGTGGGGACCGTCCGCTGAAACACAATGTTAGCGGTGAAAAACGCACCAAGAAGAATCATCACTCCTAGCGTGGCCGCTGCGAGTGCATTCCTGGAGTGATCTTCTTTGAGGCATTGCCGCGCGGCCACAAAGAACAGCAGGGCAGTCACCCCCTGCAAGAGAACGATGCAGCACAAAATGGCACGACCGTAGCCGTACCGCTGGGCCATCGCAAAATAGACGCACAGGCAGGCAATGCCTGCCAATGCGCCCCGTATAGAAAACTGCCGCATAAAAACTGAGCCAGGTTGGGTTCGAGTATTCAGAACCTGTCCGTGTACAGATTACTTCTACATCGGACAAGGCGCTGCTTCCGAATTACTACCTGGTACCGAGGCCAAGCGGACCAAGCTCGAGTAGTTGCCCCCCTCGCTGCACGACGACCGTCGTCTGGTCGCCCACAGCAAGCCCACCGAGCACTCCACGCAAAGAGGACATGTCGGATACCGTTGCTCCGTTCAGCGATTTTAGCTGGTCACCAAGCCGTAGCCCCAACTTGACTGCTGTCGAACCAGAATAGAGCGTCGTAATGACAGTCCCCGAACTGTCCCGAATACCGACACCCAGAAACGGCTTACCGGTCGGTGCAGCAGCCGCAACCTCTGGAACAGGAGCCACCTCGGGTAGAGGATCCTTGGCCGCCAGAGGCTTCGGACTAGCTGAAGGCTCTGCCGCAACCGGATCGGCAACTGCGACCGCAGCTTCCTCTGGGGGTGCTGCGATTGCTGGCTCGGCAACGGGCTCCGGAGCAAGATCCGGCGTCAACTCTAGGGCTGCCGCTGGCTCAGGGTCAGCCACTGCAACCGCAGTGGGTTCGGGTGCGATTGCCGGCGATGGATTGTCGGAAACGAGATCTGCAATTGTCGGCTCAGCAGTCTCAACCGGATCGGCCAGCGCTGGCTCCACAGCACTAGCGACTTCACTGACGGGAGCCGGCGGTACTGCTGGTGCTGGGTCAATCGAAAGCGTCCCCGCTGATTCTGGGACAATACCTAACTCCGGAGTTTCCGCCGGTTCGAGCACCTCCGTCGTCGCGACCGTTGGCTCCAACAGGTCTGTAGTGACCGGCTCGTCCGCAGGCACGATTGGTGGCGGCTCCGCAACGGCGACCGAATCAACAGACAGAGGCTCTGCTGCAATTGGATCAGCCTCGACAGTATCGACCTCGACAGATTCGACCTCGATTGGCTCGATTACATCTTCAACATTCGACACCAACTGAACTTCTTCTACCTCATCCGCAACGGGCTCAACGGGGTCCGATGGCACAGGCGTCGGTTCAATCGGTTCCTCAACTGGCGATACGCCCCCTGACTCGCTTGCCGCTACTGCCACCGGCTCAGGATCAGGCTTGGACTTTACACGGTACGGATAGAGGATCTTTTCGACTTCGGGATCCATGGCCTCCTCGGCTGGTTTCTCCGCAGGTTCCTCGACCTCTCCACTGATTTGAGCGGCAAACGAGTCGTTCGCCGAAGCAACCGCAACTGCTTCGGAATCCAAACTACCGGGGGACGAAACACCCCCAACCGCCAGCCCGCCTAGTAACATCGCAAGTGGTGCACCCCAAGCGATGCCCAACATCTTGTTTTCTTCCATTTCGATATTCGCTGTTTGATCCCAAGGTTTTTGAATGCCCGGTCGCCGAGTACATATCACCGACCGCCCGGTCCAATGCATTCTGCTGACTGCCAGCAGTGAATGCAAAACTTGCACCAATTGAACAACGACGCCCAAACCCGGGAATCCGTGGCACTATTGATCTCAATGAAGACACCATTTGCCGCGCGGCTGCGCAAGTAAAGCGCGTGAAACCAGCAATAGTTGGCAATATTTTGGGCCTTGACCGCAATCCAGATTGAACCAAAGCGAATTCGAGAACAGTTACATTTCTACGACTATTTCGCATGATTAGGGACTTCCTCCTTCGGTTTTGCGAATTCCACAGCAATTTCACGCATTTTGCTTGGTGAACACCGTGCATTGCCGTCGATACCGACCCAGAAGCTGGATCTTGCCAGCTCACAGATCGATAGGTGGTCGCGTCCCGTACGCAAGAAGAACAACCAACTTCGGCCTGTATTTCAGCAAGGGAGTGAGGATCGACGTAAGCCGATCCACTTAGGGGGGGGAATCTCTATGAAATTGCGCGCCAGGACTTTGGCTTGCATTGTGACTCTTGGTTTCGCGACCGTGGGTTTTGGGCAAGCCATCAACAGTGCCAGCACGATCGGCACTGCGTTGCCACCTGTTGTTGGTAACGGAATTCAACTTACGCAGTGTGCGGCTCCCGCGTGTGGAGCACCTGCATGTGGAGTACCGGATTGTGGAGCACCTGCTCCAACTTGCGGTGCACCTTGTGGAGACTGCGGCGGATGCGACTCAAGTTGTGGTGGTGGATGTGGAGGCCTTGGCCTTTGCGACTGCGACTTGGGAGACGCATGGACATTGAGCGGTGCTCTGCACGGCGACTGTCCACCTTGTGTTAACGTTGGTGGTTGGTTCTCAGCAGGCTACCACTCGGCGGACAACGGACTTTTCAACAGCCGTCCTGACAACTTTGCCCTGCATCAGGGTTGGTTGTACGCAGAAAAAGCTGCGACCTGCGAAAGCCCTTTCGGCTTCCGGGCAGACATGATGTACGGTATCGACGCTGACGATACCCAGTCGTTTGGCAACGAGCCAGGTAACTGGGACTTTGACAACGGCTTCGATCACGGTGCTTACGGCTGGGCAATCCCGCAGCTCTACGCTGAAGTTGCCCTGAACGACAAGTGGTCCGTCAAAGCTGGTCACTTCTACACGCTGGTTGGCTACGAAGTGGTTACCGCTCCGGATAACTTCTTCTACAGCCACGCCATCACGATGTACAACAGTGAGCCGTTTACGCACACCGGTGTCGTCGCGACAGGTAACATCAGCGACACGCTGACCGTCTACGGTGGTTGGACGCTTGGTTGGGACACTGGTTTCGACCAGGTCGATGATGGAAGCTCATGGCTGGGCGGTTTCAGCATCAGCCCATCGGACAACCTCGCATTCACCTACATCTCGACTGCCGGCAACTTTGGTGCTCGCGGTGACGAAGCTTACTCTCACAGCCTCGTCTTCGACACCACGCTGACCGAGAACCTGAACTGGGTTGTTCAGAGTGACCTTGTTCGTGTTTCGACAACCGGTGAAGACAACGTTGGTATCAACCAGTACTTCCTCTACTCCGTAACGGACTGCGTCGGACTCGGTGCACGTATGGAATGGTGGAAAGCTGACAACGTGACGGGCTACGCTCCTCACAATGCCACGCTGCCGACCGACGGAAGCTTCTCGTACTACGCTGCAACCTTTGGTGCAAACATCCGACCACACGCGAACATCATTGTTCGTCCGGAAATTCGCATCGACTGGTCGCCTGCTGCCGACTACGACGAAAGCTACTTCGGTGTAGACGCAATCTTCACTTTCTAGATTGCCGAAACGAATCGAATCGACACAAGAAGCCGCCCGAATTTCGGGCGGTTTTTTTTTGCCGGTACGAACACATCGAGCCATATCCGGGTGGACAACGCCATCTTTGAGTCGTCGATTTCGTGTGCCGTGTTCGTACTACCTACCGCCTTTTAATTTTAGGCGGAATGGAACGGCACCCCGATCCAACCAGACTTTTCCTCCTGAATGGCGGTACTACAAGCGAGCCTGCCGTTGCCCGGCTAGTCCGGAAGACTGCCGATTCTGCTATTCGAAATAGCCCGAGATCACGTCATCGGTCGCCTGCACGCATTGCAGGGCAGCCAGGAAATCGGGGAGTGACTCGGCAACCTTTTGAAGTGGCGACTTTCCCAACTCATCGAGGCATACTTCGCCCGTCTCGAGGTTCAGACCGAAGTAGCATTCCGACCCCGTTCGCGACCACGCAAGCGGCATGGACAACGGTCGCCCCACACTGGACTGCATCTGCAAGTGGTCGCGTAGCGCGAGCTGTTTGCGGTCGAAGTCCTGCTCGTTCCACGCCCCACAATCCAGCGTCAGATACTCGTAGCCAAAACGGCATTCGAGCGTTGAAGACCAGTACGCCCCCAAAAACTGGGCCGCATGGGCGACGACCTCTTCCGGTCCACGATCTCGCAACGATTCAACCGCCGCGCATTCTTCACGCCGCACCGGTCGCCATTGCACCATACCATCGGACGCAATCGAACCGAACGAGCAAACAGACGGCTGCTCCGGGTCGAACGGGACCCGGGGAAACCACAACTCATCGGCAAAAGTACGCTGAAGGAATTCGTCGATTGGAGAATTCATTTCACTCAGTTCAGGGACTAGTTCTCGTACGACATCATGATTTCGTCGGGAGTAACGTCCGTGAAACTCTTGATTCCGCCTTCGGCGATCTTCTTGCCCAGCGAAGTTGCAAGGCGGAATTCGCGATCCTTGATGCGACGGTTCGAATACTCGCGTCGCAGGTCGGTGCAGATCACGTCAGCCGCATCGCGAATAATGGGATCGTCCTTACGCGACGCGTAAAGGCTTGTGCAGAGGATGACGATCAGCGACTGAATTCGTGACGACAGCTCGCTCATGCGACACTGGCGATCCGCCAATTTGAGCTGATGCTTTCGCATCGTACCGCTGATTTCCATCGCACTTTCCTGCAGCTTGTCAGCGGCCCATTCTGCATGTCCACGCAAGTTACCTGGCATGGCGGGCAGCTTGGGTGCCGGTCGGCTACCAAACTTTTCGCCCAGGAACCATTTGGCGTATTCAGCCAGTGGCCCTTTCAGTGCCCATGCGTGTGCAGGATTCAGCGGATTCGGCTGCTTCACGCCAAGCTTGGCCAATGCCTTACCGATTGGCTCGAAGAACTGAGTACCGTGCTGCTTGACCAGCGACTTGAAGAACGCCATGCCCAACATTTCGCCTTCGCCCTCGTAGATACAAGGCGCGAGGAATTCGTGGACATGATCGCCGAACATGTGACCATGGAGGAATGAACGCCCACCATGCGTCTTCATGAACAGCTCGATCGCCGCCTCTTTCTGGGCTTCGCTACCGAAGATCTTGGCGATGATGCATTCCATCTCGCCGCGGTAACCGGCATCGATCAGCGTCGAACACCAATCCGTCAGAGCATCGCAAGCGACGATCAAACCAGCCAAACGACCAAGTCGACGCTGAACCAGTTCGCGTGAAGCGATCTCTTCTCCATAGGTAACCCGGAACTGTGCCCATGGCAACATGCTGGCCATCATGCTTCGCATACAGCCGGCCGCGTTGGCACAAAGCGAAACCCGGCCAAGATTCAGGCCATGGTAGGCGATCGTCAGGCCGTTGCCCTTGATCGGAGCCAGCAGATTCTTCTTGGGGACGCGGAAGTCCTTGAAGATGATCCCCTGATTGTAAGTGTGCTTCAGAGCCCAAAGGCCATACTTGTTCAGCTGGAAGTGTTCGTTTTCCTCTTCCGGCAAATCACAAACCAGTACCGCGGGTTTCTTGTCGATCAGACACACCAGACCGATCGTTCGTCCGGGAACGACATTCGTAATGAACAGCTTCTCGCCGTTGACCACGTAGTCGTCGCCGTCGAGAACTGCAACCGTCTTGAGGGCAGTCAGGTCCGAACCGGCGCCGGGCTCAGTCAGGGCGAAAGCCGACAATCGTTCGCCATTCGCCAGCTTGGGAAGGTACTCGGCCTTCTGCTCGGCGTTTCCAAAGGTACGCACCGGATCGACCGCTCCGATACAACCATGCACGGAAGCAAGACCGGCGATCGTGGGATCCGACATCGCCATGCGTGTCAGGAAGGGGGCAAAGCTACGGAATGACGCGCCCGCTCCGCCGTATTGTTTGTCGACCAGGAGTCCCCAGTATCCAACGTCTCCCAGATCGTTCAGCACCGCTTCAGTCAGCTTGCCATTATCATCCAGCAACGTTCCGGCAGCCTTGTGACGGTCGACAACCGCCACCGAATCGTCCATTACCTTTTGTACTTCGGGGTCGGTTTCCACGTCCGATCCCTGGAACAGCTCAACCGGCACGCCGTGTTCCCAGATCGCGCGATGCGCCGGGCTGTTGACGGTTTGATATTGCGGTTTGAAGAGGCTTTCGACGTTGTCATCCGCGCTGTCGATAACACCCGTACGACGAGCTTCCTCCGCACTCTTGCCGCCCAACTTCAGAGCGGTTTCCGCGAATGATTCCTCGGGTACGTTAGCTTCTGGAGTTTCGGTGCTCATGCTGAGGTAGTTCCTTTCTGGATGGACGCTGGATGGACAATATCGCCCCGTTTTCCGTGTCGATAGGAGATTTGAAACCAGAACCCGCTGCGGTACCGTTTGCCAGTTCTGATCCGTGTTCCTCCGAGACCTTTGCGAACGACATGGGCGTCCGGATGCCTGTGTCGCGACATCGACCGATTAGGCAAAGTCGAGCGTGAGTTTCGAACGAATCTTTCTTGAGACTCCTACTTACCTATTATTCCACAAACCGCAAAGTTGGCGCGCTGCGAAACGACTTTTCACGAAACCTTCGGCGCAAACGCGTGAACGCCAAAGGGTTTACGGATTGTGCGGGCATCGAACCGAAAGAGCAAGACATTTGCGTAGTAACTTTGTGCCGATTATTTGCATTTTCCGTCGTGCTGCTCCCTGACAAATTCAACGAGTAAAAATGAATACGGGCCGCTGGTCTGGCTCCAGCGCCTCCTCCGCCGCTTGTTTCTGTAGTGTCTCATAGACCTCACTGGAAGAAGTCCGCAACGTCACCCACTTCAAGCCTTCGTGTCGCCGGAATGTTTCCATCGACCGCTCATCCACGAATGTGCCCGAAACATCGATCACTTCCAACTGCGGAAAGTTCTTGAGAAATCCAAGTTGATCGTTGTCGACCCGCGTCCCCCAAAGCTCCAGCACGCGCAGTCCCGTCAGTCCGCGTAGGGACGCCAGATCCTCGCCGGTAATGTCCGTGCTCGACAGGTTCAATTCCATCAGACTGGTCAGCCCCGAAAGCTTCTCGAGCCCCTCCGCCGTAAACTGATTCCGGCTTCCGGATGTGCCCGTCAAATCCGGATTGTGATTTCCCAATCGCAGCCTTCGCAGGTGTTTCATCTGATCGAAGTGCGCCAGGTCACTGTCCCGCAAACCAGATTGCACCAACTCCAGATCCGAAAGATTCGGCACGTGCGAAATGCGACGGATCACATCGCCGTCCACGCGACAATGATGCACGGTCAGCAAACGGAAATGGTTCAGATCAATCTCCGCCAGGGGACGACCGACAGTGAGGTCCTGGAAGGAAAACGACACGGCTTTCGTTCTGACGAAGAAGTCTTTCCCCAGTGCGCTCGCCACCCAACCGGGAACAACCCAACCATCGGGAGTCACCAGAAATCTCGAGTTCTGTCGACTCGTCACATACTGAATGTCGACGCGTGGAGGTCGATCTGCGTCTAACGGCGAGTGAATATTCTTCAGCTTCGCAACAGCCAGCCGCTGCTCGCGAGCTCGGTTCGAACGATTGCCAAACATCGCGATCAACACACCCGCGACGGTCACCACCAATAACATGGTCCGCAAGCTGACACGAAATCGCTGACGCACCAATTCACCCACCGGCAAGACGACCACCAGCGTTAGAAAAAGCACGGTCGCAGGGAAGCCGTGCACGGGACCGGCAGGAATCACCCACGTCATCATGAGTGCAGCGAGGCAGACAATGAACGTAAAGGCGCACAGCGTTTGCCTGGAAAACAACGGCGGTCGCTTCGTTACATCCACTTCCTGCCTCAGGAATACATGGCTTCGATTTCACTCGCGAAGTTTTCTTCGATCGTCTTCCGCCGCAACGACAACTTGGCCGTCAGCTCACCTTGCTCGGTCGAAAACGGACGCGCAAGAATCGTGAATTTGCCGATCTGCTCGTTCTTGGCAACGTCCGACAATCGCCCGGAGATATGCTCCGCAAACAGCGTCTGCATGGACTCGCCATTGAGCTCCGGCAGTTCCTCCACGGACAAAGCCTTGCGAACTCCATCCGGATCCGGAACGATCAACGCCGTGAGGAACTTTCGGTTGTCACCGATCACCAGAGCCTGCGCAATCAGTGGGTCCTCCACCAACAGAGCTTCCAGGTAGGCTGGTGCTACATTCTTTCCCGTCGCCGTGACGATGAGCTCCTTCTTCCTTCCGGTAATGTATAGATACCCATCGGCATCAATCTCGCCGAGGTCTCCGGTGTACAGCCAACCATCCTTCAGAACTTCCTCGGTGGCGGCCTCGTTTTGCCAGTAGCCCACCATCACGTGAGGCCCTTTGGTGAGCACTTCTCCGTCGCTGGAAATCTTCACTTCGACGTCACGAAGCGGCTGCCCCACGGCACCACGACGATCGGCCGAAATCGTCGACGCCGAAATAACCGGTGAAGACTCGGTAAGACCGTAGCCCTGCAACAACGGCAAGTTCTGCGATTTGAAGTAGTCGTACAACTGCGTCGTCAGCGGAGCACCACCGCTGCAACACATGCGAACACGACCGCCGAGCAAGCCCTTCAACGCATCAGGAGCTTTGTCGAATCCCTTTTCGACCAACGCTTTCTGCAATCGAGCGTAAAAGTAAGGCACGGCATTAATGACGGTGGGATGAATCGCCTGCGCGTCGGGAATGACCGTGTCGCGAGACTCGGCCAGGGCCAGCGGAGCACCACACGCAATCCAGCCATACAGATCACACGTTCGCGCAAAGATGTGACTCAACGGCAAGAAACATAGCCGCAGATCCGACGGACGCTGGCCAATCAATTCGTTCGCGCCCAAGGCGTTGGTCACGAGGTTTCGCTGGTTGAGCACAACGCCCTTGGGCTCGCCCGTCGTCCCGGACGTATACAAAATTGTGGCGTGCGAATCCGGGCCGATGCGATCAGCGATCGTCCCCTCCAGTTGCTCGACCTCCGTCGTATCAACGTCCTTCATGTCAAAGAGTTCAACGGGCGATCCGCTGAAATCCCCCAACGCCTCGAAGCCATACACGTTCACGTCCGCGGGAGCGGGAATGCTGGACGATGCCAACTTTTCCAAAAGCCCGGCGGTGGAGATCAGTACAATCCTTGCGCCGCTATCGACAACCTGCTCCATCACCTGCGTGCCGCTCAACGTCGAATGGACCGGCACGTGAACGGCACCGACAAGGTGAATTGCGAGATCCGCAAGGATCCACTCGTATCGGTTCTCTGAAAACTGAACGACGCGATCCCCCGGCGTCACGCCGAGACGCAGCAGATTGGCCGCGTATCGCCGCACGTCCAAATGCACTTCATGCCACGTAATGGGACGAAACTTCCCCGCTTCCTTTTTGTAGATGGAAGCTTCGTGCTGTCGCGCAGCAACCTGATCGAGAAACAGCTCAGGAATAGTCTTCATGTCGCCCCCAGTGGTTGAATGAACAACATGTTTTACCCCGTTTCGCCGCAACAAAGTAGTGACGCTCAACTCCACCGAAGCGATTCGCAAGGAGACTGGCCCGCTGACTTACTTCTTCGTCGATTTCATTGAGGACTTGACGTCCACTGTCGAGGATGGGCATGACGCCCTTGCCTCTTCGTATTTCTCAGGCCGCCCAAGCTGATATCGAAGAAGCCTTGCGTGCCGAATTAAAACGCTGAAGCTCTGTGCTCGCGGAGCAGAGCTTGAACGCCAATACTCTGCGTTCTCCGCATCTCTGCGTTCAACCTTCCGCGCAATTGACCATCATGACGTCTTTCAACGCAGAGAGCAGCAATGCCGCAATGGGCCGGCATCAAAACGCGGCCCCGGTTCGCCAGCCGCGCACTTGATGAGAGCATACGTGCCTAGAGATACATGCCTACGAATCCGTCGGCATCGTCACTGGCTTCCTGAATCTTCTCGATCCGCTGCTTGGCAAGCTCGAGATCTCCAGCTTCGATGTAGCGGTCGAACTCAACCGCCACACTGCGAGGCACGGTGTCACGAAACCAATCAACAATCGTCGAAGTCAGCCAATCGCATGTCTCTCCCACCAGCTCGACATCGAGGTGACATTGCCGTGTCTTGGTGTCGTCCGAATTCGTGAGTGCGGTCCCCTGAAACTGGAATTCGATGAGCCCACGGGCGGCATCGTTCGTCAGGTGATACTTGCAGCGGGCGTTGTAGAGGAAAAATGTATTGTGCGATCCGTGCGTGTCGATCGAAGCCTTCAGCGTTTCGCAGAATTGCCGGTAGCGCGGAGACGCGTCGATGGGAATGTCCATCCGCCCTACGTTGCGCAACGGCATGCAATCAAACGAGATTTCTACCCAACGATCCATTCTTCCGTCCCCACAAGCTGAAGGCTGTGCGTTGAAGGTTCAACACCCGGCCGCACCACTGAGCTTACAACTGACAACAGAATATACCGTACAGACCGCCGAACTCTGCGGCAACGTCAGGTCGCCGCCGGGCGATCGGATACGCGTTTGGGCGGCTATTTCCAGCCCAGCGACAGCCAACCGTCGTCCGCCGACAGATCGTTCAGACGAATCGTGCCCAGGTCCTTGAATCGCCCCGGCAACGAGAAGCCTTCGCCTTGAATGGTGGGCTTGAAGAGCTCCGAGAACTTTTTCTGCATCAGCGTCTTGAAAACGCGATCCAGCGTCTTCAGGCGGGCATCTTCCCCAAGTCCGGGGAATCGCACGTCGATTTCGCCTTCCCGCGTCAGCAGAACACCTTCAGGCGTCGCCTGCATACCGTACGTGGCAGACATTTCCATGACCTTGTTCAGGGCACGATCACCACTGGTGAACTTTCGACCGCGGACAGCGATTTTCATTTTCTGATCGTCGAATTCGATTGTGAATGGCTGCTGCCAGTCAAACGAAATCGACCAAGGCTCCGAGTCCTCGGTAATGACCAACTCTTCCGGAACCGAGCCGGTGATCTTTTCCGTCAGGTCCGCAATTCGCTCATCCGTCAGCGTCAGCCCCGCAAGCGCTTTCTCGGCGGTGTTGTTGATCGCCGATTCGTGAACCTGCGCGACGACATCGTCGTGCAGACAGAAAGCCGGCGGCGTGGTCGTTGCGCCAAACTGAGACGAATCCGCCTGCGTCGCCGTGACGATCAGACTGTCGTCCAGCGAATGAGTCTTGATGTGCTCCGGAATCAAACCGCGAGCATTGATGGGACCACGCAATTGCTCACGCAGAGCTTCCTGGGCGCGAGTCAGCAATTCGATGGACTTCTCGTCCACCTGCTTCTCCAGTCGACGTGCCGCTCGACCGGATGCGATCTGTTGCGATTGCGCCTTTTGCGAACCAGCTCGTTTCCACGCGATCTTTTCAATAAATCGGCTACCCAGTTTTCGGTCGGCCGTAATACTGTGGATCGCCGTACTGGTTTGTCCCGTAGCGACCGACGGTCCCGCGGTGATGCTGCGAGGATGAATGAACAGCGGCTTGCGGGCTTCCAGTGCTGTGACACTTGTACTGCGGATCGTGACTGGCTTCTGCCGTCCCAATGAGCTGGTGTTGGTCTTGCCACGAAAAACGATGTCGATCCGGGCAACCGAAGCGTCAGGCACAATGTCCGCCGTAATCGTGCCGGTCGTTACGCCCTGCCCTCTTACGTGCGTCCCCAGAATCATTTCGTTCACCAGGGTCGGCTCGTTGACAGCTTGTGAGAAGCGTCGCGAAAGCAAATTCTCGGAAACGCGAAGCTTGATGTTCGCGTTCATATGTCGAGCCCGAATCTGCTCGACGAGTGATGGAACCTGTTCCAACTGCTTGAGCCAACCAAGCAACGTCGCCACTTCGGCAGCGTTCTTGGTGGTCGGTGTTTCGTTGTATTTGTCCAGCGTCGTCGCCAAGGCTTCCAACTGAGCTGACAAGGCTTTCTGCCCGGCTCCGTTAGATCCCAACTCGCCCATATAGAGATAAGTTCGCAACGCCTCACGAACCTGGACAAATTCAGGAAACTCCAGTCCCGGATGCCCATCAAAGAAACGGCCACCGACAGCGTTCAGGACTTTCCAGTCCGGCGAATCCGAGGACATCTGTTCCTGAAGATCATCCCATCTCAGAAACTTCTTCCAACCATTGACCGTCTCGGTTTCCGCCGTCATCAGATACGTTTCCAATGAGTTCGCGGAATCGACCAAATTCTTTCGCGCCCGGCCAAGCATGGCTTCACCGATCGGAGCCGTTTTCTGTGCGTGCGCACGAGCCATTTCCGCCCATCGAACCGACCGCGGAATAGCCGCGTCATCCGCGAAACGGCGAATCGCTTCTCGCGTGATCACGAAGTGGGCCGTATCCAGCCCGGGTGTACCGCTCTCGTAAAGGCCAAGCACCTGCGCAATCACGCGACCGTCCGCTTGCTCGCCTTTCGCCAACTCAGCGCGAAGTGCGTCGGTCATCAGGAACCGCTGCCATCCAGCACCTTCCGAAGAAGTCGCCAACCAGGCATCCTGGCGATCCAACGCGGTCATCACGTCGTTTGCAGCGTCGCCCGCAAACAGTCCAGTTGTCAGGACACAACCCAACAACAACGCAACGCGACATCCATGCATCAATCGGTTTTTGCGGCCCATCGTGGCCTCCAGTTGTCTGTTTTCTTCCGGAGAACGTCATGAATGAACTCTGGATTCATTCACCTGCCCCCGCTTACGCCGCAAAGCGAATCGAGATGATAGAGCTAACAACTAGATAACTCAACCAGCTCAGCGTATTGTCGCTCGTTCGCCTGACCGGCATATTCCCGCAGGAAAAAGCTGACACCGCTTCGCAGCGTTTCGGAGCCAACACCCTGCGACGCATGAACGCCGAAAGTGCGACTCTGCGCGAACGCTACCTCAGAACACGGCATGTTGCAAAAAATCAATGCCGCAAGCCGGCCATTTCTTCGGCAATCACAACGATTGGTACGACCGTCATAGTTACCGCGGATGTTGTTGTTTTACAGGGACACGCGTTGAAAAAAGACATCACACGAATATTCGACGTGTTACTTTTCCACAACTTATCTACTTGAGAACCGTAGGTCCGTTGTAGGGAAACACGAAACGTGGTCCACCGTCGAGCCATCATCGTTTTGATGATCGCGCCAGTCATACTGGTCGCCGGTGGCTGCATGAATCTGCGCCTCCCAGCCATCGATCCGTCCGGTCGTGGCGTCTTCCTGCCGAATCCAAACTACACGACGCTCGCTCAGGACGCCCCGTTCTCACGACTCTTCCACGGTCGTGATGTCAATCAGATGCCAGCCGGATCGGTCCTGCCTGGGCCCTACGAACCGGCATTATTCAACAAACACCGCGAGCGTCTGTCGCGTTACTTCCAGATCAAACATGGTCCGGGCGGCACAGGACCGGGCATTGGTTCCGGCATCGGTTCGGGCATCGGTTCGGGCATCGGTTCGGGCATCCGAGACCATTTCCAACGCCATGGCGAGCGTACCGGCAACCCACCCGCCTTCGCCAACACGGCCGAACCGCCGCCTTGCGGGCCCGATGGACTCACGCCCGACGGTACCCCGTGCTACCCAATCGGCTCTCCAACCCAATCGTCGCTGGCGGCTACCCTGCCCGGCTCCGCGAACCGACCAGGTAGCGCACTGGGCAGCGTAATGGCCAATCCAAACAGAACAACGCCGGGATGCAATACTCCCTCCACACCAACCGCAAGAGATTTGGCCACGCCCGATCCGGCCTATGCCGCGTCCGCTCAGCAACAATCGCTGCTCTCCACACAGCAAGTCTCACTTTCCGGACTCGCTCGACTGGGACCGGGTGTCGTCCTTGCACGGCAGCGGATTACCGCTCGAGTTGGAGAAGAGGTTGTCGTCTTGGGTGGCATCCAGTCGTCCGCCGGCGTGACTCGACCGGGCGAGCCGGTCCAATGGAGCATGTCCAACGATAGCGTCGGGACCTTTATTGATACCGCGCGCGTCGCTCCCGCACCGCAACAACGACGACTACTGGGATTCCTGCATCGCAAACCAGCCGCACCTGTTGGCGGAAGTTGCGGCAACTGCCTGAACTCGGTCACGTCCGCTCGCTGCGACGTCCTCCCCCGCAATCCGCTCGATCCCAACGACGATATCAGCCTGTCCCGTGGGCAGACATGGGTCAGCCTCACATCGGGGTCCGAAGGCGCAAGCTTTGTCACGCTTTCCGCTCCGCAACTACAAGGCCGACGTCAGGCCACCGCGAGGATCGACTGGATCGATGCCAACTGGGATTGCCCGCGGCCGGTCATCACGTCGATGGAAGGTCCCGGTCGTCTGGTTCTCACCGTTTACAAGAACACGAACAAACGACCGCTGGAAGCGTGGCCCGTTCGCTTCAAGATTCTCGACGGGCCCCGAGCACGTCTGGGCAACAGTGACGACAACCAGAGCCTGGACACGCGAACCGACTCAGCCGGCCGAGCGTTCGTTGACGTCTACCCGATTGGAACCGAAGCCAACGTGACGCGGGTCCAGGTCGAGATCTTCGATCCGAATCGACCGAACGATCCGATTGGCCGCTGCATTGGCTACGTCACGTGGAGCGAGTCCGCCGCGATTGGGCCTCCGCCCAACCTGCCGCCCGCAGCCCCAGCTCTTCCTCCGCCAGCCCAACCTCCGCCAGACGTGGGTGGTGGCTTTGGAGATGGTTTTGGCGACGGTCCGGTCTACGGTGACGACCCCGGTACAGGAGGCGCACCCGGATTTGGCGATAGGCCCGATTTCGACCCGCCTCGCGGTGATACATCGTTCCCGAGTACGCGACCGCCCGTCCGCGGCGGCACATCACCTCCCCCCGCCACGCAAACACCTCAAAGAGCTCAACTTGCAATCGATCCACAAGGTCCATTGACGGCGGATGTTGGTAGCCCAGTCAGGTACACCGTGACGGTGACGAATACGTCCGACGTATTGGCCGAGCAAGTCTTCGTCACGACGCCTATGGATGACCGAGTGATGCGAATGATTGAGGGCGGCACCCCGGGCGTGAGGCCGTACGAAAACAGATATTGGGCTTGGGATTTACAGGCTATCCCAGGCCGCACGTCGAAGCAGATCGTGATCCTATATCAGCCTGTCGCCCCAGGGGTCTTCAATCCGGTTTTCGAAGCTGTCGGCACGAACGCAATCACAGTAGACAACGATTTCAAAACGCAAGTCGTCGGAAAGTTACTGGAAGTGGCCGTCAGTAGCGCTCCCGACCCTCCTGTCGTTGGTGAGATCGCGGAGTTTGCCATCCAGGTCAACAACCTGTCGAACGAACTCATGGACACCATGCTGATCGTCAAGAATTGGGGCTCGGGCATCGAGCCGGTTGACGGAGACGGCAGGCCACAACCAGACGCCAGGCAGATTCAACTTCGCGTCGCATTTCCACAAGGCCCGTCCGATCCAATTCCGGTGCAGTTCCGAGCTTTGGAACCGGGAACCCACGAGTTCGACGTCATTGTTGAAGACACCAAGTCCAACCAATCCGCAACCGCAACCGGGACGCTGCTGGTCAGGGAACCAGAAGGCGAGCCGGAATTGAGTCTCAGAATCAACGGTCCCCCACGCCTACGGGCGGGCGATCACGAAGTGTACCAATTCACTTTCAAGAATACGGGATCGGTGTCGCTCGTGGACGTGACCGTTGACGTTTTCGGCAACGAGGACATCCAGTTCCTGCAAGCTACGCAAGACCATACTCCCAGCGAAGACGGCTCGGTCCTACGCTGGCGACTGGCAGAAGTCAGACCAGAATTTGGATACACGTTTGAAGTCGACTGCAGAATCTCCCCAAGACCAATTCGTGGGCAGGCACGACTGGGTGTGCAAGTCTCTACCGAAGAGGGCTACGGAGAGCAATTCTTTGACATTGAAATCGAAGAGGGCATCGGTTCGTCCGGCACGACGGCGCAGAAGCCTCCGGCCGACGAAGCAAAAACACTCCGCGCAGAAATGGCGTCGCGCCCAACCTCCGTCCGCGTTGGCGAACCCGTGGACGTCGTCGTCGCCGTAACGAACGACAATCCCAAAGGGTTCCGCGACCTGCAAGTATCCATGGAAGCCGCCGAAGGGATTCGTTTCCAAAGTGTCTCCGGTCCGCCAGCCACGACGTCAACCGTTGGCGGCAATGGCCGGATGCTGGACTTCTCCTCCGTTCGCGAAATCCTGCCCGGCGAGCAACTCAAATTTCGAGCTCGAGTCATTCCCGGACGAAAGGGCATCGCTCGATTGCTCGGCCGCGTCCGAGCGACAGGTCTCACAAACCCGCTGATCATCTCGACGGAAGTCCCCGTCAACTAACGCAGCGGCGAGTGCATAACTTGAAGCTTGCCGCCCCAACCCGCCGGCATTGCCAATCTGCCTTTACCATCAAGGCGTCTCCGCCCGATGCCCCTTGGCCTGCGATCTTTCACTGATATGGTGAAGCCCAAATCAAACCGACATCACAAGACGTAATCCATTACCACAAAACAACTTACGACACACGACGGGGCGACACACCGATTCCCGGGCCGTCATGCCTCGCGGTAAACACCTACAGGACAACACCTTACGTCGCCCGTCTGCTAGCACCACTTATTTGGTGAGGAAGCCGGTGATTCCTCGTGTTCAGACCTCAAATACCAGACGTCCAACGCCACGCCACCAAAAACCACAAACACTTAATCCACAACGACTTACGAACCAAAACCCACGAACAGGAATTGCTGTTTCCACGGAATGAGCCGATTGGAACGGTCATTGCGATGAGTTGAGTCGTGCAAACCAGTGGGGTTTGCGCGTTCATCCTTGATTGACCGCTACGTAGAGAGAATAAGCTAATGGGTGCCAAAGATTACGACTTCGCCGACGGCGTACCTGAGTACCGTGAATCTAACCGCATGACACACCAGTCGAAGAGCCGAGAACGAACTCGAAAACGTCGAACGACGCCAAAATCAAAGGCGTTACCCGGCGGTATCCGTCAACGTCGTAACAAACACATCAATTGGTAGGCACCCAATCAGCATTTGATACACCCGTCGTTCGCGGCGAATGATCTTAAAAGCAAAGAGCCCCGTCCAATTTGGATCGGGGCTCTTTGCTTTCGACTCTGATTTACCGACTCTGCTTCATCCACGTCGCGGCGACCACACGTTCAACCTTCCGCGTCGCGACGCTTACTTCAGCAATGCGCGAATCTCTTTTTCCAGCTGAGCACCGTGGACCTGTCGATTCACCACGCGACCTCGCTCGTCGACCAACAGCATGACGGGCAACGTGAAGACGCCCATGTCCGCCGCAAGGCGACTATCGAGTCCACCTTCTTCGTAGAGGTGCGTCCAGCGTGGCTTTTCCTTGCGGAAGAACTTCACCAATTCGTCCGGCTGAGCGTCCAGGTTGACGCCGACGATCTCGAACTTCTGTCCGGCGAATTCCTTCTGCAACTCTTTCATGATTGCCATATCGTTCTTACACGGCTGACACCAGGTCGCCCAGTAGTGAACCAACACGACGTTGCCGCGGAGGCGTTTCAGATCAAAGGCTTTTCCATCGACCGTCCGTCCGGTCAGATCAATCGATTTGCCCACGCACTCGAGGCGACGCTTTGCCCCGGCAGCTTTACGTGCCAACGGCGACTTGCCAAAGTCGGACACGATCGACGTGTACCATCGGTTCGCGTCCTTTTCTTCGCCAGCGAATTCCTTCGCCAACGCCAGCTGCAACATGGCCTCGGGCGCGTCCGTGCTTTTCGGATACTTCTTGAGGTACGATTCCAGTTGCACCAACCAGCTCTCCTGAACTTCGCCGAAGTCTGCATCCTCCGCCTGGAGTTGCTCGGCATACTCGGCAGACATATGAGCGAAGGCGACGTGCGCCAGCAGCTCCTTGTTGCGGGAGGAACGCTCAAGCGCCGTACGCAGTGCTTTCAGCCGACGCGTGCCCTTCGGATAAGTTCCCGACTGGGCCGCCGAGCCCACGGTGTCGGCAAACTGCATCCACCACATATCCCGGTCCGACGTGCGTTTTGCAGCGTTTGCCAGCGATTCAAGCGTATCGGCACGCAATTCGTTGAGCTTCGTGATGTCACCCGGTCGAGTCGCTCGCGAGAGCTGCTGGTCGATCTTTTCCAGCTTGGCAATCAGACCCTGCGTTTCTTCGCTGATGCCCACGGACTCATCGAGGCTTGGCTGACTGGCTCCTTCGAAGAAGACAAATTGCGGAGTTGCATCGTCGCCGTTGGCAATCGGCAGATCGACGATTCGCCAGCCGTCGCCAACCTTCACCAACGTTCCGATTGGAATCTGTTGGGGTTTGCCGGACGTCTCCACCATCGCAACGACGTTCTCATAAACCGTCACATCTTTGGACGAGCCATCGGTGCCGGCGGGAATTGTCCCGGGACGCAGCCCACCAAAGTCGAGCCACTCGGTGTCGCGGCCGACGAGTTTCTGTTTCGTCGCGACGCTGCCAAATTTGGAGCTGGCCGCGGAGATTCGTTCCTCCAGCATCAGACTGAGCTTGCGTCCAAGGCCAAGGTCACGCAGTTCCGCCTTGCTCAATAGCAGGTTTTGAAAACGCTGCTTGTTCTGGGTCTTGATGGCTTCAATGACTTCGTGCGTCAGCTCTTCAGCGGAGATTGCTTTCCAGCCGTCAATGGTGCCATCCTCATTCCGATCGAGTCCCCAGCGTGTGCCGGCGGTTCCCAACCAGCGATACTGGTCCGCTTTACCGTTGTAGTCACGATCCACGTCCCGGTAGACCTCGATACCGCTTTTGAAGTAACGCCATTGGTCGACCTTGTTGTCGTTGTTGGAATCGACGAACTGCCGCAGCATTTCGCCGGACGCTCCTCGCACGACCCACGCCGTCACGTCCCCGATATCCTCGCCGGCGATCGTGCATTGCTTCGCCTCGGCGCCGGTGGGAGTATCGATCTCGATCGATTTTTGCATCGGCTTCAGCGTCAGAGCCTCCGTGACGGAAGGCTGGGCAGCGGCCGGTGACGACATCGCTATCGCCAGTGCACCTGAAACAAGGCTGAGTGAAAGCAGGGGGGATCTCATATTCTTGACGTCCTTGTACGCAACGAGGGGTGAGGGAGCGTGCCACGCGGCATTTCATCGCCGCCGGTCGGGATCGCGGTTATCGTAATCCCAATGAACCCAAGGTCATCTCCTGTTGTCGGTAAATTAGGCGAAGTTCCATGACGGAAGATGCCTGAATCGATATCGCTTATCAGGATGAGCTAGAGTTTCGGGCCCAAGACGACGATAGGGCATAATCCAGTAGGTCCAAATTTGGGAACGGAAAGTAAAAATGGCCGCCAAAACGGTGCTTGCCCCGCTTTGACAGCAACGAACTCCTTAATAGAATGCGTGACTTAGCGGTTGGTTTTACGGGCGTATAGCTCAGTTGGTTAGAGCGCGTCGCTGATAACGACGAGGTCCCAAGTTCGAATCTTGGTACGCCCACTGCCAAATCTTCTCGATTTGAGTATGATTTGGCCTCCACACGGTCGATCGTTATGGCTGTTGTGGAACAACTTCCAAAACGGGGATGTAGCTCAGTTGGGAGAGCACCGGCTTTGCAAGCCGGGGGTCGTCGGTTCGAGCCCGTCCATCTCCACTCATTTCAATTGCCTGAAACTCAACGACTAGCGAGTTTACCGCCCTCTTGGGCGTGTCGGGCTTTCGCCAAAAAGTGGTAAGCAAAAGTGGTAAGCCTTCGGCCAGCCACCTTTCGCCTCGCCTACTTAGCGAGAGATTCCACGCATTTCAGTTTCTTCCCGCTTCAGGGCCACCATGAGCGACGACTCGGTCGCGAAAAAACATGTGCCCCTGAACACCGGCTGGTGACGCGCTCAATCGACCGCACCAAAACCAAATCGAACAGCAGTCAGATCGATTCGAGTGCAGTCTGCCGGATAATTGCCCTGGCTTTGGGACGTAGAGATTGCCTGTCCCCCGACCGCTTGAAGTCCATCATGCGTGACCTCGCCGCGTAGTGTTGGTTTCCAAAATCCGGGACTTCGTCCGCACAACCAGTTGGACGAAGCGGAACTTCGTTAGAAACGGGTCTGATTTGTGACCAGTGGAGGCTCAGTACCTCACGCTGATGCCTCAAAACCACTTTTCTCGCAACGTCAGCCGCTTGTGGTGGTTCCAATACGGAGCGACGGGTGATTGAAAGAAATGCCGGCTTTTCCTCGCAGTCGTCGTGCCAAGGGATGACCTATCCTTTAGTTGGCTCCTCCGACCCCCGCCCCGGCGATTCACTATGGCAAGTTCCCTTCAACGACTAGTCGTCGCCACGGCTATAGCGATGAGTCTTGCGCCGACTTCGGCGCAAGGGCAACTCTGGAGTCGACAAAGGATCGACGAGTTCGTCCGTACGCAGCACATTAAGGCGAAGGTCTCACCAACAGCCGAAGCGAATCGCTCCAGGTTGATTCGGCGGCTCTCACTTGATCTGCTCGGGGTACCACCTACGCCTGACGAAGTCGATGCGTACAAGAGAGACCCGAGCCCGGACGCGTATGAACGATTGGTCGATCGTTTGCTGGCTTCCCCGCGCTTTGGTGAACGCATGGCCCAGCTCTGGTTAGACCTGGCGAGGTATGCAGACTCGGATGGCTATCACGATGACGCAGAACGATCGATGTGGCAATATCGAGATTGGGTCATTGAAGCGTTCAACAAGAGCAAACCATTCGATCAGTTCACCATCGAGCAGCTCGCTGGCGACCTGTTGCACAACGCCACGTTAGAGCAAAGGGTCGCAACCGCGTTCCTGCGGAATGGTCCGACCTCGACGGAAGACGGGGCCAATCCCGAGGAGTACCGGGCGCGATACGCGGTCGACCGAGTCAACGCGACGTCCAAAATTTGGCTCGGCCTCACCATGGAATGCGCGGAGTGCCATGACCACAAGTACGATCCGATTAGCACCCGCGAGTACTATGAACTTTTCGCATTCTTCAACCAAACTCCGGAACGCCCCCTATACCGCGGACTGAATTCTCCGCCGTCGGTTGCGGTCCCGTCGAGAGAAGACCAGGTGATGCTGACCGACCTGGAGAATCGCATAGCCGGCAAAGAGCAACTTCTCAAAACCAGTGACGTGGGTAGTCTGCGCGAACAATGGCAATCGGAGCTGCTGGCGGACCGACCTCAGACACGGAGGGAAGAAACTCTGACTTGCGAGTTTCGGTTTCGGGGTGAGGGATCGAATCAACTGGCGAGCTCGGGGCCTCGTCGTGGTGCAGCAAGGCTAAGGCCATCGGCAACGGGAGCGCTTCCGACGTTCACGGACGGGTTGCTTGACGGCGCGATTGAGTTCCGGGGTGTCGGCGACGCCATCGAACTCGGACAGCTCGTCGAGTTTCGTCGTTCTCTTGGTTTCACCATCGAAGCATGGCTGAGAGCAGGCGAATCCGGAGGCACGTTGATCAGCAAGATCGACAAAGCGGCGGAATCGCGGGGATTCGACGTGCAAATTGTCGACGGAAGAGTCTCCGTCCGCTTGATCGACACCTGGCCCGATGCCGCCATCATGGTCTCTACCGTCGCACAGTATGCACCGGAATCCTGGATGCACCTGTCGATAAGTTACGACGGCTCCTCGACGCCGGAGGGATTGCACATCTACGTCAATGGCGAGGCACAGGATCTCATCGTCGACGCGCGTTCGGAACTGGTTAAGAGAATTCGCAATCGTTCGCCCGCGATTCTTGGAGGCAGCTCAGACACCAGGACGTCCTTTCATGGTGCCATTGATGAGTTGCGATTCCACAAATGGCCGCTGGCGACGCCTGACCTGGTCGAAGCTCCACGGCAGATGCTTCGCGATGTGCTTCAACAGCAAGAGACGATCACGAAACAGAGACTTCGTTTTCTCAATGAGTTCTTTCGCGGCTACGTCAATCCGACGACGGTGGCCATACGCCACGAGATTACGGCACTCCGACGAAAAAAGGAACTTGCGACGCCTCGCTTGCGAGTAATGCGAGATAGAGCTGATCGACGAGCGACACATGTTTTGATTCGTGGTGACTTTCGAAATCCGGGCGCACAGGTCTGGCCAAACACTCCATCGCTGTTGGCTCCGCTACCACCCAAGCCGGTAACATCCGGAACGTATTCGCGATTGGATCTGGCGAAGTGGCTTGTATCGCCGAACAATACGTTGACAGCACAAGTCATTACGAATCGAATTTGGGCCCATCTGTTTGGTCGAGGCATTGTTGCCTCGCTTGACGACTTCGGTGTTCAAGGTGACGCTGCGACGCATCCCGAATTGCTGGACGATCTTGCCAGCGAGCTGGTCCGTCGTGAATGGGATATCAAGTCACTCGTTAGGCTGATAGTAACTTCCGCCACGTATCGGCAATCGTCGGCCGTGCCAAAGGAAGTCTGGCAAAGTGACCCTGCGAACCGATTGCTTGCACGAGGACCACGAAAACGACTCTCCGCCGAAGCAGTACGTGACAATTCGCTGCGCATAAGCGGTTTGCTGAGTGACCGAATCGGCGGACCGAGCGTACGCCCCTATCAGCCAACCGGTCTGTGGCGCGACATGTCCAAAGGAAACGAGGACGTGAAAGCTTACCGGCAAAGCCACGGTGAAAATCTCTATCGACGCGGCATCTACACGTTCTGGAAGCGATCAATCCACTATCCTGCATTTGCGGTCTTCGATGCTCCAAGCCGGGAAGTATGCACATCGTCTCGGCCCACGACGAATACTCCAACGCAAGCACTGGCTGTTTTGAATGACCCGACTTTCGTTGAATCGGCCCGCGTATTTGCCACCGCCATCACAAGACACGGGATTGATTTCGACGAGCGCATTCAATTCGCATTTCGACGCGCATTGGGTCGACGCGCGACTCCTCACGAAACAGGAATCCTGCGGAATATCCAGCACACCCTGTCGGATGACTTTGGAAAGGATCCGGTTGCTGCCGCGAAGTTCGTGAGTGTCGGAGAGACGAACGCGGGTAGCAAAGTTAACCGTGTCGAACTGGCTGCGTGGACAGGTGTGGCACAAATCATCCTGTCTCTGGATGAAACGATCACACAAGAATAGGGTCCAATAGTGCAGTTGCCTTCTGATGAATTCGAACGAGCCATAACGCGCCGGCAGCTGCTGGGGCAGGCGACGACAGGCGTTGGCACGATTGCTCTCTCGTCGCTGCTGAATGGTAGTGCTTTTGGAAGCGCCGGCGCAGTCAAACCCCAGGCCAAACGCGTTATCTTCTTGTGTCAGTCCGGCGGACCATCACAGTTTGAGACGTTTGATAATAAGCCCAAACTGAACGAGCTTAGTGGTCAGCCGATGCCAGAGACCCTGACTGCCGGCCAACGACTGGCCCAGATTCGCGGACACGATCTGAAGATTGTCGGTACCAAATTTCAATTCGGCCGATACGGTGAGTCGGGCGCGGAAGTATCGGAGCTGCTTCCCTACACGGCGAAGATCGCCGACGAAATCACGATCATCCGGTCGTTGCAAACCGACGCGATCAATCATGACCCCGCGTTGACATTTATGCAGACGGGCAACACGCAGCCCGGTCGCCCATCCTTCGGCTCATGGATGTCGTACGGCCTGGGAACAGAGAACGAGGAATTGCCAGCCTTCGTTGTGTTGGCCTCTGGCATGGATTTGGGACAGCCATTGCACTCGAGGTACTGGTCCAACGGCTTTCTGCCGGGGCAACACCAGGGAACGCTTTTCCGATCGCAAGGCGATCCAATTTTGTACCTCTCGAATCCGCCGGGCGTCAGTCGTGCTATTCGCAGACAACAGCTCGATGGATTGGAGGCGTTAAATCGCAACCAGAGTGAATCAATTGGTGATCCAGAAATCGTGGCACGTATTGCAGCATTCGAACTCGCCTATCGCATGCAAATGTCCGTTCCCGACCTGATGAATACATCAGACGAAACCACATCAACACTGGATATGTACGGACCCGACGTACGCACACCCGGTACGTATGCTTCGAACTGCCTCATGGCCCGTCGGTTGGCCGAACGAGGTGTGAGATTCATTCAGCTGTACCACCGCGGCTGGGACCAACACACGAACCTGCCAAAAGATATCGCACACCAATGCAAATCAACGGACCAACCATCGGCCGCTCTGATTCGTGATCTCAAGAACCGGGGTCTCCTCAAAGACACATTGGTCGTCTGGACCGGCGAATTCGGCCGCAGCCCGATGCTGCAATCCACGGAGAACGTTGGTTCAGTCGGTCGCGACCACCACATGAAATGCTTTTCCATGTGGCTAGCGGGCGGTGGCATACGGGCCGGGCAAACGGTGGGTGAGTCAGACGACCTGGGATACAACGTTGCGAAAGACCCGATCCACGTGCATGACCTACACGCCACGCTGCTTCATTGCCTGGGGCTCGACCATACTGAACTCACTTATCGATCGCAGGGAAGAGATTTTCGTTTGACTGACGTCGCCGGCAAAGTTGCCAGCGATCTTCTGGCCTGAGCCCAATCGGCGAGTCAAATCGTGGATGTACCTGGGTGAGTTCGCATCACTGCAAAACCTGACGTGCATACGTACGACTCGGAAAGTCATACTACGCACACGAGAGTCACGCTCGCGCAGCTACCCCAACGGTCTCCGGTCGCGCACCCGTAGCCGAGCCACCCCGTTCTCACAATTCGCCATCCTCCGTCGTAGCATGACTCTCGGAGTCGTGCATCGCCGCAAGACCCACACCGATCGCGTCGGGAAAGGCGCGTTTTTCGATTCAGTAAGAGGTGTATGTTTTGCAAACCCGGGGGCGGCGATTCGAGCCAGTCCGCCTCCAATCATCGATACACTTCGATACAAAAATCAGTTCAGTGTATGTAGCAGCCCGCGGCGGACGAGTGAGCCATCGGCGATAATCTCAATGGGGGCTTTTTTGTTGAGCCACCAAAAGCCGATATAAAGACTGGTGTGGGACGATTCGGTGTGTGAACGAGCTCACAGCTTGAAACGCGTGCCGCAGAATTCCGTTTGGCACTTACGTTTTATCGCGTGAGACGCAAATGTCGCTGTACCCGGCAGCGGTGGGCGCATGCCGTGAAACGACGCATTGTTGATGTTCAAAGGCCAAAGGCAGGTTGTGCCAGTAAGTCGCCTGAAACCGGCATCGCATCCCCCGTTTCTACGGCACGTTTGGATCACCGTTAGGGGTAAAAACGGGGATTTCGCAAGGTTACGCGTGACAGACGTTGCAAACTCAGGTACGACAAACGAAGATTACTGTCGGAACGCGCAATGGCTAAGTTCCCTGATTAGTATTGGGTGTGAACGGAGGACAAGATGTTGTCTACGGGACAGCTTTATCGATTGGCAATCGTGTTGGTAGCGTTCGTGTTGGTTGGCTGTGGCCCACCACCGCCACCGGCCGGGGAAGTCGAAATCAACAAACTTGCGACCTGGTTTCAGTACTACCGAACCGAGCATCGTGGCAAAGCTCCCAAGAGCGAAGAGGAGCTGGTTGCATTTATCGAAAAAGAGTACGAAATTGCGCCCGAAGCGCCTAACATGGATGAGCTGCTGATCTCGCCACGTGACGGACAGAAATACATCGTCATGTACGGGGCAAAACAAAAATCACGAGTCGACCTGGAAAAGAACCTCGCCTGTTACGAGGCGGAAGGGGTCGACGGAAAGAGACTGGTGTCATTCGAGAATGCCTGGACCAAGGAACTGGACCAGGCCGAACTCGATGCCATCCTGGCGGAATACAAATAGGTTACGGGCTTCATCGTCCGAAAGTTTTCGGGGCATACATTCTGGAGTATCAAACATGCACAATCGTTTAACAAAATCGCGATCAGCGTTTACGTTGGTCGAATTGTTGGTTGTCATCGCGATCATCGCGATGCTGGTAACACTTCTGCTTCCCGCGGTTCAATCCGCTCGTGAAGCTGCACGACGAACTCAATGCATCAACGGACTGAAGCAAATGGGCTTGGCGTGTCTCAACTACGAGTCCGCAAGCGGCGAATTTCCAACCGGTGGTACCGAGCCGTGGCACAACGAAGGTGACGAAAAGTCCAACTACGCCAAAGGCTATGGCTGGATGGTTCAGATCCTGCCGTTCGTGGAAGACAACGCACTGCGTGAGGTCTCCAAGAACTACGGTGCCGGTGACGAAGCTCTGGACCTTCAGGTTCGCCGAACACCTATTCCAATGTACTTCTGCCCTTCGCGTCGTGAGAACGTCGTGCGAACCGGTGGCGGTTGTGTCCTTGGATGTGCGTTGAACGATTACGCTTCAGCCACGCCACACAACAACTGGGATCCAAACCGCACCAATCGCAGTCGTGACGGTCACTTCTGGCAAGGTACCAGTCACGGTACCTTGAACCCGGGTTCCATGAAGTACAAAGGCGTCATCACACGGACCTACGGCAGTGAGCCCTGCACGATGGGTAAGATCAGTGATGGTACCTCCAAGACGATGATGATCGGTGAGAAGCGTCTTCACGTGAACCTTTACATCACCGGTGCCTGGCACGATGACATTGGCTGGACGGATGGTTGGGATCCGGACATCGTCCGTTTCACCGGCTACACCCCAGCACGTGACATCGTTCAGGGAGCCCCGAATGATCCCGGTGGAGAGCTTGGCTTCTACTTTGGATCGGCACACCAAACCGGCATCTTCGGCGTGTTCGCCGACGGCCACGTACCAAACATTTCGTACGCGGTTGACCCAACTGTCTTCAACGCTATCGGTCACCGCAGCGATGGCCTGACAGTTTCGCTCGATCTGTAAAGAAAGAGCGTCGACTCGCTTTGCCCCATGTTGAACTCCCAGCGTGGCCGAGATACTCGGCCACGCTGTTTTTTTTTGCAAGGGACGCAAATCTGACTCGCCAACAAGTCACGAGCCCTTGGCGCGCTCCTCTCCTCTGAGATGAGCATTTTCCCCCGCCCAAGCTACCAGGCGGCAATCTTTACTGGGCACGCCATACGATCGAAACGGATGAACGGGTATTCGTGGCACCGGCATCAGTTCAAGCGAATACCCCTCGACGCAGACTCCGAATGGATGTGGAATTTCGCCGCCAGCTGGAAGATACTGAACGTGGTTCTACGACTCCGTGTTCAGGCTGATGTTCAACAACCCCTTCACCTCCACCGCTCTGATCGTGCTAAGTGGGTTTCTCCTTTCCCTGCTTAGCCTGTCCGTGACCGACCCCTATTGTCGGCAAGTGCAAGCGACGAAGCTTGAAGCTGCGGGCCAGCAACAGGTGGATGTCGCAATCCAGAAGCTCCGCGAAAACGTTGCCGCCGTACGGGACGCTGGAAAAAAGATATCGGACCCGGACGCGTTGACCGACGCACAACTTGGTGAGGCCGTCGCACATCTGCTGGATCTGCCAGGCGCATTCACCGTTGAAGTCGCTCGACGCGAGGACGCCTCGGAGTCGATCATGGAACGGATGGCTCAGGGGCAACCATCTGAAGCCATGCAATCAGGGAAATTTCCGTACACCTTTCGTATCGCCACCATCGATTCGGTCAAGAAGGACATGTCGAAACACGTCGGTGCGGAGCGGAAGCCCCAGATCGTCCGTATGGTGTATCAGCACAACGGAATCATGATTTCTCGTCCCCATAGTTTCTACCCCGACGATGGTCTACGAACGGGAATCGCCACGACGCTTGGACCCGGTCCAAAGACACCCACAGGACTTGTCGCGCTAACCTTTGATGAACTGGTCCCGGCGGATCTCCTCATTTCCGACACGGTGAAAACGACGGTGACCGATATCGGCCTTGCCAACAAGACAATTCGAAGTCACGCCGACTTCGAAGTGCTCACGGCCAATGATCGTTCCTATCAGGCAGAGGCCAAGGTCGCAGGACGGGTCTTCCTGTTTGACGTGCAGGAACAACCGGGCGCTAACCTTCGACCAAACTGGATCAAGTGGGGCGCGTTCCTGCTGTGCAACGCATTCACATGCATCATTGGGTTATCGTGGCAACAACGCATGCGGGCGTCGCTATTGCAACGCAACGACGAACTGGAAAGTGAAGTAACCCGCCGTATCGCCCTGGAAAAACACCTCCAGGCCACGATTGATTTTCGTGATCATGAACGCGAGCTGATTGCACATGAGATTCATGATGGCTTTGTTCAGGACGTCATCGGAGCCCAGATGTTTGCGGAGGCGGCCACCGCGCAGACAGAACCAACCTCCACTCTGCAGAAGCACACCTCAGCCATCGCCGAGCTGCTTGGCAATGCCATTGAAGAAGCTCGTAAGACGATCGACTACCTGAAGCCTCGCGTCGTGGATGAAGTGGGACTGGTTGCGGCCTTGCAACATTCCGTCGATCACGACCTGAAGAATTACAGCTTCCATATGGAACTTCGGTGTGACGACGACCTTCCCCGCTTTCCCATTCTGGTCGAACGAATGCTCTATCGCATCATTCGCGAAGCGGTCAGTAACGCAAGACAACACAGTGGCTGCGACCGCGCGATCGTTGGCCTATCCGCCGACGCCGAGCGGATTGTGGTGGAAGTGACCGATCAGGGCGTTGGATTTAACGAGAGCGATGTCCGCAGTGACAGTTTCGGACTGCCCGGGATTCGGCAACGAATCGAAATGCTGAACGGACAACTTACGCTCCATTCATCGGAATTCGGCACAAAGATTGTCGTAGAGATCCCAGCAGACCTGGTTCCTCCAGACATGCCGCCCAACGAGTCCCTGATGCTGAAGATCTGACCGGGCAACACGCTCACCTGCAAACTCTGTCTGGGCTGTATCCATAAGCTCAGGGCATTGCTCAAGACTGCAACATCAGCTTCAGGCACAGCAGCAATCCCACCAAACACCCGAACAGCCCCAGGTTCGCCGTTCTTCTGGGCGAGTGGAACAGCCCAACAACACTCGTCACCAGCGCCGGAACCAACATCCCTGCAGCAACATACTGAACGTTGACGACGAGCGGCGCTATCGAGTCACGAAAATCACCGGGTGTGAGAGCAGCCATGAACAGCCCGGGTACCGCGATCCCCAAGCTGGCAAAGTTGGCCAACAGCGAACCTAACTCGCCCCAGCGATTGCCTTTCGGAATTTCTGAACGGACGTGCGGCGGTTCGTAGGGATTTGCGTTCACGACCTGGCCACTGGATCTGTGGTCGCGTTCCGCGTGCGAGCCAATCGAAACGCCCGAATCAAAGCAATCACCTGCGTCGGAAGTCGACCCCAGACGGCCATAAAAACCACGGCCAGTGTCAGGATGTCCAACCCCACAAAACGGAGAGGGCTCCGCTTCGCGCGACTGCTGGCGTAGACCAACGATCGATTTTCCGCCGTCATTGGTGCATCGGACACAACCACTTCGTCACCGGCGGCGTTTGTGAGTACGAGGTCGACGGTCGTGTCGTCTGGCGATGCGCCTAACCCCACCAGCACCTCTGGCAAATCCTCGATGAAGCGTTTCTCACCGAGCGAACCAAATTGCCGATGTGCCGACCGCAGGATACCTTTCGTGGAAGTACCGTTGATCGACACCAGTTCGTATCGCTCGCCCTCAAACTGAACCTGCACGTCATCCGCGTCCACCTCAACGAACGTGAACGGCGAAGCTCGCATCCAATCGGTGTGCCCCTGATTGTTGCGGGCCTGCAAAAAAGGTGTGCGAAACAAGGCCACGGCAATACACGAAATCGTGACAAGCAGCATCAGATGACGCAGCTGAAATTGCGCCGTGGACGGTGCCAGTACTTCGCCCTTCGTACCACATGAGCTCAATTCGTTTCTCCCGTAGCAAGTCCGAAAGCGTCCCATATCCTGTATTCGATCCTCGACCTGCAAAGCTTGCCCGCTACGGCAATGCGTCTGACTCAGGACATCCAGCAGAAACGGCGAAGCCAGGAACATTTGCCGGGACAGGCGGATACCTCCCAAAGGATACACTAGAACAAGTGCGGGACACCAATCCACTCGCATCGCGTGCCGTGGAAGAGGCAATTCTGTGGAAGGTCGAAGGAAATGCGCATGCTCACAACGCCCATAAAGTGCCAACTTTTATGGCCGGTGGCGGCTTCCAACCTGTTCGTCTCCATGCTCAACCGGATGCGAGTCAAAACCGAAACGTTCGGCCAGAACCCCGGCACGTTAAGCTGGTAACGGCGAACCTTCAATACGCGTCCCGTGTCCAACAGCACAACCGGTATTTCAGGAGGACACTTTCATGCAGGACCTTTCGACCTACGTCGTCACCGGCGCAACGCGGGGAATTGGTCGAGCGGTCGCGACGGCACTGGCCGCTGCTGGATTCCACGTAGTCGCCGTAGGGCGTTCCCGTGATTTGCTCGCATCGTTAAAACGGGAAATCGGCGCGCAGGTGACGACCGTTCAAGCAGACCTCGCCACGCCCAATGGAGTCCTGCGTCTGGTGGATTCCGTCGCCAACGATTCGGGCATCACCGGCATCGTGCACTCGGCCGGCTCGCTCGTTCCGCTGCAGCCCTACACGGAACTCGATCCTGCCGAACTGGTTGCTCATTTGCAGATTCACGTTGCGGCACCGATCGAGATTTTCCAGGCGCTGAGCAAACAGCAGCCTGTGAAACGATTGCTATTCATTGACAGCTATTCCGCCACGGCGGCACGCAACGGCTGGGCAGCGTATTCCATCGTCAAGGCTGCCGCGCAAATGGCGGCTCGCTGCGCAGCGCAGGAATTGCCCGACACACGAGTCATCCGGGTTTTCCCCGGCGCGGTGAACACCCGCATCGTCGACGAGGTACTGGCTTCCAATACGGAGACCGCCGCCACCTTTGCGACCATGCTGGAGAAAGGCGAGTTCGCCGAGCCAAACGAAGTCGCGCCGTTCATCGTGAATTTGCTCACCCACGCGACCGACGAATTCCTCTTGTCGCAAGATGCCTTCGACTACAACAACGAGGCAGACCGCACGAACGTGATGGCAGCAGGTTGAGAGCACCTGTCGAAGCCAAACGACATGGGCTCCAATTTTCCGGACCAATCTTTCTCGCATTGAAATCGTCGCCACGGCAGGATGCCGTGGCTCCACCGTTTCCGCAGCTTGTCCAGGCGTCCATGTATTGAACCCTGAACGACGCCCTTTTCGCTTGATTTGGTGCATCTCGGCCGCGATAGTGGGTGGCTCAACCCCCCCCCATGGAGATTGCCATGCGCTCGTCACCACATCGGCAAGTAGCATCCGTCAGCTCCCGAAAGCCGTTGTCTCGATCACTCGAATTGGAAACGCTCGAGTCGCGCGTCCTCCTGACGGTGGACCTGGTGAGCGTCTCGCCTGGCGCGCCGCCGGACCCACTCTTTGCCGGCACCAACGCGACGATCGGTGACGTCCCCGCCTCGACGAATCCTGGTATCAGTGGGTCGGGGCGGTACGTTGCCTTCCAAAGCAAGGCGGACAATCTGATTGTCCCAGACGAAAATGCTGCGGAAGACGTGTTTGTCCGCGACCTCGAGACCGGCGTGACCACGCTGATAAGCGTTAACGCGGCGGGCACGAATTCGGGTGTTGGCAAAACGTTTGGCGGAGCGTCCGTTCAGCCGACAATTTCCGAAGACGGCCGCTTCGTGACGTTCGTCAGCTTCGCGCAGGATCTTGTCACGGGTATCGAAGTTGAGCGACTGCCTAATGTCTACGTTCGCGATCGCGACCCGGATATGGATGGCATCTACGATGAGCCCGGGGAAGCGACGACGCGACTGTTGAGCATCGCGGAAGATGGTACGGCGGCGGGATTTTCTGGTTCCGGTCCGTTTGGTACCAATCCGGACGCCCGTCCCATCATCAGTGCGGACGGATCGTACGTCACCTTCGCCAGCAGCGCATCGGATCTCGCCATCACGCAAACGGCGCCCGATGGCTCGGAGATCGTTGACGCAAACCTGGGCTACGACGTGGTACGCGCCGCCACGGACGGTTCCGGCCTTGAATTCCTCAGCTTGAACGTGGACGGCACGGCAACCACGACCTTCGTCTTCGGAGTTCGCTCGGCCAGCGTATCGGTTGCGGACGGCGACGGCACGGTTGCCTATGTGAGTAGCGGATTCGACCTGGTGGAAACGGTACCCGTCAGTCCGCTCGATTGGTCGACGAATATTTTTGCGACGTCCGGTGGCCCGAACACGCTGGTCAGTATCAACGCGGAGGGCACCAACGGCGGCAACGGTGCATCCAAGAACCCGGCCATCAGCCGTGATGGTCGCCACGTTGCATTCATTTCCCGAGCCACCGATCTGGTTGACGGGATCACCGATCAGAATGGCCTTACTACCGACATTTTCGTGCGTGACCTGGAAACGATGACAACGATACTCGTCAGTCGCAGCGGCGTGCTTGAGGACTCGACGGCCAACGCGGCTTCCCCGTTGTCCTTCGCAGCAACCGGAAATTTCTGGGGCGGTCCGTCTATCAGCGACGACGGAAGGTTTATCGCGTTCGTGAGCGCCGCAACAGATTTACTCGCCAGCGACAGTCCGGTCGTCGATGACAACATTCGACCGGACGCGTACGTCCTGGATCGCGACACCGACGGTGACGGCGTGTTCGACGAACCGGGCGGCACAGAAATGATTCTCGTCAGCGTGAATGATGCAACTTCCACCGCCGGGGTGGGCGGCTTTTTCGGCGCTTTGAATCCAACGATCAGTGCGAACGGCCGCTTCGTGGCATTCTCGACCGACGCGACCGTCGTGCCTGGAGTCGCCAGCGGCATGCACGTCTACGTCCGCGATCTTGAGGAAGGCGTCACGTATCTCGTTAGTCCCGGCGATGGCGGATCGGGCGGCCAGCCGGGAGCCAGCAGCGGCGGATCGTCGAACGTGACGATCAGTAACTTCGACAATCGCATTGACCGGATCGCTTACATTTCGCTGGCGCCGGACCTCGATCCGAACGTGAGTGACACCAACTCCGGTTTGGACATCTACGCGTTCACTCCACCTACCGACATTCGAGCAACCCGGAATTTCTCGACCGGCACCACCACGCACTCGCAAGGTTACCGTATCTGGTTCGAGGAGGCCGAGCCCTTTGAAATTGGCTACTATCGATCCATCGATCGCACGTTCGATCCGGAGACCGACGAACTGCTGGGCGTTTCCTCGGTGACCACACCGGAAGCCTTCGCCATCGGCACCAACCTGTTTGCAGACGTCGAAATCGCCGGCGAAGAAGCCACCGTGTCTTTCCCGGGCACAATCGCGGACGATTTGCTGGAGGACTACTTTCTGCTGTCGGTGATCGACCACACGAACGCTGTCCCCGAGTTTGACGGCGACCCATTTAACGAAGACAACGCGTCCGCCGTGCGAGGTGTGTACCATCTACCGGACGGTCCCATCTACGTTCATGGTTCGGAGAGATCCGATTCCATGTCCGCAACCGTCGACGGCGGCGCGGTGATATTTGACTACGGAGCAACCGCGTTTGACCTACCCGGCACATTCGAATACGAACTCGGTGACGAGACCGCCTCGCACGTAAGATTGCACGAAGGCGACGACGAATACCGCGGCAGCGAGTTGGTCGACATCGTGTTTGCGGGCCCCGGTAACGACAAAGTGAGCACCGGCCCGGGGGACGATATCGTCTTTGATGGACCGGGGGACGACTCCATCGACACCGGCTCCGGCGACGACATCATCGTCAGTACTCCGGGTAGCGACGACATCTTCATCGACGGCGGCGGAGACGATCTGCTCGACTTTTCCTTCGCCGACAACGCCATCACGATCGATCTCGATTTCGACGAATTACAGACCGTGGATGACGACCTGAATACGATTGACCTGGACGGCATCTTCGAGAACATCATCGGGTCAGTCTTTGACGACGAGCTGACGCTTCGCCCCATCCCCGGCACTCGAACCGCGGACGGAGGCCCCGGTTTTGACCGCCTTATTGTTGATGTAGGCGGCGAGGATTTCATCGACGATGGCGACAGCATCAGCTTCCCCTTCAGCGCTTTTGGCACGATCCACTACGTCGGTTTCGAAGACATCGAAATCATCAGCCCACGACTATTCGGCGACTTTGACGCGGACGGCGAGGTCAGCTTCGAGGACTTTCTCGCATTCTCCCGGAACTTTGGGAACACGTCACTCGATCGCCTTGAGGGTGACTTCAACGGTGATCGTACGGTCGACTTCACCGACTTCCTGATGTTCAGCAGAGACTTTGGTCGCCGCATCGATGACGAGCTCACACCTCAACGGGCTGCCAATTCATCCCACGACCCTTCGACTGCTGAGCAACACGAAACGGTCGAGTTCACAGAAATCGTCGCTGCGCTCGACCAGGCCAGCGAGATCCTCGCCTAACAGACTCGATCCGGGCTTCTTTGAGTCTTCGAGCTTTTTGCGAAGTCAGAAACTCACCGAGCCGCGAAGCATAAACGTGTCGTCCAGGCGAATTTTCGATTCGTCATATTCCCATTCAAAATCCCGAGAGAAAACGTAGCCGACTTCGGCCCCCAACTTCCGGCCGCGAGTGAATGGAACACCGGGTTCCGGAGTCGGTGTAGATTCCCAACCAAGCACCAGACGCACATCGCCGTACGTTAACTGATCGTCGACACCGTCAGCACGTTCGGCGCCCCAGGTGGTGCCATTCAATCCAGCTCCAAGGTAGACCCATTGCTGCCGTGGTCCGTTGTCGACCAACAGGAACGAAACTCGCGGACGCGGCATGATCAAATCGAACCGTGTCGAACGGTTGGGTTGGTAGATGGCTCCAACGGCAGGCAAAACCGGGAGATCGTTGCGGCCCAAGGCAATGGCCCCAAACGTCCACGTCCAAACGGAGCTGCGTTTGTAAATCGCAAATGCTCCGCCGCGGAATCGCCACGCGTCGCTGGAGACGTTTTGACCGTCGGTCGCAAAAGAGGTTCCCGCCATAAACCGCAGCATCCAGCGATCGTTCCAACGCCTCATCCACGCAAACCCCAGTTGCGTTTCGTAGAGATCGTCGGGCAGGCCCAAGGCCGACGGGCCATCGATTTTGGTGTACGCGAACCCGGGACTGAAGAAGGGGGGCGGCGGTCCGAAAAACGGATACGACGGAATGCTGACGCCCGCATCGTACGACGAAATACCAACATCGTTGGTTTCCGCCTGCCACTCCGTCGCGAAACGAAAATCAGGTCGCATCAACTTGCGGAGTTGAGCTTTGGACATCCCCGCGTCCATTCCTGGCGAGTTCACTTCAGACGCGCGCACTTCAGAAGCGCGCACTTCAGACGAATACACGCGTCCGTCGAACGTCGACCACTCGGACTCAGCAGAGTCACTCAGCCATTCGCTTTCAGCCGTTGGCAGTACGCCTTCCGGCCGCGCGTGTGATTCGTGCGTGAGAGGGCCCGATCGCGAGTAGGCTCTATATTCTGGCGGCAAGGTGTTCGCAAGCGACTGCGGTTCAAAACCATGCGACAAGGAGCAACAGCCCGCAACAAGCCAGACGCTACACCCGGCGGTAACGATCCAGTGTAGCACCGTGCTCATCCCTGCTTGATTTCCTCGTTGAGCCGTCAACGGCAAGAGTTCCAGTCCCCGTCGCCCTGCCCTGCCCTGCCGTCGGGCGTGAACGGACGTGCGATACCTGTTGGTCGCAACGCCCCACCGACGCAGTCGAACGAACATGGCGTGACCGATACCTGTGTTCAAGGCACGGCACCACTATTCCAATGACTCTAGTAACGACCGGGATACCGGCAAGTCTGGAAACGTTCTGAATTATTCGTGACCATTGCAAGCTACGGCATCACCGCATGCTCCACCCAGTGACCAGAATTTCGTCGCAAATCGCCACATGGATGCCGAAGACTCTTCGTCAATGCGCCATCCCGGGCCGTCGCGTCACCGATAGCGGCGCATGCATCTGAATTTCTCCAACCACATGATTCAGCAGTTCCATTCGCCGCGTTTCGTAGGCAGCAATGTTCGCCGCATGCAGTTCGTTGCTACGCTTCGAGATGGACTCGATGATGTGATGGTTTACGTCCGGGTGATAGTGACCGGGATCTTTGTAATTCTCCAGGCGAAGCACGATGCCTTCGACGTCGTCAAAACCGTGCACTCGTGCGTTCGAAAACCGGGACAGCTGCCGTGTTGCATACCCCTGCAAGAAGAAGAGACGCGGCATTAAATCCGAAGCGGCGTAGTCGAGCGTCGATCGCGGCGGAAAGAAGAAATCAAACTCAACGTCAGGGTGCGAACTCACGACTTCGACGACTTGATCGATCATCGGAAACTCGGGCGGAGTACTGATTTGCATCAAATCGACGATCACCGAAGAGTCGACCGGATGCTGTTCCATGACGCGAGCGTGAATCCAGGGCAGTCGATCAACCAGCTGCTTGCGACGCCAATCGTCCCATGATTCGGGTTCATACCATCGATTCCAGTCGTCATAGGCAACCGGCGCCGCGGGGTCGAAGAGCCGATCGAGCGAATCATCCAGCACGTCCGCGTTGAAAATCGATTTTGCAAGATCCGGCAAGGAGTCACCGTAGAGGAACGCCGGAAACGTGGCGACGTGCTGCACTTCCGCCGGACTCGCATCCTCATAGTACGTCGACAACTCCCATAGCACTCGCCGCGTGGTGGGTACCTCAAGCGTTTTCCGGGCAACGAACAACTGAACCGGAGCCGTCGAGCCGGGCATATTGAGCTTCAGCACACCCTTACAGCCCAGCACTTCCCGTATATGAGAGGGCACAAAGTTCTGCCCCATCGAGGTCCCAATCACCACGGTATCGAATCCCGCGTTCGGATCGGCGAGGTAACTACGGATCAGACCGGCCGCTTGCTTGCGACTCTTGTCATGCAACGTTCGCAAGCCGTCACGCTTCGGTCGCAGCAATTGATACGGGTCGACCGCAACGTTAATCGCAGCCGGTGCTGCCGCCGCCAGAATCATTGTGCTCAAGACAATCGCGAGCTGTCGTCGGCTATCCATTGGACCAACCTAGAAATTGAAGTAAATGAATTCGGAGACGCGATTCGTGTGATACAGCATCGCAAAACAGGCTACGCCGAACGTGGCAACGGTGAACGTGTTCGCTTGCAACCGATAGCCTCCCGACCGTTCGGCAAAACGTTCCGCGAGCGTCCACGTATTGGGAAACAGGAAGGCAACACCCGCCGCCGCGCCAACCCAGCCCCACGCCGAGTAGCTCACGGATCCGCTGGAGATCTCAATCAGATAGGCGTGTTCCGCTCCATTGAAGACAAAGCCCACCCAGTCAGTTGCACGATCCTGCAAGGAGAAGATCGCGCGCAGGATCGTTGACATACCGCTCCACGTCTCGCTACGAAACGGTATCCATGCAATCGCAACTAACACGAAAGTCATTCCTGTCGAAAGGACACCGATCACCGACTTCATCACCGCCGAATCAGTGCGTGGCAACGAGGCACGGAATAGATGGTTCGCCGCCAGCATCATTCCATGCAATCCACCCCACAGCACGAACGTCCAGCTGGCACCATGCCAAAGTCCACCGATCAGCATGGTCGCCAACAGATTCAGATAGCGACGCGTTTCTCCCAGCCGATTTCCCCCCAGCGGAATGTAAACGTAGTCGCGCAGAAATTCGGAAAGCGTGATGTGCCAGCGCCGCCAGAACTCAATGATGCCGGTTGCCCGGTAGGGTGAATTGAAGTTTTGCGGCAATTGAAAGCCGAACATCAACCCCAGACCGACCGCCATATCCGAGTAGCCGGAGAAGTCGAAGTAGATTTGAAACGTATAGGACAGCGTTCCCAGAATCGCATCGTGACGCGTCACCAGCTCGCCCGCATCCGCCGCATTGAAGACCGAGCTGGCTGCGATTGCCAGTGTGTCGGCGATGACAATCTTCTTGGCAAAACCAATCGAAAACGCGTGAAGCCCGCGTAGCATGCCCTCGGCATCGACCTGAAACCCGTTCGCCTCGCGCACGCGTGGCAGGATGTGGCGATGATGAACAATCGGTCCCGCGATCAGTTGCGGAAAAAAGGATACGAAGAACGCATACTCCAACAGACTCGTTCGTGACGTCAGCCCCCTGGAAGTGTCAACGAGGTACGCGATCTGCTGGAATGTGAAAAACGAAATCCCCAACGGCAGGACGATTCCCTGCAACGCCCATTCCGTCCCCACAAACGTGTTCGCGTTCAAGATCAGAAAGTCGAGGTACTTGTAGTAGCCGATCCCCAACAGGTTCAACAGCACGCCAAGAAAAAGCGGCCCCCGTTTCGACTCTCCGGCACCACGTATCCACTCGCCCAGAAACCAGTTGGCGATAACCGAGACGCAAATGATGACGAGGTAGTCGGGACGCCAGTAGCCGTAAAAGAAGAAAGACGCAAATGTCAGCCATGCAAGGACAGCCGCGTGGCCTCCGCGAAATCGACGCAACAACGCAGCGACGATCAACACGATCGGTGCGAATGCGAAGATAAAGATCGCAGAACTGAAGACCATCTTGCTCCCCCAATACCCATCGTTGGGGGGACATTATCAATCGATCACAAAGAGAGCAATGTCGCCCCGGCTGCTATGATTCTTGGCTAGCAGTGCAGCATCTCTGACGCACAGCAATTGACCAACGAAATGGGGCGTACCCGTCACGCGTTGGTATTGCCAAAGCGGATCGCCGAACCGCTAGCCGTGGAAAACCACATCATCACCTCGCAGAGACTCGTTCGGCGATTTAACGGGCGCCGTAACGGCCGATTTAACGGGCGATGGAACTCGCACCTTGAATCCCGGATTCGAACGCTGGATGTAACCAATAGTCACGACGGGGCAGCATGTTGTTGTGCCTCAACACAAACCAGGAAGAATGTCTGGTAGCGGATGGCCGCAGCCATGATTGGTTGTAGTCGACCTTCGCGACACAACTGCCCACCGACAACGGATCATTCATGTCCAACTGCAAAGTACGACGCACTCTTCGACTCATTCTCATCGCCTTGTCGACGCTGATCGCGACAACCGCCATTGCACAATCCGACCGAGCCCCCGACATCGATCTCTGGCGGGCCGCGGCCGAGGGCAACATCGCCGCGATCAAGCAGCACGTCGCTGCCGGTACAGACCTCAACGCCCGCGAACCACTCGCCGGAAACACTCCGCTAATCCTGGCCGCCGTCTATGGGCAGTCTGATTCCGTGAACGCATTGCTGGCCGCCGGCGCGGAATTGGAGGTCAAGAACAAAGAGCAGATCACAGCGCTCTACAACGCCGTGCTCTTCGGGAATCCCCGGATCACGAAAGCACTGGTTGAAAAGGGAGCCGACATCTATACGACCGACAAGAACGGCGTGCCGCTGATCGACTTTGTGTCTGCACCATGGTCGCCGCCGCTGGAAGGCATCTACCGCCTGCTCTACGGACTGTTGCGTCTTGACCTCGACGTCGACAAAACCAGAAAGTTCCGTGCGTCCACGGCGAGGTATCTGAAGGCCCAGGCAAAGAAGCGTCCACGGCCCGCCAATAAGAACAACTCCGCCGCGGAGTTATCGGAAGCCGTCATGCGGGACGATGCAAAGGCCATCAAAGAACTGATTGCCAACGGTGCGAACGTGGACGCGCGGGATCCTCGAGGCAACACGCCACTTCAAATAGCTGCGGTATTCGGCAGAGTGAAGCCCGCCAAAGTTCTCCTGGACGCCAAAGCCGACATTAACGCCACCAGCGACCAGAGCGGATCGGCTCTGTTCAACGCGGCGTTCTTCGGACATCCGGAATTTGTAAGCCTGTTACTGGAGAACGGTGCAGATCCGACCATCAAACGCGAAGGCGCGACGCCGCTCGAGCTGGTCGAAACGCCGTGGAGTGACGACCTGGAAACGTTCTATCGAACGGTCTACGCCTTGATGAGCCAACCGCCCGAACTGGAGCGTATCAAACGCCAACGTCCCGTAATTGCAAAACTACTCCGCGAACACGACGAAAAAACACCAACTGCGGAAATGCGTACGTGGAAGACGGCCGATGGCCAGAAGACCGTGGAAGCGACGTTCATCAAGTCCGATGGTACGAAGGTTCAACTCAAGCGTGCCGACGGGCGAACCGTGACCGTGCCCATCGAAATCCTCCGGGATGAAGACAAGGCGTACATTTCCGAAGCGAGCAAAAAGTAGCCTCGCGCTGCCGAACACCAAAGCATGGACACACCCGCAAGGCGTTTAGTTATGTACTCTCGAAGAACGTTGGCACTGTTGATCTGCGGACTGTCCCTTGTTGCATCCGCACAAGAAACGGCGTTGCAGCCCGCAGTAGACAATGTCAAAAACACAGCCGACAGGGTTGACGAGCGACCGGCGAAATCCACCGCCGACCCAAAGAACGACGCGGGCAAATACGCAACGAATCACAGTTTCCCAAAAACCGCCTTCGACTACGCGAAAATGGTCGAGCCGGACCTGGGCGTTCCACCTCGCGTCGACCTTGGAACATCGGTAGAGATTCCGCTCTACGTAGATGGCGTACAAACGTACGGAAACCTTGGACGAGACTGCGACAACCCGAGCTTCCTGGGGAAGGCCACCGTATCCGGGTCGATACTGCAGCGTTACGAAGGCAGATCCGCCGACGGTAAAGTACTACCGGACGTCGTGTGGGTCAGCTTCGGACGTAACTCCAGCTCTTCGCACGACAAAGTAATCGGGTCGGTGCAGATGATTGGCTACAACAGAAAATCCGGGGCCACCGCGTTTTTCGAAAGCAGCGATCGCATCGGCGCTTGGGTTCGCCTGGAAAAAGGCACACTTCGTATGCAGGGGACAATGCCGTGGATTGACGACCCGCAGGAGTTCAACAAGGCGTTCGTTCCGCCGGGCAATGTCCAGTGTGTGGAATGCCATCAAAACGACCCCTTCATCACGAACAGTTTCATCAATGCTGCAAAGCTTCCCGGGACGGATGAGAACGTAGTCCCGATCCTCGACAAGGACGCACCGTACTACGTCATCGGCGGCGACAACTGGGACATGCGAACCATTCATATCGAAGGCAACGCGTGCTTTGAATGCCACCGCGTTGGCATGAGCACGATGACCATGTTCATGAGGAACGGCTGGAAACCCAACGAACACATGCCGCCGCACGACCCAGGCAGTCTGGCAAAAGAACTTGATGAATTGTTGGCGGCGTGGGAGCAAGGACCGGAACAAACGGCGAACGCAGAATGGATCATCCCACCGTCACAAGGAAACCCTCGACGCGTTGTCGATAGTGACTATCCCTACCAATCCCACTTCAATCGTCCGGCCAAGGCGAAAAGAGAATTACCCAAGGGCCGCAAACACAAGAAAATAGAAACGCAAAAACCGGACACGACGAACCCGGAAGCTTCCGTCGAAGCTGAACGCCTACTCAAGGAGTTACGCGACGCTGATACGAGAGAAGCGTTCGAAGCCTGGTTCAAGGACCACGGCGTCAGCCAGGAAGCACTTGAAAAACTGCGTTCGATGGTCAACGACGGCAAGTCGTAACCTCGCACAGCCCAATCGCATCCGTCGGAGCGCATCGCCAATCCTGCACCAAGAGTGTCCCGAGATTGGAAATCCGGGTTCGAAACTCGCTCTACATTGTCCCAGCTTGTATCCCAGCGAACAGCAAGCTTTTGAACGACATCGACATGAACTAACATATTACGAGTCGTTTCACGAAAACGTTATGCCTCCTGTTATGGCTGCGAATGTCATGGCGACTCCATATTCAACAACCGCACCGATCCGGGCACGAACGACCATGCACTGCAAACAATCGACCTTTTGTTTTGCTTTCATTGCCTGCCTCACTCTGAGCTTCGCGATTCCGTTTGCTCGGTCGATGCAGCAGAAGCGACCGAATCAGCCACGTCGCCGGAAGAGGCGATGTCGCTGCAGCTCCTGATCCGGGCGCTTGACCAAAGTGACGATGCGGGCGTTCAAGCGGCACTCATGAGCGGCATGCTCAGTGGTATGGAAGGACGAGGACATGTTTCCAGACCGACAGGTTGGCAGGAACTGAGTAGTAAGCTCGGCGACAGCGACAACGCCCTGGTTCGCGAATTGTCCGGTCAGCTTTCGCAGGTTTTTGGTGATCTGGCGGCGATGCAGAAATCACTGGCGGTGTTGCAGGACGCCTCAGGCGACATCACCATGCGTCGAGCGGCATTACGGTCGCTCCTGGCACTACGAAGCGAAGAGGCGTCCGCCACCCTGGAGTCGCTTCTCGATGAACCAGATCTACGATTGGATGCAATTCGCGGCTACGCCATGATCGAAAACGCCGTCGGGCCATCGATTCTGCTTGGGCGTTACGACGACTTCAGCCCCGAAAACCGGCGAGCCGTTATCGAAACACTGGCTTCACGCAAGCCCTACGCGATGGTCCTGCTGTCAGCGCTCCGTGACGAGACAATTTCCCGAGAGGCTATACCCGTCCATGTCGCTCGATCTCTCAAGGATCTGCTGGGCAACCGATTCGTACGCGTCTTTGGAGAAATCCGTTCGATTGGAGCGGACCGCGAAAAGCAGATTGCAAAATACAAAAAGCTGCTCAGCCCCGCTGCGGTCGCCGCAGCCGACGCCTCTCGCGGTCGCGCGGTATTCAAGAAGACGTGTGCAGCGTGCCATCTAATGTATGGCGACGGTGGTAAAGTGGGGCCGGACCTGACAGGCTCAAACCGAGCCAACCTGGACTACATTCTCCTGAACAGCGTCGACCCCAGCTTCGACGTGCCAGCCGGATACAGAATGGTAACCGTGCTCACAGCGGACGGCCGTCTGATAAACGGAGTGGTTGCCGAAGAAGACGATGCCAAACTGGTCCTGAAGACTCCCGAGCAACCGCGCGTTGTGATTGCAAAATCGGACATTGAAGACCGAAAGATTTCCGACAAGTCGATTATGCCTGACGGTCAGCTTGACCAGATGAAACCTCAGGAAGTAGTCGACCTGATCAAATACCTACGAACTACCGAACAGGTGGAGATGGCGAAATGAATCCGGTAAGCCCACGATTGAAATCACGTTCACGGCAGTGGTGCCATGGCCTCCTCGCCGTTGCGGCACTCTCGTGCATCGTCGTAGCCACAGGCGCCGAAGACGCGAGGAACCAACTCCCCCGCAAGCAACACAAGACCAGCGACGCTCCGTTTCTGACGCCGCCGGAAGCCGTTGCCAGGATGGCAATTCCCAGCGGATTCGATGTATCCATTTACGCGTCCGAACCGGACATCGCCGAACCTATCGCATTCTGTTTCGATGATCGCGGACGCATCTGGGTTGCGGAAAACTTCAACTACCGCACCCGGCGAGAACATACGGACGAACAGGTAAGTCGCATCCAGATTCTTGAAGACACCAACGGTGACGGTGTGTTCGACAAAAAGAAAACCTTCACGGACAAACTGACGTTCACCTCGGGAATCGCCTGCGGCTTTGGCGGCGTCTTCGTCGGCTCGCCACCAAACCTGACCTTCATCCCCGACGCGGATGGCGACGACAAACCCGATGGACCTCCACAGGTTCTATTGGACGGTTGGGGCATCAATGATCGACATGAGACGCTGAACAGCTTCATCTGGGGCCCCGACGGCTGGCTTTACGGTTGCCACGGCGTGTTCACCCAGTCACAAGTTGGCAAGCCGGGGATGGATGACAAAGATCGTCAGTTCATCGACGGTGGAATCTGGCGCTATCACCCGACTCGCAAGACGTTCGAGATTTTTGCTCGTGGTTTGTCAAACCCATGGGGATTTGACTTCGATGACCATGGCCAGGGCTTCGCGACGTGCTGCGTGATCCCCCACCTGTTCCACGTCATTCAGGGCGGAGTCTATCACAAACAGAGCCGGCCGCATGTGAACCCCTACATCTACGATGACATCAAAACCATCCGTGATCACGCGCACCTGTCGGCACATGGTGGGGCACGATTTTACCTCGCAGATGCGTTTCCGGCGCCCTACAACAATCGCAACTACTTGTTCATGTGCAACATTCACGAGCACGCGGTCCTGACGGATCGGATGGAACGCAACGGCTCGGGTTTCATCGGCCGACATGGTGACGACTTCATGCCAACCAACGATATGGCATGGGTGGGATTCAGTGTTGAGATCGGCCCCGAAGGCGGTGTCTATATCCTCGACTGGCACGACACCGACGTGTGCGGCAACGCGATTAACTTCCCCAACAGCGGTCGCGTCTACCGAATTATGCCCAAGGACGCCCAAGCCAAAGCACATCCAAATCTGGGCGCCATGTCCGATGGCGAATTGGTCGCGCTACAAACGCACGACAACGATTGGTATGTCCGACAGGCAAGAACACTGCTGCAGGCACGCGCCGCGACCGGGAAGCTCGATACCGCGACGGTTCACCAGACACTAACGGCTCAATTCGAGTCTGCCTCGCAGTCTCCCAAGCGACTTCGTGCCATGTGGGCCTTGCAGGTCACCGGTGCCCTGGACGAGGCAAAACTCGTTTCGCTACTCAGCCACGACGACGAATACGTTCGCGCATGGGCCGTGCAGTTTCTCTCCGATCAAAGCAACGTCAACGCTTTTCAACCGAAGGGTTCCACCGAGAAAGGGACCGCCGTCAGCGATGCAGTTCTGGATCAGTTCGCCTCCATGGCACACTCGGATCCATCGAAGGTTGTACGACTGTACCTTTCATCAGCCGTCCAACGCCTGCCGTTTGCCAAACGTTGGCCGATTCTCGCCGGGCTGACTTCTCACGCGGAAGACATTGGCGACCACAACCTGCCGCGCATGTACTGGTTCGGCCTGGAACCGATGGTTCCCGATCATCGCCAAGAGGCGCTGAGTCTTGCGATTGGCGGGAAAATACCCAAGCTTCAGGAATTCGTTGCCAGGCGTATGGTCACCGGAAAGGTGACGGTTGACCTGAACCGCGGCAAGAAACGGGGAGGCAACAAACAGGATCCGAAATGGCAATGGACGATCCAGAAGATTGCTCCCGGATTCACCGTCCGCGATGTCGGAGAAGGAGGCGTAGTCCATCACCGGGTCTTCCGAAATCAGGCCGCCTTCCAGACGCACCCGCTAAATCCCCGCAAACCCAGCAGTCTTTTCCGCCGCCTGAACGTACCCGCGAAAGGCGAAACGAAACTGAACCTTCGCGTCAGCCACCATCCCCATGGTGACTGGCAACTGCGTGTCCTTGCGAACGATGAAGTGGTCGCCGATCAGGTAATCGGTTCAAAAACGGTGTCCAGGGACGAGTGGTTCGACGCGTCCATCGATCTCACAGGTTATGCAGGAGAGACGATTGATCTGACGATCGAAAATCGCGCCAACAACTGGAGCTCGGAATGGGCGTACTGGAATCGGGTCGAAGTTACTACGAGCCCGTAACAGTCGAGCGTACGATTCGATCCGATCGTCGACGACGGTATCTATGACCAAAGGGCGGCGGTCGAAAGGCGGTGGCTGACACTCCCGTCACCCACCGCTAACGCCTATGACATCACACTGTTCCTTGCGTCTTCCGTCTTTGCGTCTTCCCTCTTGTCGACCCCAGAAAAGGCCCTGAATTTCAACCAACGATCGACTTCAAAACCCGCCCACCGACATCCGTCAGTCGATAGTCTCTTCCATTATGGCGATACGTCAGCTCCTCATGATCAATTCCCAGCTGGTGCAGTAGCGTCGCGTGAATATCGTTGACGTGAACACGATCGACGGCCGCTTTGTAACCAAGTTCGTCGGATTCACCGTGCGTCACACCGCCACGGACACCTCCTCCGGCCATCCACAATGACAGGCAATGAGGGTTGTGATCGCGACCGGGTTTCTTCGCCTTCTGCGCCACGGGAAGTCGACCGAACTCACCACACCAGACGACCAGTGTCTCGTCCAGCAAGCCGCGTTGTTCAAGATCCGCGAGCAATCCCGCAACCGGTTGGTCCGTCTCACCGGCGAACTGCGTGTGGTTGCCAACGATGTCATTGTGTCCGTCCCACGACCTCTGGTTCTCCGTTCCCCCGGAGTAGATCTGTACAAAGCGTACGCCTCGTTCGACCAAACGACGAGCCATCACGCACTGCCGGCCAGAGGGCTCGCTACGTTTCTCATTCAGACCGTAGAGTTCCTTGATATGTTCGGGTTCCGACTCGACATCCAGTGCCTCGGGAGCGGCGGATTGCATGCGGTATGCCAGCTCGAAGCTCTCGATCCGCGCGTCCAGCGCCGCTCCGGCCTGAAACTGACCACGATGTTCGGCGTTCGCTTCGCGAAGAAAACTCAATTGGTTCTGCTGTGCCGCCGCGGTCAGCTGGTCAGGCAACACCAGATTGTCGATCGGCTGCCCCTGCGGCTTGAGGTGCGTTCCCTGGTAGACGCCCGGCAGAAATCCCGCCGTCCAATTCGCGGCGTGGGCCTTTGGCAGCCCTCGTCCCTGCGGATCGCTCATCACAATGAATCCCGGTAAATCCTTGTTGGGACTCCCGAGGCCATAGGTCACCCATGATCCAACACACGGGAACCCCATGCGGGGCAGACCGCAATTCATTTTGAAGAGCGCCGTCGAATGGTTGTTCGATTCACTGTAAGCCGAGTGCACAAACGCCATCCGGTCGACGTGTTGGCCAAGATAAGGAAAGATCGACGAGATCATCTTGCCGCTTTCGCCACGAGGCGTGAACTTGAACGGCGACTTCATGATATTGCCGACGCTGTTCTTGAAGAAACCGGTCGTGTTTTTGAACTCGGGATCAAACTCTCGCATCGTCTTGCCATCCCAACGGGCAAGCTGCGGTTTGTAGTCCCACGTATCAACCTGGCTTGGGCCGCCATTCACAAAGATCCAGATCACGTGTTTCGCTGGCGCATCAAAGTGCGGCTTGCGAGACACGAGCGGTCCGGAGGTGGCTGCGTTGGCCGTCTGCAGTAGGCCCTCGTCCTGTAAAAGACCGGCCAACCCCAGCAGCCCAAAACCACATCCGGCCTGACGAAGAAGTTGCCTGCGTGTATTCATCATTGCTTTTCCATCTTTCGATTTCCCGTTCACGGAAGACGCACGTCATCGTCCGAACCAGTAACCTCTATCGAACGAAAATAAACTCGTTGCCCGCGAAGAGCACCTGCACAAAATCCGTGAACGCGGACGCTTCGGCAGTCTTACCATCCAGTTCCGCATAGACCTTGATCTGCTCTGTGAGAAAAGCCTCCGCGGATTCAATTTCCTCTGCACCGGGCTCGCGGCCATAGATCGACTGATAACCGAACTCGATGGCCTCGTTGTATTCTCGCTCGGCAGGTTTCTTTTGGTCTCCCTTCACACGTCTGGCCATGCGACTCGCAAAAGCGGCGGCGTATTCGCGAGTCTGTGGATTGTTCATCATCAACAATGCCTGCGGAGCCGTCGTCGTCACGGGCCGCTTGCCAATGCTGACAAGGTGCTCGGGCCAGTCGAACAGCATCATGGTCGGAATGAGCTTGCTACGCTTGATGGTGAAATAGATGCTACGTCGCCGCATCGACTCGTCCAGCGATCCACGACCAAACATTCTCCGGTCGAGCAAACCGGAAATGCTCAACATACTGTCGCGAATCGCTTCCGCCTCCAGCCGCCGGGGAACGTGACGCCACATGAGCACGTTAGCGTTGTCGACAGACGCTCGCTGCTGGTCAAACCGGTCATTCTGCATGTACACCGCGCTGGTCATGATCAGCCGATGGATGTGCTTCAGACTCCAATTGTTTTCGATCAAAGTCATCGCCAGCCAGTCCAGTAGTTCCGGGTGCGAGGGAGCCTTGCCTCGCAAGCCAAAGTCATTCGGGGTTCGCACCAACCCTTCGCCAAAATGGTGTTGCCACAGTCGATTCACCATGACTCGTGCAACGAGGTGCCCGGCGCCGTATTCGGTATCGGTGATCCATTCGGCCAATGCACTTCGAGAAAGATCCGAACGATTCCAGCCCGGCGGCACTTCCTTTTTCCAGTTACCGGAACTCGTCCCGTCACGCATCAGTACGCTCGCGTAACCCGGTGAAGCGACTGCCTGTTTTTGGTGTACGTCGCCACGATTTAGCTGATAGACGTTTTCGTGGAAGTGTTTATAGCCACGCCCGTCGGAAAAGTTCTTCATTGGGTCAAAGCCGTCGCCAGTCACCTGGACGTTGGTCGGCTCTGCCGACGGCTCGAGCACCAACCACTTTTCGGCACGGACGGTTTTGCCAAACACGGCCGCCATCGAATAGTAGTCTTCGGTGGGAATTGGATCGAATTTGTGATCGTGGCAACGGGCACACCCAAAGGAGAGCCCCAAAAATGCCAGGCCCGTATTGGCGACCATGTCATCCAGTTCGTCGTACCGGGTAACCTCGAATTCCGTCTCGGTTACCTGCGTTGCAAACGGCCCCGCACTCAGGAATCCCGTCGCCATGTAGGCCAGCGGATTGTCCGGAGCAAGTTCATCACCAGCGATCTGCCAACGGACGAAGTCGTCGTAGGGCAGGTCGTCATTGAAAGCCCGAATTACAAAGTCACGATAGTGATAGGCGTTCTTGCGATCATCGTCGTGTTCATACCCGGAACTCTCGCCAAACCGGGCGACGTCCAGCCAGTGTCGGGCCCAACGTTCTCCATAGTGTCGCGACCCGAGCAGTCGATCGACGAGTTGCTGGTAGGCTTGCGGGTCCTTATTGTTGACAAACCGCTGCACTTCCGCGGGATTCGGCGGTAGACCGATCAAGTCAAAATAGGCTCGGCGAATCAGCGTTGCACGATCCGCCGTTTCGTTCGCATGGATGCCAGCCTCTGACAACTTCCGCTGAATGAAGTGATCGATATCGGTACGATCCCATTCCGAGCCGGTCGCGGGCACGGCGGGCTTTTCCAACGCCGCGAACGACCAGAATTCCCGATCCTCATCGGTGACTTTGCCGCGAGCAAGTTCACCTTCCGCGTCGCCCATGGGCCTGTCGTAAGGAGCTCCCAGCTCGATCCACCTGGAGAGCGAAGCAATTTCCGCATCGCCAAGCTTGTCCGCCTTCAACGGCATGTGCGGTTCTTCTTCATGTCGCACCAACTGCAGCAGATAGCTGTCTTCCGCCGTGGCACCGACGTAGCCGCTATCCATAAGTGCCTTGCGGGTCGAAAGGTCAAAGTCGGCCTTCTTCGATCGCGCGTTGTGGCACTTCAGGCAATGCTCTTCAAGGATGCCACGCACGTTGTCGCGAAAGAGCGTCAGCCCCTGCTGCATTTTTCTGGCATGGTCTGCGCTAACGGGCGTCTGCGCATCGGCAACCGAGAGCAGCGACGCTGAAACCACGACTACAAGAAGGAACCCTCGCATGCTCAATTTTCCCCATCACCTGTCAGCGTGTCGATCGGAACCTCTTCAAACACCATGACCTCATCGCTGCGTTTATTACCATACTCGTAGAAGCAGCCGATGTTCCCGTTGGGCAGCACGGTAAGGCAGGAGTAGGCGGAGGGTCCGGCATGCAGCAACTTCGCGATCGGCCACGTTTTGCCGTCGTCCTTGCTAACCCGCACGGTCATGTGGTTGCGGCCACGGACCGAGGCGGGATTGGAAAAGAGCAGGAGATGCTGGCCGTCTGGCGAGTGCCCAATCAGGCTCGCCTGACACCGTGGCTCGATGAGCTCTTCGTCCTCGGTTACCGGTGACCATGTGGCTCCGCCATCACTACTGTACGAGAGAGCTCGACATTTTTTCCCGTTGTAGTTACGCATGTTCATGACCAGTCGCGAATCGCTGAGTTCCGCGATCGTACTTTCGTTGCAGCCCGGAGTGATCGATTCGCTGAGTTGCCACGAGTCGCCATGGTCGTCGCTGTAGATCACGTGCGAGCCGTAACCGTAGTTACCGTCCTGTGCGAACACGTCCTTGCGGGTTTCGGTGTAGCTGTGATTCGCGGGAATCACGAGCCGCCCTTTGTGCTTTCCGTTGCGAATCTGGATGCCGTTACCGGGCCCCGTTGCATACCATCGCCAATCGTGACGGCGAGCGGTTTTGGAAATATTGATCGGCGTCGACCACGTCTTGCCATCGTCGTCCGAATAGCAAACGTAGGGCCGGCGAGCGTCTTCGCTGGTCCAGCGGATGATGTCACGCTCGTGATCGGAACCGAGGTTCCACGTTAGCAGCAGCCAAATGCGACCCGTATCGTGATCGACAACGGGACAAGGATTGCCACACGTATTTGTACCGTCGGACCAAACCACCTGCGGTTCGCCCCACGTCTTCCCGCCGTCCCCGGATCGCCGCAGCAGCAAATCGATGTTCCCGGCGTCGCCCGCCTCACGACCCTCACAGAAAGCGAGCAACGTGCCAGCTGTCGTCGCAATCAATGATGGGATCCGATAGTTCTTGTATCCACCTTTACCCTGCTCGAAGATCGCAACGCGTTGCGACGAATCCGCCGACACGCTCCCCGTTTCCTGCGCCAAGGTTGTCCTAAAACCGGGTGAGAACGCAAGACAGGCAACGACCTCCAGAACCCAGACCATCAAACTCAGTTGTCGACGACCAAGCAGCATTGGATACCTTTCCGCAGACAGCCAATACTGCCCGCCCGAATTTGGTTCGCATCTCGTATCAATACTCGCGGCGTCGGTTCGATCCCGAACGACCGTCGGCATTCCCAGTAGCACCGACTATTGTAACCGCCAGCGACAGCGCAATTACGGGTTTGCTGTGTCAGTGCGTATCCGCAAGGCGAGCGTACTTTGGGCGAACTCAATCGAGAAGCAACAACCGATCGAGCTTCGTGCCGGGGCCGGGTGAAACCTACCGCTGCCCCGCCAACTCGTTCTTTCTCACGTGCGAGCGGAGGAAGACTCCGAAACACAAAACGATGCAGGCAAGTGAAGTTGGTTCGGGCACCGCGATGACGGCCGATGCAGAACGGCCAAAGTTGCCGGACAGAACAAGAAAATCGGGAAATGCCACGTCACCACTGCCGTCGAAGTCACCGCCCAACCAGCCTGCCTCCGTTCCAAATGCAGCGGAGAGTGCGAGAAAGTCGTCGAATTCAACTTTACCATTGAAGTCTACATCTCCCATCAATGACTGCTTGATTTCTTCGACCCAAAACACTCGATCGGCAACAGTGACGCCACCGTCCCGAGTCACGTCGAACAGCAAGTCCGAACCTCCAACGGCAGCACTCAATAGATCGATGTCGACTGCGTCGAGCTGTTGGTCGCCATTAAAGTCACCATCGAGCTGATGACTCACGAAGTCCGACAGCACCACCATGTTTTCGTCGAAGTTGCTGCCAGCGCCGTAATTCACCATGAATGAACCGGCTCCATCCAGGGTTGCCAGTCGAGCTCCAGGAAGAACGTTATCGAACCGGCCTTCAATGCGACTCGCCTCAGCGATTTCAATCTGAGCGGAAGGCGCGAACTCAATGCCCTGCGTCAGAGACAATTCCAATTGCCCACCGAGTTCAAGCACGTTCGAAACGTAAAGATGATCGTGCTCGCGTCCGGCCTGGTCACCTTCAATATCAACCCTGAAGGCAGAACTCCCGGCGAAGGTGGCGTTTGAAGCCGATAGCGTCCCGACAGTAAGGCCAGGAGAAAGTGCTCCACCGGCCAGTACAAGCACGTCGCCCTCAATGGTACCCGTTCCCCCGAGCGTTCCACCATCAACGACGTACTCACCAGCGGCGGTATGCACTCCGTTGATCAAGAGGGTGCCGTCCTCAACACTCGTTGTACCCGTGTGGCTCATGATGCCCTGGAGAATCTGCGTGCCGCCTCCGGATTTTTCCACATTGATCTTGCCGCTGATCGCGCCAGTAAATCTGGCACGGATGCCGTCCCCGTGGATCTGCAACGTCGCCTGCGAGTCGTCATGGGGGTTAGACGCAACGATGCTTCCCGTCCCCGTCAGCCGTCCGAAACGCTGAACCAGTTGATCAGCCCCCGTACGGGAATTGAGATCAACTTCACCGGTAATGCGAGCGGTCCCAACGGTGTTGAATGACAAGTTTCCAATCGCCTTGATCGAAGTCCCCCTCGCGACGACCAGGTTCGCACGCACGACGTTCGGCCGGACAATCGCCTGTCCTTCGGCAATGATCATGTCGCCATCGAACGAGCTGGACTTGCCGATATTCAGAATACCGGGGCCTCTCTTGGTGAAGTCGCCCTTCCCGTTGAGACGACCGACAACCAACCGGTTTCCCTCCTGCCCAACACCGATGGAAGCGTCACCGTCGAGGAAGATCTCGCTTCTGTCACCCCGGTTGGAACTTCCGAAACGCGTATCGGTGGTGACCGTGCCAACGGAATAGAGCGCGCCTCGACCATCCACTCCGTCACCGGTAATCGTGAGCTTTTCATTGGTGATCCGGATTCCCGGTTGCAGCTCGAGGGTGGCCCCATCAAAAACGACGGAGGCGTTGGCTTCAAAGATGTCGGCGTCGAAGTTCCCATCGTCGTCGCTACCATTGTTACCAAGCCCGGCGGTGTCGGTCAGTACAACTCGAGTGTCCCTGAGGACGACGGAAACCCCGTCGTAGTGGTTTTCCTTGCCGTTCGTCACGACGCCAGCCTGAGAAAAACCAGTGTTGCCCGTCGCCAGATTGCCCAGCACGGAGTACTCATTGGTGAGGTTCGTAAAGGTCGAATTGGTAAAGGGCCCCGGGTCGCCTTCCTCCGGAGTCGTTGGTTTGAGTGGGTCTCGCCAGTTGTTAAACCACGTCTGGCCGAAACGCACCACTGAGTCTTCAGGAAGAAAGCCCGTCGGCAGATCGCTGCGGATCGTGACGTCGAAATTCCGACCATTGAGATACGCCACCGCCCAGTCGTTGCCGACCGGCTGTTCACCAACGATTTCAATATCGATGGAGCTATTCCGCTTGTTGTTGTAATGAACGTGGACTGCCGGCCCGTTGACTATATCCGCTTTGGAATTGGTGATGGTCGTATTGGAGCCTACACCGAAGCCGACTTCCGTTCCGTAGGCCTCCACGTTGTCGATGGTGATTCGACCCGAACCAAGGGACGATGCGACGCCTGACCGAAAGTTTGTGACAACTACATTCTGCACCGTCAAGCCGGTCGTGTTTGAGTACATTCGAATGCCATCTTCCTGGCATGAGATCTGAATATCTGGACTCAATGATGTCCCCTGCCTTGTTCCGCCGTCGTCTGGCGTCCCCAGGATCCCATCTGCCCCCGCGGCGTATTCCTGGTATTCGGGGTGGGCGATCGCATCATTCCCCTGACAGAGTTCTGCCGTCAGGGTACTATTCCGAATTGTCGTGTTGGTGGCTTCGTTCTGCACGAAGAAGCCGTGGCCGTACGAGTAGGACGTCAAATTCAGATTATCAACAACGGTATTGGTAGCTCCGTTCGTAACGAGAAAACCTGACGCCTTGTCGTGCGCAAGGTAAGCAAAGCCTCCTTCTTCGACTGGCAGACCACTCTGAGGCAGGCGTGAGCCTTTACCAAATACGTCTCCATATCCGTATGGTGATGAACCGCGAATCACCAGGGTTGTGTCCTGAAAATGATTGTCACTTCCAGTAACGCGAAGAAAGGCCGCGCCGCTCCGCGAGTCGCGTGATGCATCTGGGTCAGTATCGAGGTCAACGTCGTGGCCGGAAAAGTCCAGCCCCTCAAGGACATTGCTTTCTCCGCTCACCGTGATCGGCCACACTCTCTGGTTGCCGTAGCCCGCCAGCGAACGCGTGTCCATTTTAATCCGCGCACCCGATAGGTCGAACGTGGAATTCGAACCAGAAAACTCGAGAAAGATCGGGTTGCTGCCATCTCCCTCCAGCCAATACTCTCCAGGGGCCAGCGACACCCTGACGCCATCCAGCGAAGCGTATCGTCGCAGTTCGTCCAGACTGTCGGCGCGGTACTGCGCCATTGCCGTGCCAGCAAGCGAGATGCTCGCCAACAAACAAGTGATTACGACGCGGCACACGCGTCCTTTTGAATTCGGCATAACCCTGCCCCGCCACCCCTGTTTTCTGATACGCACCCGCTCGTTCCCCAAGCGTTGCGGCGCTGACGCGGCCACCCGTGCATTATTGAGTCATACAATTTCACCGTCAATAAAAATGATATTACCTCTTATTGATGACACGACCCCTGAGCAGCATCGCTCGTTCAGGGGATTGCCCTACACAAATGCAGGGAGCTGATCACCGTCAAGGATTCCGTTCATCTCCTGAATGGCCGCAGGCATCACGATCAGACACACGGCCACACGTCCACACGGCCACACGGCCACACGGCCACGAATCGATCGACGCCAACGCAACAGGCTCGCATGGTTGCGGCGCAGAACTGATTCCGCAAACGGCAAGCCCGGCAAGGAGCAGAAGCTCAAGCCCCGCCTGCAAGGCACCTGCAAATCACTTGGCAAGACAGCGACTGAAGACAGATCCCAAAAGGACTTACAAGAAACCAGGCGACATTCGATGCATCAGTTGACGAACTCGTAGCCGAATGGCGTATCCCCCAAGGTCGAAGTACCGGCTGCGCGTTTCGCTGCCCCGCTAACCTCGGCGGCCTATGCGACCTCTTCCGGGATGGGGTGGCCGAACTCGCTGCGGCCTTGCGATTGTGATTGGCTACCGCGGCAACCTAGCGCCTGGTGAAGTGGTCAGACGACACGATCGCCAACAGAAGGTCGCGCAGTCTGAAGTCAGTATCAGCCGACCGCTCGTAGAGTTGGGCAAGATTCTCGCGGTCGCGAAAAGTGAGCTGGCGAGCCATCGCATAGGACAACATGTTCTCGACGAATGCCCTGGCAAACCGGCCTTTGTCTTCCATCAGAATTGCCTTCAGGCCTTGTGGACCCTCAAAGGCCCGGCCGTCCATATGGACCGTGCTCGTGTCTACGGGAAAACGTTCTGTATCGCCGTTCGTCGTGCTCGTGTCTGTGTAGTTGCTGACGTCAGTGTACTCGTCCCGCCAGCGACCCATTACGTCGAAATTCTCCAACGCAATTCCGAGAGGATCCATCTTTTTATGGCAGACATTGCAACTGGCATTCTCACGATGGGCATCGATCGTTTGTCGGATCGTCTCGGTTTTCGTCGGCGGACTGAGCGCAGCGATCTCCAGGTTCTCCGGTGTCTCCAGGTGATCTCCATAGAAACTCCTCAACACCCAGGCACCGCGATAAAACGGGTTTGTGTATTCCCCGTTGTTCGTCGTCATCAACATGAATCCCGCCTGTGAAGCCAGGCCTCCACGAATTTGATCCTGCTCGCCCAGGATCACCTTGGAGAATTCGGAAGTAATCTCTTTCGGCCTGTAATCGACCGGTGAGATTTTCGTTGCGCCGGGCCGCTTTCCGGGCGTTGCGATTGGATGTCCTTCAATTTGATAGATGTAGTTGAGCTCCGGGGTGATCATGACAAAGTCCGAGTCAATGAAATTCGAAAGGCTCAAGTTGCCCGACAGTACTTCGCGGAAAAACTCAACCGGTTCTTCTTTGATTTGATCTCGGACAAGGTCAAATTCTTCAACCGTGAAGACGCCTACGTCCGGTTCAATGATTTTGAGTTTTTCCAGATCGAGCCATTGGTAAACGAAGTCTTTGACAAACCGCTCAGCTCTTGCATCCTGCAACATACGGAGACACTGCTCCCGTCGGACGTTGGAATCCTTCAGTTTCCCCTGACTTGCCAATCCGAAGAGCGTCTCGTCAGGAAGGGAATTCCACAGAAAATATGACATGCGTGCAGCGATCGCGTACTCATCCAGAGACCCCGACTCGCCTTCCTGCTTGAACAGGAAATTCGGCGAGCACAACATTCCGCGAATACCAGCTTGCAGACCGGAGTAAACACTTCGACCCTGGGTAAGTTCCTGCCTGGCATGCGCATAGACTTGCTGCAGTTCAGCTTCGGAGACGGGGCGGCGAAACAGTTTCTGTGCGAGCCTTTTGAGGATGTCCTGGCATGCCACATCCCCAGCAGATGCGTCGACGTCCTGACAGTAGGTTTCATAGAAGTACGTTTTCGGTGGCCATGACTCGTACACAGGTCCCGTGATGGTTGCGTTCTCAATGCAGAACATGCGCTGTGCGCCGCCTCCCTGCACTGAATTGCATCGTAGAACGATCGTGTCATCGGACGACAGTCGCGTTGTAAACCCTTCACTGGGATCGAATTCCTGCCAGGCAGCATTTCGTGGAATTACAGTCACTATGCTTTGTCCAACTCCGGAGTTCTTCCGCAGGAAGTAGCTCATCGAATGGCCGCTGGGACCGTCGTTGTCGCTTGCAGAGACGTCCGTCACGGCAGGCAATCTTTCTTCAGCGCGGGTGCCGGGAACAAGCGTAGCGTTGATGTAGAACCCGCGGGGAACGATCCGGTAGATACCACCCGTTCCGATCGATGGATTGATTTTTATCTGGGTGGCGGGAGATGCAAAAACCAGCGGCCGCGAATCCCCATCCAGCGTCGGGGCAAACCCCTTCGTGTCGTCTTTGTGACTGAGCGAATCAATGTCTGTGTTTTTCGTTGAGTAGACAACGACGCGTGGAGCTGGTTTGTCGCTGACGACACTTTCGGCAATCCGGTTTGCAACACTGAAGTACGATTCCATATCGACAACTGACATATGCAGGTTGTCGGCGTTGTTGTCGAAGCCAGCGTTGATGTTGTCGAGTGGTAGTCGATTGGCCAGACTGAAATCAGTACCAAAGACATCGTTTACGGTGTTCAGATATTCGCTGCGACTCAATCGTTTCAGCATTCCCGGTGCCTGCTCTTCTGCGAGCCCGCGAAGCCGATTAACCAGAAGTTTTTGTAGTGCTGTAGACTGGCCAGGCTCTGGATGCTTCGGCGCATCATCAGGTGGCATCTCGCCACTTTCGATCGCTGCATAGATTTCATCAAGCAGAGTCGCGTCATTCCATCGTGTCACGTCCAACTGATCGAGACGGAGGTCAGCCTCTGGCGATTTCTGGCCGTGGCAGGAAACACAATACGTATTGAAGAATTGCTGTGACTGCTCACGATCATCCGCAGCGCAGTTCGAAGCATAGGATCCGGCAAAAGACAGCAGCAAAACAGCCAGCTTCGTGGTCTTGTAAATCGACATGATTTCACAGCTCAATGATCTTCTGGCTATTGCCAAACCGTTCACGTTGGATGCCGAATTTCTGAAGTATCGACAGATAGATGTCGCAAGTGGTCTCGCCCTTCCGAATCACATGGCCTCCGTGATTTTTGAAACCTCCGCCCGCGACGTACACAGGGATTTCGCTTCCGTTATGCGGCCCCCGTTTCTGACTCACACTGTTGTTTCCCGTTGCGACGGTAACCGTCTCGTCCATCAGTGTTCCACCAGATTCGACTTTTGTGCTGGCGAGTTTGCTGTAGAAGTTCGCCAGCAGAGAAAAGAACGAGGAGTCGTACTTCGTCAGACTCTTGCGTGCATCCTCGGACTTGGGCACGTTGTGCGTCGTAATATGATGATCGTTGTCGAGGCCAACCATATAGAAATTAACTACGCGCGTAACGTCGAACTTGAAGGCCTTGTAGATCATGTCGAACGCGATGCCACGCTGGATCTGTCGAGGGTTATCAAGGAATCGCTTCTTATCGACGTCGGTAGCGAGGAAGCCGTTCTCGAAAGACGACGCGACAGGGAATTCAACATCCTGGTTTGGCTGGCTCAGCCACTCGATCGATTTGTTGAGTTCCTGTTCCGATTCCCGCAGTGCGGCGAAATACTCTTCCAGTCTCGTCCGATCTCGACCCGACACTCGTTGCATCAGGGACTTCGCCTCTTCGAGCGACCCGTCCAGCACGCTCTTCTTGTGAGCCAGCAATCGTTCCTGTGTTTTCCTGTCCGTTCTGGCAAAAAGAGTTTCGAACAGCACCCTCGTCGATTGAATCGGCATGACGGGCAACCTGTTTCGCCATGATGCAACGATGTGGTGGTGGGCGTGGCTGATGAAAGTGACCACATTTCTAACGCGAGTCAAATGTCCAATGTGGGCTGCTACGATTTGGTCCAGTGAGTCCGGATTCGTCGTGGTGTTTCCAACAAAGCATTTGTGGTCGCGGACATGGTCTCCGCCGAACTTCATTTGCGAGTAGAGCGTAAAATGGTCTCGATATTTCTTCAGAGGCTCCATGTGATCACTAAACACGTAGTCCGCACCATCCGTTTGCGGCAGGACATCGGTGAAGAATCCGTACCCCATACTGACGCAGAAAAGCCGTTTGACATCAGCTTCAGCCGGGGCGGCCTGCTCTCGCCCGAAACTTTCCAACGCTGGTAGGAAAAGCGTGCAGCCAGCCGTTTTCAGAACATCGCGACGTTTCATAGCGATCGACCTCTCCACTGTTTTTGCAATCGAGCCGTTAAGCCATCCGTGCCCAGAGTATCGCCGGCCCCGGTTCGTCGCCAGCGAATTTCCACACTTCAATTATGAACGAAGCCGTCTCGGGCACATACCCCTTAACAAAAGCGTTCGTTGAAGCAAGATTTGGCCCTGTGCCAACGAGAAACGAACAACATTCACGGCGGCGAGCAACGGTGGCGAATCCAAATCTTCAGTGCCTGCGGCGAGGCGCACAGACGTTGCTCGTCCCGGGGATGAATGTGGCCTGCATGAAAAAATGCGGACATCGTCGCAAGTTGCGTCCCAATCTTTCGCTGCTGAAGTTCGTCAAATCGTTGTCTCGTCGCGAACATCGCAACTTGCACAAACATTGTCCGATGCAGGGGACCTCAGCTTCGTGGCGAAAGAGCAAGCTGACGTCGGACGATGCTACTTCCGGGGATAGCTAATTCCGAGGATAGCTGATTCCGGCCAGGCTCAATGGCGCGTCGAACTTCGGCGACTTGCAACCTGCGCGACTCTGCTGCCAACCAGCCCAAGCCCGATCAATCCCCAACAAACAACTCGCCCGGTTCCGTGTCGGCAGTCAACGCGCCGGAGACGCCATCAACCGGCGACTTCAACGGTACTCACTCGATGATTCCTTGGGCGTTCTGCATTCAGCGGTCACGGTTTAAACATCGAGCGGAATCGCAAGCTCCTGGAGGTTTGCACTCTAACCGTCGCGGAGCGGCGGCATTGACGGGGGAAAATAGTCGGATGCCGTCGCTCTGCGACTGACGAAAAGATCCCCCTCCAAGCCAACGTTAGTGCCCTTGGGCGTTGGCCGCGGTTCCTGAACCACCCGACATTCTGAAGCTGATTCGTGACATGTACCCAGGGGAATCACCTCGTCCATCCCTGCGCGGGCTCGGATTATGTGGTTCCATGTGCTCACAGGAGAGAATTCAACTGTCGCTGCATAGCTGGGCGCCTCTCCAGTCGCCATGGAGTGGAATTGCCCACTCCATCGCCATCGCCATCGCCATCGTGAAAAACAGAGAAACGCCCCTCATCCAGAAGGGAAGTTGAGAACCAATTGTTGCGGAGATCAGGTCCCGGCTTTCGATGGGCACTGTTTGCAATGACTGGCTCAGTCCCTAGCCCGCGTCGTTGTGTTGTAATAAATTGAAGGATTACCGTCATCACTCCAGAGCGTTCCCTGGAACCGACATTAGTTCAGACTCATTGAGCTGCATCAATCATGGCTTCTTCAATTCTCGCGGAAAAACTGCACGAGTATCCCCAGCAAGAGGTAATCGACGGAACCGGCGGAGGATCGGCTTCGATCCTGGATGACTGCCTCAACAATCACGACGGGGTGTTGCAACTTCTGCACCGCTACGCCGGCAGAACATTTTGTACCCCAGGTAAACGCCTTCGCCTTGATGCGAAATCGTACTATCCGGACTATATGAACGGTACGGGGCTTGATGAACTATGGATGTGCTGCACGGCTCCCATCGTGACGGGTGTCATCGATACGCGCACAAATAAGGCACCGTTTCGCGAAGGTGAATCGCACGTCCTGACCCCCAATGGGCAAGTCATCTCGTTGCAGGATTTGATAACCGCCAATCCGGAAGTTGTCATGGGCGAGAAGATTACAGCCTTCTCGAAAACGCTGGGCGGCGACCCGACCTGGCCGATCGTCTCAAAGAAGTTCGACAATCTGAATCCGATTCCACATCATCTTCACTGGTCGAAATGGGAAGTCTACGACATCAATTCTTTCGACAATCCCGGAGTCAGTGCGTCGCATTATCACACGACGGCGATGGGGCTGTACTCGTTCGTGACGAAGGAGCAGTTTCTTGCCTGCATGAAGCGTTTCGGACAGGGCGAGTATAACGGCGTTCGGCATCTGTCGCCGCACGTGATGATGCAAATTGATAACGGCTTCGTGATGCCGAACGGTGTGCTGCACTCGCCGACGGACCTTTGCACGCACGAGCTGCATGTCACGATGGATGAGCACTTCCTGGCCGAGGACCTTACGCTCGACGGACGTATCGGAGCCGCCGATGCGTTTTATGCATGCCGGGAAGAGGACTATCCGAAGGACCGGCACGAAGACTGGGAGTACCTGGTCGAAAAGTTCGACTTCGAAGCGAACCAGGACCCGGAATTCGTCCTGAAGAATTTGCGTCCCGCAATCACCGCCGAAGAATTTGAAGGCGAAGGTGTTAACGCAAAGTGGATCGTCTATGGTGATTTCCTCGGCGATCAAAAGTGCTCGATTCTGCGACTCACCGTGGAGCCTGGCAGCAAGACGAATTTCTGCCCAGATAGTCCCGCGCTGTTCCATACCAACGGCGGAAGCGGCCGCGTTGGAAAGCTCGAAGTGCGATATCACCAGGATATGATTCTTGGCGAGATCTACCCCGAGATCGGATTCATCACCCAGGCGGCTATTGCCAACGGCGGTGTGGAGATCGAGAACACGGGAACTCAGCCGCTCGTGTTAACCTTCGACTTCCCGCAGCACGCACACTCCAAAACGCCCGGTGTTGTCGCCGCGAAATAGGCGATCGATGTCGGAAATTCCGACACGATACATGGCACTTAAGGAAGGCAGCATGCCCGAAGTCTGGCAAATTCGCCGGCCCCGCGCTGCTGCCGCCGGTTCGCATTCCGAAGCAGTCCTGGAGTTACGCTCCCAGTGGTCACGAATCCGCGTCGGTTGAATCGCTGCACGTTGCGTGATTGGGGAGACCGCGCACGGTTGTTCATGATTCGCTGATGTCACGCCGCGCACAGCCAGGTCATACCCGGTGCAACGTCCCGGTGTAGCCAGCGAACGAATCCGTTTCGACACCAAGCCTCTGCAGGATGGTGACAAAGAGTTTTGCCAACGGAAGCTCTTCCGCTTCGATCTCACCTCTCCAGCCGGCATCCGTAACGATTCCTGCGCCAGCCTGGTTGTCTGTGTTGCCTTCGCCGAATTTGAGATACCGACCGTTTGTGAAGCCAAGGTTCTTGCCGCCGGCAGAAATAATCGGATAGTTGCGAGACAGGTGGAAACTACTGGATGCAGAACCGTGCATCGCAAAAGTGTTGTCCAGCATGTTGCCCATTCCTGTGGGCTCTGGAGTGTCCTTCAGTTTCTTCGCAAAACGACCGAACTCTTCAGCCTGATAGCGATTGTAAGTACCGAGATTCTTCCAGCCGTCTGGCTTCTTGACGGCATGCGTTAACGCATGGGCATTGCCGAGGCCAACGGCCCTTGATAACAGGTCGTGAGGTCCTTCGCCGTTTTCGCGTCCCAATTGAAAGGTTGCCACGCGAGTCGAATCACTCAGGAAGGCGAGATAAATCAGCTCGTACATCGTCTGGAAATAAATTCGTGCTTCTTTGGGATCCGCGTTCAGGTCCAGGTTACTGGCGTCCACCTTGGGAACGGGCGTATCGAGCCACTTCTGGGCCTTCGCCAATTTGACCTCCGTGTCGCGGACTGCATCAAGATACTGCTTGAGCGTCTCTCGATCGTGCTTCGAGAGTTGTCGCCCCAACGATCGTGCATTGGCAATCAGCAGGTCCAAAGCACTCTTGCTCCGAGCCAGTTTTGCGGCAGCGTCCTTGCTACTGGTGACAAACAACATGTCGAAGATTTGCTTCGGCCTGTTCATCGCCGGAATCGGCCGACCTTCGCGATTGAACGACTGAGTCTGCGCGCCGCGAGGACCTCCAACGCCGCCGTTGGTTGACATGACCAATGAAGAATGCCGGGTGAATTCGCCAGCGTGCTCCGCATACACCTGATCAAGCGAAACCGAATTCTTGTACGCGCCGTGACCGCCAGTTGCCGCCCCCGTCAGATACTGGTCGGCGTTGGAATGGCCATGCACCTTTCGAACAGCAGGATGGGACAACCCGGAATAGATCGAGATGTCACTGCGCAACGGCTCAAGCACATCGAGCACTTTGGTCAGTTCGAAATCCGATTCGCCGCCACGCGGAAACCAACTCCAGTCCTTCCAGGCAGGATCAGACTTGAGAGGCAGACCGACACCGTCAGGATGGTAAACGCTGAGAAAACGTTTCGGCGTCGTCGTATCGGCGGCTTCACTGCTCGCCGCAAACGTTTCAAACCAGGGCAAAGCCAGAGCGACACCGGTGCCGCGGAGGAACGTTCTGCGATTCACCAACGTTGATTTCATCTTCATCGTCTGCTCCTGCCGGTTATGGGCGTCGGGTTACCATTATCACTGAGTTTTACTTTGAGTTGTAGATGTCGCTGTTGACAATTAGGTGAATCAGATCGCCAAGCCGATCGCCCTGTTTCCGGAATTGTGTGGTCAACTCGTCAATGTCCGCGCGGTCACCAAACGAAAGTGGGCGGCCCAGAGCATAAGCGGTCATCTTGTGAACCATCGCTCTCGCCAATTGATCTTGTCGGTTCGCGAGTAGATACCCCTTGAGTCCATCCATACCGGCCAGTGTCTGCCTGTTGAAAAGTTGGGACGTCGCATCCACCGGAGCGTCGTTGATTTTGGTGCGGTAAGCTCCCAGAGCATCGTAGTTTTCGAAGGCGATGCCCCACGGATCGATTCTTGAATGACACGACATGCAAGCCGCCTTGTTCCGATGATCCGCGATGCGTTCCTTCAATGTCATCTTCAAAATCTCCGGGTCGGTCAAGTCGACTTCCGGCACATTCGGCGGCGGTGGGGGCGGAGGATCATGAAGGATGCATTCCAACATCCACACGCCGCGTTTAAGGGGATGGGAATCCTTGCCGTCGGAGTTCATTGCCAACACTCCAGCGCCGGTCAAAAGTCCGCCACGATTCGCTTTCGGTTCGATTGGCACCTTACGGAAATGAGGCCCGTAGACTTCCGGTATCCCGTAGTGCTCCGCCAGCCGTTCGTTAACCACGGCGTAGTCGGAGTGAATGAAGTCCATGATGCTGCGGTTCGCTTTCAGGACTTCGTCGAAAAAGGCAATGGGCTCTTCCTGCATTGCCGCCTTCAACGAACTGTCTTTCAAATGATCGACACTTTCCAGCCCATCCATCCCCAGCCACTGTTGAACGAAGTTCTGCGAGAAGCGTGCCGAACGCGGATCCGCCAACATGCGGTTGACCTGCGCGGTCAAGACCTCGGGATCTTTTAGCTTGCCTTGCTCGGCAAGCTGGAGCAGTTCGCCGTCCGGGACACTGGACCACAGAAAGATCGAAAGGCGACTTGCTCGTTCCCAATCACCGAGCTCAGCTTGAGGCTCGGGGGAATCGGGAGCAACCTTCTGAATCAGGTAGAGGAATTCCGGAGTGGCCAACGCGGTCGCCAACACTTCAAGCATGGCTCCTTCGAAAGTCGGCAGCCCCGGTCGGTATTCCGCGAATAGCTCCATGAACTGATCCACCTCCCCAGATGTGGCCGGTCGCCGCCAGGCTCGTCGCAGGAATCGCGTCAGCACTTCTCGACCGTATTTTTCTTCGTCGTCCTTGTGGTCGCTGTCAATGAAGATGGCGGTATGCGTTTTCGGCGGCCATTGCTCATAGAAGGGAGCGCTGACTTCGATGTGATCGATGACGACCTGCAAGGACTCATCTCCGCCACGAGCATTGGACTCATTTCGAATGTGCAGAAATTCATCACGCCGTGGAAACGTCGTGGTCAGCTTGCGGAACGGGTTGCGTTGGATATCCCCCAGGGGGATATCAAAGTGAATGAATTCGGGATCGTCGGACGATGCGGTAACCGGGATGTCTCGTTCGCTGATGATCTGTGAAAAGTTGGCGTTGTTGCTGGTGTGAGCACTGAAGATCAGACGCAGCGCCGCGTATTCGTCTGGATTCATGTTGGTTCGTCCGGCTCGAACGCGAACCCGCATGATGCCTTCGTCGGGAAGGAAACGATCCAGGTTCACCTTCAACTCGTTTGAACGAGGAATAATCAGAACCGCGGGCCCAACATCAGGCGTTTGCCCCACCAACGCGTCCGGATCAGGCTTTGAATTTCCACGTGTGAACTGGACGCGATCGCCGGTCTCTCGGTTCAATAGATGCGTGCGTTTGCTTTTCTTCTTATAGTCCTCGTCTCCCTCATGGAATGTCTTCGCATCGTCCCCCGACGTAGCTGCCTGCATCACTTCCTGCATGGAGATGATGTAGGTCACAGGCTTGGGACGCTCGCCAGTCACCGTGGCCCGTTGTAGCGCCTTCAACCCGATCTCGCGATAGGTCTCGAACTGCATCGCCGACATCTGCAACAATTCAGAACTGTTCTTGAAGCCATCCTCCGACGCGGTTTCCGGCGGCAGCCTCTTCGCAAGCGCATACGGCAGGCCAAGTAGATCCTGAAGTGCATATTCGTACTCGTACTTCGTTAGCCGGCGAAAAGAAGAATGTTTCTTGTTGTTGCGACGCGCGACGGAGGCCTTGTTCAATTCGCCGCTGAGCCAGTCGACAATATTGCCGCGATCTACGTCGGCGAGTGCATAGTCTTGTTCGTCCTCCGGTGGCATCTCCGAATTGCTGAGGACGTTGTAGATCTCGCGCCATCGCTCGACGTCGGCGCCGGCCAGCAGGTCCGGGTCCAATTCATCGACACGGAGTCGACCTTCGGACAAATCGGGGCCATGACAGTCCAAGCAGCTCTTGAGCAGGATTGGACCAACCGCCTCCCGGAAATAGTCGACATTGGCTTTTGGAATTGCGTTGCTGGCTTCCTCCGCCGAGTCAGCCTCTTGAAGAAACCGTGACTTCCGCCGACCCGTTTCTCGCGCCAGCTCCAGTGGAGCCAACGGCACGTCACCGAACAGATTTGTGCAGGCGGAGCCGACGGCCAGCAGTATGATGATCTTCAAGAATTTCATGGGCTGGCCTTCCTGCATTGCCAGGTTCTTTTCGCGTCGACGCTGATCGCTATTGGGTGAGCACAAAACGCCGAGGTTGGCGCCTGCGTGGTGGGGCGAGGACATTTACCGTAGCAGTTTCGAGCGCAAACGCGAGCGGCAGTCGCGGAATTGAAACCTCATGAAGTTCATGGGATTTAGAAACAAAAAACGGCCCAGATCATGAGACCTGGACCGTTGTGCCCCTTCTCCCTCAAAAAGAAGCACGTCCAACTTTGCAGCAAGTAGCGTGCCGCTGCAAAAACCAGCGGAAAGTAGCCGTTTTTCTCGGGGCATGAGAACACACCGGGCAGCGATTGCCTAAGTCGGTGGCCCGCTGCTGAGGTAATCGCGGCGTGCCGAAAGCAACGCAGGCGAATAGTCCAGGTGCTCGCCGTTCATGGCCTGCTCGATCGACCGGCCGCGGATGTCACGCCAATGGCACGCCGACCACCAGCCGTTCCTACCTACGTTCCGCTGAACTCAACCAACGAACCGGGAACCGCCGCGTAGGAAACACTATTGGGATTGTTCGCGAGCAGGATCGTAAACGGAGCAGCTGGTGCAGCCGTAGTTCCGGGTTTCGACTTGAAGCGGAAAAAAGATACATCGAAGACGAGATCCGAAAGCGAGCGATTCGAAGTGGGCTCGCTGGACCGCCGCATCTGGCAGACAGAGCTAAGTTGGAATGCAAAAAGACAATCTCCATCCCCTGCTTGTCATGCGGTTCGTCCTTTGCAATTACCCTGCTGCAGTCGGGCGAAATCCCCAAACCAAACAGTGATGGTACAATAGTCGTAAAGAGTGACGGTATGCGGTGGCGGACCCTCATTCCGCCAACGACCAACTTTGATCACGAACGTCTGCGTATCGCATCGTCAAACGCGGAGCACGCCAGTTGACAAGACGATGAACGCAGCACCGGCAAACACGTCTTCAAAATGGAAGATCAAACGCGTCCCGCCCCAGCTATCATTAACGCTATTCACCAAGGAGAGACGGGCCGAATGAAACTGGACCTACAGCCACTTGACGGCGTTTTTGCCGCCCAGGTTTTCGAGAACGCCCTTGCCCCCCGGGATGTGTATTTCAGCATCTCAATCCCGCTCGCTCCGTTCACATTCGAGAACGAGGAGGTTGACACGATGGTGGGCCTCGACTTTATCAGATTCCCAACAACATGGCGTTCACTCGCGGGGAACACGTACACATTTCCTATAAACCCTACTCCGGGATTCATTGATGGCTCGTTGTATCTTGACAATGTTCACAATCCAGTTTTCGCAACGCGGATCAAATTCGGTAGGTTCACTGAATCATCGGTAGATGTTGATCTCGACATCCAAATCGACTTCACATATGAAGGTCCGTCGCACCTCGGTAAGCCCAAGGCCACATGGAGCGTTAAGTTGACGTTTGATGCGTCAGCGATGGACACCGCATTGCGAGAGTATCAGGGTCGCTCGTAGGTGCGTAACAACAACGTGAACCGGAGTGTTGATTCACGCCAGGTTTGAACTCAACGTCAAATGTCCCCGCTACGCTAAACTTTCGGCGGCTTTCCCAAGAACAGAGAGCTTGGTCGAACCCAACCCAGTCTCGCGCAGTGTGCCCCGCAGCTGAGACGATCGTGACGCCTCGCCTCTCAGAGCAAATTCCATCACGCCCGGTGATTTCGAACGTGCTGTCGCTAAATCATGTCCGCTTACAACCACTCAGGAACACTACAACGCGCTGAGCGTTGAGTGCCCGGAGATGCGCTGGGATATCGCGGTGGGCGAAGGACGCACTACGGCTACAGATTGTGCTGCACGCAGTTCGGCATCGAGAGCTCTGATGCGGGCATTCTTGGTCTGGATTGCGGCGACCAATTGTTCGTAGGTGGGTGGTGAATTGCTCATCACCTGAATCTACTGCCCACCGCCAAAGAAAAAAGCCACCGGAAGGGGTATCCGCCGGTGGCCCTAAATCAGCACATTAGTGGGCGATGAGGGGCTCGAACCCCCGACCCCCTCGGTGTAAACGAGGTGCTCTAGCCAACTGAGCTAATCGCCCTGAGAAGTTCTAAATTACTTCAGCCGTACCGACTCTGTCAACGTGGCAATGGGCTTCTCGCGGTGAAATATCAGGCATCTTTTTCGCCATCACAAACATCACGCTTTCTAACGAAGCTCCAAGCCGTAGCGGTCGTGAGCCGGCTGTCTACTTCTGGCATAATTGAGGACCTGATTCCACGCCAAAGGTTCGCTTCAACCACGGGGGTTCCCGATCTATGAGTTACTCGATCCCGACGAAGTCCGCACTGCTCTTCTCCCTTTGCTTCCTACTAACAGCGACGCTGCCAGCCTACGCCCAGAAGAAACCGAGGCTCAATCAGTACAAACGGATGCATCAGGATGCGCTCAAGAAGATCGTCGAGGGTGAAGCGGAACAGGCGACGGCCGATCTGCGAGCCATCCTCGAAAAGCTGCCCGAGGATGCCGAATCCCACTACATGCTCGCAGTCGCCCATGCAAAATCCGGGGACAAGGAAGCCGCCGTCGAATCCGTTCAAAACGCGATCGATGCCGGGCTACCCGTCAGCCGATTTCTGACCGGAACCAAAACGGGCCTTGAGTCCATTCAAGACGAACCGGAAATGCAGAAGCTGAAAAACATGCCGCACGACTCGCTGCCGCATGGCCCGATGCTTGGGTGCGTTACCGGTTCATCCGTCAAGGTGTGGGCGCGAACCGCGGGTGTGCAGAGTGTCGTGGCGATGGCGCAGAAAGAGGGCAGCGATACAACCATTCGCAGCGAAGCCGTGCTGACCAGCGTCGAAACCGACCACACCGCGGTTGTCGAACTGAAAGGTCTCGAACCGAATACCGTTTACTCCTACAAAGTCGGCGTCGCCCGAACGGCTCAGGACGATCCGGTGTGGCATGAGGGTGGCAAATTTCGCACGCTCGCGGACAAGGGATCGCCGGTCAAATTCCGCATTGCATTCGGCGGCGGCGCGGGATTCGTTCCACAACACGAATACATGTGGAACACCATCCGCGCGGAGAAGCCCGATGTGCTCATGCTGCTTGGCGACAACGTCTACAGCGACGCTCCGGAGATGCCGGAAATGCAACACTATTGCTACTACCGCCGTCAGTCACGTCCCGAATACAAACAACTCGTCGCGACGACGCCAACCTTTACGATCTGGGATGACCACGATTTCGGCGTCAACGATTGCTCGGGCGGCCCCGCCATCAACGAACCCTACTGGAAGATGCCCGTCTACAAAGTCTATCGCAACAACTGGGTGAATCCCTACTACGGCGGCGGAGTTGCGCAGCCCGGCTGCAACTACGACTACTACATCGGCGACGTCCACTTCATCATGCTCGATGGACGCTACTATCGAAACCTGAAGCCGACCGACGGCACCATCCCCACCATGCTCGGTCCCGCTCAACGACAGTGGCTGCTGGATACGATCAAGAAATCGGAAGGAAAGCTGGTCGTGCTCTGCTCGCCCGTCCCGTGGGTCTATCGGGCCAAGGGCGACAGCAAGGATACGTGGAACGGGTTCAAGGAAGAGCGTACGCAGATTTTTGACTTCCTGACCGAGAACAAAGTGGAGGGCGTGCTGCTGATGTCCGCGGATCGACACCGATCCGATCTGTGGAAAATTGAACGGCCCAATGACTACACGCTGTACGAATTCAATAGTTCGCGATTGACCAACCAGCATGTCCACCCCGAGATGGCGGCTGCCGTCTTCTCGTACAACAAGAAGCAATCGTTCGGAACGGTCGATATCGATACGACGCTGGATGACCCGGCGATCACTTACCGCGTGGTCTCGATTGATGGCGAAGAAATTCACAGCCATACCGTAAGACGTAGCGAACTGAATAAGTAGCAGATCGCGAAATCGCGAAACAACGAGCCCGCGGTGCTTCCTGAATCACGAAGGAAAGCAGCTGCCGAACTTCACCAACCACAGCGGCGAGCCCCATAATCGAATTCGCAAAGTGAGCAGTGCCCAAGCGAGGTTGCGTTCCCGTTTCAGGAACCCAACCCACGCTTCGCTGTCCGCTGTGACGTGCAAGTTTGCTATGCCGAGGTGCCCTTCTGAAACTTCCAGTCGTTGATTTCGAATCGTGACCGTTGCGTTGCGCTGTTCCTTGCCGGTAAAGGTGAAGTGGTAGGTCGCGTCCAGCCCCTTTGCCTTGCCGGGTTGAAACTGCAGTGACATATAGCGCAGGAACCCGTCTACGGAATCCGGATGTAAACTGCCACGTACCAAGCGAGCCGTCTTCCTGGGGAATCGCTTCTTTACGTGGTCTTCTGCGTCGGAGCCGGGAATGACATAGACATGCTCCTCTTTCTCCTGCAGCGGACGTAGCGTTTCGTCCATGAACTCTTTGCGATTGTTCAGCCACGGCGAAATCACATCCTCACCGGCAGGACAAACCGACAGACAATAGGCCGCCTTGTAGTTGGCTCCAAATGAGAGGCTCGACCACATCGAGGCAGACTCGGCATCCGAGACGCGTTTGCGGTAGTCGTTACGGCTACCGCTGTCAGCGACCTGCTCGGCCCAATCCGTAAATCCGCCCATGAACTCGCGGTAGTTGTGGGTATAGCACGCATTGAAATTGAACTGGCCATCGGGAGCGATCGCGCCGACCGGACACGCCGCGACGCACAACTTGCATTCAAGACACGGATTGTAATCCAGCGGCCAATCCTGCTCGGAGACCGCCTGATCCACCAGAATTGTCCCCAGCAAAATGAAATTCCCGAATTGCGGATGAATCACATTTCGATGGATTCCCATCACTCCCAGTCCAGCCGCGACGGCGACGGGCTTGTGAGAGACAACCCATATCTTCCCCGGGAAACGATCCATCTCCATCGGGAAACCCATCGACGGATTCGAAGCCCGTACGCCTCGGCTTTCCAGTTCGGAGACCACCTTCCTGGCAACGTCGTTAGTGTGATCACCGGTGTGATGGAACTCGAGATTTGCCAGCGACCTCGCTGTACTGCGAATCGGCTCACGGTTCATCTTGCACACGAACGTCAGCAGAGTTTTCGCCCATGGTGCGGCCGCGAGGATGTCGTCGCGCTGCTCATCCAGCTCGGGTCGGTCCAGTGAAACGACACCCACGTCGTCCGCCCCCGCGTGTCGACAGAGTTCGCGTAGCTGTTCCGCCGACAACGGCTTCGCGGCGCTATCGCCCATTGCGGATCGGACTTTTACGACCGTGGGGTGACTATCAATTGCTGCCATCGCTACCTCTCCTCTTACCGGCTACCACCACACTTGCAAAACGCAAGCGACGAACACTTGCATTTTGCAACCGACGGAAGTAAAGTCAACAGGAGCCACAAGGAATTTCTGTCATGCCTGGAAAACAACACCCTCGATCGTGCTGCCCGATCGCGCTCACGCTCGATATTCTCGGCGACAAATGGACGTTGTTGGTTGTACGCGACCTGCTATTGGGCAGAACGCATTTCCGGGAATTTGCAGCGTCTCCGGAGGGTATCGCGACGAACATCCTCACCAATCGGCTAACGCGGCTCGTTGACCACGGCATCGTGGAGAAATTCCCGTCGCCAGAACGGCCCGACCGTTACGCCTATCGGTTGACAAAGAAGGGCAAGAGCCTTGGACCGGTCATTCGGTCGATTACCAAATGGGGCCTGCAAAACGTCGAAGGCGCGGACGCACGAATGCAGCCCAAGTGAGTTTATCGCGCATCGTCGCCAGAAAGAAAATTCGCTTTGGAACGAATTTATCTTCCGGCTTTCCGCAGTAAGATCCGCGGATCACGGGTTCTCTCCCGCGCGGAGTTCCACCTTCGGCAACAAAGCCGCATCGCAATGGGGAATGCGACTTAGGCATTCACCCTAAATCTTTCTATCGCTTGATTCTCCTCTGCCGGTAGTCGACAGAACTCTATATCCCGCCCATCGAGACGGGAACGAAGCTGACCGACGGCCGCATGCCGGCATTCCGTCAGCAAAGCCCTGTCCGGAGGATATCCGTGGACGATCTTGCGAAGACCAAACGGTCATGTGGAGAGTGTACTTTGTGTTGCACTTCCGTCGCCGTCGCCCCGCTGGCCAAGCCTACCGGAACGCCCTGTCGCCACGTTTGCGCGACGGGGTGCAAGATCTACGAAGCGAGAATTGCCGAATGTCGGGGCTTCTCGTGTCTCTGGCTTGACGGTTGGTTTGAGGAATCGGATCGGCCAGACGAACTTGGCGTGGTCTTCTTTGAGGAACCGATCAAGGATGGACCCAACCTGATCGCGGTCAGCGAAGCGTCCCCTGGCGAAGCCGGCAAGTCGGCTCGGGTCAAAGAGTTGATTCGGAAATTCCTGGAACACGGCATCTCGGTTGTCGTGCGCAACGAGCAGACGGTCACGAAGGCTCAGCCAGACGGACAGCTAGTCCGGTACGCCGTCGACCAGTCCGATCCGCTCAAGGTCGCCGTCGTCCCGGAGCCGTTGATGTTGAGGCGGACAAGCCTGCCGGTAATCGAGCGATAGCAAGAGGCTACACAGATCGTATCGTGTAGCCGCGTCATCGCCCCGACTCCAGGCACTATCTCGGGAAGGCTTTCGCGCTGCTGCTATGTCAAACACGGTTTCAGGAATTTACCCGTGTGAGATCGTTTGCTCTTTGCAATCTTCTCCGGCGTGCCGCTGGCCATCAGTCGTCCGCCGCGGTGACCGCCTTCCGGGCCGAGATCAATGACGTAATCGGCCGTCTTGATGACGTCGAGGTTGTGTTCGATCACCAGTACCGTGTGTCCCTGCTCGACAAGACGATTCAGGCTCACCAGAAGGCGGTCGATGTCGGCAAAGTGAAGGCCCGTCGTCGGTTCGTCGAGAATGTAGAGGTTGCTACGACCTCGCTTGAGCTTGCCCAGTTCGGATGCCAGCTTTACACGTTGAGCTTCACCGCCAGAGAGGATGGTCGCCGGGTGTCCCAGTGTGATGTAGCCCAACCCCAGCTCGTAAAGCACGGTCAGCTTGCGACAAATGGTGGCCTGGTCCGCGAAGAACTCAACGCCCTCTTCGACCGAAGTTTCCAGTACCTCGGCGATGTTCTTCCCGTTATAGGTGACGTCCAGCGTCTCCTGTTTGTAGCGTTGCCCCTTGCAAGTCGGACACGTAACTTCGACGTCGGGCATGAACGACAGCTTGGTAACGATCGTCCCTTCACCGCTACACTCTTCGCATCGCCCGCCTTTGACGTTGAAACTAAACTGCGATGACTTAAAACCGCGTTGCTTCGCCCCATCGGTACTTGCAAAGAGATTGCGGATGTTGTCATAGAAGCCGATGTATGTGGCCGGGTTCGAACGAGGCGACCGGCCAATCGGCGCCTGATCGATGCTGATAACATCGTCGATATGTTCATGCCCCAGAAAATCATCGTGCTCGCCGGAAAGCACGCGACTGTCGTGCAAAATCGAATACAGCTTCTTGTAGACGATCTCATGGACAAGGGAACTCTTGCCGGAACCGGATGCTCCCGTCACGCACACGAACTGCCCCAACGGTATTTTTACGTCAAGGTTATTCAGATTATTGTGTCGTGCTCCAACGACGGTCAGCCACCGCGTGCCAGGCTTACGACGGCTTTCCGGAACAGGGATCGACCGCTTGCCGCTGAGAAATTGACCGGTGACCGATTTTTTCGACGCAACGATGTCCTTTACTGTGCCCTGTTCGACGATCTCGCCGCCGTGCACTCCCGGACCGGGGCCAACTTCAACAACATGATCCGCCGCACGAATCGTATCCTCATCGTGCTCGACCACAATTACGGTGTTGCCAAGGTCCCGGAGTCGTCGCATTGTGTCGATCATCTTCACGTTGTCTTTGGGGTGCAGCCCGATGCTCGGTTCATCCAGCACGTACAGCATTCCCATCAGCCCCGATCCAATTTGCGTCGACAGTCGAATCCGCTGTGCTTCGCCGCCTGAGAGTGTGCCCGAGCGACGATTCAAATTCAGATAGTCGAGCCCGATGCCAATCAGCAGTTCCAGCCGCGAGTTGATCTCACGGCGAATGATGTTGGTAACTTCCCGATGTCGAGCGCCCACCTTGATCGTTTTCATGAACTTTTGCAGTTCGACAAGATGCATCTCGCCAACTTGATGCATATCCTTGTCGGCTACGGTAACGAGCCGACGCGTTCGCTTAAGCCGTGAGCCGCTGCATTCGGGGCAGGCATATTCGACCATTACCTTTTTCAGATACGAGTCCGTCCAGTCATCCGAGCTGCCCTGTTTGCGGTACCAGCGATAGCGGTTTTCGATCTGATTGACGAGGCCCTGAAACCGGATCTTCTTGCCCGCGTGCTGCGTACCCTGCCTTGCCCCTTTCGGGATGACGATGGGAACCTCTTTTCCTTTGGTTCCGTAAAGCAGCACATCAATTGCCTTCTTGGGCAGTTTCTCATAGGGCACGTCGAGGCTGAATTTGTACTTCGTCGACAACGTGCAAAGTATGCGTCCACCCCACGCATTCTTGTCGCAATTCAGGGCCTCCTTGATGAACGCACCTTCATTCAGGGTTCGCGTCGTGTCGGGCACCAGCAGCGGCGGATAGACTCGCATCGCAGTTCCGATTCCACCGCACGTTTCACACGCTCCCGTGGGATCGTTGAACGAGAAATTGCGGTAGTGCATATCACCAGCGACAATCGAACACTTCTTGCAGCCAAAGTCCTTTGCAAATTTTGACTTCAGTGCCTTGGTCGATTTGCTGGTAATGTGAAAGCTGAGCATGCCATCGCCCAACTCCAGCCCGTGCTCCAGCGAGGCAACAATCAGCTTGTCGATACCGGGCTCGATGACAAACGAATCCACAACGGCGTCGATGGTGTAGTCCTTCTCATCGTCCAGCTTGAGATCTTCACCCAGGTCGGCCGTCTTCCCGTTCACTCGCGCCTGACGGTATCCATTGGTGCGAATCTGATCAATCAGATACTCGTAGTCCTCACCAAAGATTTTCATCACCGGCGCTCGCACTTCAACCTCCGTCCCTTCCGGCAGGGACAGCATGTGTTCCATCATCTGATGCGAGGTCTTCACCGACAATTCCTGCTCGCAGCGAGGGCAGCGTGGAATCCCGACGGTGGCGAACAGCATTCGCAGGTAATCTGAAATGTCGGTCATCGTGCCGACGGTCGAGCGTGGATTGCTGCCAATCGTTTTCTGATCGATGGAAACGACGGGCGACAACCCGTTCACAAAATCGACGTCGGGCTTTTTCATCTGCCCAATGAATCGCTTCGCATACGAAGACATGGACGCCATCAAGCGACGCTGCCCTTCCGCGTAGATCGTGTCGAACGCAAACGAGGACTTCCCCGACCCGCTGACGCCGGTGATCACGATGAGGGCATCACGCGGCAGTTCGGCGTTGATGTCGCGGAGGTTGTTTTCCCGAGCCCCCTGCACCTCAATGGTATTTCGCATCAATCAGTTGTCCATCAACATGTAGGCAGGCTCTTCAACCTCGACTCGACTCTTGCGAGTCAGTTTAAAGGGTGCCGAGAGTTTCTCGAGGATGCCTTTTTCCTCCAGCCATTCGCAGGCCGATTCCAGGTGCCAGGGATACAGCTGTGAGAACGCAAATTGCTCGCCCAGTTCCGTCAATGGCACGACACCACCGTGCTTCTTCAGAAAGTGAACCAGCGGCTTCAGGTTTTCACGCCAACGATCTTCAAGGTGTTCCTCAATCGATTCGAGCGCTGTCACCAGTGTCTTCTTTGATTTCTTCGCCAGGACATCCACATAGATCGTCTGCAACAGTTCCGGCTCGAGCTCCATAGCCCGGTAAACCGCCTCGTGCTCGTAAATCTCACCGGCACGAACGACTTCCATGGCGGCAACACTATGTGCTCCCCACAGCAGAGTTTGACGAGCCATTTCGAGGTCCTTCTTCACCTCAATCTGCTTCCTTGCGTGCTTCACGGAATGGATAGCCCACGTCGTGGTGGCCAGCAATTCGCGTTCGCGATCCTTGGTCGCGGCCCGGTTGGCCTTATCGAACCACTTCTTGATGGAAGGATCGCTGCAGTAGACCAACTCGCGCTTCGCGAAGAAATTGCAGGAGAAAGATGTTCGCGATGTGCCTTCTACCATTTTGCGAAATCGACTGCGTGGAATCAGATGGCAGTGAAGATTGATGCCTTCCTCACACAGCGTACGATGGACATCTTCGTCGTTACCGTCTGCCTTCAGCCGTTTGGTTACGCCGTCGATTTCGATCAGCCACAAGTAAAGTCGCTCTTTGCGCCAAACGGTGTCTTCATCAAGGCTGCCGACCAATACAGCCGCCAGAATGTTGCGATCCTCTTCCAGCCGTTCCAGAAACAGCCCCAGAGCGTCACGGTAGCGTTGCAGCTTTTCAGATGTCGAATCGGTCACGGCATCACTCGCGATAAAAGAGACATTCTAGCGACATCAACTCGTCACCCAACAGACGACCGCAAGTCCTCGAGTTCTTCCGTGCCCCAGGGCGTGATCGTTCGCAACATTGCGACATCCACAAACGCACAGCAACAACGTCGGTGCCCAATGACCAATCAAGATGGGATTTATTGGCATTCCAACCACCACGATCGGCGATCCCGTTCCGTCAGAATTTTCCCATGACAATATCCGCAACCAGCTCGCGAGTAGGGAAAACATACCACCGGAACAGGTTAAAGGCGTACGGCATAAGCCACAATTCATTGCGTTCGCGACGTTCCCCGTGAGCCGGAAGACGTAGCACCTACGAAACTACTCGCAACGCAATCTTGTTTGCCCTCATTCGGAAACGGAGACGAATCGCATGGTCAGTATGTCCACCATCGGTCAGTTGGACTGCGCACTGCCACCGAAGATGGCAATGAAGTTACGCGAATGCTCCAAGGAGCTTCAGATGATGCCGGAAGCCGCTTCGCAGGCACTGGCACTCATCCAGCAACCAGACTGTTCCATTGCACAGTTCGCACAGATCGTCGAGAAAGACGTGAAGCTTGCGGCGAGCATCCTCTCGCTGTCGAACAGCCCGTTCTATTCACCGGGTCGGCCGATTGGCAACGTCCGTGAAGCCGTCGTACAAGTCGGGTTTCGACAGTGCCAGAACCTGATCCAGGCATCGTGCGCCACCAGCCTCATGCAACGGCTTAGTGATGGCGAAGCCAGATCCCGGAAAGCTGTGTTGAACCACAGCCTGACCACCGCAATGGTCTCCGTGGAACTCAGCAAGGTCCTGGGCCTGACTCTGCACGGTGTAGAATTCACGGCGGGGCTCATGCACGACATCGGACGATTGCTGCTTTCAGTACTATTACCTGAAGAATACAAGCAGTTGGAGAATTGTGACTTCATCGAGCAAAACTGGAGTGACGAAGCGGAACGAGCTACCTTCGGAACGGATCACACGGTGTTGGGTTGCATGTTCGCCGTGAACAATTCGCTACCGGATCCCATTTGCGAAGCGATCCGTTTTCATCACAGCCCCGAGCGAGCCCAGATGTCTCCGGCCCTGACTGCCCTCACGGCAGCGGCGGATGACATTGCCAATTTCATTGCGAGACAGGACGGCACCGCCTACTCGGCAGACGACAACGCAGCATTGTCCTTCCTGTTACAGCTTGATGAAGTGACCACCAACCTTTCGCCCGGCGAGCTTTGCGACACCGTACTCAACACGGTGCTCGGAACTGCCACCGCAACTTAACCAACGACGAACACGCCTGACCGCTCCCGGCCAATACATACGTCGGGCCCTTCCTATCTCCGTTTGCAGATCGGAATCCCGTGAGTCAGCGACAACGAAATACTGGAGTGCTGAGTTGACCACCAGGAAATCAGGAATACTCGGTGACGAAACCGGGGCATCCACCCCCGAATACGCCGTCATACTTGTCGTCGTCCTTGCTGCCATCATTTCTGTCGGCACCGTGCTGGGAGGCAACGTAAGCAAGACCTATTCTCTTTCGGCGCTGGGCAGCCAGGAAAGCGTTTCGAAGCCCGCCCCAGCAACCGATGAAGGGAGCCTTCTGACCTCAATTCAGGAATACATCCCGGAAATCTCCGAAGAGCACGCATCCATCGCGTTTGTTATTGGCCAGTCGGTCCTCGCAATCTCCATGGTTACCCTGCTGCTGCTCCGCAGGAAAAAGAAGAAGCCCAAACGCGACCCGATCGTCAAACCGGAAGAGGTGTTCGCGTCACAGGCGAATTCCATCCTGTTGGCGTTGCGACATCAAAGTGCCAACTTTGCCGAGTGGGAGCCCCAGGCAAGGCACTTCATGAACGCAAACTTCGAAGCAGTTGCCGAAAACACGAGATTCGAGGAAGTCGAATCGCGACTCGAGTTATCCGTCTGCAATACCGTCGTTGTCATTGGGCGACGCCCCGTTGTCGCGGGAATCATTACCGCTCAGGACCTGACCGAGGGCGCAACGGCGAAGCAAATGGCCAGCGGCCCACCGCTTTCCTTTGAAGCCACCATGCCCATCGCGAGAGTACTTCGCACGATGCTTCAACATGGATGCACGTTCGCCATGGTGCAACAGGGTGACAAACCGATTGGCGTTATCTCCCACGTCGAACTCATCACGGCACTGCAGGCGTCGTTGCAAGTGCTGAAAGAAAGCCATGCCCAGCACCGCGACGCGATGCTACGCATGCTGGGGCCGGAAGCCACCATGACGCAACATCAACCCATGAGCTGAGCTGGCAGCGGGTTCGACTCGCGGGAATCGCTCTGGTAGTACTCTGGTGGCGCTCTGAAATTCCGCAGTGGCTAACCGCGATAGTCGTCGTGGCAATTCGTGCACGACTTGCCAATGTCCGAGACGGCTTTCCGTCCTGCATCGGCATCCTCAAGACGAATTGCCTCCAGCAAGGCCGTCGAAGCAGATTGCAACTGCCGGCAATAAGCTTCGTAGTCGTCGTCGCCTGCGTCCTCCATCCCTTCGTGCGTCATCACGACTGCGAACAGACGCAGCAATTCGCCCTCGCGAGTGAGCTGTTCGGTATGCTGACGAAACTCTTTTTCGTTGGCCGTCCATACAAGTAGTCGATCATCATACGCTTGCCCAATCCGCTGCATCAGCGGCCCGCGATCGCTGATTTTCGACCAGTCGTTCGCCTGCTCAACGGGTGCCGATGTATCCACCGATCCACCGCGAACGAGATCCTCGAGATCCGCCTTGCGCAACTTCGCTTCGTTGAACGCCTGTACGGAAGTGACCTTGGCATTGGACGCCGCACGTGCAAACAGGTCACGCATCACGGGCGATTCAGACTTCCAACGAACCTGTTGATCGTAATTGCCAATTACGGCGAACAGAGTGGCCAACTCGCTAAACAAGCGACGCACATCGCGATAGCCTCCGCCAGAAAACCGTCCGGGAGTCGATACGCCCGTTTGAACCTGCATCTGCAGCAGCTTGACTTCATCTTCCAGTGTCCGTGCCGACACGAGGTCCGACCAACGCTGACCGCCTGTCTTGCCAGCGGAGTTCGTGCCAGCGGAGTTCGTGCCAGGGCCTCTGTTGTTCGCGCCCAGCTTTCCGTCCGCACCCGTGGATGCTGCAATCCCCAACCTCGCAGGCCGGCTACCCACCAGCCCTTCGCGAAATGCATCCCTGAAAAAGATGCCAGTGGGAAATGAATCCGCACGTGGCGGCCGGGCTCGTTTCGGTTTGTCTGCCTTCGTTTGCGCAACACCCACTCCGAGCAACACAACAACGAGGATAGCGGACGTGATTCGACGCATTTGCAAACTCAATCAGGCGAGTGACCAACTCCATCCGTTGTACTCGACGGCATACAATCGAACAACGTTTTGACCTGGATGGCGTCGATCACGACACAACGATTAAACGTCATCGATTGCATCACCACGCGGCTCACCGAAGAGTCTCCCTTCCGGCGCAGGCAGCTCCTCCACATCGGGACCATTGGGGAGGTCTACCGGCTTCTTTGTCGCTCCGAGATGCGGCGATTTGGGTGCTGGCGAAGCGACGTCGGATTGCAACTCGTCATCGACAAACAAACGAGCTCCGTTGCCGAATGCATTCGTCGTGCGCGTCCATTCGGGACCATGGTTCGCGACCAGCGTGGTATCCACCACCCGCGTCTTCGACCACCCATCGGCCCTCAACTGGACTTCACCGTTATCCTGCAATTCGCTTTCAAGGATGCGAACGGTCGATGCACCGCCAACCGAAATTCCACTTCGGCCATTACCCGTCGACGTAATTTTGGCCAAAACGCAGTCGCGTGCATTGCCGTGAGCGTTGATTCCGTCGAGCTTGAAGCCGCGAACATTGAGGTCGCGAATGACGACATGTTCCACGTTGTAAAGCGTGATGCCAACGGGATGCTTCGCATAGCTCAACGCATAGGCGCTGGGCTGCTTGCCTTTCTCCGTTGCGAAATGGATGCCTCCATTAGAGCGACACCATTGATTTGGCTTCAGGTTCGTCGTGACCGAGCTGCCGTCACAGCGTGGCATCTGACTGGCCAGTTCACCATTTATGAAAATTGACTGATATCCGCCACGGGGCGGTTCGTAACGATAGATGTCGCCTTTAACGACCTCCCACCGGTGCGCAGGGATCGGGGCGATTCCTTTCAGCGTCGCGCCATTGCCTTCGATCACAAAGGGCATCGCCGAATAGCCCGAATTCCGCCGCCCCTGCACCGTAATGCATTCGACGTAGTCGACACCCGTGTTCGCCACCACGATTCGATCGCCGCGCTGCGTTAGGCTCAATGCACCACTGATTGAACGCGTCGGCCCAACTCGGTGGCCCTGATTTGATTCAGACAGACCATTGTTCAGGTCGCTTCCGCCGGTGTTGTTCACGTAAAACGTTTCGGCGCTAACAAACGAGCCCGTAAGGCCAAGGAGAAGGGTAAGGCAGACAATGGTGACGACACGCATTTCACGGGCTTTCAATTTGGGAACATGGTCCTGGATACGTAGCGATGGGATCGAGTTTTTTGGCGAAGGTCGTTAATTCGTGTAGACTTCGGTGAGAGGACTGACAAAATCAATCGAAGCGGCCGAACCCGGATTACACTCGGTGTATCCCTTCATATTGATGGTGCCCCAACCGATTCAACCTGACCTCTAACGTCGTCAACTCCTGGAACGCACGATGCCACCAACAACGCCCGCGAAGCCAAAGCCGGACACGAAACCGCAGCCCACCAAACCCAAACCCGCGACGCGCCCGGCATCAGATCCCTTCAAGCCGACATGGCCGGGCGAACGCACGGTGCCACAACCTAAGGGCTAGGCCACAAACATGTCGCCATCGCCAAATTTCAGTCCCGACATCTGGGACGAAATCCACAAACGGATGACGATGAACATGCTGGTTCAGGGGGCCGCGTGTCATTCGCAGCTGACCGCCCACCACCTGGTCCAGGAAGAGTTGGACGCGTTGGGCCCCCCGGTGACCGACGCCGTTCCGGAAATGAATGGCAAGCAACTACGCTCTAACACGCAGTTTTACGACCTGTTGTCCGCGGGACTATTGATGTCGCAGTGGAATAGCGAGATCGCTTTCATCACTGGTTTTTCGGGCCGCTTCTGGAATCGAGCTTCCGCTGGAAAGTCGATCCTCGGCCACCATCCGCTGCTCATGCAACACGGCAAACTGCTCTCGGAACGCTCACGTAGCAAGACGCTCAAGCGGTGCGAGTCCAAAGGAATTCGGGGCGTTCCCTTCGACCTGACATTCGACCTCGCGGAGCTGATCGTACCGTTGGTTGACTTCGAAAACGCGAACAGGAAACGACTGGAAGAACTGGCCGTCGACATCGCGATTCGCATCTGGGGTATCGATCGCGAATTGCTGGACGCCAGCCTCACCGATGCGCCGGAATTTGGTGGCATCCGCACTCCAAGGACTGCACGCGGCCGCATCTTGCGGAAAGCGATGGTCGGTTGGTCTGGCGTCCGCCAACGTGACGATGGCGAATTGATCGTCGTCGCCAAATCCAAATACTGGATCCTGCTGCTCCACGAGTTATCGAAGGGCACGGTCGAACTGATCAGTCTTCACGGCCTGAATCAACTGCAGGACGACGTCTACGATATCGTTATGGAAGAGGCGGACCAGATCGAGTTCGAAGTCTGGATGATGCAATCTGGACTGGAGCTCTATCGGCTATTCCTCAATTCCGTTCCGCAATCGCTGTCTATTCCACGTGCCATGATGCACGTCGCCCGCATGCCCTGCGAGTTGCATGAACGCTACTCGTTCGCCTTGGTCGACGACATGGAGACTGCGACCGCGATCCTGCGCGAAGCGGCGGGCGACTGAGACGCTGCCTACGTGGACAGCGATCCAACGATTGCGTGTAGCGTGTTCGTAGTACCGCCTTCAGGCGGAACGGCCCTAACGCGAATCAGAGGTATTCTTCCGCCTAAAGGCGGTACTACAAGCAAACCAGCCGTTGCCCAGCTACCGCCTACTCAGCCGCTAGAGCCTATCCATCGGCAATTCGCCCACATCCGCATGCTCCGGCGCCCCCTCGCTGACGCGAAGTGCACCCTCAACAGCAATCGGTTCGTAGTTCTGCGCTGCCGCAATCAAACTGTAAGCATGCCCCTTTGGAAGCTGCTGTGGGAAAGTGAAGCGACCCTCGCGATCGGTCTGCGTCGAAGTGAAGATGTCCGCGTTGCTCCGCCGGCGCATAAAATTCTGTAAGGATGCCTCCGGGTTCAGCACGATCACCAACGCATCCTCGATTCCGCTTCCCGTGCGCTCATCGACCACTCGACCGGAAACTCTCGAATCCCTGTCATCGACTTTCGCACCAACGTGAACCTTCCCTTCCAGAGCCACCGCGCCGCCGATGCCAAGAATCAGGTGGAACTCTCCATGCGGCAAACCACGACGGTTGCTTACCTTGACCGTCTTGCGTCCGTACGCCTCTTCATCCCAGACATCCTGCTGTTCGATTATGACTTTTCCGTTGGACATCCAGACGACACTCCACGGCGTGCCTTTTTCAATTCCGGCATGCTCGAAGGTTGCATACACGGTATCCAAACCGACCGGCAGTCGAGTGGTCGGATGAATGGATCGGCCGTCCGCGGTTACCTGGGAACTGAAGAGCAGATCACTAAATTTGGGATCTGACTTGGGCATCGCCGGCGAGATTCCGCGTCCGGGCAAAATCGTTGAACCCCGCTGTGATCCGCGAGCCTGCCGAATATCGAGCCCCGCTTGCTCCAGCAATGGAATTGCCAGATTGATCGGTCTCAGACCGTTGATAAAACCTCCGATCGCCATCGGAGTGTCACGGCTGTCGACGCGTCCATCACGGTTCGTGTCCAGAACCGGGCGAGCGTCCACGGGTGTGATTCCCGAACCGGCGGCTGCTTGGGTGGGTACGCCAACAAGATGGCCGGAATCGCTGACGGCCGTTCCGCCACTATTTCCACCGGCGATCGTGGCGTCGGTCTTGATCCAGCCGCGGGCGATCCGACCTTCCTTCGAAAAGCCTGAGACATTGCCGGACGTAAAGGTGATCGTCTCACCGCCAATACCGGGGTAGCCGATGATTGCCAACTGTTCGCCCAGTTCCAGCTTGTCGGAATCCCCCAGCGGAATCGACGGCAGATCGAGATTCCCCGTGCGTCGTCCCTGGGTGTCGGCCACGATCTTCAGCACGGCGAGGTCGAGCTCGGGATTCTGAGCGACAATCTCAGCGAAATAGGTCACCGCGGGCGGTTCGTCGGATCGATCCGTTACAGCAATTCCCAGCCGGTCGGCCGACGGAGACGACATGCCCATTGCCCGGGGATTTGCCACGTGGCAGTTGGTAAGAATGATGCCCGTGGGATCGACGATGCTTCCGGAACCGGTCCATGCCGACGACATTCCACCCAGGAAGCCGGACTTCAACGCCACCACCTGGACAACGCCCCGCATGACTTTGCCAATGCCGGTTTCGTCGCTCTCCGGGGGCCGAGGCTGGGGGCCACGAACCTTCCGCCCCGGTTGCTCTCGAACTCGTCGTTCGACCTGACCGAAGATGCCTTCGAGTAGATCTTCCAAACCCATACGTCGTGGCCTCACCATCAATGCGTAACTTGCGTTCGCATTCTCTGGACTGCTACATGGGTCGTCAACTACAGCGTCCACTGGCTGCGGTGATTACTGAATCCGTATCGGTGAACACGTCTTCATGAACATTCGGCCAAGGTAACGAAGGCGCGAATGTGTCGAAGTGTGTCCCCCCAAACGAGTCGGTTTGCAAGACCGGCCAAGGATGGCCCCAGCCGCGATCCCAGCCACCGCGATTAGCGCCGGAAAACGTAACCCAGCTCGCGCGGATCCTTCAGGCCGTCGGACAGGCGGTTGAGGGCTTCCGTTTCGATCTGTCGAACACGTTCACGCGTGAGTCCCAGTTGTTCGCCGATTTCTTTCAGCGTATGGGGCTCCTGATCATCGAGTCCGAATCGCATCCGCAGCACGGTCGCCTCGCGCGGATCCATCTCGCTCATCATGCGTCTAACGTGGCTGAGGATGTCAGTTTCCAGCAGCTCATCTTCCGGCGTCTTCGTTCGTTCATCCATCACCATCTCGCCCAGCGACCACCCTGCCTCGGATTGGTCTGTCTGTGGTGTCGAGTTGTAGATGTTGATCGCCTTCTTGATGATCGACAGCTTCTTCTTCGGAAGCCCCAGGACACGAGCGATCTCCTCTGGTGTTGGAGTTCGACCCAGCTCCTCAGCCAGGCGGGCGTTCGCTCGACGCCACTTTGAAAGCAGTTCAACCATATAAGCTGGAATGCGGATCGTCTTCGCCGAGTTGATCAACGCACGCTTGATTGACTGCTTGATCCAGTAGCTCGCGTAGGTACTGAATCGGGTTCCCACGGCCGGATCGAAGCCCTCGACTGCCCGCAACAGTCCAAGGTTCCCCTCTTCGATCAGATCCTGCAGGTTGAGCCCCTTGCCGGTGTAGCCGCGGGCAATGTTGACCACCAGTCGCAGGTTCGCACGGACCATGTGGTCTCGGGCGCGAACGTCGCCATCGGCGATGCGGCCGGCCAATTCGCGTTCATCGGCCGCGGTCAGCAATGCGGTCTCGTTGATCTCACGCAGGTAGGTTTCCAGCGGAGTTTGGACGGACGCTTCTTTGGCGGGTTTGGGCTCGGCCTTGGCCTTGGCTTTCGTAGCGGCCTTTTTCGTCTTTGTTGGCATTCTTGACTCTATCCGGGAACGATTACATTCGCGCAAAGTAGCATTGCTTTCCTTGCTGTCATCGACCAATGACACCAGTGACTGCACTGAGGTTCTTCATGTGTGGAGGTAGAGTGTCTGTGCCGGCATTGCCGGGCGTACCTCCCGCGCGGGTACTGGCAGTTAAACCTGTGCCGTCGTGACGATTGGCCTGTTTGTCCGCATTTTCCTGAGCCAAACGCGATTTGCTTGATCGCAAAGTGGCGGTCCGCATACACTCAGGTCGCGGCAGTTTGAGATCGTCGAGTTCGTTGGTCACAGCCGTGAACGAGGCGATCTCCGGTCACCCGTACTGACCCAATCAATGTCGCCGGCGGCTACCGGCCGAACCATCGAAGGAAAGCGATTGCGAAACGACCAGAACCAACACATGATTCAACGCCAGATCCCAGTAGCAATCGTGTCACTCGTGATCGCGATTGCGAGCGGAAGTAGCTGCCAGGCACAAGTCGAAGGTTTCGTCACAGACGATGGATTTGTTGCGTTCCGCTTTGAAGGGGAATACGTCGGCCTTGCCACGTTGAATGTCAAATCCGAGGGGAGCTTCCTCGTTCCAATCCCGCCCGGGGATCTAACCGCTTCTCCCGAACCGTTTCACTTCCTGCTCGCGAATAACCCCCGCAACGTCGCATTTGGCGCAACTCACTCATTCTCCGACCTTCCGTCATTCAGCGGCGAATGGGTTACTGGCATTGGCTATATGGGCCCACCGGAACACTGCCTGGACCGGCTTGTTTCCAACGACCTGCATGGCAGTTTCTCATGGCCAGCGATATTTCACACGGTCATCCAGTTCCCATGCCCGGTCCCCGAGCCCTCGTCCTCAGCGTTGCTGCTGATCGCCACGCTCGCCGTCGGGCAAGTTCGCCAACGTAGATAACTCCCGTAGAACGGATAAGCCACTGTTGTGACGGGCGACAGTATATGAAGTACTCCAGTCGACCGGATCGAAATCCTAGATCGACATCGAGTGCTCAAGGCGGCTCGCGAGTTTCGGAATGGCGATCTTCAGTGCCTCGATCACATGCCCGACACAGTGGATGGACAACTCATCGCGCACAGACTCCGGCAGATCGACGATATCTTTTTCGTTCTTCGCCGGCAGGATGATTGTCCGCATGCCCGCACGATGAGCGGCGAGTACCTTTTCCTTGATTCCACCGACGGGCAAAACGAGTCCCGTGAGCGTGATCTCACCGGTCATCGCCACGTCGTCCTGAATCGGCAGGTACGTGTACAACGATGCCAACGCACACGCAATCGTGACGCCGGCCGATGGTCCGTCCTTCGGCGTCGCGCCCGCCGGGACGTGCAAGTGCAAGCCGCTGGAAAGCGCCTGCTTGTCGATGTTCAGTTCCGCCCACTGCGAACGAATGAAGCTCTGCGCGGTCTTCGCCGACTCCTTCATCACGTCACCCAGCTGCCCGGTTAGCGTCAACTCCTTGCTGTCCGGCAAAGCCACAGCTTCGATATAGAGCACGTCGCCACCAACCGGTGTCCAGGCCATGCCGGCCGCCACGCCAGGCTGTAGTTGCCGTCGAGCGGTCTCGTCCGAGAAGTGTTCGGGACCGAGCAATGTTGCCACGTCCGACTCTTCGATGTGACTGGGTGCCTTTTCTTCGACCGCTACCTTCGTCGCCACCTTGCGGCACACACTGCCTATCTCGCGTTCCAGTTGTCGGACGCCAGCTTCACGAGTGTAGTGGCGAATGATCTTTTTGATCGCCTCGTCGCTAAACGCGAGCTGCCCTTCTGCCAACCCCGTCTCCTTCATGCGGCGCGGTACAAGATACTTCGACGCGATGCCAAGCTTTTCCATATCGCTGTAACCTGACAGCCGAATCAGTTCCATTCGATCCAGCAGCGGACCGGGGATCGTATCCAGCGAATTGGCCGTGGCGATGAACATCACGCCGGAAAGGTCGAACGGCAAATTCAGATAGTTGTCACGGAACGTCGAATTCTGTGCAGGATCCAGAATCTCCAGCAACGCCGAAGATGGATCGCCACGAAAGTCTCGCCCCAGCTTGTCGATTTCATCGAGCATGATGAGCGGGTTGCGGACCTTCGCGTTGCGAACGGCTTGAATGATCCGCCCCGGCATCGCACCAATGTAGGTGCGACGATGGCCTCGCAATTCCGATTCATCCGAAAGCCCACCGAGGCTCAGTCGTTCGAACTTGCGCCCGATCGCTCGGGCGATGGACTGCCCCAGCGACGTCTTACCAACACCGGGAGGCCCCACGAAACAAAGAATCGGTGCCTTCGCATCCGGATTCAGCTTCAAGACGGCAAGGTGCTCGATAATGCGCTCCTTGATCTTTTCCAGACCATGGTGGTCGGCGTCCAGAATCTCCCGCGCGTGCTTGAGATCCAACTTGTCCTGCGTCGTCTCCTTCCACGGCAGTTCGCTGACCAGCTCCATGTAGCTCCGCGTCATTTGATAGTCCGGCGACGAAGCCGGTAATCGTTCCAGACGCTGCAGTTCGCGATCCACCTCCGTCCGGATTTCCTCGGGAAGATCGACTTCCTTGATCTTCTTGCGCAGCTCCTCGATGTCCGCCTGCTCCGGACTCTGCTCGCCCAGCTCAGCCTGAATGGCCGCGAGCTGTTTGCGCAGCGTATATTCGCGCTGCTCCTTGCTGAGTTCGGATTGTGTCTTGTCCGCGATTTTCTGACGCACCTGAATCACGTTGTATTCGTGTGACAGGTGCCCGTGTGTCAGTTCGAGCGCTTCCTTCAGCGAGTTGGCTTCCAGCAGTTGCTGTTCTTTCTCCGTTTCCAGCGAAAGCAGCGCACTCAACAGATAAACCTGATGCAACGGCACATCGACTTGCTCGATCATCGACGACAACGCCGCGCGTGCTTCCGGATTGACGCTTTCGAGAATGTCGGACGCCAGCTTCAGGATCTCTCGATGCAACGCCTCGGATTCCGCATCCCAATCGTCCGGCCTCTCCAATGGTTCGGCCATTGCCAAGAGCGGCGTCGGACTGGCATTGCTGATTGCCGACACCGCCGTAGCTTCACCGGCTGTAGCATCCTCCGCCGCGCGCGTGGCTTGATTCGCCGGCGTTCCTGGAGCTGGCGGAACAACAACGTCCGGCGCAGCCGAGTCTGAATCCACACCTGCCGCCGAATCCGCATTGGAGTCCACGGGCGTAAGGCGAACCCGCTCGATCCCCTGAACGATAATCTGCAGCCCACCCTCGGCCGGAATCATACGCTTGATGACCGCCTTGGTCCCGATGTCATAGACCTCCGCGAGTCCCGGAGCCTCAACCTCCGGATCCCGTTGTGCCACAACCACGAGTGTTTTGTCTTCGGTGGACAACGCCGCCTGAACGGCCGCAACCGATGCGGGTCGGCCCACGACAAGCGGCATTCCCTGCAGCGGAAAAATGACCGTGCCCTTGAGCGGCAGCACGGGGAGCTTCAGCGGCGCGGCTGTCGCACTTGGTGTGGCTGCCGCGGCGATCAGTTCGGTCGATGGATCTTTTTCAACAGTCATGGTTGCCTCATTTCGTTCCCGTCGGAGTGACACTGACAAGGAACATTCCGTCCCGATATTCGCTGGCGAAGCGAGACGTCTCCACGTTGATGGGCAGTTCGACAACGCGTTCGAACTGGTTGTAGTCGATCTCCATCGAGTAGGCCCTTTGCCCATCGAGGATCGTAAGATCGCGCCGCACTCCACGGACCGTCAATCGCTTGCCATCAAGGACGACTTGAATGTCTTCCTTGCGAACGCCGGCGAGGTCAAATTTGACCAGCCATGCCGACCCGGCACGATAGATATCAACCGACGGTCGCCAACAGGCTTTCTCCGACCGTTGATCGAGCGCACCGTTGATAAAAGATTGGAGGGAACGAATTGGTTCGGTCATGTTGTTGCCCAGGGAACGGGACGAATGCGTACAGGATAATGACTGCACGCGAGTTACGTTCCGTTATTGTTTCCCAGGAGCCGCCGAAAATCGAGGGCCAGCTAACCGTGTAAACCTGCTTTCCCGGCCGACTTGCCAGCCCGGGACAACGTGCCTCCCCGGACAACTCGCCTGCCCGGCTGGTTGGCCTGCCCCGCTACTGAATCGCACGCACAACCACGAACTGCTCGTCCCACTTCCTTCGGTCGGCCGGACGAGTGTCTTTGACGAGCATCAGGATTCCATCCGCAAGCGACTCGTTGCGAAGGGCTTCCTTGAAGTCCGCTACGCTGGAGATCTTGCGATTGCGAACCGAACGAATAATCATGGCCGGTTCCAGACCCTTGTCGGCCGCCAAACCGTCACGAGCAACTCGCGTAATCACAACCGCATTTTCTTCAACGCGGAGACCTTGCCGCGCCGCGAGCTCCGACAGGTCGGCCACTTCGAATCCCAGGGACGAATTGTTCTCGACCGGGATCGACAGTTTTCTGGTCACGCCGCTGAACTCGGCGCCAAACTGATTCTTCGCAAACCGCAGTGTACTCACATCCGCAGCCATCGTCCGACCATATCGCACGAACTGCAGACGATGCGCTGAGCCCACGGGAACTCGCTCGACAGCCCTCTGCAACGTCGACGGCGAGTTGACCGGATAGTCGGCAAATCGAGTGATCACATCGCCCGGCAGGATGCCCGCCTTTTCCGCTGGCGTGCCCTTACGAACACTGCTGACAACAACGCCTTTCGAACCAACCTGTCCCGTCAGTTGCTCAGAGAGATCATTCGTCAGTGGCTGAATGGATACGCCAAGATAGCCTCGCGACACCGTGCCAGAATCACGCAACTGGCCGACGACGTCCTTGGCCAGATTCACGGGAACGGCGAATCCAATTCCCTGGTAGCCACCGGTCTGCGACGCGATGGCCGTATTGATGCCGACGATTTCGCCACGCATATTCACCAGCGGTCCGCCCGAGTTGCCCGGATTAATGGCCGCATCGGTTTGCAAAAATTGCGCTCGCGGAATCTTGCTCAGCGAACGTCCTTTGGCGCTGATAATGCCCGCACTCACAGACGTCGCCAGCTCCAGCGGATGCCCGACGGCCAGCACCCAGTCACCGACGTCCAACAGATCAGAATCTCCGAAACGTGCGGCCGGCAATCGTGTTTTGGTGCGTACCCGTACGATCGCGAGGTCCGTCAAGGGATCGGTTGTGTATTCGGTACCGTAGAGTTCCGTTCCGTCCTGCAGCTCAATAATGACTTCGTCGGCGTCTTTGACGACATGGTTGTTCGTCATCACAATTCCGGACGAATCGATGATCACGCCACTCCCCAGTCCCTCTTGATCGGGGGCTTCGACGGGGACCGCAAACAGCCCGTTCAACACGACACGGTTTCCGCCGTTGGTGACGGTTCGAATTTTGACGACCGACGGCAGGATGGCATTGGCCGCCGCCTCGAAAGCTCGCGAAAGCGACTCGGCTTCACCGAGCGTCGTTCGTCCCGCGGTGCGAAAACGGTCAACTTTGGCATCCTGGAAAATCGCATCCGGCGTCTGCGCGGACACTGCGCAGCCAAGCATTCCAACCAGACAAAGAATTGTGACAAAGGCGATGTGAGTTCGAGAATTGCGATTCATGGTATTGTCCCCTCTTATCAATTCCGGTGACCGTCTCTGGTAGCTGCAGCCGCTCCTTTGGAGCCAACGCGGCTACCTGAATTACGAAAGACGACCATCTCGGTTCGAATTTCCTTTACTAATACATTCGGCACACGTGGTGGGAATCCACACGTTGAGTATGACGCCGAAGGGCCGTTCTCTTTACAGATGGTTGCCGCCGAAAAGCGTTTCATGCGGAGAAAATTGTTGAAACGCAAGTGGTTGGCGCGTAGCGATTTGCTCGCAGCGGCATTAGATTGTGGCATTCTGCCCACCGAAACTCACACCCCCAACTCTATCCAGCCAGGGAAAAGAATGAAACGTTGCCTCCTGCCAGCACTCGTCTGTCTCGCCGCCATCATGCTGTCACCGTCAACTGGACACTCCCAGACGACGGTCAAGATCCTGTCCGGCAAGGAAAAAGGGATCGCCGTCATGATTGGTGATGAGCTCTTCACCAAACTGGATATCGACAACTACCGCCGGCCGATCCTGTATCCGGTCTACGGCCCCGGCGAGACTCCCATGACTCGTAACCATCCCATGAAACTGGACGTGGAAGGCGAGGCGAAAGACCACCCGCACCACAAGTCTATCTGGTGCGGACACGGACTGATCAATGGCATCAGCTTCTGGCATGAAGAAGGGCAGATCAAAGTCGACTACAGCAAGCCCGTCTCCATCAGCATGGACAATGGCAAAGCGACGATTGGCTTCGGTTGCAACTACGTCGACGGACAATACCGGTTGGTCTGCAAGGACGAGACTCGCATCAGTTTTTCCGAACTCGAAAACGGCGCCCGCGCCATCGACTGGGACGTGACCATTCACGCCAGCGAACGTGACTTGCTGTTTGGCGACACCAAAGAAGGCATGATGGCCATCCGGACTCATCCCAGCCTGCGAATCGACAAAGGTGCCGTCGCCGTTAATAGCGGTGGCACCGAAGGCAAAGACATTTGGGGCAAACACGCCGAGTGGGTGGACTACTCCGCGAAGGTGGAAGGCAACCACGTGGGAGTTGCCATTTTCGATCATCCGGAAAACCTGCGTCACCCAACCACCTGGCACGCTCGAGCTTACGGGCTGGTCGCAGCCAACCCTTTTGGGATGCACCATTTCGAGGGCAAAGAGAAGGGCGCCGGCGATTTCAAGCTGGCGAAGGGCGAATCGGTTCGCTTCCAGTATCGCATCGTCCTGCATAGCGGCGACGCCGAGGCAGCGAAGATCGGCGAGCTGTACGACAACTACAAGAAGCAGTGAATTTGGAATAGACTTTAGGGCTAATTCCGACCGGCAGGCACGCTTCCAGCTTCCCGCCCATCACAGATCACAGGTAACAATCAGATATGAGTGAATCAACCGTTCGAGCGCCAGGCACACGTGTCAAACTGTGCATCATGATGTTTCTCCAGTTCTTTGTCTGGGGAGTCTTCTTCGTGACGATGGGAACCTACCTCACGCAGTTGTTCGACGGCGAGGAAGGCATCAACAGCATCATTGGCCAGAGCTACGCCACGCAGACATGGGCCGGCCTCTTCGCGCCATTGATTGTCGGCTTCCTCGGCGACCGGTTGATGAACAAGGAAAGGCTGAACGGAATTCTGCACCTGCTGGGTGCGGGACTGCTGTGGTGGGTGAGCACGATCACCGATTCATCCATGCTCTTCTGGGCACTACTGACATTCTTCATCTGTTACATGCCGACGCTGGCATTGGTAAACACGATCACGTTCCAGAACGTCGACGACATCGAAAGTGACTTCCCCAAAGTCAGATTGTGGGGAACGATTGGTTGGATCGTCGCGGGCTTGGTGATCTCCGAATCATTCTTTGGGATCTTTCCATTCCCCGTTCTGCCCGGCGTCGAAAACGCAGGTAGTTCGGCGATTCAGTTTCAGATCGCAGCGGTAGTAAGTGCGATCTACGGGGTCTTCAGCTTCACACTGCCGCCATCGCCACCTCAGGGGAAAGGCCAGCCGGTAGACATCATCAAGGTGCTCGGGTTCGACGCACTCAAACTGATGACAAACCCTTCATACTTTATCTTTGCACTTTGCTCCTTCCTGATCTGTATCCCACTTGCGTTTTACTACGCACGGACAGGCGAATTCGTCGGTGCGATGGCATTCGGTAGCCGAACCGGCGGCGTCATGGCACTTGGCCAGGTCAGCGAAATCTTCTTCATGGCACTCGTACCGTTCTTCCTGTTCCGACTTGGCGTGAAGAACATGCTCCTTGTCGGAATGCTCGCATGGTCGGCTCGATACGTTCTCTTTGGACTCTTCCCAGACAACGCAGCCATGCTCGTACTGGGCATCGCGCTACACGGCATTTGCTATGACTTCTTCTTCGTGACCGGGCAACTCTATACGGATCGAGTCGCACCGCCGGAAACACGTACCAGCGCTCAGGCCCTTGTCGGCCTGCTGACATACGGTGCCGGTATGCTGGTTGGAAACTACGTGCTTGGATTCTGGGGCGATCGCCTGGAACTGGATCCCGCCACAAAAGAAGGCTGGCTGGCCGACGGTCAGGCATTCTGGTTGATGCCCGCAGTGTTCGCCGCCGTCATCTCGGTAATCTTCTTCCTCACGTTCTGGGACAAGACGCACGGTGCCAAGGGGCAATCGGCCGAAGCCTAAGCTGTAACGACGACTTTGCCGCCGCGGTATTGACGCCGCGGTGGTCCGTCATGAAAGGATGCCGTCTCGCGGGGTGGTAGTGTTCGATGCGTATTATTCGAGGAAGTGAAATCCAGTTCATTCCGGCCTCGCACGAGGATCAGGAACGGCCTGGTGTTCTAAAACGTGTGTTGGCGAAGCGGGATGACCTCGTTGACGGCCGAGTCCAAATGATCAACTGGGCAAGCCTTCCCGCGGGTTCTTCCTTTCGTGCTCACTATCACGAGGACATGGAAGAAGTGTTCATCATCCTCACCGGCCGCGTCGAAATGACCGTGAACTCGCAATCGCACGAACTCGCACCCGGTGACGCAATCGTGATTGCTCCCCGCGAAGTGCACACCATGCAGAACCTCACGGATCAGGATCTCGAATACATCGTGCTGGGGATTTCCACCGGCGAAGACGGCCAAACGGTCGTCGTCTAGAGCACCTCATGAGCGAAAACTTCGAAGCCGACGACGTGGCAAAGCAGATCGACGCCGCCCAGGCGAATATCGTGCTCGGCGAGCAACTACGTCGCGACGGTGACTTCGATGCAGCTGTCGAACGCTTCACCGAAGTCATCACCGCGCCGCTTCCCAATGGCCCCGAACGCAACTTGCTGCTCTATCACGCCCACGCCTGTCGCGGCGCCGCGCTGGCCGGAAAAGGCGATGTCGACACGGCACTCGATGATCTTTCGATCGCAATTCAGATCGATCCCGAACGAGCGATCGCGTGGTACAACCGCGGCATGGCATGGGAACAGAAAGGTGAGCAGGATCAGGCGATCGCCGACTACAACCGGGCTTTTCGCCTGGATCCCAATCTGCAGAAGCCGTCTGGTTCGGTCGATGAAATGGACACCGACGGCGACTCGCCGGACCTTTGATTGAATCGCCGAACGACTAAATCGTTCGCAGGAATTCGATGGGCGACTACCGCCGCAACTCCCGCGACGAAAGCACTCTGCCGCGTTACGCGTTATTCGTTACGCGTTACTCGTTATTCGTCGTCGTCATCCATGGCCGCCGCGAAGATCGCATCCACCGAGGCGGCCTGCGATTGCGGTGAATTCAGATAGTTCACAATTGCCAGAACATCACGAGCGGTCACCTGCCCGTCGTTATTGATATCAACTTGAGCAGAGTCATCCAGTGAACTCAGTTGGTTCACAACATTGCCCGTCGGCAGCATGCCACCGTCGTCCGCGTTGATCATATTGATAATGGCCAACGCATCGCGGGCCGTCACAAAGCCGTCGCCATTGGTGTCCAACGGACTTGCTTCATTGTGCCAATCGAAGATTCGCGGCTCCGTGACAGGTTGGACATCCGATTGCTGCAACTGATCGCCCAGCGCGTGGTACACGTACTGTTCGTCGGCAACTCGCAGTAACATTCGCGTCTGCTCGTCGTCGGATTCAGTCGCCACCGTCATGATCTCCGCATCGCGGAAACCGTGAGCCATCACGAGATCCTGTCGAGCGGCCGCGTTCAGACCAGCAATGACGCTCAGCCGCTCGTCAAATTCCTCAACCGGCTCCTCGTCATCTGGCCGGCTGATATCGACTTTGGCAATCGCTTCGCCGGGTTCGGAAATCTCCGTCGAAACAATCGAATCCGTCGCAATCGCATACAGCTTGTCACCAACGAAGGCACTGCGCAACAGCGGCGAATCCATATCCACGAAACCGTTGAGCGTGATTCCGTCGTCGCTGCGAGTCGCTTGCGTCGTGTCGATACCAAACGCGTTCAGCCGATACTCGGTAACGTTGTTGATCGTCTCCGCGTAGCCATCGCCGTCTTCGTCCGATCGAGTGCGGTAATTCTGCTGGGATGGAATCGCCAACGTGTCGTGGCTGGAAAACCAGCCGAACGCGTGATGATCCGACTCGGCGGGACTGTGTGAGAAGCTGCTCCAATTGAACTGATCGACCAACACCGGCTGCAACATGTCGGACACATCGAACAGCGAAACCATCACTACACCGGCCCCAGTTCCACCAGTGCTTCGGCCGATCGTCAGCACGTGATCCTCATCGACGAACTGCATGTAGCTGGAAAAGCCGGGTAGCGTCAGATAGCCTTCGACTTGCGGGCTGGTGTGATCAGACAGGTCCAGCGAGAACAGCGGATCGATGTTTTGGAACGTCGTCACCAGCGCCCGCTCGCCAAAGAAACGCACACTTTGGATGGACTCATTAAGCGCCAGATTCTGCAGCGTTCCCACGGGTTCGAGGATTCCACCGTCGTCCTGCAGAACAAACAGCGCGTTCTCATTTCCACCGGAATAGTTCCCCGCACCGTTGTTGGAAACCTGAGTGGCCACCCGAAGATGACCGTCGTACTCATCGGCGGAAAACTGATTCAGAAACTGCCCCGGCACCTGGCCGGTTGCGGCAAAGTCGACTCCGCCGGTCGCTCGATCGAGCGTAAATTTCAGGATCTTCGTCGTCGTACTGTCTTCCAGCGTTTCATCGCGCCACGAATAGTGATTCTCGAACACATAGAGGTTGTCGGCCGTCACGTACAGTTGCGAAGCCCCCGTTGTCAGCACCCCCGATGCGGCCGCAATGCCCGGTTCGCTGTTGGTAATATTGATCGACGCCACCGTCACCAACGAATTTGCACCCTCCGTGATCGGCTCGAAAATATCCTCCGGCTGAATCAACAAGCCCGCTCGTACCAACTTGCCGTCGGGTCCGTAACTTTCGTAATTCGGCAGCAGATCCTCGACAACGGAGGCGAAATCAGTCTCGATCCGCGACTTTCTTTCTTCGTTCGTTTCGTGGCGGCACACCTCGCTGCCATCGATTTCTTCGCAAATCTGCTCGCGTTGCGGCACGAGTGATTCAGGATCCCGCACCACGACGTACACGTTGTCGTCAATGCGCCGAGTCTGCACGTGGCTACCTTCAAGCTCCGTACGCTGCACCAGCTTCGGCGCCGCTCGATCGGTAACATCCAGCACAGTCACGTAGGTAACCGGCTTTGATTCGGGGTAAGGCCAAATGGAATCGCCCGCCAGATCGATGGCAACGTCGTCAAAGAATCCAAACCAACCGTACTCCTGCGAGATGACCGTAACTCGATCGCCATGCAAGTACTGCCCAATCACACTGCCCTTGATGTCCGTCCGCGAGAGGACCTCCAGGGAATCAGCCGGCCACGCTTTTGTGATCACCAGTTGGCCGTGCGTCAACGTATAGAGGTAGTCACTATCGGTCTCAATCAGATCGGCTTCATCGACGCCTTCCACCTGGACATTGGTTTCGGAATGCTCACGACCTGGCGGAACTCCTCCCGAGTCGCTATCGAAGGCCACATCCTCGTTGATTGGATTAAAGAAGAAATCTTGCGACGACTCGGTTGCGTCCAGTACAAGCTGCCGGAAAGCGTCCAGCGAATCGACCGTCGGGTAGAGCCCTTCCGGTGTGTTCACTTCAACCGTGACGGTGGCCTTCAGCTTCCCATCGACCGTATATTCCAGCGTATCGGTCCCAGTGAAACCATCAGCAGCCGAATAGACCAGCGACTTACCGTCCTCCGCAATCGCGACCGTCGCTCCGTCCACTCCCTCCGTGACACCGGTAATGTCGAGCGCGCCCTGGTACTCACCGCCAACGAGATCGTTGGCCAATACGTTCAGTGTTTCCGTGGCACCTGGTTCAACGTGAACGATGTCGTGTCGCAACAACCGAGCCACGTCGACTCGGGAGGTAATCTGAAGGTAGCCGTCGACCGTATAGGTAAAACTGTCCGAGCCAACGTAGTCCTCGACTGGCGTGTACAACACCGACTTGCCATCGGCGGCAATCGAGATCGTGCCGTTCTCACTCGCGGAATCGACACCGGTGATCACGCGCGGCCCGCGGTAGCTGCCCCAACGCGTCTCTGAATAGTCATTGAAATCATTGGCCAGCACATCGAATTCGGTCTGACCGTCATTCATGTGCAGCACAAAATGGTCCGACTGCAACCGCTGATTGTAGTTCAGCGAAACGGTGGCCGTGTGCTGCCCATCAATCGTGTACTGAAACGACGTGGTCCCTTCGCCCGGTTCGACATTGATGCTACGCCCATTACTGTTGATCGTCGCAGTGCCGCCGTTTTCCGGCTGAGTGACCGACGTCACCTGCCGCTCGCCGACGTAGTTCGCGGGAATGTCCGATCGACTGATCACGTCAATGGAATACGTGCTTGGCGAATCGATATTGATGTAATGCGATCTCGCAATCGACCGCGTCGAAACGTGAACGGTAGCCGACAGTGTGTTGTCGACTTCGTACTGGAATTCAAAGTAGTTCTTTGCTGGGTCCGTTTGCGTGAACAATAGAGCTCGCCCGGCGCCGGCGATCGTCACGTCTGCTCCCTCAACGGAATCGACGGACGTGATTTTCCGCTCCCCGGTGTAGCCGTTGCCATCGAAGTCATTCGAAAGCACATTCAACCGATTGTCTTCGGTGCCCTGATACAGCGTGTAGTAGTCGTCACGATTCCGCTCGGTCGACAATGGATCGCGTACCGAAATCGTCACGTTCGCTGCATGCTTTCCATCCGACGTGTAGGTGAACGAATCGTTGCCAACGAAGCCGGCCGGCGGTGTGTACAGTAGCTCTCGTCCGCCGTCGGCGATCGTCACCACCCCGCCCTGCTCCGTTTCACTGACGGAGGTGATTTCTTCGGTTGCGTAAATCTTTTGCCGGAAGTTACCCAACTGATAGTAAAAGTCGTTCGCCATCACCGGGACGGGAAACTGCTGGCTGTTCGTATCAACCTGTTCGTAATCCGAACGCACAGGATTCTCGACCTGGAACGTCATGTAGCCTTCGAACTGGCTGTCGATGACGTAGCGAACTCCATAAATTCCCGCCGGCGTATCCGACGCGTCGAAGACGACCGAACGCCCATCCTCCGCAACGGCGATGCCGACTTCCTCGGGGACGTCCAACAAGTGAGTGATCAGACGATCCCCTGGATAGTCCTCCCACAGCGGATCGTTATCCAGCGGACGTACGGTGCGCGAGTTGCTGAACTGCACGAACTGAAAGCGATCGCTTTCAACCGGCGGAGCGATATCCACAACCACGGCCGCGGGATACTTGTCGTCGACGATGTAGGTCAGCGTATCGGCACGGTATTCGTGATCCAGCCGAGTGTAAGTGAGCGACTTTCCATCTTCCGCAATCTCGACGGTCGCCCCGCGACTGGACGCGCTGACCAGAGTGATTTTCCGTTCGCCCTGGTAGTCTTCCCAAAACGGATCGTTCTCAAGAACATCCAGGTTCCACGTGAGCCGATCTGGAACGAATTCATAAACGTCATCCCGCAGCGGTGCCTCGACCTGTACCTCAACTGTGGCGGAGTGCTCGTCATCCACGTAGTACGTGAACGTCTCTTCTCCCGAACCATCGGCCGGGGCGTCGTACAGCAACGATTTGCCATCGGCGGCAATCGAGATCCTTCCGCCCAGGCTACCAAGACTGACATTCGTAATTTGCTTCGCGCCAGCGTAGTCGGCGTCGAACAGATCATTCGCCAACACATCCAACTCATGACCGCGCGAGTTTTGCTGGACCGTGTAGGCGTCCGCGATTAACGACGCACCGTCAGCCGCCAACAATTGCCGTGCTTCCAGTGACTCGAGCGTTAAAGAATCTGCTCGACGAAAAAATGACGATTTGCCGCTGCGCATCGACCACCGACCTATTTGAAAAAGCCAGAATCCAACCTTCAGTTTACTGGAAGGCTTAACGAATCAGCATTTCAAATTGCTCCGCATAACGCCACCGAATGGCGGAATTGGCCGGATTTCCGGCAAAATACGCTGATAAACCTCGGCGCCGTTCATGAAGGCTGACGCGAGCAGTACTCGTCCACGACGTCGCAAATAACACGCGATTTTCTTTGCAGTCCATGCACGCTACGTCACGTCTGGTCCCACGCCACATCTGAGACGCGTTGGTGCAATCACGACAGCCCGTGCCAGCGCAGGTGCCACACATGATCGCCTCGAGAAAATACTCAACGACTTCTTGAAGAGTTGACGGGAAACCTGGCCAAGCTTCACAGGTCAAGCAAGAAGGATAAACGTAAATCGGCAGCCGGCAGACTCGCGTCTGCAATAGCTGGCGACTCTTAACGAATGCAACATCACGCCTTAACAGAATCGGCGAGACTACGGACACGCGACATACAAACCAGGAGGCGGTTATGCGCATTGCGGTGTTCACCGACAGCTGCTTACCTTATTGCTCTGGCGTTACCTACGCCGTGTTGTCTCAGGTCAACGAACTTTGCGAGCGGGGACATGAAGTCACCATCTTTCGCCCCAAACCGGGCCGCAAGTTTCGCAATCAAAAGATAGAGCTCCCCGCGAACGCGACGCTGCGAGACATCCCCGTTACCTTGCCCGCGCCGCGGTTGCCCGAGCTGCGACTCGTTTTTCCAACGATTGCTACGTCACTAAGTTATCTGCGGCAGTTTCGCCCGGACGTTGTACATGTACACACCGAATGGGGATCCGGCTGGGAAGGCATGATCTGCGCGAAACTGCTGGGCGTACCGGTCGTTGGTACCTTCCACACATTTTTCGCCGACCCAGGGTACCTCAAGAGCATCGGCCTGCCTTCGTGGCGTTGGGTGCAGAGCGTGATGTGGGCGTACGTGCGTGGATTCTTCAATCGCTGCGATCTGGTCACCAGTCCTTCAGAGTCCGTCCGCCGAGCACTGTTGGATCACCATTCCACCAACGATCCGGTCGTGATTTCCAACGGCATCCGCGATCCGCAGCGCGTATCCGAGAAAGAAACCACGGCACTGCGAGAAAAATACGGCATCACGGGCCCGTCGTTCATCTATGTCGGACGTGTGGCACCGGAAAAGTCTTTAGAAGTACTCGTCGATGCTTTCAACAGGGTACAAACGCAACTACCGGACGCAAAACTCGTGATCGTCGGCGACGGGCCAAGTATGCCGGCGCTAAACGAACAGATCGCCCAACTGGGTCTTGAAGAGAAGGTCGTCCGACTTGGATTTGTCCCCAATGAAGATCTCATCGCGCAGCAACTGTTTGCGCTTGGGGATGTCTTCGTAACTCCCAGCAAGACAGAAAATCAGCCGGTCAGCGTTCTGGAGTCCATGTCGTTTGGTGTCCCCGTCATTGCCGCCCGGGCGAAAGGGCTGGCCGAAATGGTCGAACACGGCGTCAACGGATTCGGCTTCTTCCCCGACGATGTCGACGGGCTGGCACGCACGATGGTTAATTTCGTTGAGTCGGACTCGCAGCGAGAACAACTCATCGAAGGCGCGATGGACTACGCCGGGCAACATTCGCTGAGAACATCCGTCGAACGCCTTGAACGACACTACCACCAGCTTGCTCATCGAGCACAGCCGGCTATGGAAGTGGTGCATACCCTAGACGCTGCCTGAGCTCGGTGACTTGCGGCGAATTCTGAATGGCCCGCACCAGCCCGCGATCTTTGTAGCCATGATCGCGAGGCGGCAAGACGCGCAATTCCTTGATACGCGGACCTCCGTCGTCCTTCCCCCACTTCCACTCGAACTCCGTAGGCTTGCTGTACTGATCGACTCCCGACGATTGGGCGGACCCCAAAAACTGAAATAGCCTCGCCGTTTCGATGGTCGGTTGATTCAACACGTCTTCGTAGCGAACCAGCGACCCCGCTTCGTTGCGCCCAATCTCGTCCAGACGATGGCTGACGCGGTACCAGTACTGCAGAAATAGAGGATTCCCCAGCCCGCCAAAAACGCGGTGCGTCTTGCGAAATACCATCTTTTTCATGGACGCAACCGTCTCGTAGGCATCCCGGACAAGCACAATTTTCTTGAGATCGTCCACGGACGGAAGCTGGGGATAGCTGGCCGTTTCGTGAAACCATGCCGGTCGTTTCAGAACAATAATCCGGGATCCATCCAGCGAACCAATCTCCCGGGCGGCCGAGCTTGGATTGCGGAATTTTTGAAAATCCACTTCCG